>NZ_JBQBEH010000008.1:1597500-1757500 GCF_051919665.1 Aeromonas sp. 55A | reverse complement strand
TCGACAGGACGTAGCAGAATCGGATCAAACTCGGGTTTCTCTTCTTTCTTCTCGGGCACGCTGACATCGCGCAGATCCACGAAGGCTTCCAGTTGCTCGGCCAGAATAGTGGCAGAACGACGGATGGCTTCTTCAGGATCCAGGGTACCATTGGTCTCCATGTCGATGACCAGCTTGTCCAAGTCGGTACGCTGTTCCACACGTGCTGCCTCAACATTGTAGGCAATACGAACGATGGGGCTGAACGCGGAGTCCAGCAGCAGGCGACCGATAGGACGCTCTTCGTCATCGTTGTGAACACGAGCAGAAGCAGGCACATAACCACGACCGCGCTGAACTTTCAGGCGCATGCTGATTTCAGCATTGGCACCAGT
Organism: Aeromonas sp. 55A; assembly: GCF_051919665.1. Lineage (NCBI taxonomy): Bacteria > Pseudomonadati > Pseudomonadota > Gammaproteobacteria > Aeromonadales > Aeromonadaceae > Aeromonas > Aeromonas sp. 55A. The sequence goes on along the minus strand of NZ_JBQBEH010000008.1, from coordinate 1,757,126 downwards.
CAGGTGGCAGATTACGTGCTCCGGGTTTACGATCTCGACTTCATCACCGTGAGTGATATCACCAGCGGTAACGGGGCCTGTTCCAGACTTGGTCAGGGACAGAGTTACCTCGTCCTTGCCTTCCAGCTTCACAGCGATACCTTTCAGGTTGAGCAGGATTTCAAGAATGTCTTCCTGTACACCTTCTTTGCTGCTGTACTCATGCAGTACCCCGTCAATTTCGACTTCAGTAACTGCACAACCGGGCATAGAAGACAGCAAAATACGACGCAGGGCGTTGCCCAGCGTGTGACCAAAGCCACGCTCGAGTGGCTCAAGAGTCACTTTCGCATGAGTCGGGCTAACTTGCTCGATGTCAACTAGCCGCGGTTTAAGAAAATCTGTTACAGAACCCAGCATTGTGTCCTCTCTTTAGAAGCTAGCTTTACTTGGAGTAAAGCTCGACGATCAGCTGTTCGTTAATGTCGGCAGACAGGTCGGAACGCTCTGGCAGGCGCTTGAAGGCACCTTCCATTTTAGCGGCATCAACCTCTACCCAAGTCGGCTTCTCGCGCTGACCAGCAACCTCAAGGGCAGCTTTGATACGCGCTTGCTTCTTAGCCTTCTCACGAACGCAGATCACGTCCTCAGGGGAAACCTGGAAAGAAGGAATGTTCACAACGCGGCCGTTTACCATGATGGCCTTGTGGCTCACCAACTGACGAGATTCAGCGCGGGTAGCACCGAAGCCCATGCGGTATACGACGTTGTCCAGACGACCTTCCAGCAGCTGCAACAGGTTTTCACCGGTGTTACCCTTTTGACGGGCAGCGTCGCGGTAGTAGTTGCGGAACTGTTTTTCCAATACGCCGTAGATACGACGAACTTTTTGTTTCTCGCGCAGTTGCACACCGTAATCGGACAGACGGGGCTTGCGAGCGCCGTGCTGACCAGGAGCGGTGTCAATCTTGCACTTAGAATCAATCGCACGAACACCAGACTTCAGGAAGAGGTCTGTGCCCTCACGACGGCTAAGCTTAAGCTTAGGACCGATATATCTTGCCATCTTCTTTCTCCAACAATCCTAGACCAAGTAGCTACAGCGTTACACGCGGCGCTTCTTGGGAGGACGACAACCGTTGTGCGGGATCGGAGTCACATCAGTAATGTTAGTGATGCGGAAACCAGCCGCGTTCAGGGCGCGGATGGAAGACTCACGACCGGGACCCGGACCTTTGACCATGACTTCCAGGTTCTTGACGCCATATTCTTTGGCCATCTCACCAGCGCGCTCGGCAGCTACCTGAGCAGCGAACGGGGTGGACTTACGAGAACCACGGAAACCGGAACCACCAGAAGTAGCCCAAGACAGAGCATTGCCCTGACGGTCAGTAATGGTCACGATTGTGTTGTTGAAAGATGCATGAACGTGCGCAATACCGTCGCTCACTTGCTTTTTAACGCGCTTGCGAGCACGAGTCGGAGTTTTAGCCATTTTCTACCTTCCCGTTACTTCTTGATAGCCTTGCGCGGACCCTTACGGGTACGAGCGTTGGTCTTGGTACGTTGACCACGAACAGGCAGGCTACGACGGTGACGCAAACCACGGTAGCAACCCAGATCCATCAATCGCTTGATGTTCATGGAAATCTGACGACGCAGGTCACCTTCAACGGTGAATTTACCTACTTGTTCACGCAGACTCTCGATCTGAGCTTCGTCCAGGTCTTTAATTTTCACATTCTCAGCGATACCGGCTGCGGCACAGATGGCCTTGGAGCGGGTACGACCGACGCCATAAATCGCAGTCAAAGCGATGACTGCATGCTTATGGTCAGGAATGTTAATGCCAGCGATACGGGCCACTATTCACTCCTACATATAGTAGATTACGACCACCACAAAGCCCGTGAGCGGATACGTGGCGGTCAACCAATACACAACAAAAGTTGGCTGGCTATATTAGCCAGCACAACTATTTGTTGCAAGTACTAACCGTAAAAAATTAGCCTTGGCGCTGTTTATGCTTTGGCTCGCTGCAAATCACACGCACCACACCGTGACGCTTGATGATTTTGCAGTTACGGCAGATTGCCTTAACGGAAGCACGAACTTTCATTGCTTAACTCCGTAACTACGCCGACCTTTAGCGGCCGTAGCCCTTCAGGTTGGCCTTCCTCAGGACGTCGCCATATTGATGAGACATCATATGGGTTTGTACCTGAGCCATGAAGTCCATGATAACTACCACAATAATCAGCAGCGAAGTGCCACCGAAGTAGAACTGTACGTTCCAGGCAGTCATCAAGAACTGGGGTACCAGACAGATAAAGGTTATATAGAGCGCACCTGCCAATGTCAGGCGAGTCATAACCTTATCGATATAACGTGCTGTCTGCTCGCCCGGGCGAATCCCCGGGATAAAGGCTCCACTCTTCTTCAGATTATCTGCTGTCTCGCGGGGGTTGAACACCAGCGCGGTATAGAAGAAGCAGAAGAAGATAATGGCTGCTGCATACAGCATCTCGTAAAGCGGTTGACCCGGCTGCAGGACCATAGAGACCTGTTGCAGTATATCAGCTACTTTACCCTCGCCCTGACCAAACCAAGAGGTAATGGTCCCCGGGAAGAGGATGATACTGGATGCGAAAATCGCAGGAATCACACCAGCCATATTCACTTTCAACGGCAGGTGTGTGCTTTGCGCGGCAAATACCTGGCGGCCTTGTTGACGCTTGGCATAGTTAACGACGATACGACGCTGACCACGCTCCACGAACACCACAAAGTAAGTCACTGCGAAAACAATCAAGCCCAGCAACAACAACAGCAGGATGTGCAATTCCCCTTGACGTGCCTGTTCGGCCGTAGCGCCAATGGCATGCGGCAGACCAGCAACGATACCTGTGAAAATAATCAACGAGATACCATTACCAATCCCACGCTCGGTAATCTGCTCACCCAACCACATCAAAAACATGGTACCGGTGACCAGACTCACAACCGCTGTGAAATAGAAGCCCAGACCCGGATTAGTCACGAGTCCATGCATCATATTCGGCAGACCGGTTGCAATACCAATGGCCTGGAAAGTTCCCAAAACCAGCGTGCCCCAACGGGTATATTGGCTAATCTTGCGACGGCCGGATTCACCTTCTTTCTTGAGTTCAGCAAGAGCGGGGTGAACCACTGTCAGCAGCTGGATAATGATCGACGCCGAAATGTACGGCATGATCCCCAACGCAAGAATAGAAGCACGCGAGAGTGCACCACCACTGAACATGTTGAACATCTCAATGATGGTGCCCTTCTGTTGCTGGAACAACTCGGCCAGTACGGCGGCGTCAATACCAGGAATCGGCACATAAGAGCCTGCACGGAAAACGATAATCGCCCCGAGAACGAAGAGCAGACGGCTCTTCAGTTCACTCAGACCACCCTGTGCTTTAACATCCAATCCTGGTTTCTTAGCCATTGTACTGATTATTCCTCGATTTTACCGCCAGCGGCCTCGATGGCTGCGCGTGCACCTTTGGTGACGGACAGACCACGAACGGTCACAGCACGGTCAATGTTGCCTGACAGAACAACTTTAGCGAACACGATGTTCTTAGTAACAACACCGGCTTGCTTCAGAGTGCTCAGGTCGACCACATCACCTTCTACCAGGGCGATTTCGTTCAGACGCACTTCGGCAGAAACCAAAGATTTGCGAGAGAAGAAACCGAACTTCGGCAGACGGATTTTCAAAGGCATCTGGCCGCCTTCGAAACCGTTGCGAACTTTGCCGCCACCGGAACGAGAGGTCTGGCCTTTAACACCACGACCACCAGTCTTGCCCAGGCCGGAGCCGATACCACGACCACGACGTTGTTTTTCAGGCTTGGAACCAGCGGCCGGAGACAGAGTGTTCAGACGCATGCTTAGCCCTCCACCTTAACCATGTAATAAACCTGGTTGATCATGCCGCGTACGCAAGGAGTATCTTCCAGCTCAACGGTGTGACCAATGCGACGCAGACCCAGACCACGCAGAGTCGCCTTGTGCTTTGGCAGACGGCCGATAGAGCTGCGAGTTTGAGTTACTTTTACAGTGTTAGCCATGTCGCATTACCCCAGAATTTCTTCAACGCGCAGACCACGCTTGGCAGCGATCTGTTCCGGTGATTGACCGTGAACCAGAGCGTCTACAGTAGCGCGAACAACGTTGATTGGGTTGGTGGAACCGTAGGTCTTGGCCAGCACGTTGTGGATACCGGCAACTTCCAGAACAGCACGCATAGCGCCGCCTGCAATGATACCAGTACCTTGGGAGGCCGGCTTCATGAACACGGTGGAGCCAGAGTGAACACCACGCACCGGGTGGTGCAGAGTGCCGTTGTTCAGCTCAACCTTGTTCAGGTTACGCTTAGCCTGTTCCATTGCTTTTTGAATAGCAGCCGGAACTTCACGGGCTTTACCGTAACCGTAACCTACACGGCCGTTACCATCACCCACCACGGTCAACGCGGTGAAGGACATGATACGACCACCTTTAACAGTTTTCGAAACACGGTTTACTGCAATGAGCTTTTCTTGCAGTTCGCCGGCTTGAGATTCGACTTTAGCCATCTTCGACTCCTAGCTTAGAACTGAAGACCAGCGTCACGTGCGGCAGCTGCCAGGGCAGCGATGCGACCGTGATACTTGAAACCGGAACGATCGAAAGATACGTTCTGAACGCCTTTGGCAATAGCACGCTCAGCGATAGCCTTACCTACAGCGGTAGCAGCATCTGCGTTACCGGTGTATTTCAGAGCTTCACTGATGGCTTTCTCTACTGTGGAAGCAGAGGCCAGAACTTCGGAACCGTTGGCTGCAATAACCTGCGCATAGATATGACGCGGGGTACGGTGAACAACCAGACGGGTAGCTCCCAGTTCCTGCATCTTTTTCCGAGCACGAGTAGCACGACGGAGACGAGCTGCTTTCTTGTCCATAGTGTTACCTTACTTCTTCTTAGCTTCTTTAGTACGCACTTGCTCGTTGGCATAGCGTACACCCTTGCCCTTGTAGGGCTCCGGAGCGCGGTAAGCACGGATATCGGCGGCGACTTGGCCAACCAGCTGCTTGTCGACGCCACGCAGAACGATTTCTGTAGCAGTCGGGCACTCAGCGGTCACACCAGCCGGCAGCGCATGCTCTACCGGGTGAGAGAAGCCCAGAGCCAGCGCAACAGCATTGCCCTTGATGGAGGCTTTATAACCTACACCAACCAGCTGCAGCTTGCGCTCGAAGCCTTGGGTAACACCGATTACCATGTTGTTGACCAATGCACGGGCAGTACCGGCCTGAGCGTCAGCACCAGCGATGCTGCCGCGCGGGGCGAACTTCAGTACATTGTCTTCTTTGGTCACTTCTACACCGGCGTGAATAGAGCGAACCAGAGAACCTTTACCACCTTTGATGGTCAGTTCCTGGCCGTTCAGAGTCACCTCTACGCCAGCAGGAATAGTGACGGGTGCCTTAGCAACACGAGACATTTCCTACCTCCTATTAAGCGACGTAGCAGATGATCTCACCGCCCATGCTTGCTTTGCGAGCAGCACGGTCAGTCATCACACCTTTAGACGTGGACACGATAGCAACACCGAGACCGCCCATAACTTTCGGCAGATCAGTAGTGCGCTTGTAAATACGCAGGCCTGGACGGCTTACGCGTTGGATCAGTTCTACAACTGGCTTGCCCTGGAAATATTTCAGTTCAATTTCCAGTTCCGGCTTCACGTCACCAGCTACGGAGTAGCCAGCGATGTAACCTTCTTCTTTCAGCACTTTGGCGATAGCCACTTTCAGCTTGGAAGAAGGCATGGAAACCGCAACTTTGCTCGCCGCCTGACCGTTACGGATGCGGGTCAGCATATCCGCGATCGGATCTTGCATGCTCATAAGTCTAACTCCCGAGATTCGTTACCAAGAAGCCTTCTTCAGGCCCGGAATTTCGCCCTTCATGGCATGCTCACGCACCTTGATGCGAGACAGGCCAAACTTGCGCAGGAAACCGTGCGGACGACCAGTAATATTGCAACGGTTACGCTGGCGGGACGGACTGGAATCACGGGGCAGCTGTTGCAGTTGCAGTACAGCATCCCAACGCGCTTCTTCAGAAGCGTTCATGTCAACGATGATAGCTTTCAGCTCGGCACGCTTGGTCGCGTACTTGGCTACCAGCTTGGCACGCTTTGCTTCGCGCGCTTTCATGGATGTTTTAGCCATAACCCTAACCTTACTTGCGGAATGGGAAGTTAAAGGCAGCCAGCAGAGCACGGCCTTCTTCATCGGTATTCGCGGAAGTGGTGATGGTGATATCCAGACCACGGACGCGATCGACTTTGTCATAGTCGATTTCCGGGAAGATGATCTGCTCACGCACGCCCATGGAGTAGTTACCACGACCGTCGAACGCTTTAGCGTTCAGGCCACGGAAGTCACGGATACGCGGTACGGAGATGCAGATCAGCCGTTCCAGGAACTCCCACATACGCTCGCCACGCAGGGTTACTTTACAACCTATCGGGTAGCCTTCACGAATCTTGAAGCCCGCAACAGATTTGCGAGCTTTGGTGATCAGCGGCTTCTGACCGGAAATGGCAGCCATATCGGCAGCAGCATTTTCCAGCAATTTCTTGTCAGAGATCGCTTCACCAACACCCATATTCAGGGTGATTTTCTCGATCCGAGGGACTTGCATGATAGTCTTGTAACCGAACTGCTTGGACAGTTCATTTACTACATCGGATTTGTAGTAATCATGCAGTTTCGCCATCGTTAAACTCCAATTACTTCACAAGTTCGCCGGTGGATTTGAAGAAACGGACTTTTTTGCCGTCTTCAATCCGGAAACCAACGCGGTCAGCTTTGCCAGTGGCAGAGTTGAACAGCGCTACGTTTGATACATCGATGGGGGCTTCTTTGGTGACGATACCGCCAGCCTGACCCAGTGCGGGTACCGGCTTCTGGTGTTTCTTCACCTGGTTGATGCCTTCCACGATTACCTTACCTTTTGCAATCAGGACTTGAGTGACTTTGCCACGCTTGCCCTTGTCTTTGCCGGTAAGAACAATCACTTCGTCTTCGCGACGGATTTTAGCTGCCATCGTTCGACTCCTTACAGTACTTCGGGTGCCAGGGACAATCTTCATGAACTTCTCATTACGCAGTTCACGGGTCACCGGGCCAAAAATACGAGTACCGATTGGCTGTTGGTTGTTGTTAAGCAACACAGCCGCATTGTTGTCGAAACGGATGACAGAGCCGTCCGGACGACGAACGCCTTTACGGGTGCGTACGACCACCGCGTTATACACATCACCTTTCTTCACTTTACCGCGAGGAATGGCTTCCTTGATGGAAACCTTGATGATGTCGCCGATGCCGGCGTAACGGCGGTGCGAGCCACCCAGAACCTTAATACACATTACACTGCGAGCGCCGGAGTTGTCGGCAACACCCAGCATACTTTGCATCTGGATCATCTTAGTGCTCCGCTTTGTTTACTTCTTATCCCTAATGGGATCTGGCTGCCTTCAAAAGGCGCGAAACTATAACACAGGATTTTCAGAAAAGGTAGCCTAAAAAACAAACGGCCCCTGAAAGGGGCCGCTTGGACTACAAAGTACCGATTAGGCCTTTTCTACAACGGCAACCAGGGTCCAGGACTTGGTCTTGGACAGCGGGCGGCATTCGCGGATTTCCACGAGGTCGCCAGCTTTGCACTCGTTGTTTTCGTCATGCACGTGCAGCTTGGTAGTGCGCTTGATGATCTTACCGTAGATCGGGTGCTTTACCTTGCGCTCGATAGCAACAGTGATGGACTTGTCCATCTTGTCGCTGATTACACGACCTTGCAGAGTACGGATCTTGTCAGTCATTACGCACCTGCCTTCTCAGTCAGTACAGTCTTGATACGTGCGACGTCACGACGCACTTGTTTCAGAGTGTGAGTCTGAGCCAGCTGGCCGGTGGACGCTTGCATGCGCATGTTGAATTGCTCACGCAGCAGGCCCAGCAGCTCCTGGTTCAGTTCTTCGACGCTCTTTTGACGCAGATCTTGGGCTTTCATCACATCACCGTCTTAATTACGAAAGTGGTCTGAACAGACAGCTTAGCTGCGGCCAGGGCAAACGCTTCACGCGCCAGAGCCTCAGGTACACCGTCCATCTCGTACAGAACCTTGCCAGGCTGGATCGGGCAAACCCAGTATTCCACGTTACCCTTACCTTTACCCATACGAACTTCGAGGGGCTTTTCGGTGATGGGCTTGTCCGGGAACACACGGATCCAGATCTTACCTTGACGCTTAACGTGACGGGTCATGGCACGACGGGCTGCTTCGATTTGACGAGCAGTCAGTTGACCACGAGATGTCGCCTTCAGGCCAAAGGTACCGAAGGATACTTCGTTACCAGAGGTGGCCAGACCGCGGTTACGACCCTTGTGGGTCTTGCGGAATTTAGTACGCTTAGGTTGCAACATTTACCGAATCTCCTTACTTAGCAGCGCGGCGCTTGTTGTCACGCTTGGGCTTTGCAGGAGCTTGCTCTTGAGCAGCGGCAGCGTTAACAGCAGCCAGACCGCCCAGAACTTCGCCCTTGAAGATCCAAACTTTAACGCCGATCACACCGTAAGTGGTGTGGGCTTCAGAAGTTGCGTAGTCGATGTCGGCACGCAGGGTGTGCAACGGCACACGACCTTCACGGTACCATTCGGTACGCGCGATTTCAGCGCCGCCCAGACGACCGGAAACTTCCACTTTGATGCCCTTGGCACCCAGGCGCATTGCGTTCTGTACGGCGCGCTTCATAGCACGACGGAACATTACACGACGCTCCAGCTGGGAAGTGATGCTGTCGGCAACAAGTTTGCCATCCAGCTCCGGCTTGCGGACTTCGGAAATGTTGATCTGAGCAGGCACGCCAGCAATAGTGGCTACAGCTTTGCGCAGCTTCTCAACGTCTTCGCCTTTCTTACCGATGACAACACCCGGACGAGCGGTGTGAATGGTCACACGGATGCTCTTGGCCGGACGCTCAATGGTGATCTTGGACAAGGACGCGTTTTTCAGTTCCTTGGTCAGGAACTGGCGTACTTGAAAATCGCTGTACAGGTTGTCAGCGAAGTCTTTGGTGTTCGCGAACCAGGTAGAATTCCAAGGCTTGGTAATACCCAGGCGAATGCCATTAGGATGTACTTTCTGACCCATTGCTTATCTCCCAGCCTTAGCGTCGGATACCACTACAGTGATGTGAGCGGTACGCTTGAGGATACGATCCGCACGACCTTTGGCACGCGGACGGATGCGCTTCATGGAGGGACCTTCGTCGACCATGATAGTAGCAACACGCAGCGCGTCGATATCGGCGCCTTCGTTGTGCTCAGCGTTTGCAATGGCAGATTCCAGCACTTTCTTAACCAGCACTGCAGCCTTTTTCGGGCTGAAGGTCAGGATATTCAGAGCCTTGTCTACGGACAGACCACGTACTTGATCGGCTACCAGACGAGCTTTCTGGGCAGAAGTACGGGCATAACGGTGTTTAGCGATAGCTTCCATCATTTATCCCTTAGCGCTTCTTAGCCTTCTTATCAGCAGCATGGCCGCGATAAGTACGAGTCGGTGCGAATTCACCCAGTTTGTGACCGATCATTTCTTCGGTAACGAAAACCGGAACGTGCTGACGACCATTATGGACAGCGATGGTCAAACCGATCATGTTCGGGATGATCATTGAACGACGGGACCAGGTTTTAACCGGCTTTTTATCCCCGCTTTCCACCGCTTTCTCTACCTTCTTCAGCAAGTGCAGGTCAATAAATGGACCCTTCTTGAGAGAACGTGGCATGGTGATTCCTCTATGTTAACAATTACTTGTTACGACGACGTACGATGTACTTGTCGGTACGCTTGTTCTTACGGGTCTTGAAGCCTTTAGCCTTCTGGCCCCATGGGGACACAGGCTGCATGCCCTTGTTACGACCCTCACCACCACCGTGCGGGTGGTCAACCGGGTTCATCGCCATACCGCGAACGGTCGGACGAATACCACGCCAGCGGTTTGCACCGGCTTTACCCAGTTGACGCAACATGTGCTCGGAGTTACCGACTTCACCGATGGTAGCGCGGCACTCGGCCAGAACTTTACGTACTTCGCCGGAACGCAGACGCAGAGTTACATAGTTACCTTCACGAGCCAGGATCTGGATGAAAGTACCAGCGGAACGAGCCAGCTGGGCACCTTTACCAGGCTTCATCTCTACAGCGTGAACGGTAGAACCAACCGGGATGTTGCGCATCGGCAGGGCGTTACCTACCTTGATGGCTGCATCAGCACCAGAAGCGATCGCGTCACCAGCTTTCAGGCCTTTCGGAGCCAGGATGTAACGACGCTCACCGTCTGCATACAACACCAGAGCGATGTTAGCGGTACGGTTCGGATCGTATTCCAGGCGCTCTACTTTAGCCGGGATACCGTCTTTGTCGCGCTTGAAGTCGACGATACGGTAGTGCTGCTTGTGACCACCACCGATATGACGGGTAGTGATACGGCCGTTGTTGTTACGACCACCGGACTTGCTTTTGCTGTCCAGCAGAGCGGCGAAGGGCTTGCCCTTGTACAGCTCTTGATTGACGATCTTGACGACGTGGCGGCGGCCCGGAGAAGTAGGCTTGCACTTAACGATTGCCATTTTTGAGAACTCCTCTTACTCGGCTGCGCCCATGAAGTCGATGTCCTGACCAGCTTTCAGGGTCACATAAGCCTTTTTCCAATCGGAACGACGGCCTACGCGTGCACCTGCGCGCTTGGTCTTACCCTTCATGTTCAGGGTACGGACGGTCTCAACTTCGACCTCGAACAGTTTCGCAACTGCAGCTTTGACTTCCGCCTTGGTAGCATCAACAGCAACTTTGAACACGATAGTGTTCTGCTTTTCTGCAACCATGGTGCTCTTTTCAGAGATGTGCGGAGCCTTCAGAACTTTCAGCAGACGCTCTTCACGGATCATGCCAGCATCTCCTCGATTTGCTTAACTGCGTCAGCAGTCATCAGAACCTTGTCGAAAGCGATCAGGCTGACCGGGTCGATACCGGCAACGTCACGCACGTCAACTTTGTACAGGTTGCGAGCAGCCAGGAACAGGTTCTCATCGACTTCAGCAGTCACGATCAGAACGTCAGTCAGTTCCATTTCTTTCAGCTTGGCGATCAGTTCTTTGGTCTTCGGAGCTTCGATGCCGAACTTCTCAACAACGATCAGGCGCTCTTGACGTACCAGCTCGGACAGAATGCTACGGATAGCGCCGCGGTACATCTTCTTGTTTACTTTCTGGCTGTGATCTTGCGGCTTAGCAGCAAAAGTCACACCACCGGAACGCCAGATGGGCGAACGGATGGAGCCAGCACGGGCACGACCAGTACCCTTCTGACGCCACGGCTTTTTGCCGCCACCAGACACTTCAGAGCGAGTCAGCTGCGCACGAGTACCCTGACGGGCACCAGCGGCATATGCAACGACGACCTGGTGAACCAGAGCTTCGTTGAATTCGCGCCCGAAGGTAGTCTCGGAAACTTCAAGAGCGCTCTTGGCGTCTTTCATTACCAATTCCATTACTATCTCCTCAGACGTTACGCTTTGACGGCAGGTTTGACGATCACGTTGCCGTTGGTTGCACCCGGTACTGCACCTTTGATGAGCAGCAGGTTGCGTTCAGCGTCAACACGAACCAGTTCCAGGTTCTGAGTCGTTACACGCTCAGCACCCATGTGACCAGCCATCTTTTTGCCCTTGAATACACGACCCGGAGTCTGGTTCTGACCGATAGAACCCGGAACGCGGTGAGACAAGGAGTTACCGTGGGTCATATCCTGGGTGCGGAAGTTGTGGCGCTTAACAGTACCAGCAAAGCCCTTACCTTTGGATGTGCCGGTAACGTCTACCAGCTTAACGTCAGCGAGAAGATCTACTTTCAGCTCGCTACCAACAGTGAAAGTTTCACCGTTGTTCAGGCGGAATTCCCACAGACCGCGACCGGCTTCTACACCAGCTTTGGCGAAGTGGCCAGCTTCCGGCTTGGTCACACGGCTGGCTTTCTTGGCGCCAGTGGTAACCTGAATAGCGTTGTAGCCGTCGGTTTCTACAGATTTGACCTGAGTTACACGGTTAGCTTCAACTTCGATAACAGTCACCGGGATAGAAACGCCATCTTCAGTGAAGATGCGAGTCATACCCACTTTGCGACCTACAAGACCGATTGTCATTGTTATCAACCTCTTTCCGTAATTAACCCAGGCTGATCTGGACGTCTACACCAGCTGCCAGATCCAGACGCATCAGGGCGTCTACGGTCTTGTCAGTCGGCTCAACGATGTCTACCAGACGCTTGTGAGTGCGGATCTCGTACTGATCACGCGCATCTTTGTTGACGTGCGGGGAGATCAGGACGGTGAAGCGCTCTTTGCGAGTCGGCAGCGGAATAGGACCGCGAACCTGCGCGCCAGTGCGCTTAGCAGTTTCAACGATTTCCGCAGTGGATTGATCAATCAGGCGATGATCAAAAGCCTTCAGGCGGATACGGATTCTTTGGTTCTGCATTGACAGAGCTCCAATAGATAAAAGAACATAAATCAACACCGCCCGACCGAGATTTCTCCCGCCAGAGGTGTGATTTTTCACGTTTCCCCCCATATCGGGAGGACTGTATGGCTGGCTCCTGTAAACAGGAAACTCAGCAGCAGACATATCGTCTGGCTTACCTCATGGGTAAGCGGAGGGGATTATACGGATTTTTCAAATTTGCGCAAGGGAGAGCGAACAGATTATGCGCAGTTTTATGTGACAGATGGATCTCGCCTGCGGCAACACACTCTGCTGCCGACACCAAGGTAACGACAATGTTACAAACAGACTGGTAGACTGTGCGCTTGCCTCTGTCAGTGGAACGACATCCCATGCTCAAAGATCAAAAGAAAGCCTATCAGTATGGCCTTTGCGCCGTTGCCCTCTGGTCGACGGTCGCCACAGCCTTCAAGATCTCCCTCGCCTATTTCGAACCTGTGCAACTGTTGCTTGTGGCCGCCTTCACCTCGACTCTCACGCTGACAGCCGTCGTCGCCAAACAGGGCAAACTGCCGCTGCTGGGGAGCTACATCAAGGCCCGCCCTTTCTACTACCTGACTCTGGGCGTGCTGAATCCCTTTCTCTATTACCTGTTGCTGTTCAAAGCCTATGATCTGCTGCCTGCCCAGCAGGCACAGACCCTCAACTACACCTGGGCCATTACCCTCAGTCTGCTGGCCGTCCCCTTCCTCGGCCAGAAGCTGCGTCGGCGTGATGGCGTCGCTATCGTGCTGGGGTATTTTGGCGCGCTGGTGATCGCCACCAGAGGTGATGTATTCGGCCTCCAGTTCGACAGCCCCCTCGGCGTGACGCTGGCGCTGGTCTCGACCCTCATCTGGGCCAGCTACTGGATCCTCAACACCCGCAATCAGGGCGATCCCATTGTCAGCCTGTTGCTCGGCTTTATGATCAGCCTGCCTTTTATTGTCGTGGCGACTTGGTTGCTCTCCGATTTTGCCATGACCGCCTGGCAGGGATGGGCTGGTGCCATCTATGTGGGACTGTTCGAAATGGGCTTCGGTTTCGTGCTCTGGCTGATGGCGCTGCGCCATGCCACCAACACGGCCCCCATCAGCAACCTCATCTTTATCTCGCCGTTTGCCTCGCTGGTGCTGCTCAATCTGCTGATCGGCGAAGCCATCCATCCGGCCACCCCCATCGGGTTAGCGCTCATCGTTGCCGCCCTGCTGATCCAGCAGCTCAAGTACGGCAAACGCTATCGTGCATCAGTCGAAACAAAGAGCTGACCATGCAGAAGGGCGTATCCACGGATACGCCCTTCTCTCAATCCATCCACTCCTGTGGCTGATGTTTCGGCAGCCGCATCTCGACCAGCAGGCCGCCGAGCTCCGAACTTCCCAACCGGATAGTGCCATGGTGCTGGGCGACTATCTTGGCCACGATAGCCAACCCCAAGCCACTGCCGCCAACGGTCCGCGCCACATTACCCTGAGTAAACGGCTTGAGCACCCGGGAGTAGTCCTGCTCCGGAATGCCGGGGCCATCATCGGAGAGGCGTAGGCGCACCCAGTGCCCATCGTCCTTCAATTCGGCATGCAACCTGCTCGCCCCATAGCGTAGCGAGTTGCTTGAGAGGTTGTTCAGCACCCGTCGGATGCTGACCGGATTGCAGGCCACCCGCACTGCCTCTTGTGGCAGCGCCAGATCGACGTCCAACCCCTGCTCCGAGTAGATCAGCAGGGTATCATGCACCAACTGGGTCAGATCGACAGGTACCGGAGCCTGCCCCTCATCCGGACGGATGTAGTCGATGAACTGATCGATGATGGCATTGGACTCATCAATGTCTGAATTGATGCTCTCCTTGAGATATTCGTCACCGGAGGACATCATCTCGGTAGCCAGCCGGATACGGGTCAGCGGGGTTCGCAGGTCATGGGAAACCCCCGCCATCATCAGGTTACGCTCTTCGATTAGGCTCTTGATGGAGTGCGACATATGGTTGAAGGTGCGAGTCAGACGGCGTACCTCTCGTGACCCCTGCTCCCCCAGTGCCTCCGGGAAATGGCCTCTGGCCACTGCAACCGCGCCAGCCTCGAGATCCTCGAGCGGGCGCACCAGCTGGCGGGCAAAGCGCCAGGCCGCAAACAGGGTGATCACCAACAGTACACTTAGATAGATGATGAGGGGTTCAATATCGTCATCTTCAATCTCGGTCAGCGGGATCCGTACCCAGATTTTGCTGGCCTGCGGTGGCTGGATCCAGATGATGTAGTGATCCTGGATCTCGACCCGCACCTTGGCCGGACCGCCCAGTTCGCGGCTGATATTCTCCTCCAGATAGGGGTACGGCTTGGCATCGTTGAAGCCATGCTGCACCGCCTCGCTCTGGGTGTAGATGTCGGTACCGGTCGTCACATAGACCAGCGCCTCGGCATCTTCACTCAACGCCAGCTGCTCGGTATTGACCGGAAAGATCAGCTTGACCTGATTGGCCAGCAGGTGACTGATCTGTTTGACGGTGGGTGCCAGCAGATAGTTGTAGAAGGTGACATAGGAGACCGCTTGATAGACCACCAGAACGGCGGCCAGGAACCAGAGCATGCGCGAGAACATGCTGCCGACCTTTTTCATGCACCGTCACCATCTGGTACAAACACATACCCCAGACCCCAGACGGTCTGTAGATAGCGGGGCTGGGCCGGATCCTGTTCCAGCAGGCGGCGCAGGCGAGAGACCTGCACGTCGATGCTGCGCTCGGTGGCGGTGTATTCACGGCCACGGGCCAGATTCATCAGCTTGTCGCGGGAGAGCGGCTCGCGCGGATGGCTGACCAGTACCTTGAGCACCGCAAATTCACCGCTGGTGAGCGCCATCGGCTCACCATCCCGGCTCAGCTCGCGGGTCGCCAGATTGAGTTGAAAGGCGCCGAAGTTGACCACCTTCTCTGCAGCCGAGGGGGCCCCGGGCAACTCGACGGTATGGCGGCGCAGCACGGCACGGATCCGCGCCAGCAGTTCGCGGGGGTTGAACGGTTTGGGCAGATAGTCATCAGCCCCCATCTCGAGCCCGACGATGCGATCCACTTCATCCCCCTTAGCGGTGAGCATCAGCACCGGGATCTGGTTGCCCGCTTCCCGCAGACGGCGGCAGATGGAGAGCCCATCCTCCCCCGGCAACATCAGATCGAGCACCATCAGGCTGAAATTTTCACGAGTCAGCAAGCGATCGGCCTGCTCGCCATTGGCCACGCCGCGCACTACGAATCCCTGCTCGGTGAGATAGCGTTCCAACAGGGAACGTAATTTCAGGTCATCGTCCACGACCAGGACCTTGTATTGCTGCTGACTCATTGCTTTGCCTCTTCATTCTTTAGCTGCCCCCAATACTAGGGGGGGATATAGCGGGAGCAAAGCACAAATATGTTACCGGTTATTACCCATCCCGAGAGCGTGATGGCCATCAAGTCACCGCGCTGGCCATCCACTCCCTGAATGGCGCCAGCCGAGCCATCACGATTTCCCTCGACAGCAAGAGGACAAAAGCTAATATTCCCGAGCAGTTAGCGATGATTACCCCTCTTTGACCAGGTCCGCATCACCATGAAGACAAAGCTGATCACCCGCGAAGGCTATAACAAGCTGAAAGAAGAGCTCGATTTCCTCTGGCGCCAGGAGCGCCCCGAGGTCACCAGGAAGGTGGCATGGGCCGCCAGTCTGGGGGATCGCAGCGAAAATGCCGACTACCAGTACAACAAGAAGCGGCTGCGGGAGATCGACCGGCGGGTGCGCTACCTGCGCAAATGTCTCGAAGAGCTGGGGATCGTCGACTATGCCCCGGCGCAGGAGGGCAAGGTCTTCTTCGGCGCCTGGGTCGAGGTGGAAAACGAAGAGGGCGAGACCAAGCGCTTTCGCATCGTCGGCTATGACGAGATCTTCGAGCGCAAGGATTACATCTCCATCGACTCCCCCATGGCCCGCGCCCTGCTCAAGAAAGAGGTCGGTGATGAGGCCATCGTCCGTACGCCAGTTGGTGACGTCTGCTGGTATATCAACGAGATCAGCTACCCCAAATAGCCGGACTACTGGTGAGCGGCTTGCCACAGACACATCCTGAGTCACAGGTGCAATGGCAAGATATGCGCTCTCCCCTGCGACTTATCAGTCTGACTGGTGCAGACCCCGGCGCAGGGTGGCATCCCGTAACACGACCCCATATAGTGCTCACACTTGGCGCCTGATGGCGCGGACTCGACCACAGAGGCCCTCAACAACATCATGATGCAAACCATAGAGAGACAGATTGCCGGTGAGCTCAATGCTCGCCCGGAGCAGGTGCAGGCCGCAGTGCGCCTGCTGGATGAAGGCTCGACCGTGCCCTTTATCGCCCGTTACCGTAAAGAGGTGACCGGCGGTCTGGACGACAGCCAGCTACGTACTCTGGAGAGCCGCCTCGGCTATCTGCGTGAACTGGAAGATCGCCGTCAGGTGATCATTCGCTCCATCGAAGAGCAGGGCAAACTGACCCCCGAGCTGGCCCGCGAATTGAATGGCGCCGACAGCAAGACCCGACTGGAAGATCTCTACCTCCCCTACAAGCCCAAGCGCCGCACCAAGGGGCAGATGGCGATCGAAGCCGGGTTGGAGCCGCTTGCCAACCTGCTGCTCAACGACCCGATGCAGGATCCCGAGCAAGCTGCAGCCACCTTCCTCAATCCCGAACAGGGCATTGCCGACAGCAAGGCTGCCCTCGACGGCGCCCGCTATATCCTGATGGAGCGCTTCGCCGAGCAGGCCGACCTGCTGGAGAAGTTGCGCGACTACCTGTGGCAAAATGCCACCCTGCGCGCCCGCGTGGTGGCAGGCAAGGAGCAGGAAGGGGCCAAGTTCAAGGACTATTTCGAACACGACGAACCACTGCACAAGGCCCCCTCCCACCGGGTGCTGGCCATGCTGCGCGGCCGTAATGAAGGGATCCTCAATCTGGCGCTGGTAACCGGTGACGATGAGAGTGCCAGCCCCTGCGAAGGGATCATTGCCCACCATCTCAAGCTCAATCTGCAGAACCGCCCGGCCGACAAATGGCTGCAAGGGGTGGTGAGCTGGACCTGGAAGATCAAGTTGTCGCTTCAGATGGAGACCGAGCTGATCGGTCGCATCCGCGAGTCGGCAGAGGAGGAGGCGATCAAGGTGTTCGCCATGAACCTCAAGGATCTGCTGATGGCGGCCCCGGCGGGCATGCGCTGCACCATGGGGCTGGATCCGGGCATCCGCACCGGGGTCAAGGTTGCCGTGGTGGATGCCACCGGCAAGCTGGTCGATCACGCCACCATCTATCCATTCGAACCAAAACGCCAGATTGATCAGAGCCTCAAGACCCTGAGCGAGCTGTGCCAGAAACACAAGGTCGAGCTCATCAGCATCGGCAACGGCACCGCCTCGCGGGAGACCGACCGGCTGGTGAGCGACCTGTTCGAGCGCTACCCCGCCGCCAAGGCGCAGAAGATAGTGGTGAGCGAAGCAGGAGCCTCGGTCTACTCCGCCTCCGAACTCGCCTCTCAGGAGTTCCCGGATCTCGACGTCTCGATCCGTGGCGCCGTCTCCATCGCCCGCCGTCTGCAAGACCCGTTGGCCGAACTGGTCAAAATCGACCCCAAGAGCATCGGGGTGGGCCAGTATCAGCACGACGTCGGCCAGAGCCAGCTGGCCCGCCGGCTGGATGCGGTGGTCGAGGATTGCGTGAACGCGGTCGGGGTGGATGTGAATACCGCCTCGGTCGCCCTGCTCAACCGGGTTTCCGGCCTATCCCAGACGCTGGCCCAGAACATCGTCGCCTACCGGGATGAGCACGGCGCCTTCAAGAGCCGTCAGCAGTTGCTGAAAGTGAGCCGACTCGGCCCCAAAGCCTTCGAACAGTGTGCCGGCTTCCTGCGCATTCGCGGCGGCAGCAATCCCCTCGACAGCTCGGCGGTACACCCCGAGTCCTATCCGGTGGTGGAGCGGATCCTCGCCAAGCTGGAGCAGACCGTGGAGAGCCTGCTCGGCAACAGCAGCCTGCTGCGCAGCCTGAAACCGGCCGATTACACCGATGAGCAATTTGGCGTACCTACCGTCACCGACATCATCGGCGAGCTGGACAAACCGGGCCGCGACCCGCGCCCCGAGTTCAAAACCGCGACCTTCAAGGAAGGGGTGGAGCAGATCAGCGACCTGGTGCCAGAGATGGTACTGGAAGGGGTGGTCACCAACGTCACCAACTTCGGCGCCTTCGTCGATATCGGTGTTCATCAGGACGGTCTGGTGCACATCTCCTCCCTGACCGACCGTTTCGTCAAGGATCCCCGTGAGGTGGTCAAGGCGGGCGACATTGTGCGGGTCAAGGTGCTGGAAGTGGACGCTCCGCGCAAGCGGATCAGTCTGACCATGCGTCTCGACGAAAAGGCAGGGCAACCCGCCCGCAAGCCGGCTGAAGCGCGCAACAGCAGTGCCGGCAACACCAAACCAAGAAATGAGCCGCGCCAAAGCCCCCCTATGGGTGGTGCCATGGGCAACGCCTTCGCGGCAGCGCTCTCCAAAGCGAAAAAGTAGCGAAACCTTCCAGAAGTCCTCTGAATGCAAAAGCCCCACAAGGGGCTTTTTTACACGCGAAGCTCAGGATCACTGCGTCAGGGCAGCAAGTATGCTCTCGGGCTCTCCATGCTGGGCCAGCACCTCCCGCAGTCGATTGAATGCCTTGCAGGCCTCTTGCGGATACTTGCCGTAAGAGACGACACCGGTGTGGCTCCAGCCAGCCGCCAGCATCACTTTCTTCTTGAAACTGGTTCCTTCAGTTCCCCCTCCCCCGAGCTGCATCAGAAACTGCTCCATCTGCAGGTGGGGGGGCGGTACACGGGAGAAGGTGGCGAAATCTTCCGCTTTGACTTCATCGAAATGCATGACAGCTCCTGTGAAATTGGAATGGGCCTGATCTTCAGGTTAGTTGCAAAACAGGCAAAGCAGCTGAAAGTTTGGTGAGGGGGGATTCAGATATGCAGACTGAGGGACTGGGTCGAGGCCGGGCTGACAGCCTGTTGATAGTGGCCCGCGATGACGCTGTTGCGCTTGTCCATATAGGCACTCAGCACACCGCCCGATTTCGCGCTCTGCTCGGCCATCAGCTCTTTGCGCGCCTTGGCTTCACTCGCGGCGGCGCTGCGTGCAACGGCCAAATCCTGCGCGGAAGGCTCGGCAGGCGCCAGCGCTGCAGAGCGGATCTGCTGCATCTTGGCGATGGTAGCCGCAGGGTCACCGGGTACGACACTGGTATCGATCTGGACTTCGCCACCCGTAGCATAACGCTTGCCATCCGGCCCTTGCGTAAACTGATAGGTGGGCGAGCTGGCGTACTCTCCACCCGCAGACTGGTGAGCCTGCTCGTGAGTGCGCACCTCCTTGTCACGCTCGACAAGATCCTGAACCTGCTGCTCTTGCCGCTGTTGCTGCTCCTGCTGTTTGGGATCTTGCTGCTTGCGCTGCCCATCCTCACCGGTGGCCTCGACAAAGCGATTGTCTGGCAGTGTCGTCGGCGCCGGTTGCCCGGTTTCACGGCTGTTCTGGGAGCTCTGATTGCTGGAGGCCTGACCGGCTTTGGATTTCTCTTTCTGGGAGCCGACTTCAGATTCGGCAACGGAGGCTTGGCCCGCCCGGGCCTGCGGGATCAGTTCTGCCCGGCGATTATCCGTCCTCGCTGCTTCCACCTGAGGTTGCAGCTGTGTCGGAATAAGGGGGGGCAGACTGACATTGATGTTCATCTCACACCCGGATGTCGATCAGGGTTCCCATCATATCGCTGGCGGTCTGCACTACCTTGGCGGAAGCGCCAGCCTGCAGCTCGGCCACCTTGAGATTGACGAGCTCATCGGTCACTTGCACCTGATCCCCGCTGGGGGTGTTGAGACGGGCGATCTGATTGGATGCCTTGTCGGCAATCTGCTCGGCTCGCTGAAATCCCTGTACCCCGCTGTTGAAAGCAGAATCAATACGCATGATGTTACTCCTCTGGTCACAGCTTAATTATCCGCCAGACCAGAGGATTAATGAAGCTTATTGACTATTTTTTATCCAACAAAATCTCGAACGATTTCAATGAATTCGTCAGGGTGGGAGATAAAAGGTGCGTGTGAGGCCTTATTGAGGGTCACGCTGCGGCTGGCAGGGTAGAGATCATCCAGCAGGGGAATGGCCGCCTTGGGTACCAATGAATCCAGTCGCCCATAGATCCGCAACCAGGGCAGATCGAGCTCCTGCAGCGGTTCGCGCAGGTCAATCTCGGCCAACAGTGTCAGTCCAGCCTCGAGTGCGGCAAACTCGGGCGCCGGCCGCTCGGCCAGCCAGTGGCGCAACTGACGGATATCGTCCCGGGCATGTTCGCTGCCCATCGCCTGGATCGCCAGAAAGCGCTCTATGGTCTGGCGAAAATCCCCCGCCAGCATCTGGTTGAAGCCGGTCAGTACCTTGGGGGCGATACCCGGCCACTCGTCGCGGGCCATAAAACAAGGGGAGCTGGCCACGGTGATCAGGGAGTGCAGCCGATCGGGATGCATCAGCGCCAACTGGCTTGCCACCAGCCCCCCGAGCGACCAACCAAGCAGATGGCACTTCTGCGGCATGATGGCAGCCACCTGCTCGGCAAGCCAGGGCAGGCTGTAATCCACCTCGTCTGCCAGCGGGCTGTTGCCAAAACCGGGCAAATCCACCAGATGAACCCGATAGTGGGACGCCAACTGTTGGGCAATGCCATGCCAGACCGCACCATTCATCCCCCAACCGTGCAACAGCACCAGATCGGGCCCCTGGCCAAACTGCTCTACCGATATGCTCATCTAGACTAAAGATCCCTGTTCATGCTCTTGGGGTCAGCATGTTAAAGCGACTGCTCGCTAAAGCAAGCCCACTGCTCGGCAGCCACGCCGACTGGCAAGGGAGCTGCCTGCTCTGTCATCAGCCTTGTGACAACGAGCCCCTGCTCTGCAGCTGGTGTCGGCAGGCGTTGCACCAATCAGAGCCAAGATGCCGCCTCTGCGCCGCACCGCTGGCTGACTATATAAAAGAGAGCATACCGGTCTGCGGCCGCTGCCAGCGCAGACCTCCCCCCTGGGAGCGGCTGCAGGTGATCGGCGACTACCAAACCCCCTACCCCATGCTGATCCCCCGGCTCAAATATTCCGGCCAGATCCTGCTGGCGCCGCTACTGGCACGCCTCTTGGCCGATCATCTGGATGGCCGCGAGCCGCCGGAGGCGATCATTCCTGTTCCCCTGCACTGGTGGCGACAGTGGCGGCGCGGTTTCAATCAGGCGGAGGAGATCGCGCACACCCTTGGCGAGCTCACCGGCATTCCCTGCGACAACACCCTGTTGCAGCGCATCAAGGCAACCCCACAGCAAACAACTCTCAGCGCCGGGCTGCGACGGCGCAATCTGCGCGGGGCATTCCGGATCCGCCCCCACCACTATCGCCATGTTGCCCTGCTCGATGACGTTGTGACCACAGGCGCCACCGCCGGTCAGCTCAGCCGTCTGCTCCATGAGAGCGGCATCACAAAGGTAGAAGTGTGGGCAATCTGTCGTACCCTTCGGCACAGCAAGTAGCCATCGGCATGCTACCCAAGCATTAATAACCGCGTTATCATGAATACCCTAGTCGTACACTCAGGTTTATGAGGATAGTGATGATCAGCATTTCCGACGCCGCCCAGGCCCATTTCCGTAAACTGCTGGAAAAACAGCCTGATGGCACCAATATCCGGGTGTTTGTGGTCAATCCGGGAACCCAGAATGCCGAGTGTGGCGTATCGTATTGCCCGCCCGATGCCGTGGACCCGGAAGATCAACACCTGCCCTTCAGCGGCTTCGACTGCATGGTCGATCCCCTGAGCGCCCCCTTCCTGGTGGATGCCACCATCGACTTCGTGACCGATCAGATGGGCTCCCAGCTCACCCTGAAAGCACCGAACGCCAAGATGCGTAAAGTGGCCGATGACGCGCCGCTGATCGAGCGCATCGAGTACGTGTTGATGTCCGAAGTGAACCCCATGCTGGCCGGTCACGGTGGCAAAGTCACCCTGGTCGAGCTGACTGAAGACAAACTGGCCATCCTGCAGTTTGGCGGTGGTTGCAACGGTTGCTCCATGGTCGATTACACCCTGAAAGAGGGGATCGAGAAGCAGCTGCTAGAGAAGTTCCCGGGTGAGCTCAACGGTGTGAAAGACGCCACCGAGCACCAGCGCGGCGACCACTCCTACTACTGATTTGCAGCCCTTGCAGCAAAGAAAAGGCCCCGCCATCTGGCGGGGCCTTTTGCATGGACAATCGGCAGATTACTCGTCCTTCTTGTCTCGCGACAGCAGGGCGATGGCCGCCTCTTTCGGGTTCTTACCCTCGTAGAGCACCTTGAAGATCTGCTCGCAGATGGGCATCTCGACGCCGCAGCGGGCCGCCAGCAGATGCACCTCTTTGGTGTTGCGATACCCCTCCACCACCTGACCGATCTCGGTCATGGCGGTGTTCACATCCTTGCCTGCCCCGAGGGCCAGCCCGAAGCGACGGTTGCGCGACTGGTTGTCGGTACAGGTGAGCACCAGATCCCCGAGCCCCGCCATCCCCATAAAGGTTTTGGCATCGGCACCCAGCGCCGCGCCCAGACGCTGCATCTCCACCAGACCCCGGGTGATGAGCGCGGTTCTGGCATTGGCACCAAACCCTAGCCCATCGGAAAGACCGGCACCGATGGCGATGACGTTCTTCACCGCCCCGCCCAGCTGCAGACCGACGAAGTCCGGATTGGTATAGACCCGGAACGAGCGGCCACAGTGCAGCAGATGGGAGAGATCGTCGGCGAACTCATCGTGAGTCGAGGCGACCGAGATGGCGGTCGGCAGACCGGCAGCCAGCTCCTTGGCGAAGGTGGGACCGGAGATCACCGCCAGCGGTATCTCGTCACCCAGCACTTCACGGGCCACGTCCTGCAGCAGACGGCCACTGTCCGGCTCCAGACCCTTGGTGGCCCAGGCGATACGGGTATCGGGGCGCAGGAAGGGTTTGATCCGGGTCAGCACATCACCAAAGACATGGCTTGGCACGACCAGCAGCAGCACGGGAGCAGCTTGTACCGCACGTTGCAGATCCGCAGTCAGCTGCAGATCGGCAGGAAAAGGGACATCAGGCAAAAACGCCTTGTTGCAGCGGTCTTGTTCCAGCTCGGCGACATGGGCGGGGTCGTGACCCCACAGCAGGGTCGGATGACCGTTGCGCGCCAGAGAAATGGCAAGGGCGGAGCCATAAGACCCCGCCCCCAAGACCGAGATAGCGATCTGGTCAGCCATTATCAGGCTTCCGCAGTCGCCTGCTGGGCCTGTGCTTGCGCCATGTGCTGGGCAAACAGGGCATCGAAGTTGACCGGTGCCAGGTTCAGCTGCGGGAAGGACCCCTTGCTCACCATGTTGGCCACGGCTTCGCGGGCATACGGGAACAGGATGTTCGGGCAGAAGGCAGCCAGGCAGTGAGCCAGTTGCGGCTCCGGCAGGTTGCCGATGGTGAAGATACCGGCTTGCTGTACTTCGCACAGGAAGGCAGTTTCGGTTTCCAGTTTGCAAGTCACGGTCAGGGTCAGGACAACCTCGTACACGCTCTCAGCTAGGATGTTGGTCTTGGTATCCATATCCAGCTTGACGTCCGGCTGCCACTCTTTCTGGAAGATGTGCGGGGTGTTCGGCGCTTCGAAAGAGACATCCTTGGTGTAAACACGCTGGATGTGGAATTCCGGTTGTACTTCCTGGTTGTTGATCTCGTCAGCCATTTCGTTTGATTCCTTGTTATATGGATAAGTGGGCTCAGGCCCTGCTTAAATCAGCGTTTCTTGGTTACCGGCAGATTTTCTGCACGCCATTGGGCCATGCCACCGCCGAGCACATAAACCTGCTTGAAGCCAGCTTTGCTCAGCTGACGGCCCGCGCCGCCCGCAGTCATTCCCGACTCGCACACCACTATGATGGGGGCATCTTTATGCTTTTCAACCGGGCCCAGATTATTGCTCTGGATCTGGGTCAGCGGCAGGTGCTGGGCACCGGCCAGATGGCCCTTGGCGTACTCTTCCTGACTGCGAATATCCACCACGGTGGCATTCTCGCGGTTGATCAGCAGGGTGGCGGTGTGATTGTTGACGGTTTTTACCGGAGAAAAACGGGCACGCACAGTGGTGTAAACCAGGGTGCCAGCCAGGCCCAACCAGGCTGCGGTCAGCAGCGGGTTACGGGCCGCAAAATCCAAATACTCTTGCATCTTCTACTATCCAGGGACCAAGACAAGGGCCCGAGTATACATGGGGGTATTGATAAGATCAGCCATCTTGGCGGCAAAGCGCGAGCAGGCTCCCATCATCTTTGGGCAGCGAGCATGGCAGGAAGGGCATGGCTTGCGGGGCCGCGGGAGCGCCCCTTGGCTATCAGGTGACTATTTCGGCAGATGTAGTAATATTACGCTAGTTTCATTTCCCGCATTTTTTCCAATCCGAGAGGACATAGTCTTATGTCAACAGCTAAGAAACCTTTGGTTCTGGTCATCATGGACGGTTGGGGCTACAGCACCAAGCAAGAGCACAACGCCGTCGCTGCCGCCAAGACTCCCAACCTCGATCGTCTGGCCCGTGACTACACCAGCACCCTGATCTCCGGCTCCGGCCTGGACGTCGGTCTGCCGGATGGCCAGATGGGCAACTCCGAAGTGGGTCACGTCAACATCGGTGCCGGTCGCATCGTCTATCAGGAGCTGACCCGCATCTCCAAAGACATCCAGGACGGCGAATTCTTCCAGAACGTCGAGCTGGCCAAGGCAGTTGACGCTGCCGTCACCAACGGCAAAGCCGTTCACATCATGGGCCTGATGTCCCCAGGTGGCGTACACAGCCACGAAGAGCACATCATGGGCATGATCGAAATGGCGGCCAAGCGTGGCGCCGAGAAGATCTACCTGCACGCCTTCCTGGATGGCCGTGACGTTCCGCCGCGCTCCGCCCAGTCCTCCATCGAGCTGTTCGACGCCCTCTTCGCCAAGCTGGGCAAGGGTCGTTTCGCCTCCATGATCGGTCGTTACTTCGCCATGGACCGTGACAACCGCTGGGATCGCGTGCAGCAGGCCTATGACCTGATGACTCAGGGCAAGGGCGAATTCACCGCCGAGAGCGCCACCGACGCACTGGCTGCCGCCTATGCCCGCGACGAGAACGACGAGTTCGTCAAAGCCACCCGCATCGGCGAAGCTGCACCGATGGAAGATGGTGATGCACTGATTTTCATGAACTTCCGTGCCGACCGTGCCCGTGAAATCACCCGCGCCTTCGTTGACACCGACTTCACCGGCTTCGCCCGTGCAGTCGAGCCGAAGCTGAACTTCGTGATGCTGACCGAATACGCGGCCGACATCAAAACTGCCTGTGCCTACCCGCCGACCGCTCTGGTCAACACCCTGGGTGAGTGGCTGGCCAAGCAGGGCAAGACCCAGCTGCGCATCTCCGAAACTGAGAAGTACGCTCACGTCACCTTCTTCTTCAACGGTGGCGAAGAGTCCTGCTTCACCGGCGAAGATCGCGAAATCGTCGCCAGCCCGAAAGTGGCTACCTATGACCTGCAGCCGGAGATGAGCTCCGAAGAGCTGACCGACAAGCTGGTTGCTGCCATCAAGAGCGGCAAGTACGACGTCATCATCTGTAACTACCCGAATGGCGACATGGTTGGCCACACCGGTGTGTTCGATGCCGCCGTCAAAGCCTGTGAAGCCGTTGACCACTGCATCGGCCGTGTGACCGACGCCCTAGCCGAAGTGGGTGGCGAGTGCCTGATCACTGCCGACCACGGCAACGCCGAGAAGATGCTGGACGAAGAGACTGGTCAGGCCCACACCGCCCACACCAATCTGCCGGTTCCTCTCATCTATTTCGGTCGCAAAGCCGAGGTAGTTGAAGGTGGCAAACTGTCCGATCTGGCCCCCACCATGCTGACCCTGATGGGTCTGCCGGTGCCGCCGGAAATGACTGGCAAGCCCCTGATGATTCTGAAATAATCCTTCCCCATGCGGGGATGCGAAGTTATTTCACAGAAAACCAGTCGCGTCGGCCTGTTGGCCGGCGCGCTGTTTTTTTGCCTGTTGTTTGGCGCCAGCAAATCGGCTTTGGCCGCCAATCAGCAGCTGGGCACCATGCAGTCCCAGATCAAAGAGCAACAGAAGACCATCAAGCTCAGCAAGCAGGAGCTTGCCAAGCTCAATACCCAGCTCAAGGCTGACGAGCAGGCCATCTCGGCCGCCGCCGCCAAACTCAACCAGACCAAGCAGCAGTTGAAGCAGAACCAGCAGAAGCTGGCGACCCTGCAAAAAGACAAGCTGGCGCTGGAAGCTCAAGCCAAACATCAAAAGCAGTTGCTGGCCAAGCAGGCGGAAAGCGCCTTTCAGGCGGGCAACCACGACTACCTGAAACTGCTGCTCAATCAGCAGGATCCGGCCAAACTGAGCCGCTCCCTCGACTACTACGACTACCTCAACAAGGCCCGCATCGAGGCCATCGACGCCCTGCGCGTCACCCGCGACAAGCTGGCGAAAAACCAGCAGGCAACCAAAGAGACCGAAACCAGACTGCAGACCCTGCTTGCCGAACAGCAGGAGCATCACCAGACCCTGCTGGCCAGCCAGCAGAGCCGGGCCAAGGTGCGCAACCAGTTGCAGCAGTCGGTACAGGATGACGAGCAGAAGCTCACCAAGCTGGTCAAGGCGGAGAAGGCGCTGAAAGCCCGGCTGGAAGAGCTGCGCCGCCAGCGGGAAGAGCAGGAGCGCCGCGAACGGGCCGAACGGGAGCGGCTGGCCAAGCTGAAAGCGGAACAGGAGCGTCAGCGCAAGCTGGCCGAGCAGCGCCGCGCCGAGCAACAACGACTTGCCGCCCAGCAGAACAAAACCGTCAAACCGGCAGAACCGGTCGAAGAGATGTCCAGTACCAAACCGGAGCGAGGCTCGGGGATTGGGACCGCAGGTTACTACAGCGGGCTCAAGACCAATGGCAGCCTGCGCTGGCCGGTACAGGGGCCGATCCTCATCGCCTACGGCTCGCCGCGCACCGCCCAGCTCAAGTGGAAAGGCACCCTGATCGGCGCCAGCGAAGGAACCCAGGTCAAGGCGGTCGCGCCGGGCCAGGTGGTTTACGCCGACTGGCTCGATGGCTTCGGTATGCTGCTGGTAATCGATCACGGTAAGGGCTATATGAGCCTCTACGGTCACAATCAGTCGCTGCTGCGTCAGGTTGGCCAGAATGTGGAACAGGGTGAACCGGTGGCACTGGTCGGTGACAGTGGCGGTCAGGACAGACCGGGCCTCTACTTCGAAATTCGCTATCAGGGCGAGGCGATCAACCCGACCAAATGGCTGGCCAGGGGTTGAGTCAACCCGGCCGACAAACGCATCACACGCTCACAACAACAGCCTGCCTCACGCAGGCTTTTGTCGTTTAAGGAGTACAGCAACCCGCTGTCACCCCCATTTGATGAAAAATTACCTAATTTTTCGCTCGGCTCAGGGAAAGACAACCATACCGATCTGCTCCAGCAATACCTGCTGCTGATCCTCGTTAATTTGCACCCCTTGCAGATCGACCCGCCGCAGATCCAGCCCCGGCAGATCGCACTGGCGCAGATCGCAGCCCTGCAATTTGAAGCTGGTCCAGTCGATCTGGCCAAACTCGGAGCCGCTGAGATCGGAGCCCGCCAGCGAGGCACCAAACAGGTTGGCCCCCTGCCAACGGTTGCCGGTCAGCTCGCACTTCTCCAGCAGACAACTCTCGAAGCTGGCGTAACTGAAGTTATTGCCGGTCAGATGGGCCTCGCAGAAGTAGCTTTTGGCGGTGATCTGGTTGGCGAAGCTGGCGTGGCCGAAGTTGATGCCGACCGCCTGACAGTCGCGCATCTCCAACCCCAGACACTGGCTGCGGCTGCAATCGGCCATGGTGAGATCACAGCGCAGGAAGCTGGCCTCGCGCAGATCGCAACCCTGCAACAGGCAGCCCCGTTCACTCTCCCGATCGTAGAAGCTGCAGTCGATGAAGCGGCTATCGCTCAGATCCAGCCAGGAGAAGTCGCAGCCGATAAAGCGGCACTCCGAGAACTGCTCCCCCTCCACATCCTGTTGCTCGAACCGGACATCCACGAACTGCTTGCCTCTGATCATCGGAAAACTCCTGCAAAAACGGCTTCATATGCTGACTTTATCCGCCAAAAACGGTAATGTTACATGTAACATCCACGCTGGACACCCCTATGAGCCCCACCCGCAAGCGCCGCCCCACCCTGCAAGATATCGCCGACCAGACCGGCGTGACCAAGATGACTGTCAGCCGCTATCTGCGCGACCCGCAGACCGTGGCGGAGGGGACCCGCGAGCGGATCGCGGCTGTGGTGGAAGAGCTGGGTTATATCCCCAACCGGGCGCCGGATATTCTCTCCAACGCGACCAGCAAAGCGATCGGCATCCTGATCCCCTCCCTCTCCAACCAGGTCTTCTCGGCGGTGATCCATGGCATCGAGTCGGTAACCCGACCGGCCGGTTATCAGACCCTGCTGGCCCACTACGGCTACAGTCCGGAGCGAGAGGAGGAGCAAGTCGCATCCCTGCTCTCCTATCACGTGGATGGGCTGATCCTCTCCGACAGCCAGCACACCGAACGCACCCGCAAAATGATCGCCACCGCCGGCATTCCGGTGGTGGAGACCATGGATCTGCCGCAAACCCCCATCGACATGGTGGTCGGCATGGACCATAGAGCCGCCGCCCGGGCCATGGTAACAGAGATGCTGCACCGGGGCCGACGCAAGGTGGTCTATCTGGGGGCGCGGCTCGACGTGCGTACCCAGCTGCGGATGGAGGGTTACTATCAGGCGATGACCGACTTCGGCCTCACCGGCCAGCATCTGCTGACCGAACAATCTTCCAGCTTCACTCTGGGGGGCGAGCTGCTGGATCAGGCGCTGGTGCGCTATCCCGACCTCGACGGCCTGTTCTGCACCAACGATGACTTGGCGGTGGGCGCCTTGCTGCAGTGTCAGGCCAAGTGGATCCCGGTGCCCCAGCAGATCGCCATCGCCGGTTGCAACGCCCTCGACATCGGCCACGCCATGACCCCCAAGCTGGCCAGTATCGCCACCCCACGGGAAGCGATAGGTCGGGAGGCGGCCACCATGCTGCTGGCGCGTCTAAACGGCCAATCCCAACCCGATACCCGCAAAGATATCGGCTTCTCCCTCTATGTCGGGGAGAGTCTAGGGTAATCCCTTCCCTCACCCACTTAAGTCACGCTGATAACAAACAGGCCACCCGAGGGTGGCCTGTTTGGTTTTCGGCACAACTGATGCTTAGCGTTTTACCAACTCAACCGCTTCGCGGGAGAGGCGAGTCACCTCTTCCCAGTTTCCGCTCTTGACCGCATCGGCCGGCAGCATCCAGGAGCCGCCGACGGTGGCGACGCACTTGAGCGCCAGATAGTCGGCCACGTTTTTCGGGCCGATACCGCCGGTCGGGCAGAACTTCACCTGGGGCAGTGGGGCGGCAATGGCTGAGAGTGCTTTGGTGCCGCCGTTCGCTTCGGCCGGGAAGAACTTCAGGTGGTCGTAGCCCGCTTCCAGCGCCTGCATCACTTCAGACGGAGTTGCCACGCCCGGGATCAGCGGCGCAGTGCTCTTGGCCGCGTGGGCCAGCAGGGCCGGGGTCATCCCCGGGGAGATGACGAAGCGGGCACCGGCAGCGACGGCTGCGTCAAAATGCTCGCAGTTGAGCACGGTACCGGCACCGACCATGGCATCCGGCATCGCCTTGGCGATGAGGGCGATGGCATCGAGGGCCACCGGGGTGCGCAGGGTGATTTCGAAGACAGAGATGCCGCCGTCGAGCAGCGCCTTGGCCATCGGCAGGGCCTGATCCAGCTCGTTGATAACCATCACGGGTACCAGCGGGGAGGCGGCAAACACCTCGGCCGGGGTCACTTTCCAGTTCTGCATAGCTCTTCCTTAGTCAAAGATGGTAGCGCCGCACTCGGCGCTCGATACCGCGCGACGCATCACGCTGAACAGTTCACGGCCCCACCCCTCTTGTTCCGGAGTGAGGTCAATCTCGGCCTGGGTACGGCCACTCAAATCGGTCAGGCAGTCGAGGCTGCCGTTTACCGCATCAACCCGCAGCAGGTCGCCATCGGCAAGCAGGCCGATGGCCCCGCCGTGCAGCGCTTCCGGAGTGACATGGATGGCGGCCGGGATCTTGCCGGAGGCACCGGAGAGGCGGCCATCGGTGACCAGCGCCACCTTGTAACCAGCCTTCTGCAGGTTGCCGAGCACCGGCATCAGCTTGTGCAGCTCCGGCATGCCGTTGGCGGCCGGACCATTGTGGCGCACCACGATCACGGCATCCTGATTGAGATCGCCCGCCTTGTAGGCCGCTTCCACCGCATGCTGGGAGGAGAAAACCCGCGCCGGGGCTTCAATCACCCGATACTCGGGAGCCACGGCGGAGACCTTGACCACGGCGCGGCCCAGATTGCCCGCCAGCAACTTGGTACCGCCGGTGGCCTGGAATACACTGCCGGAAGGCGACAACACGCTCGCATCGCCGCTCTCGCCCACCGGCTGCCATACCAGCTGGCCATCGACCAGTGCCGGACGGCTGAGGTAATCCTGCATCTCGCCAAAGACCGGAGTAGCGTCCATGTGGATCAGCCCCTCTTGCGCCAGACGGCGCATCAGGCCGGGCACGCCGCCTGCCTGTTCGAAGGCGTTGACGTCGGCCGGGCCGTTCGGGTACATGCGAACCAAGAGCGGCACCACGTCGGAGAGATCGCTGATGTCATCCCAGGTCAGTACCAGACCGGCCGCGCGGGCCAGCGCCACCATGTGGATGCTGTGGTTGGTACTGCCGCCGGAGGCGAGCAGGGCCACCAGACCGTTGACCAGCGAGCGCTCATCCAGCACCTCGCTCAGCGGGCGATAGGCCGGGGAACCCGGGATCATGGCGCTGATACGGCGGGCCGCTTCGGCGGTCAGGGCGCGGCGCAGCTCGCTATGGGGATGCACAAAGGCGGAGCCCGGCAGCATCAGGCCCATGGCCTCGAATACCAGCTGGTTGGTGTTGGCGGTGCCGTAGAAGGTACAGGTGCCTGCCGCATGGTAGGCGCCGCACTCCATCTCCAGCAGGGCATCGCGACCCACTTCACCGGCGGCGTACTTCTGACGCACCTTCACCTTCTCGTCGTTGCTGATGCCGCTCGCCATGGGGCCGGCAGGAACAAATGCCGTCGGCAGGTGAGCGTGGGAGAGGGCCCCCATGATCTGACCCGGAGCGATCTTGTCACAAATGCCGAGCAGCAGGGTGGCGTCGAAGGTGTTGTGAGAGAGCGACAGCGCGGTCGCCTGGGCGATCAGGTCGCGGGAGAAGAGGGACATGTCCATTCCCGGCTGACCCTGGGTCACGCCATCGCACATGGCGGGCACGCCGCCGGCGACCTGGGCGCTGTGGCCCAGTTCGGCCAGCGCGCCCTTGATGATATCCGGATAGCCCTGATAGGGCTGATGGGCACTCAGCATGTCGTTGTAGGCGGTGACGATACCGACGTTGGCACGGGTCATGTCGAGGATCCGACCCTTCTCGTCACTGCTGCAGGCGGCCACGGCGTGGGCCAGGTTGCCGCAGGCCAGTGCGGCGCGGGTCTTGCCTTGCTCGGCCTGACGCTGGATGCGGGCCATAAAGGCCTGACGGCGGGCGGCACTGCGCTCGCGGATGCGGGCAGTGACGTCGGAAATTACCTTATGAATCATTGGGCTTGCTCCAATGCTGTGACGGCGCGGTCAACCACCTGTTCGAAGGTGCCGTCTATATCAATGTGGAATACACCGGCTTCGCCATCCGGGCGCTCCAGAGTATCGAACTGACTTTGTACCATGCTTTCACGCATGAAGTGGCCCTTGCGGGCACGCATCCGCTCGAGGATCAGCGGCTGGCTGCCATCGAGGAAAATGAAGCTGACCGACTCGTTGCCTTCGCGGATCTGGTCGCGGTACTTCTTTTTGAGGGCGGAACAGACAATGATGCCGGTCTCGTTCTTCTGCTCGAGACTGTAGGCGGCGTCGCGGATCCGCTCCAGCCAGGGGGCACGATCCTCATCGTTGAGGGGGTTGCCGCCAGCCATCTTCTGGATGTTGGCCTTGGGGTGCAGGTCATCACCATCGATAAACTTGGCGCCCAGCGCTTCGGCCACTTTCAGACCCACGCTGGATTTGCCGCTACCACACACACCCATCACGATAATGCACTTACCCGCCATAATTTGACCTCTGTCCCACTTTTCAAAAAACCAGCTGTTGATGGGTTCTAATCTAACACGTTACCGGTAACATGTTACCGGTAACGATTGAAAATGTGAAGTCTGCCACAGACTGAGCAAACCCATAGTCACCTGGGCATATGATGTTGAGCCCTTGCCATAAATCTAAATAAATCATAAAGATATGGTTTGCCGACGGATCGGCAAGGTGTCACGACTGAACTTGGAAAAAGGAACGCATAACAATGTCTGACCTCTCCCTGATCATGACAGCCGCCGGCTCGATTGTGCTGCTGCTCTTCCTGGTGATGAAGGCCCGGCTCCACGCCGTGGTAGCCCTGATCCTGGTCTCCATGGTGGCGGGTCTCGCCGCTGGCATGAACCCGGCCGATATCGCCAACACCATCCAGAAAGGGATGGGTGGCACCCTCGGTTTCGTCGCCGTGGTGGTGGCGCTGGGCGCCATGTTCGGCAAGGTGATGGAAGTGACCGGTGCCCTCGACCGGGTAGCCCACACCCTGCTCGGCAAGTTCGGCGTAAAGCGCGCCAACTGGGCCATGGCACTGACCGGCTTTGTCTGCGCCCTGCCGCTCTTCTTTGACGTGGCCGTGGTGCTGCTGATCGGCGTCGCCTTCGCCATCGTCCGTCGTGGTGGCGGCAGCGTGGTGAAGATTGGTATCGCCCTGCTGGCGGGTATCGCCACTTGCCAGGCCTTCCTTATTCCGGCGCCGGGCCCGATTCTGGTGGCTTCCCAGCTGGGTGCCGACTTCGGCTACATGATCCTGTTCGGCCTGATCGCCGCCGTGCCGGCGCTGATCCTGGCGGGCCCGCTGTTCGGTGACTTCATCAGCAAGATCGTCGATGTGCCGCTGCCTGCCGATGCCCAGAACAGTGTCCACGATGACAGCAAATCCCTGCCTTCCTTCGGGCTGGCCATGGGCCTCATCGGTTTGCCTCTGCTGCTGATCGGCCTCAAGACCATCGTCGGTCGCTTCGTCGAGGCGGGCTCCACCCTGCACAACTGGCTGGAGTTCATCGGTCACCCCTTCACCGCCATCATGGTCGCCTGTCTGGCCGCCTTCTATCTGCTGGGTATTCGCCGCGGCATGTCCCGTGACGAGGTGATGAGCGTCTGCAACAGCGCCATCCAGCCTGCCGGTGTCATCATTCTGGTGACCGGTGCCGGTGGCGTCTTCAAGCAGGTACTGGTTGATTCCGGTGTGGGTGCTGCCCTTGGCAACATGCTGGCCGATTCCGGTCTACCCATAGTCGCGCTGGCCTTCATTCTGGCCGCTGCGGTGCGGGTGATTCAGGGCTCTGCCACCGTCGCCATGCTGACCGCCTGCGGTCTGGTGCTGCCGATGCTGGAGCCGCTCGGCCTGAACGGTGCCCAGCTGGCTGCCGTCACCATCGCCATCGGCGGCGGTGCCATCGTGCTCTCCCACGTCAACGACTCCGGTTTCTGGCTGGCGAACCGCTACCTCGGCCTGACCGAGAAGCAGACCCTGCAGACCTGGACCGTGATGGAAACCATCATCGGCACCACTGGCGGCGTGATGGCGATGATCATCTACAGCTTCCTCTGACAAGGGCTAAATGCTGACAAAAAGGCCTCACTCGTGAGGCCTTTTTCATCTTTCTGATGATTCTTTCTTTGGCTGAGAGGGCGAGATTGCTAGAATCGCCTATTCATCGCTC
Source organism: Aeromonas sp. 55A (assembly GCF_051919665.1). NCBI lineage: Bacteria > Pseudomonadati > Pseudomonadota > Gammaproteobacteria > Aeromonadales > Aeromonadaceae > Aeromonas > Aeromonas sp. 55A. The sequence goes on along the minus strand of NZ_JBQBEH010000008.1, from coordinate 1,722,468 downwards.
CGAGTGGAACGCTTAACCCCGTGATTTCAGGTTTATCTATGCATTCATCGGCCCATTATCGACAACTGCTGGCGCGCCTGCCCCAGATCGCCGTCGCAGCGGATCAGTTTGAAGTGCTCTACAGCGCCCAGGATTTCAAACGCCGCATTCTTGCGCTTATCGCCAGTGCCACCCGGCGCATCTATCTGGTCGCGCTCTATCTGCAGGATGACGAAGCAGGCCGGGAGATCCTCTCCGCCCTCTACGCCGCCAAGCAGCGCAATCCGGCCCTCGACATCAAGCTGTTTGTCGACTTCCACCGTGCCCAGCGCGGCCTGATCGGCAAAGGCAAGCAGGGCGGCAACCACCTGATGTATCAGGCCGTGGCTGCCGAACACGAGCACCAGATCGAAATCTACGGCGTGCCGGTCAAAGGGCGCGAGCTGCTCGGCGTGCTGCACCTCAAGGGCTTCATCTTTGATGATGTGGTGCTCTACTCCGGTGCCAGCCTCAACGACATCTACCTGCACCAGCAGGATCGCTACCGCTTCGATCGCTATCACCAGATCACCAGCCCGGAGCTGGCCCGCAGCATGGTCAACTATGTGGATGACCTGTTCGTGAAGAGCGACGCGGTGCAGCGACTGGATCACAGCGATATCCCCAGCGCCAAACAGCTGAAGGGGCCGATCCGCCGCTTCAAGCAGAACCTGCGCCAGAGCCAGTACCGCTTCAGCACCATGCCGGTCAACACTCAGGAAGTGGCTGTCACCCCCATGGTGGGTCTGGGCAAGCGCAACAATCAGCTCAACCTGATGATCCGCAATCTGGTGCGCGCCACCGAGCGGGAGATCTTCATCTGCACCCCTTACTTCAACCCGCCCAAGGAGTTGAGCAAGGATATCGAGGATCTGCTGCAGCGCGGCTGCAAGGTGACCATCGTAGTGGGCGACAAGACCGCCAACGACTTCTTCATTCCGCCGGAAGAGAAGTTCTCCACCATCGGTGGCCTGCCCTATCTCTACGAGACCAACCTGCGCAAGTTTGCCGAGCGCAACCAGCGCCACATCGACGACGGTTGCCTCAACCTGATGCTCTGGTGTTGCGAGCGCAACTCCTACCATCTCAAGGGGATCTTCGTGGATGACGAGTGGGCCCTGCTCACCGGCAACAACCTCAACCCCCGCGCCTGGGCGCTGGATCTGGAGAACGGCCTGCTGGTACACGATCGTCGCCACCTGCTGCGCCCTCAGTTCAACGCGGAGCGGGATAACATCCTGACCAACACCAAGCGGATCAGCCACTTCGATCAGGTGGAACAGATCCAGGACTACCCGGAACAGGTGCGCAAGCTGCTGGGACGGATCCACCGGGTTAAGGCCCACCTACTGCTCAAGCGCATCATCTGACCCTGGGCGCCATGCGCCCGCACCTTGCCTGTTGGCAGCCACACAAAGGCCTCCCGTTTTCGGCAGGCCTTTGTTATATCCGCCGTTTCCCCCGCCTTGGCGGCCCTGCCAGCAGCAACTCGGCTTGCATCGGCCCCTCAACAACCCCTATCATCTGGACATATTTACAGTGTTTTCGGGCATCTAATTGATGAAATTGGATAAAATTCCTCTCGATAGCCTCAAGGGTGTCGGCAGCAAGATGCTGGAGAAGCTCGAGCGGCTGGGGCTGGCCACGGTACAGGATCTGCTGTTCCACCTTCCCCTGCGCTACGAGGACCGCACCCAGGTGTGGCCCATCGGCGATCTGCCGCCCGGCCTGCACGGCGCCGTCGAGGGCGAAATCCAGGACACTCAGCTGGTGATGGGGCGCCGCCGCATGATGGTCTGTCGCATCAGCGATGGTACCGGCACCCTCACCCTGCGCTTCTTCAACTTCACCGCCGCCCAGAAAAACAGTCTGGCGGCGGGCCGTCTGCTCCGCTGCTTTGGCGAGGTTCGCCCCGGCAAATACGGGCTGGAGATGGCCCATCCCGAGTACAAGCTGCTCGGCGAGGAGCAGGCCGGCCAGACCGAAGAGGCGCTCACCCCCGTCTACCCGACTACCGAAGGGCTGCGCCAGCTCACCCTGCGCAACCTCACCGATCAGGCGCTGGCCCAGCTTGACCTCTATGGCGTGGAGGAGCTGCTGCCCGCCGGCCTCTATCCCCAGCAGATTGAGCTGTCCGCCGCCCTGAAGCTGCTGCACCGCCCGCCCCCCTCAGTGGCACTGCCACTGCTGGAAAGCGGCCAACATCCGGCCCAGCAGCGACTGGTACTGGAGGAGCTACTGGCGCACAACCTCTCGGTCTTGAAGGTGCGTGCTCAGGCACAAACCCAGCTGGCCCGCGCCCTCAAACCGGCGCCCGCGCTGGTTGAACAACTGCTCGGCGCTCTGCCGTTCAAGCCCACCGGCGCCCAGAGCCGGGTGGTGGCCGAGATAAGCAAGGATCTGCAACAGAGCCACCCCATGATGCGGCTGGTACAGGGGGATGTGGGCTCCGGCAAGACCTTGGTCGCGGCGCTGGCCGCCCTGCAGGCAATCGGCAACGGCTGTCAGGTGGGGCTGATGGCGCCGACCGAGCTGCTGGCGGAACAGCACGCCATCAACTTTGCCAAGTGGCTGGAGCCGCTCGGCATCGGAGTCGGCTGGCTGGCGGGCAAACAGAAAGGCAAGGCGCGGGAAGAGTCGCTGGCCGCGATCAAAGATGGCAGCGTCAAGATGGTGGTGGGCACCCACGCCATCTTTCAGGAGCAGGTGGTGTTCCAGCGTCTGGCGCTGGTCATCATCGATGAACAGCACAGATTCGGGGTGCATCAGCGCCTCGCCCTGCGCGAGAAAGGGGAGCGGGAAGGGGTGCATCCCCATCAGCTCATCATGACCGCTACCCCCATCCCCCGCACCCTGGCGATGACCGCCTATGCCGACCTCGACACCTCGGTCATCGACGAACTGCCGCCGGGCCGAACCCCCATCACCACAGTGGCGCTGCCCGACAGCCGTCGCGGCGACGTGATCGAGCGGGTCAAGCTCGCCTGCACCGAGGGCAAGCAGGCCTACTGGGTCTGCACCCTGATCGAGGAGTCGGAGGTGCTGGAGTGTCAGGCTGCCGAGGATACCGCCGCCGAGCTGCAAAACCTGCTGCCCGGCCTGCATATCGGGCTGGTACACGGCCGGATGCGCCCGGTCGAGAAACAGCGGGTGATGGAGGAGTTCAAGGCAGGCATACTGCAACTGCTGGTCGCCACCACCGTCATCGAGGTGGGGGTGGATGTGCCCAACGCCAGCCTGATGATCATCGAGAACCCGGAACGGCTCGGGCTGGCGCAGTTGCACCAGCTGCGCGGCCGGGTTGGCCGGGGTGCGGTGGCCTCTCACTGCGTGCTGCTCTATCATGCCCCCTTGTCCAAGACGGCCCAGAGCCGACTCGGGGTGCTGCGGGAGACCAACGACGGCTTCCTGATCGCCCAGCGCGATCTGGAACTGCGCGGCCCGGGGGAACTGCTCGGCACCCGCCAGACCGGTCTGGCCGACCTCAAGATCGCCGATCTGGTGCGGGATCAGCCGCTTATTCCACAGGTGCAAAAAATGGCGCGCTTCCTTATGGATAGGCATCCGAGCCATGTCGAACCCTTGATACGACGCTGGCTCGGCTTACGGGATCACTATTCCAATGCCTGATCGAGGTAGATGAAGAAGATGGGCACATGTCCTTATGGATAGGCACATAAGCCATGTCGCCCCCTTGATACGGCGTTGGCTCGGTCTGCGAGACCACTACTCAAACGCCTGACAACACACCCCAAAACAGGAGGAAAGCACCCATGAATTCCTGGCTACGCGGCCTGCTCTACACCTTCGCCTTCCTGCTGCTGTTTGTCTGGGTTGCCCTCGGCCTGTTCGACGCCGAGCGCGCCAAAGGCCCCATCGCCAGCTGGATCAGCCAGCAGACCGGCGTGCCGGTCACCATAGGGCGACTGGTGTTCAACCCGCTGCACCCCTACACCCTGCTGGCTGAGCAGGTGCGTTACGGCGATGCGGTCTCCCTCGACAAGATCTATCTGGAGATCGAGAGCATCGACTGGCTGAGCCGCGACGTGCGCATCGCCCATCTCGATCTCATTCGCCCGACCATCAAGCTGCCGCTGCCCAACCAACTGCCTAGCCTGCCGGTGCACTCCCTCACCATCAGCGACAGCACCATAGACAGGCTCAGTCTGGAAAGCCCCGAGCTGACCCTGCGCGGCCTCAATGCCACCCTGAGCGACTGGGAGCTGATCGATCCGAAACGGCAGCCACAGGCCAACCTGAGCCTCAATATCGGCCAGCTGGAGACCCCGCAGTTCACCTTCGCCCGTCTCAACCTGCAAGGACGGCTGGAAGGAGAAGTGCTGCGCAGCGACAAGCTGGTGACCAACCTGTTCGACGGTCTGCTGGAGACCGGCATGGTGCTGGACTGGCCCGCTCGAACCTTGCAACTGCACGATCTCAAGGCGCGCGGCATGCGGGTGGAGCTGGGTGATCTGGCACAGCAAGGCTTCCCGCAGCGCTTCCCGTTGCAAAGCGTGTCGCTGGATCGCGGTCAGTTGGACGGCGTCAGCCTCAACGACATCAATCAGGAGCTCTCCTTCAACAACTTCAGCGGCCAGCTCACCGCCTTCAACTGGCAGGCGGGCAGCCAGCCCACCGGCTATCTGAGCGGCACCCTGGGGGACATGGGTCGTGGCCTGTTCCAGCTGGAGGAGATCAAGGGCAAGCTCGCCTTCTCGCCCCAACAGATCGACGGCGAACTACAGGGCAAGGCCTATGAAGGGGAGTTCAATGTCGAGCTCTCCCTCGATACCCTGCAGCAGAAGCTGACCCTGAAAGACGTGGCGCTGAGCGGCATGGATATCAGCCTGCCGCAAGGGTGGTGGCAGGATTGGCAGAGCTGGCGCCCGCAGCAGGTGGATATCCGCAAGCTGGCGTTCGACAAGCTCAAGGTGCTCTCCTTCGACGATTCCATCCCTCTGTCGCTGACCGGCTGGCAGCTCTATCTGAGCGATCTCGCCCTGCGCAATAACCAGCCCGGCCCGCTGCTCGGCCGTGCCCGTATCGAGAGCAAGTGGTTCGAGCTGGTGTGGGATGGCCTCAGCGCCCGCAACGGTGAACTGGATGGCGAGCTGACCCCCAGCTCGTGGCAGTTGGGCAAACTCACCAGCTCGCTGCCGGATGAGGGCACCTTCAGCCTGAGTGGTCAGTGGGGCCGCGAACCGGGCCAGAGCAGCCGCCTGCAGTTGCAGGCAACCAAGCTGGATCTGCAGCAGTGGGGCAAGATATTCCACTCCCCTGTCTCGTTCGCTGGCAAGGCGGACGTGAGCGCCGATCTGCAAGCCGAACATGGCAAAACGGCAGGCGAGTGGCGCCAAACCCTGCAGGGCAGCTTTGCCCTCGATGCCGACGAGCCGTTCTGGGACAAGGTGAAGATAGATCCGCTGCTGGATGAGTGGTTCAAGGGAGCGACCCCGCCCACCCTGACGCCGGAACAGCTGTGGCAGGCGATGCAGGAGGGTGACACCCCCTTCTACCGCATCAAGCTGCAGGGCAAGATCGACAAGGGGCAACTACAAGTCGAGCAGGCTGGCGCCTCCACCATCACCCATCTACTGGCGCTGCAAGGTGGGATCGATCTGGTCAACGAGCAGTGGCAGCTGGATCTGGGGATCCTCAACGGCAACCGCTGCGCCGAGCTGCTCGGCCAGTGGCGCGGGCCGTTGACGGAACCCACGCTGGCCTGGAGCTTCCCGCAGAAGCAGGACTCTTGCGGCTGGGAAGTGGGAGTACGCTATCCGCCGCAAGGCAACAGCGCCCCGCTCTGGCGACCGGCTCCCGCAACGAAAGCCCAAAACCAGGCCCAAGTGCAGACCCAAGCCGGGCAGACAAGCGACAGCCAGCGAGGGTAAAAACAGACAAGGCCTCATGATGAGGCCTTGTTGTTTGATGGGGAAACGACGCGGTTACTGGCCCGGACGGCGGGGCGGCTGCACCACATAGTGACCGCAGAACTCCGCCGCCAGCTTGCTGCCGCTGAACAGCTGGATCTTGAGGCTGAAGGTGGCAGGCTCCCCCCGTTTGAGCGGCTGCAGCACAGCGGGCATCCCCTCGCGGGCTACTCGCGCCTCGGGCTCCTCATCGACCGGGCCATGATATTTGATGGAGCTCTCGGCCAGCACCGGCTCGCCCACCAGCCCCTCCTCTTTAAGCTGCAACCAGATCAACCCCCAGCCTGCCAGCACGCACTGGCTGTAGACACTGCCGGCGAACATGCTGCCATGCACGTTGAAATTGGCCGCCAGATTGGCCTTGAGGTGGAAAGCCTGGCCATCGTAGTGGCTGATGTGCATCCCCATCTTCTCGCTGATGGGTACCCCGCGCGACCAGCGGGTGGTGAGATCCTGACACCACTCCGGCCGGTACTGGATAGTCTGCAACGGGCTCAGGGATTTGATCATCTGGCGATGGGGAATCCGACCAAAGGAGACGGGGCCGCCCCCCACTTCGAGAAAGCCGCACTTGCGATAGAACTCCACCGCCTCCTGACGGGCGTTCATCACCAGCCGTTTCACCTTCTCGCTGCGGGCCAGCTGCTCGAGATCCTCCACCATTTTGGCACCCAGCCCCTGACCGCGATATTCCGGACGCAGCGCCATAAAGCGGATCTGCGCCTCATCGCCGCCGATAAAGAGGCGGCCCACCGCGATGGGGGTGCCATCGGGTGCCAGCATCAACCGGTGAATGGCGACAGTGTCGTATTCGTCCCGCTCGGAACCGACCGGCAGATTGAAGGGCTTACGCAGAAGTTCCCAGCGCAACTGGTAGTAGGCATCCAGCTCGGCTGCCGTTTGAGGGGTGACTACCCGATACATAAAGCGATCCTTGAGTTTGCGCCGACTAGCAGATGGAAGGGCTTACACAGACGTTTCCAGCGCAGCTTGCAGTAAGTACCCAGCTCGGCGACTGTCTGAGGGGTGACTACCCGGTACATAGTTTCATCCTTGAGTTACACTGGTCGGAAACCATCTTGCCGTGCAAATTCATGGACTTCAATCTGCAAGCGTACCAAGCCGATCACTTGTTGCACCTCAGCGTCAAACCCCAGCGCCGCCTCACGGTACAGGAAAATGACCAGCACCGCTGGCTGGAGATAGACGGCGTGGTGCAATCCGCTATGTTGCTCGCCAACCCCGCGACCCTCTGTCTGCCCCATCAACGGGTCATCGCCTGCCTGCTGCCGGAGCGGGCTGAGCAGATTCTCGAACTTGGGCTGGGTGGCGGCGATCTCACCCGCCATCTGAGTCAGCGCTGGCCCGATGCTCGCCACGAGTGCGTTGACCTCGACGAAGAGGTGCTGACCGTTTATCAGCAGTTTTTCCAGCATCAGGAGAGCGATGAACGCGCCGCTCCGGCACTCCATCAGGCCGATGCCCTCGCCTTTCTCGAGCAGAGTGAGCAGCAGTACGACCTCATCCTGCTCGATCTCTTCAGTCAGGATGGCAACCCGCTGCTGCTGTTTCAGGAGCGGCTCTACCGGGCGCTGGCTCCCCGCCTCTGCGGCACCCTGGTGATCAACCTGCTGCCGCGCACCGAACTGGAGCTAACCCACGCCCTGACACTGATTGAGCAGTGGATTGGCCCGGCTACCCCCTATCCGGTCGCAGGGCTCATCAACGTGATTGTCCACGTCATACCGCGGGATCAGGCATCCTCAGACCTGTAGCCAGAAGGTAACCGGGCCATCGTTGACAAGCGCCACCTTCATGTCGGCGGCAAAGCGCCCGGTTGCGGTCGGGATGCCGCTGGCAGCAGCCTTGGCCACGAAATAGTCATAGAGCCGCTCGGCCTCGCTCGGGTGAGCGCCGCAGGAGAAGCTCGGGCGCATCCCGCTCTTGGTGTCGGCCGCCAGGGTAAACTGGGAGACCACCAGCAGACTGCCGCCGATCTGGCTGACATTGAGGTTCATCTTGCCATTCTCGTCGGAGAAGACCCGATAGCCGCTCACCTTGTGCAGCAGTTTGTCGGCCTTGGCCTCGTCATCCCCCTGCTCTACCCCGAGCAGTACCAGCAATCCCTGACCGATGGCGCCGGTCACCTCCCCCTCGACAGTCACGCTGGCCTCGGAGACCCGCTGAATCAGTGCAATCACATCCCTCTCCTCTCAAAACAGAACGACCGCCCCCTCACAGGGGCGGTCGTCGATGCTACCAATAAACCGGTGGCCAAGGCGATGGCTTAGCCCAGCTCTTCGCTCGCCGGTTTTTCATATTCACCGAGGCAGGCCGTGGTCTCTGCGCCAAGCAATACCACCAGCCAACTCAAATAGACCCAGACAAACAGGATCGGGATGGTGGCCAGCGCGCCGTAGATGGCCTGATAGGAGGGGAAGTTGGTGATGTAGATGGCAAAGCCGCGCTTGGCCAGCTCGAACAGGGTCGCCGCTACCAGCGCGCCGATAAAGGCGTGGATCAGCCGCACCTTGCAGTTCGGCACCACGGTATAGACCAGCAGGAAGGTGAGCACCGAGAAGAGGAACGGCAAACCGCGCAACAGCAGATAACCGATACCGAACAGGCTCTCGGCGCCAAACAGCCGCAGCGAGAAGATATAGGAGGAGATGGCGATACTGGCCCCGATAAGCACGGGCCCCAGGGTCAGGATCATCCAGTACATGGCAAAGGCCTGCGCCAGCGGGCGGCCCTGGGTCGAACGCCAGATGTAGTTGAGGTTCTTGTCGATGGCGGAGATCAGCATCAACGCCACCACCACCAGCGCCCCAATCCCCACTGCCGTGGTGTTGGTGGCATTGGCGACGAAACCGTCGATGTACTCCTTGAGCATATCGCCCGCGGTCGGCACAAAGTTGTGGTAGACGAACTGCTCCATCGCCTGTTTGAGGCTCTGGAACACCGGGAAGGCAGACATCATGCCAAAGACCACGGCGATCATCGGCACCAGCGAAAGCAGGGTGACATAGGCCAGATAACCGGCGGTAACCGTCAATCTGTCCTGCTGGAAACGGCCCCAGACAAACTGGGCAAAGTGGCGACCATCATGGCGCAAGAAGGAGAGGGCGTGGGCCAAACGGCCGCTGACAGGCTGCTGCATCTTGATTCTCGTTAGCGTCATAGTGGCAATATTGTGTCAGAGGAGAGCGCTGTTTGACCACCTTTGCACCCGATTTGCCTCCATATGCCCCAACCTGTTACCCGGCTGGCGTCTCTGGCTGTCGCCAGAAGCAGAGATAAAAACGGCCCCGCTATGGGGCCGTTTGCAACGCCGGATTACAGCATGTAGTCCGCAGGCAGCTCGATGCGGGCGACGCCAGAGGCCACCGCCGCCAGCGCCACGGCGCGGGCGACGCGCGGCAGCAGACGGGCATCCATCGGCTTGGGAATAACGTAATCCTTGCCGAAGGCGAGCTCGCTGACCCCGGCGGCGGTCAGCACCTCGGCCGGCACCGGCTCCTTGGCCAGTGCGCGGATCGCCTCGACCGCGGCAATCTTCATGGCATCGTTGATGCGGCTGGCACGGGCATCGAGGGCACCGCGGAAGATGAAGGGGAAGCAGAGCACGTTGTTGATCTGGTTCGGGTAGTCGGAGCGGCCAGTGCCCATGATGAGGTCGCTGCGCACCCCGTGGGCCAGCGCAGGCTTGATCTCCGGATCCGGGTTGGAGCAGGCGAAGATCACCGGATTGGGCGCCATCAGGGCGACCGCTTCAACGGGCAGCACATCGGGGCCGGAGACGCCAACAAACACATCTGCCCCTTCGATGACATCCATCAGGGTGCGCAGCGGGGTCTCGTTGGCGAAACGCTGCTTGTACTTGTTGAGATCGCTGCGGCCGGTGTGAATCACCCCCTGACGATCCAGCATGAAGATGTTGTGCGCCCTGGCGCCGCACTTGATCAGCAGGTCCATGCAGGCGGTGGCGGCAGCCCCCGCCCCCATGCAGACGATGCGGCTGTCACTGATCTGCTTGCCCTGCACTTCCAGCGCGTTGAGCAGCCCGGCGGCGGTGACGATGGCGGTACCATGCTGATCATCGTGGAACACCGGAATGTCGCAGCGCGCGATCAGCACCTCTTCAATCTCGAAACACTCCGGCGCCTTGATATCTTCCAGATTGATGCCACCGAAGGTATCGGCGATAGCCGCCACCGTGTCGATAAACTGCTGGCTGGTCTCGTGCTTCACCTCGATGTCAATGGCGTCGATACCGGCGAAGCGCTTGAACAGCAGGGCCTTGCCCTCCATCACCGGCTTGGAGGCCAGCGGCCCCAGATTACCCAGACCCAGAATGGCGGTGCCGTTGGAGATGACGGCCACCAGATTGCCCTTGCCGGTATAGCGGTAGGCATCGGCCGGGTTGGCGGCGATCTCGCGCACCGGCTCGGCAACCCCCGGGCTGTAGGCCAGCGCCAGATCGCGGGCGGTTTCGGCAGGCTTGGTCAGGGCGATGGCAATTTTGCCCGGTACGGGCAGGGCGTGGTAATCGAGTGCTTCTTGACGCAGATCGGACATGGGGGACCCCGATGTGGTTGGTGCAAATGAGGTGCCGACAGGGGGCACGCAGAAGGGCGGGGATCATAAAAGAAAGCAGGGGGCATTCCCAGCAGATCATGCTGCCGTTAGCCAGATCAGACCAGTTATTTCAGCACCTTACCCCACTCACACCTACCACTTTAGTTATAGATCCTGCTGTGTGGGGTAAAAATGGAGAAAAAAGGGCGGCAAGTTGGCCTTGCCGCCCTTTCTGTCAGTGCTGTAGACCTGACTCAGTTGCCCAGATAGACCGGCAACAGATTTGCCATCGACAGGAAGTGGAACAGCGCGGTCGCCAATCCGAACAGGATCAGCAGCCAGGCCATCAGCTTGCCGCCGGGGGTAACGAAGTGGGGTGTCACTTCGCCCCGCTCGGCCCGCGCCCGGGTGCGCAGCACCAGCAGTGCCGGGATGATGCAGGTCCAGATGGTGGCAGCGGCACCGGCATAGCCGATGGCCAGCAGGAAGCCAAACGGGAAGAGCAGGGAGAGCAGCAGCGGCGGCAGGAAGGTGACCGCCCAGGTCTTGCAGCGACCGGCGCGGCTGTTGTCGAACTTGAACAGATCAGCCAGATAGTCGAACACCCCGAGCCCCACCCCGATAAAGGAGGAGAGGATGGCCGCCATGGAGAAGCCGTTGATGGCGCTGGCCACCTTCTCCGATTCAATGACCCCGGAGAGGGCGGAGAGCAGCACGCTCACATCACCCCCCTTGGCAATCACGGGAGCAAAATCCTGACGGGGCAGGTTGCCGAAGATCCCCAGCAGCCAGAGCACGTAGAGCGCCAGCGCGATCAGGGTTCCCCCCAGAATGGCCCATCTGGCCTGCTGCTCATTCTGGTAATAGGCACGCAGGGAGGCCACCGAGTGGTGATAGCCGAACGAGGTGAGCGCTACCGGCAGCATCGCCATGGCATAGGGAGCGTAGCGGCTCTCGCTGCCCGCCAGATCAAGCAGGGTCGGCAGCTTGATACTGCCGAGCAGACCGGCCACACCGAGGGCGAAGCTGAGGATCATGAAGGCGATCAGCACCACCGAAATACGGTCAACGGCGCGGGTCGAGTGCCACACCACCGCAGAAAAGAGCGCCACAAACAGCACGGATGCAAGCTTGCTGTCGATCCCCAGAATCCCCTGCAGGATGGCACCGGAGGAGGTGATATAGGCGTAGAGCAGAATGCCGCCAACAAAGTAGACCGAGAGGTTGTTGAGGAGATTGAGCTTCTCCCCCAGCAGCTCGCGAGTCACGGTATTGAAGGAGACCCGCATATCGTGGTGCTGGAAGGATTCCAGCAGCATCCAGCCGGAGAGGGTCATCATCACCATGGTGACGGTCAGCGCCAGCACCGACCAGAGGGTCCAGGCCCCCGCCCCCGAACTCGGCAGACCGAGCATGCCGGCCCCCACGCAGACGCTGGCAATGATGCAGGCGCCCCCCAAAATTGACGGTTTTTTCTTCATAATCCCTTCTTTTTCTGACTGATTATCTATCCGCGGTAAACAAGACCGCGGCATGATGCCAGCCTTTGCCATGAGACGCCTACCACTATCTGCCATAACCGGGCATGGCCGCCGCATAAAAAGTGCCCCGAACGGGGCACTCTATCAGCGGGGATGGTGTGAAGAGGGGTTAATCCATCACCGGGATACCTGCCCTCGCCTCAGCCTGACGGGCGATGGCTTCGGTCATCCCCTGAAAGATAAAGAGGTGGAACGGCAGCATGGCGAGCCAGTAGGCCAGCCCCCAGGCGCCCTGCGGATGCCAGTGAGCGGTGACCCGGATGCGGGTCAGGCCAGACTCCTCCGGCAGGATGTTGAACTCCAACCGCCCGACGCCCGGGGCCTTCATGTTGAACAAGAGATCGAGCCTGCACCCCTCATCCACCCCGAGGATCTGCCAGGAGTCGAGCATGTCACCCTTCACGAAGCGATCCGGATTGGTGCGGCCACGGGTGCGGGCCGGGCCGCCGATCAGATGATCCATCCATTCGCGCACCACCCACAGCTCGTTCATGTAGAAGTAGCGCTGCTCACCCCCCAACTGCTGCAACACCTGCCACACCACCTCGGGGGAGGCGAGGCAGATGGCCTCGCCGCTGGCGGTACGGTCATAGAAACCATATTCGGGATGGCGCCAGCGCAGGCCAAGGGGCGTCTCCTGCCCCTGCTGTTCGGCACCCAGCTTCTGCTCCAGCGCCAAACTCTCCGCCAGCGCCTCGTCGAAGCTGAGCAGGGTCTGCGGCAGCAGGGCACGCAGCGGGCCATCGTCGGCCGGAATATCGTGCTTGAGGCCCCCCACCAGCGCCTTGGCCACCGGTTGCGGCACCGAGGTAACAAACTGCAGCCACCAGGCGGAGAGGCGCGGACTCAGAAACGGGATGGGAATGATGGGGCAGCGCTTGCCGATATGGGCGGCGAACTTCTGCAACTGCTGTTGATAGCTGAGCAGCTCGGGGCCGACCGCGTTGAAGATGAGCCCATCCACCTCGTCTGCCTCTACCAGCCCGCCCAGATAGTGCAACAGGTTGGAGAGCGCAATCGGCGGCGTGCGCGAGCGCACCCATTTGGGCGTCACCATCATCGGCAGGTTGAATACCAGATCCCGCATCACCTCGAACGCCGCCGAACCGGGCCCGATGATGATGCCGGCGCGCAGCTCCACCGTCGGCACACCCGAGTCACGAAACAGCTCACCGCAGTGGCGGCGGGAGTTGAGATGGCGACTGTTGCACTGCTCGGGCTGGATCGCCCCGAGATAGATGATACGGCGCACCCCGGCAGCACGGGCGGCGGCAGCGAAGTTCTTTACCCCCTGCTGCTCCAATCGGTGAAAATCTGCCCCCGCCCCCATGGCATGCACCAGATAGAAGACGGTATCTATGCCCGCCAGCGCAGGCAGCAAGGTGATCGGCTTGAGGCTGTCGGCGAGTCGAAACTCCACCCCCTCAGGCAAGCGACAGGGACGGCGCGCCCCGGCAATCACCCTGTAACCCAGGGCTTGCAGGTGAGGCACCAGATAGGAACCGATATAGCCTGCCGCTCCCATCACCAGACAATTACGCATGAGTGCAGCCCTCAGCATCATTGATGCAAGGGGCGCCAGACAGGAATCCATCATAGCCCGCCACGTCCATCACCAGACAATTTCTCATGTAATTCTCCCTATCCTCACCGATGCCGCTTGTCAGCCAGAGTGCGCCGCGTTACCTGAAAATGTTCAACTACAGCGCCACCATCCAGTCTCTTGTCATCCTGCCACGCCACCACCTTGCAACCTAGTACTAACCACCTCCCTGATTAGTCTGATTTGGTGTTAAGCCCTGCTCACTAACCGGTCGATAACTGACCAGATGTATAACGCCGAGGGCGAACGTATGCGCATCGATCACTACGACCTCCAGGGGGAGGTGCAATACCGGCAACAGCAGGCCCAGAGCCGCAAGGTGCGCAACCTCGGGCCAGTGCCACCCGCCGTCAATCCACCGGAAGGCAACAACGCGGCAGTGGCCGGCGAACGCAGTAGCACCCTGACCCTCACCAGCGCCCTGATGCTGCAAACCTCGAGGCAATCCGCCGCCAGCAAGCAAGCGACAACACCTCCCGCCCCGCCCGCAGCGGACGTCGGCAAAGAGCAGGATGGTATTCCCGATGATGGGCTGGATAACCGCCAGCGACTGATCAAGCTGATGATTGAGGCGATGCTGGGCCACGAAATCGAGCTGCCCAAGCCGATCAACCCCTCCGAAGAGGGAGGCGATGGAGTAACCCAAGGAGATGCCGCGGCTCAAGCCGCCGAGCCGGATCAACTGGTGGAAGTAACCGACACCCTGCTGCAACAGGAGCAGCTCAACGTGGTGGCATCGGCCAGCGTAGCGACTCGGGATGGTCAGACTATTCAGCTCGATCTCGGCTTTGTACTCGACTGGCGTCAGCTGGAGGTGAGCCAGCGGCGCACCACCCTCAATGCCCTGAAAGACCCGCTGGTGCTCAGTCTGGATGGCAAGATTGCCGATCTGACCGAGGCACGGGTCACTTTCGATATTGATCAGGATGGCAAAGAGGATAGCCTGCCGGGCTTGAGTGAAGGGAGCGGCTTTGTGGCGCTGGATCGCAATGGCAACGGCACCATAGACGATGGGGGTGAGCTGTTTGGTGCTCGCTCCGGCAATGGCTTCGGCGAGTTGGCCACCCTGGATGAGGATGGCAACGGGGTGCTGGATGAGGGGGATAGCCAGTTTTCAGCCCTGCAGTTCTGGCATCCGGAGCACGCACCTATCGCGCTGGTCGAACTGGGGATCGGCGCCATCCTGCTGCGCCCCCTCGACACCCCCTTCAACCATCTGGGGGAGAGCGGCAATCAGGGGGTGCTGCGCCAATCCGGCCTCTATCTCACCGAACAGGGTAAAGGAGGCTGGGTGCAGCAGATCGATCTGCGGGTCTGAGCCTTGAAATGAAATCACCCATCGGTCGCTGACGATAACTGCCAGCGACCGGCGCCGGTGCCACCATCAACTCAGCTCGGTGGGGTCGATATCCAGACTCCAGCGCACCTTTTTGGTCTCGGGCCAGCCTTCCAGCTCCTTCACCGCCCAATCCAGCAGTTGGGCCAGCGGTGCCCGATTCGGCCCCTGCACCAGCAACTGCATACGAAACTTGCCCGCCTTGCGCTCCATAAAGCCGCTGATGGGCCCCAGCACCTGAACGTGGGGATAGCGGGCGCTGCGCAGGGTATCGGCGAGGCGGGCGAGGAACAGCTGCACCTCGTCGCGGCCGTTGGCCTCGGCGCGGAACAGCCCCTGATAGCTGAAGGGCGGCAGCCCCAACAGGCGGCGCTCTTTCAACGCTGTATCGGCGAAGTGGCCGTAACCGTTCTGGGTCAGATCCTGCAGCAGGGCGTGCTCCGGATGATGGCTCTGCAGCACTACCAACCCGGGTTTGCTGGCGCGACCGGCGCGGCCCGCCACCTGGGTGTAAAGCTGGGCCAGTTTCTCGGCGGCGCGAAAATCGGCGCTGAACAGGGCACCATCCACATCCAGCAGACCCACTAGCGTCACATCCGGAAAGTGGTGGCCCTTGGCCAGCATCTGGGTGCCGATCAGGATCTTGTACTTGCCCGCCTTGATGTCGCCGAGATGGGTCTCCAGCTCCCCCTTGCGACGGGTGTTGTCCCGATCGATGCGCACCACCGGATATTGCGGGAACACCGTGGTGAGCAGCTGCTCCAGCTGTTCGGTGCCGACCCCGGATCCGATCAGTTCGTTGCTGCCACACTCGGGGCAGTGGTGGGGCAAGGGGCGCACGCTGTCGCAATGATGGCAGTGCAGCCGTCGCCCGGCCTGATGCCAGGTGTACCAGGCATCGCAGCGCTCACAGGCGGCGCTCCAGCCGCACTGGTGGCAAATCAGAGCCGGGGCATAGCCACGGCGGTTGAGGAACAGCATCACCTGATTGCCCGCCGCCAGATGCTCTGCCATCAGTTGCTCCAGCTGGGGAGAGAGCCCGGCCTGCAGCCGCACGCTCTTGATATCCAGGATCACCTGACGGGCGGTCTGGGCGTTACCGGCGCGACGGGTCAGGGTGAGGTGGTGATACTTGCCGGTGCGGGCGTTGTGCAGCGTCTCCAGTGACGGTGTAGCCGAGCCAAGCAAAATGGGAATACCGGCACGATGGGCCCGCATCACCGCCAGATCCCGCGCGTGGTAGCGAAAACCGTCCTGCTGCTTGAAGGAGCCGTCGTGCTCCTCATCGATGATGATGATGCCGAGGTTGTGAAACGGGGTGAACACCGCAGAGCGAGTGCCGATCAGGATGGCGGCGCCGCCGTCTCGGCAGGCGAGCCAGGCGTCGAGCCGCTCCCTGTCGTTCATGGCGGAGTTCATCGCTACCACCGGCACGTTGAAGCGGCGCCGGAAGCGGTTGATGGTCTGCGGGGTGAGGCCGATCTCCGGCACCATCACCAGCGCCTGCTTGCCCGCCTTGAGCAGGGGTTCGAGGATGCTCAGATAGACCTCGGTCTTGCCGGAGCCGGTGATGCCATCCAGCAGGAAGGCGCCGAACTTGTCGCTCTGGCTGGTAACGGCAGAGACAGCCAGCGCCTGTTCGCCGTTGAGGCGTAGCCCCTCCCCCGGCTCAAAGCGGGCAGCCCAATCGCCATCGTGGCTCGGCTCCAGCGAACGCTTCTCCAGCAGCCCCTTCTTCTCCAGCGCGGTGAGAGCGGCGCTCTGGATCTCCTCCTGCTTGAGGGCGGAAGGTGTCTGCGGCCCCTTGCGCAGCAGGGCGAGCGCTTGCTGCTGCTTGGCCGCCCGCTTGAGCTCGTTAAGGTCGATGGCCATGCCAGCCTCGGTGGCAAACCAGAACTCCAGTTCACGATAAGCGGCAGGCTCCCCCTTGCGCACCAGCACCGGCAGGGCGTGGGGCAGCACCTCCCCCAGCGGATGCTGGTAGTAGCTGGCGCTCCAGTTCATCAGCGCCAAAATATCCGGCCCCAGCACCGGAGCCGTGTCCAATACCCGTTTGATGGGCTTGAGCTTGTTGCGGGGCACCTGGCTGTCGGCCGGATGATCCACCACCAGCCCGACCAGGGTCTGGGGACCGAAAGGGATCTCGACCCGGCAACCGGGGGCAGGTAACGGCAGGGGAGAGAGATAGTCGAAGTGACGGCGTAACGGTACCGGGACAGCGACACGAACCAGATCCAGCGTTTGGGAAGAATTCACCAGGGGTTGCCTATTTTTTCTGCGAAGCCACTTGCCTGATCTCAGGCATTTCCTATATTATTCGCAGCCTTTGAAACTGTGTTCAACAATCGTGTGGTGTCCGACAAGAGATCGGATGGCGACACGGCCTATTAATTGAGGTTGTCCATGAAAGCTGGTATCCATCCTGACTACGTAGCCATCACCGCCAAGTGCTCTTGCGGTAACGTCATCAACACTTTCTCTACCATCGGTAAAGATCTGAACCTGGACGTGTGCTCCGAGTGCCACCCGTTCTACACCGGCAAGCAGAAAGAAGTTTCTAGCGGCGGCCGCGTAGACAAGTTCAACAAGCGTTTCGGTGCGATGACCACCAAGAAGTAATTTTACTTCTGAAGAATTCTGAAAAAGGCGCCCAATGGGCGCCTTTTTTACGATCCCTGTTTTTCATCCTTCATGTTCCCGCAGCCAGACGCACTCTCCCCTACTGGCCAAACCCTTTGGAACGACGCAAATAGACATATCCCTCACCCGGGCTACCCCAGCGCGGGCTCCCTGCGTTGTCATAGGCGCGATCCAGCAATCTGACGCTGTCGGGACCAATCCAGATATGCTGCACCAGCGTCGTTGCACCACCAAAATCGGTGGAGCAGTGGCCCACCCGGGTGTGACCGGCATATTCGCCGAAGGGAGTACGGGTCAGCCAGATCTCGCAACCGTGGCGCAAGGAGAGCTGCTGTGGGGTCAGGCTGTCGAGCAGGGCGGGATCATGCCAGGCACCGGCAAAATCGGTGGCACGGGGCATGGTCAGTTCGGCCATCAGGATCCGCCCGTCAGGGGCGGGTGAGAAGCGATAGATGCGCTGACGAAAGGGGCGAATGGAGCGCATGCTCAGATACTGCTCGGCATAGACCCAGCGATAGCCCTGATAGCCGGGCCAGATCTCCATCAGGCGCAGCTCGGCACTGGTAAAGCGGCTGTCGTAACTAGCCTGCTCCCGGCTCGTAAAGGCCCCGTTGAACCAGCTGAGTAGCGGCTCCATGCCGGGCTTGAGTGGGGTAGCCTGAGGCGCCGAACCTGCCAACACCAGACAGGAACAGAGCAGCCCGAATACGGCCACCAGCAACTTTGCCATCGAATCCTTCCGAATCATCATAGTGGCGGCGATTATATGAGCGAATTACCCCAATAACAGCCATTACGATCAAATCATTGCCACTCTGGTGCAAAAACCTCACAAGGATGCCAGTCCGCTCACTAAACCCGATATTTTGCCACCGCCTTGTTGAGCAGCTGGGCCTGCTCGTTGAGGCCCTCGCTGGATCTCGCATTTTCCTCTGCCATGATGCTCGACTCCTGGGCGATGTCGCGGATGTTGTTGACGTTGCGGTTCACCTCGTTGGCCACCAGACTCTGCTGTTCGATGGCGGCGGCAATCTGGGTGCTCATGTCCATGATATGGGTAACATCCTGAGTGATCTGCCCCAACAACTCCCCTGCAGTACTGGCCTGATCCGAGCTGCGGTTGCCCTGCTCGCGGCAGGTCGCCATCACATCGACGATGCTGCCGGTCTGTTTCTGCAGCGAGCTGATGATGCCGGCGATCTCTTGGGTCGATTTTTGGGTACGGATGGCCAGATTGCGCACCTCATCGGCCACTACCGCAAAGCCGCGCCCCTGATCCCCTGCCCTAGCTGCTTCGATGGCTGCGTTGAGGGCCAGCAGGTTGGTCTGCTCGGCAATGCCGCGGATCACATCGAGCACGGAGCCGATGGTCTCGCTCTCTTTTTGCAGCTGGCTCACCTCGCGGGATGAACTCTCCAGATTGCCCGCCAGCGAGCGGATCTGCTCGACAGTATTCTCGACCGCAGTCCGCCCCTCCATCGCCTTGTTGTTGGTCGCCTGCGCATTGTTGGCCGCCTGCTCGGTGTTGCGGGCGATCTCTTCGATGGTGGATCCCATCTCGGTGGACGCGGTCGCCACCATATCAGTCTCCTGCAGCTGGCGCGCCGCCCCTTCACTGGTGCGCTTGACGTTGGCCGAGAGGTGATCCGCCGCTTCAGTCAGGGTGTGCACGCTCTGCTTCACATCGCCGATCAGATCGCGAAACCCACCCAGCATCACGTCGAGATTGCCTGCCAGCTGGGCCATTTCATCTGCCCCGCGCAACTCTATCTTCAGGCGCAGGTCATTATCCTGACGAATGCGGTTGACGGTATCATTCACCTGAGTAATGGGACGGTCGATGCTGCGCCCCAGCAGCACGCTCATGATGCCGATCAGCACCACAATCACCCCGCCACAGACCAGCATCAGGCTGTTGAGGCGAGCGCTCTGCCGCTCAAGCTCAGCGACAATGTGCTGATCGACGGCGGCAAACCCCTGTTCGGTCTGATGCACCAGATCCCGCATCTGGTTGCGCAGCCCCTCATCCTCTTTCAGCCCCAGTATCTGCATCCCCTGCACCAACGCCACAAAGTCCTGCCGGTACTGCTTGCTGGCCTGCTCCAACCTGCCGCGATCCCCCTCCGGCAAGGTGGCAAGGCTATCCTGAAAACTCTTGTGCAAGGTCTCGAAACGCTCCAGATACTGGATATCGGAGCGCAGCATGAAGTCCTTCTCCGCCCGTCTCAGCTGCAACATGGTGATGAGCAACCCCTGCTGATCCAGCTGCTTGAGCCCATTCTCCACCTCATGCACCGCCGCCCTCAACTTGCCATAGAGCCCCTCCTCCGGCCCCAGACCAATCTTCTGCTGCTGGGCCACCAGATCGTTGAAGGCCTTGCCATAGCCGCTGATCTGCTGATCCAGTCTGGTCAGCTCCCCCTCGACGGCCGCCAGATTGTCATCGGTCAGCAGCTCCCGATTGTGCAGGTGAAAGTCAGACAGCCCCTGATTGAAGCGCTCGACGAAGGTCATATCCTTGCGGATCAGAAAATCCTTCTCGGCCCGCCGCAGGTTGAGCATGGCGATCTCCAGCTGGTCGATATTGCGCTGGGCTTCGGTCAGGTGACGGTGCACCTGGCTGGAGTAGATAAACAGGCCGCTCAGTACCAGCATGGCAACGGCAACCAGCACGGTATTCAGGATCAACTTATGACGGATAAGCACGATGGACCTCTCGCAAACAGGCAGTGAACTGCATTGAGCTTATGCAGAAAAGCGGCGACAGGTGATCTGTGCAAGGAATATTCATTGAAATGCCACACCCACTCCTTATACTGGTTGCACCTGTTTCCAGCCGTGGATTTGACACTATGGAATACAATACTTCTGAACTGTGCGACATCTATCAGGACATGGTGGATGTGCTTGAACCCATGCTCTGCTCCTTCGGCGGCCGCGCCTCTTTCGGCGGCGTCATCACCACCGTCAAATGCTTCGAATCGAATGGTCTTATACGTGAACTCGTCAAAGAGAACGGACTGGGACGCGTCTTGCTGATCGATGGCGGTGGCTCCATGCGCCGAGCTCTGATCGACAGCGACATCGCCACCACGGCGGCCGAGAACGATTGGGAAGGGATTGTCTGCTACGGCTGCGTCCGCGAAGTCGATATTCTGGAAGATCTGGACATCGGCATTCAGGCACTGGCAGCCATTCCGGTCGGTGCCGACAGCAAGGATGTAGGGGAGACCGATCTGCCGGTCAACTTCGGTGGCGTGACCTTCCTGCCTGACGACCACCTCTACGCCGATACCACAGGGGTGATCCTCTCCCCCGAGGCTCTCGATATCGAGTAAGCCACAGACAGCGTGACGACGGGAGCCTTGGCTCCCGTTTTTTATGCCTGCAACTTGCTGAAAAATGACAAAAAAAGAGGGCCAGATAAACTGGCCCTTAACTGGAAGCAATGTGAGCAATGTCGTGCCTTCACAAGAAGTCCATCACGTTGGAACGAATGAAGTCTTTCCCGGAAAACAAGTTAACAATAATCATTCTCATTTAACTAGGCAAGCGCTATTTGCAGAAAGTGCAAAAAAATTGACCACCGCGAAGGGTGGTCAATCTCGTCAGGCTTGCCGGGTGGCCGTTTGCAGGCTGGATAATCCGGCCTCGCCCACCAGCTTGCGGCTGAGGTAGCGCAGCAAGACACCGTAGAGCGGCACGAACAAACCAAGGCTTATCAGCAACTTGAATACGTAATCGACGGTTGCGATCTCGACCCAGTGCTCTGCCATGAAAGGATCTGTGGTGCGCCAGAAGGCCACACTGAAGAAAGCGATGGTATCAACCAGATTACCGAACAGGGTGGAGGCCGCAGGTGCAATCCACCACTGCTTGAGCAGACGCAGGCGGTTGAACACCACCACATCCATGAACTGCCCCACCAGATAGGCCATAAAGCTGGCCAGCGCGATACGCGCCACGAACAGGTTGAACTCGGCCAGATGACCAACGCCCTGGAAGCTCCCTTCAAAGAAGAGTACGGAGAGCGCATAGGAGACCGCCAGTGCTGGCAACATCACGGTCTGGATAATCTTGCGCGCCAGACCGGCACCGAAGATCCGCACTGTCAGGTCGGTCGCCAGGAAGATAAACGGGAAGCTGAACGCCCCCCAGGTGGTGTGGAAGCCAAACACGGTGATCGGCAGCTGCACCAGATAGTTGCTGCTGGCAATGATCAGAATGTGGAACAACGACAGGCGAACGAGCGCCGTTTGGTACTGCGCAGGGGTCAGATTCATCTTGTGACCTTTTTGGTTAATGGGGTTAGGGAACCCATATCGCCACCATTGGCGATAATCGAGGGGCGAGATTATACGCCCCCAAACCGATAGTTCAATCTTTATGCGATTACGCTTGTCCAGGTTGGCCAGCGGCAGAGCAAGCCTTGTGGGCGATAGTCACAGCTTGTGCTGTCTGGCGAGCCAGAGCAGCGCCTCCCGATCCGCCGGGCGCACCGCCTCCAGCCAGCAGCCGCTGTAGTGTTCGTACTCCAGCCGAAACTGGCTCCCTTCAAACTCCAGCAACCAGCTATGGCGGTCGGCCCCCGCATCCTGCTCGAGCGGCTGCAGCTCCCAATCTCGTAGCAAGGCCTGCGCCAACAGCGGAAACGTGTCCCAGTCGAGCGCCGGACAATCCAGCGTCACCACGCCAGCTTCGCTATCTACCTGTTTGATTTGCCAACTCATGCCCAATCTCTCAGCTACTGCAGGAGAGCTCACCACCGCAATACCATGCCGGAGTCGGGGTGGCGAGATCCTCATATTCGGGTTGTTCATCAAAGGGGCGCTGCAAGGCGGCGAACAGCCGCTCGAACGGCTGCATATCCCCTGCGTCGGCGGCGTCTATCACCTGCTGGGCCAGCGCATTACGCAGTACATACTTGGGATTGATGGCATCCATCTGCGCCTTACGCACGGCATCCTCGCTGCCTTCGCGCATCAGCCGCGCCCGATAGCGTTCCAGCCACGCCTGCCAACCCACTGGTTCAGGCAACAGGGCCAGCAGAGATGCAGGCCCCCCCCCCTCTTGCGTCACCTCACCGAGACGGCGAAGGAACAGGTGGTAATCCACTTTGTTAGCCGCCAGCAACCGGAACAGCTCGCGGAACAGCGCCGGGTCATCCTCCTCCCACACCGCCAGCCCGAGTTTGGCCCGCATCAGTTCGGAGTAGTGCAGCATCAGCTGTTGCTCGTACTGGGCCAACGCTGCAGCCAGCGCATCACCGTCTACATGGCCAGCCAGCGCCTGCGCCAGTTTTTGCAGATTCCAGTAACCGACCGCGGGCTGCTGATCCAGCGCGTAGCGGCCCGCAGGGTCCGAGTGGTTGCAGACAAAATCGGGCACGTAGGCATCGATAAAGCCGTATGGCCCGTAATCCAGCGTCAGGCCGAGCAGCGACATGTTGTCGGTATTCATTACCCCGTGACAGAACCCCGCAGCCTGCCATTTGGCAATCAACCGCGCGGTGCGGCGCACCACTTCGGCAAACAGTTCGGCGCCACTCTCCAGCTCGGGGAAGTGGTGGCGCAGCAGATAGTCGATGAGTGGCGGGATCTTCTCTCCCTGCCCGCTCCAGGCGAAATACTCGATATGGCCGAAGCGCAGATGGCTGGGGGCGGTACGCAGCACGGTCGCCCCGGTCTCCACCTGCTCGCGATAAACAGGCTCCTGACTGCCCACCAGCACCAGCGCTCGCGTGGTCGGGATGCCGAGAGCATGGAGCGCCTCGGAGGCGAGATACTCGCGAATACTGGAGCGCAGCACGGCGCGACCGTCACCAAAACGGGAGAACGGCGTCTTCCCTGCCCCCTTCAGGTGGAGATCCCAGCGCTGGCCATCCGGCGCCAGCTGCTCACCCAGCAGCAGCGCGCGACCATCCCCAAGCCGCGGGCTATAACCCCCAAACTGATGGCCCGCATAGACCTGCGCTACCGGCTGCATACCGGGCAGCACTTTTCCCTCGCCACAACAGGCGATCCAGTCAGCCTTGCTGACGCCTCCCAGCCCCAACTCATCCAGCAAAGCCCGGTTGAGATGAAGCAACCGGGGCTGCTGCAGCGGCTGGGGGACCACGGGTTCACAGGCCCAGGGCAACTCGGTCGCAAAAGTGTTGATCAGCTTCATGGTTGTGCCATTCGTCCCTGCGTATGCTCGTGTCACTCTTTATACTGCCGTCAGCCATGCTTGCGCTAACTGGCAACCATCATTTTTCAATTCAAGGAGAAGAAGATGCAAAAATGGGTATATGCCCTGCCCTTGCTGGCACTGGCGTGGGGTCATCAGGCCAAGGCTGCCGATATAGAAGCCGGCAAAGCCAAGGCAGCGGCCTGTGCCGCCTGTCACGGCGTGGAAGGCAAGGCAATGATCCCCAACTATCCCCATCTGGCGGGTCAGAATGCCGCCTATCTGGTGAAACAGTTGAAAGCGTTCAAGGATGGCACCCGCAAAGAGCCCTTGATGGACCCCTTCATGGCGCCGCTGACCGATGCGGATATCGACAATCTGGCGGCCTTCTACGCCAGCCTGAAATAACCTCGCGTCTGACCCCAGGTTCTTCCGAGCCGCGCTTACCGTGGTCGATTAGGCTGCCTAATCGACCCTAACGACGGCAGTAGTCGATGATCAGGTCCATAAAGGCTTCGCCAAAACGTTCCAGCTTGCGGTGACCGACACCGTTGATGGCCAGCATCTCGTCCTCGGTCATCGGCATCAGCTGTGCCATCTCCACCAGGGTCGCATCGTTGAACACCACGTAGGGCGGCACCTCTTCATCCTCGGCAATCTGCTTGCGCAGACCGCGCAGCTCCTTGAACAACCGCTTGTCATAGTTGGCATTGTCGAGCAGACCGTTGCGCTTCTCCTTGCGGCTGGAGATGGGCTGTAGTCGGGGCACCGCCAGCTCAAGCTTCACCTCGCCACGCAGCACGGGGCGGGCCGCTTCGGTCAGCTGCAGCACCAGATTACGGGTGATGTTCTGGGTCAGCAGCCCCTTGTGGATCAGCTGGCGGATCACGCTCATCCAGTATTCGTGGCTCTGATCCTTGCCGATGCCGTAGGTCGACAGCTTATCGTGGCCATGATCCTTGATGCGCTGGTTGAGGGAACCGCGCAGCACCTCCACTACATAACCCACCCCGAAATTCTGTCCCACCCGCCAGACGCAGGAGAGCGCCTTCTGGGCATCTTCAGTGCCGTCATAGCTCTTGGGCGGATCGAGACAGATATCGCAGTTGCCGCACGGCTTGTCGTTGTACTCGCCGAAGTAGTTGAGCAGCACCTGACGGCGGCAGGTCTGCGCTTCGGCAAAGGCGGCCATCACGTTGAGCTTGTACTGCTCCACCTGCAGCTGCTGCGGGTTCTCGATGTTGTCGAGCAGACGGCGCACCCGACCGATGTCGGCGGGATCGTAGAGCAGCAGCGCCTCGGCGGGAGTGCCATCGCGCCCGGCGCGACCGGTCTCCTGATAGTAGGATTCGATGTTCTTCGGGATGTCGTAGTGCACCACGAAGCGCACATTGGGCTTGTCGATGCCCATACCGAACGCCACCGTCGCCACCACTATCTCGATGTCATCCTTGAGGAAGGCATCCTGCGTCTGCTGGCGCTGCTCGAGCGGCAGCCCCGCATGATAGGGCGCCGCCTTGCAGCCGTGGCGGGATAGCCGCTCGGCCACCTCCTCCACCCGGTTGCGGCTGGAGCAGTAGACGATGCCACAGTTGCCCTTCTGGCTCTGCACGTAACGCAGCAACTGCTCAGCGGCCTTGAACTTCTCCACCAGGCTGTAGCGGATATTGGGGCGATCGAAGCTGGCAGTGTGGATGAAGGGATCGTTCAGCTCTAGGCGGTGCAGCATATCGCTGCGGGTCGCCTCGTCGGCGGTGGCCGTAAGCGCTACCACCGGCACCTGCGGGAACCACTGCTTGAGGCGCCCCAGCGCCGCATACTCAGGCCGGAAATCGTGGCCCCACTGGGAGACGCAGTGCGCCTCGTCGATGGCGAACAGCCCGAGCGGCAGCTCGGCCAGCCGATCCATAAACTCGTGCTGCAACAGTCGCTCGGGGGAGACATAGACCAGCTTGATCTCGCCGCGACGCATGGCGGCGAAGTTCTGGATCATCTCCTCCCGGCTAAGGGCCGAGTTGATGTAGACCGCCGCTACGCCGTTGGCGCGCAGGCTGTCGACCTGATCCTTCATCAGCGAAATAAGGGGAGAGACCACCACACCGAGCCCGGGCCGCAGCAGTGCCGGGATCTGGTAGCAGAGCGACTTGCCGCCGCCAGTAGGCTTGAGCACCAACGCATCGCGCCCCGCGACGATCTGCTCGATGATCTCGAGCTGACCCGGCCGAAACTGCTGATAGCCGAAGACCGCCTGCAGCAGGGCAAGCGGACTCTCTGGCTGAGGATCTGGCAGGGTTTCGGCAATCGCGGTCATGGGCTCTCCTTTGGGGTCGCCATTCTAAAGCAGCCGCCGCCCACAATAAACCTGCCATTGCGACTGTTAAAGAACTGTTGCAGACTGGCTGGAGTTTTTACTCGGCTTTGATGACAAGGATTGGGATCAGAGAATGAAACAGATGCTCAAGAAGATGGCGCTCAGTGGCATTGCCAACCTGTTTGCCGAGAAGATGCCGTTCAACAAGCTGATCGGCATGCAGGTGACCCACTACGACTTCGACAAGGTGGAACTGCGCATCAAGATGGACGACAAGCTGATCGGCAACCCTTTCCACAACATCCTGCACGGTGGCGTCACTGCAGCTCTGCTCGACGTGGCGGGCGGCATGATAGTCGCGGCCTCCTGCATCGACGATCTGGAAGATTTCTCCCCCAGTTATCTCAAGGAGCGCTTCTCCCGCCTCGGCACCATAGATCTGCGGGTGGATTACCTGCGACCGGGGCGCGGCAACGAGTTTATTGCCACCGCCCACATCATCCGGGCCGGCAGCAAGGTGGCCGTCGCCCGGATGGAGCTGCACAACGAAGAGGGCACCCACATCGCCTTCGGCACTGGTACCTATCTGGTGGGTTGAACCAAGTTAGTGCATAAAAACCACGCGGCTAATCCACTTTTAATCATTAGATTCCTTACCCCCTCTGGCCGAACAAGGTCCATACTGATAGTCGGGATTGTGTGCAGAGGGAGGATTGCAGGCGATGAGTGCGAAACTGGCCATCAAACCATCCAGAGCCTTGTTGACACAGCTCGAGTCCATGCTCGACGAGGTGCAGACACCCGAGTGTCGCCACTGGTTGGAACAGGAGCTTGAGGGGTATTCTCTCTCCTCACCCCTGCCTTGGTATCGCATCGTTCCCTGTCGGCAACGCGGTCACTTTCTGGATCTGAAAACGGGAAAATATTTGACCTGTCATATCAACAGTCAAACGCTATGCCAACGCGATCTGGCCCAAATTCAGTTCATTTATGCCCGTGAACCCGCCGCCCACTATTTGCTGCAACGCAATTCCGGTATTGAACCCTGGCCAGAGCAGCTGCTGGAAGATTATCAGGAGCAGTTGATCCCCGGCCATTTATGCCTGCAAGCCTGGCATGAGCCCGTGATTTCATTACGTGCACAACTGATGGAGGGAATAGAACATTTCATTAGTGAGTACCCCAAGCACGCGGCCTTGCTGCCTCAACACAGTTTCAAGGCTTTGCGGCATCAGCACTGGCATATCTGAGTAAGCGCCTGGCGCGCAAGGAGGGCACCATAGACAAGACCCATAGCGAGATTGCCACAATCTAGAGTGCCGGAGTCAGGATCAGACTCCACCGATGGGCCACCGAGCGGTGGCCCTTTTAATGTCTGTGGTCTTGCTTCGCCCCTGCATACAGCAGGTCAGGTCACTTGGCCAGGTAACAGGTCAGCAGCTAAAGAAAATTAGGAAAACAGGAAGGATAAATGCAAAAAGGCCGCTCTATTGAGCGGCCTTTTCAAATTTGGTCGGTGTGAGAGGATTCGAACCTCCGACCCCTTCGTCCCGAACGAAGTGCGCTACCAAGCTGCGCTACACACCGATGTCTGCGGGACGGGAATTTACCGAAAGCCCAGACCCGACACAAGCCTTTTTTGCGTTTGGCAGGAAAAAAAGTGCCGTTCGCTCAACTATTCAGCACTCTTTTCATCCGTTTACCGGGCTGCAGCCAGCTGGTGACATTCCGGTAACCGGCTGTCAGGCCAGGCGCAGGGATGCCGGTCCCAGCAGACGGCGCTGCCAGTCAGCCACAGTGCCATGCTCCAGCCAGTCGGCTGCATGCTGGCGCCAGTTTGGGGAAAGGGCCGGATTCTCCAGCAACATCAGCAGATCCGCTTCATTGCGCACCTGATTGAACAGGATATCCGCCGTGCGCTTCACCGTCAGTTCGGGATAGGGTCTGTCTACCAGCTCCATGGCCGACTCCGGCGACACCATCCCCTCCTCCAGCACCCGCAGCAGCCAGCCACAACGGCCATTCAGTTGTATCACCTGCGACATCTGGCCATAGCCAAAGCGCTGGTTGAGCTTGAAACAGGGGGATCTCGGCTGGCTGATCTGGATCAGCGCCTCGCCGAGTCGATAGACATCGCCAATGCAGGCTTGCACCTCGGTCAGCCCGAGACCGGAGAGGTTCTCGCCAAAGGCGGCAGGTTGCCAGGCTGTACGTGGCGCAGGCAAGCCCAGCGCGGTTTGCCAGGTCTGCCACCAGAGATAGTGATCGGCCGGATAGTAGTGGAGCGCCCGATCCGGGCCACCGTGGTGGCGCGTGTCACACTGCTCATCCCCTTCCAGACCGGCAAAGGTACAGCGAACTGGTGCAGAGATCGGTTGCTTGTGAATGGCGCTGGTGAGGCCGGGCACCAGCTCGGTGCCACGACCGCTAAAAAGGAAGATCCGCATACTCATCCTCCAGGTTGACGAGAGTAGGCGGATCTTATCATGGCGTCAGACGACGGCCTGCATCTGGGTGGTCATGGCTATCTCGGCGCGACGGCGCTTCTCCGCCTTGGCCATCAGATACCAGCTGCCGAAGGTAAAGAGCGATACCGACAGCAGGATCAGGCTGGCCACCGCGTTGATCTCGGGTTTAACCCCGAGCCGCACCGCCGAGAAGACCTCCATCGGCAGGGTGGTGGAGCCCGGGCCGGAGACGAAGCTCGCCAGCACCAGATCATCCAGCGACAGGGCAAACGACATCATGCCGCCAGCCGCCAGCGAGGGGGCGATCATCGGGATAGTGATCAGGAAGAACACCTTCCACGGCTTGGCGCCAAGATCCATGGCCGCCTCCTCGATGGAGAGATCCAGCTCCCGCAACCGCGCCGACACAACGATGGCTACGTAGGCGGTACAGAAGGTAGTGTGCGCGATCCAGATGGTCAACATGCCCCGCTCGGCGGGCCATCCCACCAGCTGGGCCATCGCCACGAACAGCAGCAGCAGCGACAGACCGGTGATCACCTCGGGCATCACCAGCGGTGCCGTCACCATGCCACCGAACAGGGTTCGACCACGGAAGTGGGGAATTCGGGTCAGCACGAAGGCGGCCACCGTCCCCAGCGCCACCGCGGCGATCGCGGTGTAGAAGGCGATCTCCAGCGAGCGGAACACGGATCCAATCAGCTGCTTGTTGTCGAGCAGGCCGAAGTACCACTTGAGCGACCAACCGCCCCACACCGTCACCAGCTTGGAGGCGTTGAAGGAGTAGATCACCATGATGATCATGGGCAGGTAGATAAACAGCAGCCCAAGCCAGAGCATCAGCTTGGCAAAACCGAAACGTCTCATCATGCCTTGCCCTCCAGCTCTTTGGCCTGGTTACGGTTGAAGAGGATGATCGGAATGATCAGCACCGCCAGCATCACCACCGCCAGTGCAGAGGCGACCGGCCAGTCGCGGTTGTTGAAGAACTCCTGCCATAGCACCTTACCGATCATCAGGGTCTCCGGGCCGCCCAGCATTTCCGGAATAACGAACTCCCCCACCACCGGAATAAACACCAGCATGCAGCCGGCGATAATGCCGTTTTTGGAGAGCGGCACAGTGATCTGCCAGAAACGGGTCAGGTTGCGGGCCCCCAGGTCGGAGGCCGCCTCCAGCAGGCTCTGATCGTGTTTGACCAGATTGGCGTAAAGCGGCAACACCATGAAGGGCAGATAGGAGTAAACGATGCCGATATAGACCGCCAGGTTGGTATTGAGGATCTGCAGCGGTTCGTCAATCAGCCCGATCCCCAGCAAGACGCTGTTGAGCAGGCCGTTGTTACTGAGGATCCCCATCCACGCATAGACCCGAATCAGAATGGCGGTCCAGGTCGGCATCATGATCAGCAACAGCAGAACGGTCTGGGTCTCCTTGTTGGCCCGAGCGATGGAGTAGGCCATCGGATAGCCAATCAACAGGCAGAGCAGGGTGCTGACGAAGGCCATCTTGAGGGAGCCCAGATAGGCTGCGATATAGAGCTCATCCTCCTGCAGCAGCAGGTAGTTCCCCATATTGAGCAGGATGGTGAGCTGATTGTCGGCCCAGCTCACCACGTCGGTGTAGGGCGGGATCGCCACATCCGCTTCCGCAAAACTGATCTTTACCACTATGACAAAGGGCAGCAGGAAGAAGAGGAACAGCCAGAAGAAGGGGATGCCAATCACCAGTCGGCGCCCCCCGACCCGCTTCAGTCGTTGCAAGAACTTCATGATTGCAGCACCACGCCGCTGTCATCTTCCCAGTAGAGGAACACCTGGTCATCCCAGGTTGGCCGCTTGCCGTGGCGTTCGGCATTGGCGATGAAAGCCTGAACGATTTTGCCCGAGGGCAGCTGGATGTGATAAACCGAGTGACCGCCCAGATAAGCGATGTCATAGACCTCACCCTTGGTCCAGTTGAAGTCCGGGTGCTCGATCTCCTCCGGCTTTTGCAGACTCATCAGCAGTTTTTCCGGCCGCAGGGCGTAGGTCACCTTCTTGTTTTCGGCGCGAGAGCTGATGCCGTGGCCCACATAGATGGGCTGTTCCAGATCGGCGCAGGCGATGGTGGCGTGGTCCTGTTCATCCTCCACCAGCAGGCCGTCAAACAGGTTGACGTTGCCGATAAATTCGCACACCAGCCGACTGGCCGGAGTCTCGTAGATATCCATCGGGCTGCCGATCTGCTCGATGCAGCCGAGGTGCATGATGGCGATCCGCTCCGCCATAGTCATGGCCTCTTCCTGATCGTGGGTCACCATGACGCAGGTAACCCCGACCCGCTCGATGATCTCAACCAGCTCCAGCTGCATCTTGGAACGCAGCTTCTTGTCGAGCGCCCCCATGGGTTCATCCAGCAGCAGCAACTTGGGACGCTTGGCTAGCGAGCGAGCCAACGCCACCCGCTGGCGCTGGCCACCGGAGAGCTGATGCGGTTTGCGGCGGGCATACTGGGTCATCTGTACCAGCTTGAGCATCTCCTCCACCCGGGCATCGATCTCGGCTTTGGGCAGGCCATCCTGCTTGAGGCCAAAGGCGATGTTCTGGGCCACCGTCATATGGGGGAACAGGGCGTAGGACTGGAACATCATGTTGATGGGGCGTTCATAGGGGGGCATATCGGTGATGTCGACCCCGTCGAGGAACAGCCGCCCCTCGGTCGGGCGCTCGAAACCGGCCAGCATCCGCAGCAGGGTCGATTTGCCGGAACCGGACCCGCCGAGCAGGGCGAAAATCTCCCCCTTGTGAATATTGAGAGATACGTTATCGACCGCCAGCGTTTCGTCGAACTGCTTGCTTACCCGATCAATTTTCACCAGCACTTCTTTGCGCTGCTGACTGCCCTCAAGGGCTTTCTTGTAGGCACTGGAGGCTATCGCCATTACCAAACTCCCTAACGTGATACTGGCCTCACGGCCAATCCATAAAAGCGATTTGGCGCCCCAGAGCGGGCACCAAGGTCAGGTACCGGACTTGATCTTGCTCCAACTCCGGGTGATTTGACGCTGTACCGCGCGGGAATGTGCCTCCTGCACATAGAGCCGCTCCAGCACAGCCTGAGGCGGATAAACCCCCTCATCATTGCGCACCGTCTCATCCATGAACTCGCCAGCCTTGGCATTGGGGTTCGCATAGCCCACATAATTACTGACCTTGGCGATCACCTCGGGCTGCAGAACATAGTTGATGAGAGCATGTGCCTCTTTGACATTGGTGGCATCAGACGGGATCGCCATCATGTCGAACCAGAGATTGCCCCCCTCTTTAGGAATGCTGTAGGCAATCTTCACCCCCTTGCCGGCCTCGTCGGCACGGGCTGCCGCCTGCAAGATGTCGCCGGAAAAGCCCGCTGCCACACAGATATCGCCGTTGGCGAGATCACCTATGTATTTGGAGGAGTGGAAGTAGGCCACATAGGGGCGCACCTTGAGCAACTGCGCCTCGGCGCGCTTGATATCGGCCGCGTCCTGGCTGTTGGGGTTCAGTCCAAGGTAGTTGAGGGCAGCCGGGATCATCTCGTCTGCCGAGTCGAGGAAGGCGACGCCGCAACGGGAGAGCTTCTCCATGTTTTCCGGCTCGAAGATGGCCGCCCAGGAGTCGATCTTGTCGACCCCCAGCACCGCCTTGATTTTGTCGACGTTGTAGCCGATGCCGTTGGTTCCCCACAGATAGGGCACCGCGTACTGATGGCCCGGATCCACCTTCTCGAGCTGCTTGAGCAGCACGGGATCCAGGTTGGCCAGATTGGGCAGCAAGCTCTTGTCCAGCTTCTGGAAAGCCCCCGCCTTGATCTGCTTGGAGAGGAAATTATTTGAGGGCACCACCAGATCGTAACCGGTCCGTCCGGTCAGCAACTTGCCTTCCAGGGTTTCGTTGGAGTCAAATACGTCATAGACGGTCTTGATCCCGGTCTCCTGCTGGAAATCGCTGAGGGTGGTCTCGCCGATATAGTCAGACCAGTTGTAGAAATGGAGCACAGGGGCTGCCTGGACTGCATTCGCCAATCCCATGGTCAGCGCTATGGTTAGCAATCTGGTTGTATTCACGGTGTCAGTTCTCCTGTTCAGTGGTTGACCGTCTGCGCATCCATTCGCGCGGCCCATCCGGATGGATGGCATCACTACCCTCCCGGCCGAACTGCGGACCGGGAGGGGTATTCGTTACTTACCGGACTTGATCTTGGTCCAGCTGCGGGTCATCAGACGCTGCACCTTGGCCGGCAGATCCGGGAAGGTGTAGATCTTCTGCAAGGTTGCAGAGTCCGGATAAACCCCCGGATCGGTACGGATCGCCTCGTCAACCAGCGGGGTCGCCGCCTTGTTGCCGTTAGGCGCCTGCACCTGATTGGTGATGTTGGCGATCACGTCGGGCTTCATCAGATAGTTGATGAAGGTGTGGGCCGCCTCGACGTTCTTGGCATCCGCCGGGATGGCGATCATGTCAAAGAAGCTGCCAGCCCCCTCTTTCGGAATGGTGTAGGTCAGTGCCACGCCATTTTTGGCTTCCGCCGCCCGCGCCTTGGACTGCTGCAAATCCATGGAGTAACCGACAGCAACACACAAGTTGCCGTTGGCCAGATCCGAGATGTACTTGGAGGAGTGGAAATAGGCGGTATAGGGACGGATGGAGAGGAACAGCTCCTCGGCCTTCTTCAGCTCGTCCGGCTTCTGGCTATCCGGTTTGAAGCCCAGATATTGCAGGGCGGCCGGTAACATTTCGGTCGGCGAGTCGAGGAAGGAGACGCCGCACTCCTTCAGCTTGGCCATGTTCTCCGGCTTGAACACCAGATCCCAGGAGTTGAGCGGCGCATCGGCCCCCAGTACGGCCTTCACCTTCTCGGCATTGTAGGCATAACCGATGGTGCCCCACAGATAGGGGATGGAGTACTGGTTGCCCGGATCGCTCGGGTCGAGCGCCTTGAGCAGGTCGGTATCCATATTTTGCCAGTTGGAGAGCTTGGACTTGTCCAGCTTCTGGAACACGCCAGCCCTGATCTGTTTGGCCAGGAAGGGGTTGGACGGCACCACGATGTCGTAGCCGGATTTACCAGCCAGCAACTTGGCTTCCAGTACCTCGTTGCTGTCAAACACGTCATAAACCACCTTAATGCCCGTCTCCTTCTGGAAGTTTTCCAGGGTATCCGGGGCGATATAGTCGCTCCAGTTGTAGACGTGCAACACCTTCTCTTCAGCCATTGCTCCGGCACTTGCCATGACCAGAGCCACAGAGGCAGCGATCACTCCCGTTTTGAAAGACATCATCCTTGTCTCCTAAGCAAATTGTATG
The DNA here is from genome assembly GCF_051919665.1 of Aeromonas sp. 55A. NCBI lineage: Bacteria > Pseudomonadati > Pseudomonadota > Gammaproteobacteria > Aeromonadales > Aeromonadaceae > Aeromonas > Aeromonas sp. 55A. The sequence goes on along the minus strand of NZ_JBQBEH010000008.1, from coordinate 1,688,548 downwards.
CGCATGCCAACCTGCCTGGCGGCAGCTATTCCTTCAGCTTTGCAGCCGTCAGATCCAGACTGAGCCTGGCTAGCTTGACCAATTCATCAACCTGTTCCTCGGTGATCACCAAGGGGGGCGATATGATCATGGTATCGCCTACCGCCCTCATCACCAAGCCATTGTTAAAACAGAATTCCCGGCAAGTCATCCCGGCATTGGCATGGGCCGGGAAACGCCGGTTGGTCTGCTTGTCCTGGACGATTTCCAGGGCGGCGACCAGCCCGCGGCCACGGGTTTCACCCACCAGCGGGTGGTCAGCCAGCTCTGCCCAGCGGCGCTGCAAATAGGGGCCGATGGTATCATGCACTCGCTTAACTATGCTCTCCTTTTGCATAAGCTGGATATTGGCCACCGCCACCGCGCAAGAGACCGGATGGCCCGAGTAGGTGAAGCCGTGGTTGAACTCGCCCCCCTCTTCCACCAGCCCCTTGGCAACCCGGTCACTCACCATCACAGCGCCGAGCGGCAGATAACCGGAGGTAATCCCCTTGGCCAGACACATCAGATCCGGCTTGATGCCAAACCCTTCGCTGGCAAACCAGTGGCCGGTACGGCCAAAGCCGCAGATCACCTCGTCGGCTATCAGCAAAATGCCGTAGTGATCGCAGATGCGCTGGATCTCCGGCCAGTAGCTGTCAGGCGGAATGATGACACCGCCCGCCCCCTGGATCGGCTCGCCGATAAAGGCGGCCACCTTCTCCACCCCCAGCTCCAGAATCTTCTGCTCCAGCTGACGGGCCCGCTCCAGCCCGAACTCGTGGGCACTCATCCCCTGCCCCTCACCGAAGTGATAAGGCTGGTCGATGTGCACTATGCCGGGAATGGGCAGACCACCCTGGGCATGCATCCCTTTCATGCCACCCAGACTCGCCCCCGCCACGGTGGAGCCGTGATAGGCGTTGTGGCGGCTGATGATCACCTGTTTTTCCGGTTGCCCCTTGCTGGCCCAGTAGTGGCGCACCATCCGCAGCACGGTGTCGTTGCACTCGGAGCCGGAGCCGGTAAAGAAGACATGGTTGAGATGGGCTGGCGTCACCTCGGCCAGCAGGGTCGCCAGCTCGATCACCGGCGGGTGAGCGGTCTGGAAGAAGAGGTTGTAGTAGGGCAACTGCTGCATCTGGCGGGTAGCGGCATCCACCAGCTCCTGGCGGCCATAGCCCATATTGACGCACCACAGGCCCGCCATGCCGTCGAGAATGCGTTTGCCCTCGGAATCTTCCAGATAGACACCGTTGGCTTTGGTAATGATGCGCGAACCCTTCTTGTTCAGGGCCTGAAAATCGGTAAAGGGGTGCAGGTGGTGGCTGGCATCCAGTTGTTGCCACTCACGGGTTGTCTGCTGCATTTGTTGCTCCTCGGTTCCTTCGATTTAGCAAGATTCAGTCGTCAAACAGTCAGGCGGGCTTGCATGCTTGCTTGCAGCCACAACCACTCACAGGTGGCTGCCGCCACCTGACTCACGTTCCGGTCTCTTCGATACAGGGATCGGGGAGGCCGACTCCGGCCCCCCCGTTACAGGGGATCAGACGTTCAGCAGCAGGAACTCCCGCTCCCAGCGACTGATCACCCCGAAGTAGGTCTCGTACTCTTTGCGTTTGACCGCGACGAAGGCGCGGGTGAAGCGCTCACCCAACATCTCCTTGATGGGCTCGCACTGTTCGAGATGGCTGAGTGCCTCCTCCAGCGAGCGGGGCAGGCTGTAGGGCAGGTCATAGGCGCTCGACTTCATCTCCGGCAGCGGCTCCAGCTTCTCCATCATGCCGAGATAGCCACAAGCCAGAGTGGCGGCCAGCGCCAGATAGGGGTTGGCATCGGCACCGGCGAAGCGGTTTTCCACCCGCCGCGCGCTCGGGTCGGAGAAGGGCACCCGCAGGCCACAAGTGCGGTTCTCGACCCCCCACTGGACGTTGCGCGGCGCGCTCTCGCCAAAGGTGAGGCGGCGGTAAGAGTTGACGTTGGGGGCCAGCAGGGCGGTCACCGCAGGGGTATATTTCTGCAGACCGGCGATGAAGTGCATGAACTGTTCGCTGTTGCCGCCGCTCGGGGTACCGAACAGGTTGTGGCCGTTCACATCTTCCAGACTCTGGTGGATGTGCATGGCCGACCCCGGTTCGTCGCTCATCGGCTTGGCCATAAAGGTGGCATAGATGCCGTGGCGGTGAGCGGCTTCACGCATGGTGCGCTTGAACAGGAACACCTGATCCGCCAGATCGATGGCATCACCATGCAGGAAGTTGATCTCCATCTGGGCGGCGCCCGACTCGTGGATCAGGGTGTCCACCTCCAGCTCCTGCGCCTCGCAGTAGTCATACATGTCTTCAAAAATGGGGTCGAACTCGTTGACCGCATCGATACTGAACGACTGGCGGGCGGTCTCAGGGCGGCCGTTGCGACCGACCGGCGGCACCAGCGGATAGTCGGGGTCCTCGTTGCGGGTGACCAGATAGAATTCCAGCTCGGGCGCCACCACCGGCTTCCAACCCTGCTTCTCGTAAAATGACAGAACCCGACGCAGCACGGAGCGCGGCGCGATGTCGATCAGCTTGCCGTTGACGTCGAAACAGTCGTGGATCACCTGGGCAGTGGGCTCCAGCGCCCAGGGGACAAAACGGATGGTGTTGGGGTCGGGATAGAGCTGCATGTCCCGCTCCAGCGGGTCGATCATGCTGTCGTCATCCGGATATTCGCCGGTCACCGTCTGGGTGAAAATCACCTCGGGCAGACGCATGCCCCCTTCACGCAAAAACTTGTTGGCTGGGATGATCTTGCCCCGGGCGTTGCCGGTGAAATCCGGGAACAGGCACTCCACTTCCGTGATGCGATTGCTCTCCATCCAGCCTTTGATACTGTCCATGTTAAACCCCGACTTTACGGTTGCCATTGGCAAGGGTGTCTAATATATGGAACACCCTTGTTATAAAATTGTAATCAACATCACCATAAAAGCCCGCCATCAAGGGCAATGTCAAGCGGGCGTGTTTAAAAAACTATAAATAACGGCGCATATAATGACCAAGGCGGCACCAAATACTAAACACTCAAATCCGTACGAAGCCCCCCCTCTCATCGTTGCAAAGGCGATGCCAACAGAGGGTGAAGCAGGCGCCAGATCCCGACCAATCCCCCGCAGGAACGGACTATTTTTTTGCAAGGGCGCACAATCCTTATCCTATTTGCTTTGCTTGGCTGCATTTTTTTGGTACAAGGCCCGCCCTGATTTGCACTCTCTTGCATGAAACAGGTGCAAATCGGGATACAAGGGCTTGGTCTGTAGGCAGACAGCCCCCATAAACAGGGATAATTGGGTTAGTAAACTGACTGGTAGTTAATCGTATGTGTGATTTCATGACTGAAGACCAACTGGCCTTTTACAAGGGGCAGATCGAGCGACAGATCGTCGAGCTCGAAGAGCGCCTGAACTCCCAGGCCAGCCAGGCCATCGCCACCGACACCAACGAGATGGCTGATGAAATTGACCGTGCCAGTATCGAGGAAGCCCGCCGTCTGGAGCTGAACCGCATCGAGCACGACAAGCTGCACCTGCGCAAGCTGCGGGGCGCATTGAAGCGCATCAGCGAAGGGGATTTTGGTTACTGCGAATCTTGCGGTGACGAGATCTCCCTCAAGCGGCTGCATGCCCGTCCGGAATCCCGTTTCTGCGTCGAATGCCAGAGCACCAAGGAATTTAACGATACCCACGTGTTCCGTCGCGTCGCCTGATTCTTCGAAGAACCGTCACCATTCTGGTGCAACAGACGCCAGCAAGACAGGGCCCTACGCTCAAACCTTGCACAACGCCTCGCAGCAAGATGGTGACAAGTTCTGTTAGACTCCGGACACCTTCCGGAATCTACAGGAGAACAGAGAGTGAAATGGCTCATCAAGCTGTGTTTGTGCCTGCCACTGCTGGCACAAGCACAGGTTCTGACGGTCAAGGTCCCCAGCCGTCCCGTCAACAATCTTGACCAGGAGTACCAGTACAAGCTGCTGGAACTGGCCCTGACCCGCTCCGGGCAACCCTTTCGCATCCAGCCTGTCGAACTCGACCTCAACCAGTTCACCCTCCAGCAGCAGCTGAGCAAGGGCAAGACCATCAACGTCTTCTGGATGGGCACCTCCAGCGAGCTCGAATCCTCCCTGATTGCCGTCCCCATTCCGCTGTTTCGCGGGCTGGAAGGATTGCGGCTGTCCTTCATCCACGCGGATGATCAGGAGAAGTTCAACCAGATCAATAACCTAGCCGACCTCAAACAGCTGAAGGCGGCGCAAGGGGTCGGTTGGGCCGATAACAAAATTCTGGAAAATGCGGGTATCCCGACCTTATCCGGCCGATACAGCAGTCTGTTTCGCCTTATCAACGACGGCGACAAGATCGACTTCTTCCCGCGCGCCCTGGTGGAGATCTTCGCCGAGCGCAGCGAACTGGTGGCGCAGTATCCCAATCTCGCCATCGAGCAGCATCTGCTGATCCGCTACCCCTTTGCCCAGTTCTTCTTCATCAGCCCCGAATACCCCAAGCTGGCCAAGGCGATTCAGACCGGGCTGGAGCGGGCCTATGCCGATGGCAGCTTTATGAAGTTCTTCAATGACAACCCCAAGATCCGCGAAGCGCTCGCCAGCGCCAACCTCGATCAGCGGGTCACCATCGCCCTGCCCAATCCGGATATGACCCCGTTGCTAAAATCCATTCCGGCCCAATATTGGGAGTATCCACCGCAAAGATAAGCATCCCGAGCGCCTGGCCACGAAGGTCAGGCAGCGAGAACACAGTGCGCCAGGGAGGTGCCATGAAGGGAATCCAGGAGTGGTTTGCGCAGTACGGCCAGAGCCATCGCCATCCGATAAACGTTGCCATCCACAAACTGGCGGTGCCGGGCATCTATCTCTGCTCGCTGGCGCTGCTCTGGTGTCTGCCACACGGGCCCTTGCCAGAGCCCCTCAACTGGGCGGCAGTGGCAGCCATTCCGGTGCTGCTGTTCTATTTGCAGCTGTCGTTTTCGCTGTTCGCGGGGATGGCCGGGCTGACCGCACTGGGACTGTGGGTCTGCCACCAATGGCAGGGGCCGCTGTTGTGGCCCGCCGTGGCAGCGTTCGTGCTGCTCTGGATAGCCCAGTTTGTCGGCCACAAGATCGAGGGCAAACGCCCCTCCTTCCTCGCCGACCTGCAATTTCTGCTGATAGGCCCCGCCTGGGTGCTTGCCAGCCTCTATCGTCGCCTGGGCATTCCCTATTGAGGAGTGCCGGGCCAGCAGGAGAGACCATGACACATAACCACACGCGACATAATGCCCTGCGCCGCGCCCTGCCCCTGCTGCTGGGGGCCCTGTTTGCCGGCCCGGCACTGGCCGACAAAGCCGACCCGGTCGGTGAAGTGAGCACCGCCTTCAAGCTGTTTGGCCCCAACCACAAGATCCTAGTGGAGGCGTTCGACGACCCGCGCATCGACGGCGTCGCCTGCTATCTGGCGCGCCCCAAGACTGGTGGCGTCAAAGGCGGGCTGGGACTGGCGGAAGATCCCTCCCACGCCTCCCTCTCGTGCCACCAGATCGGCCCCATCACCCTGCCCGAAAAGCTGAAGGCGGGGGAAGAGGTGTTCGATGTCAGCACCTCGCTGGTGTTCAAGGAGCAGAAAGTGGTGCGTTTTTACGACAAGAAACGCAATGCACTGGTTTACCTGACCTACAGCACCAAACTGGTGGATGGTTCGTACAAGAGTGCAGTCAGCGCCGTTCCCATCATGCCGTGGGGACAATAACCAGCCGGTTTGTCCGGTGATAGCTGACCCATTTTGTTGTAATTTGACGACACACACGCTGCGGAGCACATACCATGAAAGTCGCCGTATTCAGTACCAAGAGCTATGACAAAGAGCATTTCAACCAGGCCAACAGCCAGTACGGCTTCGACCTAGAGTTTTTCGATGTGCGGCTGGAGGCCAAAACGGCCCGACTGGCTCACGGCTTCCCAGTGGTGTGTCTGTTCGTCAATGACGATGCCGACCGCGAGGTATTGACCGAACTGGCTGCCAACGGCACCCAGGTGATCGCCCTGCGCTGCGCCGGTTACAACAACGTGGACCTGGCCGCGGCCAAAGAGCTGGGGCTGAAAGTGGTGCGGGTGCCCGCCTACTCCCCCGAGGCGACCGCAGAACACGCGGTCGGCATGATGATGTGCCTCAACCGCCGCATCCACAAAGCCTATCAGCGCACCCGCGACGCCAACTTCTCGCTGGAGGGGCTGGTCGGCTTCAACATGCATGGCAAGACCGTTGGCGTCATCGGCACCGGCAAGATCGGTCTGGCCGCCCTGCGCATCCTCAAGGGCTTCGGGGTTCGCCTGCTGGTCAACGATCCTTACCAGAATCCGGCAGCCATCGAGCTGGGTGCCGAGTACGTGGATCTCGATACCCTGTTCCGCCAATCCGACATCATCAGCCTGCACTGCCCGCTGTTCAAAGAGAACTACCACCTGTTGAACAAGGATGCGTTCGCCAAGATGAAGGACGGGGTGATGATCATCAACACCAGCCGTGGCGGTCTGCTCGACTCCAACGCCGCCATCGAGGCGCTCAAGACCTCCCGTATCGGCGCACTGGGGCTGGACGTCTACGAGGAGGAAGAGGATCTCTTCTTCTCCGACAAGTCCAACGAGGTGATCACCGATGACGTGTTCCGCCGTCTGTCCGCCTGCCACAACGTGCTGTTCACCGGCCATCAGGCGTTCCTGACCCGCGAGGCGCTGCACGCCATCGCCGATACCACCCTCGGCAATATCCGCGCCATCGAGATCCAGGGCCGCTGCGACAACGAAGTGGAATAAGGGCTCGCCCTCTCTTCGTCACGCGCCGGGTTGTGAGACCCGGCGCCTTCGGGTAGGCTAGCCCCCCTTTTTTATTCAGGAGTCTGGCGCCCATGTTTATCGGATTTGATTACGGCACCTCCAACTGTGCCGTGGCCGTGATGGAACAAGGTAGCCCCAGGCTGCTGAATCTTGGCGCATCCCGCTATCTCCCTTCCACCCTGCATGCGCCCCACCGGGATGCTATCGCCGGTCTGCTGGCCGAAGGGCTGGCACCCGCCCAGCAGGCGGAGTACCTCAAGCTACGTGGCCCCGTGGTCACCCGCGCCCAGACGGTTCGCCGCCAGATGCGGGAAGAGGGGCTGATCGACGAGCTGAGCTTTGGCGGTGCCGCGCTGGAGCGCTATCTGGAAGAGCCGGACGACGGCTACTACATCAAATCGCCGAAATCCTTTCTCGGCGCCTATGGCCTCAAGGCCCCCCAGATCGCCCTGTTTGAAGACATCGTCTGCGCCATGATGCTCCACGTCCGTCAGCAGGCGGAACAGCAGCTCGGCGCCCCGATCCGCCAGGCGGTGATCGGTCGCCCGGTCAACTTCCAGGGCCTGGCGGGGGAAGAGAGCAACCAGCAAGCTATCGCTATCCTGACCGAGGCGGCCCGTCTGGCCGGTTTCGAGCAGGTGGAGTTCCTCTATGAGCCGGTGGCCGCCGGGTTTGAATTCGAGGCGCGCCTCACCGAAGACGCCGTGGTACTGGTAGTAGATATCGGCGGCGGTACCACCGACTGCTCCATGCTGCGGATGGGTCCGAGCTACCGAGATCAGCTGGATCGCAGCGGCGATCTGCTCGGCCACAGCGGCCAGCGGATCGGCGGCAACGACTTCGACATCCGCCTGACGGTGGAGGGGATGATGCCGCTGCTCGGCATGCACGAGACCCTCAAGACCGGCAAGCCGCTGCCCCATCCGCTGTTCTGGGATGCGGCCGCCATCAACGACGTAAGTGCCCAGAGCCGCTTCTACAGCCTCGACACCGCCCGCCAGCTGCAGGATCTGCAGCTCGACAGCCAACCCGGCAGCAAGCTGGGACGTCTGGCCAGCCTGCGGGCCCACAAGCTGAGCCACCAGCTGGTATGGCGTGCCGAGCAGGGCAAGATCGCCCTCTCGGAGCAGGAGCTCAATCGCCAGTCGCTGGCCGAGCTGGAAAAAGGGCTGGAAGCGGAGCTGACCCGCGAACAGCTGGCCAACGCCTCGGCCCTGCTGCTGGAGAAGATTGGCGAGCTGATGGACGAAGCGATTGCCGCCGCCGGTGTGCAGCCGGATCGCATCTTCGTCACCGGCGGTAGCGCCCGCTCGCCGCTGATCGCCAGCTTTATCCGCCAGAAGCTCCCCTCCATCCCGCTTGAGGGGGGGGATGACTTTGGCTCGGTGGCTGCGGGTCTTGCCCGTTATGCCGAGCGGCTGTTCGCCAACTGAGCCCTGAGATAGCGTAAATCGATGGCAACATCACCAATGTGTTGCCATTAAGCGACAGTCGTGCGGGACAAGGGGCGACAGAAGCGGTCGGTCGTCCCCTCTCCCGCCCTGCTCCCGACTGCCCAAAAAGGGTATTCTTGACGCTCCCCCAACCGGAGCCCCCTCATGCCCAGATTGCCCTTTTTGCTGATCCCCCTGTTACTGCTCGCTGGCTGCAGCTCGACCGCCTTTGTTCAGCAAGATCTGCAACACCACCACTGGGTACTGAGCAAACTGGATGGCGAACCGATCAAGGCCCCCCGCGACAATCCCCCCGATTTCGAGATCGGCGAGCACTTCACCGTCAACGGCATCGCCGGTTGCAACCGCTACTTCGGTCAGGGCCATCTGGAAGATGACAAACTGTGGGTCACCAGTCTGGGCAGCACCGAAATGGCCTGCATGCCGCCGCTCGACACTATCGAACAGGCCGTGCTGACCACCCTTACCGAGGGTGCAACCCTGAGCGGCACCAGTCAGAACCTGATCCTGCAGGGCAAACAGCACCGTTTGGAATACACCTTGCGCGACTGGGTGTTCTAGCGCTCACAAAGCCGCATCACAAACAGGAACATGTTGTCCGGCTGTGGCACAATATGAGGCAGAGTTCGCAACGGAGGCTGCCTCAGCCATGTCGATGGATCGCCTGTTTGACAAGATCAAACAACTCCCCACTATTCCCAAGCTGCTGCACGAGTTGATGCAGAGCTTCAACGACGAGAATGCCCGCATCGACGAGATTGCGGCCAAGATCGCCATGGATCAGGTGATCAGCGTCAAGGTGCTGCGGATGGCCAACTCGGCCGCCCTGCGCCGGGGCAACGAAGTGACCTCCATCGAACAGGCGGTGATCCGGCTCGGCTTCAACCGGCTGCGCTCCGTGGTGGTCGCCTCCGGCATCATCGGTACCTTCAAGGCCCCGCCCAGCTTCGACAAGAACAAGTTCTGGACCGAGACCTTCCAGGTTGCCACCATCGCCAAAACCCTGGCGCAAGAGACCAAGGCACTGGATCCCGAAACGGCCTTTACCTGCGCCCTGATCCACAACATCGGTGAACTGCTGATCCAGAGCACCCTGCCGGAAGAGGCAGAACTGATCAATATGTCGATCCAGAACGGCAGTAGCCGGGTGGAGGCCCAGCGGGAAATGCTCGGCTACGACTATGCCCAGCTCGGCGCCGAGCTGGCGCGGCGCTGGAACCTCTCCGAGGCCTTCGTCGATGCCATCTCCCAACAGCTTGACCCGCTCTCCCACGATCCGGTCAGCAAGGAGGCGGTGCTGATCCGCCTCGCCGTGTTTATCTCCTTCGCCTGGAACGCGGGCGTGCCTGCCCAGGCCATCATCGCCCGCTTCCCCAAACCGCTCGCCGACCAGTTGGGACTGGATCCCAAGTCGCTGGCAGGCCAGCTCGAAACACTGCATGAACAGGGTAATGCCCTCGCCGATCTTCTGACTCAATAAGCATCATGACCCATCCGTTTCTGTTTCATCCCCAGGTGGCGCCCTGGTTCAAAGAGAGCGCCGACGCACTGCAATTGACCCTCTTTAGCGAGCTGGATGCGCCGATCCGCGAGGTATGGCTGCGCCACGAGCCGGATAACGAGGAGTACCTGATCCCGATGACGGCGGTCTCCACCCGCGATCGGCTGCAGGTATGGCAGGCGACTCTGCCGCTCATCAAGGGACAAGATATCCACCTCTACAGCTTCAAGTGCCTCACCGACGAGGAGCAGTGGTGGCTGCACGGGGCGGGCGTCAGCGCGTCCATGCCGCCACGGGAGCAACATTTTCGCTTCAACAGCCTGCACCAGCCACCGGCCTGGGTGCAGGATCAGGTGTTCTACCAGATCTTCCCCGACCGCTTCTGCAACGGCGATCCGTCGCTGAGCGTCAAGCATCACGAGTACGAGTACCGTGGCAAGGCTGTGATCAGCAAGGCGTGGGGCGAGCCGGTCAGCCGTCACGAAGAGGGCCACGGCGCCTGCGAATTCTATGGTGGGGATCTGGCGGGGATCGATGCCAAGCTGCACTACCTGCAATCCCTCGGGGTGACGGCGCTCTACCTCAACCCAATCTTCGATTCACCGAGCAACCACAAGTACGACACCCAGAACTACTTCAAGGTGGATGCCCATCTCGGCAGCAACGAGCAGTTCGCCGAGCTGACCCGCAACCTGCACCAGCGCGGCATGAAGATCATCCTCGATGCGGTGGTCAACCACACCTCTACCGAACACCCCTGGTTCTGCCCGCCACTGGGAGCCCAGAGCAACCCGGACTCCCCGTGGCGCAGCTTCTACACCTTTGACAAAGAAGGGGATTACGTCAGCTGGAAGGGCATTCGCAGCCTGCCCAAGCTCGACTTCTCCTGCGAGAAGGTACAGGACGCCGTCTATCGGGCCGACGACGCCATCCTCCGTTACTGGATGCGCGCCCCCTACCAGATCGACGGCTGGCGCTTTGACGTCATCCACATGCTGGGCGAGCGCGGCACCGCCGAGGGTAACCGCAGTCACGTGCGCGCCATTCGCGGGGCAGTGAAGCAGGAGAACCCGGATGCCTATGTGCTCGGCGAACACTTCTTCGAGGCGAGCCAGTGGCTGCAAGGGGATCAGGAGGACGGCGCCATGAACTACTACGGCTTCGCTCACCCGATCCGCGCCTTCCTTGCGGGGCAGGATATCGCCTACCATCCCATCAAGATCAGCGCCGAAGAGCTGGATCGCTGGCTCAAGCTGGCGCGGGCCCATATCCCGTTCAAGAACCAGCTGGCCCAGTTCAACCTGCTGGACAGCCACGATACCGCCCGCTTCCTCCACCTGCTGGGTGAAGACAAGCAGCGGATGCAGCTGGCCGCCACCCTGCTGCTCACCTATATCGGTGTGCCCTCCATCTACTACGGCGATGAAGTAGGGCTCTCCGGCGGCAACGATCCGGACTGCCGCCGTTGCTTCCCGTGGGATACCACAGACTGGGATCACGTGCTGCACGACCACTATCGTCGGCTGATCCAGATCCGCCGCCAGCGCCCCTCCCTGCGCCGTGGCGATATCCAGACCCTCTACGCCGGGCCCCACAGCTATGTGTTCGCCCGTACCCTGCAAAGCGATCAGGTGGTGGTGGCCTGCAACCGTCACCCGAGCGAGCCGCGCACCATCAGCCTGCCCCTGTGGCAGACCGCCAGCCCCGCCAGCCGTTTCACCGATGCCTTCAACGGCGAGAAGTTTGAAGTGGTGCAGGGCGAGGTGCAGCTCACCATCCCCGCCAACTCGGCCCGGGTGCTGATCTCCAGCTGAGCGAGCAACTTACGCGCTGAAAACAAAACCGGAGCCCAAGGCTCCGGTTGTTTATTCCGTTCAATCCACCATGACGTCTGGCCCTTAGCCAGCCACCATCAGTAGTTGATGCTGACGTAGGGTACTTCCGGCACCTGCCAGCACTGCTTGAGGTAGACGGTGAGCACGAAGAAGAAGTTGGCCAGCAGGTTGGCGAAGCGATAGAGAATGGGATCGAAGACCACCTCGCTCTCTTCCAGCCGCACCAGCAGCCGTACCACCTTCTTGCTGCCGCAGCGGCACAGATGGAGGGTGGGAATGGGCTGCGGCCCCTGTGGCAGCACAAAACCTGTGACGCTGCCGCGACTCGCCTCGTTGTAGTGGTCGTAACGGGCCTTGAGCCACTCAAGGTCTGCATCGAAGATCCCCAGCTTGCCGCGCACCGAGCCGTTGAGGTTGTAGATAAGCCGCTGCAGCGCCGCGAGATCCGCCATCACGGGCCGGGTATCCGCATCCGGCGCAAGGTATGACAGCACGGCCCCGACCTGACAGCAGAGCTCATCGGTGGCGATTTCAAAATCACATTTGAGCGAGGTTTCGAAGATAAAGGGGTAGCAGAGCTCGCGCTTGTCTCTTGGCTTCTTGGGGTTCATGGGGCAACCGGATTGGAAAAAAGGCCAGTTTGCCAGCCCCCACAGGAGCTGGCAAACGGCAGGTTATGGCTTGGGCTGCGCGCTGGCGGCTCAGACGCTCCTGCCGGCGGGCTCGGTGGAGGGCTGGAACTGGCCGATCATCCGCAGCGCCTCCAGCATCCGCTGGTTGAAGCTGGTAAAGCGATCGACCTGTGCCGGTTCCCCTTCCCCTCTCGCCGCCAGCACGGCCGGGGTCAGCGCCTGTTGCTGGGATGGTGGCAGCAGGGTATCTGCCTGTTTCTGCACCTGCTCCAGCTTGGGCAGGTAGTCGGCAAACGGCTTGAGCAGATCCTGCAGGGAGCTGGCCCCCTGATAGGTCTGGCTCAACTTGACGCTCTGCTTGAGTTTGAGGGAATAGGAGGCCAGCTGACTGTCGTCCAGCTTCAGTTCATTCGCCTTATCCAGCAGATCCTCGAAGTTGCCGGAGAAGAAGTTCCCCGCCAGCTCGTCGATCCCCTTGACCAGCTTGCCGATGGACTTCATCTCGTCGCTGTTGAGATCCCCCTCCAGTGAGAAGCTGAAGCTCTGACTCGATTTGAGGCTGAACTGACTGCCGCTCTCATCCTTCTGGGACTTGGTCTGCCAGCTGTCGTTGAAGCGCAGCACCACCTTGTCGCCATCCTTGGTCTGAATCTCCAGATACCCCTGCTGGCGACTGGCCATCTCGGCCTGTCCCATGTCGGTCGGAGAAACCTTGCCGAAGAACTCCTTCTCGAACTCCTCGAGCCCTTTCTGGATCAGCTTGTAGCTCTGATCGATACCGGTTTTGATATCGTCGTTGTCAGTCGCCCACTTACCGAGCTGCTTCTTCGCCTCGTCAAAGCCCTTGTCGACCCCCTTGCGGGCCTGCTCCATCATCCCGGTCAGGTCGTCGTCGGATTTGCCATCGGCCCGCGCGGCACCAAGCCGCCCGGTCACGAACTGCAGCACGTTGTCCGCCACCGACTGGAAGTCAAACAAGGTCTCAGGGGTGATCTCTTCGGGCTCTTTCACCTTCGGCGCCTGATAACCCTGGCCGTTGATCTCCAGCGAGAACTGCAACGCCTGCTGGATCAGCACCTGCGCCCACTTGGGCGGCTTGTGCAAGGAGACCTCCTCCTCCTCGCTCTTGACCTGTTTCTGCTCCGCCTGTTGGGGCGATTTGGGAGAAACACCCACTCCCTTGGGTTGGGCTGCGCCCACGCCTTCGATCTGCATAATGTGTCCTCCCACCATGCCTGTAGATCAGCTATCGGCCTGACTGAACACTTCTTGACCACAAAATGCTGGACAATCTGCGGCTGGCTTTTAAAATCGGGCCCCTTTGGGTGGCCTGTTGCCTTCCCCCGATTTCGACCCGGCCCGGCCGGTGTGCATGTGAGGTATTTATGACCCAATCCCAACAGCCTTCCGCGAACGCTCCGGCGCCTAGAACCGCGGCCGACTATCAGGCCCAACTCGACGAAAAGCGCGCTCGCCTCACCGAGCTGTTTGCCGGCTTCACCCTCCCGGCGCTGGAAGTGCACAGCTCACCGGCGGAGTACTACCGGATGCGCGCCGAATTTCGCATCTGGCACGAAGGGGATGACCTCTTCCACTGCATGTATGCCCCGGCGACCAAAGAGATCATCAAGATAGACCACTTCCCTACCGCCAGCCGCCTCATCAACCAGTTGATGCCGCTGCTGCTGGAGGGGCTGCGCCCACACCCGGTGCTGCGCCGCAAGCTGTTCCAGATCGACTACCTCTCCACCCAGTCCGGCCAGATCATTGTCAGCCTGCTCTATCACCGCAAGCTGGAGGCCGAATGGCAACAAGCCGCCGAAGCGCTGCAGGCCGACCTGCGCGCCAAAGGGTTCGAGCTGCAGCTGATTGGCCGCGCCCACAAGCAGAAGATCTGTCTGGGGGATGACTTCGTCATCGAACAGCTCAACGTGGCGAGTCGCCAGCTCACCTACAAACAGGTGGAGAACAGCTTCACCCAGCCCAACGCCGCCATCAACGAGCAGATGCTGGCCTGGGCGCTGGATGTGACCAAAGAGAGCGAAGGGGACCTGCTGGAGCTCTATTGCGGCAATGGCAACTTCTCCATCGCGCTGGCGCAGAACTTCCGCAAGGTGCTGGCCACCGAAATCGCCAAGCCGAGCGTCGACTCCGCCCAGTTCAACATCGCCGCCAACGGCGTCGACAACCTGATCATCCTGCGTATGTCGGCCGAGGAGTTCACCATGGCGATGCGTGGTGAACGGGAGTTCAACCGCCTCAAGGGGGTCGACCTCAAGAGCTACCAGTGCAACACCATCTTCGTCGACCCGCCCCGCGCCGGTCTCGACGATGCCACCGTCAAGCTGGTGCAGGAGTACGACAACATCCTCTACATCTCCTGCAACCCCGAGACACTGCAGGCCAACATGGCCGTGCTGGGGGAAACCCACGAAATCGCCCGTTTCGCCCTGTTCGACCAGTTCCCCTGGACCCATCATATGGAAGCCGGGGTCTATCTGCGCCGCAAGGCCGGTTGATTCAGGCAGACAGGAAAACAACAACAGGGCCGGATGGCCCTGTTTTGTTATTGACTGAACACCGGCCTCACTCCAACCGGAAGTGGCCCACGATCTCCCGCAGCCGGTCGTAGGTCTGCTGCATCGCCGCAGAGCTGGCGACCGTCGCTTCGCCATTGTGGGTCAGCTGGCGGATCACTTCGGCAATGGCGCTCATGTTGCGATTGATCTCTTCGGCCACCGCGCTCTGCTGTTCCGCCGCCGTGGCGATATGGCTGATGAGATCGTTGATCTCCACTACTTCCCCCGCCATTAGATCCAGCGACTCGTTGACCCTGGTGGTGTTCTCGGCCGCCCCCTGACAGCTCTGCTTGGTGTTGCCCATGGCCTCCACCACAGTTCGGGTGCCCCGCTGCAGACTGGCCAGCATGGTCTGGATCTCGGCTGTGCTCTGCTGGGTGCGGGCAGCGAGGGAGCGCACCTCGTCTGCCACCACCGCAAAACCGCGCCCCTGTTCACCGGCGCGGGCCGCCTCGATGGCGGCATTGAGCGCCAGCAGGTTGGTCTGTTCGGCAATGCTGCCGATCACCCCGAGCACTGAGCCAATCTGCTGCACATCCTGCTGCATCACCTCGATGGAGCGGGCAGTGGCTTCCACTTCGTCTACCAGCGCCATCACGCTGGCCATCGCCTGATCCACCACCTGACGGGACTGGCTCGCCAGCTGCTGACTCTGGCCGGTGAGCTGGGCGGTGCTGGCCGCACTCTCGGAGACGGAGACCGCGGTGCGGCTCATCTCGTTGATGGCGGTCACCACCTGCTCGGTCTCGCGCACGTGGTCCGCCAGCAGGGACTGGGCGGCGCCGGTCTGGTTGGCCAACCCCTCGATGCCGCTGTTGAGCTGGCCGCTCGCCTGCCGCACCTCCCCCATCATCTCCTGCAACCGCTCGATAAAGCGGTTGATCCCGGCCGAGATCTGGCCAAGGTCATCCTTGCTGGTCACCGCCAGTCGGCGGGTGAGATCGCCGCTGCCGCGAGAGAGCTCCAGCACAAGATCCCGCAGCGAGAGGATGGGGCGATATGCCACATTGAGCGCCAACATCGCCAGCACCATCACCACGATCGCCACGCCGCACAGCGCCATGATGATCTGGCCGTTGAGAGCCCGGGTCATGGCCCTGATGTAGTCAAGATCGATGTAGCCGGTCAGCGTCCAGCTGCTGCCGCGAATATCCAGCTGGTTGGGGCGCGCTTCGCTCTCCCCCTGCGGCTTGCTGTCATAGAGGCTGTTGCCCTGACTGTCGGCCAGCGAGAAGTAGCGGCCATCGCCACTCATCTTCTCCAGCAGGCTTTTGAACTCGCTCATGTCGAGGTAGTAGAGATAGGCGGAATCGGCACCGCGTGGCACCAGAATGGTGATGACCGGCTTGCCATCCACCTGTTGCAGCGGGCTGACGGTGATCTGGTTGTTGGCGGCGGGGATCAGCTTGCGCAGGGCATCGACCTTGGCGTTGTCGTTGATGACCCCATTCACATCGAAGGCCATGTCGCCGATCACCTTGACGATGTTGTGAAAGCCGGTCTCTTGCAGGGTCTTCTTGACGTTGGTCACCCCGAAGTTGAGGTTGGCGGCCAACAGAATCTTCTGATTGATGTCGCTGGCCAGCTTCTCTTTGACCAGAGTGATCTGCTCGTTGATGTTGTGGGTGGCCTGAGTGCGAATATAGCCACTGATGAAGTGGTTGACGCTAAGCCCGGCAGTGCCGATGGTGACCAGAATGGCCAGTAGCAGCAAGAGGTAAATCTTGACCTTGAATGGCATGGGTTCCCTCCAGAAGAGAGGGCTGGCAACGCCAACCCTCCCTGCCAATCGTTATTTCTTCTTGGCGTACTTCATGGAATCCAATGCCACCGCCAGAATGATGATGCCGCCCTTGATGATGAACTGCCAGTAAGGGCTGACCCCGATATAGGTCAAACCATAGTTGATCAGGGTGAAGATAAGTACGCCGGTAATCACACCCGCGACCGTTCCCACCCCGCCAGCAAACGACACCCCGCCCACCACGCACGCCGCGATGGCATCCAGCTCGTACATGAAGCCGAGGTTGTTGGTGGCGCTACCGATCCGGCCCGCTTCCAGCATGCCGCCGAAAGCGTAGAAGACCCCCGCCAGCGCATAGATCATCACCAGATTGACCGCCACATTGACGCCGGAGACCTTGGCAGCCTCGGGGTTACCGCCGATGGCGAAGATGTTTTTGCCAAAGCGGGTCTTGTTCCACAGCACCCAGACAAAGACGCTGGCGATGGCTGCATAGAAGGTGAGATAGGAGAGCTTGAATCCTCCTATCCGGATAAAGCCCTGGGCGAAGCTGGAGAAGCGGGGATCAAACCCGGCCACCGGCGAGGCCCCTACCGAGTCAAAGTAGAGGGAGTTGATACCGTAGACGATGATCATGGTGCCCAGGGTGGTAATGAACGGGGTGACGTTCAGGTAGGCCACGATCAGACCGTTGACCAGACCAATCAGCGCCCCCACCACACACACCAGCAGGATCACCGCAGGAATGGGCACCTCCCCCAACGTCGGGAACACCTTGTTGACGTTGGTCAGCGCCTGCAACATGGTTGCCGCTATGAGTGCCGCCAGACCAACCTGACGACCGGCCGAGAGATCCGTCCCCTGGGTGATGATGATGCCCGCCACCCCCAGCGCTATGATGACCCGCACCGAGGACTGGGTCAGGATGTTGCTGAAGTTGGTGAGGCTCAGGAAGGAGGGCTCCTGGATCACGATGACCATGAGCAGCACCAGCAGCACCAGATAGATGGCGTTTTCCTTGAGCGCCTGCATCAGATTGAAATTTTTAGCCGACTCCATAAATGTCTTCCTGTCTCTAGAGGTACAGAGATGCCAGGCGCAGTATCTCGCTCTGGTCAGTTTCTTTGGTATTGACGATCCCGGCGACCCGGCCGTTGCTCATCACCATGATGCGGTCGGTGATCCCCAGCAATTCCGGCATCTCTGACGAGATGATGATGATCCCTTTGTCCTTCTTCGCCAGCTCCAGGATGAGCTGGTAGATCTCGAACTTGGCCCCGACGTCGATGCCGCGGGTGGGCTCGTCGAGCATCAGGATCTCCGGCTGGGTCAGCAGCCAGCGGCCGATGATCACCTTCTGCTGGTTGCCCCCGGAGAGGGAACCTATCTGGGTCTGCTGGGTCGGCGTCTTGACCCGCATGGAGTCGATCACCCACTGGGTATCGCTCTTCATCTTGTTGTCGCTGAGCAGCCCCATGGAGCCCTTGTAGCTGTCCATGTTGGCGATCAGGGAGTTGAAGGCGATATCGAGCCGGGAGTAGATACCGGTGGAGCGGCGCTCTTCCGTCACCAGCGCAAAGCCGTTGCGGATCGCTTCGTGGGCGTTGTGGTTGGCTACCTCTTTGCCGTGCAGCTTGATGCTGCCCTGACTGCGATCACGAATACCGAACAGGGTCTCGACGATGTCGGTGCGCTTGGCCCCCACCAGTCCGGCGATGCCGAGGATCTCCCCCTTGTGCAGGTTGAATGTCACATCCTGAATGGAGGGCTGGTTCTTCGCCGTCAGGTGTTCGATCTCGAGGATCACCTCTTTCGGCTGGTTGGTCTTTTCCGGGAAGCGCTGGGTCAGTTCACGGCCGACCATCATGCCGATGATCTGATCCATGGTCATGCCCTTGAGCGGCTGGGTTGCCACCCACTGACCATCCCGCAATATGGTGATCTCGTCACAGAGCTGGAAGATCTCCTCCATCTTGTGAGAGATGTAGACGATGCCGCACCCCTTCTCCTTCAACTTGTTGATGATCTTGAAGAGGTGGTTCACCTCTTTCTCGGTCAGGGAGGAAGTAGGTTCGTCCATGATGACGATCTTGGCATCGTAGGAGAACGCCTTGGCGATCTCGATCATCTGCATCTGGGAGACCGACAGGGTCGCGACCTTCACCTTGGGGTCGATGTCGATATCCAGCTCATCGAAGATGCGCTTGGTGTCGTCATACATCTTGCCGTGGTCGATAAACCACCCCTTGGTGGGGTAGCGGCCGAGCCACATGTTGTCCATCACGGTACGCTGCAGCACCAGGTTGAGCTCCTGATGCACCATGGAGACGCCATTTTCCAGCGCCTCTTTGGAGGAGGTGAAGTTGATCTCCTGCCCCTTGAAGAAGATCTTGCCCTGATCCTTCTCGTAAATGCCGAACAGGCACTTGAGCAGTGTGGATTTTCCGCTCCGTTCTCGCCCATCAACGCATGCACAGAATGAGGACGGACCCGTAAATTGACATTATCGAGTGCCTTGACGCCGGGAAAGCTCTTACTGACGTCAATCATCTCCAACAGCCATTCTGATTGTTGCTGTGTTGTCATATCAGCCATCACATCTGGTTGAAAAAAGGGCAAGGGGATCTCCCTTGCCCTGGAGGAGGGAATTACTCGAATTGGGACAGGTTGTCTTTATCCACACCGACGTAGGCAACACGTACTACCTTGTCGACGATATTCCACTTGGTGCCTTCACCGGCCGGTTTGCCTTCAGCCAGATTCTTGGTCAGCTCGAAGGTGGCTTTGGCCTGGTTGGCCGCATCGTTCAGCACGGTACCCGCCATGGCACCGCTCTTGACCATGGCCAACGCTTCCGGCAGCGCATCGACGCCGAATACCGGAATGGCAGTCTTACCCTGGGCTTTCAGTGACTCGACTGCACCCATTGCCATGCCGTCGTTGTTGGCGATGACCACTTCGATCTTGTTGGCGTTGGGGCCGGAGATCCAGGCGTCCATCTTGTCTTTCGCCATGGCGGTATCCCACATACCGGTATCCATATGCAGTTGTTCAGTCTTGACGCCGCCATCGTTCAGGGTCTTGACCACGTAGGAGGTGCGCGCTTCGGCATCCGGGTGGCCCGGCTCCCCTTTCAGCAGCACGAACTGGATCACGCCATCCTTGTTCAGATCCCACTCCGGATGGGCTTTCCAGTGTTTGGCAATCAGCTGACCCTGGATGATCCCTGACTCCTTGGAGTCGGTGCCCACGTAGTAGGCCTTGTCGTAGCTGGCCAGATCGGTAGCGCTCGGCTCCTTGTTGTAGAAGACCACCGGGATATCTTCGCCACGGGCTTTCTCAATCACCACCGGTGCCGCAGCCGGGTCTACCAGGTTGATGGCCAGCGCCTTCACCCCTTTGGCCAGCAGCACGTCGATCTGGTCGTTCTGTTTGGACTGGTCATTCTGGGAGTCGTTCATCAGCAGCTCCACCCCCGGAGTGGCTGCCGCCTCCTTCTCGATGGCCTTGCGCACGACCGCCATGAAGTTGTCGTCATATTTGTAGACGGTTACCCCGATACGGGTGTCAGCCTGGGCATTGGCTCCAGCCATCATGCCCATCAGCAGGGCGGCAACTGTGGTCAGTTTTTTCATTATGTGTGCTCCGATGTGTCTATCTGTGTTGTAGGGTGGCGAGCAATTGAGCAAGCGCCAATCAATGTAATCAGTTTGTTGTCATTTCTTCTGTGATCATGACGACAAAATGAAAACGTTTACACTCTGTTACATTGAAACTTTATATTTATTTTTCAAATACATATAAATAAAAATCAGATTTGAGACTCAATCTTTCCCACAGCATTGAGGCTAGTCGTTACTGGTCTGTTGTCAAAATGGCGCACAGGCTCGACAGTCGTCTCAATAGCTGGCTTAACGGAGAGTGCAGCCCCAACGGTAACGACGCTCGAGCAGTTGATACTCGGGACGCACGCTCTGACTCCAGGAGTCATCGCCACCCACCCCCATGTGGGCGCCATCGAGACAGACCCACAGCCCCTCTTCGGCCACCAGATCGCTCTGGTGACGGGCGGCGGCCAGCTGCTGCTGACTGAAGCGGCTGGCACTGAAATGGAAGCTGCCGCTCACCGTCGTGCTGCCCAGCTGCAACTGGCGGGTATCAGTTGTCACTCGGGAAAATGTAAGGGGTGTGCATCGCCTCCAGCGGCAAACTCCAGCGACCAAGATCGGCGCCCAGCAGACGATCCGGATAGTTCTCGTGCGGCCCACGCCCAAGCCATTCGACTCGCGCCGGTACCTCGGCCAGATGAAGCAGCAGACCGATCCGCGGCAGCGACGGCAGCACCTGTGCCAGCTCGGTTTCTATCTCTAGGCTCATGGCGCCATCGTCGGTAAAGCGGTGATGCCAGTGACTCACCAGCAGCAGCTCATCGTGGTGGAAGTAGCCATGACTGACCCGGATATCCCCTCCGGCGACCGCAATCCCCAGACAGCGGTGCTGCCACTGGCCGAGACCACACACCTGCCAGCGGGCAATCCAGGAGTTGGGGTCGGCGTGATCCGCTTCGCTGGTGCCGATGTCGTTGTCGAGCGGCGCCCGGTAGAAGTGATCCATGATCGGCGCCAGCAACTGCTCCTGCCCCGATTTTTGCCAACTGGTGATGCGGCCGCTCTGCTTGTCGAGCCGCCACTGACTGTTTGCGGTGGTGACCCGCCAGCCATCCGGCTGCTCGCTCAGGGTGGCGGCAGCGGCGGGAGCAGGCAGAGCAAGGGGGGTCGGCAGGGTGAACTGCTGACGGGCGACCTTGTGATCCGCCTGCGACCAGGGGGTAGCCTGCGGCTGAACGATGGCCAGATCGAGCCAAGCCAGTGAGCCTGCCGCAAAGGCGGGCAGTGTCTCGCTCAGGGTCAACTCGACCACCCCCTGTGGCGCCAGCTCAAGGGAGAACTCCCCCTGCTGCTGCACATGGCCGTTCTCACACAACTGCCAGCAAAGCCGCTCGTTGTCGGTTTCCCGAAACAGGTATTCGCTCTCGATCCGCACCCGCAGCGGGGTGTGCTCGAGCAGGGCAAAACGGAACGGCTGTTGGGCGCGCTTAGCCTCGCACAGGGCGGGATGGGGGGTGCGATCCGGGAACAGCAGGCCGTTGCAGCAGAACTGGCGATCATTTTGCACATCACCAAAGTCGCCGCCGTAGCCCCAGTAGTGGCGACCATCGGCGGTGTATTTGTCGAGCCCCTGATCGACCAAATCCCAGACAAACCCGCCTTGCAGACGTGGATGATCGCGAAACGCCTGCCAGTAGTGGGTGTAGCCCCCGAGACTGTTGCCCATGGCGTGGGCATATTCGCAGAGGATCAGCGGCCGGTGCTCGCCGGGCAGGCCGATCCACTTGGCCAGCGCCCACTTGGGCACCGCCGGGAAGGGCTGATCCTGATGGGTTCTGGCATACATGGGGCAGATGATGTCGGTGGCCGGGGTATCGGCCCCGCCCCCCTCGTACTGCACCGGACGGCTCGGATCGCTGCGCTTGATCCAGCCATACATGGCATCGTGGGCCGGGCCGTAACCCGACTCGTTGCCCAGCGACCAGATGATGATGGAGGGGTGGTTGAAATCCCGCGCCACCATGCGGGTCGCCCGCTCCAGAAAGGCATTGCTCCAGGCGGGATCCCGCGCCAGCCGCCCCATCGGAGTCATGCCGTGGGTCTCCAGATTCGCCTCGTCCACCACATAGAGACCGAGCCGATCGCACAGGCGATAGAAGTCGGGGTGGTTGGGATAGTGGGAGCAGCGCACCGCATTGAAGTTGTGGCGCTTCATCAGCAGCAGATCCCGCTCCATGGTGGCGCGATCGATGGCATAGCCTTTGGCGGGGTGATGCTCGTGACGGTTGGCACCGCGAACAAGCAGCGGCTGACCGTTGACCCGCAGCAGGCCGCCACGGATCTCCACCACCCGAAAGCCTACATCGCACGCCTCGCTCTCGATAGCCTGGCCCAGCTCGTCCAGCAGGGTCAGGGTCAGGCGATAGAGATGGGGCGTCTCGGCGCTCCACTTGCGCGGCGCAGCCACGTCGAGCCAGAACTCGGCGCGATCGTCATACGCCCCTTTTTCATCAATGGCTTGGGTACCGATCGGCTGGCGCAGGGTTGCGACCCGCTCGCCACCGTCATAGAGATTGGCCTCTACCGACAGCCCAGCCCCATTGGCGACTTGCAGGGCAATCTTGAGACGACCATCCCGATAGCAGGCATCTAGCTCGGGGGTCACCCGCATATCCATCAGATGGCGGGACGGTTTGTGCAGCAGGCTGACGGAGCGGAAGATCCCCGACAGCCACCACATATCCTGATCTTCCAGATAGGAGCCGTCGGACCAGCGCAGCACCAGCACCGCCAACCGGTTGCGACCGCTCTGCAGATATGGGGTCAGATCGAATTCGGCGGGCAGGCGGCTGTCCTGGGAGTAACCTACCCAGCGGCCGTTGCAGAAGAGGTGGAAGGCACTGCTAACCCCGTCGAAGATGATCCGGCTCTGGCCGCTTGCCAGCCAGTCGGCGGGCAATTCGAACTCGCGGGAGTAGCAACCGGTGGGGTTCTCTGCTGGCACCCGGGGCGGATCGCAGGGAAAGGGGTACTTGATATTGGTGTAGATGGGGCCATCGGTGAGCGGCCGCGTAGCCGGATAGGCGGCATCCAGCTGCCAGTTACCCGGCACTGTAATGGGGCAGGCATCCGCCAGATCCTGCGCCAGCCAGCTCTCGGGCACCCGCTCGGGGGCGGCAAAGAAGGAGAAGCGCCACTCGCCATCGAGCAAGAGACGGGAGGAAGAGGCCAGATCACCCCTGGCATCCGCTTCGCTGCGCCAGCTGAACATGGGGGTATGGGCTGCCAGCCGGTTTACCGACGTAATGGCCTGAGTCTGCCAATCCTGACGCGCCACTATCTCCCTGAGCATTCACTCTCTCCCTGCTGATTGGAAAACGTATTCAGTCTAGAGAAGTATGACGCAGGGAACGGCGATCTCGCTCACACAGATGTAAACGATTACACTAATTTTGTTAAGTAAAGCGGAGTAAAAATGATTAAAAATAGGTAAAACAATAACTGTGCAAGAAACGGCCCCGAACAGGGCCGCAAAAGGGGGCTATCCGGCCCGAACCGGTGCCACCGAGTGGCGATTGATCAGGGTGGGGGTATAGATCCGGCTCTGGGTCGCGTCACTCTCCCCCGCCGCCAGCTGAATGGCCAGCTTGGCCGCCTGGGCCGCCATCAGCTCGATGGGATAGCGCATGGTGGAGAGCTTGGGCCTCAGGTATCTGGCATAGATGATGTCATCGAAGCCCACCACCGAAACCTCCTCCGGCACTCGCAGGCCGTTGTCGGCCAGCACTGAGATGGCGCCCGCCGCCATGGCATCGTTATAGGCAACCACGGCGGTCACCTTGAGCCCCTTGGCCAACAGGTTGAGCATGGCGCGCTCGCCCCCCTCCTCGTTCGGGGTGCCACTCTCGATAAGCTCGGGATCGGCTGCCAGACCCGCCTCCATCAGCCCATCCTGATACCCCTGCAGACGCAAGGTGGCATCCTCGATGGCGTGATCAGAGCTGATAAAGGCGATATGGCGGTGGCCCAGTTCGATCAGGTGGCGAGTCGCCGTAGCCGCCCCCAGCCGGTTGTTGAGAGCGATGCAGCGCCCCTTAAGGGCAGGAATATCACGGTTGATCAGCACCATACCGGGCACCCGCATGGCGTAGTCGCAGAGCTCTTCGTCGCTGAGCGCCTTGCTGTGCACCACCAGCGCCTCGCAGCGCTTGCCGATCAGCAGCTCGATCGCTTCACGCTCCTGACGCTCCTTGTGAAAACCGTTACCCATCAACAGGTGAAGGTTCTGCTCGACGGCCACGCCGGAGACCCCCTTCACCAGTGCACCGAAGAAGGGATCGGCTACATCACCGACCACCACCCCCATGGTGTCGCAAGTCTGGCTGACCAGTGCCCGCGCGTTGGCGTTGGGGGTGTAGCCCAGTTCGGCCATTGCCTTCTGCACCACTTCGCGAGACGCAGCGCTGGCCTTGGGGGAGTTGTTCATCACCCGTGAAACCGTTGCCACCGACACATTGGCCAAACGGGCGACATCCTTGATGGTGCTCATGCTGTTTTCACTTCTTTCACTGTGCAATAGAGCGCCATTATACCCAGCAAACCCATTGAAAACAGGGGTGAAACGTATATCTGCCGTCAGGATAACCATAAAAACAGTGTAATCGTTTACACTGTTTTGCAAGCAAGCTCACAGTTTGGTCGCCACACCCTCGGCTAGACTGCTTCCAGACACTTTTCAGTGGAGAGCAAGATGAACGTTCTGGTCACCGGCGGTTGCGGATATATCGGCAGCCACACCTGTCTGGCCCTGCAAGCGGCAGGCATGAATCCCGTGGTGGTCGACAACCTCTGCAACAGCAAGCGCAGCGTATTGACTCGAGTCGCGGCTATCAGCGGCCAGCAACCCGTGTTATATCAAGGAGATATTCGCGATGCCGCCCTGCTGGACCGGATCTTCGCCGAACAGCAGATCGATGCAGTGATCCACTTTGCCGCCCTCAAGGCGGTCGGTGAGTCGACTCGCATTCCACTGGATTACTACGAGAACAACCTCGGCGGCACCCTCACTCTGCTGCAGGCGATGAAACGGGCCGGGGTGCACAATCTGGTGTTCAGCTCCTCGGCCACCGTCTACGGCGATCCCGCCAGCCTGCCGATCCGCGAGGATTTCCCGCGCAGCGCCACCAACCCCTACGGTCGCTCCAAGCTGATCATCGAGGAGATCCTCGAAGATCTGCAACTGGCCGAACCCCACTGGAGCATGACCCTGCTGCGCTACTTCAACCCGGTCGGCGCCCACGACTCGGGCACTATGGGGGAAGATCCCCAAGGCATTCCCAACAATCTGATGCCCTATATCACCCAGGTCGCCATTGGCCGTCGCGACTGCCTGTCTGTCTTTGGAAACGATTACCCCACCCCGGACGGCACCGGTGTGCGCGACTACATCCACGTGATGGATCTCGCCGAAGGGCACGTCAAGGCACTGCAACACTGCGCCGGCAAGGGTGGCATGCACACCTACAACCTGGGCACCGGCGAGGGCCAGAGCGTGTTGCAGCTGGTCGCCGCTTTCTCCGCCGCCTGTGGCAAGCAGTTGCCATTTCGCATCGAACCGCGCCGCCCGGGCGACATCGCCGCCTGCTGGGCCGATCCGGCCAAGGCCGAGCGCGAGCTGGGCTGGCGGGCGACCCGCAACATCGACGCCATGTGCGCCGACAGCTGGCGCTGGCAATCCGCCAATCCGAACGGTTACGAGGAGTAGGCCTGCCTGCTCCCTGTTAATAGACGACCCTATTTTTCAATACCTTATTCAGGAGAGATGATGTTCAACCCCGTCGATCATCCCCATCGCCGCTTCAACCCGCTGACCGGCCAGTATGTGCTGGTCTCCCCCCATCGGGCCAAACGCCCCTGGCAGGGACAGGTGGAGAAGGTGAGTCAGGCCCCCAAACAGGCCCACGATCCCGACTGCTTCCTCTGCGCGGGCAACCCCCGGGTCACTGGCGACATCAACCCCGACTATCAGGGCACCTTCGTCTTTACCAACGACTTCGCCGCTCTGATGCAGGATACTCCGGCCGCCGATAGCGCCAGCGATCCCCTGCTGAAGCTGGAAGCCGCCCGCGGCACCAGCCGGGTCATCTGCTTCTCGCCGGATCACGGCAAGACCCTGCCCGAGCTGCCGCTGCCCGCCATCGAGGGGGTGATCACCACCTGGATGGATCAGGTCGCCGAACTGTCGGCCCAGTGGGAGTGGGTGCAGGTCTTTGAAAACAAAGGTGCCGTCATGGGCTGCTCCAACCCGCACCCCCACGGCCAGATCTGGGGCAGCGACTTCCTGCCCAACGAGATCGCCCGCGAAGAGCAGCACCAGCGTGACTGGCTGGCCGAGCATGGCCGCCCCATGCTGCTGGAGTATGTGGAGCGGGAGCTGGCGGATCGCTCGCGCATCGTGGTGGAGACCGAGCACTGGCTTGCCGTGGTCCCCTTCTGGGCCGCCTGGCCGTTCGAAACCCTGCTGCTGCCCAAGGCGCACCTCCCCTCCATGCTCAACCTGACCAAGGCCCAGCAACAGGATCTGGCAGTGGCGCTCAAGGAGCTCACCAGCCGCTACGACAACCTGTTCGAGTGCAGCTTCCCCTACTCCATGGGCTGGCACTTTGCACCGCCCAAATCGGAGTGCCCCGAGGCGTGGCAGCTGCACGCCCACTTCTATCCGCCACTACTGCGCTCCGCTACCGTGCGCAAATTTATGGTGGGCTTCGAGATGCTGGCCGAAACCCAGCGCGACCTGACTCCGGAGCAGGCCGCCGAACGGCTACGCGCTCTGAGCCCCGTTCACTACACCCAGACCAACCACACCAATGAGGAGGCCCTATGACCCCCAGCCAACGCGTCAGCACCGTTTTTGCCGAGCAATTTGCCAAAGCGCCCGATCTGCTGGTGCGCGCCCCCGGCCGCGTCAACCTCATCGGTGAACATACCGACTACAACGACGGCTTCGTGCTGCCCTGCGCCATCGACTACGAGACCTGCGTTGCCATAGGTCTGCGCGATGACCGGCAAGTACAGGTGATCGCCGCCGACTACGACAACCAGCGCGACCAGTTCGACCTCGACCAGCCCATCGAGCACCACCCCAACCAGCGCTGGAGCGACTACATCCGCGGCGTGGTGAAGTATCTGCAGGAGCGTGGTTATGCCCTGCGCGGCCTCGATCTGGTGGTCTCCGGCAACGTGCCGCAGGGGGCGGGACTCTCCTCCTCCGCCTCGCTGGAAGTGGCCATCGGTCAGGCCTTCAAGGAGGCGCTGGGGCTCGATATCAGCCAGGCGGAGATCGCTCTCAACGGTCAGCAGGCGGAGAACAAGTTCGTCGGCTGCAACTGCGGCATCATGGATCAGATGATCTCCGCCAGCGGCAAAACCGGCCACGCCCTGCTGCTCGACTGCCGCTCGCTGGAGACCCGCCTCATCCCCATGCCGGCGGATCTGGCGGTGCTGATCGTCAACTCCAATGTGCGCCGCGGTCTGGTGGACAGCGAATACAACACCCGTCGCCAGCAGTGCGAAGAGGCCGCCCGTCACTACGGGGTCAAGGCGCTGCGCGATCTCGATCTGGCCGGACTGGAAGCGGGCAAAGCCGGGCTGGATGAGGCCTGCTACCGCCGTGCCCGCCACATCGTAGGGGAAAACGCCCGCACCCTGGCGGCCGCCGATGCGCTGGCCAGCCACAATCTGACCCGACTCGGCGAGCTGATGGCCGAGTCGCACGCCGCCATGCGCGATGACTTCGAGATCACAGTGCCCGCCATCGACGGTCTGGTGGAGATCATCAAGGCTAGGATAGGCACAGATGGCGGCGTGCGGATGACTGGCGGCGGCTTCGGCGGCTGCGTGGTCGCCCTGTTGCGCCCGGAGAAAGTGGCCGAGGTGATCGCCGCCGTCGAGGCGGAGTATCCGGCCATCTCGGGCCTCAAGGCCGACTGCTACGTCTGCTCTGCCAGCGCCGGTGCAGGCAAGCTATGAGCAGCGCCATGACGCCATTCGAGCTGGAAAACGAGGAGGGGCTGCGCCTGCGCGGCCTCGATTTCGGCGCCACCCTCACCTCCCTCACCCTGCCGGTGGCGGGCAAACGGCGCGAAGTCCTGCTGGGTTGTGCCGACGACGCCTATCCCGCCCAACAGGTGTGGCTGGGCGCGGTGGCCGGGCGTTTTGCCAACCGCATCGGCGGCGCCGAACTGCTACGCGATGGCAAGCGCTGGTCGCTGGATGCCAATCAGGCCCCCAACTGCCTGCATGGCGGGCAGGCGGGCTTTCATCGCCAGCAGTGGCAGATCAAGGAGCTGGAAGCGGATCGGGTCAAGCTGGCGCTGCTCTCTCGGGCGGGGGATCAGGGCTTTCCCGGCAATCTGCGGGTCACCCTGGAGTACCGGCTGGAGCAGAGCGATCTGGTGGTGGATTTTGTGGCCAGCACAGATGCAGCGACCCCGGTCAGCCTTACCAGCCACGCCTACTTCAATCTCGATGGGCAAACTGATGGCGGAGATGTCCGTGACCACCTCATCAGCATCAATGCCGACCACTTCCTGCCGACCGACCCGATCGGTTTGCCGATCGCCATCACTCCGGTGGAGGGGCCATTCGATCTGCGCCGCGAGCGCCTGATTGGCCAGGATTGGCTGAACCATCCCCAGCAGCAACAGGCCAAGGGGTACGATCACGCCTTTGTGCTCAATGGACCGGAGCAGAAGTGGGCAGCTCGAGTGGTATCAGGTGACAGGCAGCTGGCGATGGAGGTCTACACCAACCAGCCTTCACTGCAGTTTTACAGCGGCAACTGGCTGGCCAATACCCCGAACCGTAGCGGCCAGTCGCACCGGGATCACGACGGCTTCTGTCTGGAGGCGCAACAGCTACCGGACAGCCCCAATCGCCCCGAGCTGGGCAACCCCTGGCTGCTGCCGGGCGGGCGTTATCACCACCAGACCCGCTACCGCTTTATCCGCGACTAACTTAAAGAATTCATGATTTTTACATAGCCTCAGCAGTCACAATCGAGCAAGATATGCCGCCCCGAGACCCTTTCGGGGCGTTTTTACATCAACGAAGTTAAGGATTGTTTGTTCGATGACTGACACTTATAGCCTGCTGGTCGCCTTTATTCTGGGCGTCGTCGAGGGGCTGACCGAGTTCCTCCCCGTCTCCTCCACTGGCCACATGATTATCGTCGGCCATCTGCTGGGCTTTGAAGGGCCCAAGGCTGCCACTTTCGAAGTGGTGATCCAGCTTGGCTCCATCCTCGCCGTGGTCGCCGTCTTCTGGCGCCGCCTGTTTGGCCTGATTGGCATCCACTTCGGCCAGAAGCCGTCCCGGGATCACGCGACCCTGTCGCTGGTGCATGTCATCCTCGGCATGATGCCCGCCATCGTGGTCGGTCTGGCCATCCACAGCTGGATTAAGGCCAACCTGTTTGGTCCACAGACCGTCATGTACGCGCTGGTCGCGGGGGGCATCCTGCTGATCATCGCCGAGAAGTTCCGCCCTGCAGTCACAGCCGAAACCCTGGATGACATCAGCTACAAGCAGGCGTTCGGCATCGGCCTGTTCCAGTGTCTGGCCCTGTGGCCCGGCTTCTCCCGCTCGGGCGCAACCATCAGTGGTGGCATGCTGATGGGGATCAGCCGTCACGCCGCCGCCGAGTTCTCCTTCATCATGGCGGTGCCCATGATGGTGGCGGCCAGCGGGCTTGATCTCTACAAGAGCCGCGATTTTCTCTCGATGGCCGACTTCCCGATGTTTGCCGTGGGCTTTATCACCGCTTTCGTGGTAGCGATGTTTGCGATCAAGACCTTCCTGACATTGATCCGCCGCATCGACTTTATCCCGTTCGCCATCTACCGCTTTATCGTGGCATTCGCCGTCTATCTGGTGTTTGTCGCCTGACCGGCAACCAGCAATCAAATGAAAAAAGGGACCAATCTGGTCCCTTTTTCTATAGCGTCATGGTGCTCAATAGAGATGCTGGCTGATGCCATTCAGCAGCCGCGACAACCCCTTGGTGAACTGCACCGGCGCATCCTGCACCGTGTAGCAGAGGCAACCATCTGGCGTATGCGGGCTGTGGGAGTGGCTGGCATCGCGCCAAATGAAATCCCCCGCCTTGTAAAGGGTATCGCCATCCTGAATGTTGCCAGCCAACAGCAAGGTCAGCTCATAGCCCTGATGGGTGTGCTCGGGGATGCGACCGCCCGCTTCGATATGGAGCAAACTGGCGCGCGCCCCCATCTCGTCCAGCGGAAGACTCTGCTGACGAATAGCCCCGATATGGCGCCACTTGGGCGAACGATAGCGGGCCAGCACCCGTGGCAAACGGTAGGCGTGACCGGCTACCTCCAACTCGCTGGGCTGGGCTCGGGGCTGGTCATGTGTTGGCTCGGAGAGGGGCTCTGCCAGCGGCTGGGCCAGAATATCCGCCAGCATGGCGTCGAATCCGGCGTCCAGTCCCACTTCATCGCGGGAGTCCAGCTCAGGCTCTGCTGGCGAAGCAAGATATTGCTGCGCCAGCTCCTCTTCGAATGTCTTCAGTCGGGCAGCACAATCGGGGCAGAGTTCACAGTGAGCGGAGAGCCCCACCGCCAGCGGCAGAGGCAGCTCGTCGGCGGCGAAGGCGCGCAGCATAGGGTCGGTCGGATGGGCTTTAATCATGGCCTTGCTCCACTTGCTCTTTCAGTTTCTGTAACGCCAGCCGGAGGCGGGACTTGATGGTACCGAGCGGCACGCCGAGTCGCTCCGCCAGCTCCTGCTGGGAGAACTCCTGCAGATAGATGCCGCGCACCACCTGCTGTTGCGGCTCCGGCAGGGTGCCCAGATAGTGGGCCATCTGACGGGTCAGCACCGCATCCTCCCCTCCGCTCAGATGCTCCTCTTCGGCCTGAAACTCCAGCACGGGCCACAGCTCCTCGGCACAGAGCTCCTCCTTGCTGGCGCGACGACGGCGCAGCATGTCGAAGCACTGGTTGCGCATCACGGTGTAGATCCAGGTGGTCGGCGCCCCCTTCTCGGGGTGGTAGAGGCGTGCCTTCTGCCATACCAGCAGCATGGTCTCCTGCACCAGCTCCATGGCGTTGGCCTCGCTGCCGAGATGGCGCAGGCCATAGCTGCGAATGCGCGGCGCAAAGTGTTGGAACAGGCGAGCAAAAGCAGCCTTGTCGGCCTGCTCTGCCACCCTGATCAGCAGAGATTTGAGGTCGCCATCCGGGTTATCCATCACGGGCGAGGTCCTGCGTATGGTCGAGTGTGGTTGGCCAGTATATGCCATTGCGCCATCCCTTTGGTGTGCTGTCGAAAATGCTGTGGTGATGACTTGTACGGCGCTGCGGCGCTGGCGGATCAGCAGGTCAGAAAAAATCAGTGGCTGGCCACCAGAACCCCCTTGAGCAGGGCGATGGCGGGCTGATTGTCGGCGGCGGCCAGCAGCAGTTGTTTCTGTTCAGGGGGGATCGGCAACACCTCCAGCCAGCGCTGGGCCACCCAGTTGCCATCGTCCCAGCGGGGGGTGGGATAGAGGGCGGCGTAGTCGGGATAGTCGGCAAACACCTCCCGCAGTGCCTCGACCAGCGGTTGCTGATCAGGATGGAGCCGGCGGGGCGGCCAGGCCGTCAGCGGCGTCACCTCGCCGATACGCAGGCCATCCTGCTCCTGCCACAGATCCTCTATCTGCACCCGCTCCATCCCCTGCACCGTAATCCCCAACATGCCGTCCGGCAGCCGGTCGAAATCGATGATGGTGACCCGGGTGGCGATGGGCAGCATGTTGCGCAGGGCGTCGGGCTGGCGAGGGTCCACCATGCAGAGGGCAAAGCCGGACTCCCCCGCCTCGGCAATCATCCGCTGGTATCTCGGTTCGAAGATCCGCAGCGGCATGATGCCGCCGGGCAGCAGGTGGGCAGATAGGGGAAACAGCGCCAGTCGCATCGCAAACTCCTCGGTTGGGAACCTCTGTTGATACGCCGGGCCAGAGGGAGGAGATCATTCCCGTCAGTGGAAAGGAAAAACCCTTAACAATCAGGGGAAAATAGCCTGGACAAGCCGCTTCGATATGCAGTAGAAATGGATGAGCACCGTAATTTCCGCCCAATATTCTGGAATATGGCGCTAAACGCAGTGAAATATCCGCCCGACAGCGAGCGGCGGGTCATCCCTATAGTTTTCTCGGGCCGATGCGGGTAAAATTCACGCCCTTATATATCAGTCATTTTTCGACGCGCAACCTTGGTGGTCAGTTATGAAAGAGCATATTCATCATCTACTTGAACAAACGGTAGCCAATCTCAAGTCAGCAGGCGTCCTGCCGGCGGACCTGGAAGCCCGCGTGCAAGTAGACCGATGCAAGGAAAAAGCTCACGGCGACCTGGCTACCAACTTGGCCATGCTGCTGGCCAAACCGGCCCGCAAGAATCCCCGTGAGCTGGCGGCTGCCATCATCGAGCATCTGCCTGCCTCCGACCTGATCGCCAAGGTCGAGATCGCCGGTCCCGGCTTCATCAACTTCTTCTTCGACCAGCGCTGGCTGGCCGGTCAGGTTGAGGCCATGGTGACCTCTGCCAGCGCCAACGTACGGTTGCCCGCGCCACAAACCGTGGTGGTGGACTACTCCGCCCCCAACGTGGCCAAAGAGATGGCGGTGCACCACATCCGCTCCACCGTACTCGGTGACGTAGCTGCGCGCGCGCTGGAATTCCTCGGCCACAAAGTGATCCGCGCCAACCACATCGGTGACTGGGGCACCCAGTTCGGCATGCTGATCGCTTATCTGGAGAAGATGTCCAACGAGCACGCCAGCGACATGGCGCTCAAGGATCTGGAAGCCTTCTACACCCAGGCCAAGCGTTGCTACGACGAAGACGAAGCCTTCGCCGAGCGCGCCCGTAACTACGTGGTCAAGCTGCAGGGCGGCGACGAGTACTGCCGTACCATGTGGAAGAAGCTGGTTGACATGACCATGGAACAGAACCAGATCAACTACGACCGCCTGAATGTCTCCCTGACCAACAAGGACATCATGGGCGAGTCCATGTACAACGACATGCTGCCGGAGATCGTGGCCGACCTGAAAGCCAAGGGGCTGGCGGTCGAGAGCGAAGGCGCTACCGTTGTCTTCCTGGACGAGTTCAAGAACAAAGATGGCGAGGCCATGGGCGTCATCATCCAGAAGAGCGATGGCGGTTTCCTCTACACCACCACCGACATCGCCTGTGCCAAATACCGTTATGAGACCCTGGGCGCCGACCGTGTCATGTACTTCATCGACTCCCGTCAGCACCAGCACCTGATGCAGGCCTGGACCATCACCCGCAAGGCGGGCTATGTGCCGGAATCCGTCCCCCTCGAGCACCACGCCTTCGGCATGATGCTGGGCAAGGATGGTCGTCCCTACAAGACCCGTTCCGGTGGCACCGTCAAGCTGGTTGACCTGCTCAACGAGGCCGAAGAGCGCGCCGCTGCGCTGCTGGAGAGCCGCAACAGCGACCTCTCTGCCGAAGAGAAGGCCAACGTGGTCAACGCCATCGCCATGGGCGCGGTGAAGTATGCGGATCTCTCCAAGAACCGTACTACCGACTACATCTTCGACTGGGATCTGATGCTGTCGTTTGAAGGCAACACTGCCCCTTACCTGCAGTACGCCTACACCCGTATCCAGTCCATCTTCCGCAAGGCCAACATCGATGCCGAGACGCTGACCGGCAACGTGACCCTGAACGAAGAGGCCGAAGAGGTGCTGGCCCAGAAGCTGATCCAGTTCTCCGACGCGGTCAACGGCGTGGCCGACAAAGGTATGCCGCACCTGCTCTGTACCTACCTGTACGAGTTGTCCGGCAACTTCATGACCTTCTATGAAGCCTGCCCGATCAACAAGGATGGCGTGGACGAAGCAACCCGTCAGAGCCGTCTGCTGCTGTGCGCCGCCACCGCCAAGGTACTGAAACTGGGCCTCGGCGTACTGGGCATCCATACCCTGGAGCGCATGTAATAGATGGCAACCCGGGATTATGTCGGCAGCCGCCCGCGACGTCGGGCGGGTGGCCGCAATACCAAGAAAGCGGCCCCTCGCCGCTTTCCTGTTATTCCAGTGCTGCTGGTCGTGGCACTGCTGGCAGGCTTTGGTGGCTTCCTCTACATGATCAATGGCAAGGGCAACGACGCCCCCACCATTGAGGAGCAGGTAAAGGCCAACAAGCCAAAAGCGCAGAATAACGGGCTGCCTCAGGAGAAGTGGAGCTACATCGAACGGCTTGAGAACAAGCAGGTCGATATCATAGAGCCGCCGACCCAGCCGGGTGTGCTGCCGCCACCGCCGGCAGATACCATGACCCTGCAGCCGGAAAAACTGCCGCAGCCGGTGCCGACCGACATTCCCCAGCCGGGAACACCGATCGGCCAGCCCAAGCCCTATCAGCCCAATCCGGCGACCACCCCTTCCACCTCGGGTGCACCGGTTGCCAGTGCGCAAGAGCAGGTGATCGACCGCAAGGCTGAACGGGAACGGATGGAGCGGGAGATCCGCGCCGAGCTGGAACGGGAGCGGGCCGAAGCGGCCAAGGCCAAAGCGGCCACTCCGCCAGCCCAGACCGCAGCCGCCGACAGCGGTCGCTATATGATGCAGTGCGCAGCCCTGCGCTCGCAGGATTCCGCAGAGTCGCTCAAGGCGCGTATCGCCTTCACCGCTGGCCTCTCTTCCAGCCTGCAGGTGATCAATGGCGCCAACGGCACCGTCTACAAGGTGATGGTGGGCCCCTTCAACGGCAAGGCGGCCGCCGACGCGGCCAACAGCAAGCTGCAGAGCTCCGGCATCAGCGGCTGCATTCCCAAGAAAGGGTAATCCGCTTACCGATGACGCAGGGCCGGGTGGCAACACCCGGCCCTGTTCTTTTGGTGTCACTCGCACCCACGCTGTTTGCTACCCCGTTTATCCCGACCAAAGGCAGGGTTGAAAAGCCCGTTTGCCATCCCCATCTTTCTTGCCATGCACAGTCAGGCCGTCATTCGGCTCAAGCGAGGTAAGTAAAGTGACTACCATAGTTTCAGTTCGCCGCAACGGTCAGGTCGTCATCGGTGGCGATGGCCAGGTCTCTCTTGGCAACACCGTCATGAAGGGCAACGCCCGCAAGGTTCATCGTCTCTATAACGGCAAGGTGCTGGCCGGTTTTGCTGGCGGTACCGCCGACGCCTTCACCCTGCTCGAGCGTTTCGAAGCAAAACTGCAGGCCCATCAGGGTAATCTGGAGCGCGCCGCCGTGGCGCTGGCCAAAGATTGGCGCACCGATCGCGCCCTGCGCCGCCTTGAAGCGCTGCTGGCCGTGGCCGACGAACACAAATCCTTCATCATCACCGGCAACGGTGACGTGGTGCAGCCGGAGCACGATCTCATCGCCATCGGCAGCGGCGGCAACTTCGCCCAGTCCGCCGCCATCGCGCTGCTGGAAAACACCGAGCTGGATGCCAGGACCATTGTCGAGAAGTCCCTCAAAATTGCGGGCGACATCTGCGTCTTCACCAACGGCAACCACACCATCGAAGTGCTGGACTATTCGGCGAAATAAGGCCACCAGCCAAACCCAATTTCCCAAGGGGCGGGCACTGCCCGCCCCGGATACAGGAACACCATCATGTCCGAGATGACCCCGAGAGAAATCGTCCACGAGCTGGATCGTCACATCATTGGTCAGGCCGATGCCAAGCGTGCCGTTGCCGTTGCCCTGCGCAACCGCTGGCGCCGGATGCAACTCAACGAAGAGATGCGCCATGAAGTGACCCCGAAAAACATCCTGATGATCGGCCCGACCGGTGTCGGCAAGACCGAGATCGCCCGTCGTCTGGCCAAACTGGCCAACGCCCCCTTCATCAAGGTGGAAGCGACCAAGTTCACCGAAGTGGGCTATGTCGGCAAGGAAGTGGACAGCATCATCCGCGATCTGACCGATGCCGCCATCAAGCTGGTGCGCGAAACCGAGATGGAGAAGATGAAATATCGCGCCGAGGAAGCCGCCGAAGAGCGCATCCTCGACGCCCTGCTGCCCAACCCGCGCAACACCTGGGGTGAGGAAGAGAAAGCCGACAACTCCAACACCCGCCAGATCTTCCGCAAGAAACTGCGCGAAGGTCAGCTGGATGACAAGGAGATCGAGCTGGAACTCTCCGCCTCCCCGATGGGCGTCGAAATCATGACCCCGCCGGGCATGGAAGAGATGGCCAACCAGCTGCAGGGGCTGTTCCAGAACCTGGGCCAGAACCAGAAGAAGAAGCGCAAGATCAAGGTCAAAGAGGCCATGAAGGCGCTGATCGAAGAGGAAGCAGCCCGTCTGGTCAATCCGGAAGAGCTGAAGCAGAAAGCCATCGCTGCGGTCGAGAACAACGGCATCGTCTTCCTCGACGAGATCGACAAGATCTGCAAGCGCGGCGAGAGCTCCGGCCCCGATGTCTCCCGTGAAGGGGTTCAGCGCGACCTGCTGCCGCTGGTTGAAGGTTGCACCGTCAACACCAAGCACGGCATGGTCAAGACCGACCACATCCTGTTTGTCGCTTCCGGCGCCTTCCAGATCGCCAAGCCGTCCGACCTCATCCCCGAGCTGCAGGGCCGTCTGCCGATCCGGGTCGAGCTGACCGCCCTGACCACAGATGACTTCGAGCGTATCCTGACCGAACCGAACGCCTCCCTGACCGATCAGTACAAGGCGCTGATGGCCACCGAAGGGGTCAACATCGAGTTCACCAAGGATGGCATCCGCCGTCTGGCCGAAGCGGCGTGGCAGGTTAACGAGCGTACCGAGAACATCGGTGCCCGTCGTCTGCACACCGTGATGGAGCGCCTGATGGAAGATATCTCCTATGACGCCTCCGAGAAGTCCGGCGAGACCTTTGTCATCGACACCGACTACGTCAACGCCCATCTCGGTGCGCTTGTCGAGGATGAGGATCTGAGCCGCTTTATTCTGTAAGCGCGATTGATCTGAAAACGCCTCCCCTGTGGAGGCGTTTTTATTTCTCCACCGCCTCCGTCATCTACACGAATTCTGGCCCTTATCTGCGGCAACCCATTCAATCAAAGGACGTTTTCAAACCATCTCTTTCGAATGCCCGCCGTTTTTCATCCCTGCTGAGATTTGCTCAAAAAAAGATCTGTTCACTTCTGCGCGATTGATTTATACATGCGTATAAATCAGATCAAAATCTGTGCAACAGGAACCAGAACGATGAATCCAACCCGGCAGAAACTGCTCGATACCGGCCTCGCCATCGCCACCGAGAAGGGGCTGCGCGGCCTGACGGTGCGCGAGCTGGCGGCTGCGGCCGAGGTGAACCTTGGCTCTTTCGTCTACCACTTCGGTAACCGCGACGCCTTTATCGACGAGCTGGTGGAGCTCTGGTACGCCCCCCTCTATGACGAGCTCAAATCGGTGGCAGCCAAAGGTTCCTACCCCTCTGCCATCGCCATGTTCGAGGCGACCATGGAGGCGCTGATCGGGCTGGTGGCGCGCCAGCGCGGCTTTATCAACCACCTGTTTGGCGATGCGCTGGCAGGCGAAGGGGCGGCCCAGCGTTTTCTGCTCAGCCTGCCGCGCCGTCATCCCCTGCTGCTGATCGAACAGGTGCGGATGGCGCAGGCGGAAGGGTCACTGGTCGCCGGTCACCCGCTCCAGCTGATGATCTTCATCATGGGGTCGGTCGGCCTGCCGCTGGTGATCGCCGGCAGCGGTCGCCAACTCGGCTGGCTGCCCGAGAAGGCCGCCCCCTTTCTCAGCCAGATAGACAACCCCGAGGCCGCCAGACAGCGGCTGGTATGGGCCCTGCGCGGCCTGCGCCCCACCGACATCAAAGAAGGAGACGCTGCATGAAACAACGCATCGCGATGGCAGCTCTGCTGCTGGCCGCTCTCAGTGGTTACCTCTGGTTGCAGAGCCATCCTCAAGGAGAAGCGGTATGAAGCAACGCATTGCAATCGTAGCCCTGCTGCTAACCGTTATCGGCGGCTACCTCTGGTGGCAGGGGCGCCCGGCCGACGGCTCCATCCTCTACGGCAATGTCGATATTCGCGACGTCAATCTGGCCTTTCGGGTCGGCGGCCGCGTCGATCAGGTGCTGGTAGACGAGGGGGATAGGGTAAAAGCCGGTCAACTGCTGGCACGCCTGGATCCGGCCCCCCTCACCCACAGCCGCGACAGCTCACGGGCCAATCTGGCTGCGCTCACTGCCGCCAACGCCTTGATTCACAAGGGCTATCGCAGCGAAGAGACTGACCGGGCCCGGGCAGCACTGGCCGCCGCCGAAGCCGCTGCACTGGAGGCCGACCAGCAGTGGCGCCGCCAGAGCGCATTGGCAGCCACCGGCGCCATCTCCCGCGGTCAGCTCGATACCGCCCGCTCCCAGCGAGACCAAACCCAGGCGCAGGTACGCTCGGCACGCGAACAGCTCGCCCAGCTCGAAACCGGCTACCGCCCGGAGGAAATCGCCCAGTCCGATGCCCAGCTGGAAGGGGCCAAAGCGGCGCTTGCCAGTGCCGAACTGGCGCTGGCGGATGCCAGCCTGACCGCCCCCAGCGACGGCATCATCATCAGCCGCGCCGTCGAGAACGGCAGCATGGTGCAGAGCGGAGCGACCGCCTTCAACCTCTCCCTGACCGCGCCAGTCTGGGTGCGCGCCTATGTGGAGGAGCCCTGGCTCGGCCACTTCCCGAGCGGCGCCAAGGTGACCCTCACCACCGACTCGCGGCCGGGCCAGCCCTATCACGGGGTGGTGGGCTTTGTCTCGCCCACCGCCGAGTTCACCCCGAAATCGGTGGAGACACCGGACCTGCGCACTCACCTCGTCTACCGGCTGCGCATCGTGGTGCAGGACCCCGACCCGGCCCTGCGCCAAGGGATGCCGGTCACCGTCAGGCTGGCCCCATGAGCTGCGCCATCTCCCTCGAGGGGCTCACCAAACGCTTTGGCGAGCGGGTCGCCCTCAACGCCATCTCGGCCACCATTCCGGCCGGCGGCATCACCGGGCTGGTCGGCCCCGACGGCGCGGGCAAGAGCACTTTGCTGCGCCTGCTGGCCGGTCTGCTGATCCCCGAAGCGGGCACCATCCGGGTGCTGGGGCTGGATCCGGTGAGCGAGGGAGACCTGTTGCGTCAGCGCCTCGCCTACATGCCCCAGCAGTTCGGCCTCTACGAGGATCTCAGCGTGCTGGAGAACCTCACCCTCTACGCTGACTTGCGCGGCGTACTGGAGCCCGAACGCACGCCTACCTTCGCGCGGCTGCTCGCCTTCACCGATCTTGCCCGCTTCACAGCACGACCGGCAGGCAAGCTCTCTGGCGGGATGAAGCAGAAGCTCGGGCTGGCCTGCGCCCTGCTCGGCACCCCGGATGTGCTGCTGCTCGACGAACCGGGGGTCGGAGTCGATCCCATCTCCCGCCGCGCCCTCTGGCAGATGGTACGCGAGCTGGCCAAGGGAGGGATGACGGTGCTCTGGAGTACCGCCTATCTCGACGAGGCGGAGCTGTGCGACCACGTGCTGCTGATGGCAGATGGCGAGGTGCGCACCAGTGGCACGCCAGCCGCTCTGATGGGGGCCATGGCCAGCCGCTGCTGGCTGCTGGAGGCGGGGCAAATGGATGGCCGCGAGCGGCGCGCCCTGCTGCGCCAGGCACTGGCTCACCCGGCGGTGATGGATGGCGCGGTGGCGGGGGAGCGGGTTCGCCTGCTGCTGCACCCGGGTATGACGCCACCGCCGCTCCCGGAGCTGCATCTCGCCAACGGCGCTTTTCAACCGGCCCAGCCCCGGCTGGAGGATGCCTTTATTGACCTGCTCGGCGGCGGCCCCGGCGGGGAGTCGAGTCTGGCGGCGGGGATGCGGGAAGCCGAACTGCCGCAGGGGGTCTCCCCCGAGGCGGTGATCGAGGCGCGCCACCTCACCAAGCGCTTCGGCGATTTTGCCGCCACCGATGATGTCAGCTTTGCGGTGAGCCGCGGCGAGATCTTCGGCCTGCTCGGCCCCAACGGGGCGGGCAAGTCCACCACCTTCAAGATGGAGTGCGGCCTGCTGCGTCCGAGCGAGGGGCAGGCGCTGGTGACCGGCATCGATCTGGCTCACAGCCCCTCGGCGGCACGCCAGCGCCTCGGCTACATGGCGCAGAAGTTCTCCCTCTACAAGCAGCTCACCGTGGCGCAGAACCTCTCCTTCTTCGCCGGTATCTACGGCCTGTTCGGCCGCCACCAGCAGACGCGGATCGACGCCATGGTGACTGCCTTTGCCCTCACCCCCTGGCTCGATCAGAAGGCGGAATCCCTACCGCTCGGCCTGCGCCAGCGTCTTTCACTCGCCTGCGCCCTGCTGCACGAACCGCCGCTGCTGTTTCTCGACGAGCCCACCTCCGGGGTCGACCCGGTAACCCGTCGCGAGTTCTGGTCGCACATCAACGCGCTGGCCGACCACGGCGTCACCGTGTTGGTCACCACCCACTTTATGGATGAGGCGGAGTATTGCGACCGCATCGCCCTCATCTATCGCGGCAAGCTGCTGGCGCTCGGCACCCCGGACGATCTCAAGGGGCTGGCGGCCAAAGAGGCGGCGACCTCTTTGCCAACAGGCTCCTTGCCGACCTGTTCTTTGCCAACAATGGAAGAGGCCTTTATCACGCTAGTCGAGCGGGCCAGCGAGGAGGACGCATGAGCATCAACCGTCGGCGACTGCTGGCCCTCTGCCGCAAGGAGACGCTGCAAATCGTCCGTGACCCGAGCAGCATCCTCATCGCCTTCATCATGCCGGTGGTGCTGCTGGTGGTGATGGGTTACGCCATCAATCTGGATGTGGACCATCTGCGCCTCGGCATCTGGCGCACCGACAGCGGCGCCCCGGCGGTGCGGCTGGAGCAGGCCCTGCGCGGCTCAACCGCGCTGGAGATCCACAGCGGCCCGAGCAAGGAGTCCCTGCTCGCCAGTCTGGCCCGCGGCGAGATCCGCGGCCTGCTGGTGATCGATGACGGCTTCTCCCGCGCCATGGCCGGTCAGAGCAATGGCACGCCGCAGGCGCTGCTGCTGACTGACGGCTCCGAGCCCAACACCGCCAACTTCGTCACCAACTATGTGCAGGGGATCTGGCAGGGGTGGCTCGCTGGCGAGGGGGTCGCCATGCCGGTGTCGATAGAGAGCCGCGCCTGGTTCAACCCGGCGCTGGTGAGCCGCAACTTTCTGGTGCCGGGCTCCATTGCGGTGGTGATGACCATCATCGGTGCCCTGCTCACCTCGCTGGTGGTGGCGCGGGAGTGGGAGCGCGGCACCATGGAGGCGCTGCTTGCCACCCCGGTCACCAAGGGGGAGCTGCTGCTCTCCAAACTGCTGCCCTACTATGGCCTTGGCATCATCGCCATGCTGCTCTGCCTGCTCTTCTCGGTGGCGGTGATGGGCGTGCCGTGGCGCGGCTCCCTGCTGCTGCTCTTTCTGGTCACCAGCGTCTTTCTCGGCAGCGCGCTCGGGCTCGGGCTGTTCCTCTCCACCGTGATGCGCAGCCAGTTCAACGCCGCGCAGGCGGCGCTGATCGCTGCGTTTCTGCCCGCGGTGATGCTGTCGGGCTTCGTGTTCGAAATCGCCAGCATGCCACCGCTGCTGCGGGCCATCACCCACCTCATTCCGGCCCGCTACTTCGCGAGCTCCCTGCAGACCCTCTATCAGGCGGGCAGCGTCTTCTCGATCCTGCTGGTCAACGGTTTCTGTCTGCTGCTGCTGGCCGGTTTCTGGCTAGCCCTGACCGCCCGCAAGACGCGGCGCACTCTGGAGTAACCCATGCTGATCCGACTCTGGTGGCTGATCCGAAAAGAGCTGCAGGCCCTGATGGGCAATACCCAGGGGCGCTTTCTGCTCATCATGCCGGTGCTGTTGCAGACCGCCCTCTTCCCGTTCGCCGCCACTCTGGAGGTGACCGGCAACACGCTGGCCATCTACAACCAGGATGGCGGAGCCCAGAGCCGCGAGCTGCTGGAGCGCCTCACCCATATGCCTGCCTTTACCACCATCATCCCGGTGCAGGGCGAGGCGGGCATGACCGAGGCCATCACCGGGCAGCAGGCGCTGCTCGGGCTGATTATTCCGGGGGATTTCTCGCGCCGGCTGGCGCGGGGCGAACCGGCCAAGGTGCAGCTGATTATCGACGGCCGTCGCTCTAACGGTGGTCAGGTGGCGGCGGGTTACATCAGTCAGGTGATCGCCCGCTGGCAAAGTGAGGGCAAGGGGCAACCCGAGCTGGCGGTGCGCAACCTCTACAACCCCAACGTCGAGTTCCACTGGCATATCCTGCCGGCGCTGGTGGCCATCATCACCACCACCGGCTGTCTGATCGTTACCGCCCTCTCGGTCGCGCGGGAGCGGGAAGAGGGCACCTTCGATCAGCTGCTGGTCTCGCCCCTCACCGCAGGCTGGATCATGGCGGGCAAGGCGGTGCCCGGCATCATGGTGGCGGTGGGGCAAGGGTGCATAGTCGCGCTGGCCGCCCGTTTTGTCTTTCACCTCCCCTTTGCCGGCATCCTCAGCCTGCTGATGGCGGGCATGGTCTGCTACGGGCTGGCACTGGCCGGGATCGGGCTCTTCATCTCGTCGTTCTGCTCGACCCAGCAGCAGGCCTTTCTCGGGGTCTTCTCCTTCACCGTACCGGCGGTGATCCTCTCGGGCTACATCTCGCCGGTGGAGAATATGCCGCAGGTGTTCCAGTGGCTGGCGGCCATCGACCCCCTCACCCACTTTATCGTGCTGCTCAAGGGGGTCTTCCTCAAGGGGTTTGACTGGTCGGCCGCCTGGCCCCTGCTCTGGCCCCTGCTCGCCATCGCCGGCGTCACCCTGTCGCTGGCGCTCGCCATGTTCCGCCGCCATATCGCCTGACGCGCCGCCTTGATCAGCTGATGCCGGTCTCGCCCAGTGCGAGGCCGGCCTTTTTCCGCCAGAAGTTTTCACTCCCCGGCAGTTGTTAAACTAGGTTTTCCCTCCACCATCCCTCACCCCAAGCCAGCGCAGAAATCATCAACTGGTATACCTATTTTTGTATATCTTTGAATTTTATCGAATTACCCCTGACGAGATATATAAATAGACACTTGATTTGCATCAATTGCCCGCCACGACTGACTGGGTAGCCTAGCCCCAGAATGATGTTTTATTACTCCAAACTAGAGGCAATCATGAGCAAAGTCAGACTGGTCGTTGTGGGCAACGGCATGGTGGGGCACCGCTTCATCGAAGAGTTGATCGAGCGGGCCGACCCGGGCCGCTACGAGATCACCGTCTTCGGTGCAGAACCCCGTCCCGCCTACGATCGCGTCCATCTCTCCTCCTACTTCTCCCATCACACCAGCGAAGATCTCTCCCTCGTCAAACCCGGCTTCTACGACAAGCACGGCATCCGCCTGCTGCTCGGCGAAGCGGTGAAAAAAATCGACAGGGCCAACCGCGAAGTGCACTCCAACAAGGGCACTGTGGTCGAGTACGACAAGCTGGTGCTGGCCACCGGTTCCTACCCCTGGGTGCCGCCCATCCTGGGCAGTCAGCACCATGAGTGCTTTGTCTATCGCACCATCGAGGATCTGAAAGCCATCCGCAGCGCCGCCAGGAGCGGCAAGAGCGGGGTGGTGATCGGGGGCGGTCTGCTTGGCCTCGAAGCCGCCGGTGCCCTCAAGGCGCTGGGTCTCGAGACCCACGTGGTGGAGTTTGC
The DNA here is from genome assembly GCF_051919665.1 of Aeromonas sp. 55A. Taxonomy (NCBI): domain Bacteria; kingdom Pseudomonadati; phylum Pseudomonadota; class Gammaproteobacteria; order Aeromonadales; family Aeromonadaceae; genus Aeromonas; species Aeromonas sp. 55A. Next base: position 1,644,575 of record NZ_JBQBEH010000008.1, on the reverse strand, counting down.
TCCTGTGCTGATGGCCGAGCAGCTCGACGGTCAGGGTGGCCAGCTGCTGCGCCGCAAGATTGAATCCATGGGCGTGCAGGTACACACCAGCAAGAGCACCAGCGAGATCCTGATGCATGGCGGTGAGCAGGCGAAGCACCGCCTCGCCTTCGCCGACGGCAGCCAGCTTGAAGTGGACGTGGTGGTCTTCTCCACCGGCATTCGCCCGCAAGATACCCTCGGCCGTTACGGTGATCTCGCCATCGCCGAGCGCGGCGGCATCGTCATCGACGATCACTGCCTCACCTCCGCCCCCGACATCTACGCCATCGGCGAGTGCGCCGCCTGGCAGGGCCGCTTCTTCGGGCTGGTGGCGCCGGGCTACAAGATGGCCCAGATCACCGTCGACCATCTGCTCGGCGGCGACAGCCGTTTTGAGGGGGCAGACATGAGCGCCAAGCTGAAACTGCTCGGCGTCTCCGTCGGCTCCATCGGTGATGCCCATGGTCGCACCCCGGGCAGCCACAGCTATGTGTTTCAGGACGACCAGGCTGGCGTCTACAAGAAGATCGTGGTGAGCGAGGACAACAGCCGATTGCTCGGCGCCGTGCTGGTGGGTGACGTGGAAGATTACGGCAACCTGCTGCAGATGATGCTCAACGCCCTGCCGCTGCCGAGCCACCCGGATACCCTGATCCTGCCCGCCTACGCCGGTGCCAAACCGACGTTGGGGGTGGATGCCCTGCCGGAGAGCGCCCAGATCTGCTCCTGCTTCGACGTCTCCAAGGGCGACATCGCCAAGGCGGTAGCCGAGGGGCACACCACCCTTGCCGCCATCAAGCAGCACACCAAGGCCGGTACCGGCTGCGGCGGCTGCGTGCCGCTCATCAGTCAGGTGCTCAACGCCGAGCTGGTGAAGCAGGGCATCGAGGTCAACAACCACCTCTGCGCCCACTTCCCCCACTCCCGTCAGGAGCTGTTCCATCTGGTCAAGGTGGAGGGGATCAAGAGCTTCGACGAACTGCTGGCCAAACACGGTCAGGGCTATGGCTGCGAGGTGTGCAAACCGACCGTCGGCTCCATCCTCGCCTCCTGCTGGAACGAGCATGTGCTGAGCCCGCGCAACGTCCCGCTGCAGGACACCAACGACATCTTCCTCGGTAACATGCAGAAGGACGGCAGCTACTCCGTCATCCCGCGCATGGCCGGTGGCGAGGTGACCCCGGAAGGGCTGCTGGCGGTGGCCGAAGTGGCCCGCGACTACAAGCTCTACACCAAGATCACCGGCGCCCAGCGCATCGGTCTGTTCGGGGCCCAGAAGGATGATCTGCCCGCCATCTGGCGCAAGCTGCTGGCGGCGGGATTCGAGACCGGTCAGGCCTACGCCAAGGCACTGCGCATGGCCAAGACCTGCGTCGGCAGCACCTGGTGCCGCTTCGGCGTGCAGGACAGCGTTGGCCTCGGGGTCTTCCTCGAGAACCGCTACAAGGGGATTCGCACCCCGCACAAGATGAAGTTCGGCGTCTCCGGCTGTACCCGCGAATGTGCGGAAGCCCAAGGTAAGGATGTCGGCATCATCGCCACCGACGCGGGCTGGAACCTCTATGTAGGCGGCAACGGCGGCATGAAACCGCGCCACGCCGACCTGCTGGCTTCTGACCTCGACCGCGAGACCCTCATCCAGCTGATCGACCGCTTTATGATGTTCTACGTCACCAGCGCCGACAAACTGCAGCGCACCTCGGTCTGGCTCGGCAACCTGGAAGGGGGCGTCGACTATCTGCGCGAGGTGATCGTCGATGACAAGCTGGGGCTGGCCGAGATCCTGGAGCGCGATATCCAGACTCTCATCGACAGCTACGAGTGCGAATGGTCGCGCACCCTCAACGAAGAGGAAGCTCTCAAGCGCTTCAGCCACTTCATCAACAGCGACAAGCGCGACCCGGACGTTCAGTTCGTCAGCGAACGTGACCAGCACAGACCCGCCACTCCGGCCGAGCGCATCCCCGTCTACCAGATCGAGGTGGAGACCAAATGATGAAACTTGCCTGTCAACTCAACGACATTCTGCCGGGAACCGGTGTCTGCGCACTCATTGAAGGCCGCCAAATTGCCCTGTTCCGCCCGAGCGCGGCGGCCGAGGTGTTCGCCATCGACAACCGGGATCCCTTCTTCGCCGCCAACGTGCTGTCGCGGGGCCTGATTTGCGAACACGACGGCGAGCTCTGGGTGGCCAGCCCGCTCAAGAAGCAGCGCTTTCGCCTGAGCGACGGCCACTGTTTCGACAACCCAGCCATGTCGGTTCAAAGCTATCCCGTAGAAGTGCGCGACCAGCAGGTCTGGGTCGCCGTCTAAAGCCGATTTCACTCTCTTTCTGGCTGCCTGAGGGCAGCCCTTTCAAGGACTCACAAGATGTACACGGAAACCATTAACAAGTGCGCCGCCAACGCGGCCCGCATCAACCGCTTCGAGCGCAGCGACAAGCTCGGCTTCTGGCTCAGCTCCGCCATGGCGGGGGCCTATGTGGGCCTCGGCATCATCCTCATCTTCACCCTCGGCAATCTGGTGGATCCCGCCATCCGGCCGCTGGTGATGGGGGCCACCTTCGGCATCGCCCTGACACTGGTGATCATCGCCGGCTCCGAGCTGTTTACCGGCCACACCATGTTCCTCACCTTCGGGGTGAAAACGGGCAAGATCACCATGGCCGACCTGCTGCGCATCCTGCCGCAGACCTGGGCGGGCAACCTGATTGGCTCCATCGTGGTGGCGCTCATCTACTCCTACGGCGGCAGCCTGCTGCCGGACGCAGACAGTCTGGCCCACAAGGTGGCGCTGGCCAAAACCCAGGCACCGGCGCTGACCCTGTTTATGAAGGGGATCCTCTGCAACTGGCTGGTCTGCCTCGCCATCTGGATGGCGCTGCGCACCGAAGGGGCGGCCCGCTTCATCGCCATCTGGTGGTGCCTGCTGGCCTTTATCGCTTCCGGCTACGAGCACTCCATCGCCAACATGACCCTGTTCGCCCTCTCCTGGTTTGGCGCCCACTCGGAGGCCTACACCCTGAGCGGCATCGGCCACAACCTGCTGTGGGTAACGCTGGGCAACACCGTCTCCGGCGTCCTCTTTATGGGCCTCGGCTACTGGTATGCCACCCCCAAGGCGGAGCGCCCGGTCGCAATGAGCGAGACCACCAGCACCGCCAACCAGACCCGAACCGCCTGATCCGGAGGCCCCATGGACTACTTGCCCATCTTTTGCCGACTCGACAACAAACCCGTGCTGCTGGTCGGCGGCGGCGAGGTAGCGGAGCGCAAGGCGCGCCTGCTGCTGGATGCCGGTGCCCACCTCACAGTCGTAGCACCCGAGCTCGACCCCGAGCTGGCGGAACTGGCGGCCAACGGGAGCATCGAGTGGCTGGCGGGTGAATTTGCACCGCAGCAACTGGCGGGCAAGTGGCTGGTGGTGGCAGCAACCGATCGGCGCGAGGTGAATGCGCTGGTTTACCAGAGCGCCAATCAGGCGCGGATCTTTGCCAACGTGGTGGATGACCCGAAACGCTCCAGCTTCATCATGCCGTCGATCATCGACCGCTCACCGCTGATGGTAGCCATCTCCTCCGGTGGCAAGGCGCCGGTGCTGGCCCGGCTGCTGCGGGAAAAACTCGAAGCCCTGCTGCCGGAGCATCTGGGTGCCGTGGCGACCTTTGCCGGCAGCCTGCGGGAGCGGGTCAAAGCCCGCTTCGCCAGCATGGGGGAGCGGCGCCGCTTCTGGGAGCGGCTGCTCGGAGCGGATCGGCTCGGTCAGGCGCTGGCCCGCGGTGATAGTGCCTCTGCCAATCAGCTGGCCGACAGCCTGTTTGCCGACGAGAGCCAGAGCACTGGCGAAGTGGTGCTGGTGGGAGCTGGCCCCGGCGATCCGGGTCTGCTCACCCTGCACGCCCTGCGCCAGATGCAGCAGGCCGACGTGGTGGTCTATGACCGGCTGGTCTCGGATGAGGTGATGGCGCTGGTGCGCCGGGATGCCAAGCGCATCTTCGTCGGCAAGCAGGCGGGCAACCACTGCGTGCCGCAGGAGGGGATCAACCAGCTGTTGCTGGAAGAGGCGAAGAAGGGCCAGCGGGTGGTGCGGCTGAAGGGGGGCGACCCCTTTATCTTCGGCCGTGGCGGCGAGGAGCTGGAGACGCTGGTCGGCACAGGCATCGGCTTTCAGGTGGTGCCGGGGATCACAGCGGCCAGCGGCTGCGCCGCCTACGCCGGTATTCCGCTCACCCACCGCGATCACGCCCAGAGCGTTCGCTTCGTCACCGCGCACGGCAAGGGGGGCGCCCGGGATCTCGACTGGCCGCTGCTCGCCAAGGACAAACAGACTCTGGTGTTCTACATGGGGCTCTCATCCTGCGCCACCATCCGTGAAGAGCTGCTGGCCCACGGCAAGGCAGGCGACACCCCGGTGGCGCTGATCGAGCGCGGCACCCAGCCCTGCCAGCGGGTCATTCGCGGCACTCTCGATCAGCTACCCGCACTGGCGGTGGGGGTCGAGAGTCCTGCCCTCATCATGGTGGGATCCGTGGTGACCCTGGCCGACCGGCTCGCCTGGTTTGGCGAGGCACCACAGCGCCAGCGAGCCCTTGCCTGAAAGAGACTCGGCAACTCACCATGAGGCCACCAGCAGGTGGCCTCACTTTTACCTCTCTCTTCTCCCATCACGGTCATAACCTGTTGTTTTAAGTCTGGTATCCTATGGGCATTGAGCCCTTGGCTACCATCTCAGGAATTCATCCCATGTCTCTTCCCATCAAGAACAGCGCCCGGCAGCGCGCGGATGACAGATCCCGCATTCTCACCCTGCTGCTGCGCGATGATGCCCTCACCGACAGCCTGCTCGATCCGCAGGTGGTGCAGGATGCCGAACAGCGCGATCAGACCAGCGAACTCACCACGCTGGTCAACGGGTTGCCCGCCGCCGACGTCGCCGATGCGCTGGAGTCGCTGCCGCCCGATGAGCGTCATGCCCTGTGGGCGCTGGTGGAGGAGGAGAAGCGCGGCCAGATCCTGGTCGAAGCGTCGGAGACGGTGTGGGACAGCCTCATCAGCGGGATGAGCGACAAGGAGCTGCTGCACGCCCTGCGCTCCCTGGATATCGACGACCAAATCTATCTGGGCCAGTACCTGCCGCGCAACCTGATGGGGCGGCTGCTCACCTACATGGCCCCCGCCGAGCGGGATCGGGTGCGGGAGGTGATCCGCTACGGCAAGCACACCGTCGGCGCCATGATGGACTTCGAGATCATCACCATCCGCCCCGAGGTGACGCTCGCCACTGTGCAGCGCTATCTGCGCCTGCGCGGCAAGATCCCCGCCAACACCGACAAGCTGTTCGTCATCGACCGGCGCAACCACCTGCTGGGGGAGCTGGCCCTCACCACTGTCCTGCTGCACAAGCCCGCCATCCTGGTGAGCGACGTGATGGAGCGGGATCCGGTCACCTTCGATCCGGAGGATAACGACGAAGCGGCCGCCCGCACCTTCGAGCGGGATGACCTGCTCTCCGCCGCCGTGGTGGATGGCAAGGGCAAGCTGATGGGCCGCCTCACCGTCGAAGAGGTGGTGGATCTGGTCTATGAGGAGAGTGACACCGACCTGCGCCGGATGGGGGGTATCAGCGAGGATGAAGACGTATTCGCGCCCGTCTCCAAGGCGGTCAAGACCCGCTGGGCCTGGCTTGCCATCAACCTCTGCACCGCCTTTGTCGCCTCGCGGGTGATCGGCCTGTTCGAGCACACCATCTCCCAGCTTGTGGCGCTGGCGGCCCTGATGCCCATCGTCGCCGGGATCGGCGGCAACACCGGCAACCAGACCATCACCATGATAGTGCGGGCGCTGGCGCTGCAGCACATTCAGGCGGGCAACCTCTCCTTCCTGCTGCTGCGGGAACTCGGGGTCGCCTTTATCAACGGGCTGGTGTGGGGCGGCACCATGGGCATCGCCACCTATCTGCTCTATCAGGATGCGGCGCTTGGCGCCGTGATGACCCTGGCCATGATGCTCAACCTGCTGGTGGCCGCCCTGATGGGGGTCATCATCCCCATGACCATGACCCGCCTCGGCCGCGACCCGGCAGTGGGGGCCAGCGTGATGATCACCGCCATCACCGACACAGGCGGCTTCTTTATCTTCCTCGGGCTGGCGACCCTGTTCCTGCTGTAATCAGCCACTCAAACCATAAAAAAACAGGCCCACCGAAGTGGGCCTGCTGTTATCTGCGTGATCGGGAATATCGCGCTAAAGGGCGCTACTCCCGCTCCTTCACATAAGGTGTACCAAGTGCCTTGGGGGCCACCGCACGGCCGATAAAACCGGCCAGCAGGAACACGGTCAGGATGTAGGGCAGTGCCTCGATGGCCTGCACCGGAATGGCGAAGCCACCGATGCTGACCCCTTGCAGGCGGATGGCGACCGCATCGAGGAAGCCGAACAGCAGACAGGCAGCCATGGCATTCCAGGGGCGCCACTTGCCGAAAACCAGCGCCGCCAGTGCCATAAAGCCCTTGCCCGCACTCATGTTGGGGATGAACTGGGCCGTCTGGGCCACCGCCAGATAGGTGCCACCGATACCGGCCAGCAGGCCGCCGATGAGGAGCGCGGTGTAGCGCATCCGCACCACAGAGATACCGGCGGTATCGACCGCTGCGGGTGCCTCGCCCACCGCCCGCAGACGCAGACCGAAGCGGGTACGGAACATTACCCACCAGGCCAGCGGTACGCAGGCGAACGCCACGTACTCCAGCAGGGAGTGGCCGCTCAACAGCTCGCTGTAGAGCTGGCCGATCACCGGCACATCCCACAGCTCCTTGGCATAGGGCAGATCGATGGGGGCGAAACGGGCATCACCGGAGAGCGCCGGAGTCTGGCCACCCTGATCGAACCAGTAACGGCCCAGGGTGACGGTCAGACCGGCCGCCAGAATGTTGATGGCCATGCCGCTCACCACCTGATCACCGCGGTGGGTGATGGTGGCAAAGCCGTGCATCAGGGCAAACAGGATGGAGACACCCACCCCGGCACCCAAACCTATCCAGGCAGAACCGGAGACCGCCGCCGCCGCACCACTGGCGAACGCCGCCGCCAGCAGTTTGCCTTCCAGCGCGATGTTGACCACCCCGGAGCGCTCGCAGAACATGCCAGCCATGGCGGCGAGAATGAGGGGCGGCGCGGTACGAATGGTCGCATCCAGCATCAGGATCAGAATTTCAAACATGATCAGACTCCTTTAGCTTGCGCGGCTGAGCGGTTGGCAAACGCCAGATAGAGCTGCTCGATGCGCGGGCGCATCATGTGCTCAAGGGCGCCACAGAACAGGATCACCAGACCCTGCAACACCACCACGATGTTGCGGTCGACACCGAACTCGAAGCTGAGCTCGGCGCCCCCCTGATAGAGGAAACCGAACAGCAGGCTGGCGATGATGACGCCGACCGGATGGTTGCGCCCCATCAGCGCCACCGCGATACCGGTGAAGCCGAACCCTTCCACGAAGTTGAGCTTGATTTGGTGCAGCTCCCCCTGCAGCACGTTGAGGGCAAAGAAGCCCGACAACATGCCGGAGATCACCATCGCCAGGATCACCACCTTGGGATAGGAGATACCGGCATAGGCGGAGGCGCTTTGGCTGGCCCCGACCGAGCGGATCTCGTAACCCCAGCGGGTGTGCCAGATAAAGACCCACACCAGCGCCGCACAGATCAGCGCCCAGAAGAAGCTGATATTGAGCGGGCTGTTGGGGATCTCCATCCCGAACAGGCTAGCCAGCCCGCTCATCTTGGGCAGCCAGCTTGCTTCGGCAAACACCTTGCTCTCGGTCGCCATCGAGCCGGGCGGCTTGAACACCTCCACCAGCAGATAGGCCATCAGCGAGGCGGCGATGAAGTTGAACATGATGGTGGTGATCACGATATGGCTGCCGCGCTTGGCTTGCAGCCAGGCCGGAATAAAGGCCCAGGCCGCACCGAACAGACCACCGGCAATGATGGAGAGCGGCAACAGCAGGGCAAACGGCAGCACATCGCCGAGCATCAGACAGACCAGACCGACACCGAGCCCACCGATATAGGCCTGACCTTCACCACCGATGTTGAACAGACCGGCGTGGAAGGCGACCGCCACCGACAGACCGGTAAAGATAAAGCCGGTTGCGTAGTAGAGGGTGAAGCCGACCCCTTCACCGGTGCCGAACGCGCCGTACCACATGATCTTGGCGGCATCGACCGGGTTGATGTCGAGGTAGTAGAACAGAATGGCCGACACCAGGAAGGCCAGCAGGATGTTGACCGCAGACAAGACGCCTACGGAGACCCAGGCAGGAATACGTACTTGGCTCATCAGTGGGCCTCCTTGGCAACTTCGTCCGGCACTATGTTTGCCATCATCAGACCAATGGTGCGCTCATCCGCCTTGGCACCATCCAGCTCGCCGACGATACGCCCATCGGCAATGACCAGAATCCGGTCTGCGAGGCTCATGATCTCGTCCAGCTCCACCGAGACCAGCAGCACCGCCTTGCCCTTGTCACGCATGGCGATGATCTGCTGGTGGATATACTCGATGGCGCCGATGTCGACCCCGCGGGTCGGCTGGCCGATCAACAGCACATCCGGGTCCTGCTCCACTTCACGGGCAATCACCAGCTTCTGCTGGTTGCCACCGGAGAAGTTGGCGGTCTTGTGATCGGGATGGGGCGGGCGCACGTCCCACTTCTCCATCTTGGCCTGACAATCCTGCTGGATCGCCTCCTTGTTCTGCAGCCACCCCTTGTTGTATTGCGGGCGACGGTGATAACCGAGAATAAAGGCCTCTTTGGCCTCGAAGCGGTTGATCAGACCCATCTTGTGGCGATCTTCCGGCACATGGCCGAGGCCGTAGTTGCGCACCAGCTCGGGATCGGCCGGGTGCTCAGCGCTCACCTTGTGCACGCCGCTGCGGCTGCTGATGGTGAAGCCACCCTTGCTCGGCTTGAGAATGCCGCCAAGCAGGCTGAGCAGTTCGGACTGACCGTTGCCGGAGACCCCGGCGATGCCGACCACTTCACCGGCCCGCACTTCGAAACTGACTGATTTGACCCGCTCCACCTTGCTGGCGTCGAAATAGCTGAGCCCTTCGATCTTCAACTTGGCTTCACCGGGTTGGGTTGGCCCCTTGTCGACCTTGAGGCGCACCTTGCGGCCCACCATCAGTTCGGCCAGCTGCTCCTTGTCGGTATCCTTGGTAGCGACGTGTGCCACCATCTCGCCACGGCGCATGATGGAAACCTGATCGGTAATGGCCAGGATCTCCCGCAGCTTGTGGGTGATAAGGATGATGGTCGCCCCCTGATCCCGCAGCTTTTTCAGCACCTCGAACAGGTGATCCGCCTCTTGCGGGGTCAGCACCCCGGTCGGCTCGTCGAGGATCAGGATGCGGGCGCCGCGATAGAGCGCCTTGAGAATTTCGACCCGCTGTTGCAAGCCAACCGGCAGATCTTCGACCTTTTCGTGCAACGGCACGTCGAGGCCATAGTCTCGCGCCAGTTCGCCAAGCAACTTTTCGGCTGACGCCACGCTCTGCTGAAGGTGCCAGCCGTTCTCAGCGCCGAGGATGACGTTTTCCAATACGGTGAAGTTGTTGACCAGCATGAAGTGCTGGTGAACCATGCCCACCCCTGCGGCAATCGCATCTTGTGAGCCATGGGGTTTGAAAGGATTCCCGTCGATCAGCATCTCGCCTTTGTCGGCATGGTAGAAACCATAAATGATGCTCATCAGGGTGGACTTACCGGCGCCATTTTCGCCGACAATGCCGTGGATACTGCCTTTGCGAACCTTAAGGTCGATCAGCTTGTTGGCGTACACTTCGCCGAACCGCTTATCGATACCTCTTAATTCGATGGCATAGCGATCTGTCTGGTCCATGATGCAGCCCTGCGTTTCATGAAATAAGACTAAAAACCGGCCCGTGCGGGCCGGTGGTGCGTTGAGAGTCGTAGCAACTATCTAATTAGTATTTGCAGGTGTTATCGCTCATGTAGTCATGAACCTTGACCTTGCCAGCGATGATTTCAGCCTTGATGGCATCCACTTTGGCTTTCATTTCCGGGGTGATCAGCTTCTCGTTGTCCTTGTCGAGCGCCCAATCCACACCGCCTTCAGCCAGACCCAGGTTCTTGATACCCGGCTTCCACTCGCCTTTGGCAGCGTCATCCCAGGTCTGGTAAGCGGCCAGACCCACAGACTTGACCATGGAGGTCAGCATGGTGCCCGGTTGCAGGTGGTTCTGGTTGGAGTCCACCCCAATGGCGAACTTGCCGCTGTCCTTGGCTGCCTGATAGACACCGATACCGGTACCGCCAGCTGCGGCGTAAACCACGTCAGCGCCCTTGGCGAACTGGGACTTGGCCAGCTCGGCACCTTTGGCCGGGTCAGCAAACGCGGCCGGGGTAGAGCCCGCCATGTTCTGGAACACTTCGATCTTCGGATTGACGAACTTGGCACCCTGCTCGTAGCCGCACTGGAATTTGCGGATCAGCGGGATATCCATGCCGCCCACGAAGCCGACCTTGCCGCTCTTGGAAGCGATGGCAGCCAGTGCGCCCACCAGGAAGGAACCTTCATGCTCCTTGAAGATGACGGACTGGACGTTCGGCTTGTCGACCACCATGTCGATGATGGTGAACTGGGTTTTCGGGAATTCGGTCGCAACCTTCTCTACCGCAGAACCCATATTGAAACCGACCGCCACGATCGGGCCGTTGCCACGGCTGGCCAGACGACGCAGACCCTGCTCGCGCTGGGCTTCGTTCTGGGGTTCAAACTCTTTGACCTTGACGCCCTTGTCCTTGTTGTAGAGCTCGACGCCGTTACGGAACACGGCTTCGTTGAATGATTTGTCATACTTGCCCGCGGTGTCATAAATGACGGCTGGCTCGGAAGCAGCCTGAGCAGAGAGAGCAGCGAGAGTGAGGGAGGCCACGGTGGCCAGCTTGAGCACTTTAGTCACGATCGTATCCTTGATTGTTATTAAGTGAGGGAACTTGCTTGCCTGTCAGAGCAGGCTATCTAGCACGCAGGCTTACTCTAAGTCAGCCCCGATGCGGGTCAAGCAAATGATAAGGGAAAAACGTTTGCGTTAACGGTTTGAATTCTAAGCAAATAACCTTATAAGCAGTTGTTTTTTAGCTACTTTTCAGTTTTTTATGCTAACAACCAAAAGACCCAAACGACATTTCTCTTATTGTTCAGCAAGTTACTGTAAACCGTTTTCCCCTGTTATTCATCCAGCCCCCCGGCAAGCACGTGATCCGGCTCGCAAAATCCCCACAAACCGCGTGAGCAAGGATTGGCTACAGCTGGAAACCTCCCCGTCCAGTTCTCTCTGCGCCAGCCAAAATTGGCCGCACCGGCGCCCCTGCAAGCCCCCATCTCGCCCCTCCCCCCGAGTTTGGATTTGGTCTGGCAGGGGGGATGGCCGTATAATCCCCGCCTGTATAAATAAACAGGAGTGGTGATGGACGTTTCAACCCTGCTCGACGGGCTCAACGACAAGCAAAGAGATGCCGTTGCGGCGCCCCGCAGCAACCTGCTGGTGCTGGCCGGTGCCGGTTCGGGCAAGACCCGGGTGCTGGTGCACCGTATCGCCTGGCTGATGCAGGTGGAACGCTGTTCACCCTTCTCCATCATCGCGGTCACCTTTACCAACAAGGCGGCGGCCGAGATGCGCGGCCGGGTCGAGAAGGTGATCGGCGACGGCGTGCGCGGCATGTGGATCGGCACCTTCCACGGTATCGCCCACCGCCTGCTGCGGGCCCACCATCTGGATGCGGGCTTGCCGCAGGATTTCCAGATCCTCGACTCAGACGACCAGTACCGGCTGATCCGCCGGGTGCTCAAGGCGCTCAACCTCGACGAGAAGCACTGGGCCCCGCGCGCCGTGATGGGCTACATCAACGGCAAGAAGGACGAGGGGCTGCGCCCCGGTGACATCGACCTCTACGGCGACCCCGTTACCCGCACCTATCAGCAGATCTACAAGACCTATCAGGAGACCTGCGATCGCTCCGGTCTGGTGGATTTTGCCGAACTGCTGCTGCGCGCCCACGAGCTGTGGCTGAACAAGCCGCACATCCTCGAGCACTACCGCGACCGCTTCCAGAACATTCTGGTGGACGAGTTTCAGGATACCAACGGCATCCAGTACGCCTGGCTGCGGATGCTGGCGGGCAACAGCGGCAAGGTGATGATCGTCGGCGACGATGACCAGTCCATCTACGGCTGGCGCGGCGCCAAGATCGAGAACATCCAGCGCTTCCTGACCGACTATCAGGGGGCCGAGACCATCCGCCTCGAGCAGAACTACCGCTCCACCGCCAATATCCTCAAAGCGGCCAACAGCGTCATCGCCAACAACGCCGAGCGCCTTGGCAAGGAGCTGTGGACCGAAGGGGCCGAGGGCGAGCCGATTTCGCTCTACGCCGCCTTCAACGAGGTGGACGAAGCGCGCTTCGTGGTCGGCCGCCTCAAGGATTGGAAGGAAAAGGGCGGCCTGTTGGCCGACTGCGCCATCCTCTATCGCTCCAACGCCCAGTCGCGGGTGCTGGAAGAGGCGCTGATGCAGGACGCCATGCCTTACCGCATCTACGGCGGCCTGCGCTTCTTCGAGCGGCAGGAAATCAAAGACGCCATGGCCTACCTGCGGCTTATCAACAACCGCGGCGACGACGCCAGCTTCGAGCGGGTGGTCAACACCCCGACCCGCGGCATCGGCGATCGCACCCTCGAGATCCTGCGCGGCAACGCCCGGGATCAGGGGCTCAACCTGTGGCAATCGGCCAAGGCCCTGCTCAACGACAAGGTGCTGACCGGTCGCGCCGGCAATGCGGTGCGCGGCTTTGTCGATCTCATCGATGCGCTGGAGGAGCAGGTGTCCCTGCTGCCGCTGCACCAGCAGGCGGATATCGCCATCCAGAACTCCGGCCTCAAGGCGATGTATCTGGCGGAAAAGGGCGAGAAATCCCAGGCGCGGGTAGAGAACCTGGACGAACTGGTCACCGCCTGCCGCCAGTACCAGCGCCCGGACGAGCTGGAAGATATGAGCGATCTCTCCGCCTTCCTCGCCCACGCGGCGCTGGAATCCGGCGAGAATCAGGCCGACGAATATGCCGACGCGGTGCAGCTGATGACCTTGCACAGCGCCAAGGGCTTGGAGTTCCCGCTGGTACTGCTGGTCGGCGTCGAAGAAGGCATGTTCCCCAGCCAGCAATCCACCGAGGAGTCGGGCCGGCTGGAAGAGGAGCGCCGCCTCTGTTACGTCGGCATGACCCGCGCCATGGAGAAGCTCTACATCTGTTATGCCGAGAGCCGCCGCATCTACGGCCGCGAGATGTTCCACAAGCCGAGCCGCTTTATCCGCGAGATGCCCGCCGAGTGTCTGGAAGAGATCCGGCTGCGCACTCAGGTCAGCCGCCCCACCCAGTACGGCCGCTTTAGCCAGAACGAGGTGCAGCAGAGCTTCGACGCCAGCGGCATCAAGCTCGGCCAGCGGGTGCTCCATCCAAAATTCGGCGAAGGGGTGGTACTCAACTTCGAAGGGGTCGGCCAGCAGAGCCGGGTGCAGATCCAGTTCGACGACGTTGGCGCCAAGTGGCTGGTGACGGCGTATGCCAGACTGGAAGCTATTTGATTATTAACTTAACCAACCCGGCATTAAGCCGGGCTGGTTTGTATATCCGTTATAGCGACATATTTAATAACACGATCGTCTGAATACGCTTCGCCATTCGAACCTACGAATATTTAAACTTTCATTTCCATGGAACAGATAATGAATAGTGATTTACGTTTTGAACGCTGGCTTAAAGTATCAATTGGATTGATGAGATTTGAGCCTTTTTTAATGAGCCTTGTGCAAAATCTTGGAGAGATGGATGCAAACCTATGTGAGATAGATTTTGACTTGGTTCAGAAATACAAGAATGGTGGTGATGCCAATATGCGTATTCCGGCGAAGTTGAACAGCCATTCCGGCCAACGTGAACACCCTGATCCTTAACGCGCTCACGTCATCCCGTTTCTAACTCGACTGTTCAGATTGGGTCAACTCACTTCTCCTCTTTCTCATCGATTCTCCCTTCAGTGACAGCCGGTGAGCGTTGTGCATCAGCCGGTCCAGGATCGCATCTGCCAGGGTGTTGTCACCCAAGCTCGCGTACCACTCTTCAGTTGGCAGCTGACTGACTACTACCGTCGAGTATTTCCCGTACCGATCATCCATGATCTCCAGCAGGGCGTTGCGCTGCTCGGCATTCACCGCTTCCAGTCCCCAGTCATCGAGGACCAGTAGCTCTATCCTGGCCAGTTGACCCAGCAGTCTGGCGTAACTGCCATCTACCTTGGCCTGGCTCAGCTCAAGTAGCAGACGCGGCAGCCGGTAGTAACGAGTGCTATGCCCTTGCTGACAGGCTTGGTAGCCCAGCGCACAAGCCAGGTAGGTTTTTCCACAGCCACAGGGGCCGGTAATGAGCAGGTTCTGGCCTCGGCGCAGCCACTCTCCTTGGGCCAGGTTTGCAACCTGTGACCGCTCCAGGTTGCGTGCAGACTGGTAGTCCACCTCTTGCACCGTGGCTTGGAGTTTGAGCCGCGCCTGCTTGACTAGCCGAGCTTGTTTACGTTGCTCCCGGCTCAGTTGTTCGTGTTCGACCAGCAGGCTTAGACGCTCGATGAAGGGCAGCCCTTCGTAGGTACTGGCCTGTTCCAGTTGTTGTTGCACTGCATCCGCCATGCCGGTCAGTTTCAGGTTTCTCAGGCGGGTCAGGGTTTGTTGGGTCATGGGGCGTATCCTCTTTAGTGGAAGCTCTGGGGGCCACGGATGTTCTCGTGCTCTTGCGGTAACTCTGGGTAGCTCAGCGGGCTTTCGGGCAGTTGGTCGCGGCCACTGGTCAGCACCGACTTGAGCTGTTTGAGTCGCACCAGTCCTTCCCGATTAGCCAACTGACAGCAGGCCTCGACCCGTGATGGCGGATACTCCCGGCTAAGACTCAGTAGCCCCAGGCAGAGTCGGTATGCCTGCTCGACATGGGCTTTCTCTTCCAGCCGTTCGCTCACCCAGCACAAGGTGCCCGGTCCGATATCAGCAGCCCACTGCTTGAGACGGCCTGGCGTCCAGCGTTGCTGCTTGCTGTGGCGTTCCGGCATGTGCTCCGGGATCGTGCTCATCCCCGGGATGGTTTTACGCGGATGGCTCGCGACCAGCTGTTGCTGGTGATAGACCTGAAGCAAAGTGTCGCCAGCATGGAGCTCCAGTTGCTGGCCCACATACTGGTGTGGCACCGAGTAGTGGTGCTGCTCATAGCTGACGTGATAGTCGATGTTGACCTTGACCGTTTTGATGGCGACATAGCGATAGGGATGCACCGGCAGTGGTCCCAGCGCCGGGCGGTCCAACTGCTCAAACGCCTCGCGCCGGTTACCGGGCAGTTGCTTGAACGGGCGCTCGTTGAGTTCGTCCAGCAAGGCCCGGATGCACTGGTTGAGCTCGGCCAGCGAGAAAAAGGTCTGGTGGCGCAAGCGGGCGAGGATCCAGCGCTCGACGATCTGCACACCCACCTCAGCCTTGGCTTTATCCTTGGGCTTGTAAGGGCGAGCTGGCATCACTGCCACCTGATAGTGCTCGGCCAACTGCTGGTAGCTGGGGTTGAGCTCGGGATCGTATCGGCAAGCCTTGCTGACACCGCTTTTGAGGTTGTCGGGGATCAGCAGTGCAGGTGTACCGCCGAAAAACTCAAAGGCACGGACATGGCTTTGCAACCAGTCCGGCAGTGACTGTGACCAGGTAGCCTCGGCAAAGGTGTAGTTGGACGCACCAAGCACGGCGACAAAGATCTGGGCCTGACGGACCTCCCCCGTGGAGGGCGAGGCGATGGGCACCGTGGGCCCGCAGTAGTCGATAAAGAGCTTTTCCCCCGCCTTGTGGATCTGGCGCATGGAGCGCTTTTGCAACTGACACCAGGATTTGTAACGGTCGCAGAACTGGGAGTAGCTGTAACAGCTGTTGGGATAGCGCTGGGTGTACTCCTCCCAGAGCAGTTGTTTGGAGACCCCCTTACGCTTGAGCTCCTGATGGACAGAGGGCCAATCCGGTACAACATGGCGGGCCGAGATGGTGGTATCGGCCTGCGGATAGAACAGGGCCGCCAGTTGGCCATCATCAAGCTGGCTAGGTAAGGGCCAGGTCAGGCCGAGCGTCTGGGCACTTTTGAGGAGTTTCTGGATGGAGCCAACGCTGACCTTGGTGCAGCAACTTATCTGGCGAACAGAGAGGTCAGCTTCCAGCCGCAGTCGCAGCACTTCACGAATTTTACGCATTGCAATCCTCTTGGCAGACATAGGCTCTTCCCTGGCAAAAGGGAGAGCGTATCAAAGGTTGTTAAATCAATGCGTTAAGGATGATTCCGGTGAATGTGAACAGTGATTCCGGGATGTTGAACACTGTTTCCGGAAAGGAGGAGCAAAGTGTTCAGGTTGAGCCGGAATGAGCGTTCACATTGGTCCGGAAATGGTGTTCACGTTGAACCGGAATCGGTGTTCATGATCGGCCGGAATATGCACAATAACGATTATAACTTGATACAACGCCATCTTACACATTCTTATTTGTGGATTTTAGGTGCATATGAGGTTGTGCGAACACTTACTCAGTTCCTTAAAGAACAAAGAAGTGACGATTCAATTGTAGTATTGCATCGATTCCAGGCCGTAAGAACCCGATTCGCTCGTTTGCGGATACCACTGGCGAAACTGGAACCCGCTAGAGACCACAAGAAAACAGACTTCCAGATAGCGTATCCAGGTTTTGATTATGATGTCGGTATAGCTTGGAAAGTTAATGAAGATATGGTGATTTCTCGACAAGAACTTTCTGATTTATTTTTAGATGCGTTGGAATTCATGCGTACCTTAAAGATAAATAGGTCTGTAGGTTCGATTAGCGAAGCGTGATCGGACGTTAGCGTAATATGACTCGTATTCTGATATTCGAGGATATGGGCATAACCTCTATTATTTACTGAGCCTATCATTGAGGCTTGGCAAATAAACTCTAATTTTCGCCATTGTGTTTCATGGTGTTTTTTATCACTGTTTTTATCTTTTCTGCTGAAATATACGGCCAATTTTGACGATGAAAAAATACACCAGAAAAAGCGAAAATAATTGTATATAGCAACCATATTAGCTCTTGGAAATTCGTGTCTGAAATGAACACACCTAATAACCCAGTAAATAATAGAGAGAGCACCGCTAACATTTCACAGAGATGTCCGAGTAGTGTAAATAATTTTTTCTCAAGAACATCTCGCTTCGTAAAGTCTCTGATAGAGTCATCTTCGCCCATAAATTTCATAGCACTATTTAATCTTTCCCACGTATTTATTTTAGGGTTCATGCTATGCAGTTCAATTAAAACTTTTCTTCTTGCTTCACTCGTATATATGCCTGTTGCCAATTTAAAATCATAGGCTTCGATTTTTTCTTTCAATGGCATATATGAATCATCATTCTCACTTTTATCATTCAATCGTTCAACCAATTCAACAATATTTCTCTTCCTCATCATTTCATATGTATGAGCTAATTCTGAAAGATTTAAATTGCTTATTGTTTTAAATAGCACTACTGCGAAAACAAAAATTATTAAGATGCCTATTGGCAAGTCACCGCCATTGTTAAGACCTAAGGAGTTCGTACTCAAAGAGTAAATAAGATCAGGGTAGTTTATTTTATCAGACATAATATTCTCCCTATAAAAATTTGAGAAAATTCAATTTATCATCTCAGTTCTTTTCAAGAAGAACGGGTTTGATTAGCAAAGCCCATTGAAATGAACGCGTAAAGAAGGCAGGTTGAATAAGGCCAATCGGCCAACTACATGACGACTCAACAGGTCAATTTGCCCCACCAGTAACCTGTTGTTGCGCCGCTCCAGCAGATTGACACGCCGAGCCATCATTCCCTCCCCTCGCTATACGAACCGATGGACCCTATAACGCCATAGCTAAGTTTCAGAATTTCCGTATCGGGTAATGACTCCAATCAGTTGAAATGGTGTCTTTCTATAAAGGCACCAATCACTTTCTCGTGGAGCTCAACGGAACGAGAGAAGCAGATGGTCTTGCGAGCCAATCGCTTGATGCGCATTCTGAGCGTCAGGTTGTTACGCTCGATACGCTGGGTGAATATCTTCCCGGTCAGATGCATCTCGCTCGGCACCTCTCTGGCATAGCTTCCCCAATCATCACTGGTGATAAAGCCTATCTGGAACGGAGAAAGCAGGCTCAGCAACCGACGGCATGTCTCATCGTTGCGTGGGCCAAAGGTATATGCCACGACTCGTTTTCTCTTGGTATCAAAAGCATACCAAAGCCAATGTCGATGCTGTTTGTTGCCAACATAGGCCCATTGCTCATCAAGTTCACAGATAAGTGCCACGTCATCGAGCACCACCTTTTCGGAGGTTACTTGCCTTGGGGTGAGTTTTTTAGGGTGCGTATGACTGTGTTGATGCCAATCTTGAGGACGCGAGCAGTATCACGAACACCTGAGCCGTTGAACGCCATATCAACAATCTTGTCTTTGACGCCAGGCTTGCGGGCTTCATAGGTGTAGGTGAGCTGAAACACGTGCGGACAGACGGGGCAACGATAGCGAACATGGCCGGCAGGGGTCTTCCCATGGCGATATACGTGGTCAGAGTTGCAGCGAGGGCAGTGAACGGTGATGGATGCCATGAAGCTGTCGGTCTCAAAAGAGTTCATCATATCAACTCAACCGATCGGATGCATCACCCCGTATCGAAACACCAATAAATGCGTCGTAAGGTACGTTTTGTTGTTCCGAATTACGTGCCAGCCCCCTTCTGTGCTAAGGAAGGTGCGAATAAGCGGGGAAATTCTTCTCGGCTGACGCAGTCATTTCATTTCTTCATGTTTGAGCCGATTTTTTCTCCCGTAAATGCCTTGAATCAGCCTATTTAGACCGTTTCTTCGCCATTTAAGGCGTTATTCCCAGTTTTTAGTGAGATCTCTCCCACTGACGTATCATTTGGTCCGCCCGAAACAGGTTGGCCAGCGTGAATAACATCGCCAGTTGGTTATCGTTTTTCAGCAACCCCTTGTATCTGGCTTTCACGAAGCCGAACTGTCGCTTGATGATGCGAAATGGGTGCTCCACCTTGGCCCGGATGCTGGCTTTCATGTATTCGATGTTGATGGCCGTTTTGTTCTTGCGTGGATGCTGTTTCAAGGTTCTTACCTTGCCGGGGCGCTCGGCGATCAGCCAGTCCACATCCACCTCGGCCAGCTCCTTGCGCTGTGGCGCCCCTTGGTAGCCGGCATCGGCTGAGACAAATTGCTCCTCTCCATGCAGCAGATTACCCAGCTGATTGAGGTCATGCTCGTTGGCCGCGGTGGTGACTAGGCTGTGGGTCATGCCACTCTTGGCATCGACACCAATGTGGGCCTTCATGCCAAAGTGCCACTGATTGCCTTTCTTGGTCTGATGCATCTCCGGATCGCGTTGCTGCTCTTTGTTCTTGGTCGAGCTGGGTGCCTCAATGATGGTGGCATCGACCAAGGTGCCTTGGGTCATCATGACGCCTGCTTCGGCCAGCCAGCGATTGATGGTCTTGAACAATTGGCGGGCCAGTTGATGCTGCTCCAGCAGGTGGCGGAAATTCATGATGGTGGTGCGGTCCGGCAAGGCGCTATCCAGGGATAACCGGGCAAACAGACGCATGGAGGCGATTTCGTACAGAGCATCTTCCATCGCGCCATCGCTCAGGTTGTACCAATGCTGCATGCAGTGAATGCGTAGCATGGTTTCCAGCGGATAAGGTCGCCGGCCATTACCAGCCTTGGGGTAAAACGGCTCGATGACTTCCACCATGTTTTGCCATGGTAGAATCTGCTCCATGCGGGACAAGAAAATCTCTTTTCTGGTCTGACGGCGCTTACTGCTGAATTCACTGTCGGCGAAGGTGAGCTGATGACTCATGATGAACCCTGTTCCATGGCTCCAGATGACAAACATGATCTCATATCAGGGACTTGTTCGCACCTTCCCTAAAGCTTTGAGTGACTCAGCAACTGCGATGCCTCCTGCTTCAGCAAATGCGCTAGCCAAATCTGGGCATGTTCTAGCAAGAACTTTGAGCAGCTCCGCCATATCTTCGTTACCCACGCTGAGCAGAATATCAGTATCTCCGCCACCCTTTGATGGAATGGAAAAACGGAAGCGTAGGCCTTTATTGTCTGTGTAGGCTGAAATTTTCTCTGTATTACCAGACCACGTTGATGATGTTTTTCCACCACGACGAACTAAAGAATTATTCAGTTTCATTTGATCTCTGTTCTCCGATTATTCGATTACGTCCAGCTCTTTAGGTGGAAGCATCTGATCACTTGACCAACTTGCTCTCCATCACCCCTTGCTTGCCCTCCTCCTCACTGACCTGACTCAGCTTGGAGCGGGCCATCAGCAGGCCCATCTTGACCTCCTGCCAGACGTAGTAGTTTTTACCCGCCTCGGTGCTGAGGGTCAGGGTGGCATCGTTCTCCGACTTTGAGGTGATGGTGTGGCTGCCCGGTGTCACCTGCTTGAGGATGTAGGTGTGGGCCACGGTATCGCCGACCGCCATACCATCCACCAGCAGCGGCATTTTCACCGCCGCACCGAAGGTCTCGTTGCGATAGATATAGAGGTTGGCCGCATCCTTGGGGGCTACAAACTGCTTGGCCTGCGCGTCTGCGGTGGCATCGGCCATGGGCACGGAAGCACAACCGGAAAGCAGCGCCGCCGACAGCAGGGCGGCGCCCATCATTATTCGCCTGAACATAGTCGTTATTTTTTAGTGAGTTAACGGGGCTTAAAGGTTCGCATGAGCCTGCACTGACTGACAATCGCTCAAATCGAGCGGGGTGTGACCCAGCTCAATTTTTCGGCATTTGGTGGGATAAAGGGGGGAGATCAGAAACCCGGCCGTCAGGCGCGGCGGCCGGGTGAATTGTAAAGAGTAGGGTGACAGGGAAAGGGATCAGCCTAGTCTAATCAACTCGATGGGGGCGTAGCGCTCCCCGGAGTTTGCCAGCAGCACGCACTTCTCATGCTCCGCCTGATAGGGGGTCATATTGTCGGTGTGGGCCTCTTTCAGAAAATCGACTGCGCCAGTGGCGGCAATCATGACGCGCTGACCCAGGTTCAGCACATTGCGGTTACGGTCATAGATCTTCATTTCATTCTCCTTTTCTTGTGTCCTGGCGAATGCGCAGGCGTCTGTCCAGGACAACGGCATTCAGCCTACGCCCCTGAAAAAAGGTGATTTATGTCACAGATCAAAAAAGGGGCGATAAGGGACTCACAGGTTCAGAAAGCGAGCATGGCCCCTTGGCCAACGGTTGTCGCGCGAAGTAGCGCTGCCCTGCCCTTTTCATCGTGGCGGGCTCGAACCCGGCAGCGGTTGGGGTATATTGGTGGCCGATTAGCCAGTCTCATTCACCGTGGCCGCGCAAGCGGGCCGCTGTTTCAACAAGATGGAGAGTGCTCATGAATCGCGATATCACCGCCCAGTTCATCAAGATGCTGACCAATCTGGATCACTGTCTGGCCAAGGCCGAGGCCCACGCCGCGGCGAAGCAGTTCAACGTGGATAACTTCTTCGGCGAGCGCTTGATCGTCGATATGCTGCCGCTGGCCAAGCAGGTGCTGATCTGCTGCGATTCGGCCCGCGCCGTGGTCGCCACCGCCAGCCACAGCGAGCTGCCGGTGCTGGGGGATGACCCCAAAACCATCGCGGATCTGCGCGCCCATATCGGCAAGACCATCAGCTATCTGCAAGGCAAGCTGGACGCGGACTACAGCCAGTACGCCAGCGGCCGTTACGTGCCCCACTGGGCGGGCGGCAAGGGGATGGATGGCCATACCTGCGTCCATGAGTACGGCATTCCCAACTTCTACTTCCACCTCACCATGGCCTACGCCCTGCTGCGCCGCGCCGGGGTCGATCTCGGCAAGCGCGACTATCTGGGCGGGCTCAACCTGCAATAAGCGCCGCTCGCTACAGGCGGCAAACAGATAGCAAAAGCCTGCCACGCGGCAGGCTTTTTTATATCGGGTGGTGCAGATCTGGTGCGCAGAAGGGCTGCGCTCTAGAAGGGGCCGTTGCTCTCGCGCAGCTTGTCGGGCAGGCCGTCGTGATCCCCCAGCTCACGCTCGGGCACGTCATCCCAGTGCAGCTTGCCGAGGGTGATATTGCGCTCGGGGTGCACGGCGTAGTGGATGCGGTTGTCCTCCCGATCGGTATCGCCGATGCAGAGCAGCCGGACAGTCTCTTCGGTGTTGTTGATAAAGGCGTGGGACAGCCCGTCACCGGCCTTGAAACCGACCGAGTCACCCGGTTGCAGCCGATAGAGCACGCCGTCGAGCCAGACATCCGGAGTCCCTTCCAGCACATGGACAAACTCGTCTTCGGTCTTCTCGGCATGGGGCCAGCTGGTGCGATGGCCGGGTTCGACAATCTCGTGGTGAATGCCGATGCGGCTAAAGCCGAAGTGCTTGCCGAGGGCGCAGCCGCGAGAAAGGGGCTCCTGACTGCCGGAGTAGTAGCGCGGCGTCTGCTCTTGCAGCTCGCGCCAGTGTTTGATGCAGGGGTGGCGATTCATAGCGGTTCCTTTTCTATGAGGATGCAGTCACGGGAGGGGTCATCCTGACTGTCAGAATGCGGGGAGAAAAGCAGAAATTTTCTGGTCAGATGAGCCCCTCTGACGAGGGGCTCAACAAGCAGGAATTACTTGGCCTTGACGCAAGGCAAGGGAGGAAGCTCGCCCTGTGCAGCCGTGCGGGTCATCTGGTAGTTGCCGGCAAGATCCCGATAGACACAGGTGTTCCACACCTCTCCGTTGTCGAGCTGGAACTCGATGTCGTAGTTGACCCCGGAGACCACCTGGCTGCGCACCTCGCGGATGCTCTGCAGTTTGGCGGCCGTGTTCATGCGAGCCAGCACGCTGGCCAGCGCAGCCTCTCCTTCAGCATTGGGCAACGGCTGACTCTGCCAGCCCCCCGCCATCGGTGCACACTCAGGCGTGGGTGACGAGGTGCTGCAGGCACTCAACAGGCCAGCAACAAGGATGGGTAACAACACGCGTTTCATATCATTTTCTCCTGCCTGCAAAATGACCACCTTATCAACATCTTGCCATTATTGCAGCCCAAAAGGCTCCCGCTGCGCCCCGCTTGGACGCACCAATCGATCAGCGCCCCAGATTGTCCGCCAGCTGTTTGGCGCGGCTGGCCGCCCACTGGTCGATCATCTTCTCCATCTCCTCGGCGGTGATGGGCTCATCCTTGTGGGTGGTATCCGTGCTCTCACGGGCATCCATCACTCGCACCAGCAGCTTGCCACTCTGGGAGTCGAGCAACTGGGCCATGCTGCCCACCTTGAGCAGGTAAGGCTCCTTGCCGATCACTTCGCGGGTGACGTTGATGGCGATCTTGGCGGGCAGCAGGTCACGCAGCTTGGGGTCGGGGCGGGTCAGGTCGAAGTTGGTGACGGCGGCCTGGATCCGCATGACTTTCGGGCCGGGGGCGGTGGCAATCTTGACGCCCTGCTTGATTAGCTCGCTCTGGAACTTGTCGTGGTAATAGCGGCCAATCTGGTTCTGTTCATTGGCGGTCAGCAGATACCACTGACCATTCTCCTGCCGGATAAACTGCAGCGGATCGAGCAGCACCTCATTGTATTGGCGCAGATCAACGCCTGGCTCCTTGTAGACGCGCTGATTGGGGTTGCTCTCGCTCTGCTGGAAGGCAGTCAGCGGGATCGCCTGCAAGCTGTGGGATACCTGATTCTTGACGGCGCAGCCACCCAGCAGGGCCGCAGCCACGGCAACCATCACGACCTTTTTCATATTTGCTCCTGCATTTTACTGTTTGTTTTTGCTGTGGATTTCGCACCACATGGCTGGAGAACCCGTGCCGGATGCCGCCAATGTCACAGAGAAATAACCTATTCATCACCTTCCCACAAGGGACAGATCAGGATTGTTCAGCTCACATCCAAGTTGTCACAATTGAGGTGCTTTTATACAGGGCCAGCCAGGGTACGAACGGCAATCTGGCGAGGGTTCGGTTGTTTAATCCGGCTAAATGGGGCTGCGGTAAGCACTCAGTTTTTTCAAACGATGGGGGCCCGCGAGCGGCGTGAATTGACCGGGGGAATGCCCTGGAACGGGCGATGACCGATCATCATCCATCTTGCGCAAACTTGCCTGCCGCCGGAGAAGCAGCAGGCTCATTCATCAGTTATCGAGATCCCAGGGACACTGCTTGACCAGCCCCTCTTTGCCGCTGGCGACGATCGCCTGCTGCACCATCCGTTTGTAGCGATTCTTGATATGGGCGGGCAACGCGGGCACCAGCAGCCGCTCGTCAAACTCCGGCAGCGGGCGATCCGGCAGCACCGCCTGCTCCTGCGGGCTGAGGGGCGGCCGGGAGGCAATATTGCTGGCCGAGATGGTGGGCGTGCCCACCAGCATCTGACGTTGCAGCGGCGCGCTCAGCAGAAAATCCACCAGCAGGTAGGCGGCCTTGAGCCGTGCGGGATCATCCCCGACATGGCGGGCGATGGAGATCGCATCGAGGGCATAGATGGCCCCCTCCTGCACCATGGCGATCCGCCACTGCTGCTCGTTCTGCTTGTTGCACTCCACCAACTCCAGCCCCCAGGTGGTGGCAAAGGTCTGCTGGCGCAGATCCTCACAGCGGTTGGCCTGATTGAACCAGAAGCCGCGACTGGCTCGCAGCCGCTGCGAGAGCTGCTGCTCCACCTCTTGCTGCAAGGTCTTGTCGGCCAGCATCTCGCCACTGGCAAACAGGGCGGGTGACTTGCCCAGCGAGAGCAGCACCGAAAAGAGCAGCGGCTCGAACTGGTCGCAGAACTCGGCAAACTGGCCCGGCGGCGAGCTGTTGGCGAGCACCTGCCAACTGGTGGGCGCTTGCGGCACCTGCTTGCTGTCATAGGCGAGGCTGAACATGGCATAGGAGAAGGGCACCGAGTAGTTGCGCTCCCCCTGCTTGTCATACTCGGTGTTCTTGAGGGCGGGCTTCACCTCGGGGTAGTGCTGCAGGCGACTGAAATCGATGGGGAGCAGCAGCTTGAACAGCGGCTGGTGATGGGCCTTGTAGAAGTAGCTGGTCGGCAGCACCACATCGGCGCTGCGAGTGCGCAGGGCGCGGTAGACGCTGTCGAAATCGGTCAGCAGCGGCTCGATCCGGCTGACCGTCGCCTCCACCCCATGGGCTTTGGCGTAGTCGGCAAACTGTTGTTCATAACCCACTGGCAGATAGCCCCACTCCAGCAATTTGAGCTGAACCGGGGCCGCCAGCGCCGGGGTCATCCCCAACAACCAGCAAAGAGGCAGTAGACGCATGGCCGGGTACTCCTGACAGGTAAACCTTGTTGGAGTATAGGCCCATGCGCCGACTCGTCAGACCATCAGCTCGGCGCCCATGCTCGCCAGAATGGAGAGGCTGACCACCGCAAACAGCACGCCGGTCACCAGATTGAGCGGCCGCTGCACCCGCAGCAGCAGGCGCTGGGCACGATCGGTGGAGAGGCTCCACGCCAACAGCCCGAACCAGCAGAGGGAGATGATGAAGAGCTCGCCCACCAGCAGGCTGCGGGTCATTCCATCCACCTCTGGCGTCACCATGGCGGCCAGCAGACCGATAAAGAACACCAGCGCCTTGGGGTTGAGCAGATTGGTGGCAAGGCCAGTGCGCACACCCCTGCCCCAGCCGCGCAGCTCGTTGGCGGCGCTGGCCATCAGGGTGCTGCTCTGCTGCCGAGCCGCCATCAGGGCGCCCCACCCCAACCAGCCCAGATAGAGGGCACCGCAGCACTTGATCACCATAAAAAGCAGCGGGTGGCTGGCGATCAGCATGCTGATCCCGGTCAGGCTAAGGATGGCGTGTACCATGATCGCCAGCGAGATGCCCAGCGCCGCGCCAAGGGCGGTCGGCCGGTGCAGGCTGGTACGCAGGATCAGGGCGAAATCGGGGCCGGGGCTGGCCAGTGCAATCAGGTGCATCAGGCCGAGGGTAACGAACAGACTGGTCAGCATAACAACTCTCGCTTTAACGACGGAGAGCCAGCATGGCGGATCAGCGGGGGGCGCGGCTTGTAAAAGATTGCATCTGGGCACGAAATTCGGCGGGCGTCAGACCGAATGCCTGGCGAAAGCCGTGGTGGAAGTGACTCTGATCGAAGAAACCGACCGCCAGCGCCACCTCGCTCACCGCCATCCCGCTCGCCAGCAGCCGTTTGCCCTGCTCCAGCCGCAGCCGTTTCAGCCAGGCGTAGGGGGTCATGCCGCTGCGCTTCTTGAACTGGCGCAGGAAGGCGAAACGATCGAGCCCGAGCAGCCCCGCCAGCTCTTCCAGCGAGTGGGGCTCGTCGAGGGCGGCCATCAGGTAGTCGCGCAGGAATCGCAGTTGGGGATCGGCCAGCTGGTGTACCTCAGGGGCCAGATGCAGCAGCTCCCCCAGCAGGGCGAGCAGCTGGCTCTCGATCAGCAGGCCATCGGCCTTGGGATTGTCGAGATAGCCGTGCAGCTGGGCAAAGCCCTGATAGAGGTCTGGGCGGCTCTGCAATCCCTTGTCGAAGAAGGGTTCCGGCTGCTCCGGCAGCCAAAGCGCCAGCTGCTGCGGATCGATGGCGAAGACCCGCACCTCGTACCCTTCCGGCAGCAGGCTGAGGCCGTCGTGCACCTCGTCCGGGTTAACGGTAGAGAGCACCCCGCGCACCAGATGGTGACTGTTCCCCTTGTGGATAAACTTCTGGCCACCCCGCTGCACCAGCCCGATATGGTAGTCGAGATGGACATGGCGGCCGTAGCTGAACGCCCTGTGGTGGGAGTGTGACAGCTCGACCCCCGGCAGGTGCGGGGATTGCCAATAGCGGATGAGGGAATCGGTGGTACTCATGGCTTATAGATACACCAGAAGCGGGCCTTGGACTTGTAGATTATTGCATTCCGGCTATGCCCTTGCAGCTGGTGCAATGGCCACCAAAGCAGGTCGGCTACGCCACCAGCGATAACCGGCAACCACAACCCGCTTATTGAGCTACGGAAAAAGCAAAGGGAGGCATTACGCCTCCCTTCGACTGATCACACAACCCAGTTACTTGGGTTGCAGCTTCATCTCCTGCAAATACTCCTGCACCTGCTGCTTGTAGTCCGCCTGATAGGAGAACTTGGTGCTGTCGCTCGCCGCAATCAGGTTCACCGCTGTACAAAACAGGGTGGCAGCCAGCAACCCCTTGCCAACCCACTGAGGATGGTTGCGGCTCCAGCTAACCAGCAACAGCAGGATCGGGAACAGGGCATAGGGGAATATCAGCATCAGGTGCCAATAGTTGAAGATGATGGGCGAGAGCGCCGCACTCACCAGCACAGCCAATACGGCCGCCAGCGCATAGAGGCCGAGCCAGCTCGTGCCGTCCACTGATGCACGGTCGCTGCGCAGCAGACGCGGCTTGAGATCCCGCCACAGTTGCCAGTTGGCCTTGGCCGCCAGCAGCACGGTGGCAGAGCCCACCCCGTAGATCACCACCCGCCACAGCCAGACTGCTGTCATCTGCAAATATTCATGACCCGCCAGCCAGATGAACTGGGTGTCGTTGACCAGCTTGCTGGCAAACAGCCAGGAGCCGTAACGCAGCCAGTAGATCACCGATTTCAGCACCGGATAGACATGCACCAGCCCCCATCCGATATAGCGCTGACGCGCTTCGGGATCGACGTTCTGGGTGATATGGCTGTTGCTCATCACTTCCATGGCGTAAGGGATCAGAGATGCACCGATCAACAGGGCAGCCACCACCACCCCGCTCCAGCTCACCTTGAGAATGCGGCGCCAGAACAGATAGGTGGACATTACCGCCAACAGCGGCCAGGAGTAGTGCAACTGCATCGCCATGCCGATGGCCAGCAGGTGAACAATCATGTGCCAGAAGGAGGCCCGCTCGCGCATATGCCAGGCAGACCAGCAGTGCATGGCCGAGAAGAGAAAGAGATAGGAGGGGTTGTAGAGCAGACTCTCGTACTGGAACCAGGGGTTGAGCCAGCAGAGCACCAGAAACAGCAACCGCGCATTGCCCTTCGATACGGGGTCAACAAACACCTGGCGGATAACCGCATCAAATAGCAGAAAACCGACCAACCGCATCACCAGCAGCAACACCATGGGGGCATAGGGAGAATCCCACAGTAGCAGCGGCCCACCAATCAGCCAGGCCGACAAGCTCCCCGGCACATTGCCCACCGCACTCGCAGCATTGCCATAGCTGAGCCAGACCCCCTCATAGGCTCCAAGGTAACCCTTGTAGAGCATCTGGGTCTGGTCGCCGGTGAGGAGTTGGTGGCATAAGAACAATGCGCTACAAAATAGACCTAATAATACCCCCCCCCATAAAACTCCGTGACTTGATTTTGAATTATAATTATTTTTTAACACGGACATCTCCAACACGCTTATTAAAACCACTTAATATGGATATATAACCCACCAAGTTTTCCATGTCTATAATACTAACACAGCTATCTTGCCATGCCATTTACCAACCTAGTTACCACATTAACATACGTTCCTCTGGTGATGCCTCATAGAATTCCCCAGCTTTGCCGAGCAGATCATAAAAAAAAGTACTCTCCAGCGGCCCCTGAACCTGACACAACGTATCAGTTCTTTTAAAATAAATTTAAACTTAATGACTGATGCGCTAAGCCAGGAATAATTCTTGCTTAAAAAATAAAATAACGATATGTAAAATTCTTTTTCTATATTAATATTTCTTGTCGTACTTCCACCACCAAGATGCACTATTTTAGAAGAGGGTACATAACTCACCTTCATATTCTCACGCTGCAACCTCAAACAAATATCCTCTTCTTCACAATATAAGAAATAGTTGCTATCGAAGCCGCCGACTTTAAAGTAATCACTTTTTCTAAAACACATTGCAGCCCCAGAGCCCATCTCGACATAAATAGGCTCACAGTAATCTTTCTTACGATCAGGAAATCTACGCCCTTTAAAAGCACAATATACTTTATCACCAAAAATAGAATTTATTATTCCTGGTAGATAAGCAAATGATGCCGTTCGTCTACCATCAACTTCATAAATAGAAGGAATCGAAAGAGACACTTGATTATTTTTTTCCATGTAGGAAACCAACTCTTTCAGAGCGTTTTTTTCTACTGTTGTATCATTATTTAAAAATAAAATATAGTCACCAACAGCATTATTTGCGCCAATAACATTCCCCATAGCGAAACCATGATTTATTTTATTCTTTATGAGCTGAATATGACTGCAATTTATTTTATTTAAGCCTGCTGCCAACAGTTCAACATCTGCAGATAATGAACTATTATCGACAACAATAATTTCAAAATCTTGATAATCACTTTGCAACAGGCTCTCAATACATTTAATAGTGTATATTGATGAGTTGTAGTTCAATAAAACTATTGAAATCATATCTCCCCCAAGTAAAAGACTTTCCAGCTTGTTACACTTCTTCTCTATGTGCTTCATTTAGTGAAGTAATTAATAATGAAAAACACACAAAGAAAAATACAATCCCAGAATTATGGCTAATAAATGCTTGGGAAAGACTGTAATCTATGAGTGTTAGCGATGCCACAGCCATTAAAATATACTTCATCGATAAACTTTTTTTATACTTATAAAAAACTGATATTGGATAAAAATATACTAAACAAAGTGCAAACAATCCAATTATGCCACGTTTCGCCATCTCATCCAAAAACTGATTGTGAGCATGATAGTTGAAGTTATATATAAACTCAGAAATTTTACCCTGCTCTAACTGTTGCTTGTGTATCTGCCGAATACCATTATTACCCCAGCCAAATATTGGTTTTTTTTGAAAAGCATCCCAAGCACTTGACCACAATTGAAATCTAATACCTAAAGATGTATCCAGATTCTCACCATCAATGAACTGAACTATATCACTTTTTGCTGTTTTAATTCTGTCTAACACACCGGTCTGAGGAGTTGAAACAATACCAAAACCACCAATAACAATGCATGTAAATACCCATAACAAATAACGACGACCTGATCTTTGATAATGCATAACTATTGTGGTGATAATGACTGGAAGCAGCACCCATCCTCCTCTAGTACCAGATAGAAAACTCCCCAACATCCCCATCAGACATGCCGCAAGCATAATTTTAGAAAAAACGTACTCATTATTTTCTCTATGCCAAAAATATCCACACAGACAAAATAGACCGAGTGTCATACTTATATTTCCTGATTGAATAGGCATTCCATCACCAAATGCACGCTCCATGCCAATATATATTTTGTCATATATTGCAATGAAACCGGATATGATAGCACCCAAAGCGAATCCGGATATGATGGAAACGAGGTGTACTCGATGTTTGGATAATAATGGTAAAATAATGGCCGCCATTAAGGCTCTACTGGGTCTGTCTAGTTCTTTGAGTGCACCATTATCCAAGGAAATCGATATGGCCTGAACCATAAAATAAAAAATAAATATCCAGAAAAGGATCTTCGCCTCTCGTG
Organism: Aeromonas sp. 55A; assembly: GCF_051919665.1. NCBI lineage: Bacteria > Pseudomonadati > Pseudomonadota > Gammaproteobacteria > Aeromonadales > Aeromonadaceae > Aeromonas > Aeromonas sp. 55A. The sequence continues at coordinate 1,613,887 of NZ_JBQBEH010000008.1, read as the reverse complement.
ACATGGCTAACCAATAATCAGCTCGCCAAAAAATAAACAGGCTCATTATTGATAATAAAACTGGACCATATGAATAACCACTAGGAATAGCTAAGCAAAGAGCACCAAACAAAAATGCTGATGTTTGTACTAAGTTATGAGTCAGATGGCTGCGAAAAGGCATGATCAGTGGTGAGCAGATGGCCATTCATTACTTCCTGAATACATAATTACCGCGAATTTTGCGCCACAATCCGAACACATCGGTTCGGGGGAAGATAGCAATCCGGCGGATCTGGAAAGGGTCCTGGTGCATCGCTTTGGGGCCGCTATTGGTAGCGACGGCAAAACGATACCCGGCGGCGATAGCCTGCTCCTTGGCACTCTCGTTCATATCTCCGTAAGGGTAGGCAAATGAGAGCAGCGGATGGCCAAGCAGGGCCTCCAGTTGGCGTTTATTCTCCTGAATTTCATGGGCTTGTTGTTCGGGTGTGAGCTTGCTCAAGCGGGGATGGGTCAGGGTATGCCCACCAATTTCCACATGACCGCTGGCGGCCAACGCCTTGACCTGCTCACCACTCATCAATGAGACCTTGGTATCCGGATTGGTCGGATGCTCCACATCCCAACGGTTATAACCTTCGCCGGTGACTACGTACACCACAGCTTTGTAACCATATTTTTCCAGCAGTGGCAGCATGCGGGTCAGGTTGTCCTGATAGCCGTCATCGGCGGTGATCATCAGATACTTCTTGCCGTATTGCAGACGGTGGATAAAGCCTTTGTCCGCCAAATCGCGGAAAGTCAGGGTTTCGTAGCCTAGCCACTTCATCAGTCGCAGATGCTTCTCGAACATGGTGACCGGCATCCAGGTGCCATGCACTCCTTTCTCGCTATCCTGCTCGATAAAACGGTGGTACATGATGACGGGCATCTCGCGGCGCAGGGTTTCGACTACGGCATCCTGATAGATGGTTTCGAGGCCGGATACTACCCCCTGCAAGCCATACTCATCCTGAATGCGTTGGCGAATGGCTTCCGGCACCACCTTGCTTGCGAGGGCGGATTCGATTTCGCCCTTCAGTGCGGCAAAATCGATGGCCAGATCCTTGGGGCCGATATCGCCAAAATTGCTGGCCAGCGCCTCGTCCAGATTCTGTTCGGTTACCAGACCAACTGCCTTGGCTTCACCAATGGCAAAGGCGGGCCGACCACAGAGCAGTGCTTCCATCGCCACCCGACCGGCGCCGATCACCAGATCGCAACTCGCCAGCAGAGCGGGCACATCGTCAACATAGCCAACAAACTCGGCACGGCCTTCGAAACGGGCAAAGCGCTCAGGCACCTTGGTACCACTGACAATCCGCACCTTGTAGGCATCCAGATCGAGTACCTCGTCGAGCAGACGGTAACAGAGCTCCCCTTTGGGGCCGCTCAAACGGCCAATGATGGCAATCACCGGCTTTGGGTTGTCCGGCGCTGGCACAGGCTGGAATTTGTCGGTTTCGATACCGTTGCGCAGCACCTGCACGATCGCGGGATCGACCCCCAGATTGTCGACAATCTGATGGGCAATATCCTCACAAACGGCAACTGCCCGATAGCCGAGAGCATGGAATGCCTTGCGCGAAGCGTGCACCGGCTGGCGACCATGAACCGTGGTGATCATCGGGGTGCCAGTCAGCTTGCAGGCCACATAACTGCTCCAGCCGGAGGCGCGGGAGTGAGCATGCACCAACTGGATATGGTGCTTTTTGATGAGATAGATAAGGTAGAAGACGTGCCAGAAGCGGCGCAGAATGCTGCGCTTGTTGAATCTCAGCTTGAAGACTGGGCCAAGAGTCGGCTTGGTCAGGGTATCTGATACATAAAAGACGTTGTGACCACGCCGGGTCAGTTCGTTACCAACCGTGGTGGCATAGACCTCAGCTCCCGTTACCTCGAGCTGGGAGAGTGCCATCAATATATTCATCGCGCGGTTACCCGGTAGAGAAGAGAGGAACGGCAAGCAGCCACAGAGACCAGAAACCGGAAGCAGGCGAGTGCCCACTTCCGGTTTTGCGCTCAAACTGCCGCGTTGTGCTCACCTGTTAGCGGTTGAGCCAAGCCATGTAATCCGCTACCCCTTCGGCAACGGTTTTGAACTCGGCGTCATAACCCACGCTGCGCAGCTTGGTCATGTCAGCCTGGGTGAAGCTCTGGTAGCGACCCTTGAGATGATCCGGGAAGGGAATGTACTCGATAGCGCCCTTCTGATGATGCTTGATCACCGCTTCGGCCACGTTCTGGAATGGCTCGGCACGGCCGGTACCGCAGTTGAAGATGCCGGAGTGCTGCGGGTTCTGCCAGAACCAGAGGTTTACCTTGCAGACGTCGTCAATATAGATGAAGTCACGCATCTGGCCACCGTTGGGGAAGCCGTCACAGCCTTCGAACAGCTTGGGATTCTCGCCCTTCTTCACCTGGGTATTGAGGTGGAAGGCGACGGAAGCCATGGAGCCTTTGTGCTGCTCGCGCGGGCCGTAGACGTTGAAGTACTTGAGGCCAACAACCTGAGAGTTGATCTCCGGCATCCAGCGGCGCACGTACTGGTCAAACAGCTGCTTGGAGTAGCCGTAGACGTTGAGCGGCTGTTCGAACTTGGGATCTTCGATGAAGTTGTCATTGCGGCCACCGTAGGTCGCGGCAGAAGAGGCGTAAATGAACGGGATTTCACGCTCGATACAGTAGTGGAACAGATCCTTGGAGTACTCGTAGTTGACCTCCATGATGAACTTGCCGTTCCACTCGGTGGTGGCAGAGCAGGCGCCTTCGTGGAAGATCACCTCGATGCCGTTGTCCCACTCTTCAAACTCGTCACCGGAGACGATGCGAGCCTGAAACTCGTCTTTGTCCATGTAGTCAGCGATGGTCAGATCGACCAGGTTGACGAACTTGGTGCCGTCGGTCAGGTCATCAATGACCACGATATCGGTCCGTCCTTGAGCGTTCAGCTGCTTGACCAGATTGCTGCCGATAAAGCCAGCACCGCCAGTTACTACGATCATGGAGTTTGCCTCTCGTACGTTGATGGCTACATGTGACTGCTTGTTAAAGCTGTGTATAGTGAGCCAATTTGAAATTGCCGAAAAGTTTATCACGGGCCGTCCGGGGATTCGACCTTGTTCAAAACTGCCCCGAGCGGAACCTGTTGGAGGAATGAGTGATGAAAACCAGAGACAGGATCATTCACAGCGCGACCGAGCTGTTCAACGATCAGGGTGAACGCAACATCACCACCAACCATATTGCGGCGCACATGGGCATCAGCCCGGGCAACCTCTACTACCACTTCCGCAATAAAGAAGACATCATCCACTCCATCTTCGACCAGTATGCCCGTCACCTGAGCGAGAGCTTCGTCCCGACCCGCAACCGTGAAATCACCCTGCAGGACCTGATGGGCTATCTGGACGCCATCTTCTATCTGATGTGGCAGTTCCGCTTCTTCTACGCCAACCTGCCGGACATCCTGAGCCGTGACGAACCGCTGCAACAGAAGTACCTCAAGGCCCAGGAGCAGATGCGCTCCTCCGTGGTCGCGCTGCTCAGAAGCCTGCGCGAAGGGGGCATTATCGATGTCAGCGATGACGACCTGCCGGATCTAGGCCAGACCATCAAGATGGTGGTGACCTGCTGGATCCCGTTCCAGATTGCCCAAGCCCCCAACACCCGCATCACCAAACCTCTGCTCTATCAGGGCGTGTTGAAGGTGCTGTTCCTGCTGCGCCCCTATGTGCAACCCCAGGTTGCCGGACAGATCCAGCAGCTGGAACAACACTACCGTCAGCTGGCCCAACCAGCTGGGTGAGATCTGTTTCACATTTGTTGAATATCAGCACAATCATTTGAATTTACCGCAACAGATTGCAGTAAAATGTCGCCCTCTGTTGATACGCAGCTGAAATAGCCACTAAGGATCGAGGATGTCTAACGGATTCTATCGTCACCTGACCGAGCAACTGAACCAGGTGCAAGCTGAAGGGTTGTACAAGCAGGAGCGCATCATCACCTCCGCCCAGCAGGCCAGCATCGCCGTCGGCGGTGAGCAGGTACTGAACTTCTGTGCCAACAACTATCTTGGGCTGGCCAACCACCCGGATCTGATCGCTGCCGCCCATCAGGGACTCGACAGCCATGGCTTCGGCATGGCCTCGGTGCGCTTCATCTGTGGCACCCAGGATCAGCACAAAGCGCTGGAGCAGAAGATGTCTGCCTTCCTCGGCACCGAAGATACCATCCTCTACTCCTCCTGTTTCGATGCCAACGGCGGTCTTTTTGAGACCCTGTTCGGCGCCGAAGATGCCATCATCTCCGATGCCCTCAACCACGCCTCCATCATCGACGGCGTGCGGCTGTGCAAGGCCAAGCGCTATCGCTACGCCAACAACGACATGGCCGAGCTGGAAGCCCAGCTCAAGCAGGCTGATGCTGACGGCGCCCGCTTCAAGCTGATCGCCACCGACGGTGTCTTCTCCATGGATGGGGTCATCGCCGACCTCAAATCCATCTGCGATCTGGCGGACAAATACGATGCGCTGGTGATGGTGGATGATTCCCACGCCGTCGGCTTTATCGGCGAAAACGGTCGTGGCACCCACGAATATTGCGGCGTGATGGAGCGGGTCGACATCATCACCGGCACCTTGGGCAAGGCGCTCGGCGGCGCGTCCGGTGGCTATACCTCCGGCAAGAAAGAGGTGATCGACTGGCTGCGTCAGCGCTCCCGCCCGTATCTCTTCTCCAACTCGCTGGCCCCCTCCATCGTTGCCGCCACCATCAAGGTGATCGACATGCTGGCCGAGGGTCACGACCTGCGCGCCCGCCTGAAAGAGAACAGCCGTTACTTCCGCGAGCGGATGAGCGCCGCTGGCTTCACTCTGGCTGGCGCCGACCACGCCATCATTCCGGTGATGCTGGGGGATGCCAAACTGGCCTCCGAAATGGCAAGCCGCATGCTAGCAGCTGGCATCTATGTGGTGGGCTTCTCCTTCCCGGTCGTGCCCAAGGGGCAGGCCCGCATTCGTACCCAGATGTCTGCCGCTCACACCCGCGAGCAGCTGGACAAGGCGATCGACGCCTTTATCCGCATCGGCCGTGAACTCGGCGTTATCTGATTTGAATCAAGGGGCTGCAGCCCCTTTTTTCTGCATTCATATTGAAGGAACAGCCATGAAAGCACTCTCCAAACTGCACAAAGAGGTCGGCATCTGGATGACGGATGTGCCGGCCCCCGAGCTCGGCCACAACGATCTGCTGATCAAGATCCGCAAAACCGCCATCTGCGGCACCGATATCCACATCTACAACTGGGACGAGTGGTCCCAGAAGACCATTCCGGTACCCATGGTGGTCGGCCACGAATATGTCGGCGAAGTGGTCGCCATCGGTCAGGAGGTGCGCGGCTTCGCCATCGGCGATCGGGTCTCCGGCGAAGGGCACATCACCTGCGGTCATTGCCGCAACTGCCGCGCTGGCCGCACTCACCTCTGTCGCAACACCATTGGCGTTGGCGTCAACCGCCCGGGCGCCTTTGCCGAGTATCTGGTGATCCCCGCATTCAACGCCTTCAAGCTGCCGGACAACATCCCGGACGAGCTGGCTGCCATCTTCGACCCGTTCGGCAATGCGGTGCACACCGCCCTCTCCTTCGATCTGGTGGGTGAAGATGTGCTCATTACCGGGGCAGGTCCTATCGGCATCATGGCTGCCGCCGTCTGCCGCCATGTGGGTGCGCGCCACGTGGTGATCACCGATGTCAACGAATACCGGCTGGAGCTAGCCCGCAAGATGGGCGCCACCCGCGCGGTCAACGTGGCCAAGGAGAAGCTGGCCGACGTGATGAGCGAGCTGGGCATGACCGAAGGCTTCGATGTGGGGCTGGAGATGTCCGGCGTCCCGAGCGCCTTCCAGGAGATGCTCGACAAGATGAACCACGGCGGCAAGATCGCCATGCTTGGCATCCCGCCCTCCACCATGGCCATCGACTGGAACAAGGTGATCTTCAAGGGGCTGTTTATCAAAGGGATCTATGGCCGCGAGATGTTCGAGACCTGGTACAAAATGGCCAGCCTGATCCAGTCCGGGCTGGATCTCTCCCCCATCATCACCCACAGATTCCACATCGACGAATTCCAGCAGGGGTTCGATGCGATGCGCTCCGGCCACTCCGGCAAGGTGATCCTGAGCTGGGATAAATAGGCCGTTTCACCCCTTGGTTACCCGAAACCCGGCGAATGCCGGGTTTCTTTTTATCTCCACCACCCGAATTGCCGTGATATCGGCCAAAACTTTGCACGCAGAGTGTTTAACACTTCACACACAAGCGTTTAAATGGCTGTAACTATTCGGTTATAATCCCGTCGTTTACATGGATAATAAAAGACTGCTGGGAGTATATGAGCGTGTTGAAAAAACTGAGCTATTTGCTGGCTGTCGGGATGACGGCCGCCAGCTTGTCTGGGGCAGTGCTTGCTGCCGATGAGATGTCACCGGAGGCCATTGCCGAGCGGATCAAACCAATCGGTCAGGTCTATACCGCCAAGGATCTGGAAGGTATTGCCGGCGCGAGTGCTGCACCGACGGCGGCCGCCTCTTCCGGTCCCCGCGATGGCGAAACGGTATACAAGGGCGCCTGCTTTGCCTGTCACGACACCGGCGCCGCTGGTGCCCCCAAACGGGGTGACAAGGCCGCCTGGGATCCTCGCATCGCCCAGGGCATTGATACTCTCAAGAAACATGCCATTGAAGGCTTTACCGGCAAGTCCGGCATGATGCCTCCGCGCGGCACCTGTGCGAACTGTAGTGATGAAGAGATTGAAAACGCCATCCACTACATGATCGACAAGCTGTAAGTATTTGAAAGGGCCGCAATTGCGGCCCTTTCAATCTATCGGCTTCCGACTACTCTTGTAAGGTAGACATATCGGGAGTTACACATGTCGGCCCAATCCATCGAACCCCACTACTCAACTCCTCTGTTGGCGTTGGTCTCTGCCATTATGGACTTCCCGGCGCCACAAACCGCCACGTCTGACGATTACGATTCCCTGATCCAGCAGATTGACCAACTCTGCCCACTGCAACATTTCGGCATGCTGGGCCTTTCCGATACCGGTCTGAACTGGCTTTACGCCTACAAGGTCAGCGACATCTTCAAGCAACAGCTGGGCCGTGAGCAGTCCCGCATAACCGATCAGCTCACCCAGCTGGATGAGGCCGAAGGGTGGTGCGTCTTCCCCATCGAGCATGGCCAGATACAGTGGTTGCTGGCGCGTGGCACACCAGCCGACCTGCCGACCCTGCGTCTGCTACTGGAGTGTCTGGCCAAACGGCTGACCGAAACCCAGGCGGGATCCCATCTCACCGAGCTCCCTTCACCGCTGATCCGCAAAGACCCGAACTGGAAAAAGAAAATCGAGAGCATCAGCCGCATCATGCGGCTCGCCAATACCCTGCCGGCCCAGGCGCTCTTCTCCCAACTGGAAGCGGTACTGCGCCAGATGCTCACCATCGAGGACATGCTGCTGGTCAGGCTAACCAGTCAGAAGCTGGAAAAGATCTACCCTGCCCATCCCCATCAGGGAGACGAGTTCATCAGCGGCTTGTGCCACAGCACCAGCAATATCGAGGTGAGCAGGGAGTCACGCTACTGGCACAGCATGCCGCTGCGGCTGCAACAACAGTACTTCGCCCACTTCATCATCAGCACGGCTCAACCGCTGGAAACCGACGACAAGCTGTTTCTCGACTTCCTGCGTGGCCAGCTCACCCTGCTGCTGGAGCTGAGACGGATCCGCCAGCAGCTCAACGACATCAATACCGAAGACTCCATCAACCAACGGCTGCAACAGCTGCGTCAGACCAACCTCAGGCTGCAAAAGCAGCTCAAGCAGCATCAGGAGCTGGAACGGCGGCTGCAATTCGATGCGCTTCACGACCCGCTGACCCAGCTGCCCAACCGCGCGCTGTTGATGAACCACCTCAACCACGCCATGACCCACTACAACCGCTACAAGTCACCAGGATTCGCGGTGATTTTTATCGATGTGGATCATTTCAAGCAGATAAATGACACCCTGGGCCACAGCGCTGGCGATCAGCTGCTCAAGGAGGTGAGCCGCCGCCTGCAAACCTGCATCCGGCAAAACGATCTGGTGGCCAGACTGGGGGGCGACGAGTTTGTCATCTATCTGGACAGCAGCAAGAGCGACGATGACATCAGCCCGGTGCTCAACCGCATTATCAGCCGCCTCTCCTACCCGTTCCGGCTACTCGGCAACGAATTGAGCATTACCGTCAGCCTTGGGGTATCGAGCGTCTCCGAGCAAACCTCAGATATCAGCCAGCTGCTCCATCAGGCCGATTTGGCCATGTATCAGGCCAAGCGCAATGGTCGCAGTCGCATCGTCAGCTACTCGGATGATTGCATCAACCAGAACTGGAATTCGCCGGAAGAGATGCTGGCCAGAGCCCTGCGGGAGGGGCGTATCGTCCCCTATTTCCAGCCGGTAATCCGGCTGCAGGATAGCCGCCTGACCGGACTGGAGGTGATGGCGCGCTGGCTGACCGAGGAGGGGATTCTAAAGGATGCGTTCGACTTTATTCCGCTGGCGGAGCAGTGCGGCCTGATTCTGGAGCTGGATTACCAGATCCTGCGCCACACCTGCCAACAGCTGAAGAACTGGCTGCCAATCTCCGGGCAGGGCAAGTTCAAGATCGCCATCAATCTGTCGGGCAAGCATCTGGTCAACCATGACCACATCATGCGGCTGATGGGAATTATCGAAGAGGAAGGGGTCGCCCCCAGCTATCTGATTTTTGAATTCAACGAGCGGGAGCTGTCGCGACAAGATTCCGATGCGCTGGCATCCCTTCATGACCTGAGGGCCAAGGGTATCCAGATCAGCCTCGATGATTTCGGCACCGGTTTCTCCTCTCTCAACGCCCTGTTCCACTTCCCGGTGGATTACATCAAGGTGGATGACAGCTTTACCCAGCGGATGCTGCAATCGCCCAAAGATTTGGCGCTGATCCGCGCCATGCGGGATATCTGTCAGGATCTCGATTACACCCTGGTAGTCGAGGGGATCGAGAACCAGCAGCAATTGCAGAAGCTGATTGATATCGGCTGCCGGATGGGGCAAGGGCGCTATATCTCTCCGCCCATGCCGGGAGCAGATATAGTACCGCTACTGACCCCAGCCAATCCTTAGAGTTAATCCTTCTTGAACAACGCCCGCAGGTTGGCAACACCGACCTGCCCCTTCTGCTGGCGCTCCTCGGCAGTCACCTTCTTCTGGTTTTCCCATTCAAGGTCATCCTGCGGCAGCTCCAGCAGGAAGCGGCTCGGCTCTGGCCGTACCGACTCGCCAAACTGGCGCCGCTCCTTGCAGAGGGTAAAGGTCAGCTCGGTCTGGGCCCGGGTGATCCCCACGTAGGCGAGACGCCGCTCCTCCTCCACATTGTCCTCGTCGATGCTGGTCTGGTGGGGGAGCAAGCCCTCCTCCATCCCCACCATGTAGACATAGGGGAACTCCAGCCCCTTGGAGGCATGCAGGGTCATCAACTGCACCTGATCCGCATCATCCTCCCCTTCGTTGCGCTCCATCATGTCGCGCAAGGTGAGGCGAGTGACCACCTGAGCCAGCGTCATCGACTCCTCCAGCTCATCCCCTTCCAGCATCTCGGTGATCCAGCGATAGAGGGTGGAGACGTTCTGCATCCGCATTTCGGCCGCTTTCGGGCTGGGCGAGGTCTCGTAGAGCCACTCTTCGTAGTGGATCTCCTTGATCATGTCCCGCACCGCCTCCACCGGATTGCCGCGCAGCGCCTGATCACCAAGACGAACCAGCCAGTTGGTAAATGCCTGCAGGGCCACGAGGCCACGGCCGGAGAGGTGCTGTTCCAGCCCCAGCTCGAAGCTGGCGGCAAACAGACTCTTGCCGCGCTGGTTGGCGTATTGGCCCAGCTTCTCCAGCGTGGTGGGACCGATCTCGCGGCGCGGCAGGTTGACCACCCGCAGGAAGGCAGTGTCCTCATCCGGGTTCACCAGCAGCTTGAGATAGGCCATGATGTCCTTGATCTCGGTGCGGGAGAAAAACGAGGTGCCGCCGGAGATACGGTAAGGAATCCGGTTGGTCATCAGCGCCTTCTCGAAGATGCGCGACTGATGGTTGCCCCGATAGAGGATGGCGTAATCCTTGAACCGGGTGCGGTTCATAAACTTGTGGCCCATCATCTCGGCAGCGATCCGCTCCGCTTCGTGCTCCTCGTTCTTGGCGAACAGCACCTTGAGCTTCACCCCCTCATCCAGCTCGGAGAAGAGCGCCTTGTCATAGACGTGGGGATTGTTGGCGATCAGGATGTTGGCGCACTTAAGGATACGCCGCTTGGAGCGGTAGTTCTGCTCCAGCTTGATCAGCTTGAGGCTGGGGAAATCTTCGCTCAGCAGCACCAGATTCTGCGGCTTGGCACCGCGCCAGGAGTAGATGGACTGGTCATCATCCCCCACCACGGTAAAACGGGCTCGCTCACCGACGATCTGCTTCACCAGCTCGTACTGGCTGGTGTTGGTATCCTGATACTCATCGACCAGCAGATAGCGGATCTTGTTCTGCCAACGCTCGCGCACCTCCTGATTGCTCTTGAGCAGCAGGGTCGGCATCACGATGAGGTCGTCAAAATCCAGCGCGTTATAGGCCACCATCTGGCGGTGATAGCGCTCATAGAGCTGGGCCATCAGCACCTCTTCCGGCCCACGGGCGATACGCATGGCGCGGGCTGGCAGGATGAGGTCGTTCTTCCAGTTGGAGATTTGGCTGATAAGGGCCGAGAGCTTGTCCTTGTCGTTGTCGAGCTCGTCTTCAGTCAATTCTTTCAGCAGCGCCAGCTGGTCGGTATCATCGAACAGGGAGAAGTTGGCCTTGAGATTCAGACTCTTGTGCTCACGACGAATGATATCGAGGCCCAGGGTATGGAAGGTGGAGACCATCAGCCCCCGCGCCTCCTTGCGACCCAAAGTCTGGCCGACCCGCTCTTTCATCTCCCGCGCCGCCTTGTTGGTAAAGGTGACGGCGGCGATATTGCGCGCACTGTAGCCGCACTGCTGCACCAGATAGGCAATCTTGTTGGTGATGACGCGGGTCTTGCCCGATCCGGCACCCGCCAGCACCAGGCAAGGGCCGGAGACATACTTGACCGCTTCGTTCTGATTGGGGTTGAGCTTCATGGGCCGGATCTCTTGGCTTATGATGAGGGGCGGCATTGTACCAGAAATCACCCGACGAGCCGTACCTGCTGCACGGCAGGCAACCGCCAATCGGGCTTATCGCGCCTTGTGTTCGAGCGCTATTTTCAGGATCATGGCCGACCTTTCGAGATGATGACTTTTTCCAGATGATGAGGGGAGCATGAATCAGCAACAGCATGACCAACTGCGCAGCCAGTTTCCGGCCTTGGCGCAGGAGGTAAACGGCCACCCTCTGGTCTATCTGGACAACGCCGCCACCACCCAGAAGCCGCGCGCGGTACTGGATGCCATCGCTCACTACTATCGGGCCGACAATGCCAATGTGCACCGCGCCGCCCACGCTCTGAGTGACCGCGCTACCCGCGCCTTCGAAGCGGCCCGCGAGACGGTCGCCCGCTTTATCAATGCGCCCCGCAGCCACGAAGTGATCTGGACCCGTGGCACCACGGAGGCGATCAATCTGGTGGCCCAGATCTGGGGGATGAGCGAGCTCAAGGCGGGGGACGAAATTATCCTCAGTACGCTGGAGCACCACGCCAATATCGTCCCATGGCAACTGGTCGCCCAGCGTACCGGCGCGGTGATCCGGGTGATCCCCCTCGATGAGCGGGGCGATCTCGATCTGGCCGCCTATCACGCCATGCTGGGGCCACGCACCCGGCTGGTGAGCGTGGCCCACGTCTCCAATGCCCTCGGTACCGTCAATCCAGTCAAAGAGATAGTGGCTGCCGCCAAGGCGGTTGGCGCCGTGACGCTGATTGACGGTGCTCAGGCGGTGGCTCATCTCGACGTCGATGTGCAAGCCATCGGTTGCGACTTCTACGCCTTCTCCGGCCACAAGCTCTACGGCCCGACCGGCATCGGTGTGTTGTGGGGCCGCACCGAGCTATTGGAGCGGATGCCGCCCTGGCAAGCCGGTGGCGAGATGATCGATCGGGTCAGTTTCAGCGGCACCACCTTCAATACCCTGCCTTTCAAATTCGAGGCGGGCACCCCCCATATCGCTGGCGCTATCGGCCTCGCCGCCGCCATCGACTTTGTGATGGCGCAAGATAGGGAATGGCTCGCCCAACATGAGCAGGCACTGACCGACTATCTGGTAGCTGGCCTGCAACAAGTGCCGGGGTTGCGTCTGGTCGGCGAACCCGGCCAACGCGCCGGTGCGGTCTCTTTCCTGCTCGACGACATCCACCCGCAAGATGCTGCTACCCTGCTCGACATGCAGGGTATCGCCCTGCGAGTCGGCCATCACTGCGCCATGCCGCTGATGGAATCGCTCGGGATCGGCGGCACCATGCGCGCCTCGCTGGCTTGCTACAACAATCGGGATGATGTCGACGCCCTGCTGGCCGCCCTGCACAAACTCTGTGACTTCTTCTAAGGCAGACAACCGAATGAGTGACCTCGCAAGCTATACCCAGATTGGCCTTGAGCCCAACGCCGACACCATCCGCCAGCAGTTTGCCGCCGCCCACGGCTGGGAGAACCAGTATCGGCTCATCATCCAGCTCGGCAAGCAGCTGCCAGCGCTACCCGCCGAATGGCAGCAGGAGGAGTTCCGCCTCAAGGGGTGTGAAAGCCAGGCTTGGCTGAAGGGGGAACAAAGCGAGGATGGCTGCTGGCACTTTGCCTGTGATTCCGATGCCCGCATCGTGCGTGGCCTCATCGTCATTGTGCTGGCAGCACTCAACCACCAATCGTCTGCGGCGATCCAAGCATTTGATATGGAAGGGTATTTCACCGAACTGGGACTTGAGAAACACTTGAGCCCGTCACGGGGTAACGGGCTCAGAGCGATCGTACTGGCGATCCGGGAACAGGCTGTCTAACCCGCCTTGTTCAGTGGTCGATTAGGCTTCGCCAATCGATCCAGCTTCTTCATTCCCGCTATCTTTCTCGGCGCGGGCGCCCCGCTCGGCAATCTTCTTCAATACCCGGGACGCGGCAACCAGCCCGAAGGTTGCCGTCACCGGCGTCACGGCGCCAAAACCGGAGGCGCAATCCATCTTCATGGTGCCATCGCTGGCCGCTTTGGCCTGACAGGTACCGCCATTGCCATCCGGATAACTCAGCTGCTCGGTTGAGAAGACACACTCCACCCCGAATTTGCGCGCCGGATTCTTGCTGAAGTTGTGCAACCGGCGCAGGTCGGAGCGCACCTTGGCGGCCAACGGATCCTGAATGGTCTTGGCCAGATCGGCTACGGTGATTTGGGTCGGGTCCATCTGCCCGCCAGCACCACCCGCGACAATCACCGGGATCTTGTTGCGCTTGCAGAAAGCAATCAGCGCCACCTTGGCCTTGACCGAATCGATGGCATCCACCACATAGTCAAACTCCCGCTTGATATGCTCGGCCAGATTATCGGCAGTGACGAAATCATCCACCTCGATCACTTCGCAATCCGGATTGATGGCGCGAATACGCTCGGCCATCACCTCGGTCTTGAGGCGACCAACCGTACCCTGCATGGCGTGGATCTGGCGATTGGTGTTGGTGATGCAGATATCATCCATGTCGATCAGGGTGATCTGGTTGATGCCGGCACGAGCCAGCGCCTCGGCCGCCCAGGAGCCCACTCCGCCAATCCCCACAACACAGACTTTCGCCTGGCTAAAGGAACGCAGGGCATTCTGACCATAAAGACGGGCAATGCCCCCGAATCGCTGTAGATATTCTGCTTTCATACCACCACCTTGCTTGAGGGCGGCCATTATAGCGACAACCACCGCCAGCGGCGATGGCAGTTGCGGAGAAAATTGAGGAGTGAAAACAGACTAAACAGCAAAAGAAGAGGTAATAAAAGGTCAATAATCAGACGATTTTCTGATTTTCAGGCAATAAAAAACCCCGCTCATTGAGCGGGGTTTCTTGTATTGGGTGCCTGGCAGTGTCCTACTCTCGCATGGCGAATGCCACACTACCATCGGCGCTACCGCGTTTCACTTCTGAGTTCGGCATGGGATCAGGTGGTTCCACGGCGCTATGGCCGCCAGGCAAATTCTTAATCTAGAAAGCTGACGTGAATAACGAGGTTGCCTATTGGCTTCGCTATCACTGAATTAGTAGTTCGCTTAGGTTTGCTACAAGCCTTAGAACACTTCTTGGGTGTTGTATGGTTAAGCCTCACGGGTAATTAGTACGGGTTAGCTCAATGCATCGCTGCACTTACACACCCCGCCTATCAACGTTGTGGTCTCCAACGGCCCTTTAGGACCCTCAAGGGGTCAGGGATGACTCATCTCAGGGCTCGCTTCCCGCTTAGATGCTTTCAGCGGTTATCGATTCCGAACTTAGCTACCGGGCAGTGCCACTGGCGTGACAACCCGAACACCAGAGGTTCGTTCACTCCGGTCCTCTCGTACTAGGAGCAACTCCCTTCAATCATCCAACGCCCACGGCAGATAGGGACCGAACTGTCTCACGACGTTCTGAACCCAGCTCGCGTACCACTTTAAATGGCGAACAGCCATACCCTTGGGACCGACTTCAGCCCCAGGATGTGATGAGCCGACATCGAGGTGCCAAACACCGCCGTCGATATGAACTCTTGGGCGGTATCAGCCTGTTATCCCCGGAGTACCTTTTATCCGTTGAGCGATGGCCCTTCCATTCAGAACCACCGGATCACTATGACCTACTTTCGTACCTGCTCGACCTGTCCGTCTCGCAGTTAAGCTGGCTTATGCCATTGCACTAACCTCCTGATGTCCGACCAGGATTAGCCAACCTTCGTGCTCCTCCGTTACTCTTTGGGAGGAGACCGCCCCAGTCAAACTACCCACCAGGCACTGTCCGCGAGCCCGATTCAGGGCCCTGCGTTAGAACATCAAACATACAAGGGTGGTATTTCAAGGACGGCTCCAGCGCAACTGGCGTCACGCCTTCAAAGCCTCCCACCTATCCTACACATGTAGGTTCAATGTTCAGTGCCAAGCTGTAGTAAAGGTTCACGGGGTCTTTCCGTCTAGCCGCGGGTACACCGCATCTTCACGGCGAATTCGATTTCACTGAGTCTCGGGTGGAGACAGCATGGCCATGGTTACACCATTCGTGCAGGTCGGAACTTACCCGACAAGGAATTTCGCTACCTTAGGACCGTTATAGTTACGGCCGCCGTTTACCGGGGCTTCGATCAAGAGCTTCGCTTGCGCTAACCCCATCAATTAACCTTCCGGCACCGGGCAGGTGTCACACCCTATACGTCCACTTTCGTGTTTGCAGAGTGCTGTGTTTTTGATAAACAGTCCCAGCCATCTGGTCACTGCGACTCCCGACAGCTCCATCCGCAAGGGACTTCACCATCAAGAGCGAACCTTCTCCCGAAGTTACGGTTCTATTTTGCCTAGTTCCTTCACCCGAGTTCTCTCAAGCGCCTTGGTATTCTCTACCCGACCACCTGTGTCGGTTTGGGGTACGATGACTTGTAATCTGAAGCTTAGAGGCTTTTCCTGGAAGCAGGGCATCAATGGCTTCCGCACCGTAGTGCGTTCGTCTCGTGTCTCAGTGTTGTGTCTCCGGATTTGCCTAGAAACACCACCTACGCACTTTCACCAGGACAACCGTCGCCTGGCCCACCTAGCCTTCTCCGTCCCCCCATCGCAATTACAAGTCGTGCAGGAATATTAACCTGCTTCCCATCGACTACGCCTTTCGGCCTCGCCTTAGGGGTCGACTCACCCTGCCCCGATTAACGTTGGACAGGAACCCTTGGTCTTCCGGCGAGGAGGCTTTTCACCCCCTTTATCGTTACTTACGTCAGCATTCGCACTTCTGATATCTCCAGCATACCTCTCGATACACCTTCGCAGACTTACAGAACGCTCCCCTACCACTCACACATAAGTGTGAATCCGCGGCTTCGGTGCCTGGTTTGAGCCCCGTTACATCTTCCGCGCAGGCCGACTCGACTAGTGAGCTATTACGCTTTCTTTAAATGATGGCTGCTTCTAAGCCAACATCCTAGCTGTCTGAGCCTTCCCACATCGTTTCCCACTTAACCAGAACTTTGGGACCTTAGCCGGCGGTCTGGGTTGTTTCCCTCTTCACGACGGACGTTAGCACCCGCCGTGTGTCTCCCGGATATTACTTACTGGTATTCGGAGTTTGCATGGGGTT
>NZ_JBQBEH010000008.1:1465000-1592500 GCF_051919665.1 Aeromonas sp. 55A | reverse complement strand
CGATCGAACACGTTATCGATACGTCCACCCAAGGTAAATTGCTGAGTCACCTCGTAACTGGTAGCCAGGTTCAACAGCGTATAGGCACTGAGTTCCACCCGCTGGCTAGTCGCCCAGTTGTTGTCATAGCGCTTGCCCACATAGAGCAGTTCAGCAGTTAGTGTTGCGGCATCGAATCGGGTATCTGCGATCCAGCTGCCTTTATGTTCAGCTCTACGCAGCAGCTGCAAATCCTGGTTACCCGTATCTTTGGCTCTGGTGTAGTCGTAGCTCAAACGATGATGCACAGGTCCGGTGTCGATGCCGAGCTCCGTTTCCACTCCTTTGATATCCGCCGTGGTATTTTTGGGGTTGCAGGTGTAGCTCATGCTGGTCAGGCAATAAATCAGATTGTCGATGCGGTTGCGATACAGATTCACAGACCAATCCCAGGCCGAATAGCGACCTGACAGGCCCAACTCCAGGTTTTTGCTCTCTTCCGGCTTGAGTGTCGGATTCTCAGACCCTGGATAATAGAGCTGGTTGAAGGTGGGGGCCTTGAAGCCAGTACCGTAACTCAACCGGACATTATGGTTCTCATCGATATCCAGCCCGCTGGCGGCAGACCAAGTGTTGTGACGACCATATTGCTGGTTGTCATCGGTCCGACCGGACAGTTCCCATAGCAGCGCCTGCCAACGATAGCTTCCCACAGCAAACAGACCGGTATTGTCACGATCAGGAGCGTTGAAGGTTTTTCCATAGCTGCGGGAGTCTGATTTCATCTCCTCACGCTGCCAATCTGCGCCACCGGTCAGATTAACCCCTTCGATACCGTTCCAACTATTGATCCAGGAGAAACGGGTTAAACCAGTATGAATAGGCTCACCGCTAGCCTCTCCTTTAGCCTCCTGCCAAGTCTTCAGCTTGTTCTCGCCATAACTGGCCTCTAATCGGCTGGTCAACGTCTCGCTTTGGAATTTGAGACCACCATCATATTGGAAAGCCTGTACCCGGCTCTGATCCGCTGACAGATAGGGGTCGTCCGTTTCTGTCAGATTGTCATAACCCTGAGCATTGAAATCCGCGCTCCATGCATCATTAAAAGCGTGGTTCAAACCGATTTGACCATTGCGGCCGGAGAAACCATCCCGATCCGGCTGCTGGGCATTGGCTACGACATCAAAACCATCGGTACGCTCGTAGCCGATCAGCATGTTCATATCGGTTTTTTGACCCAATGACTGAACCGTTCTGAGCTCGCCCTGACCATAGCCATGGCTGCCAGCACCGCCCTTCAGGTGTGTCTCGCTGCCATTCTTGGCGGATGTTTTGGTGATGAGGTTGATAACGCCGCCAATGGCATCGGAACCATACACAGCCGCGCGTGGGCCACGGATATACTCGATGCGCTCGATATTGCCGAGCGGGATTTGGCTGAGATCAGGCGTACCCGCCACCATGGCTGCAATCGGACGACCATTCATCAAAACCAGCGAGTGGTTGGAGTTGGTTCCACGGATAAACAGGCTGCTGATGTGACCCCGGCCTCCCAGTGTCGCTATCTGCACACCAGGCAGGGTTTTCAGCAGTTCGGGCAAACTCTGAACCTGACGAGATTCGATCTCGGCACGATCGATCACCACAACGGGCGCCAGCACCGAGCTGACCGGTTGTTCCACGCGGTTGGCCGTAATGACCAGAGTTGGATTGATGGGGATGGTGGTTTGGGCAAACGCCGCCGTCGGCAACAGGGCAGCCGCCAGAAATTTCTTCGACATGAGAGATCCTTAAGTTCGCGTAAGTATCTACTTCGTGGCCGGTTTCTCTCGACCCGAAATACGAACTCTGGCAGGTCTTCGGGCTCGGGGGCTAATAGCCTACGGCGACGGCTTCCCGCCTGACGGCAGTGCCCTGATGTCGCTTCGTTCCCCCTTACCGCTGCGCGCCAGCTCCGGATTCTCACCGGATTCCCTATTAAGCATGATGCGCCAAAGCGGGTGGATTATAGGCAGAGCCGCGCTGGATGTATAGCCATCCGGATTTCTATTTATTGCCAGCCAGCGCCGCCAACCGCTGCTGGGCCCCCTCCATCACCGCCTGTACCCCGGGATGAGAGAGATGGCGCCCTGCCGAGACCAGATAGTAAGAGAGGGTGACATCGGTGAGGGTCGCAATCCGCTCCACTCCGTAGAGACGGCCAATCTCGTCGGCCATCGCCAGCGGCGCCGGGAAGATCCCCATCCCCGCCTTGCCGAACGACTTCATCAGGGTGGAGTCATCAAACTGCCCCACCAGATGGGGATGAATACCCTGCTGGCGATACCACTCCAGCAGCCGATCGTGGGTGGCAGACTTCTCTCCGGGAATAAGCAACGGCAACCCCTCCAGCGAGGCGGGAAAGCCGTCCCGCGCCCGCGCCCGCGCCGCCAGATCGGGGCTGGCAAACAGCGCCAGCGGGCTGCGCCCCAGCTCGTGGTTATAGCCACGCACGCCGCTGTCGGGAGGGAGCGGGCGATCGATCAGCACCATATCCAGCTTGTGGCGGGCCAGTTCGCTGAACAGCTGCTCGGCCCGCTCCTCGTGACACACCAGTCGCAGCGGGGTCGCCAGCGCCATGGCGGGAGCCAGCAGCTCGAACGCCAAGGTACGGGGAACCGAATCGGCGATCCCCACCTGCATGGTCAGCTCCTGACTGGCGTGGCGCAGGGTGTGCTCCAGCTCGGCGCCGAGCGAGAAAATGGCCCCCGCCTGCTCCTGCGCCTGCCGTCCCGCAGCAGTCAGCACCAGACGTCGCCCCACCCGGTTGAACAGTGCCACCCCGAGGGACTGCTCCAGCTCTGCAACCTGACCGCTGATGGTCTGCGGCGTGAGATGCAGCTGTTCGGCGGCCTGAGTCACGCTGCCGCTGCGTGCCACATGCCAGAAGTAGTAGAGCTGTTTGTAGTTGAGCATGCCGTTCCCTATCAGTTATTACCGAACAACCATCAGCGAGAATCTGATTTTATCGAAACATTGCGGGCTCTAGCATGCAACCATTATCTGAACTGCCCTGCGAACCATCATGCTGGACGTTGTTGTTCTCTTCTTTCTGTTTGGCCTGCTGGCCGGCCTGGTACGCTCCGAGCTCAAGCTGCCGCCCGCCCTCTACGACACTCTCTCCCTCTTTTTGCTGCTGGCCATTGGCCTCAAGGGCGGCGTCGGTCTGGCCCAACAATCTCTGCAACCCCTGCTGCCGCAACTTGCGCTGGTGATCCTGCTCGGCGTGGTGCAGACCCTGCTCGGCTTTGCTGTGCTGCGCCTCAAGATGAACCGGGTGGATGCAGCCGCCACCGCCGCCCACTACGGCTCGGTCAGCGTCGCCACCTTCGCGGTCGGAGTGAACTGGCTCACCGAGCGGGGCATCAGCTTTGAATCCCAGCTTTCGATCTTCCTCGCGGTGATGGAGATCCCCGCCATTCTGGTGGGCATAGTGCTGGCCCGCGGCATCAGTCGCGAGACCCGCTGGCGCATGCTGGCCCACGAAACCTTTCTCGGCAAAGGGGTGACCCTGCTGCTGGGCGGCATGGCCATCGGCTATCTGGCCGGGCCGGATGGAATTGCTCCGCTCAAGCCGCTATTTGTCGACCTGTTCAAGGGAGCGCTGGCGCTGTTCCTGCTGGAGATGGGCCTCATTGTCGCCCGTCAGTGTCAGGACTTACGCAAGCATGGCTTCTTCCTGCTCGGCTTCGCCCTGTTGATGCCGCTCGCCTCGGCGGGACTGGGATTGGCAGCTGGCCAGCTGATGGGCCTCTCCCTCGGCGGACTGACCCTGCTGGCGACCCTGGCGGCCAGCGCCTCCTATATTGCCGTGCCGGCTACCATGCGCATCGCTGTGCCTCAGGCCAATCCGGGGCTGTCCCTCAGCGCCGTGCTGGGGGTCACCTTCCCGTTCAACATCATGCTGGGGATCCCGCTCTACCACAGCTGGGCCCGCCACTTCACGGAGTAGCCACATGCAGACCGAGACCCGCACCCTGCTGACCGTCATTACGGAAGCCAATCTGGAGCCAACCCTGCTGCGCACCCTCACCCGCGAGGGGCTGCGCGGCTACACCATCACAGATGCCCGCGGCCGGGGAGATCATGGCGAGCGCAACGCCAGCTGGAGCGAGAGCGGCAACATCCGGCTGGAGGCGATCTGCAGTCGGGAGCAGGCGGAGCGGTTGCTGGCCCACCTGCAGAGTCGCTACTACCCCGACTACGCCATGATCGCCTTTCTGCAACAGGTCGAAATCGTGCGACCCGAGAAATTCTGAGCCGGCTTGCCGGCTCTTTTTGTTCACCGAAAGCAAACGTTTAACATCAAGGATTCAGAGAAAATGAACACCCCTCCCCTGATCGGCCTGGTAATGGGCTCCGACTCCGACTGGCCCGTGCTGCAGGCTGCCGCCCGCATCCTCAAGGAGCACGGCGTGCCCTACGAGGCTAAGGTGGTCTCGGCCCATCGCACCCCTGATCTGCTGTTCGAGTATGCCGCCAGCGCCCGCGATCGCGGCCTGCGCGCCATCATCGCCGGAGCCGGTGGCGCCGCTCACCTGCCGGGCATGGTCGCCGCCAAGACCACGCTGCCTGTGCTGGGGGTGCCCATCCCCTCCCGCCATCTCAAGGGGATGGACTCGCTACTCTCCATTGTGCAGATGCCCAAAGGGGTACCGGTCGCCACCTTCGCCATTGGCGAGGCGGGGGCTGCCAACGCCGCACTGTTTGCCGTCTCTCTGCTCTCCGTTGCACAAGACGGCGACGCCCCCCGCTACCGGCAGCAGCTCGACGACTTCCGCACCCGCGAGCGAGATCGGGTGCTGGCACTGCAACTGGAGGAGCCGACATGATCCTGCCACCCGCCACCCTCGGCATGCTGGGGGGCGGCCAGCTTGGCCGCTACTTCGTGATGGCCGCCCACCGCCTCGGCTACAAGGTGGTGGTGCTGGATCCCGACCCGACCAGCATCGCCGGTGCCGCAGCCGAACACCATATTGTCGCCCCCTATGACGACCAGACCGCCCTGCACGAGCTGGCCAGCCACTGCGAGGCCATCAGCTGCGAGTTCGAGAACGTGCCCGCAGCCACCCTCGCCCTGCTCGAAAAACAAAAGCCGGTACGCCCGGCCGCCAGCGCGGTGCAGGTCTGTCAGGATCGCCGCGAGGAGAAAGCCTTTCTGCGCGGAGCCAACATCCCGGTCGCCCCCTATCTGGCTCTACTGCCGGAAGAGCCTATCCCCGCACAGGCCAGCGAACTCTTGCCCGCCATTCTCAAGACGGCCCGCGAGGGGTACGACGGCAAGGGGCAGTGGCAGGTCAGTAATCTGGATGAGCTGGCGACGGCGCTGGCAGCCAGTGGCGTCCCCTGCGTGCTGGAGCAACGGCTAGCACTGGAGGGGGAGTTTGCCCTGACCCTGGCCCGCAGCCCGAGCGGTGCCATCAGCGCCCTGCCACTGGTGCAGAACTGGCACAGCGGCGGCATCCTCGATCAGACTCGCTCCCCGGCCAATGTGCCGGCGCTGGAGAGCGAAGCCAAAGCAATAGCCGAGCGGCTGATCGCGACCCTCGATTACGTCGGGGTGCTGACGGTGGAGTTCTTCCTGGTGGAAGGCCGACTGCTGGTCAACGAGCTGGCGCCCCGCCCCCACAACTCGGGTCACCCCAGCCTCGACAACGCCGCATGCAGCCAGTTCGAGTTACAGGTGCGGGCCCTGTGCGATCTGCCGCTGCCGGAGCAAATCGCCGTGCGCCCCGCCCTGTTAATCAACCTGCTGGGGGATCTCTGGCAAAACGGCACGCCCGACTGGGCCGCCCTGCTGGCGCTGCCCGGCCTGCATCTGCACCTCTACGGCAAGAGCGAACCCCGCCCCGGCCGCAAGATGGGCCACATCACGCTAACCGGTGACGACTGGCCAACGGTGGAGGAGCGCTGCCGTCAGGCCCGCCAGCGGCTGGGGCTGGCGCCACGCTGATCGAGCATCGGAAATGCAAAGACCCGGGCATGGCCCGGGTCTTTGCTTTTGCTTGCTGTGGCAGGGAGCCTTGTCAGGCCCGTTCGGTGGTCAGCGCCACGGGAGCCGGCAAACGGATGGTGAGGGAGAGCACCAGCGCCACCACCAGCAACACCAGGATCAGGTGGAAGGTCGCCATAAAGCCGCCAAACAGGGAGGCCACGATGGAGCCGATGATGCTGCCCAGACCAAAGCCCAGATAGATAACGCCGTAGTTCTTGGTCAGGTTGTTGAGACCGAAGAAGTCGCTCACCAGCGAGGGGTAGACGGTGATGGTGCCACCGAAGCTGAAGGCCACACAGGCAACCGCCACGAAGAACAGATTGGCATTGAGCGGCACGAACAGCAGCAGCGCCATGCCCGCCAGGGTAATCAGCTGGGCGATGGTGATGACCCGGATGCGGGACATCTTGTCAGAGAGGATACCCAGCACCAGACGGCCACCCAGGTTGGCCATGGCGATGATGGCGACGGCATTGGCAGCGACGACAGCAGGCAGACCCACCATCTTCTCGCCGATATCTTTGGCCACGCCGATGACGTAGAGGCCGCTCATGCAGGCGGTGAGGAACATCAGCGCCAGCATCCAGTACTGCGGCTTGCGCATCGCCTCGGCCAGAGTGAAGTCACGGCTCTCGCTCTGCTGCACGGAGGCGGCCTGCTTGGGCGCATCCTTCATCAGCATGCCGCCCACCAGCACCATGGACATGGCGATCAGCCCCCACAGCTGGAAGGTGGTCTCAAGGCCGGAGCTGGAGAGCAGCAGCAGGTTGATGTATTTGAAACCGAGACTACCGAGGCCATAGGCACCGATGGAGCAGGCAGAGATGAGTCCCTTGCGCTCCGGGAACCACTTCACGCAGTTGGAGAGGGTCATCAGGTAGCCGGTACCGTCGGCAAAACCAACCAGAATGCCCGCGCAGAGGTAGAGCATCGCCAGATTGCTGGCGTGGGCGGTGAGGAAGAAACCGATGCCGAGCAGCACACCAGCACCCAAGGTCACGTTGCGCACCCCGAACCGCTCCTGCAGTTTGCCCGCCATGGAGGAGGCGACCGCCAGCGAGAGGCTGAGCAGACCGAAGGCGAAAGCGACCTGACTCACCGGCTCGTCCAGCTTGTCGGAGAGCTGGGCGTTGAACAGGCTCCAGGTATAGACAGAACCCAGTGCAAACTGGGTGATGATGGTACCGATCAGTGTCAGGTACCGGGTGCGGTTCATCTCTTTGGTCATGATGCGTCTCGGTCGATGGCCTTAAGGAAATTGAGGCCACTATAGGCAAGACGCAGCTCGCGCCGATCGATTAAGGCATGAAATGCAGATCGGCGGGAATGAATGACAATCAGAGCCGCATCAGCTGACGGAACGCCTTGATGTTGCTGCGACTGACCGGCACCTCGAACGGCAGGTCATGGAGCCGGATGAGATAGGTACTGTTAAACCAGGGGACGATTTCGCGGATTTTGTCGATGTTGACGCAGTAGGAGCGGTGGCAGCGAAAGAACCCCTCGGCAGGCAGGCGGCTGACAAACTCGCTGATGGTCATGGTCATCACGTAGCGATCATCGCGGGTGTAGACATAGGTGAGCTTCTCGTCGGCTTCCGCGTAGTAGATCTGCTCGCAGGGGGTGACGATGATGCGCTCCCCCTTCACCAGATTGACGGTGCGATTGTGCGGGCTGCTCCCCTCGCCGCTCGCCTC
Organism: Aeromonas sp. 55A; assembly: GCF_051919665.1. NCBI lineage: Bacteria > Pseudomonadati > Pseudomonadota > Gammaproteobacteria > Aeromonadales > Aeromonadaceae > Aeromonas > Aeromonas sp. 55A. Next base: position 1,584,790 of record NZ_JBQBEH010000008.1, on the reverse strand, counting down.
CCCTGTGGTGGCTGGCTGCGACTTGCCCGCATGCTCGAGCTTTTGCAGCAAATTGATGATGCGGGGCTCGTTGTAGGGCTTGAGGATGTAGTCGAACGCCTCCAGCTCGAACGCCTCCACCGCAAACTCCTTGTAGGCGGTGACGAAGACGATGTGGGGCGGGTGACTCGACTTGTGCAGGTTCTTGGCCAGCAGCAGGCCGTCGATGGAGGGGATCTGGATATCGAGGAACACCACATCCACCTCGTGATCCTGCAGGTATTTGAACGCCTCCAGCCCATCCTCGAAGCTCGCCACTATCTCGATGGTGCTGTGCTGGTTCACCAGATAGATGAGCTCCTCGCGAGCCAGATACTCGTCTTCCACTATGATCGCTTTCAGCATGACAACACCTCTCGCGGCACACACTTATCCTCAACCATGATGGCACTCAGCATGGCATCGACTCCTGATCCGGCAGATAGAAACTCACTTCGGTACCCGGCTCCAGCCGCTTGAGATGCAGGCCATCGCCATAGAGCAACTTGACCCGCTGATGCACGTTCATCAGGCCGATGCTGCGGCTCTCCACCCGACCGGCGGCCACCCCGTCGATCACCGCCTGACTGATGCCGTAACCGGTATCGCGCACCGATACCCGGATGCCGCCCGCCAGCTGTTTCACCTCGATAGTGACCCGACCCGGCGCGCTGCGGGGCTGGATGCCGTGCAGGATGGCGTTTTCCACCAGCGGCTGCAACAACAGGCTCGGCACCTGGATGTGCACATCGTCCACCTCGAACACCACCTCCAGCTTGTCGCCAAAGCGGGCCTGCTCGATGGCCACGTAGTCGCGCACCTGCTGCAGCTCCTCCTGAATGTCGATCAGTTCATCCCCCTTGTTGAGGTTGTAGCGCAGGTAATCCGCCAGATTGGCGATCAGCTGGCGCGCCTGCTGGGGCCGGATGCGGATTAGCGACGAGATGGCGTTGAGGGCATTGAACAAGAAGTGCGGGTTGATCTTGCTCTGCAACGCGGTGAACTCCGCCTTGCGGGTCATCTCCTTGAGCTGCTCGATGCGCGACACCTCCATCTGGGTGGAGATGAGCTGGGAGAGGCCCACCGCCATCTCCCGCAGCGAGCTGGTGATGCTATGGGTACGACGGTAGTAGATCTTGAGGGTGCCGCTCACCGCGCCGTTTTCCCGTAGCGGAATAATGATGACCGAGTGGAAATCAGAGAGGTGATACTGGCGCAAATCGTTGTTGATGATGATCTGGTCGAGCAGCACCGCCTGCTGGGTCATGCCGCTGATGGCGTGGTGCTCATCCAGCTCGTAATAGTCCTTGCCCACCCCGACATAAGCCAGCACGTCATGGGTATCTGTGATGGCTACCGCATCGGCGCTGATGTCGCGCCGGATCACATCGCACACCTGACTGAGGGAGTGGCGATCGATGTTCTGGAAGAAAGGCAGCGTCTTGTTGGCGATATCGAGCGCCAGCTTGGCCTGCTTGGCGGCAATCAGCTCCTTCTCGTCATCCAGATCCTGCACCAGCTTGATGATGAGGCCGATGCAGAGCGCCCCGGCGATCATCGGATAGGCGATGTGGTTAACGATCTCCACCCCGACTTCGTGGGGCTCGGTCAGCAGCCAGATCAGCAGCATGGTCAGCCCTTCACAGAGCATTCCCGCCAAAATTCCGTAGAGCCAGAGCCGCGACTTGCGACAGCGCAGGTGCAGCCAGGTGGCGAGCAGACCGGCGATAATACTGGCGATAAGGCAAGGGATGGAGGTGTGGCCATCCATATCGATGAGATAGCGATGCAGGCCGGAGATAACCCCGGCCGGAATGCCGACCCAGGGGCCAAACAGAATGCCGCCGGAGATGATGGCGATGATCCGCACGTTGATCAGCGCCCCCTCCACCGGAATGCCGGTGTAGGTACTGAACACCGCAAACAGGCCGAAGATGGAGGCCACCAGCACCAGCTCGGCCGGGGTGTGATCCCGCTTCTGGAACAGCCGCTGGAACGGCCGGGTGCGGGTCAGGAAGAAGAGGGTCATCAGCATCAGCGCCGCCCGCTCGAACACCGCCAACAACATCATCTGATTCTCAAGCATCTGCGCCCCCTTGCGGCAACCCGACCGATCACCATAACCCTGACCAATAAATCGGGGCCGGATAAACCAGCCCCTGTGACATCAACAGTACTGACCGGCCACCCAGCCGGAGGACCAGGCCCACTGGAAGTTGTAGCCACCGAGCCAGCCGGTCACGTCCACCACCTCGCCGATGAAGTAGAGGCCTGGCACCTTGCGCGCTTCCATGGTCTTGGAGGAGAGCTCGTTGGTATCGACGCCCCCCAGGGTCACTTCGGCGGTGCGATACCCCTCGGTGCCGTTGGGCAGGATCTGCCAGTCTCCCAGCAAGTTGGCCACCGCTTCCAGCTCCCGCTCGTAGTATTGGCGCATCGGCTTGCTGACCAGCTGACCCAGCTCAACCAGCTTGTCGACGAAGCGCTTGGGCAGCTCGCGCCCCAGCACGGTTTTCAGCTCCTGCGCCGGGTGTGCCAGCGCCCATTCGCGCAGGGCGGCTGGAATATCCAGCTCCGGCAGCAAATTGATGTGGATCTTCTCGCCGGCATGCCAGTAGGAGGAGATCTGCAGGATAACGGGACCGGAGAGGCCGCGATGGGTGAACAGCATCGCCTCCTTGAAGCGAGTGCCATCCTCGGCGGTCACCGCCACCGGTAGGCTGATGCCCGCCAGATCGGCGAACGCCTCTTTCTCCGCCTGATGGAGGGTAAAGGGCACCAGTCCAGCGCGGGTCGGCAGCACGTTGAGACCGAACTGCTCCGCCAGCTTGAAGCCATAGGGGGTCGCGCCCAGCTTGGGCATGGAGAGACCGCCGGTCGCCACCACCAGCGAGTGACAGCCGATCTCACCCTTGCTGGTCGTCAACACAAAGCCCTCGTCCTGTTTGCTGACGGTGAGAATTTCGGTCTGGAACTGCAGGGTCACCCCGGCCCAGTCACACTCGGTGAGCAGCACATCGACGATATCCTTGGCACTCTCGAGACAGAACAGCTGCCCCAAGGTGCGCTCGTGATAGTTGACCCCGTGGCGGTCCACCAGATCGATAAAGTCCTGCTGGGTGTAGCGGGCCAGCGCCGACTTGCTGAAGTGGGGATTCTCCGACAGGTAGGCGTGAGCGCCAGCCTGATGGTTGGTGAAGTTGCAGCGACCACCGCCACTGATGAGGATCTTGCGGCCCGGCTTCTTGGCGTTGTCGAGCACCAGCACCGAGCGTCCCCGATAGCCCGCCTGCGCCGCACACATCAATCCGGCCGCACCGGCCCCGATCACCACCACATCGACCTGCTTCATCTTCACTCACTTATCAAAATAGAAACGGCACCTGGCCAGAGCCGAGATTGCCTCTGGCTGACATCACAACGGTGACTGCGCACCAGAATAAACAACGGCCCTTAAAAGGGCCGTTATTGTACTGGCTGAACACTAAGTGTCCACGACTATCAGGCGTTGCTGTCCATGATGCTGGCCGGGGCGCCCTTGGCCAGTTCGGCCAGCTCCTTGTCGATGAAGTAGAGGCCTTTGCCATCTTCACCCACCAGACCCAGACGGTCGACGATGCTCTTGAACAGCTTCTCCTCTTCATGCTGCTCGGCCACATACCACTGCAGGAAATTGAAGGTGGAATAGTCCTGGGTAGTGAAGGCTACGTGGGCCAGCCCATTGATGCACTTGGTGATGTGATACTCGTGCTCCAGGGTGGTACGGAACACGTCGCCCAGCGACTTGAACTCGTGGGGAGGGGCATCGATGGCACCCAGCTTGGGCATGGCGCCGGTCTCGCTCACGTAGGTGAACAGACGCTCCATGTGCTGGCGCTCCTCGACCGCGTGCTGGCGCAGGAAGGTCGCCGCCCCTTCAAAGCCCTTGTCTTCGCACCAGGCGCTCATCTGCAGATAGAGATTGGAGGAGTAGAACTCCAGGTTAATCTGCTCGTTCAACTTCTCGATCATGGCTTGGGCCAGCATCTTGTTTCTCCTCAGTGATTTGGTATCGATTGTCGCCACACTCCCGCCGCGAATCAACCCGCCAACGAGAGGGAGATCCCGTTTCTTTCAGCTCAGGGGGTCAGCTCGCCAAGGGAGGCGACATCCACCGGCGCAGCATAATCGACGCCCGGCAGCTCGAAGCCGTTGAGCTGCATGAAATCCTGCCGCAGCCCTGCAAAGTCCCCCAGTGCGTGGAAATTGTCCGGCGTCACCTTGGGCCAGAGCGCCGAAACGGCGGCCTGAATGGCCGAGTCCAGCTCGTGGTCATCCATTCGGATCAGCCGGTTGCCATCGGCCACCACCCCATTGGGCCCGTACATCTTGGCGGCAAACAGTCGCTGCATCTGCTCGATGCAGCCTTCGTGCACACCGCGCTCCTTCATCACCCCCATCAGCAGGCCCAGATAGACCGGCAACACCGGAATATAGGCGCTCGCCTTGGTTACCAACGCCTTGCAGACTGACACCCAGGCATGGCCACCAATCTCGGCCAGCTGCAGGTTGATGGTCTCGGCGGTGGCGTGCAGATGCTCCTTGGCATAACCGATGGTGCCATCCCGATAGAGGGGATAGGTGGATTCGGGGCCGATATAGGAGTAAGCGACGGTTTGGGCACCGGGGGCCAGACAATCGGCCTGCTGCAACGCCTGCATCCAGAGCTGCCAATCCTCGCCCCCCATCACGGTGACGGTATCGCGGATCTCCTCCGGCGTGGCAGGCGCCAGCGACTGCTGCACCAGAGTATCGCGCTCCAGATCCAGCCCCCAGCCGCTGAATGGCTGGCCGGTGGTCTTGAGCACGGAGCGCACTTGCGTGCCGTCGGGCAGCACCCGGATGCCGCTCGCCAGCGAATAGATCACCAGATCCACCTGCCCCAGCTGCTGACGGATGGTGTCGATGGCCTGCTGACGCATGCCGTCGGAGAAGGCATCACCGATCAGGTTGATGGCGATACGCCCCTCCTGCTCCGCCTCCTTGCGAAACCAGATGTTGTTGTACCAGCCGGCACTGCCCAGCCCCTTGTCGGAGGGACCGCGCTCAAACGAGATGCCGATGGTGTCGGCACCGGCACCAAAGGCGAGCGCAATGCGCGACGCCAGTCCAAACCCGGAGGAGGCACCCAGCACCAGCACCCGCTTGGGGCCGTTGAACGGGCCAGCGGCCTTGATACGTTCGATCTGCTGCTGCACGGCGGCGCGACAGCCGATGGGGTGACAGTTACGGGCAACACAACCTTGAATCTGGGGATGAATGATCATGGGAAGGCCTCCAAAGAAACTGGCTACAGCATAACCAAATCGAAGGAGATTAACTTGATGCCGGATCGCTATCAGTCAGAAAAGCCGCGGGAAATGAGGCGGATAAACAAAAGGGAGCACGTGGCTCCCCAAAGCGGTATTCAGATGCTTTTTGTTGTTTTGTGTTCATTGCGAAGCACGGGCCCATCCTATGCCTCTACCCCCTGATCGGCAAGCCGAGGGGTGTGACCGGCGTCAAACTATTGTTTAATTTATAGGCAAATAGTGGTTAATAACTGAGTGGCTGACCCTGTGTCACACGTCATTAAACTCATTTAAATCCCAAAACTGTGCCTGAGGCACCATTTTAGTTTCAGCAGAGATTGGTATAGTGGGCTGAAGGATCGGTAAGGAGAACCCCCATGAGTGGAACAACCTATTACAAGCATATTCTGGCCGCGATCGACCTCTCTGAAGACAACCGCAAGGTGATCGACAAGGCGGTGGACAGAGCCCGCTCCAACGGCGCCAAGCTGTCGGTTATCCATGTCGATGTGGACCTCAAGGATCTCTACACCGAGATGATCGATATCGACATCGACAACGTGCAGGATCAGGTAATCGCCGAAGCGAAAGAGAAGCTGGAGGCATTTCTGGCCTCGGTGGACTATCCCATCGAGAAGAAGCTGGTGATCTGCGGCGATCTGAGCGAGCGGGTCAATCAGGCGGTCAAGGAGTACGAGATCGACCTGCTGGTGTGCGGCCATCGCCAGAGCTTCTGGAGCCTGCTCACCTCCAGCGCCCGTCAGCTGATGAATACGGTGCCCTGCGATCTGCTGGTCGTCCCCTTGCAGAAGTAATGAAACCGGCGTAGTTTGATTTGCTATGAACATGACCGCATTCAATCACAACTACTGGTGGTGCTGCTCCTAAACAGGCGGCACCGCGTTTCTATATGTAAATTTCCCAAAGAAAACACCGTGACCGCCGAGAGGCGGTCATTGTTTTTATCCCTTTGTCGCCTCCCGGCTCACCCAACTGGAGAGAGTGACATGCACAACCCCGTAATCCTGACTGGCGATCGTCCCACCGGCAAACTGCACATCGGCCACTATGTCGGCTCCCTGCGCCAGCGCGTCGAAGCCCAGCACCACTACCGTCAATTCGTGATGATCGCCGACTTACAGGCGTTGACCGACAACGGCCACAATCCAGCCAAGGTGACCGACAACGTGCTGGAGGTGATGGCTGACTATCTGGCGGTCGGTCTCGACCCGGCCAAGACCACCTTCTGCCTGCAGAGCGCCCTGCCCGCCCTCGCCGAACTCACCTGTTACTACCTCAATCTGGTCAGCGTCGCCCGGCTGGAGCGCAACCCCACCGTCAAGGCGGAGATCCAGCAGAAAGGGTTCGAACGCACGCTGCCGGCCGGTTTTCTGGTCTATCCGGTCAGTCAGGCCGCCGACATCACCGCCTTTCGCGCCAGCCACGTGCCGGTCGGGGAAGATCAGCTGCCGATGCTGGAGCAGACCAACGAAATCGTCCGCCGCTTCAACTCTCTGGTAGGCAAAGAGGTGCTGACCGAATGCCAACCGATCCTGAGTGACACCGGCCGCCTGCCCGGCATCGACGGCAAGGCCAAGATGTCCAAGTCTCTCGGCAATACCATAGAACTCGGCATGTCGGCGGAAGAGGTCAAACAGGCGGTGTTCGCCATGTATACCGATCCCAACCACCTCAAGGTGAGCGATCCGGGTCAGGTGGAGGGAAATACGGTGTTCGCCTATCTCGATGCCTTCCACCCCGACAAGGCGCTGGTCGCCGAGATGAAGGCCCACTACCGACGAGGCGGACTGGGGGACATGCGCTGCAAACAGGTGCTCAATGACTGCCTGCAGACCCTGCTCGCCCCGATGCGGGAGCGCCGTGCCGCGGCCATTGCCGACAAGAAGATGCTGCTGGAACTGCTCTATCAGGGCACCGAGCAGGCCCGCATCATCACCGATGAGGTATTGGCGGAGGTGAAAAGCGCCATGGGGCTCGACTACTTCGCCAACATCCGCTGAGCGAGAGTCCCGAGCGCATCGTCGCCATAGAGGTCGAACACCAGCTGGTGTAGCAGGCTCTTGAACCAGCCGATCGCCTCGTCATGGGCGGTGAGCGGGTGCCCCGCCATCAGGTAGACGATGGGGATGGCGGGGTCGAGTTGATGCATCCGCAGCGGGTAGTAGCGGCAGAAGTGGCGCCCGATCATCTCGGGCACCACCACCAGATAGCGGCCGGTCGCCATCAGCGGCGGCACCGCCATAAAGCTCGGCAACCGCACGCCCAGCTCCCGCTCCACCCCGAAACGGGCCAGCCAGAGCTCCACCATCGCCTGACTGTGACCCCAGCTGGAGGTGTGGATGTGGGGACGGCTCACCAGCTCGACCGGAGTCAGCACATCGGGCAATTCGCTGCCAAGGGGCGACAGGCAGACCAGCGGGTTGTTGAACCACTCCTCCCGCCACAAGCGGGGTGAGAGATGATTCGCCCCGGCGAAACCGATCACCAGATCCAGCTCCCCCTTCTCCAGCTCCCGCTCGTAGTTGCTGTCGGCCAGCTCGCACACCTCAAGCCGACAGTGAGGGGCCTGCCGATGGAGCCTCTCCACCAGCACCGGCACCAGCCCGTGCTCCACCGAGCCCGGGGTAGCGATGCGGAAAATCCGCCGCGCAGTGGCGGGATCAAACCCCTTGGCCTGCCGCAATCCCTGCTCCAGCATCGCCAGCGCCTGACGAACCGGCCCGGCCAGCGCCTTGGCCCGCTCGGTCGGCATCATCTCGCGCCGACTCATCACGAACAGCGGGTCATCCAGCGCCACCCGCAGCCGCCCCAAGGCGTGACTGACAGTGGATTGGGACAAATGCAGCCGTTCGGCGGCACGGGTGACATTGCGCTCCTGCATCAGCATGTCGAATACGGCGAGCAGGTTGAGGTCGAGACGGGCGAGCGAGCTATCCATCGATATTAGCCATAGTTAAATGCCGACAATTCATTTTTACCATAGTAACAGATTGCCTAGAATGCGCTGGCTTAATACATCGGAGATTCAAATGCGTAGCTATCTGTTATTGCTGGCCATTGGCCTGCTGTGGGGTTCCCAATTCATTTTCATGCACCAGGCCGTTGCCGAGTTGCCCCCCATTCTAGTGGCTGCCGGTCGTGCCCTGTGCGGCAGCCTGACCCTGGGTCTGCTCTGCCTGTTCATGCGGCTCAAGAGTGAGCACACTCCGTGGCGCACCTATATGCTGATCGCCCTGCTGGATGCCACCATCCCCTTCATCATGGTCGCCTGGGGCCAACAGTATGTGGATAGCGCCATCGCCGCCGTGGTCATGGGTTGTATCCCGTTTGTGACCATTCTGGCTGCACCGCTGTTTATTTCTGGTGAAAGAATCACCAAAACCGGTCTGCTTTCCGTGATCATCGGCTTTGCCGGTGTGCTCACCCTGTTCTGGCCGAAACTCTCCCAGGGCATGAACGCCGGTCTGCTCGGTGCCATGGCCATCCTGCTGGGTGCCAGCTGCTTCGCCATCGGCCTGCTGATGATCAAGCGCTTCGCCAAGGACCATCCGGTCGTGGTCGCCCGCAATATCCTGATCTCCTCGGCAATCCAGTTGCTGCTGGTCGCCCCCTTCATGGTTGACCTCAGCAGCCTGACCCTGCCGAGCACACAGGCCCTGAGCGCGATCACCGTGCTGGGTACCCTCTGTACCGGTCTGGTCTACTTCCTCTACATGGCGCTGATCCAGAAGGCCGGCCCGACGTTCGCCTCCTTCAGTAACTATCTGGTGCCGCTGTTCGGTGTGATGCTGGGCGCCCTGTTCCTCGGCGAGCAGATCCACCCCACCACCGGCGTGGCCCTGGCCCTGATCCTCGGCTCGGTCGCCATGAACCAGTGGGCGCAGCAGCGTCGCATGCAGCGCGAGGTCTCCCTATGTCAGGCATCCTGACCACACTGTGCGGTGGTCTGGTACTGATTGCCGGCTGGCAGTATCGCCAGCGGCTGGCCGGGATCTTGGGCCTGCTGATGGTACTGCTGCCCTGGTTCTTCGATAGCAAGCTGCAAGCCATGCTGAGCTATGCCCTGAATGCCTGAAGTCCATCTCTGAATGTGTGACGAGAGTCTATCTCTCCTGTTTTTGGGACTGTTTTAAAAAACCTCCGATTTGTCCCCCGCTACCGGCGCTCTGCGCCGGTTTTTTTATGCCTGCCAGCCGGCGTCAGATCAGATAGCGATAGCTGAGTCGCTCGTTCTTGCGCGGCCCGGTGATCTGCCAGCTCAGCAGAAAACCGCCGTCGATCTCGGTCAACTCGGCACTGTAGTGATCCGCCCCGCACAGATGGGGCTCGGCGGTCAGCCAGCGGCCATCTCCTTGCGGCAGCAGCTCGAACAGTTCAACCGGCGCTTCATAACGCAGGTGAGAAAGGCGGATCCCCCGCTCACTACGTTGCCACCAGAAGCGGTTGTGCATGGCGAGTTCCCTGCCATGAGGCGTGATGTAACGCCCCTGCTCGTTAAAGAGCCAGCCCCCCTGATGATCGGTCACCTGCACACGCCCCTCGCCCCGACCATTCCAGTCGGTCGCCGACCCCTCGCCATTGCTGGCGGTAAAGGAAAATGCTCCGACCTGTGGCAATCGCGCCCATAAACGCTGGATTGCCGCTTCCATCTCGGCCATCATAGCCCCCCTTAAAATTGACAACTGACGATAAATCAAACACATGAACTACTTGATAGGGGTCACCCTGCTCTGGTCATTCTCCTTCAGCCTGATCGGGGTCTACCTCGCTGGCCAGGTGGATGCTTACTTCTCGGTGTTGACCCGCATCGCCCTCGCCAGTCTGGTGTTTCTGCCCTTCCTGCGCCGCCGCTGGCTGCGCCCCGACCTGGCGGCCAAGCTGATGGCGCTGGGCGCCATCCAGCTCGGCATCATGTATCTCTTCTACTACCACTCCTTCCTGCTGCTGACAGTGCCGGAAGTGCTGGTCTTTACCATCTTCACCCCCATCTACGTCACCCTGCTCCACGATCTGCTGGAGCGCCGCTTCAAGCCCACCTATCTGTGGGGCGCCCTGCTGGCGGTGGTCGGGGCTGCCGTCATCCGCTTCGACGGCCTGACCGAAAGTTATGTGCTGGGATTTCTGGTGGTGCAGGGGGCCAACCTCTGTTTCGCCCTGGGTCAAGTGGGCTACAAGGTACTGCTGGCAAGGGAGGCGGAGCAACCGCCGCAACTGGCGGTGTTCGGCTGCTTCTATCTGGGAGCGCTGGTGATCGCACTGCCCGCCTGGTGGCTGCTGGGCAAGCCGCAATACCCAACGTCAGGGTTGCAGTGGGGCATTCTGCTCTGGCTGGGGGTGGGAGCCTCCGGCCTCGGCTACTTCCTCTGGAACAAGGGGGCGACGCTGGTCACCAGCGGGGTGCTGGCCATTATGAACAATGCGCTCATTCCGGCCGGCTTGCTGGTCAATCTGCTGCTCTGGGGCAAGGATACCGACCTGACCCGACTGACCATCGGCGGCCTGCTGATGCTGGCCTCGCTCTGGGTCTGCCAGCGTGACAAGCGCGGCCAACCCTGACCACACTCAGCCGACAACGGTATTGTGCTCCCGTCTGGCCTGACTGTGACAGCTGGCCAGCCGGGCCAGCAGATGATCGAGCTGCTCGCCAGCCTGACTCTGCACCAACCCGATGCTGACGGTGACCGGCCGCTGTGACAGCAGGCTGGCATCGGCAATCTCGAGGCGCAGCCGCTCGGCGATCTCCAGCGCACTCATCCGCTCGGTCTGGGAAAGCATCAGGATAAAACCGTCCTCATCCCAGCGGGCGAAGGGATCTTCCCGCCGCAGTTCGTGGCGTACGATACGCGCCAGCTTGGCCAGCATGGCGTCGCAAGCCGCTTCGCCAAACAGTTGCTGGATTTTGGCCATGTGATCGACCGAAAACTGCAGCAGACTGAAAGTGCCACTCTCGGTCGCCAGCCGCTCCTCCAGCAGTTGCTCGAAACGGCCACGGCTCTCCAGTCCGGTCAGCGGATCGATGCCATGTCGCTCCTCCACCAGCACGGCAGCGGGATCGAGGTGACGGACAACCCCCAGCAGATAACCCCGCTCATCACGACGCATCCGCTCTTCCAGCCGGATGTAGTGACCGTGATGATGCAGAATGCGGTATTCGAGGCGCAGACCGCTGCTGCGGCCGCTCTGGCAAGCGAGCAGGGCATCTTCCAGCCGGGCAACATCGTCGGGATGAACCCGATCCAGCCAGCCAAGATCATCCGGCCAACTCTCTCCCAATCCCAACAGGCGCAGGCAGGAGGGATCACGCTGCAGTCCATGTTGGGCTGACCAGCTCCAGATCCCCGCCTCCAGCAGCGCCATGGCATCAGACAGCAGACCCGGATCAAGCCGGGCAGTCACATCGACCAAAGGTGTCTTGAGCATTTCCATGGGGCGCCTCGAAACAGGATCTGAATACCTGCTCAATAAGTAACATTGGCGTTCACGCCGAGCAACAGGGTCAGAGTGCTTTTCCCTGATACCCGTTCATCAAGGTCTGCCAGTTCTCCGGTACGAAGTGGAAACTGGTATGCAGTTGAGACTCTTTATTGAATGAACGGAGCAAGCGTTCCAGATTGGCCTTCTGCCATTCGCCGGGGGAGCGGATCGCACCCTTGTCAAAATCGATCACCCACACCTTGCCCTCCTTATCGAGCAGCAGGTTGTGGCTGTTGAGATCGGCGTGATAGACCCCGGCATCGTGCAGCTGACGCACCGTCTGACCTATCTTGTGCCATACCTCGGTCGCCACCGGCCCCTGCTTGAGCAGTGCCACCATATCCTTGGCACCGCGAATTCGCTCTATCAGGATATCGGCACGATAGAATGGGCCCTGTTTGACCATGCGGGCACCAAACGGACGCGGCACCGGCAACCCCAGCTCACACAGCTTGGCCAGCAGGGTGTATTCGGCCATGGCACGGCTCGACTCGACCCCTTCGAACCAGAAGCGATCCCGCACCACCTTGCCCACCATGCCGCCGCGATAGTAGTGGCGCAGCACCAGATGGCGGGACTCATCCTTGACGAACCAGGTCACCCCCCGCCCGATGGAGGTTCCCACCACCTGACGGTTGTTCTGCCACCAGGCAGGATCGAATAACTGGGGAGAGGGGTCGCGAAAGGCCCCTTCGGCATACCAACAGATCTGGTTGTGTTCGGTCTGTACTCGCATCGTGGAGATCCCGCTCGGTGGGTCGTTGATCGCCCCTGTTTATGGGCGATGAGGCTGCGACTGTGGCATGCCCGCAACATGTGCCAGCCATGGCGGCTATTCCGGTGGCAAAGCCCGGCTGACGATTGCGCGCAATTTTACAATCCAGAGGGGAGTTTGCATAATGCCATCCACCCTTTTTGCCAGCCGTGCGCCACATCATGCCGCTATTTCAAACGCCTCCCTCCTCCATCTGCATTCTGCGGCTCTCCGCCATCGGCGACTGCTGCCACGCGCTGGCACTGGTACGGGTCATCCAGCGGGAGTGGCCACAGACCCGTATCACCTGGATCACGGGCAAAATCGAGGCAACCCTGTTTGCCGATCTGTCCGGCGTCGAGGTGATTCCCTTCGACAAGAGCAAGGGGTGGCGCGGCTATCGCGATCTCTGGCAGACCCTCAAGGGGCGCAAATTCGATGCCCTGCTCCACCTGCAGGCAGCGATGCGAGCCAGCATCGCCACCCTCGGCATCAAGGCCAAGGTCAAACTCGGGTTTGATCGGGAGCGGGCCAACGACGGCCAGTGGCTGTTCACCAACCACAAGGTGCCTTCGCCTGCCTCTCCCCATGTGCTGGACGGTTTCCTCGCTTTCGCCAAAGAACTCGGCATCCAGGATCTGACCCCGGATTGGCAGCTGCCCATCAGCGCCGAACATCAGGCGTGGGCAAAGGAGAAGATTGGCGGCAAACCGACCCTGCTGATCTGCGCCGCCGCCAGCAAGGCATTCAAAAACTGGACGGCCGCAGGCTATGCCGCGCTGGCGGATCACGCCGCCAGCAAGGGCTTTCAGGTCTATCTCTGTGGCGGGCCGGCCAAGCTGGAGCGAGATCTGGCCGCCGAGATCCGGCAACTCAGCCAGAGCAAGCCGGTCGATCTGGTGGGGCAGACCAACCTCAAGCAGCTGCTGGCGCTGATTAGCGAGGCGAGTCTGGTACTGGCCCCCGATACCGGCCCCACCCATATGGCCACCATAGTGGGCACGCCGGTGATCGGTCTCTATGCCCACCACAATCCGGCCCGCACCGGCCCCTATCTGTGCCGCGACTACGTGGTCAGCGTCTATCAGGAGCTGGTCGAGCAGGAGACCGGCAAGCCGCTGGCCGAATTGAGCTGGCGCACCCGTCTCAAAGACCCGGAGGCCATGCGAAAAATCACCAGCGAGCAGGTGATCGCCGCGTTCGATCGGCTCTGCGCCGATCGTCAGCTGCCGCAGTGACAGGGCACCTCGGGAATTCCGAGCCATCAGGCAGGGATAACCTGATAGCCTCTGCCCTCAGCCAAAGGCACAATGCAGGCTGATGTGGGTTACGCTCCCGCAGCAAGCTACGAATACTTTGATCGGCTGGAATATGATTCCGGCCGTTTTTTTATTCGCCGCCTTCTGGTAAAATTCGCCGCCTTTACATCCTCCTGACTCAAGAATTTTCCGCGTTTTGCGTTTGGCTGTCTCCCTTTCGGGCACAAGACGGCGGTCTCTGCTACAACCAAAACAGCGGTTTCGATTAAAGGTAATAATATGGCGCAACAAGGCACTCTCTATATCATCTCTTCTCCGAGCGGCGCGGGTAAATCCAGTCTGCTCAATGCCTTGCTGACCCAACATAACACTGCGGGCAAGATGCAGCTGTCGGTTTCCCACACCACTCGCGCCACCCGCCCGGGCGAAGAGCACGGCGTACACTACCACTTCGTTCAGGTGGAAGAGTTCAAGGCGCTGATCGAGCGTGGTGATTTTCTGGAATGGGCCGAAGTGTTCGGCAACTACTACGGCACCTCCCGCGCCACCATCGAAGCCTGCCTGGCCAAGGGGATCGACGTATTCCTCGATATCGACTGGCAAGGTGCCCGCCAGATCCGCGAGCAGATGCCGACCAAATCCATTTTCATCCTGCCCCCCAGCCGCGAAGAGCTGGAACGCCGCCTGATTGGGCGCGGTCAGGACAGCGCCGAAGTGATTGCCGGCCGGATGGCGAAAGCCATTGCCGAAATGGTGCACTACGACGAGTATGACTATGTCATTATCAATGAAGACTTCGAGCAGGCGCTGTTCCAGCTCAGGTCCATTATTGAGTGCCAACGGTTGGAGATACGTCACCAGCAACAGGCTCAAAAAAACTTGCTGCAACAGCTACTGGCAGAGTAAGCCAAAAACAAGTAAACTTTTGCGTCATTTTTAAACACTGCTTTTCTAAACAGAAAGCCCAAACACTGGAGTCCTGCATGGCACGCGTTACTGTAGAAGATGCTGTAAAACAGGTAGGTAACCGTTTTGACCTGGTGCTGGTCGCCGCGCGCCGCGCTCGTCAAATCGCGGTACAAGGCAAAGATCCCCTGGTCGACGAAGAGAACGACAAGCCGACTGTGATCGCCCTGCGTGAGATCGAGCTGGGTCTGGTGAACAATCAAGTGATGGACACCCAGGACCGCTACGAACAGCAAGAGCAGGAAGCCGCCGAGCTGGCTGCCGTTGCTGCCATCGCCGAAGGCCGCGGTTAAGTTATTCCTCCGGTTGGCACCCTCCCGGGTGCCGACTGTTCATCCCCATTTACAACCGCTCGAAAACCTCGCAAACTCAGGGCTATACCCTCAATTCCACGAATTGCCGTTTCACCGCTGCGGGGACTGTCTTGTATTTATTTGAAAACCTTAAAGAAATAGCCAGTTCCTACCTGCCGCCAGAGCAGGTTGAGAAGCTCAAGCAAGCCTATGTGGTGGCCCGTGATGCCCACCAGGGCCAGATGCGTTCCAGTGGCGAACCCTATATCACCCACCCTGTTGCCGTTGCCCGGATCTTGGGTGACATGCGCCTCGATCATGAAACCCTGATGGCCGCCGTGCTGCACGACGTCATCGAAGACACCTCTGTCACCAAGGCCGATCTGGCCGAACAATTCGGCAACGCGGTTGCAGAACTGGTGGCCGGGGTCTCCAAGCTCGACAAGCTGAAGTTTCGCGATCGCAAAGAGGCGCAGGCCGAGAACTTCCGCAAGATGGTGATGGCGATGACCCAGGATATCCGGGTCATTCTGATCAAGCTGGCCGACCGCACCCACAATATGCGCACCCTGGGCTCCCTGCGCCCTGACAAGCGCCGCCGTATCGCTCGGGAAACCCTCGAAATCTTCGCCCCCATCGCCAACCGCCTCGGTATTCACACCATGAAGAACGAGCTGGAAGAGCTGGGCTTCGAGGCGCTCTATCCCATGCGATCCCGCGTGTTGCGCGAATCGGTGCGCCGCGCCCGTGGCAATCGCCGCGAGATCATCGACTCCATCCAGAGCGAAATCAGCGGTCGCCTGAAAGAGGCGGGGATCGAGCATCAGGTCAGTGGCCGCGAGAAGAATCTGTTCTCCATCTACAACAAGATGGAGAAAAAAGAGCTGCAATTTCATGAGGTAATGGATATCTACGCCTTTCGTGTCAAGGTGAAGGACATAGATACCTGTTACCGGGTGCTGGGGCAGATGCACAGCCTCTACAAACCACGCCCCGGCCGCTTCAAGGATTACATCGCCATCCCCAAGACCAACGGCTACCAGTCGCTGCACACCTCTCTGGTGGGGCCGCACGGGGTACCGGTGGAGGTGCAAATTCGCACCGAGTTCATGGATCAGATGGCCGACAAAGGGGTTGCCGCCCACTGGGCCTACAAGCAGGATGGCGACAGTTCGGGCACCACTGCCCAGATCCGCGCCCAGCGCTGGATGCAGAGCCTGCTGGAATTGCAACAGAGCGCCGGCAGCTCGTTTGAATTTATCGAAGGGGTCAAAACCGACCTCTTCCCCGACGAGATCTACGTGTTCACGCCGGAAGGGCGCATCATGGAGCTGCCCGCTGGCGCCACACCGGTGGACTTCGCCTACACGGTGCACACCGACATCGGCCATGCCTGCGTCGGTTCACGGGTCGACCGCCACCCCTACCCGCTCAGCAGCCCGCTGCACTCGGGTCAGACGGTGGAGATCATCACGGCGCCGGGCGCTCGCCCCAACGCAGCCTGGCTCAACTTCGTGGTGACCACCAAGGCTCGCTCCAAGATCCGCCAGTTCCTCAAGAACCTGCGCACCGAAGAGTCGGTGGTGCTGGGTCGCCGCCTGCTCAACCATGCGCTGGGCGCCAAGAATATCGAAGACATCCCCGAGCCACGCATCAAGCAGGTGCTGGCCGATACCAAGCATGAGAATCTGCAGGGGCTGCTGGCCGATGTCGGCCTCGGCAACGCCATGAGCGTCATGGTGGCGCGCCGCATGCTTGGGGATGAACTACCGCCGGAAGAGCAGCCCAAAACCAGCAGCAAGAAGATGCCGATCAAGGGTGCCGACGGCATGCTGGTCACCTTCGCCAACTGCTGCCGCCCGATCCCGGGAGATGCCATTATCGCCCATATCAGTCCGGGCAAGGGTCTGGTTATCCACCAGGAAGCCTGCCGCAACATCAAGGGCTACAGCAAGGAGCCGGACAAGTACCTGCCGGTGCAGTGGGAAGTGGACAAGGAGCAGGAACAGGAGTTCCGCACCGGCATCAGCATCGAGATCGTCAACCATCAGGGTGCGCTGGCCGAGCTGGCCAACGTGATTGCCGCCACCGGCGCCAATATTCACGCCATCAGCACCGAAGAGAAGGATGGCCGGGTCTATCAGGTCAGCCTGCTCATCACCACCAAGAGCCGCATCCACCTGGCCAACATCATGCGCAAGATCCGCGTCATGCCCAACGTGCTCAAGGTGAGCCGACAGAAGAACTGAACACAGGCGGCGCAAGCCGCCTGCTGCTTTTATAGAGACAAGCCATGACCCCCGAACGCTTCAAGCGCATCACCGACATGCTGGCCCAGCGTCAGCTCGATTTGACCGTCTGCATGGAAGAGGTCCATAAACCTCACAATCTGGCCGCTATCGTGCGTACCGCCGATGCCATCGGCATCCACCGGGTACACGCGGTCTGGCCCAAAACCTGGATCCACAAGCGCAAAGGCACCGCCCGCGGCAGCCAGAACTGGGTGGATGTAAAACTGCACCCGGATATCGGCACAGCCGTTGCCGAGCTGAAAGCCTCCGGCATGCAGATCCTGGCGACCCACCTCTCCGACAGCTCGGTCGATTTTCGCGCCATCGACTACACCAAACCGACCGCCATTCTGGTGGGTCAGGAGAAGCATGGCATCGGTGAGGAGGCGCTGGCGCTGGCCGACCACCATATCGTCATCCCCATGGTGGGCATGGTGCAGTCCCTCAACGTCTCGGTGGCTGCCGCCGCCATCCTCTACGAGGCGCAGCGCCAGCGCGAGCTGGCCGGCTGCTATCAACGCGGCTGCCCGCTCACGCTGGAGGAGCAGAACAGCATCCTGTTCGAGGGGGGTTATCCTATCTATGCCCAGCTCTGCAAAGAGAAAGAGATGCCCTACCCCCAGCTCGGCCCGGCCGGTGAAATTCTGGCGGACGAAGAGTGGTGGCAGCGGATGCAGCTGACCCGCAAAGGGTGGGCGCAGCAGAGCGAGCAGGACGATCCGCAGGAGGAGTGATGGAGAACCCTTTTGGCAGCTGGCTGGAATCGCAAATCATCCGGGATCACCTGACCAACCCGAACATAGAGGCCGGCGACTACAGCTACTACTCCGGCTACTACCACGGCAAGCCGTTCGAGGATCACTGCGTCCGTTACCTGCTCGGCGATGGCTCGACCCGCGACACCTGGGAGAGCGGCCTCTGGGGCGAGGTGGATCGGCTGATCATCGGCAAGTTCTGCTCCATCGGCTCGGGCGCCACCTTCATGCTGGCGGGCAATCAGGGCCACCGGCTGGATTGGGTTTCCACCTTCCCGTTCAATCCCGACACCTTTGGCGAAGGGGCCCGCAGCGGCTTTCTGCGCAAGGGGGACACCCGGATTGGCAACGATGTCTGGATCGGCTCGGAAGCGATGATCATGCCCGGCATCACCATAGGTGATGGCGCCGTCATCGCCACCCGCGCCGTGGTGACCAAAGATGTGGCCCCTTACACCATAGTCGGCGGCAACCCGGCCCAACCGATCCGCCGCCGTTTCAGCGATGAGCAGATCCTCATGCTGCAAGAGATGCAGTGGTGGGACTGGCCACTGCCTCGCTTGCAAGCCTGCATGGCGCTGCTCTGCTCGGGGGATATCGCCGCCCTTTATCACCATTGGCAACAGGAGTGTGCCTGATGAAACCCCTCTCTCTTTCCCTGTTGGCCCTGACCCTGTTTTCTGCCGGAGCCCTTGCCGTGACCAATACCTATCAGCTCACCAGCGAAGCCGATGTACCCAGCCTCTACCAGCAAACCCTGCCCGACTTCTGGCGCCAGCATGCGGTTGAAGGAGAGTTTAAGGGCAAGAATGGCGTCACCATCCGCTATGTCGCGCTACGGCAAGCCAAGGTTGATCGCGCCATCCTGATCGTCAATGGCAGGGTCGAGAGCTACCTCAAGTATCAGGAGCTGGCGTGGGATCTCTGGCGTCAGGGCTACAGCCTCTATCTCATCGACCATCGCGGTCAGGGGATGTCCGACCGGATGCTGGATGATCCACAGAAGGGATATGTCGACCAGTTCGACGATTATGTGGTCGATCTAAAGCAGTTTCACGACCAGATAATCATGGCGGACCAGCCTGCCAAGCTGTTCCTGCTGGCCCACTCCATGGGCGGAGCCATCTCGGCCCGCTATCTGGAACGCTGGCCCGATGATATCAAGGCGGCCGTGCTCTCCTCCCCCATGCTGGGCATCAATCTCGGCGGTCTGCCCAAGTGGCTGGCCAAGGGATTGGCGAGCACCATAGGCACGGTCGGCGGCTGGATTGGCGAGCCTCCCTACGGCCCCGGTCAGGGCGCCTATCAGGATCACGGCTTTGCCGATAACGAACTGACTCACAGCCAGCCCCGCTATCAAGCGTTCCGCCAACTCTACGAGCAGCACCCGCAGATCAAGCTGGGTGGCGCCACCGCCCACTGGATTTATCAGGGGATCACAGGTGCCGATGCCGCCATCGCCGATGCGGGCGCCATCAAAACCCCGCTGCTGGTGCTGCAGGCTGGCAACGACAGCGTGGTGGACAATGCCGCGCAGGATCGCTTCTGCACCATTGCCAAGTGCGAAGGGGGCAAACCACTGCGCATCGAGGGTGCCTGGCACGAGCTGTTTATCGAATCCGATGACAAGCGCCAGCCCGCCCTGACCGCGACGGTCGACTTTTTCGCCCGCTTCTGAGCTGGCTATTTTTTGTAACCCTAAATAAATGGGGTGACAGTGCGGGCTAAGGTAAACTGCCCCTGTTTTCAATCGATGCCGAGGTAATGATGTTCAAGGTAGTTGTATCCGATCTCGATGGCACTCTGCTCAACAAGCAGCACCAGATCTCTCCCCGTACCCGGGATACCCTGCACCGCCTGGTAGAACAAGGTGTGAAATTCGTGGTCGCCACCGGCCGTCATCACGTTGACGTTCGCAGCTTCCGCGATGCGCTGGGGATGGACATCTACCTTATTACTTCCAATGGCGCCGTGGTCCATGACAAACAGGATCAGCTGATTTTCAACCAGCCGCTGCCGACCGAGATCGCCGCAGAACTGATTGCGCTGGAGCGCGACCCCTCTATCCACCTCAATGTCTATCAGGGTGATGACTGGGTGGTGGAAGAGGAGCTGCCCTGGCTGCTGCAGTTCCACGACGAGTCAGGGTTCACCTACCGTCTGGTCGATGACCTGAAGCAGGAACCGAAAGAGCAGATCAACAAGGTGTTCTACATCGGCGACCACGAGAAGCTGCTGAAAATCGAGGCACACCTCAACCAGCGCTATGGCGATCAGCTCAACGTCACCTTCTCCCTGCCGGACTGTCTCGAAGTGATGCACGCCGGGGTGCATAAGGGCAATGCGGTGCGTGCCGTGCTGGAGCAGAACGGGTTCGATATGTCCGAGGCGATCGCCTTCGGGGATGGCATGAACGACTTCGAGATGTTGACCATGGTGGGACGCGGTATCGTGATGGGCAACGCCCATGACCGCCTGAAAATGGCGCTGCCGGAGTATGAGCAGACCCTCACCTCCGACGAAGATGGCGTCGCCGTCTATCTGGAGAAGCTGTTCGAGCTGGAGAGCGTCAGCGCCGCCTGAGTTCAGGCCAGAAGCAGATCAACATGGATACCCGGTGTGGTATCCATGGCTGTCACTGTGCCGAAGTTGGCGTGCTCACCGCTTGAAACGGTAATCACAGGCCGTGCAGCAATATTCCCGTGAAATCTGCCGATCGATGGAACGGCCAAGCAACAGACCCAGCCCGCCTCCGGTCGCCCCGCCCAGCAAGGCGCCACCCACAGCGCCGGCGATAGCGCCGACTGGCGTGCCAAGACTGCCCAAAGAGGCCCCCCAACCGGCTCCCAGCTTGGCAAAGGTCGCGGCACAAGCGTAGCCACCCGCAGCACCACATCCCATGGCACAGGCCCTGCCGACCCGTTCATCCTCAACCTTGTCCACCGCCTCGGTCACCCGGCCAGAAAAGAGGAACAGGGTGTCCTCAATCACCCGCCGTTCAAACTCGTCGACCAGATCGTCCAGCGGCTCCTTGGCATTCGCGCCGGGGATGGCCCGCTCAGAGCCCGCCAGCTTGATGATCCCGACCGCATAGAGTTCGGCCACGTTTCTCAACTCGCGAATATTGCCGGGCCACTGGTGGCGCTTGAGAGTCTCCAGATAGGCGCGATCCACTGCTGACACCGTCTTGCCTATCCGCTTGCACCCTTCTCGCAAAAAATGGCGAAAAAGGGGAATGATGTCGCAGCTTCGCTCAACCAGCCTCGGCAGTTTGAGTCTCACCTGGGAAAGAAAGTAGTAGAGCTGGGGCATCAGTAGTTGTTGCTCAACCAGCGTCTCGGGAGACTCCTCAAACAGGGCGATGGTACGCAGTAACTTCTCTCCCCGCCGCTCCTGCTCCAGCAGATGGTTGCCCAGCCAGCGCTGGCACTCTGCCGTCAGCCTTGCCGGTGATTGCAGCACCAGCGTCCCCTGTTCCGCCTTGACCAGGCTGGCCTGGATCTCGCTCAGGGAGCTCGCTGACGTACAATCATGAAGGTGGAATGGATGCGCCTTGCGCGCACTTATCTTGTGCAGCAACTGCGCCAGCGTGTAGCGGCCGGAACCCGGCGCCCCTTCCAGCATCAGATCCTTGTCGGTCTGCGCCAACTGGTTGATCTGCTGGCGGATCGCGACCAGTTGCGGACTGGTGCCGATCAGCTCATCCTCAACCGCCGCCCGGATCTCGCTACGCTGGACCATGATCGCGCTGCGTTGTGCACAGGCCCGCTCCAGCAGATCGAGCAACGACTGGGGATTAAGCGGTTTTTCCAGAAAATCGAAGGCCCCCAGCTTGACTGCCCGCACCGCCAAAGGGATATCGCCGTGCCCAGTGATCATGATGACCGGCAGATCGCCATCGATCTCCAGCACCCGGTCCAGCAGCTCCATGCCGTTCATGGCGGGCATATAGATATCGGACACGACCACCCCCGGCCATTGCTGTGACAACAATGCCAACGCCTCATGGGGAGAGGTGGTTGCCCTGGGTTGGTAGCCGGATAGGCGCAACAGGTGGCAATAGGACTCCAACACGTCCTCATCGTCGTCCACCAGCAACACATTGGCCTGACGATTATGGGGTAACAGCATCGCTTTTCATCTCCTTCGGTGGCTCACGCCCCCCGGCAAATTCCACTATAACCATGGCCCCCCTCTCCAGCGTGGAGCCCAGCAAGATATCCGCCCCGCAGCGCGCCAGCAGGGAGCGACAGATGGTCAATCCCAGCCCCAATCCCACCTCTTTGGAGGTAGTAAAGGGGGTAAAAAGTTTGGGCAGGATGGCCTCCCCAAATCCGGGTCCACTGTCGGCAATCCCGATCCGCAGCGACCCGCCCTCCTGTGCGAGACACAGCAGACGGATCTGGCGCAGATCCCGTCCGGCGATGGCATCCATCCCGTTGACCAGCAGATTGACCAATACCTGTTCAACCAGCACGGGATCAGCCTCAATCCACAGCCCATCCGGCAGCTCGTTGTGCAACTGGCAGCTATCGCGCTTCGCACGGGTTTCTAGCAGCAACAGCGCCTGATCGGCCAACTCTTTCGGATCGAGCCGGATGCGGGTATCGGGGGTGGGCGATTTACGGGCAAAATTGCGCAAGGCGGTAATGATGCGATGCATGCGCTGGCTCAGTTTCTCGATCTTGCCAAGATCGATGCCCAGAGAGTGGTAGTGACCGGCATCCAGCGCCGCACGGCTGGTGTAGAGGTAGGTCATCATGGCTGACAGCGGCTGATTGAGTTCGTGGGCCAGACTGGTCATCGCCTGCCCCACCACGGCCATTTTGGCCGCCTGAATAAGCTCATCCTGCGCCTGCAGCAAGTTATGTTCTGCCTGTTGCCGCTGCACCACCTCTGCGGCAAGCAGCCGGTTGTTCTCTGTCAGCTCCCGGGTACGCTCAGCCACAAGCGACCCCAACTCTCGGGCCGTTATCTCCTGCCGGGTCACATCCGTGATGGTGATAATGAACCTGTGTCCACGCCCCTGCTCGAACCGGCGCAGGTTGAAGTGCAGGAAGCGGGGCTGACTGTCAGCACCGGTGGCAATGGTGCACTCACTGTAGCCCAGCGTGAGCAGTTGCTGCCCAGGCTCGAACTGGGCAGCCAGCATGGCCTTGGCATCATCGGGGAATACCTGCCACAGAGGTTGTTCCGGTTTGATCACTGTCTGCTGAAACAGGGTCAAGGCACTGGGGTTGACCGACTCTATGGTGCCATCGGGATGACAGGTAATTAAGCAGGCCTGGGTGTTATTGATGAGGTTAAGGGCATTGGCCTTCTCCATTTGCTGCATCTGCTGACAGAAGTGGCGCAGGCTCTCCCCCAGCAGACCGATCTCGTCCCGGCCTTGCGTTCTGACCACCGCATCCATCTGACCTTCCGCAACCCGGGCAAGATCCTGCCCCAGGGTATCGAGTCGGCCAATCAACCTGCGCCCAATCAGCACCACCAGCACGAAAATGCTGAGCAAGACGGACAGTCCGAGCACCACCAGGATCACCAGCTTGCCCGTTGCTACCATTTGGCTACTGTTGCGACCGAGCGCACTCAGGGAGCGGTTCGCCTCGGTCACGATCAGAGAGACCCGCTGATGGTAGCGAGAGACAGCGCTATCAAGCTGTGGCCGTAGTGCTGTTAGCTGTTGGTGGGTTTGCGCATCGGCTTGCAACAACAAGTAAAGGTGTCCGTTCGGTTTAACCAGCGTCACGATATCCTGCAGGATCTGGCGATAGCTTACGGTCGAAGGATACTCGGCCAGGCGGGAGATCAGTTCATCCATCTCGTCGATCTTGTAGCCGATAAACAGAAATGCACTCTCCAGATCCTGCTGATTGCGCTGGGCAATCACCTCGTTGACCAGCGCCAGCAGCTCATTCTCCTTGAACGTAAGGTCTTGCAAGGCAGAGAACTCCTTGATGACGGAGCCGAACTCCCCCATGTCATTCGGGCTGCCAACCATACCGGTGAGATGCCACTCTACCTCTTGCAACAGCGGCGCCACATCGTCCACCAAATCCTGATGCAGCCAGTTAATTCGCTTCTGTAACTGTTGCAACGACTCAAGATGATCGATCTGGCGCTTGAGGTAAGTACCATGATTTTCCACTAGCAAGTTCAGTTCGGCGAACGCCTGCTGCTGTGAGCGCTCATCCTCACTGCCCCGAGGATATGCGTTGCGGATATCAAGCAGGGTGCTGGAGACCGCCGCAGAAAGCTGGCTGTATTTCACCGGATCCCGGTTATCACGCAACTGTGCCAATAGCAGCAACAGACGGGAGCTGGCCCGCTCCAGCTGATAGGCGCTGCCGATGGCCGGCAGGCTCTCTTCAACAATCTGATTTACCTGCTGCCCCAGCCGCCCCCACACCATGTAAGCCGCCATCCCCATGACACAGGTCAGGACCGTAATGGAAACAAACGCGAGAATAAGACGGCGCCCCAGACTTCTCGGCAAGCGCAACAAGCGACCCCAGCCCATCATGGCTTGACCGCCTGATCGACCAGCAGGCGAGCCTCGCCAAGACGAGATTCCATAGCCTGGCGCCACTGGTGCATCACCTTCTCGGTTTGCGGATTGCTCTGATCTCGTTCATACAGTCCGTCAAACTGCGCCAGCAGGGCCGGGTCACTAGCCTCCAGCTCACTCAAAGGGGGAGTACTGGCCTTGGCTCTTGCCTGTTCCAGCAGGCGTTCACGGGCAGGATCACCACGGGTATCCGCGCCGTTGATCTCCTGCCAGGTGAGCTTCAACCGCGGTAACTGCTGGGTAATGGTCTGCTCGAACAACGCCTTGAGCAGACCGGCGCGCCGGTACAGCAGATCTTTGTCGGTGACATATTTGGCCTCGCTGGCAAGGCGTGGTTGATTCAGCGTCACCTTGGCCATACCAGGGGTGGCAATAATGGCCTGCCCCTTGGCGGATAACAGATACTTGATGAAGCGGGCCGCATTGGCCGGATGTTCGCTGCTGCGAGCAACGCCAAGATAGGTAGGCAGGATCACTGCATCAGGCAGGATATTGAAGCCAACGTGACCGAAACGAGCCTGACTGTTGCGGGCATAGCTGTCGATCACCAGACCGGCACCGGCCAGACCACGAGTCACCCCGTCGCTAACCCCGAAACTGCGGGCCGTAATGGCCGACAGATTGCTGCCGAGCCTCATCAGGAGTGCCCATCCCTGCTCCCAGCCATACTGCTGCAAGACACTCTCCACCATCATATGGGTCGTACCTGACTGGGAAGGGGAGCTCATCATCACATGCCCCATGAACTGTGGCGAAGCCAGCTGCTGCCAGGTAGTCGGTACCGGCAGGTGGTACTTGTCCAGATAGCGGCGGTTATACATGATGCCGCTGCCCGAGTATCCAACCACGGCCACCTTGTTGCCCAGCCCCAACATATGGGGAGTCAGCCAATCGGGAGGCTCTGTTTCAGCCGATAAACCGGCCAGCAAACCAGCCTGATCCAGCGTGTGAAAAAAAGTCGGGGATGAAGACATGATGATGTCGACCCCGGGAGCATCATCTGCCGTCAGCAGCCTCAAGGCGGGAAGAGTCCGGCGATAGATGACCTCAACGCGGATCGCCGGATATTGCCGGGAGAACCCCTCGATCACCGCCTTGACCGGTGCCTCCGAAAAGGAGGTCAATACCGTCAGGGTCGAGGCATGGAGAGGGGTCAAAGGCAGCAGGATCGCGACCAGCAAAAACGGGAGCTGTCGGCAAAATATGGGCATGGTCTCTCTGTCGGCTCGCTGGCAATTATCGGATTATGTGCGGCACATCCAATATTCAACACAAGGGGTAAAAATCATTTCATCAGGGGTGAGCCAGTTTTGACTCACCTCCCTGTTACAGGAGCCTATTGTTATTCATCGCTCGTTACCGGGACAGTCAAAAGAAGTCATTTTCGCCCCATGAAACCCACACGATTGAGTCAAGTTTGACTCATTTCGGCCATTTTGCCGCCCCGTTTTCTCCTTTCATATGATGGCTCTAGCTAACAGAGCTTCCTCTGAAACCTTGCTGCCCAACATACACGGAGAACAATATGTTCAACTTTTTCAAAACGCGAGCAGACCTTCCGGTCATGGATGCCTCGCCCGATAAAATCCGCTCGATTTACCGCAAGTACCAATGGCAGGTGTTCCTCGGTCTGGTACTCGGCTACGCCATGTTCTACGTCGTCCGAATGAGTTTGAACGTGGTCAAGAAACCCATGCTGGACGCCGGCATAGTGACGCTGGAAGAGCTGGGGATCATTGGCTCCGCCTTCCTGTTTACCTATGCCGTAGGCAAGTTCTCGAACGGCTTCCTATCCGACTACGCCAACATTGGCCGCTTCATGTCGGTTTCGCTCGGTCTCTCCTCCATCTGTACCATCCTGATGGGCATGAATACCGCAACCTTCTTCCTGGTGCTGATGTGGGGTCTGAATGGCTGGTTCCAATCGGTCGGTTCCGCACCATCCTGCGTCTCCATCTTCCAGTGGTTCTCCCCCAAACAGCGGGGCTCCGTTTATTCCATCTGGGGCGGCTCTCGCAACATCGGTGAAGGCATCTCCTGGATCCTGACCGCCAGTATCGTCAGCTTCTTCGGCTGGAAAGCGGGCTTTATCGGTGCCGGTCTTACCTCTCTGGCTGCCGCGCTGTGCATGTATCTGGTGCTGAAAGATCGCCCGCAGACCTATGCCCTGCCAGAACCCGCCGTTGCCTTTGGCGAACAAGCAGAGATCACCAAGAAGGTCGAGCCAGCCGAGATCCGTCGCGCCCAGCTGTTTGTGCTTAAACAGCCGACCGTATGGCTGATCGCGGCAGCCTGTGCCTGCATGTACATGTCTCGCTACGCCATGAGCTCCTGGGCCGTGCTCTATCTGCAAGAGCAGAAAGGGTACAACCTGATCGATGCGGGTTTTGCCATGTCTGCCTACCCCATCGCCGGTTTCCTCGGCGCCATTCTAGCGGGCATCATCTCCGACAAAATCTTCAACGCCAACCGTCACATCCCGACCCTGCTCTACGGGTTGGCCAACATTGCCGGTATGTGCCTGATGTTCTGGGGCCCGCAGAGCCGCATGATGGATGCCGTTGCGCTGGCGCTGATCGGTTATGCCATAGGGGGACTGGTCGTGTTCCTGGCGGGCCTGACAGCCTGTGACCTGATGCCAAAAACCGCCGTAGGCGCAGTAAAGGGCTTTATCGGCCTCTGCTCCTACATCGCAGCCTCCTGTCAGGAGCTGGTCTCCGCCGCCCTGATCAAAACCAGCGTGATCGATGGTGTCACTCACTATGACTTCAGCAGTGCACAGTATTTCTGGCTCGGCGCATCCGTGGTCTCCATGCTGCTCGCCTTGACGGTATGGAACGCCAAAAAAGTGGTCGAATATTGATCTTGCAACAGACAAGTGGTGGTCAATTGACCACCATTTTTCATTGCCAAATCCGAGAAGGGATGTTTCCGATGCGTAAAACCAAAATCATTGCCACTCTGGGCCCTGCGAGCTCAACGGCCGACATGGTGGAAAAACTGATGGAGGCTGGCGCCAATGTGTTTCGCCTGAACTTCTCCCATGGCAGCGGTGAGCAACATATTGCCACCGCCAGCCTGATCCGCACGACCGCCGCCCGGCTGGGGCTCCATATCGGGATACTGGCCGACCTGCAAGGCCCAAAAATCCGTATTGCCCGCTTTGCCACAGGGATCATTACCCTGACCCCTGGCGCCTCTTTTATCCTTGATGCGGCTCCAGGTGACCAACCGGGCGATCAGGATCGCGTCGGCCTCGACTACCCGGAGCTGATCAACGACGTACGCAGCGGCAACATCCTGCTGCTGGATGATGGCCGGATCCAGCTTGAGGTCCTGCATATCGAAAGAAGCAGCATCTTCACCCGGGTGCAGATCGGTGGCTCCCTCTCCGACCGCAAGGGGATAAATGTACTGGGTGAAGGGCTCAGCGCCCCGGCACTCACCGACAAGGACAGAGCCGATATTCTTATTGCCAGCCAGATCGAGGCCGACTTTATCGCCGTCTCCTTCCCTCGTTGTGCTGCCGACCTTGCTGAGGCCAGAACGCTGATCCGGGCCGCAGGCAGCCATGCTGCCATCGTCGCCAAGGTAGAACGAGCGGAAGTGGTGGCCTCGGTCGAGGCGATGGACGAGGTTATTCGCGCCGCAGACATCGTCATGGTGGCACGTGGAGATCTGGGGGTAGAGATTGGCGATGCCAGACTGCCTGGCGTACAAAAGAAGCTGATCAAACGTTGTCATCAGCTCGGCCGACCGGTCATCACGGCCACCCAGATGATGGAGTCCATGATCAGCAGCCCCATGCCAACCCGAGCCGAGGTGCTGGATATCGCAAATGCGGTGATAGACGGCACGGATGCTGTCATGTTGTCAGCCGAATCAGCGGCAGGTCTCTATCCAGTCGAGGCAGTGGAAGCCATGGCTCGCATCGCACACGGAGCAGAACGTGAAATAGACCCGATTCAACCACGCTGGCAGAAAGCGTCCCCTAACAGCGATCAATCCAGCCACTGCATGGCGCTGGCAGCAATGACGGCTGCGTTCAGTCACGATCAATCCTGTGGTATCGCGGTGCTGACCTCACAGGGAGATGCAGTCACCGCTATCTCTCGCAGCAACCTGAACAATCCAATCTGGGCACTGTCCAACAAACCCATGTTACTCAACCAGATGACGATTCTGCGCGGTGTCACCCCCCTCTTTTATGAAGAGGAGGTGGAAGATGAGAGAGACTCACGGCAGCTGATAGCAACGCTGGAGCAAGCCAACCAACTACAGGGCATTCAATCTCTGCTGATCAACCGGCTCGATTCGCTCGAGGGGGCGGGTAGTGAGGATGTCTGCCGCCTGATCCCGCTCGGCAGCAAGCACCGCGACGCTCCGCCCAGTCGGAGTGCATCTTTCCTCTAACGCCGAATAGAGACAGCAAAGCCTCACCATGTGAGGCTTTGTTTTTTCAGGGTCTCCAGCCAGGGATTGGGCCGCTGCCAGCTGAAGCTCTGGTTCGCCCCGCCGTAGCATTCAGCCAGCCGCAGCGGCGTGCCGGGGGTATGGCGTCGCCCGGCCACATCGAGGCAGCGAGAGACCTTGCTGTTGAACAGCTTATCTTTCTGCCACTCCCACTGCGCCTGACCGTCACAGGGTGCCAGCATCAACTCGCTGTCGTTTTTGGCTTGCAAACAGAGATCCTGCAGGCGCAACTCACCCAGATCCCACTCGAATAGTTGATCGTCTTTTCCGCTGCAAGGTTGTGCCAACACCTTCTGTTGGGACACCGCAACGCAAAAATCACCGCTGGTCAGCAAGGGGGAGAGAGAACGCTCCTCCTGCGGTTGTGATGCAATGGAGCCCATCATCACATCGGTGGATGGCGGCTTGATGGTACAGCCACCCAGCAGCAAGGCAGCCAGCAGGGCGGGAGAGCAAGCAAAGGAAATTTTGTTATTCATGGAAAATGCCTGAAATGGGCCGATGACATCCGGTTGTCAGTGACTCGAGGCTGAAGCATAACCGAAAGGCAGGGCGCGCTGCCCAAATAGAGTGTAAACAGACGTAACAGGGAGAGAGTACTGGCCCAGCGGAGGCCAGAAAGCAAAAAACCCCGCCGAAGCGAGGTTTTTCTAAATGTGGTCGGTGATAAAGGATTCGAACCTTTGACCCTCTGGTCCCAAACCAGATGCGCTACCGGACTGCGCTAATCACCGAGGCTATTTCTTTCAAAATAGTTTACTTCAAAAAAACAAAGACGACCTGATGGTCATCCTCGTCATACAGCAAGTATGGTGCGAAGAGAGGGACTCGAACCCTCACACCCGGGGGGCACTAACACCTGAAGCTAGCGCGTCTACCAATTCCGCCACCTTCGCGTACCTGACAAGCTGTAAAATGGGGTGGCTGATGGGGCTCGAACCCACGACAACCGGAATCACAATCCGGGACTCTACCAACTGAGCTACAGCCACCACAGCTGCTTTTGTTCCACAACAACGCCCGTTTAACCGACGCACTTTTGATGGTGCGCCCGACAGGATTCGAACCTGTGACCTCTGCCTCCGGAGGGCAGCGCTCTATCCAGCTGAGCTACGGGCGCTACGCTGTCGAACGGGGCGCATTATTAATTATGGTTTCTGGTTTGTCTACACTTTTCTGTCACCGAAGGACTGTTCGTTGTTTTTTCAGGCAATCTGTGTGTTTTTCTTCCACATTCCTGCCTGTAGCCTGACAAAAGGCATACATCCCCGCATCAGTTCATCTTGCCGTCTTGACTTGATGTTGTGCCCATCTAGAATGAATGAACGTTCATTCAATCGAAAGTCACACTGATGATTCTGGATAAAAAAGAGAGCATCTTCAACGCGGCCCATGAGGTGCTGGGTGAACGGGGTTTTCATGGTCTGTCGATTGCAGAAGTCGCCAAGAAGGCCAATGTTGCCACCGGCACCATCTATCGCTACTTCGGTGACAAGGATGATCTGATCCGGCAACTGCATCAGCACACTATCTTGCAGTGTGTCCCCATGGTCATGGCAGATGTAGCGATCGATAAAGTTTCATTTCAACAATTTCGCCAATTATGGCTCAATATTCATGCCATTTTTGTTAACGAACCCAACGCTATCCGGTGCAAATTGCAGTACGAGAGCTCTCCGCTAGGGGCAGAATTGGAGACCAATCCTGTCATTCTGGCTGCCTGGGAGCCTCTGGACCGATTTTTTGAACAGGGCGTTGAACAAGGATTGTTTATTGATTTACCGATACGGGCACTCCAGGTGTTGAGTCTGGACAGTGTCATGCATCTGGCCCTGCAGTGCAGGGTGCACAACATCACGCTGACCGAATCGCAGTTGGAAACCGCGATCCAGGCCAGCTGGAATGCCATTTTATCCCCCAATCTTTCCACCTCAGGAGCCTGTTCATGAAAAAGTGGATGGCCATTATGTTGCTGATAGCGATCGCCTTGTTTGGCAGCGTCATCGGCTTCAATTTGTTCAAACAGAAGATGATTGCCCAATACATGGCCAACCGGCCGGAACCCGAGTTCCCCGTCACCGCCATGGTGACCAAGGCGCAGGATTGGGTACCGACCATCGAAGCGATAGGCTTCATCGAACCGAATCAGGGGGTAACCCTCTCCACCGAACTGGCCGGCACCATTGATGCTATCACCTTTGAGTCGGGCAAACCGGTCAAGGCTGACCAGCTGCTGTTGAGCCTGGACTCCACCGTGGAGCGGGCCAATCTGCGCGCCTCCCAGGCCAAGCTGCCGGCGGCAAAAGCCAAGTTCGATCGTTTCCAGAACCTCTACAAGACCAGCTCCATCTCCAAAGAGCAGCTGGATGAGGCGGA
Source organism: Aeromonas sp. 55A (assembly GCF_051919665.1). Taxonomy (NCBI): domain Bacteria; kingdom Pseudomonadati; phylum Pseudomonadota; class Gammaproteobacteria; order Aeromonadales; family Aeromonadaceae; genus Aeromonas; species Aeromonas sp. 55A. Next base: position 1,553,212 of record NZ_JBQBEH010000008.1, on the reverse strand, counting down.
AGCGGCCTATCGCTCGCTGGAAGCGGATATCGAGAGTCTGAAGGCGACCATTGCCCGTCGTGAAGTCCGTGCGCCCTTTAGCGGCGTGGTCGGCCTGCGCAATGTGTTCCTCGGTCAGTATCTGCAGCCGGGCACCGATATCGTGCGCCTGGAGGATACTAGCGTGATGCGCCTGCGCTTCACCGTGCCCCAGACCGATATCTCCAAAATCAAGCTGGGCCAGACCATCAAGATCAATGTGGATGCCTATCCGCAAACCCAGTTTGACGGTCATATCACCGCCATCGAGCCTGCGGTCAACTTCCAGAGCGGCCTGATCCAGGTACAGGCAGACATTCCGAACAACGACGGTCAACTGCGGTCCGGTATGTTCGCCCGCGCCAGCATCATTTTGCCGACGGTGAAAGATCAGATCGTGATCCCGCAGAGCGCTATCTCCTTCACCCTTTACGGTCAGAACGTCTACGTGCTCAAAGAGGGCGAAGAAACCGACAAAGAGGGTAACAAGGTAAAAGTACTGCGAGCCAAGCAGGTTGTGGTCAAGGCCGGTGAGCGCCGTGGCAACGATGTGCATGTACTCTCCGGCATCCAGGCCGGTGACCAGATCGTACTGTCGGGTCAGGTTCGCCTGAGCAACGACACCAAGGTGCATGTGGTCGAGAACGATGCCCTGGCCGTTCCGGCACAAACCCCGATGCTGTAAGCGCGGAGATCTGCGATGCGATTTACTGACATATTTATAAAACGGCCTGTGCTGGCGATCTCGCTCAGCTTCCTGATCGCCTTGCTGGGCTTTCAGGCCATCTTCAAGATGCAGGTACGGGAATACCCCGAGGTGACCAACACGGTGATCACCGTCAGCACTGGCTACTATGGCGCCAGTTCTGATCTGATCCAGGGGTTCATCACCCAGCCGCTGGAACAGGCGGTCGCGCAAGCCGACAACATCGACTTCATGACCTCCTCCAGCCAGCTGGGCAGTTCCACCATCACTGCGTACATGAAGCTCAACACCGACCCCAACGCCGCGCTGTCCGACATCCTGGCGAAGGTGAACTCGGTGCGCTCCCAGTTGCCGAAAGAGGCGGAAGACCCGTCGGTCACCTCCTCCACCGGTTCAACCACGGCGGTGCTCTACCTCGGCTTTACCAGCCCGGAGCTCAATTCCAGCCAGATCACCGACTATCTGGAGCGGGTTATCAAGCCGCAGCTCTTTACTGTCGGCGGGGTCTCCAAGGTTGACCTCTACGGCGGTGTCGAGTTTGCCCTGCGGGTATGGCTGGATCCGGCCAAGATGGCGGCCTTCAACCTGACTGCCAGTGACGTGATGACGGTGCTCAACAGCAACAACTATCAGTCCGCGACAGGTCAGGCGACCGGTTACTTTACCCTGTTCAACGGCAACGCCGAGACCCAGGTCAAGGATGTCGACGAGCTGAAGCGTCTGGTCGTTGCTACCCGTGACGGCAAGGTGATCCGCCTTTCCGACATTGCCAAGGTGACCCTCGAGAAGAGCCACGACATCTATCGCGCCAGCGCCAATGGCCGCGAAGCAGTGGTCATGGCGGTCAACGCCGCGCCGACAGCCAACCCCATCAACATCGCCCACGATGTGCTGGCGTTGCTGCCGAGCCTTGAGCGCAATATGCCGAGCACCATGCGTCTCAACGTGATGTATGACTCCACCGTGGCGATCAACGAGTCCATCCACGAGGTTATCAAGACCATCCTGGAGGCAGCCGCCATCGTTCTGGTGGTCATCACCCTGTTCCTTGGTTCGTTCCGCGCGGTCATCATCCCGATCATCACCATTCCGCTCAGTCTTATCGGCGTAGTGATGATGATGGATATGTTCGGCTTCTCGATAAACCTGATGACCCTGCTGGCGATGGTGCTGGCGATCGGTCTGGTGGTGGATGACGCCATCGTGGTGCTGGAGAACGTCGACCGCCATATCAAGGAGGGGGAAGAACCGTTCCGGGCCGCCATTATCGGTACCCGCGAGATCGCGGTACCGGTTATCGCCATGACGGTTACCCTGGCGGCGGTATACGCCCCTATCGCCCTGATGGGGGGCATCACCGGCTCCCTGTTCAAGGAGTTTGCCCTGACCCTGGCTGGTGCCGTGTTCGTCTCGGGCATCATCGCCCTGACTCTGTCACCGATGATGTGTTCCAAGATGCTCAAGGCCAACGAGCAACCGGGCAAGTTCGAGAGCACGGTCCACCACCTGCTGGAGCGGATGACCGATCGCTACGACAGCATGCTGCACGCCGTGATGAAAAAGCGCCCCGTCATCGTGGTGTTCGCCGTCATCGTGTTCGCCAGCCTGCCGTTGCTGTTCAAGTTCATCCCGAGCGAACTGGCACCGTCAGAGGACAAGGGGGTAATGGCCGTGCTGGGTACCGCACCGTCCAACGCCAACCTGGACTACATCGAAAACACCATGGCGGATGTGAACAAGATCCTGGACGACCAGCCCGAGATCGCCTTCTCCCAGGTCTTCTCAGGGGTGTTCAACGCCAACCAGGCGTTCGGTATCGCCTCCATGGTGCCCTGGAGCCAGCGTGAAGCTAGCCAGAAAGAGGTGCTGGATCGGGTCGCCAATCTGGTGAAAGACATCCCGGGTATGGCAATCACCACCTTCCAGTTCCCGGAACTGCCGGGTGCATCGAGTGGTCTGCCTATCCAGTTCGTCATCACCACCCCGAACAGCTTCGAAAGCCTGTTCCTGGTGGCCGGTGAAATTCTGGCAGCGGCGCAGAGTAACGGTCAGTTCGTCTATTCGGATCTCGATCTGAACTACGACTCCGCCACCATGAAGATCCGCATCGACAAGGACAAGGCGGGTGCCTACGGCATCACCATGCAGGATATCGGTATCACCATGGGCACCATGATGGCGGACGGTTACGTCAACCGTATCGACCTGGATGGCCGTTCCTACGAGGTAATCCCGCAGGTCGAGCGCAAATACCGTCTCAATCCGGAGTCCATCAAGGGCTACTACGTGCGGGCCGCAGATGGCAAGTCGATCCCGCTCGGCAGCCTGATCAGCATTGAAGTGGTTGGCGAGCCTCGCGCCCTGCCCCACTTCAACCAGCTAAACTCTGCCACCATAGGCGCCGTTCCGGCTCCGGGCGTGGCCATGGGTGATGCAATCAACTGGTTCCAGACCACCGCCGACGAGAAGCTGCCGCAAGGCTATCGTTACGACTTCATGGGTGAAGCCCGTCAGTTCGTCACCGAAGGCAATGCACTCTATGCCACCTTCGCGCTGGCACTGGCCATCATCTTCCTGGTGCTGGCAATCCAGTTCGAGTCGGTGCGTGACCCGCTGGTCATCATGGTCTCTGTACCGCTCGCCATCAGCGGGGCCTTGATTGCCCTTGCATGGGGTATGGCGACCATGAACATCTACTCCCAGGTGGGCCTCATCACCCTGGTGGGTCTGATTACCAAGCACGGTATCCTGATCTGTGAAGTAGCAAAGGAAGAGCAGTTGCTGCGCGGCATGAACCGGATGGAAGCTGTGATGCAGGCCGCCAAGGTGCGTCTGCGTCCGATCCTGATGACCACGGCCGCCATGATTGCCGGTCTGATCCCGCTGCTCTACGCCGCAGGCGCCGGTGCGGCACAGCGTTTCAGCATCGGTATCGTCATCGTGGCAGGTCTTGCCATCGGTACCCTGTTCACCCTGTTCGTGCTGCCGGTGATCTACACCTATCTGGCGTCCGAGCACAAACCCTTGCCGGTATTCGATGAAACCATTCCGCCCAAAGCAAACGGCGGACATTAATCATCAATCACATGCAAAGGCCCCGTATCGGGGCCTTTTTTATGCTTCGCAGGAAAGACGACATAAGTGCATGAAGCAGTTAAACTAAAAAACACCACATCCAGACCGCAAGGACGCCATGTCAGGACTCTTCTCCAAGACCGCCAAGGCCGTAGGCCGCAACGGACTCTCATATCGCCTGCTCTCCTACATTCTGGTCTGCAGTACCGTATTGGCGATGATCATTACGGCGCTGCAACTCGCGTGGGATTACCGCAAGGATGTCGCCGTCATCGAAGACAGCATCGGCCAGATCGAGGCCTCGTTCCTGCAACCCATCGCCGCCAGCTTGTGGAACCTGGATGAAGAGCAGGTCAAAGTGCAAATTGAAGGGATCATGAACCTGCCCAACATGCAGTTCGTGATGGTCAAGGAGATGCTCGGCAACTCCGAAGTCCCGCTGCTGACCCAGGGGGTCGAGCGGGAAAGCTATGATATCTCCCGCGAATTCAACCTCACCTATCAGGGTGAAATCGTCGGCAAGCTGTTCGTTGCTGCCTCTCTCGAGCAGATCTACCAGCGCCTCATCGAAAAATCGGTGCTGATCATGGTCAGCCAGACCATCAAGACCCTGGTGGTCTCATTTTGCATCCTGATCATCATTTATTATCTGGTAGTCAGGCACATCAACCGCATCGCCAACTACGCCCAGAAGTTCAACCTCGATCGGCTCGACATGGCGCTGGAGCTGGAAGGCCGCCCGCAGCCGCGCAAGAAACCCGATGAGCTGGATACCCTGGTCTCCACCCTCAACCAGATGCGTACCCGACTGCGTGACGAGCTGGTTGCCCGCCATCAGGCGGTCGAACAACTGCAACAGGAGCGGGATTTCTCCGCCACCCTGATCAACTCGGCCAACATGGTCATCTGCTGTATGGAGCCGGATCTCACCATCGCCAGCATCAATCCGGCAGCCATCCTGCTGACCGGTTATCACCAACAGGAGCTGCTCCAGCACAACTGGCTGGATCTCTTCGTCAGCCCGACCCAGCGGGAAGAGCTGAACAATATCCTGAACGAAGAGGGGTCACTGGCAGACAAAGAGGTCATCATGCATGACCAGCAGGCCCACGAGCTGGTGCTGCAGTGGACCTTCGTACCCTTCTATGAAGGGCCGAACCTCAAGTACCAGATCGGGTTCGGCTACGACATCACCCAACTGAAAAAGGTCGAGCGGGAGATTATCCAACTCAATGAGCAGCTGGAAGGAAAAGTGGTGGAACGTACCCGCAGCCTGAGTGAAGCCAACAACCAGCTGGGCAAGGCGTACGACGACCTGAAACAGGCCCAGCAAACCCTGGTGGAGTCGGAGAAGATGGCCTCCCTCGGCTCGCTGGTGGCCGGGGTGGCACATGAGATCAATACCCCAATCGGCATCAGTGTGACCGCCTCCTCCTACCTGCAGGAACGGGTTGCCGATTTCAAATCTCATATAGAGTCAAAACAGCTGTCGCGTTCCTATCTCAACGAGTTCACCGTCAACCTCGACGAGTCGATGCAGCTGCTGCAGAGCAACCTGCGCCGCGCCTCTGAGCTGATTGCCAGCTTCAAGCAGGTAGCTGTCGACCAGTCATCGGAAGCACGCTACAACTTCAGCCTCGCCGACAACCTCCATCAGGTGGTGGTCTCGCTTGGCCACAAACTGAAGAAGAGCCAGTGCGAAGTGGATATCCAGTGCGATCCCAAGCTGTCAATCTTCTCCTTCCCGGGCAGCTTTACCCAGATCTACTCGAACCTGATCCTCAACTCCATCAACCACGGGTTCGACAGCTGGGACAAACCGAAGAAGATCACCATCAAGGTGGAACAGCAGGGAGAGGAGCTGTTTATCGACTATTCGGACAACGGCCGCGGCATCCCGCCCGAAATCTTGCCGCGCATCTTCGATCCCTTCGTCACCTCCAAGCGGGGTCAGGGTGGCAGCGGTCTGGGCACCCACATTATCTACAACCTGGTGGTGCAACTGCTGAAAGGCCGTATCAGCTGTGCCAGCGAACCGGGCCAGGGCGCCCAGTTCCATATTCGCCTGCCGATCCAACATAACTGAGCGCTGGCTCTTGTGAGCCAGCCGCTTTATCCCCATCATGCTGTGATTGCATTCTTAATGAGCGGAGAACCTCGCAATGGCACAGCATTTTGACTATATCGCCATCGGCGGCGGCAGCGGCGGTATTGCGTCTGCCAACCGGGCTGCCATGTACGGTAAGAAAGTTGCCCTGATTGAAGCCAAAGAGTTGGGTGGAACCTGCGTCAACGTAGGCTGCGTACCGAAGAAGGCCATGTGGTATGCCGGCCAGATCGCCGATGCCCTGAAATATGGCGCCGACTACGGCTTTGACACCACCCTCAACCACTTCAACTGGGCCAAGCTGGTCGAGTCCCGCCAGGCCTACATCGGCCGCATTCACCAGTCCTATCAAAACGTGCTGGGCAAGAACCAGATCACCGTCATCAAGGGCTTCGCCCGCTTCGTCAGCAGCAACACCATCGAGGTCAATGGCGAGCACTACACGGCCGATCACATCCTGATCGCCACCGGTGGCCGCCCGGAAATTCCGGCCATCCCGGGTGCCGAGCTGGGTATCGACTCCGACGGTTTCTTTGACCTGCAAAGCCAGCCCAAGCGGGTTGCCGTGGTGGGTGCTGGCTACATCGCAGTCGAGATCGCTGGCGTGATGCAGGCACTCGGCTCAGAGACCCATCTGGTGGTGCGCAAGCACGCGCCGCTGCGCAACTTCGACCCCATGATCCACGAGACTCTGGTCGAAATCATGGCGCAGGAAGGGCCCAAGCTGCACCCCCACGCCATTCCCAAAGCCGTGCTCAAGAACGCTGACAACAGCCTTACCCTGCAACTGGAAGATGGTCGCCACCTCACCGTTGACTGCCTGATCTGGGCCATCGGCCGGGTACCGGCTACCGACAACCTCAACCTGGCTGCCGCTGGCATCACGCTGGACGAGAAGGGCTTTATCCCGACCGACAAGTTCCAGAACACCTCCGTCGCCAACATCTATGCAGTGGGTGACAACACGGGGCGCATCCAACTCACCCCGGTGGCTGTCGCCGCGGGCCGTCGCCTCTCCGAACGGCTGTTCAACAACAAGCCGAACGAGCACCTCAACTACGATCTGGTGCCGACCGTGGTGTTCAGCCACCCGCCCATCGGCACCATAGGCCTGACCGAACCGGAAGCCATCGCCGAATACGGCGAGGACCAGGTGAAGGTCTACCGCAGCCAGTTCACCGCCATGTACTCGGCACTAACCCAGCATCGCCAGCCCACCCGGATGAAGCTGGTCTGTGTCGGCCCGGAAGAGAAGGTGGTCGGTCTGCATGGTATCGGCTTTGCGATGGACGAGATCCTGCAAGGCTTCGGCGTCGCCATGAAGATGGGCGCCACCAAGGCTGATTTCGACAACTGCGTGGCGATCCATCCGACCAGTGCAGAAGAGTTCGTCACTATGCGCTAAGGGCAGATGAAGTTGACCTTTCACGAGGAGCCAGCTTCGACAACCATCTAACCCCTTCTCCCAAACCCGGCTCAGGCCGGGTTTTTTGATCCCTCCTCGCTATTTCTCTCGCAAATCCGCCGTTCTTTACGCCGATTTTACGCCTGCCACATGGCGCTTTATGGCGCCTTTACGCCTGTTTTACATACCCTTTTCAGCGTCAATGACACCAACAGAGTCGATATGGTCTTACATCGGCTCTCGCAGCTAATTATCTCAATGGAGTCGATATGAATTGGCTATATCTGCTGCTCGTCCTCGCCTTGATGGCCTATCTGATGCGCGCACTCACGCGCAGTCACGAGTGAGGGACTACCTATATGCAGCAAGAAATTATCTACCCGGTGGCCAGCAAACTGCCGAGCCTCGTGAGCAATCCAATGCGTGCCCTGACGCACCGTGACCACGAGTGAGGAACTAGAACATGTGGCAAGAAATAATCTATCCGGTGGCCTTCGTGCTGCTGGTTCTGCTGCCGGCACCGCTGCTGGGTAACTACATCTACCGGGTATTTGAAGGCAAAATCCGCTGGCTGGCACCGGTCGAGCGCGCCACGCTGGCTTGCTGTGGCACCGATGGACGAGAGCAGGACTGGAAGTCCTACGCCCTCAGCCTGCTGGCCTTCAACGGCGCCGGTTTCGGTCTGCTGTTCCTGATCCTGATGGCGCAGGGGTTGCTGCCCCTCAACCCGCAACAGCTGCCGGGTCTGAGCTGGCAACTGGCATTCAACACCGCGGTCAGCTTTATGACCAACACCAACTGGCAAGCCTATTCCGGTGAGGCCAGCCTCTCCTACTTCAGCCAGATGGTAGGCCTGACCACCCAGAACTTCGTCTCCGCAGGGACGGGCGCTGCCGTCGCCATTGCCCTGTTCCGCGGTATCGCCCGTCAGCAGACCATCAACCTTGGCAACTTCTGGCAGGACCTGGTGCGTTTCTGCCTCTATGTGCTGCTGCCCATCGCGCTGATCATGGCGCTGGTGCTGGTGTGGCAAGGGGTGCCGCAAAGCCTCTCCGCCTATCTGCCGTTCCACGGTGTGGAGGGTCAGGAGCAGCTGCTGCCGCTCGGCCCGGCAGCTTCGCAAATTGCCATCAAGCAGCTGGGCTCCAACGGCGGTGGCTTCTTCGGCATCAACTCGGCACATCCGTTCGAGAACCCGACAGCCCTCTCCAACTGGCTGGAGATGGTCGCCCTGCTCACCATCGCTGCCGCCATGGTCTTTACTCTGGGCCGCTATGTGAAGGACATGGCCCACAGCCGCGCCATTCTCGGTGCCATGACCCTCATGCTGGTGCTGGGGCTCTTCGTCTCCCTCTCCCAGGAGCTGAAACCAGATCCCGCCCTCGCCCAACTCACCACTGACGCCAGCAACATGACTGGCAACTGGGAAGGCAAGGAGAGCCGCTTCGGCCCTGTGCTCTCCAGCATCTGGGAAGTGGCGACCACTGCCGCCTCCAACGGTGCCGTCAACGCCATGCACGACAGCTTTACTCCGCTCGGCGGCATGGTGGGCATGATCAACATGCTGCTGGGTGAGGTCATCTTCGGCGGGGTCGGCTCCGGTATCTACGGCATGATGCTGTTCGTGCTGCTGACCGTATTCCTGTGCGGCCTGATGGTGGGACGCACCCCGACCTATCTGGGCAAACGGCTCGGCATCACCGAGATGAAGTGGGTGGTCGCCAGCATGCTGGTGATGCCGGTGGGGGTTTTGGTGATCGGTGGTGTCACCCTGTTGATGCCAGATGCCAGCACCATCATCGGCCATGATGGCCCGCACGGTCTGTCACGCCTCATCTATGCCTACGCCTCAGCTGCCGGCAACAACGGCTCCGCCTTCGCCGGTTTTGCCGCCGGTGACAACTGGCAGTGCATCGCCATCGGTCTGGCCATGCTGCTCGGTCGCTTCGGCTACATCATTCCGGTACTGGCCATAGCCGGTCAGCTGGCCCGCGCGCCCCGTCAGGAGACGAGCGAAGGGGACTTCCCCATCAGCGGTCCGCTGTTCGTTACCCTGCTGATCATCACCGTCCTGCTGATAGGTGGTCTCTCCTTCCTGCCGGTGCTGGCACTGGGCCCGGTGGCCGAACATCTGAGCCTGATCGGAGGGGCACTCTGATGAACCTGACCCTGTCGATCACCATCCGGATGCCAATGGCCAACTATCTGATGCTGGGAGCTTTCCAATGAGCAAGTCCACTGCAATGAGCACCGACACCATGTTGGTGAAGGGCAAAAAACAGAAATCACAGATCATCCAGGCAATGGTTGAGGCCCTCTATCGCTTCAATCCCAAGGCGCTGTTTGGCAGCCCCATCCTGTTCACCCTCTGGCTGGCCGCAGTCATGGCGACCGTGGAGTCCCTGCTGGGGCAACCTTTCTCCGGCGTCGCCCCCTCGCTGGCCTGGCAGCTGACCGCCTGGCTCTGGCTCACCCTCTGGTTTGCCAACTTCGCGGAAACCCTGGCCGAGGGGCGCGGCAAGGCGCGAGCCGACAGCCTGAAGGCGGGCATGAGCCAGCTCAAGGCCCGTCGTGTGGCGAATGCCAAAGATGGTCAGGGCGAGTGGGTACCCGCCACCAGCCTGATGAAGGGGGACCTGGTGCTGGTACGCAGCGGCGAGATGATCCCGGCCGACGGCGAAGTGATCGCCGGCATCGCCTCGGTCAACGAGGCGGCCATCACCGGTGAATCCGCCCCCGTCATCCGCGAGTCGGGTACCGACCGCAGCGGCGTGACCGGCAACACAACTGTGGTTTCCGACGAGATCTGGGTGCGCGTCAGCAACAATCCGGGCGAGAGCACGCTGGATCGGATGATCGCACTGGTGGAAGGGGCCAAGCGCCAGAAGACCCCCAACGAGATGGCACTCGATGCCCTGTTGGTGGGTCTGACCCTGATCTTCCTGCTGGTGGTCGCCACCCTGCCCTGGTTCCTCGACTACAACGGCACCCAGGTACCGCGTCTCTACCTGATCGCTCTCTTCATCACCCTGATCCCGACCACCATCGGCGGCCTGCTCTCCGCCATCGGCATTGCCGGTATGGATCGACTGGTGAAGCTGAACGTCATCGCCAAGTCTGGCCGTGCCGTGGAAGCGGCCGGTGACGTGCGCACCCTGCTGTTGGACAAGACCGGCACCATCACCTTCGGCAACCGGATGGCCGACGAGTTGATCCCGGCCCCCGGCGTCGACCCCGCCCTGCTGGCACAAGCGGCCATGCTGGCCTCGCTGGGTGACAACACCCCGGAGGGCAAATCCATCCTGACTCTGGCCAGCAAGAGCATGGCCAAGCCGAGTCAGCTGGAGAGCGACAAGGTGATCCCCTTCAGCGCCGAAACCCGGCTGAGCGGACTGGATCGCAACGGTCATCAATATCGCAAGGGTGCGGTAGATGCCGTGCTGAACTACCTCAGCCTCGACCGCAAGGCGGTACCTGAGCTGGTGCTCAAGTCAGTCGACAGCATCGCCCGTCAGGGTGGGACTCCGCTGCTGGTCTGTACTCAGGAGAAACTGCTGGGGGTGGTCTACCTCAAGGACATCATCAAGCCCGGTATCAAGGCTCGCTTCCAGATCCTGCGCCATATGGGGATCCGTACCGTGATGATCACCGGCGACAACCCGAAAACCGCCGCAGCCATCGCCGCCGAAGCCGGGGTGGATGACTTCATCGCCGAAGCGACGCCGGAGAAGAAGCTCGCCTATATCCGGCAGGAGCAGGCCGATGGTCGTCTGGTCGCCATGTGCGGCGACGGTGCCAACGATGCACCGGCACTGGCACAGGCTGATGTGGGTCTGGCCATGAACGAGGGTACCCAGGCCGCCAAGGAGGCGGGAAATCTGGTGGATCTCGACTCCAACCCCACCAAGCTGCTGGATGTGGTGCTGGTCGGCAAACAGCTGCTGGTGACCCGTGGCGCCCTGACCACCTTCTCCATCGCCAACGACGTGGCCAAGTACTTTGCCATCCTGCCAGCCCTGTTCATCGCCGCCTACCCGCAACTGGGGGCACTGAACCTGATGCAGCTGGGCAGCCCGCAGAGCGCCATCCTGTCGGCCATCATCTTCAACGCCCTGATCATTGTGGCGCTGGTGCCGCTGGCACTGCGTGGTGTCGACCTGAAAGGCTCGGCCGCCAGCCTGCTGCGCCGCAACCTGTTGATCTACGGGGTCGGTGGTCTGCTGGTGCCGTTTATCGGCATCAAGCTGATCGATCTGGTCATTACCGGCCTGGGTCTGGTGTAACGACATAACCGGGATGCGGGTCAGACCCGCATCCCCAACCATCCTTTTGGAGCAAGAGAATCATGATAGCAATCAGAACCCTGTTGACCCTGACCCTGCTGCTGGGCGTGGGTTATCCGCTGGCGGTGACCGGGCTGGCCCAACTGCTGTTCCCCTGGCAGGCCAACGGCAGCCAGCTGACCGACAGTAAACAGCAACTCATCGGTAGCGCCCTGCTGGGGCAGAAATTCGAGCGAGCTGACTACTTCCATCCCCGTCCCTCCGCCAGCGATTTCAACACCATTGGCGGCAGCGCCAGCAATCTGGGGATGAGCTCGCCACTGCGGGCAGAGTTTGCCGAACAGGCAGCCAAGGCACAGCCGGGAACCAGCTCCCCCGCCATGCTGACCCGCTCCGCCTCCGGCCTCGATCCCCACCTGCCGCTGGATGCGGTGCTGGCTCAGGTCAACCGCGTCGCCAAAGAACGTGGACTGGATCCCGCCCAACTGACGGAGCAGATCAAGTCGGCCACACAAGCTGGTATCCTTGGCCCGCAGGTGGTCAACATTCTCCAGCTGAATCTGCAACTGGATCATAAAAAGGGCTCCTGATGGCGCCCATTCCGGTTTTGTGATGACCTCGATTTTCGCAACGGGCGGTTGGCTCGATAGGGATAACAATGGCTGATGTAGCAAGCGCTGATGCCCTGCTGACGAGTCTGATGCAGGAGCATGGGGATGCGTGATGAGGTAAGGGCCGACGCCCTGCTGGCGAGCCTGGAACAGGAGCACAAGGGCAAGCTGAAGGTGTTTCTCGGGGCCGCTCCCGGCGTGGGCAAGACCTACGCCATGCTGCAGGCGGTGCGGGAACAGGCCAAAGAGGGGGTAGACATCCTGATCGGCGTGGTGGAGACCCACGGCCGGCAGGAGACGCTGGCTCTGCTCGACAAGCTCGCCATCATGCCGCGCAAGATCCACATGCACCGCCAGCAGCGACTGGAAGAGATGGATCTCGACGGCCTGCTCGCCCGCAAACCGGCCATCGCCGTGGTGGACGAGCTGGCCCACAGCAACGCTCCCGGCAGCCGCCACGAGAAACGCTGGCAGGATGTGGAGGAGCTGCTCAACGCCGGGATCGACGTCTACACCACCCTCAACGTGCAGCATCTGGAGAGCCTCAACGATCTGGTGTGGCAGCTGACCGGGGTCAGGGTGAAAGAGACCCTGCCCGATCAGGTGCTGCTGGAAGCCGACAGTCTGGTGCTGATCGACCTCCCCCCCAAGGAGCTGCTCGGCCGCCTCAAGGAGGGCAAGGTCTATGTGCCCCATCAGGCCAAGGCTGCCCTGCAATCCTTCTTCTCCCTCAACAACCTCACCGCATTGCGGGAACTGGCGATGCAGACCGCCGCCAGCCATGTGGAGGGCGATCTGCAACTACAGTGGCAGGCAGCAGGCAAGAGCACCTTGCCGCTGCGGGGCAAGCTGATGGTTTGCCTCGGCGACCTGCACGGCTCGGCGCTGGTGCGCTACGGCCACCGCTTTGCCCAGCGCCGCCAGCTTCCGTGGCTGGTGGTGCATGTCGACAGCAATGGCCGCCGCTCTGCTGATGTGGAGCAGGCGCTGGCGCTCGCCTCCCACCTCGGTGCCAAAGTGCTGACCCTCTCCAGTCCGGCGGTCGCCAACACCCTGCTGGAGACCGCCGAACAGCAGCAGGTCTCCCAGCTGCTGCTCGGCAAACCCCACAAGGCACCGTGGCGTCGCTCGCTGGTGCAACACCTGCTCAAGCAGGCTCAGGGGCTCGAAATCACGCTGGTCGATACCGAGAAGCAGAAGCCCGAAGTGGGGATGCGCGTCCCGACCCCGAAGGATATTCACCACAGTCTGCTGGCAGTGGTGATCATGGGGATCACCTCGGCCGCCGCATGGGGGCTCTCCTACTGGCTGCCGCCCGCAGCGTTGCCGCTCATCTTCGTGCTGGGGGTGCTGGCGACCGCCCTCACCACCAGTCTGGTGCCCGCTACGCTGGCGGCGGTGCTGGGCTTTATCGCCCACAATCTGCTCTTCACCGCCCCCTACTTCTCCCTGAGCGTCGCCAACCACAGCGACCTGCTCACCCTGTTTGTGCTGCTTATCGTCGGCATGACGGCGGGACGGCTCGCCTCCCGCCAGCGGCAACAGCTGATCGGTCTGCGCGAGACCCAGCAGTTGGGCAATGCTCTGCTCTCCCTCAGTCAGGGGCTGGCCACCGCCAGCAGCCCGGAGGAGGTGCTCAGACAAGGTGCCCAGGCCATTTCACTGGCGCTAGGCCAGCCAACCGTGGTGATCGACAAGGAGTTCAACGACAGGCTCGGCAACGAGAAGCACAGGCCCGGGCAGACCGACAAGGCGGCCATCGACTGGTGTCTGGCCCAGAAGCAGAGCGCCGGAGCCCACACCGCCACCCTCAATGCTGCCGAGGCCCAGTATCACCATCTCAGCGACGATCTGGTGATCGGCATAACGCTGGCCAATCCGCTCTCCTCCTCTGCCGAACACCAGCTGCAGGCGCTGCTCACCGACATTCGCGCCGCGCTGGCGCGGATCGACCTCAACGAGCGGCTGGCCGACAGCCAGCTACAGGCGGAGACCGACCGGATGCGTGCCGCTCTGCTCTCCTCGGTCTCCCACGATTTGAAAACGCCGCTGGCGACCATCATGGGGGCTGGCAGCACCCTGCTGGAATATGGTGACCGGATCCCCGCCGAAGACCGTGACGAACTGCTCCACTCGGTGCAGGAGGAGGCACGCCGCCTGCACAGCTATGTGCAGAATCTGCTGGATATGACCCGCATCGGCTCCCCCGACTTCCAGCTGAAACGGGACTGGGTCGATCTGGCGGATCTGGTGGAGAGCGCCCGCAAGCGGCTCGACTCCTCCTGGCGCCAGCACAAGCTGCTGGTCCATTTCGATCAGCATGTGCCCCAGCTATATGTCCATGGCGCCCTGATCGAGCAGGTGCTGGTCAATATCCTCGACAACGCCTCCCGCTACTCGCCGGCAGGCACCCCTATCGAGTTCAAGGTGATGGTGGCCGAGCCCGATCTCATCATCGATATCATAGATATCGGGGTCGGTATCGCCGAGTCGGATCGGGAGAAGATCTTCAACCTCTTCTACACCCAGCCGGTGGGCGATTGCGGTAGCCGTGGCACCGGGCTTGGCCTCGCCATTTCCCGCGCTATGATAGAGGCCCACGGCGGCAAGATTTGGGCCTTCTCCGGCCCCAATGGCAACGGCACCTGCATGCGCATCTCCCTGCCGCTAGCCCTCAATTCACCGGAGGTCTGATGGCTGACCGCCAGATCGGGTCAATCAGCCCCTCCCACCATTCGCCTCTGGAGGTTCGATGGCACACATTCTGGTCATAGATGATGAAGCGGCGATCCGTCGCTTTCTGCGGATCAGCCTGATTGCCGAGGGGCATCAGGTGAGTGAGGCGGTGGGGGTCAATGAAGGGCTGGAGCAGTATCGCCACCTCAACCCCGATCTGGTGATCCTCGATCTCGGTCTACCGGATGGCGATGGTATTCAGGTATTGCAGGCCATTCGCGAGCATCACCCCAATCCTGTGCTGGTGTTGTCGGCCCGCGATTCGGAGCAGGAGAAGGTGCGGCTGTTGGATGCCGGCGCCAACGACTACATGAGCAAGCCGTTCGGCATCGGCGAGATGATGGCCCGCATTCGCGTGCTCTTGCGCCAGCGAGCTGGCGTCAGCAGCGGCGAGCGGCGCCACTTCCCCCAATGCGGCCTGACGCTGGATGTCAGCAGCCACAAGGTGACCATGAAGGAGGAGGAGATCCCTCTCTCCCGCAAGGAGTTCGCCCTGCTGCAGGCGCTGGTGTGCCACCCCGGCAAGCTGGTGATGCAGACCCAGCTGCTCAATGACATCTGGGGGCCGAGCCACAAGGAGGACACCCACTACCTGCGCATCGTCATCGCCAGCCTGCGCAAAAAGCTGGGGGATAACCCCCAGCAACCGACGCTTATCGAGACCGAATCCGGTATTGGCTACCGCTTTATCGGCAACTGACGTTTCACGTGGAACGACGCCCGCAGCAAATCAGCGCCAACAGACCGCAGCCACTCAGCAACAGGCCGAGATCCTGCAATCCGGCCGCTACCGCCAACCCCAGACTGAGCAGCAGGTAGTAGCCAAGCCCGAACAGGGCACCAGCACTGCCCGCTACCTCGCGATAGGCCAGCAGCGCCTGACTCAACACATTGGGAATAGCCAGCCCGAAAGCGACGACGACACCCATCATGGGCAACAGGAACCAGAGGCTGGACTGACTCGCCCAGACCAGCAGCCCGGCGACCAGCGCCAGAGCGTAAGCCAGTCGGATCAGAGAGGACGGTTGCCACCCTCTCCCCAGCAGATGCTTGTTGAGCAGGCTGCCGAGCAGAGTCGCCAGCGCCAGCAAGATCCCCGAGTAACCAAACTCGCCGGTGCTCAACCCCAACCCAGCAAACAGGAACGGGGCCAGACTGTAGTAACCAAACAGCATGGTGTTGAACAGGGCGACCAGCATGGCACTGCGCCAGAGTCCGCCATCCTTCATCATCCGGCACGCCAGCGGCCAGAGTGCGACTTGCCGGGTGGTGGCCGGACGGGTTTCCGGCAGCTGCCAGCAGGCAACCAGCAGCAAGCCTACCGCCAGTATCAGCAAACCACTGAACACCCCGAGATAGCCGAACCCGCTCGCCAGCTGACCGCCACTGAGCAGCCCCAACACCGGACTGAGTGAGAGCGCAATGCCCATCACCGAGAAGACCCGCGCCAGATCGCTGCCCTGATAGCTGTCGCGCAGCATGGTCTGGGTCACAACGGATCCCACCGCGGCGCCAAAAGCCGAGATAACCCGGGCCAGCAGCAGGGTTTCAAACTGATTGGCCAGCAGCGCCAGCAGGGTGCCTACACCATAGGTGAGCAGACCGGCCAGCATGGCGGGACGCCGCCCGATCAGATCGCAGAGCCGCCCCCAGCAGACCACGCCTACCGCAAACGCCAGAAAATAGACCGACAGGGTCTGGGATGCCTGCCCTTCGCTCACCTGAAACTCGGTAGCGATGTGGGTCAGGACCGGGCTGTAGATGGTCTCCACAATTTGGGGAAACATCATCAATCCCACCACCAGCCAGAGCGGTGGCAACTTGTTGTTCATGACAAACCTCCTTCACAAGAGGTCGCCATTCTAGAGAGATACCAATTGTCTGATTACAATAAACAGGACTATAAACATCAAAAATCGGACATATGGCCTTTATTCTTCCCGATCACCCTTTTGACCCCGACCAGCTGACGGGCAGCGTGATCGGCATCGCCTCCGCCCTCGGTTGGCACGACTCGGGCCTGCATCAACATCAGCGCCATCAGCTGTTGTTCGCCCAATCCGGCTGCATGACCATGGAGCTGGAAGATCGGGTCTGCCTGCTGCCGCCCACCCGCGCCGCCTGGCTGCCAGCGGGCACTGCCCACCGGGTACTGATGCGTGGTGTGGTGGCCTACCGCTCACTCTACTTCCAGCCGCATCCCGAGTTGCCCGGCACGGTGGAGGTGCTGGCGGTCAATCCGCTGCTGCACGAACTGATCGAGCGGATGGCGCTCTGGCCGTGGGACAAACCGCAAGAGCAGCAACAGCGGACGGTGGCACTGTTTATGGAAGAATTGAGGCTGGCGCCGCGGGAGTCGTGGCAGTTGCCGCTGCCGACGGATCCCAGACTGGGCGGCTGGCTACAGCAGTTGAAACGGGGAGATGCCCTGCCCGATCGGCTCAACCGGCTGGCCGAACGGGTGGGTGCCAGTGACAAGACCATTGGCCGCATCTTCATGCGGGAGACCGGCATGAGCTATCAGGCGTGGCGCCAGCAGTGGCGGCTGTTGCGCGCCATGGAGCTGCTGGCAGAAAGCGAGTCCATCAGCCGGATTGCCGCTGCGCTGGAGTTCTCCAGCGACAGCGCCTTTATCAGCTTCTTCAAACAACATACGGGACAGACCCCCCTGCGCTACCTCAGCTCTCGGGGTGAGTCGCCACAGCCTGACTCGCCTCCACCACCAGGGTATCCAGCGCCAGCGGCTTGAGATTGTGCAGCGCATCCTGCACCACGGCATGGGATGCCTGTTGCAACTCGCTCTGCACATCCTGCTCCAGCTGGGCACTCTCCAGCTCGGGCCGCGGGTTTTCGTGGGCCATCACGTTCAGGCTCAGGGCACTCACAATCAGGGTGGCGATCAGGCTTTTCATCTGGTTTGCTCCGGTATGGTTGAGATGACCAGATAGCTATTCCAATAGTTGTGCCAATCCTCACGCAATTCATAACATGATGATTTTATTTAAATTAACTATATATCGATACCAAATTGAGTCGCAAAATGCATCCCGCTCGGTCATTTTTAAACCAACAGTTGGTGCTTTTAACCACGCTTGATTTTTGCACCATGTTCCACGTGGAACGTCCCATCTTTTTGATCGACACCCGCTTTTAAACTGAGCTATGGTGCTACATCCCCGTAACTCAAATCTGGATCTGTCACTGAATGGAATTTTCCTTGTTCGGCGAGAAGTTCACTCGCCACGCCGGCATTACCCAACTCATGGATGACCTCAATCAGGGGCTGACCAATCCGGACGCCATCATGCTGGGTGGCGGCAATCCGGCCCCCATCCCCGCCATGCTGGAACGCTTTCAGGCCGAGGCCAAGAGCCTGCTCGACAACGGCGAGCTGGTCAAAGCGATGGCCAACTACGACGGCCCACAGGGCAAAGACAGGTTCACCAAAGCGCTGGCAGCCCTGCTCAGCAAGGAGCTGGGATGGGATATCTCGGCTCGCAATATCGCCCTGACCAACGGCAGCCAGAATGCCTTCTTCTACCTGTTTAACCTGCTGGCCGGTGAATTTGCCGATGGCCGCAAGAAGAAGGTGCTGTTCCCGCTCGCCCCCGAATACATCGGCTATGCCGACTCGGCGCTAGCCGACGACTACTTCGTGGCCTACAAGCCCACCATCGAGAAGCTGCCCGATGGCCAGTTCAAATACCACGTGGATTTCGAGAGTCTGCAGGTAGGTGACGATATCGGGGTGATCTGCGTCTCCCGCCCGACCAACCCGACCGGCAATGTGCTGACCGACGAAGAGATCGAACATCTCGATCAGATCGCCCGCGACAAGGGAATCCCGCTGCTGATCGACAACGCCTACGGCGTCCCCTTCCCGGGCATCATCTTCAGCGAAGCCAAGCCGTTCTGGAACGCCAACACAATCCTCTGCATGAGCCTCTCCAAGCTGGGCCTGCCGGGCACCCGCTGTGGCATCGTCATCGCCGACGAGAAGATCATTCAGGCCATCACCAACCTGAGCGGCATCATCAATCTGGCGCCGGGCAGTCTGGGGCCCGCCATCACCATCCCGATGATCGAGAGCGGCGATATCATCGCCCTCAGCGAACAGGTGGTGAAGCCCTTCTATCAGCAGAAGGCGGAGCTGGCGGTACAGCTGCTGCGTGAAGCGATCCCCGACCCGCGCTTCCATATCCACAAACCGGAAGGCGCCCTCTTCCTCTGGCTCTGGTTTGAAGGCTTGCCGATCCACTGTCAGGAGCTGTACGAGCGACTGAAGGCGAAGAACCTGCTGATCGTGCCGGGTCACTACTTCTTCCCCGGCATCGATGACCCCGAGTGGCGCCACAGCCAGGAGTGCATCCGCCTCAACTACTCCCAGAGCGAGGAGCTGGTGCGCCGCGGCATCACCATTCTGGCCGACGAGATAAACGCCCTCTACGCTGGTTAATCCAATCCAGCGATACAAAAACAGAAAGGCCTGCAGATGCAGGCCTTTGTTGTTTATCGCGATCCGGTTTGCTTAGCCGGGCAACGCCAGCTGCTCGGGTTTGCCGATGGGAATGGCGCGGGGCTTGAGCGCCTCCGGCAACTCGCGAGCCAGATCGATGGTTAGCAGACCATGCTCCAGCTTGGCACCCTGCACTTCCACGTGCTGGCTCAGCTTGAAGGCGAGCTCGAAGTCACGCTCGGCAATTCCCTGATGGAGGAACTGACGCTCACCGGCCGCAGCCCCTTTGCGCCCCTTCACCTTGAGGGTGCCGTTTTCGGTCTCCAGCTCCAGCTCTTCGCGCTCGAAGCCAGCCACGGCGACCGTGATGCGATAGCCATCCTGATCGCACTTTTCAATGTTGTACGGGGGGTAAGCGGCGGTCTTCTGCTCGAACAGACCTTCCAGCTCGCGGGCCATCCGCTCGAAGCCGACGGCGTTGGAATAGAGATGAGAAAAATCGAGGTTACGCATAATCCTATCCTTCTAATAAGCAACAGGTTCAACTCTCCACAGGCCCGTCATCGGCACCCGGGAAATTTTAAAATTTCAGTGAATTCAGGCTATCAGCCGTTGATCTCGATCTTGCGCGGCTTCATAGCCTCGGGCACTTCACGCACCAGTTCGATGTGCAGCAAGCCGTTTTTCAGGTCGGCCCCTTTCACCCGCACATAGTCGGCCAGCTGGAAGCGGCGCTCGAAACCACGTTCGGCGATCCCCTGATAGAGATAGTTGCGCCCGGTATCGGCCTGCTTGTTGCCCTTCACCGTCAACAGATTTTCCTGGAAGCTCAGCTCCAGCTCTTCCTGGGTAAAGCCTGCCACCGCCATGCTGATGCGGTAGTCGTTGTCACCCAGCTGCTCGATGTTGTAGGGGGGATAACCGGCATTGCCATTGCTGGCCGCAGATTCGATGAGATTGGCCAGACGATCGAAACCGATGGCAGAACGATAGAGCGGAGAAAAGTCGATAGAACGCATAGTATTACCCTCTTATGAGCGATAACGGATTGTTTGCCCTCCTTATGGACGGGCGCCTGGTCGAAACCTCTGTCGAGCGTTCCGGCCTTGTTACCTATATAGGGGCTCACTTTTTCCTTTCAAGGGGATTTTTTCAAATTTTTTAAATGGCCGCACCGACCTGTAGAACATCAACCTCTTGGCCCGATAGTGATGATAATCGACCCGTGGGCCACTGATGGCAATGCGCTCCGCACTCCATAATTGGTTGCATATCCACCAGCCAACATGGAGCCATCTCATGAAGATTACCCAGGTTCGTAACGCCACCTTGCTGCTCGACTATGCCGGCACCCGCTTTCTGATCGACCCCATGCTCTCGGCCAAGGGAGCCTTCCCCGGCTTTGAGGGCACCGCCAACAGCCATCTGCGCAATCCGCTGGTCGAGCTGCCGCTACCGATCGATGAGCTGGTCGATGTGGACGCCGTTATCGTCACTCACGACCATCCCGACCACTGGGATGACGCAGCCAGAGCCCTGCTCCCCAAGCATTTGCCGCTCTTGGTGCAACATCAGAAGGATGCCGATGCCATTCGTGCCAGTGGCTTTGAGGATGTGCGCCTGCTGAGCGACCAGCCCGAGTTTGCCGGCATTCGCCTGCAGCAGACCGGTGGCCAACACGGCAGCGACCAGTTGATGGCGGTACTGGGCGAGCGCATGGGAGAGGTATGCGGCGTGGTCTTCTCCCACCCCGATGAGCAGTGCCTCTATCTGGCTGGTGATACCATCTGGCATCCCACGGTCGAGCAAGCCCTGCAACAGCATCAACCCGAGGTCATCATCCTCAACTGCGGTGATGCACAGGTGCCCGGACTCGGTTCCATCATCATGAGCAAGGAAGATGTCGCCGCCGTATATCAGGCCGCACCGCAAGCCACGCTGATCGCCAGCCATATGGAGGCGGTCAACCACGCCGTGCTGTCACGCCAGGAGCTGCGCGACTATCTGGTGGACCGGGGCATGATGGATCGGGTACGTGTGCCGGAAGATGGCGAGGCGATATCGCAGTGATCCGCAGGAGGGTCATGCCAGACATGGCCCTTCGGCTTTCACTGCCGAACGCTTATGATGAGTGGTCTGCGCGCAGAGAGGAGCCAATACCATGACCACCCCGATCGTTGCCGTGGTGACCTTCGATCACTTCAGCCCTTTTCACTGCGCCGTCCCCTGTCTCATCTTCGGCGACATCCTGCCGGGCCAGCCGCTGTTCGAGCTCAAGATCTGCTGCGGCGATGGCAACCCTCATTCACACTCGGCGCAAGGCTTCACCATTCAGGCTCCCCATGGGCTGGAGGTGCTGGCCGAGGCGGAGATCATCGTCATCCCCTTCTGGCACGACCCGGCAGCACGGCCACCCGCAGCGCTGCTCGATGCCCTGATTGCCGCCAGAGCCAGAGGTGCCCGACTGGTCGGGCTCTGTCTCGGCACCTATGTGCTCGCCTACGCCGGGCTGCTCAATGGTCGCAAGGCATCGACCCACTGGGAGTACGAACAGGATTTCTGCCACCGCTTTCCCTGCGTGCAACTCGATACCAACGCCCTCTATGTGGATGACGAGGGGCTGGTCACCTCGGCAGGCACTGCCGCCGGGCTGGACTGCTGCCTCTATCTGGTACGCCAGTACCACGGCTCGGCCATCGCCAACAAGGTGGCGCGGCGGCTGGTGATCCCGCCTCACCGGGAAGGGGGGCAGGCCCAGTTTATCGAGCAGCCAGTACCCGCCTCCACCCGCGATGTCCGGATGAACCAGTTGCTCGACCACCTGCGTGCCCATCTGGCCGAGCCCCATACCCTGGACTCTCTGGCAGCTCTCACCCTGATGAGTCGACGCACCTTTACCCGCCGTTTTCATCAGGCAACCGGCCTCTCGGTGGGTGAATGGCTGCTGGCGGAACGGCTCAGGCGCAGTCAGGAGCTGCTGGAAGTGAGCGGCCATTCCATCGATCGCATCGCCGAGCTAGTCGGCTTCAAGAGTGCCACCTCCCTGCGCAACCACTTCCGCGGCCGCTTTGCCATCTCCCCCAGCGAGTGGCGACGATCTTTTCGTGGCCAAAATCCCTGATACACAGACTCGATGTTTCACGTGGAACGTGCAACTTCTTCCGCCCAAAAACAAAAAGCCGCTCACAAGGAGCGGCTTTTTTATATCGAACTGACAGCGTCGATTAGACGTCGAGGTTGGCCACGCGCAGGGCGTTGGTCTCGATAAAGTCACGACGGGGCTCAACGGCATCACCCATCAGGGTGGAGAAGAGCTGATCAGCGCCTACGGCGTCGTCGATGGTGACGCGCAGCATGCGGCGGGCTTCCGGATCCATGGTGGTTTCCCACAGCTGGTCCGGGTTCATCTCGCCCAGCCCTTTGTAGCGCTGGATGTAGATGCCGCGCTTGCCTTCGCCCATCAGCCACTCGACCGCTTCGACGAAGCTGGAGACCGGCTTCACCTTCTCGCCACGCTTGATGTAACCGCCTTCCTCGATCAGGTTGGCGATCTCCTTGCCCAGCGAGACCAGCTGACGGTACTCGGAGGATTGCAGGAAGTCGTAGCTGAGCGGGTATTCGCGATCGACACCGTGCTGACGTACCACGGCGTGCGGCACGTACAGGCTGCGCTCTTCATCACGACGAACCTGGATCTGGTACTGGATACCGTGGTTGCTCTCGTTGAGCACGGCTTCCATACCCTGACACCAGGCCAGCAGATCACTCTCGCTGTTCAGCAGCGCTTCGTTCAACTCCGGCTGATAGATCAGCTGGGTCAGTACCGCTTCCGGCGCACGACGAGACATGCGGGTGATCAGGTGAGTCACCGAGCGGTGCTGGTTGACCAGACGCTCCAGCGCCTCGCCACCGATAGCCGGGGCAGACTCGTTGACGTGCAGAGTGGCACCATCCAGCGCCATGGCGGTCTGGTACTGCAGCAGCGCGTCTTCGTCTTTCAGATACTGCTCCTGCTTGCCCTTCTTCACTTTGTAGAGCGGCGGCTGGGCGATGTAGACGTAGCCGCGTTCGATGATTTCCGGCATCTGACGATAGAAGAAGGTCAGCAGCAGGGTTCGGATGTGCGCACCATCGACGTCCGCATCGGTCATGATGATGATGTTGTGATAACGCAGCTTGTCCGGGTTGTACTCGTCGCGACCGATACCGCAACCCAGTGCGGTGATCAGGGTGCCCACCTCTTGCGAGGAGATCATCTTGTCGAAACGGGCCTTCTCCACGTTCAGGATTTTACCCTTGAGCGGCAGGATGGCCTGGTTCTTCCGGTTGCGGCCCTGCTTGGCAGAACCGCCAGCAGAGTCCCCTTCCACTATGTAGAGTTCGGAGAGAGCCGGGTCTTTTTCCTGACAGTCAGCCAGCTTGCCGGGCAGACCGGCAATATCCAGCGCGCCTTTGCGGCGAGTCAGTTCGCGGGCTTTGCGGGCCGCTTCGCGGGCACGGGCCGCATCGATGATCTTGTTGACCACGATCTTGGCATCGCCCGGGTTTTCCAGCAGGAAGTCGGCCAGCTTCTCACCCATCGCCTGTTCAACGGCGGTCTTCACTTCGGAAGAGACCAGCTTGTCTTTGGTCTGGGAGGAGAACTTGGGATCCGGCACCTTGACGGAGATAACGGCAATCAGACCTTCACGCACATCGTCGCCACTTGCGGCAGACTTGGCCTTCTTGCTGTAGTCCTCTTTGTCCATATAGGAGTTCAGAGTACGGGTCAGCGCGGTACGGAAGCCAACGAGGTGAGTACCACCATCCCGCTGCGGGATGTTGTTGGTGAAGCAGTAGACCCCTTCCTGATAGGCGTCGTTCCACTGCATCGCCACTTCAACACCGATACCATCCTGCTCGGTGGTGAAATGGAACACCTTCGGGTGGATCGGGGTCTTGTTCTGGTTCAGGTATTCAACGAACGCCTTGATGCCACCCTCGTAGCAGAAATGCGCCTCGCGGCCATCACGCTCGTCTTGCAGACGGATGGAGACACCGGAGTTGAGGAAGGAGAGCTCGCGCAGGCGCTTGGCCAGGATCTCGTAGTGGAACAGGGTATCGCTGAAAATGGCAGGGCTCGGCCAGAAGCGAACTTCGGTACCGGTGCCGGTGCTGTCGCCAATCTGCTTGAGCGGCGCTTGCGGCTCACCCAGATGATAGGTCTGCTCGTAGACGTGACCGTTACGACGAATAGTCAGCAACAGCTTGTCAGAGAGGGCGTTAACGACGGAGACACCCACGCCATGCAGGCCGCCGGATACCTTGTAGGAGTTGTCATCAAACTTACCGCCAGCGTGCAGCACGGTCATGATGACCTCTGCGGCGGAGCGGCCCTCCTCCTCGTGCATGTCTACCGGGATACCCCGGCCATTGTCACGCACAGAGACAGAACCGTCGGAATGGATCTTGACCAGAATATCGGAGCAGTAGCCAGCGAGCGCCTCGTCAATGGAGTTATCGACGACCTCGAACACCATGTGGTGCAGACCCGAGCCATCATCCGTATCGCCGATATACATCCCCGGGCGCTTGCGGACCGCATCCAGGCCCTTCAGCACCTTGATATTCGAGGAGTCGTAAGTATTTTCACTCATAGCTTACTCTCTGCCTTCTCTAACGTTTCGGAGATTTTACCCTGTTCCACGTGGAACAACTTACAGTCATTCGCATCCATCATGTCTGCGAGCTGACCGGTGTCGATGGCGGTGATAAACACCTGGGACGCACACTGCTTCAGCCTTGCGGCCAGCAAGCGGCGCTTGTCGACATCCAGTTCAGAGGCAAAATCGTCAATTAAAAAAATACAGCCACGGCTGCTATGTTGATTCAAATAGAGCCCTTGGGCCAGTCGCATAGCGCAGACCAGCAACTTCAGCTGACCCCGGGACAAAATATCCTGAGCGGGTACCCCGTTCGCCTTGAGGCGCACATCGGCTTTCTGTGGACCGACACCGGTATAGCTCAGCGCCCGATCCCGCTCAAACCCCGCCTCCAGCAGATCGCCGAGGGGAGTATCTTTCTCCCAGCCCCGGTAAAAGCCGAGACTGATATCGAATTCCGGCAGAAAATCCGCCGTCATCTCCTTGATCAGGGGCGTAATGGCCTGACAATAACTGGCGCGAAACTCGGCCAGCTCACCACCCAGCCGCACCAGTTCCTGATCCCAGAACGCCAGCTGGCGGTACTGGGTACTCTGGCGCAGCAGCGCATTGCGCTGTTTCAGCAGCCGCCGCACTCGCCCCCACAGGGCAAAGAAGGTTGGCTCCTGATGGAAAACGCCCCAATCGAGCCAGGCACGGCGAGCCTGAGGCCCGCCCGTCAGCAGGTTGAAGCCATCGGGATGGATCAACTGCACCGGCAACAGCTCCGCCAAATCGGCCAGCCGCTGGGCCTGCGCCCCGGCAATCTTGAGCTGGGTCTCGCCACTCTTGTCTTTGGCAAGACCGATCGGTACCTGACGCCCCTCCAGCTCGCACTGGGCAAAAAGGGTAAATGCCCTCTCCCCCTGGCGGATGACCCGCCCGGTCAAATGAGTGCGAAAGGAGCGCCCCAGACCAAGGTAGTGAATGGCTTCCAGCACGCTGGTCTTGCCGCTGCCATTGCACCCGACCAGAATGTTGAGGCCGGGCGACAGCTTGAGACTGGCTTGCTGGATATTGCGAAAGTCGCTGAGCTGGAGTTTGACCAGGGACACGACTAGATCCGCATCGGCATCACCACGTACTGAGCATCCTGATGTTCAAAATCCTCAATAATGGCACTGCTGATGGAATCGCTCAGGCTAATCCGAATTTGGTCACATTTTAACGTATTCAGCACGTCGAGCACATAAGAGACGTTAAAGCCGATCTCCATCTCGCCAGCGGCATATTGTACGTCAAGCAGCTCTTCGGCTTCTTCCTGTTCCGGGTTGTTGGCGGTGATGCGCAGCAGGTTTTCCTGCAGATTGAGACGCACCCCACGGAATTTCTCGTTGGAGAGGATGGCTGCGCGGGCAAACGCCTGACGCAGATCCTCACGGCCGGCGATGAGGGCCTTGTCGCTGTTGCGCGGAATGACGCGGCGCCAGTCCGGGAAGCGGCCATCCACCAGCTTGGAGGTGAAGATGAAGCCGTCCAGCGCAGCACGCAGGTTGCTGCGACCGATCTGCAGCCGCACCGGCTTGTCTTCCGCCTCCAGCAGACGCACCAGCTCCAGTACCCCTTTGCGCGGCAGGATAACCTGATGATCGGGCAGCGATTCCCCTACTACCTCGCGGCGGCAGGTGGCCAGACGGTGACCGTCGGTCGCCACGGTGCGCAGACCGTGACCTTCGCTCTCGAACAGCATGCCGTTCAGGTAGTAACGTACATCCTGGCTGGCCATGGAGAACTGGGTCGCATCGATCAGCTTCTTCAGCTCCAGCTGGCTGATATCGAACTCGAGCACGGATTCCCAATCCTCGATGTTCGGATACTCGGTCGCCGGCAGGGTCGAGAGGTTGAAGCGGGAACGACCGGAGCGGATGATCAGGCGCTCGCCTTCGGTATTGAGACGGATCTCGGCGCCTTCCGGCAGACCACGGCAGATATCCAGCAGCTTGCGCGCCGGTACTGTGGTGCGGCCATCTTCGCTGGCCCCGTTCAGATAGACCTGACCGATCATCTCTACTTCGAGATCGGTACCGGTCAGTGACAACAGACCGTTGCTGACATCAAGCAGCACGTTGCCGAGGATCGGCAGGGTCGGTCGGCCGCCGAGGGCGCCGGACACCAGTTGCAGAGGACGTAACAGGGCCTCACGGCTAATTTCGAGCTGCATCTGTGCTCTCCGTTGTGATTAGGAGGAAAAGATTCGGATCAGGTTGGAATATTCGCGCTGCATCTGTCCACTCCATTCCGTTATCAGGAAGAAAGGGTACGGATCAGGTTGGAATAGTCCTCCTTGATGTCGTGACTCTCCTCCTTCAGCTGCTCGATCTTGCGGCAGGCATGAAGAACGGTAGTGTGATCACGGCCACCAAAGGCATCACCTATCTCCGGCAAACTGTGGTTGGTCAGCTCCTTGGCCAGTGCCATCGCCAGCTGGCGCGGACGGGCCACGGAGCGGGAACGGCGCTTGGAGAGCAGATCCGCAAGCTTGATCTTGTAGTACTCCGCCACCGTCTTCTGGATATTGTCGATGGTGACCAGCTTCTCCTGCAGTGCCAACAGGTCGCGCAGCGCTTCGCGCACGAAATCGATGTTGATGGCACGGCCGGTGAAGTTGGCGTTGGCGATCACCCGGTTGAGGGCGCCTTCCAGTTCACGGACGTTGGATCGCAGACGTTTGGCGATGAAGAAGGCCACTTCGTCCGGCAGATGGATCTGGTTCTCGTCTGCCTTGCGCATCAGGATCGCGACGCGGGTCTCCAGCTCCGGCGGCTCGATCGCCACGGTCAGGCCCCAGCCGAAGCGGGACTTGAGGCGATCCTCGACACCGTTGATCTCCTTCGGATAGCGATCCGAGGTGAGGATGATCTGCTGGTTACCTTCCAGCAAGGCATTGAAGGTATGGAAGAACTCCTCCTGGGAGCGCTCCTTGTTGGCGAAGAACTGGATGTCATCGATGAGCAGGGCATCGACGCTGCGGTAGTAACGCTTGAACTCTTCAATGGCGTTATTTTGCAGCGCTTTCACCATGTCCTGAACAAACCGCTCGGAGTGCATATAGATGACTTTGGCATCTTTTTTACTCTCCTTGATGGCATTGCCAACGGCGTGCAACAGGTGGGTTTTACCCAGGCCGGTGCCACCATAGAGGAACAGCGGGTTGTAAGCACCACCCGGATTGTCCGCTACCTGACGGGCAGCCGCACGCGCCAACTGGTTGGACTTACCCTCGACGAAATTCTCGAAGGTATAGTTCACGTTGGTGTTGCTCTTGTGGTTCGGCTCGGGCTTGGCTTCAGCCTTGCTTTCCCAGCTCTTCTGCAAGTTATTCACAGGCGCGGCACCCTGTACCGGCGCTCTGGCGACAGCAACAGGATGGGGACGATTGCCTATATCAAAACGCAGGGCGGGGCCGTCGACCCCGCAGAGTTCGTTGATGATGCCGTTAACCCGGATGAGATACTTGTCTCGTACCCAGTCCAGAACAAAGCGATTCGGTGCATACAGGGTCAGAGTATTGTCACTCAACTCCGCTTGAAGCGGCCGGATCCACATGCTGAATTCTGCCGAGGGCAACTCATCTTGCAGCCGGTTAAGGCACTGCTGCCATAGCGAAGCAGTCACTCTAAACTCCTGTCGATTGATTAACTAAAGACCGGCTATTCTACGTTTTTAGCCGCCGGATCTCCAGCCATCGCCCGGTGGATCCAGCAAATAAGATCCTTGACTTTCAAGGATCCAGCGCCTTTGGATCGGATTTCATCCCCAAAGTTACCCACAGCTTGATCCACCGTCCGGATTGGTCGATCCCGTGCTTCTCTCCTGTTATTTCATATAACCAAATGTCATTTATTTTTTAAATTTTATTCCAATAACATCAGGGCCAAACCAGTTATTACAACTACAAATACAAGACATTGAGAGAGAGAAACACCATGAAAACATCCATCAAACTGATTTCCGGCGCAGCCATCCTGCTCGCCACCCTGTCCGGTCAGGCCATCGCCCAGGAGACCATCAAGGTCGGCATGTCCGGCAAATATTTCCCGTTCACCTTCGTCAAGCAGGACAAGCTGCAAGGGTTTGAAGTGGATATGTGGAACCAGATCGGCGAGCGCACCGGCTACAAGGTCGAATTCGTGACCGCCAGCTTCTCCGGCCTGTTCGGCATGCTGGAAACCGGCCGCATCGACACCATCTCCAACCAGATCACCATCACCGACGAACGCAAGGCGAAGTACGACTTCTCCCAACCTTACGTCTATGACGGCGCCCAGATCGTGGTACGCAAGGGCAACAGCACCATCCACGGCATCAAGGATCTGGAAGGCAAGAAGGTGGCCGTGAACCTGGGTTCCAACTTCGAAGAGCTGCTGCGCAAGAACGACACGAACAAGAAGATCGACATCCGCACCTATGACTCCGCCTTCGAGCAGGATGTCGCCCTGGGTCGCATCGATGCCTTCGTGATGGACCGCGTCTCCACCGCCCAACTAATCAAGGAGTCCAAGCTGCCGCTGCAACAGGCTGGCGCACCGTTCGAGACTATCGAGAACGCCCTGCCCTTCCTGAAGACCCCGGAGAAACAGGCGCTGCTGAAGAAGGTCGACGAGGCCCTGACCGCCATGCGCAAGGATGGCTCCCTGCGTCAGATCTCCGAGAAATGGTTCGCTTCCGACATCACCGACAAATAAATGATGGAATTTGACCTCGAATACACGCTGGGGCTGTTTCCCATCCTGCTCAAATACCTGGGCACCACGATGGAAATGGCCCTGTGGGGATTCGTGCTGGCACTCGTACTCTCGCTGGCCCTGGCGATAATACGGGTGTTTCGCGTCCCCGCGATTCACTGGCTGGCGATGCTCTATATCTCGTTCTTTCGGGGTACACCGCTACTCGTTCAGCTGTTCCTGCTCTACTACGGACTGCCGCAGCTGTTCCCAATCTTCGTGGGGATGGATGCCTTTACTGCCGCCATCGTCGGTCTGACCCTGCACTTCGCTGCCTATATGGCCGAGTCGATCCGCGCAGCCATCCTCGGCATTCACAAAAGCCAGATGGAAGCGGCGCTCAGTATCGGCATGAGCCGTTATCAGGCGATGCAGCGGATCATCCTGCCGCAGGCGGCCCGTATCGCCACCCCGTCGCTGATGAACTACTTCATCGATATGATCAAGAGCACCTCGCTGGCCTTCACGCTGGGAGTGGCCGAGATCATGGGCAAGGCGCAGATGGAAGCCTCCTCCTCCTTCAAGTTCTTCGAGAGCTTTATGGCGGTGGCGCTGATCTACTGGGTAGTGGTGATCTTCTTTACCCGCTTGCAGCATCTGCTGGAAATTCGTCTTAACCGTGCCTATTAAAGGAGGGCTCTCATGATCAAGCTAACCGGCCTCTCCAAGGCATATCACGGCAATCAGGTGCTCAACGGCATCGATCTGGAGGTCAAAAAGGGGGAAATTGTCGTCATCATCGGCCCCTCAGGCACCGGAAAATCGACCCTGTTGCGCTGCCTGAACCTGCTGGAGACCCCGGATGCGGGCACCCTTGCCATCGACGATCTTGAGCTGAATCTGGCCAAGGCCAGCGAACAGCAGGCGATCGAGCTGCGCAAGCGGGCCTCCTTCGTGTTCCAGAACTACGCCCTTTTTGCCAACAAAACAGCGCTAGACAACATCGCCGAAGGGCTGATCACCGTCTGGAAGCAGCCAAAAGCTGAGGCCCGCGCCACAGCGCTCGGCATCCTCAAGGACATTGGTCTTGCCGACAAGCAGGATGCCTATCCGGCCTCCCTCTCCGGCGGCCAGCAGCAACGGGTCGGCATTGGCCGCGCCATGGCGGCCCACTCCAAGGTGATCCTGTTTGACGAGCCCACCTCGGCCCTCGATCCCGAGTGGGTCGACGAGGTTTTGGGACTGATGAAAGAGTTGGCCCGCCAGCACCAGACCATGGTGGTGGTGACTCATGAGATTGAATTTGCTCGTGATGTTTCCGATCGGGTGATCTTCATGGAAGGGGGGCGGATCGTCGAGCAGGGCCCGCCGGATCAGATATTGGTCGATCCCAAGGATCCCCGTACCCGGGAGTTCTTGCGGAAAGTCCTTAAATAGCTCTCTCTTTGGCGGCCTGGCCGCCTTTTTTATTGAGGGATCCCTTGTTTAACCCCGGGTTGCCAGTATAATCCGGAGCCCTTGATCCTCTGGATCCTCACGCTCGGCAGCGGCCTTTTCAAGACCACGGCAGGATGAGAGGGAACGGCGGATTGACTAAAAGCCGAACTCTGTTTAGAATTCGGCCTCTTTTGCTAGTCGTCACACGCTATAGCTGGCGCGTCGGCTAAGTGTGACAATCAAAACTGTACAGAAATACGGAATCGAATCATGAAACGTACTTTTCAACCGTCCAACCTGAAGCGCAAGCGCTCTCACGGTTTCCGCGCCCGCATGGCAACTGCCAACGGTCGTAAAGTTCTGGCCGCTCGTCGTGCCAAGGGTCGTGCCCGTCTGGTAGTTTAATGCCTACCCAGCACACCTTCTCTCGGGAGTTACGTCTGTTAACTCCCGAACACTTCAAACGCGTTTTCGCCGAGCCTGTCCGGGCTGCTTCCCCGCAAATTACGCTTCTCGCCTGCCCCAATTCACTCGAACACTCTCGTCTTGGTCTCGCTGTGCCCAAAAAAGCACTCAAGCGTGCCGTCTGGCGTAACCGTGTCAAACGGGTGGTCCGGGAAAGTTTCCGCCTCAAACAACATCAGCTGCCCGCTATCGACATCGTGGTGATCGCCAAGGCCGGTGTGAAAGAGATGGATAACGAGGAACTGTTCAAGTTACTGGAAAAGCTATGGCGCACTCTGTCACGCCGTTGCAATGGGTAGCTATCAAACTGATACGCCTGTATCAGCTAATCATTAGCCCTCTGCTCGGGCCGCGCTGCCGTTTTACTCCAACTTGTTCCCAATTTGCGATAGAAGCCATCCGACTTCACGGTTTCATAAAAGGCGTTTGGTTAGCCAGCAAACGTCTATTAAAATGCCATCCCTTATCCGAGGGTGGTTATGACCCGGTTCCGCAACCAAAGCGAAGAAACTGAAAACTATGGAATCACAACGCAATCTACTCCTGATCGGTTTGCTGTTCGTGAGCTTTCTGCTCTGGCAACAGTGGGAGTCCGACAAGGCTCCGAAGCCGGCCCCGACTACCGTGGCCCAAACCGAACATTTCGTACCTGAAGCCGGTCAGACCGGTGATATTCCTCAGGTTTCCGAGCAAGCCAATGCGACTGCCGCACGCAAGCTGATCACCGTCTCCTCTGACGTGCTCAAGCTGACCCTGGATACCCAGGGTGGCGACATCGTGTCTGCCGAACTGCTGTCTCACAAACTGGAAGAGGGCAAGGACCAACCGTTCGTGCTGCTGACCAGCAAGCCTGAGCACCTCTATATCGCCCAGAGCGGTCTGGTGGGTCGCAACGGTCCGGACAGTCAGGCCGAAGGTCGTCCTACCTATGAAGCCGCCCAGACCAGCTATCAACTGGCCGATGGTCAGGATCAAGTCGTCGTTCCGATGACCTGGACCGACAGCAAGGGCGTGGTCTTCACCAAGGAGTTCATCCTCAAGCGTGGCGACTATGCCGTTGGCGTTGATTACAAGATCGACAACAAATCTGCCGAGCCGGTTCAGGTGCAGTTCTATGGTCAGCTGAAGCAGACCGTAGCAACGCCGAAGGATCAGGAAGGTCATGCCATGGTAGCCAGCGCTTACCGTGGTGGTGCCTTCTCCACTGAAGATACCCGCTACAAGAAGTACACCTTCGACGAGATGAAGGATGCCGACCTGAACAAGACCACCAAGGGTGGTTGGGTCGCCATGCTGCAACACTACTTCGTCTCTGCTTGGGCACCGAATGCCGACGATACCAACAGCTTCTACAGCCGTGTGATCCCTGGTAAAGGCCAGGCCATCATCGGTTACAAGGCGCCGCTGGTTGACGTGGCTGCCGGCCAACAGGCTGAAGTAACCAGCAAGCTGTGGGTCGGTCCCAAGCTGCAAGACCAGATGGCCAAGGTGGCTAACCACCTCGACCTGACCGTCGACTACGGCTGGCTGTGGTTCATCGCCCAACCGCTGCACTGGCTGCTGACCGTGTTCCACGGTTTCGTCCAGAACTGGGGTCTGGCCATCATCATGCTGACCCTGCTGGTACGCGGCATCATGTTCCCGCTGACCAAGGCCCAGTACACCTCCATGGCCAAGATGCGCATGCTGCAACCCAAGATTGCGGCCCTGCGCGAGCGCTTCGGCGACGACCGCCAGAAGATGTCTCAGGGCATGATGGAGCTGTACAAGAAGGAGAAGGTCAACCCACTGGGTGGCTGCCTGCCGATTCTGGTTCAGATGCCGATCTTCATCGCCCTTTACTGGGCACTGATGGAATCCGTTGAACTGCGTCACGCGCCGTTTGCCCTGTGGATCACTGACCTGTCAGTGAAGGACCCCTTCTTCGTGCTGCCAATCCTCATGGGTGCCTCCATGTGGTATCTGCAGAAGATGAGCCCGACCACCGTAACCGACCCGATGCAGCAGAAAGTGATGCAGTTCATGCCGATCATCTTCACTTTCATGTTCCTCTGGTTCCCGGCTGGCCTGACTCTCTACTGGCTGGTGAGCAACGTGATCTCCATCATCCAGCAGACCATCATCTATCGTCAGCTGGAGAAGAAAGGACTGCATTCACGCAGCTAATCTTCCCGTGATGACAAAAGAGGCGGCCTTCGGGCCGCCTTTTTTATTACAATGTCTCCCACTACGTTTTCCTATCAGCGAACAAACGAGCCAAGCAAGATGACAACAGATACGATCGTGGCCCAGGCCACCGCGCCAGGCCGTGGTGGCGTCGGCATAGTCCGGGTCTCCGGCCCCGCCGCCGAACAGGTCGCCGGGATAGTGCTCGGCAAGCTCCCGCGGGTGCGCTACGCCGAATATCTGCCGTTCAAGGATGAGCAAGGCCAGGTACTGGATCAGGGCATAGCCCTGCTGTTCAAAGCCCCCAACAGCTTCACCGGCGAGGATGTGCTGGAGCTGCAGGGCCACGGCGGCCCCGTCATCATGGACATGCTGATCCGCCGCATTCTGAAAATCGACGGCATTCGTCCTGCCCGGCCCGGCGAGTTCAGCGAGCGCGCCTTCATCAACGACAAGCTGGATCTGGCCCAGGCCGAAGCTATCGCTGACCTTATTGAAGCCTCCAGCGAACAGGCCGCCCGCAGCGCCATGCACTCCCTGCAGGGGCAGTTCTCCAGCAAAATCCAGCAACTGGTGGAGAGCCTGATCCGGCTGCGCATCTATGTGGAAGCGGCCATCGACTTCCCGGACGAGGAGATCGACTTCCTCTCCGACGGCAAGGTGGCGGGCGACCTCTACAGCATCATGTCCGAGCTGGACGACGTGCGCGGGGAAGCCAAACAGGGCGCCCTGCTGCGGGAAGGGATGAAGGTGGTGATCGCCGGTCGCCCCAACGCCGGCAAATCGAGCCTGCTCAACGCCCTGGCAGGCCGTGAGTCAGCCATCGTCACCGAGATTGCCGGCACCACCCGCGACGTGCTGCGCGAGCACATCCATCTCGATGGCATGCCGCTGCACATCATCGACACTGCCGGTCTGCGCGACACTCAGGACAAGGTGGAGCAGATCGGTATCGAACGCGCCTGGGCCGAGATTGAACAGGCCGATCGGGTGCTGTTTATGGTGGATGGCACCACCACAGACGCGGTTGACCCGCGAGAGATCTGGCCGGAATTTATTGATCGGTTGCCAAAAAACATCGGCCTCACCGTCATTCGCAACAAGGCCGACCTGACCGGCGAGGATCTGGCGCCGAGCCAGGAGC
The DNA here is from genome assembly GCF_051919665.1 of Aeromonas sp. 55A. Taxonomy (NCBI): domain Bacteria; kingdom Pseudomonadati; phylum Pseudomonadota; class Gammaproteobacteria; order Aeromonadales; family Aeromonadaceae; genus Aeromonas; species Aeromonas sp. 55A. Next base: position 1,518,258 of record NZ_JBQBEH010000008.1, on the reverse strand, counting down.
AGGGCCACGCCGTCTATCGCATCTCCGCCAAGACCGAGCTGGGGCTGCCCGCCCTGCGCGAGCACCTGAAAGCCTGCATGGGCTTCCAGGGCAACACCGAAGGAGGCTTTATGGCCCGCCGCCGCCATCTGGATGCGCTGGAGCGCGCCGCCGAGCGCCTGCTGGTGGCCAAGGAGCAGCTGGAAGTATTCGTGGCTGGCGAGCTGGTGGCCGAAGAGTTGCGCCTGGCGCAGGAGTCCCTCTCCGAGATCACCGGCGAATTCAGCTCCGACGATCTGCTGGGCCGTATCTTCTCCAGCTTCTGCATCGGCAAGTAATGTGGTGAAAAATCAGCAATAAAAAGCAGCCAGTGAGAACATAAGACATTGTAAATATTGGACTTTGTTTTTTACTGGCTATTCTTGCCTGATCTTGTTTCGTGAGAATTTACCCCGAGAGTACCCCAAAGTAACCTCTTGGGGTACTTTTGGGGGACACTTATGAAGATCAGCATCGAATACCGCGCACCGGACGCCGAAGGCAAGCGCGCTCTGCGCTTAACCTACTACGCCGGCTCCTACCTTGACCAAACCACGGGCATCCGCAAGCACAAACGCAGCAGAGAGACCCTGGATCTCTTCCTGTACGACAAGCCGCGTACCCCAGCACAGCGGCTCCACAACAAAGAAACCCAGCGAGCAGCCGAAGCCATCCGCGCCAAGCGACTCTTCGAGTACGAGACTGGTAAACACCATCTGGATTTCTCGAACGCCTACAAGGCCAGCTTCTTCGAGTACTTCCAAGAGGTTACAGACCAAAAAGCGGCAGGTAGCAAGAGCAACCACTCCATCTGGATATCAGCCCTCAAGCATTTACGCCTGTACCATAAGCTGCCGGAGCTGACTTTCGAGGAAGTAGATCAGCTGTTCCTGGAGGGGTTTCGGCATTACCTGATGCACAAGGCCCGCACCAAAAGCGGCACACCACTGAGCCGCAACACCCAAAGTGCCTATTTCAACAAGTTAAGGGCGGCCCTGAACCAGGCTGAGCAGGAACGGCTGCTACCGGATAATCCGGTACGACGTGTCAAAGCTATCCAGGGGGAGAAGAACAAACGGGTTTACCTGACCGAAGACGAGGTACGAGCCCTGGCCCAGGCCGAGTGCCGGTACGACGTTCTTAAGCGCGCCTTTCTGTTCTCTTGTTGCACTGGCTTGCGCTGGTCCGACATTCACAAGCTGACCTGGGCAGAGCTGGAGCCCTTCTATGGCCATTACCGTATCGTATTCACCCAGAAAAAGACCAGCGGCCTGCAATACCTGGATTTGAATGACATGGCGATGCAGCTGATGGGGCGCCCAGGCAAGGCAACAGAGCGGATCTTCAAGGGCCTCAAGTACTCGGCTTGGCACAACATGGAGCTCACCCGGTGGGCGTTGCAGGCGGGTATAACCAAGAAGGTAACCTTCCACAGCGCGCGTCATACCTTCGCCGTCATCCAGCTTAACCGCGGCGTCGATATCTATGCCCTTTCCCGCTTGCTGGGGCACAGTGAGCTGAGAACCACCGAGATCTACGCCGACATTCTTGAATCGCGGCGCCGAGATGCCATGCTCGATTTCCCCAATGTCTTGGGGTGATAGAAGCACCCTCGACAAGATCATGGCCAGGAAGAGCCAACAAATAGGCCAGCGCAACCATGCGCTGGCCTAGATTATCTTAGATAATATAGATCGGATTTCAGGATCGCCCTGCAGCCCAAGCGGTAACTGGGTTTCACTGAATTGGCTTGTGACCGTTATCGTGAACTTTGTGACCACTTTCGTGATAGTTTGTGACCGTTATCGTGATAGTGCAGGCCGGCCGATGGTAAACCGCCCCTTGGCATGTTCACTGATTGACCAACCCAGTTCAGCCAGTTCACACAGTGCCTTGCGAACTCGCGATTGCCGCTTTCGGTTGGTGGCCGCGCTGGACTTATCAGGAAAAGCGTAAGAGACCAGTTTATCTAAACCTACTGGCTTGCTGCGGCCACAATCAATCCAGGCACAAAGCCGCTGATGCAATATCCGGGCAGTGCTACTACGCAGTTGCCGTACCTCAGCCAGATCGATATAGGTATATCGGCCATTACCCAATATGGCATTGGTCAGCAATGGATTAAGCGCCACAAAGAGCCTATCGGTCAGGGGATCGCTGGCATAGTTCGCCAGCAGACGAAAACCACTACGCAAGCCTGCTACCTGTGCTATTACCGACACCTTCCACAACCGCTCGACAGTGCGACGCACCGTATTGGTGTCACGAGGGTTTGCGTAACCAATCTCCTTGGCCAGTTTGCGCAAGCTGCTTTTGACTACCAAGACATCCTGCTGGTTGGCAATCCCACGCAGCTGAAGTAGGTCTCGTAATATCTCTCCGGTTTCACCACTCGCAATAGGCCCAATCTTGCCACTTTCTGATTCAAGCCCAGCGAGGGCAACCAACCCTTGAAGTACGCGCAAATCGTCAGCCCCCAAGGGTTCTGGCCCAGAAAACTCAATCTGATTACCGTTATCCAAACGGTAAATCACCTCCAGCTTGTCACGGCGGCGTTGGCCATTCGAGATCGCCCTAAACAACCCGGGAGCAAGGCAGTGCATATGGTCGTGCCGGGCATGAGTCAATTCAAAGCAAGGCACGTTTGCCCCCAGCCCAGTGTATTTCGTCAAAACCAGCGGGGTACAGCACGCCACCTTCCTTCCGCTCCAGCCAGCGCTCCGGTAGTGGCGGCCCATAATTGCTTTTGCTTACCCCAAACCGCACGTAAAGCTGGATCTTCTCTACCGATACGCCCAGCTTCTGCGCCTCTTTCTTGGTCATAGTGGCGAGATAGGCCTGCCAGCGAACGTTGTCAACCAGTACCGACGAACCACGGCTTGCCTGCTGCAGATCGCCAGCTTCTTGGAATGCCGCAGATTTACTGGTGTGGTGTACAAACAACACAGCGCATCCCTTCAGCATGGCCAGCCGTTCCAGCTGACCCAGCACCAGTGTCATAGCACAGGCTGCATTCTCATCAGCATCGTGAAAGCGTCTCAGTGTATCGATAACCACCAACCTGACCCCCTCAGCCCAAATGGCAATCGCTTCCCACCAATGGCTATCCAGCACATTCGGGCTGGCACCCTGAAGCGATATCAAACGAAGGTATCGTTCAACGTTGGCACGAAGTTCAGCATCAAGACCTCTGCCCAAGGCAAACAAGCGCTGGTGCAGTACAGGCCAAGGGTCCTCGGCAGGCAGGTAGAGCACAGCTCCCCTGCCCAGATTGCCAAGCCCAATCCAATCCGGCCCACCGGATATCTGCATTGCCAGTTGTAATGCCAACATCGATTTGCCCACCCCTCCCGGTGACACCAAAGCACCAACGCAGCCAACAGGCAGCCCCGGGAGGACAAAATCGAGGGGTTTTGGAGGCTCAACAAAAGCCGACCGGAGATCCTGGGGGCAGAGAGATGTAATCAGATCCTGTGTCATACCCACCTCACAACCGCCCATGGCTAGCTTGCCGCACACGCTTGGTTACATGCTCAGTGAGTTCGGCGTCCGGTGAAATGCGGTGGGAGAGCAGCCAATCCAGCAGCTCAACGCGCTTGAAGTAGATCTTTTTGCCTTGTGGCTTGTAATGCGGCAGACGCTTTTCACTGGTCAGCCGGTACACATAGCTGACAGAAACCCCCAGCAACTCAGCGCACTCCTCGGCAGAAAGCACCTCTTTTTGCGCCTGTCCTTGCTGGATTACCAGCAGCTTAAGCTCATAAAGCTCTTTCAGGATTGCCCCATTGTTGTCACCGTAAAGCGGCGGATTTTGTTCACGCATGCAGATGGTCTCCTCGTAGCAATCATCAGCATGCAAGAGCGTATCGGGGGGCTGGCGAAATCCTCGTCGCTGTAGTTGTCCAATTTGGGCACCAAGAGCGTTTTCTGAGAAAAATTGCACATGTGAAATTTTGGCTAGTATGTAGCAGAAAATATGTCAGCTCGCGCACATACAGAAGTGACATGAATGGTTCCAACAGAACCTATGTGGCAAGATGTTCTATCGATACAAACTCAAGCCAAGCATCAATGAACCTGCCAAGTTACGAAGCCATGATGCCAGCCGTACTTGCGAGCCTAGCAGATGGCAAAGCTCGCCCTCTACGCGAGGTATTCGAGCTGGTTGGGCAAAAACTTATCTGGTCAAAGCAGGGCTAATTACTCAGCCCAAGAGGGGCTTGTGTGTAATCACCTAGCAGCGCATGAGTGGGATAATGAATAACGCATCAAACGGATGCTCCATTCCAGCCATCCGGCTTCATTATAAAGAACAACGAAGGTAGGATCTTATGTCCTTTCTGCACAATCTTACCGGCTATTTTCGCCAGTCATTGATCGATGCCGAGCGACTCAGCCCGGATGATCGCAATCTGTTGCCCGTGCTGGGCATCGAGAAAGTCGAAGATCCCTCCTCCGACTACCTAGCAATCGATACCCAAGTGTGGCTAAACGGGCGCATTTCCCCCGTACAGGCAAAACAGATCCTCGATGCCAAACAGCCTGTCGGCCAACCCCCACTGGAAGTGACCGAGCTGGTTTTGTTCCCCCGCGTCGATCTCCAGACCTCCCAGTTTGGAGAGACCAACAACCTTAAACGGCGAGTGCTGCTACCGGTTGGCGTGTTCGTCAGAGTGGTGGCTGACGGCACTCTCTTTCCTTCCAACAAGCGCCCCTGGATCCCGCGGGAGTGGCTAGCGCCTAACCAGAGTGCAACGGACCCCATCGGCGATTATGTCGATCTTGACGCCTTCCTGACCCACAACCCCTACGAGGGGATAGTAGAGTGGCAGCAACTCGTAGCTTACTGCTGCCATATGTTGGCAGCAGTAGTGGGCTATCCACTCTCATCAAATGCCGAGAACAGCATGCAAGCCGCTCCCCCACTGCATGCCATGCCCATTCACCCAGACTTCGAGATGAGCGAGCAAAGCCTGCTACAACTCGAACCCAACGTGGTGGGGGCAAAAGCCAACATTTTGAAGGTACTCAACAACCTGCGCGATAGCGGCCAGTACCCACCGCTCTACCAGCGGTTTTGTGCCGAGCAATCCCCTACGCTAACACCCCATCAAGATCTGCAGCATCAGAACACAGGAGCCAAGGGGCATCTTGGCCAGATGACAGGGGAGTTCCCTCTGTCACCCAAACAACGCAATGCCCTGCACCATTTCCTTGCACAGCAACACGGTGAGATCCTAGCCGTTAACGGCCCTCCCGGCACAGGCAAGACAACCCTGCTTCGCTCAGTGGTAGCTAATCTATGGAGTGAGGCGGCGCTGGCTCAGGGAGAGCCGCCACTGATTGTTGCGGCCTCGAACAACAACCAAGCGGTCACCAATATTCTAGAAAGCTTTGCCAAGGTCGATGAAGAGGGTTTGACAGAGAGCCTAAAAGGGCGCTGGCTCCCCGAAATCGACAGCTATGGCCTCTACTGCTGTTCCAGCGGCAAGGTGAATGTTCACAATTCCTACATGTACCTAGGGCCAAAAGGCGAAGGTTGCATGGAAAGCTGGCATACGCGGGAGTATCTGGATAGAGCCAAAGAGCATTTTTTAACCTGTGCCAGCCAGTGGCTCAATGGCCAGGCTGTCGCGGTCAGCAAAGTGCAAGAGCAATTACATCGAGCGCTGTTGCAGACCAGGCAGGCAATTGAAATAGGGATCTCTCTGCTGGAACAGGTGCAGAGTAACGCTCGCGAGATCGACCTCCGCCATGGAGGCCTGGACTCACTGCATGAGCAAATAACAGAAGCCATGCAAAGACATGACTATGCCAAGGCGCACTACAGCCGAACCAAATCGCAACTCGACGAAATGTATAGCTTGTGGGAACGGCGCTCAGTTTGGTCCCGTTTATTGATGTGGCTACCTCCGCTCAAGCGGCATGAGCAGCGCAAGAGCGCACGTTTGCTCAATAGCTGGGAACTGTTTCAGAACGATCATTCCGACTACGCAGTCGAGACATTGCTCAATCAGCGAATTCAGCAGGCACACCGGGAACGGCAACAGTCGGAAGAACTTCTCAACCAGCTACAGCAGGTGGTAGCCGGTTACCAGGAAGCAACTCTGGACCTAACCAACTGGATTGAGATAAACCGACCAGCCCGGCTGTTCTCGTGCTCACTGGAAGATCAAGTGCATGAAGTGAACGATCGCTCGCTTCGTTTCACGCTCTTCAAACTAGCGACTCACTACTGGGAAGCTCGCTGGCTAACGGAGTTTGAAGGTTTCCTCAGTAGAGGTGACAAAGATAAAAAATCTCCTTGGAAGCTAAGACGAAAATTGCGCCGACTTGCTAAGATAACACCATGTTTTGTATCGACATTTTACATGATTCCGTCGACCTTTATGGCCTATGAGATGCGCGATAACTGTTGGCGAGATATCCCGCTGTTCGATGAGATCGATCTGTTGATTGTCGATGAAGCTGGTCAAGCCGTCCCCGATGTTGCCGCAGCCAGCTTTGCACTGGCTAAACGGGCGTTGATTGTGGGGGATACGGATCAGATCGAGCCAGTCTGGAGCATTCCCGCCTATGTTGATCGCGCCAACCTAGAGTTATATGGGCTACTCAACGAGCAGTACGACTACGATGACTTCTGGCATCAAAGCGGTTTGTTGGCCAGCAGTGGGTCGGTCATGGGTGTAGCGCAACGGCAGTGTCACTATCACCAATTTGCCCCCCTGCAGCGCGGTCTCTATCTGACCGAACATAGGCGCTGCTACGACCCAATTGTCGGCTATTGCAACACCATGGTCTATGAAGGCGTTCTCGAACCACTGCGCGGCTTCCCCAAGCAACCCGTGCCATGGGGTACCTTTTCCATGGTGGAGACGGCTTCTCCATCACGCTCTTATGGCGGTAGTCGTGGCAATCCGGGAGAAGCTGACCATATCGCCGAGTGGCTCAATGCAGAACGAAGCAGAATCCTCGACTATGCACGCCAACAAAACCCCAAGTGGTCCGATAAGGACGATGATGAGGTGCTGAAACTGGCTGTTGGCATCATAACTCCCTTTAGCAAACAAGCTCGTTTGATCCGGCAAGCACTGGGAAAAGTGGGGATATACGGCCTAACTGTCGGTACAGTACATAGCTTGCAAGGAGATGAACGTACCCTGGTACTGTTCTCCAGCGTCTATGGTGAAAATGACATCAGTGCCGGCAAGTTCTACGACATGAACCATAACATGCTGAACGTTGCAGTCTCTCGCGCCAAAGACAGCTTCATAGTGTTTGGCCACCCACATGTGTTTGGCGCGACAGCTCCTGGTTCCCCCTCCGGTCTGCTCAGAAAACAGATTGACACCCTCCATCGCCAGCGTGACCTTGCTACCGGCGCAACAGAAGAGGTGTGCTAATTGGCCCAGACACGCCTTAAGCAAAAGGCCACTCATGTAGTGGCCTAGTCATCTCGGTCATCTGGATACTCCGGCTGCAGCTGGCCACAGAAATTTTACTGAAGTCATAGAGATAGCGGCATTGCGAAACCGAGTATCCGGATTTAGTTGACCATTACACAGTGAGGACGAGTAAGCCCTAGGTCCCCCTTTAGTATCAATGCTGTCTCAATGGCCTGCTCATCCATCCAGATGCTCAATGAACCTCGCAGCACTAGGAGTTAACTTTTCTGTTCCCAGTTCCTGACTGAATTAACCTTTCTGATGCTCTCGTAGGCGGTTTTACTCACTACCGAGGTTACAGATAGTTCACTGACGACCTGAGTAACAGAGCCTATCACCAGCTCAATCTGACCCAAGAGTTATACCCAGTAAATTTTCCCATTCCTCAGCCAAAAATGAGATTTACAACCACTATTTAGCCATACAGAAGGGTGTAACGTCGGCAAACCATCATCACTAACGCTGTAGTCCCAGCGTGGCTTTGCTTCTTCAATTATTAGTAGCTCGATTTTTCGGCCACACCCACAAGGACATCTGAACCCAATACACCAATCCTCCTCTCCATCTCTTGCGAGAATAATTGAACGTATAGGCATATTTTCGGGCAACGAATCTCCTTCAATGACGATTAAGCGTCGAGGAGGGAGCAGTGGTTCAGCCTTCCGTAAGAAATAGTTAAATATCCTCTTGAAAATTGACATCTACATCATCTCCAGATTAGGCAAGCCAAGAAGGGGCTCCTTACCACCTTCGGCAAGACGAGGATTTGCAGCCTTGGAGAACGAACTCTCATCAAGATAATCCTCTTCCGCCTCAGTGAGACTGAAAATGGTTCTGGCAAACTGCTTGTTGGGGTACTCACGGAAAGGGAAGCTCCTAGCGATGAACTCTGAGACACAGGCGGATGCAGCTCGCATGTTAAGAGTAATTACCGATGGAGCTTCATCCAATACCCCTGTTATGTATCCACGAGCCAATTGGTCCTCGTAGTTTTCAGGCATTGATTGACGCATGTGCTCTTGGTACAACAGTGTGGGGGTGTAGACACCACGATCTGCCAAAGTAGAGCCACCTGGTTTGACATAGTCGATTCGCCCGGTCACATCAGTGATCTTCCTGCCGTCTTCTGGATCAACATGAGTAGGGATTTTCACCCCCACATCAAGTAATGGAATCAAAAAAGCTGAAGCAATAAGATCCGCGATCATGCGGGCTTGGTAGGTATCGACACAGCAGAAGATCACATCTGCATTTGCAGCGGCAAGGATGGCATCCCGCGAGCAGATAGTCCTGTGAAAAGGCCTAGCTATATCCTCTCCTCTGATGCGCTGAATCGCCTCTGCGAACATCTCCACCTTCGAACGGCCTGCTTGAGCATCTTCGAGTGTTGAGTTCAGGATTCGGTTCAGGTTTTTCTTCTCCAGATGGTCATGATCGAATAGCAGGATCTCTCCAAAGCCTAGCCTAGCCACTTGCTCAGCCACAATCGAACCAGTTCCGGAAACACCTATGACAGCTACAGTAAGGCGCTTGAAGGTGTCCGTCATTCCAGAGGTGAACGCCATAGTTGGCACTTTGGTATTGGCCCACCAGTAGTGGATGTCGTCGCCAGCGACAGTTACCAGCTCCACGGGTTCGCAGTGATTACCATCGCGGTAAATACGTGCACACATCTCACCACTCGAGACCATTAATGCCGAACCGTGAATAGTGCTGACTCCTTGAAACAGCGATGGCATGGTCTGGGCATCGCTTTCATCGTCGATGTCAGAGAATTCCAGAAAACCAGCAGGATGCGAGTGCACAAGGAAAATTGACATTGATGTCGCATCAGCTTCATCGATAGCTTTTTCTAAGTAGCTGCCAGGCCAAGAAATGGAATCGACGGACCGCGACTTACACTCGTCGTATGGTATGGGAATCAGTTCTTTAACCAGGAATTTCTGGCGTGTGCCGTTATTGCGGTTGCAAAGCAGGATTGCTGCAGCCTCCTTGCCATCGCCTGGGAACAGGTGTTCCCAGAGCGAGGTATGGATTTCTTGCGTCAACACCAGACGAGAGCCCGTGCTCATTGACCCACCTCCTTCAGAAGGCAGCCATCGGCCATAGCAAGTTGTGAGACGATTGTGTCCGTCGCAGGGTTCCACGGACGATGTCGTGACCAGCCTTGGAACGTAACTCCATCGACCACCCCCCTAATTTGCGTAGCGGGAATTTCAGTGCCATTGGCCAGCAGCAGCAGCGGATACACATAGAACATATCCAACATGCTCATGGGGTAGCCAGAGGTGATCAAGAGTGCCAATTTCACTTTCTGATGGTTGTATCCAGCAGGCAGATCGTAGTCGTGGATGACCAACCAGTTGGAGCTCTCACTCACGCAGGTCTCCCAGCGGTAGTCCATGTTATTGAGGTACAGCTCATCACTAGGCAACAGGTTAAACTCGCGGCGAAGTACCGGAGACGCCTCGCCATTGTTTACATCACGCGGAGTGAGGCGCAGCTTCTCGATGCCGGGGGTGCGTAGATCGATGACATCATCAATGCCCTTCTCGACCTTCGGTTTCCCTGCGACTTTGAAGAAGATATACCATGCTTGGTCTGGGTTCAGACCTGCGCGGATGACCGCATCGCGGATCACGATTGTCGGGGTATCAAAGTTGTATACCTTACCCTGCACATTCAACTTCCATGTGGTTTTACGGCTGATGAAGTGCTCAATACCGGTTTCATCCAAGTTGATGAACTCATCGTTTTGGATTTCAAGGTCAGCCTCATCTTCACGTTCCAGAAGCAGCGTCTTATCCTCACCGATACCACCCAGTTCGCGAACAACATACCCAGTTATGTGGCGGCACGGCCACTCTAAACGGGCACCATCGACGGTGAACCGATAAGTGCGGTCGGATTCGACCACAATGAAACGGCAAATTTCATCCCCAAGGTTCACGACCTCGTCAGGGCGGATATCCTCAAGAGAGCCGTTCGAGATTGATTGCAGTACAACCGGGAGTTGATCGGGTTTAAACCCAGCTGCGGCTGCAATTTGTGCCCCAGTTGGTGTGCTGTCGTTCATTGTTACCGGTCGGTAAACAAGGGATTGGTCTGCCACTTCAATGATGCGGTGACGGAGTTGCTGCGGTTGATTATCTTGCATTTGAAATATCCCCAGTACGTTGCCGTACTTGTATGGTTTAGGTAAACGCTCTAAAGGAGCCTATTGGTAACCGCCAAAGAAACCCCATACATCAGCACTTGACTGATGGGCAACACACGAAGATAATTCATTTGCTTTTGATTCTTCGCGGCCAAGCGCTATTGCCATAGCGCTTATGGTTTTTCTTCAACGATTCGATCGTTGAAATGTTTGTATTATCTATAATCTCTCCTTTATTTGGTGCGCTTACCTGAAGTGCACTTGGCTTCTATAGTTCAACTATTCTCTTTTCGACTGCTCTTGCTTAGAGCTCCTCCTTTTTGCATCCCAGACCATCCCGCAATGGCTGTTTTCGTATGGAGCTCTCCATGCTTCTTTGAGATTAACCTTCACTCCCAAAGCCACGATTTCACTCCTCACAGCTACGTTTTCCTCGATGCCAACCAAGCCGATTAAATAAAGCTGTTTAACCAGAACCCTTAAAAAAGGACCACCTGCAAGCAGTGTAGATCCTTTTTCTGGTTAATGAAAGCCATTTAATCAGATTTTTCCGATCACCTTGTAAACGAACTCCTTCCCGCCACTATCGGCTGACTCTTCGGAACGGAGCAAGAAGCCATCGTCAGCGAGGCGCTTAAGCCGAGTGCTAGCGTTCTGAACACTGATATCTAAAGCTGATGCTGCTTTTGCAGTGGTAGTTTCACGATGCTCAACAACAAAATCCAAAAGAGCCTTGCTAGAGGCGGATGGCTCGGGGCCTACAAATCTGCATTCATGACCTACCCAACAGGTTAGGCTTTGATCACCGGAAATTGCAGCACCGTGTAAGTTGGAAAGTAGATCTTCATCAGTAATATCAAAAACATAAAACGCAATCTGCTTACTATATCGTTTAACGGTATAGATAATGCTTTCTCGGAAAAAAGAAACATCAGCAGCTTCAATGTCAGCAAGGGATATACCGACAACTGAAGCGCCGTGGAGTACATCTATGTCCCTGACAAGCAACCCATGAGCCTTACGACCCCGACTAGTGCCATAGGGGTTAGATTCATCGGCATACTGACGAAGGTTTAAAGTGTAGTTTTTCTGTTTCATATCTCGAGTTTAACCAGACCCTATTCGGCTGTCAAAAAGAACTCAAAAACGATATGAGTTCCCATGATTTTAGGGAGTTTCGTAACCCAACTCTTATCATGAAGACTCCCATTCTTGTACTTCATATATACAACAAAATTTTCTTGTCGGATTGTAACTTTTGCATCTAATGTTGCTGCTTCCCCGTGGCTAGTATGGAGGCCAGCACCACGTCCCTTACCTAACCGACTTAGACCTCTATGCTCCATCGCATGAATGATAAGCTGAGGGTCAGTGTCCGGTTCGGCGGTCGGGAATCGTACTGCGATGTCGGGAAAGTGTGTATCCAACACTGGGCGTAACGAGGCACAAATACCTATACCACCATCAGAAATGACAACGATTACAGATCTTCCTTTCTTTTTGCTATACACCTGAAGGCCAGCAAAACCTGGGATCTTTGTTTCTGAGTGGTCTTCAACATTACTGACCATCTCGGCCACGAGCGTGAATAATTTGGTTGAATGCTCGGGACCAAACTTATCCACAAAGCTTTGTTTAATGCGCGACGGCACATTATCTTCAGGGCATATTTCCAACAGTTCTACTAATGAAAGGTTGTTTGCCTTGTAGAGCTCAGAATCTGAATTTGGTGGCCTTGTCGGCAGTACTTCTACAGCCTCATCAAGTCGAGCAAAGAAGCAAGCACGACTCAAGTATGAGACGGTTGAATTATTGTTAGTGAAATCGAGCACAACCCTCTTTCCAGCCATAACCAATTGATTTGAAAGAGAAAGGATTCTTGCTGCTGCACATAACAAAACGGGTTTATCATCCGTAATTTTGATGAGCACTTCACTGCAATTCGAGTCAAGTGGCGAGCCTTTGTTATCTAAAGCTCGTTCAAAATGCTCCTGTGTAACCCAGCGTCTTTCCGAGATTAATTCAAGTTCAAAACTAGCGCTTTCCTGCAAAGACCAATGGAAGGTCTCATCTTGTAAAAAAATGTCGGGATTTTTGTGCAAAACTTGATTTATTGATTTACGAGAAACACCTAAGTCACGGGCTATATCACTTGCCTTGAGGCTTGGCTGCACCTTGAGTAGTTTTATAATTCTTTTCAGCATATCCAGCTCAAAGCAGAGAGAACAACGGGTTATCTATCATTGAAAAGTAACTTTCCTAACAATGTTACAGCACGTACAGCGTAATGAGTGAGGCCATAGTAAACCAGAACTTCACAATACCAATCCAGAAAGATTTGCGACGGCCTGCTCGAGTTGGTCAGTGGCAACCGTTAACCGGGACGGTGTTGACAGCACCAATTCCTCGGACAGCGAGTAGCCCGCTTTTTCGATGCACGAGGGATCCACAGCCCTCAACCACTCCAACGGACTACGTTCTAGTCGCTTCGTTGTCTCAACCAACGGCAAGATACGTTGTTTAACCTCAATCGTCCTTGAGCAGCAATTAGCTGCAGACATGGGTCAATCCAAGCTAGCGTTCCGACAACAGCTTTGCGGCATCATGGCCACGACCAAATGCTATCATGAAGCAGACTACGACCGGACTCAGTGCCAACCACATCCAAAGCAGCTCACCGCCGCGCTTATACCGGGTTTCTTCGGCGTTAACACAGGCGGCAAACTGCACGTGCGGTTTGATGGCCCGGTACGTCGGTGTCAGCATGGAGCTGACCGGTTCTTTCGCCTCACTGATGACGCCTCAGCTGAAACTCTAGCCAAAGTGCTGCAGGATCTTGCTGATGCCCTGGTGAAACTGGCCACTTTGCAGGGCAATGCAGCCATGACAGGTGCCGAGAAACAGCTGATGCTCTGTCACCCGAAAGCGTACCTCGGGCAAATCAAAGACCTGATGACCCGCTTGGGCGTCCCATGTTCTACCAGAGGTGGGCCGTTTTTGCGGTGGTGGTCAAACAAGGGAGAGCAGAGTCTGCTCAAAAAGAGGTTTCCGCGACAATTGCTTTGACCATGCCCATTGCGAGCGGGCATTTGAAGAGTCCTAGGCAACTGTATATGTTTTATAAAATAGAACCCCAAGATTCCAGATAGATAGGAACCCACCCCATAAATTCCTGCACACCAAGGCCTCTCATCCCTTCCAACAAGATAACCAACATTCCAGAGCGAAAAACAGCACGAACATTCCAGATAGATGGGAAGGCTCCTATCAATGTTCCAGGTGCTCGTTCTGAAGCGACATTCCACAATCTGGAATATCCGCACCAAGATTCCAGATAGATAGTTATGTGGAAAGGAATTGGACAGATATTGGCCGGGGATGAGGGCGCTGATTCCACTGGCCAATAAGCCACTGGATTCCAGTACTCCAACTTTGTCACGAACGAACAAACTCAACATTTTCAATAAGTTGATTGAACACCAAGGCCTTCGGTGCCATGCTGAAATCATGTTCATTGGTGGAGTAACACGATGGATTCGTTCAGTTGGGGGATGGTTGGCTTGCTGGCCTTCTTCACGCTTGTCTTCGTGTGGAGTCTGTATAGCTACAAGGCGCATGCAAAAGAGAGACACCATGAAACCGATCGCTGATATCGCCCTCATGGCGGTGGTTGCGCTGGGCTTGATGGCACTTGGCGACACGCTGTTTGCATGGCTGCTGATCTGCCTGCCACCGGTTTACTGGTGCTGGCCAATACTGGCCTGGGCCACCAGGCGCCCCATCACGGCCAGGTTGCAGTTAATGGCTCTTGCCGCACTCACCTGCTGGCACTGGCCCGCCGGGCTGTTCACTGCGCTGAGCATCGCACTCATCTGGACAGCGAAAACCCTCAAGACAACCCCACGCCCACAGCGCAAGGGTGGGCCGGTCATCAAAAATTACTACTTCTGGAGCTAACTGCGTGTCTCCTTGGCCACACTGGCGATAAGGTACCTTGAGCAACCAAGCATCTCCTGAATCACGGAATAACTGTGGCCTGTCACCAACAGCCTAGCGATGTGCTGACGCTTCTTCTCATCCTTCTGCCTACCACGGTATTTCCCTTCATCCCTGGCCTTGGCAATACCCTGCTGCTGCCTGCGACGGCGATCTTCATAGTCTTTACGAGCGACGGCTGCGAGCATATCCAACAGCATGCCATTTACAGCCTGCAAGATGGCGCTGGTGAACTCGGAGCGGCTGTCCCCCTGTAATGCCACCCAGGAAGTCGGAAGCTCAGGAGAAACGATGGAGAGCTGTTTCTGTGCCAAAAGCTGCTTCAGTGTTTGCCAATCAGTCTGATTGAGGCGAGCCAGACGATCAATCTGCTCTACCAGCACAATGTCACGATCTGCAGCATCACGGATCAGCCGCATAAGCTCAGGCCTGTCCAGCGTCGCACCAGACTCATTCTCTACATAGAAACTGGCAATCTGATGGCCATGCTCAGCAGCAAAACCAATCAGCAGCTCTCGTGCCCGCTCAGCATCCTGTTCCACAGTTGATGCACGTAAATACGCCCGTATGAACATTGACCCCCCATCAGTCTGTTTAAAGTGGTTCCTACTTATTGGTTCAATATAAGTGGTTTCAATATGATTTTCGAGAGGGTATTAAGTGGTTTTAATGGGGTATACCTTTTTAGAACCACCACATGACGATCGAAATACGACCTTTCGATAGCCTTCTGATCTGACAGAACAAACTTTAAGTGTGATCCGTCATCACAAAGTCGCTTTTGAGTTGTATTTGAGTATTTAAGCGACGTTGCTCACCATTCCTGATCTGCTGAATGGGATGCCAAAGGAGGAAATCTACAGAAGCTGGGCTTTGAGGTGAGTCATTTTTTCGACTCACCGAACAAGCCAGCAGCCAAGCGCAGCGCGGCAGGCTACTGGAAGTTACGTACAAAAGCCCAACCATGTGGCACCATACTAACCAGAACTCTGTCTCAAGCGACCAAATGGCCGTACCAATATGAAACCCGACAGCGATGTTATTCACCAGCTGATTACCCTAGCCAACAGCAACCCCCAGGTGCAGGTGCTTTGGCTTTACGGCTCCCGTGCCAAGGGGACTGCAGGTCCTGCCAGCGACTGGGATCTGGCGGTGGCCTTTGATCCAATCAAACAGTGTGGACCACTGGGTACTGCACTGGAAAACCGCTTGCGCCCTGAACTGCTCGCGCTGGAGTGGCAACGTGCCATGGGGTTGGCAGAAGGGAAACTTTCGGTCGTCGATATCAATCAGGCCCCGATTCCGTTGGCTTTTGCGGTAGTAGATGCAAATCGTCCTCTCTATAGCCGTGATGAGGGGCGGCGTTTGCAAGAGGAGGCGCGGATAATGTCGCAGATGGAACTTGGTTATCACCATCGCCAAGCCTATATCAGCAAACATCATTCTGAGGAGTGGAGTAAAGATGAGTGATAACGCCTATATAGGAGCTTTACGCATCAGCCTGTCGCGCTATAAGGCCGAGTTGTCAGAGATACGGGCTATTCTGGCGCTGCGTGCGCTTTCCAATCTGGAGTACCGCGCAGCTGAGCGAACTCTACAAGTGTCTATCGAAGCGTGTATTGGCGTGGCAAAGCACTGGGCTAAAGCATTGGCAAGTCATACCCCACAGGATGCCTATCAGGCATTCGAAATCCTGGCCCAGCGTGGTGAGCTATCCCCCGACACCTTAATCGGCTGGCGCAAGATTATTGGCCTTCGCAATGCGCTGGTGCACGACTATCTGAATATTGACCCCGAGATCATCCGTAGCGTCATTGCTCAAGGCTATAGCGACCAGCTGTTCACGTTTGCAGATCAAGGTCTCGACTGGTTGGCTGCCCATATTGATTGAAACTTCGACGTCATATCTCCGCTTACCGTTCTCTTACCCGCTATGGGGGATAAATGTTTAATACCGGCTATAGCGTGTAAGTTATATTTACCTCCTATAACAGGTAAACATTGATATACCTGCCACAGCGTGTAAATTGGAAGAAGGCACGCTACCAGGTTGTAGAATCATGAAAGTAACCAGCGCCAAGCAGCTGAGCGCCTGTATCAAGGATGCCAGGCTTTCTCAAAAGCTCTCTCAAGGCAAAGTGGCCGAGAAAGTGGGGATTAGGCAAGACACAGTCTCTAGCTTCGAACTCAATCCTGAGTCCACCAAGCTGGAAACCCTGTTCAAGATCCTCGCATCACTCGAATTGTCACTGGACATCAAACCCCGCAATGAGTCATCCGAGAGTCCGGCATCGGGCTGGAAGGAGGAGTGGTAATGGCCAATCTGGCTGTCTACATGAACGGCTATCGGGTAGGCACATTCACCAAAACTACCAGCGGCGCCCATCAGTTTCAGTACCATGAGTCATGGCTGGCACAACCGGGCAGCCGTCCCATCTCACTTTCCATGCCATTGCGCCATCAGGCCTACCGGGGCGATGAAGCCTATAACTTCTTCGACAACCTGCTGCCAGATAATACGGAGGTGAGGAACAGGGTTGTTGCACGCTATCAAGCGGCATCAACTCAGCCCTTCGATCTGCTCAGTTGCATTGGCCAGGATAGCGTAGGGGCATTACAGCTGGTTACCGAAGGGCACGACGTTCCAGATGTCAGGCGAATCGACTACAAAGCACTTTCCGATGGCGAGCTCGAGCAGATCCTGACCAGCTACAAATCAGGAATCCCTTTGGGGATGGTCAGGGAGCAAGAGGAGTTCCGGATCTCTATCGCCGGAGCGCAAGAAAAGACAGCGCTGCTCTATCTCGATGGCCGTTGGTACTTGCCACTCAACGCAACGCCGACAACCCACATTATCAAACTCCCTATTGGCAAGATTGAAAGCCACTCCTACTCGATAGACCTCTCCCAGAGCGTAGAAAACGAATATCTCTGCACTCTGATTGCCAAGGAGTTTGGTCTACCCGTACCTCACTGCTTCATGATGCAGGTTGGCCAGGTCAAAGCACTGGCTGTGGAACGCTTCGACAGACGTTACGCTGCCGATCGCAGTTGGATCATGCGCCTTCCCCAAGAAGATTTCTGTCAGGTATTGAATGTTCCGTCAGCACGGAAATACGAGAGCCATGGTGGACCAGGGATCACTGACATCATGAAAACCTTGCTGGGCTCTGCGACACCAGAACAGGATCGCTACCTGTTCATGAAATCTCAGGTCCTGTTCTGGCTGCTGGCGGCCACCGATGGCCATGCAAAGAACTTCTCGGTCTTTATTGAACCGGAAGGGCGTTTTCGCCTGACCCCTTTTTACGACATCCTATCTGTCTATCCAGTGTTTGGCGGCCGAGGCCTCAACCGAAGGGACGCCAAGCTCGCTATGGGCCTAGCAAGCAGCAAGGGAAAGAAATACGCCATTGAGCAGATATTCCCGCGTCATTTCTTCCAAACGGCGAAAGCTGTGGGATTTGAGCGTTCTGCTATGGAAGAGATCCTGACAGAACTGGCCAACTCCGTTGATGATGTTATTGAGCGTGTTACCCAGCAATTGCCAGCGGGCTTCCCCGATGCCATCAGCAGCACCATTCTAGAGGGCCTAAAAGCCCGCTCAGCCAGGCTGATAAAGGGCTGGGATTAAATTGGCGGTATGTGGGATGATTGCACGGTTAGCCTAACCACCTATGGGAAGTTTGCACGGTTCGAAGAGTAAAAGCGGCTTTCCAGGCACCGGACGGTGCTATGGTCGGTGCAAAATATGTTCAAAACTCACCTAAAAAGCGGTTTTGAATGCGTGTAGTAGCATCGAGTTGATTCATATGGGAAGGCTGCACGATCGAGAATAGACTATGTGGGAACGCTGCACGATAGCAGAAACCCGTGAGCGGCCTCTCAATATGCTGTTTTAGTTACTTTTACCCCAAGCTGCCCCGAAAAGTTACTAACATATTGAAGATAATAGATTATTTACATTCTGCATCGGCAAGTAACGCCGAACGACAGACAATAAAAAGCCCGGGTTCATCCCGGGCTTTTTATTGTCTATTTTTTGTCCGAGAACTTAGAGGCGGCGCAGGCACCACATGAAGTAAGCGCCCCCTAACAAGGTGGAGACCAGCCCGACCGGCACCTCCTGCGGGAAGAGGATCTGCTGACCGACCCAGTCCGCCGAGACCATCAACAGGGCGCCGGAAGCGGCGGCCCCAAGCAGGTGCCAGCGAGCCCGCACCAGCCCCATAAGCTTGGCCATATGCGGTGCCAACAGACCGACGAAAGAGAGCGGCCCGACCACCAGGGTGGCACTGGCGGTGAGCACGGCCACCAGCAGCAGGATGGCAAGCTGGGCACGGTTGAGGCGAATGCCGAGTGCGGTGGCTACCGCCGCCCCCATTGGCAGCAGATCAAGCCAACGGCTCACCAACAGGCAGGCGGCCAGCATCAACAGCGCCAGCCCCACCAGCCCACAGGCCACCGGCAGGGTGACGTAGTAGGTGGAACCAGACATCCAGGAGAGCAGTTGCTGCACCCGCAGGTCACCGTTGGCCAGCGCGATAGCCTGCAGCGGCTCAAACAACGCCGTGATGGCGATACCTGAAAGCAGGATCCGCTCCGGCTGGAAGCCTTGCTTGCGATTAACCACCACCAGCAGCAACAGGCAGCCGAAGGCACCGATCAGGCCACCGGACAGCATCAGCGGCAGGGGCAATGCAGGCAGCAACAGCGCCGTCGCTATCACCCCCATAAAGGTGCCACCGCTCACCCCCAGCAACTCCGGGCTCGCCATCGGGTTGTTGCTGACCCGCTGCAACAGGGTGCCCGCCAGCGCCAGCAGCACGCCAGCCGCCCCCGCCGCCAGAGTGCGCGGCAGCCGCCACTCCAGCTGGGCCTGCCAGCGGAGCCAGCTCGGCCAACTCCAGCCCGTCATTCCCTGTCCAACCAGCAGGGAGGCGACCACGGCCAGCATCAGCCCGACCAGCAACAGGCCAATAAGGCGAGCCGGTGCCGGATGTCGGGCCACCAGCAGACCGGCGTTTGCCTTCGGCGTACCCGACTTGATGCCAAGGCGCGGGATCAACCAGAGCAGCAGCGGCGCCCCCAGCAGGGCGGTCATGGCGCCGGTGGGGATCAAGACTGGCCAGAAGCGACTCAGACTCTGCAGCAGCAGATCGGTCGCCGCCAGCAGCAGGGCGCCGAGGATTGGAGCACACAGCAGCCGCTGGCCGAGCTGGCGGATCCCGAGCAGCCGCACCATGGCGGGTGCGGCCAGCCCGATAAAGCCGATCAGCCCCACCACGCTCACCACACAGGCGGTGACAAACACCGCCAGCCCCAGTCCGGCAAAACGCAGATGCTGCAGGGAGACCCCCAGACTGCGGGCGCTGGCATCATCCAGCTCCAGCACCGCCAGCGGGCGCACCAGTACTGCGGCCAGCAAAGCGGCTGCCAGCAGGCGGGGCAACAGGTAACTCACCCCGCTCCAGCTGTTCTGCACTAGCGAGCCACTGCCCCACACCAGCAAGCCTTTCAGCTCCTCCTGAAAGAACAGCAAGAGCCCCATGCTGATGGCCGCCAGATAGAGGTTGATCACCAGCCCGGCAAAGATGATGACCACCGGATTGAGCTGGCGACGCCAGGCCAGGGCAAACACCAGTGCCATCGCAAGGCTGCCGCCGGCCATGGCGATCCACTCCCGCCCCAGCAGCAACCAGGAGGGGGCAAACAGGGTCACCATCATCAATGCCAGCTGGGCACCGGAGGCCACCCCAAGAGTGGTGGGTGACGCGAGCGGGTTGCGCAGCACCTGCTGCATCAGGGTGCCCGCCAGCCCGAGCGCCGCCCCGGCCAGCAGGGTGACAACCAGGCGAGGCAGCCAGCTGAAATGCACCACCGCTTGGCTGACATCATCCAGATTGGGGGCGAAGAGACTCTGCCACCAGAGCGCACCGGGCAGCTGGCGAGCCAGCTCCCAATACGCGAGCAAGAGGGTCAACCCCAGCAGGATCGAGACCGGCCGCAGCAGCGGCGATGTGAGCAGTCGCTTCATCGGCTAGCCTCCATACGCTCGGCATCTTGCAGCAATGCATCGCTGAGCAGACCGGCGAAACGGCGGGCGGCAAGTACGCCGCCAAAACTCCAGACCGCAGGCAGATGCAGCACGGGCGCCTGCCGTACCAGCGGCAGATGCTGCCACAGCCCAGGCTCCTGCAGCCGTTCGCTCACCCCGACCGGAATGGGATCGACCACCACCAGCCGCGCGGTTGGCAAGGTCATGAACTGCTCGATGCTGACCACCGAGAAACCCCAGTCATTGGTCTGCTCCTGCCAGCCATTACGCAGCCCAAGCCGCGTCATCACCGCATCGAACAGGCTGTGGCGACCAAACACCCGCACATGGCGCTCATCGATAAACTGCACCACCAGCAGGGGCGGCAGATCCGCAGGCAATCCGGCCTGCATGCTGGCGAGATCCCGAGCGAGCCCGGCCAGCAGCCGTTCGCCCTCAGCGGTTTTGCCCACCATACGGGCGAGAGTCAGGGTCACCTCGTGCAACCGCTGCCACAGATCGGTTTGCCCATCATAGAGGGCTATGGTGCTCACCGGCGCGATGTGGGAAAGAGTTGGCGCCAGCGGGGCCGCCAGCGGCGAGATGAGGATGCGATCGGGTTTGAGCTCTGCCAGCAGCTCACGGTTGGGCTGGGTGCGCAGGCCGATATCCACCACCCCGGCGGGTAGCCGTGGCTCGCCGACCCATGCCTGATAGGGGCCTGCATCCCCCACCGCCAGCGGCGTCACCCCGAGCGCCAGCAATGTTTCGGCTATGGTCCAGTCGACAGTGGCGATTCGGGGTAGCGGCGCAGAGGCGATCGGGGATGTGTCGGCCTGCGCCGCTAGTGGCAGCAGCAGGCTAATAAGGCAGGGTGCCATCTTCTTCAATAAACGGTTCAAGAGAGCCCCCCGGTCAGACGATGGCGATGGGATGAGCATGAGCCGGGTGGCGAATGACCTCCATCGGAATGCCATAGATGGCGTGCAGAGTCTCGCTGGTCATGATCCCCTCAGGTTCGCCGTGGGTGAGCAGGCGGCCGGAGTGGAGCGCCACCAGCCGATCGCAGAAGCGGGAGGCCATATTGATGTCGTGAATGACGATGATGACCCCGAGGTTTAGCTGACGGCTCAACTGCTTGACCAGTGTCAGCACCTCCACCTGATGGGCCACATCCAGCGCGGCCAGCGGCTCGTCCAGCAGGATGAAGCGGCTCTCTTGGGCCAGCAGCATCGCCAGCCAGACCCGCCCCCGCTCACCGCCGGAGAGGGTATCCACCAGCCGATCGGCAAAGCGTTCGGTATGGGTAAGGGCGATGGCCCGCTCGACCTGACGGTGATCCTCCGCCCCCATCCGGCCCAGCAGGCCGCGCCAGGGGTAGCGGCCCATCTCCACCAGCTCCCGCCCGAGCAGATTCTCGGCGCTCGGCAGATGCTGGGGCAGATAGGCCACCTGACGGGCAAACTCCCGGTTGCCCCAGTCGGGTAGCGGCTTGCCATCGAACAGGATCTCGCCGTCGCTGAGGGGTTGCTGGCGTGCCAGCAGCTTGAGCAGGGTCGATTTGCCCGACCCATTGTGGCCGATGAGGCCATAGACCTGTCCCTGCTCGAAACGCAGGTCGGTGGGGTGCAGCAGCGTGCGGTCATTGACCGTGAAACTGGCTGATTTCATCTCGAACATAAGCAATTCCTGTGCTGGCTTGCCGCCAGTCTCATCGGTGCCGGCATCAAGCCGGCACCTCGCAATCCAAGTGGGCGATCGCATCACGGCTCACTGCGGCACGGCGCGCGCCGGTCAGTTCGGTGAGTTTTCCCTGCCGCATCTCCAGCAGGCGATCGGCCAGCGGGAAGTAGTGATCATCGTGACTGATGGCAATCACCGTCTTGCCCATCTCCTTGAGGCGCGGCAGCAGCACCTGATAGAAGATGCGGCGGAACTGAGGATCCTGATCCGCAGCCCACTCGTCAAACAGCATCACCTCGCGCTGCTCGGCCAGCGCCAGCAGCAGGGCGACCCGCTTGCGCTGCCCTTGGGAGAGATCGATATCGGCGATAAAGCCATCCTCGATGGTGAGCTTGCTGCCCATCTGCAACCGCTCCAGCCACTCGGCCACCAGCTCATCCTTGGGTTCCGGCCCCAGCAGGTGCTGGAACAGGTGATAATCGGTGAAGATGGCGGAGAAGAGCGCCAGATAGCCGTTGCGATCGGTGACGGGTTCACCATCCAACAGGATCCGGCCCGATACCGGCTGGTAAAGGCCGGTCAACAGCATGGCCAGCGTCGACTTGCCGGAGCCATTGCCACCGATGATGAAAATCTGCTCCCCCTTTTCGATGACCAGATCAATGGGGCCGACGGCAAAGCCGCCCTCCCCCTGATAGTGAAAGCTCACCTGCTCCAGCTCGATACGCTGCCAGGGGCGGATGGCGGGCGGCAGCGGGAAGTCCGCATCCGGCTCGGCCAGATTGAGGGCGGCGATCTTGTCGAACGCCACCTGAGCGGCAAGCAGGGTCGGCAGGGCGCCAATCCCCTGCAACAGCGGGGTGCGCAGGAACAGCAGGGTCAGGGCGAAGGTGGCGGCCACATTGGTGTTGGCCCAGCCAAGACCGTTGGCCAGAAAGAAGACCAGACCGATCGCCCCCAGCATCATGATATTCGACCAGTTCACCGCACTCAGGTGATAGGTGTCGGCGCGAATGATCTGCTGGCGGTAGTCACGGGCATTTTGCTCATAGAGCTGGTGGTAAACGAAGTGAGCCCGCTCGCGGTTGAGCGCCAGCTCCTTGCTGCCGGCGATGATGGCCTGATAGTTCTGATAGAGCCGATCTTCGGCCTGACGCATTTGGGAGAGATGGCGATAAACACGGTTCACCAGCAACCAGCCCACCACCATGGTGACGGTGACCCAGAGCGCAGTCACCCCGAGCAATGCAGGAGAGAGCCAGCCAAGGTAAAGGGCAGAACCCAGCGTGAGCACCAGCCCCTGCACCAGCTCAGGCAGGCGCACGAAGGCGATGGTGATCTGGCCGATATCGCTGGAGAGGGAGGCCAGCAGCGGCCCCTGACCAATCTGGCGGATACGGGCGACATCGGTATCCAACAGTTGCTTGAGCAGACGGCCGCGCAACCGGTAGACAAAATGGTGACCGAGAGTGGTCAGGGCCAGCTGAGATCCGAGTGTGATCACCAGCAGCAACACAATCAGGCCGACCAGCTGACCGAGGATCGGCAGCGGATCACCTATAGATTCGATAAGAGACTGATTGATAAAAGCAATGACGCCAATCCCGCTGACGGCACTGAGCAGACTGAGCAGGGTGATAGCGATAAAAGGCCAACGATATTGGCGATAAACCAGAGACAAGAGTTCCATAACGGACCGGTATTCCAGAGAGATCAGAACAACTGCGGGTGAAAAGAAGGGCGGGAACCTGGTTCCCGCCCGACTTCGATTACCAGCGGTAGTTGATGCTGCCCACTACGCTGCGCGGCTCGCCGTAGTAGCAGTAGTAGTCACAACTGGCCACGTAGGTTTCACCCAGCAGGTTGTTGACGTTGAGCTGGGCACGCCAGTTCTTGGCAAAGTCATACCCGATCATCGCATCCCAGACGGTATGGGCCGGCACCTCGGCAGAGCCGTAGATGGGGGTATAGTCCGCATTCACGGCGCCAATACCCACGCTGGAACCGATATAACGCACACCGGTACCCAGCTCCAGACCCGAAGCCACCCCTTGCTGCACCTTGTAGTTACCCCAGAAGGAGGCCTGGTGGCGCGGGATCAGGCTGGCACGGCGATCGCCACTGCCGGTGTCGTTGGTTTTGGCATCTGTGTAGGTATAAGCAGCGGTCAGACGTAGCGCATCGGTCACCTGCACGCTCCCTTCCAGCTCAACCCCCTGAGAGGTCACTTCACCCGCCTGGGTCTGCTGGCCGGAACCGGTAGAGACCAGCGAGTTGGTCTGGGCCAGATCGAACAGCGCCAAATTGATGTAACCGTCGAGGAAGGCAGGCGCATATTTGACGCCTGCTTCATACAATTTTCCCTCACGGGATTTATATGAAGTTTTGGTATTCGGATCGATCCCGGGCAACATCAAGAACGACTCAGAATAAACAAGATATGGCGAGATGCCGTTGTCGGCCAGATACATCAAGCTGCCGGAAAGGGATAGCGCATGATCGTACTGCTTTTCATCTCTATCATATGTTTTGCTGATGTTATGGGTCTCGACATAGTCAAAGCGACCACCTCCTGTCAGCAACCAGCGATCGTCCCAACGGATCTGATGCTGGGCATAGATCCCCTCTTGAGCCATGGTTGTTTTCTGGTAAGTGGCCGTTGACTCATCAAATCCAGGGAAGCCGCTGTAATCCGGGTTCTGGGTATCTATGGTTCCCATCCATGAATCCGCTTCCATCCCCTTGTTGACATGACGCTGCAGATCCACCCCAAGCAGCAGGGTCTGCTCGGTGCTGTCGGTGTTCCAGTAGCCCACCATCTGATTATCCATAGTGGCACTCTTGGTATTGCCATCCCGATAGATCATGCCACGGCCACGAACCGGCATATTTTCATCGGGAGTCGCGGGCCAGGCAGCCCAAGGATAGATATAGGTCTGGCGCAGCAGCAGATCGTTGTAGTTGAAGCGGACGTTCTGCTTGAACTCCCAGGTCTGGTTGAGCTGGTGGGCCAGCTCGTAACCGGTGGAGATCTGGGTATTGCGGTTGCGATCGTAATCCGGCTGGCTCAGGTTGGTGGAGGGATCAATCTGGCCACCTGACGTATTCAGGGTGCCATAGACCGGGAAGAAGCCGTTGGTCGGGACTCCTTCGTCGTGCAGAAAACTGGCCAGCAGGGTCAGGCTGGTACGATCCGAAAGATCGAAGGTGACGCTCGGCGCCAGATAAACCCGATCGTTGTAGGTGCCGGTGAGCACCCCATCACGCTCTTTATAGAGAGCAACCATCCGGTAGCGGCTGCTGTCGGAGAGCGCGTCAGAGACATCCACCCCGACCTGACGATGATCCCGGCTGCCAAGCTGCAGCTCCACCTGCCCTTGCGGCGTGGCGGTCGGTCGCTTGCTGATGGCATTGATCACCCCGCCCGGAGGCGCTACGCCATAGAGCATTGAAGCGGGCCCCTTCAGCACTTCCACACTCTCCAGGCCGAACGGTTCCGGCGTCCAAAGATAGTAACCAGAGCCAAACAGGATGCTTCCATCGAGATAGGAAGCGGCATCGAAGCCACGCACTTTGAACCAGTCGGTGTTGTTGTCTGAGCCATAGAGGCCAGTCAATACGCCTGAACGGTAGCGAATCGCTTCATCCAGCTGCAACACGGCGTGCTGATCCAGTTCTTCGCGATTAACCACGGAGACGGCGCGAGGGGTCTCGGCCATCGGCACTTCCACCTTCATGGCCGTACCGGTCACCACCATGGTTTCGCTGGCTTTGAGCAGTTCAGCTGTGGTTTGTTCGGCCATCAGCGGCAGGGAGACGAGCAAACCGGAGAGCGAAAGCACGCCGAAGGCGCCCTTCTTGCCGGGTCCTGTAGTGTATTTTTGCGCAATCATATTAAAGTCTCGTTTATCAATGAGTTATGTTGTTTTAATTGTTATTTGTGGTCGTTTGTCACGACATCACCCTGTTCCATGGGCGAATAAAGCAGCGCAATCCTACTACAGGAGCCGTGATCGAATCGATTCAATAATTGCTAATCATTTGCATCTACATTGTTATCTAGCTGCATCGTTGGCAGGATTTCGCGGGAGATGGGAGCCATCAGGAGAGCCATTAGCGGAGAAGAAAATGGAGAGGAATATAAAGAAGCAGAAAAAAGATCGGCAGGATGGATCCGGTGGCATTATCTGACTGGATCCATTATCCCCAAGCTTTATCCATATTTATCCACACCCTTTGGCGGTAGAATCCGGCTTTCCGTTTCTTTGTCTGAAATCAGGATCCATTCCATGGCCAAACTCAATCTCGTCGTCGGCTCCATGCTGGGCGCCGCCGAATATGTCGCAGACCACGTCGCCAACCTGCTGGAACAGGCTGGCCACCAGACCCGGATCCACAACCCGGCCAAGCTGGCAGAGGTACTGGATGATGCGGGATCCATCCTGCTGGTGGTCACCTCGACCCATGGTGCCGGTGATGTACCCGACAACCTGCAACCCTTCGCCAAGGATCTTGCCGAGCAGCATCCGGATCTTAATTCATTGAAATATGGCGTGATCGCCCTTGGTGACAGCAGTTATGACACCTTTTGCCAGGGCGGCAAGACGCTGGATCGGCTGCTGGCCGAGTGCGGAGCCAGCCGGATCGGCGAGCGACTCGACATCGATGTGACCCAACACGAGATCCCCGAAGATGCCGCAGAAGTGTGGATCCGCGACTGGATGACGATGATCGCCTGATCAGCGTACGGGAGATCCTGAAAAAAAGCTTGATCTCCCCACTTATCCCCAGATCGACTATCCACCATGTTATTAACAGATTGATCCGGGGGAGTTGTTCTACAAGGTTACCCACAACGCCCAGGGGTAATGTGCATAACTACGGTGTAAAGCTTTGCAAAACCTATAGTTATCCATGTATTAGATCCAGACTGACAGACCTCTGTGTATAAAAGTCCTGGTTATCCCCTTGTTCACCGGGCCAGGATCCAAGCTTTTCCACAAGCTAGGATCGTCCTTAAATTAATGATCTTTATGATCAAAAAGTGCTTATCAACAGAAAGGGCGGATCCTAATAAGAGATCCAGTAAAAGATCGATCTAAAGATCCTTAAGATCTAATTAGTGGATCCTCCCTTCATACTGAACGTTAAGTAGACGTTCCCCTCAGGACGCGAAACAGATAGAATGTTCCGCCCTTTAGCCCAGGCAAATAAAGATCTTCAGGCGTGCAGATCAAGGTGATCCCAATGCAATACCATGAACAATTTGATGTGATCGTCGTCGGTGGCGGTCATGCCGGAACCGAAGCAGCAACAGCGGCAGCCCGTATGGGCATGAACACCCTGTTGCTGACCCACAATATCGATACGCTGGGACACATGTCCTGTAATCCGGCGATCGGCGGGATCGGCAAGGGACACCTGGTCAGGGAAGTTGACGCACTCGGCGGGATCATGGCGCGTGCCATCGATCTTGGCGGGATCCAGTTCCGCACCCTCAACTCCTCCAAGGGCCCGGCAGTACGAGCCACTCGTGCCCAGGCGGATCGCCTGCTCTACAAGGCTGTCGTTCGCCAGATGCTGGAGAACTACCCGAACCTGAAGATCTTCCAGCAGGCTTGTGACGATCTGATCATGGATGGGGATCGTGTTGCCGGTGTGGTCACCCAGAGCGGGATCCGCATCAGCGGCAAAACTGTGGTGCTGACGGTCGGTACCTTCCTGAACGGGTTGATCCACATAGGGATGGAAAACTACAAGGGCGGCCGTGCCGGGGATCCTCCCTCGATCGCCCTGGCCCAGCGCCTGCGCGAACTGCCGCTGCGCATCGATCGTCTCAAGACGGGCACCCCGCCGCGCATCGATGCTCGCAGCGTCGATTTCTCCGTCATGCAGGAACAGCACGGCGACGATCCGCGTCCGGTCTTCTCGTTTATCGGCAATGCCAGCCAGCATCCCCGTCAGGTGCCTTGCTACGTCACCCACACCAACGAGCGTACCCACGAGG
Source organism: Aeromonas sp. 55A (assembly GCF_051919665.1). Lineage (NCBI taxonomy): Bacteria > Pseudomonadati > Pseudomonadota > Gammaproteobacteria > Aeromonadales > Aeromonadaceae > Aeromonas > Aeromonas sp. 55A. Next base: position 1,489,915 of record NZ_JBQBEH010000008.1, on the reverse strand, counting down.
TGATCCGCAATAACCTGGATCGCAGCCCCATGTACGCCGGGGTGATCGAGGGGATCGGCCCGCGCTACTGCCCGTCGATCGAAGACAAGATCACCCGTTTCGCCGACAAGACGGCGCACCAGATCTTCGTCGAGCCGGAAGGCCTGACCACCCACGAACTCTATCCGAACGGGATCTCCACCAGCCTGCCGTTTGACGTGCAGGTGCAGATCGTCCGTTCCGTGCGCGGCTTCGAGAACGCCCACATCACCCGCCCCGGCTATGCCATCGAATATGATTTCTTCGATCCGCGGGATCTCAAGGCCAACATGGAGAGCAAGTGCATTCCAAACCTGTTCTTCGCTGGCCAGATCAACGGCACGACCGGTTACGAAGAGGCAGCGGCACAAGGCCTGATGGCCGGTTTGAACGCGGCCTTGCGTGCCCAGGACAAGGATCCCTGGAACCCGCGTCGGGATCAGGCCTACATGGGCGTGATGATGGATGATCTCTCCACCCTGGGGACCCGCGAGCCTTACCGCATGTTCACCAGCCGCGCCGAATATCGCCTGCTGCTGCGTGAAGACAACGCCGATATCCGCCTGACCGCCATCGGTCGCGAGCTGGGTCTGGTGGATGACGAGCGCTGGAGCAAATTCAACGCCAAGATGGAACAGGTCGAGCTGGAGCGTCAGCGCATGCGTTCAACCTGGATCCACCCGCAACATCCGTCACTGGAAGCGGTCAACGCCCTGGTCAACACCCCGCTGACCCGCGAACAGAGTCTGGAAGAGCTGTTGCGTCGTCCCGAGGTGACCTATGATGCGCTGATGGCCATCGAAGGTGTCGGTCCTTCCGTGACCGATCCTGCCGCGGCCGAACAGGTTGAGATCCAGATCAAGTACGCCGGTTACATCGAGCGTCAACACGATGAAGTGGAAAAGCAGCTGCGCAACGAGAACACCCTGCTGCCGCTGGATCTGGACTATCGCGAGGTGAACGGCCTCTCCAACGAGGTGAAAGCCAAGCTGAACGATGCCAAGCCGCAGACCATTGGTCAGGCTTCCCGTATCTCCGGCATCACCCCGGCGGCCATCTCCATCCTGCTGGTTCACCTGAAAAAACACGGCCTGCTGCGTAAAACCGCCTGAGGATTCTTACCGTTGGAAAATATGCTGGAAAGATTGAACGGCCTGCTCAAGCAGGCCGAAATTGTTATCACCGATACCCAAAAGAGCCAACTGGTGCAGTTGGTCGAGTTGCTGCACAAGTGGAACAAGGCTTACAATCTCACCTCGGTGCGAGATCCGGACTCCATGCTGGTCAAGCATATCCTCGATAGCCTGGTGGTAAGCCCCCACTTGCACGGTGAGCGCTTCATCGACGTGGGGACCGGTCCCGGCCTGCCGGGATTGCCGCTGGCGATCATCAATCCGGACAAGCAGTTCGTCCTGCTCGACAGTCTGGGCAAGCGGATCAACTTCATCCGTCAGGTGATCCAGGAGCTGGGGCTGACCAATGTGACGCCGGTCAAATCCCGGGTTGAAGAGTATCAACCCGAGGTGGGATTTGATGGTGTACTGAGTCGGGCATTTGCCTCGCTGGAGGACATGCTGAGCTGGTGTCACCACCTGCCGTCAGAACAGGGCTGCTTCCTAGCACTCAAGGGACAATATCCCGAGCAGGAGCTGGCCCAGTTGCCTGCCAATATCCGTCTGGTAGCCTGTCATGAGTTGCGGGTGCCGGAGCTGGAAGGCGAACGTCATCTGCTGGAATTCAAACATATCCAGCCCGAATAGGGTCGCAGTTTCATTTAGGGGATCGTGTGGGAAAAGTCATCGCCATAGCCAACCAGAAGGGTGGAGTGGGTAAAACCACCACCTGTGTGAACCTGGCCGCCTCCATGGCTGCCACCCGGCGCAAGGTGCTGGTGATCGATCTGGATCCGCAGGGCAATGCCACCATGGGCAGCGGTGTCGACAAGTATGATGTCGAGCGCACCGCCTATGAGTTGCTGATCGAGGATGCCCCCATCAGCGAAGTGATCATCCCCGAAACTACCGGGGGTTATCACCTGATCGCCGCCAACGCAGACGTGACCGCGGCCGAAATCCGTCTGATGGAATTTTTCGCCCGCGAAATCCGCCTGCGCAATGCGCTGGCTTCGGTGCGGGACAAATACGACTACGTCTTCATCGACTGCCCGCCCTCTCTCAACATGCTGACCGTGAACGCCATGGCCGCCGCCGACTCCGTGCTGGTGCCCATGCAGTGCGAATATTACGCGCTGGAGGGGCTGACCGCCCTGGTCGACACCATCAGCAAGCTGGCCGCTGTGGTCAATCCGGATCTCAAGATCGAGGGGGTGCTGCGCACCATGTACGATCACCGTAACCGGTTGGCCAATGATGTGTCCGATCAGCTAAAACAGCACTTCGGCGATAAAGTCTACCGCACCATCATTCCCCGCAATGTCAGACTGGCGGAGGCACCGAGCTTCGGTGCGCCGGCCATGCACTATGACAAATCATCGGTGGGCGCCAAGGCCTACCTGGCTCTGGCTGGCGAGATCCTGCGCCGTCAGGAGCAGGAGCGTCAGGCGACCATCGCAGACCGAGAGAGCGTATGACTCCGAAAAAACGTGGACTGGGCAAGGGGCTGGATGCCCTGCTCAGTACCAGCACGGCTGCCCGCCAGAAACAGGTAATGAGCGATCAACGTACCGAGCAAGCAATGGCCCCCACCAATCAGGGCGAGCTGCGCAAGCTGCCGGTGGAGTGGTTGCAGTCCGGCAAGTACCAGCCCCGCAAGGACATGTCCCAGGATGCCCTGGAAGAGCTTGCCAACTCCATCCGTGTCCAAGGAGTGATCCAGCCCATCGTGGTACGCCCCCTTGGCGAACATGCTTTCGAGATCATCGCCGGTGAACGACGCTGGCGTGCGTCCCAGCTGGCGCGGCTCGAGGTGGTGCCCTGCATCGTCAAGGATGTGCCCGACGAGGCTGCCGTCGCCATCGCGCTGATCGAGAACATCCAGCGGGAAGACCTCAATGCCATCGAAGAGGCGGTCGCTTTACAAAGATTGCTGACCGAATTTGAACTCACCCACCAGCAGGTGGCCGAGGCGGTGGGCAAGTCCCGCACCACGGTGACCAACCTGCTGCGTCTCAACCAGCTCAACGACGACGTAAAACGTTTCGTTGAGCATGGTGACCTCGACATGGGCCATGCCCGTGCCCTGCTGGCCCTGAGTGGCCAGGCCCAGTCCGAACTGGCCAAGCTGGTTGCCCAGAAAGGGCTGACCGTGCGCGATACCGAGAAGCTGGTGCAAAAAGCACTCGAACCGGCAAAAGCCAGAGTCGAACCGGTCCGTGATCCGCAGATTGGCTACCTGGAGCGTCAACTGGCAGAAAAAATTGGTAATCAGGTGCAACTTCAGCCTGGCAAGCGGGATAGCGGAAAGTTAGTAATAAGTTACGAGAATTTGTCCGATTTGGACCGTATATTGGGCTATTTTGGCGTGTCGGAATCGTGATTTTTACGCTTTTTGTAGTAATAAAACATCCATTCCTTTCTATATGGCCATAACCTTGATTTGTCGCGGAAAGCCGCAAAAATTAAGGGTTTTTGTCATATTGCAATAGCTGCCCTCAAGGGTATAATTTGACCGGCTTTAAGAGCTGTTGAATCGTCGATGTCAATGTTCGATTTTTACAGTTCTGTAATGTTCAGGAGGGTATGGTGTATCGAAGAGAAGCCTGGAAAGGGTTGACTCTTGCCTTGGCTATCTTGGGTTGCCAGCTACTCCTGATCCTGGCTGTGAGCTCAGCATGGGGTTACCTTAAAGGAGTTCCAGCCGGATATTCCTCCCTCTATGGGGGAGGGATATATCTTATCCCACAACTACTATTCAGTCTTTTTACCTTGAATAGACAACTTGGCCCTGGGAGTGCGGGTTGGGTGTTGTGGGATTTTTATGTTGGAGCTGGGATTAAGCTGGTAAGTACAGTCGCACTTTTTGTGGTTGTTCTCACGAACGTGGAGTCGGAGCATCTTCCGCTCTATGTCACTTATGCACTTTCCTTGTTTTTCCAATGGGTCATTACGATCGTTCTCAATAACCGCTACTAGGAAAACTCATGGCTGCAACCGGAGAAGCCCTGACTACTCAGGGATACATCTCCCACCACCTGCACCATCTGCAAGTGGGTTCGGGGTTCTGGGCGGTAAATATCGACTCCATGATATTTTCCGTTGTCCTCGGCGCTCTGTTTATCTGGATATTCCGTAAAGTTGCCGCTACGGCGACCAGCGGTGTGCCAGGCAAACTGCAGTGTTTTGTAGAAATGGTTGTCGAGTTTGTGGATGACACCGTCAAGGGTATCTTCCACGGTAAGGACCGGCTGATTGCTCCGCTGGCTCTGACCGTGTTCATCTGGGTTTTCCTGATGAACCTGATGGATCTTATCCCGGTTGACTACCTGCCCTACACAGCACAAGTGCTGGGCATCCCCTACTTGCGAGTAGTTCCTTCCGCCGATGTTAACATCACCATGTCCATGGCTCTGGGTGTCTTCGCCTTGATCATTATTTACAGTATCAAGATGAAAGGTATCTCGGGGTTTGCGAAAGAGTTGACCCTCAACCCTTTCAATCACTGGGCATTGATACCTGTTAACCTCGCGCTGGAGTTGGTTACCCTGCTCTCCAAGCCCATCTCTTTGGGTTTGCGACTGTTTGGTAACATGTATGCCGGTGAACTGGTTTTTATCCTGATCGCTGGTCTGCTACCGTGGTGGTCCCAATGGCTGCTTAGTGTGCCTTGGGCGCTGTTCCACATTCTGGTAATTACTCTGCAAGCTTTTATCTTCATGGTGTTGACCATCGTCTATTTGTCGATGGCCAGTGAAGACCATTAATCCTGTTACGTTTACTCGCTCTGTTTGGAGAATATAAAGATGGAAATGATTTACTTCGCCGCTGCAATCATGCTGGGTATGGCCGCTGTCGGTGCCGCTATCGGTATCTCTCTGCTGGGTGGCAAGTTCCTGGAAGGTGCTGCTCGCCAGCCTGACCTGATGCCTATCCTGCGTACCAACTTCTTCATCGTAATGGGTCTGGTTGATGCGATCCCGATGATCGTGGTTGGTATGGCTCTGTACCTGATCTTCGGTGTTGCAGCCTGATAAGTGATGCGGTTGTTGTCACTTTCTTTTTAAATTTCACATAGAGAGGTCTTGGTTGTGAGTATCAACGCCACCCTCCTTGGCCAGACAATTGCTTTCATTATTTTTGTCTGGTGCTGCATGAAGTTCGTATGGCCGCCGCTGATTGCAGCCATCGAAGCCCGTCAGAAAGCTATTGCTGACGGCCTCTCTTCTGCCGAACGAGCCAAGAAAGATCTGGATTTGGCCAAGGCCAATGCCGTCGATCAGCTGAAGGAAGCCAAGCTGCAGGCTGCTGAAATCATTGAACAGGCCAATAAACGCAAGGCCCAGATCATTGATGAGGCGACTGTCGGTGCCCAGGCCGAGCGGGAGAAAATCCTGGCTCAGGGCCGTGCCGAGATCGAAGCTGAACGTTATCGTGCCAAAGAAGAACTGCGTAAGCAGGTTGCTGCTCTTGCCATTGCTGGTGCAGAGAAGATCCTGGCGCGTCAAATCGACCAGGCTGCCAACAGCGACATCGTCGACAAACTGGTAGCAGAACTGTAACGGGAACGGGGCTATGTCTGAACTGACTACAATCGCTCGCCCCTACGCCAAGGCTGCTTTCGAGTTTGCCGTTGAGCACAAGGCGGTTGACCAGTGGCTGGGTATGCTCGGTTTCGCTGCGCAAGTAGCGGAAAACGAGACCATACACAATCTGGTAAACGGCTCTGTAGCCGCCGCCGAGCTGGCAACACTGTTTGTCGGTGTCTGTGGTGAGCAACTCGACGTGCATGGCCAGAACCTGATCCGGGTGATGGCCGAGAATGGTCGCTTGGGTGTGCTGCCGGCAGTCGTTGCTGAATTTGTAGCGTTCAAAGCTGAACTGGATAAAGAGGTTCAGGCTGACGTGATTTCGGCGATCGAACTGACCGACCAGCAGAAAGCCAATATTCAGGCTTCTCTGGAACAACGTCTCGCGCGCAAAGTGAAGCTGAATTGCAGCATCGATGCGTCCTTGATGGCCGGGGTGCTCATCAAGGCCGGTGATCTGGTAATCGACGGCACAGTCCGCGGTAAGCTGGATCGCATGGCTGACGCGCTGCAATCTTGATTGGGGTATTAGAGCATGCAACTGAATTCCACTGAAATCGCCGAGCTGATCAAGCAGCGCATTGCGCAGTTTGATGTAAAGAGCGAAGCGCGTAACGAAGGTACTATCGTCTCTGTGAGCGACGGTATCATTCGTATTCACGGCCTGGCTGATGCCATGCAGGGTGAGATGATCGAGCTGCCGGGCAACCGCTACGCTCTGGCATTGAACCTGGAGCGTGACTCCGTCGGTGCGGTGATTATGGGTTCCTATGACGGTCTGTCAGAAGGAATGAAAGTAAAAGGTACTGGCCGCATTCTGGAAGTGCCGGTAGGTCGTGGTCTGTTGGGCCGGGTGTTGAACACCCTGGGTCAGCCGATCGACGGTAAAGGTCCGATCGACAACGACGGCTTCTCGCCGATCGAAGTGATCGCACCGGGCGTTATCGAGCGTAAGTCTGTTGACCAGCCGGTCCAGACCGGTCTGAAAGCCATCGATGCCATGATCCCTATCGGTCGTGGCCAGCGTGAGCTGATCATCGGTGACCGTCAGGTTGGTAAGACCGCCATCGCGATCGACACCATCATCAACCAGAAAGATTCCGGCATTAAGTGTGTTTACGTTGCGATTGGCCAGAAGGCCTCCACCATCGCCAACGTGGTGCGCAAGCTGGAAGAGCACGGCGCCCTGGCCAACACCATCGTGGTTGTTGCCTCTGCCTCCGAAGCGGCTGCTCTGCAGTACCTGGCTCCGTATGCCGGTTGCTCCATGGGTGAGTACTTCCGTGACCGCGGTGAAGACGCGCTGATCATCTATGATGACCTGTCCAAACAGGCCGTAGCTTATCGCCAGATTTCCCTGCTGCTGCGCCGTCCGCCAGGACGTGAAGCCTACCCGGGTGACGTTTTCTATCTGCACTCCCGTCTGCTGGAGCGTGCTGCTCGCGTTAACGCCGAGTACGTAGAGAAGTTCACCAAGGGTGAAGTGAAAGGCAAGACCGGCTCTCTGACCGCGCTGCCGATCATCGAAACCCAGGCGGGTGACGTATCTGCGTTCGTTCCGACCAACGTGATCTCCATCACCGATGGTCAGATCTTCCTGACTTCACAGCTGTTCAACTCCGGTATTCGTCCGGCGGTTGACCCGGGTATCTCCGTATCCCGTGTAGGTGGTGCTGCTCAGACCAAGATCGTCAAGAAGCTGTCCGGTGGTATCCGTACCGCGCTGGCCCAGTATCGCGAACTGGCGGCATTCGCCCAGTTCTCTTCCGATCTGGACGAGGCGACTCGCAAGCAGCTGGATCACGGTGTGAAAGTGACCGAGCTGATGAAGCAGAAGCAGTACTCTCCGCTGAGCGTGGCTCACCAGTCTCTGGTGTTGTTCGCCGCCGAGAAAGGCTATCTCTCCGATGTCGAGCTGAACAAAATCGTCGACTTCGAAGCCGCTCTGCTCTCTTACGCCAATACCCAGCATGCCGAGCTGATGGCTGAAATCAATGCCAAAGCCGACTACAACGACGCGATCGTTGGCAAGCTGACTGCGTTGCTGGATAGCTTCAAAGCAACCCAGACCTGGTAAGCGTGTGTGGCAGCGTGAGCTGCCACTTGATGGAGAGTAAGAGATGGCCGGCGCAAAAGAGATACGTAACAAGATCGGGAGTGTGAAAAACACTCAGAAGATCACCGGCGCTATGGAAATGGTGGCAGCAAGCAAAATGCGCCGTGCGCAGGAACGCATGTCTGCCAGCCGTCCGTACGCTGAAACCATGCGCAAGGTGATCGGCCATATCGCTCAGGGGAACTTGGAATACAAGCACCCCTACCTCATCGAACGTGAGGTCAAGCGAGTGGGTTACATCGTCGTCTCCACCGACCGTGGCCTGTGTGGTGGTCTGAACATCAACCTGTTCAAGGCTGCCCTCAATGATATGAAGCAATGGAGCGCGAAAGGTGCCAAGGTTGACTTGGCACTGATCGGTAACAAGGCCTCCAACTTCTTTGAACGGCACGGCGCCAAGGTTAAAGCTCATGTCGCAGGACTGGGCGATAGTCCGAGCGTCAATGACCTGATTGGTTCAGTCAAGGTCATGCTGAAGGCTTACGACAACGGTGAGATTGACAAGCTGTATCTGGTGTACAACAAGTTCGTCAACACCATGGTGCAGCAACCACGGGTCGATCAACTGCTGCCTTTGCCCGTAACTGAAGACAGCAAGCTCGCCAAGAAACACCACTGGGATTACCTCTATGAGCCGGATCCCAAGAAGCTGCTGGATACCCTGCTGGTTCGCTACGTCGAATCTCAGGTTTACCAGGGTGTAGTGGAAAACTTGGCAAGTGAACAGGCAGCCCGAATGGTTGCCATGCAAGCCGCGACTGACAACGCCGGTAACCTGATTAACGATCTGCAACTGGTATACAACAAGGCCCGTCAGGCCAGTATTACCCAGGAGCTGACAGAGATCGTATCCGGTGCTGCTGCGGTGTAAGGCAAGGGTTATCAAAGGTTTAGAGGATTTGACATGAGTAACGGTTTCATCGTCCAAATCATCGGCGCTGTGGTGGACATCGAGTTCCCGCAGAATGCCGTGCCCCAGGTGTACGATGCACTGAAGGTCGTTAGCGAAGGTCAAGGCCAGGGTCTGGTGCTGGAAGTTCAGCAACAGATCGGTGGCGGCGTCGTTCGTTGCATCACCATGGGCTCCTCCGACGGTCTGCGTCGTGGGTTGGAAGTAGTGAATAGCGGTAAATCCATCCAGGTTCCGGTCGGTACTGCGACTCTGGGTCGGATCATGAACGTACTGGGCGAGCCAATCGACGAAAAAGGTCCGATCGGTGAAGAAGAGTGCTGGTCTATCCACCGCGCTGCCCCCAGCTACGAAGATCAGTCCAACAGTAACGATCTGCTGGAAACAGGCATCAAGGTTATCGACCTGGTATGCCCGTTCGCCAAGGGTGGTAAGGTTGGTCTGTTCGGTGGTGCCGGTGTAGGCAAAACCGTAAACATGATGGAGCTGATCCGTAACATCGCGATCGAGCACAGTGGTTACTCTGTGTTCGCCGGTGTAGGTGAGCGTACCCGTGAGGGTAACGACTTCTACCACGAGATGATGGAGTCCAACGTACTGGACAAAGTATCTCTGGTTTACGGTCAGATGAACGAGCCGCCCGGAAACCGTCTGCGCGTTGCGCTGACCGGCCTGACCATGGCTGAGAAGTTCCGTGACGAGGGTCGTGACGTGCTGTTCTTCGTGGACAACATCTACCGTTACACCTTGGCCGGTACCGAAGTATCCGCACTGCTGGGCCGTATGCCTTCCGCAGTAGGTTACCAGCCGACCCTGGCCGAGGAGATGGGTGTTCTGCAAGAACGTATCACCTCCACCAAGACTGGTTCCATCACCTCCGTACAGGCCGTTTACGTGCCTGCGGATGACTTGACTGACCCGTCTCCGGCGACCACCTTCGCCCACCTGGATGCGACTGTCGTACTGTCCCGTCAAATCGCGGCACTGGGTATCTACCCGGCCGTTGACCCGCTGGACTCTACCTCTCGTCAGCTGGATCCGCTGGTGGTTGGCAAAGAACACTACGAGACCGCTCGTGGCGTTCAGACCGTACTGCAGCGCTACAAAGAGCTGAAGGACATCATCGCCATCCTGGGTATGGATGAACTGTCAGAAGAAGACAAACTGACCGTAGCCCGTGCCCGTAAGATCGAGCGTTTCCTGTCCCAGCCGTTCTTCGTAGCAGAAGTGTTTACCGGTTCTCCGGGTAAATACGTGCCGCTGAAAGAGACCATCCGTGGTTTCCAGGGCATCCTGAAAGGCGAGTATGACGATCTGCCCGAGCAGGCGTTCTACATGGTTGGCGGTATCGACGAAGTCGTCGAGAAATCCAAGAAACTGTAAGCCTCGACAGGAGGGCCCATGGCAGAGATGATCTCCTTTCACCTGGACGTGGTGAGCGCCGAAGGAAAACTGTTTTCCGGTCGCGTGCAATCCGCTCAGGTATCAGGCTCCGAAGGTGAGTTGGGTCTCCGCCACGGTCATGCTCCGTTGCTGACTGCCATCAAGCCGGGCCTGGTCCGCTTGGTGAAGCAGAACGGAACTGAAGAGGTGCTGTACATCTCCGGCGGTATGCTGGAAGTACAACCTGAATCCGTGACCGTGCTTGCGGACACCGCGATTCGTGCTGACGACTTGGATGAGGCGAAAGCCCAGGAAGCCAAGCGTGCAGCCGAAGAGCGGATCCACAGCTCCCATGGTGATATCGACTACGCCCAGGCCGCCACCGAGCTGGCCAAGGCGATGGCTCAACTGCGAGTCATCGATATCGTCAAAAAGAATTACCGCTAATAACGGTGATGTAAAAAGCGACCTTCGGGTCGCTTTTTTTTTACCCGTTCGATAGACTCCGCCGAGTATTTCCACACAAGTTCAAGGTCGAAGTCATGTCTCTCAACGTCGTGATCCTGGCTGCGGGTAAAGGTACCCGTATGCGCTCTTCCCTGCCCAAGGTACTGCACCCGGTAGCCAACAAACCTATGGTTTCCCATGTGATCGATACCGCCCGTCAGGTCGGTGCCGAGCAGTTGCATCTGGTTTATGGCCACGGTGCCGAGCTGCTGAAAGAGCGGATCGTGGCGGCCGATGTGAACTGGGTGCTGCAGGCGCAGCAGCTGGGGACCGGTCATGCCGTCGCCCAGGCCATCCCGTTCTGGAAGGATGAAGACGATGTGCTGGTGCTCTACGGCGATACCCCGCTGATCCAGCCAGAGACCCTGCAGCGACTGCTGGCTGCCAAGGCTGAAAACGGGATGGCACTGCTGACCGTGGTACTGGACAACCCCACCGGCTATGGCCGCATCGTCCGTGAAAATGGTCAGGTAGTCGGTATCGTCGAGCAGAAGGATGCCAATGCCGAACAGCTGGCGATCCGTGAGGTGAATACCGGCGTGCTGGTGGCCAATGGGGGCCAGTTGCGTCAATGGTTGTCTCGTCTCGACAACAAGAATGCCCAGGGTGAGTTCTATCTGACGGATGTGATCGCCATGGCTCACGGCGATAATTGCCCGATTGCCGCTGTGCATCCAGAGCGTGCCGCTGAAGTTGAAGGGGCCAACAATCGGGTGCAATTGGCCCAACTTGAGCGCAGCTATCAGCAGATGCAGGCTGAGAAACTGATGATTGCAGGCGCAACCATGATCGACCCCGCACGCTTTGATTTGCGTGGGGTTTTGGAAATTGGTGAAGAGGTTGTTATTGATGCAAACGTCATCATTGAGGGCAAGGTGACTCTCGGCAATCATGTTCGTATCGGAGCCGGTTGCGTACTGAAAGATTGTGTCATTGGCGATCACACCGAGGTGAAACCCTACTCGGTCATCGAGGGTGCACAGGTGGCAGAACAGTGCTCAGTGGGTCCGTTTACCCGCTTGCGTCCGGGGGCGGTTCTGGAGCAGGATGCGCACGTTGGCAACTTCGTCGAGATGAAGAAGGCCCGTCTTGGGGTTGGTTCCAAGTGCGGTCATCTGACCTATCTGGGTGATGCCGAGATCGGTGCCGGGGTGAACATCGGTGCCGGTACCATCACCTGCAACTACGACGGGGTCAACAAATTCCAGACCATCATCGAGGACGATGTGTTCGTCGGTTCTGATACCCAACTGGTAGCGCCTGTTCGCATCGGCAAGGGTGCCACCCTGGGTGCCGGCTCTACTATTACCAAGGACGTGGGTGAAAATGAACTCGTGATAACCCGGGTACCCCAGCGTCACATCAAGAACTGGGCTCGTCCGGTCAAGAAGAAGTGATGCCCGATCAATAAAATAGAACCGGCGCCTGATGGCGCCGGTTTTTTTGGGCTTATGACTGATGGTTGGTGTCACTGGTCGATGACTGGGGGGCCGCCCATGTGGTCGCGGGTGCGCTGTAGTCCATCACCTGATACCAGTCGAGCTTGCGGGTCAGCATCATGATCAGTGCCAGAGTGGCGAACAAGAGCAGGGCGCCGAGCAGCAGGGCGATCTCTTCGGCCTGCAGCAGGCTGTAGAGGATGGCATAGACCAGCCCGAGCAGCGCTGCGAAGCCGATCCCCTGTTTCGGGCCACCCAGCACATGACTGAGGTAGAAACCGTTGAGCAGTACGCTGGCCTGTGCGGCCACCAGATAGGCCCAGCCAAAGCCGAGGTGTTCGGTCAGGGCTAGCAGCACCAGATAGAAGATAGCCAGCCCCATGCCCACCAGCGCGTACTGGATCGGGTGAACCCTCAGCCCCTTGAGCAGCTCGAACATGAAGAAGCTGATAAAGGTGAGGCCGATAAACAGCAGGGCATATTTGGCCGCCCTCTCATTGAGTTGATAGTGATCCACCGGCTGCACCAGACTGACGCTGAAAGTGGAGAGATTGCTATCGCCCCCGTTCATCATCCGGTTGAAGCGGGTCTCCATGTCGCTGGCGAACCAGCTGGTTTGCCAGTTGGCCTCAAACCCTTGCGGGCTCAGGGTGCGACTGCCCGGCAGAAAGTCGCCGATAAAGTTGGGATGGGGCCAGTTGCCCGCCAGCAACAGGGTGCTCTCCTTGCCCAGCGGTACTATGTCGAGGGTGTTCATCCCCTGCAGATTGAGCTCCAGATGAAAGGTGCCATCCTGTTGCGGCAGGCTGTCGAGCGGAGCATGGATACCCGCGAGCGCGTCACCTAGGCGGGCGCCGGGGGCAAACGGGATCCGCTGTGTGCCGAGTTGCAGTTCGGGGACGCTGTTGATACCGCGGGCATCGGAGAGCACCAGGCTCAGGTAGGGTTTGCCCGCCACCAGCTCGGCCGCTTCATCAAGCGGTGGGTTCGCATTATCCAGCAGACTCTGTCGGGTAGGCAGGTAGCCCGAGAGGGTGAGCTGGGTCTGGTAGACCTGCGCCTGATAGATGCCCAGCTTGCGCGGGGTGACCTCCATGTTGGCCTTGATATCCAGTTGCTCCGGCAGCAGGTAGCGGTAGATCTGCTCCTGACGGACGAAGCGCTTGCCCTCCTGCTCGACCGTCACCGAACGGGTATAGGGCTGCACGATAATAGGCCCCATCAGTCGTTGCGGGCCGCTGCTGCTGGCCATGATGCTGTGAATGGCCTGACTGCGGTAAGCCTGACGCTCCCGGTTCAGCTCCATGATGGATTGCACCGGCATCATTAACAGCAGGCTGAGCAACAGCAGCAGAAAGATCTTGTGGGTGAATATCTGTTTGACCATGACACGTCTCCTTGTTGGATGGAGCGAGTTTGTCTGCCCGACGTGAAGGGGTGATGGGCTTGTGTGAAGTGGTGGTGAAGGGGGATAAAAAAACCGGCATTGCGCCGGTTTCTGGAGGGATTACAGGGTCTTCAATTTTCCGGGCAGGGCGGCCAGCACCTCTTCTTTCGCCTTGAGGGAGGCGAACTGCTTGCCGGGCTTTTGCACCACGGTATGGACGAAGATCAGCTGCTTGCCCGGTTTGCTGGCCCAGCCGACGAACCAGCCGATCTGCTGATCGCGGTTGAGGCTGCCATCCAGCTTCTTCGGGTAGCCCATGCCGGTCTTGCCGTGGATCTGCCAGCCGTCGATCTCGCTCACCTTGAGGATATTGGCGGTGTACTGCAGGGTCTGCGCCGAGACCGGCAGCTTGCCGCTCAGCATCTTGCCGAGGAAGCGGGCTTGCTCCTCCGGACTGATGGCGAGGCTGGAACTGAGCCAGGCCTGGGTCAGACCATCATGCTTGCCCGGATTGCCGGAGAGATCCCGGTTGCCGTAGTCGAAGCGGTCGACGTATTGCTGGAAGCGCTCCATCCCCAGCCATTCGGTGATCTGCTGGGAGAACCAGACCACCGAGTAGGTTTCCCAGCGGCGCGGGGTAGTGGTTTCGCGCCAGGCGGGTAGCCAGCCGTCATAGCTCGGCTTGTAAGGCAGTGCCGGATGCTCTTCATCAACCAGATAGCCACTGTCGTAACCCATCAGCGCGAGCGGGATCTTGAAGGTGGACGCGGGCGGCAGCTGGCTGGAGCAGTCCCCTTCGCTGGAGAGGGTCTGGCCGTTGCCGTCAGCATAGAGAAAGCAGCCGCTGGCGGCGGAGGCTGGCAGGGCTGCGAGCAGACCGGCAGCCAGCAGGCTGGAGAGAAGCAGGCGGGACATAGCATTTCCTTGAGCAAATGGATGAGAGAAAGCGGCAGTCTAATGCCGCTTTGTGTGGGGAATGTGAAGTTGCGGGGGGACTAGGTGAATGGCAGCCAGAGTTCCGCCAGCGCGCCTCCCTCTGGCCGGTTGCTCAGGGTCAGACGGCCGCCATGCTGGTGGGCCACCTCATGGGCGAAACTGAGCCCGAGACCGCTGCTCTTGCCCTTGTCGGGGCGCGGCAGGGAGTAGAAGCGCTCGAAGATGCGCGGCAATGCGTAGTCGGGAATGCCGGGGCCGCTGTCGGTGACCCGAAAACAGTAGCCCTCCTCCTGCTGGCTGCCGCTCAGGGTGACTTGCCCGTTGGCGGGAGAGAAGTCGATGGCGTTATCCAACAGGTTGCCGATGGCCTGCTCCACCAACAGCGGATCCCACTTCTGTTTCGGCGCGCTGGCCAGCTCGGCCACCAACTCGACCTGACGGCGCTGGGCGATGATCTGGCGGGCATCGAGGGTGCGCTTGCCCAGTTTCGCTGGCTCCACCGACTGGCGATCCAGCCCCTGCCCCGACTCCAGCCGCGCCAGTTGCAGCATTCGCTCGATCAGCTGCTGCATGCGGGCACTCTCCTGATTGATGTTGCCGATAAAGCGTTTGGCAACTTCGGGGGGCGGCGTTTCGGCCAAAATCTCCCCTGCCCCGCGAATAGCGGCCAGCGGGCTCTTCAGCTCGTGGGTCAGGCTGTGCACATAGGCTTCTATGTAGCTTTTGCCATCGAGCTGGTGGCGCATGGTCTCCAGCGAGCGGCCGAGCCGATCCAGCTCGACGGTGTGCAACTGCGGCAGCGGTGCCGCCTCCCCCTTGCTGACCGAGTCGGCGTAGTGCACCAGCTTGCCGATGGCGCGGTTGAGCCACCACACCAGCAGGCTGCCGATCAGCAGCGAGATGAGCAGCATCTGGCCGCCGGCCCGCAGCAGCTCCTGTTCCCCGCGCTCGATGGCAGGCATCAGGGTGCGATTGGGTTTGGCGACGGTGAGGGAGCCGATGATCTCGGCCCCTTCCCGCAGCGGCGCCGCCACATACATGGTCGAGCTGGCTGCATCGTCGGGATCGGTGCGGGTGCTGCGGGCGCCATACTGGCCGCGCAGAGTGCGGTAGACATCGTTCCAGCGGGAATAGTCTTTGCCCAGATCCGTGCCGTCGGAGTCGTAAATCACCATGCCCTTCTGGTCAGTGACATAGATGCGGTACTCCGCCTGCTGCTTGAGGTGGCCATCGATCATCGCATTGATGGGATTCTGGTTGAGGCGGGCGAAGGCGCTGGCCAACCGCCCGTTCATCATATTGCCCTCTTTCAGATCATCGAGCGCCAGCGGTGCCAGCAGCTGGGTCATGTCTACCAGAGTATCCTCGGTGGCGCTGCGCACTCCCGGTTTTATCTCCTCGACGAAGATCTCCAGCACGAACCAGGCGGCCAGCGCGAAGATCAGCAGCAGGCCGCACAGCAGTTGCAGTCCGAGTCTCATGCCAGCTCCAGGCTGTAGCCCAGCCCGCGGTGGGTGAGGATCAGGTTGGCCTCGGGATCATGTTCGCGCAGCTTGGCGCGGATGGTCTTGATATGGGTATCGACGGTGCGATCCAGACTCTCCTCCGCATCCTGCCACACCAGGTCCATCAGCTGTTGGCGGGAGTAGACCCGCCCCGGCGCCTGCATCAGGGTCTTGAGCAGCAGATATTCGTAGCGGGTGAGGGCCAGCGGTTGGCCGCGAAAATGGATGCGGGCCCGCTCCTCATCCAGTACCAGCAGGGCGCTGGGCTGGGGGGCGACGGGCTGGCTGCGGCGCAGGATGACCCGCACCCGGGCACACACTTCCCGTGGCGAGAAGGGTTTGGCCACATAGTCGTCGGCACCGATCTCCAGCCCGATCAGCCGGTCTATCTCCTCGCTGCGGGCGGTGAGGAACATCAGGGGGATATCGGTCAGCGCCCTCACCTGCTTGCAGAGTTCGAAGCCGCTGATGTCGGGCAGCCCCACATCGAGGATCAGGAAGTCGGGTCGCGTCTGTTCCAGTCGTGTCAGCAACTGCTGGCCCAGCATGAACCACTCCACCTCGAACCCGTCGGTCTGCAGGGCGTAAATCAGGGTGTCGGCGATGCTGGCCTCATCCTCCACCAGCCAGATGACTCTCTTTTGCATGGCATCCTCGTCGCAAATTGGCACCCCATTCTGGCATCGAACCAAATCGGATCCTATTTGCTGTTTTATTTTTCCGAAAAAGGGGCTAATATTTCGATGTTCTTTCGAATCGAAACTTAAAAATGACCAAACGTAATACTCAACAACGCCGACACACCATAGTGACCCTGGTACAAGAGCAGGGTGAAGTGAGCGTCGACGCCCTCGCCAAACACTTTTCTACCTCCGAAGTGACTATCCGTAAAGATCTGGCGGTACTGGAGACCGGCGGTCTGCTGCTGCGCCGTTACGGTGGTGCTGTCCCTTTGCCGAGTGAGATGGTGGTCGAGGTCAACCCTGAGCAAGTTTCGAACCGAAAGTTAGCCATTGCCCGTGCGGCGGCCGAGCGGCTGCGTGATCACAACCGCGTCATCATCGACAGCGGCAGCACCACCAGCGCCATGATCCCCATGCTGGGCAACAAGCGCGGCCTCATCGTGATGACCAACTCCCTCAATGTGGCCGGAGCCCTGCGCGAGCTGGAAAATGAGCCTACCCTGTTAATGACCGGTGGCACTTGGGACCCTCACTCCGAATCCTTCCAGGGGCAGGTGGCGGAACAGGTGCTGCGCTCCTACGACTTCGACCAGCTCTTTATCGGTGCCGACGGCATCGACCCGGAGCGTGGCACCACCACCTTCAACGAGCTGGTGGGCCTGTCGCGGGTCATGGCCGAGGTGTCGCGGGAGGTCATTGTGATGGTCGAATCGGAGAAGATCGGCCGCAAGATCCCCAATCTCGAACTTCCCTGGTCGAGCATCCATACCCTGGTGACCGACGAGGGGCTGGCCAGCGAGGCCAGAGAACAGATTCAAGCCCAGGGGGTGACGCTTATCTGCGCCCCGGTCACTTGCTGACACGAGCTCTGAACCATCCAACTGACTTTACGATTTGCATCTCAAGGAGAAGTGTATGTGTGGCATCGTCGGGGCTGTCGCCCAACGTGATGTGGCTGAAATTCTGGTAGAGGGACTGCGCCGTCTGGAGTACCGCGGTTATGACTCAGCCGGTGTGGCCGTGTTTAGCGCCAACCAGCCGTTGCAGCGGGTTCGCCGTCTGGGCAAGGTGGCCGAGCTGGCCAAGGCGCTCGACGAGCAGTCCGTTCACGGTGGTACCGGCATCGCCCATACCCGCTGGGCCACTCACGGCGAGCCCTCCGAGCGCAACGCCCACCCCCACGTCTCCGAGCATATCGTGGTGGTGCACAACGGCATTATCGAGAACCACGAAGAGCTGCGGGAAGAGTTGAAGGCGCTGGGCTATGTGTTCAGCTCCGACACTGATACCGAGGTGATTGCCCATCTGGTCCATCACGAGCTGAAGAGCGCCGGTAGCCTGCTGGCCGCCATGCAGACTGCGGTGAAGCAGCTGCGCGGTGCCTACGGTACCGTGGTGATGGACAGCCGCGACGACAGCCGCGTGGTGGTTGCCCGCTCCGGTTCACCTCTGGTGATCGGCCGCGGTATCGGCGAGAACTTTATCGCCTCCGACCAGATGGCGCTGCTGCCGGTGACCCGTCGCTTCATCTTCCTGGAAGAGGGGGATGTGGCCGAAGTGACCCGCCGCGATGTGCAGATCTTCGATACCAACGGCAACGCTGTGGTGCGCGAAGAGCAGGAGTCCGAACTCTCCCACGATGCCGGTGACAAGGGTGAATACCGTCACTACATGCTCAAGGAGATCCACGAGCAACCCAAAGCGATCACCAACACCCTGGAAGGGCGTCTGGGCAGCGATCACGTGGTGGTCGAATCGTTCGGCAACGGCGCGCGCGCCATCTTTGACAAGGTCGAACACGTGCAGATCGTTGCCTGCGGTACCTCCTATCACTCCGGCATGGTGGCCCGCTACTGGTTCGAAGAGATCGCTGGCGTCTCCTGCGATGTGGAGATCGCCTCCGAGTTCCGCTATCGCAAATCGGTAGTGCGCCCCAACAGCCTGCTGGTGACCCTCTCCCAGAGCGGCGAGACCGCCGATACCCTGGCGGCGCTGCGTCTGGCCAAGGAATCCGGCTACATGAGCTCGCTGGCTATCTGCAACGTGCCGGGCTCTTCGCTGGTGCGTGAATCGGATCTGGCCTTTATGACTCGCGCGGGGGCAGAAATTGGTGTGGCCTCCACCAAGGCGTTCACCACCCAGCTGGCTGGCCTGCTGATGCTGGTGGCCTCGGTCGGTCACTGCCGTGGCCACCTGAGCGCCGCCGCCGAGGCCGAACTGGTCAAGGCGCTGCAAGCCCTGCCGCTGCGTATTAAAGAGAGCCTGGCACTGGCCAAGGATATCGAAACCCTGGCCGAAGAGTTTGCCGACAAGCAGCACAGCCTGTTCCTCGGCCGCGGCAGCCAGTACCCCATCGCCATGGAGGGGGCGCTCAAGCTCAAAGAGATCTCCTACATCCACGCCGAAGCCTACGCCGCTGGTGAACTGAAGCATGGCCCGCTGGCGCTGATCGATGCCGAGATGCCCATCATTGTGGTGGCGCCGAACAACGATCTGCTGGAGAAGCTCAAGTCCAACGTGGAAGAGGTGCGCGCCCGTGGCGGTATCCTCTACGTGTTCGCCGATGCCGATACCGGCTTCAAGAGCGACGAGACCATGCGGGTCATGAACCTCAACCATGTGGAAGAGATGATCGCCCCCATCGTCTATACCGTGCCGCTGCAGCTGCTCTCCTACCACGTTGCCCTGATCAAGGGCACTGACGTCGACCAGCCGCGCAACCTGGCAAAATCGGTGACCGTCGAGTAAGTCACTCTCTCAAATGAAAAAGAGCCGCAATTGCGGCTCTTTTTGTTTCGGCTGAGGGGTTACGACAGCCGCAGGTTGGTGATGGTGACCTCGTCGAGGGAGGGCACTATGATGCCGCTGGTGATCCCTTTGGCGATGGCCTGACTGCGATTCTTCGAGTCGGTTTTGTTGGTCACCTGGGTCAGATGGAAGTTAACCGTCCGCTCACTGATGCCGAGGATGGTGGCGATCTCCCAGGAGGTCTTGCCCTCGCTGGCCCAGAACAGGCACTCCTTCTCCCGATCCGACAGTTCGGTCAGGTATTTCATCATATCCGGTCTGCTTTTGATCAGTTGCAGCGCGGAGTTGAAGATGTAGCTGGCGCAGAACGACAGCAGCGGAACATTTTCAAACATCAGATCGGAGTTGGATTTCTCCTTGGTGATGAATGAGAGGATGCCGTGCTCCCCCTGCGGGGTGTGCAGCGGAAAGGAGACGCCATTGCGTACCCCGAAATCGGCGGCCAGGTTCATCACGTCGCGGCTGGCGCTGGGCAGCCAGGGCGAGTCGCAGTCGAGCTTGTTCCAGAAGATAGGCTGGGTCTGTTTCAGCCCCAGATAGACCACCGGATCCTGGGTCAGATACTGGTTTTCGCTATATGCGTCAAACCAGGTGGTCGGACAGTTGTTGAATAGTGCCACGTGGGATTTTTGCATGCTGATGGGGAAAATAATCAGCAGCCGAAAGTAATCAAAGCCCATTTGATGACTGAAGCGCTCCAGCAGTTGCTGGATATCGCTGGTTTTTGTTGCCTTGGTGAACTTGTCGATATGTTCCCAGATCGCATCGTTGAGCATTACTTTCTCCTTTTTCGATCTCTATCACACTGATCGAAAAGATTTTTTCTCGTTATTTATATTTGTGCGGTGGCTATTGGCGCCACTTATTCCGTGCGTGTTTAAAAATTATCCTGTTTTTGTGCATAAAGGCCAAGAAAATCCTCTCGTTGCCAGTCCGCCCTGCATTTGAGATAATGATAATAGTTATCATTAGTAAGATGTATTTCAATGAACAAATTATGGGGTGTGGCCCTGCTGCCACTGTCAGTCCACTTTGCTGCCATCGGGGATGAGCTGGTTGCTCCCGCCCTCAAGAACAGCATAGCTGCCGGGAAAGCCTCCCAGCAGCGGGTGGAAAAAGCCGCCGATGCCGCCGTTGCCGCACGACTGGAGCTGCAAAACGCCCAGCTGCAACTGCGTGACCTCGAGGCCTACAACCGCTACATGCAATCTCTGGTGGCCGATCAGCAAAATGAGCTGGGTAAATTGAGCCAGCAGCTGGAAGCGGTGCAAGAGACCCGTCAGGGCTTGATCCCGCTGATGTTGCAGATGCAGGCAGATCTGGAACAGCTGGTGCAAAACGACATTCCGCTGCGCAAGGAAGATCGGCTGGCGCGGGTTGAACAGTTGAAAGCGACCCTGGCCCGCGCAGACGTTAGCGAGGCAGAGAAATTCCGTCAGCTGCTGCAGGCCTATCAGATTGAAGCCGAGTACGGCAGCCGGATGGACAGCTATTCCGCCGAGCTGGAGCTGGATGGTGCTCCGCGTCGGGTCGATGTGCTGGCGCTGGGTCGGGTCTCCCTGCTGGCAATGACGGCCGATCGCAGTCAGGCATGGCGCTGGTCTGCCGAGTCTAAGCAGTGGCAAGCCCTCGACAGCCAGTGGCTCTCCCCTATCGCCGAGGCGATGGATGTGGCCGCCGACAAGAAAGTTCCCCAGTTGCTCAATGTCCCCCTCTCTGTCAGCCGTAGTCAGGAGGCCCAATCATGAGAGTCACCATGAAGTGGTTCCCCCTCCTTATTGCTCTCTCCTGCGGTGCCAATGCCGCTGTCGCTGATGAGTGGCAGCAGCAGGAACAGGCTCGTGAACAGCAGGCTCAGCAAGATCTGGCGACCGTTGCCAAGGAGCTCGGCACTGCCCGCGCCAGACTGGCCGAGGCCCAGCGCTTGAGCAAGGAGCTGGCTGGCAAGTTCGCCAGCAACGAGAAGCAGCTGGTCGAGCTTAACGCCCAGTGGGAGCAAGCCTCCGGCGACATGAACGAGATCTTCGCGGTCACCCGTCAGGGCGCCAGCGATGCGGTCAAGCTGCTGAGCGAATCCTCCGTCGAGGGCCAGTACCCGGAGCGTCTCGCCCCGCTGAAAGCCATGGCACAGGATAAACAGGTGCCGGATCGCGCCGCCCTCGCCCTGCTGCCCGCCACGCTGCTGCAGGAGATCCGCGAATCTGGCCGGATTGCTCAGTTCAACGGCAAGGTGCTCGATGCCCAGGGGGCTGCCAGCGAGCAGTTGCTGACCCGGGTTGGCAGTTTTGCCCTGCTGGGGAGCGAAGGCTTCCTGCAACCGACCGCCGAAGGCTTGAGCCCGGTACTGGGTCTGCCCGGTAGCGTGCTCTCTGCCGTTGCGGCTTATCAGGGTCAGGAAGGGGAAGCGCTGCCGCTGGATCCTTCGCATGGCACTCTGCTGGCGATGCTGGCACAGGCGCCTACCTTCTGGCAGCAGGTACAACAAGGTGGTCAGGTCGGCGCCATTATCGTGCTGTTGGCCGCCATCGGTTTGGGTATCGCTGCGGTACGGCTGTGGAGCCTCTCCCGCGAACTGGGTCGGGTGCGCCGCCAGCTCAAGAGCGGCGAGTATCACGCCGACAACGCCCTCGGCCGGGTGCTGACGGTGGCGGACAAACACCCCGAGCTGAGCATGGAGACCCTCGAACTGCGTCTTGATGAGGCGATCCTGCAGGAGACTCCTCGCATGGAGCGCGGCATCGGCATGGTCAAGGTGATCGCGGCCATCGCCCCCATGCTGGGTCTGCTCGGTACCGTGACCGGGATGATCGGCACCTTCCAGGCGATCACCCAGTTTGGTACCGGCGATCCCAAGATCATGGCGGGCGGCATCTCCATGGCGCTGGTTACCACGGTACAGGGTCTGGTGGCGGCCATTCCGCTGATCCTGGCCCACAGCCTGCTGCAATCGCGCTTCACCGAGCTCTCCAATGTACTGGAGCAGCAGGTAGCCGGCATTCTGGCCGAGCGCGCCGAGAGCAATAACGGCGGGATGGAGCGAGCAGCATGATGCTCGACATCTGGCAACAGCTGCAGAGCTTCATGGGCCGTGGCGGCCCGGTGCTCTGGGTCATTCTGGCCCTGCTGGTGCTGATGTGGATTTTGATGATCGAGCGGTTGCTCTACCTCAATCTGGGTTTTGGCCCGTTGCAGCAACAGCTGCTCGGCCGCTGGCAGGCCCGCAGCGAGCGCCACAGCTGGCACGCCCGAGCGATCCGCAGCCGCTGGCTGGCACAGGCGGAGCTGGAACTGAACCGTCATCTGATCTTCATCCGCACCCTGGTGGTGCTCTGCCCCATGCTGGGGCTGCTGGGCACTGTGACCGGCATGATCGGCGTATTCGATGCGTTGGCTGCGGCCAACCGCTTTAACCCGGAGAGCATGGCGGGCGGGATCTCCCGCGCCACTATCCCCACCATGGCGGGCATGGTGGTGGCGCTCTCCGGCGTGTTGTTACTCAGTCGGCTCGAGAGTCAGGCCAAGCGTGCGCTGGCCAAGACCCGGGACGGCCTGCGAGAAGAGAAGGTAATGCAATGAGACGGCAATCCAAACGCCAGCGTGACGAAGTGCAGATCGACATGACCCCCATGCTGGATATCGTGTTCATCATGCTGATCTTCTTTATTGTCACCACCTCCTTCGTGCGTGAAGCCGGACTCGAGGTGCACAGACCCCAGGCCAGTCAGGCCAAGGCGCAGAAATCCTCCAGCATCATGCTGGCGATTGGGGCTCAGGGTCAGATCTTCCTCGACCGCAAGCAGATCGATGTGGAGCGGGTACAGGCCACCATCGCCCGCCTGCTGGCGGAGCAGCCCGATGCCAGTCTGGTGATCCAGGCCGATGAGCGGGTGCCCCACGGCAAGGTGGTGCGGGTGATGGATGAGGCCAAGGCGGCGGGTATCGCCAATATCGCCGTGGCGGTGGCGCCAAAATGAAATACAAGCTGATGAGCCTGGGGCTGGGGATTGCCCTCAGTCTGGGCATCCTGCTGTTTATGGCCACGCTGGTTGAACCGCCCCGGGGCGAGAAGGTGGCGAGCGAACAGAAGCCCATCGTCATCAATATGCAGAACGAGGTGACCGAGGTGCAGGTGCGCGAGCGTCCGGTGCCGCAGGAGCCTGAACCTTTGCCAGAGCCTCCCGCGGCATTGGCCTCGACACCGCTGCCGATGCCTGCCGCGGCCCCCTTGGCGGCCGTTGAGCCGAGTCTGGATCTGGTCTCCAGCCTCAGCGCGGTGCAGGTCTATGCCCCCGGTGTGGCGACCAGTACCTCACCGGTATTGAGTGGCAACTACCACGGTCAGCAGCAGGGAGCGGGTATCGGCGCAGGTGACATGCTGATGCCGCTGCAACGGATCGAGCCGGTCTACCCCTATCGTGCCCAGCAGTCAGGGATCGAAGGATTCGTCACCCTGCGCTTTAGCGTGAATGCCGAAGGTGGCGTGCAAGATGTGGAAGTGGTCGAGGCCAAGCCCAAGCGTCAGTTCGAGCGGGCGGCCATTCAGGCGATCAACAAGTGGCGCTATCAGCCGAGACCGGGCGCTACCGACAAGCTGGTGCAAGTCATCACGCTCAAATTCAAACTGGAGTCATAACTATGTTGCGGATCTGGATCTGTCTGCTGGCCCTGGTTGGCCAAGCCTGTCTGGCGATGGAGGTCAGCCCTCACTTCTCCCGTCAGCTTGAACCCGTGATGAAGCTCTATCAGTCCGGTCAGTGGCAACAAGCCCAGAGCAAGGCGTCCGGCCTCAAGCCAAATAGCGATGCCGAGCGTGCCTGGCTGGCGCAGCTGCAAGCCTCGCTGGCGGCCAATCTGCAACAGACCGCCCAGGCGAGCCGTTATGTCGAACAGGCCCTTGCCTATAAAGAGTGGCCCGAGCAACAACAGCTCCAGCTGCTGCGACTGCGCGGCGATATTCAGGCCCAGCAATCCAACTGGTCTGGTGCCATCGCCAGCTACAAGGCGGCACTGGCACTCAAGCAAGACGATGCACTACGCCTGCGTCTGGCCGGTCTCTATTACCACAACAAGCAGTACGGTGACGCCGCCAGCCAGAGCGAACAGTTGTTGAAGAAGGGTTGGCAGAAACAGGCCGCCATCATTCGTCTCTCCGCCCTCACCGCTCAGCAACGTTATGGCGTGGCTGCCGATCAGGCGGCCGAGTTGATCAGCCACGAACCCAAAGAGAGCAAATGGTGGCAACAGGCGGTATCGCTCAACCTCTCCGCCAAACGTGGCGATCAGGCGTTGGCTCTGTTGCAAACAGCTATCGACAGAAAACTGATGGATGATGCGTCTGCCCGCAATCAGCTGATCCGTCTCTATGCCTGGCAAGGGCTGCCTTATCGTGGAGCCCGTCTGCTGGAAGCGGCCATGGCCAAGGGACAGATGAAGCAAAGTGCTGAAAACCGCCAACTGCTTGCCCAATTGTGGGAAGGTGCCCGGGAGTGGTCACAAGCAGTTGATAGCTGGCAGCAGCTGGC
>NZ_JBQBEH010000008.1:1390000-1460000 GCF_051919665.1 Aeromonas sp. 55A | reverse complement strand
CGCGGACAGTGCCTGGTGGGTAGTTTGACTGGGGCGGTCTCCTCCCAAAGAGTAACGGAGGAGCACGAAGGTTGGCTAATCCTGGTCGGACATCAGGAGGTTAGTGCAATGGCATAAGCCAGCTTAACTGCGAGACGGACAGGTCGAGCAGGTACGAAAGTAGGTCATAGTGATCCGGTGGTTCTGAATGGAAGGGCCATCGCTCAACGGATAAAAGGTACTCCGGGGATAACAGGCTGATACCGCCCAAGAGTTCATATCGACGGCGGTGTTTGGCACCTCGATGTCGGCTCATCACATCCTGGGGCTGAAGTCGGTCCCAAGGGTATGGCTGTTCGCCATTTAAAGTGGTACGCGAGCTGGGTTCAGAACGTCGTGAGACAGTTCGGTCCCTATCTGCCGTGGGCGTTGGATGATTGAAGGGAGTTGCTCCTAGTACGAGAGGACCGGAGTGAACGAACCTCTGGTGTTCGGGTTGTCACGCCAGTGGCACTGCCCGGTAGCTAAGTTCGGAATCGATAACCGCTGAAAGCATCTAAGCGGGAAGCGAGCCCTGAGATGAGTCATCCCTGACCCCTTGAGGGTCCTAAAGGGCCGTTGGAGACCACAACGTTGATAGGCGGGGTGTGTAAGTGCAGCGATGCATTGAGCTAACCCGTACTAATTACCCGTGAGGCTTAACCATACAACACCCAAGAAGTGTTCTAAGGCTTGTAGCAAATAGAACGAACTACTCAAATTCAGTGATAGTGACAAGCCAAGCGCAACATCACTACTCACGTCAGCTTTCTAGATTAAGAATTTGCCTGGCGGCCATAGCGCCGTGGAACCACCTGAACCCATGCCGAACTCAGAAGTGAAACGCGGTAGTGCCGATGGTAGTGTGGCATTCGCCATGCGAGAGTAGGACACTGCCAGGCACCCAATTTCAAGATTACGCCCAGCGTGGTCTTTACCGGTTAGTGTGCTGATATGGCTCAGTCGGTAGAGCGCATCCTTGGTAAGGATGAGGTCCCCAGTTCGATTCTGGGTATCAGCACCATTAAATAGAAAGCCTCCCTGAAAAGGGAGGCTTTTTTGCATCTGTCATTTTTCTTATATCCCCTTACATTTCCTATTCCGCAACCCCCTCTGCTTGCAGCCGACACTGTTTATCTGCTGGTTTGAGTCCTAATGTATTACTCATTTGACTGCTATTGATGGTTTTATCCAGTGATTTAACCATGATTGATTGACGTAAAACGTTTTACATGTAAAATCCGGCGCGTTTTGCCTATTACGTGGAGAGAGAGCATGGCGCAGGATAACGAATACTGTTTGGGGGCGGTACCCGCCAAAGGGCGCAAAGGTGTGCTGTCGCTGATGCTGGTGATGCTCGGCCTGACCTTCTTCTCTGCCAGCATGTGGACCGGTGGTGCGCTTGGTACCGGGCTGGTATTCGATGACTTCATCAAGGCGGTACTTATCGGCAACTTGTTGCTGGGTATCTACACCGCTTGTCTCGGTTATATCGGTGCCTCAACCGGCCTCTCTACCCATCTGCTGGCTCGTTACTCCTTTGGGGTGAAAGGTTCCTGGCTGCCATCCCTGCTGCTCGGCGGCACTCAGGTCGGCTGGTTTGGCGTTGGCGTGGCGATGTTTGCCCTGCCGGTGCAGAAGGCGACCGGCATAGATGTGAACTGGCTGATCGCCATTTCGGGCATGTTGATGACGGTGACCGTCTACTTCGGGATCTCTGCCCTGATGGTGCTGAGCTTTGTGGCCGTACCGGCCATTGCACTGCTCGGTGGCTACTCGGTCTGGCTGGCAGTGACCTCGACCGGTGGCATGGCTGCACTGCAGCAGGTACAACCAAGCAATCCCATCGAGTTCACCACGGCGTTGACCATGGTGGTTGGTTCCTTTATCAGTGCAGGAACCCTGACCGCCGACTTTGTTCGCTTTGGTCGCAAACCCTGGGGCGCCGTCATGATTACCATGGTGGCGTTTTTTTTGGGCAACACTCTGATGTTCGTCTTCGGCGCAGCCGGTGCGGCCGTGACCGGTCAGGCCGATATCTCGGAAGTGATGCTGATGCAGGGACTGCTGATCCCCGCCATTCTGGTGCTGGGCCTCAATATCTGGACTACCAACGACAACGCTCTCTACGCCTCCGGCCTCGGTTTTGCCAACATTACCGGTCTCAAGAGCAAGCCACTCAGCGTGATCAACGGCCTCATCGGTACGGCTTGTGCCCTCTGGCTTTACAACAACTTTGTCGGCTGGCTGGCCTTTTTGAGTACGGCAATTCCGCCGATCGGTGGCATTATCATCATGGATTTCCTGCTCAATCGTGAGCGTTACCGTCAATTTGCCGATCAGCAGTTCGAGACGGTCCGCTGGCAGGCGCTGGTCGCCACGGCAGTCGGGGTGGCTGTCGGCAAGTGGCTGCCGGGCATAGTGCCACTCAACGCGGTATTGGGCGCCGCCTTCACCTATTTCATTCTGGTTCGCCTCACCCAGCGGCCGGTTCTGGTACAGGAAGCTAACAAATGCTGATTCAACATATTCGTTTGGCCGATCGGGAAGGATTTTGGCAGATCCGCTGTCAGGATGGGGTCATCACCGCCATCGAACCCCATGACGAACATGCCGTCGCCGGTCGGGTGCTGGACGGGGAGGGCGGTCTGGCGATCGCCCCCTTTATCGAACCCCACATTCACCTCGATACCACCCAGACGGCCGGTGAGCCGAGCTGGAACCTCTCCGGCACTCTGTTTGAGGGGATTGAGCGCTGGGCCGAACGCAAGGCGCAGCTGACCCATGAGGATGTGAAGCAGCGCGCTATCCAGACGCTGAAGTGGCAGATCGCCAACGGCATCCAGTTTGTGCGTACTCACGTCGATGTCTCCGATCCCAATCTGGTGGCGCTCAAGGCGATGCTGGAGGTGCGGGAGGAGATGAAGGAGTGGGTTGAGCTGCAGATCGTCGCCTTCCCGCAGGAGGGGATCCTCTCCTACCCGAATGGCAAGGCACTGCTGGAGGAGGCGCTCAAACTGGGGGCCGATGTGATCGGTGCTATTCCCCATTTCGAGTTCACCCGGGAATATGGGGTCGAAAGTCTGCACTACATCTTCGATCTTGCCGAGAAGTATCAGGTTCTGGTCGATGTGCACTGTGACGAAATCGATGACGAGCAGTCCCGTTTCATCGAGACGTTGGCAACCCTGGCCTACGAGCGAGGTATCGGCCATCGGGTGACGGCCAGTCACACCACCGCCATGCACTCCTACAACGGCGCTTATGCTTCCCGCCTGTTCCGGTTGCTCAAGATGGCAGACATCAACTTCGTGGCCAATCCGCTGGTGAACATTCACCTGCAGGGGCGGTTCGATACCTATCCCAAACGCCGCGGTATTACCCGGGTGAAGGAGATGCTGGAGGCGAACATCAACGTCTGCTTCGGTCACGACGACGTGTTCGATCCCTGGTACCCCATGGGCACTGCCAACATGTTGCAGGTGCTGCACATGGGGCTGCATGTCTGCCAGATCATGGGTTACGAGCAGATCAACGACGGTCTGAAGCTGATCAGCAGCCACAGCGCCCGCACCCTGAATGTGCAGGATCGCTATGGTATCGAGGTGGGCAAACCGGCCAACCTGTTGGTCCTGCCCGCCGAGAACGGCTTCGATGCGGTGCGCCGTCAGGTGCCGGTGCGTTACTCGATCCGCCACGGCAAGGTGATTGCCCAGACCCGCCCGGCCCAGACCGAGATCGTGCTGGGTCAGCCAGAGCCCATCGATTTTCGCCGCTGAGATTTCAATCAGGCTGGATGTCGATTAGTTCCGCCTCTGGGCACAAGGGCCGCCATTGCGACATAATGGCGGCCTGACCCTGAGGGAGTGACACCATGCAAACCTGGTTCTATGTTGCTGCAGGGGGCGCCATCGGCGCCTGCCTTCGTTTTGGGATTGCCGAACTAATGGCCTTGCTGCTGGGGCGCCACTTTCCTTACGGGACTCTGGTGGTCAACGTGGTGGGCTCTTTCATCATGGGGGTGGCATTCGCCCTCATCAGTCATGGTCATGTGGTAGAACACCCGATGAAGCCGCTGCTGATGGTGGGGATCCTCGGTGCCCTGACTACTTTCTCTTCCTTTGCCCTCGATACGGTAGTGCTGGCTCAACATGGAGCCTATCTGAAAGCGCTGCTCAATATCGGTCTCAATCTCTTCCTCTGTCTGGCCATGGTGGTGCTGGGCATGCAGTTGGTTGCGAGCCGGGTTTAAGGTGTCCGGACGCCAGTGGCTCTGGTAAACTGGCGGCCATTCTTTGCTCTATGGGTGTTTAAGGGATGTCAGAACAAGCAACGACAACGCATTTTGGCTTTAAAACCGTGGCCGCGACCGAGAAGGAAACTCTGGTAGCAGGTGTCTTCCATTCGGTGGCAGCCAAGTATGATCTGATGAACGATCTGATGTCGTTCGGCATCCACCGCTTGTGGAAGCGCTTCACCATCGACTGCTCCGGTGTGCGCAAGGGCCAGAAGGTGCTGGATCTGGCCGGTGGTACCGGTGACTTGACCGCCAAGTTCTCCCGTATCGTCGGCGAGACCGGTCAGGTGGTGCTGGCGGATATCAACGACTCCATGCTGAAAGTGGGCCGCGACAAGCTGCGCAATCTGGGGGTCGCCAACAACGTCTCCTACGTGCAGGCCAATGCCGAGGCGCTCCCCTTCCCGGATAACCACTTCGACGTGATTACCATCGGCTTCGGTCTGCGCAACGTCACCGACAAGGACAAGGCGCTTGCCTCCATGTTCCGGGTGCTCAAGCCGGGTGGCCGTCTGCTGGTGCTGGAGTTCTCCAAGCCGGTCAGTGAAGTGATCGCCAAGCTCTATGACCTCTACTCCTTCAAATTGCTGCCGAAAATGGGCGAAATCGTCGCGAACGACAGTGAAAGCTACAAATATCTGGCAGAGTCTATTCGTATGCACCCGGATCAGCAGACCCTGGCCGGCATGATGGAAAATGTCGGTTTCGAGCAGGTGGAGTACTTCAATCTGACTCAGGGTGTGGTCGCCCTGCACCGCGGTTACAAGTTTTAAGGTTGCCTATGCCGATGGATGCCATGGTCACCGCGGTGATCGAAACCAGCCTCAACCAGTTGCTGGCGCTGGACAAACAGAGCCCGGAGCGGCTGCGCAAACTGGTGGGCAAGGTGTTCAAGCTGGAGCTGCGTGAACTCAAGCCGCTCTGGTTCGTCTTCTCCGAGCGTCGACTGGATGTACTGGCCCAGCATGAAGGGGAGGCGGATGCGGTGCTCAGTCTCTCCCTGACCGCCCTCGGTCTGCTGAAAGACCCGTCCGCCCTGACCCGCTATATCCGCGAGGAGAAGCTGGATCTGAGCGGTGATCCCCAGCTGGTGCAGGCATTCAGCGTGCTGCTGGGTGAGCTGGATATCGACTGGGAGGAGGAGCTGTCGCGCTATATCGGCGACGTGCTGGCCCACACCCTGTTCAGTGGTGCCCGTCAGGCGCGTCGCCTGGTCGGTCGCGAGCTGTGCCGCACCCGCAGCCAGCTGGCGGAATATCTGACCGAAGAGGCCCGCCTCGCTCCCGGCCCGCTGGAAGTGGCGAGTTTCAACGATGACGTCGAGGTGCTGGCCCAGCAGCTCAAGGCCGTCGAACTGCGGCTGGCCCGCTTCGAACAGCAGGTGACCTGATGACCCCGAAGGAGTTCAAACGCCTCTATCGCATCATCACCATCCTGCTGGAGCAGGGCATCGACGAGCTGGTGCCCGCCCGCTATCAACCCTGGCCGGGTCGTCTGGCCCGTCGCTCCCTGTTCTGGCTCAAGAACAAGCAACCGGATCTCAGCCGCGGTGCCCGCATCCGCCTCGCCTTCGAGGCCCTTGGCCCCATCTTCATCAAGTTTGGCCAGATGCTCTCGACCCGCCGCGACCTGTTGCCGCCGGATATCGCCGAGGAGCTGGCCCTGCTGCAGGACAGGGTGCCCCCCTTCTGTGGTCAGGCGGCGCGTCAGCAGATCGAGCTGAGCCTGGGTTGTCCCATCGAAACCCTGTTTGACGACTTCGACGAGACGCCGCTGGCGTCGGCTTCCATCGCGCAGGTGCATACTGCCCGGCTGAAGGATAGTGGCCGCGAGATCGTCATCAAGGTGATCCGTCCCGACATCGAGCCGGTCATCGAGGCTGACCTGCGGTTGATGCAGGCGCTGGCCCGTCTGGTGGCCCGCTTCGTGCCCCAGAGTGCGCGACTGCGCCCCATCGAGGTGGTGGAGGAGTATCGCAAGACCATCCTCGACGAGCTGAACCTGATGCGCGAGGCGGCCAACGCCATCCAGCTGCGCCGCAACTTCACCGGCTCCGAGGCGCTCTATGTGCCTGAAATCATCACCGACCTCTGCCGCGAGCAGGTGCTGGTGATGGAGCGCATCTACGGTATTCCGGTCTCCGACATTCCAGCGCTGGAAGCCAACGGCACCAATATGAAGCTGCTGGCCGAGCGCGGGGTCGAGGTCTTCTTCACTCAGGTGTTCCGCGACAGCTTCTTCCACGCCGATATGCACCCGGGCAACATCTTCGTCTCTTACGAACATCCGGAAAACCCGCTCTGGATCGGCATCGACTGCGGTATCGTCGGTACCCTCAATCGGGAAGACAAACGCTATCTGGCGGAGAACTTCCTCGCCTTCTTCAACCGAGACTATCGTCGGGTGGCGGAGCTGCATGTGGAGTCGGGCTGGGTACCGGCAGACACCAAGGTGGATGAATTCGAATTTGCCATTCGCACCGTGCTGGAGCCCATCTTCGAGAAGCCGCTCTCCGAAATTTCGTTCGGTCACGTGCTGCTCAACCTGTTCAACACCGCACGTCGCTTCCATATGACGGTGCAGCCGCAGCTGGTGCTGCTGCAAAAGACCCTGCTCTATGTGGAAGGGTTGGGGCGTCAGCTCTACCCGCAGCTCGATTTGTGGCAGACCGCCAAGCCGTTCCTCGAGAACTGGATGCACGAACAGGTCGGGCCAAAGTCGGTATTGAACGCCATCAAGGAGAAGGCGCCATTCTGGGCCGAGAAGCTGCCGGAGCTGCCGGAGCTGGTCTATGAGACCCTGCGTCAGACCCGTCATCAGCAGCGTCATTTCGACCAGATGTTTGCCGAGTTCCGCCGTCACAGCCGTCGGCAGGGGCAGGCCCGCTACCTCTTAGGGGTTGGAGCCAGCCTGCTATTGGCGGGTGTATTCTTGCTGACCCAAAAACAACACATTGAGTGGGGACAAGCCAGTCTCGCCGGTGCAGCCCTCTGCTGGCTGGTCGGCTGGTTGCGAACCCGTTCCCATTAATCAACAACCGCGCCGTCAGGCGCCTGTTCTGGAGAGAAAATCATGGGTGGTATCAGTATTTGGCAATTGTTGATCATCGCAGTCATCGTCGTGCTGCTGTTCGGTACCAAGAAACTGCGCGGCATTGGCGGTGATCTGGGCGCGGCGGTCAAAGGGTTCAAGAAAGCCCTCTCCGACGAGCCGGCTGATGCCAAGGCCGAGCAGAAAGATGCCGAGTTTCCCCCGAAACAGCTGAACGAAGCGGCCACTCAGAGCAGTGAGACCGCCAAACAGAAAGACAAAGACCAGGCCTAAGCCATGTTCGATATCGGTTTTTGGGAGCTGGTCGTTATCGGTGTGGTAGCACTGGTGGTACTGGGGCCCGAGCGGCTGCCGGTTGCCATCCGCACGGCTACCCACTGGATCCGCCTCATTCGTTCGACCGCGAACTCGGTCAAGTCCGAGCTGGAGCAGGAGCTCAAGTTGCAAGAGCTGCACAACGACCTCAAGAAGGCCGAACAGTTGCAGATGAGCAACCTGAGCCCCGAGCTGCAGGAGTCCATCGAACAGCTCAAAGCGGCGGCCCAGTCGGTCAATCGCCCCTATCAGGTGGAGAACGAGATCCGTCCGCCGCGCCCCGAGCCGGTCGCCCAGGCTGAGCCTGCCACGCCGGTGGAGCCTGCGGTGCAGCTGAGCCACGACGTGCCGCCGGTCAACAGCCAGCGGGAGAGCGAGCCGGTGCCGGTCAGCGACTCCGCAGTAAAAGGGGAGGTGAAGCCATGAGTCAGGCCGAACAACCCCTGATCAGCCATCTGGTTGAGCTGAGAACCCGTTTGCTGCGCTCCATTACTGCCATCCTCGTGGTGTTTCTGGCGCTGATCTACTTCTCCAACAACATCTATGACTTCGTGGCCCAGCCGCTGCTCAGCCAGTTGCCGGAAGGGACCAGCATGATCGCGACGGATGTGGCGACCCCCTTCCTGACGCCGATCAAGCTGACCCTGGTGGTCTCCTTCTTCGTGGCGATCCCCTATCTGCTCTATCAGGCCTGGGCCTTTATCGCCCCCGGTCTGTACCAGCATGAACGGCGCCTGATCATGCCGTTGGTGGTCTCCAGTGCCCTGCTGTTCTATGCGGGCATGGCGTTCGCCTACTACGTGGTGTTCCCGCTGGTGTTCGGTTTCTTTACCAGTACCGCCCCTGCCGGGGTGACGGTGGCGACCGATATCGCCAGCTATCTGGACTTCGTACTGACCCTGTTCTTCGCGTTCGGGGTGGCGTTCGAAATTCCGGTGGCTACCATACTGCTCTGCTGGACCGGCGTGACCACACCGCAAAACCTGAAGGAGAAACGTCCCTACGTCGTTGTCGGGGTGTTTGTGGTCGGCATGCTGCTGACGCCGCCTGATGTCTTCTCCCAGACCCTGCTCGCCATCCCGATGTGGGCGCTGTGGGAGATAGGTCTGTTCTTCGCCCGCTTCTACGTGAAGAAAGAGGATGAAGAGCAACAGGAACAACCGGATGTGGAGAGCTGAGGCTCTGTTCGTCACCTGTTTGCCGGACGGCGAGAGGATGACGAAGTCCGCAGGAATAGCAGAACGAGGGGAGCTGAGGCTCCCTTCCTCTTTTCATGCTCCCGTTCGAGGCGTATGGTAAGACCCCATTCGGTAGATGGTTTTCAAATACCTGATATGTATTCCTTTTGTTCGGAACGTCTCATTCCATGATCGATATCGGTTTAAACCTGACCAGCAGCCAGTTCGCCGGTGAACAGCCTGAGCTGGTGGCCCGTGCCCGTGCCGCCGGAGTGGAGGCGCTGATCCTCACCGGTACCGATCTGACTGGCAGCCGCGAGAGCGCCGAGTTGGCCGCCCGCTGGCCGGGCTACTGCTTCTCCACCGCCGGGGTGCATCCTCACGATGCCAAGAGTGTCGATGAGGCGACCCTGCCCGCCTTGCGCGAGCTGGCAGCCTTGCCGCAGGTGGTGGCCATCGGCGAGTGCGGCCTCGACTACAACCGCGACTTCTCCCCCCGTCCGGTGCAGGATGCGGTATTCGACGCCCAGCTGGCGCTGGCCGCCGAACTCGGGATGCCGGTGTTTCTCCACTGCCGCGATGCCCACGCCCGTTTTATCGAGATCCTCCGTCCCTGGTTGCCCAGACTTCCAGGAGCAGTGCTGCATTGCTTCACGGGTTCCGACGAGGAGCTGGACGAGTGTCTGGCGTTGGGGCTGCATATCGGGGTGACCGGCTGGCTCTGCGACGAGCGCCGCGGCCAGCTGCTGCGCGAGCAGGTGGCTCGCATTCCGGTCGGTCGGCTGATGATCGAGACCGATGCCCCCTATCTGGTGCCGCGGGATCTGAAACCGCGCCCGAAACGCAACGAACCTGCTTTTTTGCCGCACATCGCCCAGGTGGTGGCGGCCTGTCGTGGTGAAGCGCCCGAGGCCTTGCTGGCCCATACCCGGGCCACCTCCGCCGCGTTCTTCCAACTTCCTCTCCAGGAGTGATTCATGGCTACAACTCTTCCGGGCGCCTTTCCGGGCCGCCGCCTGCGCCGTCTGCGCAAACATGATTTCAGCCGTCGTCTGGTGCGCGAGAACGTACTGACCGTCAACGATCTCATCTATCCGGTGTTTGTGCTGGAAGGGGAGAACCGTCGGGAAGCCGTTCCCTCCATGCCGGGGGTGGAGCGTCTCTCCATCGATCTGCTGCTGGAAGAGGCTGCCGAGCTGGTGGAGCTGGGCGTACCTGCCATCGCCCTGTTCCCGGTCACCCCGCTGGAGAGCAAGAGCCTGATGGCGGAAGAGGCCTACAACCCGAACGGGCTGGCCCAGCGCACCGTGCGTGCCCTCAAGGCCCGCTTCCCGGAGCTCGGGGTGATCACCGACGTGGCGCTCGATCCGTTCACCACCCACGGTCAGGACGGCATCATCGATGATGAAGGCTATGTGCTGAACGACATCACCACCGAGATCCTGATCAAGCAGGCGCTCTCCCATGCCGAGGCCGGGGTCGATATAGTCGCGCCGTCCGACATGATGGATGGCCGCATCGGCGCCATCCGCGCGGCGCTGGAAGAGAACGGCTTCATCAACACCCAGATCATGGCCTACTCCGCCAAGTACGCCTCCTGCTACTACGGCCCGTTCCGCGATGCGGTCGGTTCTGCCGGCAACCTTGGCAATAGCAACAAGGCTACCTATCAGATGGACCCGGCCAACAGCAACGAAGCCCTGCACGAAGTGGCGCTGGATATTCAGGAAGGGGCTGACAGCGTGATGGTCAAGCCGGGTATGCCCTATCTGGACGTGGTTCGTCAGGTGAAGGATCAGTTCGGCGTGCCGACTTTCGCCTATCAGGTCAGCGGCGAGTACGCCATGCACATGGCGGCGATCCAGAACGGCTGGCTGAAAGAGAAGGAGACCATCATGGAGTCCCTGCTCTGCTTCAAGCGGGCCGGGGCCGACGGCATCCTTACCTACTTCGCCAAGCGCGTAGCGCAGTGGTTGAAGGAAGATGCCAGTTAAGCCGGGTTGAAGAGAAAAACGAGAGGGGGAGCCGATGGCTCCCCCTCTGTCGTTATGGCTCTCTTTTGGTAACGATCGGCTGATTACAGCTTGATCCAGGCATCGCTCCAGTGGCTGCCGGTACCCGGCGCATAGTGGCTGGTCGAGCCGCCACACCAGCCGCTGTAGGGCCAGGGTTTGCACTCGTAGTCGCCACCGGCATTGCTGACCCGTTCGCCACTCTGATAAGCGGTGCCCGCAACATAGGTCGGGTAGCTGCCGTTACCACCGTCACTGTCACCACCCGGTGCCTGTTCCACCAACGCCAGGGTGAAGCGGCGCTCGAAGCCCTGCTTGCTCCCCTCAGCCATGCCCGCCAGCAACAGCTCGTAACTGCCAGCCGCTAGGCCAGACTGTGCCAGCTGCAGGGAACCCTGACCATCGATCAGGGCGCTGCCGGTGGCGACAGGATTGCCATCCTGCAACAGGGTCGCGGTGACGGTCACCGGGTTGGCGGTGGTCAGCGTCAGGCTGAAGTCGAGCGCGCCGTTGACGATGAGATATTCGGACGCCAGATCGGTGACGGTGAAGTCACTGCTGCTACCGGTCGTGGGCAGGATGAAGTCCCCGCTCAGGTAGGTCAGACCGGTCCAGCCAGAGCTGGTCAGCCAGTGTTTGCCATTGGTCTGATAGACGTTGGGCAGCTGGGTGCACTGGTTGTTGTCATTGACGAAGCCGATACCGTAAAAGCCCGCCACATTCTTGTAGCAGAGCTGGCGACCATTCTGGTGCAGCACTGGCTGATCCAGCTTGCCCTTGTGGTGGAGTGACAGCCAGTCAAACTGGTTGATGGCCGAGACCAGCGGCACAAACTGGCCATCGGGCTGACGATAGCGGATCAGGGAGCCGGCATCGCAGAGCAGACCATCAGCCCGCTGTTCGACGTACCCGTAGTACTGTTCGCCATCCTGGAAGGTGAACCGGCAGAGATTGCGTTTCTCCGACTCTTTGGGGATCCAGCCCATCAGCAGTCGCTCCTGATTGGTCAGGGCCGCCAGCTGCCCAACACTGAAGTCGCTGCCGTTGGCTATCCAGCCTTGCGGCATGGTGGAGAATTGCATGAAGTAGTGGTCGGTATAGTACATGTGGCTGTCAGCGCGATGCTTGCGAGCCCCCTGGCTGACCGAGTTGTAGCGATAGATGTCGTTTTCCGGCTTGTGGAAGCCGTTGAGATCATCGTCCAGATAAGGCAGGTCGCCCTTGCGGATATGGTAGTTGGCCATGCCCGTCATCAGGGGATGCCAGCCGTGGCTGCCACGGGCAAACGCGCTCTCATGGCTGTAGGACTTCCCATCGAAGCCGTGGCCAAATTCGTGGGCAATGATGCCCCAGCTGCCGTAGTAGTGGCTGACAAAGTTAAAGGTATCGACCCCGGTGATGCCACCACTCCCTAGCCCGCCCCCCATGGCGGTGATCCCCAGGTTGAGGTAGGGGCGCTTCATCAGGCTGTGGTAGTAGTAGTCATAATCGGCTGCCGTAAAGATCCCGTTCGGCACATAGCTGTTGCCGCCATTGCCGAACATCTCGTAGCCGTTCACCGTCTTGAAGTTGTACCAGACGTGTTTGAACTCCTCGGTCGAGACCATGTAGGCCAGGTTGGTGGCGATGATCAGCCACTCGCGGGCGTAGAGGGCATTGATGGGGCGCCAGGAGCCACTGGTGTTGGTGGCGAAGCGCACGTTCCAGCTTGGCTTGAGGCGTGCCAGCTTCTGGGCAAACGGATCCGAGTTGGAGCTGAACCTGTGCTCGAACTGGGCAGGCAGATTGATGCTGTTGTCGAGCAGGTTGTTGAGATCAAACACACCATCGCGACTGGCGCTGTTGAAGCGTCCCTGTTCGCCAAAGGCGCTCAGTGGCAGGGTGATTTGGGCATAGGCGGGCAGGCGATCGAGCTGGCCCAGGATCAGCCACTTGTTGATACCGTTCAGGCGTGACTCGGTATTGATGTCATGCAGCTCTCTGGCGGCATAGTTGGTGATGCGCACTGTGTCGTTATCAAGCAGCTCGGTCTTGACCAGCGAATTGATGTTGACCGAACGCTGGGCGCGATCGATTAGCACCTCGTAGGGTTCGTCATTACGCAGTATGTAGCTGACTGCGGCCGGCATCAGCTGATCGAAGATCAGCGGGCGAGCCGGCAACTGCTCGTCGGCCGTAAAGCTGATCTCCTTGCTCAGCAGCTGGTTGAAACCCAGGCCACGCTCGTTGGCGGTGACAAGCGCCGAGCCCGCCAGCTGGAGATCTTTCAGCGCCGCCACGGGCTGCTGGTTGATCTCCCGAACACTAAAGGTCGGGTTCTTGAACTGAAAGTCGTTGGCGATCAGGGTATCGGCATCATGCCACTCGATGCGGTCCTTGAAGTTCACCACCAGCCGATCGTCATCCATGTCGATTTTTTGCAGATTGCTGTCTGCGATCACCTGCTCAGGCGCCAGCGGTGTGTTGCTGGCGATGGCATCAGCCAGTTTGCGCAAGTCATAGATGTAGTAGTTTTTGCCAGCGGTGTGGGCCAGGAGATAGTCACCCACCTGATGGAGTTGCACCAGACGGTGGCTGTATTTTCCTTCAAAGGCGAGCCGACCGGCGATGGGGGTCTTGAGGCTGTTCTCCGGCGTCACATCCTGCTGGCGGTAGACCTTGATCTCGCTCAGCGCATCGGCCACCAGCACGTAATCCTGATTGGCAAAGACGGCCTGGGCGCGGTGCAGGCTGTTGCTGCCGGAATCCCGACCGGTTCCCAGGGTGGTGACATGGCGATGTTCATCGGCCAGATCGAAGATATCGACCCGGTGCGAGTAGCGCGAGACCACGTAGAGCAGGTTGTTGCGGACAAACAGTTCACTGACCTGGTTGTAGGCCGTGGCACTGCCGGTTTCGGTACCGTGGATCTCGCCAATCTGCTGGCGGCTCGGGATATCGATAATGGCCACATGGCCCGGATTGCCGTTCTGGCTGACATAGAGCCGATCCTGATAGCGCTCGACCGCCGTGATCAGGCTGGCGTCCAGCCCCAGCTGGTCGGCCGTCAGTTCCTCGCCTTTGTCCAGATATTGCAGCGAGGTGGCAAACGAGTTGACGCTGCAGGAGCTGGTCTCCATCACCACCCGGGTGCGTTCGCCATTCTGGATCTGGCCGTGGGGGAAGTACTCCAGCAGACAGCCGTTGCCGTAGTCATAGTTGCCAAAGCGCTTGTTGACCGCTACGACCCCACCGTCGTACCAGGTCAGCTCCCACTCCTCATCGAAGAAATCAAAGACGTTACGAATGGCTGTTTCGTCGAAAAAGTGGGGTTTGGGCAGATCGAACAGGATGTGGTTATCCGCTGTCAGCGGGTAGAGCAGGCCGTTGATGGTAAGGTGGCGCTTGCCATCCTTGATGATCACGTTCTGCTCGTCAGCCGCACTCTGATGCAGCGCGGCGAGACGCGCCGTCATCTGCTCGTAGTGCTCCTGATAGGTTTGTTTGAAATAGGCTTGTTCGCGCTCATCGGCCACGACATGGGCCGACAGCAGCAGTCCGAGCAGGGTGGCAAGCTTGGTGGTTCTTGGCATGGTGATTTCCTTATCTTGGTTGTTGTTGGACGTTTTTTGGTGCTTGGCAAGCATGTAAAAGAGAGGGGCTAACCCGTCCGGGTCAGTGCATCCTGCCCATCGGCAGCGTGGCCGACGGGCAGGATATGGGCGGGGGCCTGTCGGCCTCTGTTAGTGGTTGGGGCAAGGTCAGAGTTTGATCCAGGCATCGCTCCAGGCAGAGCCGGTACCCGGTGCATAGTGGCTGGTCGAGCCGCCACACCAACCGCTGTACGGCCAGGGTTTGCACTCGTAGTTGCCACCGGCATTGCTGACCCGATCACCGGCCTGATAGCCGGTGTTGGGGGCGTAGGCCGGGTAGTCACCCTCGCCACCGCCGCTGCTCTCTTCGGTCAGCGCAACCGGGAAGCGCTGCACCACCGGCTGCTGGCCATCAGCCAGACCGGTGATGACCACTTCGTAGCTGCCATCGGTCACATTGCTGCCCTGCAGCACCAGGGTGCTGTTGCCGTTCACCTGGCTGCTGGTGGTACCGTGGCTGTGGCCGCTCTGCTCAAGAGTCGCGGTGATCTGTACCGGGTTGGCGGTGGTCAGGTTGAAGCGGATGCTGACCTGACCGTTGACTATGGTGTACTCGCTCGCCATGGCGCTGACGGTGAAGTCGCTGCTGCCTTCGGCGGGTGGCGTTGTGCCGCCGCAGTCGCTGTCGCCCTGTACGCGCCAGACGCCCCAGTCACCCGTGGTGCCCGGCTCTTCGTTCTGGGTCCACCAGCCTGCCAGCCAGCTCTTGCCGTTGTGGCTGACGATGTCGCCGCCCACGTAGACTTTCTTGGCATCCCAGCTGTTTTCACAGACGGCGCCCTGCTCCCTGACGGTCACGTTGCGCTGCTGGGTTACCTGCTGACCGGCGCTGTCGCTTACCTGATAGGTGAGGGTGTAGCGGCCGACCTTGCTGCTGTCGACGCTGCCGCTGACCTTGATTTGGGCGGTCAGGTCGCCATCTTCTTCATCATGGGCGCTGACGCCAGCCATCGGATCGAAAGCGGTACCCAGCTCCAGCGTGGTGTCGGTGACACCGCTGAACACCGGCTTCATGCTGTAGACCTCGATGGTACGTACCTGCTCGGTGACGTTGTTGTCGCGATCGCTCACCTTGTAGGTGAGGGGGTAGAGGCCGATGCGCTGGCTGTCTACCGAGCCTTCCACCTGGATCTGGCCAGTCAGGTCGCCATCTTCCTTGTCGTTGGCGCTGACACCGGCCAGCGGATCAAAGGCGGTGCCCTGCTTGATGCGGGTATCGCTCAGGCCGCTGAACACCGGCTTGCCGTTGTCGACCGGGGGCGTGATCTCCTGATCGTGGATGAAGGGGCCGTAGCTCTTGATGAAGGATTCGTTGTAGGACTGACCGGCGGCGTTGCGGCCCATGTCCCAGTTGATGGACCAGGTCATCACGCCGCGCAGTGGTTGCCCCTCGCTCTTCAGGCGGTTGAAGGCGTTGTAGAGCTTCTGCGGATCCAGCACATAGCCGGTGGCGGCGGCGTCAATGTTGGTCGGAATGCCGAACACCAGCTTGTCATGGGGGATCTTGTAGAAGCCGCGGGTTCCGTTGCTCAGCGAATCCGCCATGTAGTAGATGAACTCTTCTTTCAGGGCATCGTTGTTCTGGGCAATCCAGCCGATGCCATCGATGTAGATACCGTCGCCACCCTGGTTGTAGAACTGGGGATTGATCCAGTCGTAGTACCCTTCCAGATTGCGGATATAGGGGATGTAGGCGCCAGTCTGGGTCAGATAGGGGAACTCCGGCGCCATGGTGATGAGGAAGTTTTTCCCCTGGGCGCGGTAGTGATCCTTGACCAGACGCAGGGCCGCCGGGATAACGGTCTGGTTGTCAGCGGCGGTGATGGCGGCCTGTTCCAGATCGATATCCAGCCCGTCGAAGCCATAGGTCTCCACCAGACGGATGATCTCGTCGGCAAAGGCCTGCTCCTGACCCTTGCGCAGCTCGATGTGCGCATCGGCACCGCCCAGCGCCAGCAGCACGGCACGGCCCTGACGGTTCAGCTCGGCGATCTGCTCGATAAACTGGCTTTCGCTCATGCCGATGGCTGGGTCGAGCTTGAAGGTGGGGATGGGATCGCTGCCATAGACCTTCATGAAGGAGACATCGACCACGTTGTATTGCGGGTTGACCTGATCGAGCTTGACGCAGGGGGCGATACCGCCCTTGTAGCCCGAGCCGTCACACCAGTTGTGCCAGTAGCCGACCACTACGCCGGACTGGGGGTTGATCATCGCCTGACCGGCACTGGCGGCATATGCCATGGGGGCGCCCATGCCGAGCAGGCAGCCAAGCAGGGATAATTTGAGTTTGTTCATCGTCTCTCCGTACGGTGCAAATGGGGCGTCGATTGTGATCGGACGTCCCCGGGGGCAGCCCCGCTGTCATAGGTGTTTTCCCTTAGACCGGTGGCTTTGCGTCGCGCCCTTTCGGGTCACTTTGCCTTTTTCACCCGATTTCTGTGCAGCACAGAGAATCAAGTGACCTGCATGGCAGGTTGCCTATGATAGATGCTTGAAAATAAATTAATCAATAGTTGGTTTTGATTCTAATTAACTGAAAAATATTGATAATTTGTTACAGTCACCACATTTTGTCCGTTTCCATGATTGAGCATGACGGTACTTGGCTGGCAGCTGTGGCGCCGGTAAATGGCGACTTTTTGCCCCTTGAAAGTAGCGGTAAGAGCCAAAAAAGGCCCACAGATTCATTCTGTTACTGGCTGTTGATGGCAAAACTGCAGCAACGGCAGAGATCCGGGTCGCAATGGCTGGAAAAGTACAGGGTTGTGGCGGATTCCCGCTTGATTATTGCGTGGCTTGGCCACATGTTAGAAAGCCATACAGAGCTGCTAAAGCGGTCTGTTCAAGACCAAACAAGAGGTAACCGGGATGAATAACCCTTTGCTGACAATGGATTCGCTGCCCCCTTTCAGCCAGATCAAGCCGGAGCAGGTTCAGCCTGCCGTGATTCAGGCGATTGCTGACTGCAAGCAGAAGATCAGCGATGTGCTGGCCCAGCGTGATCCCCATACCTGGGATAGCCTGATTGCCCCGCTGGAAGAGGTAAATGACCGTCTGTCACGGATCTGGTCACCGGTCAGCCACCTCAACTCCGTACTCAACAGCGAAGCACTGCGCGAGGCCCATGATGCCTGCCTGCCGCTGCTCTCCGAATTCCAGACCTATGTCGGTCAGCATGAAGGGCTCTATCAGGCCTATCTGGCCCTCTCCCAGAGCGATGATTTCCCGCTGCTGAGCGGCGCCCAGCGCAAGGAGATCCAGAATACCCTGCGTGACTTCCGCCTCTCCGGTATCGGTCTGCCTGCCGAGGCGCAGCAGCGCTACGGCGAAATTCAGGCCCGCCTCTCCGAGCTGGCCTCCCGTTTCAGCAACAACGTGCTGGATGCCACCCAGGGCTGGCACAAGCTGGTGGCCGATGAAGCCGAATTGGCCGGTCTGCCTGACAGTGTGCGTGCCGCTGCCCGTCAGATGGCTGAACTTAAAGGCAAGGAGGGGTGGCTGTTCACGCTGGATATCCCTTCCTACCTGCCGGTGATGATGTACGCGGACAACCGCGAACTGCGCGCCGAGATGTATGAGGCCTTCACCACCCGCGCCTCCGATCAGGGCCCCAATGCGGGCAAGTGGGACAACTCCGCTATCATGAGCGAGCTGCTCACCCTGCGCCGTGAACTGGCTCAGTTGCTGGGGTTCGCCAACTATGCCGAGCTCTCCCTGGCCACCAAGATGGCGGACAAGACCGAACAGGTGGTGAGCTTCCTCACCGATCTGGCGGCCAAATCCCTGCCGCAAGGCAAGGCCGAGTTGGAGGAGATCCGCGCCTTCGCCGCCGAGCAGCATGGTCAGAGCGAGCTGGCAGCCTGGGATCTCGCTTACTACGCCGAGAAGCTCAAGCAGCACAAGTTCTCCATCTCCGATGAGCAGCTGCGCCCCTACTTCCCTGCCAGCAAGGTGGTGAAGGGGCTGTTCGAAGTGGTGAAGCGGGTGTTCGGCATGAAGGTGCGCGAGCGTCTCGGCATCGACACCTGGCACCCGGACGTGCGCTTCTACGATATCTTCGATGCCGACGACGAGCTGCGCGGCAGCTTCTACCTAGACCTCTACGCCCGTGAGCACAAGCAGGGCGGGGCCTGGATGGATGTCTGTCTGGGTCGTCGCTACCGTCAGGATGGCTCGCTGCAAAAGCCGGTGGCCTACCTGACCTGCAACTTCAACGGCCCGGTGGATGGCAAGCCAGCGCTGTTCACCCACAACGAAGTGGTCACCCTGTTCCATGAGTTTGGCCACGGCATCCACCACATGCTGACCCGCATCGATGTGGCCGGCGTGGCCGGTATCAACGGCGTGGCCTGGGATGCGGTCGAGCTGCCGAGCCAGTTCCTCGAGAACTGGTGCTGGGAGTCCGAGGCGCTGGCCTTTATCTCCGGCCACTACGAGACCGGCGAGCCGTTGCCTGCCGATCTGCTGGAGAAGATGCTGACCGCCCGCAACTTCCAGGCCGCCATGCAGATGCTGCGCCAGCTGGAGTTCGCTCTGTTCGACTTCCGTCTCCATCAGGAGTTTGATCCGGCCAATCCGGCGCAGCTTCCGGCGCTGCTGGATGAGGTGCGCAGTCAGGTAGCCGTGATGACGCCACCGGCGTTCAACCGCTTCCAGCACAGCTTCTCCCACATCTTCGCGGGCGGCTATGCGGCGGGCTACTACAGCTACAAGTGGGCCGAGGTGCTCTCTGCCGATGCCTTCTCCCGCTTCGAGGAGGAGGGGATCTTCAACCCGGCGACCGGCCAATCCTTCCTGAAGAATATTCTGGAGAAGGGGGGCTCGAAGGAGCCGATGGAGCTGTTCCGAGCCTTCCGTGGCCGTGAACCCAAGGTGGATGCGCTGTTGCGACACAGCGGTATTGCCGTCTGAGATTCCTGACCCGCAGCCTGTGTGAGCTTCAAGCAGGTACACTGTTTTGCGGCATAGTGGGATCGAGTCGTGATTTCTGCGACAAAAAGGGACCTTTTGGTCCCTTTTTTCAAGGCTTTTTAATATCTTGCTGATTGCATATTTGCACTGCCCACGGCTCTTCAGTAGAGTCGTGTTCTAACCTTCAAGGAGAGAAAGCCACTTGCCATGAGGCGAGCACTCGATTCCGTCTATCAAATCATCTCCAGTCTGGCTCATTCGAGCGGCCAGGGATATTTCGATACCTTTGTGAGTGAAATCGCCGCTGCTGTGATGGCTGATGTCGTCCTGATCGCCAGCAGGGAATCAAATGCTTCCCATCTTA
Source organism: Aeromonas sp. 55A (assembly GCF_051919665.1). Classification (NCBI taxonomy): domain Bacteria; kingdom Pseudomonadati; phylum Pseudomonadota; class Gammaproteobacteria; order Aeromonadales; family Aeromonadaceae; genus Aeromonas; species Aeromonas sp. 55A. Next base: position 1,440,219 of record NZ_JBQBEH010000008.1, on the reverse strand, counting down.
CGGTTCAGGCTGCCCATCCCTCCTCTCTTGACCCTGATACCCTGACGCTGCCAATCACTGATTCTCCCGATGCCATTACCTGGCAGGAGGGGGAAGCCTGGTTCAGCGATCGTCTGTTGCAGCTGTTCCCCGCGATGCCGCTTGCCGATGCGTGGCAAGCCCAGGCCTACGCCGGGATCGCCCTCAAGGATGCGGATGGCGAGACCATAGGTATCTGCTGCCTGCTCTATCGTCAGCCGCAGGCCAATATGACCAAGGTGATGGGGCTGCTCCGGTTGCTGGGGCCGCTGGCCGGTCGTGAACTGGCGCTGATGCTGCAACGCCAGCTGCCACAGCTCTTGCCTGATACCCCTCATGTGCTGCAGAGCATGCTGTTTCAGGCCCCGGTGGGGATCGGCAAACTCGATCTCACCGGCCGCATTCTTTGGGCCAACCCGGCCATCGAGAAGATGCTGGGTTATCCCCTCGACGAGCTGCTTCATCGCTCCATTTCCGACATAAATCACCCGGAGGATTGGCAGCGCAGCCTTGAGTGCTACGAAGAGATCCGGCGCGGCGAGCGCAGCAGTTTCACCCAGGAGAAGCGCTACTTCTGCAAGGGGGGCGAGATCCTGTGGGGGCGGGTAACTGTCACCCTGATCCGCGACGAGCAGCAGCAGCCGGACTACCTGATGGTGCTGCTGGAGAATATCGATCCCCTCAAGCGTCATGCGGAGCAGCTCAAGCTCTCTCACCGGGTCTACGACAACCTCTCCGAAGCGATTCTGGTGTGCGATGCCGACAGCCGCATCATCTCGGTCAACCCGGCCTTCGAGCAGATCACCGGCTACAGCAGCGACGAGGTGCGGGGCCAGCGTCCCAGCATGCTCAAGTCCGGGCTGCACGATCAGACCTTCTATGCCGACATGTACCATGCGCTGGAGCGGGTGGGGGTGTGGCGTGGCGAGGTGTGGAACAAGCGCAAGAACGGCAAGCTCTATCCGCAGCAGCTGATGATCAGCACCCTGCGCGAAGCCGGCAAAATCCAGCAATATATCGCCATTTTCAGCGATCTTTCCCAGACCAAGGTGGCCGAGCAGAAGATCGCTACCCAGGCCAACTACGACAATCTCACCAGCCTGCCCAACCGCTGGCTGTTTGGCCGCTGCCTCACCCGCTTCTGCGAGCGGGGTGAGCGCTTCGCGCTCATGGTGCTCGACCTCAACAACTTCAAGGCGGTCAACAACAGCATGGATCACCATGCTGGCGATGCCCTGCTGCGGGAGGTGTCGGATCGACTGGTGAGCCGGGTGCGCACCGAAGATTTGGTGGCCCGTATCGGTGGCGACGAGTTCGCGTTTCTGGTGCCCGGCATCGTCACCCGCCGTCAGGCCGAGGTGTTTGCCAAGCAGGTGATCGGCAGCTTTGCCCGCCCCTTTATGCTGGCCAACCAGCACCTCTATGTGACCGCGACCATCGGCATGACTCTCTGTCCGGTCGACGGCAGCGAGAGCGATGAGCTGCTGCGCAATGCCGAACAGGCGCTGTTTGCGGCCAAGCGGCAGGGGCGGTTGCTTGGTGCTTACTGCTCATCCATGCGGGAAGAGGTGCGCCAGCGCCACCAGATGCAGCAGGATTTGGCCGAAGCGATCAAGCTGGAGCAGCTGACCATGGCCTACCAGCCCATCTGGGACAATCGCAGCGGACGGGTCGCCAAGCTGGAGGCGCTGGTGCGCTGGTATCACCCCCACTGGGGACAGGTCTCCCCTGCCGAGTTTATTCCGCTGGCGGAAGAGGCGGGATTGATTCAGGGGCTGGGGGCGCTGGTATTGTGGCAATCGTGCCGGGATCTGGCGCGGTTGCAGCAGTCCGGTTTCCCGGATCTGCAGATGTCGATCAACCGCTCCACCATGGAGTTCCAGACCATCGACCCCGAGGCGAGCGAGTGGCTCAAGGTGATCCAGCACTTCGGGCTCGATCCTGCCGACATCGTCATCGAAATCACCGAATCTCTGCTGATGGAGAGCAGCGATCAGCACAGAGTGCGGATCGATGCCCTGCGCGAGGCGGGCTGCAAGCTGGCCATCGACGATTTTGGTACCGGCTACTCGGCCCTCAACTATCTGCGTACTTTCCCGGTCGATCTGGTCAAGATCGACCGCTCCTTCGTGCGCCATATCCCCTTCAACGAGCAGGATAGGATGCTGCTCGACGGCATCATCAACATAGTGCACAACCTCGGCATGCAGGTGGTGATAGAGGGGGTAGAGACCCGTGAGCAGCTCAACTTCCTCTGCCAGAAAGGGTGTGCCTTCACCCAGGGTTATCTGCTCAGCCGCCCGCTGGCCTATGACGATCTCATCGATTACCTCGCCCTTAACCGTCAGGGGATGAACCTCACCGTCGTGAGCTGATCCACCGCTTCTGTTATCATGGCCGCTTCTGTACGTGCCATGAGTCTGTCCCCTATGCCCCATATTCAGGTTTTCAGTGAAGTCCCCGCCCGTGATGGCGAGCTCGACGCCCTGCGTTTACGCCTTGCCAACGTGGAGTTTCCGGCTCCGTTTGCGCTGGTACTGACTGAAGAGAGGCTGGAACTGCGCAAGCTGGATGAGCCCAAGCTGGGTGCCGTCTATGTGGACTTCGTGGAAGGGGCGGTGGCACATCGTCGCAAGTTTGGTGGTGGTCGCGGTCAATCCATCGCCAAGGCAGTGGGGCTCAAGGCCGGTGCTACACCAACCGTGGTGGATGCCACTGCCGGGCTGGGGCGTGATGCCTTCGTGCTCGCCTCCCTCGGTTGCAAGGTGACCCTGATCGAACGCAGCCCTGTGGTGGCTGCTCTGTTGCAGGATGGGCTGGCGCGGGCGGCACAGGATCCCGAGATTGGCCCCTGGGTCAGCGAGCGGATGCACCTGCTGCAAGGCCCGGCGGTGGACAATCTGCTGGCGCTGCCGGAGCGGCCCGAGGTGATCTACCTCGACCCTATGTTCCCGCACAAGCAGAAGTCGGCGCTGGTGAAAAAAGAGATGCGGGTGTTTCAGTCGCTGGTGGGACCGGATCTTGATGCTGATGCTCTGCTGCCAGCTGCGCTTCAAATGGCAGAGAAGCGGGTGGTGGTGAAACGACCCGACTACGCCGGCTGGCTCAATGAACAGAAGCCGAGCATGGCCATCGAAACCAAGAGCAACCGCTTCGATGTCTATGTGATGGCGGCGCTGGCGGCGAGTTAACGGTCGGTGCGAGTCGCAGATGCAAAAAAGGAGGGCCAACGTCATGTTGGCCCTCCTTTTTCGTATTGGATTCAGTCGGTTGGCGCGAAGCGGATCAGCTTCTCTTCCCCTTGCCAGTTCAGGCGCAGGGTCGCCAGTTCTGCCAGACTGAGCCGCTCGCCACTGTACAGCAGCAGATACTCGACCCCTTCGCTGGCTTCGATGGTGCGGATCTTGTCATCCCGCTGGCGACTATCGCGGCTGGTGAGGGTCACCGGCAGTTGCCAGCTGGCAGCAATTTCGAGCCAGTCGTAGAGATCGCAGCTGATGGGTTGATAATCCGGCATGATCGGCTCCAAAACAGCCAAGTTGCTGAGTCAGGCTTCCTGTACGCGGGTCGGCCAGCCCATCTTCTGCTGGCGTTCCACTTCAAAGCGCAGCTCGCTGGCGCGCAGGTAGTGTTCATCCATCCAGCCCTTGGGCAGGGTCAGGGTCAGTGACTCCTCTTCTGCCTGCAGGGTGAAGCTGGGCACTGTGCCCTGGGTGCGGCGCATGCAGAGGATCAGCGCGATGCGCAGGATACGGGCCAGCCGGATCGCCTGACGACCGGTGACTGCACCCTGCTTTTCCAGCGGTTCCAGCTTGAATTCGTCCCGCTGGTTGAACAGCAGGGCCGACAACAGCTTCTTTTGCGCAGGGGTAAAGCCCGGCATGTCGATGTTGTCGATGATGTAGGCGGCGTGTTGCGGCGCCTTCTTGTACTCGATACAGAGGCCGATCTCGTGCAGCAGGGCGGCATAACGCAAGATTGGGCGACCGTAGCGTTTGGAGAGTCGCCAAGCCGGTTGCAGCTGGTTGAACGCCTCGACAGCGGTATCGCGCACCCGTTCGGCGTGCTCTTTATCCAGCTGATAGCGGCTGATCAGGCTGTCGGCGGTACGATCCCGGGCATCACAGTCGTGATTGTTGCCCAGCAGACCGTAGATCAGTCCTTCACGCAGGGCGCCACCCGCCAGCGTCATGCTCTCGATATCGAGGGTTTCGAAGATGGCGATCAGGATGGCGAGGCCGGAGGGGAACACGGTCAGCCGCTCGGCCGCCAGTCCTTCAAGCTGCAGCCGGTCGAGCTTGCCGCAGGCGATGGCCTGACCCATCAGCTCCTGCAGTTTCGGCAGGGTGACCCGTTCGCTCTTCCCTTGCGCCAGCATGATCTCTTGCAGCGCCTGCACCGTGCCGGAGGCGCCGACACAGGTACGCCAGCCAAGGGCACGGTAATCATCCGCCACCTTCTCCAGCACCGCCTTGGCGGCAGCAATCGCCTGCTCAAAACGGGCTTCGGAGAGCTCGCCATCACCGAAGTGATTGTTGAGCCAGGTAACGCAGCCCATGTGCAGGCTGTTGAGCAGTTTTGCTTCGCTATGTTCGCCGATCACCAGTTCGGTACTGGCGCCGCCGATGTCTATCACCAGCCGGTTGCCTTCCCCGGCAGAGGTCCAGGAGACCCCTTCATAGATGGTCTTGGCCTCTTCCTCGCCCGAGATGATCTCGATGCTGTGGTTGAGTACCCGTTCCGCTTCGCTGAGGAATTCGTCGACGTTGGTAGCAAGCCGCAAGGTTGCGGTGCCCACCACCCGGATATTGTCGGCCGGAATGTCCTGCAACTGTTCGGAGAAGAGACGCAAACAGTCCCAGCCCCGCTCCATGGCGGCACGGCTTAGGCGAAATTCCGGATCGAGCCCGGCTGCGAGGCGAACCTTGCGCTTGACCTTGGCGACGGTGCGCAGGGCACCGGCGACCTCGCGCACCACCAGCATATGAAAGCTGTTGGAGCCGAGGTCGATAGCGGCATAGAGAGGCGAGTTGTGCAACGGGCCTATCCTTTAGCTTTTGCGCGGCGGACGACGACGGTTGTTGCTGTTGCCACCGCCCTGGCGATCCCGCATGTTGCGGTTCACCGGCTGACGGTTGCGGAACACCCGTTTCGGCGGGGTCACGTCATCCAGCAGCGCTTCGCGATCATATTTGCTGACCGGAATGGCGTGGTGGATGTACTCCTCGATGGCCGGCAGGTTGAAGGCATAGTCTTCACAGGCCAGGCTGATGGAGTGACCGCTCTTGCCGGCACGACCGGTACGACCGATACGGTGTACATAGTCTTCGGCGTCGTCGGGCAGGTCATAGTTGAAGACGTGGGTCACGTCAGGGATGTGCAGACCACGGGCGGCCACGTCGGTGGCGACCAGAATATCGAGCGCACCCTTGGTGAAATCCTCGAGGATCTTCATCCGCTTCTTCTGCGGCACGTCACCGGTCAGCAGACCGACGCGGTGGCCGTCGTTTTCCAGCCAGGCATGGACGTCTTCACAGACGTGCTTGGTGTTGGCGAAGACGATGGCTTTTTCCGGCCACTCCTCTTCCATCAGGGAGAGCAGCAGCAACATCTTGTCTTCATTGGAGGGGTAGAACAGCTCCTCCTTGATCCGCACGCCGGTCATCTGCTCCGGCTCTACCTGCACATGTTCCGGGTGGTTCATGTGTTCGTAGGCCAGCTCCTGCACACGCAGGGAGAGGGTGGCGGAGAACAGCATGCTCAGACGCTCGGTCGCGGGCGGCATGCGGCGGAACAGGAAGCGGATGTCCTTGATGAAGCCCAGATCGAACATGCGATCCGCTTCGTCCAGTACCACGACCTGAATGTTGCTCAGATCGATCACCTTGGACTTGAAGTAGTCGATGATGCGGCCAGTGGTGCCGATCAGGATGTCGACGCCCTGCTCCAGCACGGCCAGCTGCTTGTCGTAACCTTCGCCACCGTAGGCGAGGCCGAGTTTCAGGCCGGTAGAGGCGGCGATGCTGTCGGCATCGTTATAGATCTGTACTGCCAGTTCCCGGGTGGGTGCCATGATGATGGCTCTGGGTTGATTAACCAGACGGGGCTTGGTCAGCGGGTGAGTAAGAAGATAGTTGAAGGTGGCGGCCAGAAAGGCGATGGTTTTGCCGGTGCCTGTCTGTGCTTGCCCGGCGAGGTCATGGCCCTCTACCAGCAGTGGCAGAGACAGTGCCTGGATGGGCGTGCAATAGTGAAATCCCTTTGATTCCAGACCAGCCAGAACTTCGGGTTCGAGGCCCATTTGGGCGAATTTGTCGGTCGTTAAGTGTGTTTTGCTCATGGCGGTAGGTTATCAGGTTAGGCTTGCAATAATAAACAGGATCATTTCAAATAGGGCAACTATTGCCTTTGTTGATATGTCAATAAAGCCTTAATTACTGACTGGAGTTGGAGATGAGTGACAAGATTGTTCAGCTGAGCGATGCCAGCTTCGAGGCAGATGTAATCAAAGCCGATGGCGCCGTTCTGGTCGACTTCTGGGCCGAGTGGTGTGGTCCGTGCAAGATGATTGCCCCGATCCTGGAAGAAGTTGCCCAAGAGTACGAAGGTCGCGTGACCGTAGCCAAACTGAACATCGACCATAACTCTGATACTCCGCCCAAGTACGGCATTCGTGGTATCCCGACCCTCTTGCTGTTCAAGAATGGCGAAGTGGCAGCGACCAAGGTCGGTGCACTGTCCAAGACTCAGCTGAAAGAGTTCCTGGACGGCAACCTGTAATAATTAAAGAGGAGCGCATTGCAATAATGCGCTCCTTGTGTTTTATCACCTAGACGCTCATCCCGATTGGTGCTAGTTTATCGCTCGTTTGCTAACCTTTTTGCCTGACTCTTTGCTAACCACAGCCTGGCAATCAAATCCGATCAGCATCAATCCAGCAGACTGTCTCCTCATTTCAATCCTTGCTTACAGACTTTCACCACTATGAATCTGACTGAATTAAAGAACACTCCTGTGTCCGAGCTGGTCAAGCTTGGCGAATCCATGGGGTTGGAAAATCTGGCTCGGGCGCACAAGAAAGACATCATTTTTGCCATCCTCAAGGCGCACGCCAAGGGTGGTGAAGATATCTTTGGCGACGGTGTGCTGGAAATCCTGACCGATGGTTTCGGCTTCCTGCGCAGTGCAGACGGCTCCTATCTGGCAGGCCCTGACGATATCTACGTCTCCCCGAGCCAGATCCGCCGCTTCAACTTGCGTACCGGCGATACCATCTCCGGCAAGATCCGGCCACCGAAAGAGGGCGAACGCTACTTCGCACTGCTCAAGGTCAACGAGGTCAACTACGACCGCCCGGAAAACTCCCGCAACAAGATCCTGTTTGAAAACCTTACCCCTCTGCATGCCAACGAACGTCTGCGTATGGAACGGGGTAACGGCTCTACTGAAGATATCACCGCCCGTGTACTGGACCTGGCTTCCCCCATCGGTAAAGGCCAGCGTGGCCTGATCGTGGCGCCGCCCAAGGCCGGTAAGACCATGCTGCTGCAGAACATCGCCCAGAGCATCGCCTACAACCACCCAGACTGTGAACTGATCGTTCTGCTGATCGACGAGCGTCCGGAAGAAGTGACCGAGATGCAGCGCATGGTGAAGGGCGAAGTGATCGCTTCCACCTTCGACGAGCCTGCTTCCCGTCACGTTCAGGTTGCTGAAATGGTGATCGAGAAGGCCAAGCGTCTGGTCGAGCACAAGAAAGACGTGGTGATCCTGCTGGACTCCATCACCCGTCTGGCCCGTGCCTACAATACCGTTATCCCGTCATCCGGCAAAGTACTGACCGGTGGTGTGGACGCCAACGCCCTGCACCGTCCCAAGCGCTTCTTCGGCGCCGCGCGTAATGTGGAAGAGGGCGGCAGCCTGACCATCATCGCCACCGCGCTGATCGATACCGGCTCCAAGATGGATGAAGTCATCTACGAAGAGTTCAAGGGTACCGGCAACATGGAACTGCACCTCTCGCGCAAGATTGCCGAGAAGCGTGTCTACCCGGCCATCGACATCACCCGCTCCGGCACCCGCAAGGAAGAGCTGCTGACCACTGGTGACGAGCTGCAGAAGATGTGGATCCTGCGCAAGATTGTCCACCCGATGGGCGAGATCGACGGTATCGAGTTCCTCATCGACAAGCTGGCGATGACCAAGACCAACGACGAGTTCTTCGACGCCATGCGGCGCCAGCAGAAGTAAGTCCGGTCAGAAAATGACGAAACCGCGGCCTTGGTCGCGGTTTTTGTTTATCTGTTTTCCGGTTGCCCTAGTAGTATGAGATCCCGATGTCGCATGGATGGAGACGTCATGAAGCCTGTTGTCTGGTTATTGCTGGGATTGCTGAGTGCAATGCCAGTCTGTGCGCAGAGTGCTCCGGCTACGGCGACAGCCGAGACGCTGCAGACGCATCGGCACTATCTGGCGAGCCGTCTGCAGCAAGGACAATTTGCCGCCATCGACTCTCTGCTGGCGACCCTGAGCCGCGAGCAGCGGGAGTTCCTGCTGTTGCAGCTGCTGCGGGATATTCCGGTTACCGCTCCTGCGTCCCCCGCGTTGCAACGCTGGGTCGAGGCACAGGCCGACAAGGCTCCAGAGTGGCTGCAGGAGCAGCTGGTAGACGGTTTTCTGGTGCAGCAACCTGTCTATGATTTTGCCGCGCAAGCCCGTCAGTTGCTGGGGGAGTGGCAGCTGCAATCACTGATGCAGCGCTATCGGCAGCAGCTTGCCCAGGGCAGCTTCCAGCTAAAGTCCATCTACTACAGCAGTAACCCCGATCTCGCCATGCAGCAGCAAGCCCTGTTGCTGGCCCTCGACACCTTGCCGCAACCGATCTGGATGCGGGAGGCGCAAGTGCTGGCCAGCCAGAATATCTATCTGCCCGACAATCACCTGTTGTTCCATCTGTTGCAGCGCACCGGGGAACCGGCGCTCTATAGCATGCTGTGGCGGCGGCCAGCAGATCAGGATGCGCTGCGTGCACTCTCTACCATCAATCGCTTCCATCACGGCAGTGCTGCCAGCGATCTGCTGATTGCCGCCAGTGGCAACGAGGGGTTGAAGGGGGCCGCCCTGCGCCAACTGAGCGCGCTCTCGCCCTTGCCGCCGCAGGCCCAGAAATACCTGCTGGCGGAACTCTCCAACCGTCAATACGGGGCGCTGGTGGCCGGTCTGTTGATGGAGGTGGACGAGCCCCAGCTGCTCTCTGCGCTGGCCAGACGCCTCGGCCAGCGTGACATGCCACCCATTGCACCGAGTCTGCTACCCGATTCGGGTACACCCGATGGGCAGCCAGGGTTATAATGCGTGACCTCCTGAACCCGGTTGGGAACTTGCATGAAATACAAGGATTTGCGTGATTTCATCGCGCAGCTGGAACAAAACGGACAACTCAAGCGCATCACCCGCGAGATAGATCCCTATCTGGAGATGACCGAGATCAGCGACCGCACCCTGCGTGCGGGTGGCCCGGCTCTGCTGTTCGAAAATCCCAAAGGCTACACCATGCCGGTGCTGACCAACCTGTTCGGTACCCCGGATCGGGTTGCCATGGGCATGGGCCAGCCCGATGTGGGCGCCCTGCGTCAGGTCGGGGTCTGGCTCTCCTATCTCAAGGAGCCCGAGCCGCCCAAGGGATTCAAGGAGCTGATGGAGAAGCTGCCGATCTTCAAGCAGGTGCTCAACATGCCGACCAAGCGCCTCTCTTCCGCCCCCTGCCAGCAGGTGGTGCAGGAGGGAGATGCGGTCGGTCTCGACCAGATCCCGATCCAGCACTGCTGGCCGGGTGATGTGGCGCCGCTGGTTACCTGGGGTCTCACCATCACCCGCGGCCCCTACAAGAAGCGGCAGAACCTCGGCATCTACCGCCAGCAGAAGATCGGCAAGAACAAGCTGATCATGCGCTGGCTGGATCATCGTGGTGGAGCCATCGATTTTCGCGAGTGGCAGGAGGCCCATCCGGGCGAGCGCTTCCCGGTGGTGGTGGCGCTTGGTGCCGATCCGGCGACCATTCTCGGTGCTGTTACGCCAGTGCCGGATACCCTCTCCGAATACGCCTTTGCCGGTCTGCTACGTGGTAGCCGTACCGAGGTAGTAAAGGCCATCAGCTGTGATCTGGAGGTGCCCGCCAGCGCCGAGATCGTGCTGGAAGGCTATCTGGAGCCGGGCGAGATGGCGCCGGAAGGCCCTTATGGCGACCACACCGGCTACTACAACGAGGTGGACGAGTTCCCGGTCTTTACCATCACCCACATGACGATGCGCAAGGATGCCATCTATCACAGCACCTATACCGGCCGTCCGCCCGATGAGCCGGCGGTGCTGGGTCTGGCGCTGAACGAGGTGTTCGTGCCGCTGCTGCAGAAGCAGTTCCCCGAGATCGTGGACTTCTATCTGCCGCCGGAGGGGTGCTCCTACCGGATGGCGGTGGTCACCATCAAGAAGCGTTACCCGGGCCACGCCAAGCGGGTGATGCTGGGGGTCTGGTCTTTCCTGCGCCAGTTCATGTATACCAAGTTCGTGGTGGTGTGTGATGACGACGTCAACGCCCGCGACTGGAAGGATGTGATCTGGGCCATTACCACCCGGATGGATCCGGCCCGTGATACCACCCTGATCGAACACACCCCGATCGACTATCTGGATTTCGCCTCGCCGGTCTCCGGCCTCGGCTCCAAGATGGGGCTGGATGCTACCAACAAGTGGCCGGGGGAGACCAATCGCGAGTGGGGTCAGCCCATCGTGCAGGATGAGGCGGTGAAGCAGAAGATCGATGCCATCTGGGATGAGTTGAATATCCTCGGTTGAGGCGAAAATGGCCCGTTTGCTGCAAAAATGGATGAGATCCGCAGCGATTTGGGTATCCTCGACGAATGGGGCCAGCAGTGCTGGTCATCACCTGACAGTGAAACAATGAGCGAAGCGGGTCGAGCGAACCCGCCACAAGGACAAGAATGCAACGTATCAAATGCCGCGTAGAGGAACTGCGCGAATATGTCGACACCATCTGGCATGTGGCCCTGGCGCCGCAGCAAGCGATCAGCTTCAAGCCGGGCCAGTATCTGCTGGTGGTGATGAGCGATTCGGACAAGCGCCCCTTCTCCATCGCCAACTCGCCGACCCGCCCGGGCGTGCTGGAGCTGCAAATCGGTGCTACTCCCGAGAACGCCTACGCCGGTCAGGTGCTGGCCCGCATGCGCGAGCAGGGGGAGATCGAGGTCGAATTGCCGGCTGGCAAGGCGTTCCTGCGCGATGAATCCCCCCGTCCGCTGATCCTGATGGCGGGCGGCACCGGTTTCTCTTACGCCCGCTCCATTCTGGAGTACCTGATCGACACGGGCAGCAAGCGTCCGGTGTTCTTCTACTGGGGTGTGCGTCAGGCTCACTGGCTCTATGAGCTGGAGCAGATGCAGCAGTGGGAGCGTGACTATGCACCGCTCACCTTTATTCCGGTGGTGCAGGAGCCTGAGGCTGACTGGACCGGCAAGAGCGGGCTGGTGCACAAGGCGATCATGGATGACTTCGTCAGCCTCCACGACTACGACATCTATGTCGCCGGCCGTTTCGAGATGGCGGGTGCCGCGCGGGAGGAGTTCAAGATCCTCGGCGCCGAGCCTGAGCGCATCTTTGGTGATGCCTACGAATTTATCTGACGGGATCCCCGCTTGGATGACGCAGCCCCCGGTTTTGCCGGGGGCTTTTGTTTTTGTGGCTCCCGCAGTACCGGATCGTACCGAAGAGTTGGATTATCGCGGCGTTATCCCATTATTTTTCAATATATTGGCTATGAATGGCTACTAATCGAGCCTAGCTGATGGCATCTTTGTGGGGGATTGACAAGAGAATCCATAGAGCAAGCACAAGGAGGCGCAGTGTTGAGTGAAGAGGGCAGGGCATCTGCGGAGGATGACAGGGGAGAGCCCGGCTCTGTCGAGCGGGTCGCAACGCTGATCCCGTGCCCTCATGGCGGTGAAATAGCCCGTTTGCAGGCAGAGATCGCTGCTTTGAAGCATGAAAACGGCCTGTTGCAGGAGAAGCTCAATGCCGCCCTCGATGGCACCGGCATCTGTCTCTGGCAGGGCACTATTCCCACTGGCGAGCTGCGGGTCTTCAACCTGCAGAACTTTCAGGCCGGTGACATGGCCCCTCATTTCGATCAGTGGAGCGCTAAGCCATCCCGACGATCGCGCCCATGCCATGGGCAGCTACTTTGCCCACCTTGAGGGGAAAACCCCCTTCTATGAAGCCGAATACCGCACCATCAACCCGCAAGGCGAGGTCACCTGGCTGTGGGATCGGGGCCGGGTCGTCGATCGGGATGGCGATGGCAAGCCGCTGAGGATCATGGGCTCCCATATCGATATCACCCAACGCAAGGCTTATGAGCAGCGACTGGCGGAGCGTGCCAACAGCGACGCGCTGACCGGTTTGCTCAACCGGCAGGGGTTTGGCAAGGCGTTTGCCCAGCTGCAGCCGCAAGGAGCGGGGGCGCTGCTCTTTATCGATCTGGATGATTTCAAGGGGATCAACGACCAGCTTGGGCACGCTTGCGGCGATCTGGTGTTGCAGCAGATGGCGGACTGGTTGCGCCTCATCATGCCGGGCTCGGCGCTATGCGGCCGTTACGGCGGCGACGAGTTTGTGGTGCATCTGCACCGGGATGTGTCGAGCCATGGCCTGGCGCAACTGGCTGACGCCCTGATCAGCCGGATGCACGGCTATGTGCCCAAACCCGGTTGCCCGCAACGGGTGGGGCTGAGTATCGGCATCGCCCTGTGGGAGGAGGAGCCATTGAGCTTCCGGCAGGCATTGGAGGTGGCCGACCGTGCCATGTATGAGGCCAAGGCGCGCGGCAAGCGAGCTTGGTATCTGCTTCAGGTGTGATGGTTTTTACAGGCTCAATTCAAAGCAAAAACCCCAGCCGAGCTGGGGTTTTCGTTATTCGCCTTTGGCGCCGAGCTGTTGCTCGAGCTGAGCCAGCTTGCTTTCGAGGGCGGCCAGTTTTTCACGGGTACGCAGCAGCACCTTGGTCTGTACGTCGAACTCTTCGCGGCTGACCAGATCCAGCTTGCCCAACTGGGCTTGCAGTACCTGACGCATCTTCTTCTCGGCCTCTTCACCCATGCTGCGGATGCCGGGCGGCAGGGAGTTGTGCACCTGCTTGGCGATCTCTTCCAGTTTCTTCGGGTCGATCATGATGTCCTCCTTAAGCGTTGGCGGACATTCTACCGACAATTCCCTCACTTTGCCGAGATCGCGGCGGCTTTTTAGTCGTGATGGTGCCCGCTGGCTGGTCGGGTCTGGTGATGGGGCCACAACTGCTACCCTTGCGCCCCTTTGTTAACCTGAAACCATGACATGCACCACAAAGCTGAGCCGGAACTGTCCGGCATGAGTCTTATGTGATGTTGGTTTTATGTTAACGTCTTGCAGTCGAGGTCGTGATGACCCCGTTGGCTTGTGATGGATAACAACCTTATAAAAAGAGAATAAAAAATGAAGAAGAAGCTAATTTATGCAGCTGTTGTCAGCGCCCTGCTGGCCGGATGTGGTGGAGATGACAACAAGGGAGACACCACCAGCTCCCTCGATTATGCCCTGAGTGGTGCCAGTGGTCTTCGCCCGAGTGTACTGGCTCCCCGTGCCAGCGATGGTACCCTGAAGTTTTCGACAGAAACGGCAGATTTGTCGAACCCGGTATCTGCTCTCTCTACCCTGGATGGCTGGTCAACCACCCAACCCGTCCAGCTGGTAACGGCGACCGTGACCGGTGTCTCTGTGCCGGCACCGGGGGCCAGCGAGTATGCCTCTGCCGTTGCGCCCCTCTACCTGCTCGAGCTCACGCTGGATCCTGATACTCTGCAACCCAACGGAGTCAAGGGCGGCAAGCCACTGGTTTATGGGACCGACTTTGTGGTCACCGGCGGGGACGGCAAGCTTAATCTGGTTCCGCTCAAGCCGCTCAATCCCTCTTCTTACTACATGATCGTGGCGACCGATGCCCTCAAGGACAGTCGCGGCACACCGCTCAAGGCGGGAGGCGATTACAGCAGCTTCAAATCGGCAGCTGGCGCAACCACTCAGGAGCAGACCATCAACGGCCTGATCTCGCTGCAGGAAGGTCTGTTCAAGGCGGCCACCGGGATCACCAGCGATCGGGTGATCTTCTCCGACTGGTTTGCCACCCAATCTGGTGCCGATGTGCTGCTGGCGGTGAAGGGGGCTGCAGCTAAGGTAGTCGAAAATGGTCTGGATGCTGCGTTCGTCTGGAAACAGGACGCCAGGGGCAACACCAGCCTGCCGGCAACCTATACCATCAACGGTCTTAATGGCGGGGTGGATTTTCTGACCCAGCTGGCGAATGAGCAATTCTTGCCGCAGAAAGATCGTGATGCGATTGCTGCCGCTGTGGCGGCTAATGGCACCCTAAACGGAGTTGCAGCGGTGACCAAGGTGTATACCGGTACCGTCAAACTCCCTTACTTCCTCTCTACGCCTGCGGTGGCTGGCTCCTGGGACAATGCCAAGACCCAATCCTGGCACGGCGCTATTCCCAGCCTCTATGCCATCGCCAATGCTATGAAGGCGGGTGATAGCGAAGTGGTTAGTGGATTGATTGGCGCTGGTGTTGAGCCGGCCAAGTTAGCAGCACTGATCGCTGACCCGACCCGCCAGAGCGAACTGCTCGATGAGGCGAGCCAGCTGATCGGGGTGAGTCTCACTTCCGGCGGCAAGCCGCTCGATGCCGAGCGCAATATCGGCCGTTTCAACCCGTTGCCGACCCTGACAGAAGTACAATCGGTACCGCTGCGGATCTTCGCACCGACGACCAACTTGAGCACTGTCACTGATGTGATCATCTATCAGCACGGAGTCACCTCCATCAAGGAGAACGCCTATGCGCTGGCGCTGGGCCAGATAGGTGCTGGGTTAGACCCATCAGTGAACAAGGTGGTCGCTGTGGTGGTGATCGATCATCCGCTGCACGGCGAACGTGGCTACGCCTTGAGCGGCAGCATGGATACCGTCACCACCTCCGGGAATCCGACTCCCTATCTGAATCTGGGTTATCTGACGGTGGCGCGAGACAACCTGAAACAGAGCGTGGCCGATCTGCTTGGCCTTCGGCTAGCTGTCGGTCTGGCCAATGCCAAGGGGCTGGGTGGCCAATTGGGTGGTGCTGGTCTGAAGGTGCATTTCCTCGGTCACTCACTCGGTGCCATTACCGGGGCCAATCTGCTGGCGGTGGCCAACCAGAAAATGGGTAACGCCGCTGATAGCATGTTCGAGTTTTCAACCGGTGGTCTGTCGATGCCGGGTGGCGGCATCGCCCCGCTGCTGCTCAACTCGCCGAGCTTCGGGCCGACCATCAAGATGAGCGTGCTCACCTCGGGCAGTCCTGAGTTGAAGGCCGGGTTTGAGGCTTATGCTCCCGGTTGCCAGACGGCGGTGCCGACCTGTTTCGTGAACGAGTTCCTGCCCAGTCTGGATGCGGCTACTCAGGCGGGGGCTGCGAGCACCTTGCAGAGCTATACCTTTGCCGCCCAGTCAGTGCTGGACTCTGCCGACCCGATCAATCTGGGCAGTGGCGTCGCCAAGAGCTTCCCGCTGTTCGCCACCGAAATTGTTGGTGATGGGGCGCTCAGCTTACCGGATCAGGTGATCCCCAACAGCATCGCCTCCGCGCCTTTGGGTGGTACCGAGCCGCTGTTCCGGGTACTGGGTTTGCAAGAGCTGAAGGGTTCCGGCGTGCTCCCGGCGGGTCACCATGCTGCGCGCTTCCTGAAAGGGGGCCATAGCTCGCTGCTGGCCCCTGACGAGAACTTTGATCCGACTGGCGCGGTCACCACCGAGAGCCAGACCCAGTTCGCCAGCTTCTTTATGAGTGGCGGTGCGGCGGTCAAGGTGACTGACGACACCCTGCTCAAGCAGTAACTGCGCAGACCATAAGCAAACGCCGCCCTTCGGGGCGGCGTTCTCGTTTCTGAAACTGCTGAATAATCAGGTCGGCTGGTGGTTGCGATCCAGCCAGCCTTGCAGCAGGCCGACCAGCAGACCGGTCAGGTGGGCGATGTTGGCGGTGCTGGTTCCGAGCATGTCGAAGAAGCCGAGCACCATCCAGAACAGCATAAAGCCCATCAGCGCCGGTGGCAGAGTCAGGCCACAGGCCGGTTGCAGCTTGCTGCGCAGCCAGCAGTAGCCGAGCAGGGCATAGACCACGCCGGAGAGGCCGCCAAACAGCGGGCCGCTGGCGAAGAACTCGGCGATATTGGGCAGGGCGGCGCCCACCAGCAGCAGGATCAGCAGCTTGCCGCTGCCGAGGCGCTGTTCGATCTGGCCGCCGAGATACCACCACCACAGCAAGTTGAACACCAGATGGAGCACCGAGAAGTGAATCAGGGCGGGGGTGAAATAGCGCCACGCCTGCCAGTCGGTGAACTGGGCCAGTGTCGGGTGGAAGGCCAGTTCATCGTAGATGGGCAGGCCGATGGCCTCGATCCCGTAGATGGCGAGGCAGGCGATGATGACCACCAGCGTCAGTGGCCCCGCCTGATGGAGGAAGTCGGTGATGGGATCCGTCATCCCCTTGCTGTAGTCGATGCGGGCATCGGCGCGGCCGGATTGCCAGGAGGCCTCCATGTAGCGCGGGTGGCCCGGCTCGGCCAGAAAGCGCTTCACCTCCAGCTGGGCCTGAGCGAGGCGTTGCTCGTCCGCCAGCCAGATGGTGACCCCCAGCTCGGACTGGGTCAGCTCGCAGGAGATGCCCAGGGTCGCCAGATAGTCCACCAGCGCCTGTGCCATGCGGGCGTTGTCGAGCACCAGCAGCTGGATCATGCCTCGCCTGCCTCGATGGGAAACTCCCGGCGCCACGCTTCGAAGCCGCCATCCAGACTGTAGACCTCGTCATAACCCTGTTGCAGCAGGTATTGGGCCGCCCCCTGACTGCTGTTGCCGTGATAGCACATCACGATGACCGGGGTATCGAAATCCACTTCGTTCATAAAGCGCACCAGGGTGCCGTTGGTGAGGTGGAAGGCGCCGACCGCGTGGGCCGCTTCAAAGGAATGCGGGTCGCGAATATCCACCAGACGGGCTTCACCCGCGCTCAGTTTCTGGTGGGCATCATGGGCATTGATATGGGCAAACTGGTCCATCGGGATGTCCTGCGAATAGGTTGATTACGGGCCAGTGTACCGCAAGCTGTGGCGCAAACTAACCCCACAAAAGATAAGGGAGCCAGCGGCTCCCTTGTTGATATGGCATGCGGGTGAGTGGGTTAACCGCCCAGATAAGCCTGCCGCACCGCCGGGTTGGCCAGCAGGGCGGCGCCCGTGTCTTGCAGCACCACGTGGCCGTTCTCCAGCACATAGCCGCGGTCGGCCAGCTTGAGCGCCTGGTTGGCGTTCTGCTCCACCAGAAAGATGGTCATCCCCTTCTGCCGCAACTGTTCGATGGTGTCGAAGATCTGCTGGATGACGATGGGGGCCAGCCCCAGCGAGGGTTCATCCAGCAGCAGCAGGCGCGGTTTGCTCATCAGGGCGCGGCCGATGGCCAGCATCTGCTGCTCGCCGCCGGACATGGTGCCCGCCCGTTGTTGCAGGCGTTCGTGCAGGCGCGGGAACAGGGTAAACACCTGATCCAGCAGGCCATGCTGCTCGGCCTTGTCGACGAAGAAGGCGCCCATCAGCAGGTTCTCTTCCACCGTCAGGCGGGCGAAGATGCGGCGCCCCTCCGGCACCACGGCGATATCCTTGCGCATGATGCGGGCGGTGGTGAGGGAGCTGATCTGTTCCCCCTCAAACCAGATGGAGCCGCTGCTGGGCTTGGGTTCGCCGCAGAGGGTCATCAGCAGGGTGGTTTTGCCTGCGCCGTTGGCACCGATCAGGGTGACGATTTCACCCTCTTTCACCTCGACGCTGACATCGTGCAGTGCCTGAATTTTGCCGTAGTGGGTCGATACGTTGCGAAGTTCTAACATCTTTTTGTCCTTACGACTCGCCCAGATAGGCCTTGATCACTGCCGGATTATTGCGGATTTCATCCGGCTTGCCATGGGCCAGCGGGGTGCCCTGGCTGACCACGAAGATGCGGTTGGAGATACCCATCACCAACTTCATATCGTGTTCGATCAGCAGCACCGAGACCCCAAATTCGTCCCGCAGGCTCATGATGAGCTCATCCAGCTCGTCGGTCTCCTTCGGGTTGAGGCCGGCGGCCGGTTCATCCAGCATCAGCAGCTCGGGACGGGTCGCCATGCAGCGGGCGATCTCGAGGCGGCGCTGCTGACCGTAGGCCAGGTTGCCGGCGGCGCGGTTGGCGAGATCCTTGAGCCCCACTTTATCCAGCCAGAAGGCGGCCCGCTCCAGCCCCTCCTGCTCCGCCCGGCGGAAGGCTGGGGTCTTGAACAGACCTGCGATAAAGCTGGTGTTGAGGTGCTGGTGCTGGGCTACCAGCAGGTTCTCCACCGCCGTCATCTCCTTGAACAGCCGCACGTGCTGGAAGGTACGCACAATCCCCTTGCGGGCGATGAGGTGGCCGGGCAGCCCCTGGATCTCCTCACCCTTGTAGCGGATGGTGCCGCCGCTCGGACAGTAGAAACCGGTCAGGCAGTTGAAGATGGTGGTCTTGCCCGCGCCGTTGGGGCCGATGATGGAGATCACCTCGCCCTTGTCGATATCCAGTTTTACCCCGTTGACGGCCAGCAGGCCCCCGAAGCGCATCGACAAATCAGATACTTCCATTAACTTCTGATGTGTACTCATTTCTTCAACTCCAGATGCGGACGGGTCATCGGCAGCAATCCTTGTGGCCGCCAGATCATCATGAACACCATCAAGAGGCCGAACATCAGCATGCGGTACTCGTTGAATTCGCGGGCCAGCTCCGGCAGTACCGTCATCACGATGGCGGCTAGCACCACCCCGATCTGGGAGCCCATGCCCCCCAGCACCACAATCGCCAGCACGATGGCCGACTCGATAAAGACGAAGGATTCCGGGCTGATAAAGCCCTGCCGCGAGGCAAAGAAGCTGCCGGCAAAGCCCGCGAAGGTAGCGCCTATGGTGAAGGCGGTCAGCTTGATGATGGTGGGGTTGAGCCCCAGCGATTTGCAGGCGATCTCGTCTTCCCGCAGCGCTTCCCAGGCGCGGCCCAGTGGCATGCGCAGCAGGCGGTTGATGACGAACAGGGTCACCACCACCAGCACCAGCGCCATCAGGTAGAGGAAGATCACCTTGTGGTTGGCGTTGTAGGTAATGCCGAAGAAGTTATGGAAGGTATCAAAGCCCCCATCCTTGACGGTGCGGTTGAATTCCAGCCCCCCTAGGGTCGGCTTGGGGATGCCGGAGATCCCGTTCGGGCCGCCGGTCAGGGTGGTCATGTTGTTGAGCAGGATGCGGATGATCTCGCCAAAACCCAGAGTGACGATGGCCAGATAGTCCCCCCGCAGCCGCAGCACCGGGAACCCGAGCAGGAAGCCGAAGGTGGCGGCCATCAGCCCGGCGATGGGCAGGCACTCCCAGAAGCTTAGCCCGAAGTAGGTGTTGAGCAGGGCATAGCTGTAGGCTCCGACCGCGTAGAAGCCGACATAGCCGAGATCGAGCAGACCGGCGAGGCCGACCACCACGTTCAGCCCCAGCCCCAGCATGATGTAAATCAGGGTGAGGGTGGCGAGATCGATGGCGCCGCGAGAGGCCATAAAGGGCCAGCTCACCGCAAACAGCAGCACCAGCACGGCGGTGAGGTTATAGAGCTTGGGCGCCTCTTCCGGGCTCGGTAGCACCAGCTTGGTGAAGCCGACCGAGAAGCCGCTGATGGAGGCCTGAAACAGCTTGGCGATCTGGCCGCGCAGCATCTGGAACCAGAAAACGAGGGTGGCGCCCCCCAGCAGCCAGGCCAGCGATACATCGAGGCGGCTCACTACCTGCAGGCTGGAGCCATCGGTCTCCAGCTTGAAGCCGAGCAGCCAGAAAGAGAGCACCAGCAGCACCAGGCTGGCGATACAGGCGTGGATAAATTGATGTTTCATCACACTTTCTCCACTTCCGGACGACCCAGAATGCCGGTCGGCATAAAGAGCAGCACAAAAATGAGCAGGGCAAACGCCATCACATCCTTGTACTCGGTGCTGAGATAACCGGCGGTGAGCGCTTCAACCACCCCCAACAGCAGGCCGCCCAGTACGGCGCCCGGAATGCTGCCGATACCGCCCAGCACTGCGGCAGTGAAGGCCTTCAGACCGGCCATAAAGCCGAGGTAGGGGTTGATGACGCCGTAATACATGCCGAGCAGTACCCCGGCGACGGCGGCCAGCGCGGCCCCCAGCACGAAGGTGATGGAGATGACTACATGGGTGTCTATCCCTAACAGGTTGGCCATCTTGATATCTTCCGAACAGGCGCGGCAGGCGCGGCCCATGCGGGAGCGGCCGATGAACTGGGTCAGCGCCAGCATGGTGATGAAAGTCACCACGAAGATGATCAGCTGCATATAGGAGAGGCTGGCCTGAAAACCATCCTCACCCCCCAGGGTCCAGCCACCGGAGATCAGGCTGGGCATGGCGATATCCCGCGAGCCCTGTGCCATCCGCATCATGTTCTGCAAGAAGATCGACATACCGATGGCGGAGATAAGGGGGATCAGCCGGTTGCCACCGCGCAGTGGCCGGTAGGCGACCCGCTCGATGCTCCAGCCATAGGTGCCGGTGATGATGATACTGACCAGGAAGGCGCCCCCCAGCAGTAGAAAGGTGCTGTCGATGCCCATCATCATGAGCCCCGCCATCACCATGAAAGCGACATAGGAGCCGATCATGTAAACCTCGCCGTGGGCGAAGTTGATCATGCCGATGATGCCATAGACCATGGTGTAGCCAATGGCGATCAACGCATAGGTGCTGCCTATGGTTAATCCGTTCAGCAGTTGCTGAACGAGATAAAGGAGGTGTTCGGACATACTGCGTTCCCTGTACTTGCCCGCAAAGAGAGGAGGGGGTGAGCGTACTCACCCCCGATCGGCAGATTATTTGACTTGGCTGGAAGTACCGTCAGCGTGCCACTGGAACACACCGAATTCGAAGCCTTTCAGGTCACCGTTAGGTGCCCAGGTCAGGGGGCCCATCACGGTATCGATCGGTGCGGCCTTGATGGCGGCGGCAACGGCGGCCGGGTCATCTTCACCCGCCTTGGCGATACCGGCAGCCAGGCTCTGCACCGCGGCATAGGTGGTCCAGACGAACGGGCCGGAGGAGTCCTGACCCTTGGCCTTGAACGCTGCGACCAGCGGGGCGTTGGCAGGTACCAGATCGTATTTGCTCGGCAGGGTCACCAGCAGGCCTTCGGAAGCCGGGCCGCCGATGGCGGAGATATCCTTGTTACCCACCCCTTCCGGGCCCATGAACTTGGCTTTCAGCCCCTTCTCGCCAGCCTGACGCAGGATCAGGCCCAGCTCAGGGTGATAGCCGCCGTAGTAGACGAAATCGACGTTCTCTTTCTGCAGTTTGGCGATCAGGGCGGAGAAGTCCTTGTCACCGGCGGTGATCCCTTCATAGGCCACCACCTTCACGCCAGCCTTGTCGAGTGCGGCTTTGACGCTGGAGGCGATACCTTCACCGTACTGCTTCTTGTCGTGGATAACGGCCACGCGCTGGGGTTTGACCTGCTCGATGATGTACTTGGCGGCAGTCGGGCCCTGATCGCTATCCAGACCGATGGTGCGCAGGGTCAGCTGGTAACCGCGTTCGGTGATCTTGGGGTTGGTGGAGGCGGGGGTAACCATCAGGATCCCCTCGTCTTCATAGATGTCGGAGGCGGGCAGGGTGTTGTCGGAGCAGAGGTGACCGACCACGAACTTGACGCCATCATTTACCACCTTGTTGGCGATGGCTACCGCCTGCTTGGGATCACAGGCATCGTCATAGATGACGGCTTCGATCTGCTTGCCATTGATGCCGCCAGCCTTGTTGATCTGCTCGACCGCCATCTTGCCGCCGGTGAACTGCATGTCCCCGTACTGGGCAACCGGGCCGGTGAGCGGGCCTGCGATACCTATCTTGATGGTGTCTGCCGCGTGTGCGATGGAGATCGATCCAAACAGAGCCAAAGAAACCGCTGCGCTTACTGTAATTTTGCTCAACTTATGCATTGATTCGTCCCTTAATCAGTGGATTGTTTCATTTACGAGTGCCATTCCGGATCGACATCCCGTGCATCCGGCTATAGGTATGGTTCTATCATTCCTCACGGGGCAATAACAAGCTGTTAAAGATACTAACCAGAGGGGGTGGGGTGGGCTTATTTTGAAATAAATGACCTATTATTTGTGTTTAATTGGAATTTAGTATCGATTGTTCGCCTTAACATCTTGGTAACCAGAGGTGATTATGATGAAGCACAGAGGATTAGTCTGGTGATATTTTACTCTGATGGTGCTCCCATTTTGACCATTAATCGTTTGCGCAAACAGAAATGAGCGCCTAAATTAGCCGGCATTGACAATTCCGTGGCAGAGCCCGTTAAAACCAAGCCTTTATTCGGGAAATCTGCTAATGTTCCGCCTTTGACAGTCAGGAGACAGAGATGGCCACTATCAAGGATGTCGCCTCGCGCGCAGGCGTATCCATCTCCACCGTCTCACATGTGCTCAACCACACTCGGCGGGTCAGCGAAGACGCGACCCAGAAAGTGATTGAGGCGGTGGCAGAACTCAACTACGCGCCCAACTCGGTAGCGCGCAGTCTTAAGATAAATTCGACCAAGACCATTGGCATGCTGGTGACCACCAGCGTAAACCCCTTCTTCGCGGAAGTGGTGCAAGGGGTTGAAGCGTACTGCTTCGAACAGGGCTACAGCCTAATCCTCTGCAACACCGAAAACCAGCCGCCTCGCCAACAGCATTACCTGAGAATGCTGATGGAAAAACGGGTGGATGGTCTGCTGGTATTGGGGACCGATATCGACACTCCGTTGCGCGACATGCTGCGCATCCACAAGAACGTGCCGCAGGTGGTACTGGATTGGGGGACGGAGTGCGATTTCGCCAACGTCATCAACGACAACGCCCGCATCGGCGCCCGCATGGCCGTACGCCATCTGCTGGAGCTGGGGCACCGCGACATCGTCTGCATCACTGGCCAGCTCTCCAAGCCGACCACCCAGCAGCGACTGGATGGGGTACGTGATGCGCTGGGCGAACACGGTCTGACCCTCAAAGATGAACAGGTCTTTGAAGGGGACTACGAGAGCCAGAGCGGCTTCGATGCCATGCAGCGCATCTTGGCCCTGCAGCCTCGTCCGACTGCGGTCTTTGCCTTCGATGACCCCATGGCGATCGGCGCGATTTGCGCTGCCTGGGAAGCGGGAGTCAAGGTGCCGGACGATATCTCCATCATCGGCTACGACGATGTGGAGATGGCGCGCTTCTCCAGCCCGCCGCTGACCACCATCCGTCACCCTAAGGCCGAACTGGGCCAGCTGGCGGTGAAGCATCTGGTCAGCCGGATCCGCAACAAGGAGCTGGAAGTGGAATCGATGACGGTACAGCCGGAGCTGATCGTCCGTCGCTCGGTCAAACCGTTGCGTTAATCCGCACCCGTTGCCAACACGAAAAACCCCCTCTGTCACGAGGGGGTTTTTGTTTATGGGCGGGTTATTTCAGTTCCGGCCAGTAGGCTTTGTTGGCCTCTATCAAGTCATCGAGAATGGACTTGGCCACCGATGCACTGGGCACTGTCTTGGAGAGGGTGATGGCTTGCCACAGCTTCTGGTAAGAGTGCTCGACCCAGGCTTCGACCACCAGTTTCTCGACCGCGACCTGCTGACCCATCATGCCCTGCTGGAACAGCGGGATGCTGCCCACCTGTAGCGGCTCTGGCCCGCTGCTGCCGACCAGGCAGGGGATCTCGACCATGGCTTCCGGGTCAAAGTTGGGGATGGCGCCGCGATTGGGAACGATCAGCAGCATCCGCTCCTGAGTGTTGAAGGCGATGGCGGTTGCCAGGTCAACGATATAGGAGGCGTGTTCATCGATCTCCAGCTCGCCCGCTGCTGAATTGCCTGCCTTGACGATGTCGCTACAGGCGGTGAAGACCTGCTTCTCGCGGTGCTCCATCACCTCGTTGGCGCGGGTGTGTTCCGGGTTGGAGTGGGCCACCACATAGTCCGGGTAGAGGTAGTACTTCAGATAGGTGTTGGGCAGGGTATCCGGGTCGAGCGCCCACACATCCTTTGCCTTGGCGAAGGTATCGTTCCAGCTTGCTTCGGCATGGCTGGCGCTATTGGGCACATAGCCGTGGCGGGCGACGTGCTCCTTGATCTTCGGCATCAGGTCGTTACCTTCCAGATCCTCGATGCGGGTCCACCAGCCAAAGTGGTTGAGGCCGTAATAGCGTACCCGCATCTCTTTGCGGGATTTGAGACCGGCAATCTGGGCCATGCGC
Source organism: Aeromonas sp. 55A (assembly GCF_051919665.1). Taxonomy (NCBI): domain Bacteria; kingdom Pseudomonadati; phylum Pseudomonadota; class Gammaproteobacteria; order Aeromonadales; family Aeromonadaceae; genus Aeromonas; species Aeromonas sp. 55A. The sequence goes on along the minus strand of NZ_JBQBEH010000008.1, from coordinate 1,415,720 downwards.
CCCTCGATCCCGATCGGCATGTCGCAGATGTTGAGGATTTTGGCGTTGGGACGCAGGCGACGGGTCGCTTCGGCCACAATGGCGGCCGGGTTGGAGTAGTTGAGCATCCAGGCATTGGGTGAGTACTGCTCCATATAGTCGACCAGCTCCAGCACTCCGCCGATGGAGCGCATGCCGTAGGCGATACCGCCCGGGCCGCAGGTCTCCTGACCGACCACCCCATGACGCAGCGGGATCTTCTCGTCCAGCTCGCGCATCGGATATTTGCCAACCCGGATATGGGCCATGACGAAATCTACATCGCTAAACGCTGCTTTGGGGTCGGTGCCATAGCTGAAGGCGATCTCGGGAGCCTTCTCTTTCAGCAGGATTTTGCAGGCTTCGGCGATGATCTCCTGACGGGCACCATCGTTGTCGTAGAATTTGATCTCCTTGAGCGGGAAGCGATGTTGATTTTCCAGCAACATCAGAACGATACCAGGAGTAAAAGTGCTGCCACCACCGGCAATGACTACAGAGAATTTTTTCATGATCATGACTCCATTACTAAAGACGATTGTTGATGACTGTTGTTCATAATCGATTCCATATTTTCACGTACCTGAGGTACATGCAGACCGATAATTACCTGGATACTATCGCCATGGCGGACGACCCCATGGGCACCCAATTTAATAAACTCCTCATCTGCTGCTGCCAGCTTGCTGTTAACCAACGATATTCTTAAGCGGGTGGCGCAGTTATTCAGACTGCGTATGTTTTTGACTCCACCAAGCGCCTCGATAATTTGTGTTGCACTATCACTGCCACGCTGGTTTTTGGCTGCCTGATAATCTGATTTTGAATAAAGCTTTATTTCACTTTCTTCCCGCCCCGGTGTTTTAAGATTGAGCCTGATAATCAGCGCGCGGAATATCAGGAACCAGATGCCGGTAAAGACCAACCCGATAGCGATCTGGGTGAACATCATTCCCGCATGGTTGTGGAACATGGGTATCCAGTTCTGCGGCAGGAACTGGTCGAGCAGACCTCCACCCATGTTGCCGACCACACCAAACAGGTACATCACAGTCGACATGGTGGCTGCCAGCAGGGCGTGGATGGCAAACAGCAACGGCGAGATGAAGAGGAAGGTGAACTCCAGCGGCTCGGTGATGCCGACCAGAATAGCGGTCAGGGTGGCCGGGATCAGCAGGCCTGCCACCTTGGCCTTGTTCTCTTTGGCTGCCGTGGCATAGATGGCCAGAGCAATCCCCATGGCACCGAAAATCTTCGAGTTGCCGTGCAGGGCAAAACCACCCTGAGGGAACTGTTCAATCAGCGGGCGAGTGCTCTGGCTGAACTCCAGCATGTGCTGCGCCCAGTAGAGTTGAATGCCCCCCTCTACTGCCGCTGGGCCGAAGATGAATGGGCCGTAGATAAAGTGATGCAGGCCGGTCGGGATCAAAATCCGCTCGAGGAAGGTGTATACCCACACCCCGACCGGACCCGAGACCAGCATGAAATTCTGCAGGGAGGCGATGCCCATCTGTACTTTTGGCCAGCCAAGCAGGGTCAGCCAGGCGCAGGGGATCATCACGAAGAAGGCGACAATGGTGACAAAGGAGCTGCCCTGAAAGATGCCGAGAAAGACCGGCAGTTGGCGATCAAACAGGCGGTTGTGCAGTGCCGTCACGATGCCGGAGATGACGATGGCCCCTATGATGCTGGTATCCAGGGTTTTGATCCCCGCCACCATGGCGAGGCCACTTTCACCCCCCACATCCTGACTGAAGTCGACCCCGAAATAACTGCCCCAGGTCATTCCCATGGCGTTGATAAAATAGTTCCAGGTCATGAAACTGACCAATACAGCCAGACAAGCTCTGGCTTGTGCCTTATTTGCCAGACCGATTGGCAGGCCAATCGCAAATATGAGCGGCATATTTCTGAATACTGTCCAGCCACCCTCTTCAATAATATGGATGATCTGGAAGAATAATCCTTGTGGGTTTGCCAGTGATTCACCGACAAACATCGGGTTTTTCAGCATAATTGCAATGCCTACTACCATACCTGCAAAAGGAAAAAGCAGTACAGGAGTGAACATTGCTCCGCCAAAACGTTGAATTTGACTGAGCATATATTGTCCCTTGGTTGAAATAGCTAAGGAAGGTGCGAACAAGTCCCTGATATGAGATCATGTTTGTCATCTGGAGCCATGGAACAGGGTTCATCATGAGTCATCAGCTCACCTTCGCCGACAGTGAATTCAGCAGTAAGCGCCGTCAGACCAGAAAAGAGATTTTCTTGTCCCGCATGGAGCAGATTCTACCATGGCAAAACATGGTGGAAGTCATCGAGCCGTTTTACCCCAAGGCTGGTAATGGCCGGCGACCTTATCCGCTGGAAACCATGCTACGCATTCACTGCATGCAGCATTGGTACAACCTGAGCGATGGCGCGATGGAAGATGCTCTGTACGAAATCGCCTCCATGCGTCTGTTTGCCCGGTTATCCCTGGATAGCGCCTTGCCGGACCGCACCACCATCATGAATTTCCGCCACCTGCTGGAGCAGCATCAACTGGCCCGCCAATTGTTCAAGACCATCAATCGCTGGCTGGCCGAAGCAGGCGTCATGATGACCCAAGGCACCTTGGTCGATGCCACCATCATTGAGGCACCCAGCTCGACCAAGAACAAAGAGCAGCAACGCGATCCGGAGATGCATCAGACCAAGAAAGGCAATCAGTGGCACTTTGGCATGAAGGCCCACATTGGTGTCGATGCCAAGAGTGGCATGACCCACAGCCTAGTCACCACCGCGGCCAACGAGCATGACCTCAATCAGCTGGGTAATCTGCTGCATGGAGAGGAGCAATTTGTCTCAGCCGATGCCGGCTACCAAGGGGCGCCACAGCGCAAGGAGCTGGCCGAGGTGGATGTGGACTGGCTGATCGCCGAGCGCCCCGGCAAGGTAAGAACCTTGAAACAGCATCCACGCAAGAACAAAACGGCCATCAACATCGAATACATGAAAGCCAGCATCCGGGCCAAGGTGGAGCACCCATTTCGCATCATCAAGCGACAGTTCGGCTTCGTGAAAGCCAGATACAAGGGGTTGCTGAAAAACGATAACCAACTGGCGATGTTATTCACGCTGGCCAACCTGTTTCGGGCGGACCAAATGATACGTCAGTGGGAGAGATCTCACTAAAAACTGGGAATAACGCCTTAAATGGCGAAGAAACGGTCTAAATAGGCTGATTCAAGGCATTTACGGGAGAAAAAATCGGCTCAAACATGAAGAAATGAAATGACTGCGTCAGCCGAGAAGAATTTCCCCGCTTATTCGCACCTTCCCTAATCGAATCCTTGCCGGTGTTGCCAGATGCAAATTAGCAACGATAAAAAGAGACCTCATGAAATATCTTGGAATAATGTGATCTGACGCATGCAGTTATTTAGACAAAGATGTCTAACTTTTGCGATATTGTTGTACCTCTTGGTTTCGTGATGTTCTTGCAGCTTTAGTTGAAAGTTAAGTTATTGTTTTTAAGCAATTTAGCCACTTGATTAAGAATAAGATGGTTGGCGTTGTGACCACAGGAGATGTCTAGCAGTGATCTATAAATCGGTGGCTGATCGACTCAGGATCAGGGTAAACGGTGCCGAGTGCCGGGTGGGAGATGTGTTGCCGGGCGAAAAAGCGCTGGCAGAACAGTATGGCGTCTCCCGCATGACCATTCGCAAAGCGGTAGACATGTTGATCGAGTGGGGATTGGTCGAGCGGCGCCACGGCAGCGGCACCTATGTGACGAAAAAGGATGTCCAGCATGAGACCAAAGGGCTGAGCGGGTTTACCGAACTGATGCGCGAGCAGGGGCGCACGTTGACCAGCCAGGTGTTGGAGTTTCGCACTATGCCTGCGCCACCGGCCATCGCCAGTCAGCTGAGGGTGAAGGTGAATGAGCCCGTCTATTACTCCAGCCGGATCCGCTCGGTGGATGGTCGGGCTCTGCTGCTGGAAGAGAGCTATATGCCGGTCAGACTGTTTCGCAATCTGTCGGTCGCCCATCTGGAAGGGTCCAAATTCGACTACATCGAACGGGAGTGCGGCATCGCGATTGCGGGTAACTATGAGTGCTTCAGTGCCGTGCTGGCGGATCGGGTTACTGCCGAGCTGCTCCATATCGAGCAGGGGGCCCCTATCCTGCGGCTCACCTCGCTCTCATACAGCGAGAGCGGAGAGTTCCTCAACTACTCCATCATGTTCCGTAATGCCAACGACTATCACGTTGACTACCACCTCCACCGTGCCCGCGGCTAGTGCCTGGCTGATGAGGCAGCGTGTCGTTGAAAGAGGGGAGAGCCTGCGAGGGAGGCATTGGCCATAACTCCTCCCTCGGCCCATGCAGATCAAAATAATCAACTCAAATGTTAGTTATCCTTGCTGCCGGATCCGGATGTAGGCAGTGGGGGATGCATGAGCGTGATTGAAGCGATAACCATGGTGGCCGGTATGGTTTATCTGGTGTTGTTGGCGTGGCAGGTGCGCACCGGCTGGCCGGGGCGTCTTGCGCTCGGCCTGCTGGGGCTGGTCTGGTTGCTGGCGGCCGACAGCCTGCTCTGGCTCGCACTGGGGACGGTCACCGCCGTGCTTGCCCTCCGGCATCAGAGGCGGCCGCTGCCCGTGTTCGGGGCGATCGACAGTCAGCAGTTGCGGGCAGGCACTCGCCATCTGCTGCTGCTCTGCTGGGGGCTGGTCACAGTGCAATACAGCCTGCATATCTGGCAGTTGGGACAGGGGATGAGCCCCTGGCTGGTGCGTCCGGACGTGGTGGATGCCTTCCTGCCCATCGCCGGTGGCCTCGGGCTGCGGGCCTGGTTCGCGCAGGGGTTGGTGGATCCCCACCATCCGGCGGCCACCGTCACCGTACTGGTACTCTCCCTGTCGGCCCTGCTGCTGGGGCGGGCGTTCTGTGCCTGGTTCTGTCCGCTCGGGCTGGTGGGGGAATGGCTGTATGGCCTGCGCCACCGGTTGCTGCCGGGGGAGTGGAGCCCGCCGCGCTGGCTGGATCTTGCCCTGCGCACCCAGAAATTTCTGGTGCTCGGCTTTCTGCTCTTCATCATCCTGCTGGCGGTGCCGGCTGCTGCCCTGCCCGGCTACTTCACCAGCCCCTACCATCAGGCGGCGGATATGAAGATGGGGGCCTTCTTCTTCAACCTGACCCTGATCTCGGGTCTGTGCCTCGGCTGGGTGTTGCTGCTTACCGCGACCTTTCGTCAGGGATTCTGCCGCTACCTCTGCCCCTATGGCGCCTGGCTCGCCCTGCTGGGGCTACTGACGCCGCTGCGCATTCGCCGTGACCCGGCCCGCTGCCTGCGAAGCCAGGGTCATGACTGCGACAAGTGCAGCCGGGCCTGTCCATCGCGCATTGCGGTGCACCAGCTTATTGCGGTACGCAGCCTGGAGTGCACCGGCTGCCTGAGCTGCGTGGCCGCCTGCCCCAAGCGGGTCGAGGCCCTGCACCTTGGCAGCAAGGTGAAGCGGCTTGCACCAAGCCGTTTGCTGGGGCTGCTCTGCCTGTTGCTGCTGGTGCTGCCGTTGCTCGCGTATGGCCTGCTGGAGATCTGGGTTAGCCAGACGCCGCTGGCGATACGGGCTCACCTGCTGCAACTGTTGCCACAGCTGACCCATTAACCGGGGAGGGTGACTGTGTAACCATGGCGCAAGGTCACAGGGTATGCACATGGACACCCTCGGGTGTCCGTTTTCTTATTCGGGCGGGTGTGGGTTGAGGGGGGCAGTGCAGACCGACTGGCTTACAGGCTGGCGAAATCCACTTCGGGCAGGGTTTCAAAGCCGGGGCGGGCAAACAGATAGCCCTGCATCAGGCTGATGCCCATCTCCCGCAGGCAGGCCATCTCTTCGCGGGTTTCGGTCCCCTCCGCCAGCGGGGTGATCTGCAACTCGGCAAGCAGGGCCAGACTGTGGCGCACTATGGCTTGCCGGGTCGGGTCATGGTCGATGCCGCGCAGCAGGTGCATGTCGAGCTTGACGATGTCGGGGCGAAAATCGGCCAGCAGGCTGAGGCCCGAGTAACCGGCGCCAAAGTCATCGATCGCCGTCTTGAAGCCGAGCGCCTGATAGTGATCGACGATGCCGCGAATATGGCGGTTATCCAGCACCTGCTCCACCTCGGTGAACTCGAACATGATCTGCTCGATGGGAAAGAGATGCTCACGGGCCGCCTGCAGGGTGGTGCGGATGCAGCGCTCCGGGCGGTAGACCGCATTGGGCAGAAAGTTGATGCTCAGCATGCCCCGCATATCGAGGCGGGCGGCCAGCGCGATGGCCTTGATCCGGCACAACTGGTCGAAGCGGTAGCGATTGCCGTCGTTGACCCGGGCAATCACGCTCTGCGCCGGCTCGTTGTTGAGCCCCCGCACCAGCGCCTCATAGCCGAAGATGGTGCGCTTGCTGCAATCGACGATGGGCTGAAAAGCCATGGTGAAGTCGAAATCGAGATCGGCTTTCTCCTGACACAGCTGGCAGATGGCGGGGGACGGGGCGGCAGGTATATCCATGACTCTCCTCTCGGGGCGTGGCGGCGCTGGGGACTGTCTCAAATGACAACAGCTCGGCTCAGTCGGCAGGGTTTTTTCCCGGTAATACGCAGCCACTCCCCCTGAGGTACCAAACGTTACCCCGTTTTCTGCAAGATATACGGCAAGGACTGGCGCGGATGGCCTCGCTTGTTTGCCAGAGATCGGGCGATGCCCCGCAGGCACCCGTAAACACCGCTGGTGGCCGCCAACTCCGCCAAGGTAGTCGGCATAAACAGAATTTATGGGTTTTCGGATCATGACCCAATTTTTACTTATGCATGCTTGTTGTGTGTCCTGATGCCGCTAATTGGCCCGTCCACCACCCGCAAGGGGCAATGGCCGATCTTGATCAACCGGCATAGAGCGCCAGCCACCGTCCTGTAGGTTCGATTAGCGCAGCGTAATCGGACGAACGAGAGGCTTTGGTTGCGGTTGTTGCCGCGTAGCAAAGGTGGCCAGCCGGAGGGAGAAATGCGGCTGGCTGTTATGGCGGGAGAAACCATTTACGCGAACGTCCGATTACGCCTGACGGCTAATCGAACCTACGAGCTAAAAATTGACAGTTGTTAACAAACTTATTAAGAGGTATGTTATTGTAATTTAATGTTTAATTAAAAGGTGTTTATGTGAGTGAGTCACAACAGAACAATAGCAGCGAGCAAGGCCCATCAAGTGAAATGCTAATGCGTTTTGAATTGTTTTGCACTACAAGGCTTGAAACAGATAAAAGCATTCTTGCGTTATCTACTGCTGGACTTGGATTAATAGTAACCTTGTTGACCAGCTCACATATAAAAGATTTTTATACATTGTTAATATTTATTCTCGCAGCATTTTTTTTCCTAAGTTGTATCGTTGCTATATTATGGATTTTTGATGAGAACGCTTCATATATTGCGAATCCTGATGCTGATGGCAGTAAACTTACAAAGCTAGATTTAGTTGCTAAGATTACTTTTTCGATAGGGATTTTTTTTGACTTTATGTGCTTCTGCAAATGTATCGATTAATAACGTCAAGCGTAATATTAAGGAGGAGGTCGAAATGACAGATAAAAAATCAAGTGAGAATAACAAAGGGACAGAAGTGAATGTAACGAAGAAAATTTTTATTGGGGATAGTTGGGAGGGCGCAAATGCAATTTTGTCACAACCAAACAATACCAAAAAAGTACCAGAGAGCAATGATAGTGCGAAAAAGGAATGAGCTATGACAATTCAATATATGGTTTCACAGCATGATGATGATGATGTAATTAAAAAAAGTTGGGGTGGGGCAAATTCAATTCTTGAGCGCCAACCGACTAGACAACAAAATGAAAAAGAAGATACCAAAGATACTGATGAATGAAACCATAGTATTGAAGGTAATATAGTCAGAAAAACGGCGCCTTACGGCGCCGTTTTTTATATCACTCACCCAACCAAGATCACTGCAGCAGGGAGATATCCGCCACTTGCAGGAACAGGTTGCGCAGGTTGTTCAGCAGTGCCAGACGGTTGGCCTTGAGGGCTTCGTCGTCGGCCATCACCATGACTTCGTTGAAGAAGGTATCGACCGGCTCGCGCAGGGCGGCCAGACGGGTGAGGGCAGCCTGATAGTCACCGGCAGCGAACAGCGGAGCCAGTTCGGCTTGCAGTTCGGCAACCTGGGTGGCCAGCGCCTTCTCGGCGGCATCGACCAGCAGTTCCGGTTTGACGGCAGTCGGCAATTCGCCTTCGACCTTGGCCAGAATGTTGCTCACGCGCTTGTTGGCGGCAGCCAGTGCCAGTGCGGCATCCAGCGTGCGGAAGTGGCTGACGGCCTTGACGCGACGATCGAAGTCGAGCGGACGGGTCGGGCGGCGGGCCAGTACGGCCAGCACCACGTCGGCACCGATGCCTTCGTCCTGATAGGCTGCGCGGAAGCGGCCCAGCATAAAGTCGACCACGTCGGTAACGACGGTTTTGTTGGTCAGCTTGTCGCCGTAGACGCGTACCGCTTCTTCAACCAGTTCAACCAGATCCAGATCCAGCTGCTTCTCGGTCATGATGCGCAGGGCACCGATGGCGGCGCGACGCAGGGCGAACGGGTCCTTGTCACCCTTCGGCAGCATGCCGATGCCGAAGATACCGGCCAGGGTGTCGAACTTGTCGGCCAGCGCGACGGCGCAGGCAACCAGACCGGACGGCAGGGCATCGCCGGCAAAGCGCGGCATGTACTGCTCGTTGAGGGCCACGGCCACTGCTTCGTCTTCGCCATCGTGACGGGCGTAGTGCATCCCCATGACACCCTGGGTGTCGGTGAACTCGCCGACCATGTTGGTCATCAGGTCACACTTGGAGAGCAGACCGGCACGCTTGGCCTGAGCCACGTCGGCACCGATACGTTCGGCGATAAAGCCGGCGACGGTCTCGATGCGCTCGACCTTGGCCTTGACGGTGCCCAGCTGTTGCTGGAACAGCACGGTTTCAAGGCGCGGCAGGCGGGAGGCTAGGGTCTGCTTGAGGTCGGTCTTGAAGAAGAACTCGGCGTCAGAGAGACGGGGGCGAACCACCTTCTCGTTGCCGCTGATGATCTGGCTCGGGTCTTTGGACTCGATGTTGGTGACGAAGATGAACTTCGGCAGCAGCTTGCCGTTCTTGTCGTAGACCGGGAAGTACTTCTGGTCACCCTTCATGGTGTGCACCAGCGCTTCAGCCGGCACGGCCAGGAACTTCTCTTCGAAGTTGGCAGTCAGCACCACCGGCCACTCGACCAGTGCGGTCACTTCTTCCAGCAGGGCGTCGTCCAGATCGGCCACGCCACCAAAGGCGGCTGCGGCCGCTTCGACGTCAGCCTTGATCTTGGCCTTGCGCGCCATAAAGTCGGCAATCACCATGCCGCGCTCCTGCAGGATCTGCGGGTACTGGCTGGCGTTGTCGATGGTGAACTCGCTCTCGCCCATAAAGCGGTGGCCGCGGATGGTGCGGGCAGAGTCGATACCCAGAATGTGAGCGGGCACCAGCTCGCCATCCAGCAGCAGGGTCACGGTGAAGACCGGACGCACGAACTGGATGGTCTTGTCGCCCCAGCGCATCATTTTCGGGATGGGCAGCTTGGCCAGTGCTTGGCTAACCAGCTCACCCAGCAGATCGACAGCCGGACGGCCTTCGACCTTGGCGGTGTGAACCAGCCACTCACCCTTGTCGGTGACCAGACGCTCGGCCTGCTCAACGGTAATGCCGTTGCCACGGGCCCAGCCTTCGGCAGCCTTGGTCGGCTTGCCTTCGGCATCGAACGCCTGAGACACGGCCGGGCCGCGCTTCTCGACGCTCTTGCTCGGCTGTTCGCCAGCCAGCTCGCTTACCTTCAGCGCCAGACGGCGCGGTGAGGCAAACCACTCGACGTCGCCAAAGGCCAGATCGGCCTTGGTCAGTTCGGCTTTGAAGTTGTCGGCAAAGGCTTCGGCCAGGGAGCGCAGGGCTTTGGGCGGCAGCTCAGCAGTACCGATCTCTACCAGAAATGTATGTTGTGCCATGTCCGTTCCTTAACCTTGCTTGTTCTCACTGCGCTGACACATAGGGAAGCCCAGCGCTTCGCGGGAGGCGTAGTATGCCTCTGCCACGGCCTTGGTCAGGGTGCGAATGCGCAGGATGTAGCGCTGACGCTCGGTGACCGAGATGGCCTTGCGGGCATCCAGCAGGTTGAAGGAGTGAGCGGCTTTGAGGATGCGCTCGTAGGCAGGCAGCGGCAGCGGTTTTTCCAGTGCCAGCAGATTCTGGGCTTCCTTCTCGTACTGCTCGAAGCAGTGGAACAGGAACTCCACATCGGCGTGTTCGAAGTTGTAGGTGGATTGCTCCACTTCGTTCTGGTGGAACACGTCGCCGTAGGTGGTCTTGCCCAGCGGGCCGTCAGACCAGACCAGATCGTAGACGCTGTCCACGCCCTGAATGTACATGGCCAGACGCTCGAGACCGTAGGTGATCTCGCCGGTAACCGGCTTGCACTCGAGGCCGCCAACTTGCTGGAAGTAGGTGAACTGGGTCACTTCCATGCCGTTCAGCCACACTTCCCAACCCAGACCCCAGGCACCCAGCGTCGGGTTTTCCCAGTTGTCTTCCACGAAGCGGATGTCGTGGATTTCAGGATCCATACCCAGCTCTTTCAGGGAGCCCAGATAGAGTTCCTGAATGTTGTCGGGGGAAGGCTTGATGATCACCTGGAACTGGTAGTAGTGCTGCAGGCGGTTCGGGTTTTCACCGTAGCGGCCGTCAGTCGGACGGCGGGACGGTTGCACGTAAGCGCAGGCGATGGGCTCCGGGCCCAGGGCACGCAGACAGGTCATGGGGTGGGAAGTACCGGCACCCACTTCCATATCCAGCGGCTGAATGATGGTACAGCCCTGGCGGGACCAATAGTCCTGCAGCTGCAGGATCAGGCCCTGAAAGGTTTTGACATCGAATTTTTGCATAATTTTTTTCGCGCGAAATGAAAATCAGAGCAAGATTTGCTGAATGTGAACCGAGGGAGTATACCGTCTGGCATGGTCGGATAATAGGCGAAATTGCAGCGGATTCGCGGGATTGCGCTGCGCCCTGGCTGGTCGGGCGGGATGTCCGGTATATGATGTGAGCAGTGCCGCCTGTAGAGTGGGCAGGGTCGGGCAAACCGCTGAAATAACGAGGGAGAGGAAATGGAACTGCGCTGCGCCTGGGTGACCAAGGACCCGGAATACATTGAATACCATGACAAACAGTGGGGCAGGCCAGTCTATGACGCTCGCGAGCTGTTTGCCAAGCTCTGCCTCGACGGCCAGCAGGCGGGGCTGTCGTGGATCACCATCCTCAAGCGCACCGAGAGCTATTACCGCGCCTATGCCGACTTCGATCCGGTGCGCATCGCGCAGTTCGATGAGCAGGATGTGGAGCGGCTGATGCAGGACAGCGGCATCATCCGCAACCGACTCAAGGTGCAGTCGATCATCAGAAATGCCCGCGCTTATCTGGCGCTGCAGGAGCAGGGGATCGACTTCGCCGACTACCTGTGGGGCTTTGTTGGCGGTGCCCCCATCGTCAACCAGCGGCAGGGCAACGGCGATATTCCGGCGACTTCGCCGGAGTCGGATGCCATGTCGAAAGCGCTCAAAAAGCTTGGCTTCAATTTCGTCGGCAGCACCATCTGTTACGCCTTTATGCAGGCGGTGGGGATGGTGAACGATCATCTGGTCAGCTGTCCTTGCCACGCCGAGTGTCAATTACCGCGCTGACAGCCCGCCGATTGGCCAAAAAAACACCACTCTCGCCATCTGTTCAGGCTTGCGTCAGACAATGGCGTGCCAGCGCGTTACAATCCGGCCCCCGGCATGGTGCCGGATTGTTTTCACAGAGGTTTTTTCATGCGAGCCAAGATCCTGGTGCCTGCTCTGGCACTGACCGTTGCCCTGAGCGGCTGTACCACCAACCCCTACACAGGTGAATCCCAGACCTCCAAAGGTGCCTGGGGCGCGCTGGCTGGCGCCGCTGCCGGTGCGGCCGTAGGTGCGCTCTCCTCCAGCAAGGGTGACCGCAAGAAGGGCATCCTGACCGGCGTTGCTGCCGGCGCGGCCTTGGGTGGCGGTATCGGCTACTACATGGACGTGCAGGAAGCCAAGCTGCGCGAGAAGCTGCAGGGCACCGGCGTCAGCGTGACCCGTAATGGCAATGAGCTGATCCTCAACATGCCGAACAACGTGACCTTCGACAGCTCCAGCTCCCAGCTGAAAGCGGCCGGTGCCAACACCCTCTCCGGCGTGGCCATGGTGGTTGCCGAGTTCGACAAGACCCGCCTGAACGTGGTCGGTCACACCGACAGCACAGGTTCCCGCGATCTGAACATGAAGCTCTCCCGCGATCGTGCCGATGCCGTTGCCGCCCAGCTGATTGGTCAGGGCGTAGCAGGTAGCCGCATCTCCACCACCGGCGTAGGCCCGGATCAGCCGGTTGCTACCAACAGCACCGCCGCTGGCAAAGCCCAAAACCGCCGCGTGACCATTACCCTGACCCCGACCGCCTAAGTCGTTCAGGTCTCGGTAACGAAAAGGCCCCGCCAGTAATGGCGGGGCCTTTCTATTGGAGCCGTGGCGAGCAATGACGCCTTGTTGTTTGCTCCCTTCTCCCCTCGTGGGAGAAGGGGCGGGGATGAGGGGGATAAGCGCCTCTTAGACAGCCGCTGTCAGCTGTACTTCGACCTTGTAGCCTTCGTGGGCCAGACGGGCTTGTACACAGGCGCGTACGGGGGCGGTGCCAGCCGGGATCCAGGCATCCCACTGCTCGTTGAAAGCGGCGATATCGCCAATGTCTTTCAGATAGATGTTGGCCATCAGGATTTTGTCGACGCCGGAGCCGTTGGCTTCCAGCAGGCGCTGCAGGCTTGCCAGCACTTCGCGGGTCTGCTTGTGGATGTCGGCCTCTTCGCTGACGGGCACTTCCACCACGTAGAGGGTGCCATTGTGGATGACCACGTCTGACCAACGCTGGGTGGTGCCGATTCGGGTAATGGTTGTCATGGAGTGCTCCGGTACGGGGGCTTATTGACCCTTGCGGATCAGATAGCGGTAGGGGGCCTGCTCTGTCTCGCTGGCGACCAGGGTGTGATCCATAAAGCGGCAGAAACTGGGGATGTCGCGGGTGGTTGAAGGATCGTCGGCACTGACCAGCAGGGTCTCGCCATCCGCCATCAGCCGCACTTTCTTGCGAACCATCATAACGGGTTCCGGGCAACGAAGCCCGATTGCGTCCAACTCGTGAGTTGCGCCGCAGAATAAATCACTCATCTATTATCAACCTTCAACCTATTCGGCTGCCAATGATACTCAGGGCTAAAAAATAATCAAACAAACGACCCATTCACCAGCATATGTAACCGAAATGTTATTCAACCCTATCCAGCTTGCGCCGGACGAGTAATATAAAAATTGAACCATATTCAACAAGGAGGTGAATATGCAGGTCTCCTACGGCAGATTACAGGCCTATGCAGGCATGGGGTTCTTGTCCTTCGCCATGATAGTGATGGGCAGTCCGATCGGGAATACCGGTACCTGGTTCGGCTCCATGGTGATGGTCGGGTTGGGGCTCTGGATCGAGCTCAGCGATTACTATGACGAGGATGAGGACGAGAACGATCAATCCTGAATCGGATGACGATTCAACAACAAAGGCGGAGCAATTCCGCCTTTGTCATTTCTGCCGTTTGGTAATGTGCCCGGATCAGCGGGTCGAGCGCATCGCCCGCTCCAGATGCAGCGCCGTCTGCTCCGGGTTGGCCTTGGGGTCGTTGAAGAAGTTGCTCAGCACATCGAGGATCGCCTGCCGCATATTGGTCGGCGTCGCCATCCCTTCCGCCATGCTGGGCAGCAGGTTGTCCTGCTTTTCCGCCAGCAGGAAATCCTGATAGGAGCGGACGGCGCAACGGTCGAACTTGCTCATGTCGGGATTGGTCAGCGCCGGGATCGATCCCTTCACCCGGTTGAACTCTGCCTGGAATTGCGGCGTCATCAGCAGCTGGGCAAGATCCCCTTGCGCCTGCAGCTGGGCCGGATCCCGCTGTTTGAACATGGCGATGGAGTCGAGGTTGTAGCTGAACAGTCCGGAGCTGCCCGGGCTCGGCAGACAGGCGATATCCTCACCCGGCCGGTAGTTGCCCGCGCTCAGCTCCCCTTTCACCCAGTCCCCCATCACCTGCATGGCGGCGCCACCGCTCTCCAGCAGATTGGTGGCCTGATGCCACTTCAGACCGGCGTATTTTTGCGGCACATAGGCGCGCAGCTGCTGGAAACGGGTCAGCACCCGCACCATGTCGGGGCCGGTCAGGGTGGCGCTGTCCTGCTCGAGGAACGCCTTGCGATAGAATTCTTTACCGCCCTCACCGAGCGCCACTGTTTCAAACAACACCGCCAGCTGCCAGGGCTCGTTACCGATGGCGAGCGGGGTGATGCCCCGTTTTTTAAGCTGGTCGGCGACGGTGACAAACTGGGCCCAGTCGGTGGGTGGAGTCAGCTTGTTGCGCTCGAAGATCTTGCGGTTGAGCCACAGCCAGTTGACCCGGTGGATGCCGGTGGGCACCGCCATCAGGGCGCCATTCTGGCTGAGGGTGGCACGCACCATGGGCGGCATCTGGCTGTACCAACCGAGGTGTTCGGCCATCGGGCTGAGATCGCGCAAAAAGCCGAGCCCGGCCCACTCCTTGAGCTCATAGCCCTTGAGGTGGGCCGCTTCGGGCGGGTTGGCGGCCAGTGCCCGGCTTTTCAATACCGTCATGGCACTCTTGCCGCCGCCGCCCTGCACTGCAAAGTCGTTCCATTGGTTGCCCTGTTTGGTCCACTCGGATTTGAGCACTTCGACCGCTTTCGCTTCGCCGCCGGACGTCCACCAGTGCAGTACCTCCACCTGGGAGGCGGCAACGGGAGCAGAGAGCAGGGCGATGACAGAAAAAGACAACCACTTCATAAGGTTACTGCCTTGGTAGGGAGAGCGTGGCCTGCAGGCCACCTTGCGGACGGTTTTCCAGCACCAGATCGCCGCCGTGGGCGTGGGCTATGTTGCGGGCGATGCCAAGGCCGAGGCCGGTGCCAGCCTGATCCGTGCTGAGCCGGTAATAGGGTTCGAAGATGCGCTCGAACTGATCGTCCGGCAGGCCGGGGCCCTCATCCATGATGAAGAGGATCAGCATCTCCTCGTCATCCATGATGATGATGCGCACCCGCTGGCCATATTTGATGCCGTTGTCCACCAGATTGCCGATGCAGCGTTTGAGCGCCAGCAGCTTGCCGCGATAGGGCCACTTGCAGTGGCCTTCGATGGTCAGCCGCTCGTCGTGCAGGTTCATCGACTCCGCCATCTGCTCAAGCAGGGCGTTGATATCGATCTCCTCGATATTCTCGTGAATGTCGGTCTCTTTGACCGTCTGCAGCGCTCCTTTCACCATCAGCTCCAGTTCGTCGAGATCCTTGTTGAACTTGGCGATTTGCACCTCGTCGTCGAGCAGTTCGACCCGCAGTCGCAGCCGGGTGATGGGGGTCTTGAGGTCGTGGGAGATGGAGCTGAACAGCCGTTCCCGATCATCGATATAACGGCGAATGCGGTGCTGCATGATGTTGAAGGCGCGGGTGGCCGCCACGATTTCCGACGCCCCTTCCTCTTTGAGCGAAGGCTGGTCGATATCCTTGCCCAGATTGACCGCCGCCTTGGCGAGACGGCGCAGCGGGCGGGTCTGCCAGCGCACCAGCATAAAGGTGAAGAAGCAGAGGAACACCGTCATCAGGGCGATGAAACGCACCTGGTTGCTCGGCATCACGGTATCGTCGAGGGTCATGTAGGGGGCGGGCAGCAGGGCCGCCAGATAGAGCCACTCCCCCTTTTCAATCTCGATCTGGGTCACCAGCACCGGTGGATTGAGCGGTTCCAGCGACAGGGTGTAGCGGGCCCAGGAGGAGGGGAGATCTGCCAGCAAGGTGTCGTTGTTGAAGACGTGGAGGTCATCGGGTCGGGAGAAATCCACCTTGATCGCCATGGCATCGGAGAGCTTGCGGGTCAGCACTCCCTGAACCTCCTCCAGCACCTGCGTCTTGCGTTCGCTGTCGGGGATGGCGTTGATGTGGATCTCTTCCTCGTTGAGCGAGACGAAGAAGCGGCTGCCCCCCATGTTGCGCAGTTGGTCCAGCGCGATATGGCGATACTGCAGCGGCAGGGATTTGAAGAAGTTGACGGTGGAAGCGGCAGACATGGCGAGGTTGCGGGTGGTGCTGAGCATCCCCTCCAGTTCCCGCTTCTGGATCTGCTGCATCCAGATGCCGGTCAGAATGGTCTGGGAGAGCAGGATGGCCAGCAACAGCAGCAGGATCATCCGTGACAACAGGGAGCGGGGCACCAGCGCCCCCCAGGACCACTTGTTGCTCATGGCAGCTCGTGCACCTCGGCGATCAGCATGTAGCCACTGCCGCGAATGGTCTTGATGATGCGCGGGCTCTTGCCGTTGTCGCCCAGCTTCTGGCGCAGACGGCTGATCTGTACGTCGATACCGCGCTCCATCGGCAGGCTTTCGCGGCCGCGGGTGGCATCCGAGATGGTGTCCCGATCCAGCACCACGCCGGGCTGTTGCAGGAACATGCCGAGCAGCATGGCGTCGCTGCCGGAGAGATCCAGCAGGCTGCCATCATCATGGGTCAGCTGGTGGCTCAGGGTGTCGAGGGTCCACTCGGCAAAACGCAGGCGGCGGCTCGGCTCTTTCTCTTTTTCCGGCTGGCGGAATTCGGCGCGGCGCAGCAGCGCCTTGATGCGGGCCTGCAGTTCGCGGGGGCTGAACGGCTTGGCGATATAGTCGTCGGCGCCGAGTTCCAGACCGATCACCCGATCCGCTTCGTCGGAGGCGGCGGTCAGCATGATGATGGGCACCTGGGAGTCACGACGGATCTGCTGGCAGAGGGTAAAACCGTCCTCGCCGGGCATCATGATGTCCAGAATAATCAGGTCCGGGCTGTGCTGGGCGAGTTGCTGACGCATCTCGTTGCCCTCCGCCGCCGTCAATACCTGAAAGCCCGCCCGGGTCAGGTACTCATTGAGCAGCTCGCGGATCTCTTGGTCGTCATCGACGATCAGCAGTTGTTTGCTCATTGACATATGTATGTGCATCCACCCATTTTTTTGTGCAGATTGAACCTGTCGGGGGAGTAAAAAGCAAGCAAGCCCCCTATCTAATGTGAGGTTTAAGGCAATAACAGCCTATTGATAAGATTAAAACGAAAAAAGGCCGACCCAAACGGGACGGCCAACAGACAGCTTCTGACCACTGACGAGCACCCCGTGTGGCGATCGTCACAGACTTGAAAAGGGGCCAGTCAGACTGGCCCCGAAAAGGGACAACTCTCAGTAGTGCATCCCGTCGATCCGGCTGGTTATCACACCCGTTCAAATACGGTGGCGATGCCCTGACCCAGACCGATACACATGGTGGCAACCCCCAGGGTGGCATCCTTCTCCTCCATCAGATTGATGAGGGTGGTGGAGATGCGGGCGCCGGAGCAGCCGAGCGGGTGACCCAGCGCAATGGCGCCGCCGTTCAGGTTGACCTTCTCGTCCACCAGATCCTGCAGACCCAGATCCTTCACGCAAGGCAGAGACTGGGCGGCAAACGCCTCGTTCAGCTCGAACAGGTCGATATCACCGACAGTCAGACCGGCACGTTTGAGCGCCTTCTGGGTCGCCGGCACCGGGCCGTAACCCATGATGGCGGCGTCACAGCCGGCGATGGCCATGGCACGTACCTTGGCGCGCGGCGTGAGGCCGAGGGCCTTGGCGCGATCCGCGCTCATCACCAGCATGGCGGCGGCGCCATCGGACAGGGCCGAGGAGCTGCCGGCGGTGACGGTACCGTTGACCGGGTCGAACACCGGGCGCAGCTGGCTCAGGGTTTCAACCGTGGTCTCCGGACGGATCACCTCGTCGTAGTCGTAGAAGAAGCGGGCGCCGCTGGCGTCATGGCCTTCCAGCCCGACGATCTCCTTGGCAAAGCGCCCTTCCACTGTGGCGGCGTGAGCGCGGCGATGGGAGCGGGCGGCAAACTCGTCCTGCTGCTGGCGGCTGATGCCGTGCAGCTTGCCGAGCATCTCGGCGGTCAACCCCATCATGCCGGAGGCTTTCGCCACCGACTTGGCCATGCCGGGGTGGAAGTCAACGCCGTGGCTCATCGGCACGTGGCCCATGTGCTCGACGCCGCCGATGATGAAGATATCCCCATCACCCACCTGAATGGCGCGGGAGGCGTCGTGCAGCGCCTGCATGGAGGAGCCACACAGGCGGTTGACGGTAACCGCCCCTACCTGCTTCGGAATACCGGCCAGCAGCGCGGCGTTGCGGGCGATGTTGAAGCCCTGCTCCAGGGTCTGCTGCACGCAGCCCCAGTAGATATCCTCGATCTCGTTCGGGTCGAGGTTGGGGTTGCGCAGCAGGATGGACTTCATCAGGTGCGCGGACAGATCTTCTGCACGCACGTTGCGGAAGGCGCCGCCCTTGGACCGGCCCATCGGGGTCCGGATACAGTCGACAATGACTACGTCTTTCATGAATGGATCTCCTTTCCGCAATCAGTAGAAGGTTTTGCCCTGGGCAGCCATCTCGCGTAAGCGGTCGCTGACGCGGTAGAGCGGGCCCAAGTCGGCATACTGGTCGGCCATGGCCACGTAGCGATCCAGACCGATAGTGTCCAGATAGCGGAACACGCCGCCGCGGAAGGGAGGGAAGCCCAGACCGTAGACCAGTGCGATGTCGGCTTCGGCTGGCGTGGCAACAATGCCCTCTTCCAGACAGAGCACCACCTCGTTGATCATCGGGATCATCATGCGGGCGATGATGGCGTCCTTGTCGAAATCCTGTTTCGGCTTGGCGATGGGGGCCAGCAGCTCGTAGCTGGCGGCGTCAGCCACCTTCTTCGGCTTGCCCTTCTTGTCCTGCTCGTAGGCGTAGAAGCCCTTGCCGTTCTTCTGACCGAAGCGGTTCACTTCGTACATCACGTCGATGGCGGTGCGGCCTTCCTTGCTCATGCGTGCCGGGAAGCCCTGCGCCATCACGTCACCGGCATGGTGACCGGTGTCGATGCCGACCACGTCCAGCAGGTAGGCGGGGCCCATGGGCCAGCCGAACTCTTTCTCCATCACCTTGTCGACGGCGGCGAAGTCGGCGCCATCGGCAACCAGTTTGTTGAAGCCGAAGAAGTAGGGGAACAGCACGCGGTTGACGAAGAAGCCCGGGCAGTCGTTGACCACCACCGGGGACTTGCCCATGGCGGCGGCATAGGCCACCACGCGGTTGATGGTTTCATCGGAGGTTTGCTCGCCGCGGATGATCTCCACCAGTGGCATGCGGTGCACCGGGTTGAAGAAGTGCATACCGCAGAAGTTCTGCGGGCGCTTCAGCCCCTTGGCCAGCAGGGAGATTGGGATGGTGGAGGTGTTGCTGGCGAGCACTGCGTCTTCGCCAATGATCCCTTCCACTTCGCCCAGTACGGCGGCCTTCACTTTCGGGTTCTCGACCACGGCTTCGACCACCACATCCACATGCTTGACGTTGTCATAGCTGAGAGTCGGAGTGATGGCGGAGAGCACCTGGCCCATCTTGATGCCGTCGATGCGGCCCTTCTCGAGCTGGCCGTTGAGCAGCTTGGTGGCTTCGCCCATGCCAAGTGCCAGCGCCTTCTCATTGATGTCCTTCATCACCGCCGGAATGCCCTTGCTGGCAGACTGGTAGGCGATGCCGCCCCCCATGATGCCGGCACCCAGTACAGCAGCATGGCCAGTGGCCTTGCTCGCCTGCTTGGCCGCCTTCTTGGCCAGCGCCTTGATGTGCTGATCATTCAGGAAGATGCCGACCAGCGCCTTGGCGACATCGGTCTTGGCCAGTTTGATAAAGCCCTGCGCCTCAGCGACCAGCGCTTCGTCACGGCCCATGCCAGCAGCGGCTTCGACGGTTTTCACCGCAGTCATCGGCGCCGGATAGTGTTTGCCCGCCACGGCGGCAACCATGCCGGCGGCGGTGGTGAAGCTCATCATGGCTTCCAGTTTGGAGAGGCGCAGCGGCGCTTTCTTGGCGGCGCGGCGGCCTTGCCAGTCCAGCTTGCCCGCGATGGCGTCCTTGATCATCTGCAGCGCAGCGCTCTGCAGTGCGTCCGGGGCGACCACGGCGTCAATGGCGCCCACCTTGAGGGCGTCATCGGCACGGTAATCCTTGCCGGTGGTGATCCACTCGAGCGCGTTGTCAGCGCCGATCACCCTCGGCAGACGGACGGTGCCGCCAAAGCCCGGCATGATGCCGAGTTTGGTCTCGGGCAGGCCGATTTTGGCGCTGGTGTCGGCCAGACGGAAGTCGGTGGAGAGAATGGTCTCGCAGCCGCCGCCCAGAGCGTGGCCCTTGATGGCGGAGAGGGTCGGAACCGGCAGATCTTCGATGGCATTGAAGATGTCGTTGGCCTTTTTCAGCCAGCCGAGCAGATCTTCTTGCGGCAGATCGAACAGTTCCAGGAATTCGGTAATGTCGGCACCGACGATAAAGGCGTCTTTGCCGGAGGTGAGGATCAGACCTTTTAGTTCACGTTCTTGTTGTAATGCGGCGATCGCTTCGCTCAGGGAGAGCAGGGTAGCGCGATCCAGCTTGTTGATGAACCCGGGGCATCAAACCTCAGTTCGGCAATGCCGTTTTCGAGGTAGCTGACCGACAGGGTTTCGCCTTGGTAGATCATGAGAGTGTCTCCTTGTTCCCACTCAGTGGGGAGTGGTGCTCCTTAATCCCCAGCAGGGGGCGAGGCTCACTATTGATCCAAAAGGAGACATTTTCAACACCTATTTAAAACATTTGTTTAACAGTTCTCGAGTAAAAGCTCCTCATCACAAAACGGGCAAAAGAGAGGCGCCTTGTGGCGCCTCGGATGAATATGAGTTTGTTATCAACTGGCCAGTTCCGGCCGGTTGCGATACTGGTTAAGCACCTCGGGGTCGGCGAGGGCGTGGGTGTTGTTGACGGGCCGATTGTGTACCACTTCCCGCACCGCCAGTTCGACGATCTTGCCGGACTTGGTGCGGGGGATGGCATCCACCTGCAGGATGCGGGCGGGCACGTGGCGGGCGGTGCAGTGTTGCTTTATTTGCTGACGAATGCGCTCGCGCAGCGGTTCGTCCAGCCTGTAACCCGCCTTGAGCTTGACGAACAGCACCACCCGCTCGTCCTGCTGCCACTGCTGGCCGATGACAATGCTCTCCTCCACCTCGTCCAGCTGCTCGACATAGCGGTAAATCTCGCTGGTGCCGATGCGCACGCCGCCCGGGTTGAGGGTGGCGTCGGAGCGGCCATAGAACAGAATGCCGCCGGTCGGGGTCAGCTCGATCCAGTCGCCGTGACACCAGATGTTGTCGAACCGTTCGAAGTAGGCGGCGTGGTATTTGTCGCCATTTTCGTCGCCCCAGAAGTAGATGGGCTGAGCCGGGAACGGCTTGGTGCAGACCAGCTCGCCTTTCTCCCCCTGCACCGGCTGACCCGCTTCGTTGAATACCTGCACCGCGAGACCGAGGCCGCGCCCCTGACTCTCGCCGCGATAGACAGGGCTGAGGGGATTGCCGATGACGAAGCAGGAGCAGATGTCGGTGCCGCCTGAGATGGAGCTGAGCTGCACATCCTGCTTGATCTGCTGGTAGACGTAGTCGAACCCCTCCGGCGACAACACGGAGCCGGTGCTGCAGATCATCCGCAAGTGCGGCAAGTCGTGGGTCTTGATAGGGGCATAGCCTTGTTTATGCAACGCATCGAGATACTTGGCCGAAGTGCCGAACAAGCTGACCTGCTCGTCACGGGCGAGATCCCACAGCACGTTGCCATCCGGGTAAAACGGCGAGCCGTCATAGAGCACCAGGGTGGCGCCGGAGGCGAGGGCGCTCACCAGCCAGTTCCACATCATCCAGCCGCAGGTGGTGAAGTAGAAGATCCGTTCCCCCGGCTTGATGTCGCAGTGCAGCTGATGCTCTTTCAGGTGTTGCAGCAGGGTGCCGCCGATGCCGTGCACGATGCACTTGGGTTTGCCGGTGGTGCCGGAGGAGTAGAGGATATAGAGCGGGTCATTGAAAGCCATCGGCTCGAAGGTGAGCTGGGCATCGTGCTGGCTCGCCAGCAGTTGTTGCCAGTTGTGGCCAAGCTGCAGCGGGTTGCCGAGCAGGGGGATCATCACCGTTTGCTCTATGCTGCCGATCTGGCTCACCACGCTGGCGACCTTCTGTTGAATGTCGATAGCTTTGCCGTTGTAGCGATAGCCATCCACCGCAAACAGCACCCGCGGCCGGGTCTGGCCGAAGCGCTCTACCACGCTGGCCTCGCCAAAGTCGGGGCTGGTGGATGTCCAGATCGCCCCCAGACTGGTGGTTGCCAGCATGGCTACCACGGTTTCCGGGATATTGGGCAGATAGGCGGCAACCACATCGCCACGACCAATCCCCTGATTGCGCAGCCACTGCGCCAGCCGGGCAACCTGTTCCCCCAGTTCACCCCAGCTCAGGATGCGGCTTGGGCTACCTTCGATGCGGGAGATGATGGCCGGGCTCTCGTCCTGGCGGCGCAGCAGGTTTTCGGCGAAGTTGAGACGGCTGTCGGGAAACCAGCGGGTGCGCTGCATATCCTGACGGTTCTCCGCCACTATGTTGCCGAGCTCGCCCTTGACGCCGCAGTGCTGCCATACCAGCGGCCAGAAACGGGTGGTCTTCTCCACCGACCATTGATAAAGCTGCGGGTAGTTCTGCAACTGCAAGCCGTGGAAACGGTTCACCTCCGCCATAAAACGGTAGAGGTTGGATTGCTGCATCCCGAGCGGATCCGGTTGCCACAGGCAGAGGTTGTCCATGAGTAATCCCTGACTTCATGTATCTACCGGCAGTGTATTGAATTGTTTTTGATTTGTTAATAATTGGTTTTGTGTTGATAACAAACACGTTTGTAACGTATGCGTTACCTCACGAAGCGGCAGCTTGACGGGTCGAGCCGCCAAGCGCTTGATGTTATGCTGCAATCACATTCACCTCGGAGCAGGACGCCATGAGCAGCTACAGCCAACTTTTTGCCCAGCACCTCGATACCTTGCAGCAGCGCACCCGCGACATTCTGCAACAACAGGGGCTCAGCGGACTGGCCATCCACTCCGGCCAGACTCACCGCATCTTCCTCGATGATCAGGATTACCCGTTCAAGGTAAACCCCCACTTCAAGGCCTGGTTGCCGGTACTGGACAATCCCCACTGCTGGCTGCTGGTGGACGGGGTGAACAAACCAATCCTGCTGTTCTACCGCCCGGTGGATTTCTGGCACAAAGTGGCGGATCTGCCCAATGCCTTCTGGGTCGAGTTCTTCGATATCCGTTTCCTGACCCGGCCGGAACAGGTGGCCGACCATCTACCTGCCAACAAGCAGGAGTGGGCCTATCTGGGTGGCCATCTGGAAGTGGCTGAACTGCTGGGGCTGACCCAGCCCAATCCGGAGGCGGTGCTCAACTACCTGCACTATCACCGTGCCTACAAGACCCCCTACGAGCTGGAGTGTCTGCGCGAGGCGAACCGGATCGGGGTTCGCGGCCATATCGCCGCCAAGGACTCTTTTATGGCGGGGGCGAGCGAGTTCGAGATCAATCTGGCCTACATGAAGGCGGTCGGGCAGGGGGCCAATGAGGCACCCTACGGCAATATCGTCGCCATCAACCGCAATGCGGCCATCCTTCACTACACCCATTTGTCCGCCTTGCGGGTGCCCGATGCGGAGCGCCACTCCTTCCTGATCGATGCCGGCGTCGATTTTCATGGTTATGCCTCCGACATCACCCGTACCTGGGCGTGGCGGCGCGGTGAGTTTGCCGATCTGATTGCAGCCCTCGACGAGCAGCAGCAGGAGATCATCAAGGAGATCAAACCGGGTCGTCGCTACAGCGAGCTGCATCTGCAGATGCACCACAAGCTGGCGCGCCTGCTGCAAGCGACCGAGTTGGTGGATATGTCGGTGGACGAGATGATCAACACCGGGGTGACCAACGTCTTCTTCCCTCACGGCCTCGGCCACTTCCTCGGTTTGCAGGTGCACGATGCGGGCGGTTTCATGCAGGATGAGCGCGGCACCCATCTGGCGGCGCCCGAGCTGTTTCCCTATCTGCGCTGTACCCGGGTGATGGAGGTGGGTCAGGTGTTCACCATCGAGCCGGGGCTCTACTTCATCAACAGTTTGCTGGAGCCGCTGCGTCAGGGCGAACAGGGCAAACGGGTCAACTGGAACAAGGTGGAGGCGTTGCGACCATTTGGCGGCATCCGCATCGAAGACAACATAGTGCTGCACGCCAACGGGGTGGAGAACATGACCAGACAAGCAGGGCTCTGATGGCGGCAGCGTACTCCATTCCGGCTGTCCCGCTGGAGTTGACCGAAGAGATAAAGAAGAGTCGCTTCATTACCCTGATCGCCCACACCCCGACCGTCGAGGCGGCCAAGGGGTGGGTCAACGAGATCAAACGCCAACATCCGGCCGCTCGCCATCACTGCTGGGCGTTTGTGGCGGGCGCGCCGCAAGATAGTCAGGTTTATGGCTTCAGCGATGACGGCGAACCGTCCGGTACCGCGGGCAAGCCGATCCTGGCCCAGTTGATGGGCTCGGGGCTCGGTGAAATCTGCGCCGTGGTGGTGCGTTACTACGGCGGCATCCAGCTTGGTACCGGTGGACTGGTCAAAGCCTATGGGGGCGGCGTCGGTGCCGCCCTCAAGCAACTGCCCACCCTGCTCAAGGTGCCACGCACTCCCTCTCTTATTCACTGCGATTACGGTGACATGGGGACGGTCGAGTCGCTGATCAGCAGTCACAATGGCGAATTGCTGGCGGCGGATTACGGTCAGCAGGTCACCTTGCAGGTGGCGTGGGAGTCCTCGGTTTGGGCTCAGGTGGACCGTGAATTGACCGACCGGACTCATGGGCGGGTATCCCTCAGCCCCTTAGATGGCTAGAATCCATCGCTCTTTAATTGGGGAAAGGGAGCTGTAATGCACATTCTGAGCATTATTCGCATTGTTGGCCTGCTGGTTGCGCTGTTCAGCTCGACCATGCTGTTGCCTGCACTGGTGGCCTTTGGCTATCGGGATGGTGGTGGTGCCGAGTTCGTCAGCTCTTTTCTGATCGCCCTGCTGCTCGGCGTGGTGCTCTGGTTTCCCAATCGCTACCACAAGAAGGAGATGCGCTCGAAAGAGGGCTTTCTGATTGTGGTGCTGTTCTGGACCGTGTTGGGCAGTGTGGGGGCTGTGCCCTTCATCATGAGCGATGTGCCGGACATGTCGGTCTCGGAGGCCTTCTTCGAATCTTTTTCCGGCCTGACCACCACAGGGGCAACGGTACTGACCGGGCTCGATAACCTGCCCAAGGCGTTTCTGTTCTACCGCCAGCTGCTGCAGTGGCTGGGGGGGATGGGGATCATCGTACTGGCGGTGGCCATTCTGCCACTGCTGGGTATCGGGGGCATGCAGCTCTATCGTGCCGAGATCCCGGGGCCGGTAAAGGATACCAAGGTGACGCCGCGCATCGCCGAAACGGCCAAGGCGCTCTGGTTCATCTATCTGCTGCTGACCGCGCTCTGTGCGC
>NZ_JBQBEH010000008.1:1337500-1385000 GCF_051919665.1 Aeromonas sp. 55A | reverse complement strand
CTTAGAAGCAGCCATCATTTAAAGAAAGCGTAATAGCTCACTAGTCGAGTCGGCCTGCGCGGAAGATGTAACGGGGCTCAAACCAGGCACCGAAGCCGCGGATTCACACTTATGTGTGAGTGGTAGGGGAGCGTTCTGTAAGTCTGCGAAGGTGTATCGAGAGGTATGCTGGAGATATCAGAAGTGCGAATGCTGACGTAAGTAACGATAAAGGGGGTGAAAAGCCTCCTCGCCGGAAGACCAAGGGTTCCTGTCCAACGTTAATCGGGGCAGGGTGAGTCGACCCCTAAGGCGAGGCCGAAAGGCGTAGTCGATGGGAAGCAGGTTAATATTCCTGCACGACTTGTAATTGCGATGGGGGGACGGAGAAGGCTAGGTGGGCCAGGCGACGGTTGTCCTGGTGAAAGTGCGTAGGTGGTGTTTGTAGGCAAATCCGCAGACACAACACTGAGACACGAGACGAACACACTACGGTGTGGAAGCCATTGATGCCCTGCTTCCAGGAAAAGCCTCTAAGCTTCAGATTACAAGTCATCGTACCCCAAACCGACACAGGTGGTCGGGTAGAGAATACCAAGGCGCTTGAGAGAACTCGGGTGAAGGAACTAGGCAAAATAGAACCGTAACTTCGGGAGAAGGTTCGCTCTTGACAGTGAAGTCCCTTGCGGATGGAGCAGTTGGGAGTCGCAGTGACCAGATGGCTGGGACTGTTTATCAAAAACACAGCACTCTGCAAACACGAAAGTGGACGTATAGGGTGTGACACCTGCCCGGTGCCGGAAGGTTAATTGATGGGGTTAGCGCAAGCGAAGCTCTTGATCGAAGCCCCGGTAAACGGCGGCCGTAACTATAACGGTCCTAAGGTAGCGAAATTCCTTGTCGGGTAAGTTCCGACCTGCACGAATGGTGTAACCATGGCCATGCTGTCTCCACCCGAGACTCAGTGAAATCGAATTCGCCGTGAAGATGCGGTGTACCCGCGGCTAGACGGAAAGACCCCGTGAACCTTTACTACAGCTTGGCACTGAACATTGAACCTACATGTGTAGGATAGGTGGGAGGCTTTGAAGGCGTGACGCCAGTTGCGCTGGAGCCGTCCTTGAAATACCACCCTTGTATGTTTGATGTTCTAACGCAGGGCCCTGAATCGGGCTCGCGGACAGTGCCTGGTGGGTAGTTTGACTGGGGCGGTCTCCTCCCAAAGAGTAACGGAGGAGCACGAAGGTTGGCTAATCCTGGTCGGACATCAGGAGGTTAGTGCAATGGCATAAGCCAGCTTAACTGCGAGACGGACAGGTCGAGCAGGTACGAAAGTAGGTCATAGTGATCCGGTGGTTCTGAATGGAAGGGCCATCGCTCAACGGATAAAAGGTACTCCGGGGATAACAGGCTGATACCGCCCAAGAGTTCATATCGACGGCGGTGTTTGGCACCTCGATGTCGGCTCATCACATCCTGGGGCTGAAGTCGGTCCCAAGGGTATGGCTGTTCGCCATTTAAAGTGGTACGCGAGCTGGGTTCAGAACGTCGTGAGACAGTTCGGTCCCTATCTGCCGTGGGCGTTGGATGATTGAAGGGAGTTGCTCCTAGTACGAGAGGACCGGAGTGAACGAACCTCTGGTGTTCGGGTTGTCACGCCAGTGGCACTGCCCGGTAGCTAAGTTCGGAATCGATAACCGCTGAAAGCATCTAAGCGGGAAGCGAGCCCTGAGATGAGTCATCCCTGACCCCTTGAGGGTCCTAAAGGGCCGTTGGAGACCACAACGTTGATAGGTGGGGTGTGTAAGCGCGGCGACGTGTTGAGCTAACCCATACTAATTACCCGTGAGGCTTAACCATACAACACCCAAGAAGTGTTTCGAGCCTTGTAACGAATACGAAACTACTTACATCAGCTTTCTCAGATTGAAGAATTTGCCTGGCGGCCATAGCGCCGTGGAACCACCTGATCCCATGCCGAACTCAGAAGTGAAACGCGGTAGCGCCGATGGTAGTGTGGCATTCGCCATGCGAGAGTAGGACACTGCCAGGCACCCAATTAAACGGTGATGTGAAGAATCACGTCACTGGCTGCGAGGATGACACCTCATAAGAAGCGGCAACCAATTTAGCGCAAGCTAACCGAATGCGGAGCGGTAGTTCAGTCGGTTAGAATACCGGCCTGTCACGCCGGGGGTCGCGGGTTCGAGTCCCGTCCGCTCCGCCACAAAATAGAAGGCCTTCCCGATTGGGAAGGCCTTTTTGCTATGGGCGATTTGCCCGTTGGCCACAGCGTTGCACGCCTGAATAGACATCAAAGCCCGGTTATCAGACCGGGCTTTGGCATTTTCAGCATCCAGAAGCCACTAAACAGTAGCTCTTGCCTGCGGGATGGCGCTGGCAGGCCCGCTATTCCCTCCTTTTGGTATGTAATCACAGTCATTTTTGGATGATTCGCAACCATTGGTACTGGATTACTCGCAGCCACCCATCCCCATCACCGAACTACAGTCCCGCAGGGAAGGGCCATATTGACTACTCCTTCCTCCATCTGGACATCAATGGTAAAGCCGAGTCGTTTGGCGAGGGTCACCATGCCGCGATTGCTCGGCATGGTCATGCCGGAGAGCTGACCAATCCCCTGTTCGCAGGCGTAGCGGATGATCTTCTCCATCATCAGTTTGCCGAGCCCCAGTCCTTTCAGGTCGGAACGAACCAGAATGGCAAATTCGGCATCGCTGAGATCCGGCGTCGAGATGGCGCGCACCACCCCGAGAATCTGATCTTTGCGTTCCCCATCCTGCCCTACGGCGACAAAGGCCATTTCGCGGTCGTAATCGATCTGGGTCATGCGGGCCAACTCTTCGTGACCCAGCTCACCCACGTCGGCGAAGAAGCGTTTGTATCTGTCTTCATCGGAAACCTGCAGCACGAACTGTTTGTGAGCCGGTTCATCTTCCGGGCGAATGGGGCGCAGCAGAACATGACTCTGATCCTTGAGCCAGGCCCCTTCCTCCAGCTCGGTCGGGTAGGGGCGGATAGCCAGCCGACTGGCGGGTGGAAGTGCCGGGTCGGCCAGCGTGACGCTGGCATCCAGCACTACCATCTCGGTGCCACAGGCTTGCAGCGGATGAAGATCCAGCTCCTGTATTTGCGGGAAGGCGAGCAGCAGTTCGGATAGCTGGCAGAGCACTTGACCGAGGGCATCGATATCCAGCCGATCCGGAGTGGCATGTTCACGGATCTTGCGACTCTTGAGCGCACCGATGATCTGGTAACGGGCCAGCGCCTGATTGAGTGGAGGTAGTGCCGCAACCATCTCCTGTGGCTCCGCGCCCGATTCACCGAGCAGGATGACAGGGCCAAAGATGGCATCTTGCTGGATACGAACCCGCAGCTCAAGGCCACCGCTGCGCCGCGCCATGCGCTGTACCAGCAGCCCTTCAATACGGGCGCCGGGATCGTGCTGTTTCACCCTGTCCAGAATGGCATCGGCAGCTTGCGCTACTTCGGCCGAGGTACGCAGATTGAGCACCACTCCGTGCACGGCAGATTTGTGCAGGATATCGGGCGAACGGAGTTTGACTGCCACTGGATAACCTATCTGCTCGGCAGTCAGGGTCGCCTCGATGGCGTCGGTGACAATCCAGGTGGGCAGGGTGGCGAGCCCGGCTGCCTGCAAGATGGGGTGGGCGAGATGGGTATCCAGTCTCAGCTGTTTGCGCTCCTGCGCCTGGCGGATCAGCTGCTGGCACAGCTCGACATTGAGCTGGTTGCCATGTAGTGACGCCGGTGTCTCCATCAACTGCTTCTGGTTGCGGCGGTATTCCACCATGTGCATGAAGGCGGCCATGGCGCTTTCCGGTGTGCGGTAGGTCGGGAAGCCCGCCTCGGTAAAGAGTTTGCGCCCCTCCTGCGCCGAGTATTCACCCGCCCAGTTGGTGAGGATGTTGAAACGGCGCGCTCTGGGATGCTGTTTCAGATGGACGATTAGATGGCTGGCCAGCGGCGCGCTTGGCGCCGTGAGCGAGGGGGCGTGGATGATCAGGATGGCGTCGATGCCATCCTCCTGCAACACGTTGTCCAGCGCCTCCTGATAGGTGGTGATGGTGGCATCGCTGCCGATATCGAGCGGCGGGCGAGCCAGCTTGCCGCCCCGCTCCAGCAGTACATCCACTGCCATATTGGCCAGCCCGCGACCGTTGGAGATGATGGCAAGCCGCTCTCCCTTGAGGGTCATGGAGTGGCTCAAGGTTTCTACCGCGGCGAATAGTTCGTGGGTATCCCGTACCCGCAGCATGCCGGCGCGGCGGATGGCGGCATCATAGACATTGTCGAGGCCGTGGGCCGGATCGTGGCGCCCGCTTTTCAGCACCAGGATCGGCTTGTTGCGCGAGGCTGCCCGCGCTGCCGAGAGAAAGTGGCGGGCGTCGTGCAACTTGTCCATGTAGATCAAAATGGCGCGGGTGACGCTGTCGCGGGAGAGCTGATCCAGCAGCTGGCCGAAGTCGATGTCGCAGTGATCACCTAGGGAGATGAAGGCGGAAAAGCCCAGTTCATGCTGCTTGGCCCAATCCAGAATGGTGGTGCTGACGGCGGCGGATTGCGAGAGAAAGGCGACCTGCCCCGGCTTGGCAGCAATGGGGGAAAAGCTGGCGTTGATCCCCTGGCCGGGCAGCAGCATCCCCATGCTGTTGGGGCCGAGCAGGCGAATGTCATATTGCTGGCAGACCCGTTTCAGCTCCAGTCGCTCCTCGGGGGAAAAGTCGGCGGCCAGTATGATGGCAGCCCCCGCGCCCTTTTGGCCGAGCGCTTCCAGCAACGGCAAGACCCGCTCCCGCCTGGTGCAGATGATGGCGAGATCCGGGGTCAGCGGCAGGCTGGCGATGTCGGGATAGGCCAGCACGCCGGCGATGGACTTGTTGCGCGGGGTGACGGGGAGGATGGGCCCTTTGAACTGGCCCGCCAGCAGGTGGCGCACGATCACATGACCCGCTTTGAGCGGGTCGGTCGAGGCGCCGATCACGGCGATTGATTGGGGTTTGAACAGCCGATCCAGACCGCTTGCTTTCATGGGCACTCCCGACAAAAGGGGGAAGATACCAGTCTAATATGCCTTTGCTGCGGGTTCTGTGACCGGCTCCTGATCACCGTTTGTTCAGTGCATTGGCACGCAGATAAAAGCGCAGTTCGCCTTGCACCCGGCGAATGGCACCCAGGTGGCGTTCCTGCAGATAGATATCCTGCTCCCGGTCGAGCGCCGTGCTGGGCACGCCCATGCTTTGCAGGTACTCGTCAAACAGGGTTGAACCCTTGATCTCTACCAGATGCTGTTTCATGGCTCTCCTCCCTGCGCCTTGGCGTTTGCTGATGAACGCCCAGTCTGCGATGACCTGCCGGGTTTGCCTATTGTCACTTTTGACACGAGATTTGACACGAGAGCGCTCACACATCTTTCAGAGAGGGCGCCGTTGAGGTGCTGGCTGGCGTTATAGTATGGCGAGGAGCATGAGGCACGGATGGTGCGCAGGATGATCAGAGTCTGGTGGTGGTGCATGGCACTGTGGACGGTTGGCGTATCGGCAACCGAGCAGCCTATCCGCGTCTGGAATCTGCTGCTGGATCATCCCAACCCCGCCGTCGTCCAGTTGCTGCGCCTCTCCCTCGATCTCACGGTGCCCGAATATGGCCCCTATCAGCTGGTATCCAGCCCGCAGATGGAGCAGGGGCGGGCGGTGAAGGAGCTGCGCAGCGGTGAGCTGGTTCAGATCGGTGTCTTTGCCCCGGATGGTGAGCGAGAGCGGGAGTTGCTGGCAATCCACATTCCGCTGGCCAAGGGGCTGCTCGGCTGGCGGGTGTGTCTGGTTCGGCAGGGGGATGAGGGGCGTTTTGCCGCGATCGAGTCGTTGGCGGACTGGCATCACGCCGGGCTCTCCATCGGCCAGCACAGATCCTGGCCAGACACCCAGTTGCTGCGGGCTAACGGCCTCAAGGTGACGGTGGGCAATCTTTATGAGGCGCTCTTCAACATGCTGCGCAAGAAGCGCTTTGACTGCTTCCTGCGCTCGGTCATCGAGGTCGAGGATGAGCTCAGGCAACATCCGGATCTCGCCATCGAGCCCCGTCTGGTGTTTCGCTATCCGCTGGCGCTGCTGTTTTTCGTCTCGCCCAACTATCCGGAGCTGGCGCAGCGCATCGAGCTCGGCATGCTGCGGGCGCGGCAATCCGGCGCTTTTGACCGGGTCTTTGAAGAGGGATTTGGCCGCACCATTCGGCGGCTGAAACTGGATGAGCGGGTGCGCCTCGAGCTGCACAACCCCGACTTGCCGCAGCCCAGTCGCGTCATGATGGCCGATCCGGCCCTTATCTATAATCCGGTGTCAGCGCAGTGAGCCCTGATTCTGCGCAGTATCCCAGAAGGCGCGGATCAGCGGCTCTTCCAGCCGCTTCTTGAGCACCCCGATCCCCACATCAAATGGCTTGAAGGCTGGCTTGAGGTCGATGATCCGCACCTTGTCGCCGAGCGGGCTGTGGTCGATCACCGCCGCCGGTACCAATCCTACGCCACAGCCGAGCGCCACCATGGCGACAATCCCCTCGTTACCCGCCACTTCGGCATAGATGTTGGGCGCTATCCCCTTGTTGCGAAACCACTGATCGCTGCGTTTGCGGGCCAGCCCCTGCTCGGAGAGAATGACAGGCAGCTGCTCCCAATCAGGTTCTCCCTGACGGAACCACTGGTTCAGTTGCGGGGAGTTGCGCGGCGCGATAAAGACCAGCGGCACCTGCTGCAGGCTGGCGAACTCCAGCTTGGCGGGCAGGGCATCGGGGCGGGCAGCGATGGCGAGATCGGCCTCGTCGGCCAGGATCTTGTCCACCGCCAGCGCCGGGTCACCGGTCTCCAGCTTGATCTCCAGCTGGGGGTAGCGGCGGCGAAAGCGCTCCAGTACCTCGGGCAGCAGAAAGTAGCTGGCAGTGACCGAGCAGAACACCCGCAGCCGCCCCTGCAGCGGTTCATCGCTGCGTTTGAGCTCCTGCTTGAGCTGACGCCACTCCTGCAACAGGCCGCCGCCAAACTCCCGCAGCTTCTCGCCGGCGGGGGTGAGCCGCACCGAGCGGTTGTCCCGCTCGAACAGCACACAGCCGGTCTCCTGCTCCAGCCGCTGGATGGCGCGACTCAGGGTGGAGGGGCTGACCGCCATGGCATCGGCGCTCTTGCCGAAGTGGAGGGAGTCGGCGAGGTGGAGAAACAGCTCGAGATTGCGAAGGTCCATCTTTCAGCTCCTGGCGCGGCTTGTGTGCCCGATATCCAGCGGTTGGCGGCTTGTTTCTGCCATCTCGTGGTACATGCAGCAGGCAATTATGAAGGATTAACGTTTCAATTATTGCAACGTACTGTTTCGAATATATCAGTTCAGGCAATAAGTGTCCCGCGCTATAGTGGTTCAGACAACGCCGCCATCCGGCATGGAATCAATCGAACGGAGCAATCACCATGGCTAACTATTTCAACACCTTGAACCTGCGTCAGCAGTTGGCCCAACTGGGCAAGTGTCGTTTCATGCAGCGCGAAGAGTTCGCGGACGGCTGCAACGTGCTGAAGGGCAAGAAGGTGGTGATTGTGGGCTGTGGTGCCCAGGGTCTGAACCAGGGTCTGAACATGCGTGACTCCGGGCTGGATATCTCCTACGCCCTGCGCAAGGCCGCCATCACCGAGAAGCGCGCCTCCTGGCAGAAAGCCACCGACAACGGCTTCGCGGTCGGTACCTATGAAGAGCTGATCCCGACCGCCGATCTGGTGCTGAACCTGACTCCGGACAAGCAGCACTCCGACGTCGTGAAAACCGTGATGCCGCTGATGAAGCAGGGCGCTGCGCTGGGCTACTCCCACGGCTTCAACGTGGTGGAAGAGGGTCAGCAGATCCGCTCCGACATCACAGTTGTTATGGTGGCGCCGAAGTGCCCGGGTACCGAAGTGCGTGAAGAGTACAAGCGTGGCTTTGGTGTGCCGACCCTGATCGCCGTTCACCCTGAAAATGACCCGAAAGGCGAAGGCATGGCCATCGCCAAGGCGTGGGCCTCTGCTACCGGCGGCGACCGTGCCGGGGTGCTGGAGTCCTCCTTCGTGGCGGAAGTGAAATCTGACCTGATGGGCGAGCAGACCATCCTCTGCGGCATGCTGCAGGCCGGTTCCCTGCTCTGCTACGACAAGCTGGTTGCCGAAGGCACAGACCCGGCCTACGCCGGCAAGCTGATCCAGTTCGGCTGGGAGACCATCACCGAAGCCCTGAAACAGGGTGGTATCAGCCTGATGATGGACCGCCTCTCCAACCCTGCCAAGCTGCGCGCCTTCGAGCTCTCCGAGCAGCTCAAGACCCTGATGCGCCCGCTGTTCGAGAAGCACATGGACGACATTATCGCCGGTGAGTTCTCCCGCGGCATGATGGCCGACTGGGCCGAAGATGACGTCAAACTGTTCACCTGGCGTGAAGAGACCGGCAAATCGGCCTTCGAAAACGCCCCGGCGTTTGCAGGCAAGATTGCCGAGCAGGAGTACTTCGACAATGGCGTGGTGATGGTGGCCATGGTCAAGGCGGGTGTCGAGCTGGCGTTCGAGACCATGGTGGCTTCCGGTATCTACGAGGAGTCCGCCTACTACGAATCCCTGCACGAGTTGCCGCTGATCGCCAACACCGTTGCCCGCAAGCGTCTGTACGAGATGAACGTGGTCATCTCCGATACCGCCGAGTACGGTAACTACCTGTTCGCCAACGCAGCCGTGCCGTTGCTGCGCGAGCACTTCATGCCGACCCTGAAAGCGGGCGATCTGGGTGCCAGCAAGGCGGAAGGGCAGAGCGTGGATAACCTGGCGCTGCTGGCGGCAAATGAGGCGACCCGCAACCACCCGATCGAAAAAATCGGCCAGGTACTGCGCGGTTACATGAAGGACATGAAACGCATCGCCGTTGGCGGTTAAGCCCGCATCGGGCTGGATGATGAAGGGGCGGGGATGACGATCCCCGTCGCCGGTCGGACTGGACACCCGACCGGCCAGCCAGAAAAATCAGCCCGACAGTCATAAAAAAGCCCCGCTCATCGAGCGGGGCTTTTGCATTCAGAAAGGCCCGATAAATCAGGCTTTCCACGCTTTCCAGGTGTTGATCAGACCGTTGGTGGAGCAGTCGTGGCTGGTGACAGCCTCGTTGTTGCCCAGCTCCGGTAGAATCTTGTTGGCCAGCTGTTTGCCCAGCTCCACGCCCCACTGGTCGAAGCTGAAGATGTTCCAGATTGCGCCCTGTACGAAGATCTTGTGCTCGTACATGGCGATCAGGGCACCCAGGGTTTTCGGGGTCAGGCTCTTGAACAGGATGGAGTTGGTCGGGCGGTTGCCTTCGAACACCTTGAACGGCACCAGATCCTTGACCTGCTCCAGGGTTTTGCCAGCTGCCAGGAACTCGGCTTCAACCTCTTCCTTGCTCTTGCCGAAGGCCAGTGCCTCGGTCTGGGCGAAGAAGTTGGCCAGCAGTTTCGGATGGTGGTCACCGATCGGGTTGTGGCTGATGGCTGGCGCCAGGAAGTCGCAGGGGATCAGCTTGGTGCCCTGATGGATCAGCTGGTAGAAGGCGTGCTGGCCGTTGGTGCCCGGCTCACCCCAGATGATGGGGCCGGTTTGGTAGTCAACCGGCTTGCCATTGCGATCCACGTACTTGCCGTTGGACTCCATGTTGCCCTGCTGGAAGTAGGCAGGGAAGCGGTGCATGTACTGATCATACGGCAGAATAGCTTCGGACTCGGCACCGTAGAAGTTGTTGTACCACAGGCCGATCAGCGCCAGCAGTACCGGCACGTTCTGCTCGTAGGAGGCAGTGGCGAAGTGCATGTCCATCTCGAAGGCGCCTTGCAGCAGGGCTTCGAAGTTCTCGAAACCGACGGACAGGGCGATGGGCATGCCGATGGCTGACCAGGAGGAGTAGCGGCCGCCAACCCAGTCCCAGAACTCGAACATGTTGTTGGTGTCGATACCGAACTCAGCCACGGCCTTGCCGTTGGTGGAGAGCGCGGCGAAGTGCTTGGCAACGTGGGCCTTGTCACCGGCGATCTTGATGAACCAGTCGCGGGCGGTCAGGGCGTTGGTCATGGTCTCCTGGGTAGTGAAGGTCTTGGAGGCCACCAGGAACAGGGTGGTTTCCGGATCGATCTTCTTCAGGGTCTCGGCGATGTGAGTGCCATCGACGTTGGAGACGAAGTGCATCTGCAGATGGTTTTTGTAGGGGCGCAGTGCCTCGGTGATCATCACCGGACCCAGATCGGAGCCACCGATACCGATGTTCACCACATACTGGATCGCTTTGCCGGTGTAGCCTTTCCACTCGCCGGAGATGATCTTCTCGCAGAAGCCTTTCATCTTGGCCAGTACGGCGTTCACTTCCGGCATCACGTCCTTGCCATCGCACTCGATGGGGCGGTCGGAGCGGTTGCGCAGGGCCACGTGCAGTACGGAGCGGCCTTCGGTCATGTTGATCTTGTCGCCATTGAACATGGCATCGATCGCGCTGCGAAGATCGGTCTCTTTGGCCAGATCAACCAGCAACTTGAGGGTTTCTTCGGTGATCAGGTTCTTCGAGTAATCAACCAGGATGTCGCCGCCGAAGGTAAGGGAAAACTTGTCAAAGCGCTTCGGGTCCTGCGCGAACAGATCCTTGAGTCGGGTCTCTTTGTTTGCTGCAAAGTGGGCTTCCAGTGCCTGCCAGGCCTGGGTTTGGGTTGGATTGATATTTTTCATAGGATTCCTGAAATGCCAAGTTGTGTTTGAACCTTGCAGGCAAGGTCCCGCCAAACCTTATTATCCGAGCATTATAGCGAGCCGATCGGGCGGCCCGTGTAACAGATTTTTACCGATTGTCTTTTACCGCAATGGGTCACTGTCGGGAGCATACAACCAGAACATTGGGATTATGTGTCACGAAAGCAAGGTGGATCTTGCGCTTGCTCATGATTGGGTCCACCCCGATAGCCTGAAATTGTTTTCATCCGGTTGGCGTGGTTATGCATCGACATTGCCATGGGCTGGGGCCAGAAACGACAATGCCAGCCCGAAGGCTGGCATTGTCTGTTGCAGCAGAACCGCGATCACGCCTGCGGTTTTTGCATGTGCATCACCATCTGCGGGAAGGGGATCTCGATGCCTTCGGCATCAAAGGTCAGTTTTACCTTCTCATGGAAGTCGAACCAGACACCCCAGTAGTCAGCGGTTTTCACCCAGGGGCGCACTACGATATTGACCGAGGAGTCGGCCAGCGCGGCAACGGCGATGGTGGCTGCCGGATCTTTCAGGATGCGCGGCTCTTCGCTCACCAGACGCTCGAGGATCTGTTTGGCCTTGCGCAGGTCGGAGCCGTAGCCGATGCCAAAGGTCATATCGACGCGGCGAGTATCCATGCGCGAGTAGTTGACGATGGTGCCGTTGAGGATGGCGGAGTTCGGTACTACCACCATCTTGTTGTCACCGGAGGTGAGGGTGGTGGTAAAGAGCTGAACGGACTGCACCACACCCGCAGTGCCCGCCACTTCGATAAACTCGCCCGCCTTGATGGGGCGGAAGATGATCAGCAGGAAGCCGGCAGCGAAGTTGGAGAGTGAATCTCGCAGCGCGAAACCGATGGCCAGACCGGCGGCACCGATAATGGCGACGAAGGAGGCGGTCTGTACCCCGACCCGGCCCAGTGCGGCGATCACTACGAACACCAGAATGGCGTACTTGAGGATGCTGCCGACGAAGTGGGTAATCGTGGTATCGAGCTTGCGGGCTTGCATCACCTTGAACACACCACCGCTGATGAGGTTGGCAGCGATATAGCCGACCAGCAGGGTCAACAGGGCGGCGGCGATATTGACGCCGTATTCGATCAGCAGTCCCTGATTATTGACCAGCCAGGTCTGCGCTTCGGTAATGATTTCGGGTTCCATAGGATGTCCTGTCAGGTTCTAAAAGGTTTATGGTGGATAAATCTAACACCGCAGCGCGACAGTACGGGTCGCATCTGGTACTTCTTTTCTGCCATAAAAACCTGACACAAAAAAGAAGGGAGGCCAAAGCCTCCCTTCTTTTTGCTGAATGACGCGAAAAAACCATCAGCTCTGCAGCAGTTGGCTGCGGATAAATTGCCACTGATCTTCGAAACCGGCGGTCGGCTTGAGCTTGAACTCGGAGCGCACGAACTGGCTGATGCGGCCTTCGGTGTAGGCCAGCAGCAGATTGGCCAGCATGGTCTCGTCGAGCTGGAAGCCCTGACCTTCACGCAGCCGCTTCTCGCGCAGCACCTGTTTGATCTGGGTCTCCAGCTTGTCGAACAGGATGCTGATGCGATCCCGCAGCCGATCGTGCTCACCCAGCAGGGCATCGCCGTTGAGGATGCGGGTGATGCCGGGATTGCGCTCGGCGAACACCAGCAGCAGCTGCAGGATATGGTGGCAGCGCGCCATGGTGTCCTTCTCTTCCGCCATGATCAGATTGACCCGTGACAGCAGGGAATCCTCGATAAAGTCGATCAGCCCCTCGAACATCCGCGCCTTGCTTGGAAAGTGTCGATAGAGGGCTGCTTCAGAGACGCCGACCTCGGCCGCCAGACGGGCCGTGGTGATGCGCTGACCCGGACTGGTTTCCAGCATATGGGCGAGCGCCTGCAGGATCTGATCGCGCCGACTCTGTTTCTGATTACTGCTTGCCATGGATTCCCCTAAAAAAACAATGGCTTGATTCTGTTATTAGGCACCGCCTATCGGGCTGGTGTGGTCTGTTATTGGCGACCAGAAGAACCAAAACCGCCTTCACCCCGTTCGCTCTGGTTGAACTCATCGACCAGTTGGAAGCTGGCCTGAACTACCGGCATGATCACCAGCTGGGCGATGCGCTCGCCGGGTTGCATGGTGAACTCATCCTTGCCGCGGTTCCAGACCGAGACCATCAGCTGACCCTGATAGTCGGAATCGATGAGACCGACCAGGTTGCCCAGCACGATGCCGTGCTTATGGCCGAGGCCGGAGCGGGGCAGGATGGTGGCACACAGACCCGGATCCTGGATGTGGATGGCCAGACCGGTCGGCACCAGGGTGGTATCACCCGGAGCCAGAGTCAGCGGCGCATCCAGCAGTGCGCGCAGATCCATGCCGGCAGAGCCGGGAGTGGCGTAGGCGGGCAGCGGGTACTCGGTACCGATACGGGCATCCAGAATCTTCAGTTCAATTTGTGTAGTCATGAATCGCTTTTTCAGTTGGATCTTGTATTGGCGCCCCTCTTGGCAAGGCGGGGCGCCGTGAGTCTTGTTCTTTCGGGACACTCAGTGCCGGTAGTGGCGCGCAATCAGGGCGATCAGGTGACGGGCCAGCGTCAGCTTGTCGGCCAGCGGCAGCGGGGCCTGGCCCCCTTGCCAGAACACGGTCAGGGCGTTGTCATCGGCGTTGAAGCCTTGCCCCTCGCGGGACACATCGTTGGCGGCGATCATGTCTAGCCGCTTACGCTGCAACTTGTCGAGGGCGTATTGTTCCACATCCACGGTTTCGGCGGCAAATCCGACGGTGAAGGGTTTGTCTGAAAGGGCACCGACGGCCGCGATGATGTCGGGGTTTTTCACCAGCTTCACCACCATCTGGTCGTTGTCGCCGGTCTTCTTGATCTTCTGGCTGGCGACCTGTTCGGGGCGGTAGTCGGCCACTGCCGCGCAACCGATGAAGAGGTCGCACTCGCCCACCCGGCTCATCACCGCCTGATGCATCTGCTCGGCGCTCTCGACATCGATGCGGGTAACGCCCGCAGGTGTAGCCAGCGTCACCGGGCCGCTCACCAGCGTCACTTCGGCGCCCGCTTCACGGGCAGCGCGAGCGATAGCAAAGCCCATCTTGCCGGAGCTGTGGTTGCTGATGTAGCGCACCGGATCCAGTGCCTCGCGGGTCGGACCTGCGGTGAGCAGCAGCTTGACGCCCGCCAGCAAGGGCTCGGCGGCCAGCTGCTGGCAGCAGCGATCCACCAGTTCGAGGGGGTCCAGCATCCGGCCCGGGCCCACATCGCCACAGGCCTGGCTGCCGGCATCCGGCCCCCACAGCAGAATGCCGCGGCTGGTCAGGGTCTTGAGGTTGGCCTGGGTCGCGGCGTTGAGATACATCTGCTGGTTCATGGCAGGTGCCAGCGCGATGGGCGCCGGAGTGGCCAGACAGAGGGTGGTCAGCAGTTCGTCGGCCATGCCTGCTGCCATCCGCGCCATCAGGTTGGCGCTGGCGGGGGCGATCAGCACCAGATCGGCCCACTTGGCCAGCTCGATATGGCCCATGCCCGCTTCGGCGGAGGGATCCAGCAGGCTGTAGGCCACCGGATGACCGGAGACCGCCTGCAGGGTCAGCGGGGTGATGAACTCCTTGGCGGAGCGGGTCATCACCACCCGCACTTCGGCGCCCTGATCTTTCAGGCGGCGTACCAGCTCGGCACTCTTGTAGGCGGCGATCCCGCCGCTGACACCCAACAGGATGCGTTTATCGGCCAATCTCATCTGCTGTTTCTCTATCCGGCTCATTCTCACTGGTCGGCTAAGATACCACAGGCAATGGATGACGACAGGGGTTGGCATCAAGGGGTGTGGTCGGGTGCGCGCAATTTTTTGCTATGTTTTTTCTCAACAGGGATGAGGGAGAGACAAATGAGCATCAAAGAGTGGCCGGAAGATGAACGCCCCAGAGAGAAGTTGCTGCGTCAGGGGCCCTCGGCGCTCTCCGATGCCGAGCTGCTCGCCATCTTTCTGCGCACCGGCGTCAATGGCCTGAGTGCAGTGGATCTTTCACGTAATCTATTGAATCAATTCGGCTCTTTACGCAGTTTGCTGGGGGCGGATCAACGGGCATTCTGCGAGGCGCACGGCCTTGGCCCGGCCAAATATGCCCAGTTGCAGGCGGTGCTGGAGATGGCCAGACGCCATCTGGCCGAGCAGCTGCAACGGGGCGATGCCCTCACCTCGCCCCAGCTGACCCGCGACTATCTGCAGGCCCAGCTGCGGGATCGGCCGCGCGAGGTGTTTGCCCTGCTGCTGCTCGACAATCAGCACAGAGTCATTCAATTTGTTGAGCTTTTTTTCGGCACAATCGATTCGGCGAGCGTCTGGCCAAGAGAAATCGTGCAGATCGCGCTCAAACATAATGCAGCCGCGGTGATTCTGGCGCATAATCACCCGTCCGGCGTCGCCGAGCCCAGCAGGGCCGACCGCCAGATCACGGATCGGATCACGGCCGCTTTGGCCCTGATCGATATCAGAGTGCTGGATCACTTGGTGATCGGTGATGGCATCACGGTTTCTTTTGCCGAGCGCGGTTGGCTATAACTGTGCTCTGGCACCGTATTAGTTGATCTTTGATCACGGATGCTGTATAAAATGCCGCCTTCTGTTTGCCCCGCAATCGAAGGCCAGCGGGGCAGATATTTGCTCGAGCAATGAAGTAAGATTTGGAGAGACTGACATGTCTAGAGTATGCCAAGTAACCGGCAAGCGCCCGGCAGTTGGTAACAACCGTTCGCACGCTAACAACGCCACCAAGCGTCGTTTCCTGCCGAACCTGCACACTCACCGTTTCTGGGTTGAGAGTGAAAAACGCTTCGTAAGCCTGCGCGTATCCGCAAAAGGCATGCGTATCATCGACAAGCGTGGCGTTGAAGTGGTTCTGGCTGAACTGCGCGCCAGCGGTGTTAAGGTATAAGGAATTAGATCATGGCTAAAGGTATTCGCGAGAAAATTCGCCTGAACTCCAGCGCCGGTACTGGTCACTTCTATACCACTACCAAAAACAAGCGCACCATGCCCGAAAAAATGGAGATCAAAAAGTTTGATCCCGTTGTTCGTCAGCATGTGATCTACAAGGAAGGCAAAATCAAGTAATTACTTGATGCTGCATTCCCAAAAACCCGGCTTCGTGCCGGGTTTTTTTATGCGCCGAATTCAGTACACTGCCGGTTCAAAGGGAGGCTTGCCATGTTCAAATTGAGCCGCAAAGGCTGGAATAACGTGATCATCGTGGTGGTGCTGATCGTGATCACCCTGTTGCATCGTATGGAGACTGCCCAGCAGGAGAACAGCGCCAAGCGCGCTCGCCCCTTGCTGCCGGATGCGGCCGTGGTGCTCACCTGGCAGGGGCCGAGCTGGCAGATTGAGCGGATCGGTCAGGGCTGGCGCAGCGTGCCGGATTTGGGGCTCGACACAGCGCAGCTGGATGCCCGTCTGGCGCGCTGGCAGAGCTGGTTGCTGCCCCCCGGCGAGGTGGTGCGCGGCACCCCGGTGACCATCAAGGTGTGGATTGCCGGCCAGAACGATCCGGTCGAGATCGGCCTCTATCAGAACAGCGGCCAATATGGCGCTCAGCTGCCCTCCGGTCTCTGGCTCGCCCTCACTGCCGAGCAGTATCGCGATCTGCTGCGTCCTGCTCCCTGAGTTTCTTTTCCTTGCGAGGTGCCAATGCCCGAATTGCCAGAAGTTGAAGTCAGTCGTCAGGGGATCTCCCCCTGGCTCACCGGTATCAAGGTGACGCGTGTAGTGGTGCGGGATGGCCGCCTGCGCTGGCCAATCCCCGGTGAAATTCAGGAGCTGGTGGATCTCACCATCCATCGGGTGCGTCGCCGTGCCAAATACCTGCTGCTGGAGACCGATTTCGGCACCGCCATCCTTCATCTGGGGATGTCCGGCAGCCTGCGGGTGCTGGATATCGGCACGCCAGCCGAGAAGCACGACCACGTGGATATCGAGCTGGAGAATGGCAAGCTGCTGCGGCTCAACGATCCGCGCCGCTTTGGCGCCCTGCTTTGGACCCGGGAACCGGCCGAAGCCCATGCGCTGCTCGCCAAGCTGGGGCCAGAGCCGCTCACCGATGCCTTCAGTGCTGATTACCTGCGTGAGCGCGCCAAGGGACGCAGCACCGCCATCAAACAGTTCCTGATGGACAATCAGGTGGTGGTCGGGGTGGGCAACATCTACGCAAACGAGGCGCTCTATGCCGCCGGCATTCACCCCAAACGGGCGGCGGGCAATATCAGTGCCGAGCGGCTGGGAACCCTGGTGGCCGAGATCAAGCGCGTGTTGGCCGAGGCAATTCGCCAGGGCGGAACCACTCTCAAGGATTTCACCAGTGCCGATGGCAAGCCGGGCTATTTCGTGCAGCAGTTGCAGGTTTATGGCCGTGGCGGTCAGCCCTGTTTCCACTGTCACACCCTGCTGACCGAGACAAGAATGGGCCAGCGCACCACGGTTTTTTGCAGTCATTGCCAGCGCTGAGCGCACTTTTTGCCCCGATCCGGGGGAAGTTGTAACAGCGTATTTCCACTCTGTTGAAGATTTGCACAGCTGTCACTAGTATCCCGACCGTTCAGGCGGTTTGAGAATATAAAAATGACAGTTAAATCAATAGACTGGGAATATTTATCCCGGCAGGAGCGCTATTGCGCAAAATCCATGGCCCGCTTCCTCTACCCCGAGGGATGTGACCGGAAAACCTTCAATCGCGGCAAGTTCGTGCTGCGCAGCCTGCTCTATCGCAAGTCGCTGAGCCGGGTCTTCAGTCTGTTTCAGTGCGACTCGCTCAAGGCGCTACCGGCGGTCTATCCCGAGCTGCTCGACAAGCCGATGCGACCCTATCGCTTCGCCTGTGCCAGCGCCCGCGAGCGGGCCGAGATGCTGGAAAATCACTACCGTTTGCTGCTGGAGTGCTACCCGCAGCTGATCGACCCCCTCTATCTGGGCGAGGGGATCGAACTTGGGCACTATCCCCAGAGCGGCTGCCGCATTCTGTTGCGTCACGATGGCACCTTCCGCCGCGAGGCCGAGCTGGCGCTCTCCATCGTCAATGGCGAGGGACAGCGCCTCTACAGCTGCGCCTTTTCGCTGGCGGGTAGCGTGGATCGTTTGATTCTGATGATCGGCTCCATGCAGGGGCCGGAGCCTGCGGTCGACAATGCCCAGGATCGGGTGCGCGAGCTGACCAAAGAGGGACATGGCCTGCGGCCCAAATCCCTGCTGGTGCAACTGGTGCTGCAACTGGCGCAGGCCATGGGGGCGGCAGAGGTGCTGGCGGTTCGCAAGCGGGCCCATGTGTTTCAGGCCAAGCGCTACAGCAGCAAGCAGAAAGCCAACCTGCAGGCCGATTACGACGAGTTGTGGCAGGAGTTCGACGCCCGGGATGTGGATGCCAACTTCGTCGCCCTGCAAGCCCAGCCGCGCAAGCCGCTGGAGGAGATCGCCTCCAAGAAGCGGGCCATGTATCGGCGCCGCTACGAGTGGCTCGATCTGCTGGTGCAGGAGATGAATGAGCGGTTTGCCCGTCAGTAACCGGCAAGCAGGCTGACCTCTCCATGCGATAGAGATACGACAAGGGCTACCCGTGGGTAGCCCTTGTTCGTAGTTGCCGTTGGGAATGGCGAGTGTGGAAGGGGATCACCCTTTCTGTTTGGCTGCGATGGCCTGGGCCACGACGGGATCGACAAACTGGCGGATGTCGCCACCGTGCAGCGCCACCTCTTTCACCAGAGTGGAGGAGATAAAG
Source organism: Aeromonas sp. 55A (assembly GCF_051919665.1). Taxonomy (NCBI): domain Bacteria; kingdom Pseudomonadati; phylum Pseudomonadota; class Gammaproteobacteria; order Aeromonadales; family Aeromonadaceae; genus Aeromonas; species Aeromonas sp. 55A. The sequence continues at coordinate 1,366,457 of NZ_JBQBEH010000008.1, read as the reverse complement.
GAGTTCTCCTCCGCCGGGGTGAGGAATACGCTCTCAAGCGTGGGCATCAGGCGGCGGTTCATGTTGGCCAGCTGGAACTCGTACTCGAAGTCGGAGACGGCGCGCAGACCGCGGATCAGCACGTTGGCCTGATGTTCTTTGGCGAAATCGACCAGCAGACCGGAGAAGCCCACCACCTTGACGTTGGGAAGCTGGCTGGTCACTTGCTGGACAAGCTGGACACGTTCTGCCAGATCGAACAGCGGGCGCTTGCTCGGGCTGTTGGCGACACCGACCACCACCTCGTCAAACAGCTTGGCGGCGCGGCCGATGAGATCGGCGTGGCCATTGGTAACGGGATCAAAAGTCCCGGGATAAATTACCCTGGTAGTCATCTTTGCGGTCCTGCAACCTGGAAATTTGGTCGCATTATAAGGTCGTCGCTTGAGAATAGCAGTGCATCAGGCAAGAATACGCCATCGCGCATCAAGCCTCCTTGCATTGGTGACAGGGAGCAAAGGGATTTTTTATGAAACGTATTCTGGTCGTTCGCAATGACAAGATTGGTGACTTCATGCTGGCGTGGCCGAGCTTCGCCATGCTCAAAGGCTCCATGGAGTGTCATGTGACTGCCCTGGTTCCGGCCTACACGGCGCCGCTGGCCCGGCTCTGCCCCTGGATTGACGAGGTGATCATCGATCCGGGCGTGCGGGCCGACAAGGAGCAACAGCGGGCACTGCTGGCCCGGATCAAGGCGGCGGCGTTCGACGCGTCCATCTGCCTCTTCTCCAACTCCCGCAACGCCATGCTGGTGTGGAAGGCACACATCCCTTACCGGCTGGCCCCGGCGACCAAGCTGGCGCAGGTGCTCTACAACCAGCGACTGGTGCAGCGTCGCTCCCGCTCCCAGAAACCGGAGTCCGAGTACAACCTGGAGCTGATCCGCCGCTTCCTGGCCGATCAACAGGTGGCCGTGGTGGAGCCCAAGACCCCCTTCCTGCGGTTCGATGACGAGACTCTGCGGCAGGTGCGTGAGCAGCTGGCACTCAAGCTCAAGCTCGATGCCAGCCGCCCCTGGCTGATGGTACACGCCGGCAGCGGTGGCTCGGCCAACAACCTCTCCATCGAGCAGTACGCCCGCATCATCATCAAACTGAACCAGGCCTGCCCCGAGCTGCAGTGCGTGCTGACCGCCGGCCCGGGCGAGGAGAAGATAGCCGAACAGCTGGCGGCCGAGTTGCTGGCCCACGGTGGCAACGGCTGGATCTACCGCTCCAGCGATGGTCTGCCGATGTTCTGTCAGGTGCTGGCCAACGCCGCCCTGTTCGTTGCAGGCAGTACTGGCCCGCTCCATATCGCTGGCGCGCTCGACGTGCCGACCATCGGCTTCTTCCCGATGCGCCGCTCCGCCACTCCGCTGCGCTGGAAGCCCCTCAACAGCGAAGGACGCCACCTCGCCTTCAGCCCGCCGGAGGATAGCGACCATCCTGAGGATATGAGTCAACTCGATCCCAAGGCCATGGTGCCGGTGATGGCCCGCTGGGCGGCGCCTTTCTGGCGCAAATAACGTATGCAGCAATGCAAACAGGGCCCCGCGGGGCCCTGTTTCGTATGACGGTTATTCCGGCTGCTGCGGTTGCTGGCGCACCCAGAGGTCGGCGTATTTGACGAAGGTGGAGTGGGCGGAGAGGATCGCCAGCAGCAACCCCTGCTTGCCATCGAGGAAGCCTGCCTTGAGCAGATACATCTTGATGAAGCAGCCGACGGCATGCATCAGCCCCTGACTGAGGGAGCCCTTCTTGCCGCGAGCGGTGCGCTGATCGGCCCAGGCGCGGGCATAACCGGCGGATTTGACCAGATAGTGCTCCAGATCCCGATAGGTAAAGTGGTGCAGGTCGCCGTAGAGGTTGACGATCTTCATGTTGGCGCGCACTTCCACCTTCTCGTGCACCAGCGCCTCGTTGTAGCTGGTGAGTGCCTTGGGATAGAGGCGCAGCACCCGATCCGGATACCAGCCACTGTGGCGGATAAAGCGGCCAAAGACCCAGGAGAGGCGCGGCAGCGAGTAGATGGTGTCGCTGGCCGGATTGGCCATCACGTTGGCGATGGCGGTTTTCAGCTCGGGGGTGAGTCGCTCGTCGGCATCCAGCCACAGTACCCAGTCGGACTGCACATGGGACTGGGCCAGCCGGCGCTGCTTGCCAAAGCCCGGCCACTTGGCGTTGACGAAGAAGCGGGCGCCAAATTCGGCGGCGATGACCGGGGTCTCGTCCTGACTGCCGGAGTCCAGAATGACGATCTCGTCCACCAGTCCGTCGAGGGAGGCGAGGCACTTGCGCAGGTTGTCGGCTTCATTCTTGACGATCAGAACGGCAGCCAGAGTCGGTTTTTTCACGAAATGGGGCTCTCGGTTGTTGCCCGTCTGGCGGGACATGCTCGAATTGGCGCCCATTCTAGCCTAAAAGCGTGGCCGGGGCATGGCTTGGGTGGTGGCTGGCCGAGGCAAAGCAGAGGCGACTACCAAGGATCTTCTGTTATTTATCCGACCATTCTTGGGGCATAATCTCGCCCAGTGATGATTAACAGCCGGGCCAGTCCCGAGAGAAGACGCGTGATGAAAATATTGGTGATCGGCCCCTCCTGGGTCGGCGATATGGTGATGTCCCAGAGCCTCTACAAGGCGATCAAGGCCAACCATCCGGAGTGCGAACTGCACGTGATGGCCCCCGCCTGGTGCTGCGCCCTGCTGGAGCGGATGCCGGAGGTGGACAAGGCGATCACCATGCCCCTCGGCCACGGTGACTTCAAGCTGGTGGCACGCCGCCGCCTCGGCAAGCAGCTGGCGGCCGAGAAGTACGATCAGGCCATCGTCCAGCCCAACTCCATGAAGTCGGCGCTGATCCCCTGGTTTGCCCGCATTCCGGTGCGTACAGGCTGGAAAGGGGAGCACCGCTACGGTCTGCTCAACGATATGCGCAGCAACAAGTCTGCCTTCCCGCTGATGGTGGAGGGCTATCTGGCGCTCGCTTATCCCAAGGAGCAGATGAAGAGCCGGGCCGATATTCCGACCATTCCCCACCCCTCTCTGCACGTCGATCTGGTCAATCAGAGCAAGGCGCTGGAGCGACTGGGGCTGGATCGCGCCCGTCCGGTGCTGGTGCTCTGTCCCGGTGCCGAGTTTGGCCCGGCCAAGCGCTGGCCGGAGGGGCACTACGCCGTGGTGGCCCAGCAGCATCTGGACGAGGGGTGGCAGGTGTGGATCTTCGGCTCCAACAAGGATGTACCGGTAGCCAATACCATCCGGGATCGGGTCAACCTGCTGACTCGCCCCAACTGCCACGTGCTGGCGGGCAAGACCAGCCTGCACGAGGCGATCGATCTGATGGCGCTGGCCAGCCGGGTCATCTCCAACGACTCCGGCCTGATGCACATTGCCGCCGCCCTCAACCGGCCACTGGTGGGCGTCTATGGCTCCACCTCGCCGCTCTACACCCCGCCGCTGGCGGATCGGGTCGAGATCGTCCACACCGACATCGAGTGTCGCCCCTGCTTCAAGCGCACCTGCAAGTTTGGCCATCTCAAGTGCCTGATCGATCTGGCGCCGGAGCAGGTGGTCGATGCCTGCAAGAAGCTGGAGCAGAGCCAGTAAGATGCCCTACCGTCTGCTCTACAACCTGCTGATCCATCTGGGATTGCCGCTGGCGCTGCTGGCCCTCTACAAGCCGAAGAGGGGTAAGCCCGGTTTTGGCGAGCGCTGGGCCGAGCATCTCGGGCGGTTGCCCGCCACCGGACAGGATGCGCCGCTCTGGATCCATGCGGTGAGCGTGGGGGAGACGCTGGCCATCACGCCGCTTATTCGCGCCCTCAAGGCGGAGCGGCCCGATCTGCCGATCCTGCTCACTACCACCACCCGCACCGGCGCCGATCAGGCTGCCAAGCTGGGGGATCTGGTGATCCATCGCTACGCGCCGCTCGACTACCCCTGGGCCATTGCCGCCTTTCTCGACACCTTCAAGCCGCGCGCGCTCTGGGTGATGGAGACCGAGCTGTGGCCGAACTGGCTGGCCGCCTGCGAGGCGCGCCACCTGCCGGTGACCATCATCAACGCCCGCCTCTCCGAGCGATCCTGCCAGCGTTATGCCCGCTTCCACGGCGCCTTCGACGCCCTGAGCCGGCCGCTGACCCATCTGCTCTGTCAGCATCAGGATGACGCCGACCGCTTCGCCCACCTCGGCATCGATCGTTCGCGGCTGGCGGTGACCGGCTCCATCAAGTTCGATATCCAGTTTGGTGACGAGGTGCAGGCAAAAGGGCGTGCCCTGCGCCAGCAACTGGGGGCGGATCGGCCGGTCTGGATCGCCGCCAGCACCCATCTGGGTGAGGATGAGCAAGTGCTGGCCGCCTTCGATCTGCTGCTCAAACGCCATCCCGACGCGCTGCTCATTCTGGTACCGCGCCACCCCGAGCGGTTCGACCGGGTGGCCGAGCTGTGTGCCCCTTACGGCTGTGTGCGGCGCACTGATGGTACTGTGGTGCGTGCGGAGGATAAGATCTATCTCGGCGATACCATGGGCGAGCTGCCGCTGATGCTGGCGGCGGCCGATGTGGCCTTTGTTGGCGGTAGTCTGGTGAAGATCGGCGGTCACAACCTGCTGGAGCCGGCAGCCCTCGGCAAGCCCTGCCTGACGGGGCCCGCTTACTTCAACTTCAGCGATATCACTCGCCAGCTGGTGGCTCAGGGGGGCGCCGCCATCGTGGCCGATGCCGCCGAGCTGGGCGAGCAGGTGAGCCAGCTGTTTGCCGACGAGAGCACCCGCCGCGAGATGGGCGAGCAGGCCCGCGCCGTGGTGCTGCGCAATCAGGGAGCGCTGGCGCGTACTCTCTCGCACTGCCTCACTGTGCTGGAGAACGACTGAGTATCAGCCTTTCATACAGCCCGGCCATAAAAAAACGGAGCGCGATGCGCTCCGTTTTGTTTTTGGCGGTGGCTGGGATTAGCGAACGATCAGCCCCAGCAGGATGCCGACCACACCGAAGTCGGAGTCGCTGAAGGTGGTGTTGGCGAAGCCGAGGTCGCCCAGCACCGGCAGCAGGAACACCGGCAGAATGGTGAGCAGCAGCAGGCCGTTGGCGAAGGCACCCAGAATGGCGCCACGACGACCACCGGTGGCGTTGCCGAAGACCCCGGCAGCGGCGCCGACGAAGAAGTGCGGTACCACGCCCGGGATGATGACGGTCAGGCCCATGGCGTAGAGCAGCGCCATCCCCACCAGACCGGCGGCAAAGCTCGACAGGAAGCCGATCAGCACGGCGTTGGGGGCATAGGGGAAGACGATGGGGCAGTCGAGTGCCGGCTTGGCGTTCGGTACCAGCTTGTCGGAGATCCCCTTGAAGGCCGGTACGATCTCGGCGATGACCATCCGCACACCCTGCAGGATGACGTAGACACCGGCGGCGAAGGTGATGGACTGCATCAGGGAGAACATGAACCAGTGCTTGCCCTTGGCGACACTGGAGACAAACTCGGGGCCGGCGAAGGCGGAGGTCACCAGGAAGATGATGCCCATGGTGAAGGAGATGGCCACCGGAGTATCGCGCAGGAACAGCAGGCTCTTGGGTACCTGCACATCTTCGCAGCTGTGGGCCTTGTTGCCGAACTTGGCGCCGATCAGGGCGGAGAGCACGTAGGAACAGGTGGAGAAGTGGCCCAGCGCTACGTCGTCGGAGCCGGTGATCTGCTTCATGAAGGGGTGGGCGATGGCCGGGAAGAAGACCATGGCGACACCGACCACCAGACTGCCCACCGCGATCAGCGGCACACCGCTCATGCCGCCGGCAGAGAGGATTACCGCCACCATCATCGACATGAACAGGGTGTGGTGACCGGTCAGGAAGATAAATTTCCACGGAGTCAGACGGGCGATCAGGATATTCACCAGCATGGCGAAGAACATGATCATCGCCATCTCCTTGCCAAACGAGGTCTGGGCGATGGAGACGATGGCTTCGTTGTTGGGGACGACCCCCTTGATGCCGAAGGCGTGCTGGAAGATGACGGCAAAGTCACCCAGCGAGTTGATCACCAGGGTGGCACCGGCTCCCAGAATGACGAAACCCATGATGGTCTTGACCGTGCCCTTGATGCACTCGGTCACCGGTTTCTTCTGGGCAATCAGGCCGATAAGCGCGATCAGGCCGACCAGTACGGCGGGCTCGGACAGCACGTCAAACATCAGAAAGTTGAAAAATTCCATGGTCAGCTCCTGGCAATGGAAGATGCGGCCCGCAGGCCGCATGGAGGATCCTTAGAGGGCGCCCAGTTCGCGCAGTGCGGTGGCGAGCTTCTCTTTCATCGCGGCCTTGTCGACCATGTTGTCGAGGGCCACCAGACGGCCGTTGACGCCCATGGATTGCAGCTGCTCGGCGATGTCGCGGGTGGCGACAAAGATCTCGGCGGTTTCGCTGCCGGCGGAGGCCAGATCGCGGTGATCCACCTCGGCGGTGACAGCCAGCTCTTTCAGGATGCTCTTGATGCTCATCTCCATCATCAGGCTGGTGCCCAGACCGTGACCGCATACAACCAGAATTTTCATTGTCTCTTCCTCTGTCAGGTGCGCCGTGGCGCAGATCAGTAGCGCGCCAGAATGCGCAGGATGTCGTCTTTGGTGTCGGCCGCAATGATGGCCGCCACGTCCTCTTCATTCATAAACAGCTCGGCCAGCTGGGCGATGGTCTCCACGTGGGAGTTGCTGTCGCTGGCGGCCAGGGTGATCAGCAGCCGGATCGGGTCGTTGCCCTCGGAATCAAAGTTGACCCCCTGCTTGATGACGGTCAGACCCAGACCCAGCCGGTTGACGCCGTCTTCGGGACGAGCGTGGGGCATCGCCAGACCGGGGCCCAGCACGTAGTAGGGGCCGAGCTCCTCATGAGAGCGAAACAGCGCCGCCACGTAGGAGGGGTCGATGGTGCCATTGGCCAGCAGGGGCGCCGTCGCCAGCTCGATGGCGTGGCGCCAGTCGCGGGCTGCGGGTTCGATGCGGATGACATCCTCGGTCAGCAGTTGAGTCAGCATGGTGGTGATCCGGCTAGTTAAGATGGCGCCAATCTATCGATCTTGCGGTGGTGAAACTGTGAGGGTGATCGCGAAAGTTAGCGCTATCAGATAGCGCTAACATGAAACTGTGATAGCGCTATCACTTCACCCATTAACGGGAGCCATCCTGCCCCTGCGGTAGGGGAAAGAGAGTAGAATCGGCCCTGAGCAAATAGTCAGTGGCGCTCTTTTGCCTTAAAGTGAGCAGCCGCAAGCCGAGGAAGGGATGGATGTCAGAAGCGAAAAAGCGCCGTAGCACGGGTCGGGTGACCCTCAACGATGTGGCCCAGCTGGCCGGAGTGGGGGCCATGACGGTCTCCCGTGCCCTGCGCACTCCCGAACTGGTCTCCGACAAGATGCGCGAGCGTATCGAAGCCGCGGTGGAAGAGCTCGGCTATATCCCCAATCGTGCCGCCGGTGCGCTGGCGTCGGGTATCTCCCAGACCATAGTGGTCATAGTGCCCAGTCTGGCGGATGCCGGTTGTGGCGAGATGATTGCGGGCCTGCAACGGGCCCTGCTCGACGAGGGTTATCAGATCATGCTGGGGGATGCCCAGCATCTGAAACAGCAGGAAGAGAGCTTGCTGACCAGCTTCTTGCAGCACAATCCGGCGGCGGTGGTGCTGTTTGGTGGCGATCCCGGCGAGACGATCCGTGCCCGCCTGAAAGCTGCCCGTTTGCCGGTGGTGGAGGTGGGTGCAATGGCCCGCAGCCCCATCGACATGAATGTGGGAGTCTCCAACTTCGATGCCGGTTATGAGTTGACCCGCCACCTGATCGAACGTGGCTATCGCAATATCGGTTTTCTCTGTGCCCGTCAGGAGCAGTGGATGCTGCAACAGCGGATGCAGGGCTGGCACAAGGCGCTGCTCGACAACTACCTCTCCCCCGATGCCATCATCAACACCTCGGAGCGCCCCAACTTCAGCACGGGGGCGACCATGCTGGGTGAATTCCTGCTGCGCTGGCCCGAGCTCGATGCACTTATCTGCGTCAACGACGAGCTGGCGGCCGGCGTGCTGTTCGAGTGCCAGCGTCGCCATTTGAATGTGCCGGGCAAACTCGCCATCGCCGGATTTGATGATCTGGATGTGGCGCGCGCCTGTTATCCGACCCTGACCTCGGTTCGGATCCCCTATCGCAAAATGGGGCAGGAGGCCGCCGGGCTGATCCTGCGCCAACTGGCCGGAGAGCTGGTAACCGGTACGGCACTGGCTCTCGATTTTCAGCTGCAAAAGCGCCAAAGCAGCTAACTGTTCCGTTTCAATCCCCATCAAAGAGGCAACCATGTTCAAGGCTCTGTTACTGGAAAACCAAGACGGCAAGACCATTCCGACCCTGACCCGACTGACCGAGAGCCAGTTGCCGGAGGGAGAGGTGCGGGTAGCGGTAAGTTACAGCTCCATCAACTACAAGGACGGGCTGGCCATCACCGGCAAGGGCAAGATTGTGCGCCAGTGGCCGCTGGTGCCCGGCATCGACTTCGCCGGCACCGTGCTCGAATCCGCCGACAGCCGCTATCAGCCGGGAGACAAGGTGGTGCTGACCGGTTGGGGCGTGGGTGAAGGGCACTGGGGCGGCATGGCCGAACAGGCGCGGGTCAACGGCGACTGGCTGGTGCCGCTGCCCGCCGGGCTCGATGAGCGGCAGGCCATGTGCATCGGCACCGCCGGCCTTACCGCCATGCTCTGCGTGCTGGCACTGGAAGAGGCGGGTATTACTCCCGCAAGTGGCGAGGTGCTGGTCACCGGTGCGGCAGGCGGTGTGGGGGCCACCTCGGTCGCCCTGCTGGCGGCCCTGGGCTATCAGGTGGCGGCGCTGACCGGTCGTCCCGAAGAGCAGGGCGCCATGCTCACTGCGTTGGGTGCCAGCCGCATCGTGCCGCGCAGCGAGCTGCTGGTGCCTGCCAAACCGCTGGAGAAGCAGCTGTGGGCCGCTGCCATCGATACCGTCGGCAGTCAGGTGCTGGCCAAGCTGCTGGCTCAGATGAACTATGGCGGCGCCGTGGCGGCCTGTGGGTTAGCGGGTGGCTTTGATCTGCCTACCAGTGTGATGCCCTTCATCCTGCGCACTGTGCGGCTGCAGGGGGTCGATTCGGTGATGTGCCCGTTTGAACGTCGTCAACTGGCGTGGCAGCGACTGGCACGGGATCTTCCTGCCTGCTTCTTCGCTCAGGCGGTCACCGAGATTGGGCTGGAGCAGGTAGTGGAGGCCGCCGAGGCCATCACGCAGGGCCAGATCGCCGGTCGCACTCTGGTCAAACTTTGAACTCTCTCTGACTGGCGAGCCCGATAATTCCGGATAAAATTGGAGTGCGGGTGAACTATCCAAGGAGAGTGAAGATGGGTGGACACAAGCCGGATTACGACTCCTCTGATGATGACTGGGAGCCGGATTCCTGGGAAGAAGAGCTGGATCAGTGGGAAGATGAAAGCTGGCAGGATGATGACACTTTCGATGACCAGTGAACCACGGCATTGAACGAACAGGCGGGCTTTGGGCCCGCCTGATTTTTTTGCCGCGCTCACATGGCTGAGTGTTCGTCCTTGGTCAGGGGCGGGGCGCTGGGTAGAATGAACTGCCCAAATGACGCTCAAGGATGACTATGCGACTCACCATCATATTGTTGGCTGCCCTGCTGGGTGGCTGTGTCTCCAACGATGATCCCTGCGAGAAGGTATGGAGTGAGGTTGGGGAGGCGGATGGCAAGCTGGGCTTCACCACCGAGCGGATCGAGTTCCATCAGGGCCAGTGTGGCAAGAAGGTGGATGCCGAACTGTGGAAGCAGGGACATCAGAAGGGATTGGCATGGTATTGCCGCCCCGAGCACCTCTATCTGGCTGGCCGCTCAGGCGAGGAGTATCGCGGCGTTTGCCCGAATGATACCCAGGCACGCAGATTGTTCGAACAGGGGCGTCAGGGGTGGACCGATCAATAACGCCCTGACAGGGAGGGGCGTTACTCCTCTTTCAAACGCAGCGGCTGGCAGAGGTAACCCTTGTCATTGGCACTGCGGGCGCACTTGCTGCAGACAAACTTGGGTTTGCGGACTATCTTGCGCAACGCCTTGAGATCGGTGGGGATCTCGTGACGGCGCCATTCACACAGGGTTTTGCTGCCCATAACGACTACCTCTACGACTTGACGGCCGTATTGTAATCGATTTTCATTTCGAATAAACCGGCAAAGCTCGCTTATTGGCCGATATGTCAATAAGCGATTGTTTCGGGAGGGATTACTGGTAGAGGAACTTGGTGAAGATGAGCTCGCGCACCGCTTTCTTGCCGGTCTCTTTCACCAGCAGTTCGTTGACGGTTGTCTCGCACTCCTTGCGCAGCTCTTCTCGGTTGGTCAGGGACTTCACTTGATCGGCATTTTTGCTGCCAATCAGACGGATGATGGCATCACGGATCAGCGGGTCATGCTGCTCCAGCAGCTTAAGGTCGGCCTCGTTTTCCGCCATCAGCTCTACCGTGACCCGGATATAACCGAGGGTTTTGCTATCACTCAGGTAGTTGGTGATGATGTCGGGATCGAGCGCGTGGTAGGAGAAACCAGGCTTGGCAGCCCCCTCTGCGCCCTCGGCGGGCGGCTCATCTTCAGCAAGAGCTTGCTGCTGCAGGGCGCCACAGCTCAGTAACAACACCAGCAGAATTTTGAAGATCTTCATATAGATGGCTCATCAGCAAGAGATAACCCATTTTTGATGTTGCCATCGGGGCCGTCAAGCACGGATGTTCTTACATTTCGCTATTGATTTACGGATAATAAACCGGATTTTAACCTGAACACGGAAATCTCTGGATGGTGAAGCTGTGAAGTCCGAGTTGACTGTTCCCCTCACGCCGTTAAGCGGGTGGCTGGCCCCCGAATGTTGCGAATTGCCCGCCAGCTTGCGCCCCTGGCTGCTGGAGCCCGGCTCCATGACCCGGCGGCTGCGTCAGCACAATCGCCATTTTTCGGTGGAGTGGCTGGGCAATCACCCGGTCGCCCTTACTGCCGATGAGCAGTGGCTGGTGGATTCGGCCTCGCCGGCCGGCACCTGCCGCGAGGTGATCCTGCACGGGGATCGTGGGCCCGCCGTGCTGGGCTGGACCCTGTTTGCCGATGACGCATTGCAAGGGAGCGGCATTGCCGAGCTTGGCGAGCAGCCGCTGGGTGAGCGGGTATTTGGCCATGAGCCTGCCCGCCGCGATCATCTGCAACTGGCCCGTTTCGATATTGCCGCTAATCCCCGTTGCCCGGCCGCCACTGTCTGGGGGCGTCGTTCCCGTCTGTTTCTGGGGCAGTGGCCACTGCTGGTGCACGAGCTGTTTCTGCCCTCTCTCGTCTGTGACAAGGAGCTGGAGTGAATCTGTTAACCAAGGAGCGGGGACTTGCCTATATGCAGTTGGCCCGCGTCGACAAACCCATAGGCACTCTGCTGCTGCTGTGGCCAACCCTGTGGGCGCTCTGGCTGGCCGCTGGTGGCCTGCCCAATCTCTGGGTGCTGACCGTGTTTGTGGTCGGCGTCTTTCTGATGCGCTCGGCAGGGTGCGTGATCAACGACTATGCGGATCGCAACTTCGACGGCCATGTCAAACGCACCGCTGGTCGCCCCTTGCCCACGGGCAGAGTCAAACCGTGGGAGGTGCTGGCGCTCTTCTTCGTGCTGGCGCTTATCTCGTTTGGTCTGGTGCTGACCATGAATCCGCTCACCATCGGTCTGTCGTTTGTCGCCCTGCTGCTGGCGGTGAGTTACCCCTTCATGAAGCGCTTTATCTCGAATCCCCAGCTGGTGCTCGGGATGGCCTTCTCCTGGTCGATCCCGATGGCCTATGCTGCGCAGGCGGATGCCCTGCCGCTGGTGGCCTGGTTGCTCTTCTTTGCCAATCTGCTCTGGACGGTGGCTTACGACACCCAGTACGCCATGGTGGATCGGGATGACGACCTCAAGATCGGCCTCAAATCCAGCGCTATCCTGTTTGGTCGTTACGACAAACGGATCATCGGCACATTGCAACTCTCGACTTTGCTGCTGCTGTTGGCGGTCGGGCAGCTGATGACGCTGGGGGGCTGGTATTACTGGGGATTGCTGGGGGCGGCGGTGCTGTTTGTCTATCAGCAGCGGCTTATTCGTGAGCGGCAGCGGGAAGCCTGCTTCCAGGCGTTTCTCAACAACAACTATGTGGGGGCGCTGGTGTTTGCCGGTCTGGTGCTCGATTACCTGCTGGCGTGACATGTTCCCGCGCAGACTCCGATAAAAAAGAAGGCCGCATCATGCGGCCTTCTTTGTTTGCGTTGCAGGTCAGAGCTGATTGCCTGCCTGAATGGTGCGGCGGATCTTGTTGCTCAGCAGCGGCACTATGTTGTCGGCCAGCGCCTGGAAGCGGCCGAGATCCGGCTTGCACTCGGGAGAGAGGTAACCCTCTTTGCGCAGCGTGTGGATCAGGGTGCTGAACAGCTTCTGGTCGAAGAACTCGGGGGCGTTGATGCCGTGCAGGGTGCCGAGGCGCTCTGCCATCATCAGGCCGTCCGCCTCCAGCTGCTCCGCCTCGATATGAGGCTGTGCCAGCACCCGGGTAAGCACGATGGCGTAGCGTTGCAGGGTCTCCTGAATGCTCTCAGCCAGCAGCAGCAGGCGCATCTGGTTGGCCGGATTGACCCAGTAGCCGTCATCGCGGGTCTCGATCAGTTGCTGGGTCTGCAGCGTGTCGAGCAGGCTGTCAACCAGCGCCGGTAGCTCATCCTCTTCATAACGCAGGAACAGCTCGGTCTTGAGCAGCGGATAGATGTCGATGCAACGAGCCATGATCTCGCTGCGGGAGATCCCCTCGCAGCGTTCGATTAGTGCCGCCACCAGAGAGGGCATGGCAAACAGGTGGAGGATGTTGTTGCGGTAGTAGGTCAGCAGGATCGCCTGATAGCGGTCGAGACTGATGATCTGCCCCAGTTTGTCCTCGCTCACCTCGAACTTGTTGAGCTCCATCGCCTGATCCAGCAGGGTCTTGGCATCCTCATCAGGAATGGTGCTCTGCGGGCTGTAGGGCACCGCCTTGAGCAGATCCAGATAGGTGTTGAGCTGGGCCTGCAATTCGTCGCGGGTCAGGGCGTGGCGCTCGGCGGCCAGCAGCGCCAGTGCGCTCAGGGTCAGGCCGTTGACCGCGGCAGCGCCGTTGATGCGGGTCATCAGCAGTTCGGCCAGATTGTTGACAGTGCCCGCCATCCACTCCGGACGCTCCTCTTCCCCGATGTGCTTTTTCCAGTCGGGAATATGTTCGCTCAGGTAGCTGTTGAGGGTCAGCGGCTCGCCGAAGTTGACGAAACCACGGCCGTAGTTGCGCAGCTTGCGCAGGATGCCGAGCACCTGCAGGAAGCTCTCTTTCTCCTTGCGACTCCCCTTGAGCTCGTTGTGGTAGGTGTTCACCTCCATCACGTGCTCGTAACCCAGATAGACCGGCACCAGAGTGACCGGCCTGTCCAGCCCGCGCATCATTGCCTGCAGGGTCATCGCCAGCATGCCGGTCTTGGGCGGTAGCAGACGGCCGGTACGGGAGCGACCGCCTTCGGTGAAGAACTCTACCGAGTAACCCTTGGCAAACAGCAGGTTGAGGTATTCCCGGAATACCGTGCTGTAGAGCGGGTTGCCCTTGAAGGTGCGGCGAATGAAGAAGGCGCCGCCGTGGCGGAAGATGGGGCCCGCCGGCCAGAAATTGAGGTTGATGCCTGCCGCGATATGGGGCGGCACCATCCCCTGGTGGTAGATGACGTAGGAGAGCAGCAGGTAGTCCATGTGGCTGCGGTGGCAGGGAACGTAGACGATCTCGTGCCCTTCCTGCGCCAACTGGCGTACCTTCTCGGCGCCATTGACCGACAAACCGCGGTAGAGCTTGTTCCACAGCCAGCCGAGGAAGCTCTCGCCCAAGCGGATCAGCCGGTAGGAGAAGTTGGAGGCGATCTCGTCCATGTAGCCATGGGCACGCTTCTGCGCCTTCTCGAGACTGATCCCTTCGCGCTGGGCCTCCTCTTCAATCGCCTGCTGGATCACCGCGGAGTCGAGCAGCTGCTTGAACAGCAGGTTGCGGTTCGGCAGTTTCGGGCCGGTGGCGGCCAGCTGCTGGCGGCTGAAGTGGGTACGGGCCACTCGCGCCAGCTTGTGGGCGATCGCCTCGTCGGTGCCGTGTTTGTCCGCCATATAGCGCAGGGAAAGCGGCGGCGAAAAGCGCACCAGATTCTCGCGACCCTTGAGGATCACGATGAGCGCTTTCTTCAGCCGGTTCGGCGCCAGGCTGCTGATGATGTTGAGGCCGGAGGCTTCTTCCCCTTCCCGACCCGGAGCGCGGCCCCAGAACAGGGTGACGGGCACCACCTGGATATCCAGCTCGGGATCCTGCTTGTGCAGATCCAGCAGCTGGTGGAACTCCTGCAGGAAGGGGAGCGGTTTGCTGCGTTTGCCAAACAGGGGAGGCGGACGGTCCAGACAGACATAGCGCGGCAGCAGCTGGCCGTTCAGTTCCAGCGGCGTGAAGGGGCCGGGCAGACCGAGATCCTCGCAGCACTGCTGCAGGGTCATCAGGTCGGTGATCGAACTGGTTTTCAGGGCATAGACGATGGGTCTGGCCGGATCCAGATTGAGTTCTGTGATGGGATTTTCCGGCAGGCTCTTGTGATTGACCAAGCCGCTGACCGGCCATTGCAAGATGGCTCTGGAAATCTTCTGTCCTAGGGACATGTGCGTCTGCTCTCCAAAAAAATGCGGCGTGAGCATAGCAAATCGACAGCCCCTTGTCGCCGAGAGGTACGATGAGTCGGCTGCGCAGGATCAAAACAGCAGTAAATGAGGGGTTGGTTGCGACAAATGTCAGCTGCGCCTTGCCTTGGCCACTGCACTGTATATACTGCCAGTGTGCTGTATAAAAAGACAGGTGCCAATTCTATGAAACCCCTTACCCCCCGCCAGGCCGAAGTGCTGGAGCTGATCAAGGTGAACATGAGCGAGACCGGCATGCCGCCGACTCGTGCCGAGATTGCCCAGAAGCTTGGTTTCAAGTCGGCCAATGCGGCCGAAGAACATCTGAAGGCCCTGGCCAAAAAAGGGGTCATCGAGATCATGCCGGGCACGTCCCGCGGCATTCGCCTGTTGCTCGAAGAGGAAGAGGTGCTGGAAGAGAGCGGCCTGCCGCTCATCGGCAAGGTGGCTGCCGGTGAACCCATTCTGGCTCAGGAGCATATCGAGAGCCACTATCAGGTTGATCCCGCCCTGTTCCACCCGCGCGCAGATTTTCTGCTGCGGGTGCAGGGGATGAGCATGAAGAATATCGGCATTCTGGATGGCGATCTGCTGGCGGTACACAAGACCCAGGAGGTGCGCAACGGTCAGGTGGTGGTTGCCCGTCTCGATGAGGATGTCACCGTCAAGCGCTTCCAGCGCAAGGGTAGTCAGGTATGGCTGCTGCCGGAGAATGAAGAGCTCTCTCCCATCGAGGTAGATCTATCCTGCCAGCAGCTCACCATCGAAGGGCTGGCGGTCGGGGTGATCCGCAACGCCGACTGGATGTAATCATCCCCGCCAACTGCTTTTGCCACACGGCCTCCTTCGGGAGGCCGTGCTGTTTCTGGCGCACTTTCCTTGTCATATCAAACAGATCATCGGTGGCGGCATTTTTGTCCTGCGCGACCGGCTACCAATCATCCATTTCAGATATATGCTCAGATCAGTGCCCTGTCGCCGAGACTGGGCTTGGCGCCTCCCTCTGACCATCGCAATGCGCAGGACGGGAGGGCCGGTAACAACGAGAATCGGGCAGTACACCTTCACGGGATATGAAGGGGGAGTGGGGAGATCCCGAGCCTTGTCGGGCAAAGGGGACCACTCGTAATGGTTGCAGATAGTCGTGACGGGCCTGTTCCCAGTTCAGGCCGACGAAGCAACATGACCTGTCGGTCAAGGAGGACTGGTATGGCATCAAGATCGCCATGGGATTCAGAGGCTGGGGCTGCGCCAGCGGAATCGTCAATCACCCGTTTCGTCAAAGGTAGCCGGATTACCTGGTTTTACGGTCTCTGGCTGCACCATCGTGGTTCGCACTGGACGCTCTGGCTGGGATGCCCGAAAGAGAAGGTGGTGCGTCTGGTGCTGCTGTTCAAACGTGGTCATGGCGATCGCCAGGGGGAAGAGGGCTGGCTGGCCCCCGTGATTCCGATCGGCGTGCGGGCCATCGGCAAGATGTTGCAGCAGGGGCGTAACGCTCGCCCCTGAGCAGAAGAGACCAACAAATCCATCCATAACCGGCACCCAAGGGGGCCGGTTTTTTTATGGCCGCAACTGGCGATTAATTATGCCAAATGGTCGACTCCTGACAGGGCGTTGCACAAGGTTGAACCACCTTGGCGGCTCGCTGGGGTACAATGCCCCCTCTTGTCCGGTCACTGCTGGCCATCTGCCTCGAACTGAAAGGGTCTCTTGTTATGATGAAGCTCCGCTATCCCCTGCTCTTTCTGCTGCTGACAGCCTGCCTGATCCTGGTGTTCTACGCCACGCAGCCAGAGCAGCCGGAACAGGCCGACTACTATCCGGCGGGGCGGGACATCAACGATTTTGCCTTTACCGATGCGGACAACCAGCCGTTCACTCCTGCCAACCTGAAGGGGCACTGGACTTTCCTGTTCGTCGGCTACACCTTCTGCCCCGATATCTGCCCCACCACCCTGGCAGATATGCGCTCCGTCTATGACCAGCTGAAGAAGATGGCGCCCGACAGTCAGGTAGTGTTTATCTCGGCGGATCCCCAGCGTGACGATATTCCACGCCTCAAGACCTATACCGCCTTCTTCAATCCCGAGTTCAAGGCGGCCACTGCCCCCCACGACAAGCTGTTCCCGTTTGTGCGCAATCTGGGGCTGATCTACTCCATCGCCAATCAGGGGGAGAAGGATTATCTGATCGATCACTCCGCCTCCATCGTGCTCATCAATCCCAAGGGCAAGCTGCAGGCGGTATTCCGCCCGCAGGTGGCGCCGGGTCAGGTACCACGGGTGCAGATGGCCACCATGCTCTCTGACTTTTCCCGTATCCTGAAGCTGACAGGCAACTGAGCGTGACCCCAGCTGTTGCCCCCTGGTGGCGAGATCCCTCTCGCCACCGCGCCGTCTTTGCGCTCGCTCTGCCCATGGTTTTTTCCAATATCACCACCCCCTTGCTGGGGCTGGTGGACACCTGGGTGATCGGTCATCTCGGTCAGGCCTGGTTTCTGGGGGGCGTTTCGGTCGGTGCAACCCTGATCAACCTCATCTTCTGGCTGCTCGGCTTTTTGCGGATGTCGACCACCGGGCTGACGGCGCAGGCGCACGGCGCCGCCGACGGTCGTGCCCAGCTTGATACCCTGCTGCGGGCACTGGGGCTGGCTATCGCCTTGGGGTTGATGCTGCTTCTGTTGCTCTTCCCCCTGTTGCCGAGATTGATCGCCCTGAGTGGCGGCTCGCCCGAGGTGCAGCTCTATGCGGGCCAATACGTGGCGGTGCGGATCTGGAGCGCTCCGGCGGCGCTCTGCAATCTGGTGATCATGGGCTGGCTGTTGGGGATGCAGGATGCCCGCAGCCCGATGGTGATGTTGATCCTCACCAATCTGGTCAATATGGCGCTCGATGCCCTTTTTGTGCTGGGGCTTGGCTGGCAGGTACGGGGTGTGGCGGCGGCCTCGGTCATGGCGGACTACTGCGCGCTGGCCGTCGGCATCTGGCTGGTACGCCGTCAGCTGGGGCAACTGGCGCCGACGGTGTGGCAGGATGGCTGGCAGCGCTGGCGACAGCTCGCGCCCATGGTGCGGCTGCTCGGCCTCAACCGCGATATCTTCCTGCGCTCCCTCTGTTTGCAGCTCTGCTTCGCCTTCATGACTCTGCAAGGGGCACGACTGGGGGATGTGGCGGTGGCCGCCAATGCGGTGCTGCTCAACTTCCTGATGCTCATCTCCTATGGGCTCGATGGTTTTGCCTATGCGGTGGAGGCCATGGTAGGACGAGCCATCGGTCAGCGGGATCGGCAGAAACTGCGGGAGGCCATCGTGCTCAATCTGGGCTGGGCCGCCCTCATCGCCAGTGGTTTTACCCTGGTGTTTGCCCTCTTTGGTGCCCACCTTATCGGCTATATCACCGACATTCAGGCCGTGGTGGCGGAGGCACATCGTCAGCTTCCCTGGCTGATCGCCATGCCCTTGCTGGCGGTCTGGTGTTTCCTGCTGGATGGCGTATTTATCGGGGCGACCCGGGCGCGGGAGATGCGCAACAGCATGTTGCTGGCCGCGTTTGGCGGCTTCTTCCCGATCTGGTGGCTCTGTCAGTCTTGGGGCGTGGCCGCGTTATGGGCGGCGATGGCGGCGCTGATGGTGGGGCGAGGTCTGTCGCTGGGGGTTACTTGCTGGCGGCTGGAGCGCAGCGGGCATCTGCTCGACGCCCGCCACTGATCATCGGTGGCGCTTACATGGCACCGTCGTAGCCGAGCTGGCGCCAGCTCTCGTAGACAAAGACAGACACCGCGTTCGAGAGGTTCATGCTGCGGCTCTGGGGCACCATAGGGATGCGCAGCCGCTGCTCGAATGGCAGGCTCTCGATGATCTCGATGGGCAGGCCGCGACTCTCCGGGCCAAACAGCAGGGCGTCGCCAAGGGCATATTGAGCTGCCGAGTGCGCGGTGCGGCCCTTGGTGGTGCAGGCAAACACCCGCTTGGGCGCCACGGCGGCCAGAAAAGCCTCATAGCTCGGCCAGCGCTTCACCTCGGCAAATTCGTGATAGTCGAGTCCCGCCCGCTTTACCCGCTTGTCATCCCACTCAAACCCCAGCGGCTCGATCAGATGGAGCCGGTAACCGGTATTGGCGCAAAGCCGGATGATATTGCCGGTATTGGGCGGAATTTCCGGCTGGTAGAGGACGATATCGAGCATGACGAGCTCCTGCAAAGAGATGTAAAGCCAAGAAGGGGCGCCAGCATACCCAGCGCCCGTCCGGATGAAAAGGATCAGGCGATGGGCAAGCGGATGGTGATGGTCAGCCCGGTGGGATGATTGTTGCTGGCCGCAATGGTGCCGCCGTGGCGCTGGATCGCCTCCGAGGCGATGGCCAGCCCCAGCCCGGTGCCGCCAGTCTTGGCGTTGCGGGCATCATCGACCCGGAAGAAGGGCTGGAACAGCAGAGCTTGCTGCTCGTCAGGCACCCCGGGGCCATCATCCCGAATGGTCATCACCCACTCCAGTCCCTCCCGATACCAGTCCACCTTGATGAACTCACGGGCATATTTGAGGGCGTTGCGCAGGGGGTTCTCCACCGCCCGGGCCAACAGCTCGGGCCACATCTGGATCGACTCGGCAGGCAGTGGCGGCAGTCTGAGCTGTTTGCCGCTCTGGTTTGCCTCGAACATGGCATCTTCGAGGATGGGTTCCAGCAGGTCGGCCAGCGGGTGTACCACCGGCGCCTCCACATGCTGCTGCACTCGCGACAGATCCAGCAGATCGCCGATCAGCTTGTCCAGCCGTCCGATCTCCGATTCGATCCGCGCCAGCTCGGCGCTGTCACCCTGTTTGCGGCGGATCAGCGCCTGCGCCAGTTGCATCCGGGTGAGGGGGCTGCGCAGCTCGTGGGAGATATCGGAAAGCAGCTGTTTCTGCTTCTGGATCATGCTCTTGAGCGTCTCCACCATGCGGCTGACGTTATCCGCCAGCTGGCCAATCTCGTCGCCCCGTCCCAGGTTGGGGATCTGTACCTCCAGATTGCCGGCCGCCAGTTGGGAGACCGATTTCTGCAACTGCAGGATGGGGCGGGTCAGCCGCCAGGCGAGCAGCAGGCAGAGCGGGGTGCTGACCAGCATCGAGATGCCCAGAATGCGGATCGGGTGATCCAGCACCTGTATGAACAGGAACAGGTAGGGGTTCTCGGCATTGAGGCCGAAATAGACGTGATAGCGATGGCCGTGGTGCTCCATCAGGAAGGGGCCGGCGATCGCCTTGCGATCCTCGTTGCCCAGCATGGGATTGGCCGGGTCATCGGCATCCACCATAAAGCGCACCACGAACTTGCGCGGATGGGTGGTGGACTGGATCTGCCCCTTCTCGTCGCGCAGGTAGACGTTGTCCACCGGCAGCATGGCGATCTTGTCCATCGCCTTGGCCAGATCGAAATCCTGATCCGGCTCGGCGGCGTTGAGCAGGGCCTGCACGTTGTTCTGCATCCGCGCCACTTCGTGGGTCGGCAGCGGGATCTGGTTGCGGGGATCCAGGGTCGGCAGGCTGATCACGGCGGCCAGCATCACCAGCAGCATGAACCAGAACCAGAGGAAGATGTGGGTCGAGATCCCGTTGAGGGAGTTGATGCGCTCTATTCTTGCTCTAGCCACAGGTAACCGCGCCCCCGTACGGTTTTGAAGCGGGGCTGGCCATCGGTGCGGTCCGGCAGCTTCTTGCGCAGGTTGCTCAGGTGCATGTCGATGGCCCGATCGAAGGGTTCCAGCTTCTTGCCCAGCACCTGTTCGGAGAGGTGGCTCTTGCTGACGATCTGGCCGGGATTACGCAGCAGACACTCCAGCAGGCCAAACTCGGTGGCGGTCAGCTCCAGCAGTTGTTCGCCGCAGCGGGCCTGCTGCAGGCCGGGTTGCAGCACTATATCCATGAAGTGAACTTCGTCGGAGGAGTTGCCGCGCTGGGGCGGGGCGCTCTGGGTTCGGCGCAGGATGGCGCGTACCCGGGCCAGCAGCTCCCTGTCATCGAATGGCTTGGCCAGATAGTCGTCGGCACCCGCTTCCAGACCGTTGACCCGATCCTGGCTGTCACCGCGGGCGGTCAGCATCAGGACCGGGGTGTCGTGGGTCTTGCGCAGCTTGGTCAGCATGGCAAAGCCGTTGAGCTTGGGCATCATCACATCCAGCAACACCAGATCGAAGCTCTGCTCCGCCAGCCGTTGCAGCCCCTCTTCACCATCCTCGGCGACCGTGACCTGAAATCCCTCCAGGGTCAGAATTTCGGTGAGCAGTTGGGTCAATTCAAGATCGTCGTCGACCAGGAGTATTCTGTTCATCTGGTGTTATTCCGCAGATTTTCGCGCCAAACTGACGCCGGGGTCAGGGTATAATAAGTTTTTCATCGCCAGAGGAAAGCCGGTTTTGAGCCATCAACAATATTCCCGTTGGGTGACCTTTGCCAGCATGGCGGCCGTCACCACCGCTACCCTGCTCATCATCGGCAAGCTGATCGCCTGGCTGATGACCGACTCGTCGACCCTGCTGGCGTCGCTCACCGACTCCTTCATGGATGTGAGTGCCTCCATCATCAACCTGCTGGCCATTCGCTATGCGCTGGCCCCCGCCGATGACGAGCACCGCTTCGGTCACGGCAAGGCGGAGTCGCTGGCGGGCCTCATCCAGTCGGCCTTTATCTCCGGCTCCGCCCTGCTGCTGGTGATGCACGGCATTTCATCCCTGCTCAATCAGGCGCCTATTCTGCGGCTGGAGGCGGGTCTCTGGGTCAGCGGTGGCTCCATCGTGCTGACCCTGCTGCTGGTCAGCTTCCAGAGCTTTGTCATTCGCAAGACCAACAGTGTGGCCATCAAGGCCGACATGCTGCACTACCGTTCCGATCTGCTGCTCAATGCCGGTGTCTTGCTGGCGCTGGTGCTGGCGGGGCAGGGGTGGTACTGGGCCGACGGCCTGTTTGCCATCCTGATCGGACTGTTCCTGTTGTGGGGGGCGGGACACATCGGCTACGAGTCGGTGCAGGCCCTGCTCGATCGTCAGTTGCCAGCGGAAGAACAAGCGAGAATAATGGCGCTCTGCTGTGCCGTAGAAGGTGTACACGGCGTACATGACCTGCGCACCCGTCAATCCGGGCCGACCCGATTCGTACAGTTGCATCTTGAACTGGATGATCAGATCCCCCTGGTCAAGGCCCATCAGATCGCCGATGAAGCCGAGCTGGCGGTACGCCAGGCATTCGAGCGGATGGATGTCATCATCCACATGGACCCCATCTCGGTGCTGACAAAAGAACAACAGAGCCCTCACCCAGAACAACAGTAGGCTGCAACATGGATGAACTGGTTGCCAAAACCTGGCACAAAATTCAGCAAGAAGCGGAGTGCATGGCGGCCCAGGAGCCGATGCTGGCCAGCTTCTTCCACTCCACCATTCTAAATCACAAGAATCTGCGTTCGGCCCTCAGCTTCCAGCTGGCCAACAAACTCGACAGCGCCACCATGCCCGCCATCGCTCTGCGCGAGGTGATCGAGCTGGCCCTGCGCAGCGAGCCCGAGTTGCTGACGGTAGTGGCGGCCGACATCTGCGCCGTGCAGGAGCGCGATCCTGCGGTCGATCTCTTCTCCACCCCGCTGCTTTACCTCAAGGGGTTCCATGCCCTGCAGGGCTATCGGGTCGCCAACTGGCTGTGGCGTCAGGGGCGCCGCTCGCTGGCCCTTTATCTGCAAAACCAGATCTCGGTGGTGTTTGGGGTGGATGTGCACCCGGCTGCCCGCATCGGCAAGGGGATCATGTTTGACCATGCCACCGGCATAGTGGTGGGCGAGACGGCGGTGATTGAAGATGATGTCTCCATCCTGCAGAGCGTGACCCTCGGTGGTACCGGCAAGGAGAGCGGCGATCGCCACCCCAAGATCCGCGAAGGGGTGATGATAGGGGCGGGCGCCAAGGTGCTCGGCAATATCGAAGTGGGCGTGGGTGCCAAAATTGGCGCGGGCAGCGTGGTGATCAACCCGGTGCCACCTCATACCACGGTTGCTGGCGTACCCGCCAAGATCGTCGGCCGTCCGGAGTGCGACAAGCCTTCACTGGATATGGATCAGTGTCTCTGATCTCCTGACCGGAGGCGTCGATGGCCAAACGCTGGTCGGGTTATCTGATTTTGGGGATGTGGCTGCTCAACCTGCTTCATCTCTATCTGGGTCTCTCCCCCTGGCCCGCGGCCATTGCAGCCTGGGGGGCGTCACTGCTCACCTGGCCCTGGCTGGTAGGGGCCGCCAGGCGGCAGGCGCTGGCCCTGTATAGTGCCGCCCTGCTGCTGTTGATCTTCTCCTGGTGGCAGGGCGCGACCCTCATTGCCGGTGACTGGCTGCTGCCCAACATCAATATGCTCACCATGTTTGCCGCGGTGAGCACCCTCAACCTTGCCACCTCCGGCTTGCTGACCGGCACCACCTCCTGGACCGGGCGTAAAGGCCTGTGGAGCACCATGGCCAGCCTCAATCTGCTGGGGGCGGTCATCAACCTCTCGGTGTTGTTTATCATCGGCGATCGACTGGAGCGCAATGGCACCCTGGAGCGGCGTCAGGTGATGGTGCTGAGCCGGATCTTCTGTGCCGCTGCCTTCTGGTCACCCTTCTTTGTCGCCATGGCGGTGGCGCTTACCTATGCGCCGGGCTTGCAGCTCTCCCATATTCTGCCGTTCGGAATCCTCGCCGCCTTGCTGGCGATGGGGCTGACCGCCTGGCAGCTGGAGCAGATCGGGGTGGCCGACTTTGCCGGTTATCCGCTGCGGCTGCAGACCCTGGGGTTGCCGGTTACGCTGGCGCTGCTGGTACTGCTCATCAAGCAGATCTGGCCCCAGCTCGGCATTCTGGCGGTGATCGCGCTGGTGGCCCCGCTGCTGGCGCTGCTCTTTATGCCGAGGGCCGGGCGCAAGGCGGCCCTCAAGCGGCAGGTGGTGGAGCGCTTCCCCGCCATCGGCGGTCAGCTGGTGCTGTTTCTGGGGGCCGGTTTGCTGGCGGCAGGCATCAACAGTGCGCTGTCGGTCATCGATTTCGGCTCCGGTCACGGCCTGCCGCTGTTCAATCACTTTGGCTGGCTCGAAGCATCCCTCACTCTGCTGCTGATCCTGCTGGTGGCCATCGTCGGGGTACATCCGCTCATCAGTATCTCCGGGCTGGCGCCACTGCTCTGGCCGCTGGCGCCGGATCCCAGCCTGCTCGGCATGTGTTTCCTGCTGGGATGGGGGCTTGCCACCGGCACCAGTCCGCTCTCCGGATCCAATCTGGCGCTGGCCTCCCGCTACAACCTCAGTGCCGGGCTGATCCTGCGCTGGAACCTGCTCTACGGCCTGCTGATGTATGTGGTCGCCTGTCTGTTGCTGGGGGCTTATATCGCCTTGCATGGATAACGGCGGCGCCGTCAGGAGGGGGCAAATGATGCGCGGGTGGCGGGGCCTTTTACGCACGGTTCAGTGTGTTGTCGCGGCTCGGGCGCAGGATGCGAGAAAAATAGACGCATATTTAGACAATACATCTATGGAAGGCGCATTTTACAGCGCACTGGCTTGTTTGTGCCGATGCGCTCGGGGTATGCTGGCTTCACGCGCTTGAATCGCCCTCTGTGGGGCATCGCAATTGAACAAACAGGTATGCATATGTCACTAGAAGTCCTTGAGCAACTCGAATCCAAAGTACAATCCGCCGTCGACAACATCTCCCTGCTGAAGATGGAGCTGGACGAGCTGAAAGAGCAGAACAGCAAGCTGCAAGACGAGAACCATCAGCTGCGCAACGAGCACACTGCATGGCAGGAGCGTCTGCGTGCCCTGCTGGGCAAGATGGATCAGATGGGCGAAACCATCTAATTCATCGCCTTCAGGCAGAATTGAAAACGGGCCGCTCCATGAGCGGCCCGTCTGTTTTTGGCGGGATGGGAATTACAGCGCCAGCAGTTGCTTGACCGTCTTCTCGATCCCGTCTGCCGCTTCGACTATGTTGTTGGCCAGCATGTAGGCGGGGGTGGAGATCACCTTGCGCTCCTGATCCACCACGAATTCGTTGACCGGGCAGTTGAGATGGCTGCCACCCATCGCCTCGATGGCGTTGGCGGTACCCTCGTCATGGCCGATGGTCGCCAGCGTCCCGGCACCATAGATCAGCGGGATCATGGCGGGTGCGATGCAGATATAGGCGGCCGGTTTGTTGGCTTTGGCAAAGCTCTGGCACGCTTTCAGCACATCGGGCTGGATCTGGCATTCGGCTCCTTTGATAGCAAAGTTACACAGGTTTTTGGCCGCGCCAAAGCCGCCGGGCACCAGCAGCGCGTCGTAATCGGCCGCATCCAGCTCGGCCACATCCTTTATCTGGCCACGGCAGATGCGAGCCGCTTCGACCAGCACATTGCGGCTCTCTCCCTCGCTCACTTCACCGGTCAGGTGGTTGATGACATGGAGCTGCGCCACGTTCGGGGCGAAGCACTGGACGGCGGCTCCCTGACGGGCCAACGCCAGCAGGCTGATGACGGCCTCGTGGATTTCGGCCCCGTCAAAGACACCGCAGCCACTCAAAATCACGGCCACTTTTTTCATGGCAAACTCCTCGTTGTTGAAAATGTGAGCCAGGATGGATTGTTGTACTTTTGTATGGTTATCGCTCGCCCTCCGCTGGTCAAGTCATCTTGCTGTGCTAGGATTGTTTCGTTTTGGATCCTGCCGTACCTACTCCCTTAAATCTTTTTCCACATTGATCGAGATCATTCCAACTGTCTTGCGATAGGCTTTTACGATCTCAAGGCATTGTTTTTAATGTGTTTTTATATTCTTATGCACAGTTTTATCACTGTGCGCCCTGATGCGCCCCATTTTTGAACACAGAGTTATCCACAGACTGAGTCCCTTTATCAGGCGCTGTGTGCTGTTGTTGCGCCCCTTGGTGTGAGGGGGGCCCTGTGGCATCCTAGCGGCTGTTTATCTCTGGCAGGACGATTTCATGGCCCCTAGCAACCCCCTTATTCTGGTCGACGGCTCCTCTTATCTTTACCGCGCCTTCTTCGCCTCCCAGCAGGCTGATCTGCGCACATCGACCGGTTTGCCGAGCGGCGCCGTCCGTGTCATGGCCAACATGATGCGCAGCCTGCGCAAGCAATATCCTGACTGTCATGTGGCCGTGGTGTTTGATGCCAAGGGCAAGACCTTCCGCGACGACATCTATCCCGAGTACAAGGCGACCCGTGCCAGCATGCCGGACGATCTGCGCAGCCAGGTCGCGCCTATCCACCAGATGATCAAGGCGATGGGCTTCCCCTTCCTGATGGTGGAAGGGGTGGAGGCCGACGACGTGATCGGCACCCTGGCCCGCCAGGCGACCGAGAAGCAGCTGCCGGTACTGATCAGCACCGGTGACAAGGATATGGCGCAGCTGGTCTCCGATCATGTCACCCTGATCGACACCATGAAAGATGTGAAGACCGATCGGGAAGGGGTGATCGAAAAGTTCGGCGTACCGCCCGAGCTCATCATCGACTATCTGGCCCTGATGGGTGACAAGGTCGACAACATTCCCGGCATGACCGGTGTCGGCGAGAAGACTGCACTGGCCCTGCTGCAGGGGATTGGCAGTATCGACGAGATTGCCGCCAACCTCGACAAGGTCGCCGCGCTCGGCTTCCGTGGCTCCAAGGCGTTCGCCGACAAGTTCCGCGAGCAGGAGGAGCAGGTTCGTCTCTCCTATCGACTGGCGACCATCAAGACCGATGTCGAGCTGGAACAGAGTCTGGAAGAGCTGTTGCTCAAGCCGGTCGACAAGGAGTCCCTGCTGGCGGTCTATCGCGAATACGAGCTGCGCAACCTGATCAAGGAGCTGGAATCCGGTGGTGAAGAGGGCAGCGAGAGCGCCGGACAGGGCGACGCTGGCGATGAGAGCGCCGCTCCGGTTGCCGCCATCGAAACCGACTACCGCTGCATTCTGGACGAAGCCGAGTTTGACGGTTGGCTGGAACAGTTGAAAGCGGCACCGCTGTTTGCCTTCGATACCGAAACCACCAGTCTCGACTATATGGAGGCGCGGATCGTCGGGGTCTCCTTCGCCGTCGAACCGGGCAAGGCTGCTTATGTGCCGTTTGGCCACGACTATCTGGGGGCACCGGTACAGCTGAGCGAGGCCGTGGTGTTGGGCAAGCTCAAACCGCTGCTGGAAGATCCGACCCGCCTCAAGGTGGGGCAGAATCTCAAGTACGATCGCAACGTGCTGCTCAACCACGACATCGACCTGCAGGGCATCGCCTACGACACCATGCTGGAATCCTACGTGCTCAACTCCACCGCCAGTCGTCACGATATGGATTCGCTGGCCAAGCGTTATCTCGGAGTCGAGACCACCTCCTTTGAAGATATCGCGGGCAAAGGGGTGAAACAGCTCACCTTTAACCAGATCGAGCTGGAGCAGGCCGCCCCCTATGCGGCGGAAGATGCCGATATCACCCTGCGTCTGCACCAGACCCTGTGGGGTCAGCTGGAGGCCGTGCCGGGTCTCGCCAAGGTATTCAGCGAGATCGAACTGCCCCTGCTGCCAGTGCTGGCGCGGATGGAGTTGCTTGGCACCACTATCGATCCCAAGTTGCTGCACCAGCAGAGTCAGGAGATCGAGCTGCGGTTGGGGGCGTTGGAGAAGCAGGCCCATGAGCTGGCCGGACAGGAGTTCAACCTCTCCTCGCCCAAGCAGTTGGGGGAGATCCTCTTCACCAAGCTGGGCCTGCCGATCATCAAAAAGACTCCGAAGGGGGCACCGTCCACCGCAGAAGAGGTGCTGGCCGAGCTGGCGGAGACCTACGAGCTGCCGCAACTGCTGATGGAGCATCGTGGGCTGGCCAAGCTCAAGTCCACCTACACCGACAAGCTGCCGCTGATGATCAAGCCGCAGACCGGGCGGGTACACACCTCCTATCATCAGGCGGTAGCGGCTACGGGCCGTTTGTCATCATCTGATCCCAACCTGCAGAACATCCCAGTGCGCAACGAGCAGGGGCGCCGGATCCGTCAGGCCTTCATCCCGAGCGCCGGTTACAAGCTGGTGGCGGCGGACTACTCCCAGATCGAGCTGCGCATCATGGCGCACCTTTCCGGTGACAAGGGGCTGCTGACCGCCTTTGCCGAGGGCAAGGACATCCACAAGGCGACTGCCGCCGAGGTGTTCGGCGTGGCGCTCGATGCGGTCACCACCGATATGCGCCGCAGTGCCAAGGCGATCAACTTCGGCCTCATCTATGGCATGAGTGCCTTTGGTCTGGCCAAGCAGTTGGGTATCGGCCGTGCCGAGGCGCAGAAGTACATGGATCTCTACTTCGAACGCTACCCGGGCGTGCTGGAGTATATGGAGCGTACCCGCCAGCAGGCGGAAGCCCAGGGTTATGTCGAGACCCTGTTTGGCCGTCGTTTATATCTGCCGGATATCAAGTCCCGCAACGCTGGTCTGCGCAAGGCAGCCGAACGGGCCGCCATCAACGCGCCCATGCAGGGTACGGCTGCCGACATCATCAAGCGCGCCATGATCAACGTGGACAGCTGGATCCGCGGGATTGAAGATGAGTCGATCCGCATGCTGATGCAGGTACACGATGAACTGGTGTTCGAGATCCGCGAAGAGAAGCTGGAGGAGTACACCGCCATCATCAAGGAGAAGATGTCTGCCGCTGCCGAACTGCATGTGCCGCTGCTGGTTGAAGCGGGTACCGGTGACAACTGGGATCAGGCCCACTGATTTCTGGTCAGCCGTTCTGCACGGCTATATAGCTATATAAGAAGCGAAGCCCGGCATTATGCCGGGCTCCCTGTTTTTGCCAGCCCTATCAGGTCTCTTGCAGATACTCATCCTTGAGCAGGACATAGTTGTCGGCCGAGGTCTTGAGGAAGGCGATCTCGGCGGGTTTGAGCGGACGAGCCTGTTTGACGGGATTCCCTATATATAGAAAGCCCGATTCGAGTCGCTTGCCCGGTGGCACCAGTGAACCTGCGCCGATCATCACATCATCTTCAACCACGACGCCATCAAGCAGAATGGCACCCATGCCGACCAGCACCCGGTTGCCTATGGTGCAGCCGTGCAGCATCGCCTTGTGACCGACCGTGACATCTTCACCGATCAGCAGTGGATAGCCGATTGGATTGCTGGCGCTC
>NZ_JBQBEH010000008.1:1160000-1332500 GCF_051919665.1 Aeromonas sp. 55A | reverse complement strand
CCCAAAGAGTAACGGAGGAGCACGAAGGTTGGCTAATCCTGGTCGGACATCAGGAGGTTAGTGCAATGGCATAAGCCAGCTTAACTGCGAGACGGACAGGTCGAGCAGGTACGAAAGTAGGTCATAGTGATCCGGTGGTTCTGAATGGAAGGGCCATCGCTCAACGGATAAAAGGTACTCCGGGGATAACAGGCTGATACCGCCCAAGAGTTCATATCGACGGCGGTGTTTGGCACCTCGATGTCGGCTCATCACATCCTGGGGCTGAAGTCGGTCCCAAGGGTATGGCTGTTCGCCATTTAAAGTGGTACGCGAGCTGGGTTCAGAACGTCGTGAGACAGTTCGGTCCCTATCTGCCGTGGGCGTTGGATGATTGAAGGGAGTTGCTCCTAGTACGAGAGGACCGGAGTGAACGAACCTCTGGTGTTCGGGTTGTCACGCCAGTGGCACTGCCCGGTAGCTAAGTTCGGAATCGATAACCGCTGAAAGCATCTAAGCGGGAAGCGAGCCCTGAGATGAGTCATCCCTGACCCCTTGAGGGTCCTAAAGGGCCGTTGGAGACCACAACGTTGATAGGTGGGGTGTGTAAGCGCGGCGACGTGTTGAGCTAACCCATACTAATTACCCGTGAGGCTTAACCATACAACACCCAAGAAGTGTTTCGAGCCTTGTAACGAATACGAAACTACTTACATCAGCTTTCTCAGATTGAAGAATTTGCCTGGCGGCCATAGCGCCGTGGAACCACCTGATCCCATGCCGAACTCAGAAGTGAAACGCGGTAGCGCCGATGGTAGTGTGGCATTCGCCATGCGAGAGTAGGACACTGCCAGGCACCCAATTTCAAGATTACGCCCAGCGTGGTCTTTACCGGTTAGTGTGCTGATATGGCTCAGTCGGTAGAGCGCATCCTTGGTAAGGATGAGGTCCCCAGTTCGATTCTGGGTATCAGCACCATTTTCAAGTTAGTTTTAAAAGCTTTTGCCTGACGGCAATAGCGCCGTGGAACCACCTGATCCCATGCCGAACTCAGAAGTGAAACGCGGTAGCGCCGATGGTAGTGTGGCATTCGCCATGCGAGAGTAGGACACTGTCAGGCACCTATTTAGAAGAGGCCTCCCATTCGGGAGGCCTTTTTGCATTTCTGTCTTCCAAAAACTGCACTGCCGCCGGCATTTTAGTAAAAGTGCTGGGCTATCAAGGGATTGCCCGTTACTCTTTAGCCGTTGCCGATTAACACGTGATGCTGCCAGCGAGGTATTGATGGCTACGTTGAAGGAAATTGCACAGGAAGCGGGGGTTTCTCTCGCCACGGTATCCCGGGTACTGAACGAGGATCCCAGCCTGAGCGTCAAGGAAGAGACCAAGCAGCGGATCTTCGAGATTGCCGAACGGCTTGAGTACAAGACCAGCAGCGCCCGAAAGGGGGTGCACAAGAGCAAGCTGCACTTTCTGGTGGTCTATGCCTATCCCCAGAGTACCGAGGTCAACGACCCTTACTATCTCGCTATCCGTTATGGCATCGAGACCCAGAGTGCCCGCCTCAATATCGAACTGACCCATCTCTACAACTGCGGTGAAGGGCGCGAACTGAGCGCCGTGGATGGCATTCTGGTGGTCGGTACCCTCACAGCCGAACGTCTCGTCCAGCTAAGGGCTTGTTCCAGCCAGCTGGTGTTTGTCGACTGCCGTTCACAGGGAGAGTTCGACTCGGTCGATGTGGATCTTGCCCTGATCAGCCAGCAGGTCGTCGATTACTTTATCGCGCAGGGGCATCAGCGCATCGGTTATATCGGTGGCCAGGATGAGAGCCCGGATCTGCGTGAATTGGCCTTCCGGGAGTATGGCCAGCGGTTGGGGGTGGTGCAGGAGAGCGATCTCTATCGCGGCGATTTCTCCAGCGCCTCCGGCTACCAGTTGGCGAAGGAGATGCTGGCAGGGGATTGGCCCAAGGCGCTGTTTGTCGCCTCCGACTCCATCGCGATTGGTGTGTTGCGTGCCATTCATGAGAAGGGACTACGATTCCCCAGCAGATCGAGCTTATCAGCGTCAACGATATCCCGACCGCCAAGTTCACCTTCCCGCCGCTCTCTACGGTGCGGATCCATTCCGAGTTGATGGGCTCCCAGGGGGTCAATTTGCTGGTTGAGCGGCTGCGAGACGAGCGGGATATTCCCCTTCGGGTGCTGGTACCGAGCAAGTTGACCCTGCGTGGCACTACTCGCTGATTTTAGTAAAACGTTCTGCGTTTTAGTCGTGCCATCTTGCGGTGGTGCGACTCCTCTCCCAAGTAAACTTATTTCCCATATCATCCCGTGACGTCATATCATATTGTTTTATAGTTGATTTTATTGCAGTTCAGCCAAAGGCTATCAACATCTATGCCACTCATCCATATCTTGCCCTCCTTTATCTCCCGCTTCTGATCTCGCTCACAAAACCATCTGTTCATTGTGATCAGGTTAAAACTTTACCAATCCAAAGCTGATATTTAGTAAATGTTTATCTAGAGTTTACCCAGTTAACGTTGCCTTGTTCCGGGAGGACATGTGAATAACTGGGAAAACGTCCAATTCGTTGGTGAAAACAGGCTGGCCCCGCGTGCCTACTTCTTCTCTTATGCCGACCACGCGCTGGCGGCCACCATGCAGCGCGAGCTGAGCCGCCGTTTTCTGAGCCTTGGCGGCCAGTGGCAGTTCCGCTACTTCGACCACCCCCTGCAGGTGCCGGAGGCCTTCTATCACAGCCCCATGAGCGAGTGGGACCAGATCACTGTGCCCAACATGTGGCAGATGGAAGGACATGGCCAGCTGCAGTACACCGACGAAGGTTTTCCCTTCCCCATCGACGTGCCCTTCGTGCCGACCAACAACCCCACCGGCGCCTATCAGCGCAGCTTCACGCTGAGCCCGGCCTGGGGCGGCGAGCAGGTGATCATCAAGTTTGACGGGGTGGAGACCTACTTCGAGGTCTATGTGAACGGCCACTACGTGGGCTTCAGCAAGGGCAGCCGTCTCACCGCCGAGTTCGATATCAGTGCCTACGCCAAGGTTGGCGAGAACCTGCTGTCAGTGCGGGTGATGCAGTGGGCCGACTCCACCTATATCGAAGATCAGGACATGTGGTGGATGGCGGGGATCTTCCGCGACGTCTATCTGGTGGGCAAACCGGCCGCCCATGTGCAGGACTTCTTCATCCGCACCGCGCTGGCCGATGACAATCAGAGCGCTACCCTGAGCTGCGATATCCAGCTCGAGAACCTGGGGGCGGCCGCCCGTGATCACCGTCTGGTCTGGTCCCTGCTGGATCAGGGCAGCGAGATCGCCAGCGGCTCGCTCGACCATCTCGCCATCGATGGCAAGTGTGACTGCCGCTTCACGCTGGATCTGGCCAACCCCCATCTGTGGAGCGCCGAAGACCCTTACCTCTACCAGCTGCAACTCTCCCTCTACAACGGTCAGGGCGAGCTGCTGGAAGTGATCCCGCAGCGGGTCGGGGTGCGTGAAATCAAGGTCAAGGATGGCCTCTTCTACGTCAACGGCCACTACCTCAAGCTGCACGGGGTGAACCGTCACGACAACGACCACCTCAAGAGCCGTGCGGTCGGTATGGACCGAGTGGAGCGCGATATCGTGCTGATGAAGCAGCACAACCTCAACTCGGTGCGCACCGCCCACTACCCGAATGACCCGCGCTTCTACGAGCTGTGCGACCAGTACGGTCTGTTTGTGATGGCGGAGACCGACGTGGAGACCCACGGCTTTGCCAACGTCGGCGATCTCAGCCGCATCACCGATGACCCCTTCTGGGAGCCGGTGTTCGTGGATCGCATCGAACGCCACGTGCACGCTCAGAAGAACCACCCCTCCATCATCATCTGGTCGCTCGGCAACGAGTCCGGCTACGGCTGCAACATCAGAGCCATGTACCAGCGCTGCAAGGCGATCGACCCGACCCGGCTGGTGCATTACGAAGAGGATCGCGATGCCGAGGTGGTGGATGTGGTGAGCACCATGTATTCGCGCGTCTCCCAGATGAACTGCTTCGGCGAGTTCCCGATGGAGAAGCCGCGCATTATCTGCGAATACGCACACGCCATGGGCAACGGCCCGGGTGGCCTCAACGAATATCAGCAGGTGTTCGACCGTCATCCCCACATTCAGGGTCACTACATCTGGGAGTGGTGTGATCACGGCATTCTGGATCAGGACGAGCAGGGCCGCCCCGTCTACAAGTACGGCGGCGACTACGGCGACTACCCCAACAACTACAACTTTTGCATGGATGGCCTCATCTATCCGGATCAGACCCCGGGACCTGGCCTGCGCGAATACAAGCAGGTGATCTGCCCGGTCAAGGTGCGCGCTCTGGATCTGGCCAGCGGCAAGCTGGCAGTGGAAAACCGCTACTGGTTCTCCACTCTCGACGACATCCGCCTGCTGGTCGAGGTGAAGGCCGAAGGCGAGCTGCTGGCCAGCCAGCAAATCCGGCTGGAAGGGGTGGCTCCCGGTGCCACCACAGAGTTGCAACTCGAACTGCCATCCCTCGATGGGCGGGAAACCTTCGTCCAGCTGCGGGTCATCAAGGCCACCGCCACCCGTTACAGCGCGGCGGAGCACCAGCTGGGCCAGTACCAGTTCCGGTTGAAAGAGTCGACTCGCCAGCTGCAGCCCTTTGCCAATCCCAACGCCACTCCGTTGCAGATTGCCGACGAGCGGCTCGCGCTGACCTTGAGCGGCAGCGGCTTCGTCCTGCGCTTCTCGCGCCTCGACGGCAAGCTGGTGAGCTGGCAGCTGGATGGCAATGAGCTTATCGAGCGGGCGCCGCGTCTCACCTTCTTCAAGCCGATGATCGACAACCACAAGCAGGAGTACGAGAGCCTGTGGCACCCGAACCACCTGCAGATCATGCAGGAGCACTTCCGCACCTTAAGCTGGCGTCAGCTGGGTGAGGCGGTCGAGGTGACAGTGGAAAGCCTGATCGCGCCGCCGGTGTTCGACTTCGGCATGCGCTGCCGTTACGTCTACACCCTGAGCCCGAATGGCCAGCTGCACGTGGCACTCTACGGCCAGCCCTACGGCGGTTATGACGACATCATCCCCAAGATCGGCTTCGAGCTGGGCATTCGTCAGGATCTCGACCGGGTGCACTACTACGGCATGGGGCCGGGTGAAAACTATCAGGACAGCCGCCAGAGCAACTGGATCGACAGCTTCCAGAGCACAGTCGGCGAGATGTGGGAGCACTACCCCTTCCCGCAGGACAACGGCAACCGCCAGCAGGTGCGCTGGGCGACCCTGACCAACCGTCACGGCGCCGGTCTCTACGTGCGGCCCGATGCCCCCATCAACCTGAGCGTCTGGCCCTACAGCTGGGAGCATATCCACGCGGCGCAGCACATCAACGAGCTGGAGCCCTGCGGTTATCTCACCCTCAATCTGGATCACAAGGTGCTGGGGCTCGGTTCCAACTCCTGGGGCTCCGAGGTGTTGGACTCCTGGCGGGTGCGCTTCGAGCCGTTCAGCTTCGGCCTGACCCTGCTGCCCATCGCCCGTGGCAACCTCAATCCGGCTGCGCTGGCCGGGCTCGATCTCACCATCAACGGCGGGAGGAACCTCGCATGATCACCCTGGACAACCTGACCCTGTTCAAAAACATCTACCGGGAGGGCAAGAAGTGGGGCCGCTGCGTGGAGGCCATCAACAACCTGCCGAACCTCAAGCCCGGCATCTGCCACTCCATCGGTGACTCCCTCACCTACCGCTTGCAGGAGGGGGCCAGCCCGGCCACCTCACTGTTCGAGGGGCAGCGCCGCTACTTCGACGTCCACTACTACCTGGAAGGGGAAGAGACGGTGGAGTGGGCTGCCAAGCCGGATCTGCGGGTCGAGCAGGCCTATGACGACACCACCGACCGCGAGTGGCTGGCCGGCGAGGTGCGTGAGCGCCAGCAGGTGGGCAACGGGCAGGTGGTGATCTTCGAGAACGACGAGGCTTACAGGTTTGTCGGCGACGGGCCGGTGCGCAAGGTGATCATCAAGGTCACCGTCGAAGGCGGCTACTTCAAGAACAAATAACAAGCCGCCGGTTCTGCACTGATAAAAGCCGGAAGGGCGGGGCTCACCCTACAACCAATGCCCCGCTCTTTCGCTAGATAACTACAGGTCTGGAGATGCACCATGTCTGATTCCAAACGCAATACGATAGGCAAGTTTGGTCTGCTGTCGCTCACCTTCGCAGCGGTATTCAGCTTCAACAACGTCATCAACAACAACATCGAAATCGGTCTGGCCTCGGCCCCGATGTTCTTTCTGGCCACCATTTTCTACTTCATTCCGTTTTGCCTGATCATTGCGGAATTTGTGTCACTGAACAAAAACTCCGAAGCGGGGGTGTATGCCTGGGTGAAGAGTTCCCTCGGCGGGCGCTGGGCCTTTATCTCCGCCTACACCTACTGGTTCGTGAACCTGTTCTTCTTCACCTCGCTGCTGCCGCGGGTCATCGCCTACGCCTCCTATGCCTTCCTCGGCTACGAGTACATTCTCACTCCGGTGGCGACCACGGCATTGAGCATGGTGCTGTTTGCCTTTGCCACCTACGTCTCCACCAACGGCGCCAAGATGCTCGGCCCCATCACCTCGGTGACCTCGTCCCTGATGCTGCTGCTGACCCTCTCCTACATCCTGCTAGCAGGTGCGGCACTGGTGGGCGGCGTGCAGCCGGCTGATCCCATCACGGTAGAGGCCATGGTCCCCGATTTCAGCTGGGCCTTCCTCGGCATCACCACCTGGATCTTTATGGCAGCCGGTGGCGCCGAGTCAGTGGCGGTCTACGTCAATGACGTGAAAGGGGGATCCAAATCCTTCGTGAAGGTGATCATCGTCGCCGGGATCTTTATCGGCGTGCTCTACTCCATCGCCTCGCTGTTGATCAACGTGTTCGTGCCGAGCGGTACCCTGAAATATACCGGCGGCTCGGTGCAGGTGTTTGAAGGGCTGGCGGCCTACTTCGGTTTGCCGGAGATCCTGATGAACCGCTTCGTCGGGCTGGTCTCCTTCACCGCCATGTTCGGCTCCCTGCTGATGTGGACGGCGACCCCGGTGAAGATCTTCTTCTCCGAGATCCCGGCCGGCATCTTCGGCAAGAAAACCGTCGAGCTGAACGAGAACGGCGTGCCCGCCCGCGCAGCCTGGATCCAGTATCTCATCGTGCTGCCGCTGATGGTGATCCCGACCCTGGGCTCCAACACAGCGCAGGATCTGATGAACACCGTCATCAACATGACCGCCGCCGCTTCCATGCTGCCGCCGCTGTTTATCATGCTGGCCTACCTCAATCTGCGTCTGAAGCTCGATCACCTGCCGCGGGATTTCAGGATGGGGTCGCGCACCACCGGCATCGCCGTGGTCTCGGTGCTGATCGCCATCTTCTCGGTGGGCTTCCTCGCCTCCACCTTCCCGACCGGCGCCGACATCATGACCATCATCTTCTACAACGTCGGCGGGATCGTGATCTTCCTCGGCTTCGCCTGGTGGAAATACAACAGATACGAGGCCTCCCTCAGCGCCGAAGCGCGCGCGAAAGAGGCCCAGCCGACGGCGCAGGTTGCCATGCAGACGCCATAGGCACGGCTTTTAATCCCAATCAAACCGGGTGGCCGTTGGCCACCCGCAAACCGTTGAACCAGAAAAGGAAAAGAGCATGAGCGAGACGATCGAGTTTGCCGAATTCAAACGGGTCGAGATGAAGGTGGGCAAGGTGCTGGAGGTGGTGCGCCACCCCGGGGCCGACAAACTCTACATCGTCCAGATCGACGTGGGTGGCGAGCGGCCGCTGCAGACTGTCACCAGTCTGGTGCCTTACTACAGCGAAGAGGAGCTGATGGGCAGCGAGGTGGTAGTACTGACCAACCTCAAGCCCACCAGGATGCGCGGTGAGCGCTCCGAGTGCATGTTGCTCTGCGCCGAGACCCCGGACGAGAGCCAGAGCGTGCTGTTGCAGCCGCGGGTGCCGATGGCGCCGGGCACCCCGATCGTCTGACTGGTATTGCGAGCCGGTGCGGGATACGGCACCGGTTTACCAACGAGGCCGTCCACGCGGCCCGATCATAACAAGAGAGTAAAGCGCGGGGCCGACAGACCCTTGCCGAACACATCACAGAGTCACAGCGTTACCCGCAGGGAGCGCGAGTCCACTGGAGGACACCATGTCTGAATCCGTACGCGGCACCATAGGCAAGTTTGCCCTGTTGTCGATGACCTTTGCCGCCGTGTTCAACGTGCGCAACATCGTCAACAACAACATCGAGCTGGGGCTCAGCTCCGCCCCTATCTTCCTGCTGGCGACCATCGTCTACTTCATTCCGTTCGTCTTCATCATTGCCGAGTTCGTCTCGGCCAATAAAAACTCCGAGTCGGGGATGTACGACTGGCTTAAAAAACCGCTCGGCACCCGGATGGCCTATCTGGGCTCGTTTCTCTACTGGTTCGTAAACCTGTTCTGGTTCGTCTCCCTGCTGCCCAACGTCATCGCCTACGCCTCCTACGCCATGCTGGGCTATGAGTACAGCTTCTCGCCCATGGTCACCTCGATCATCTCCATCGTGCTGTTTGCGGCGGCGACCCACATCTCCACCAAGGGAGCGAGCTGGCTCGGCAAGATTGCCGAAATAGTGGCCTACGGTGTATTTGCCCTGTTCGCCATCTATGTGCTGGGCGCCCTGATGGCTCTGAGTGGCGATCATGTGCCGGCCCAGCCCATCACGCTGGAGGCGATGACTCCCACCGTCAACTGGGCGACCCTCGGCATCATGTGCTGGATCTTCCAGGCGGCGGGCGGTGCCGAAACGGCGGCGGCCTACCTCAATGACGTGAAGGGCGGCCAGAAGTCCTTCATCAAGGTGATCATCAGTGCCGGCATTGTCATCGGTGCCATGTATGCGGTCGGTTCCCTGTTGGTGAACGTGTTCGTACCGCGCGAGAGCCTCACCTATGCCGGCGGCATGGTGGAGATCTTCACCGGCATGGCCCAGTACTTCGGGCTTTCCGAGGCGCTGGTGGGCCGCTTTGTCGGCGTGGTGCTGTTCATCGCCATGTTCGGCTCCATGATGATGTGGACCTCGGCGCCGGTGAAGATCCACTTCTCCGAGATCCCGCAGGGGGTTTACGGCGAGAAGACCACCCAGCTCAACAAGCACGGCGTGCCGGTGCGCGCCGCCTGGTGGCAGTTTGTCTTCGTGTTCGCGATGCTGGTGGTCAACGGCTTCGGCTCAGAGTCGGTGCAGCAGATGATGAACACCGCCATCAACCTCACCGCCGGCACCGCCATGCTGCCGCCGATCTTCATCATGGTGGCCTACTTCGTGTTCCGCTGGAAACATGACGACACACCCCGCGACTTCCGCATGGGGTCGCGCAAGTTCGGGATGGGCGTGGTGTCGGTGCTGATCGCCATCTTCGTGGTGAGCATGAGCGCCTCCGCCTTCCCGGCCGGGGTGGATCTGGTGCGCGCCTTCTTCATCAACGTCTTTATGACCGCGGTCTTCTCGGCACTGGCCTACTGGTGGATCTCCCGCTTCGAGACGCGGCAGGCTCGCAAGCTTGTCGGCAATGAGAAGAAAACGGGCAGCGGCAAGCTGGCCAGCCAGCGCTGATCGGCTGAGCGAAAAAGCGGGACGGGCGGCCTTGGTCGCCCGTTTTTTTATCCATTTAGCGCCGGTTTGGCGCTATCTGGCCGCGGGTCAGCAACTTCCGCTATTCGACAAAGCAAAGGCGTTAAGCATTGATGAACAATTAACCGCTGCACAACGTTGCGCCTCTCCGTTATCGGGGTAAGCTGGAGGTTCGTTTTAGCGGGAGGTGCCAGACATCTCCCGCTCTGTTTCTTGTCCTCCCCAATCCTGACTGTCGCCACGGCTGCAGGATGCCCTTCTGATGGAGACCTTTCGTGCGTCTGGATCCCTTTACTGTTGTGCTGATTGCGGTGGTCACCCTTGCCTCCCTCTTTCCCTGCGAGGGGCAGGTGGCTGTCTGGTTCGGTTTGCTGACCAAGCTGGCGGTGGCGCTCTTGTTCTTCATGCATGGCGCCAAGCTGTCGCGCCAGAACCTGCTGGCAGGCCTCGGCCACTGGCGGCTTCATCTGGTGGTGATGCTCAGCACCTTCCTGCTGTTTCCGCTGCTGGGGCTGCTGCTCACCCCGCTGGTGCCGGGCTGGCTGAGCCCGGCCATCTACCTCGGCTTCCTCTATCTCTGCGCCCTGCCTGCCACCGTGCAGTCGGCCATCGCCTTTACCTCGATGGCGGGGGGCAATGTGTCGGCGGCGGTGTGCAGCGCCTCGGCCTCCAGCATCCTCGGCATCTTCCTCTCGCCGGTGCTGGTGGGGATGATGATCCACGTGCAAGGGGAGGGGGTCGACACCTGGCACTCCATCCAGTCCATCATGATGCAGCTGATGCTGCCGTTCGTGGTGGGCCACCTGTCGCGCCCGCTCATTGGCCGCTGGGTCGACAGCCATCGCCCGCTCATCGGCAAGCTGGATCAGAGCTCCATTCTGCTGGTGGTCTATGTCGCCTTCAGCGAGGCGGTGGTGCAGGGGATTTGGCATCAAGTAGGCTGGTACGATCTGGCCAGTATCGTGCTGCTGAGCTGCGTCTTGCTGGCGCTGGTGCTCTGCTGGAACGTCTGGATCAGCCGCCGCCTCGGCTTCGACAAGGCGGACGAGATCACCATCGTCTTCTGCGGCTCCAAGAAGAGTCTGGCCAACGGGGTGCCGATGGCCAACGTCATGTTCCCGGCCGCCAGCGTCGGGGTGATGGTGCTGCCGCTGATGATCTTCCACCAGATCCAGCTGATGGTCTGCGCCGTGCTGGCCCGCCGCTATCACGAGCAGGGGCATTGATACTCGCGCCGTTTTTATTGCCATAACAAGAGGGAGGCCCGTTGGCCTCCCTCTTCTCATCTGCATGCCGATCGGCGGATTAGCGTTTGCGCCAGACGGTGAGCTGCGCCACCGTGTGCTGGTATTTGCGGGCGGTTTCGCGGATGACGAAGGGCACATCCCGCGGCGGGCAGTGCTCCTCGAACTCCGCCGCCAGCAGCCGTTGCAGCGCCTGATAGGTGGTGAGCGCCTCGCCGTTTTCGCGAATGCCGCCGAGCCAGTTGGCGGGCGGGGTATATTCCGCCAGCCAGGTATAGGGGCTGGTGAGCACCAGCAGGCCACCGCTGCGCAGCCGGGGTGCTATGTCCCGCAGGAAGCGGGCGGGCTCCCGCAGCCGGTCGATCAGGTTGGAGGCGAGCACCAGATCGTAGTGGTCATATTTGGGCTTGAGGTTGCAGGCATCCCCCTGACTGAAGTGGATGCGCTCAGCCTGACTCGCCCCCAGCCCGTGGCTCGACAGGCGCGCCTCGCAATACTCCACCAGTTCACCCTCCAGCGGAATGGCGTAGCGGAAACTGTCCTGACTGGCGAGGGCCAGCGCCACATCGATGAAGCGGGCCGAGTAGTCCACCCCGTCCACATGCTGGAAGTAGCGAGCCAGTTCGAAACTGGCGCGGCCGGTGGCGCAGCCGATATCCAGCGCCCGCTGGTGGTTGCTGCACAGCTCGCCAGCAAGATCAGCAAGCGTCTTGGCGTAGTTGGCTACCCCGAAGTGGCTCGGGCCGTACTGGAAGTCGAGGTACTGAGCGACCAGCGTGTCGGTTTCATAGGGATTCACGATAACGGGTTCCTGATAACGGGAGACCAGATAGCGGAAACCCGCATGCTGGAAGAAGTGACGCCGGAAGGCGTAACGGGATGATTTGAGCGCTTCGTTACCTGTGCTGATCCAGCTGCCCCCCTTGATCAGGGTGTGCTTGCCATCAAAGGTGGGGGTGGAGAAGTCGTCGTAGAGCGGGTGGATTTTAAAGCCGTCGAAGCCATCGATGGCGGTGCTGGTCCACTGCCAGACATTGCCCACCAGATCGAAGAACTCCCCTTGCGGGCAGGCATCCACCGGGCAGGAGGAGGCAAAACGGGCCAGATTGATATTGCCGGGGGCCTGTGTCCAGTCCGGCTGATCGCCGGGTAGCTGCTCGCGCAGCAGCATCCACTCCGCCTCGCTCGGCAGCTGGATGGGGAGTCCGGTCTGGGCCGCCTTCCAGCGACAGAAGGCGGCCGCTTCCAGCTGGTTGACCTCGACTGGCCAGTCCCAAGGCATGGCGACCTGCTCGGTCATCAGCCGCAGCTGCAGTTGTTCGGGCTTGGTGGAATCACCCACCCAGAAGGTGGGCATCTGCGCCTTGGCGTACTGGCACCAGCCCCATCCCTCCTCATCCCACCACTGTTGCTGGCCGTAGCCGCCCGCCTGGACGAAGGCGAGGTACTCGGCATTGCTCACCAGCATGCGGCTGGCCTGAAACGGGGCCAGCTCGATATGGCGCTCGCCATATTCGTTGTCCCAGCCGTAGGTGGCGTCCTGCTTGCCAAGGCGCACCTTGCCGCCTGCCACCGGCAGCAGGTTGTTGGCGGGCACCTGATCAATGCGGTGGCGGGCTTCGGTACAGGCGGGCCAATAAGGCTGCGGCCGCACCCAGGCGAGCGGCAACTGGCGGATCAGCACGCTGGAGGTCTCGAGGTGGATGCGCTCGTGCTCTATCCCCATCAGGATCACCCAGGCCGGGCTCTGCCAGTCGATGGGCAGGGTGAGCGGCATCTGCCGGATGAAGTCGCACACCAGTGTACGGACTCTGGCTCGATAGCTGCGCAGCTCGGTAACCTTGGGCCAGTCGTAGTGGGTCTCGTCCAGATCGTCCCAGCTCATCTCGTCCACCCCGATGGCGACCATGGCCTCGATGCGGGCATCCAGTCGCTGCTCGATCAGGCGTGCCGCCAGCAGCTTGTTGATAAAGAAGGCGGCGGTGTGGCCGTAGTAGAAGATGAGCGGGTGGCGCAGCGGGATCGCCTTGTTGAACCAGGCCCGCTCATCGGCCAGAC
Organism: Aeromonas sp. 55A; assembly: GCF_051919665.1. Taxonomy (NCBI): domain Bacteria; kingdom Pseudomonadati; phylum Pseudomonadota; class Gammaproteobacteria; order Aeromonadales; family Aeromonadaceae; genus Aeromonas; species Aeromonas sp. 55A. Next base: position 1,319,529 of record NZ_JBQBEH010000008.1, on the reverse strand, counting down.
AGTCGAACAGCGAGTCGTAGAGATCGAAGGTCTGGCAGAAGTAGGCGAGCAGCTCGCGCCGTTTCTGCTCGGGATCGCTGCCGGTCAGCAACGGGGTGCGAGTCGGTTCCGGCAGACCGGTGGCGGTGGCATAGAGAGGGCTTGCTTGGGTCACGCTCTGACTCCTTGTTGGCAGTGAAGACTGACAAGACAGTGGTAATGACATTACCGCAATGGAGAGCTTGGTACGCACGAAGTACCACTATTGGCTCAACAGACCGGCAGGGCAATCAAAAACTTCCACGGGCTGTCAGCATAGTGACCGGCAGGACGACCCGCCAGCCAGCTCTCCACCTGCCTGTTAGGGGGTGGTCAAATTCGCCAAATGGTGGTCTAAATGGATCTTCTTGTGCGTATCACATCTTACTGTTGATTTTATTTTTATTGAAAATCATATAGTTATGGTCTGGCATGGCCATTGCTAACTGTGGTTTCATACGGCCTCTATTTTTGTGGTTTCGAACGGGGCCAGTCAGGTGGCTTATCAATAAATAAAAAGGAGAACAGTTATGCGGTGGATGATTGGCGTCTTGGTGGCGCTGGTGATGGGAGGTTGCAACGTCTTTGCCGACACCGAGATCAAGGGGGAAGGTGTCCCGGTCGAGCGCCAGCAGGTACTGGGCGAGCGGGTGACCCGAGTGCTGGCGGGAACTCCAGCTACCCTCCATCTGGTGGCAGGGGAGCAGCGCGGCATCCTCATCAAGGGGCAGGCAAATCTCTTGCCCTATCTGGAGCTGACCGAGCGCGGCAGCAAGCTGGAGATCGAGGTGAAGGATGGTTACCGACTGCGGCCTACCGAACCGCTGGAGATCACCATCACCCTGCCAGAGCTCAGTGAAATGGCGCTGGCAGGTACCGGCAACGGCGATCTGCACGGCTTCAAGGGCGAGGCGCTGGAGCTGTCGGTGGCGGGAACAGGTGGTATCGTCGCCAGCCAGCTGGAGGTACAGCGATTGAAAGGCTACATCGCTGGTGCAGGCAGCCTGGATCTGGGGAGCGGCTCTGCCGCCAGCATCGAGCTGAACATTGCCGGTGCTGGCGATGTGCTCGGCAGTGAAATGCGCGGCAAGGAGGTCGAGGTCAATATCGCCGGCAGCGGTGATGTGGAGGTGAGGGCCCAGCAAACGCTCAAGATCGGCATCGCAGGGACTGGCAACATCACCTACTGGGGTGACCCCGAGGTGGAGCAGCAGATCGTGGGCTCCGGCGGGGTGACCCGCGCCGGCAGCTGATATCAACCGATCACCACAACTGAAACAGGCCCGCAACGGGCCTGTGTTGATCAGAGGTGGCGGGCGTGAAAGCGCAGGTGCGCCTCGATAAAGCTCGCCACGAAGTAGTAGCTGTGGTCATAGCCCTCGTGGAGGTTGAGCTCCAGTGGCCACTCCTTGCTGGCGGCCACCTCGGCCAGCGCATCGATATGCAGCTGCTCGGCGAGGAAGGGATCATCCAGCCCCACATCCACCAGGGTTGGCAGCGGCGTGACCGGCTGGTGGCGCAGCAGCTGGCAGGCATCCCACTCCTGCCACAACAGCGGATTGCTGCCGAGATATGCCCCGAGCGCCTTCTGGCCCCAGGGGCAGCGGCTCGGGTGGCAGATCGGACTGAAGGCCGAGACCGAGCGGTAGCGACCGGGCTCCCGCAGCGCGGCGATCAGCGCACCGTGACCGCCCATGGAGTGGCCGCTGATGGCGCGCCGGGTCGAGACCGGGAAGTGGGTCTCTATCAAGTCAGGCAGCTCGCGGGTGACGTAGTCATACATCTGGTAGTGCGCCTGCCAAGGGCTCTGGCTGGCATTGACGTAAAAGCCTGCCCCCATGCCGAGGTCATAACCGGGATCATCCGCTACGCCGTCGCCGCGGGGGCTGGTGTCCGGCGCCACCAGGGCGATGCCGAGCTCGTCGGCGATGCGCTGGGCGCCCGCCTTCTGCATAAAGTTCTCATCGGTGCAGGTGAGGCCGCTGAGCCAGTAGAGCACGGGTACCTTCTGGCCGGTGAGGGCCTGAGGCGGCAGATAGATGGCAAAATTCATCTCGCAGCCGAGCACGCTGGCTTGGTGGCGATAGCGCTTGTGCCAGCCGCCGAAGCTCTTGTTGCTGCTGATAATCTCCAGATTCATCAAAGGACTCCTGCACCCCGCCCACGATAGCGGGCGGGGTGATCATGCTCAGTAGTGGATGACGGTGCGGATGCTCTTGCCTTGGTGCATCAGATCGAGCCCCATGGTGTGGGTGATGAAGTCATCGAGGCGGAACTCACCCTGCATGTAGCGCTGCACATAGCTCGGCAGCTCGCTGCGACCGCGTACCCCGCCGAAGGCGCTGCCGCGCCAGACCCGACCGGTCACCAGTTGGAACGGACGGGTGCTGATCTCCTGGCCGGCGCCGGCCACGCCGATGATGACCGACTCGCCCCAGCCTTTGTGGCAGCACTCCAGCGCCGCGCGCATCACCTTGACGTTGCCGATGCACTCGAAGGAGAAGTCGACGCCGCCATCGGTCAGCTCGACGATCACCTCCTGAATCGGTTTGTCGTAATCGTTCGGGTTGATGCAGTCGGTGGCGCCCAGCTTGCGTGCCAGTTCAAACTTGCTCTCGTTGATGTCGATGGCGATGATGCGACCGGCCTTGGCCAGACGAGCCCCGATCACCGCCGAGAGGCCGATGCCCCCCAGCCCGAAGATGGCGACGCTCTCACCCTCTTTCACCTTGGCGGTGTTCATCACGGCGCCGATGCCGGTGGTGACGCCACAACCGAGCAGACAGACCTCTTCCAGCGGGGCGGCCGGGTCCACCTTGGCGATGGAGATCTCCGGCAGTACCGTGTATTCGCTGAAGGTGGAGGTGCCCATGTAGTGATAGATGGGCTGGCCATCTTTCGAGAAGCGGGTGGTACCGTCCGGCATCAGCCCCTTGCCCTGGGTGGCGCGGATCTTCTGGCAGAGGTTGGTCTTGCCGGATTTGCAGAATTTGCACTCGCCGCACTCGGGGGTGTAGAGCGGGATCACGTGATCGCCGACTTTGACGCTGGTGACCCCTTCGCCGATGGATTCGACGATGCCGCCCCCCTCGTGGCCGAGAATGCAGGGGAAGACCCCTTCCGGATCCTCACCGGAGAGGGTGAAGGCATCGGTGTGGCAGACGCCGGTCGCGACGATGCGCACCCGCACCTCGCCCGCTTGCGGCGGCATGACCTCGACCTCTTCGATGGAGAGGGGCTGACCCGGGCCCCAGGCGATGGCGGCTTTACACTTGATGCTTTGAACCTGTGCCATGAATGACATCCTTCTTGTTGAGCAGGGTGAACAGAGATGAGTTCGGACATTCAGTGTAGTTTCCCGCCGATTTGGTGATAATGAGGGCAAATCTCAAATCACTTTTACACACAGGTAATAATGTTCGGTTGGGAAGGGATCTGTGAATTTGTCAGCGTGGCGGAGCAGGGGGGCTTTACCCCGGCGGCGCGCAAGCTGGGAGTGTCGGTGGCGCAGGTCAGCCGTCAGGTGGCACAGCTGGAAGATCGGCTGCAGGCCAAGCTGCTGCTGCGTACCACCCGTCAGGTGCGGCTCACCGAGCTTGGCGAGATCTACTATCGCCACTGCCGCCAGCTGCTGGACAACCTCTACGAGGCGGAGCTGGCGGTGGGGCGCCATCAGGCGGTGCCGCAAGGGTCGCTGCGCATCACGGCCCCCGTCTCCTACGGCGAGAGCCGCATCGCCCCGCTGGTGAATGACTTTATGGTGCGCTTTCCCCAGTTGGAGGTGACCCTCAACCTCACCAACCAGCTGCTGGATCTGGTGCATGAAGGCTACGATCTGGCGCTGCGGCTTGGCCACCTCAAGGATTCGACGCTGGTGGCGCGCAAGCTGGCGCAGCGGGTGCCCTATGTCTGCGCCTCACCGGCCTACACCGCCCGCCACGGCATGCCCAACAGCCTCTCCGAGCTGACCCGCCACACCTGCCTGGTGGGCAACAGCGACGAGTGGCACTTCACCCTGGATGGCCGCCCCCACAGCGTGCGGGTGCGCGGCCTGTTGCAGTGCAACAGCGGCCATGCCCTGCTGGATGCGGCGCTCAAGGGGATCGGCATCATCCAGCTGCCGGACTACTACGTGAGCGACCATCTGGCCCGAGGCGAGCTGATCGAGCTGCTGCCGGAACTGCGGGCCCCGGCCGAGGGGATCTGGGCCCTCTATCCCCATAACCGCCACCTCTCCCCCAAGGTGCGGCTGCTGGTGGACTATCTGGCCGAGCGGCTGAGCGACCCTCACCAACCAGCGCTGGTGATGCCGATAGGCTAGGGTGCTCCCCAGCCGTTGACTCACCGGCGGCGGGCGACAGGTGCGATGGCCTGAAAATAAAAGAGCCCTTGAGGAATCAAGGGCTCTTTTGCAGGTAACAACCGGATAGTCAGCGACTCATCACTCGATGTTCTGAATTTGCTCGCGCATCTGCTCGATGAGGACTTTCAGCTCGACGGCGGACTGGGTCACTTCGGCATTGATGGACTTGGAGCCCAAGGTGTTCGACTCGCGGTTGAACTCCTGCATCATAAAGTCGAGACGACGACCGCAGGCGCCACCCTTCTTCATGATCTTGTTGGTCTCGCTGATGTGCATCTCCAGACGATCCAGCTCTTCGGCCACGTCGATCTTCTGGGCCAGCAGCACGATCTCCTGCTCGATGCGGGCCGGATCCAGCTCAACCTTGGCTTCGGCCAGACGGTCGGTGAGCTTCTGGCGCTGCCACTCGATGATCTGCGGCAGGTGGACGCGCACCTTCTTCACTTCCACCTGAATACCGGCCAGACGCTGTTCGATCAGCGCCTTGAGGTTGGCCCCCTCGCTGGCGCGGGAGGCGAGGAAATCTTCCATGGTCTGGTCAAAACCGCCGAGCAGCTCGGTGGCGACCGCGTCCATGTCCTGCTCGGCGGCAGCCATGACACCCGGCCAGCGCAGCACGTCGACCGGGTTGAGCTGGCCCTGGCCCGCTTCTTTCATTACCCAGCTGGCGCTGTCGATGATGAGCTTGGCCAGCTCTTCATTGATGTGCAGCTGGCTGGCAGCGGCCTGAGCGGCTTCAAAACGCAGGTTGCACTCCACCTTGCCGCGCTGCAGCTTGGCGCGGAAACGCTCACGCAGAACCGGTTCCAGGCTGCGCAGTTGCTCCGGCAGGCGAATGTAGGTTTCCAGATAGCGCTGGTTGACCGAACGAATTTCCCAAACGGCTGTGCCCCAGTCGCCCTTGAATTCCTTGCGGGCGTAGGCGGTCATGCTGTGAATCATTGATTGTTCCGGGCTTGATGAAGTGTGCGGCCAGTATACTCAGCCCGGCACTGCTCGTCAGCCGATGCCGTGGTTTTAGCGGCTGATATTTGGGGCGGGATCACTTATAATCCCCCGCCAATTTGAGCCAGCCCAGAGGTCCGTTCCATGTCACGTCCAAGCGATCGCAGTGCCGCGCAACTTCGCCCGGTTACCATTACCCGCAATTTCACCAAACATGCAGAAGGCTCAGTGCTGGTGGAGTTCGGTAACACTCGCGTGCTCTGCACCGCCAGCGTTGACACCAGCGTGCCGCGCTTCCTGAAAGGGAAGAACCAGGGCTGGGTGACTGCCGAATACGGCATGCTGCCGCGCTCCACCCACTCCCGGATGAACCGCGAAGCGGCCTCCGGCAAGCAGAGTGGCCGTACTCTGGAGATCTCCCGTCTGATCGCCCGCTCCCTGCGCGCCGCGGTAGACCTGACTGCGCTGGGCGAGCACTCCATCACAGTTGACTGTGACGTGCTGCAAGCCGATGGCGGCACCCGCACTGCTTCCATTACCGGTGCCTGCGTGGCGCTGGTGGATGCGCTGAACTGGATGGTCGAGAAGGGCATGATCAAGCAGAGCCCGCTCAAGCAGATGATCGCCGCCGTCTCCGTCGGCATGTATCAGGGCGAAGCCATCTGCGATCTGGAGTACATCGAAGACTCCGCCGCCGAGACCGACATGAACGTGGTGATGACCGAAGATGGTCGCATCATCGAGGTGCAGGGCACCGCGGAGGCCGAGCCCTTCACCCACGAAGAGCTGCTGGAGATGCTGGCGCTCGCCAAGGGCGGCATCGCCGACATCATTGCGCTGCAGAAGCAGTCGCTCTCCTGATTTTAAAAACGCGGCATTGACCGCGTTTTTTTATACCCCCACACAAGTAAACGACAAGCCAAGCAAGGAGCCAGAATGAAAGCCTACCAGCGTCAATTTATCGAGTTCGCCCTGGAAAAACAGGTCCTCAAATTCGGTGAATTTACCCTGAAATCCGGTCGTAAAAGCCCCTACTTCTTCAACGCCGGTCTGTTCAACAGCGGCCGCGATCTGGCCCGTCTCGGCCGCTTCTATGCCGCCGCCTTGATGGATGCCGGTATCGAGTTTGATGTGCTGTTTGGCCCGGCCTACAAGGGGATCCCCATCGCCTCCGCTACCGCCGTGCAGCTGGTGGAGCAGCACGATGTGGACGTGCCCTGGTGCTTCAACCGCAAGGAGGCCAAGGATCACGGCGAGGGCGGCAATCTGGTGGGCAGCCCGCTCAAGGGGCGCGTCATGCTGGTGGACGACGTCATCACCGCCGGCACTGCCATCCGCGAATCCATGGATCTGATCCAGGCCAACGGAGCCTCGCTGGCGGGCGTGCTGATCGCGCTGGACCGTCAGGAGAAGGGCAAGGGCGAGCTCTCCGCCATTCAGGAGGTGGAGCGTGACTACGGCGCCCACATCATCGCCATCATCCAGATGAGCGACCTGATCGCTTATTTGGAAGAAAAGCTGGAAGAGAAGCAGGCCGAGCAGCCGGAACTGGCGGCGCAACTGGCGGCCATGAAGGCTTACCGCGCCCAGTACGGTATCTGAGCTCCGCTCACACCGCGCAATAGCTGAATGCGGCGCCCGTTTGCTCTCTGGCAGCAAACGGGCGCCGTTTTTTCATCTGCAAAAAGTGGATCATGTGGCTTGAGCTTGCCCTTACAGTAAAGGTTAGGGTTTGCCAGTCGGCGTTTTGTGGTGCCGACGGGTTCCGGGGAGGAACAACATGACCACTCATCTTCAATCACCCATTCATCTGCAGTTGCCGCTCAGCGGCATGAGCTGCGCCAACTGCGCAGGCCGTATCGCGACCAGCCTCAACAAACTCGACGGGGTATCAGCCACCGTCAACTTCGCGCTGGAGCAGGCGGCCATCGAGCTGGCCAGCCCCGATCGCCTGCCTGCGGTGCTCGACAGCATCAAGAGTCAGGGTTACGACTACGGCAGCGAGACCTTTTTATTTCAAATTACCGGTATGACTTGTGCCGGTTGTTCGGCTCGACTGAACAAGATGCTGGCCGCGCTGCCCGGCGTCATCTCTGCCGACGTCAACTTCTCCATCGAGCAGGCCCGCATCGTGCTGGTCCCCGGGATGCGGACGCCTGCCGCTTTGCGCGAGCAGATCGAAGCGCTCGGTTTTGGCGCCCAGCTGGCACAAGGCTCGGCCAGCGGCCGTCGCCAGCAGTTGTTGGAGCGGGAAACGCAGGAGGCCACCACAGCCCGTCAGGCACAAACCCGGGTCATCGTCTCGGCTTTGCTCACCCTACCGCTGCTGGTAGGGATGCTGGCCATGGCCGGACTGTTCCCCTTGCATCTGCCCGCCTGGCTGGAGCTGCTGCTCGCCACCCCGGTGCAGTTCTGGATCGGGGCCCGTTTCTATCGCGGCGCCTGGCTTACCATCAAGAACCGCGCAGCCAATATGGATGTGCTGGTGGCAACCGGTACCAGCGCGGCCTACTTCTATAGCCTCTATCTGCTGCTGACGTTGGGGATGGCCGCCAGCGGCAAGCTCTATTTCGAGGCGAGCGCCATCATCATTACCCTGATCTCCCTCGGCAAGTTGCTGGAGGCGAGAGCTCGCCGCAGCACCCAGTCCGCCATTCGCGAACTGATGGCGCTGCGACCGGAAACTGCCACCGTCTGGCGTGGCGAGAGCTGGCAGAGCGTCGCCATCGATGAGGTACTGCGCGGCGATCGGCTGCGGGTGCTGGTGGGTGAGCGGGTGCCGGTGGATGGCAAAATCGTGAGCGGCGCCAGCGAGCTGGATGAGTCGATCCTCACCGGCGAGAGCCTGCCGGTGCCGCGCAGTGCGGGCGACAAGGTGCTGGGCGGCGCCATCAACCGCTCCGGCGTGCTGGAAATTGAAGCCACTACCGTAGGGGAGGACTCCAGTCTCAGCAAGATTATCGCATTGGTGGAGAGTGCCCAGATGGGCAAGGCCCCGCTGCAGCAACTGGTAGACAAGGTCTCCGCCGTGTTCGTACCGGTGGTGATGGCCATAGCCCTGCTCACCCTGCTGGTGTGGTACGCCATCGGCAACGACTTCGCTCAGGCCCTGCTGGCGGCTGTGGCGGTGCTGGTGATCGCCTGCCCCTGTGCGCTGGGGCTGGCGACCCCGGCGGCCATCGTCACCGGTACCGGAGTCGCGGCGCGCCACGGCATTCTGATCAAGGATGTCGATACCCTGCAGAAGGCCCACGCCATCAAGGCGCTGATCTTCGACAAGACCGGCACGCTCACTCAAGGCAAGCCTGTGCTGGCCAGCTGGAGCGGCAATGACGAGCAGTTGCATCTGGCCGCCGCCCTGCAGCAGGCGAGCGAACACCCGCTGGCGCTGGCGATGCGCGAGGCGGTCGGTCAGGATGCCGTGCTGCCCCAGCCGGAAGCGGTGGAGGTGCGGGTCGGTGCCGGTATTGTCGGTCAGGTGGCGGGCCATAGGGTCGCCATCGGTAATGGCTCCCTGCTGGCCCAGCTCGGCATTGATCAGCCGCAACAGGATGAACAAGCCGCCGATGGGGCGACCCGGGTTTGGGTTGCCGTTGATGGCACGGTCGCCGGCATCGCGGCGCTGGCCGATACCCTGCGCCCGGAGAGTCCGGATGCCATCGCCAATCTGCGTCAGCGCGGCATTGCCAGCTGGTTGGTGAGCGGCGACGCGCCGGCCCCCGTGGCCCATATCGCTGCCAAGCTGGGACTGGACGGGGCCTTTGACTCCGTGCTGCCAGCTGGCAAGGTGGAGAAAGTAGAGGCGCTGCGGGCGCAAACCCGCGGGCTGGTGGCTATGGTGGGGGATGGGGTGAACGATGCCCCGGCGCTGGCGGCGGCGGACGTCGGCATCGCCATGGGCTCCGGCTCCGACGTGGCGATGGAGACTGCTTCCATCACCCTGATGCGATCTGACCCGCGGTTGGTGGCCGATGCCATCGACATCTCGGCGGCGACCTGGCGCACCATACAGCAGAATCTGTTCTGGGCCTTCGTGTTCAACATCATCGGTATTCCGCTGGCGGCGCTGGGTTACCTGAGCCCCGAGCTGGCTGGGGCGGCCATGGCCCTGAGCAGCATTACCGTTTTGAGCAATTCCCTGTTATTGAAACGCTGGCAGCCCAGGGCGGCGCACGGGCCAGCATCCAACCCGATCAGTAAGGAGGCATAAATGAATATCAGCAAGGTTGCCAAGGCCACAGGGCTGACCGCCAAGACCATCCGTTATTACGAGAGCATTGGCCTCATCACAGCCCCGGTACGCAGTGACAACGGCTATCGCAGTTACACCGAGGGGGCGTTGCGCGAGCTGCGTTTCGTCAAGCGGGCGCGGGAGACCGGCTTCAATCTGGAGGAGTGTCAGGAGCTGCTGGCGCTCTATCGGGACGAACACAGAACCAGCGCCCAGGTGAAGAAGCTGGCGCAGGAGAAGATCGTCGATCTGCGCGCCCGCATTGCCGGGCTGCAGGCCATGCTTACCTCCCTGGAAGGGTTGGTTTGCTGCTGCCACGGGGATGAAAATCCCGAGTGCCCGATCCTCGACGAATTGGAGAAGGGGTGAGCAAGGACTCACCTGCCAGCGCAGAAGAAATCGTTATTGATTGATTAACTTCTTAATAAGCGGCGCTTTATTGTTGCGGGTCAGGGGGTAATGGTAGACTGCTCGGCTCTTGTACAGGAGTACTCAGTTGACCCAGAGTGTGACACGCCAGGTTAAGCAGGCCATCATGGCCCAGCTCTATACCCATGCATCGTTCAGTCTCCCCTGTTTGGGCGTGTTGGCATTTGGCTGGAGTCTGCTGTTTCACGACTATCTACCCGCCATCGAAGCGCTCGGTTGGCTGGCAGGCACTTTCCTGTGGCTGCTGGGTCGGGGCTGGCACCTGCGCTGGCGCCGAGCCCGCCTGCACCAGACGCCGTTGCCGGTGCTGGAGCGGGAGCTCTTTATCGGAGCCACCATCACCTCCATCATCTGGGCTCTCGGGGTGCTGCTCTACATGGACAAGCTGCCCGATACCTACCGGGCCGCCATGATGATGCTCTCCAGCCTCATTCTTACCGGCAGCGCCATCATGCTGTTTGGCAGCCGCCGTACCCTCTATGGTTCCGCCCTGCCGCTGGGCATGGCGATGCTGTTCGAGCTGGGCAATGGCAACGAGCAGGAGCGGATTGTCTCCTGCATGCTGGCGGGCTATCTGTTTGTCTTTCTGCCGACCCTGCTGCGCCGGATGCGGCGGGATCAGATCGCCTCGCTCCACCACCGCTTCTCGAACGCCGAGCTGGTTGCCGAACTGAAGGCGGTCTCCGAGCATTTGCGTCTCACCTCCCGCCTCGACGGCCTGACCGGCATCGCCAACCGCGCCCATCTCGACGACTCTCTGGAGCGTGCCTGGCGGCGCTGCCATCGCGCCCGGGCGCCGTTGTCGCTGGTGCTGGTGGATGTGGATTACTTCAAGCAGTTCAACGATCTCTACGGCCATCAGCTGGGGGATGACTGCCTGCAACAGGTGGCTGGCTTGCTGGCCGAGGTGGAGCGGCGCGAGGATGATCTGGCGGCCCGTTACGGTGGCGAAGAGTTTGCATTGCTGCTGCCCTGCACCGGCATGCAGGGGGCACTGCAGGTGGCGGACAATGTCCGGCAGGCACTCAAGGAGCTGGCCATCCCGCACCAGAAATCGCTGGTCTCCGGTCGGGTCACATGTAGTTTTGGTGTTGCGACACTGATACCGGACAACAGCATGAAAATCGCCGATTTGATCCAAAAAGCGGATGCGGCCCTGTATCAGGCCAAGCATAATGGGCGGGATCGAATCGAAGTAGCCTTGATGGGTAAGGTTGCCTGAATTTAACGTGACAGATTAAAGAGGTTGTCTATGCAATGTCATCGTATCGAAGAGCTGCTGGAGTTGTTGCAGCCTGCCTGGATCAAGGAACAGGATCTCAGCCTGGTGCAGTTTGTTGCCAAACTGGCCCAAGAAGCAGGATTTGAAGGGCCTCTGTCCGAGCTGACCGACGACATGCTGATCTATCACCTCAAGATGCGGGAATCCGACAAGCAGGCGATGATCCCCGGTCTGGCCAAGGATCATGTGCCCGATTTCAAAGAGGCACTGCTCAAAGCTCGCGGAATCAAGTGAATCTTTAGCGGAAGCGCATCACCTCGGGGTGATGCGCTTTTTTGTTGCCGAAAATTGCGATCCAACCCCAATATTAGATACATCTAATCCACACAATTAGCATGCTGTTTAAGATATAATCCGCTCCATAACAAATAAGGGAGCGATGTCTTGCAATGGCCGACCACGATAAAATCGATATCAAGGACGTCACCGACAAGGGCGTAACCGGGACCTTCAACCCCAATACGTTCAAAGCCAGCGACGACAGATTCAACCCGGGCAACCGCATCTATGTGCGGGCCCAGAAAGGGTATTGGCAGCGGATGCGCAAGGCCATGGGCTGGTTCTTTGTGGCGCTGTTCGTGCTGCTGCCCTGGCTGCGTTACGACGGGCGACAGGCGGTGCTGTTCGACCTCGGTCACCAGCAGTTCCATATCTTTGGCGCCACCATCTGGCCGCAGGATCTGACCCTGCTCGCCTGGCTCTTCATGATCGCCGCCTTCGGACTCTTCTTTATTACCACCTTCCTCGGTCGGGTCTGGTGTGGCTATCTCTGCCCGCAGACGGTCTGGACCTTCATGTTCATCTGGTTTGAAGAGAAGCTGGAAGGGCCCGCCAATAAGCGGCGCAAGCTGGACGAGGCGCCCTGGAGCGGCGAGAAGCTGGCCCGCAAGGGAGCCAAGCATCTGGCCTGGCTGGCGATCTCGCTGGTGACCGGCCTGACCTTCGTCGCCTACTTCCAGGATGTAACTGAACTGGTGCCGGACCTCTTCACCCTGCAGGCCAGCGGATGGGTGCTGTTCTGGGTGATCTTCTTCACCATCATTACCTACGGCAATGCTGGCTGGATGCGTGCCATCATGTGTATCCACATGTGCCCCTATGCCCGCTTCCAGTCCGCCATGTTCGACAAGGACACCTTCATCGTCGGCTATGACACCAAGCGTGGCGAGACCCGTGGCGCCCGTTCCCGCAAGGCGGATCCCAAGGCGATGGGGCTGGGCGACTGTATCGACTGCGATCTTTGCGTGCAGGTCTGCCCGACCGGTATCGATATCCGCGACGGCCTGCAGTACGAGTGCATCAACTGCGGCGCCTGCGTCGATGCCTGCGACCAGACCATGGAGCGGATGGGTTACCCGAAAGGGCTCATCAGCTACACCACAGAGCACAAGCTGGCCAACGACTCCACTCATGTGGCGCGGCCCAAGCTGATCGGTTACGGCTTGGTGATGGCGGTGATGCTGGGAGTCTTTGTCTACAACGCCATGTCCATCATGCCGATGGGGCTCGATATCCTGCGGGATCGCAACCAGCTGTTCCGCGAAAACAGCGAGGGGCTTATCGAGAACACCTACACCCTCAAGATCCTCAACAAGACCCTGCAGTCCCAGACCTACCAGCTGGATGTGGAGGGCTTGCCCGAGTATCAGTGGTTCGGCCCCCGTGAAGTGACCCTGAAGGCGGGCGAGATCTACACCTTGCCGGTCAGTCTGGCGGTCGATCCCTACAACCTGAAACGGCCGGCGCTGGATATCCAGTTCGTGCTGAAACGGGAGGGGGCGGCGCCCGATGACAGCAAGGGCAATCTGCGCCAGGGCAGCAAGTTTATCAGCCGGTTGTAACTGCGTGTGGCTGCGGGCGGGGCGTGACACCAGTCCGGTCACCAGCGAGCACGGCAATGCCGGTCAGTAGTGATAGAATGGGGCGCAACGGCGCCCCTTTCTTATGGTGGATGACATGCGTTTCAACTATTCCGACCTCAATCCCGACCTCATCATGGATGCGCTCGATCTCAGTGGCCTGCGGCTCGACTCCGGCCTTATCGAGCTCAACAGCTACGAAAACCGGGTCTACCAGTTTCAGGATGAGGATCGTCGCCGCTATGTGGTGAAGTTCTACCGTCCCGGCCGTTGGAGCCGGGCCCAGATCCTCGAGGAGCACGAGTTTGCCACCCGCCTTGCAGAGGCTGAGATCCCGGTCGCCGCACCGCTCGCCTTCGCGGGCGAGACCCTGCTGGAGCACGAGGGCTACCTCTTTGCCATCTGGCAGAGCGTCGGTGGCCGCCAGTTCGAGGTGGATAATCTCGACCAGCTTGAGTGGGTGGGGCGTTTCCTCGGCCGCATTCATCAGATCGGTGCCAGCAAGCCGTTCCACCATCGGGTACGGCTCGATGTGGAGAGCATGCTGCACGAACCGCGTCAGCTGCTGGCGTCTGGCGAGTGGCTGCCAAGCGGGCTGGCGAAGCAATTCTTCGGGGTGCTCGACGAGCTGATCAAACATGTCAGCGACGCCATGACCCTCGATGTGGCGCAGATCTCCCTGCATGGTGATTGCCACCCGGGCAACATCCTGTGGCGCGATGGCCCCATGTTTGTCGACCTCGATGATTGCCGTACCGGCCCCGCGATTCAGGATCTCTGGATGATGCTTAGCGGCGAGCGCCACGAGCAGCAGATCCAGCTCGACACCCTGCTGGCGGGCTACGAGGAGTTTATGGAGTTCGACTCGCGGGAGCTGGCGCTGATCGAGCCGCTGCGGGCGATGCGCATCGTTCACTACATGGCGTGGCTGGCACGGCGCTGGGAAGATCCCGCCTTCCCCCGTCACTTCCCCTGGTTCAATACCGATCACTACTGGCGTCAACAGATAGCGACACTGCACGATCAGCTGGAAGCACTGAAGGCACCGCCGTTGAGTCTGATGCCAAACTGGTGAAATAGAAGGGATCTTGCACGGCAAGCGGGACTCGATCTCCGGCCCTGACCATTGACGTCAGCATGGCGAAACAATAGGCTTGGCACTGCTTCGGTTCGCCGGGCGTGCCTCACAGTGATCCCTTAACAGGAAACATCATGAAAAAAGTTCTATTTTTCCTTGCTGCCATGCTGATGATCCCCATGGTTCACGCCGCCCCCGAGTTCAAGGAAGGCGTCAACTACGATGTGGTCAAACAGACTGGCAGTGCTCAGCCGGAAGTGATGGAGTTTTTCTCCTACTACTGCCCGCACTGCGCTACCTTCGAACCGATCGTTGAACAGTTGAAGGCCGGGTTGCCAGAGGGTGTGCCCCTCAAGAAGAACCCGGTTGCTTTCCTCGGTCGCGAGATGGGCCCCGAGATGCAGCGTGCCTATGCCGTTGCCAGCCTGCTCAATGCCGAAGCCAAGCTGACTCCGGCCATCTTCACCAAGATCCACACCCAGCGTCAGCCGCCGATGAGCCGTGACGACGTGAAGAAGATCTTCGTGGACAACGGCGTACCGGCTGAAGAATTCGACGGTGCCGTCGACAGCTTCGCCGTCTCCGGCATGGTCTCCCAGTTCGATCGCAACACCGAGAGCTACAACATTCGCGGTGTACCGGCCTTCCTGGTGAACGGCAAGTACATGGTGAAGATTGAATCCATCACCTCTCAAGAGCAGTTCAACAAGCTGGTGCAGTTCCTGCTGGCCAAGAAAGACTGATACCCCTTGAGTCGATAAAAAAGCCCGCCGGTGTGAACCGGCGGGCTTTTTGTTTTCTGGCGATCTCGAAGATTAGACCCCGACGTGGAACGCCTGTTTGAGGTTGCGGATAAACTCCGCATCCCGACAGAGGGTCTTGCCCGGACTGTCGGAGATCTTGGCGACCGGGCCGCCATTGCACTCGATCAGCTTGAAGACGATGTTCATCGGGCTGACACCGGGCAGATCGCAGGTGAGCTTGGTGCCGATGCCGAAACTGGTGTTGATGCGGCCACGGAAGTGACGGAACAGCTGCACCGCCTTGTCGAGGTTGAGCCCGTCGGAGAAGACCAGGGTCTTGTCGGTGGGGTCGATGCCGAGGCGCTGATAGTGGCTGATCGCCTTCTCGCCCCACACCACGGGATCGCCGGAGTCGTGGCGCAAGCCCTGATAGCTGCTGGCCAGCTCGAAGTCGAAGTCGCGCAGGAAGGCATCCATGGTGATGCAGTCGGTCAGGGCGATGCCGAGATGGTCGGTGAACTCGTCCAGCCAGCTGGTGAGGGCGGCGCGTTGGCTGTGCTCCAGCGGGAAGCCGAGCTGCTGGTGCGCCTGGAACCACTCATGGGCCTGGGTGCCGACCGCGGGCAGCTTGTACTTCTGGGCCAGCATGTAGTTGCTGGTGCCGCGAAACGCCGGCAGCCGCTCCTTGAGGCGACCCACTACCGCATCCTGTACCGCGTGAGAGAAGCGGCGGCGGGTGCCGAAGTCGATGAGGTTGAACTCGCTCATCTCGTCGCGGCTCAGCTCCTTCTCCAGCTTGTCGATCTTCTGATCGAGCCGCTCCAGCGCGTGGCTGACGCCGAACTGGGGATAGCGGAAGCGGTTGCGCATCTCGCTGATGATGGCGAGCACCGGGATTTCCCACAGGATCACATCCTGCCAGGGGCCCTCGACCCGCACATTGATGCGGCCATCCTGCTCGAACACTTTGAGTAGCGAGGCGTCGAGCGGCTTGCGGCGCAGGTGGTCGAGGTAGTCAGGGGTGAAGAAGGGACGTTCGGCCAGAAAATCGAGCTCTGGCTTGGTCAGTCGCAGGGAGCCGGCGAGGCGCAGTTGCTCCTCGATCTGCCCCATCATGGGCAGCAG
This sequence comes from Aeromonas sp. 55A, assembly GCF_051919665.1. Lineage (NCBI taxonomy): Bacteria > Pseudomonadati > Pseudomonadota > Gammaproteobacteria > Aeromonadales > Aeromonadaceae > Aeromonas > Aeromonas sp. 55A. The sequence continues at coordinate 1,303,456 of NZ_JBQBEH010000008.1, read as the reverse complement.
ATCCTCTTCATTGCGGCTGTGAAACTCGGCCACCACCTCGGCATCCGGATAGCGATGGAACACCGCCTGCTGCATATGCAGCTTGTAGGCGTCGGTGTCGAGCAGGCTGGTGAGGATTGGGGGCATATCAGGCTCCTCGCAGACTGGTGAGCACGATGGAGCTCCCCTGCCGCATATGTAACGTGCAGGCGTCGGTGTCGAGCAGGCTGGTAAGAATCGGTGGCATATCAGGCGTCCAGCAGGCGTTGTACATCGATCAGGGTCTGGGCCAGTTCGGCACCAGCCTCGATCATCTGGGTGTGGGCGCTGGCAACCGTCGCGGGGGCGATGCCACGGCAGGCATCGAGATGGACGATCACCCGGAAACCGGCGCGACGCAGTTGCAGCACACTGGTTTTGACACAGTAGTCGGTGGCGAGACCGCCGACCAGTACGGTATCGACCTTGCGGGCTTGCAGAAATTCGATGAGTCCGGTGCTGCGCCGTTCGGCTAGGTCGTGGAAGCAGGTGCCGTAGGGGTGGAGATCCGGTTCGACCCCCTTCCAGACGAAGAAGTCATAGTCGATGGGAGCGGGCAGGCCGTCGAGCAGCTCGAAGCCCTTGCTACCCGGTACGCAGTGCACCGGCCAAGTGAGGTCGGCGTTGGGCAGGTCCAGCGGCAACAGCATGCCTGCGGGGTCAGAAACGGCCCAGTCGGCATTGGCGGGGTGAGAGTCCTTGCTGCCGATCCGCAGCGTGGCGAGGGTGGCCTGAGCGTTGAGCGCAGCCACAATATCATCACCGCCCGCGACGGGCAGTTCGTTCGGGCAGAGGGGGGTAAAGCCCTTCTGCGCATCAATATCCAGGCTGGCGACGGTTCCCATGATTGGCTCCTGCACATACTATTCGTGTGATATTATCTACCAAACATTAATGGAAGGCGAGCAGGGCGATCGGCATGCTGAGAATGAGTCTGGATATGGTGGTGCTGCGGTTGCATGAGGAGCGGCTCGAGCTGCTGCTCGAGACCCGCGATCGCCCCCCCTTTGCCCACTGCTGGCAACTGCCTGCGCTGCGCATCGACGAGACCCAGGATCGGGATCTCGATGCCGCCCAGCGCCGTCTGCTGGCGGAGTGGGGGCTCGGTCACTGCTACAGCGAGCAGGTCTGCACCCTCGGCAATCTGGAGCGGGATCCCCGCGGCTGGTCCACGACCTTGGTCTATCTCTGTCTGGTTGATCCGGAAGTGGAAGCGATCCACGGTTGCTGGCATCCGCTCGCCAACCTGCCGGGGCTGAGCCTCGCCTTCGACCATGTCCAGCTCATCGCCAAGGGGTTGGAGCGGTTGCGGATCAAGAGCCGCTACAGCACCCTGCCGCTGCAACTGCTGGGGCCCGAGTTCACCCTCTCCGAGGTGCAGCGCGCCTTCGAAATCATCCTGCAAACACCCATGAATACGGCGGCATTTCGCAAGCGGATCCATCGCGCCGACATTCTGGTGGATACCGGCCGCAAGCGCACTGGCAAACAGCGTCCCGCTATCCTCTACCGGCTGGAGAGCCCCTGCTGCGTGATGTTCGATCAGGTGATGCACGGAGCGGAAGCATGAGTGAGACCGGCGTGCACAAGGTGCTGGTGAGTGCCTGCCTGCTGGGTCAGCCGGTGCGTTACGACGGTCAGAGCAAGGGGATCGTCAGCGACTGGCTGAGTGCGCTGGGTGCCGAGGGGCGGGCGCTGGCCTTCTGCCCCGAAGTGGCTGGCGGTTTGCCAACCCCGCGCCCTCCTGCCGAGCGGCAGGGCGAGCGGGTAGTGACGGCGAGCGGACTGGATGTGACTGCCGAGTTTGATCGCGGCGCCGAGCTGGCGCTGGAAATCTGTCAGACGCAGGGCATTCGCTTTGCCCTTCTGAAAGAGGGGAGCCCCTCATGTGGCAGCGGCCGTATCTATAACGGCCGCTTTGAGGGGGTCTCTGTGGCGGGCGAGGGCAAGACCACCGCCCTGCTGCGCCGCCACGGGATTGCTGTCTTTTCCGAAAATCAGTTGGCCGAGTTGGCTTCTGCGCTCTCTTTGGATTCCTCCCCGGATTTGGCGGCAACCGGCAGCGGCACCTGACCGCTCTGCCACCCCTCCAGCACCTCGTCTTTCTCCTGCCAGCGCTGGTTTAGCCACTCCTGAAAACCGCGTTTGAACTGCTTGTCGTTGAAGTAATCCCCAATCAGCGCCTCATCCACCGGCAGCTCTTCAATCCGCACCTGAATGCGTTTTACCCGCCCCATCAGGAAGTCCTTGAACGGGGTCTCGGCGTTTTCCGGATAGCGGATGGTGACGTTGATCAGGCTGTCGAACTGCTCGCCCATGGCGGCCAACGTAAAGGCCAGCCCCGCCGCCTTGGGCGGCATCAGATGGCGGTAGCGGGAGCGTGATGCGTCCCGTTTCTGCTCGGTGAAGCGGGTTCCTTCCACGAAGTTGATGACGGTAGTGGGGATGTGGCGAAACTTCTCGCAGGCGTTGCGGGTGGTCTCGATATCCTTGCCGCGCAGGTGCGGGTTCTTCAGCAAAAACTCCCGTGAGTAGCGACGCATAAAGGGCATATCGAGCCCCCAGCAGGCGAGCCCCAGCAGCGGAATGTAGATCAGCTCGTGCTTCATGAAGAACTTGGGCACCGGCAGCCTATCGCGGAACAGGTGGCCGAGCACCACGATATCGGTCCAGCTCATATGGTTGCTGATGATGAGATACCAGCCATCCTTGCGCAGCTTGGTATTGTCCTCCACCTGCCAGTCAATGCGGGTGGTGAGGCGGATCACCAGCGCATTGCAGGCCAGCCACAGGCGCATGAAGCGGTTGTTGAGCCGGCTGCAGGCGCGGCCAAAGGCCGGGATCGGCAGCAACAGTTTGGCCAGCGACACCAGCAGGATCAGACTGGCGCACAAGGCGGTGAAAAGGATGGTCAGGCCCGCGCTGATGATCAGCACCAGCGGGCCGGGAAGCAGGGATAGCATGAGTGTTTACTGCGCCTTGGTTGCCAGCAGTTGGCTCAGGGTCTGGTCCTTTTCGTGCCAGATCCCGTTCAACCACTGTTGAAACTCTTGTTGGAACTCGGGGTCATTGAAGTAATCCCCCACCAGCTTGCGGTCGATCGGCAAATAGCGGACCTGAACCTTGATTTGCCCGACCCGGCCGCACATGAAATCCCAGTAGCTGGGAATGCCGTCCGGATAGGCGATGGTGACATCCACCAGTTGATGCAACTGATCACCCATGGCGGCCAGAGTAAAGGCGATGCCCCCCGCTTTCGGGAGCAGCAGATGACGATAGGGCGAGCCCTGCTTCTGATGCTTGCTGCCGGTGAAGCGGGTGCCTTCGACGAAGTTCATCACACTCACCGGAATGTGGCGGAACCTGGCGCAGGCCTTACGGGTCGTTTCAATGTCTTTTCCCTTCAGATGGGGATGTTTTTCCAGAAATTTCCTGGAATATCGCCGCATGAAGGGGAAGTCGAGCGCCCACCATGCCAGACCGAGAAAAGGTACCCAAATCAGCTCTTTCTTGAGGAAAAACTTCAGGAAGGGGATTTTCTGGTTAAAAACCCGCTGCAGTACCAGTATGTCGACCCAGGATTGATGGTTGGCAATCACCATATACCACTCATTCCGGTGCCCTTTGTCCACTCCGACCACCTCGAAAGGGGTTTTGATGATGGTTTTCTGGATCAGATTGTTGAAACCGATCCAGCAGCTGGCACAGCCATCGAGCAGCCAGTTGCAGAGGGTGCGCCACCCCTTGAGGGGGAGCAGGAGCTTGAGCAGACCCAGCGAGAAGATGGGGACAAACCAGAAGAGGGTGTTGAAAAAATAGAGCAGGGTGGAGAGGCTGCCGCGCAGTCGCTCTGTCAGCTTGTTGGGCATGAGTCGGGTCCGTCTTGCTGTCGATAAAGGGCCATCAAGTGGTCAGATCTGTGGCCATAATATCAGCCGATTGCCTGCGAGACCATTCAGAGCCGTTACGGGGTTGGACTCACCCTTTCCCTTCTGTCAGCTGCTGCGCAGTCGCGACAGCAGCCTGTCCATGGCGCGATAACCGAGTGCCTCGATAAGATGCTCCTTGCCGATGGCGGGTTGCCCGGCCAGATCGGCGATGGTGCGTGACACCCGCAGGATGCGATGCCAGGCCCGGATGCTGAGCCCCAGCTTCTGGATGGCATTCTCCAAAAATTCGGCATCTTGCGCCGATAAGCGGCAAATATCCTCTATCTCGCGGCTATCAAGCAGGTTGTTGAGCTTGCCGTTACGGCTCAGCATGCGCTCTCGCGCCGCCAGTACCCGATCGCGGATCTGCTGACTAGACTCCCCCCGCTCCGCCTTGCCGGTCAGGCTCCCCTTGGGTAGCAGTGGCACTTCCACAGTCAGATCGAAGCGGTCGAGAAAGGGGCCGGAGAGCTTGCCGAGGTAGCGCAAGATCTGATCCGGGCTGGAGCGGGTCTGGCCGTCACCATAGTGGCCGCAGGGGCTGGGGTTCATGGCGCCGACCAGCTGAAAGCGGGCGGGAAAATCCACCTGACGGGCGGCCCGGCTGATGGTGATGTGGCCCGTCTCCAGCGGCTCGCGCAGGGAGTCGAGCACCTTGCGCTCGAATTCGGGCAATTCATCCAAAAACAGCACCCCGTTGTGGGCCAACGAAATTTCGCCGGGGCGCGGGTGGCTGCCACCGCCCACCAGCGCCACGGCGGAGGCGCTGTGGTGGGGCGTGCGATAGGGTCTGTGGTGCCAGTGACCGGCGCGCGGAGTGAGGCCGCCGATGGAGTGGATGGCGGCGGTCTGCTGCGCCTCCTGCTCGTTCAGCGGCGGCAGAATGCCGGGCAATCGGCTGGCCAACATGCTCTTGCCGGTGCCGGGCGGGCCGATGAACAGCAGGTTGTGGCTGCCAGCGGCGGCAATCTCCAGTGCACGCTTGGCCTGGGACTGGCCGATCACATCCTGCAGGTCCGGCACATCTGGCAGGCTCTCCGCGCTTTGGGGATCCGGCAGCGGCAGTTCGTACTGGCCTGCCAGCCAGGCGGTGACGGCCAGCAACTGGTGGGCGGTGCGCACCTCGGCATCCTGAATGAGGGAGGCTTCCGGGCCGTTCTCTCGCGGTACCAGCAGGGTGCGTCCCGCATCCCGGCAGGCGAGTACGGCAGGCAGTACCCCGAGTACGGGACGAATTTCGCCTGTCAGGGCCAACTCCCCTAAAAATTCGTGATCGAGCAGATATTTTGCCGGTATCTGCTTGGAAGCGGCGAGAATGCCGATAGCGATAGCCAGATCGAAGCGGCCTCCCTCCTTGGGCAGATCGGCGGGGGCCAGATTGACCGTGATGTGTTTGCTCGGGAACTCGAAATTGCCGTTGAGCAGGGCGCTGCGCACCCGATCCCGCGACTCCTTCACCGAGGTTTCCGGCAGGCCGACCATGTTGAAGGCGGGCAGGCCGTTGGAGAGGTGAACTTCCACTGTAACTTGCGGGGCCGCGATCCCGAGGCTGGCACGGCTATAAACCACAGCTAATGACATAAATCCCGTCCTTGAGTTGATATATGTTCTGACTAACTGCTTTTTGTTGGTTTTTTATTCCAGAGTTCTGGCTGGGGAATAGCCAAAATCAGTGGGTTGTCATAGAAAAAAGTCTTGCCCAATAAAAAACACCGTGCTAGTTCTAATAGCCATTCGCGGTAAAAACCGCCCCAATTTCACAGGATTTCCGGTTGTAACTATGAACATGGCCTCCCGTTTCGTCAGCATTATTGTGGTCCTAGTGGTGATTATTATCTCACCGCTCGGGGCTCGTTTAGCTGCACGGAACAAGGGATAGACCCACCACCGGACAGAACGAAACAAGCGACCCCCGAGCCTCACAGCTCGGGGGTTTTTTTTCGACCAAAGGACAGGATTTTCCACATGAACGGCGCGCAGTTTTTGGTACAGGCTCTCAAGAAACAGGGTGTGACCCAGGTGTTTGGTTACCCGGGCGGGGCCATCATGCCGGTCTACGATGCCCTGTATGACGGTGGTCTGGCCCATCAGCTCTGTCGCCACGAGCAGGGCGCCGCCATGGCGGCGGTGGGTTATGCCCGCGCCTCCGGTCAGGTGGGAGTCTGCATCGCCACCTCCGGCCCCGGCGCCACCAATCTGGTAACCGGTCTGGCGGAGGCGCTGCTCGATTCGGTGCCGTTGGTGGCCATCAGCGGTCAGGTGCCTTGTTCCGCAATCGGCACCGATGCGTTTCAGGAGGTCGACGTGCTCGGCATGTCCCTCTCCTGCACCAAGCACTCCTTCATGGTGACCGATGCCGCCGATCTGGGGCGCGTGCTGGCAGAAGCTTTCGCCATCGCCACCGAAGGTCGCCCCGGCCCTGTGCTGATCGATCTCCCCAAGGATGTGCAACTGGCCGCGGTGCCTGCCCAGAGCCCGCTGTTTGCAGTGGAAGAGCCGGAGGTGCTCAACCCCTCGGATCTGGCCGCGGCCCGCACCCTGCTGGCTGCCGCCGAGCGTCCAGTGCTTTACGTCGGTGGCGGAGTGGGCATGGCCAATGCCGAGCAGCAGTTGCGTGACTTTGCCGCCGCCACCGGCATGCCAGCGGTCACCACTCTCAAGGGGATCGGCGCGCTCGACCCCGACAGTACCGTTTATCTGGGCATGCTCGGCATGCACGGCACCAAGGCGGCCAACTATGCGGTGCAGCAGTGCGATCTGCTGCTGGTGGTGGGCGCCCGTTTCGATGATCGGGTGACCGGCAAGCTGGAGGAGTTTGCTCCCGAGGCCAAGGTGATCCATCTCGATGTGGATGCCGCCGAGTTTGGCAAGCGCCGCGCCGCCGAGGTGGGTATCACCACGGATCTCAAGCTGGTGTTGCCACGCCTCGCCATGACTCTCGACATCGTCCCCTGGCGTGGACACTGCGCCGCCATGGCCCGCGAATATGCCTTTCGCTACGACCATCCTGGTCATGCCATCTATGCCCCGGCGCTGCTCAAGCAGCTCTCCGCCAGGTTGCCGGAGAGCAGCGTGGTCGCCTGCGACGTGGGTCAGCACCAGATGTGGGTCGCCCAGCACATGCGCTTCACTAGTCCGCGCAACCACCTCTCCAGCGCCGGTCTCGGCACCATGGGCTTCGGTCTGCCGGCCGCCATCGGGGCCAAGATGTCGCGCCCGGAGGATGAAGTGGTGCTGGTGAGCGGTGATGGTTCTTTCATGATGAACGTGCAGGAGCTCGGCACCATCCGCCGCGCCCAGCTCAAGGTGAAGATGGTGCTGCTGGATAACCAGCGCCTCGGCATGGTACGCCAGTGGCAGGAGCTGTTTTTCGATGGCCGCTACAGCGAGACCATCCTCTCCGATAACCCCGATTTCGTCGCCCTGGCTGCCGCTTTCGGCATTCCGGGTGAGACTATCACATGCAAGGAGGAGGTCGCGCCTGCGCTTGACCGCCTGCTGGCGCACGACGGCGCCTATCTGCTGCATGTGGCCATTTCAGAGGAAGAAAACGTCTGGCCCCTGGTTCCGCCGGGAGTCGCCAACCACCAGATGATGGAGCAACGCCCATGAACCCGCACACCCTTGCCCAGCCAGCATTTGCACAGCACACCCTGCATATCCATGCCCAGCCCAGACCCGAAGTGATGGAGCGGGTGCTGCGGGTGGTGCGCCACCGCGGCTTCAATCTCTGCGCTCTGAACATGGAGCAGGATTGCCAACAGCTGCGGATCACGGTTACTGTCGAGTCGGTGCGTCCCATCCAGCAGTTGTGGAGCCAGCTGGTGAAGCTGGTGGACGTTTCCCGGGTCGATGCACTGGAACAGCAACCCCGGATCAGAGCTTAAGGAGCCAAGCCAATGTCACAGCCTTCCCAATCCGCCACTCACCCCCAATACATCTGGTTCAACGGCAAACTGGTGCCCTGGCAGGATGCCCAGGTGCACGTGATGAGCCACGCCCTGCACTACGGCTCCTCGGTGTTCGAGGGGGTACGCGCCTACGATACCCCCAAAGGCACCTGCATCTTCCGTCTGCAGGAGCACACCCGCCGTCTGTTCGACTCCGCCAAGATCTACTGGATGGACGTCCCCTACAGCGAGTCCGACGTGAATGAAGCCTGCCGCACCGTGGTGCGCGAGAACGGCCTGAAGAGCGGCTACCTGCGCCCGCTGGCCTTTGTCGGCAACGTGGGGCTGGGGCTGCACCCGCCGCTGGATGCCAAGGCCGACCTGATGGTGGCTGCCCTGCCGTGGGGCGCCTATCTGGGGGAGGAAGGGCTGAAAAACGGGGTGGATGTGTGTGTCACCTCCTGGAACCGGCTCGCTCCCAACACCATTCCCACCGGCGCCAAGGCCGGCGGCAACTATCTCTCCTCCCAGCTGATCAGTCGCGAAGCCAAGCGCAACGGCTTTGCCGAGGGGTTGGCGCTGGACGTGAACGGCTACCTGAGCGAAGGGGCGGGGGAGAACCTGTTCCTGGTGAAGAACGGTGTGCTGTTTACCCCGCCCGCTACCGCCGCCATCCTGCCCGGCATCACCCGTGACACCATCATGACGCTGGCCCGTGACCTGGGTTACGAGGTGCGCGAGCAGGCGCTGCCCCGAGAGGCGCTCTATGTGGCAGACGAAATCTTCATGACCGGCACGGCGGCCGAGGTGACCCCGGTGCGCTCCGTCGATCGGATGAAGGTGGGTGCTGGCAGCCGTGGCCCGGTGACCGAGCAGCTGCAAAACGCCTTCTTCGGCCTGTTCAACGGCCAGACCGAAGACAAGTGGGGCTGGCTGACACCCGTCAACGACTGATGAGAGAGGGGAGGCGTCATGCCTCCCCGAGTCGCTTCCGGTCAGGGCACTGCGCTGTGTCCTCACCAGGATCGATTCCCGATCCGAGAGTCACTTTTTCATTTCCAAAGATAATGAGCCCGCTGGGCATTCAGGGAGTAGAGACATGCCGAAGTTGAGATCCGCCACCACCACCCACGGACGTAACATGGCCGGGGCCCGCGCCCTGTGGCGCGCCACCGGAATGACCGATCAGGATTTCGGCAAGCCCATCATCGCCGTGGTCAACTCCTTCACCCAGTTCGTGCCGGGTCACGTCCACCTCAAGGATCTGGGCCAGCTGGTGGCGCGAGAAATTGAAGCCGCTGGCGGCGTCGCCAAGGAGTTCAACACCATCGCCGTGGATGACGGCATCGCCATGGGCCACGGCGGCATGCTCTACTCCCTGCCATCGCGCGAGCTTATCGCCGACTCGGTGGAGTACATGGTCAACGCCCACTGCGCCGACGCCATGGTCTGTATCTCCAACTGCGACAAGATCACTCCGGGGATGCTGATGGCTGCCCTGCGCATCAACATCCCGGTGATCTTCGTCTCCGGCGGCCCAATGGAAGCGGGCAAGACCAAGCTCTCCGACCAGATCATCAAGCTGGACCTGGTGGACGCCATGATCCAGGGTGCCGACCCCAAGGTCTCCGACGCCCAGAGCGAACAGGTGGAGCGCAGTGCCTGCCCTACCTGCGGCTCCTGCTCCGGCATGTTCACCGCTAACTCCATGAACTGTCTGACCGAGGCGCTCGGTCTCTCCCAGCCGGGCAACGGTTCGCTGCTGGCGACCCACAGCGACCGCGAGCAGCTGTTCAAGCTGGCGGGCCAGCGCATCGTGACCTTGGCCAAACGTTGGTATGAGCAGGACGATGCCTCGGCGCTGCCGCGCAACATCGCCACCAAGGCGGCGTTCGAGAATGCCATGGCGCTCGACATCGCCATGGGCGGCTCCACCAATACCGTGCTGCACCTGCTGGCGGCGGCCCAGGAGGCGGGCGTCGACTTCACCATGGCCGACATCGACCGCATGTCCCGCAAGGTGCCGCAGCTCTGCAAGGTGGCGCCCTCCACCCAGAAGTACCACATGGAAGACGTGCACCGCGCCGGCGGCGTGGTCGCCATCCTGGGTCAGCTGGAAAAAGCGGGCCTGGTACACGGCGATACCCGCAACGTGCTGGGCACCTCGCTGCTGGAGCTGCTGGCCGAATACGACGTCAGCCGCCAGCCCAGCCAGGAGGTGGTGGACTTCTACCGCGCCGGCCCGGCCGGCATTCGCACCACCAAGGCGTTCAGCCAGGATTGCCGCTGGCCCGAGCTGGATCTGGACCGCGCCGAAGGCTGCATCCGCTCGCTGGACAACGCCTACAGCCTGGAAGGGGGCCTGGCCGTGCTCGCCGGCAACCTGGCGCTGAACGGTGCCATCGTCAAGACCGCCGGGGTGGATGAGGAGAACCTCACCTTCCGTGGCCCGGCCCGGGTATTCGAGAGCCAGGATACGGCGGTTGCCGGCATTCTGGACGGCACCGTCAAGGCCGGTGAAGTGGTGGTGATCCGCTACGAAGGCCCGAAAGGGGGCCCCGGCATGCAGGAGATGCTCTACCCCACCACCTATCTGAAGTCCATGGGGCTCGGCAAGGCGTGTGCGCTGATCACCGACGGTCGCTTCTCCGGCGGCACCTCGGGCCTCTCCATCGGCCACGTCTCGCCGGAGGCGGCCTCTGGCGGCACTATCGGTCTGGTGGAGGATGGCGACATCATCAATATCGATATCCCGGCCCGCAGCATGGTGCTGGAGGTGGCCGACAGCGTGCTGGCTGCCCGCCGCGTCGCCGTCGAAGCCCGTGGCTGGAAGCCGCTCGATCGCCAGCGTCAGGTCTCCTTTGCCCTGCGCGCCTACGCCATGTTCGCCACCAGCGCCGATAAAGGTGCGGTGCGCGATCGTTCGATGCTGGGGGAATAAACCATGGTCTCTGCGGCGGATTATCTACGCAAGGTGCTGCTCTCCCCCGTCTATGAGGCGGCGCGAGTCACCCCCCTGCAAACCCTGAAGAAACTTTCCGAGCGGCTCGGCAATCACGTCAGCCTGAAGCGGGAGGACCTGCAACCGGTCCACTCCTTCAAGCTGCGCGGCGCCTACCACAAGATCGCCACCCTGACCGAGGAGCAGAAGGCGCGCGGCGTCATCGCCGCCTCCGCCGGCAACCACGCCCAGGGGGTCGCCCTGTCTGCCGCCAAGCTCGGCATCAAGGCGATCATCGTGATGCCCAAGACCACGCCGGACATCAAGATCGACGCGGTGCGCCGGCAGGGCGGCAACGTCATGCTGTTTGGCAACAGTTTCGATGAGGCCTACGGCGAGAGCCGCCGCCTCTCCGAGCTGGAGGGTTACACCCTGATCCCGCCGTTTGACGACGTCGAGGTGATCGCCGGGCAGGGCACCATCGGCAAGGAGTTGCTGGAGCAGGATACCCACCTCACTCACGTCTTTGTGCCGGTGGGCGGCGGTGGGTTGGCCGCCGGGGTGGCGGTCTATATCAAGCAGCTGCTGCCGGATGTGAGGGTGATCGGGGTGGAGGCGGAGGGTTCTGCCTGCCTCAAGGCCGCGCTGGCAGCGGGCGAGCCGGTCAATCTGGAGCGGGTCTCGCTGTTTGCGGACGGGGTGGCGGTCAAGCGTATCGGCGAAGAGACCTTCCGCCTGTGCAACCAGTATCTGGACGAGGTGGTGACCGTCTCCAACGACCAGATCTGCGCCGCGCTCAAAGACATCTTCGACGACTGCCGCGCCATTGCCGAGCCGTCGGGCGCCCTGTCGCTGGCCGGCCTCAAGGCCTACAGCGATCGGGAGCAGGTCAAAGGGGGGCGGATGGCGGCCATTCTCTCCGGCGCCAACGTCAACTTCCACAGCCTGCGCTACGTGTCGGAGCGCTGCGAGATCGGCGAGAAGCGCGAGGGCATGCTGGCGGTGACCATCCCCGAGCGCAAGGGGGCCTTCCTCGACTTCTGCCGTCAGCTCGGGCCGCGCATGGTGACCGAGTTCAACTATCGCTACGCCGATGCCGAACAGGCGTCGCTGTTCGTTTCGGTGCGCCTCACCGGCGGTGACGAAGAGCTCGGCCAGATCATCGATCAGCTCGGTGGCAACGGCTATCCAGTGGTCAACATGACCGAGAGCGAGCTGGCCAAGAATCATGTGCGCTACATGATTGGCGGCCGCCCGGCCCGGCCCCTTGGTGAGCGTCTCTACAGCTTCAAGTTTCCGGAGCAGCCTGGCGCCCTGATGCGCTTCCTCGAGACACTGGGTTGTCGCTGGAACATCAGCCTGTTCCACTACCGTAACCACGGTGCCGACTATGGCCGCGTGCTCTGCGCCTTCGAGCTGCCGGATGAAGACGTGGCAGCCTTCCACGACTACCTGCGCGAGATTGGCTACGGCTGGAAAGAGGTGAGCGACGACCCCGCCTACCGGCTATTCCTGGCTAGTTGATGGCGGGATCGCGATGAAGCAGGAGGGAGGCGTTGTCCTCCCTCTGTTTTTAGGCTGCAATTGGGAACTTCTGTCTGAGCCATTGAAATCCATGGGCCAGTGCCATCAGCAGCAGGGTGCCGGGCAGCACCGTTTGCCACAGGAAGGCTGGCTCTTGTCCTGTCATCAGGATCAGCAAGGGATTGGCGCCCGCCGGAGGGTGAAGAATATTCAGTCCCTGCATCAGGGCGATGGCCAGCCCGGTTGCCAGAGCCATCTGCATTTCAGCAGGGAGGGGAAGCAGGCCGATGACCAGTCCGACGCAGGCCGTCAGCAGGTGTCCACCCAGCACGTTTTTGGGGCGCGCCAGCGGACTATCTGGCAGGGAAAACAACAACACACAGCTGGCCCCGAAAGGTGCCATGACTAGCGCGACATGCCAGCTCAGATTGAGCCATCCCAATATGCCGATGGTGAGTGCGGCGCCCACACCTGCCCATAACGGGCCATACCATTTTGTCATCATGCTTTCCTCTTGGTTTGCCAGAACTGATTAGGCACATTAGGTAGACAGATCGGTGTACTTCAAGAGGCAAATCATGAGTGAGAAGCGTCAACAACTGGTGGCGACGGCCTACCGTCTGTTCAACCGTCATGGCTTTCATGCCACCGGCATAGATCGCATCTGGGCCGAGGCGGGGAGTACCAAGCGCACCCTCTATCGCCACTTCCCGACCAAGGATGCCTTGATTGAGGAGGTGCTGCTCGCTCGTGACCGGGAGTTCTTCGCCTTGCTTGACCAGCGGCTGGCCGGTGTGAGCGGACGTGAAGCTCGCCTCCAGGCGCTGTTCGATGGTTTCGCGGCGTGGTTTGGCCGCTCTGATTTCTATGGCTGCAACTTTATCAACGCCAGCGCCGAGTTTGCCGACCCACGCCATCCGGTGCGCAAGCTGGTGATGGCCCACAAGCAGGCGTTATTGGGCTGGGTGATAAACCAGCTCAACTGTTCTCTGGCACAGGCCACCGAGCTTTGCCTGTTGCTGGAGGGGGCGATCGTGATGGCTCACAGCTATCAGCAGCCACTGGCGTTGGAGCAGGCCAGAATGCTGGCAAAGACCATTTTGGCCGACGATGGCGCGATAATGCAGGCCGCTTCACACTCCTGAGATGCTGGTCATTTGAGGCTGCGTTCGGATGGGATACCCTGAATAGCGGAGAGGCCGCCTGACGGCTTCACACAGGGAAGAGTGCGCACTCAGGCGCCCATAACGACTTATTGCAGAGGCGAAAATATGAATAAATCCATGCTTGCCGTATTGGTCAGTGGTTTGCTGGCGGCCGGAGCCGTGCAGGCCGCTGCTCAGGACAATACCTGGTATGTCGGTGGCAAGGCCGGTTGGTCCAATTACTATGGCGTTGACCACAACCAGTATGCCGAGTCGATTGCCCAGACGTTGGGTAATACCAGCGAGAACACGGATGATCTGGGTCTGGGTCTGTTCGCCGGTTACCAGCTCAACCCCAACCTGGGGTTCGAGCTGGGTTATGACTGGCTTGGCAAATACGACACCACCTCGGGCACCGGCGCCAATACCCTCAATACCGAAGCCAAGAGCCAGATGATTCAGGCCACCATGAAGATCAGCTTCCCGGCAACGAATGTGCTCGATCTTTATGGCCGGCTCGGCGGTGCCTATGCCTGGACGGATAGCGAGATCAGCTTCGCCAATAGCAGCGAGACCGGTAAAAAGCATGGCGCCGCATTTGTCGGGGCGCTGGGTGCCGAGTACGCCATCGATCGTGACTGGGCCGCCCGTCTGGAGTACCAGTACACTACGCCGCTGGGAGATGCCTCTCTCGATCGCTCAGGCATCGAGCTGGATAACGGCCTGATCTCGTTCGGCATGCTCTATCGTTTCGGTCAGCAAGGTGGTGAGGTTGCTGTGCCGGCGCCAGCTCCGGCAGCCGAGCCTGCCCCGGCTGTGGTGGTGGAGCCCAAGACCTTCAGCCTTAGTTCCGATGTGCTGTTCGAGTTCAACAAGGCGACCCTGAAACCGGCTGCCAATCAGGCGCTCGATGCCCTGTTCAGCCAGATTGTGGCGGCCAATCCGAAGGATGGCGTCGCGACCGTGGTCGGTTATACCGACCGCATCGGCTCCGACAACTACAACCTGGCCCTCTCCGAGAAGCGGGCCCAGAGCGTGGCCAGCTATCTGGTAGCCAAAGGCTTGTATGCTGACAAGGTGCGGGTCGAAGGGCGTGGCAAGGCCAATCCGGTTACTGGCAACAACTGCGCCAGCCGTTCCAAACAGGAGCTGATTGCCTGTCTGGCACCGGATCGTCGGGTTGAAATCCATCTGGAAGGGGTTTCCCAGCCGGCGCAGTGATGCTGCGGCTAGAGATGGGATTCGAGAAGAACGGGAGGCCAGGCCTCCCGTTTTCTATGGTCAGCGTGATCGGATGGTGGTGCAGACCTGATTTGCCAACATCATGAGTTATCGAATCTTTTCCTAATAGGAATAGTTATTATATTTCCAGGAAATTACAGGATAAAAAAATAGAATTAAACTTTGCGCCAGAAGATCCTTTTGGTTAGAATCTCTGCGTGTTATCAATAGACAGGTAAATATTATGGACTGCGACAGTTGTAGCCGATTGCAAATCGCGATGCGGGTTTACCAGAGCTGAGGCCGAATATTTTATCTTCTCTCTCACTCTGATTGCTCGAATCACAAGCATAGAGTGCAGCATCTATATGAGTCAGCATCGACTCTCACAACCTCTTTATCCCGCCTTCATCAGGGATTACGGTTGTAAATCTGGATCGTTCCGCTCATCTGCGAGCCATGCGCGCCTCGCGACCCCTGCAATTGAACGCTTCATCATGCATCCCGGTACTGCCCGTCAGGGCCGTCACAGCGTCGGAACCATGCATCCGTGCCGTGGTCGGGAAGGGATCAAGCGTAAAATAACAAGATGGATAATCTCATATTGAAAACTATTTGGTTTTCGATATGGCAGGTTGCACATTAAAATAAATGATGTGATTGATTAATATATTTCGGCGGTGGCAAGGGTCGCGCTGTAATATTTCTATAGGCGTGGTTTTCTCCGATGTTCTTACCCGCCAGATATCACTGATACTATTTCCTGCCCGCATCCAGTTATTTCAAACTGTCGTAATCCTGATTTTCTTTATGGGTGATGCCGCTCTAGTTGCGGGATCACCGGATTGGTCCGCTGATAATGCAGACTCGCGGCCATGCCTGCCAACGACAGTGTGTATCGCTGTCCATGGTTCGTCCGGCCCTCTCTCCACCCCACTCGGAGGATATCGTATGACCGAAGAGCCCAAACCTCGACCCTCGGGGTTCACGTCTCCCCACTCCTGATCCCCCCTGCGGGGACGGGATGCGGTGTTCTGACCCCTGATCTGACCCAACCATGCAGGTTAGCTCGACGGCAGACATTTGTCTGACGAGCCGCCCCGTGCGCGCCAGTTGAGCGTGCCGGCAACGAGTCGGGTTCACAGCTTTCGATATCAGTACTGACGCCTGGCCTGGCCCGCGACAGGGCCCTTCTGCAAGCGAAAATCAGGATTTAAAGTTATGAAGCAACAACATACTGCCAGCCGGCACAAGCAACAGGGGTTCGTCGCCCCGGGCCGTGCCAATGAGAAGCTCTCCTCCCGGGTGCTCGACGAGGCCGACAAGTGCCTCGAATACACCCTCACTGCCGTGCGCGGCAATATCGACGGCCTGACCGCGACCGAGGCGGCCAACCGTCTGGTCCAGTTTGGCCCCAACGAGGTGACCCACGACAAGCCGCCCCATCCATTGATCCAGCTGCTGCAGGCGTTCAAAAACCCGTTTGTGATGGTCTTGATGGTGCTTGGGCTGGTCAGTTACGTGATGGACGTGCTGATGGCCGAGCCGGGTGATGAGGACTGGGTCAAGGTGATCATCCTCGGTGTCATGGTGGGCCTGAGCGGTCTGCTGCGCTTCTGGCAGGAGTACCGTTCCGCCAAGGCGGCCGAGGCGCTCAAGTCACTGGTGCGCAACACTGCCACTGTACAGCGTCGTCCCTCGCCGGGCGCTACCCCCCAGCGCAAGGAGGTGGCAATGACCGAGCTGGTGGCCGGAGACATAGTGCACTTGCAGGCGGGAGACATGATCCCCGCCGACATCAAGCTGATTGAATCCCGCGATCTCTTCATCAGCCAGGCGGTGCTGACCGGTGAAGCACTGCCGGTAGAGAAGTATGACACTCTGGGAGCTGTGGCCGAGAAGTCGGCAGACGGCAACAGCACAGGGGACGTGGGGTTGCTCGATCAGCCCAACATCTGCTTCATGGGCACCAACGTGGTGAGCGGTACAGCCAAGGCTGTGGTGGTGGCCACCGGCAGCGACACCTACTTCGGTTCGCTGGCCCGCAACGTGGTGAGCCACAAGCGCATCGAGACCAGTTTCGATCGCGGCGTCAACAGCGTCACCAGGCTGCTGATCCGCTTCATGCTGGTGATGGTGCCCATCGTCTTCATGCTCAGTGGTATCAGCAGTGGTGACTGGATGTCGGCGCTCACCTTCGCGCTGGCGGTGGCGGTAGGGCTCACCCCCGAGATGCTGCCGATGATCGTCTCCGCCAACCTGGCGCGAGGGGCGGTGGCCATGGCCAAGCGCAAGGTGGTGGTCAAACGGCTCAACTCGGTGCAGAACTTCGGTGCCATGGACGTGCTCTGCACCGACAAGACAGGTACCCTGACCCAGGACAAGATCATCCTCGAGCACCACTACGACGTGCGTGGCAACCGGGACGACCGGATCCTGCAGCTGGCCTGGCTCAACAGTTATCATCAGAGCGGCATGAAGAACCTGATGGACATCGCGGTGATCGAGCATGCCGATGTGCTGGGAGCTGGCTGCAAGCCGGCTGGTTACAGCAAGGTGGATGAGTTGCCATTCGACTTCGTGCGCCGCCGTCTGTCGGTGATCGTACAGGATGAGCGTGGCCAGCAGCTGATGGTCTCCAAGGGGGCGGTGGAAGAGATGCTGGCCGTCTCCAGCCAGATCGCCGATGGCCAGGAGGTGCGGGATCTGACCGACGCCGATCGCCTTGCCCTGCTGCGCCAGAGCGAGGAGTTCAATGCCGAGGGCTATCGGGTATTGATCGTGGCGACCCGCGAGATCTCGGCAGGCGAGTGCAAGCAGAGCTATCGTACCAGTGATGAGGTCAATCTGGTGGTGCGCGGCTTCCTCACCTTCTTCGATCCGCCCAAGGATTCGGCCGCACCGGCCATCCGTGCGCTGAACGACTATGGTGTGGCGGTCAAGGTGCTGACCGGTGACAATCCCATCATCACCAGCAAGGTGTGTCGTGACGTAGGGCTGGAGCCCGGCTTACCGCTGCTCGGCAAGGATATCGAAGGAATGGATGACGTGGCGTTGTGCGAGGTAGTCAAGCAGACCACCATCTTCGCCAAGCTCACCCCGCTGCAGAAGTCGCGGGTGGTTAAGGCGCTGCAGGCCAACGGCAACACCGTCGGTTTCCTCGGTGACGGCATCAACGATGCGCCGGCGCTGCGGGATGCGGACGTAGGGATCTCGGTGGACAGCGGTGCCGACATCGCCAAGGAGACCGCCGACATCATCCTGCTGGAGAAGAGTCTGATGGTGCTGGAGGAGGGGGTGATCAAGGGGCGCGAGACCTTTGGCAACATCCTCAAGTACCTCAACATGACCGCCAGTTCCAACTTCGGCAACGTCTTCTCGGTGCTGGTGGCTTCCGCCTGGCTGCCATGGGCACCCA
Organism: Aeromonas sp. 55A; assembly: GCF_051919665.1. Lineage (NCBI taxonomy): Bacteria > Pseudomonadati > Pseudomonadota > Gammaproteobacteria > Aeromonadales > Aeromonadaceae > Aeromonas > Aeromonas sp. 55A. Next base: position 1,285,370 of record NZ_JBQBEH010000008.1, on the reverse strand, counting down.
TGCTGGCGATGCAGATGCTGATCCAGAATCTGGTGTATGACGTCTCCCAGATGCTGCTGCCGTGGGACAAGATGGATCCCGAGTTCCTCAAGCGACCGCGCAAGTGGGAGGCGAGCAACATCAAGCGCTTCATGCTCTGGCTTGGCCCGACCTCGTCGGTGTTCGATATCAGTACCTATTGCCTGATGTGGTTCGTGTTCGGTGCTGGCGCCCTCTATGCCACCGCCAACGGCAGTATGGATCCGCTGGTCAACGGTCAGGCCATCATGAACTCCGGCTGGTTCATCGAGGGGTTGGTGTCGCAAACGCTGGTGGTACATATGCTGCGTACCCGCAAGATCCCGTTCCTGCAGAGTACCGCTACCCTGCCGGTGCTGCTCTCCACCTCGATCGCCATTGCCATCGGCTGCTACCTGCCCTTCTCGCCTGTGGCTGAGCACTTCGGTTTCATCAATCTGGATGGGCCCAAGTACTTCATGTGGTTGGTGATTACCATGCTGGCCTACATGGGGCTGACCCAGACCGTCAAGACCATCTACATCAAGCGCCACGGCCAGTGGTTCTGATGAAGAGTTAGCAAAAAGGCCGGGGTGATCCCGGCGCGACAGAAAAAAGAGAGCCAGCCCGCGCAAGCGGACTGGCTCTCTTTATTTGGTGTGACCCGACTCCCTTGTTGGCGAGTACCGGCCTGTGGCTTAGATCTTGAACAGCGGGCGCAAGCGAATACCAATCAGGCTGCCGGCGAGGGCCATCAGCATCCAGACCCAGCCGTGCAGGCTGCCGGAGGCGGTACCGTCGAAGAAGCCGCCGAGGTTGCAGGCGCTGTACATGGCGCCCATCCCCATCAGCAGGCCGCCGAGGATGGAGGCCAGGCTGTTGCCGAGCCGCATCGGGGCGAAGGTGCCGCCACCGCTGATGCAGCGCGCCAGCATGGCCCCCAGAATGCCGAGCCAGAACATGCCGACCATGGGGTTGATGAACAGCGGCTGGGCCAGCTTGGGGTTGCCCTCGAACAGACCGAACAGGGAGGCTCCGCGCAGCGCCATGTCATAGACGGCGCCGGTGATGGTCCAGGCCGAGCCGTGCAGGGCGACGACAGTGGAGTTGAGCAGAGCTATGATGATGCCGCCTGTCAGCACGGTGAAGCGGCCGTCGCGCCAGAACAGGTTGCCGCCGCTGAAGAGGGGCTTGAGCTCGCCGGTACGTTTTAGCTCGCTCTTGCGAAACAGCAAGAACAGCGCGGCGACCAGTGCCAGGTTGAGCAGCATGCCGCTCCAGATATTGCCGGTCAGGTCTTTTGCCAGCACCACTTGGCTGGAGAAGGTGGCCTCCAGTTCGGGGCGGAACTGGTTGCTGATCAGGGTGCCGATGCCGTAGCAGAGCAGCACCAGCCAGAAGCGGGGTTGTCCCTCGCCGCAGCAGTAAAGAGTGCCGGTGGCACAGACGCCTGCCAGCTGCATGCCGATGCCGAACAGGAAGGCACCGACGATGAAGGGAATGCCGATAGCCATCACGTTGCCCACCATGGCATCGCCAAACAGGGCGTGACTAAAGGAGAGGAAGGTGGTGAACAGCAGAATTTCGATGGCGATGGTGAGCAGGTGAACCCGCACATAGTAACTGTTGCGCTTGGTCAGCATTTCGCGCCAACCGAACACGATGCCGAAGCGGCTGAAGGAGAGGGTGAAGCCAAAGCCGAATCCGATCAGGGCCATCAGGGCCCATTTCATACCAAAGGTGTTGCCAAGCCAGAGTAACGCTCCCCCCGCGATTGCCACGATGGGGAGCGACCATTTTCGAGTCATAGCTGTAATTCCTTATAGCTGGATGGAGAATAGGGAGTGCGGATCCTATTCCCACATTGAGTCCAAGGCTACCGGTTTAACAGGTCAGGGGGCGAGAAAATGGCATATCGCTTCTGATGACTTTGTTAGCTACTGATTTGATTTTGAAGGCTTTATATTGCTCGTTGCAGCAGGACGCTTGCCGTTGCGCAGCCCATCCAGCGTGAAGATCAGCAGCGCGCTCCAGATACAGGCGAAAGTAAGAGCCTTGTCCATTGCCAGCTCCTCGCCGTAGAGAGTGACAGCGAGGATGAACATCAGGCTGGGGCCTATGTACTGGAAGAAGCCCAGGGTGGAGAGCTTGAGCCGTGTCGCGGCGGCGGTGAAGCAGAGCAGAGGGGCTGTGGTGACGGCGCCAGCAGCGATCAGCAGCAGGTTGAGGTGCCAGTCGTTCTGGGTGAGATGGCTGGTGGGGCTGTCGGCAATGCCCCACAGATAGATTGCTGCCGGTGGCAGCATGATCATGGTTTCGATCAGCAGACCGGTAAGTGCATCGAGGGCCAGTTTTTTGCGCACCAGGCCATAGATGGCGAAGCTCGATGCCAACACCAGTGCAATCCAGGGCAGGGAGCCAAAGGCGATAAGCTGGATCGTCACCCCGGCAAAGGCCAGCGCCACCGCCCACCACTGCAGGCGGCGCAGTTTCTCGCTCAGAAACACCATCCCCAGCAGCACGTTGAACAGCGGGTTGATGTAGTAGCCGAGGCTGGCATCCAGCATGTGGCCGTTGTTGATGGCCCAGATAAACAGCAGCCAGTTGCCGCCAACGGTGACCGAGGTAAAAGCTAGGGTGAGCAGCACTTTTGGCTGACGCAGCACTGCCTGCACCTTGTGCCACTGGCGGCCAGCCAGGGTGAGCACCATCAGCAGCACGCAGGACCAGATCATCCTGTGGGTCAGAATTTCAGCGGCCGGGACGGCAGAGATGGTCTTGAAATAGATGGGGGCTATGCCCCAAAGGGTATAGGCGCACAGGGCGTAGATGACGCCCTGGCGCTGGATCTGTTGCGGCATGCGGATGACCTTTACTGATGCGTTGGATGCGGGAAAACATCGCAAAAAAATCAGTGTAGCGATCCTTTATCGAGGAAAGAAGCGAATAAACGAAGTTTGAGAATACGGTTGGAAGCTGGTCAGCCTTTGCCGCGACGGATCTTGTCGACGTCCATCAACAGCCACAACATCAGGGCGATGGCGGAGATCCAGGGGCCCCAGGTCACGTAGGCCTCGCCGTGCCCCAGCACGAAAAACAGCAGGGGCAACCCGATCACCAGAAAAAGTACGCTTCCCAGAAAAAATAGCATTTTTGTCTTTATATTTAATGGTTTGCTTATTTGATGATTATATCGATTGTGCCGCCTGATGGAAGACCAAAATGCAAAAGGGGGGATTTCTCCCCCATTGCTGATGATGATGGCTATTTATACCTTTATTCGAGCTGGATCCAGGTACTTTTCAGCTCGGTGTACTTCTCCAGCGCGTGCAGCGACTTGTCACGACCGTTACCAGACTGCTTGAAGCCACCAAACGGCATGGTCATGTCGCCGCCATCCCAGTTGTTGACGAATACGGTGCCAGCACGCAGGGCGCGGGAACCCTTCACCGCCTTGTTGAGATCCGCGGTCCAGATCGCTGCTGCCAGCCCGTAGTCGGTGTCGTTGCCCAGTGCAATGGCCTCTTCCAGCGTGTCGAAACCGGTCACTGCCAGCACAGGGCCGAAAATCTCCTCGCGGAAGATCCGCATCTCGGGTGTCACCTCGTCGAAGATGGTGGGCTCGATATAGAAGCCGCCGCTCTCAAGATTGGTGCGTTTGCCTCCCAGCAGTAGCTTGGCTCCCTCCTGCTTGCCAATCTCGACATAGCGCAGCACCTGCTCCATCTGGATGTGATCCACCATGGCGCCGATGCGGGTCGCAGGGTCGAGCGGGTTGGCTGAGATCCACTCGCGGGCATGGGCCAGCAGTCGCTCCATAAATTGCGGCTTGATGCTGTTTTGCACCAGCAGGCGAGAGGCGGCGGTACACACCTCGCCCTGGTTGTAGAAGATGGCGCCAGCGGCGCTCTTGGCCGCGGTATCCAGGTCCAGCGCATCCGCCAGTATGATGTTGGGGCTCTTGCCGCCGCACTCCATAAAGGCGCGCTTGAGGTTGGACTTGCCGGAGCACTCCACCAGATGTTTACCGATCTTGGTGGAGCCGGTGAAGGTGATGCAGTCCACATCCATATGCATGGCCAGCGCCTCGCCCACGATGTGGCCAAAGCCCGGCAGCACGTTGAACACACCGTCCGGAATGCCCGCTTCCTTGGCCAGGCCGGCGATACGCAGGGCGGTCAGGGGGGATTTCTCGGAAGGCTTGAGAATGACCGAGTTGCCGGTAGCGAGCGCTGGGCCCAGCTTCCAGCAGGCCATCACCAGCGGGAAGTTCCACGGTACTATGGCGGCAACGACCCCGAGCGGTTCCCGGGTCACCAGCGCCAGGGCGGATTCCTCGACCGGCGCGACTTGATCGTAGATCTTGTCGATCGCTTCGGCGTTCCAGGCGATGCAGTTGGCGGCGGCAGGGGCATCGTAGCCCATGGCATCGCCGATGGGTTTGCCCATGTCCAGCGACTCCAGCAGTGCCAGCTCCACCTTGTTGAGACGCATCAGTTCGGCGAAGCGCTGCATGATCAGCTTGCGCTGTTTCGGCGGCAGGCCGCTCCAGCGCTTGTCGTTGAAGGCATCACGCGCGGCCTGTACCGCCAGCTCGGCATCGGCGGCATCGCAGGCTGCTACCTTGGTCAGCAGCTTGCCGTTGGCCGGGTTGATACAGTCGAAGGTGGCACCATTGACGGCATCCCGATAGCTACCGTTGATAAAGGCTTGTGAGGGCAGGGTCAGATGGGCGGCCTTGTGTTGCCACTGGGCCAGGGTCAGGTCACTCATGTTCACTCCTTGAACCGGCAAAAGTCATTGTCCGCGTATCAATATGCTAAACATCCTGCCACTTGTAAATCCATTTTGTAACAATTCATTAAACATTGGCGGCTGGCTGGCCCCTTATCACCCTGTTAGAAACTGGCGGGGGTATTGGCCGAAATCAATACGCACTCCTGCTCGCCCACATTGCGAAAACGGTGAGGAGTGCGGCTGTCGAAGTAGTAGCCGTCCCCCGGTGTCAGCAGGTAGATCTGCTCACCCACGGTCACTTCAACCTCGCCCTTGATGACGATGCCGCACTCTTCACCCTCGTGGCTCAGCATGTCGTCGCCAGTGTCGGCGCCCGGTGGCAGCACCTCCTGCAACATGCCGATGGCACGGTTGGCACGGCTGTGGCCCACCAGCCGGTAGCTAATGGGGTGAGTGCCGAGATCCGGCATATCGGCGGCGCGAAAGATCACTTCGGAGTCCATTTCGGTCTCGTCAGTAAAGAAGCTGGCCAGTGACATGGGGATCCCTTCCAGCACCTTGCGCAGGGAGGCAACTGACGGGCTCACCTGATTCTTTTCGATCTGGGAGATGAATCCGTTGGTCACGCCCGAGCGTTTGGCCAGCTCGCGCTGGGAGAGGGCCGCCTTGGTGCGAACCGCCTTGAGACGGTGACCGATATCCATCGATAGACACTCCTTGACTGTTTACTATTATTAAATTTGTGTTAAATATCTTATACCACCCTGTAGAGTCATCTAGCTAGGGGTGGCATCAGACAGGGCGATAATGAGCCCTTTTTTATGGATTCAGGTGTTTAATTTAATAGGCAATGGCCAATAGTTGCTAAACACCTTAAGGATGAGGTGACCATGAAACCGATCAGCGACATCAATACTCCCTCCGACATGTCCGCCTTCTGGATGCCGTTCACCGCCAACCAGCAGTTCAAGGCGGCGCCGCGCATCCTGAAGTCGGCGGAGGGGATGTATTATCACTCAGAGGATGGCCGCAAGATACTGGATGGCACTGCCGGACTCTGGTGTTGCAACGCGGGCCATGGTCGGCGCGAGATTGCCGAGGCGGTCTCCCAGCAGATTTCCCACCTCGATTTCGCCCCCACTTTCCAGATGGGCCACCCGTTGCCGTTCGAGCTGGCCAACCGGCTGGTGGAGATCGCTCCCCAGGGCTTTGGCCATGTCTTCTATACCAACTCCGGCTCAGAGTCGGTTGATACCGCGCTCAAAATCGCACTGGCCTGGCAGCGGGCTCGCGGTCAGGGCACCCGCACCCGGCTGATTGGTCGCGAGCGGGGTTATCACGGGGTTGGCTTTGGCGGCATCTCGGTGGGGGGCATTCCTGGCAATCGCAAGTGGTTTGGCTCCCTGCTGACCGGGGTGGATCATTTGCCCCATACCCTCAACATCGCCAAAAATGCCTTCACCAAAGGGTTGCCTGAGGAGGATGTGGCGCTGGCCGACGAGCTGGAGAAGATCGTTTTTCTGCACGATGCCAGCAACATAGCGGCGGTGATCGTCGAACCCATCGCCGGCAGTACCGGCGTGCTGATGCCGCCCAAAGGCTACCTCAAGCGGCTGCGGGAGATCTGCACCAAACACGGCATCCTGCTGATTTTTGACGAGGTGATCACCGGTTTCGGTCGCCTTGGCTCTCCCTTCGCCGCGCAGGAGTTCGATGTCATCCCCGACATGATCACCTGCGCCAAGGGGCTCACCAACGGCGCTATCCCCATGGGAGCTGTGCTGGTGCAAAAGCATATTTATGACGACATGATGGCGGCAGGTAAGGGGGCTATCGAGCTGTTCCACGGCTACACCTATTCCGGTCATCCGGTGGCTGCTGCTGCGGGTCTGGCGACCCTCGAGATCTATCGCAGCGAGAACCTGCTTAGCCGCGCCGCGGATCTGGCGGGCTACTGGGAGGAGGCGGCCCATTCGCTGAAGGGCTGCAAGCATGTGAAGGATGTGCGCAACTACGGGCTGGTGGCCGGTATCGAACTTGAATCCATGCCGGATGCGCCGGGCAAGCGCGCCTATGAGGTGTTTGTCCGCTGCTTCGAGAAGGGGGCGCTGATCAGGGTGACCGGCGACATCATCGCCCTGTCGCCACCCCTCATCATCGAGCGCAGCCAGATCGATGATCTCTTCACCCTGCTGCAGGATGCCCTGCAGGCACAACCCTAACCCATTTGATGGCCCCGCGCTGGCGGGGCCTTGCGTTGTCTTGTTCAGCGCAATCACCACATCAATTATCACGGAGGATACATGACATACAGGGTCAGCAACTTCATCAACGGCCAGCCGCAGGAGAGTCGTAGCGGGCGCCAGGGCGCCATCTTCAACCCAGCCTGCGGCAAGCAGCAGGGGAGCGTCGGGCTTTCCAGCGCCGCCGAGTGTCAGGAGGCGATCGCCATCGCCGAGCGTGCCTTTGCCGACTGGTCGCAAACCCCGCCGCTGGTGCGGGCCCGGGTCTTTTTCCGCTTCAAAGAGTTGATGGAGCAGCACAGGGACGAGCTGGCCCAGCTCATCAGCCGTGAACACGGCAAGGTCTTCTCCGATGCGCAGGGTGAGTTGACCCGCGGGCTGGAGGTGGTGGAGTTTGCCTGCGGCATTCCCCATCTGCTCAAGGGGGAACACTCTCTCAACGTCGGCCGTGGGGTAGACAGCTACTCCATGATGCAGCCGGTCGGGGTTTGCGCCGGTATCACCCCGTTCAACTTCCCGGCCATGGTGCCGCTCTGGATGTTCCCGGTCGCCATCGCCTGCGGCAATACCTTTATTCTCAAGCCCTCCGAGAAGGATCCCTCCCTCTCGCTGCGGATGGCCGAGCTGCTCAAGGAGGCCGGTCTGCCGGATGGCGTGCTAAACGTGGTGAACGGTGACAAGGAGGTGGTAGATGTGCTGCTGACCGACCCGCGAGTAGGTGCCGTGTCATTTGTCGGTTCCACCCCCATCGCCCAGTACATCTATGCCACCGCCTCGGCTCACGGCAAACGGGTACAGGCGTTGGGCGGCGCCAAGAACCACATGGTGGTGATGCCGGATGCGGACCTCGATCAGGCGGTCTCCGCCCTGATGGGGGCTGCTTATGGGGCGGCGGGTGAGCGCTGCATGGCTATTTCGGTGGCCGTGGTGGTGGGGGACGAGACCGCCGATGCGCTGGTGGCCAAGCTGACGCCGCTGGTGGAAAAACTGCGGGTGGGCCCGGGGCTGGGCCAGAGCCCGGAGAACGAAATGGGGCCGCTCATCAGCAAGGAGCATCTGGCCAAGGTGCGCGGCTACGTGGATCAGGGGGTGGCCGAAGGGGCAGTGTTGCGGGTCGATGGCCGCACGCTGAGCCACGACGAGGGTTACTTCATCGGTGGCTGCCTGTTTGACGAGGTGACCCCCGAGATGCGCATCTACCGCGAGGAGATCTTCGGCCCTGTGCTCTCCATCGTACGGATACCGGACTACGAGACGGCACTTCGCCTTATCAACGAACACGAGTACGGCAACGGTACCGCCATCTTTACCTGTGATGGCGACACCGCGCGGGACTTCACGGCGCGGGTGCAGGTCGGTATGGTAGGGGTGAACGTTCCCATTCCGGTGCCGATGGCGTTTCACAGCTTTGGCGGCTGGAAGCGCTCCATCTTCGGGCCGCTCAACATGCACGGGCCGGACGGGGTTCGCTTTTATACCCGGATGAAGACGGTCACGGCGCGCTGGCCCCAGAGCCTGCGCAGTGGTGCCGAGTTCTCCATGCCGACCATGAAGTGACGCGCTGGCGTGTGCTCATGGCCTAACCTCTTGCCCCCGCCGGTCGTTGATTGGCGGGGGCGAACTCTGTAAAGGAACAACAGATGCGATTGGGAATTCTCGATTGTGACCGGCTGGATCCCGATCTGGCGGATCGTTTTGGCCCCGTCTACTCCGAGATGTTTATCAGGGGGTTTCAGCCGCTGGCACCCGAGCTGGAGTTTCGGGTCTGGTCAGCCATCGATGGCGAGTTGCCGGAGGATCTGCACGAGTGCGATGCCTGGCTCATCACAGGTTCGCGCCACGATGCTTACAGCGATATTCCCTGGATTCAGGCACTGCGGGCGTGGATCCGCCAGGCGCACGATGCCGACGTCAAGTTGGCAGGTGTCTGCTTCGGTCATCAGGTGATCGCCCAGGCGCTCGGTGGCGAGGTGGTAAAGTCCACCAAGGGATGGGGGCTGGGAGTGTCGGTGCATCCCATGCTGGCAGATGAGCCCTGGATGGCGCCAGCGCGGGATCAGATCCGCATTCTGGCCAGCCATCAGGATCAGGTGGCACTGCTGCCGCCGGGGGCGACCCGACTGGCGGGCAACGATTTTTGTCCCAACTTCATGTTTTTGCAGGGTGATCACATCGTCGCCATTCAGGGGCATCCGGAGTTCTCGGTGGAGTATAACCGGGCGCTGATCGAGCGGCGCCGCGGCCTGTTGCCCGACGAGCGCTACCAGAGCAGCCTCTCTTCGCTGGAGGGGGAGGTGGATTCGGCGACCATGATGCAGTGGCTGCTGCAGTTTCTGGGGATCCTGCCGCTGCGGGCTGGCGCGGCCTGAGCCCGGTTTGTCAGCGACCCCTTCGGATGCTAGATTTTGTAGCAAAATGAAGGATCAAGCGCGGAGATATCGGGATCGGATGGTACACTGGCCGCCCATGTGGCGGCCTGTTTGTCTGGCTTGATTGCCGTCCCAGCCTGAGCCAAAGCTGTCTGAGCCAAACCAGTGTGAGAGTGTGACGCCTTGAAACTACAGCAATTGAAGTATTTGATCGCGATCCGGGACCACAACCTCAATGTGTCCGTGGCTTCCGATGCGCTCTTCACCAGTCAGCCGGGGGTCAGCAAACAGATTGGCCTGCTGGAGAGCGAGCTGGGGGTGCGGATCTTCGAGCGCCGTGGCAAGCACCTGCACCGCATTACGCCTGTGGGGGAAGAGATCATCAAGTGTGCCGAGGCGATGCTCAATATCGAGAGCAAGATCAAGGCGATCTCCCGCGAGTATCTGGACCCGACCGTGGGCACCCTCAATATTCACACCACCCACACCATCGCCCGCTACCTGCTGCCCAAGTCAGTCACCTACTTCACCAAGAAGTATCCCAAGATCTCGTTCCACCTCCATCCGGTAATGTCGGCGAGCAAGGAGCAGATCAGCAAGGGTTACTCCGATTTCTCCATCGTTGCCCACGAGATTGGCTTCGACAAGGAGCTGATCGCGCTGCCCGCCTACCTCTGGACTCTCTCGCTGGTGGTGCCGCAGGATCACCCGCTGGCCAAGGTGAAGAAGCCGACCCTGGAGCAGCTCTGTCACTACCCCATCCTCAGCTACGAGAGTGGCGCCACTGGTCGTCAGGTGCAGGACGAGGTATTCCATGCCGCCGGTCTCACCCCGAGTTACTACATGACGGTGATGGACGCCGGGGTGATCAAGCGCTACGTGGAGCTGGGCTTTGGCATCGGCATCATCTCCTCGCTGGTGGCCAACGACACCGACAGCCCCGGGCTGGTCTCCATCAATCTGGAGCACTTGTTCAAGCCCTGCCCGGCGCAGATCTGTTTCAGCAAGAGCATCCTGCTGCAGAACTATATGTATGACTTCATCAGCTCCTTCTCACCCCACCTCACCAAGGAGGTGATCCAGAGCGTGATGCAGCAGCCGAGTCAGGCGCGCATCGACGAGCTGCTGGCCGGGGTGGAGCTGCCCATCTATTGATCCCGATCGGATTCCCGATCGCTGCCGGTTGTCTCTTCTGTCAGGCTGGGCTCTACTCGGGGTTCAGCCTGTCTCTTTTGGGCTATCTCCATCGTCCGAGGTCTCTATGTCCCGCATTCTGCTGCTTGCCAATCTCAACTGTGATCATGTGCTCTCCCTCTCCGAACCGCTGGTGGCGGGGGCTCGGCTGCAATATGTGGATCAGGGACGCAGGCTGGGAGGTGGCGCCGCCAACACCGGCATCGGGCTGGTGTGGGCGGGCCATGAGGTGACCATCGCCTCCCGCATCGGGCTGGACGAGACCGGCGACTGGCTGCTGGAGCAGGCGGCCGGTTACGGGCTGGATTGCAGCCATGTGGAGCGCTTTGGCGGCGAGACCGGCGAGCTGCTGATCCTGGTGGACTCCACCGGCGAGCGCACCATACTGCGCCGCCCGCGGCGTCCCGACCTGCCCGGCGATCTGCCGCTGGAGGGGATCGACTGCCTCTATGTGAACTATCCCGGCACCGCCATCATCAGCTACATGCGCCAGATGCTCGGCAAGAGCTTCGTGGTGGCCCAGTATCCCAAGGGCGGCCAAGCGCGCCGTCCCAGCCATGTGCTGGTGGCCTCCCGCTCCGATCTCGGCGAGGTGAGCGACCCCTGGCAGCATGCCCGCCAGCTGGCGGGGGAGCAGCTCGAATGGCTGGTGCTGACCGAAGGAAAGGCGGGCGCAGTGGCCATCCACGGCGATGAGCAGATCCGGGTTGCCGCCCGGCCAGTATCTGTGGTCGATACCACGGGGGCGGGAGATGCCTTCGCCGGCGGATTGATCCATGGTCTGGCGAGGGGCATGGCGATCAAGGATGCGCTACAGTGCGCGGTGGACTGGGGCGCATTTGCCGTCGCCTCAGAGAGCTCCATCCCCTCGGTTGCCCTGAAAAACTGGCTGAAACAATCCCACTGAACCATCTCTTTGACGGTCGATTGAGGGGCGGTTTGCGGGCCATATGACTGCAGGTCGAAGGGGCTTGGTAAGGGGAACTATTCGGGAGATTTACCCGCTATAAAGCGGGTAAACGCTGGGCTAACCCGGCAAGTTTGCGATCAATCAAAGAAAGTGTCGATTTATGTGCATCTTCATCGACACCCGGTTGTGCTGCTCTTAACCTGTCACTCCGCAACTCAGATTAAGAGACAGGCCTCCTCTGGCGAACCAATGGGCAAACAGAGGCAAACCGGTTGTCTCCTGCCTCTTAGCTCAATGTTGTCGTCCTGATTCCTGGCTTGTAGTAAGAGGCAAGTGCGACCATGCAACTGACACGATTTACCGACTACGCCCTGCGTACCCTGACCTTCCTGGCGGTTCAGCCGGGGGATCGTCTGTCGACCATTACCGAAGTGGCCGATACCTTCGGCATCTCTCGCAACCACGTGGTCAAAATTGTGCACCAGCTTGGCATCAAGGGGTACATCGAGACGGTACGCGGCAAGCACGGTGGTATTCGCCTCGGTCGCTCGGCGGTCTCCATCAATTTACGGGATGTGGTGATGGACATGGAGCATGTGCTCTGTCCGGTCGATTGCAAGCGCGAAAACTGCCGTCTCTCCGGTGGCTGCCGCATTCAGGGCATTCTGCGCCGCGCCATGAACGCCTTCCTCGAAGTGCTGGGTGAGTACACTCTGGCCGATGCGGTGCGCGATCCCAATCGTCTCTGCCACCTGCTGGGTATCGAGCAAGAGACTATTGTGACCATGGCCTGACGGGGCGTGGAATATCGAACAAGATGTGAAAGGGGCCTGATGGCCCCTTTTGCTTTTGTACGCAGGTGGTTTTTAACGACTGCCCGGCTGGCGGATCAGGGTGATGGCGCCGTGCAGACAGGCGAGGCCACAGGCACCGCAGCCATTGCAGGCATCCATATTGACGTTGATGCCGTCGGCCGTGGCCTTGATCGCCTGTTGCGGGCAGGCATCTTCACAGAGCAGGCAGTAGAAGCCCTGCCGTGCCTGACAACTCTCTTCAATCTGCACCCGGGTCTGCACCTGACGGCCCAATTGAAGGTCGAGGGCGCCGGTGGGACAGGCTCTGGCGCAGCTGCCGCAGTAGCTGCACTGGCCGCAGGCGAGATCGAGCACTGGCGTACCGGCGATGGGACTCCCCTCGTACTCCTCCTGGGTGGCCGGTTTGAGCAGACCGCGCGGGCAGGCCTTGAAACATTCGCCACAGCGGGTGCAGAGGGAGAGGTACTGGGACTCCTCGATGGCCCACGGCGGGCGCGCTTCATGGCAAACCACGGCAGGCTTGCGGGAAGCTTGCCAACCTTGTGTCAGCCAACGGAGGAAATAGTGAGTCATGCTCGCCCCTGATACCTATTAGGGGTTAATTTTATCGAAGTTTCGGGAAGCAGGCCAGAGAATAGCGGTCGTCAGGATCGCAAGCGCAGTTGCCCTTGTGTAAGCTAGGCGGGTCTTTTTACGTGGTTGAATGAAAACATATGTGGCTATTTCTCTGGCGTGCGTCCCTGCTCTATGTCTTTCCTCTGCTGATGTGGGCCTACTGCCGCATCAAGGGTATCGAGTTCGCCGAGCTCGATACCGGCGTCAACACCCACAAGTGGGTGGTGCTGGCCGCCTACCTCATCTACGTGGTGCTCTGGATCCTGGTTAACCGTTATCTTGAGCTCTTCCTGCGTCAGCGGAGCCGCAAATGATCGACCCCGGACTCTGGGGGATCTTGCTGCCTGCCGCCGTGCTGGCCCTCGGACTGGGCTGGCTGATCGGGCGGCGGGCCGCCACGGCGCAGGCTCAGGAGCTGATGCTGGTGCAGGAGCGTTATCAGGCGCTGCAGGATCGCTTCGACGAGTTGCAGGATGAGCGGATGCAGGGCCAGCAGAAGCTTGATCAGCAACAGACCCTGCTGATCAAGCTCACCGCCCGCCTCAAGGATGCGGAAGCGACCCTGCGCAGCGAGCGGCTGGCTGCCGCCGAGAAGCTGCAACTGCAACAGGAGACGGAGCAGCGCCTAAGCCAGCAGTTCGAGAATCTCGCCAACCGGATCTTCGAGCAAAACTCCGGCAACTTCCGCGAATTGAACCAGAATAGCCTCGATCTACTGCTCACACCGCTCAAAGAGCAGCTCGAGGGCTTTCGCCGTCAGGTAGGTGAGACCCACGCTCAGGAGACGGCCCAGCGCCATAGCCTCAAGTTCGAGCTGGAGCGTCTCGCCGAGCTCAACGCCCGCATGACCGAAGAGGCGGCGGCGCTGACCCGCGCCCTCAAGGGCGACAGCAAGCAACAGGGCAATTGGGGGGAAGTGGTGTTGGCGCGGATCCTCAGCGAATGCGGCCTGCGCGAGGGCCACGAGTACCACACCCAGGTCAATATCGAGGTGGAGAAGGGCAAGCGCTACCAGCCCGACGTGATTGTCCACCTGCCGCAGGAGAAGGACATCATCATCGACGCCAAGGTGTCGCTGACCGCCTACGAGCGCTGGTACAACGCCGATGACGAGCTGGAGAAGGCGGTGGCGCTGAAAGAGCACGTCGCCTCGGTGCGCAACCATATCCGCGAGCTGGGCCGCAAGGATTACCAGCAGCTGCCCGGAGTGCGCACCCTCGACTATGTGCTGATGTTCGTGGCGGTGGAGCCCGCCTTCCTCACCGCGATGGAGGCCGATCCCTCGCTGGTGCGTTACGGTCTCGACAACAACATCCTGTTGGTGAGCCCCACCAACCTGATGGTAGCGCTGCGTACCATCGAGAACCTGTGGCGTTACGAGCGGCAAAACCAGAATGCCCGCCAGATTGCCGAGCGGGCCGGTCGCCTCTACGAAAAGCTGCGGCTGTTTGTCGAGGAGATGCAGCAGATGGGCGGCAGCCTGCACAAGGCGCAGGAGAGCTACGACAAGGCAATGGGACGGCTGGTTAACGGCCGTGGCAACCTGATTGCGCAGGTCGAGCGTTTCCGCGAGCTGGGGGTGGAGGTGACCAAGAGCCTGCCCGAGCCGCTGGTGGAGCGGGCACTGGAGCGTGACAAGGAGCAGGAGTAGTTTTTACCTGCACCGTCATCAGCCAAGGTCCAAACCCGGTTTGGGCCTTTTGCTATCTGCCTGCTTGCCCAGTGCTTACCTATCATCTGAAATCCGCAAAGCAAACGGCCCACCGAAGTGGGCCGTTTTTATTTGCAGTGCAGGTGTGGATCAGCGGCTGGCTGCGCGGGTGCTCAGTTCGGCTTTCTCGCTATCGCTCAGGAAGGCCAGGGTCAGGCCGTTCTGCTGGGCAGTGCGGATTTCGCTGGCGGTCATACCCGCGGCCGGGGCAGCCACCTCATATTCGTGCGGCAGGTCGATCCCTTCCACCGCCGGGTCATCGGTGTTGAGGCAGGCCAGCACGCCGGCGGCCAGGAACTGGCGGATCGGGTGCTCGGTCAGGCTCGCTACCGTGGTGGTCTGGACGTTGGAGGTGAGGCAGGATTCGATGCCGATGCGGTGTTCGGCCAAATAGGCCATCAGGGCTTGATCCTGAATCGCTTTGACGCCGTGGCCGATACGCTCGGCGCCCAGCTCGCGAATGGCCTGCCACATGCTCTCGGGGCCAGCGGCTTCACCGGCGTGTACGGTGACGCGCATGCCTGCATCGCGCACCTTGCGGAAGTGGTCGACAAAGAGTTCGCCCGGGAAGCCCAGCTCGTCACCGGCCAGATCGATGGCGACCAGCTTGTCGCGGTGAGCCAAGCAGGCGGCCAGCTCCTGATTGCACTGCTCGGTGCCGAAGGTGCGGCTCATGATGCCGATCAGGTTGGTCTTGATACCGAAGTCGCGGCTGCCTGCGGCCACGCCGTCGATGATGGCTTCAACCACGCCTTGCGGGTGCAGCTTATGGGCCATCGCCATATAGGCCGGACTGAAACGCAGTTCGGCATAGTCGATACAGGCGTGCAGCAGATCTTCCACGTTCTCGTAGGCGACCCGGCGGCAGGCATCATAGTCAGCCAGCACGGCAACACCCCAGTCCAGCTTCTTCAGGAAGGCAACCAGACTCGGCTCGTTTTCGACGATCTGTACGTGGGGGCGCAGCGCTTCCAGTTCGAAGGCGGGCAGCTGGATATTGTGTTGGCGACCCAGCTCGAGGATGGTTTGCGGGCGGATGTTGCCGTCCAGATGGCGGTGCAGGTCGGTCAGGGGGAGAGATCTGTCAATCATGGGGGCGCCCTCGTCGAGTCAGGTTTGAAAGCCTGCCATTCTAGGCGGGGCTTTCAAAAAAGATACCCCGTTTATGGTTAAACGGGGTTCTGGCGGGCGGTGATTTGTCAGGGCGTGATGGGAATCGTTTTTCCCCGGGACTCAGGAGAGATCGAGTTCCTTCAGCTTGCGGGTCAGGGTGTTGCGGCCCCAACCGAGCAGGCGGGCTGCCTCCTGCTTGTGGCCGTGGGTGTGTTCCAGCGCCGTCTCCAGCATGATCCGCTCGAACTGGGGCATGGCATCGGCCAGGATGTCTGTCTCTCCCAGCGCCAGCTTGCTGGCCACCCACTCCTGCAACTGTTGCTGCCAGCAACCGGGCAACGCCGGTTGACCCGGTTCGGCGTTGTGGGTGATGGGGGTGAGCAGCTCGGCAGGCAGATCGCCCACCAGAACCTCCTGCCCCGAGGCCATCACGGTAAGCCAGCGGCAGACGTTCTCAAGCTGGCGCACGTTGCCCGGCCAGGGCAGGCGGCTGATATAGGCCTGGGTATCCGGGTGCAGGCTCTTGGCCTCGACGTTCAGCTCTTTGGCTGCGCGCAGCAGGAAGTGACGAGCCAGCTGGGGGATATCCTCACGACGTTCCTTGAGGGCGGGGATGTGGATTCGGATGACGTTGAGGCGGTGGAACAGATCCTCGCGAAACTCGCCATCGGCGACCCGTTTCTCCAGATTCTGGTGGGTGGCGGCGATGATCCGTACATCCACCTGCACCGGCTGGTGGCCGCCGACTCGATAGAACTGGCCATCGGCCAAGACCCGCAGCAGCCGGGTCTGCACATCCAGCGGCATGTCGCCGATCTCGTCGAGAAACAGGGTGCCGCCGTCGGCCTGCTCGAAGCGGCCATGGCGGATGTTGTTGGCGCCGGTGAAGGCCCCCTTCTCGTGACCGAACAGCTCCGATTCGATGAGATCTTTCGGGATAGCCGCCATGTTGAGGGCGATGAAGTTCTTGTGGGCGCGCGGGCTGTGCTTGTGCAGGGCGTGGGCGACCAGCTCCTTGCCGGTGCCGCTCTGGCCGTTGATCAATACCGAGATGCTGGAGCGTGACAGGCGACCGATGGCGCGAAACACCTCCTGCATCGCCGGTGCCTCACCGATGATTTCGGGAGTGGCGGTGGCTTCTTGCTGGCGAGACTTGCGCTTGGTGCGCTGTTCCTTGAGATGATTCTCGGCGCGGCGCACCAGGGTCACGGCTTCGTCGATGTCGAACGGTTTGGGCAGGTACTCGAAGGCGCCGCGCTGGTAGGCGTTGACCGCGCTGTCGAGATCCGAGTGGGCGGTCATGATGATGATGGGCAGATCGGCCTGACGGCGGTGGATCTGCTCCAGCAGGCTCAAACCATCGATGCCGGGCATCCGGATATCGGAGAGGATCACATCGGGCGAGCGCAGCTCAAGGGCGTGCAGCAGGGCTTCGCCATCGGCAAAGCTCTCGCAGTTGAAGCCTTCGCTGCCGAGAGTGCGCTCCAGCACCCAGCGGATAGAACTGTCGTCATCGACGATCCACACTTTGGCGGTCATGGGGTTCCCTTACTTGCGAAGCGGTAGAAAAATGGTGAATTCGGTGTGACCCGGCCAGCTGATGCAGTCAATTCGCCCCTTGTGCTGATCGATCAGGTTCTGGGCGATGGAGAGGCCGAGCCCGGTTCCCCCCTCCTTGCCGGTGATCATCGGGTAGAACAGGGTGTCGCGAATGGCATCGGGAATACCGGGGCCGTTGTCGATGATCTTGATCTCCGCCGCCAGCCGGTAGCGCTGGCCGTGGATGGTGATCTGGAATGCAGTGCGGGTTTTGATACGAATAAGCCCGGTCTGATCGCCCAGTGCTTCGGCCGCGTTGCGCACTATGTTGAGAAACGCCTGCTGCAGCTGATCCGGCTCCATCTCGAATTCGGGGATGCTGGGGTCGTAATCCCGCTCGATGCGAACAGAGGGGGGGAGTTCGAGCTCCACCAGTCGGCGTACCTGCTCCAGCACCGAATGGACATTGTGCATCTGGTGACGGCCGGGGCGCTGGGGGCCGAGTAGCCGATCGACCAGTACCCGCAGCCGATCGGCCTGTTCGATGATGATGCCGGTATATTCGCGCAGGGCCGGATCCGGCAGCTCTTTTTGCAGCAACTGGGCCGCGCCGCGCAGGCCGCCGAGGGGATTCTTGATTTCGTGGGCAAGCCCGCGCACCAGCTCCTTGGCCGCCAGCTGTTGGGCATGTTGCTGCTGCTCCTGACTGATCTTCTTCTGCTGGTCGATCTTGCGCAGCTCCACCACCAGCAGACGCTGTTCGTGGTCGGCCATCGGGGTTGCGCTCAGCTCCACCAGTCGCGGTTCTCCCTCTACCACCAGAGTCACTTCGCTATCGGTAAAGCCTTGCCCTGACACGAGGCACTGCTTGAGCCGCTGCAAATCGAGGGAGATATGTTCCAGCAGATGGGGCAGTTCGATGCCGATCAGCCGGCGTTCACTGAGGGAGAGCAGCTGTTCAGCCGCCGGGTTGACGAACTGGATGCAGAGCCGCTCATCCATCAGGATCACTGCGGTCAGCAAATTATCCAAGAGTGTTTTGGCGTTGTCCGAGCGGGTTGGCACAGGTTTCTCCCTAAAACGGTGCTACACACCTGTTATGCACCGATATGGTGCATAGAGTTTACCCGCATCGGTGCGCTATATCACCCCTAGTCGGCTTTGGGGGTGGGTTTGGGAGCCGGCGTCACGCTCGCTCTATGCAGGTAAAAGGTGACTGCACTGGATTTAGCAAGGATCGTACCGTCTTTGGCGAGCAGCTCGAGCTGAGCCTCGTGGGCGCCGCGATCGACGTTTTCGACGCGGACAGAGAGGCTGTTGCTGACGATGGGGGCGGCTTTGCCATCCAGGGTCAGGCGCACATCATACTGGGTCGGAGGTTTGGGGCTGATGGTGCCCTGAAAGACGATGTTGCCTGTGTTGTCGCGCAGGGTGCTGCCCTGTTCCGGGGAGAGCAGTTCGATGGTCAGCTTGGCCGCCTCTTTCTCTTTCTTGGCATCGGCGCCAGTCAGGCTGTTGAAGTTATCCACCTGCACCGATCTGGGCGCGCTGCTGCCCAGCAGCGGGGCGACCCGCAGATCGACCTCTTTGGCGTTTTTGCCGGGTGGTGGCGCATCCGAGTAGTGGGTGATGCCATTGCCATCGACCCAGGAGTAGACCTTGGCCGCGTCCGCAGCGAACGAGGTCAGCAACAGGAGGCTGAGCACCCCTATGCCATGCTTGTTGTTCATCCATCTCTCCTTGACGGTATTTTGCTTAATCCTATCAGAGAAAAAACCCGCCAGATGGCGGGTTTTGTCACGATTAAGCAAGCTGACCTGATTTAATCGGCCAGTCTGCTGAGACTTAGACGGAGTAGTACAGTTCGAACTCCAGCGGGTGCGGGGTCATGCGCACACGGTCAACATCCTGCTGTTTCAGTTCCAGATAGGAGTTGATGAAGTCATCGCTGAACACGCCGCCACGGGTCAGGAACTCGCGGTCAGCATCCAGAGCGGCCAGGGCTTCGTCCAGAGAACCGGCAACGGTCGGCACTTCTGCGGCTTCTTCTGGCGGCAGGTCGTACAAGTTCTTGTCCATGGCATCGCCCGGATGGATCTTGTTGATGATACCGTCCAGACCGGCCATCAGCTGGGCTGCGAAGGCCAGGTACGGGTTGGCAGCCGGATCCGGGAAGCGCACTTCGATACGACGGGCTTTCGGGCTCGGTACCACCGGGATACGGATGGAGGCAGAGCGGTTGCGGGCAGAGTAGGCCAGCATGACAGGGGCTTCATAACCCGGAACCAGACGCTTGTAAGAGTTGGTGGTCGGGTTGGCGAAGGCGTTGATGGCCTTGGCGTGCTTGATGATACCGCCGATGTAGTGCAGCGCCATCTCGGACAGACCGCCATACAGATCCCCGGCGAACAGGTTGACGCCGTTCTTGGCCAGAGACTGGTGGCAGTGCATGCCGGAGCCGTTGTCACCGAACATGGGTTTCGGCATGAAGGTGACGGTCTTGTTGTAGGCGTGGGCCACGTTGTGGATCACGTACTTCAGTACCTGTACTTCATCTGCTTTCAGCGTAAGAGTGTTGAAGCGGGTAGCGATTTCGTTCTGACCGGCAGTGGCCACTTCGTGGTGGTGAGCTTCAACGACCTGGCCCATCTCTTCCAGCACCAGACACATGGCGGCACGGATATCCTGGGAGGAGTCGACCGGTGCAACCGGGAAGTAACCGCCTTTCACGAACGGACGGTGACCCTTGTTGCCA
The DNA here is from genome assembly GCF_051919665.1 of Aeromonas sp. 55A. Taxonomy (NCBI): domain Bacteria; kingdom Pseudomonadati; phylum Pseudomonadota; class Gammaproteobacteria; order Aeromonadales; family Aeromonadaceae; genus Aeromonas; species Aeromonas sp. 55A. The sequence continues at coordinate 1,265,372 of NZ_JBQBEH010000008.1, read as the reverse complement.
TGCTCATAGGCAGTGCCGGAGTTCCATGCGGCTTCTTCAGATTCGATTTTCACGAAGCTGTGGCCCATGGTGTTGGAGAAGGTGATGTTGTCGAACATGAAGAATTCCGGCTCCGGCCCGAACAGCACGGTGTCAGCGATGCCGCTGGACTTCAGGAAATCTTCTGCACGCTTGGCGATGGAGCGCGGATCGCGGTCGTAGCCCTGCATGGTGGCAGGCTCCAGTACGTCACAAACGATGTTCAGGGTGGTCTCTTCGGTGAACGGGTCCAGCTTGGCGGAGGCTGCGTCCGGCATCAGTACCATGTCGGATTCGTTGATGCCCTTCCAGCCGCCGATGGAGGAACCATCGAACATCTTGCCGTCTTCGAAGAAATCTTCATCAACCTGGTGAGCAGGGATGGATACATGCTGCTCTTTACCCTTGGTGTCGGTAAAGCGCAGATCAACAAACTTGACTTCGTGTTCCTGGATCAGGGCCAAAACGTTCTGGGCTGACATGCTAAGTAACCTCCGGTGTTAAAACTCTCTGGGTGAATGCGTCGTCGTATTCACATAAGCCAGTATCGTGCCAAGTTTGTGACAGCTTGATTTCAGGGCAATCTCGCTGAAGAGGCTCCCCAAAATCAGGCGATCTCGACTCGCGTTGCATCAATTTAGTGCGATGGTGGATCGTTTTGGTGCACTGTAATGGTGCGCGAAATACGGTCACCGCCCATCTAAGCAGGGTTTGTCAGAGAGGTCTATGATCCAGATCTGTTGTTATGCGCGAATGTACTGCAATTCTGCTAGGCAGATCACAAAGGCAAGAGTACAATTAGCGCCCAATTTTACCCGGTGATTGAGGCGAGAATGTTAGAGAATTTACGCAATATTGCGATTATTGCGCACGTTGACCACGGCAAAACGACTCTGGTTGATAAGCTGCTGCAGCAGTCCGGCACCCTGGACCGCTCCACGGAAGGCCAGGAACGGATCATGGACTCCAATGATCTGGAACGGGAACGTGGCATCACCATTCTCGCCAAGAACACTGCGATCCGCTGGAATGACTACCGCATCAACATCGTTGATACCCCGGGTCACGCCGACTTCGGTGGTGAAGTAGAGCGCGTACTGTCCATGGTTGACTCCGTGCTGCTGCTGGTTGACGCCGTAGACGGCCCGATGCCGCAAACCCGTTTCGTGACCCAGAAAGCGTTCGCTCAGGGTCTGAAGCCGATCGTGGTCATCAACAAGGTTGACCGTCCGGGTGCTCGTCCTGACTGGGTAATGGATCAGGTATTCGACCTGTTCGACAACCTGGGCGCGACTGACGAACAGCTGGATTTCAAAGTTGTTTACGCCTCTGCACTGAACGGTTGGGCCACCATGGATCAGGACGTCGAGTCCGAAAACATGGAGCCGCTGTTCCAGGCCATCGTTGACAACGTTGAAGCGCCGAAGGCTGATGCCGAAGGTGGTTTCCAGATGCAGATCTCCCAGCTGGACTACAACTCCTACGTGGGCGTTATCGGTATCGGCCGTATCACCCGTGGTCGCGTCAAGACCAACCAGCAAGTCACCATCGTTGGTGCTGACGGCAAGACCCGTAATGGTAAAGTCGGTCAGGTGCTGGGTTACCTGGGTCTGTCCCGTACTGAAGTTGCCGACGCGCAAGCGGGTGACATCATCGCTATCACCGGTCTGGGCGAGCTGAAAATCTCCGACACCATCTGTGACAACGGTGCCGTTGAGGCCCTGCCGCCGCTCTCCGTTGACGAGCCGACCGTGAACATGACCTTCCAGGTCAACACTTCACCGTTCGCCGGTAAAGAGGGCAAGTTCGTGACCTCCCGCAACATTCTGGAGCGTCTGAACCAGGAGCTGGTCCACAACGTGGCCCTGCGCGTGGAAGAGACTGATGATCCGGACAAGTTCCGCGTATCCGGTCGTGGTGAACTGCACCTCTCCATCCTGATCGAAAACATGCGTCGCGAAGGTTACGAACTGGCTGTGTCCCGTCCGGAAGTAATCCTGCGTACCGTTGATGGCGTTCTGCAAGAGCCGTTCGAAACTGTAACTGTGGACGTTGAAGAAGCGCACCAGGGTTCCGTGATGGAGCAACTGGGTCTGCGTAAGGGCGAAATGACCAACATGACCCCGGATGGCAAGGGTCGTGTCCGTCTGGACTTCATGATCCCGAGCCGTGGCCTGATCGGCTTCCAGACCGAGTTCATGACCATGACCTCCGGTACCGGTCTGCTGTACCACACCTTCGACCACTACGGTCCGCACAAGGGTGGCAGCATCGGTGAGCGTCAGAACGGTGTGCTGATCTCCAACGCAACCGGTAAGGCACTGACTTACGCCCTGTTCGGTCTGCAAGACCGCGGTCGTCTGTTCATCGGTCACGCGACCGAGGTGTACGAAGGCCAGGTGATCGGTATCCACTCCCGTTCCAATGACCTGACTGTTAACTGCCTGAAAGGCAAACAGCTGACCAACATGCGTGCCTCCGGTACCGATGAAGCTCAGGTGCTGACTCCGCCGATCCGCATGACTCTGGAACAGGCTCTCGAGTTCATCGACAACGACGAACTGGTAGAAGTGACTCCGAAGAACATCCGTATCCGCAAGAAATTGCTGACCGAGCTGGATCGCAAACGCTCTGGCCGTGGTTAATGCCATGTGCTGAGTCTCGGCAGCCCTTGCGGCCGCTGACGGTTCACTGATAAACGGACCCAAACCTCTGGTTTGGGTCCGTTTTTTTATGCTTGTGATCCGCTCTGGCCATGCCGATGAGGTCGTTCAGGCCACCGGTAATGGGGCTGATGAGCGTTGAGGGAAAGTCGTGGGGATGGACGAGATAAAAAAGCCGCAGCGGGTGAACGCTGCGGCTTTTTGCTTGCTTACGGTGAGCGTTACTGGCGCCAGAAGGAGGGGAAGAAGAGCACGGCGACCGTCAGGATCTCCAGTCGTCCCAGCAGCATGCCGAATGACAGCAGCCATTTGGCCGAGTCGGGCAGGCTGGCAAAGTTGGTGCTGGGGCCGACCACCGGGCCCATGCCCGGGCCGACGTTGGCAACGGCGGTGATGGAGCTGGATATGGCTGTCAGGGGGTCAAGCCCGATGGCGCCCAGCAGTGCGGCTATCATCAGAATGATGGCGAAGTAGGCCAGCACGAAGGAGATCATTGAGCGGATGATGGCGTCATTGACTGTCCGGCCGTTGTACTTCTGGGGAAATACGCCGGAAGGGTGCATCAGCTGGCGCATCTGCTTCTTGAACAGGGCAAAGGCCACCTGTACCCGGAAGATCTTGAGGCCGCCCGCAGTGGAGCCAGAGCAGGCCCCAAGAGCCAGCAGCACGATGAAGACGATGCTGGCGAGCGGCCCCCAGGTGCCGAAGTCACCAAGACCATAGCCGGTGGTGGTGAGTACCGAGACGATGTTGAAGCAGCTGATGCGCAGGGCATCCCAGAAGCCGAACAGATCTCTCTCCCACAGATAGAAGGTCATGATGACTGTGACCCACACCACCAGCCAGAAGAAGCCGCGCACCTGGGCATCCTTGAGCAGGCTGTAGTCCCTGTGATTCAGGCTCTGCACATAGAGTAGAAAGGGCAGGCCGCCGAGGAACATGAACAGGGTGCCAATCCAGTGTGCCGAGTTGGAGAAGTGGGACATGGATTGATCGGAGGTGGAGTAGCCGCCGGTACTGAGGGTGGTCATGGCGTGGTTGATCGCCTCGAACATATTCATGCCGCTGGCCCAGTAGGCCATGAAGCAGAGCATGGAGAGCACCAGATAGACCACAACGATGTTGTTGGCGACCGTCTTGGCACGCGGGGCGCTTTTGTCTGACCAGTCCGAGCTCTCGGTCTGGAACAGCTTCATGCCGCCGACGTTGAGATAGGGCAGTACGGCAACCGCCATCACGATAAAGCCGACCCCCCCCAGCCACTGTAGGATGGATCGCCACAACAGGATGCTGTGGGCCATGTTGTCGAGGCCGGATAGCACGGTAGAGCCCGTGGTGGTCACCCCCGACATGGTCTCGAAGTAGGCGTCGGTAAAGTTGATGTGGGTGATGAAGACAAAGGGCAGCGCCCCGAAGATACAGGCAACCACCCAGACCGAGGTGGTGAGCAGGAACATCTCCCGCACCCCCAGATGAAACTCCGCCTTGCGGCCGTAATGGAGGCAGAGCAGGGCGGCGCCGTGGGTGATCAGCACGGACTTGAGAAACTCGACAAATCCCTCTGACCCGGTGAGCAGTGCCAGCAAGGTGGGCAGCCACATGAAGAGCGCCAGCTTGGAGAGCACCAGCCCGAGGGTGAAGATAATGGGACGCAGTTTGATCATGTTCGATAACCTGGTCGTTGATTAACAAAAGACCCGGACCATCCCCTTGGAGGAGCTGAGCCGGGTCTGGTTTGACAGCCTGTGCGCATGAAGACGTTACAGGAAGAAGGGGCTTGGCTGGAACAGCCGCTCCACTTCCGGGATGTACTTCTTGTCCACCAGGAACATGACCACGTGGTCATCCTGCTGGATCTTGGTACGATCGTGGGCGATCAGCACCTCATCCCCGCGCACTACGGCACCGATAGTGGTACCCGGCGGCAGCTTGAGCTCGCCCACCGTCTTGCCGACCACCTTGGAGGTGTTCTCGTCACCGTGGGCAATTGCCTCGATCGCCTCGGCAGCGCCGCGGCGTAGGCTGTAGACGTTGGCGATATCGGCTCGGCGCACATGGGTCAGCAGGGCCGAGATGGTGGCCTGTTGGGGCGAGATGGCGATATCGATGGAGCCACCCTGCACCAGATCCACGTAAGCGCCGCGCTGGATCAGCACCATGGTCTTCTTGGCACCCATCTTCTTGGCGAGCAGCGCCGACATGATGTTGGCCTCATCCTCGTTGGTCACGGCGATGAAGACGTCGATTTGGTCGATGTGCTCCTCTGCCAGCAGCTCCTGATCCGCCGCATCGCCGCAGAAGACGATGGTGTTCTCCAGCAGTTCGGAGAGCTGCTCCGCCCGCTTCTGGTTGCGCTCGATGAGCTTGACGCTGTAGCGCTTCTCCAGCTGGCGGGCGAGACCCGCGCCGATGTTGCCACCACCGACGATCATGATGCGGCGGTAGGGGCTCTCTAGGCGCTGCAGCTCAGACATCACGGCACGGATATGGCCCGCGGCGGCGACGAAGAAGACCTCGTCATCCGCTTCGATGATGGTGGTACCTTGCGGGCGGATCGGGCGGCCCTGACGGAAGATGGCCGCTACCCGGGTCTCGATGTTGGGCATGTGCTCGCGCAGGGTGGAGAGGGCGTTACCTACCAGCGGGCCGCCGTAGTAGGCCTTGACCGCCACGAGACCGACGCGGCCACCAGCGAAATCAACCACTTGCAGGGCACCCGGATATTCGATCAGGCGACGCACATAGTCGGTCACCAACTGCTCCGGCGCGATCAGGTGATCCACCGGCACCGATTCCGGCAGGAACAGGCGATCCCGCTCGGTCAGATAGGCGGGCGAACGGATCCGCGCCACCTTGTTCGGGGTGTTGAACAGGGAGTAGGCCACCTGACAGGCGATCATGTTGGTCTCGTCACTGTTGGTGACGGCGACCAGCATGTCGGCATCCTGAGCCCCCGCTTCGCGCAGCACCTTGGGGTGGGCGCCGTGCCCGTTGACTACCCGCAGGTCAAACTTGTCCTGCAGTTCGCGCAGGCGCTCGCTGTCGGTGTCGACGATGGTGATGTCGTTGTTCTCCCCGGCCAGGTTCTCGGCCAGGGTGCCGCCGACTTGGCCGGCTCCCAAAATGATGATTTTCATAGGGAACGTCTACTCACGTTGAGGCTGTAAAGGGGAGCGCCAGAACGGAGCTGGCGGCTCTCCCGAATGAGGTTTGTCATGCCCGGCTCAGAGCTTGACCAGTTTGGCGTAGTAGAAGCCATCCATCTCGGCTTCACCCGGCAGGAACTGGCGGCCCGGGCAGTCCGGGGTGTCCTGTTCGTGCAGCGGTACCAATTTGGCATCTTTGGTCGCGGCAAGGAAGGCGCGGATCTGTTCGCGGTTCTCTTCCGGCAGGACGGAGCAGGTAGCGTAGAGCAGGGTGCCACCGCTTTTCAGCTTGCCCCAGAGGGCATTGAGAATACGGCGCTGCAGCTCGGCCAGCTCGCGGATGTCCTGATCACGGCGCAACCACTTGATGTCGGGATGGCGACGGATGACGCCGGTGGCGGAGCAGGGGGCATCCAGCAGGATGCGGTCGAACTGACCCTCCGGCCACCACTGTTCCGGTGCCGCGGCATCGCCATGGATCACCTTGGCGGTGAGGCCGATGCGGTCCAGGTTCTCCTGCACTCGCTTGAGGCGGTTTTCGTCGGCATCGACGGCGACCACGCCAGCCAGCTTGGGCTGACGCTCCAGCAGGTGGGCAGTCTTGCCACCGGGTGCCGCGCAGGCATCCAGTACCCACTCACCCGGTTGTGGGTCGAGCAGTGCCGCGGCCTGTTGTGCGGCACCATCCTGTACCGAGCAGTCACCGACCTCGAAGCCGGGCAGCTTGGTCACATCGCAAGGTCGCTCCAGCAGGATGCAATCCTCGCCCTCTTCACCGGCCACGGCATTGATGCCGACTTCAGCCATGCGAGCCAGCATGGCATCGCGGCTCTGGCGCTGGCTGTTGTTGCGGATCCACATGGGAGGGCGTTGGTTGTTCGCCTCCATGATGAATTCCCACTCATCGTGATAGGCCTGACGCAGGCGCTTGGTGAGCCACTCCGGATGACCGAGGCGAATGCTGGGAACGCGGTCGATGCGCAGCAGAATGACTTCGGCGCTGCGCTGGAAGTTGCGCAGCACGCCGTTGATGAGGCCACGCAGTGAGGTGCCTTTGAGCAGTTTGACGGCGTTGACGGTCTCGGCCACCGCGGCGTGAGCCGGAATGCGGGTGTAGATGAGCTGATAGAGACCGACCAGGATGAGGTAGTGGAAAATGCGGCTCTTGTTCTTGAGCGGCTTGTCCATCATCTCGTTGACTGCCGCATCGAGGCGGGGCAGCCAGCGCAGGGTGCCGTAGCAGAGTTCTTGCAGGAGAGCACGATCGCGAGGCGCGACCTTCTCCTGGGCAGCAGGCAGAACAGCGGAGAGGGATTGACCCTGATCCAGCACCTGTTGAATAACGAGAGCGGCCTGTGCACGTGTTTTCATAGAGTTACCTTAGATGCGCAAGTCGGGGCCTGGGCCCCGCTTGTGTCAATTCAATCCAGTTCAATTCAATTGCGTGCCGGGTTCAAACCAGTCGCGGCGAGAGTTGAGCAGATCCGAAACGGACATCGCCTTCTTGCCGGGCGGTTGCAGGGTCAGCAGGCGCAGTACCCCTTTGCCGGTCGCGATATCGATCCCCTGCTTGTCGGCCTTGAGCAGGGTGCCGGCGGGTTGGCCGTGGTCGATGTCGATGACGGCGGCTTGCCATACCTTGATGGTCTGGTCAGCTACTTCAAACCAGCTGATGGGCCAGGGGTTGAACGAGCGGATGCAGCGTTCGATGGCAACAGCCTCCATCGACCAGTCGATGCGGGCCTCTTCCTTGGAGAGCTTTTCGGCGTAGTTGGCCAGCGCATCATCTTGCGCCTCGGCAGCGGTTTCACCGGCAGCCATGGCATCGATGGTGTCGACCAGCGCCTGCGGACCCAGCTCTGCCAGCTTGTCATAGAGGCTGGCAGAGGTCTCGTCGGCGGCGATGGGGCAGCTTACCTTGCGGATCATGGCGCCGGTATCCAGCCCCACATCCATCTGCATGATGGTGACGCCGGTTTCGCTATCGCCCGCCCAGATTGAGCGCTGGATCGGTGCCGCGCCACGCCAGCGGGGCAGCAGGGAGCCATGGACGTTGATGCAGCCCAGACGCGGGGTATCGAGTACCGCCTTGGGCAGGATCAGGCCATAGGCCACCACGACCATCAGGTCTGCGCCAAGGGCGGCCAGTTCGGCTTGCGCCTCTTCCTTGCGCAGGGTAGCGGGCTGGTAAACCGGCAGGTTGTGGGCCAGTGCCAGCTCTTTGACCGGGCTGGCGGTGAGCTTCTGGCCACGGCCGGCGGGCTTGTCGGGCTGGGTATAAACGGCAACGACCTCGTGGTCGGAAGACAACAACGCCGCCAGGTGACGGGCGGCGAAGTCGGGAGTACCGGCAAAAATCAGTTTCAGCTTATTCAATGGGGCAGATCCTCAGAGGACTTTGCGATCTTCACGGGCCATCTTTTCCAGCTTCTGGCGAATGCGCTGGCGCTTGAGCGGGGACAGGTAATCCACGAACAACTTGCCCATCAGGTGGTCCATCTCGTGCTGGATACAGATGGCGAGCAGGTCGTCCGCTTCCAGCTCGAACGGTTTGCCGTGGCGATCCAGGGCGCGGATCTTGATCTGCTCAGCGCGCGGTACCAGAGCGCGGCTGCCAGGCACGGAGAGACAACCCTCTTCAATGCCGGTGCTGCCACACTGGGAGATCACTTCCGGATTGATCAATACCAGAGGATCTTCACGGTTTTCAGAGACATCGATCACTATGATGCGTTGATGAATATCCACCTGCGTTGCGGCTAGGCCAATGCCTTCCTCCGCATACATGGTTTCGAACATATCATCTACAATTTGTTGTAACTCGGGTGTAAAGGTCTCGACAGGGGCTGCGATAGTACGCAGACGCTCATCGGGAAAACGCAATACATCTAGAATGGCCATAGTTTTTTCTTTAGTTTCGTATAAATACAGTCAATATTGGCGTAATTCTAGTCATTTACGCCGACAAAAAACAGCAACACTTTGCGCGCAGAGGTAACAGGGAGTGTTATGTATCTGAAGCAAACCATCCTCACCTGCCTGCTGGTGACCATGAGCCAAGCTGCTCTGGCCGATCAGCTGAGGTTGAAAGCGGGTTATCCCGAAAGCTATGTAGTGCAAAAAGGCGATACCCTGTGGGATATCTCCGGCAAATATCTCTCTGAGCCATGGCTGTGGCCCCGGCTCTGGAACATCAATCCACAGATTGCCAATCCGCACTGGATCTACCCAGGGGACGTGCTGCACCTGAGCTGGGTCAATGGTGAGCCCCGGCTGGGCAAAGCGATGCAGGGGGACAAACAGGTCATCCGTCTCGGCCCGAAAACCCGTTATGAGAGCAAGGCAAATCCTATCCCTACTCTGCCCTTCAGCGAGATAGGTCCCTTTTTGCAGACGGACCATATTTTGGCCGACAGTCAGCAGCAGAAAATGCTGCCCTATTTGCTGGGTTCAGACGAAAAGCACATTGGAATGCTTGAGGGGGACACCCTCTATGTGCAGGGAGCTCTGATACCGGGCAAGATGTATGGCATCTATCATCCCGGGGTGGTCTACAAGGATCGCGAGACAGGTGAGCTTTTGGGTCAGGAGGCCATCTTTGCAGGCGTGGTGCGTGCGGTAGCGCTGCTGGATGGTGATCGGACCGAAGTTACTCTCACCCACAACCAGCGTGAAGTATTGCAGGGTGACAAGATTATGGAGCTGCCCCCTCAGGAGAACATGCCTGCGGTTTTCATGCCCAAGGCTGCCCCGGCGATTGCCCCTGGCTACATCATCGACTTGCCGAGCAAAGCCAGGGGAGGGGGCAAGTTTGATGTGGTCTTGATTAACAAAGGCGCTCGGGATCAACTCTCCGCGGGCGATGTGCTCGATGTTCGGCGTCCGGGGGCTGCGCTGGTCACCAAGAATGGTGCAGTGAAATACAAGGAGTTCTCCTCTGTCTACGACAAGGTGTTCTACAGTAGTGGCAACCAGAAGGCACCACTGCCCTCTGAAGCGATTGCCCGCGTCATGTTGTTCAAGGTGTATGACAAGCTGAGTTATGGCCTCATCATGCAGAGCAAGGACATGGTGAGCTCGGGTTATCAGGTCACTCACTTCTGAGGTGAACTACCCCGACGCGCGTCTGGCGCTCTGGCTAACTCTCGATGCGGTCACCGGTATTGGTCCGGTGACCGCTGCACGTCTGTTGGAACGGGCTGGGGGAAGTATTGAGGCCCTGTTTCAGAGCGATGAAGCACAACTGCATGGTATGGGGTTGTCGTCAGAGCAGATCAAACAACTGCGCTGGCCCTCGCCGGTGGTTGAGCAGAGCCTGGCTTGGGCCGCTTTGCCTGACAATCTCCTTATTCCGCAAGATCACCCGGTTTATCCACCCTTGTTGCGGGAAATTCCCGCGGCCCCCCTGTTGCTCTACTGTCGTGGCGATCTTGCTGCGCTGTCGCTACCCCAGCTGGCAATGGTGGGGACACGCCATCCTACCTATGCAGGCAAAGATAATGCCTCCCGCCTTTGTAGCGAGCTGGTTGGATGCGGGTTAGCCATCACCTCGGGCCTTGCGCTCGGTATCGATGGTGTTTGCCATCAGCAAGCGCTGGCTTGTGGCGGTATCACCCTTGCCGTGTTGGGTTCCGGGCTGGATTGCCTCTACCCCAAACGCCATCAGGGGCTGGCAGGACAGATTCTGGAGAGTGGTGGTTTGCTTATCTCCGAGCTGGCGCCGGATAAAGGGCCGCTGGCTGAACATTTTCCTCGTCGCAACCGTATTATCAGTGGTCTGTCGCTGGGAACTCTGGTGGTGGAGGCGACCGAGCAGAGCGGTTCGCTGATCACCGCTCGCTATGCGCTTGAACAGGGGCGCGAAGTGTTTGCGGTACCCGGCGCCCCGCAAAACGCCCAGGCGATAGGGTGCAACAGATTAATTCAGCAGGGGGGCAAACTTGTGCTGAGTGCGGCCGATATAGTGGAAGAGCTGCCAGAGTGGGTCGCACGGCCACATTCGTCGGTCATACCATCTGAGCAACCGAATAATAGCGAATTGCCTTATGCCGATTTGTTGGATAACGTAGATTATGAGACCACGAGCGTGGATACCGTTGCCGAGCGGGCCCAGCTTCCTGTCGAAGTGGTATTGGGCAGGTTGGTAGAGCTGGAGCTGGCCGGTGCAGTGATGGCGGTAGCCGGTGGATACGTCAGAGCGAGGAGGGCGAATCATGTTTGATGTATTGATGTACCTTTTCGAGACCTACATCCACAGCGATGCAGATGTGATGGTCGAGCAGGATGAGCTCACCGACGAGTTGAGCCGGGCCGGTTTCGATAAAGAAGAGATCGACAAGGCGCTCGACTGGCTGGAGCGGCTGGCCAATCTGCACGATAGCGAGCGGGAGGTCTATGTTACCGCCAGCGCGCAAGGCTCGATGCGTATCTATGCTCCGCAAGAGCTGGCACGCCTCAGCACCGAGTGCCGCGGCTTCCTGCTCTTTCTGGAACAGGCCCAGGTGTTGAATGCCGAAACCCGCGAGATCTGTATCGAGCGCCTGCTCGAGCTGGACAAGCCGGATATCGAGCTGGATGACCTGAAGTGGGTCGTCATGATGGTGCTGTTCAACGTACCGGGCAGTGAAAATGCCTACCAGCAGATGGAAGAGCTGGTGTTTGATGAGTCAGACGGCGTCATTCACTGACAGTCCGGTGCCGCGCTGGTAGAATTCAGGCCATCTGGATTTCAAGGCGCGGCCCATGTCAAAAATCGATCATCACCTCTTTTCAGCCCACGAACATGCCTTCGAGCGCGAGCCGTGCCCGCAGTGCGGGGCCGAGCTGGTGATCCGCCAGGGCAAACATGGCCCCTTTCTCGGCTGTTCTGCCTATCCTGCCTGTGATTACATTCGCTCCCTGACGCCATCCGGCCGCGACATCGAAAAGGTGCTCGAAGGCTCTGCCTGTCCCGATTGCGGAGAGCCGCTGGCGATCAAGAAGGGGCGTTATGGTCTGTTTGTCGGTTGTACCCAGTATCCGGCCTGTCAGCACATCGAATCCCTGCAGGAGAGTGACGATACCCAGATCCTCTGCCCCGAGTGCGGCAAGGGTCATCTGGTGAGCCGCACCTCCCGCTACGGCAAGCAGTTTTACTCCTGTGATGGCTATCCCCATTGCAAATATGTGGTGAACGACAAGCCGATCCCCATGCCTTGCCCCGCGTGTGGTTGGGGCATCATTGTAGAGAAAAAAGTGAGGGGAACTCTGCGTTGGGTCTGTCCGCAAAAGAAATGCGGCCACCAAAGTGAGCAGGTATAATCCCGCCGCCGCAACCGGATTGAAACGTTTTCGGTGAACTTCAACCCCCCACTTGGAGTAAGGAAATTCCCACCATGAATAAACCCTTTGTTGCCGTATTGATGGGCTCTGATTCTGATTTCCCCGTGATGCAGACCACCCTCGAGGTGCTCAAGTCATTTGATATCGCAGTGGAAGTCAAAGTCACCTCCGCGCACCGCACGCCGGCTGCGACCCATCAGTATGTGACCGATGCCGAGGCCCGTGGCTGCAAGGTCTTTATCTGTGCTGCCGGTCTGGCGGCGCATCTGGCGGGTGCCGTAGCCGGCATCACGACTCGTCCCGTGATCGGGGTGCCCATCGATGGTGGCCCGCTCAAGGGGCTGGATGCGTTGCTCTCCACCGTGCAGATGCCGGGTGGTGTGCCGGTAGCGACCGTGGCGATCGGCAAAGCCGGTGCCAAGAACGCAGGTTATCTGGCAGCCCAGATGCTGGCAGTAGCCGATGATGAACTGGCGGCCAAGGTTCGGGCCGAACGCCAGAAGAATGCCGAAGAGGTGATGGCCAAGGATGCCGCCCTGCAGGCTCAACTCAAGTAAGTGAACGGGTGGCGATCCGGATGTGTCGTATTTTTCCTGTGCTACAGCAAAACGTCACTTTGTTGTGGTCGCCGCCGTATGGATTCAACTTGCTACTAAGTGACGAGACGGCAGCCTGGCTGCCGCATTTTTCCTATGCCAAATGAATTTGAACAGGCGGTTGCCGCCCTCCAACAGGAAGGGGTGATTGCTTATGCGACCGAGGCCGTGTTTGGTCTGGGTTGTGATCCCGACTCCGAAGTTGCGGTGCAGCGACTGCTGGCCATCAAACAGCGTCCGGTGGAGAAGGGGTTGATCCTGATTGCTGCCGACGTAGAGCAATTGCAGGATTACATCGATCTGAGCCAACTTAGCGGTGAACAACTGGCTCGGGTTGAAGCCAGCTGGCCCGGCCCCTTTACCTGGATCATGCCTGCCCGTGCGACGACGCCGGCCTGGCTGACCGGGCAGTTCGAGACCCTGGCGGTACGCGTGACGGCTCATCCTCAGGTACAGGCGTTGTGCCGTGCCTTTGGCAAGCCGCTGGTCTCTACCAGCGCCAACCTGACCGGTGAGGAGCCTGCCCGTCGGGTGGCCGATATCGGTGAGCGGCTGGCAAGCAAGTTAGCCTATATCCTGCCCGGTGAAGTGGGTGGTCAAGCTAACCCATCCGAGATCAAGGACGCCCGAACCGGCGCCATTATTCGCCCCTCCTGAGCAGGCGGATACGTCATGATTTGCTATCAATCCGCTGAGCGGTGAGCTCATCGGATTGATTTAACTATAAAAATGGACAGGGCGTTCACGATCCTGCCTGACTGGAGACAAGATGAGCAAACCGGATGTGGCCCAGGTCAAGGCCTTCCTGTTGCAGTTGCAGGACGAGATCTGCCGGGGTCTGGAGCAGGCCGACGGCAGTGGACACTTTGTGGAAGATGCCTGGAGCCGTGAAGGCGGTGGCGGTGGTCGCACCCGTGTGCTGCGCCACGGCGCGGTGATCGAGCAGGGGGGCGTCAACTTCTCCCATGTCTATGGCGATGCCATGCCTGCCTCTGCTACAGCACATCGGCCAGAGTTGGCCGGTCGCAAGTTCGAGGCGATGGGCGTGTCGCTGGTGATCCATCCGCACAACCCCTATGTGCCGACCAGCCACGCCAACGTCCGTTTCTTCATCGCCGAGAAGGAAGGCGAAGAGCCCATTTGGTGGTTTGGCGGTGGCTTCGATTTGACGCCCTTCTATCCGTTTGCCGAGGATGTGCAGCACTGGCATCAGGTCTCCCGTGATCTCTGCCAGCCGTTCGGTGATGAGATCTACCCCGAGTTCAAATCCTGGTGCGATCGCTACTTCTTCCTCAAGCACCGCAACGAGACGCGAGGGGTGGGCGGCCTCTTCTTCGACGATCTGAATCGCTGGCCTTTTGCCGACTGCTTTGCCTTTATGCAGGCGGTAGGTCGGGGATATCTTGATGCTTACCTGCCGATCATCGAACGACGCAAGGCGCTGCCCTATAGCGAGCGGGAGCGGGAGTTCCAGCTCTATCGTCGCGGCCGTTATGTGGAGTTCAATCTGGTGTATGACCGTGGCACCCTGTTCGGGCTGCAGACCGGCGGACGTACCGAGTCGATCCTGATGTCGATGCCACCGCTGGCACGTTGGGAGTATGACTGGCAGCCGGAGGCGGGCACTCCTGAAGCCTTGCTCTACACCGATTACCTAACGCCGCGAGAGTGGCTGTGACCAGAGGGACCATGATGGTCCCTTTTTACTGGCCGTTATTCGGCTTGTTCCCGAGTGCGAAAACCCGTTAAATCGGAATATTGCCCTCTGATGGAACTCTTTGATGGATCGTTATCTGGTTTTTGGCCACCCGGTGCGCCACAGCAAGTCCCCCTTCATTCACACCCTGTTTGCCAGACAAACCCAGCAAGAGCTGGAGTATGGGCTGGCTGAACCCGCCGTCGACGAGTTTGCCCAAGCCCTGCGCACCTTCTTTGCCCAAGGGGGCAAGGGATGCAATGTCACCGTTCCCTTCAAGGAGCAGGCATTCACTCTGGTCGATCGCTTGAGCCCGAGGGCCAAGCGGGCGGGTGCGGTCAATACCATCAAGCTGACCGATGATGGCGTGTTGCTGGGGGATAATACCGATGGCGCTGGATTGGTCGCCGATCTCAAGTCCCATGGTGTGACGCTGGCGTATAGCCGGATCCTGCTGCTGGGTGCCGGCGGCGCGGCTCGTGGTGCATTGGCGCCGCTGCTGGCTGAGTTGCCGAGCGAGCTGGTGATCGCCAACCGTACCCACACAAAAGCGCAACAGTTGGCTGCCGAATTCTGCGATCTGGGGCCTGTGACTGCCCAGACCTATGAGCAGTTGGCTGGTCCGTTCGATCTCGTCATCAATTCGACTTCTGCCAGCCTGCAAGGAGAGCTACCGCCGTTGGCCCCTGCCCTGATCCACACTGATATTGCCATCTACGACATGATGTATGGCGCCTCGGATACGGCGTTTATCAGTTGGGCCAAGCAGCATGGGGCCCGTCAAACCATGGATGGACTCGGCATGCTGGTGGAACAGGCCGCCGAAGCGTTTACCGTGTGGCGCGGAATTCGTCCCGGGACTAAACAGGTATTGAGAGAGTTGAAGCGTAACTTGGGGGTGATATGAACCAGGGTATTCTGTTTCCCGACCTGATGGAGTGGCAGGCTGACGAACAGCGGGTGCGTTTTCCTGCCCAGCAGATGGGGGCGCTGATAGATTGTTACATCAGTCAGCGGCGGCTGGAGAGAATGACAGGTCTGGCGCTGACGAGGGAGGATGACATCGTCAGAGCCTTCGAAAGTGTACGTTTTGATATTGAAGGCATGGCTGAAAAACTCATTGAAGAACAAGAGTTTGCTGAAGATGGCGCTATCTATCTCTGATTTTTTAAAGTTTTTTTGTTTTGTAGCGGAACTACTTTGAAATGGCGCTGACTAACTAGATAGTTGAGGAAGTGCTAGCGAGTCACCTTTATAACTCCCCGGTATTCGTACTGGGGATTTTTTTATCTGTATGAAAATAAAAGATTTTTTCTTAATCTGTAAGTTGTGAAACTAAATTACATAAATTACTTTCACTTTCTGCTGCTTTGCTGTACAGTTGTCTGCGTAGGGTACAGAGGTAAGATGTTCTATCTTTCAGACCTTTTATTTCACGTAATTGAATGTGGCTGAATAGCTGCCCCGATGAGGTTCTCGTCGGGGTGTTTTTTTATGCGCGCCATTTAGAGTAAATGCTTTAAATTGGCGATGTATTTGATAGAATGAGGCTGCTTCTTGAGGAATACCTGTCGTCTGGTACTCAAGATTCAGCTTCTTCCCAATTTTTTGAACTTATTATTTCAGGCTGGATGGCATCACTGTCGTCCGGCCTCATTTTTATCCCTTTTGGTTAGATCTTGTAATTAAATTTCATTTTTGTCTCTTTTTGTAATTTTGGTTCGTTTTGAAAGAACGAATTTGAAAACGCTATCAACGCCTACTTAAGTTAATTCTTTATGTGAATTAACTGCCTATCTATATGAACTGTAAGCGGTAATGGATATAGCAAGGGAGCCGAATGCGGGGTATTGGTCGTGAGGCAGGTGAAAGCGGCAATCTGAAACCCTTTCAATCAGCGGAGGAGTGCTCCGCCAATTGCAAGGAGAGCGAGGAGTAGATTACTCCTCGGCAGGTTGCTGTTCGTCAGCGTCCAGCAGGTCGGTATCGTCACCACTGACGTACCATTCGGTCAGGGTTTGTGCCAGCTTCTCCACACCGATATGGGTGAGGGAGGAGAATGCTTCGACCTGGATCTGGGAACCGAGGTTGGCAACGGCCTGGCGCACCTTGATTACCTGGTTGTTGCGAGGGCCGGGGCTCAGTTTGTCAGCCTTGGTCAGCAGCAGCATGACGGGCAACTGACGGTGCGAGCTCCACTCCAGCATGTTCATATCGGTATCTTTGAGCGGGTGGCGGATGTCCATCAGGATCACCAGACCTTTCAATGACTCACGGCGCTGCAGATACTCTGCCAGTGACTTTTGCCACTTGAGCTTCATTTCGAGCGGAACTTGCGCATAACCATAACCCGGCAAGTCGACCAGACGCTTGCCCGGTTCCAGCTCAAACAGGTTGATCAGCTGGGTACGACCGGGAGTCTTACTGGTGCGCGCCAGGTTCTTGTGTTTGGTTAAGGTGTTCAATGCAGATGACTTACCGGCGTTGGAACGGCCGGCAAACGCGATCTCGACACCCCCATCATTTGGCAGGTGACGGATGTCGGGTGCGCTGGTCACAAAATGCACCTTATTGAAATTTAGAGTTTGTGTATCCAACGTAAATTCCCCATGGAGATAGAGGGTTATAGAGTTACTTTTTTGTAAAATGGTGTAAAATAGCGTCGCTTAAACGCGTTTATTTTAACATGCCTTCAGCGGCATGGGATCTGGAAGCCTAATAACGAAAAGTTGGAACGCCATGAAGAACCTAGTCATTACTCTTGCTCTGATGGTTGGCGTAACGGGGATGGCACAAGCCAAGGGCGATGCCGCTGCGGGACAGACCAAGGCTGCCGTTTGTGCGGCTTGTCATGGACCGGACGGAAACAGCCTGGTTGATATGTACCCCAAAATTGCTGGTCAGCACGCATCATATATCAAAAAGCAGTTAGTTGAACTGAAGGCTGCCGCTTCTGGTCAAATTGGCCGGGTTGCGCCAGTGATGGGGCCGATGGCGTTACCTTTGTCGGAACAGGACATGGATGACCTGGCGGCTTATTTCTCCAGCCTGAAGGTTACCCCTATCGCTGTCCCTGACGACGTGGTCGAAGCGGGCAAGGCACTCTATATGGGTGGTGACATGAGTCGCGGTCTGGCAGCTTGTACGGCTTGCCATGGTCCCCGTGGCTCGGGTGTCGAACAGGCGAAGTATCCAAACCTGTCCGGCCAGCATCCTGCCTATATCAAGGCTCAGCTCACCGCATTCCGTGCCGGGACGCGTGACAACGATCCGAATGGCATGATGCGGGACGTTGCCAAGAAACTGACTGATCAGGATATCGAAGCCCTCTCCAAATATGTGGCGGGTCTGCACTGATATAGTCGATACGGTCGATTTAAGTTGAAACGGGGAGCTTGGGCTCCCCGTTGTTTTTATGGCTTTCAGATAATTCTCGGTTTAATCCCCCCGTTCTGTAAGAGATCTCCCATTCTCAAGGCAGGCCAAGGCTCATAAAATTGCATAAAATATTAAATAATCATTATTTATCAACAGATTATATAAGTATTGATATTTTTCGACATGTTGAGAATGTTTTGAGTGGATTGAGCCGCTTTATAGAGTTGGTACAGTAGGCTTAATGGATTCACTCACGGATTGGGTGGCGGTTTCACGACAGGGTGTTGTGAGCAGAGGATGGCTGGCGTGGCGGGATGCCATGGGCTCGGATGAGCTGGCAAAGGATTGAAGGATCAGGATGGTGACCATCTCCGGAGCGGGATGGGGTTGCGGGATGCAGACTCCCCGGCACGATGGCAGGATGCGGTCGAGACGGGTCAAACAAGCACACGCACATTCAGGAACGACCAATATAAGGTCAGGATGACCACACAACGATATGATGCGGCGACAAGTTGTCATGGAGAGGACGAAACAGATTGTTTTGCCATTCAGGATGGCGCACGCATGAACATATCAAGGCAGCTTCGGCTGCCTTTTTTCTTTTGGGTCATTAACCCGATCAGCCATTCTGTGTCAAAATACCAGCAACATGCCCAGAGGATACCGATCCTGCGGTGTTCAGTGGCCTGATTGGGCCTGATTGGTGCGGGATCCTGCTCTTGTTCCAGCCTTACTGTTCCTCGCATCGTATCCCACCGGGTGAGATCATCCCGGGTACGGGTCAAACCAGTTATTTTCGGAGTTAGCCATTCATGTCTGCCAAACAACCCACTCGCAAGCCTACTGGCAAGCGTAAAGAATCTGATGTCAGTGCTCAGGAAGGCCGTGAGCGTAAACGGGCTGCCAAGCGCAAGGGCCTGAAGGCTGGTTCTCGTCAGCAAGTTGAACAGCCGAAGAACAAGTCTGGCAACAGCCAGTCCAAAGATCCGCGTATCGGTTCCCGCAAGCCGGTAGCACTGGTGGTAGATGACAAACAGAAGAAGCCGGCAGCACCCAAGGCGGTGAAAGAGAAGAAGCTGGTGATGACCCCCGAGCAGGAGCTTGCTTCCATCGAAAACGATGACCGCTTGAATGATCTGCTGGATCGTCTTGATGCCGGTGAAACCCTGGAAGCGGCCGAGCAGGCCTGGGTTGATCAGCGTGTCGACCGTTATCAGGAGCTGATGGATGAGCTGGGCATCATCGACAACGACGATGATGAAGATGATGAGCTGCCGTTTGATGATGGCGATGACGCCGAGTTCGACGAGCAGAAACCAGCCTCCGAAGAGGAGTTGTGGGACCGTTTCAACCAGGTCGATTTCAAGCCGGAACCCAAGCCTGAGCCGAAGAAAAAGTGATGAGTGGATGGATGCTGGCCGCCCTGTTGGGCGGCCTGATTTTGTCAGGGTTGGCCATCTATGCAGGCATGCTGCTGGCCAGACTGAGGCGACAGCAAGCGATGCAGTGGCAGGCTATAACTGCTCGCAATGAACGAATTCTGGAGAGCGTACGGGTCATTGCTCATGCGGTTCAGGAGGGGCAGTGCGATTACTCCGAAGGCGCCATTCGGCTGACCAATCTGCTGGATGCGTTGCAGATCAAGGGGGGGCGAGCGTTCGTTGCCGAGTTCCCGGGTCTGTACGGGCTGTATGAGAAGGTGAAGGATATGCCGACTCATGAGGCCAGACGTGCCCTCAAGCGCAATGAAGTGATGAAGATGGATCTCGAACGCAGCGGCTACGAGGCCGAGCTGGAGGCTCAGATCCTCAAGGATGTGGCCCAGCTGAAGGATTTTCAGTTAGGTCGGTGAGCCAACAATAACAACAAGAGAGGAAGCGAGCGTGCAAGCAGAACAGATTGTGTGGGATCAGGCCCTGATCGAAAAATATAACTACAGTGGCCCGCGATACACCTCTTATCCCACTGCGCTGGAGTTCAACGAGAGCTTCGGCTATCCGGATTTTGTCCGCGCTGCCGGCCAGTATCCCGAGCGCAATCTGTCGCTCTACGTGCATATCCCTTTCTGTCACAAGCTCTGCTACTACTGCGGCTGCAACAAGGTCATTACCCGCCATCAGCACAAGGCTGACGAGTATCTCGACTACCTGGAGCAGGAGATCAAGGCGCAAGCCCCGCTCTTCAAGCACCGTCTGGTCACCCAGCTGCACTGGGGGGGTGGAACACCCACCTATCTGGATGAAGCACAAACGCGCCGTCTGATGGCCATGCTGCGTGAGCACTTCCATTTCGCCGAAGAGGGGGAGTTCAGCATCGAGGTCGATCCGCGCGAGATTGCCATTACCATGCTGGATGTGCTGCGAGACGTCGGCTTCAATCGCATCAGCCTTGGGGTGCAGGACTTCAACAAGGATGTACAGGTCGCGGTCAACCGCGAGCAGGACAACGACTTTATTAAAGCCATGTTGGAACGAGCCCGTGAACTTGGCTTCCGCTCGACCAACCTCGACCTTATCTATGGCTTGCCGCATCAGGATCGTGCCAGCTTCCACCATACGTTGGAAGAGGTGCTCAAGACGGATCCGGCGCGCCTCTCCATCTTCAACTATGCCCATCTGCCGAGCCGCTTTGCCGCCCAGCGCAAGTTGAAAGAGCTGGATATGCCTGCGCCGCAGGAGAAACTGGCCATGCTGCAGGACACCATAGCCTTCCTCACCGGTCAGGGTTACCAGTTCATCGGCATGGACCATTTTGCCAAACCAGATGACGAACTGGCGGTCGCGCAGCGCGAGGGTAAGCTGCACCGCAACTTCCAGGGCTATACCACTCAAGGTGATTGCGATCTGCTGGGGCTGGGGGTCTCCTCCATCAGCATGATCGGGGATGCCTACTCGCAGAATCAGAAAGAGCTCAAAACCTATTACGGTCAGGTTGAGGAGTTGGGGCATGCCCAGTGGAAAGGCTGCTCGCTCAATCAGGATGACCTGATCCGCCGTGAAGTTATCAAGCGCCTTATCTGCGATTTTCGTTTGAACTTCACCACCATTGAGCAGACATTTGGCTTGGATTTCAAAGAGTACTTCGCCGAGGATCTCAAGCTGCTACAGACCTTTATCGATGATGGGCTGGTGCGCATGACTGATGCCGGGCTTGAGGTATCTTCCACAGGACAGCTGTTGATCCGCAATATCTGCATGTGTTTCGACGTGTACCTGCGCAACAAGGCACGTCAGCAGCAGTTCTCTCGCGTGATATAAGCTTGTTTGCCGATTAGAAAACAGAAAAGGGCGCCATCGTGGCGCCCTTTTCATATGTATTTTTGCTTAGGCAGCGGATCGCGAAGGTTCTGGTAAGAAGTCTCTGCGCTGAGGCAAGCAATTGGGAATCAAGCAATGGTCGCGGTGAAACGCAGATAAAAAGATGGGGGCGACTTGCGTCGCCCCCGGTAGTCGTATCGCTCAGATCCTTGAACGAAGTTGCTCCCTGCAATCCCTGACTGTTTACCTCTTCCTTTAGGTTTCCCCTTCCCAATCCTTTGGGGTGTCCTTTAGCCATCTTGGCCTGACGAGTCATCCTGTCCCGTCGCACTTTCTCCGTCCTGGGAGGTGTCCTTTACCACATCCTGTGGTGAGTCCATTTGCCCAACCCTGGCAGCCAGTCTTCCTGACCGACTTCATTGCGTCCGTGCATGAGTAACTATAAGGATTTTCTAACCGGCTACAACGCCAGATTGGAAAACGTTTTTGTAATTAGCTATTTCGAAAGTGGTGAGTTTCGATTTATTCATTTATAAACAGCTAGTTAAGTTGCTCATCTTCATGTTTTAAGATCTTATCTTCCGATTATCTCGGGGATCTTTTCGGCTGTTGGCTTACATTTGGAATGGCAGATATCTTACATGGCGTTTTGGTTGCTTCAGAAACAGATGTTGCAGTCTGATGATGGTCATTCAGGGTGAGTTGGTGAGGCACACAAAGAGCGGTTGAATGGAGAAATTATGAGCGCTGGTTGAGCCGCTCATAGATGGTCTGGCGCTCTTCCGGGGTGAGCGAAGAGAAGTAGTGGGTAAAAAGGCGCAGCAACAGGGACTTGTTCATGCCGTCTTGCTGGGTCAGGTTACCCAGCTCGTCGATGGCCACCGTGCTCATGGAGAAGGTGGCTTTTTTGTAGCTGGGCTTCAGGTGCTCACCACTCTCGATAAAGGCCAGCGCCGACAAGGCCTCGTCACGATGCAGGCCCAGTTCAAGGCTGACCACCTTGGGTTTGCCCTTGGCGTAGAACTCCGCATCTTCGATAAATTCGTCGACGGTGAACTTTTTCTGGTGATGCAGCTGGTGCTTTTTCTTCAGATCGGCCAGACCCATCTCACACCCCCACTTGCAGGAACTCTTTGGCGATGGCCCGGATCTCTTCGGCAGATTTGCCATCCGGTTCTATCTCCATCACCGATAATCCCTTTTCCTCACTATCGTCGTAGACGTTGCGGCCATAGGTGATGGAATTCAGTACATCGACTCCGAACGAGGCACATACCTCTTTGGCCTCGAGAATCCGCTTTACCTGATTGGGCAAAGATGGACATTGGGTCAACACAACGGCTGCATTGAGGGTCGGATTGACCATCTTGCAGGTGGTGATCAGATCTTCCATATGGGGCAGGGTCTTGAGGTCGCGGCGTTTCGGGCGCAAGGGGATCAGGGCGTGGGTGGCGACAGCCATGGTGGAGCGCAGTGCCCGGTTGTCTTGCCCGCCGCAATCGACGATGACGTAGTCATAGCGATTTTTCAGGCTAAGCAGATCGTTGCGAATATTGCCATAGAGCTGAACGCAGTTGATTTGTGGCAGATCCGGGTTGTCGTTGCGTTCCTGAATCCAGTCCGAGGTAGTGCGTTGTGGGTCGCAGTCGACCAGTAACACCTCTCCCTGAAATTGGGATCTGAGGTAGACCGCCAGATTTTGCGCCAGGCAGCTCTTGCCACTGCCACCCTTCTCCCCACCGACCAACAAGATCATGACGTTCCCCTATCCATGAGAAAACCGCTGATTTCAGTATAGGAGGGGGTTGGCTCATCACAAGGCGAGAGGAGTGATGCTCCTCTCGTTCTGCAGGTTAATAGTGAACACTGCCGCCATGCCAGCGGCAGACATAGTCGGGCACCAGCATCTGGGGAGCCTTGTCGACATGGCAGACCACCATGGGTATGGCAGGGGCTCCTTCAGCCTGACTGAGGGTGGGGAGCGCAGAGAGCAGCAAAGTCGCGAGCAACAGCATGGGTTTCATCTTCATAACAACTCCTTGGTAGTGTCATTCCTGTGTGATCCGGATCACTTTCTGAGTTAAGTCGAGGTTGGCGCCAGCGCAAGGTGAGGTGAATAAATTCAATTAATGAAAAAAGTATCAAAAGGCGTTGTGGTGACCGACGAGGATGGCTGCCCACCTTGATGCGGACTTTGTGCATATTAAGTTGAACCGCAAAAAGAGGCGGTGACTTATGAGGCTGGGCCTGATGGGGTTGGCGTCAATGCCATGATCTGGAACAAGAAAAGATTTATGCAATGAATGTGGTCGATGTGAGTATTTATTTCTCCCGCGTTCCTCTCGTTACGGCGATGTATTCAATACACAGGTAGTAATATTCAGATATTATTTTAGTTGCCGCCCATTTCATTGTTTTTTAATGGGTTTTTGTTTTTTCTTTTAATCTTTCCAGTGAGTTGGCATGAATAAAAGTTGAATCAACCTGAAATATATCGGGGTGGTTTTGCATGAGGATTCAGGGTTTGCTGGGAGGAAAATGCGTAAATTGCTACTGGAGTCATAGATTGAAAGGTGAATATATTCAGTTCAAAGTGAATGTGATCAATGTCTAAGTTTATTGCTATTGGCAGGTCTAACCTCGGCTTCGAAAGGCAAGGGCAGGATAGAACATAAGCCGATTACCCTACATAAAGCATATCCCGCCTTAGCCACGAGCATGAATAGAAGGAATCTATTCAATCACTCGCAGGGACCACTGCTAGACGGAATATAATCATGAGCAAATTTTATGTAGGTTCTGAAGTTGGCCAATTGCGCCGTGTCATGTTGCACCGCCCCAACCTCAGTCTGAAGCGTCTGACTCCTTCCAACTGCCAGGATCTGCTGTTCGATGACGTCCTGTCTGTTGAGCGTGCCGGTCAGGAGCACGACAAATTCGCTCAGGTACTGCGCGATCAGAATGTCGAAGTTTTCCTGCTGACCAATCTGCTGGCGGAAACCTTGGATGTGCCGGAAGCCAAAACCTGGCTGTTGCAACATCAGGTCTCCGACTACCGCCTCGGCTCTTCTTTTGCCAACGACGTGCGCTGCTTCCTGGCTGACATGCCGCACCGCGAACTGGCCCGCATTCTCTCCGGCGGCCTCACTTACTCCGAGATGCCCTACAGCGGCGTCAACATGGTAGTGGGCATGCACGCTCCGACCGATTTCATCATCGAGCCGCTGCCCAACCACCTCTTCACTCGTGACACCTCCTGCTGGGTTTACGGTGGCGTCTCCATCAACCCGATGGCCAAGCCGGCTCGTCGCCGCGAGACCAACCATGTGAAGGCCATCTACCGCTGGCACCCGATGTTTGCCGGCCAGGACTTCATCAAGTACTTCGGTGACGAGGAGCGTGACTACGACAACTCCACCATCGAGGGTGGCGACGTACTGGTTATCGGCCGCGGCGCCGTGCTGATCGGCATGTCCGAGCGCACTACCCCGCAAGGTGTCGAGCACCTGGCTCGCAGCCTGTTCAAACATGGTCAGGCCAAGCAGGTCATCGCCATGGAGCTGCCGAAACATCGCAGCTGCATGCACCTGGATACCGTCATGACTCACATGGACATCGACACCTTCTCCGTCTATCCGGAAGTGATCCGCAAGGATGTGCAGTGCTGGAGCCTGACTCCGGGCGGCGCCACCGGCATGAACATCAAGGAAGAGGGTTACTTCGTCACCGCCATCGAGAAAGCACTGGGCGTGGATCAGCTGAAGATCATCACCACTGGCGGTGACAGCTTCGAAGCCGAACGCGAGCAGTGGAACGACGCCAACAACGTACTGACCGTACGTCCCGGCGTGGTGGTGGGTTACGAGCGCAATACCTACACCAACGAGAAGTATGACAAAGCCGGTATCACAGTTCTCTCCATTCCGGGTGATGAACTGGGCCGTGGCCGCGGCGGCGCCCGCTGCATGAGCTGCCCGATGGAACGCGACAGCATCTGATGAGACGGCGTGGCGCCGGCAGAAGCTGGCGCCACACAGAACCAAACTCGAGATTAACCACTATGAAAAAACCAACTGTCGTCGTCGCTCTGGGTGGCAATGCACTGCTCCGTCGTGGTGAGCCACTGGAAGCGGATATCCAGCGCAAGAACATCGCAACTGCCGCCAAGACCATCGCCCTGATCGCTCAGGAGTACAACGTGGTGCTGGTGCATGGCAACGGCCCGCAAGTCGGCCTGCTGGCCCTGCAAAACAGCGCCTATACCAAGGTATCCCCCTATCCGCTGGATGTGCTGGGTGCCGAGTCCCAGGGCATGATCGGCTACATGCTGATCCAGGAGCTGAAAAACCTGATGCCGAGCCGCAACGTCACCGCGCTGCTGACTCAGGTGCAGGTCGATCCCAAGGATCCGGCGTTTGCCAATCCGACCAAATTTATCGGCCCCGTCTACGAAGAGGCTGAAGCCCGCACCCTGGCAGAAGAGAAGCACTGGGTGGTCAAGGCTGACGGCAAGTTCTTCCGCCGCGTAGTGCCGTCCCCGTTGCCCCAGCGCATCGTTGAAGGCGATGCCATCGAAACCCTGATTGCCCAGGGCCACCTCATCATCTGTACCGGTGGTGGCGGTATCCCGGTGACCTGGGATGGCCAGAGCCTGACCGGTATCGAAGCCGTCATCGACAAGGACATGTCTGCCGCCTACCTGGCCAAGCAGATCAAGGCCGACGCCCTGCTGATCCTGACCGATGCCGATGCCGTCTATCTGGATTGGGGCAAACCGACCCAGCGTCCGCTGCGGGTCACCAGCCCGGACGAGCTGGCCGGGGTCAAGTTCGACGCCGGTTCCATGGGGCCGAAAGTCGAAGCCTCCTGTGAATTTGTCAAAGCGACCGGCGGCATGGTTGGCATCGGCTCGCTGGAAGATGGCCTCGCCATCCTCAAGGGGGAAGCCGGCACCAATATCGTCGCCACCCGCACCGTACATGCGTAATTACCGATATCTGTACTGAGAATGCGTAGTCAACACTACTGCCCGAACTGGTCTGAAACATATATAGAGAGAACTCATCATGGCTTTTAATCTGCGTAACCGTAACTTCCTGAAACTGCTGGACTTCACCCCGCGCGAAATCCAATACATGATCGACCTGGCCATCGACCTGAAGAAAGCCAAATACGGTGGCTACGAGCGCAAGCATCTGGTCGGCAAGAACATCGCCCTGATTTTCGAGAAGACCTCCACCCGTACCCGTTGTGCGTTTGAAGTGGCGGCCTTCGACCAGGGCGCACAAGTCTCCTACCTTGGCCCAAGCGGTTCCCAAATCGGTCACAAGGAGTCCATGAAGGACACCGCCCGTGTACTGGGTCGCATGTATGACGGTATCGAATACCGCGGCTACGGTCAGGAGATCGTGGAAGAGCTGGGCGCCTACGCTGGAGTCCCGGTCTGGAACGGCCTGACCAACGAATTCCACCCGACCCAGATCCTGGCTGACTTCATGACCATGCTGGAGCACGGCAAGGGCAAGCGTCTGGATCAAATCAAGTTCGCCTACCTGGGTGATGCCCGCAACAACATGGGTAACTCCCTGATGGTCGGCGCCGCCAAAATGGGCATGGACATCCGTCTGGTCGCGCCGAAAGCCTTCTGGCCGGAAGAGGAGCTGGTTGCCAAGTGCCGCCTGATCGCCGAAGAGACCGGCGCCCGCATCACCCTGACCGAAGATGTGAAAGAGGGGGTGCTGGGTGCGGACTTCCTCTACACCGACGTCTGGGTATCCATGGGTGAAGCGAAAGAAGCCTGGGATCAGCGCGTCAAACTGATGACCCCTTATCAGGTCAACATGGATGTCATCAATGCCACCAAGAACCCGGATGTGAAGTTCATGCACTGCCTGCCCGCGTTCCACAACGACGAGACCACCATGGGCAAGGAAGTGGCTGACAAATATGGCATGAAAGGCCTGGAAGTGACCGAGGACGTGTTCGAATCCGAGCACAGCATCGTGTTCGACGAGGCCGAAAACCGGATGCACACCATCAAGGCAGTGATGGTTGCTACGCTGGGCGACTAAGGTCGCAGTAGTGGTGCCGGGGGGCGACCCCCGGCTTTTCGACCATGTGACAGCGGCATAATACCTCTAACCCTACAACCCGCAGCCTGCATGGATACCACACCCACAGAAGGAAGCTGGACCATGACCAAATTCAAGTTCCCGTCAGCCTACACGATACTGTTTGTGCTGATCGCCCTGGTGGCCGCCCTGAGCTGGATAGTGCCGGCCGGCAAATACGAGATGACCATGAACGAAGCCCTCGGCAAAGAAGTGCCGGTGGCAGGTACCTACAAACTGGTGGAGGGGAATCCCCAGGGGATCGTCGACGTGCTGCTGGCACCTATCGATGGCCTCTACAACCACGACACCTATGAGGCAGGCGCCATCGACGTCTCCCTCTTTATCCTGATCATCGGTGGTTTTCTTGGCATTGTAACCAAGACAGGTGCCATCGATGCCGGTATTGAACGTGTGACCGACCGCCTGCGCGGCCGGGAAGAGTGGATGATCCCGATCCTGATGGCGCTGTTCGCCGCAGGCGGCACCATCTACGGGATGGCCGAAGAGTCGCTGCCTTTCTACACCCTGCTGGTACCGGTGATGATGGCCGCACGCTTCGACCCTGTGGTGGCGGCTGCAACCGTATTGCTGGGTGCCGGTATCGGTACTCTCGGTTCCACCATCAACCCGTTTGCGACCGTTATTGCGGCCAACGCCGCCGGTATCTCCTTCACCGACGGTATCTGGCTGCGCGTCGCCATGCTGGTCGCCGGTTGGCTGCTCTGCGTTGCCTACGTCATGCGTTACGCCAAGATGGTGCGCAGCGATCCGAGCAAATCCCTGGTGGCTGACAAGTGGGAAGAGAACCGTGCCCACTTCCTTGGCAACAAGAGCGACCAGATGCTGGAGTTCACCCTGACCCGTAAAATTGTGCTGGGTATCTTCGTCGCCGCCTTCGCCGTGATGATCTACGGTGTGGCCGTGCTGGGCTGGTGGATGGCGCAGATCTCCGGCGTGTTCCTGGCTGCCGCCATCATAGTCGGTCTCATCTCCCGCATGAGCGAAGAGGAGCTGACCTCCAACTTTATCGACGGTGCGCGTGACCTGCTGGGGGTGGCGCTGATCATCGGTATCGCCCGCGGTATCGTGGTGGTAATGGATAACGGCATGATCACTCACACCATTTTGCACAGTGCAGAAGGGATCGTGACCGGCCTCTCCACCATCGTCTTTATCAACGTGATGTTCGTGCTGGAAGTGGTGCTCT
Organism: Aeromonas sp. 55A; assembly: GCF_051919665.1. NCBI lineage: Bacteria > Pseudomonadati > Pseudomonadota > Gammaproteobacteria > Aeromonadales > Aeromonadaceae > Aeromonas > Aeromonas sp. 55A. The sequence goes on along the minus strand of NZ_JBQBEH010000008.1, from coordinate 1,236,974 downwards.
CCTTCCTGGTGCCATCCTCCTCCGGTCTGGCCGTACTGACCATGCCGATCATGGCGCCGCTGGCCGACTTCGCCAACGTAGGCCGCGATCTGGTGGTGACTGCTTACCAGTCTGCCTCCGGTCTGGTGAATCTGGTGACCCCGACCTCCGCCGTGGTCATGGGTGGTCTGGCCATCGCCAAGGTGCCTTATGTGCGCTGGCTGAAGTGGGTGGCTCCGCTGCTCGGTATCCTGACCGTGCTGATCATGGTCTGCCTGAGCCTGGGCGCCGTGCTCTCCTGAGGGGTGACAAGCAAGATGAAACGGGAGCCTGCGGGCTCCCGTTTTTTATAGGCGCAAGAAGTGATGGACACAAAGTAGCAGGCAACAAAAAGGCGACCCGCAGGTCGCCTCGATGCATTCGATGGAAGGGGTTAGCGGGCCTGCGCCAGGGTGCGCACCACGGCGGCGTGGGCCTGACGGGTGCGGCTGATATGGCGCGGCGCGACCAGCACTACATCGTTGCCCGCGACGGCGCCCATGATCTCGGGATTGGCGTTGCGATCCAGCAGGCGAGCCACCACGGTGGCGGCCCCCGGAGTGGTGTGGATCAGCACCATCTGCTGATTGTGTACCACTTCGCGCACCATGTCGTGGATCGAGCGGGTACTGCCGGCGGGCTCCAGCTGCTCATCGACCAGGGTGTAGACCTTCTTGCCGTTGGCATTCTGGGCCTTGGCCACGCCGAGACGGCGCAGCAGGCGGGAGATGGTGGATTGGCTGATGTCGGCAAAGCCGCGCTCCGACAGCTCGCGGCGGATCTCTTCCTGGGTGCTGTAGCAGTGCTGACCGATGATCTGGCGACAGGCATCCAGCTGGGCCAGGTCGGGCTCTTGGGCAACGGGACGACTGAGGGTTTTGACCACGGCGAATTCCTTTGATGATGACCGGAGGTAAACGCGCGATATCTGCCATAGCAGTCAGTTATCAGGCAAAAACACTGATAATCCATCTATATGCAGGGAATGAGCGGGCATTACCATCTTGCGATGGCAAATTATAGCTAACTGGAAATTTGGTGATGTGACAGGGTTCAAAAATGGGCCCCGCGGGGCCCAATCAGATATCAGTAACGCTCGCTGACGATGTCCTGAGTGAAGGACTTCTCGCAGTATTTGCACTTCATCCGCACCGCGCCTTTCACCTCGCGTACCCGGAAGTAGCTCTCAACCGGTTCGTTGTGGGAGATGCAGTTGGAGTTGGGGCAGTGGAACACCCCGGCGATGAACTCCGGCAACTCCAGCTGATGCTTCTTCACCACATTGAAGTCTTCGATGATGTTGACGGTCGCTTTCGGGGCGAACAGCGCCAGCTGGTTGGCCTGCTGCTCGGTCAGGCGGGTGTTCTCGATCTTGATGAGATCCTTTTTGCCCAGCGCGCCGGATTTCAGGTTGAAGCCGACGGTGATCCGCTCCTGGGTCTCCACCAGCTGGAACAGCTTGAGGATCTTGATGCCCTGGCCGGCGGGGATGTGGTCGATGACGGAGCCGTGACGGATGGCTTCGACTTGCAGTTGGTTCTTGTCAGACATGTTGTTCCCCTTTCCCTTAGACAGTTTCGTTCAGTACCAGTGCCAGCAGAGCCTGACGTGCATAGACCCCGTTCTCCGCCTGCTGGAAGTAGTAGGCGTGGGGGGTCTTGTCGACCGCCACATCGATCTCGTCGACGCGGGGCAGGGGATGCAGGATCTTCATGGTGGGCTTGGCCCCTTCCAGGGTCGCCAGCTCCAGGATGAACTTGGCGGCCATGTGCTTGTACTCGGTCTCGTCGAAGCGCTCTTTCTGGACGCGGGTCATGTAGAGGATGTCCAGCTCCGGCATCACCTCTTCCATGGTCTCGTGGATGCTGAACTGAATGCCCTTCTCTTCCAGCTCTTCGCAGATGTAATCCGGCATCGCCAGCGCTTCCGGGGAGATGAAGAAGAAGCGGCAGTTGAACAGGCTGAGAGCCTGCGCCAGCGAGTGGACGGTGCGGCCGTACTTGAGGTCACCGACGAAGGCGACGTTGAGGCCGTCCAGCTTGCCCTGGGTCTCGCGGATGGAGAAGAGGTCGAGCAGGGTCTGGGTCGGATGCTGGTTGGAGCCGTCGCCGCCGTTGATGACCGGCACGCGGGAGAACTCGGAGGCGAGGCGGGCAGCCCCCTCTTTCGGATGACGCATCACCACGGCATCGGTGTAGGAGCCGATGATCTTGATGGAATCAGCCAGGGTTTCGCCCTTCTTGGCGCTGGTGTTGCCACCGTCGGCGAAGCCGATGATGTTGCCGCCGAGGCGCTGCACCGCGGTCTCGAAGGAGAGGCGGGTGCGGGTGGAGGCTTCGAAGAAGCAGCTGGCAACCAGCTTGTCTTTCAGCAAGCGGGTGTCGGGCTCGGCCTTCAACCGTTGTGCGGTTGAGACTACCAGTTCCATTTCAGACCGGGTCAGGTCCGTGATGGAGATGACATGTTTCTTGTAGAGTGGATTGGTCATCGTCTGCATTCCCTTTGACATCATTGGAGGTTTTTCGGGCACAAAAAAAAAAGCCCCTGGAAACAGGGGCTTTTTTTAAAAATAACTGGGGAACATCGGGTCGGAAACCGGAAACAACGGGGCCGCTCTGGTGCGCTCCACCCGTTTGCAAAGCTGTTTTTTTCATCAAAAACGGCATCTTCCTGTCCCGACCTTGTTCAAAACCGGACAGATTATAGGGCTGCATTTTTAATTGTCAAAATTTTATTTTCCATGCCTGTTTTGGCCTGAAAAACGTTTAAGTGGTGCGAACGGGACGGCAAACCCACACCTTGTGCGTCTCTTGCAGCGATTCCCCATCGCGGGCCATGGCGCGCAAATAACCGAGTCTGTGGTGCCCTTCCAGCAGGCAGTAGGGGCGGGGCAGGGGATGGCCGTTCGGGTAGCTGGCACCCTCCTCCGGCGCCAGTACGATGACAGGTTCGGGCCAGGTGCCTTCGTTCAGCATCTTCTCGCCGAGCCAGGAGCGGCGGACATAGCGGTTGCTGCGCAGCATCTCCCCCCAGCGCTCGATCACCTCCATATGGCGGGAGTCCACCTGATCCACCAGTTGCGCGGTGGGCCAGCTTTCACAGGTGAATTGATGGCTGGCGAGATCGATAAAGCTCCAGTTGGACTCAAAACCGCGCCAATGACGGTAAATCCACTGGGAGAGCACATTTTCAGGAATAAAGGGCACCAGCGGCGCGACCCGTTCAAGATAGGCGGGCAGGGCCTCTGTCTTGCGTTCATCCCTGAAATTGAGGGGCGCCAGTTGTTGGAGCAATCGGTAATTGAGCATAAGCAGCCTCCCGGTACCTGATTTCACCCTACCCCCATTTATGTCCCATTCCTACCCCGGCAGGGCTGCAAATACAGCAAGTTATCCCGCTTTGCTGCACAAACAACCGCGACTTGTTCGGGATTTGTGCAATCACATCGAAAGCGTAAAAAAAGCCTTTACCTTTGATCTCCACTTTGTATACTACGCCTCGTTTGTTGCAGGGGCGTAGTTCCAATTGGTAGAACAGCGGTCTCCAAAACCGATGGTTGCGGGTTCGAGTCCTGCCGCCCCTGCCATTTTCAGAAAGGCCAGCTCATTGAGCTGGCCTTTCGCATTTCCGGCGTTCGCCAATTTATCCCTCTCTCCTTTCTCTTCTCCTTCTTGCCGTTAGCAGTCCGGTGACTGTGGCCACATTGATCTCTATGTCTGCCGCAAGAGCGTTCAATGTGCAGCAACCCGCTGTTTCAAGACGGTGACCAGCCGCTGGTGGCGGGCGGGGAGCGGCCACTCGGCGCGGTAGATCAGCCAGAGGGTGTCGATCACTGCAATGCTGCTCTGGAGCACCCGGATCTTCTCCTGCTGGGCAAAGGCGGTGACGGCGAAGCGGGGCAGCACGGTAAAGCCGAGGCCGCGGGCGACCGGCTCCAGGATCAGGCCGATCTGGTTGGTAAAGCCGCGCTGCGGGATCTCGTCAACGCGCTGGCCGGGGTAGCGTCGTCCCAACAGGCGTTGTGCCATGCTGCGGCCATCCGGGTGATCGATAAAGCCGAGCTGACAGAGGTGCTGCCAGCTCGGCTCCTCGCCATCGTTGGGCACCACCAGACAGAGGGGTTCGCGGGCGAAGGGCTCGGCGGCGATGCTGGGGTGCTTCGGCGGTTGATCCACCAGTCCCAGATCGCTGCGCCCCGCCAGCACCGCCTGCACTATGTCGGGGGTGGGGGCGAAACGGTGCTGGATGGTGAGTCCGGGGTGCTCCTGTTGCTGGTCGAGCAGCAGGGGATAGAGCAGCAGACCGATGCTACCCGGGGTGGACAGGGTGATGGCGCCGTGGTGAGGGTCATCGTCCGAGAGGCGCGCCCGCAGCTGTTCGGCGGCCTGCGCCTGCTGGCGGGCGAAGTCGAGCAGCACCAGCCCGCGCGGAGTGAGCTCCAGCTGACGGGGCTTGCGCAGCAGCAGGGTGCCAAATTCGGCCTCGAGGCGCGAGATATGCTGACTGACGGCGGCTTGGGTGAGATCCAGCCGCTCGGCGGCACGGGTAAAACTGCCGGTTTCATGCACCACCACCAGGGTGTGGAGCCAGAGCGGATTAACCATAAATTTAATTTATGCCTTCCATTAGTTTGACCTTATTTTTCATTATGTCGCCCCTTCCTATCATGTCACCTGTTTCCCACACACAATTTCAAGGTGACGTATGACCTATCCACGCAACTTCTCCCACATCGGCATCACGGTGACTGACCTCGACAAAGCGGTCGAGTTCTATACCAAGGTGATGGGCTGGTATCTCATCATGCCAGCGACCACCATCAGCGAGGATGACTCTGCCATCGGCGTGATGTGTAACGACGTGTTTGGCCCGGGTTGGGGCTCCTTCCGCATCGCCCACCTCTCCACCGGCGACAAGATCGGCATCGAGCTGTTCGAGTTCCCCAACAGCGAGCGCCGTGAGAACAACTTCGAATTCTGGAAGACCGGGGTGTTCCACTTCAGCGTGCAGGATCCGGATGTCGAGGGGCTGGCGGCGCGCATCGTCGCGGCGGGCGGCAAGCAGCGGATGCCGGTGCGCGAGTACTACCCGGGCGAGAAGCCCTACCGCATGGTTTACATGGAAGATCCCTTCGGCAATATCGTCGAGATCTACAGCCACAGCTATGAGCTGACCTACTCCGCCGGTGCATATCAGGGGTAAGTGACAGGCCGCCTTCGGGCGGCCTGCTGCTTTGTTGTTACAAGAGTCAGTAGCATGGAATAGCGATCTGGTTCACACGAATAGCGCGTTCTGTTGTTGATAGATGGGAAAATATACAGATTCACTAAAGTCTGTTCATATTGCGGCCGATAGCCTTTGATACATCAGGGTTTTCCCTGCCTGACACAACAACAAGGATTCGTCGTCATGACCCTCTCTCTGCGCGGCAAGCTGCTGGCCACCAGTCTTGGCGTAGTGCTGCTGATGGCATCACTGCTCGGCATCGTTGCCTTTCACACCCTAAAATCCCGCACCATGAGCGCCATCCAGAGCGAGGCGGTCAACTATGGCCACGCCTACTCGGTCGCCATCGGCGAATGGATGACGGATCGCAAGAACACCGTCCATGCGCTGGTCAACCTGATCAGCGATAACCCCCAAGCCGAGCTGGTGCCCCACCTGAAGCAGGCCTATACCTCCGGTGGGTTCGGGCTCACCTATTTTGGCTCCGCGCAGGGGGTGATGACCCGGCAGGATCCCTCCCTCAACACCGGCAACTATGACCCACGCGAGCGCCCCTGGTATCAGGATGCGGTGAAGGCGGGGCAGCTCATCGTCACTGCCCCCTATGTCAGCGTCACCATGCAGAAGCTGGTGGTCACTCTTTCCGAGCCGGTACGCCATCAGGGCGAGCTGGTCGGCGCCGTGGGGGCCAACCTGGCGCTCGACAAGCTTATTGACGAGGTGCTGGCGATGAAGGTGCAGGGTGAGGGCTACGCCATGCTGCTCGACAGCAGTGGCCTCATCGTCGGCCATCCGCAGAAGGATCTAGCACTCAAGCCCATCGCCGAGCTGGCGCCGGGACTCTCTGCCGCCACCTTCCAGCAGTGGGGCCGCGAAAACAGCGAGCTGCACGCCGCCACCCTCGACGGGCGGGATGTGCTGCTGGCGGTACAACCGGTGCCGGGCACCGACTGGCTGCTGGCCATGGTGATGTATCGCGATGTGCTGGAAGCGCCGCTCAGCAGTCTGCTGTGGGAGCTGGTGGGGCTGACCCTGGTGCTGATGCTGGTGTTCAGCGCCCTGCTCACCGCCACCTTCAAATACCTGTTCGCCGATCTCGGTCGGGTCGCGCACGCCCTGCACGACATTGCCCACGGCGAGGGGGATCTCACCGTTCACATCAACACTCACAGCAAGGATGAGGTGGGTCAGCTGGCCCAGAACTTCAACCAGTTTGTGGCGCGGCTGCACGGTATCGTCAGCCGGCTGCGGGATGTGACCGTCGAGCTGGCGGCACAGTCCCGTGCCCAGGCGGCCGGGGCGCAGGCTCGCAGTCAGCGGGTGCGCCAGCAGCAGGACGAGATCGTGATGGTGGCGACCGCGGTGACCGAGATGGCTTCCGCTACCCAGGAGATCGCCGGCAACGCCGAGTTTGCCGCCACCACCGCCACCGATGCGGTCGCACTGGCGGTCGCCGGTCAATCCCAGGTTGGCCAGAGTCAGCGCAGCATTACCGGTCTGGCGGACGAAGTGGCCGATGCCAGCCAAATCATCAATGAGCTCGACAGCCATGCCCAGAAGATCAGCGGCATTCTGGCGACCATCAGCGGCATCGCCGAGCAGACCAACCTGCTGGCGCTCAACGCCGCCATCGAGGCGGCCCGGGCCGGTGAGCAGGGCCGCGGTTTTGCGGTAGTGGCGGACGAGGTGCGGGTGCTGTCACGCCGTACCCACGACTCCACCGACGAGATCCAGCAGATGATCGAAACCCTGCAGCAGACCACCCGCCGCGCCGTGGGTGGCATGGAGACCAGCCGTCAGCTGGCGGGTACCAGCGTCGAGGATGCGGAAGCGGCCAACCAGAGCCTTGCCCGGATCAACGAGGCGATCGGCTCCATCAGCGACATGGCGACCCAGATCGCCGCGGCGGCCGAGGAGCAGACTTCGGTGACCGGCGAGATCAGCCGCAATACCGAAAATATCCGCCACGTCTCGCAAGAGCTTGCCGAGCAGGCGGGCAACGAGGCGGCGCAGGCGGCCGAACTCAAGTCGCTGACCGAGCGGCTGGAGCAGGAGATCGGCCGCTTCCGGCTCTGATCCTCCGCCTACTCTCCATGAAAAAGGGCAGCCCGCGGGCTGCCCTTTGTCATTTCACGACTGGCTTAAGGGTTCTGCTTGACCCAGATAAGCTGGTCGGTGGCAAAGCCCAGCGACTTCGCCTTGGCGACCAGCGCATCCACCTTTGCCTTGGGCGGGTTGGGTGAGCGGGAGGGGATCCAGAGATAGTCGTGGTTGTAGCTGGTCACCAGCGAGAGCTGGTAATCGGGATCGAGGTCGATGACGTTGTAGCCGCCGTAGAAGGGGCCGAAGAAGCTCACCTTGAGCCGCGCCTCGTCAGGACTATCGACGAAGTAGGCCTTGCCCTCGGCTTCGCGCCAGCTGCCATCGCTCTGCTTGCCGCGGTTGAGCACCTTGACGCCACCATCGTCCCGCAGGCTGTAGGTGGCGCTCACCTGCTCCAGCCCCCGCTCGAAGCTGTGGTCGAGGCGGGCAATCTCATACCAGGTGCCAAGATAACGATCGAGCTGGAAGCCGGTAACGGGGCGAATGCCGTCGGCAATCCCGGTACAGGCCGTCAGCAGTAAAGCGGTGAACAGGCAAAGCAGTGAACGCATAAGTAATCCCTCTCTTGTTATCCCTCGATGATGCGCAGCTGGCCATCCCGGAAGCGGGAGGCCTGATCCGTCGGCGTGCTGCCGAAGAAGCGCTTGTACTCCCGACTGAACTGGGAGTTGCTCTCGTAACCGACTCTGGCCGCCGCGGTGCCCGCCTTGATGCCGTCGTGCAGCATCATCATCCGCGCCTTGTGCAGGCGAAACGACTTGATGTACCGCAGCGGCGAGGTAGCAGTGACCGCCTTGAAGTGGTGGTGAAAGGCGGAGACGCTCATGTTCACCTCCCGCGCCAGCTCCTCCATGGTGAGGTTGTCGGCATAACGGGACTCTATCATACGCAGCACCCGGGCGATCTGGCCCACATGGTTGTGGCGATTGGCGAGCGCCTGCAGCGCCGGGCCGCCCCCCTCGGTGAGGGCGTGGAACAGCATCTCCCGCACCGTCTGCGGCCCCAGCACCCTGGCGTGCAACGGGTTGTCCATCAGCTCGATCAGTCGCTCGGCGGCGCAGAACATGGTTTCCGACAGGGGGACCGAGTGGACGCCGCTCTTTTGCGGCGCGGGGGCGGGCAGGGCATCGCCCAGCTCCAGCAGCAGCTCTTGCAGGGTGACCAGATCGATCTCGATGGTAAAACCGATAAGCGGCTGCTCGGGGGAGGCGAAGCACTCGCACTCGCAGGGCAGCGGCAGGGTCATCAGCAGATAGTGGTTGGGGTCGTAGCGAAACACCTGATCCGCCAGATAACCCACCTTGTGTCCCTGCAGGATAACGATCATCCGCGGTTGGTAGAGCACCGGGGTGCGGCCATGGTGCTCGGTGGTATAGATGAGGTTGACCTGTTTCACCGGTGATGGGGTGATGCCGGGTGCGGTGACGTGGCGGGTCAATCTGGCGGCGAGGTCGCTGTAACGGTTTTGCATGGGTGCTCTTTGATTCGACAGTTCCGGTTTTCGCTGCTTTGTAGAAATAGGCAAGAATCAAGCAGGATGTTGTCTTGATGGTAGTGTTGTTCTGGAGAAAAATGCAATCACGATTTCGCGGCCAGGCCGCCCTGACTATCAGAAGAAGGCAATGTCGATGAACAACTTTACTCTCCATACCCCGACCAAAATCCTGTTCGGCCAAGGGCAGATCGCCCAGCTGCGCGAGCAGCTTCCGAGCGATGCCCGCGTCATGATCACCTACGGTGGTGGCAGCGTGGTACGCAGCGGCTTGTTGGAGCAGATCCGTAACGAGCTGGCTGGCATGACCCTGTTTGAATTTGGCGGCATCGAACCGAACCCGGCCTACGAGACCCTGATGGGCGCCGTGGAGCTGGCCCGTGCCGAGCGGGTCGACTTCCTGCTCGCCGTTGGTGGTGGTTCCGTGCTCGATGGCACCAAGTTTATCGCTGCTGCCGCGCACTACGAGCTGGCCAAGGATCCCTGGCACATTCTCGAGACCGTCGGCAGCGAAGTGCGCTCCGCCATCCCGCTTGGTTCCGTGCTGACCCTGCCGGCGACCGGTTCCGAAATGAACATGGGCGCCGTCATCACCCGTCGCAGCAGTGGCGACAAGGTGCACTTCTTCTCGCCGTTCGTGATGCCGCGCTTCGCCGTGCTGGATCCGGTGCTCACCTACACTCTGCCTGAGCGTCAGGTGGCGAACGGGGTGGTGGATGCTTTTGTCCACATCGTGGAGCAGTACCTCACCTATCCGGTCAACGCCAAGGTGCAGGATCGCTTCGCCGAAGGCTTGCTGCTGACCCTGATTGAAGAGGGCCCCAAGGCGCTGGCCGAACCGCACAACTATGAGGTGCGCGCCAACATCATGTGGAGTGCCACCATGGCGCTGAACGGCCTGATTGGTGCCGGTGTGCCGCAGGACTGGGCCACCCACATGCTGGGTCACGAGCTGACCGCTCTGCACGGCCTTGACCATGCCCAGACTCTGGCGGTGGTGCTGCCTGCCCTGCTGCAGGCCAAGCGCAAACAGAAGCATGCCAAGCTGCTGCAATACGCAGAGCGGGTGTGGGGTCTGAACAGCGGCAGCGAAGCGGAACGCATCGACGATGCCATCGCCGCGACCCGCGACTTCTTCGAGCGGATGGGGGTCAAGACCCGACTGCGCGACTACGGTCTGAAAGATCTGGGTATCGACACCCTGATCGGCAAGCTGGGGGAGCACGGTATGACTGCCATCGGCGAGCACGGCGATATCGATCTGGTGCAGAGCCAGCATATTTATGAAGCGGCCTGGTAAGGGCCGCCAATCGGTGCCAAACGGGCGAAACGATTGAATTGCCGGGGTCCTCTTCCGCCATCTGGCGGCTGAGCGGCCCCGCTTTTGTTGGGAAAATGTTACTTTTCGGCGTTTCGCTGCGAGAAGTGCGACGAAAGCGGATTTCGTAAGAACAAAAAACGCTAAGATAGAGGGCCGGTAAAACATTTTTTTTGACTGGTTGGATCACTTTTTTCAGCCGTTTTTACTGGTATAAGCCTCTAATTTGGTTTGTTTTTTTTAATCGTAGCTAGGGATGGGCTGAATTCTGTACGAGTGCCGTCGGGACTGCGGTTGTAATAAAACTCCAAAATTTGATACTAATCACCTTCGCGCCTGAAAAGCGGGGGCCTGACCATGACAGGAGGTTGAGGTAAAGCCTACTGATTTTCATAACAAAGAGCCCTGGACCTGCACTTTGGTCATGTCTTGTTTCGTCAGAAGTGAGACACTGGGCAGCGATTGTTTATTAACCATCAGGGAATAGTCATGCAGATTGGAATACCGAGAGAGAGTCTCGCCGGTGAGACCCGGGTCGCAGCGACCCCGGCTACCGTCGAGCAGCTGAAAAAGCTCGGCTTCGAGGTCGCCATCGAGACCGGCGCAGGCCTGTCGGCCAGCTTCGATGATGCCGCCTTCGAGGCTGCCGGTGCCAGCGTGGTGCCGAATGTCTGGCAAGCCGACCTTATCTTCAAGGTCAATGCGCCGACCGATGCCGAGATCGCACAAATTAAAGATGGCGCCACTCTGGTGAGCTTCATCTGGCCTGCCCAGAACCCTGAGCTGGTCAAGAAGCTGTCCGAGCGCAACATCAATGTGATGGCGATGGATATGGTGCCGCGGATCTCCCGTGCCCAGTCCCTCGATGCCCTCTCTTCCATGGCCAACATCGGTGGCTATCGCGCTGTGGTTGAAGCTGCGCACCAGTTCGGTCGCTTCTTCACCGGTCAAATCACCGCAGCCGGTAAAGTGCCGCCTGCCAAGGTACTGGTGATCGGTGCCGGTGTTGCCGGTCTGGCTGCCATCGGTACGGCCGGTTCCCTCGGTGCCATCGTGCGTGCCTTCGACACCCGTCTGGAAGTGGCCGAGCAGATCGAATCCATGGGTGGGGAATTCCTCAAGCTGGACTTCGGTGGCGAAGATGGTGCATCCAGCGATGGTTACGCCAAAGTCATGTCCGATGAGTTCATCAAGGCCGAGATGGAGCTGTTCGCCCAGCAGGCCAAAGAGGTGGACATCATCATCACCACCGCTCTGATCCCGGGCAAGCCGGCTCCCAAGCTGATCACCAAAGAGATGGTCGACAGCATGAAGCCGGGCTCCGTCATCGTGGACATGGCCGCTCAGGCTGGCGGCAACTGTGAATACACAGTGCCGGGTGAGCTGCATGTCACCGACAACGGCGTCAAGGTGATCGGTTACACCGATCTGCCGGGCCGTCTGCCTGCCCAATCCTCCCAGCTCTACGGTACCAACCTGGTCAACCTGATGAAGCTGATGTGCAAGGAGAAGGACGGCAACGTTGCCATCGACTTCGAAGATGTGGTTCAGCGCAACATGACGGTGATCCAGGCCGGTGAAGTGACCTTCCCGCCGCCCGCCATCTCCGTCTCTGCTGCCCCGCAGAAACCGGCCGCCGCCAAACCGGCAGCCAAGAAGGAAGAGGCCAAGCCTTCCAACAAGAAGTTCGTGTTCGGTGCCCTCGGCATCGCCGCCTTCGGCTGGATCGCCTCCGTTGCCCCGGCAGCCTTCCTCTCCCACTTCACCGTATTCATCCTGGCCTGTGTGGTCGGTTACTACGTGGTGTGGAACGTATCGCACGCCCTGCATACGCCGCTGATGTCGGTCACCAATGCCATCTCCGGCATTATCGTGGTCGGTGCCCTGCTGCAGATCGGGCAAGGGTCGACCCTGGTCACCGCGCTGGCGTTCGTCGCCGTGCTGATTGCCAGTATCAACATCTTCGGCGGCTTCACCGTCACTCAGCGCATGCTGAAGATGTTCCGTAAGGATTAAGGGGGTTTAACGTGTCTCAAGGACTGGTAACAGCATCCTATATCGTTGCCGCCGTGCTCTTCATCCTCAGTCTCGCGGGACTGTCGAAGCAAGAAACGGCCAAGCATGGCAACCTGTTCGGTATCGCGGGTATGGCTATCGCCCTGCTCGCTACCGTATTCAACCCGGAGACCAGCGGTGTTCACTGGATCATCCTGGCCATGGTGATTGGCGGTGCCATCGGCGTGCGTCTGGCACTCAAGGTCGAGATGACCGAGATGCCCGAGCTGGTGGCCGTGCTGCACAGCTTCGTGGGTATGGCGGCAGTGCTGGTGGGCTTCAACAGCTTCATCGATCTGCACCCCTCTGCACCTGCTGAGGTGGTCGTCTCCGTCGGTTCCAACCTGGATGCCACCCTGGCAGCCGCCCGTGCGGCGTTCGAGCAGGCCAACAGCGTTGCTCAGGTCGAGCACCTGACCGGCGCCATGCTGAACATCCATTTGGTCGAGATCTTCCTGGGCGTCTTCATCGGTGCCGTGACCTTCACCGGTTCCGTGGTTGCCTTCGGCAAACTGCGCGGTCTGATCTCCTCCAAGCCGCTGATGCTGCCGCACCGCCACAAGCTGAACCTGCTGGCCGTGGTCGCTTCTCTGGCGCTGATGGTCTACTTCGTCAACGCGGGCGGCTCTACCTTCGCCCTGCTGGTGATGACCTTGATCGCCTTCGCCTTCGGCTGGCATCTGGTTGCCTCCATCGGTGGCGCAGACATGCCGGTGGTGGTCTCCATGCTGAACTCCTACTCCGGTTGGGCGGCGGCGGCGGCGGGCTTCATGCTCTCCAATGACCTGCTGATCGTCACCGGTGCCCTGGTGGGTTCCTCCGGTGCGATCCTCTCCTACATCATGTGTAAGGCGATGAACCGCTCCTTCATCTCCGTGATCGCCGGTGGCTTCGGCTCCGATGGCGTGGCCTCCACGGCTGATCAGGAGATGGGCGAATACCGCGAAACCAGCGCCGAGGAAGTGGCTGACCTGCTGAAGAACTCCAGCTCCGTCATCATCACCCCGGGCTACGGTATGGCGGTGGCACAGGCTCAGTATCCGGTTGCCGAGATCACCCAGAAGCTGCGTGACCGCGGCGTCAAGGTGCGCTTCGGTATCCACCCGGTTGCCGGTCGTCTGCCTGGCCACATGAACGTGCTGCTGGCGGAAGCGAAAGTCCCGTATGACATCGTGCTGGAAATGGACGAGATCAACGAGGACTTCGCCGATACCGACACCGTGCTGGTGATCGGTGCCAACGACACCGTCAACCCGGCCGCGATGGAAGATCCGGGCAGCCCGATCGCCGGTATGCCGGTGCTGGAAGTGTGGAAAGCGCAGAATGTCATCGGCTTCAAGCGCTCCATGAACACTGGCTACGCCGGTGTCCAGAACCCGCTGTTCTTCAAGGAAAATACCCAGATGCTGTTTGGCGATGCCAAGGCCAGCGTCGAGGCAATCCTGAAAGCACTGTAAGTGCCATTCAGAGAGTGGATATCAAGGAGGCTTCGGCCTCCTTTTTTATTGCCCATCCCTTGTATATCCTCAATCCATACGGACCATGAGGGATCTCCATGATGTGGTGTCAGGGTTGGCGAAGGATCGGGTTGTACGGTTGGCTGCTGGCCTCCCTGTTTGGTGCTGGTTCGGCTGTGGCGACAGACGAGCCGCCGACTCTGACGCTGCTGACCGAGCTGTGGCCCCCTTATGTGATGCGTGGTGACAATGGCGAGCTGGCCGGCGCCGATCTCGATCTGGCCTGTACCGTGTTGCGCCAGATGGGTTATCGCACTGAAATCAGGGTGCTGCCCTGGAAGCGGGTTCTGCAGCAGGCCCGTCTCAGGCAGGGGGATGCGGTGCTCGATGTCTTCTTTGAACCTTCCCGCCAGCACTGGCTCCACTACCCCGAAGAGCCGCTCTCTTACAGCGGCGAAGTGCTCTTCTATCCATCGGCCCGTCCGGTGGATTTCAAACAGCTCTCCGACCTCAAGGGTCTGCGGATAGGTATTCAGGAAGATTATGCCTACAGTCCCGATTTTCTGATCGATCCCGGGGTGATCCGGATGCCGATGACGGGGGAGGGGAATGCCATCAAACAGCTGCATCTGATGATGGCAGGTCGGCTGGACGGGGTAGTGCTCAACGAGCGGGTCGGTCGTTATCTGCTGCATACCCAGGGGTTGCAGGATCAGGTGAGCCACGGCTCGCGCCTGCTGACCGACGACAACCGCAACTTCCTCGCGTTTACCCACAAGCCCGGCCACGACCAGTTGGCTATCCGCTTCTCCTCTGCCCTCAAGGCGTTCAAACAGACCCCCGCCTACAAGCAGCTGCTGGCTCGCTATCACCTCTGAGTTGCCGCCCGGCTGTGCGCCGCTTCACAATTTGTCGCACTTTGTTAAAAGGTGGGCATAATGGCGAGCAAAAAGGGAATGCCGCTCAACATTAGTTGATCTTGTTGATAGTAGAATCAACTGCGGTTTACTCAAAGTTACTCATATATGTCCACAGCAGCCACCACTGACCAGATCAATTCGTTAACGGATGAAGAACGTCATCTGATCGCCAGTTTCGAGCCTGCGGTCGAGGCGCTGGCCGCGCTGTTTGGCGCAGGGGGCGAGGTGGTGTTGCATGCGTTCGATACGCTGGATGCATCGGTCATCAAGATTGCCAACGGCCATATCACCGGTCGTCGGGAGGGGGCGCCGGTCACCGACTTTGCCCTCAACCGCTTGCAGGGGGAGGCGGGCAGCCAGTGGAGCAGCTACTTCAGCCGTACCCGCGACGGGACGCTGATGAAGTCCTCCTCCATCACTATCAGCAACCGGCAGGGCAAGCCCATCGGCATGCTCTGCGTGAACTTCAGTCTGGATACCTCCCTTGGCAGCCTGCTCGATACCTTTGCGTTGCCAGCGGCACCGGCGCCGCTCAACAACGAGACCTTTGCCAGCTCGGTGGACGATCTGGTGACCCAGGTGATTGAGAAGGTGGATCGGGATGATTCGCTCTCCTGCACGGTGCGCAACAAGGAGATAGTGACCCGGCTCTTCGACATGGGGATCTTCGAGATCAAGGAGGCGGCCCAGCTGGTTGCCCGGATGCTCGGCATCTCCCGTCATACTGTTTATCTGCATATCCGTAATCACAAGGCGGATCTGAACAAGCAATAACTGCCTGCGGGCACCCTGAACATGAGAAACACTGCGATGAAAGCACAATGGACCGACTTTATTACCCTGCTCAAGCGTGAAGTGGTGCCGGCCCTGGGCTGTACCGAGCCGATGTCGGTGGCGCTGGCGGCGGCCAACTGCCGCAAGCTGCTGGGGGAGACCCCGACCCGCATCAGCGTCTGGGTCAGTGGCAATCTGTTCAAGAACGGCATGGGAGTCGGGGTGCCGGGCACCGGCATGATCGGTCTGCCGGTGGCCGCTGCGGTCGGCATCACCGGCGGCAATCCCGATGCCGGGCTGGAGGTGCTCAAGACCCTCACGCCAGAACAGGTGGAAGCGGCCAAGGCGCTGCTGCCGGTGATCAAGGTGGATGTGAAGGATGTGCCGGATGTGCTCTACGCCGAGGTGCTGGCCGAAGTGAGGGGTCATAGTGCCCGGGTGGTGATCTGTACCGACCACACCCGCATCATCCTGATGGAGAAGGATGGCGAGGTGCTGATGGAGCAGGCCAGTGCCCCCGGTGTGCAGATCCAGCCAGCCAAATCCGCCAAACCGGCCATGACCCTGCGGGAGATCGTCGATTTTGCATTGGAAGTGCCGCTGGCGGAGATCGACTTTATCCGCGAGGCCGCCACCATGAATCAGGCGCTGGCAGATGAAGGATTACAGGGTTACGGCCTGAAGATCGGCAAGATCCTCACCGAACAGGTGGAGCGCAAGCTGCTCTCCGATGACCTGATGACTCTGGCGATGCGCCTCTCCTCCGCTGCCTCCGATGCACGGATGGATGGTGCCATGCTGCCCGCCATGTCCAACTCCGGCTCCGGCAATCAGGGCATTGCCGCCACCATGCCTGTGGTCGCGGCTGCCCGCTTCCTCAAGGCGAGCGACGAGCAGCTGACCCGGGCACTGGTGATGAGCCATCTGGTGGCCATCTACATCAAGACCTATCAGAACAAGCTGTCGGCCCTCTGCGCCGCCAGTACAGCCGCCATGGGGGCCGGTGCCGCCATCACCTGGCTGCTGGGCGGCCAGTATCAGCAGATCAGCCACTGCATCAACAACATGATTGGCGATGTCTCCGGCATCATCTGCGACGGTGCGGGCAGCGCCTGCTCCATGAAGGTCTCCACCTCCACCTCGGCCGCAGTGAAGTCTTCCCTGATGGCTATCAACAACCTGCATGTCCCCCAGAGCGAGGGGATCGTCTCCGACGATGTGGACCAGACCATCGCCAATCTGGGCCGCCTCTCCAAAGAGGGGATGCTGGATACCGACATCGAAATCATCAACATCATGCGAGCGAAACAGCAGAAGCAGTGAATCTGTGACAAGGGGGCGATAGACCCCCTTGTTCTTGTCACGACGGCGCAGACCGTCTGACACGGTTGCCAGGGCAAGCATGGCGCTTGCTCTTGTTTCTCGGGCCCAAGCCCGCTTTTTGGGGAGTCATACCATGACATTTAGCGTTATCGGCAATCTGGCCATCGCCGCCATCTTGCTGTTCTTTCTCTACCGCTTACAGGAAAAACATGTGAGCTTCACCCGCCGGGTATTTGCCGGTCTGGGGCTCGGTATTCTGTTCGGCGCCGCGTTGCAACTGCTTTACGGTGCAGGTTCGCCCGTCATTGTTCAGACCATCGACTATCTGGATATCGTGGGTAGCGGCTATGTGAAGCTGCTGCAGATGATCATCATCCCGCTCATCATGGTCTCCATCATCAGCGCTATCTTGAAGCTCAATGGCGGCACCGCGCTGGGCAAGATCAGTGCCATGACCATAGGCGTGCTGATCTTCACCACCGCCATCGCCGCTGGGGCAGGCATCCTGATGTCCAACCTGTTTGGCCTGACCGCTGAAGGGCTCACCTCCGGTGCCGCCGAGAGCGCCCGTGGCGCTGCGCTGCAGACCACCCTCGGTAGCGTCGAGAGCATGTCGTTCGCCAAGATGATGCTGGAGTTCATTCCGGCCAACCCCTTCCTCGACATGACCGGGGCGCGCAAGACCTCCACCATCGCCGTAGTGATCTTCTCCATCTTCATCGGCCTCTCCGCTACCGGCATCGCCCGCAAGAAGCCGGAGATCTTCGCCAGCTTCAGCCACTTCGTGGCCGTGGCTCATGCCATCGTGATGCGGATGGTGACTCTGGTGCTGCGCCTGACCCCGTTTGGCGTACTGGCGCTGATGACCAAGGTGGTCTCCGGTTCCAACTACGCGGATATTCTTAACCTGCTCAGCTTTGTGATGGCCTCTTACGGCGCCATCGCCATCATGTTTGTCGTGCACCTGCTGCTGGTGAGCATGGTCGGCATCAACCCGCTGCGCTTCCTCAAGAAGATCACTCCGGTGCTGGCGTTTGCCTTCACCTCTCGTACCAGTGCGGGCTCCATTCCGATGAACGTGCAGACCCAGACCAAGTCGCTGGGTATTCCTGAGGGGATCGCCAACTTCGCTGCCTCCTTCGGTTCCACCATCGGCCAGAACGGCTGTGCCGGTATCTATCCTGCCATGCTGGCTGTGATGATTGCACCGACTGTCGGGGTCAACCCGATGGATCCCGGCTTTATCATGACCCTGATCGCCATCATCACCGTCAGCTCCTTCGGGGTGGCCGGGATTGGTGGTGGCGCCACTTTTGCCGCGCTGATCGTGCTCTCTGCGCTGGACTTCCCGGTGGCGCTGGCCGGGCTGCTCATCTCCATCGAGCCGCTGATCGACATGGGTCGTACCGCGCTCAACGTCTCCGGCTCCATCACCGCAGGGACGGTGACCAGCCGCCTGATGGGCGAGACTGACATGCATGTGTTCAACAGCGATCACGAAGTGAGTCTGGACGGCGAAGAGTCCACCGTCTGATTTGCTGTCGGTTGATCTGGACGTGGGAAGGGGCGACTCTTTCCCGTCATAGACCGCAGGGAGGGCATGCCCTCCCTGCGCCATTGAGAGGAAAAACTATGAGAATTCTGATCATCGGTGGCGAAGCCGCCGGTATGAGCGCGGCCGCCAAGGCACGCCGTCTGGCCATCGATGCCGAAATCGTGGTGTATGAGGCCTCCGAGGTGATCTCTTTCGGTGCCTGCGGCCTGCCCTACTTCGTCGGTGACGAGTTTCAGGAGCCCGGTTACATGGCCGAGTTCACCCCCGAGCAGTTCGCCGCCAAGGGGATCGAGGTCAAGATTGGCCATCGGGTATTGAGCGTTGACGCAACTGCCCAGACCCTGCAGGTGGAGCACAACGGCGACACCTTCACCGATCGCTACGATCGGCTGATGATCGCCACCGGAGCCCGTGAAGTGATGCCCCCCATCCCCGGTTTGCAGCAGCAAGGGGTATTCGGTCTGCGCCGGATGGCCGACGGACTGGCGCTGAAGGCTGCGGTACAAGACAAGAACAATCGCCGCGCCGTGGTGATCGGCTCCGGCTTTATCGGGCTGGAGGTGGTCGAGGCGCTGGTCCATCAAGGCAAAGAGGTGCGTCTCATCGAACTGGCGGATCGGGTCATCCCCGACGCGTTTGATGGCGAGATCACCCAGCACATCGAAACCGAACTGCGCGAGCAGGGGGTCTCTCTCCATCTGGGTGAGCGAGTTGAAGCGCTGCTGGGGGATGGCCGGGTGACCGGCGTGCGCACCAGCCAGGGTGAGTACGAGGCCGATATCGTGGTGGTCTGCACCGGGGTCAAGCCCAACACCGACTTTCTGGCCGATACCGGTATCGAGCGGCTCGGCAACGGCGCCATCAAGGTGGATCGTCAGGGACGCAGCTCGCTGGCCAATGTCTGGTCGGCCGGTGACTGTGCCAGCGTCTGGCACAGCGTGAAGCAGCAGCAGGTCTATGTGCCGCTCGCCACCATCGCCAACAAGCTGGGTCGTATGGTGGGTGAGAACCTGGCCGGGGCTGAGCAGGAGTTCCCGGGCACCCTCGGCTCTGCCGCGCTTAAGGTGCTGGGGCTGGAGGTGGGCCGTACCGGCCTCTCCGAGCAGGAAGCCAAGGCGATGGGCATCGATTACCGCACCGTGGTGATCAAGGACAAGTGCCACACCAACTACTGCCCGGGTCAGTCAGACATCCACGTCAAGCTGGTCTATGAGGCGGGCAGCAAGCGGCTGCTGGGTGGTCAGATCCTCGGTCGCAAGGGGGCGGTCCACCGCATTGACGCGCTGGCGGTCGCCATCACCATGGGGGTGACTACCGAGCAGCTCGGCATGCTGGACTTTGCTTACGCGCCGCCCTTTTCCCGCACCTGGGATGCCCTGAACGTGGCGGGTAACGTCGCGAAGTAAGCGTTGCGATGACGGCGTTGGGAAGGCGCCGTTACGCTGCCCTGGTCTGCAGAGCCTCTGCGGGTAATATCAGTGGCTAAATTGCAGCGATAAAAAACCGATGCCAAGGCATCGGTTTTTTATTACCGGTTTATCCGTATCACTCAGCCACGGCCGAGGCGGTTCTCCGGGTAGTTCTTGGCCAGCACTTCGCGGGCATGCTTGGCCAACTGCGGCATCTTCAGAGCGTCGTAAGACTCGACCATGATCTCCAGCGCCTTCTCGGTTTCGGCTGTGTCGGGGTAGGTTTCGACAATCAGCTTGGCCCGGTTGGCGGCCGCAACCAGCGCATCACGCTTCACGTAATACTCGGCCACGCTCAGGTCATATCGGGCCAGACGATTTTTCAGGCCAATCATGCGGGCGCGGGCATCGGCGGCATAGACGCTGTTGGGGTAGTTTTGCAACAGGGTCTTGAAGTCCTGGAATGCCTGACGGGCATAAGCCGGGTCTTTGTCGTCCCGATCGATACCGAACAGGCTCTGGAAGAAGTTGTAATCCGCCGCCATGTTGGTCAGGCCGCGCATATAGAAGACGTAATCGATATTTTTATGCGCCGGATTGAGGCGGATAAAACGGTCGATATTGGCGATCGCCTGAGCAGTATCATCCTGCTTGTAGTAGGCATAGATGAGGTCAAGCTGCACCTGGTTGGAGTAGGCGCCGAACGGGTAGCGAGAGTCCAAAGCCTCCAGCAATTCAGTGGCTTGCACGTAATTGCCAACGTCCAGTTTGAGGCGTGCTTTCTGGTACAGGGTCTCCGGCGGTTCGTCGGGTACCTTGGGTTTGGTGCTGGAACAGCCTGTGATCAAGGTAGCGACCAAGGCGAGCGACATCAGCAGGTGAGACTTCTTTCCCATCAACAACATCCGGTCCATTTCCACGAAATTGGCAAAGTATCCGTTATGCTTGGCTAAAAGAAAAGCTAGAATACCCGGATTATTTCGAATTGATACCCCCCGCTCAAGAGACCATACATGAGCCAGCATATTGAACTGACAGGCGAATTCCAGGATCACCAATTCGGGCAGCGACTCGACCAGGCCCTGGCCGAATTGTTTCCAGACTACTCCCGCACCCGCATCAAGGAGTGGATTTTACAGGACAGAGTGACCCTGGACGGTCAGGTTGCCAACACCCCGCGCGAGAAGATTCTGGCCGGGCAGCAGGTGCATGTGAATGTCGAGCTGGAAGATGATACTCGCTGGGATGCCCAGGATATCGAGCTCAACATCGTTTATGAAGATGAACACATTCTGGTGATCGACAAACCGGCCGGTCTGGTGGTTCACCCGGGCGCAGGTACGCCGGATGGCACCATCCTCAACGCCCTTCTGCACCGCTACCCCGGCATTGCCGAGGTACCCCGCGCCGGTATCGTGCACCGTCTGGATAAAGACACCACAGGTTTGATGGTGGTTGCCAAAACCGTACCCGCCCAGACCCATCTGGTGGAAGCGTTGCAGGCGCGCCAGATCACCCGTGAGTACGAAGCGATCGCCATCGGTCACATGACCGCAGGTGGCACCGTCGATGCGCCCATCGGCCGTCACCCGACCCAGCGTACTCATATGGCAGTGGTGCCCAATGGCCGCCCCTCCGTGACTCACTACCGGGTACACGAGAAGTTCCGTGGCCACACCCGTCTGCGTCTGCGTCTGGAGACCGGCCGTACCCACCAGATCCGTGTCCACATGGCGCACATCAAACACCCGCTGGTGGGTGATCCCGCTTACGGTGGCCGTCTGCGCCCGCTGCGCAACGCGACCCCTGAGCTGACTCAGGCACTGCGTAACTTCAACCGTCAGGCGCTGCATGCCACCATGCTGCAACTGGCTCACCCCATCACGGGTGAAGTGATGCAGTGGCATTCAGCTACACCGCAAGACATGGTGGAGCTGATGGAAGTGCTGCGCGCGGATACGCTCGCCAATCCGGATGATCTGGTCTGGAACTGATGTGATAGGGCCTGCTGCGTCGGTTTCTGGCGTCATCCGGCCCGAATAGATGCCAATCGGGGTTCCCTTGCAGGAGCCCCGTTTTTATATCGGTGAATTGAAGGAGTCACAGATGAAATGGATCGAACCCGACTGGCCAGCCCCGGCGAGCGTCAGGGCGTTGTCGACCACCCGGGATGGCGGCGTCAGTGAAGGGGTCTTTGCCGGTCTCAATCTGGGCGCCCACGTGGGTGACGAACCGGCGCGAGTCGAGGCCAATCGCGCCCGCTTGCAGCAGGCGGCCGCCATCCCGGGGCCCCTCAACTGGCTCAATCAGGTACACGGCACCGTGGTTCATCAGGTCAGCAGCCATTATCAGCAGGCGCCGGATGCTGATGCCGCCTGCGCCCATGAGGCGGATCAGGCCTGCATCGTGATGACCGCCGACTGTCTGCCGGTGTTGTTCTGCGATCGGGCCGGTACCGTGGTGGCCGCAGCACATGCTGGCTGGCGTGGACTGAAAGAGGGCGTGCTGGAGGCGAGCATCGTCGCCATGGGCTGCGAGCCGGGCGAGGTCCTGGCCTGGCTGGGCCCGGCCATCGGCCCCACTGCGTTTGAAGTGGGTGGCGAGGTGCGCGAGGCCTTTATGGCCGAGCAGGCCGAAGCAGAAGCGGCGTTCATCCCTTCGTCCAATGAGGGGAAATGGCTGGCGGATATCTACCAGCTGGCCCGGCTGCGCCTTGCCCGCGCCGGCGTCACCGCCATCTATGGTGGCGAATACTGCACCTTCAGCGACAGCGAGCAGTTTTACTCCTATCGCCGCGACGGCCAGACCGGCCGGATGGCCTCCCTCATCTGGTTGGCCCGCTAAGCAATCACCCGCCAAGTAATAGCCCGTCTCTCTCAAGACCAGAGTCGTATGAGAGAGGCGGGGATCCTGTTCTTGTCCCGTCTTGCAGAAAAAATAACCAGCCCATGCCCTTGAAATAGCCCGTACGGGCCTCATCTTTCATCTCAGAAAGTTATGTTGTTTGCCGCGCAAGCGGCGTCTGCCTGTTTGAAGGGGGAGTGCAATGCGCCTCGATCGCCTTACCAGCAAATTCCAGATTGCTATTTCCGATGCCCAGTCTTTGGCACTGGGTCGTGACCACCAATTCATCGAACCCGTTCACCTGATGACCGCACTGGTCAATCAGGATGGCGGCTCCATCCGTCCGTTGCTCACTCTGACCGGGATGGATATCAATGCCCTGCGCTCCCGCCTTGGCGAGGAGCTGGATCGCCTGCCGCGTGTCAGCGGTGTGGAAGGGGATGTGCAGCTCTCCAACGGCCTCGGCCGCCTGCTCAACGTCTGCGACAAACTGGCCCAGCAGCGCAAGGACCAGTTCATCTCCTCTGAACTGTTCGTGCTGGCGGCCCTCGACGAGAAGGGGACGCTGGGCGAGCTGTTGCGCGCTCAGGGGCTGACCAAAGAGAAACTCGAAGCGGCCATCGACAAGGTGCGTGGCGGCAAGAAGGTTGAGGATGCCAACGCCGAGGAGAACCGTCAGGCGCTGGAGAAGTACACCATCGATCTGACCGAGCGGGCCGAACTCGGCAAGCTCGACCCGGTGATCGGCCGGGATGACGAGATCCGCCGCACCATTCAGGTGCTGCAACGCCGTACCAAGAACAACCCCGTGCTGATCGGTGCCCCCGGCGTCGGCAAGACTGCCATCGTCGAAGGGCTGGCCCAGCGCATCATCAACGGCGAGGTGCCGGAAGGGCTGAAGAACAAGCGGGTGCTGTCGCTGGACATGGGGGCGCTAGTGGCGGGGGCCAAGTATCGCGGTGAGTTTGAAGAGCGGCTCAAAGCCGTGCTGACCGATCTCGCCAAGGAGGAGGGCAACGTCATCCTCTTTATCGACGAGCTGCACACCATGGTCGGCGCCGGCAAGGGCGAAGGGGCAATGGACGCGGGCAATATGCTGAAACCGGCATTGGCCCGTGGTGACTTGCACTGCGTCGGCGCCACCACCCTGGATGAGTACCGTCAGTACATCGAGAAAGATGCCGCTCTGGAGCGTCGCTTCCAGAAGGTGCTGGTAGAAGAGCCGAGCGTGGAGGACACCATCGCCATTCTGCGCGGCCTGAAAGAGCGTTACGAGCTGCACCACCATGTGCAGATCACCGATCCTGCCATCGTGGCGGCGGCCCAGCTGTCGCACCGTTACATTGCAGATCGCCAGCTGCCGGACAAGGCCATCGACCTTATCGACGAGGCGGCGGCCAGCATCCGGCTACAGATCGACTCCAAGCCCGAGGCGCTCGATCGTCTCGAGCGGCGCATCATCCAGCTCAAGCTGGAGCAGCAGGCGCTGATGAAGGAGGACGACGACGCCAGCCGCAAGCGTCTGGAGCTGATCAATCAGGAGATTGGCGAAAAAGATCGGGAATACAACGAGCTGGACGAAGTGTGGAAGGCCGAGAAGGCTGCCCTTGCCGGCACCCAGCATATCAAGGCGGCCCTGGAGCAGGCCCGTCAGGATCTCGATGTGGCGCGCCGCGCAGGCGACCTGGGCCGGATGTCCGAGCTGCAATATGGCCGCATTCCGGAGCTGGAGAAACAGCTGGATCTCGCCACTCAAGCCGAGATGCAGGAGACCAGTCTGCTGCGCAACCGGGTCACTGACGTGGAGATCGCAGACGTCTTGGCCCGCTGGACCGGTATTCCGGTCGCCCGTATGTTGGAAGGGGAGCGCGATAAGCTGCTGCGGATGGAAGATCAGCTACACAGCCGGGTGATTGGTCAGGAAGAGGCGGTCGATGCCGTCTCCAACGCCATTCGTCGCTCCCGTGCTGGTCTCTCCGACCCTAACCGCCCCATCGGCTCCTTCCTGTTCCTGGGGCCCACCGGGGTGGGCAAGACCGAGCTGTGCAAGGCGCTGGCGGAGTTCCTGTTCGATACCCAGGATGCCATGGTGCGGATCGATATGTCCGAGTTCATGGAGAAACACAGCGTGGCCCGTCTGGTGGGGGCACCTCCCGGATACGTGGGTTACGAAGAGGGCGGTTATCTGACCGAGGCGGTACGCCGTCGTCCCTACTCGGTGATCCTGCTGGACGAGGTGGAGAAGGCGCATCCGGATGTGTTCAACATCCTGTTGCAGGTGCTCGATGATGGCCGCCTGACAGATGGTCAGGGTCGCACCGTCGATTTCCGTAACTCGGTGGTGATCATGACCTCCAACCTCGGGTCGGATCTGATTCAGGAGCACCACTCCGAGAAGGATTACGACGAGATGAAGGCCATGCTGATGGATGTGCTGGCCCGCAGTTTCCGACCGGAGTTTATCAACCGGATCGACGAGACGGTGGTGTTCCATCCGCTCGGCGAGGATCACATCAAGTCCATCGCCCGCATCCAGCTCAAGAGCCTGATGGGGCGACTGGAGGCTCAGGGCTACGAGGTGGAGGTGAGCGAAGCGCTGCTCGAGAAGCTGGTGCATGCCGGGTTCGACCCCGTCTATGGGGCGCGTCCCCTCAAGCGGGCGATCCAGCAGAAGGTGGAGAACCCGCTGGCGCAGGCGCTGCTCTCCGGTCGCATCGTTCCGGGCAAAAAACTGGTGCTGGGGGCCGACAGCAACGGCCTCACCATGACCCAGTAACCGATCTCGTGTCGATGTTTGCAACGCCAGCCCTCGGGCTGGCGTTGTCATATCTGGTGGCGGGGATTCGGGCGCAAAAAAAACGGCAATCCGAAGATTGCCGGGAGGAATGTAGTGACGCGACCTTGCGTGGGTTGAGCGGATCGCAGGGGCAAGCCCCGGTTTCGCCGCGTGCCATCAGGGATGACCACGCGACTTACAGCATGTCCGGACTGCGCTCGTTCAGTCCGCACCGCCACACACCTTCAGGGCTGACCCGCGTGCCATTGCGCACAGGCCAGACCGATGAAATCAACGCGTTTACAGTATGCCAGGGATAGCGGCCTTCATTTCAGAGGGCCACACACCAACCTGTACCTGACCGATATGCTCTTTTTGCAGCAACAGCATGGCCAGACGGGACTGGCCGATGCCGCCGCCGATGGTCTGCGGCATCCGTGCGGCCAGCAGATCCTGATGCCAGTCATACTGCAGGCGATCTTCATCGCCGGTGATGGCCAGCTGGCGGCGCAGTGCCTCGGCATCGACCCGGATCCCCATGGAGGAGATCTCGAAACTGTCCTGCAGCACCGGGTTCCACACCAGAATGTCACCGTTCAGACCCGCCAGACCAAGCTCGTTGTGGCTGCTCCAGTCGTCATAGTCCGGGGCGCGCACATCGTGGCGCTCACCGTGGGAGAGGGCACCGCCGATACCGATCAGGAACACAGCACCCAGCTCTTTGGCGATGGCACGCTCGCGCCCCTTGGCATCGAGGTCCGGGTAGCGGGTCAGCAGCTCTTCGCTGTGCAGGAACTGGATCTCGGCCGGCAGGAAGGAGGTCAGCTCATGCTCGGCACAGACGGCGCGCTCGGTGGCCTTGATGGCGGCCCAGATGCCACGCACGGTTTCCTGCAGATAGGCCAGATCGCGGCGCTCGCTCGGCATTACCTTCTCCCAGTCCCACTGATCCACGTAGACGGAGTGGATGGGGGTGAGCTTGTCTTCATCCGGACGCAGCGCCTTCATGTGGGTGTAGATCCCTTCGCCCGGGCCGAAGCCGAAGCGACCCAGGGTCTGACGCTTCCATTTGGCCAGTGAATGGACCACTTCGTAGCTGTGCTCCGGCAGGGTCTTCACTTTGACCTGCACTGCATTCTCGTGGCCAGAGAGGTTGTCCTGAGTACCATCACCGACCCGGCTCAGAATGGGGGCTTGCACCTCCATCAGACCCAGTTGCTGGGCGAGTTGGCGGGAGAACATCTCTTTGACGAAGCTGATCTGCTGTTGGCTGCGAATGTAGTGCTGTTTCATGCTGAATTCCTGTTTCAAACCCCGTTGGATGTGGTGATTCTTCAACGGATTGCCAACTAAATTCAATAATCGATAATAGAAATAGGCTTTGTGTATTTTTTTCTTCAAAATAAGCCGTCATTTAATGAGGTATCGTTAGCGGGAGTGCAAAAAAATGCCGGAAAATTACCGGATCGATAATCTCGATCAGGCCATCCTCACCGCTCTGATGGAGAATGCGCGGATCCCTTACGCCGAACTGGCGAAACAACTGGCGGTCAGCCCGGGCACCATCCATGTGCGGGTGGAGAAGATGAAACAGGCGGGGATCATCGAGGGGACACGGGTGCAGGTTAACCCCAAGAAGCTGGGTTACGACGTCTGCTGCTTTATCGGGATCAATCTGAAGAGTGCCAAGGATTACCCCTCGGCGCTGGCCAAGCTGCAGGCGCTGGACGAAGTGGTGGAGGCCTACTACACCACGGGCCACTACAGCATCTTCATGAAGGTGATGACCCGCTCCATCGACGAGCTGCAGATAGTGCTGATCAACAAGATCCAGACCATCGACGAGATCCAGTCCACTGAAACTCTGATTTCGCTGCAAAACCCTATCCTGCGGGATGTGAAACCCTGACCCCTTGATCAGGGTTCGATATAGGGGATGGCGTACTTGTCGTAGAGGGCCTTGAGGCTGCCGTTTCGCTTCATGCGCAGCAGTTCGGCATCGTAGGCCGCCATCAGGGCCGGGGTCTGTGCATCCGCTCGTGCGCGGGCCCAGGTGTTGAAGTAGGGGCTGCTCTTGAGCGGTTTGGGCAGGTAATCGACCTTGCCTGTCAGCCCCTCCTCCTTGATCTGGGTGAAGGCGGTGACCAGCGGCATGGGCACGGTATCGATCCGTCCGGCCAGCAGTTTGCGCAGTTGCAGCTGGTTCATGGTGATCTCCTGGAACTGATAGGTCGGGTCGGTCATGGCCGCTGCCAGTTCAGGGGTGTAGGAGAAATCCTTGGTCACGCCGATGCGCCAGGGTTTGAGGTCGGCCAGCGTTTCGTAGCGGATCTTCATCAGGTCCGCCTTGCGCACGAAGAAGTGCCAGCTGTGGCGAAGATGGGCCTGTTGGGGATAGATGAGATAACTCTCCCGCTCTGCCTTGTAGGAGTGGGTCATCACCAGATCGCAGGCGCCGGTTTCGGCATTGCGGGTGAGGCGGGCACCGGAGTCGGCCAGCTCGACCCGAAAGGGCGTCTCCAGCTTGTCGAATATGGCGGTGACTATATCGATATCGAGCCCATGGGGTTTCTGATCGGCATCGAGATACTTGAGCGGGGGCTCCATGGTGCCGCAGATCACCAGCTCCTTGGCGGGCAATCCGAGTGGAAACAGCAACCAAAACAGGGGGATCACACGCAAACTACGTCTCCTGAGCCCGTTTGAAGATATTCCAAGACCTGATTCCAGTATATTGGATGGCACCTGATCCGTTAGAAGCGACTGTTTATGGCAAATCCTGAAATCGAGAGCCCGCTGGACGGGATCGACAAGTTGACCGTCTCGCTCTACCGCCTTGGCTTGAGTGCGGCTGCCCTGTTGCTGCTTTGCCGCGGTGCGGCGCTGCTGAGCGGGATGGCATTGCTTCCGTCGGCACAATGGTTGATGTCTCTGGCAGTGGCAAGCGCAATCTGCGGCTTCTCGCTGCATATCTACGACAAGCGGATTCGCCTGATTCTGCAGGGATTTGGGTGGGGCGCGTTGGCCCTGGCTGCGGTGGGGGCGCCGGATGCGCTGGTGCTGGGGGCTGCGTTGGCGACCCTCTCCGGGCTGGCGTTCAAGGAGCAGTTTTGTTTCGCCATTCCCGGCATCAAGCTGGTGCCCGTATTGCTGCCGGCGTTATGGCTGCTGGAGTGGTTGCGGGTGGAGTGGGCCGCCGCACTGGTGGCGCTGGTCTGCGGGGCCCTGTTGACCTTGCTGGCGCTGGCCAAGTGGCGGATGCCCCTGCACTTCGATATCGGTGACAAGGGGCGTTACCAGATTTAGGTCTGCTGGCACACCTTCATCTGCTGGTTGAGGGCCTGCATCACCTGACGGCGGCTGATGATGCCGATCACCTTGCCCTGTTGCAGCACCGGGTAGATCTTGGGCTTGGCATCGGCCATCTGGCGAGCCAGATCCAGAATGCTCTCATCCGGCCCGACCGAGAGGGGCGAGCGGTTCATCAGATCCTCCACCCGGGTGCGGGTATCGCAGTGGTAGCTGCCGGTGAGCAGGCTGGGGATGCAATCTTGTTCGGAAAGAAAGCCGATCAGCCGTTTCTGCTCATCCAGCACTGGCAGGCCGCCAAGACCCGATTGATGCAGGCGATCCAGCGCCTCGGCCAGGCCGAGTCCGGCAGTGAGGGTGTGGGTCAGGCGACCCATGTGGTGGTGTACTTTCAGCATGGTGGTGACTCCGCAAGAGGGGGATGCCGCCACTATGACGCGGGCGGGTAGCTCGCGACCAATGGCTTGTGCCGCAGGGATTGATAGGCACCAGCCATCGGCGGTGATCCGCTGGCAGGCGGGCTTCGTTCATGCAAGACCATGAAAGGGAAAGGAGATCGTATGCGTGCATTGGTTACGGGCTGCGGCCGTCGACTCGGATTTTATCTCTGTGAACAGCTGGTGGCAGCGGGTTGGCAGGTGACGGGCAGTTATCGCAGAGAGCGGCCGGAGCTGGCCACGTTGGCTGCATTGGGGGTCGAACTGGTGCCGGCGGATTTTGGCCGGGAAGATGACGTTGGCAAGCTGATCGATGTGCTGGCTGCCCATCAGGATCTGGCGCTAGTGATCCACAACGCTTCGGCCTTCGAGCCGCAGGCAACTGATCCGGCGGCGCAACTGGCCCAGTTCGAGCAGTTCTACCGGGTGCACATGGCGGCCCCCTTCCAGCTAAACCGGGCGCTGGCCCCCCGACTGGCCAGCAATCCCAACGCCAGCATCATTCACATCACCGATATCTATATCCATGCCCCGGCCCCCCGTTTTGCCAGCTATGTGGCCACCAAGGCAGGGGCCCATTCGCTGGCCATGAGCTTTGCCCGGGAGCTGGCGCCAGCGGTTCGGGTCAACACCATAGAGCCGGGCCCCATTCTGTTTCTCGACGAGCATGACGAGGCGTGGCGCCAGCAGGTGTTGGCGAAAACGCCGCTGGCGCGGGAGGGGGGACTGGAGCCCATCTGGCAGGCGGTGCAGTTACTGATGGGGAACAGTTATATGACGGGGGCCAGCATCAAGGTAGATGGCGGGCGCGCGCTGGCCACTCTCTGAAGATTTGCCAAGCACCAGCGGCTCCAGCCCGACCTGCCGGGTCAGCAAGCCTTTGCCGGGTTTAAGCTTGCCCGACGGGGCGGGGAGCGTCACTTGCAGCGCCACCTTGGGGTCATGCACCTCGCCATGGCCGTAGAACTCGGCCAGCAGCTCCGCCAGATAGGAATCGACCTCTGCCGAGGCAAAGTCACCGCTCCTGTTGCTGGCCAGAATATCGATGTCGAGCGGCCGGTCGTGCACCTTGCAGAGCGGATCGCTGCGATCCCGGCCGTGAGCCACCTCGAGGGCGACAAAGTGCTGCTTGAGGCGGGCGGCATCGAGCGGGCTCTCCACTACCAGCAGGCAGTTGAGAAAGTCGTGGCTGGAGTGCATTCCCACCGGCTTGGTGCGGATCACCGAACTCAGCCGCAGGGGGCCGACGTTCGCAAGCAGCTCGGCCAGCACCCGGCTGACATGGATATGCGGGTCAATATTGGAACCAATGCTACACAGATAGAACATGCTCACCTTCCCGGGGTTGGGCTCATCTGAAATGTATACGCAGCTCACGGTTATCGGATTAACTATGGCTTAACATTGTCTTATCTATTGTGATCCGGCACTGATTGGCAGAAAGGAGGTTTGCATGAGTGTGGAGCTGAAATGGGCGCTGTTGACCGCCTCGGGCGCGCTGGCGATGATCATGATTATCTGTCTGGCCTCTGTCGCGTTGGCGTGAATCACCACAATCCAGATAATACAAACCGGCCTGTTGGCCGGTTTTGTTTTTTGGGGCGGTGCGGCTATGCTGGCGCACCGGTGAGAATGCAAGAGAAGAGATGATGACCAAGGTTCGCCCACGCTCCCTGCTGCAGGTAGTATTGATGGGATTTGTGCTGGTGTTGATGCCGCTGGGCGGCATGATCTGGCACAACAGCACCTCCCTTGCCCACCTCAGTCAGCTCACCAGCGACGAGATGGAGCGGGCGGTCAAGGATACCCGCCGCGCCACCCTGCTGACGGCGCAAGCCATCGATATCGAACGTACCTTGCGCCGCTTCGCGGTGCTGGGGGATCGCCGCAGTCTCACCAGCTACCAGCAGCAACTCGATGGTTATCGGGTGTTGCTGGCGGAACACCGCAACTCCATCACCGACGGCCAGCTCTACAGCGGGCTCGATCAGGGGCTGGCCTGGCTCGATAGCCTGCAGGATGCCGCGCTGGCCCGGGCGGCGGTAGCGGGGGACAAGCTCGAGCAGTTCAACGATGCCAACAAGCAGCTCGAAATAGTCACCCGCAGCCGGGTTGACGAACACATGGATCGGGTGCAGCTCACCATCGCCGGACTGACCAGCGAGCTCTGGTGGGTGAGCGGAGCGGTGGCGGCGCTCAGCCTGCTGATGGTCTTTATCTTCACCTACCTCATCATCCACCCGGTACGACAGATTGAGTCGCGCATCTTGAGTCTGGGGGCCGGGGTCGAACCCGATCCCAAGCCGGTTGACGGCCCTGCCGAGCTGGTATTGCTGGGGGAGCGGATCGTCTGGCTGCACGACAAACTCAAGGAGCTGGAGCTGCAGAAATACCAGTTCCTGCGTCATGTTTCTCACGAGCTCAAGACCCCGCTGGCGGTGCTGCGGGAGGGGACGGACCTGCTCTGCGAGCAGCTGGTCGGGCCTTTGACGCCGGATCAGCTGGAGATCTGCCAGATGCTCGACGAGAACAGTCGGCGTTTGCAGACCCTGATCGAGCGGCTGCTCGACTTCAATCGACTCAGTCAGCAGGAGGCCTTCGAACTGGAGCCCGTCCCCCTGCTGCCGATGTTGTCGGAACTTTCTGCAGAGTACCGGCTGGCATTGGAGTCCAAGCAGATCCGTGTACACTTGCCGACCGTGCCGGTTACCCTGTGGGCGGAGCCCTACCGGCTACGGCTGATCCTCGATAACCTCTTCTCCAACGCCGTCAGTTACGGCGCCAGCGGGGGCAATATCTGGATCAGGGCAGGGCAGAATGAACAGATAAGCTGGCTGGAAGTGGCCAACGAGGGGCCCAAGATCCCCGTGGCCGATCAGCAACGCATTTTTGAACCCTTCGAGCAGGGCAGCACAGTGCGGCAAGGTCTCTTGAAAGGCTCGGGCATGGGCCTCTCCATCGCCCGCGAGTCTGCCAACAGCCTGGGGGGGGAACTGGTTCTGGTAGAGGATGAACAGGCGGATGTCTGTTTCAGGTTGACGTTGAAATGAGGACTATGAAGATACAACGCGTATTTCCAGCTCTGATGGCAGGGCTGCTCGCGGGTTGCTCCTTGCTGCCGCAACAGGCACAGCGGGAGTCCTCCGATATCGCTTTTGCCAAGCGGATGGAGTTTGCCAACAAGGAGATGCAGGTGCGTCTGCAATACTCCGACTGGCTGCTGGCCAGTCACCCCCAGCAACGGGTGCAGGAGCGTCAGCGTCTGAAAGGGGCTGACGATCTGGAGAGTCGGGTCAGTCTGGCCATGGTGGACTCCCACCCCGCCGAATCGGTGGCCAATCGCACCGCCGGTCTGGCGCGCCTGAAGCAGATGCTGCCCGAACTGGGTCTCGATGCGCAGGCCTTTTTACGTAGCTGGATCGCCCTCGGCGAGCAGCTGCTGGCCCGCGACAGCCGTCGCGAGGACCAGAGTCAGGAGATCCAGCGGCTGCGCCGCCAGATCGAGCAGCTGACCGCTATCGACGACCAGCTCAACCAGCGCAAGCTGAACGAGAATCGTGAGGTAATACCATGAGCCGGATCCTGTTGGTGGATGACGACGTCAGCTTGCTCAAACTGATGAGTATGCGGCTGCGCAGTCAGGGTTATGAAGTGGATACCGCCGACAGTGCGGAAGGGGCCCTCGACCGGTTGCGTCAGCAACGGGCCGATCTGGTGCTGAGCGATCTGCGGATGGCTGGCATGGACGGTCTGGCGCTGTTCGAGCGGATCCAGGCCCAGTGGCTGGGGTTGCCGGTGATCATCATGACCGCCCACGGCACCATCCCGGATGCCATTCAGGCGACCCGATCCGGCGTATTCAGCTTCCTGACCAAACCCATCAACAAGGATGAGCTGTTCGCCACCATCGAACATGCGCTGAGTCTGACCCGGCCGAAACAGCAGCAGGAGTGGCAGTCGCTGATCCTGACCCGCAATCCCCAGCTGGAACAGCTGCTGATCCAGGCCCATAGCATTGCCACCATGGAGGTGCCGGTGCTGATCATGGGGCCGTCAGGCTCCGGCAAGGGTGCGATGGCGCAGGCGCTGCACCAGGCCAGCCAGCGGCGCGACAAGCCGCTCCATACCATCAACTGTGCCGCCATTCCGTGGGCGTCACTCGACCTGCAGCTGTTTGGTGAAGATGGCCAGTCAGGGCTGTTCGAGCAGGCCAAGGGGGCGACCCTGTTTCTCGACGAGATTGGCAGCCTCTCCGAATCCCTGCAGGCCAAGCTGCTGCAGGTGATGGAGGAGTATGGTCAGGGCACGCCGGAGGTGCGGGTGCTCAGCTCCAGCCATCAGGATCTGGTCAAGGCGATGGAGGAAGGGCGCTTTCGGGAAGATCTCTTCTACCGTCTCAACGTTGCCAATATCACCTTGCCGTCTCTCAGTGCCCGCAGCGAGGATATCCCCCTGCTGGCCCGACAGGCGCTCGATGATTACCGTAGCCGCCACAGCGACTGCGCCGCCATGGGTTTTTCGCCCGAGTCGCTGGCGATGCTGGCGGCCGCTGCCTGGCCCGGCAACGTGCGCCAGCTCTGCAACGTGGTGGAGCAGCTCGCCAGCCTCTGTTGCAGCCCGGTGATCGGAGTATCCATGGTGGAGTCCGCCCTGAGCGGCGGTGGCGGCGGCATCCCCTCGTTCAACGAGGCGCGGGCCGAATTCGAGAAGGAGTATCTGATCCGTTTGCTGCGCACCACCGAGGGCAACGTGACCCTGGCGGCCAACATGGCGGGAAGAAACCGTACCGATTTCTACAAGTTATTGAATCGGCACGGTATTGAAGCAGCAAACTTCAAATCGAAGGGATAAATCAGGCGGGATCAACCACAGCCGGAGCGGCGTCAGCTTTCTGGGTTTTATGGGAGAGCCAGAGGCCGCTCGCCTTCATCAGGTAACCGAACAAGGCGCCAATGATGAGGGAGGGCAGGATCAGCCGCCACTCGCCAGCCGCCCCGAAGGTGGCACAGCAACCGGCAAAGGTGCCGGGAATGTAGCCGAGCCACTGCTGCTTGGCCTGTACGCACATCAGGGTGGCGACCACCCCCGTCATCACATAACCCGCCACACCCGCTCCCCACAGACTGTCGCCATGGATCAGCAGCAGTGCCCACAGCATGCCGCTGGTGTTGCAGAAGATGGTCTGCAGCAGCGCCTTGTAGCCACCGCTTGACGCGAAATAGCTGGTGCAGCCGAGAAAGCCGACCCAGGAGATAAGGCCGAACGCGACGGCAATCCAGCCCCAGACGGCGGAGAGAATTCCAGTGGTGATGGCGATGGCGATCAGTGGGCTCATGGGGCGACTCTTCAGTTGGCTTCGCAAAATGGGCAGCCTACCCCCGGCAATCGGGGCGGCAAGCGGGGGCGGAATTGTGTGTGATCTTCATCACCCTTTTCAACTCAGGAATACGCTTGCGCTCGCGAAAAAAATTCATTGGTGACCGGCCTGACAGTCGGCCATAGTTAGAGGCCCTGTCCTGCTCATGGAGTGAGTCTGATGGCGCCAAATGTGATCGTTCCCCTGCTGGTGTTCGTAGTCCTGTTTCTGGTCGGCACCATGGCCAAGGCACTGCCCCTGCACCACATGATGTAAATTTGTGTGAAATAAAAATCTGCCGGGGCGGGTCTTATCCATACCGCCTCACTCAGCCCCGGGAGTTTTTCATGTTGATCAAGCGTCGTACCGCCCACCCCCTCACCGAACAGGATGTCACCCCGGAAGCCGTTTATCAGGACCGCCGCCTTATTCTCAAAGGGCTGGGTCTGGGCGCAGCCACCCTGGCGTTTCCCACTCAGGCCGGTGTACTCGATCTGCTGCGCGGTAAAGAGGATGCTCCCCAGTTAGCCACCAAACCGCTCAACAGCAAGCCTGCCGAGCGCCCGACCAATCTGGTGCTGACACCGGAAGAGAAGGCCACCAGTTACAACAACTTCTATGAGCTGGGCACCGACAAGTCCGACCCGGCTCGCAACGGTCATTACCTCAAGCCCGAACCCTGGACCCTCAAGGTGGAGGGGGAGGTGGCCAAGCCCTTTACCCTCGATGTGTGGGACCTCATCAACAAGAGCGAGCTGGAGGAGCGGATCTACCGACTGCGCTGTGTCGAAGCCTGGTCCATGGTGCTGCCCTGGAATGGCATCTCGCTGGCGGAGATCATCCGCCGTGCCGAGCCCACCAGTCGCGCCAAGTTTGTTGCCTTCGAAACCCTGTTTGATCCGAAACAGCTGCCGGGGCAGGCCTCCAGTCTGGGGGGTGGCATCGAGTATCCCTATGTGGAGGGGTTGCGTATCGACGAGGCGATGCACCCTCTCTCTTTCCTTGCGATGGGGCTCTACGGCAAGACCCTGCCCGCCCAGAATGGCGCGCCGATCCGGTTGGTGGTGCCGTGGAAGTACGGCTTCAAGAGCATCAAGAGCATCGTCTCGATCCGGCTGGTGGAGGAGATGCCGCCGACCACCTGGAACCTGCTGGCGCCCAACGAATATGGCTTCTACGCCAACGTCAACCCGCAGGTGGATCACCCGCGCTGGAGTCAGGCCAGCGAGCGCTTTATTGGCGAGGGCGGAGTGTTTGGCGCCAAGCGTCAGCCGACCCTGATGTTCAACGGCTATGGTGACGAAGTTGCCTCGCTCTATCAGGGGATGGATCTGCGCCAATGGTACTGAGATTGAAACCGGCCCATATCCGCGGCTTGCGGGCGCTGGTGCATCTGTGCTCCCTCGGCTTCCTGCTCTGGCTGGTTTTTGCCATCCCGGCAGGCCTGCTGGGGGGGGATCCGGTGCCCGAGCTTATCCACTACCTCGGCAAGGGAGCGCTCAATCTGCTGCTGCTCACCCTGCTGGTCTCGCCGCTGGCCAAGCGTTGGCGGCAGGGGCAGCTCATCAAGCTGCGCCGCCCCCTCGGGCTCTGGTGTTTTGTCTGGGCGCTGCTCCACTTCATGGCGTGGCTGGGGCTGGATCTGCAGTTTGACTGGGGTCTGATTGGCGGCGAGCTGGTCAAGCGCAGCTATATCGTGGTGGGGATGGTGGCATTGCTGCTGCTGGCCGCCCTCAGCATCACTTCGCTGCCCGCATTGCAGCGCCGCATGGGCGCCGCATGGCAGAAGCTGCACAACTGGGTCTATGCCATCGCCCTGCTGGTGCCGGTGCACTATTGGTGGTCGCTCAAGAGCGGTTGGGGTGAGCCCCTCATCTACCTGCTGCTGGCCTGCGCCCTGCTCTGGCCGAGGCGGGAGAAACTGCTGCGCCCCATGCGGGGACGCTGGAATGCAAAAGAGGCCTAATCGGCCTCTTGTTGTTTGATCTCGCCAGTGTAGGCATCGACGATGAGATGCACCTTCTGATCCCGGCGATTGAGGGTTTTGACCTCGAATTTGTCCCCTTCCAGCTCCACTTCCCGAATGTCGTGATACCCTTGCGCCAGCAGGAGTTTGACCAGCCCGGCCATGTCGAGACGGCTCTGGGCCGCCCAGCTTGTGGCACTCAACAGGCAAAGGATCAGCAGGAAACTGCGCGGGATCATATTCATTCCGGATTCATGGCTGGCAGACTATAAACGCCATTATGTTAGGTTTTTGGAGATGAATCATCCATGAATAGAGCGCTCCCTCTGCTTGGGTTATTGCTGCCGTTGCTGGCACAGGCGGTCACGCCTGATGAAGCCATGCTGCAGCAAGCTGTCCATGAGGGACGGGTTCGGCCCTTCCATGAAATGATGGAGGTGGCGGCCAGATTGCCGGTGCGGGTGTTGCGGGTGGATCTGGGGGAAGAGGATGGTATCTGGCTCTATGAACTGCGAGTCATCGATCGGGAAAACAGCGTGATCAAGGTAGCCTATCGGGCCGACAACCTTGAGCTGGTGTGGGCCAAGGGCCACCATCTGGAGCGGTTGTTCGAACCGCCAAAGCCCCCGGTCGAGGATGATGAATAACCCCTGTGTGGAAGCCTGTTCATGCGAATTCTGATTGTTGAAGACGAAAAAATTCTGGCTGGTCAGCTGGCCGAACAGCTGCGCCTCTCCGGCTTTGTCACCGACCTCTGCCACGATGGCAACGAGGCCGGTTTTCTCGGCGAGACCGAACCATACGATGCCATCATTCTCGACCTCGGCCTGCCGGGGCGCGATGGCCTGAGCGTGCTGAAAGAGTGGCGCAGCAAGGGGATCGATACCCCTGTGCTGGTGCTGACCGCCCGTGGTCAGCTGCACGAGAAGATCGAAGGGCTCAACGCCGGTGCCGATGACTACCTGACCAAGCCGTTCCAGGTGGCCGAGCTGGTGGCGCGGGTCCATGCGCTGGTGCGCCGGGCGGCAGGCAACGCCAGCTCCATTCTGGAGATTGGCGGGGTGCGGCTTGACATGGCGGCGTCGCAGGTGTGGTACGAAGGGACTCCCATCAAGCTGACTGCCCACGAGTTCCGGGTGCTCGGTTACCTGATGCAGCACAGGGGCAAGGTGGTATCACGCAGCGAGCTGATCGACCACATCTACGCTCAGGATTTTGACCGCGACTCCAATACCGTGGAGGTGTTCATCGGCCGGATCCGCAAGAAAACCAACCCCGATCTGATTGAGACAGTGCGCGGCCTCGGGTACCGGATCAACGAATGAGGCTGGTCAGAACCCTGCGGGGGCGACTGGTCGCCATCGCGCTGGTCTGGTGCGGGCTGTTTCTGTTCGCCACCGGTTTCAGCCTGCAGACCATGATGCGCAACTACTGGCAGGAGGCGGAGGCCGACGGTCTGCGCCTGCAGCTCTATGATCTGCTCTCCCGGCTGGAAGTGGCCAAAACCGGCCTGCCGGTGGTCACCGGCTCCCTCTCCGACCCCCGCTTCAATCAACCCTACTCCGGCTACTACTGGCAGCTGGAGCTGGGCCGCGATGTGGTGGGGCGCTCCCGTTCCCTGTGGGATACCAACCTGAAGAGCGATGGCCTCAAGTCCGCCTTTGGCGATCCCGACCTCTTCGTCGGCAAGGGGCCCAACAAGGAGCCGCTGCTGATCATGACCCGCACCGTGCTGCTGCCCGGTTCGGATCGGGTGTTCACTCTGGTGATGGCCAAGGACAGCAGCGCCCTGACCCAAACCCTCAACAAGACTCGGATCAGCCTGTTCCTCGGCCTCGGCTTTGCCGCCGCCGGTCTGGTACTCGGCTTCATGTTCCAGATCGTCTACGGCTTGCGGCCGCTGCACTTGCTGCGCCGCGAACTGGGGCGGGTTCACGAGGGTCATCAGGAGGGGTTCCGGTTGCGCTATCCGCTGGAGATCCAGCCGCTGGTTGAGGATATCAACCGGCTGCTGCACCACTACGGCGAGCTGCTGCAGCGGGCGCGATCCCACACCGGCAATCTGGCCCACGCCCTCAAGACGCCGCTCAGCATCATGCGCAATCAGGTGGCCCAGTTGCCGCCGGAGGATCAGACCGCCATCGGCGAGCAGCTCGACCAGATCCAGCGCCATATCGACTACCACCTCGGCAAGGCACGGGTGACCGGTGCTGCCAAGATCCTCGGGGTCTCGACCCCGGTGCGGGCGCGGGTGGAGTACATCTGCCGCGCCTTCTCCCGCCTCTATCCGGGCAAAACGGTGGATCTGCAGGTGCCCGCCAATCTGGCGGTCGGGGTGGAAGAGCAGGATTTCGACGAGATGGTGGGCAACCTGCTGGAGAACGCCTTCAAGTGGTCCGCCAGCGAGCTGCGCATCTCCAGCGCCGAGCTGGGAGGCTGGATCACCTTGCGCATCGAGGATGACGGCCCCGGTATGAGCGAGGATCAGATCGCCAAGGCGGTACTGCGCGGGGTGCGGCTCGACGAGAAGGTGCCGGGCTCGGGCCTGGGTCTCAACATCGTCTCCGGTCTGGCGGAAGCCTATCGGGGCAGTTTCATCATGGGCCGCGCCGAACTGGGCGGTCTGGCCGCCTCCCTCTCGTTGCCCAAGGTGGCAAGAGTCGAGAGCTAGGCATAACATATGGCATTTGTTTTAGCCTGAGGAAGAGAAGCATGACCGACGATCCGTGGGCACTGTGTCACCTTGAAGATTCGTTTGATGCCTCTGTGCTGGGGGTCAAGGGCGCCCAGATCCAGTGGTTTGAAGACAGGGATGGCCTGATCGCGTTCCTGCTGGAAGATTTTGTCGACTTGCTGGCCGATGTGGGCGAGTTGGACGAGGAGCAGACCGAGCAGGCGCGCGAGCGCTTCACCCTGCTGGTGGAGCAGAGCTTCGACGATCGCACCCTGATGGATGCCATCAACGATCTCGCCTCCGGCCTGCGTCGCATCGCCTGGTTGGGGCCGCTCTCGGAGCTGGCCGAGATCAGCGACGAGTTTGCCTCCGGCCTGCGCCGCTATTTCTGGAGCCAGTACGACGGGGACGAAGATGACCCGGACGCCTGGGTGCCGGAAGAGCTGTGGCCGCAGCTAGTTGAGTGCGCGCAGGAGTATATGGAGGAGGGGGAGTTCTAAACCCGTCCCGACCATGCCTGCGCTTTGGCAGACAGATAAAGAAACGGCGCCTTGATGGCGCCGTTTTTATTGGGTGGCAATCGCCTTAGCCGTTGGCCGGTACCGCGTGGGCGGTGTTGGCCAGCACAGGGCCTGTGTACTTCTCGATCTGCAGCTGGGCCATGTGGCCGCAGTTGCCCTGCGCCAGACTGGACGAGCCTTCGTCGAAGGTGAGGCAGTTGACGTTGCCGTTCTTGCAGATGCTGCCCGCTTCACCCGGCTTGGCCGGGTCATACCAGGCCCCTTCGCAGATCCGCACCACCCCTTGGCGCACATCCTCGGAGAGCAGGGCGCCCACCAAAATCTGGCCGCGCTCGTTGAAGGCGCGCACCAGATCCCCCTGGGCGATACCACGAGCCTTGGCATCCAGCGGATGGAGCATGATCGCCTCGCGGTCGGCGATGGCGAACTTGTCCCGCAGCGGGGTGTTGTCGAGCTGGGAGTGCAGTCGCTGGGTCGGGTGGGAGGTGTTGAGGGACAGCGGATAGCGCGCCGCCACCTCGCTTTTCACCCACTCCTTGGGCTCATACCACTTGGGATGGCCGGCGCAGTCGGCGTAACCCATCCCCGCCACCGTGTTGGAGAAGATCTCGATCTTGCCGGACGGGGTACCGAGCGGGTTGAGCAGCGGGTTCTCGCGAAAATCGGCGTGACGGATCCAC
The DNA here is from genome assembly GCF_051919665.1 of Aeromonas sp. 55A. NCBI lineage: Bacteria > Pseudomonadati > Pseudomonadota > Gammaproteobacteria > Aeromonadales > Aeromonadaceae > Aeromonas > Aeromonas sp. 55A. Next base: position 1,196,761 of record NZ_JBQBEH010000008.1, on the reverse strand, counting down.
TGGCGGTTGGCCTCGGGGATCGGGAAGCGGATGTAGTTGTTGGACTCCCAGAACATGTTGAACGGCGGCAGCGCCACGCGGGCACCGCGGGCCTGCGCCGCCATGCCGTCGTACATCTGCTTGAGCCACAGCATCTCGTCTTTGCCTTCGGTGTACTGCTCCTGCACGCCCAGCTTGGCGGCGATGGCGCTGAAGATGTCGAAGTCGTTGCGGGACTCGTGCTGGGGGGGCACGCACTGGTGCATCGGGAACACATAGCGCTGGGAGTAGTCACCCCCCATCTCCAGATCGTTACGCTCGTAGCTGGTGGTGACCGGCAGCACGATATCGGCGTGCTTGGCGGTGGCGGTCCAGTAAGGCTCGTGAACGATCACGGTCTGCGGCTTGCGCCACGCCTGCAGCAAGTTGTTGGTGTCCTGATGGTGGTGGAAGGGGTTGCCGCCCGCCACGTAGACCAGCTTGATGTCCGGATAGGTCACCTTGCGGCCGTTGAAGTCGATGGTCTTGCCCGGGTTGGCGAGACAGTCGGCAATGCGGGCCACCGGGATCGGTGCCGGGCTGTTCTTCGGTGCGTTGCCGGCGGAGATACCCGCCAGAATGCCGCCCTTGGCGGTGGGGCTGCCACCGGAGGAGTAGTGGTAGCTGAAGCCGTAGCCGCCGCCCGGCAGGCCGATCTGGCCCAGCATGGAGGCCAGCGTGACCAGCATCCAGTTCGGCTGTTCGCCGTGCTGCTGACGCTGCATGCCCCAACCGGCCATGATCATGGTGCGCTTGGCGGCCATGTCGAGAGCCAGCTGGCGGATCACCTTGGCATCGACGCCGCAGACGGTGCTCGCCCATTCGGCGCTCTTTGGTTGGCCGTCATCCTTGCCGAGCAGGTAGTTCAGGAACTTGTCGAAACCGACGGTGTAGCGATCGAGGAAAGCCTGATCGTGCTTCTTCTCGCTGTAGAGGGTGTGGGCCACACCCAGCATCATGGCCACGTCGGTGTAAGCGTTCGGCGCAATCCACTCGGCGCCGACCAGCTTGGCGGTCTCGTTGTAGATGGGATCGATGCTGATGACGCGGGTGCCTTTCTCCTTCAGCGCCATGAAACCGGCCTGACCTTCGTGATCCGGCATGTTCCAGCTGTTCTTCAGGGTCACTTGAGCGTTGACCCCCCACAGCACCACCAGTTCGGCGTTCTCCACCACGTTGGGCCAGGCGGTCTGCTGTTCGTACACCTCGATGGAGCCCATCACGTGGGACATGATCACCTGGGCCGCGCCGGTGGAGTAGTCACCGGCATAACCGGTGAAACCGCCGGAGAGGTTCATCAGGCGGTGCAGCAGGGTACGGCTGTTGTGGAACATGCCGACGCTTTTCCAGCCATAGGAACCGGCGTGGATCGCCTGCGGGCCAAAGTCACTCTGCACTCGCTGGATTTCACCGGCTACCAGTTCGATCGCCTTGTCCCAGCTCACTCGCACCCACTGGTCGGCACCGCGCAGCTCCGGCTTGGCGCCCGGGCCGTGCTCCAGCCAGCTCTTGCGTACCATGGGGTATTTGATGCGGTTCTTGGCGTGCACCTGGAACGGCGCCATGTCGATGAGATCGTTCGGCGCCGGATCATCGGCTACCGGCTGGACGCGCACCATGCGGCCATCTTCGACGATCGCCTCGAAGGCACCCCAGTGGGCGCCGGTCAGAATGCCCTTCTGGGCGGGCACCAGAGTCGGGAACTGGCTCAATGCGGTGCTGATGGCTTGTGCCAGCGCACTCTTGGGAAAAATGCCGCCGAGCAGGGGTAGGGCTGCGCAGGCGCCGAGCCCCTTGAGCAGGTTGCGGCGGGACAGATTGGTCTTCTTGTCATTGAAAAAAGTCATAACGGTTTTCCTCTGTGCCAGCCTTAGTGGGCCGCGCTCATGTCACTGGCGTGTTTCTGGACATACTGGGTCAACATGCGAGCCTGTTCCGGGGTCAGGGAGGTGCGAGATTCCATCCCCTTGATGACGCCGATCCACTGGTTGGCATTGAAGTGATCCAGCGCGGTGAGGCCGTGGCAGCCGGTACAGTTGTTGGACATCAGGGTGGAGGCGTATTGCCACAGCTTGCCCTGATCGCCGATGAGCTGGCTCTGGTCGACCCAGGCGGTCAGCTTGACCTGATGCCAGGTGAGGTTGGTGGCGCTGTCGGTTTCGCTCTGGCCGGTGACCAGCGCTTTCTTGGCGGCATCGCCGACCAGTACGCTGAGGATCCGTTTGCCCGGTGCGGCGTAGAATACTTCGCTCACACCATCCTGTTGCCAGCCTTCGATCTGCACCTTGGCGCGGCCGTTTTCGTTGGTCAGCACTTCCACCTTGGTGGAGGGTATCAGGGTACCTTCGTCGGTCTTGGCTGCAGCATCAAGGAACAGCGGGGTGGTGGCGATGGCGTAGCGGGTGGTGACATTGGCCGGGGTCTGGGCCGCAGCCTGCGCCAGCTCGCTGGCACCGGCGGCAGCCAGACCGCTCATGTCAGGCATGATGTGGGCGACACCGCGGTGGCAGTCGATACAGGTCTGGCCTTCCTTGATGGCGACCGGGTGCTCGGCACGGGCATTGGGGCGCTGGGCCAGAATGTCCATCGCCTCGTAGCTGTGGCAGCTGCGGCAGGTGGCGGAGTCGTTGGCTTTCAGCTCGTCCCAGACGGACTGGGCCATCCGCAGCTTGTGGGCTTCATACTTTTCCGGGGTATCCAGCGTGCCGATCGCCTCGTGATAGATATCCTTCACGGCGCGGATCTTGGTCCACAGGTAGGAGGTGGGGTCGCCCGGGATGTGGCAGTCGGCGCACTCGGCGCGGATCCCCTTGGTGTTCTGGAAGTGGACACTTCCCTGATACTCGGCGAGCGGAGTCTGCATGGAGTGGCAGGAGACGCAGAATTCGGTGGAGCTGGTCTTGTGCAGCACGGTCACGGTGACACCCAGTGCCGCGACACCCAGCAGGGCCCCGAGCAGCAGGAGCCAGAACCAGGTTTTTCTTATCAGTTTTCCAATCATGGCGGCGTTTTCCTACGGTCAATAATTACCTACATAGTACTAGTCCAATAGTAGTAGTAATGACAGGGATAAGGCGTTGACCTCCATCATGGTTTATATTTTTTATTGTTGTCACATTTTGTCTTTTGTTTTGTTATTGACGCATTTATCGAATTAAATTCAGTTGTTTTCTGTTTTATCTATTTGTGCACTTTCCGCGACAGCTGTTAGCCCCCTCGCAAAACCCCACAAGATTCGCTGATATAGTGAGCAGTGAGCCTCAACGGAGTGTCGCTGATGAGCCCTTTCTCACTGCTGTGTGTCGCCGCCAATGTGCAACTGCTGGCCGAATTCGAACAGGAGTTGGCTCCGCTGCTCGGCCATTTCGCGCTGGTGGTGGTGGTCGGTCAGGGGTCGGCGGAGCTGGCCTTGGACGAGCTGGATCGCAAGGGGCAGCCACCCGCCGTGGTGGTGTGTGACAGCGAGCTGGGGGATGGGCGAGGGGCCGATTTTCTGATCCGCCTCGGCAGCCGTCACGAGGCGTGCCGCAAGATCCTGCTGGGCAGCCAGCCGGAGATGAAATCGATCATCGAGGCGGTCAATCTCGGTCGCCTCGACTACTACCTGCAACGCCCCTGGCGCGATGGCAGCCTGCGCCGGGCGGTGATCGAGCAGGCGAGCCACTTTGTATTGCAGCGTCCCGAGGCGGACCTGCTGAACTATGCCGCCGTGCTCGACAACCAGAAGCTGCTGCGAGCCCACGTCGATCGCCAGTTGGCTGCCTATCGGCAGGGCTTTATGGATTACACCCACTGCAGCGATGAAGAGCTGTCGCGGGTGGTGATCGACGGTCTCTACCAGTTTTTCGAGGGTAATGACGAGGAGCGGGTCTGCCGCCACTACAGCCCGGGCCATGTGCTGACCCGCGAGGGGGAGCCCAACAGCTTTCTCTGGTTTATTGCCAAGGGGGAGGTGGTGCTGCGCAAGCGGGACGAGCAGGGGATCGATCAGGAGGTGGTGCACTACCGTACCGGCTCGCTGGTGGGGGGCATGTCCTTCGTCACCGGCGAACCCGCCTTCACCACCGGCGTGACCCTGACCGGCGCCGAGGTGATCAAGCTCGACAAGCTGCAATTCTCCCGGGTGATGCAGGCGCGCAGCGAACTGCTCCCCTCCTTTACCAACCTGCTGCTGCGCCACTTCAACCGTCGCCTGCAAAACAGCATCCGCACCGAGATGCGGCTGCAACAGACCCTCAACTCCCTCGACGCCGCTCACGCCCAGCTGGTGGAGAGCGAAAAAATGGCGATGCTGGGTCAACTGGTGGCCGGTGTCGCCCACGAGCTGAACAACCCGGTGGCGGCCATTATCCGTGGCAGCGAGACCCTGCGCGCCGCCATCCCCGATCTGGTCAATCTCGAGCTGCCAGCAACCATCAAGGGGCTGGGCAACCAGACCCTCTGTCAGGCGCTCTCCTCCCAGCCGGTCTCGACCAGCGAAATCCGTGACAAGACCCGGCAGGCTGAGGGGCGCTTTGGCGATCGCCAGCAGGCGCGGCTGGCGGTGCAGATGAATCTGGATGACGAGCTGAACTGGCAGCGCTGGTTTGCCGGCCGCACTGCCGACGAGCGGGAGGCCCTGCTCTCCCGGCTGGAGCTGTTCCAGCAGACCGGCAGCTTCCTGCGCAATATCGAAGTGTGTGCCCGTCGCATTGGCGATCTGGTCAAGAGCCTCAAGCAGTATGCCCGGCAGGATCGGGCCGAGCCCTCGCTGGTGGACCTGCACGAGGGGCTGGAAGATACCCTGATGATTTTCGAAAACCGCCTCAAGCATCATGAGCTCTGCAAGGAGTACCAGCCGTTGCCGCTGGTGCGCTGTCACCCCATCGCCCTGCAACAGGTATGGACCAACCTGATCGCCAACAGTCTGGATGCCATGAGCGAGCCGGGAAGATTGACGGTGCGCACCGGCCTGCCGGAGCCCGGCTGGGTGATGGTGGAGGTGGAGGATAGCGGCTGCGGCATCGAGCCCGAGCTGTGGCAGCGGATCTTCGATCTCAACTTCACCACCAAGCGGGAGGGCCATTTCGGCCTCGGGATTGGTCTGAGCGTTTCGCTGCAGATAGTTCAGCAGCACCACGGCCGGATTGAGGTGGCCTCGGAGCCTGGCCGTTACACCCGGATGCGGGTCTGTCTGCCGATGGACGGCATGGGGCAGGCCGGTTACGGGGGCGAACCTCATCACAACAAGGAGCATGCGGCCTGAGCCGTCGCCAGCATCAATCGCGCGGCGTGCCAAACCATGTCGCCAAGGAGGAGCAATGAACAAACACTATCTGATCCTGTGTGTGGACGATGAGCGGGAGGTGCTGGATGCGGTGATCCACGATCTCGCCCCGTTCCGTTCCCACTTCGAACTGGAAGCCGCCGAGAGCGTTGATGAGGCGCGAGCGGTGGTGGAGGAGTGGGAGCGCGACGGCAACAAGCTGGCGCTGATCCTCTGTGACCACATCATGCCGGGAACCCTGGGGGTCGATTTTCTGGTGGAGCTGAACCGGCGTGCCACCACCCGCGCCAGCCGCAAATTGCTGCTGACCGGACAAGCGGGGCTGGAGGCCACCGTCGAAGCGGTCAATCGCGGGGGGTTGCACTACTACCTCGCCAAGCCGTGGAAGCTGGAGACCCTGCAAGAGGCGGTGCGCGAACAGCTGACCGACTACCTGCTGGCGGAAGATGGCGAAAATGCCTTCCACTATGCGCCGCTGCTCAATCAGGCGCGGCTGTTTGCCGCCATCCACGATCACCCGTTCGACGAGTAGAGGCAGTTGGGCTTTCGCGGTGGCAGTTGTATACTGTCTACATATACAGTATTGCAGGTAGCCACCGATGCGACTCTTTATCGCCGAGAAGCCCACGCTGGGCCGTGCCATTGCCGATGCCCTGCCCAAGCCCCACAAGAAGGGCGACGGTTTTATCGAAACAGCCCAGGGGGATGTGGTCACCTGGTGCATCGGCCATCTGCTGGAGCAGGCCGAGCCCGATGCCTATGACGCTGCCTTCAAGCAGTGGCGGATGGAGCATCTCCCCATCATCCCCGCCCAGTGGCAGCTGGTGGCCAAGCCCAAGACCAAAACCCAGCTCACCGTCATCAAGCGGCTGATCAAACAGGCCGACTGTGTGGTCAACGCCGGTGACCCGGACCGGGAAGGGCAACTGCTGGTGGACGAGGTGATCGACTTTCTCGGCTACCCGAAAACCAAGCCGGTGCAGCGCTGCCTCATCAGCGATCTCAACCCGCCTGCGGTGCGCCGCGCTCTCGAGAAGCTGAGGGACAACAAGGAATTCGTACCGCTGGCGGTCTCGGCGCTGGCCCGCAGTCGGGCCGACTGGCTCTATGGCATCAACATGACCCGCGCCTACACCCTGCTCGGGCGTAAGGCGGGTTGCAGCGAGCTGCTCTCGGTCGGTCGGGTGCAGACCCCGCTGCTGGGGCTGGTTGTGCGGCGGGATCTCGAGATCGAGGCCTTCGTGCCTAAACCCTTCTACGAGGTGCTGGCCCATCTGCTGACCGATAGCAACGAGCGCTTCACCGCCAAGTGGCTGCCATCGGAAGCCTGCCTGCCGTGGCAGGATGAGGAGGGGCGGGTGCTCAATCGGGCGCTGGCCGACAAGGTGGTGAGCCGGATCAACGGCCAGCCCGCTCAGGTCGCATCGGTGGAGGAGCAGGCCCGCAAGCAGGCGGCGCCGCTGCCCTACAACCTCTCCAGCCTGCAGATCGATGCCGCCAAACGCTTCGGCATGGATGCCAAGCGAGTGCTCGACATCTGCCAGAGCCTCTACGAGCGTCACAAGCTCATCACCTATCCGCGCTCCGATAGCCGCTATCTGCCGACCGACCACTTCAAGCGGGCCGAACAGGTGCGCGGTGCCATCGCCGCCACAGCGCCTGCGCTGGCCAAGGCGGTGAGCGAGGCAGACGGCAAGATCCGCAGCAAGGCGTGGAACGACAGCAAGGTGGATGCCCACCACGCCATCATCCCCACCGAAAAGCAGGGCAACCCCGCCACGCTGGGGGCCGACGAGGCGAAGCTCTACGGCCTGATTGCCCGCCAGTATCTGCTGCAGTTCTATCCCCCGTTCGAATACAACGACAGCAAGGTGCTGCTGCGCATCGCCGGTGGTCTGTTTCAGGCCAAGGCGCGGCGCATTCTCAAGGCAGGCTGGAAGGCGCTGCTCGGGGTGGAAGAGGATGACGATGAAGAGAAGGCGGGCACGTTGCCGGCTCTCAAAGAGGGGGAGCAACTGCTCTGCGAGCGGGGCGAACTGCTGGAAAAGATGACCCAGCCGCCCAAGTCGTTCACCGATGCCACCCTGCTGGCGGCCATGACCGGCATCGCCCGCTATGTGCAGGATCCCGAGATCCGGAAGACCCTGCGCGACACCGATGGTCTCGGCACAGAAGCGACCCGTGCCGGTATCATCGACCTACTGTTCAAGCGCCGCTTTCTGGTGCGTCAGGGCAAGAGCATCAAGGCGACCCCGACCGGGCGGGCGCTGGTGCAGGCGCTGCCTGCGACGGCCACCACGCCGGATATGACGGCGCTGTGGGAGCAGAGCCTAGGCCAGATCGCCGAGCGTCACGGCAGCTACCAGCAGTTTATGGGGCCGCTCACCGAGCAGCTCAACGGCCTGATTGAAGGGGCGCGGCAGGACTCCGGCGCCAGCTTCAGCGCCCTGCCCAAGGAGGCGCCGGGTGCCGGCAAGCGGCGTTTTACCAAGCGCAAGAGTCCGGCGGCCAGCACGACTGGCGGGCCCCGACCGCGCAAGACGGCCAGCAAGCGCCAGCCCAGGGCGGCATAACGAAAAAAGGCGCCCATCCCGGGCGCCAAAGGCATTGTTGTCAGGCTGCCTGAGTGGACAAGCTGGCACGGATCCTGTGCTGGTAGTGCAGAACCACACCGAGAAACACCAGATCCTTGAACAGGAAGAACTCGGTGACTGGCACGCCGTCAACCATCTTCCAGACACCTGTCAGAGTTAGCAGGAAGCTCAGCGTCGCCAGGAAGGTGACGATAGCCCCCATGCTGCACCAGTAACCGATGCGAGGTTGCCATAGACCCACGACCAGTCCGATGGCGATCACTATCTCGACCACCCCGATCAGGTTCGATACGCTCTGTTCCGACAGGGGGCCATAGAGCCAGCTCATCAAGGGGTGGCTGGCTACCAGTGGTTTGATGGCGGCTGCCTCTGTCGGGGTAAACTTGAAGACCCCGATCCAGAGCAGGGTCAATACCACGCCCGCCAGGGCGACCAGAAAGCCTTTGTCATGTTGCTGCATGGGGGGCTCCTTGTTTAAGGGGTCAGAGTGACGGGCGGGAAGTCGATCTCGGTCGCTGCCAGGTGGTTGCCATAGTTGGTCAGGGTATTGACCACCACCTGGCCGAGTACCTCCAGCAGCAGCTCGTCATCTACGCCTGCGGCACGGGCGCTAGCAAGCTGCTCGTCACTGATCACCCCGTGCTGACTGACCAGTGCCGTTGCCAGTTGCAGCAGGGCGTGATCAAGGGGAGCCGAGGACTGGCCGAGCCGGGCAGCCCGGATCTCCTGGGCCGAGAATCCGGCCTTGCCCGCCAGTAGTGTGTGGGCAGACAAACAGTATTGACAGGCGTTGGTTTGACCTATGGCCAGTGCCAGCAATTCCCGTTGTGGGGCAGTGAGGCGCCCCTTGCCAAGCGCCTCGGCAAAGCCCAGGAAGCCATTGAGCAGGGCTGGCGAGTGGGCCAGGGTGGCGTAGAGGTTGGGCACCATACCCAGATTGCGTTGCAGGGTGGTCAGGGTCTGGGCGGCTGCGGGTTGCGGTTGGGATACGGGTTGGATACGGCTCATGATCTTCTCCTGTGGTAGTGAAGGTACGGGAGACAGTGTGCCGTCATTCGTGATACGTTTTATCACTCATCGTCTGCAAATAAATACTATTCGTCTCAAATATGGATCCGCTCTCTGCCCTGTTGGTTCATGCCTCCCCTGAAGCCAAGATCTTCTTCGCCGGCAACCTGTGCCAGAACTCCTCCAGTGATGATTATCCGAGTGGCGGACATCTTCATCTGCTGCGCAGCGGTGCCGTCATGCTGCGTGAAGAGGGGGGAACCAGCTTGCTGCTCGAGGAGCCGACCCTGATCCTGTTCCCTCGGGGACGTCCCCACAAGCTTGAACCCAGAACGCTGGGGGGTTGTGATTTGGTGTGCGCCAATGTCGCATTCGGCAAGGGGGGCGCATCGCCGTTGCAACTGGCATTACCGGGCTCGCTGGTGCTGCCGCTACGTGAGTTGCCTGCCCTGACGCCGGTGCTGAACCGGTTGTTTGACGAGGCGTTTCACCCCCGCTATGGGCAGGAGCCGCTGATCTCCCGCTTGCTGGAGGTACTGTTGATCCTGCTGCTGCGTCATCTGGTCGAGCAAGGGGTGTGTCAGCAGGGGATGCTGGCAGGTATTTCCGATCCCCAGTTGGCCAAGGCGATCTCGGTGATGCATCAGCGTGGGGATGAACCCTGGACGGTGGCCACGCTGGCGCGGGAGGCCGGCATGTCGCGGGCCCGCTTTGCCGCGAGGTTTCAGGAGCGGGTTGGTCAAGCGCCGCTTGGTTATCTGACCCGCTGGCGCATGGCGCGCGCCTGCCAGCAACTGCTGGCGGGGGAGCCCATGGTACAGGTGGCGCTGGGAGCGGGGTACAGCAGCAGTGTCGCCTTTGGTCGGGCATTCGAGCGGGAGCTGGGGGTGAGCCCGGGGCGCTGGCTCAAGGCGCAGCAACAAGCCGAATAAAAAACGGGGCAGCCAGTGGCTGCCCCGTGTTCATAACCGGTCAGCCGGTATAGACGTTCTCTTCCGGATAACGGATGCGAGTTTCGACCGGGCGGGCCAGCATAAAGGCCAGGGTCAGCGGGCCGAGACGGCCGCAGATCATCACCAGCACCAGGATCAGCTTGCCCGGCTCGCTCAGGGAGGCGGTGATGCCGGTGGATAGGCCGACGGTGGCAAATGCCGAGATAGTCTCGAACATGATTTTGTCGAACGGCAGATCCTCGGTCACCATCAGCAGGAACATCGCCAGCATCAGCACCATGGTGCTGACGATGATGATGGCCAGCGAGCGGGTCACGATCTGGGGCGACAGGGTGCGGCCAAAAGCGGTGACATGGGGTCGTTTGGTCAGAAATGCCTTGGTCGCCAGCAGCACGACTGCGAAGGTGGTGACTTTGATACCACCACCGGTGGAGGTGGCACCGGCACCGATAAACATCAGCATCATCAGGAACAGCAGCGCCGCCGGGGTCATCAGCCCGATATCTATGGTATTGAAACCGGCGGTACGGGCGCTGGCAGACTGGAAGAAGGCAGCCAGCAGCTGGCCACCGACACCGGCCTTGCCGAGGGTGCCGGGGTTGTTGTGTTCCAGCAGCCAGAACATCAGGGTACCGGCCAGCAGCAGCGCCGGGGTCATCAGCAGCATCAGCTTGCTGTGCAGCTTCAGCTTGCGCCAGCGGCGGTTGCGCACCAGATCGACGATGACGGTAAAGCCGATCCCCCCAGGATCAGCAGACCGGCGATGGTCAGGCTGATGATGGGGTCGTCCCTATAGTCCATCAGGTTGTTGGCAAACAGCGAAAACCCGGCGTTGTTGAAGGCCGATACTGCGTGGAAGAAGCTGACATAGAGGCCGTGCACCCACCCCATCTCGGGCACCCAGCGGATCGCCATGATGCCGGTGCCGATCAGCTGGGCAATAAAGGCGAACAGCACGATCCGTTTGACCAGCTGGATGATGTTGACCGAGCCCTCCTGTCCCAGCGCCTCCTTGGCCAGCACCTGTTGGCGCAGACCGACCCGCTTGCTGAAGATGGCGATCAGCAGCAGGGTCATGGTCATCTGGCCCAGACCGCCGATCTCCATCAGCATCAACAGGAAAATCTGCCCCTGCAGGGTGAAGGCGGTGCCGGTATCCACCACGCCAAGACCTGTCACGCTGATGGCCGAGGTGGCGGTAAACAGGGCGTTGACGAAGGTAACCTCGCCATTGTGGCTGGAGGGTTGCACCAGAAAGATGGTGCCAATCAGCAGAATGATCAGAAAGCTGCCGAGGATCAGCCGGGCTTCGCTCCAGCGAGAGTCCTGCTCCCGATGGAGGGCGAAGGCGTAGCTGCTGCGCCAGTTGATCATAGAGTTTCGAGCCAGTGGTCGATAGCGTGCTTGTTGCCCGCCAGGATCAGGATGTCGCCCAGTTGCAGCTCCATCTTGCCGGTCAGCACGTTGTGCAGCACATCACCACGCTTGATGGCGAGCAGCTGGAAATCGCTCTGTTGCAGCAGGTGGAAGTCGCCTAGTTCCCGGCCGTTCTGTTGCAGGCCAATCACGAACTCGGTCAGCACCATGTCGTGGCCCAGCTCCAGATAGTCGAACAGCCGGTTGTCCAGCATGCTCTGGGCGACCCGGCGGCCCATGTCCCACTCCGGGTTGATCACCTTGTCGGCGCCCACTTTCTGCAGGATCTTGGCGTGGAACTTGTCGCGCGCCTTGACCCACACCTTCTTCACGCCTGCCTCTTTCAAGACGAGGGTGGTGAGAATGCTGGTCTCCAGGTTGTCACCGATGGCAACGAAGACGATATCGAAATTGGCCAGTCCCAGCTCGGCCACGGTGGCCTCGTCGGTGGCATCCGCCACGATGACGTGATTGCAGAGGGCGGCGATTTGCCGGGTCTTGCTCTCGTCGATATCGATGGCCAGTACTTCGGCATCTTGCCGTTGCAGCTCTTCGCACAGCGCGCTGCCAAACAGGCCCAGGCCGATGACGGCAAACTGGTTGTTCATGAGTTATTCCTCAGCAGTTGAAGTCGCCTACTCTAAACCACTGTTATTCCCCCGAAAAGGGCTCGGGTTTTTCGTCATGGGGCAACTTGAGGTAGACTGCGCCCTTGCACCAAGCCGGGATAGACCGATGAAACTGAATGCCAACGCCTCCTTGTTGAAGCTCAACACCCTTGCCCTCGATGCGTACTGCCTCTGGCTGGCCGAGGTGGAGCAGGTTGCCGATCTGGCAACCCTGCGTGCCGATCCACAGCTCAACCCGTTGCCACGCCTCAATCTGGGCGGCGGCAGCAACATGCTCTTCACCACGGATTTTCTCGGCCTGGTGGTGCTCAACCGGCTCAAGGGGATTACCGCTGAAGATGGTGGCGATCACTGGTTGCTCCATGTGGCGGCCGGTGAAGATTGGCATCAGCTGGTGCGCCATACCTTGCAACAGGGCTGGTTCGGGCTGGAGAATCTGGCGCTCATTCCCGGCACGGTCGGTGCAGCGCCGGTGCAGAACATCGGTGCCTATGGCGTTGAGCTGGCCGACTTCTGTTCCTATGTCGAGGCGTTCAACTGGCAGAGTGGCGAGATTGAACGGATCGCGGCGGCAGAGTGCCGCTTCGGTTATCGCGACAGTATCTTCAAACACGAGTATCAGGATTCCCACCTGATCACTGCCGTCGGGCTCAAACTGCCCAAGGCGTGGCAACCTGTGCTGGGCTATGGCCCACTGGCGGCGCTCGGTGACGCGCCTTCGGCGCAGGCCATCTTCGATACCGTCTGTGCCACCCGCATGGCAAAGCTGCCGGACCCTGCGGTGCTCGGCAATGCGGGCAGCTTCTTCAAAAATCCGGTGGTGCCTGCCGCGCTGGCGGAGTCGCTCAAGTCGCGCTACCCGCAGATGCCCTGCTATCCGGCCGGAGAAGGGCTGGCCAAGCTGGCGGCGGGCTGGCTCATCGATCAGTGCGGTCTGAAAGGTTTCGCCATTGGCCGTGCCACCGTTCATCAGGAGCAGGCGCTGGTGCTGGTCAATCTGGGGGGCGCCAGTGCCATGGAGCTGATCGCGCTGGCGGCCCATGTCCGCGATAGCGTGGAACAAAAGTTTGGAGTGGCACTGGAGCATGAGGTGCGCTTTATGGGCGCGCACGGTGAAACCTGGCTCGACGAGGTGCTTTCATGACGTTGACTCCCATCAGACAGACCCTGATCACCTTGCTTAGCGACGGCCAGTTTCACTCCGGCGAACAGCTGGGCGAGCAGCTCGGCATCAGCCGGGCTGCGGTAAGCAAACACATGGCGGCGCTCAAGGAGCTGGGGCTGGATCTCTTTAGCCTGACCGGCAAGGGCTACCGGCTGGCGGTGCCGATGGCGCTCTATGATCAGGCTACCTTGCAGGCACTGGCCCCGATGGCGCCGGTGCACTGTTTTCCTGTAATTGGCTCGACCAATCAACACCTGCTGGATCGGGTCAATGAGCTGCGCTCCGGCGAGAGCTGTCTGGCCGAGTGTCAGACAGCCGGGCGCGGGCGTCGTGGCAAACCCTGGATTTCGCCGTTCGGTTGCCAGCTGATCCTCAGCATGTACTGGCGACTCGAACAAGGGATGGCGGCGGCCATGGGGCTGAGTCTGGCGGTCGGCGTGGCAGTGGTTGAAGCGCTGGAGTCCCTTGGTTATCAGGGGGTCGAGCTCAAGTGGCCGAACGACCTCTACTATCAGGGCCGCAAGCTGGCGGGCATTCTGGTAGAGATGAGTGGTAGCGCCGGGGCCAGCTGTCATCTGGTGATCGGCATCGGCCTCAATCTGGCGATGCCTGCCCGCGAAGGGGAGAAGATCGATCAGGCCTGGGCCGAGCTGCGCCACATCAATCCCGAGCTGGTCGATCGCAATCAGTTGGCGGCCCGGATGATCGTCCATCTGCAGCGGGCGCTGCACACCTTTGAGCAACAGGGATTGGCAAGCTTTGTCGATGAGTGGAACCGGCTCGATCACTTTGCCGGTCGCCCGGTGCGCCTGCTGATGGGAGATCAGGAAATCCGCGGCATCGCCCGTGGCATCGACGATCGCGGCGCCCTGCGGCTGGAGACGGAGGAGGGCACCAAGTTCTATCTGGGTGGCGAACTCTCCCTGCGCCGGGGTGATTGAGGGTCAGCAAGGCCGCTCATGATGCCAAACTGAAGAGGGGGCCTGCGGGCCCCCTCTTCGTTATCCGGCAATGGCTGTCATCATTTGCGCAGTTTGATCTGCTCGATGGCGTGCTCATGGCCCTTGGTCATGATCAGGTTGGCTCGCTCACGCGTTGGTAGGATATTTTCTTGCAAATTCAGATAGTTGATATCTTGCCAGATGTTGCTCGCGATCTGGGTCGCCTCACTCTCCGCCAGTTTGGCGTAGTTATGGAAGTAGGAGTCGGGATCCGAGAAGGCGCCGCTGCGGAATTTCAGGAAGCGTTCGATATACCAGGTGCGCAGCAGTTCGGCATCGGCATCCACATAGATGGAGAAGTCGACGAAGTCCGACACGAAGACCCGATGGGGCTCCTGAGGGTAGTCCATGCCGCTTTGCAGTACATTGAGCCCTTCCAGGATCAGGATGTCCGGCTGCTCCACCACCTTCTTCTCATCGGGAATGATGTCGTAGATAAGGTGGGAGTAAACCGGCGCTTCGACCTTCTCGTGACCGGCGCGGATATTGGCGACAAATTCCACCAGATGGCGGATATCGTAGGATTCCGGGAATCCCTTGCGGCGCATCAGGCCGCGCTCTTCCAGTACCTTGTTGGGGTAGAGGAAGCCGTCGGTGGTGACCAGCTCCACCCGCGGGTGTTCCGGCCAGCGCTCCAGCAGGGCCTGCAGAATACGGGCCGTGGTGCTTTTGCCCCCGGCCACACTGCCGGCAATGCTGATGATATAGGTGCCCTTGCCGCGGGACTGGCCGAGAAACTGCTCCAGCACCCGGCTGCGACGCTGTTTGGCTTTGACATAGAGATTGAGCAGGCGGGAGAGAGGCAGATAGATCTCTTCCACTTCCCGCAATGACACCTTCTCGTTGATCCCGCGCAGGGTCTGCAGATCGTGTTCGGTCAGGGTCAGGGGGACCGAATCGCGCAATAACGCCCATTGTTCGCGGGTGAATTGCAGATAGGGGTTATGCTCTGTCGTCATGGTGTCATCACTGTTTCTTGGGCACGGCGACCATACACCAAGGGTGGGGGAGCGACAAGGGACGCAGCAGGATTGGCTTGTTTGCCCCCGCTTTTTTGCAAACTTCCCAGCAATAAAGCATATTTTGCCGGGTTCAATGGTTGCATCCCCCAAAACCTTACAATAAAATGCGCGACGCTTGACTGTCTGTCGTCTATTTGCCGTGCAAAAGCGATAAACACAACGGGTGCAAGCAGAATTACCGTTGTGACAATCTGGCGTCTGGAGGGGTTCCCGAGCGGCCAAAGGGATCAGACTGTAAATCTGACGGCTCTGCCTTCGAAGGTTCGAATCCTTCTCCCTCCACCATATTTCTCTGCGGTTTGAGTTCTTTGGGTTAGAGAAATGCGGGCATCGTATAATGGCTATTACCTCAGCCTTCCAAGCTGATGATGCGGGTTCGATTCCCGCTGCCCGCTCCAAGATGCTGATATGGCTCAGGCGTTAGCAGAGCCGCACCCTAGGGTGAGTTCGGCAAGCGAACCAGCCATCAGTACCTCTCTCTTTCCCACCAGATTCAAATCCATCATATAAACTGTTCTGTGGTTAGCTTGCCACCGCGTACTCAGCGTTAGTTTAGAGGGACGATCATGTCTAAAGAAAAATTTGAGCGTAATAAACCGCACGTTAACGTGGGTACCATCGGCCACGTTGACCACGGTAAAACCACCCTGACTGCAGCTATCACCAACGTGCTGGCCAAGCACTTCGGTGGTAAAGCTTTCGCCTTCGACCAGATCGACAAGGCACCGGAAGAGCGTGAGCGTGGTATCACCATCAACACCTCCCACGTAGAATACGACACCGCTACCCGTCACTACGCCCACGTAGATTGCCCGGGTCACGCCGACTACGTTAAAAACATGATCACCGGTGCTGCCCAGATGGACGGCGCGATCCTGGTAGTAGCAGCGACTGACGGCCCGATGCCGCAGACTCGTGAGCACATCCTGCTGGGTCGTCAGGTAGGCGTTCCGTACATCATCGTGTTCATGAACAAGTGTGACATGGTAGATGACGAAGAGCTGCTGGAACTGGTCGAGATGGAAGTTCGTGAACTGCTGTCCGAGTACGACTTCCCGGGTGATGACCTGCCGGTAGTTCGCGGTTCTGCACTGAAAGCGCTGGAAGGCGAAGCTCAGTGGGAAGAGAAGATCCTGGAACTGGCTGGCCACCTAGACAGCTACATTCCGGAGCCGGAGCGTGCGATTGACCAGCCGTTCCTGATGCCGATCGAAGACGTATTCTCTATCGCTGGCCGTGGTACTGTAGTTACCGGTCGTGTAGAGCGCGGTATCGTTAAAGTAGGTGAGACCGTAGAAATCGTTGGTATCAAAGATACCGTTTCTACCACCTGTACCGGTGTTGAAATGTTCCGCAAGCTGCTGGACGAAGGTCGTGCAGGCGAGAACATCGGCGCCCTGCTGCGTGGCGTGAAGCGTGAAGAAGTTGAGCGTGGTCAGGTACTGGCCAAGCCGGGCACCATCAAGCCGCACACCAAGTTTGAATCTGAAGTGTACGTGCTGTCCAAAGAAGAAGGTGGTCGTCATACCCCGTTCTTCAAAGGCTACCGTCCGCAGTTCTACTTCCGTACTACCGACGTGACCGGTACCATCGAACTGCCGGAAGGCGTAGAGATGGTAATGCCGGGCGACAACATCAAGATGGTTGTTACCCTGATTGCGCCGATCGCGATGGACGACGGCCTGCGTTTCGCTATCCGTGAAGGTGGCCGTACCGTAGGTGCTGGTGTTGTAGCTAAAGTTATCGCTTAATCTTTGGCTTACATAAATAAAGCAAAGCCCCTATAATAGGGGCTTTCTTGTGTAGGGGCGTAGTTCGAATTGGTAGAACAGCGGTCTCCAAAACCGATGGTTGCGGGTTCGAGTCCTGCCGCCCCTGCCATATACCTCGTCTCGTACGGGGCTTTTGTGTCTTTGGTTACGTCAGATACAGGTGGGTTGTATGAGTGTTAGTTCTGAGAGCCAGGGCGGAAGCAAGGATACCCTGCTTTGGGGCCTGGTTTTCATTATCCTGGCGGCCGCTGTAGTGGGTAATTACCTGCTCAACGATGTTGTCGCTGCCGTCCGCGCCTTGGGTGTGGTCGTTGTCATTGCTGCTGCTGGTGCAGTAGCCCTGCAAACCACCAAGGGAAAGGCAACACTGGCATTCGCCCGTGAGTCTCGCCTGGAAGTCCGCAAGGTCGTATGGCCGACCCGTCAGGAAGCCATTCAGACAACCCTGATTGTGCTGGCGGTGACCGCCGTGATGGGGCTGCTGCTGTTCGTTCTGGACGGTGCCTTGGTCTGGTTGGTCAACCTGATTACCGGTGTGTAAGGATAAGCCATGACTGAACAACGTGAACAACGTATGAGATGGTATGTCGTGCAGGCTTTTTCCGGCTATGAAGGCCGTGTAGCCAAGTCCCTGCGTGAACATATCAAGATGCATGGCATGGAAGACATGTTCGGTGAAGTACTGGTCCCGACCGAAGAAGTGGTCGAGATGCGTGCTGGCCAGAAGCGCAAGAGTGAGCGCAAGTTTTTCCCGGGTTATGTCCTGGTCCAGATGATCATGGATGAAACCACATGGCACCTGGTGCGTAACGTACCGCGCGTCATGGGCTTCATCGGCGGTACTTCCGACCGTCCGGCACCGATCTCCGACAAAGAGGCCGATGCCATCCTGAACCGTCTGCAGGATGCCCACGACAAGCCGCGTCCGAAAACCCTGTTTGAACCGGGTGAAATGGTGCGGGTTGCCGATGGTCCTTTTGCCGACTTCAACGGTACCGTTGAAGAGGTAGATTATGAGAAGAGCCGCGTGAAGGTCTCTGTACTGATCTTCGGTCGTTCTACTCCTGTTGAACTGGATTTTGGTCAGGTCGAAAAAGGCTGATTGAATTCTGTACGTTTAACGGTTGTCAGGGGCAGCGAATATCTCTATAATTCGCTGCCCCTTTATTAGTTGGGGAGCCGTTTGCAGGAGCAAGTCTCCGAGGCGCTAGAACCCATTTTTGAGGTATTTTCCTAATGGCTAAGAAAGTCACAGCTTATATCAAGCTGCAGGTTGCTGCTGGTGCAGCCAACCCGTCTCCTCCCGTTGGTCCTGCACTGGGTCAACACGGTGTTAACATCATGGAATTCTGTAAGGCGTTCAACGCTCGTACAGAGAAGCTGGAAAAAGGTTCACCGACTCCGGTCGTGATCACCGTTTACAGCGACCGTTCCTTCACCTTCGAAACCAAGACTCCGCCTGCTTCCTTCCTGCTGAAGAAAGCTGCTGGCATCAAGTCTGGTTCTTCCAAGCCGAACAAAGACAAGGTTGGTAAGGTGACCGTTGCCCAGCTGCAAGAAATCGCCAAGACCAAAGAGCCGGATATGACTGGTGCCGATCTGGATGCAAAAGTACGTTGCATCGCAGGCTCCGCTCGTTCCATGGGTCTGGTAGTGGAGGATTAAGACAATGGCTAAACTTTCCAAGCGTATGCGCGTTATTCGCGAAAAAGTTGACGGTACCAAAGAGTACTCCATCAACGAAGCCATTGCCCTGCTGAAAGAACTGGCTACCGCCAAGTTCGTTGAAAGCGTTGACGTTGCTGTCAACCTGGGTATCGACGCTCGTAAATCTGACCAGAACGTACGTGGTGCTACTGTACTGCCGCACGGTACCGGTCGTGATGTACGCGTTGCCGTATTTACTCAAGGTGCCAACGCCGAAGCAGCAAAAGCTGCCGGTGCTGACCTGGTAGGTATGGATGACCTGGCCGATCTGGTTAAGAAAGGCGAGATGAACTTCGACGTAGTTATCGCATCCCCGGATGCCATGCGCGTTGTTGGTCAACTGGGTCAAATCCTGGGCCCGCGCGGCCTGATGCCGAACCCGAAAGTTGGTACTGTAACTCCTAACGTTGCCGAAGCTGTCAAGAACGCCAAGGCCGGTCAGGTTCGTTACCGTAACGACAAGAATGGTATCATCCATACCACTCTGGGTAAGGTTTCTTTCAACGAAGTTCAGCTGAAAGAAAACTTGGAAGCTCTGCTGGTTGCCCTGAAAAAAGGCAAGCCCTCTTCCGCCAAAGGTCAATTCATCAAGAAAGTCAGCATCTCCACCACCATGGGTGCAGGTGTTGCCGTAGACCAAGCTTCTCTGGAAGCTCAGGCCTAATTGATGGGTTTTACAAGGCGCAAAATTTAATCTATAATTTTGCGCCTTGATTGGTTGGGGGTTTCGACCTCCGTCCAAGACCGCAGGAGGCTGCAAAGCCTTAATGTTTCCTGCGTAGACGGTGCCGGAAACCCAGCGAGAAAGATTCTTTCTCTTCTGGAATCCTGCTACCGCATCGTTCCCCTCTGTTGTAAAGGTAGGGGGGATGTGTCAGTACTGGGTCAATAGACCCGGATTCAATCCAGGAGTTAAGCCAATGGCATTGGGACTCGAAGACAAAAAGGCAATTGTTGCTGAAGTCAACGAAGCTGCCAAAGGCGCTCTTTCTGCAGTTGTTGCCGATTCTCGCGGTGTAACTGTAGACAAGATGACCGTCCTGCGTAAAACCGCTCGTGAAGCCGGTGTGTACATGCGCGTTGTGCGTAACACCCTGCTGCGTCGCGCGGTAGAAGGTACCGAATACGAGTGCCTGAACGACGCATTTACCGGTCCTACCTTGATTGCTTTCTCTAACGAACACCCGGGCGCTGCTGCTCGTCTGTTCAAAGAGTTTGCCAAAGCGAACCAAAAGTTCGAAATCAAGGCTGGCGCTTTTAACGGTGAGTTTATCGCCGCAGCACAAATTGATCGTCTGGCCACGCTGCCGACTTACGAAGAAGCAATTGCGAAGTTGATGGCGACTATGAAAGAAGCCTCTGCTGGCAAGCTGGTTCGTACTATCGCTGCTGTTCGCGACCAGAAACAAGCTGCTGCTTGATTCTCGCCTATTTAGGCTGTTTGAGTTTATTCAACATCAGGAATTTTTGTCATGTCTATCACTAAAGACCAAATCATCGAAGCCGTTGCTTCCATGTCCGTAATGGAAGTTGTTGAGCTGATCGAAGCTATGGAAGAGAAGTTCGGTGTTTCCGCCGCTGCTGCCGTAATGGCTGGCCCGGCTGCTGCTGAAGCAGTAGAAGAGAAGACCGAGTTCGACGTAGTTCTGACTGCTGCTGGCGCCAACAAAGTTGCCGTTATCAAAGCCGTTCGTGGCGCTACCGGTCTGGGCCTGAAAGAAGCCAAAGATCTGGTAGAAGCTGCTCCGGCTAACCTGAAGGAAGGCGTGTCCAAGGACGAAGCTGAAGCTCTGAAGAAAGAGCTGGAAGCTGCCGGTGCTTCTGTTGAGATCAAATAATCTGCATTTATGTAGATTAGCCTGATAAAACAGGCTAGGGCTGGTGAATTTTTGTTCACCAGCCTTTTTGCGCTGTAGACTGAGAGCATTTCACACCGTTTACGACTCTCGGTGCACCAGCAATCCGGACTGTCTTCTTTCGTCCGGGCCAACACAAAACGGTGTTGAGACAGAGCTGTCCCGCGGGACAGAGTGGGTCACTTATCAGCGAGCTGAGGAACCCTATGGTTTACTCTTATACCGAAAAAAAACGCATTCGTAAGGACTTCGGTAAGCGAGACCAGGTACTGGACACGCCTTATCTGTTGTCCATTCAGCTGGACTCCTTCAAGCAGTTCATCGAGGCTGACCCGGAAGGTGAATATGGCCTAGAGGCCGCTTTCCGTAGCGTTTTCCCGATCACCAGTTACTCCGGTAGTGCTGAGCTTCAGTATGTCAGCTATCGCCTGGGTGAGCCGGTATTTGACGTAAAAGAATGCCAGATCCGTGGAGTGACCTACTCCGCGCCGCTGCGTGTCAAGCTTCGTATGGTTCTGTACGACCGTGAAGCAGCTGCCGGCACCGTCAAAGACATCAAGGAACAAGAAGTATACATGGGCGAAATTCCGCTCATGACCGAGAACGGCACCTTTGTTATCAATGGTACCGAGCGGGTTATCGTCTCCCAGCTGCACCGCAGCCCGGGCGTCTTCTTCGACCACGATAAAGGCAAAACTCATTCATCCGGTAAGGTACTGTATAACGCTCGCGTTATCCCCTACCGTGGCTCCTGGCTGGACTTCGAGTTCGATGCGAAAGACAACCTGTTTGTCCGTATCGACCGTCG
This sequence comes from Aeromonas sp. 55A, assembly GCF_051919665.1. Classification (NCBI taxonomy): domain Bacteria; kingdom Pseudomonadati; phylum Pseudomonadota; class Gammaproteobacteria; order Aeromonadales; family Aeromonadaceae; genus Aeromonas; species Aeromonas sp. 55A. Next base: position 1,175,546 of record NZ_JBQBEH010000008.1, on the reverse strand, counting down.
TCGCAAACTGCCAGCATCCATTATTCTGCGCGCCCTGGACTTCACTTCCGAACAAATCCTGGCCACCTTCTTCGAGACCATCGGTTTTGAAGTAAAAGATGGCAAGTTGATGATGGATCTGGTGCCGGAGCGTCTGCGTGGTGAAACTGCGACCTTTGACATCGTGGCCAATGGCGCCGTGGTGGTTGAGACCGGTCGTCGTGTGACTGCGCGTCACATCCGTCAGTTGGAAAAAGACGCCGTTACCCAGATTGAAGTACCGGTTGAGTATGTTGTTGGCAAAGTTGCTGCCAAGGACTACGCACATCCGCAAACTGGCGAGATGGTCGTGACCGCCAACCAGGCGCTGAGCCTGGAAGCGATTGCCAACCTGTCCCAAGCCGGCTTCAAGCATTTCGAGGTTCTGTTCACCAACGAACTGGATCACGGTGCCTACATGTCCGAGACCCTGCGTGTCGACTCCAGCTCCAACCGTTTGGAAGCGCTGGTCGAGATCTATCGCATGATGCGTCCGGGCGAGCCGCCTACTCGCGAAGCTGCAGAACAGCTGTTCGAAAACCTGTTCTTCTCCGCCGAGCGTTACGACCTGTCTACCGTAGGTCGGATGAAGTTCAACCGCCGTCTGGGTCGTGAAGACGAGACTGGTGCAGGTGTACTGACCAAAGACGACATCGTCGATGTGATGAAGCGCCTGATCGACATCCGTAACGGTAACGACGAAGTGGACGATATCGACCACCTGGGTAACCGTCGTATCCGCTCTGTCGGTGAAATGGCTGAAAACCAGTTCCGCGTCGGTCTGGTGCGTGTCGAGCGTGCGGTCAAGGAGCGTCTCTCCCTGGGCGACCTGGACACCCTGATGCCGCAGGATCTGATCAACGCCAAGCCGATCTCCGCCGCAGTCAAAGAGTTCTTTGGTTCCAGCCAGCTGTCCCAGTTTATGGACCAGAACAACCCGCTCTCCGAAGTGACCCACAAGCGTCGTATCTCCGCGCTGGGCCCGGGCGGTTTGACTCGTGAGCGTGCCGGCTTTGAAGTCCGAGACGTACACCCGACTCACTACGGTCGTCTGTGCCCTATCGAGACTCCTGAAGGTCCGAACATCGGTCTGATCAACTCTCTGTCCGTGTACTCTCGTACCAACGAGTACGGTTTCCTCGAGACCCCGTACCGCAAGGTCATTGACGGTGTGATCACCGACGAAGTGGACTACCTGTCTGCTATTGAAGAAGGCAAGTACGTGATCGCACAGGCTAACGCCGCGACCACCGAAGATGGCCGTCTGAAAGATGAATTGATCCCGTGCCGTCACAAAGGTGAATCCACCTTTATGAACGCCGACCAGATCCAGTATATGGACGTGAGCCCGCAGCAGATCGTATCTGTGGCAGCGGCTCTGATCCCGTTCCTGGAACACGATGACGCGAACCGCGCATTGATGGGTTCAAACATGCAACGTCAGGCTGTACCGACTCTGCGTGCTGACAAGCCGCTGGTAGGTACCGGTATGGAACGCGCTGTGGCCGTTGACTCCGGTGTAACCGTAGTGGCCAAGCGTGGCGGCGTAATCGACTATGTCGATGCCTCCCGTATCGTCCTGAAGGTCAATGAAGATGAGCTGATGCCAGGCGAAGCCGGTATCGACATCTACAACCTGACCAAATACACCCGTTCCAACCAGAACACCTGTATCAACCAGCGTCCTTGCGTGATGTTGGGTGAGCCGGTCATGGCTGGCGACGTACTGGCTGACGGCCCGTCCACCGATCTGGGTGAACTGGCGCTGGGTCAGAACATGCGCGTCGCGTTCATGCCGTGGAACGGTTACAACTTCGAAGACTCGATCCTGGTGAACGAGCGTGTTGTTCAGGAAGATCGCCTGACCACCATCCATATCCAGGAACTGGCCTGTATCTCCCGTGACACCAAGCTGGGTCCGGAAGAGATCACTGCTGACATCCCGAACGTGGGTGAAGCCGCTCTGTCCAAGCTGGACGAGTCCGGTATCGTCTACGTGGGTGCCGAAGTGAAGGGCGGCGACATTCTGGTCGGTAAGGTAACCCCGAAAGGTGAAACCCAGCTGACGCCGGAAGAGAAGCTGCTGCGCGCCATCTTCGGTGAGAAGGCGTCCGATGTGAAGGACTCCTCCCTGCGTGTGCCGAACGGTGTGTACGGTACCGTGGTTGACGTGCAAGTCTTTACCCGCGATGGCGTGGAAAAAGACAAGCGCGCCAAAGAAATCGAAGAGATGCAGCTGAAGGAAGCGAAGAAGGACTTGACCGAAGAGTTCAAGATCCTGGAAGACGGCATTTTCGGCCGCTCCCGCAACCTGCTGCTGGCCGCCGGTTACAGCGAAGATCGTCTGAACAAGCTCGATCGCTCCAAGTGGTTTGAACTGGCCATCGAAGACGAAGGCAAGCAGACCGAACTGGAACAGATTGCTGAACAGCACGTTGAGCTGAAAGCCGAGTTCGACAAGAAATTCGAGAACAAGCGTCGCAAGATTATCCAGGGTGATGATCTGGCACCGGGCGTACTGAAAATCGTCAAGGTTTATCTGGCAGTCAAGCGTCGCATCCAGCCGGGTGACAAGATGGCGGGCCGTCACGGTAACAAGGGTGTTATCTCCAAGATCTGTCCGGTCGAGGATATGCCTCATGACGAGTTCGGCCGTCCGGTCGACATCGTACTGAACCCGTTGGGCGTACCATCCCGTATGAACATCGGTCAGATCCTCGAAGTGCACCTGGGCCTTGCGGCCAAGGGTATCGGCGAGAAGATCGATCGCATGGTCAAAGAGCAGCGTGAGCTGCACGAGATGCGCAACTTCCTGCAACAGGTCTATGACCTGGGCGAGAAGGACACCCAGCAAGTGAACATCGCCGAACTGTCTGATGACGACGTACGTACCCTGGTGGGTAACCTGCGTAAGGGTCTGCCGGTTGCTACTCCAGTGTTTGATGGTGCCAAAGAGCGCGAAATCAAAGCCCTGCTGAAGCTGGCCGATCTGCCGGAATCCGGTCAGATTGATCTGTTCGATGGCCGTACCGGTAACCGCTTCGAGCGTAAAGTAACCGTTGGTTACATGTACATGCTCAAGCTGAACCACTTGGTCGACGACAAGATGCACGCGCGTTCTACCGGTTCTTACAGCCTGGTTACCCAGCAGCCGCTGGGTGGTAAGGCTCAGTTCGGTGGTCAGCGTTTCGGTGAGATGGAAGTGTGGGCCCTGGAGGCTTACGGTGCGGCATATACCCTGCAGGAAATGCTGACCGTCAAGTCTGACGATGTGAATGGCCGTACCAAGATGTATAAGAACATCGTGGATGGCGACCACCGTATGGAGCCGGGCATGCCCGAATCCTTCAACGTATTGCTGAAGGAAATCCGCTCTCTGGGTATCAACATCGAGCTGGACGAAGAGTAAGAGCTCGCTCTTATTGTTCGAGAATTGACGTGGGCGCCCCGCTGTTTTGGCAGCCGGGGCGCCGAGGTTAGACTCCTGACAGGGGAAACACGTGAAAGACTTACTCAAGTTTTTGAAGGCTCAGACCAAGACCGAAGAGTTTGACAGTATCAAGATCGGTCTGGCCTCTCCTGACATGATCCGCTCCTGGTCATTCGGTGAGGTCAAAAAGCCTGAGACCATCAACTACCGGACTTTCAAGCCGGAGCGTGATGGTCTGTTCTGCGCCCGCATCTTCGGACCGGTGAAGGACTACGAGTGTCTGTGCGGCAAGTACAAGCGCCTGAAACACCGTGGCGTGATCTGTGAGAAGTGCGGCGTTGAAGTGACCCAGACCAAGGTCCGTCGTGAGCGTATGGGCCACATCGAGCTGGCCAGCCCGACTGCCCACATCTGGTTCCTGAAGTCCCTGCCGTCCCGTATCGGTCTGCTGCTGGACATGACCCTGCGCGACATCGAGCGCGTGCTCTACTTCGAATCTTTCGTCGTAATCGAGCCGGGTATGACCAACCTCGAACGCAGCCAGATGCTCTCTGAAGAGCAGTACCTGGATGCGCTGGAAGAGTGGGGCGACGAATTTGACGCCAAGATGGGTGCCGAAGCAATCCTGGCATTGCTGCGCGCTATCGATCTGGAAGGTGAAGTCAAAACCATGCGTGAGGAGCTGGATCAAACCAACTCCGAGACCAAGCGCAAGAAGACCACCAAGCGTCTGAAGCTGATGGAAGCTTTCCTGCAGTCCGGCAACAAGCCGGAGTGGATGATCATGACAGTGCTGCCTGTGCTGCCGCCGGACCTGCGTCCGCTGGTACCGCTGGACGGCGGCCGTTTCGCGACTTCCGATCTGAACGATCTGTACCGTCGCGTGATCAACCGTAACAACCGCTTGAAGCGTCTGCTGGATCTGGCTGCTCCGGACATCATCGTGCGCAACGAAAAGCGTATGTTGCAAGAGTCCGTCGATGCGCTGCTGGATAACGGCCGTCGCGGTCGCGCCATCACCGGTTCCAACAAGCGCCCGCTGAAATCCCTGGCCGACATGATCAAGGGTAAGCAGGGTCGTTTCCGTCAGAACCTGCTCGGTAAGCGTGTCGACTACTCCGGTCGTTCCGTTATCACCGTAGGCCCGACTCTGCGTCTGCATCAGTGCGGTCTGCCGAAGAAGATGGCGCTGGAACTGTTCAAGCCGTTCATCTATGGCAAGCTGGAAACCCGCGGTCTGGCGACCACTATCAAGGCCGCCAAGAAGATGGTGGAGCGCGAGGAAGCTGTCGTTTGGGATATCCTGGACGAAGTGATCCGCGAACACCCGGTTCTGCTGAACCGTGCACCGACTCTGCACCGTCTGGGTATCCAGGCATTCGAACCGACTCTGGTCGAAGGCAAGGCAATCCAGCTGCATCCGCTGGTTTGTGCTGCGTATAACGCGGACTTCGATGGTGACCAGATGGCGGTCCACGTACCGCTCACCCTGGAAGCCCAGCTGGAAGCGCGTGCGCTGATGATGTCTACCAACAACATCCTGTCGCCTGCCTCCGGTGAGCCGATCATCGTTCCTTCTCAGGACGTGGTCTTGGGTCTGTACTACATGACCCGTGCCCGTATCAACGCCAAAGGCGAAGGTATGGTGCTGGCCGGCCCGAAAGAAGCCGAGAAAGTATATCGCGCCGGTCTGGCCGATCTGCATGCTCGTGTGAAAGTACGCATTACCGAATACCTGCGTCAGGAAGACGGTTCTCTGCGTGAACACACCGAGATGAAGAACACCACCGTTGGTCGTGCGATCCTGAGCCTGATCCTGCCGAAAGGTATGGAATACGCCCTGATCGACGAGCCGAAGGTGCTGACTGCTGCAGAACAGGCTGATCTGGATGCCAATCCGCAGAACTGGATCAAGTGCGTATCCAACAAGGCGCTGGGCAAAAAGCTCATCTCCCGTCTGCTGAACACCTGCTATCGCAAGCAGGGCCTGAAGGACACCGTTATCTTCGCTGACCAGCTGATGTATACCGGTTTCCACTACGCGGCCCTGTCCGGTGCTTCCGTTGGTATCGATGACATGGTCATCCCGGATGCCAAGAAAGACATCATCGCGGCAGCCGAAGCCGAAGTTGCCGAGATCCAGGACCAGTTCCTGTCAGGTCTGGTAACTGCGGGCGAGCGTTACAACAAGGTTATCGATATCTGGGCCAGCGCCAACGAGCGCGTCTCCAAGGCCATGATGGAGAACTTGTCCAAAGAGCGTAACGTCAACTCGCTGGGTGAAGAAGAAGAGCAGGCCTCGTTCAACAGCATCTTTATGATGGCCGACTCTGGTGCGCGTGGTTCCGCCGCCCAGATCCGTCAGCTGGCCGGTATGCGTGGCCTGATGGCCAAGCCGGATGGCTCCATCATCGAGACCCCGATCATCGCGAACTTCCGCGAAGGTCTGAACGTACTGCAGTACTTTATCTCTACCCACGGTGCTCGTAAGGGTCTGGCGGATACCGCACTGAAGACTGCGAACTCCGGTTACCTGACTCGTCGTCTGGTAGACGTGGCGCAGGACATGGTGATCACCGAGGACGATTGCGGCACTACCGACGGTCTGTGGATGACTCCGCTGATCGAGGGTGGCGACGTGGTCGAGCCGCTGCGTGAGCGCGTGCTGGGTCGTGTGGTGGCAGAAGATGTCATCAAGCCGGGTACCGAGGACGAGATCCTGGTTGCTCGCAACACCCTGCTCGACGAGCAGCTGTGTGACCTGCTGGAGCGTAACTCCGTTGACCGTGTGAAGGTACGTTCTGCCATCACCTGTGAAACCGACTTCGGTAACTGTGCTCACTGCTACGGCCGTGATCTGGCCCGTGGTCACCTGGTTAACAAGGGTGAGGCTGTAGGTGTTATCGCCGCCCAGTCCATCGGTGAACCGGGTACCCAGCTGACGATGCGTACTTTCCACATCGGTGGTGCTGCATCTCGTGCTGCTGCTGAAAGCAGCATCCAGGTCAAGAACACCGGTACCATCAAGCTGCAGAACGCCAAGTTCGTTCACAACAGCGATGACAAACTGGTTATCACATCACGTTCTACCGAACTGACCATCATGGACGACATGGGCCGTACCAAAGAAAGCCACAAGCTGCCTTACGGTTCCGTGCTGGAAGTGAAGGACGGCCAGGCCGTGAGCGCTGGCGAGACCGTTGCCAATTGGGATCCGCACACCCACCCGATCATCACCGAAGTGGCAGGTCGCCTGCAGTTCGAACACATGATCGATGGCGTGACCATCACTCGTCAGACCGACGAACTGACCGGTCTCTCTTCTATCGTTGTTCTGGACGTCAACGAGCGTCCGAGCGCCGGTAAAGAGATGCGTCCGACCGTGAAACTGGTCGACCTGAACGGCAAAGACGTGATGATCCCGGGTACCGATGTAGCCGCCCAGTACTTCCTGCCGGGCAAGGCGATCGTGAACCTGGAAGATGGTGCCAACGTGGGCGTGGGTGACGCGGTAGCGCGTATCCCGCAAGAGTCCGGCGGTACCAAGGACATCACCGGTGGTCTGCCGCGCGTTGCGGATCTGTTCGAAGCACGTCAACCGAAGGAACCGGCAATTCTCCGAGATCTCCGGTACCATCTCCTTCGGGAAAGAGACCAAGGGCAAACGCCGTCTGGTCATCACCCCGACCGATGGTGGCAACGTCTACGAAGAGATGATTCCGAAGTGGCGTAACCTGAACGTGTTCGAAGGTGAAAAAGTTGAGAAGGGTGAAGTGCTGGCGGACGGTCCTGAGTCTGCTCACGACATCCTGCGTCTGCGCGGTATCAGCCCGGTCGCCAACTACATCGCCAACGAAGTGCAGGACGTTTACCGTCTGCAAGGCGTTAAGATCAACGACAAGCACATCGAAGTCATCGTTCGTCAGATGCTGCGCAAGTGCGAGATCCTGAGCGCTGGCGATACCGATCTGATCGAAGGCGAACAGGTTGAAGTGGCTCGTGTGAAGATTGCCAACCGTAAGCTGGTTGCCGAGGGCAAGACCCCTGCGACCTACCGTCATGTTCTGATGGGTATTACCAAGGCATCTCTGAGCACCGAGTCCTTCATCTCCGCGGCTTCCTTCCAGGAAACCACTCGCGTTCTGACCGAAGCCGCCGTAGGTGGCAAGCGTGATGAACTGCGTGGTCTGAAAGAGAACGTCATCGTGGGTCGTCTGATCCCGGCTGGTACCGGCTTTGCCTACCACCACAGCCGGATCAACCAGCGTGCTGCCGCAGCTCGTGCTGTTGGTACCCCGCAGGTGACCGCTGATGAAGCGGAGCAGAACCTGGCGGATCTGCTGAACGCAGCCGGTAGCTTCGACGAAGAGTAACTCGTCATCCGTGATTAAAAAGGGCTCCTTCAAGGAGCCCTTTTTGTTGGCCAATTCCTCGGCAAAGGTAGACGCAGCGCGGGTTTCAGGATGATCCAGAGCAAAGTTGTAGAGTAAAAAATCAAAAAAAGTTGACTTTACTTCCCTGCAATTTAAAACTCGGGAAAGTTGAATGGTTATTACAGGGGTAGAACATGACTGTCGGTATCGAGGAAGCCATGCTTCCCGAAGAACAGCTGATCAGCCGCACTTTTACAGATGAAGACAGGGAATTGTTGCGCTCATACGATGGGCTCATCGATGGCTTGGCCGAGCTGTTCGGCAAGCATTGTGAAGTGGTTCTCCACTCCCTGGAAAATCTGCACGAGTCGGTGATCAAGATCGCCAACGGCTTCAATACCGGACGCACCCTCGGGGCGCCCATCACCGATCTCGCCCTGCGCATGCTCAAGGATATCGAGAGCACCGGCCAGGATTACACCCAGAGCTATTTCGCTCGCAGCCGTACCGGCGCGCTGATGAAGTCGAGCACCATCGCCATTCGCAACAGCGAGCGGCAAGTTGTGGGGCTTATCTGCATCAACCTGCACATCAATGCGCCTTTCCACGAGTTCGTGGCCGAATTTTTCCCAACGCCCCAGCAGGCGGCGCGTCAGTCACCAGAGACCTTCGCCAACAGTGTCGAAGAGCTGGTTGCCCAGACGGTGGATAACACCATCGACGAGATCAATCGCGATCCCACCGTGGCCAACAATGCCAAGAACCGCTTCATCGTGACCCAGCTGTTCGAGAAGGGCATTTTCGACATCAAGGATTCGATCAATCTGGTGGCGGACAAACTCAATATTTCAAAACATACTGTTTATCTTTACATCCGACAGCGCAAGCAGGGTGAAGACGAGAACGAGTAACTCATTCCAGAAGGGGATAGATGAATGGCTAAAGAAGTGATTGCAACCGACAAGGCGCCTGCCGCGATTGGTCCGTATGTTCAGGCTACCAAGGTTGGCGAGATGATCTTCACCTCCGGGCAGATCCCGCTCGATCCTGCCACCATGGAAATCGTGGCTGGCGGCATTGAAGAGCAGGCCGAGCGGGTGATGAAGAATCTGGTTGCCGTGTTGCACGCTGCGGGTGCCGATGCCAGCAAAGTGGTCAAAACCACCTGCTTCCTGAGTGACATGAACAACTTCGTTGCCTTCAACCAGGTCTATGCCCGCTACTTTGGCGATGCTGCGCCAGCCCGCTCCTGCGTGGAGGTGGCCCGTCTGCCGAAAGATGTGCTGGTCGAGGTCGAGGCGATTGCCCATCTCTGATCAACAGATCGAATCAAGCCCCTCCTGGCAGGGGCTTTTTTGTTTTTGGCGTAAAATGGACCGGGTCAGCACAGGAGTCCTGCTATGAGTCTGAGTTTTGCCATCCTGGTCACGGGGCCTGCCTATGGCACCCAATCGGCCAGCACCGCCTATCGTTTTGCCCGCACCCTGTTGGCACAGGGGCAGACCTTGTCCCACCTGTTCTTCTATCAGGACGGGGTCTGCAACGGCAACGGTTTGCATCTGCCTGCATCCGATGAGACCGACCTGGTGCGTCTGTGGCGAGAGCTGGCAGAAGAGCAGGGGATCCGTATCGACGTCTGCGTCGCTGCCGCCATGCGACGCGGTGTGCTCGATGAACAGGAAGCCAAGGGGGCAGGGCAGGTACACTTCAATCTGCAACCGCCATTTTGTCTGAGCGGTCTGGGCCAGTTGGCCGAGGCGGCGCTCACCGCCGATCGGCTGGTTCAGTTCTAGGGGGAGTCATGAGCAAGAAAATCGCCTTTATCTGCAGTCGTGGCCCCCATGGCCATGCCGCCGGCCGGGAAGGACTGGATGCCTTGTTGGCCACCTCTGCCATGACCGATGAGCTGGCCCTCTTCCTGATTGGGGACGGCGTGCTGCAACTGCTCAAGGATCAGCAACCAGCTGCCATTTTGCAGCGCCACTACGCGCCCACCTTCAAAATGCTGGAACTCTACGACATTGAAGAGGTCTATGTTTGTGCTGACTCGCTGGCAGAGCGTGGCGTGACAGTGGATGATCTGCTGATCCCCGTTGAGAGTCTGCCGCGCCAGGAACTGGCTCAGCGCTGGGCACAGTGTTCGACTCACATCAGCTTTTGAGGTCTCCATGTTGCATCTGATATTGAACTCCCCCTTTCAGAGTCAGGCTCTGGCAGAGGCGCTCTCATACCTTCAGCCCGAGGATGAGCTGGTACTGATGCAGGATGCCGTGATTGCGGCATCGGCTCCCCAGTGGAGCGCGCGGCTGGCGGGTATCCCGCTTTATGTGATGCAGGAAGATCTGCAAGCTCGCGGTTTGCAGCATCGGGTGGGCAATGTGCTCGATATGGCGGGTCTGGTGGCACTGATTGCGCAAAAAGGTTCCCCGCGCACCTGGGGTGGCTGAGAAGCATATTTTCAAGAAAATTCAAGGTGATGTCGTGAAAGCAAACGGATCCGAATTGCCCTTTTGTGACGCAAATTGTATAAATCTTGACTCCCCAGACAACAGGGCATAAAATTTCGCGTCCCCGTATCTGCGGGGAGGATTTTCCACACGTTTATGAAGTCATTATCAGGAGCCTTTTGATGGCAACTATTAACCAGTTGGTTCGCAAGCCACGCATCAAGCTCGTTGTGAAAAGCAACGTGCCGGCGCTGGAAGCGTGCCCTCAGAAGCGTGGCGTATGCACTCGTGTATATACCACCACCCCGAAGAAGCCTAACTCTGCACTGCGTAAAGTGTGCCGTGTACGTCTGACCAACGGCTTCGAAGTCACCTCCTACATCGGCGGTGAAGGTCACAACCTGCAAGAGCACTCTGTTGTTCTGATCCGTGGCGGTCGTGTAAAAGACTTGCCAGGTGTTCGTTATCACACCGTTCGTGGTGCGTTGGACTGTGCCGGTGTTAAAGACCGTAAGCAGGCTCGCTCCAAGTATGGCGTGAAGCGTCCTAAAGCTTAATGGTTCTCCGTTAAGTAAGGCCAAACGTTAATTCGTTTCTAGTTAGATAGCTTTCTAGTTTTGGGTAATCCCTGAAGTTACGGAGAATTTGAAATGCCAAGACGTCGTGTTGTTGGTCAGCGTAAAATCCTGCCAGATCCCAAGTTCGGATCAGAGCTGCTGGCTAAATTTGTCAACGTAGTAATGGTTGACGGTAAGAAATCTGTTGCAGAAGCCATTGTTTATGGCGCCCTGGACATCATTGCCACCAAATCTGGCAAAGAGCACCTGGCCGTATTCGAAGAAGCTCTGGATAACATTCGTCCGGCGGTCGAGGTTAAATCTCGTCGCGTCGGTGGTGCAACCTATCAGGTGCCGGTAGAAGTTCGTCCGGTACGTCGCAATGCCCTGGCAATGCGCTGGTTGGTTGATGCCGCTCGTAAACGTGGTGAAAAATCAATGGCTCAGCGTCTGGCTGGCGAGCTGCTGGATGCCGCTGACAATAAGGGTTCGTCTGTCAAGAAACGTGAAGACGTTCACCGTATGGCTGAAGCGAACAAAGCCTTCGCTCACTTCCGCTGGTAATCCGCTTGCGCAGGGTCTTTTGACTCTGCGCACCTTTAATTATCTAGGGACAAGCGCCTTAGTAAGAGGATGACAATGGCTCGTACAACCCCCATTGAGCGTTATCGTAACATCGGTATCTCCGCTCACATTGACGCCGGTAAGACTACTACTACCGAGCGCGTACTGTTTTACACCGGTGTAAGTCACAAGATCGGTGAAGTTCACGATGGCGCTGCCACCATGGACTGGATGGAACAGGAACAAGAGCGTGGTATCACCATCACCTCCGCCGCGACCACCGCTTTCTGGTCCGGTATGGGTAAACAGTTCCAACCGCACCGTATCAACATCATCGATACCCCGGGCCACGTTGACTTTACTATCGAAGTAGAGCGTTCAATGCGTGTTCTGGACGGTGCCGTGATGGTGTACTGTGCCGTAGGTGGCGTACAGCCACAGTCTGAAACCGTATGGCGTCAGGCTAACAAGTACAAGGTTCCCCGTATCGCGTTCGTCAACAAGATGGACCGTACCGGCGCCAACTTCCTGCGCTGTGTTGAGCACATCAAGACCCGTCTGAAAGGTACTCCGGTTCCCCTTCAGCTGAACATCGGCTCTGAAGAGAACTTCAAGGGCGTTGTTGACCTGGTCAAGATGAAAGCCATCAACTGGAATGAAGCTGATCAGGGCGTATCCTTCGATTACGAAGACGTCCCAGCCGAGTTGCTGGAACAGGCGCAAGAAATGCGCATGAATCTGGTTGAAGCCGCTGCTGAAGCGTCTGAAGACCTGATGGAAAAATACCTGGGCGGCGAAGAGCTGACCGAGGAAGAGATCAAGGGTGCTCTGCGTCAGCGCGTGCTGAACAACGAAATCATCCTGGTAACCTGTGGCTCCGCGTTCAAGAACAAGGGCGTACAGGCAATGCTGGATGCCGTGATCGAGTACCTGCCGGCTCCGACCGACGTTGCTGCTATCGACGGCCTGAAAATGGACGGCGAGACCAAGGACGAGCGTCACGCTTCTGATGACGAGCCGTTCTCTGCTCTGGCGTTCAAGATCGCTACCGACCCGTTCGTTGGTAACCTGACCTTCTTCCGTGTCTACTCTGGCGTGATCAACTCCGGTGACACCGTGCTGAACTCCGTCAAGGACAAGCGCGAGCGTTTTGGCCGTATCGTTCAGATGCATGCCAACAAGCGTGAAGAGATCAAAGAAGTACGCGCTGGTGACATCGCTGCTGCTATCGGTCTGAAAGACGTGACCACTGGTGACACCCTGTGTGACCCGAACGCACCGATCATCCTCGAGCGTATGGAATTCCCGGAGCCGGTAATTTCTATCGCGGTTGAGCCGAAAACCAAGGCTGACCAGGAGAAGATGGGTCTGGCTCTGGGCCGTCTGGCTCAGGAAGATCCGTCCTTCCGCGTATGGACTGACGAAGAGTCAGGTCAAACCATCATCGCTGGTATGGGTGAGCTGCACCTGGACATCATCGTTGACCGTATGCGTCGCGAGTTCAAGGTTGAAGCCAACGTAGGTAAGCCGCAGGTTGCCTACCGTGAAACCATCCGTACCACCGTTAAAGACATCGAAGGCAAGCATGCCAAGCAGTCTGGTGGTCGCGGTCAGTACGGTCATGTTGTTATCGACATGTACCCGCTGGAAGAAGGCAAAGCCTACGAATTCGTCAACGACATCAAAGGTGGTGTCATTCCTGGTGAATTCATCCCGGGTGTTGATAAAGGTATCCGTGAGCAGCTCAAATCTGGTCCGCTGGCTGGTTACCCGGTTATGGATCTGGGTGTGCGTCTGCACTTCGGTTCTTACCACGATGTCGACTCTTCCGAACTGGCGTTCAAGATCGCTGCTTCCATGGCCTTTAAGGCTGGCTTCATGAAAGCCAACCCGGTTCTGCTCGAACCGATCATGAAAGTAGAAGTTGAAACTCCGGAAGATTACATGGGCGACGTTATCGGTGACCTGAACCGTCGTCGTGGCCTGATCGAAGGTATGGAAGATGGCCCGTCCGGCAAGATCGTACGTGCTCTGGTGCCGCTGGCCGAAATGTTCGGTTATGCAACTGCACTGCGTTCCGCTACCCAGGGTCGTGCTTCCTACGCCATGGAATTCGCCAAGTATCACGATGCACCGACCAACGTTGCACAAGCCGTGATCGAAGAGCGCAAATCCAAGTAATTTAAGATTCCCCGCCTACGACGGTAGGCGGGTTTAACCTAGAAGGACTACGTCGTGTCTAAAGAAAAATTTGAGCGTAATAAACCGCACGTAAACGTCGGCACCATCGGCCACGTTGACCACGGTAAAACCACCCTGACTGCAGCTATCACCAACGTGCTGGCCAAGCACTTCGGTGGTAAAGCTTTCGCCTTCGACCAGATCGACAAGGCACCGGAAGAGCGTGAGCGTGGTATCACCATCAACACCTCCCACGTAGAATACGACACCGCTACCCGTCACTACGCCCACGTAGATTGCCCGGGTCACGCCGACTACGTTAAAAACATGATCACCGGTGCTGCCCAGATGGACGGCGCGATCCTGGTAGTAGCAGCGACTGACGGCCCGATGCCGCAGACTCGTGAGCACATCCTGCTGGGTCGTCAGGTTGGTATCCCGTACATGATCGTGTTCATGAACAAGTGTGACATGGTTGATGACGAAGAGCTGCTCGAACTGGTTGAAATGGAAGTTCGTGAACTGCTGACCGAGTACGACTTCCCGGGTGATGACCTGCCGGTAGTTCGTGGTTCCGCACTGAAAGCGCTGGAAGGCGACGCTCAGTGGGAAGAGAAGATCATCGAGCTGGCTGGCCACCTGGATACCTACATCCCGGAGCCGGAGCGCGCGATTGACCAGCCGTTCCTGATGCCTATCGAAGACGTATTCTCTATCGCTGGCCGTGGTACCGTAGTTACCGGTCGTGTAGAGCGCGGTATCGTTAAAGTAGGTGAGACTGTAGAAATCGTTGGTATCAAAGATACCGTTTCTACCACCTGTACCGGTGTTGAAATGTTCCGTAAGCTGCTGGACGAAGGTCGTGCAGGCGAGAACATCGGCGCGCTGCTGCGTGGTGTTAAGCGTGAAGACGTAGAGCGTGGTCAGGTACTGGCCAAGCCGGGTTCTATCAAGCCGCACACCAAGTTCGAATCTGAAGTGTACGTACTGTCCAAAGAAGAAGGTGGTCGTCATACCCCGTTCTTCAAAGGCTACCGTCCGCAGTTCTACTTCCGTACTACCGACGTGACCGGTACCATCGAACTGCCGGAAGGCGTAGAGATGGTAATGCCGGGCGACAACATCAAAATGGTTGTTACCCTGATTGCTCCGATCGCGATGGACGACGGCCTGCGTTTCGCTATCCGTGAAGGTGGCCGTACCGTAGGTGCTGGTGTTGTAGCTAGCGTAATCGCCTAATCGATTCGTTATATACAAACATGAAAAGGGGTGGCTTCGGCCACCCCTTTTATTTTTGGGGCTATTTATGGCCTGTGAGATACTGGGCAAAACCATTGATAGAGGTAGTTTCCGTGAGCAACCCCGCCATTTTTCTGGATCGTGACGGTGTCATCAATGAAGACACTGGCTATGTCAGCCAGGTCGATGATTTCCATTTTCTGCCCAGAGTCATAGACGCCCTGCAGCTCCTCAAAAAGAAAGGCTATCTGCTGGTCGTCGTCACCAACCAGTCCGGAATCGCCCGCGGCTACTTCAGTGAAGATGACTTCATGAATCTGACTGAATGGATGGATTGGTCACTGGCTGATCGGGATGTGGATCTCGATGGCATCTACTTCTGCCCCCATCATCCGGATCACGGCGCCCCCTGTGATTGCCGCAAACCGGAACCAGGCATGCTGCTGTTGGCGCAACAGGAACTGGGGATCGACATGAGTCGTTCCTATATGGTGGGTGACAAGCCTTCCGATCTAAAAGCTGCCGTCAATGCCGGGGTCGGTCACAAGATCATGGTCAGAACCGGTAAACCGGTGACCGAAACGGGTAGTGCGCTGGCCGATGCTCTCTATGACAATCTGCACGATTTTGCTGTTGCGGTGCCTGCAGTGAGCTGATTTCGCCGGTTTAATATGCCAATTGGTGGCTTTGTGAGCGAACAAACAGCGGAAGCCATCTTTTTGCAATTATCTGCTTGC
>NZ_JBQBEH010000008.1:1000000-1157500 GCF_051919665.1 Aeromonas sp. 55A | reverse complement strand
TCGGGTATCTGTTACTGAATACATAGGTAACAGAGGCGAACCGGGAGAACTGAAACATCTAAGTACCCCGAGGAAAAGAAATCAACCGAGATTCCCTCAGTAGCGGCGAGCGAACGGGGATTAGCCCTTAAGCATCTTGGAAGTTAGTGGAACGGTCCTGGAAAGGCCGGCGATACAGGGTGATAGCCCCGTACACGAAAACAACCTTGATGTGAAATCGAGTAGGGCGGGACACGTGACATCCTGTCTGAATATGGGGGGACCATCCTCCAAGGCTAAATACTCCTGACTGACCGATAGTGAACCAGTACCGTGAGGGAAAGGCGAAAAGAACCCCTGTGAGGGGAGTGAAATAGAACCTGAAACCGTGTACGTACAAGCAGTGGGAGCCCTTCGGGGTGACTGCGTACCTTTTGTATAATGGGTCAGCGACTTACATTTTGTAGCGAGGTTAACCGTATAGGGGAGCCGTAGGGAAACCGAGTCTTAACTGGGCGTCTAGTTGCAAGGTGTAGACCCGAAACCGGGTGATCTAGCCATGGGCAGGTTGAAGGTTGAGTAACATCAACTGGAGGACCGAACCCACTAACGTTGCAAAGTTAGGGGATGACCTGTGGCTGGGGGTGAAAGGCCAATCAAACTCGGAGATAGCTGGTTCTCCCCGAAAGCTATTTAGGTAGCGCCTCGGACGAATACTACTGGGGGTAGAGCACTGTTTGGGCTAGGGGGTCATCCCGACTTACCAACCCCATGCAAACTCCGAATACCAGTAAGTACTATCCGGGAGACACACGGCGGGTGCTAACGTCCGTCGTGAAGAGGGAAACAACCCAGACCGCCGGCTAAGGTCCCAAAGTTCTGGTTAAGTGGGAAACGATGTGGGAAGGCTCAGACAGCTAGGATGTTGGCTTAGAAGCAGCCATCATTTAAAGAAAGCGTAATAGCTCACTAGTCGAGTCGGCCTGCGCGGAAGATGTAACGGGGCTCAAACCAGGCACCGAAGCCGCGGATTCACACTTATGTGTGAGTGGTAGGGGAGCGTTCTGTAAGTCTGCGAAGGTGTATCGAGAGGTATGCTGGAGATATCAGAAGTGCGAATGCTGACGTAAGTAACGATAAAGGGGGTGAAAAGCCTCCTCGCCGGAAGACCAAGGGTTCCTGTCCAACGTTAATCGGGGCAGGGTGAGTCGACCCCTAAGGCGAGGCCGAAAGGCGTAGTCGATGGGAAGCAGGTTAATATTCCTGCACGACTTGTAATTGCGATGGGGGGACGGAGAAGGCTAGGTGGGCCAGGCGACGGTTGTCCTGGTGAAAGTGCGTAGGTGGTGTTTCTAGGCAAATCCGGAGACACAACACTGAGACACGAGACGAACGCACTACGGTGTGGAAGCCATTGATGCCCTGCTTCCAGGAAAAGCCTCTAAGCTTCAGATTACAAGTCATCGTACCCCAAACCGACACAGGTGGTCGGGTAGAGAATACCAAGGCGCTTGAGAGAACTCGGGTGAAGGAACTAGGCAAAATAGAACCGTAACTTCGGGAGAAGGTTCGCTCCTGACAGTGAAGTCCCTTGCGGATGGAGCAGTTGGGAGTCGCAGTGACCAGATGGCTGGGACTGTTTATCAAAAACACAGCACTCTGCAAACACGAAAGTGGACGTATAGGGTGTGACACCTGCCCGGTGCCGGAAGGTTAATTGATGGGGTTAGCGCAAGCGAAGCTCTTGATCGAAGCCCCGGTAAACGGCGGCCGTAACTATAACGGTCCTAAGGTAGCGAAATTCCTTGTCGGGTAAGTTCCGACCTGCACGAATGGTGTAACCATGGCCATGCTGTCTCCACCCGAGACTCAGTGAAATCGAATTCGCCGTGAAGATGCGGTGTACCCGCGGCTAGACGGAAAGACCCCGTGAACCTTTACTACAGCTTGGCACTGAACATTGAACCTACATGTGTAGGATAGGTGGGAGGCTTTGAAGGCGTGACGCCAGTTGCGCTGGAGCCGTCCTTGAAATACCACCCTTGTATGTTTGATGTTCTAACGCAGGGCCCTGAATCGGGCTCGCGGACAGTGCCTGGTGGGTAGTTTGACTGGGGCGGTCTCCTCCCAAAGAGTAACGGAGGAGCACGAAGGTTGGCTAATCCTGGTCGGACATCAGGAGGTTAGTGCAATGGCATAAGCCAGCTTAACTGCGAGACGGACAGGTCGAGCAGGTACGAAAGTAGGTCATAGTGATCCGGTGGTTCTGAATGGAAGGGCCATCGCTCAACGGATAAAAGGTACTCCGGGGATAACAGGCTGATACCGCCCAAGAGTTCATATCGACGGCGGTGTTTGGCACCTCGATGTCGGCTCATCACATCCTGGGGCTGAAGTCGGTCCCAAGGGTATGGCTGTTCGCCATTTAAAGTGGTACGCGAGCTGGGTTCAGAACGTCGTGAGACAGTTCGGTCCCTATCTGCCGTGGGCGTTGGATGATTGAAGGGAGTTGCTCCTAGTACGAGAGGACCGGAGTGAACGAACCTCTGGTGTTCGGGTTGTCACGCCAGTGGCACTGCCCGGTAGCTAAGTTCGGAATCGATAACCGCTGAAAGCATCTAAGCGGGAAGCGAGCCCTGAGATGAGTCATCCCTGACCCCTTGAGGGTCCTAAAGGGCCGTTGGAGACCACAACGTTGATAGGTGGGGTGTGTAAGCGCGGCGACGTGTTGAGCTAACCCATACTAATTACCCGTGAGGCTTAACCATACAACACCCAAGAAGTGTTCTAAGGCTTGTAGCAAATACCAAGCGAACTACTCAAAATTCAGTGATAGTGACAAGCCAAGCGAAACATCACTACTCACGTCAGCTTTCTAGATTAAGAATTTGCCTGGCGGCCATAGCGCCGTGGAACCACCTGATCCCATGCCGAACTCAGAAGTGAAACGCGGTAGCGCCGATGGTAGTGTGGCATTCGCCATGCGAGAGTAGGACACTGCCAGGCACCTAATTAAACAGCGATGTGAAGAATCACGACGCTGGCTGCGAGGATGACACCTCATAGAAGCGGCACATGATTTAGCGAAAGCTAACCGAATGCGGAGCGGTAGTTCAGTCGGTTAGAATACCGGCCTGTCACGCCGGGGGTCGCGGGTTCGAGTCCCGTCCGCTCCGCCACTAATTTGAAGGCCTTCCCAGATGGGAAGGCCTTTTTGCTATGGGCTTTTTTGTCCATAAGACCCACAGGTTTGTATACCAGAACGAATACAAAAACCCGGCTTCATGACCGGGCTTTGGTGTTTTTAGCTTGTTAAACCAGCCAATGGTTCGCTTTTACCTGTCGGAAGGATGGCCAGATAGCCGGTTATTTCCACCATTTTCTGGCTATACCCGAGCCTTTTAGGGTTTATTTGAGGCGGTTTGGGCGAGTTTACAGGCGGCCAAATCAGCCTTCTGCCGCCTGCTGGTTGCAGGGAAGTTCCATATTGACCACCTCCGCTTCCATCTGCACGTCGATCTTGAAACCCAGCAGCTTGGCTAGGTTGGGAATACCGAGATTGCCGGATTAATCAGGTACCGTTCAAGCAAAGAGGCCTTCCCGACGGGAAGGCCTCTTTGTTTTATCTATCAGCTGATTACCATCACTCGGTCGATTTATCAGGGCTTACTCTTTGTTGCCAATGCTCAGGCCGAGCTTGATGGAGAGGGCTGCCAGTAACAGCAGCATCATGATCAGGGAGAAGAAGTTGCTGCCAAGCTCCGGGTATTGCACTTTGAGCAGCGCGGAGTGACCGAAGACACCGATAAAGAAGCAGAGCAGGGTGCAGATGGGGGTGTTGCCCACCATGGGTTCATGGCGATAGTGCTGGAACAGCTGATAGGCCGCCAGCCAGAGGGCAATCAGCGGAAAGAAGGAGAAAGGTACGACCGAGTTGGTCAGCACGGCCAGAGATGCATCGCCACAGATACCAATCAGCATGGCCATGGCAAGCGGTTTTTTCGGGATCATAAGCTGTTCAGGCATGTCGTTCTCCATCCTGTGGTCATGGGTGAGGTTCACGGCGCTTCTGGTTTTGTACCTCCGCGCCCATGGCGATCATCCGCAGTTGGCGAATTGTTCGGTCGGAGAGTGCCCGGCACTCTTCGCTGGTCATGTCGAGCGCATCGGCACCGGCACTGAAGACGATGGTGACCATGGCTTCTGCCTGGATGTAGGCATCTTCCCGTGGTGCTTCTGTGGTGGCTTCCAGATAATCGGTCAGCTCTGCGATAAAGTGCTGGATTTCGCGAGCCACCGCCTGACGAAAGGCGGCCGAGGTGCCGGAGCGTTCCCGCAGCAGTAGCCGAAAGATGTTGGGGTTGTTCTCGACGAACTCCATAAAGGTCTGCACCGAGGTGCTGATGACACTGCCACCACCGGCAATGCGCTGGCGTGCCTGTCGCATCAGTTGGCGCAAGGTAAGACCTCCTTCGTCAACTAGGGTCAGGCCCAGCTCCTCCATATCGCGAAAGTGGCGATAGAAAGAGGTAGGAGCGATACCCGCTTCGCGAGCGACTTCCCGCAGGCTGAGATTGGAGAAACTCCGATTGGCGCACAGTTGGCTGAATGCAGCATCGATCAATGTACGCCGGGTTTTTTCTTTTTGTTGAGCGCGAATACCCACGAAATCAGTCACCTTCAGCTTATTGAGGCCAAATGATAACCCGAAGGCGCCTCAGGATCAGGTTTGTATCCTACTTTTTTACCATTGACCGTGAGGAAATCACCATAGAAAATGGCTAACAGCTGTTCGCTGAAAGGATGCAATGAGATGGCCAGACCCCCCATTATTTTCACCAATACCCTGCTGTTCTCCCTCTCCGGGATAGTGGCGTTGATTGTCGTGCCCTGGTACGGCATGAGCCACGGTTACGATCTCTGGCAGTGGGCCAGTTTCCTGTTGTTGTTCTGCCTGAGTGGTCTCTCCATCACCGCAGGCTATCACCGGCTCTGGTCGCACAAGGCCTACAAGGCGCACCCCGCTTTGCAGTGGTTATTTGCCATCGGCGGTGCGTTGGCGCTGCAGAATTCTGCCCTGCACTGGTCGGCCGATCACCGCCGTCACCATCGTCATGTGGATGACAACGATAAAGACCCCTACAGCGCGGGGCGCGGCTTCTGGTATTCGCACATCGGCTGGATGCTGCGGGAGCATCAGGGAGATCGCTATGGCGATTACAGCAATGTGCGAGACCTGCAAAACAACCCGGTGGTCGCGTTTCAGCACCGTCACTATCTGACGCTGGCGCTGGCTGCCAATCTGGGGCTGCCGCTGCTGCTCGGCCTATGGCACGGGGATATGCTCGGCATGTTGCTGTTGGCGGGCGTACTGCGGATGGTGATGACTCACCACACCACCTTCTTCATCAATTCGCTGGCCCACATCTGGGGCAGTCAGCCCTATACCGACCGCAATACCGCTCGCGATAACGGCATCCTGGCTTTTTTCACCTTTGGCGAGGGGTACCACAACTTTCACCACCTGTTCGAGAATGACTACCGCAACGGCATTCACTGGTGGCAGTTCGATCCGACCAAGTGGTTGATTCGGCTCGCCTCCTGGTGCGGTCTGGCGGGGGATCTCAGATCCTCGCCGGAGGAGCGTATCGAACAAGCCCGGCTGCAGATGCAGCTGAAACGGGCACAAGCCAAGTTGCGCAAGCAGGAAGATCGCGAACTGTGGCAGGCGCTGCTGCAGGAGGAATACGACAAGCTGAGCCAGCAGTTGCAACACTATTACGCCAGTCGCAAGCGGCTGCTGGAGCTGCGCAAGCGCAAGGCGCTGGCGCGCTATGACCGCCTCAAGCTGCAACTGGAGTACCGGGCCCTGCGTGACGGCTTCATCGCTGGTAAACGCAACTGGAGTCGTTTGCTGGCAGGTATTGCATGATGCCGTCCGGTTATCACAGAGACTAAAAGAGAAGACCGCCAGCTGGCGGTCTTCTCTTTTATGATTCAACTCAAGTTAGTTGGCTTGGCTCTGCTGTTGCTGCAACTGATCCAGTGCCTGTTGCTCCTGCTGGCTGAGACCGAGCTGTTCGCAGGCCTGCTCAAAGCTGATCCCCAGATGGCGCATCATGATATCCAATAACGGGAGGGCTTAGTTGGCTTGGCTCTGCTGTTGCTGCAACTGATCCAGCGCCTGTTGCTCCTGCTGGCTAAGACCCAGTTGTTCGCAGGCCTGCTCAAACTGACCCTCGGATGGCACATCATGATATCCAATAACGGGAGGGCTTAGTTGGCTTGGCCCTGCTGTTGCTGCAACTGATCCAGTGCCTGCTGCTCCTGCTGGCTGAGGCCCAGCTGTTCACAGGCCTGCTCAAAGCTGATCCCCAGATGGCACATCATGATATCGATGGCGGGCAGATAGTTCTTCATAGCTTCTTCCATGGTGATCCTCCAGACCCGTCACTTATGCCCTGAACCACTCGGGGCGGCAATTAGACTTTAGGCTTAGTCTGTCCATTTGATCAGCACCCCTGCCACTGGGGGAGGGAATTTGTTACCCTGCACCATGATAAAAACGGTTGCCGTATGACTGCGAGCAACAGGTGAGGAGCAGGGCATGTTATTGAGTTTCTTGATCATCGCTTCAGGTTGGTGGCACATCCGTGCGGCCTACGGTTCAGACAGCCGCCAGTTCTATATCAGCAAGCCACTGACCATGTTGCTTATCATCGCGTTGGCGTTCGGCTACCAGAGTTATGACCACGACGGTTCACACGCCTGGATCCTGCTTGGCCTTTGTCTCTCGCTGGCGGGCGATGTGCTGCTGATGCTGCCAAGCGATCGCTTCATTCAGGGGTTGGCGGCATTTCTTGTCGCGCATCTCTGCTATATCGTCGGTTTTGCCCAAGGGCCATTGCTGCTCAATCTGGTGGATGGTTTGCTGCTGTTGCTGATCGCCGGCATGGTATTCGGCCTGTTGTGGGGCAAGCTGGGGGAGATGCGGATCCCGGTCTTCTGCTACATGCTGGTGATCATTGGCATGGCCTGGGTGGCTGCCGGGGCCTGGCACGCCTCTCTCACAGCCGGTTCGGCCGCCGCTCTGGTGGGGGCGCTGATGTTCCTCTTCTCCGACAGCATGCTGGCGCTCGATCGCTTCCGCCGCCCCTTTCCCCACGCCCGCGCCTGGGTGATGAGCAGCTACTTCGCAGCGCAATTCCTGATTGCAGGGTCGCTGGCGGGATAACACCTTCTGGTTGAGTGCAGGTAACAGATAACGAAAAACGGGCATTGGCCCGTTTTCGTTTTATGCCCGGCGTTTTTCACGCCTCTAGCGGTTCGGCATCCGCTGCCCGTGGGGCGGGGGATTTGAGCAACAACATCAGGCCGCTGGCGATCAGCAAGAAGATCCCCATGATGTAGAACACCTGGTTGTAGGCCATGATGGCCGCTTCCCGGTTGATGGTATTGGCCAGCATGGCCCGTGCTTGCTGCTGGGCAATCTCGGGGCCTGAACCCTGCGCCATCATGCTCTGGGCCAGTTGCAGCAGATAGTTTTGCCCCTCGATACTGCTGGCGGCCAGAGTGCTGCCAATTTGCAGCACATGGGTGCGGGTATCGTTATCGAGCATGGTCGCGATGATGGCGATACCGAACGCACCACCGAGGTTGCGCAGCACGTTGAGCAGGGTCGAGGAGGAGGGGATCTCGTCGTGGCTCAGGCTGGCGGTGGCGACCAGGGAGAGCGGCACCATGATGAAGGGCTGCCCCAGCGCCCGCACGATAAGCGACTGGATCAGCTGCGGCCCGGCGTAGTCGGCACTCATGTTGACGTTCATAAAGCAGCTGACGGCGAAGATCAGGAAGCCGAAGCTCACCAGATAGCGCGGATCTATCTTGTGGGTCAGTTTGGGCACCAGCGGTAGCACCAGCAGTTGCGGCAGCCCCATCCACATCAGTACTTCGCCGATTTCCAGCGCGTTGTAGTTGTGGATCTGGGTCATGTAGAGCGGCAGCACATAGATGGAGCCCATCAACGCCATGCCGAGGATCAGATAGGCGAAGCAGGCCAGCGCGAAGCGCGGGTTGTGCAGCAGCCGCAGATTGACCAGCGGGTGACGGCGGATCAGCTGGCTGATGACGAAGAACACCAGCGCCACCGCCGAAATGACTGCCAGTCGCACGATGAAGCTTGAGCCGAACCAGTCTTCCCGGTTGCCCTCTTCCAGTACCACCTCCAGCAAGCCGAGGCCAAGCGCCATGGTGACAATCCCGATAAGGTCGACCCGCTTGATCACGGCCCAGTCCACCGGTTTTTTATCCAGCCCGTGGGCCAGCATGGCCATCACCAGCAGTCCTGGCGGCACGTTGAGATAGAAGATGTAGTGCCACGACATCTGCTCGGTGAGCCAGCCACCGAGGGTCGGGCCGATGGCGGGGGCGAAAGTGGCGCAGAGGCCAAACAGCGCCATGCCGGTGGCCCGCTTCTGTAGCGGCAACAGGGTGACGATGAGGGAGAAGGCCATCGGGATCAGCGCCCCGCCGGTGAAGCCCTGCAGCGCCCGGAAGACGATCATGCTGGTGAGGTTCCAACTGAACGAACAGAGCACAGAGGCGGCGATAAAGGCACCGGTGGTCCAGAGCAGGTAGCGGCGCACGCTCAGCCCCCGGCTCAACCAGCCGCTCAGGGGGATGGCGATCATCTCCGCCACCAGATAGGAGGTGGAGATCCAGGAGCTCTCGCTCAGGGTGGCCGACAGGGCCCCCTGAATATCCTTCAGGGAGGCATTGGTGATCTGGATATCGAGGATGGCCATGAAGGCGCCGATAAGGCCCCCCATGACCGCGATCCAGTTGCGACGTGGAATGGGTTCCATCAGTTGGCAGCCACCACGGGATCAGGAGTGCGGGTATCCACGATCACTTCGGTCGAGAGACCCGGCAGCAGCTTGCCTGCCAGCGGGCCCGGCTCGGGGATGCGGATCTTCACAGGCACCCGCTGCACGATTTTGGTGAAGTTGCCGGTGGCATTCTCCGGCGGCAGCAGAGCGAACTTGGCGCCGGTCGCCGGAGCCAAGCTGTCGATGATCCCCTCGACCGGTTGATCCGGGTAGGCATCGAGTACCACTTCGACCTTCTGGCCCGGCTGCATATGGGCGAGCTGGGTCTCCTTGAAGTTGGCCTCGACCCACACCTGCTGCAGCGGCACCAGGCTGGCGACCTGCATACCGGACTGGACGTAGAGCCCTTCCCGCAGGCTGCGCTTGCCGATGATGCCATCGGCCGGTGCCCGCAGCTCGGTATAACCTAGCTCCAGCTTGGCCTGCTCCAGTTGCGCTTCGCTCAATGCCAGCTTGGCCAGATTCTGTTTGCGCTCGGCATCCAGTACCAGCAGTCGCTCACGGGCCGCTTGCAGGGCGGCTTGGGCCTCCCGGGCTTGCGCCTGATTGACCTGCAGGCCGGCACGCACCTCGTCCAGACTGTCTTGCGAGCTGTAGTGGCGCTGGTTGAGCTGACTGATCCGGTTGACCTGCTGGCTGGCACGCAGCTGTTCGGCATTGGCGGAGGCGACCTTGGCCTCGGCCTGCTGGATCAGGCTCAGTTGTTGGGTGCGGGTGGCGGCCAGATTTTCGGCCGTCGCCTGATTGAGGCGCAGGTCGGCTTCGGCCTCCGCGACCCTGGTTTTGTATTCGCGATCATCGAGACGGGCGATCAGCTGACCCGCTTTGACCGGCTGGTTGTCGGTGACCAGCACTTCGCGGATATAGCCGGGCAGCTTGGAGCTGATCCCGGTCACTTCACTTTGCAGATAGGCGTTGTCGGTGCTTTCAAAATAGCGGCCGTGAAGATACCAGTAACCGGCGAACAGCAGACCGAGCAGCGCCAATATCATGGCTGCCAGCAGGGGAATTTTCTTGTGTTGACTCATTTTTGTGATTCCTGAACTTAAGGGGCGCAGGCTAACACTGGTCAACTGTTTCGATTAGTATTGGTTCACGAGATATACAGTTTCACTGGTGCAACAATGGATCTCAATGCCGCGTTAATTCTGGTGCGTATCGTCGACAAGGGCTCGTTTACGGGGGCTGCCCGCGAGCTGGGGATGACCAAGGCGATGGTCAGCCGCCGCATCGCCGAACTGGAACAGCGGCTCGGAGTGCGTCTGCTCTATCGCTCCACCCGTCAGCTCACTTTGACTGAGGAGGGGGAGAAGTACTACCTGCACTGTAGCAAGGCGGTCGATGCCCTGACCGAAGCCGAGCTGATGCTGAGCGCCAGCCAGCAGGAGGTGACCGGCACCCTCAAACTGGCGGTGCCCATCGAGACGGGGCAACTGGTGGTCGGGCGCTTGGTCGCCAAGTTTTTGCAGGCCTATCCCGCCCTGCAGGTGGAGCTGGAGCTGACCAACCGGGTGGTGGATCCCATCAGCGAAGGGCTGGATGCGGTGGTGCGGATTGGCGACATGAGCGACTCCAATCTGGCGGCGCGCCGACTCTGGAGCACCGGGAGGCTGCTCTGTGCCAGCCCGGACTATCTGGCCCGTAGTCCGGTCATCGAGCGGCCGGAGGATCTGGCCAACCACGAGCGGGTGACGGTGAGCAGCGGGTTTCTCGCCTCTCACTGGTGCTTCGAGCTGGATGGCAGAGAGGTGCTGGTTGACCCCCCATCCCGTTTTTGGGTCAATAATATTACCTGTGCCCGGGAGGCGGCGAAGGCGGGGCTGGGGTTGGCCTCGTTACCCGCTATGCTCTGTCAGGATGAGCTGGCCAGCGGCGAGCTGGTGATTCTGCTGCCAGAGTGGCAGCAGCCCAGGGTGCCGATTTATTTGCTGTTTCCGGAGCGGCAACTGATGCCGCGCAAGTTGCGGGCATTCATCGATTTCATGATTGAGAACGGCGCCGAGTTTGGCATCGACAAGTTGTTGTAAGGGGGGAGCTATGGATAACTGGATCAATCTCTATCGCGCCTCACACACCCTGGAGGCACACGCGTTGAAAGGGGCGCTGGAGGCGGAAGGGGTGCTGGTGCGCCTCAATGGCGAGGGGCTGTCGGGCGCCCTTGGCGAACTGCCGGTCGACATGTTGCAGGTGACCCTGATGGTGCGGGCCGAGGATCGCAGCAAGGCAGGACGGGTCATTGAGCGTTACCAGCAGCGTCAGGGTAACGGCTGGCTGTGCGGCCAGTGCGGGGAGGAGAACGGCGCCAACTTCGACGTCTGCTGGCGCTGTCATCACGATCCCCACGACAGCTGAGCTTTCTTCCGCTAGCGCGGCGGGAACTCGATATCTTCCCCTGCGCTGGCATCGTGATAGGTCGCCAGATCCAGTTCGTTTTCGCTGCGGGCGATCAGCACCGACACCAGAATATCCCCCGATACATTGACCGTGGTGCGCGCCATGTCGAGGATCCGGTCAATGCCTGCAATCAGTGCCACCCCTTCCAGCGGCAAGCCCACCGCCGTCAGGGTCAGGGTCAGCAGCATCAATCCGGTGCCCGGGGTGCCAGCGGTGCCGATACTGGCCAGGGTAGCGATGCTGATGATGGTCAGGTAATCGATCATGTGCAGATCCACCCCGAATGCCTGAGCTACGAACAGCGCAGTCACTCCCTGATAGAGGGCGGTGCCATCCATGTTGATGGTGGCGCCGATGGGCAGCACCTTGGCGGTGATGGCGGGGGAGACTCCCAGCCGCTTCTCGGCGCAGGCCAGACTGATGGGCAGGGTGGAGTTGCTGGAGCTGCTGGTGAAGGCCACCGCCTGAGCGTCAACGATGCTCTTGAAGTAGTGCAGCGGATTGAGCCGTGCCAGCAGGAGCAGCAGGGTGCTGTAGACCCCGAGCACGTGCAGCAGGCAGCCGAGGTAGACGGCGCCGATCACCTTGAGCAGCGGTAGTAGCAGGTCGAGGCCGTACTTGCCGGTCATCCAGGCCATCAGGGCGCAGACACCGTAAGGGGCGAGCGCCATCACCATCTGGGTCAGCTTGAACATCCCCTCTGCCAGCGAGGTGAAGAAGAGGATGGCGGGACGGCCACGGCGACCGCTGGCGTTTAGGGCGACCGCCAGCGCCACCGCAAAGACGATCACTTGCAGGATCTTGCCATCCACCATCGCCTGTACCGGGTTGCTCGGCACCAGATGGCTCAGCACGCTGGCCAGAGTGGGTGGTTCCGACATGCCGATCCGCTCATAGGGGCCCATGTCGGCACCCATGCCGGGCTCCAGCAGCCAGCCCATCATCAGGCCGATGCAGATGGCGATGGCGGTCGAGCAGAAGTAGAGGCAGATCGCCTTGCTGCCGATGCGATCGAGGGCCTTGCCCTTGAGCAGCGAGGTGAGACCGGCGATGACCGAGCAGAAAATGAGGGGCACCATCAGCATCTGGATGGTGTTGACGAACAGGACGCCAAGGGGCTTGAGCAGCAGGGCTTGCTCTTCAAAGCCGACGCCCAGACCCACCCCTGTCAGCATGCCGATCAGGGTCTTGAGCCAGAGTGGTCGGCGGGTCCAGATCTGCCAGGGCTTGAGAGCCTCTCCATGGAACAGCATGACGCCAATATCCTTATACATTGTCTGCGATGGCCAAAAAGGGGCGCCAGTGTAGCGATCCCTGACGCGGGTTGCCACATTATCGACAAAGCGGTGGCGGTGACCACTCCCCTGACCAGGTAATGCGCAATTTATTGGCCTATATCAAGATCCCTCCGGGCGGGGAGATATTTAATTGGCATTAAATATGTTCATTATTGAGGTGAGAGATGTCGCAATCGGTTCATGGTCACGAAGTGATGGAGATGATGTTGGCGCAAGGGGGGCAATTTACCCGTGCCAGCCTGAAACAGGCGATGGCCGAGCGGTTCGGTGCCGAGGCCCGTTTTCATACCTGCAGCGCCAGCGAGATGGATGCGGAAGCGCTGATCGACTTTCTGGCCGCCCGCGGCAAATTCATCGACTCGGCCGAGGGTTTCCAGACCCGTGCCGACAAGATCTGCAACCACGGTTAATCCCGCTGCGAGCGCATCATGGCGCTCGCTCAATTCTTCGCCCTTTGCTATATTTCGCCCCCTCTCTTTTCCCTATTCAGGGCGTAGCCCGGGCGTTGTATGGATACTTTCTCTGCCGCAGTCATGCTGTTTCTGATCATGGACCCGCTGGGCAACCTGCCGGTCTTCCTCTCTATACTGCGTCATATCGATCCCAAGCGACGCCGCAAGGTGATGGTGCGCGAGCTGCTCTTCTCGCTGGCCATCATGATGCTGTTCCTGTTCGTCGGTCAGCAGATCCTCGGTTTCCTCAACCTGCGGCAGGAGGCGGTCAGCATTGCGGGGGGCATTATCCTGTTCCTGATCGCCATCAAGATGATCTTCCCGAGTGAAGGGGGCGTGACCGGGCTGGCGGCGGGCGAGGAGCCCTTCCTGGTGCCGATGGCGATCCCGATGATCGCCGGTCCTTCTATCTTGGCTTCTTTGATGCTGCTGGCCAATC
The DNA here is from genome assembly GCF_051919665.1 of Aeromonas sp. 55A. Lineage (NCBI taxonomy): Bacteria > Pseudomonadati > Pseudomonadota > Gammaproteobacteria > Aeromonadales > Aeromonadaceae > Aeromonas > Aeromonas sp. 55A. The sequence goes on along the minus strand of NZ_JBQBEH010000008.1, from coordinate 1,144,050 downwards.
AGGAGCCGACCCGGATGGTGGACTGGTCGCTGGCACTCTTTCTGGCCTGGGCTGCCAGTGCGGTGATCCTGATGTTCTACGAGGTATTCAACAAGCTGCTGGGTGAGCGGGGACTCACTGCGGTGGAACGGCTGATGGGCATGCTGTTGGTGATGATCTCGGTCCAGATGTTGCTGGACGGGGTACATCACTATCTGGCGGTGACCGGTCAGGGCTGAGCGGTTTACATCTTGAAGTGAATGAAACGGGGCTACGCAGAGCCCCGTTTTTTGTGCCGCCGAGAAGGGGGGCGGTCACCCGTGAGTGGTCGCAGCGGGTTCCAGTTTGCTCATGATGAGGGAGAGCAGCAATTCCCGCAGCCAGCGGTGGCCCGGATCCTCGCTGTGACGCTGATGCCAGATGAGCAGATGGGAGATGCTGTCCAACCCGATGGGCAGCGGCAGCTGTAACAGCGGATAGACCTGGGTGGCGTGGCGGGCGTAGAGCCGGGATAGCGTCACTATCATGTCGGAGTGCATGCCCATCCGCAGCGCCGCCTCGAAGGAGGGCACGGTTGCCTCGATACGTCGGTAGAGATCCTGCTCTGCCAGCTTGTGATCCAGCATCCAGCGGTCCCGCCCCTCGCAGTAAGTCTGCACATGGGGATAGCTGAGGTAGTGCTCCAGATTCCAGTTGGGCTCCCGCAGCGCGGGGTGGTGCTGTTGCACCAGACAGGTGAGATCATCGACCGCCAGCACTCGCTGACAGATGCTGTCGGGCAGGGTATCGAGCCGATAATCGGAGCTGATGCAGTTCTCTCGCACCGCGAAGGCGATGTCCACCTGTCCCTGACTCATCTCGGTCAGACTGTTCTCGGTCCACTCCTCGTAACGCAAGCGGATCCTTGGTGCCTGCCGCTTCAGCTCGCTCAGGTAGAGCGGGGCAAACAGGGTAAAGGCGCTGTCCATGCTGGCGATGACGAATTCCCGCTCCGAGCTGGCGGGGTCAAACTCGGGCGGCTGGATCAGGTTATCCAGCGACAGCAGGATGGGTTGCAACTGCTGCTGCAGTGCAAGGGCACGGCCGGTGGGTTCCAGCCCGTAGGCAGATCGGATGAAGAGGGGATCATTGAAGGTATCGCGCAGACGGCCGAGGGCTTTACTGACCGCGGACTGGCTCAGATGAAGGCGGCGTGCCGCCTTGCTGCCGTTGCGCTCTTCCAGCAATACCTGCAGGATAATCAGCAAATTGAGGTCGATGCGACCCAGTTGTTCCAGCAGCATGATATGAATCCTCTTCAATTCTAAGATGAATTTATACCATTTGTTTTCATATCTTGGCGATCTTATCCTCGAATGGTCTCAGGTTCGCATGAACCACTGGTACAGGATGTAGCGGTTGAGGGGACATGTAGCACAATCAATATGGCGACCTCAGGGTCGCCCTATTTTTTGGCTATGATTTATTTGCTCACTTGCACCTGCCTTGATTTTGCCCAACAATCCCTGCGCTCTATTTTGATACAAGTAACAGATATCTCTTTGTGAGGGAGTATCCCTATGGGACTCGGTGGAATTCATATCTGGCATATGCTGATCCTCTTGCTGGTCGTTGTGCTGGTCTTCGGCAGCAAGCGTCTTGCCAGTGCAGGTGAGGATCTGGGGACCGCCATCAAAGATTTTCGCAAGGCGATGCGTGACGACGCAAATCATCCGAAATAAGCAGTAGGAGTAGAAAATGTCTGTAGACGAGAAAGTTGAACTGAACGAAACCTGTGACAGCTGCGGCTGTTTTGCCGAGATCGGCACCATCATCGGCGAAGGCGACGATGTGATGGAGCTGGTTATTGAAGCCGCGGCCGAGGCGGATGCCCGCGCCAAGCTGGCTGCCTATGAAGTACTGGCCAAACAGGTCACCGCCGAAGCTCAAGTGAGCAGCGAACTGACCCAGGGCGCCAACGGCGTGATCCTGAAAGCCCGCCTGCAATTCACCTGCACCGCCGAAAAACTGATTTTCGAAATGCGGGCCCGCTCTATCTGAGTTGTCTGATAACGCGGCAGGTTTGCCTGCCGTGTTGACCCTTCTGCTGTGGGTCGGCGTTCTATAGTTACTCTATCCCACAGACGTTTTGCCCGGCGCGAGTCGGCCAACAGAAGGCGTAAATATCATGACGCAGCGATGGATCTCTGCCCCCAATCCCACCCTCTATCGTGATCCGTGCTGCCAACAGGCAGCAGGCGTGACCTCAGCACAGGGGCAGCCATCGTGATGCGACGCTGGATTTGGGCTCTGCTGGCCCTCTGCTGTTTTTCCCTGCTGGCGGCTGAGCTCAAGCCGGTGCGTTTGCCCCAACCCGGGGACCTCGAAAGCATTCTGCAAAAGCGCGAACTCAGGGCTCTGGTGGTCTATGAGCGCGGTTTCTATTTTCTCGATCGCGGCACCCAGTACGGCATTCTGGTCAATCAGCTGCAAGGATTCGAGCGCTGGCTGAACAACACCTATCTCGCTAAAGAGAAGGTCAAACTCAAGGTGGTCTACATCCCGGTGCGGCAGGACAAGCTGCTGGACTATCTGACCGAGGGGCGTGGGGATCTGGTGGCGGCGACCATGACGGTGACCCCGACCCGGCGTGAACAGGTGGCCTTCTCCCGGCCGCTCATCTCTTCCATCGAGGAGTGGGTGGTTAGCCAGAACAGCCTGCCCGCCTTCAGCCGCATTACCCAGCTCTCCGGCAGGCGGGTCTGGGTGCGGGCCAGCTCCAGCTACTACGAGAGCTTGCGCCAGCTCAACTGGTTGTTTCGCGAGTTGGGGCTGCCCCCCGTCTATATCGAGACGGTGCCCGAATATCTACAGGATGGCGATCTGCTGGAGATGGTGGCCGCCGGCATTATTCCCCTGACGGTGACCGACAGCTACAAGGGGCGGATCTGGCTGAGTGGCATGATCTCCGGTCTCAAGGCTCACAAGTTGATCCCCCTGCGCAGCAACGGCACCAGTGGCTGGGCGCTGCGCAAGAACAGCCCCGAGCTGCTGAAAGCGGTCAATGGCTATCTGGCGAGCGTCAGCCGCAACAGCCTCTACAGCGACATGACCCTGCGCCGCTTGCTGGTTCGCAGCGATCAGATGAGCAATATCCTGGCGCCGGACCCCATGGGGCGCCTCGCGACCATTCGCAAAGTGCTGGAGAAGTACGCCAATAAATACGATCTCGACTGGCTGATGCTGGCGGCGCTTGGCTACAAGGAGTCCGGCCTCAATCCCAAGGCGCGTTCGCCCAAGGGGGCCGTGGGCCTCATGCAGCTGCTGCCCAGCACAGGGCGGGAGGTCGGCATCAACGGCGCCAGACTCACCACGCTGGAGGGAAATGTGGAGGCCGCCTGTCGCTACATGCGGTTGATCCTCGATACCTACTTCAATGATCCCAAGCTGGATCGGCTCAACCGCCACCTGTTTGCCCTCGCCGCCTACAACGCCGGGCCGAACCGGGTGCAGGCGCTGCGAGGCAAGGCGGAGAAGCTGGGGCTCGATCCCAACGTCTGGTTCGGTAACGTGGATCAGCTGGTGGCCAACGAAGTCGGACAGGGGCCGATCAACTATGTCGGCACCATCTACAAGTACTACGTAGCCTATCGTTTCAGCCTGCCCCAGATCGAGGGCAAGGCTGCCGCTATCGAAGCGGCTCAGCCCTGAGCCGGTTGACCGGCAAGGTCGCCTGCACGGTCGGCAATTGCCAGCCACCGTCCCTGTGTTGCAAAAACCAGTGGGCGGGGCCGGTGGCCGGGATGAGATCTGGCTGGCTGAGCTGGCCCAGATAGCGCAACATCGGGGTATCATGCAGTTCCATCAGCAACTCCTTTTGAGTATGTGAGAGGCTCGCCAGCGTTATGACACCCGGCCATGACAGCAGGATGACACCATGATCCCCGGATCCTTTGCCCTGATCGACGATCCCCAGCTGGCGCTCAAGGTGCGTTGTCACTGGATCCGCCATGCCCGCGAGCGGATCCAGGCGCAGTACTACAGCTGGGAGGAGGACAGCAGCGGCAAGCTGCTGCTGAGCGAGCTGCTTCACGCCGCCCGGCGTGGCGTCAAGGTACAGCTGCTGGTGGATGATCTCTATGCCGGTGACAACCGCTTTCTGGAAATGGTGGCTCACTACCCGGGGATCGAGGTGCGGCTATTCAACCCCTTCTGGCTGCGGGGCTGGCGCCCGCTGGCACTGCTGCTGGAGGGACTGCTCAGCTTTCGCCGCATCAACCACCGGATGCACAACAAACTGCTGCTGGTGGATGGCAAGCTGGCGCTGATCGGCGGGCGCAACATCGGCGATCGCTACTTCGGTCTGGATCCGCAAGCGCCCTTCGTGGATCTCGATCTCGCCTGTCAGGGGGGACTGTGCCAGCAGATGGCGCAGGGGTTCGAGCAGTTCTGGCACAGCCGCTGGAGTCACCCCATCCGCCATCTGCTGCGCCGCGAGCTGCTGCCCGCCGAAATAGAGGTGGTCAACGACTTCCTGTTTACCATGACGGATCCGGCGGTGGCGACGGTCTACGATCTGCCTGCGGCGCTGTTTGACGAGCGCGATGTGCCGCTGCAATGGCATGAGGGGCGGGCCGAGGTGTGGTTCGACCGTCCCGGCAAGGGGCTGATCTCCCGTCCCACCACCGCCCGTCAGCTCTGGCGCCAGCTGGCTGACAATCCCGGCTCGTTGGGGCTGGTGACCCCTTACCTCATCCTTACTCGTGGGTTCCGGCACCGTCTGGCGCGGCTGCGCCAGCAGGGGGTCGCCATCGACATTCTCACCAACTCGCTGGCCAGCACCGATGTGCCACTGGTCTATGGCGCCTACCAACGCTATCTCGGCTGGTTGCTGCGCAGCGGGATCCGGGTCACCGAGTTTGACCACGGCCACGGCAGCCTGCACGCCAAGCTGATCCTGCTGGGGGGGGAGCGGGCGCTGTTTGGCAGCCTCAACCTCGATCCCCGCTCGCTGTTTCTCAATACCGAGCTGATGCTGCATTTGCATTGCCCGCCGATCTGCGAGGCGTTGCGAATGTGGCTGGCTCGCTGGCAGGAGCAGGCGGGTGGATTGCCGCGCAAACCTGAAGGGTGGTCAAGGCGACTGATAGCCCGCCTGAGCGACTGGTTGCCACTGCGCCGTTGGCTGTGAGGCGGCCATTTTTTGTGCGAGATCTCGCAAAGCCTTGTAAGCCATTGCTGATGCCCTTTGCGGGTGAATAACCATGCATGAATCTATCTTGCTGTTTTATAACAATTTATCGGTGATGATAAGGCTGTTTTTTGTACTCCGATGTGAATGGAATTAGCATAAAAACGTTTTTTATTTTGTTTTTATGCGTAATATTTCAGTCGCAAGGACAAACACGGTGGCTTGTCTGCCGTGTGGACGAAGGTTGTAACGGGTAGCTGGTCGGTTGCATTGCTGCAATTGGCGCGCACTTAAGATAGGTCGCGAACTATCGGAAAGTGAAACAGAGACCTGGCGTGGCCGGACTCCAATATGGAACATGCTATTTGCGAGGGGGTGACATAGACATGTCACCCCACTTTTTTGGTTCTTTGGCGAGTCTCGAGCCAATGAACGTTGGCCGCCAGGGGGCTGGTAAATAGCCTGACACGATATGGACCACTCTCGACCGCATTGAATCTCGGCAGCCCAGGTGAATGTAAAAAGGCCCCCTTGCATTAGCGAGGGGGCCTTTTTATCGGCCAGCGATCAGGGAGATATCAGCCCTTGATGCGTTCGATGCGGCCACCCAGACCCTGCAGCTTCTGCTCGATGTCTTCGTAGCCACGGTCGATGTGATAGATACGGTCGACGATGGTGGAGCCTTCGGCTACGAAGCCGGCCAGTACCAGACTGGCGGAGGCGCGCAGATCGGTCGCCATTACCTGGGCACCCTTGAGCTGCTCGGTGTCACGGCAGATGGCTACGTTGCCCTGCAGTTCGATGTCTGCACCCATCCGTACCAGCTCGGGAACGTGCATGAAGCGGTTCTCGAAGATGGTCTCGGTGACCATGCCGGTGCCTTTGGCGACGGCGTTCAGCACAGTGAACTGTGCCTGCATGTCGGTCGGGAAGGCCGGGTAGGGGGCAGTCTTGATGGTGACCGGCTTGAGGGTGCGGCCAGTCATGTCGAGGGTGATCCAGTCTTCACCCTTCTCAATCAGGGCGCCAGCCTCTTCCAGCTTGACCAGTACCGCTTCCAGCAGAGTCGGGTCGGTCTTGCGGCAGGTGATCTTGCCGCCGGTGACCGCTGCACCCACCAGGAAGGTACCGGTTTCGATGCGATCAGGCTGCACGCTGTAGTTGCCGCCGTGCAGACGCTCGACACCGTCGATGGTCAGGGTGTCGGTGCCCGCCCCCTGGATCTTGGCGCCCAGGGTATTGAGGAAGTTGGCCAGATCGACCACTTCCGGCTCACGTGCGGCGTTTTCGATCACGGTGCGACCATCAGCCAGGGTCGCAGCCATCATCAGGTTTTCGGTACCGGTCACGGAGACCATATCCATCAGGATGTGGGCGCCTTTCAGGCGGCCATCGACACGGGCCTTGATGTAACCATCTTCGATGGTGATCTTGGCACCCATCAGCTCCAGGCCGTGGACGTGCAGGTTGACCGGACGGGCACCGATGGCGCAGCCGCCGGGCAGGGAGACGTCGGCAGCGCCGAAACGGGCAGCCAGCGGGCCCAGCGCCAGAATGGAGGCGCGCATGGTCTTCACCAGCTCGTAGGGGGCGACGTGGTTGTTCACCGCACCGGTCAGCACGGTGACGTTGCCGTTGACCTTGGTGGTCGCGCCCAGCATCTCCAGCAGCTTGATGGTGGTGCCCACATCTTTCAGGCGCGGCACGTTGGAGAGGTGTACCTCTTCATCACAGAGCAGGGTCGCGAACAGGATCGGCAGCGCGGCGTTTTTGGCGCCGGAGATGGTCACTTCGCCGTTGAGAGTACAACGACCATCGATTTTGAATTTGTCCATTTTTACTTCGTTACCAAATCAGGAGGGCAATAGGAATTTACGTTCGCGTTTCCACTCGGCGTCGGTGAACGCTTTGATGGAGAGGGCGTGAATGGCGTTGCTGGCGATCTTGTCCATCAGCGGGGCATAGATGGCCTGTTGCTTCTTGACCCGGCTCATGCCGTCAAACATGTCACCGACGGCGATCACTTGGTAGTGACTACCGTCCCCTTTGACATGGACTTCGGACAATGGCAGAGCCTCAAGGAGTATCGCTTCAATTTCAGAGACTTGCATTATGCGTCCTCAGTTGTGAGCGGGGTTGACTGAAACAGCCCGGCCACCCCGTAGAGGTTGGCCAGGGTATAGAAATCACTGGAGGCGCCCACCAGTTGCGGTGTGGCGCCTCGCGCTAATACGGCTTTGGCCCATTTGACCAGCAGGGCCAGTCCGGCAGAGTCGAGGGTGGTGACGCCGCCGAGCTCGAGCTGGTCGTCCTGCCACCATTCGGCGCGGCGTTGCCACAGGTCATTGACCTGTGGCGCCTGCAGCTCACCGCTGAGAGTCATGGTTTGAGTACCAGCGGCTTGGCGTTGTGCTCGCGCAACTGGGCGATCACCGCATCGATGCCGTTCTGGCGGATCAAACCGCCCAGCTCGCTCTGCTTGGCGGAGAGCAGGCTGATCCCCTCTGCCACCATGTCGAAGGCTTTCCACTCGCCGGTCTTGTTGTTCTTGCGCAGCTTGAACTCGAGGAAGATGTCCGGCTTGCCGGCCTCTTTCACGCTGACGTTGACGGCGGTGATATTGCCGCTGGGAGCTTTGCCCGGCTCGACCTTGACGGTCTGCTTGTCAAAATGGGCCAGCGCATCGGCGTAGGAGCTCACCATGTACTCGGTGAACACCTCGACGAAGGCATTGCGCTGCGCTTCGGTGGTCTCTTTAATCTGGTTGCCAAGCACCTTGTAGGCGGCGAAGCGGTTGTCCACATAGGGCAGCAGCTCTTCGCGGATGATTACCCGCAGGTGATCCGGATTGCTCTTCACCTGGGCCTGATCGGCCTTCAGGCGGGCAAAGGTCTGCTTGGCAGCCTGATCCACCAGCGCGTTGGGGTCGGTGGCATCGACTGCGGCCTGGGCAGACAGGGAAAAGAGCATGCTGGTCATCAGGCCCAGCAGCAGGGCGATTTTCTTGAACATGGTTACTCCTTCTTGCTGTCTGATTTGCTGTCGGAGGATTGGCTGTAGAGGAACTTGCCAATCAGATCTTCCAGCACGATGGCGGATTTGGTGTCTTCAATCAGGTCGCCATCCTTGAGCATCTCGGTGCCCATCTCCTCATCGCTGAAGCCGGGGGCCAGACCGATGTACTGCTCGCCGAGCAGACCGGAGGTGAGGATGGAGAGGGAGCTGGTATCGGCAAACTCGCCTGCGCTCTTTTGCATCATCAGGGTGACTTCGGGCACCTGGGTTTTCGGGTCCAGTACGATGTCGCTGACCCGACCGACCACCACGCCGCCGACCTTGACCGGCGAACGGACTTTCAGGCCGCCGATATTATCGAAATGCGCGCGCAGGGTATAGGTTTCTCCTTCCGGTTTGAAGCTCAAACCGGCCACTTGCAGGGCCAGTGCCAGAATGGCACCGATGCCAGCCAGCATGAAGGTGCCGACCAGGAATTCTACTTTGCTGAACTTCATCTTTACCTTATCCAAACATGACTGCAGTGAGTATAAAATCCAGGCCGAGCACGGCGAGGGATGAGTGGACCACGGTACGGGTCGTGGCCTGACTGATCCCGGCCGAGGTCGGCTTGGCATCATAGCCGTTAAAGAGCGCAATCCAGGTGACCACCAGGGCGAAAATCAGGCTCTTGATGGCGCCCTGCATGATGTCTTCATGCCAGTCGACGGAGGCCTGCATGGCAGACCAGAAGCCCCCTTCGTCCACGCCGAGCCAGTCCACACCGACCAGCTTGCCGCCGAAGATGCCGATCAGGCTGAACATAAAGGCCAGCAGCGGCATGCTGATGACGCCAGCCCAGAAGCGGGGAGCAACCACCCGGCGTAGCGGGTCGACCGCCATCATCTCGAGGCTTGAAAGCTGCTCGGTGGCCTTCATCAGGCCGATTTCAGCGGTCAGGGCCGAACCGGCACGGCCGGCAAACAGCAGCGCCGTGACCACAGGGCCCAGCTCCCGAAGCAGGGAGAGGGAAACCAGCGGCCCCAGACTCTGCTCGGCGCCGAAATCCTTCAATACGTTGTAACCCTGCAGCGAGAGCACCATGCCGATGAACAGGCCTGAGACCAGAATGATGGCCACCGACTGTACGCCCACCACATACAACTGCTGGACAAGCAGCGGGAAGTGCTTGCGCGGCTCGGGTTTGCCCGCCAGCGCATGGAACAACATGATGGTGGCGCGACCGACGGAGCTGATAAACCGCACTCCGACCCGCCCCAGCTTGCTTATTTGACTTATCAACATCAGAGATCCTGTAGCAGATCGCCTGCCGGAAAATGAAACGGAACAGGACCATCGGGCAATCCTTTGAGGAACTGCTCGACTTCGGGATTGTGCTCCTCGCGCAGCTGATCCGGCGTGCCGTGCGCCACCACCTTGCGATTGGCAATGATGTAGGCGTAATCGGCGATGCTCAGCACCTCTTTCACGTCGTGGGTGACGATGACGGAGGTGATACCGAGGGCATCGTTCAGCTCCTTGATCAGCTTGACCAGCACCGCCATGGTGATGGGGTCCTGCCCGACGAACGGCTCGTCATACATGATGAGGTCAGGATCGAGCGCAATTGCCCGTGCCAGCGCCGCCCGGCGCGCCATGCCGCCGGAGAGTTCGGAGGGCATCAGTTTTGCTGCGCCGCGCAAGCCCACCGCCTGCAGCTTCATCATGACGATGGTGTGGATCAGCTCCTCCGGCAGGCCGGAGTGTTCCCGTAGCGGGAAGGCTACGTTGTCGTAGACCGTCATGCCGGTAAACAGGGCGCCGCTCTGGAACAGCATGCTCATCCGCTTGCGCACTTCATAGAGGCGCGAACGGGAGAGGGTGGGGATATCTTCCCCGTCAAACAGAATGTGACCGGACTCCGGCTTGAGCTGGCCACCGATCAGCCGCAGCAGGGTGGTTTTACCGATGCCGCTCGGGCCCATGACGGCGGTGACCTTGCCACGAGGAATGGTCAGGTTGATCCCGTCATACAACAGCCGATCTCCGTGACTGAAGGTCAGGTCGGAGATGGTGATCAGGTCATTGTTCAAACAATTGTCCATCCGGTGTAAATGAGGTGCGAATTTTATGGGGTAGTCTAGGTCTAAGCAACAGCAAGGAACAACTATTGAACAGGCTGCAAGCCCATTTGCACGACAGTTTTCTGTAACAAAGTGCGTCATTGAGAGCGGGACTTGCCATCCGATTCGCTTATCCGGGCAGACTTTTTTATAATCCCGCAGCTAATTTCGGCCCGGAGCTGTGTCTTTATGTCTGTAAAGCCTGAGAAAGTGTCTGAACTGTTCGATTTTCGTCGCAGTGCCCGCGCGGTGCTGGACACAGAAAAGCAAGCCATTGATGGACTCTATCAGTATCTGAACGACGCCTTCGACAAGGCGTGCGAAATGGTGCTGCGCTGCGGTGGCAAGATAGTGGTCACCGGCATGGGCAAATCGGGCCATATCGGCAGCAAGATCGCCGCCACCCTCGCCAGCACCGGCACACCGGCCTTCTTCCTTCACCCGGGAGAAGCGAGTCACGGCGATCTGGGGATGATTTCCAGTGGCGATCTTATCATCGCCATCTCCAACTCCGGCGAGAGCGACGAAATCCTGGCCCTGCTGCCGGTACTCAAGCGCCGCGGCATTCCGCTCATCTGCATGACCGGTAATCCGGCCTCCACCATGGCCAAAGAGGCCAACGTGCACCTGTGTATCAAGGTGGAGAAAGAGGCCTGCCCGCTGGGTCTGGCACCCACTTCCAGCACCACGGCAACCTTAGTCATGGGCGATGCCCTGGCGGTCGCCCTGCTGGAAGCACGCGGTTTTACCGCCGATGACTTCGCCCTCTCTCACCCGGGCGGTTCCCTTGGCAAGCGTCTGTTGCTGCGGGTTGGCGATCTGATGCACAGCGGCGAGCTGTTGCCCCGGGTGGGGATAGATGCCACCATCAGCCAAGCGCTGCTGGAAGTGAGCCGCAAGGGGCTCGGTATGACGGCGGTGGTCGATGGCAATGGCCTGCTGGCCGGGCTCTTTACCGATGGCGACCTGCGCCGCATTCTTGACCAGCAGATCGATATCCATCACACCCCCATCAGCCGTGTGATGACGGCCAACTGTGTTACCGTAGGTCCAGAGATGATGGCTGCAGAAGCCGTCAAGCTGATGGAAACGAGAAAAATCAACGGATTACTGGTCGTGGATGAAGAGAAACGCCTGCTCGGCGCCTTCAACATGCACGACCTGCTGAAAGCCGGAGTAATTTGATGCAAAACGTACCGACCCTCTATGGTCCGGTGACGCGCAGCCAGTTCGACAAGGCGGCGCAAATCCGCCTGCTGGTGTGCGATGTGGACGGGGTGCTCTCCAACGGCCTCATCTACATGGGAAACAACGGCGAAGAGCTGAAAACCTTCTGTACCCGCGATGGTGCGGGCATGCGAGCATTGCTCAATGCCGGGATCGAGATCGCCATCATCACCGGGCGCAATTCCCGTATCGTCAGCGATCGGATGAAAAGCCTGGGGGTGGCTCATGTGGTGCAGGGGGCTGATAAAAAGCTGCCTCACTTCGAAGCGCTGCTGGCCAAGCTGGGGCTGACTGCTGAACAGGCCGCCTATATGGGCGATGACACCATCGATCTGCCGGTGATGGCCGCTTGCGGCCTGGGTATCGCGGTGGCCGATGCCCATCCGCTGGTGCTGAGTCGTGCCGATATGGTGACCCGGCTTGGCGGTGGCATGGGCGCGGTGCGCGAGGTGTGTGACCTCATTTTGCAGGCGCAGGGCCACGGCGATTATCAGCCCGAGGCCTCGGTATGAGCAGACAGACCCTGTTGTTTGCCCTGCTGTTTCTGGTCGCGCTGGTTGCCTGGCAGTTGGGCAAGGTTGAGCTGGTGCCTGAGAGCGCCGTCAAAATCGAAAACTATCAGCCGGATTTTGTCGCCAAAGATCTGGTCACCACCCGTTTTGATATCAACGGCAAGCGCACCGAGCGGCTGGAGTCGACCTACGCCGAGTATTATCAAATCCTCGAGCAGGCCACCTTCGACAAGCCGGTGGTCTACATGTATGACGATCAGGGTGCCGCAGAGTGGAAGGTGACCGCTGAAACCGGCGTGCTCAACACCGGCGACAACGTCATCCTGCGGGACAAGGTGCATCTGGATGGTCTGCTACCTACCTCTTTCATCTCCACACTGGATACATCCTATCTGGAGCTGGATCTGGTGACACAGGATGTGCGCAGCAACCGGGAAGTGAACATTCTGGGTCGGGATTTCCAGACCCAAGGGGTTGGCCTCAAGGGCCATCTGGACCGCAAATATTTTGAGTTACTGGATCAAGGCCATGCCATCTATTTCAATGAAAAACGCTAATCTGGCCCTCGCAGCCCTGTTGTTGTGTGGTGCGGTGACTGCCAAAGAGTCCGACTTTGCCGAGAAGGTTTACGTCGATGCCGTCAAACAGGTGGCCGAGATGCAGGACAACCGCATCACCTTCGAAGAGGATGTGACCATCAATCAGGGCACCATCCGGATCAAAGCTGACAAGGTGGTAGTGACCCGTTCCGGTGAGAAAGGGGCCGAGGTGATGACTGCCTACGGCAAACCCGCCACCTTCTTCCAGATCCTGGATAACGGCAAGCCGGTCAATGCCCACGGCAATACCATCCGCTACGAGCTGAAGAACCGTCTGGTGACCATCACCGGCAACGGTCAGCTCAAGCAGGAAGATAGCCAGGTCAATGGCGATCTGATCCGCTACGACATCGTCAAACAGAAGATGATTGCCGAGAGCAAGAGCCCGAGCCAGCGGGTCAAAACCGTGTTCCTGCCGGATCAGGTAGAGAATTTCGACAAGCCCGCCGACCAGAAGAAGCAGGGAAAATAAGCCATGGCAGTGTTGAAAGCAGTGGGCCTGCAGAAGAGCTACAAGCGCCGCATGGTGGTGAGTGACGTCAGCCTTGAAGTGGGCACCGGCCAGATTGTCGGCCTGCTCGGCCCCAACGGGGCGGGCAAGACCACCTCCTTCTACATGATCGTGGGGCTGGTACAGCGCGATGCCGGTCTCATCACCATCGACGATCAGGACATCAGCTTGCAGCCCATGCATGTGCGGGCCCGCAACGGCATCGGTTACCTGCCGCAGGAGGCCTCCATCTTCCGTCGCCTGTCGGTGTTCGACAACCTGATGGGGGTGATGCAGACTCGCAAAGGATTGAGCCGTGAGGAGCGTGAGGACAAGGTTCAGCAACTGCTGGAAGAGTTCAATATCACCCATATTCGCGACAATCTGGGGCAGAGTCTCTCCGGCGGTGAGCGCCGCCGGGTCGAGATTGCCCGTGCGCTGGCGGCCGAGCCGCGTTTTATTCTGCTGGATGAACCCTTTGCAGGGGTTGACCCGATTTCTGTGATAGACATCAAGAAGATCATTCAGCATCTGAAAGATAGAGGCCTTGGCGTCTTGATTACCGACCACAACGTCAGAGAGACTCTGGACGTATGTGAGAAGGCCTATATCGTCAGCCACGGCAAGATGATTGCCGAAGGTGCACCGGCTGAGATCCTTGCCGATGAGCAGGTCAAGCGCGTCTATTTGGGCGATCAATTCAGTCTATAGTAAGGAGGCATGCCTTCATTTCCTTTGACGAATGCTTCGCTGAACATAAGGATATCCCGACGTAGATGAAGCCGACATTACAGTTGCGTCTCGGTCAGTCCCTGACCATGACGCCGCAATTACAACAAGCGATTCGTCTGCTCCAGCTCTCCACTCTGGAACTTCAGCAGGAAATTCAGCAAGCGCTCGAAAATAACCCTCTACTGGAGCAGGAAGAGAGCGAGGCGCAAGAGACCACACCGGAAGCGCCGGTCGATGCCAGCCAGCTGGATTCCAGCGATGCCATGGCCCAGGAGCAGATGCCGGACGAGTTGCCGGTGGATACGACCTGGGACGAGGTTTACTCTGCCGGCACAGCCCAGAGTGCAGGCCCCATCCATGATGGGGAAGATAGCGTCTATCAGGGTGAAACCACCGAAAACCTGCAGGATTATCTGCTGTGGCAGATGCGGCTCACACCGTTTAGCGATGTGGATGCCGCCATTGCGCTCGCCATCATCGATGCCATCGACGAATCCGGTTATCTGACCGTTGCGCTGGAGGATATCCAGGCTGCCGTCACCAGCGATGACGTAGAGGTGGAACTCGATGAGGTCGAGGCGGTACTCAAGCGGGTGCAGCACTTCGATCCGGTCGGTATTGCTGCCCGTTCTGTGCAGGAGTGTTTGCTGATCCAGCTGGATCAGTATGACCCGCAGACCCCCTGGCTCAACGAGGCCAAGGAGGTGATCCTCGAGCACATGGAGCTGCTCGGCAACCGGGATTACCGCACCCTCGCTCGCAAGACAAAACTCAAAGAGAGCGACCTCAAGGAGGTGCTGGATCTGATCCAGCTGCTGGAGCCGCGTCCCGGTAACGGCATCATCCAGAGCGACTCCCAGTACGTGATCCCCGACGTCTCCGTGGTCAAGAAGGGTAGCAAGTGGGTGGTCGAGCTCAATCCCGACTCAGCCCCCCGCATCCGGGTCAACGAGACCTATGCCGCCATGGCCCGCAACGCCCGCAGCAGCACCGACACCCAGTTTATCCGCTCCCATTTGCAGGAAGCCAAGTGGTTCATCAAGAGCCTGGAAAGTCGCAATGACACCCTGCTGAAAGTGGCCAGTTGCATTGTCGAGCAGCAACAGGGCTTTTTCGAGTATGGTGAAGAGGCGATGAAGCCGATGGTGCTCAATGACATCGCCGAAGCGGTGGAGATGCATGAGTCGACCATCTCCCGGGTGACAACCCAGAAGTACATGCATACCCCCCGTGGTATCTTCGAATTGAAGTTTTTTTTCTCCAGCCATGTGAACACCGAAGGAGGAGGAGAGTGCTCATCGACCGCAATTCGCGCGCTCATCAAGAAGCTGGTCACGGCAGAGAATCCTGCCAAGCCGTTAAGTGATAGCAAGATCGCGGATTTGCTGGCCGAACAGGGTATTATGGTGGCGAGACGCACGATCGCTAAGTATCGCGAATCCTTGTTTATCCCACCTTCCAATCAGCGCAAACGCCTGGTTTAGGCAAACAAAAGGATGATGTTATGCAAATTAACCTGACCGGACACCATGTCGAGATCACCGAAGCTCTGCGTGATTATGTGAATAACAAATTTGCCAAACTCGAGCGTCACTTCGACCACATCAACAATGTTCATGTGGTGCTTAGCGTGGAAAAACTGAACCAGATAGCGGAAGCCAAATTGCACGTCAGCGGTGGCGAAGTGTTTGCCAACTCTGAACATGCCGATATGTATGCTGCGATAGACACCTTGCTCGACAAGCTGGACAGGCAGATCATCAAGCACAAAGATAAGTTAAATAAAAAATAACCATGCAACTTGAACACATACTGAGTCGGGACTGCACCAAGAGTGCAGTCCCTTGTACCAGCAAGAAACGCGCCCTCGAGATCATCAGCGAGCTGGCCGCCGAACGCCTTGGCACCTCCCGTCAGGCGCTGTTTGAATGCTTGCTGGCCCGCGAAAAAATGGGTAGTACCGGGATCGGTGCCGGTATTGCGATCCCCCACGGTCGCATTGACGATGAGTTCCCGCCAACCGCGATCCTGATGACCTTTGCCGACCCTATTCCTTTCGACTCCATCGACAATCAACCGGTTGACCTGCTGTTTGCCTTGCTGGTGCCGGAAAGCGAGTGCAAGCAGCATCTCAAGACCCTTTCTCTGATGGCTTCCAAGCTGGGTGACAAGGCGGTTTGCCGCCAGTTGCGTCAGGCAACCAGTGACGAAGAGCTCTATCAGATCATGACCTCGGCCTGACAGCAGGCCAAGGATGAGACACCCGTTTTGGCGTGAGGGAACAAGATGCAGTTAATCGTGGTAAGTGGACGTTCGGGCTCCGGTAAAACGGTAGCCCTGCGAGTGCTGGAAGATCTGGGTTACTACTGTGTGGACAACCTGCCGGTCAATCTGCTGCCCCAGCTGATTGTCTCGGTGGAGAGCCAGTACGACAAATTGGCGGTCAGTATCGATGTGCGCAACCTGCCGAGCGATCCGGAGAAACTGGAAAATCTGCTGGCTCAGGTGCGCAATGAGGGGCGGGTTGAGTTCTCCAGCTTTTTCTTCGATGCCGACAACGGCACCCTGCTCAAGCGCTATGGCGAGAGCCGCCGTTTGCACCCCCTCTCACGCAACAAGCTGTCGCTGGATGAGGCGATTCGGGAGGAGACCCACCTGCTGGCGCCCATCTCCTCGACCGCTGACCTGCGTATCGACACCACCACCCTCAGCATTCATGACCTGAGCGAGCTCATCAAGACCCGGGTACTCGGCAAGAAAGAGAACGAGCTGGTGCTGGTGTTCGAGTCGTTCGGCTTCAAGTACGGCATTCCCAAGGATGCCGACTTCGTGTTCGATGCTCGCTTCCTGCCCAATCCGCACTGGATCCCCGAGCTCAAGCCGTTCACCGGCAAGGATGAGCCGGTCGCCAACTACCTCTCGGCGCAAGCTGACGTGATGCTGTTTACCCAGCAGATCGAGAACATGCTGGCGACCTGGTTGCCCCATCTGGAGCGCAACAATCGCAGCTACCTCACGGTCGGCATCGGTTGCACCGGCGGTCAGCACCGCTCGGTCTTTATTGCAGAACGGCTGGCCAGTGCATTCCGTTTGCTCGGCAAGAACGTGCAGATCCGCCACCGTACTCTCGACAAGAGTGCCCCCCAATCCTGACGGACCAATAGGACGACCCGATGACTGTTTCCGCCTCGGTTGAAGTGAAAAACAAGCTGGGTATTCATGCCAGACCAGCCATGATGCTGTTCGAGCTGGTGCAGGGTTTCGATGCCCACGTGCTGCTGCGCAATGAAGATGGTGTGGAGGCCGATGCTGACAGCATCATCGGCCTGCTGATGCTGGATTCCGCGCAAGGGCGGCAGGTGGAAGTACAGGTTGAGGGGCCCGAAGAGGTCGAGGCCCTGGCAGCCGTGGTGGAGCTGTTCACCTCCGGCTTCAACGAGGAGTAGTCACTCCTCGTTCTTCTTCTATTCCTTTCACTTGTATTCGGTCGCGCTATTGCGGCATGACATGGCTGACTATGTAGTTCCATGGAGAAATGAGAGTTAGGCGCAGCCTAACAGGCTGCAGGCTGATGCAATAGACCTTTGCCGCGTTAGCTGGCCGATGAGACATTGCTGACTCCAGCCCGGTTCTGATAGCGCACATCCTCTTCAATGGTGACCACCACTTCCAGCGGCTTGCCGGAGCGTAACACCGATATGGTCAGCTTGGTGCCGGGGCGGCTCTCGGCGATCTTGTCCAAGGCGGCTCTGGGACCGCTGATGGCTTCGCCGTTGATCTTGAGCAGCACATCCCCTCGTTGCAGACCGCCTTTGGCTGCTGGACCGTAGGGATCCAGACTCTTCACTACCAGACCACGCAGATCGCCGAGATTCATCATCCGCGCGATTATCGGGTTGATCTCGACGCTGGATATCCCAAGGTAGCCGCGAATGACCCTGCCATTGGTGATCAGCTCATCCATGATCCGCTTCGCCAGCCGGTAGGGGATGGCAAAGCTGATGCCGTAGCTCTCCTGATTGCCGTTGAGGTGATAAGTGGCGGTGTTGATGCCCACCAGATCGCCACGGCCGTTGACCAGCGCGCCACCCGAGTTGCCCTCGTTGATGGCGGCATCGGTCTGCAGCAGATCCTGCCGGCCATTGCTGTCCGGCCCCATGCTGGAGAGACCGGTGCGGCCAGTCGCGCTGATGATGCCCTGGGTGATGGTCTGGCCGACGTTGTAGGGATTGCCGATGGCGAGTACTACATCGCCCACTTCTGGCAACCGCTCCGGATCTTGCGGGATTACCGGCAGGTTATCTGACTCGATATAGAGCACGGCAAGGTCGGTCAGCGGGTCTGTGCCGACCAGCTCGGCACTGAAAACCCGGCCATCCTGCAGGGCTACGATGATCTGGTCGGCGTCAGCGATGACGTGGTAGTTGGTCAGCACGTAGCCGCGCTGGGTCATGATGACGCCGGAGCCCAGTCCTTGTGGACGCAGTTCTCCCTGATTGCCCTGGTTAGGAGCAAAGCTGCGGGTGTAGATGTTGACGACGGCGGGGCCGGCCCGATGAGCGGCATAGGAGAAACTCAGTTCTCGGGCATTGGTGATGAGCCCCGGGAGTTGGGCGCCACCGCGAAAATTGGGAAACAGCAGCAACAGCAGCGCCGCGACGGTCAAACCGAAACCGACAGACTTGCCCAAGTAACTGACTAAAGGGAAAATTTTCATGTCATTCTCATCCGTACAGGCTGCGGGCAGAGAATAACACTATCGATGGATAAAAATCACCCGCGGCGAAGGCCGCGGGTGATAGAGAGGTTGTTGAACCATCAGGGGGTTAGCGGATCACCAGATAGAGCGAGGAGTCGCCGCGCTGGATATTGAGCGCCAGTACGTCAGGCTTGTTCTTGAGCGCCTTGCTCAGCTCGCCCAACGTGTTGATGCGCAGACGGTTGACCCCGATGATGATGTCCCCCTTCTGCAGGCCGGAAGCGGCTGCCGGAGAACGGGGATCAATGTCGGCCACGGCGACGCCGGAGACCGGATCGGTAGTGGTGCTCAGCTTGGCCCCTTCCAGTGCCGGATGCAGCGCGCTGGCGCGCACTTCGCTGTCATCGGCCTGCTTCAGGGTCACTTTGGCCGTTTGTGACTTGCCATCGCGGATCAGTCCCAGCTCGACCTGCTTGCCAGCGCCCATGGTGGCGATCTTGGCACGTAGCTCGCCGAAGGAGCGAACCGGCTTGCCATCGATGCTGACGATGATATCGCCCGCCTTGATGCCCGCCTTGTCTGCGGCGGAGTCAGGCATGACCTGGTTGACGAAGGCGCCATCCTTCTTGTTGTAGCCGAAGGTCTTGGCGATGTCTGAGGTGAGTTCGGTACCGGTAATGCCCAGCTGACCGCGACGCACTTCACCGTACTTGACGATCTGCTCGGTCAGATCCCGCACCATGTTGGAGGGGATGGCAAAGCCGATGCCGATGTTGCCGCCGTTCGGGCCCAGAATCGCGGTGTTGATACCGATCAGCTCGCCACGCAGATTGAGCAGGGCACCGCCCGAGTTACCTGAGTTGATGGCCGCATCGGTCTGGATGAAGTTTTCCAGATTCTCGATGTTGAGGCCGCTGCGACCGAGCGCGCTGACGATACCTGATGTGACGGTCTGACCCAGACCAAACGGGTTGCCGATTGCCAACGCATAGTCACCCACCCGCAGCTCGTCGGAGTCGGCGAACTTGATCTGCACCAGATCCTCGGCCTTGATTTGCAGCAGGGCGATGTCGGACTGCTTGTCTTCACCGATCTTCTTGGCCGCATATTCACGACCATCCTTCAGAGTGACCTTGATCTCGTCCGCCTCGTGAACCACGTGGGCGTTGGTGATCACGTAACCCTTCTTGGCATCGACGATGACACCGGAGCCGAGTGCCTGGAACGGCTGCTCGCTCACCTGTTCATCGGGCATATTGGGACCGAAGAAGAAACGGAATTGTTCCGGCAGACGCTGGCGGGTGATCTTCTTGCCGGAGACAGAGATATTAACTACGGCAGGAGTGACCTGTTCGAGAACGGGGGCCAGACTTGGCATCTCCTGATTAGAGCCTAACAGGGAAGGCAGTGCGGCCTGAGCAGGGGCCGCAGACATGGCGATACCGACGCTGAGGGCTAGCACACTGAGCATGGAAAGAGGTTTACGCATATGAAAAACAGCTCCCAGAAAAAGTTGCATTGCAATCGTCAAGGTCAGACCACAGGGCTGGCCAATTAGTTCCGCGAGGAACTAATTTGGTTGTTTGAGCAGTCCGGAAGAGGCGCCGGCATAGTCGCGAGGCGGGACGCCCGGCTCATCTGCTTCTTTGGTTGGGGCTTCTTCTACCAATGATTCACGGAACAGCGGTTCCTGTGCCTTGGCCAGGAATTTGCTCTGCTCGGCCATGTGGCGATAGAGGGTCTGATACTGCTCGGCCAGTTGCTCCATCAGCGCGGCGCTGTCGGCGAAGTGGGTATTGATTTGGCCCTGATAGCTTTCAAGCTCCTTGTGGGCCTTTTTCAGTTCCTGTTCCAGACGGCCGGCATCGCGGCTGCGTACCGAAAAACGGCCGAGAACGATACCGATAATCAGGGCCGCGACAGCCAGCAGGATCCCAGTTAACAGACTCATAGATGCTCCTTGTTACAGCTAAAACAGAGTGGGTTTATGCGGTCGTCATAACCGCCATGCCTTGATGGCACTATACCGTGCGTCCTGAGGCCGTGATACCATTTTGTCCTCGATTCAGGGACTTGGAGAGGCGCTCAAGGATGACACCGCAGCAAAAATACCAGCAGGATCTGCTGCGCCCCGGCTTTGTGGCCGACCCCGCGCAGGGGATGGCCATTAGCAGGCTGGAGCGACTGTATCAGGATTTGCTACGGCGCCCGACTCCGACCAGATCTCGAGGGTTGCTGGGTTGGCTGCAAAAGCCCAAGCAGCCGGAGCCCGTCCTCGGTATCTATATGTGGGGCGGAGTGGGCCGAGGCAAGACCTGGCTGATGGATACCTTTTTCGACAGCCTGCCGGGGACGCGCAAGATGCGCAGCCATTTCCACCGTTTCATGCACCGCATTCACGATGAATTGCAGGGGTTGAGCGGGCAGTCCGATCCCCTCAAACTGGTGGCCAGCAAGCTTGCCAGCGAGACAGACATCATCTGTTTCGACGAATTTTTTGTCTCCGACATCACCGATGCCATGTTGCTGGGCACGCTGTTTCAGGAGCTGTTTGGTCACGGTGTTGTGCTGGTCGCCACTTCAAATATTCCGCCAAAGGATCTTTATCGCAACGGGCTGCAGCGAGCTCGTTTTCTGCCAGCTATCGAGCTGATCGAGCTTCATTGCGAGGTACTTAACGTAGATGGCGGTATCGACTATCGCCTGCGTACGCTGGAACAAGCCGAGATTTATCACTGCCCGCTGGATTTGCAGGCAAAAGCCAATCTTGACCGCTATTTTCAGCAATTAACCGGTGGGCATACGGCTTGCGAGGGGGCGTTCGAGGTCAATCATCGTCAGCTGACGTCGCTCGGAATGGGGGAAGGGGTGCTCTATATGGAATTTGAGCAACTTTGCTGTACTCCCCGCTCCCAGAACGACTATATCGAGCTGGCCAGGCTATTCCATACTGTTCTGCTGGCGAATGTGCAGCCAATGGGCACAGGCACGGATGACGCGGCTCGCCGCTTCATTGCCATGGTCGATGAGTTCTACGAACGGCACGTCAAACTCATCATGTCGGCGGCGGTTCCCATGACAGAACTCTACGGCGAAGGGCTGCTGAATTTCGAATTCCAACGCTGTCTTTCGCGGCTTCAGGAAATGCAATCGCACGAATACCTTGCCAGAGTGCACCTTCCTTAGTCACAATACCGCGCCTGCCAGTCGGATGGGCATCTGCGGCAGGTAGGGCCGGGCGACATTTGCTGGTTTCATGGCAGTGAAATTAGCAGGTGATATTTAAGGCAACTTCACTTATAATCGCCCGGCCCACGTTACAGCTGTCGATAAGACAGCAACACTTTAAGCTTTACTTGTATTCGAAGGGGTACAGGTAGGCCATCGTTTGTTGTTTGTGGGAGAGCCCCCATAAGCAATTGGGTCTGTAACAGGTAATTGGGTTTAACTTAATGAAAACTTTCGTTGCCAAGCCAGAAACCGTAAAACGTGACTGGTACATTGTGGACGCAGAAGGTAAAACTCTGGGTCGTATCGCAACCGAGATCGCTGCTCGTCTGCGTGGTAAGCACAAAGCTGAGTACACTCCGCACGTTGACACCGGTGATTACATCATCGTTGTAAACGCTGAGAAGGTACACGTAACCGGTAAGAAATTTACCGACAAAATGTACCACGCTCACTCCGGTTTCCCGGGTGGTATCAAGTCAATCAGCTTCGACAAGCTGATTCAGCGTAAACCGGAAATGGTAATCGAAGCAGCCGTCAAAGGCATGCTGCCGAAAGGTCCTCTGGGCCGTGCCATGTTCCGTAAACTGAAAGTTTACGCAGGCGCCGAGCATGCTCATGCTGCTCAGCAACCTCAAGTACTGGATATCTAATCGGGAACTGGCAACATGGCAGAAAATCAATACTACGGTACCGGCCGTCGCAAAAGCTCCACTGCTCGCGTATTTATCAAAGCGGGTAGCGGCAAGATCGTAATCAACCAGCGCTCCCTGGAGCAGTACTTCGGCCGTCCGACTGCCCGCATGGTAGTTCGTCAGCCGCTGGAACTGGTTGAGATGACCGAGAAACTGGACCTGTACATCACCGTTAACGGTGGTGGCATCTCCGGTCAAGCTGGTGCGATCCGCCACGGTATCACTCGTGCTCTGATGCAGTACGACGAAACCCTGCGTTCCGAACTGCGTAAAGCTGGCTTTGTTACTCGTGATGCCCGTAAGGTTGAGCGTAAGAAAGTTGGTCTGCACAAAGCTCGTAAGCGTCCGCAGTACTCCAAGCGTTAATTCGCTTTTGGTACTCACTCTTTCGAGTGTCAAAAAAGCCTGGCGGTTGCCAGGCTTTTTTTATTGGTAATATTACCGACATCAATGCTAACCACGCGTCACAAAAGACAAAAAATTGTTTCTTTATTGTTTTCATTGCTCACCGCTCTTTCTTGTCAAGTTGTTATCTTTTCTTTAAAATTTCCCCTGTTTTCTGTGGCAATTGTAAATCCAGCTTCCGCCGCTGTTGTCACGGGAAAAATGGGGAACAGGGACACTATAAGAATGTGCGGAGTCCACATGGGAGAGTTTTTGGATGAGCAATGCGCCAGTTGATACCGGTCGCCGCAGATTTCTTACCTGGTCAACGGTTGCCGTTGGTGGGGTAGGAGCTGCGTTTACCGCAGTGCCGTTTATAAAGTCATGGAATCCGAGCGCCAAGGCCAAAGCAGCCGGTGCGCCGGTTGAAGTCGATATCAGCAAGTTGGAACCGGGTCAGCTCATCCGTGTCGAGTGGCGAGGCAAGCCTGTCTGGGTGGTGAAACGCACCAAACAGACGCTGGATGCCTTGGCCGCGCATGATGACAAGCTGCGGGATCCCTCATCTGAAGAGCCGCAGCAGCCTGACTATGCCCATAACGGGTACAGATCGATCAAGCCCGAAATTTTTGTCGCGGTCGGTATTTGCACCCACTTGGGGTGTTCACCTTCCTATCTGCCTGACAGCTTTGGCGAGCAGGTGCAGGGCGTTACGTCCGGCTTCTTCTGCCCGTGCCATGGCTCTAAGTTCGACATGGCCGGCCGTGTGTTCCAGGGGGTGCCTGCACCGCTGAACCTGGTCATTCCGCCCTATCAATTCATTAATGACACCACCATCCAGGTCGGTGCCGATGGCAAGGAGGCCTGACCATGTTGAGTAAACTGATGGGCTGGATCGATTATCGATTCCCGCTCACGGCCATGTACAACGACCACATGGCCAAGTATCCGGCACCGAAGAACCTGAACTTCTGGTACTTCTTCGGCTCGCTGGCCATGCTGGTGCTGGTTAACCAGATCATCACCGGTATCTGGCTGACCATGAACTACAACCCCTCCGCGGAAGGTGCGTTTGCGTCCGTGGAGTACATCATGCGCGATGTGGAGTACGGCTGGTTGTTGCGTTACATGCACTCAACCGGTGCGTCTGCATTCTTCATCGTGGTCTACATGCACATGTTCCGCGGCATGATCTATGGCTCTTATCAGAAGCCTCGTGAACTGTTGTGGATCTTCGGCATGCTGATCTTCCTGGTGCTGATGGCAGAGGCCTTTATGGGCTACTTGCTGCCCTGGGGCCAGATGTCATTCTGGGGGGCTCAGGTCATCATCTCGCTGTTTGGCGCCATTCCGGTCATCGGTGACGATCTGACCCTATGGATCCGCGGTGACTACGTGATCTCCGGTGCGACCCTGAACCGCTTCTTCGCGCTGCATGTCATCGCGTTGCCGCTGGTGCTGGTGATGCTGGTTGCCATGCACATTCTGGCGCTGCACGAAGTGGGCTCCAACAACCCGGACGGTATCGACATCAAGAAGCACAAGGACGAAAACGGCTGGCCGCTGGATGCGGTGGCGTTCCACCCTTACTTCACCGTCAAGGATATGATCGGTGTGGCAGGCTTCCTGTTCTTCTTCTGCGCCATCATCTTCTTCAAACCGGATATGTGGGGTTACTTCCTCGAGAAGCCGAACTTTGAAGTGGCCAACGGCCTGAAAACCCCGGAGCACATTGCGCCTGTGTGGTACTTCACGCCGTTTTACGCCATTTTGCGGGCGGTGCCGGACAAGCTGCTTGGCGTCATCATGATGGGTCTCTCCATCGTGGTACTGTTCCTGCTGCCGTGGCTGGATCGCTGCAAGGTGCGTTCAGTACGCTATCGCAGCATGCTGCACAAGCTGAACATTGCCCAGTTTGTGGTCTGCTTCATCATCTTGGGGGTGTTGGGGGTGCTGCCATCGACGCCGACGTTGACGCTGGTTGCCCAGATCTGTTCACTGGGATATTTCGGGTTCTTCGTCCTGCTGTTTTTCTATAGCAAGAATGAAAGCACCAAGCCGCTGCCGGAGAGGGTGACATTTAAATGAAAAGAATAATATTTGCAGTGCTGACCCTGCTGCCATCTCTGGTATTTGCAAGTGGCGGAGCTGTTCATCTGGACAAAGCCAATTACGATCTGAGTGACAAGGCATCGCTGCAACGCGGCGCGGCCACCTTCATGAACTATTGCGCCGGGTGCCACTCTACCCAGTATCAGCGCTATAACCGGGTCGCAGAAGATCTCGGGCTCCCCGAAGATTTGATGAAAGAGAACCTGATTTTCACCGGTGCAAAGGTCGGTGATCTGATGAAGAGTGCCATGTCAGAGAAGGATGCCGCCAAGTGGTTTGGTGCGCCGCCCCCCGATCTGACGCTGGTTGCCCGGGTGCGCGGTGCAGACTGGATCTACACCTATCTGCGTTCCTTCTACGTGGATGAGACCCGTCCGTTCGGGGTGAATAACGCCGTGTTTCCGTCCGTGGGCATGCCCCATGTGCTGGAGCCGTTGCAGGGAACCCCCCGTGCAGAGTTCGCTACTCACACGGTCGATGGAGTGGAAACCCAGCAGGTTGTCGGCATCAAATCTGACGGTAATGGTGAAATGGATGACGAAGAGTATGATCAGACGGTACTGGATCTGGTAAACTTCTTGGTCTACTCGGCTGAACCGGTACAACAGGAGCGTGAACGCATGGGCTTCTGGGTGCTTGGTTTCATCGTGATCTTCTTCATCTTCACTGTGCTGTTGAAGAAGGAATTCTGGCGCGACGTTCACTAAGCGACCAGATACGGGTAATATAATGCACGGCAATGAAGACCAAGATGCTTCATTGCCGTTTCTGCTTTTTAATGACGGGAGGGTTCAATGGCTGTAGCTGCCAATAAGCGTTCGGTAATGACGCTGTTTTCCGGTGCCAACGATATGTTCAGCCATCAGGTGCGTATTGTCCTGGCGGAGAAGGGTGTTAGCGTGGATATCTGCCAGGTTGATCCAGCCAATCTGCCGGATGAGCTGGCCGAGCTGAACCCGTACAACTCTGTACCGACCCTGGTGGATCGCGAGCTGGCGCTCTACACCTCGCGCATCATCATGGAGTATCTGGACGAGCGCTTCCCGCATCCGCCCCTGATGCCTGTTTACCCGGTTGCCCGCGGTAACAGCCGTCTGATGATGCACCGCATCGAGCTGGACTGGTACTCCCTGGCCGACAAGATCATGGCCGGTACCGATGCTGAAGCAGCACGCAACGAACTGCGTGACAACCTGCTGGCCATCGCGCCGATCTTCGGTGAAATGCCCTATTTCATGAGCGAAGAGTTCGGTCTGGTGGATTGCTACATGGCACCGCTGCTGTGGCGTCTGCCGAGTCTTGGTATCGACCTGACCGGTCGTGGCGCCAAAGAGCTGAAGGCCTACATGGTTCGTCTGTTCGAGCGTGAGTCCTTCCAGGCTTCCCTGACCGAAGCCGAACGCGAGATCCGTGCTGGCGTATGAGCATGGAACCGACAATGACACCGAGCCGCCCGTACTTGTTACGGGCGTTCTTTGACTGGTTGCTGGACAACGATCTGACCCCTCATCTGGTGGTCAACGTCAACATTCCCCATGTGATGGTGCCGATGCAGTTTGCTCAGGACGGGCAAATTGTACTGAATATCGCGCCCCGAGCCGTGATGCAATTTCACATGGATACCGAGGCTATCAGCTTCAGTGCTCGCTTTGGCGGGGTCTCCCAGCAGGTTTACATCCCGATGGCAGCCGTACTGGCTATTCATGCCCGGGAGAACGGCGTGGGCACCATGTTCCCGCCCGAGCCGGGTTACGATATCTGGCTGGAGCAGGCCGAAGCGCCGGTGGAGCCTGAGCCGGAACCGCCGCGTCCAAGCGGTCGTCCGACCCTGAAGGTGATCAAATAAAAAAACGCAGCCGATTGGCTGCGTTTTTTATGCCGCGTTGGCTTAGTTCTGGGCGAATTCGAAGGCCTTGATCACGCGCTTCACGCCGGTGACATGGCGGGCGATGTTGACTGCCTGCTCTCCCTCCTGGCGAGTCACCAGACCAATCAGGAACACCTCGCTGTTCTCGGTGACCACCTTGACCTTGGTGCTGTCGAAGTTCTTGGTGCCGAACATATCGGCTTTCACCTTGGAGGTGATCCAGGAGTCATTGCTGCGAGTGGTGAAACTGGCAGGTTGGCCGATGCGCAATTCGTTGTAGACGTGGCGAACCCCTTCGATGCGACTGACAATTTTGCCCGCCTCAATCTTGTAAACGTCAGAAGGTGTCTGGCCGACCAACAGAACGCGGCCATTGTTGCTGTAGACGCTGATCTTGCTGGCTGCACTGAGGGGTTTGTTGTCGGCCAGCAGATTGGCCGCTTTCAGCTCTATGGTCTGGTCATCCCACTGCGCGCCCAGCGTCCGGCGATCGCCAGAGGCCTTGGCAGTCCCTGCGGCGCCGCCAACAACCAGGGCTGCGCAGCCTTGCAGCAGCAGGGTGCTAACCAGCAGACCGAGCAGGATAGTGTGCTTTTTCATGGTTTCAATCTTCCTGTTGCGGGAAAAGTGTCTGGTCGATGAGATCACACAGGCAGTGCAGGGTCAACAGGTTCACTTCCAGAATGCGAGGGCGACGGGCGGAGGGAACACGGATCTCCACATCGTTCGGGCCGAGCAGACCTGCCATTTCGCCACCGTCCCCCCCGCTCAGCACCACTATGGTCATGTCGCGGGAGAGGGCAGCCTCGGCGGCCTTGATCAGGCTGCGGCTGTGGCCAGAGGTGGTGATGACCACCAAAATGTCGCCAGGCTGGCCCAGCGCGCGGATCTGCTTGGCGTAGACCTCTTCAAAACCGTGGTCGGTGGCGATGGCGCTGATGGTCGCCATGTCCGGGGTCAGGGCCATGCCGGGCAGGGAGGGGCGCTGGGTCTCGTAGCAGTTGACCAGCTCGGAGATGAACAGTTGCGCCAGTGCGGCAGAAGGACCGTTACCGCATGCCAGCACCTTGTGGCCATTGAGCAGGCAGATGGTGATCATCTGGGCTGCAGTATGGATGGCATCCGGCAGCGCCTCGGCGGCGGCTATCTTGGTCTGGATGCTTTCGGTGTAGTTCTCTTTGATGCGGTCAGTCATAGGGTCCTCTTAAAATGCGTTCTGGATCCAGGCTGGCTGGTCGCCCTCGAACGCAATCACATCGAATCGGCAGGCCTGATTGGCCTCGTTGATGGCATGTTGCTTCAAATAGTGGCGCGCTGCCAGCATGATCTTGTGCTGTTTGCTGCGGGTGACCGAGCTGGCGGCCCCGCCATGGCTGCCGGTGGCCCGGTAGCGCACCTCAACAAACACCAGGGTCTGGCCCTGGTGCATGATGAGATCTATTTCACCGCCACGACAGCGGTAGTTGCGAGCTACCGGTTGCAGGCCTCGAGCCTGCAACCAGCGTTCAGCGACTTGTTCAAAGTGCTGTCCCTTGCTCGTTGGTGAGGGGAACAGGCTCGGCAACTGCTGGCGCATCCGTTTCCATAGTTCCTTCATTGGAGGGCTCCTCCAGTTGCTGAACGGCGTTCTCGTCGACCAGTTTGCCGTTCTGGTAAGTACCCCAGCTCAGCAGACGTACGATATTGCCCTGGGCATCCACGCTCAGCTGACCGCTCATGCCGGCCTGCTGCATGCCGCCCACCTTGCGCATCTGCTGCAGGTTCTCAGCCAGACTGACGGCATCGTAGCCCATGGCAAACAGACGCAGCAGGTCACCCTGAGTCTGCGGCCAGAGCAGGGCGATCTGCTCGCGCTGTTTCTCGTAGCCGCCCAGCAGCAGCGGCATATCGGCGATATGCATGCCGTTGAGCTCGGAGGCGACCTCGGTGGCGGCGCTGTCGTAGCCACGGGAGCTGGTGTAGATGGGCAGGCTGCCCATCGGATTGACCGATACATCCACGTAGGGCTTGATCATCCGGGTTTCCAGGCTGTTGGCCACCACATAAACGGCATCGATGCTGCGCGGTGCGGCATCAGAGAGTTGCACCACTTCACCAGCTCGGGCGGTAGAGCGGCCGCTCAGGGCATTCTTGACCATCCCCTGCACTTCGTTGCGGGCACCGAAGGTGGCAACGACCGGCTTATCCTGGCTCAGGGTAGCCCAGCTCTGCTCGAACGCCTTGATACTGCTGTAACCGATCCGCCCCTGAGCGGCGATCAGCAGCGGTTTGCGGTAGCCCTGGGTGTAAAGGTACTGAGCTGCCTGCGCGGCATCTGCGGCGGCAGAGAGGGAGAAGTAGTAGGTGGTGTCGTTGACGACCGGCTTGTCCAGCTCGTTGAGTGCCAGTACTGGCACGGTCGGATTGGCCTTGAGCAGCTCCTCGACCCGGTCTTTCAGCAGCGGGCCGATGATCATGTCTGCCCCTTCCTGAATCGCCTGCTTGTAAAGCTCGCCGGTCGACTTGCTCTGGGTGTCGTAGAAGTTCAGGGTGAATTGCCCCTGATTTTCCTTATAAGACATCAGCATACCGTTACGGATGGCGGCACCCTGCGGCTCCAGATTGCCAGAGAGGGGCAGCAGCACAGCGATCTGTTGCACCGAGGTGCTGGCAGTGGCCGCCAGATCGCCCAATCCTGCCGGCATATCCTTCTGGGCTGGATGGTTGGGGAAGTCGCGCTTCCAGCCTGCCAGTTGGCGGGCCAGCAGGTTCGGCTGGGCGCCAAACTCGTTGACCAGTGCCGCCAGTCGCAACCAGCCGGTGGTCACATCAGGGGCCGGAGCCTCTTCCAGCGCTTGCAGGGTGGAGGGGGTCATGCTTTTGAGCAACGACCAGATCTGCTGATGGTTGGTCGCCTGCTCGCTCTGATTGAGGTAGGGTTCCAGTGCAATCAACGACTTGGCAGCGCCAAACTTGTTGTTGATGTCGAGCTGCAGCACCACGCGCTGGCGATACCAATCCTTCTGGGTATCGGCATCCAGCACCACCTCGGGTTTGCCTTCCAGCAGGATCAGCGCCTGATTGGCGTGGCCTTGCGCCAGCAACAGATGGGCTTGCAGCAGTTGCAACTGCGCCTTCTGAACGGGATCCTTGGCCTGCTTCTGCAATTGCTGGAACAGTGCCGAGGCCGGTTTGGCCTGGCCCAGCGCCAGATAGCTGCGTGCCGCCAGCATCTGCCAGGTAAAGGCCTCGGCCGGCTTGGCCGGGTCCACCTGCTCAAGATACCACTGGGCATTCTTGGTCAGATTGGAGAACGCAGAGGGCATGCCTGACTGCCCTGACGGTTGATTGGGCTCCGACGCACAGGCGGCGAGCAGTACTGCCGCGAGTATGATGCCGAAGAGTCGTGATACACTTAGCTGCTTTGTAACCCGGTTCAAGTTCATTCCCCGACCAGTGTTGAAGTTCCCCATAGTGTAAACGGGCCAATATGGCGACACAATTGTCGGGGCACTCGGAGATCCCATGAGTGACATCCCAACCCTGTATATAGTCCCCACTCCGATCGGCAATCTGGCGGACATCACCCAGCGTGCATTGGACATTTTACGCAGTGTCGATCTGGTGGCAGCCGAAGATACCCGTCATACCGGTATCCTGCTCAGCCACTACCAAATCTCGGTGCCGACCTTCGCCCTGCACGATCACAACGAGCAGCAGAAAGCCGATGTGCTGATCGGCCGGATCAAAGAGGGCAAGAGTGTTGCGCTGGTCTCCGATGCCGGCACCCCGCTGATCAGCGACCCCGGTTATCACTTGGTCACCCGCTGTCGTGAAGCCGGGGTCAAGGTGGTGCCGCTGCCCGGTCCCTGTGCTGCCATCACCGCGCTAAGCGCGGCCGGTCTGCCCACCGATCGCTTCGCCTTTGAAGGCTTCTTGCCCGCCAAGAGCAAAGGACGTGACGATCGCCTGCAAGCCGTTATTGAAGACACCCGCTCGCTAGTGTTCTACGAATCCCCGCGCCGTGTGCAGGATACAGTGGAAGCGATTGCTCGCATTCTCGGCGAGCGCCAGGTGGTGGTGTGCCGTGAGCTGACCAAGACCTTCGAGTCGATCCACGGTCTGCCAGCGTCCGAAATGCTGACTTGGCTTGGCGAGGATGACAACCGCTGCCGCGGCGAGATCGTGTTGGTCGTGGCTGGCGCCGCCAAAGATGAAGAGGAGCTGCCAGCCGAGGCGATCCGTACTCTGGGTCTGTTGGTGGCCGAGCTGCCACTGAAAAAAGCGGCCGCCCTGACCGCCGAGATTCACGGTGTGAAGAAGAATGCCCTCTACAAGTACGGTCTCGAGCACTATTGAGTCGGTTAATCGGTCGTCAGACTGTTTTTTGACCTCTGCAATCCCCCATACCGACAAGCAGTCAGCCTGTAAACGGGGAGCAAAGTGCGATAAATGGCTGTAAACGGGAATTGCCGGTTTACCCCGTGCGTATCGCAAGGCTATAATCCGCGCCTCGGAGTTGGCTGGGCAATCGCTGCTTCGTCGTTGTGTCCCTCGGGACAGACGGGCGGAGGGGAGGAAAGTCCGGGCTTCACAGGGCAGGGTGCCAGGTAACGCCTGGGGGGCGTGAGCCTACGACCAGTGCAACAGAGAGCAGACCGCCGATGGCTCGCAAGGGATCAGGTAAGGGTGAAAGGGTGCGGTAAGAGCGCACCGCGCGACTGGTAACAGTTCGTGGCACGGTAAACTCCACCCGAAGCAAGACCAAATAGGCCCCTATTGGCGCGGCCCGCGTTGGGGGCGGGTAGGTTGCTTGAGCCAGCGAGCGATTGCTGGCCTAGAGGAATGATTGCTACCCGGGGAAACCCGGTACAGAACCCGGCTTACAGGCCGACTCCGACCTCATTCCGAAGAGCCCTGCGATTTATCGCGGGGCTCTTTTTTATGCATGGGAAATATGGCTTCGTTGACGGGATATTTTTGTTCTCGTCATTTTGAATGAAATTATATGTTTTAAATCAATCGAATAGTTTTGTATTTGGCACGATGGCAGCGATAGATGGTGATAGAACCGAGGATGGTTGTTCGCCCCCGCATATTGTGTGTGTTCTCAGTTCATTCACTTATTTCAATTAATCGCCAGAGCCTAACGCCAAATAACTTGTGGAAAATCAACCCACTCAATCTGCGGTATGCAATTGCTGCGTCAATATGTTCCCTCTGTCCCATCTCCTTGCTTGAAAAGCCCCCTGCACGTCCTTAAACTTCAAGGTGGGGAAAAGTGGATCAAAGTGGTTTTTAGAGGGGCAATCTTCCTGCTCACTCACCTTCAGGGACTGCAATTTGTTGCGTGGCGCTCATGCCATCAGCCTGGACAGTAAAGGGCGGCTGGCAATTCCGACCAAATTCCGTGATTGGCTGCGCGATGAAAGCGACGGCCAGCTGGTCTGCACCATCGATATTGCCCATCCCTGTCTGCTGCTTTATCCCCTGAATGAATGGGAAGAGGTCGAGCGCAAGCTCAAGACTCTCTCCAGCATGAATCCGCAAGAGCGCCGTTTGCAGCGACTGCTGCTGGGACATGCAACCGAATGCGAGCTGGATGGCAATGGCCGTCTGCTGCTCAGCCAGCCACTGCGCAACCATGCGGGGCTGGACAAGAAAATCATGCTGGTGGGCCAGCTCAACAAGTTTGAGCTGTGGGATGAAGCCCGCTGGCAACAACAGGTCAATGACGACATCTTGGGTCTGCCCGGGGACGATTGGGCAAGCTCACCACGACTACAGGATTTCTCTTTATAAATGACCCAAGCCGCTGAACACATCACAGTGCTGCTGCACGAAGCCGTTGAAGGTCTGGCCATCAAGCCGGACGGTGTCTACGTCGACGGTACTTTTGGCCGTGGTGGTCATTCTCGTCTGATCCTGCAGCACCTTGGCCCAAATGGCCGCCTGATCGCCATCGACCGCGATCCCCAGGCGATCGCCGAGGCCGCCAAGATCCAGGATCCCCGTTTCGAAATCGTGCACGGTCCCTTCTCCGGCATCGCCTCCTATCTGGATGAGCGCGGTTTGCTGGGCAAAGTGGATGGCTTCCTGCTGGATCTGGGGGTTTCTTCACCCCAGCTGGATGATGCCGAGCGCGGCTTCAGCTTTATGAAAGATGGTCCGCTCGATATGCGGATGGACCCCACCTCCGGCCAGAGCGCCGCCGAGTGGCTTGCCAAGGCCGATGTGGATGATATCGCCTGGGTGCTGAAGACCTTCGGTGAGGAGCGCTTTGCCAAGAAGATCGCCCGCGCCATCGTCCACGACCGGGTGACCGAGCCTTACGTGCGTACCCGTCAGCTGGCTGAGATGATTGCCCGGGTCAATCCGAGCAAGGAGAAGGGCAAGCATGCGGCAACCCGCAGTTTCCAGGCCATCCGCATCTATATCAACAGCGAGCTGGACGAGATCGAAACCGCGCTCAACGGTGCATTGGACGTGCTGGCACCACATGGCCGTCTGTCGGTGATCAGCTTCCACTCGCTGGAAGACCGGCTGGTGAAACACTTCATTCGCAAGCACGAGAAGGGGCCGGAAGTACCCTACGGCATTCCCTTGACCGAGGCCCAGCTGGCTGGCGGTCGCAAATTGAAGTCGGTCGGCAAGGCGCTCAAGCCTTCTGATCATGAGGTCTCTGAAAACACCCGTTCGCGCAGCTCGGTGCTGCGGGTCGCCGAGCGGCTGGCGGAGTAAGCGATGAGCGAAGTACGTGTCCACCTAGCCAAGGAGATAGTTGCCGATCTCTGGCGGCACAAGCTGCAGATTTTTCTGTCGGTTGCCGTACTGGTGACCGCGTTTGCCGTGATCCTGGTGACCAACATGACCCGTGGCCTCACCGCCAAACAGAACGACCTAATGGCGGAAGAGGATCGCCTCAATATCGAATGGCGCCACCTCTTGCTGGAGCAGGGCACTCTGGCGGAACACTCCCGGGTCGCCACGCTGGCCATGGACAAGTTGCAAATGGGTCGCCCTCTGGTGACCACCGAGAAGGTAATTACTCTGCCATGAAACGGAAGGCTACAGCCAAAACCGCTAAAGCGAACGTTAAAGCGCCATCTATCTATCCGTGGCGCTTCCGCACGCTGGTGGTATTCATCGGCATCGCCTTTGTCGGGCTGATCCTCCGTCTGGCCTGGATCCAGGTGATCAATCCGGATCGTCTGCGTCAGGAGGGGGACATGCGCTCTCTGCGAACCACCTCCACCCAGGCGGTGCGCGGCATGATCACCGATCGCAATGGTGAACAGCTGGCTGTTTCCGTTCCGGTCGAGGCGGTCTGGGCCGATCCCAAGACTGTGCACGAGTCCGGCGCTATCCACAATGAGCGGGCTTGGATGGCGCTCTCAGCAGTCCTCAAAATCGATATCAATACTCTCAAGCAACGTATCGCCAACCCCAGCAAGCGCTTCGTCTATCTGCAGCGTCAGGTAACGCCCGCTGTCTCTGAATACATCAAGGGGCTCAAGCTGGGTGGTGTCTATCTGCGTCCCGAGTCGCGCCGCTTCTATCCGACTGGCGAAATCAGTGCCCACCTGGTGGGGGTAACCAACATCGATGGCAACGGGATCGAGGGGATCGAGCGCAGCTACAACGAGTGGCTGACGGCGACACCGGGCGAGATGCGGGTGCGCAAGGACCGGCAGGGCAGGGTCATCGAGCGTCTTGGTATCGTCAAAGAGGGCAAGAACGCCAACGATCTGCAGCTCAGCATCGATCAGCGGGTGCAAGCATTGGCCTACCGTGCCCTCAAGCGGGCAACCGACGAGAACAAGGCAACGTCCGGCTCCATGGTGATGCTGGATATCAAGACCGGCGAAGTGCTCGCCATGGTCAATACCCCCTCCTATAACCCGAACAACCGCGGCCAGTATCAGAGTTTCCGGGTACGCAACCGGGTGGTGACCGATACCTACGAGCCGGGCTCCACAGTCAAGCCGCTGATTTTGCTAAGTGCCTTGCAGGCGGGTGTCACCAGCTGGAAGGATTTCATTCCCGGTGGTCCGCTCTTTATCGGTGCCAAGCAGATCAAGGACGTCAGTATTCACAAGGCGACCAACCTTTACGATATCCTGCGCTACTCCTCCAACATCGGCATGTCGCGCATTGCCCTGCGGATGCCGGCCCAAGAGATGATCAACACCCTCAGTATGTTCGGTTTCGGTATGGATACCGGTAGCGGACTGATGGGCGAGAGCGGTGGTATGTTGCCTCAGCGTCGGCGCTGGTCCGATATCGAGCGGGCGACCCTTTCGTTTGGTTATGGTCTGCGGGTTACCCCGCTGCAACTGGCTTCCGCCTACGCCACCCTGGCCAACAAGGGCAAGCGAGTGCCCATCTCCATCGTCAAGGTGACCACGCCGCCCAAGGGTGAGCAGGTGATCGATCACAATAACGCCTCCGCCATGCTGCAGGCGCTGGAGTACGTAGTCGACAACGCTATTCCCAAGGCCAAGATTCCGGGTTATCGGGTCGGTGGCAAGAGTGGTACCGCCAAGGTCGCCGTTGCCGGAGGCTACGGCAAGGATTACATGGCCTGGTTTGCCGGTTTTGCCCCTGCCAGTAATCCCCGTTTCGTCATGGTGGTGGTGATTAACG
The DNA here is from genome assembly GCF_051919665.1 of Aeromonas sp. 55A. NCBI lineage: Bacteria > Pseudomonadati > Pseudomonadota > Gammaproteobacteria > Aeromonadales > Aeromonadaceae > Aeromonas > Aeromonas sp. 55A. The sequence goes on along the minus strand of NZ_JBQBEH010000008.1, from coordinate 1,108,614 downwards.
AGCCAAAAGGTAGTGCCTACTATGGCGGTGCCGTGGCGACCCCGCCGTTTGCAGAGGCCATGGGCGGGGTACTGCAACTCTTCAATATTCGTCCTGATGCGGTGCCCACAGCGGTGCCCGCCAAACTTGCCCGTACGGAGGCTCCTCTTGTCCCGCGCACTTGATGCATTACTGCGCCCCTTCGGTATTCAGGCGCCGGCGCTCACTCTGACCGATATCCAGCTGGATAGTCGGCGGGTCAGGCCCGGCACGCTCTTCGTGGCCATTTGCGGTCATCAGGTGGATGGCAGACGTTTCATCGAACAGGCGGTGGCTCAGGGAGCGACCGCTGTTGTGTTTGAGGAGGATGGTGAATTTATCCCACCATCGACTCCGGTTCCCTGTATCGGGATGCGGGATCTGCCCGCTCATCTCTCTGCGCTTGCCGGGTATTTCTACGACCAGCCCGCCAAAAAACTGGCGCTGGTCGGGATCACCGGTACCAACGGCAAGAGCACCACTGCACTGCTGGTCGCCAACTGGCGCACCCTGCTGGGTGGCAAGGCCGGGGTGATGGGCACCATCGGCAACGGCCTGTTTGGCCATCTGATCGAAGCGGAAAATACCACTGGCAGCGCCGTGCAGCTACAAGCCAATCTGGCTGCGCTGCAAGCGCAGGGGGCGGATCTGGTGGCGATGGAGGTCTCCAGCCATGGTCTGGTGCAGCATCGTGTTGCCGCACTGCCGTTTGCCGCCGCCGTTTTCACCAACCTGAGCCGGGATCACCTCGACTACCACGGCACCATGGAAGCCTATGGCGCGGCCAAAGAACAGTTGCTGCAGCTGGTCGATGAGTTGAATGCGGTGATCAACCGCGATGACGAGCTGGGTGCCAAGTGGCTCGAAAAGTACCCGGCAGCGGTGGCGTTCAGTGTTAATGGCCCGATTGAACACCATTCTGGCCGTCAATTAACGGCGCAGCAGCTCGATTTTCACCAGCAAGGTTTTCGCGCGCAGATTAACTCCAGCTGGGGGAATGGTGTATTATCCGCCCCCTTGCTCGGGCGCTTCAACGTCAGCAATGTGCTGGCCGCGATGGGCGTGATGCTGGTGCTCGGTTACGACTTCAACGAACTGCTGGCGACAGCGCCTCAGTTGCAGCCGGTGACCGGTCGCATGGAGTGCTTTGGCGGTGGCGATACGCCGCTGGCGGTGGTCGATTACGCCCACACCCCGGATGCGCTGGAGAAGGCATTGCAGGCCCTGCGGGTGCACTGCACAGGCCAGCTCTGGTGTCTGGTCGGCTGTGGTGGCGACCGCGATCGCGGCAAGCGCCCCATGATGGCCGCCATGGCCGAGCAGTATGCGGATCGCGTGATCCTGACCGACGACAATCCCCGTACCGAGGAGCCGGCCCGGATCATGGCCGACATGGTGGCGGGTCTTCGCGATCCTGCTGCGGTGCAGGTGGAGCACGACCGGGTCAAGGCGATTGCGCTGGCCATCGGTCAGGCGAGCAAACAGGACATCATCCTGGTGGCCGGTAAGGGTCACGAGGATTATCAGATCATTGGAACCGACAAGCGGCACTACAGCGACCGGGAAACCGTCGCGGCCGCCTTGCATACATTATTGGAGTCATTCAAATGATGACCCTCAGGCTTGCCGAGCTGGCGCAGGTACTCGATGCCCGTCTGATTGGTAACGATGGCGAGATCACCGTCGTCAGTACCGATACCCGCACTCTGGGCGCGGGTGCCCTGTTCGTTGCCTTGCGCGGCGAGCGCTTCGATGCCCACGATTTTTGCGAGCAGGCCGTTCAGGCAGGGGCCTCTGCCCTGCTGGTCGAGCGTGAGCTGCCGTTGGCCATCCCTCAGCTGGTGGTGGCGGACAGCCTCAAGGGGCTGGGCCGTCTCGGCAAACTGGTGCGTGAGCGCATCAACCCGAAAGTGCTGGCCATTACCGGCAGCTGCGGCAAGACCACGGTGAAGGAGATGGCAACCGCCATCCTGCGCAACGAAGGGGAAGTGCTGGCCACCGCTGGCAACTTCAACAACGAGGTGGGCGTGCCGCTCACCCTGCTGCGCCTCGAGCCGCAGCACAAGTTTGCGGTGATGGAGCTGGGGGCCAACCATCCGGGCGAAATCGCCTGGACTACTTCACTGGCCAAACCCGATGCCGCCATCATCAACAACGTGGCGGCGGCCCATCTGGAGGGTTTCGGCTCGCTGGAAGGGGTGTTCCACGCCAAGAGCGAAATCTTTGAGGGGCTGAGCGAGGGCGGCACGGCCATTGTCAACGCCGACAACGAATTCTGGCCGAAGTGGTGGGAACGCGGCATTCAGTGCGCCTTCTCCATCGACGATCAGAGCCAGCCGTTCCATGCTCGCGATGTGGTTCTAAACGCTCAGGGTTGTGCCGAGTTCGTGATGGTGACCCCGCAAGGCGAGCTGAGCCTGACTCTGGCGATCCCGGGTCGCCACAACGTGGCCAATGCGTTGGCTGCCGCCGCGGGCTGTCTGGCCCTCGGCGCATCCCTCGGCTCCGTCAAGGCGGGGCTGGAACAGATGGCACCGGTCAAGGGGCGCTTCTGCGTGCAGCGCTGGGGGGGGCTGACTCTGGTGGATGATACCTACAATGCCAGCGTGGAATCCGTGCTGGCGGGCATCGATGCCCTGACCGCCATGAGCGGCTTCAAGGTGCTGGTGTTTGGTGATATGCGGGAACTGGGTGAGGAGTCTGCCGAGCAACACGCCCGGGTTGGCCATCATGCCCGCGAGCGCGGTCTGGATGCCGTGCTGACAGTGGGGGAAGAGAGTCGCCACACCGCAGATGCCGCGGCTGGCCGACATTTCGATAACAAGGCGTCGTTGTTTGAAGTGCTTGCGCAAATGATAAATACACATCAGGAAATTTCGATTCTGGTCAAGGGGGCCCGTGGCTCCCGCATGGAAGATATCGTCGAGATGGTCAAAGGCCATCAGGAGTCAGCCACATGCTAGTCTGGCTGGCTGAACTGCTCACCCCGCACTTCACCTTCTTCAACGTCTTCTCCTACCTGACGTTTCGCGCCATCCTGTCGATCATCACCGGACTGGGGGTTGCCCTCTGGATGGGGCCACGCCTGATCCGCCGTCTGCAGATCCTGAAGTTTGGTCAGGTGATCCGCAACGACGGTCCCGAGTCCCACCTCAGCAAGCGGGGCACCCCGACCATGGGTGGCCTGATGATCATTGCTGCGATTTTCACGTCTGTGCTGCTCTGGTGCCGCCTCGACAACCCCTATGTCTGGTTGGTGCTGTTTGTGCTGGGTGCCTATGGCGCCATCGGCTTTGCCGACGACTACCTCAAGGTGGTGCGCAAGAATACCGACGGCCTGATCGCACGCTGGAAGTATTTCTGGCAATCCGCGGTAGCGCTGGCGGTGGCTGTGTTCCTCTATGCGACCGCAACCCATGAGGGACAGACCCAGCTGGTGGTGCCTTTCCTCAAGGATGTGATGCCGCAGCTTGGTCTGATGTTTATCGTGCTGACCTACTTTGTCATCGTTGGTACCTCCAATGCGGTCAACCTGACCGACGGTCTCGATGGCTTGGCCATCATGCCGACCGTGATGGTGGCGGGGGGCTTTGCCCTGATCGCATGGGCCACCGGTAACGTCAACTTTGCCAACTACCTGCACATTCCCTACGTGCCCTATACCTCCGAGCTGGTGATCGTCTGTACCGCCATCGTCGGGGCGGGTCTGGGTTTCCTCTGGTTCAACACCTATCCGGCGCAGGTCTTCATGGGCGACGTTGGTTCCCTGGCGCTGGGCGGCGCGCTTGGCACCATCGCCGTGTTGGTCCGTCAGGAGTTCCTGCTGGTGATCATGGGCGGCGTCTTCGTGATGGAGACCGTCTCGGTGATCCTGCAGGTAGGGTCATACAAACTGCGCGGCGTGCGGATCTTCCGCATGGCGCCGATCCATCACCACTACGAGAAGAAGGGCTGGCCGGAGCCGCGCGTCATCGTGCGCTTCTGGATCATCACCCTCGTGCTGGTACTGCTGGGTCTTGCCACCCTGAAGGTGAGGTAAGGCCATGGTCATCATCATCGGATTGGGCAAAACCGGACTCTCCTGTGTCGATTACTTCCTCGGCCGTGGCGTGACGCCATTGGTGATGGATACCCGCGCCAACCCGCCCGGCAAGGAGCAACTGCCGCCTGAGGTAGAGCTCATTCACGGTCTCGACGAGGCGCTGCTCAAGCAGGCGCACATGATTGTCGCGAGCCCGGGTATCGCGCTGGCGACCCCCGAACTGAAAGCAGCTGCCGAGTGTGGTGTGCAGATTGTCGGTGATATCGAACTGTTTGTGCGCGAGACCCAGACTCCGGTCATTGCCATTACCGGCTCCAACGGCAAGAGCACCGTTACCACGCTAGTGGGCGAGATGATTGCCGAAGCCGGCCTCAATGTCGGCGTGGGCGGCAATATCGGCACGCCTGCGCTGGAGCTGCTCAAGCAGCCGATGGATCTCTGCGTGCTGGAGCTCTCCAGCTTCCAGCTGGAAACTACCCACAGTTTGCGTGCTGCCGCCTCTGTGGTGCTGAACCTCTCAGAAGATCACATGGATCGCTATCAGGGCATGGCCGACTATCGCGCCGCCAAGATGGAGATCCATCAGCACTCCAAACACATTCTGGTCAATCGTGACGATGCCCAGACCCTGCCCGATGTGGGTCAGGTGTGGCAGAGCTTTGGTCTCGATTGCAATGGCTATGGCCGTTGCCTGCTGGATGGCCGCTACTGGTTGACCCTGCACGGCGAGCCGCTGCTGGCGGTAGACGAGATGAAGATCGTCGGTGCCCACAATCAGGCCAACGCGCTGGCCGCCATGGCGCTGTGCGATGCGGTCGGTATTCCCCGTGCGGCTCAGCTTACCGTGCTGCGTCGTTTCGAGGGCTTGCCCCATCGTGCCCGCTTCGTGCGCGAGGTGAACGGGGTGCGCTGGATCAACGACTCCAAGGCCACCAACGTGGGAGCCACGCTGGCCGCCGTTGCCGGTGTGCGCGAGTCGGTCAAGGGACGCCTGCTGCTGCTGGCCGGTGGTCAGGGCAAGGGGCAGGATTTTGGCCCGATCCAGGCGCTGCTGGGCAACCAGATCGATCACATGTACTGCTTCGGTCAGGATGCCGAGGTGCTGCTGGCACTGGGCGAGCAGACCGAACGGGTGGCCGACCTGGCCGCTGCGGTTGCCAAAGCGGCTGCCGATGCCAAGCCCGGTGACTGGGTGCTGCTGGCGCCAGCCTGTGCCAGCCTCGATCAGTTCAAGTCGTTCGAGGTGCGCGGCGATCGTTTCACCGAGATGGTGCTGGCACTATGAACGCCCTTCGCGTAGCAGCAGGTCTGTTCCAGCGCTGGTTGTTACCAGCGCGTCCTGCCGGTCTCTACGATCGGCAGCTGGTACTGCTGGCGCTCTCCCTGATGGCGGTCGGGGTGGTCATCGTGGCCTCGGCGTCGATCCCCGAAGGGATTGCGCTGGGGGATGACCCCTTCATGTTTGTGAAACGTCACGCCCTGTTTCTGGTGATGGCGCTCGGTATCTCCTGGTTTGTGTTGCAGGTGCCGATGGCGCGCTGGCAACAGCACAACGGCCCCATGTTGCTGCTGGCGATCTTGATGCTGGTGCTGGTGCTGCTGGTGGGGCGGAACGTCAACGGTGCGGTGCGCTGGTTGCCGCTCGGCCCCTTCAACCTGCAGCCTGCCGAGTTTGGCAAGCTGGCGCTGTTTGTCTATCTGGCCGGCTATCTGGTGCGGCGCCAGAGCGAAGTTCGTGAAGCCTGGATCGGCTTCCTGAAACCGCTGGCGGTGTTCGGGGTGCTGGCGGTCTTGCTGCTGTTGCAGCCGGACCTGGGTTCCACCGTGGTGATGTTCGTTACCTCGTTCGGCATGCTGTTTCTGGCTGGTGCCCGATTGGGACAGTTTTTGACCCTGATCGGCGCGGGCCTCGGCTCTGTGGTGATGCTGATCATCGTCGAGCCCTACCGGATGCGGCGGGTGACCTCCTTTATGGACCCCTGGGCCGATCCGTTTGGTAGTGGCTACCAGTTGACCCAGTCGCTGATGGCGTTTGGTCGTGGCAGCTGGTTTGGCGAAGGGCTTGGCAACTCCATCCAGAAGATGGAGTACTTGCCGGAAGCGCACACCGACTTCGTGTTTGCGATCCTCGGTGAAGAGCTGGGTTACGTCGGGGTGCTGGGCGCCCTGTTCCTGATTTTTGCGCTGGCGGTCAAGGCGCTCAAGCTGGGGCATCGCGCGCTGGTGGCCGAGCGGCTCTATGACGGTTATCTGGCCATCGGTATCGGCATCTGGTTCAGCTTCCAGACCTTCGTCAACGTTGGCGCGGCCAGCGGTATGATGCCGACCAAGGGCTTGACCCTGCCGCTGGTCAGTTACGGTGGTTCCAGTCTCATCATCATGTCGGTGGCGGTGAGCATGTTGATTCGAATCGATTTTGAGTTGCGTCAGGCGACAGCCCAGGCGCGCGTGCGGGAGGTTTAGTGAGCAAGACTCTGTTGGTGATGGCAGGTGGTACCGGTGGGCATGTGTTCCCCGGTCTGGCTGTGGCCGATCGCCTGAAGGCCCAGGGCTGGACTGTCCACTGGCTCGGCACTGCCGACCGGATGGAGGCGGAGCTGGTGCCCGCCCACGGTTATCCCATCTCCTTCATCGATATTCAGGGGGTGCGTGGCAACGGCATCAAGCGACTGCTGGTGGCACCCTATCGCATCGTCAAATCGATCCTGCAGGCGCGTCAGGTGCTCAAGACCGTTCGCCCTGATGTGGTGCTCGGCATGGGCGGTTTTGCTTCCGGCCCGGGTGGCGTGGCGGCCTGGTTCTCCGGCATCCCGCTGCTGCTCCATGAGCAGAATGCTGCTGCCGGCATGACTAACAAGTTGCTGGCCCGTATCGCCAGGCGGGTGCTGATGGCATTTCCAGGTGCCTTCGCGCCGAGCCGTCGCACCGCCGTGGTGGGCAATCCGGTACGTCCCGAAGTGGTTGCCCTGCCGGATCCGCAACTGCGCAGCGGGGATGAACCACTGCATCTGCTGATCGTGGGTGGCAGCCTGGGGGCGCGGGTGCTCAACGAGCAGGTACCTGCTGCGGTGGCGGCATCCGGCGTGCCCATTGAAGTGCGTCACCAGTGTGGCAAGGGCAATGCCGAGGCTGTCTCTGCTGCCTATGCCCAGCACGGCATCAATGCCGAGGTGAGCGAATTTATCAAGGATATGGCCAGCGCCTACGCCTGGGCCGATCTGGTGGTCTGCCGTGCCGGTGCGCTGACTGTTTCCGAAGTGGCTGCCGCCGGTGTGGCCGCCATTTTCGTGCCGCTGCCCCATGCGGTGGATGATCACCAGACCCGTAACGCCCTGACCCTGGTCGACGGCGGTGCCGCCGAGTTTCTGCCCCAGTCCGAGCTGAATACCGCATCGCTGGCGGCGCGTCTGACCTGGCTGGCTGGTCGCAGGGAGACCCTGTTTAACATGGCGAAAGCGGCTCGCCGCGTCGCCATCATCGATGCGGCCGAGCGGGTTGCAGATGAGTGCAAACAGCTCGCAACCGGGCAGCGTGGTAAAGATTGATGAGCAAGGTTGCAGCGGTGACACCGTGCAGCCTTGTACCTGTATGTATTGATGCCGCCGTGCAGCCGCGCTTTGACGGCACATGGCCTGCGGCAGACTAAAGAGACGATTATGACCAAGGTTGAACTGGCAAAACTGCGTACTGTGATCCCCGAAATGCGTCGCGTGCGTCGTATCCACTTTATCGGCATCGGTGGTGCCGGTATGGGCGGGATCGCCGAAGTGCTTGCCAACGAAGGGTATCAGGTAACGGGTTCTGATCTGGCTCGCAACGCCGTGACCGAGCGGTTGGCCGGACTGGGCGCCCACATCTTTGTCGGCCACAGTGCCGAACACGTTGAGGGTGCCAGCGTGGTGGTGGTCTCTACCGCCATCAAGCAGGACAACCCGGAGCTGCTGGCTGCCCGTGAACTGCGGATCCCGGTGGTGCGCCGCGCCGAGATGCTGGCCGAGCTGATGCGTTTCCGTCACGGTATCGCCATTGCCGGTACCCACGGCAAGACCACCACCACCAGTCTGGTGGCGAGCATCTATGCCGAAGCCGACCGCGATCCGACCTTCGTCATCGGTGGCCTGCTCAACAGTGCCGGCACCAATGCCCGCCTGGGCAGCAGCCGCTACCTGATTGCCGAAGCGGACGAGAGCGACGCCTCTTTCCTGCATCTGCAGCCGATGGTCTCTATCGTGACCAACATCGAAGCGGATCACATGGACACCTACGGCGGTGATTTCTCCAAGCTGAAGGCCACCTTCATCGAGTTTCTGCACAATCTGCCCTTCTACGGACTGGCGGTGGTCTGCATCGATGATCCGGTGATCCGTGGCATGTTGCCCGAGATTGCCCGTCCGACCCTGACCTACGGTCTCTCTGACGATGCGGATGTGCAGGTGCTGGATTTTGTCCAGACCACCAACCACAGCTGCTTCCGTGTTCGCCGCAGAGAGGCGGGTGAGCTGCTGGTGACCCTCAATTTGCCGGGTATTCACAACGCATTGAACGCCGCAGCGGCGATAGCTGTCGCGACAGAGGACGGTGTTAGCGACGAGGCCATCATCTCTGCTCTGGCCAAATTTGAAGGGGTCGGTCGTCGCTTCCAGCAGTATGGCGAGTTTGAAACCGGTCGCGGCAAGGCGATGCTGGTGGACGATTATGGACACCACCCGAGCGAAGTGAAGGTCACTATCAATGCCGCCCGTGCCGGTTGGCCCGAGAAGCGTCTGGTGATGGTGTTCCAGCCGCACCGTTATACCCGCACCCGCGACCTCTACGAGGACTTCGCCGATGTGCTCTCCAAGGTAGACGTGCTGGTGATGCTGGAGGTTTATGCTGCCGGCGAGGATCCGATCCCGGGGGCTGACGGTCGTGCGCTGTGCCGCTCCATTCGCTCGCGCGGCAACCTGGAACCCATCTTCGTTGCCACCCCGGATGACGTACCGGCGGTACTGGCTGACCTGATTGGTGAAGGGGATCTGGTGCTGACCCAGGGGGCGGGGAACGTCGGGGCGCTGGCTCGTCGTCTTGGCGAGATGAAATTGAGCATAGATAGCATGAAATCTGGTGCCTGAGGGCCCAATGAGTATTTTGACCGCCAAGCCGGGGCCTATATAATGGCGAACCGGTCTGTCAAAGGCCGGTTTAGCGCGTTACACGGGGATCGAACGGGTGGAGGCAAGGGCACAGGGGCGCACCAAGGGTGGCTTCATCGCAGGGGTAGCATTTTTCCTGCTGGTGATATGGGGCTGCTACCGGACGGCGCTGGATGTTAAAGGTTGGCTGACAGATGCCAACCGGTTGCCCATGAGCGAGCTGTTGCTGCAGGGGCAACACCAGTATTTGCAAACCGAAGAGCTGCGGATGGCCGTACTGGATGGCGCCGAGCTGCGCAACTTCTTCGAATTGGACGTCAACGAATTGCAGGCAAGGCTCAACGCCCTGCCATGGGTGGCCTCGGTCTCGGTACGAAAGAAGTGGCCGAACAAGATCAAGATCTACCTCACGGAACAAGATGTGGCGGCGCGTTGGAATGGCAACCGCTTCGTCAACACCAAGGGCAAGGTATTCAGTGCCCCGGATCGGGTCAAGACACCGCTGTTGCAGCTGTCAGGGCCGGATGACCAGGCCGCCCGGGTGTTGAAAGAGAGTCGGCAGTACGAGTCGCAACTGGCTGCCAAGGGATACAAGTTGCTGGGGGTGAATCTGACCCCCCGCCATGCCTGGGAACTGACCCTGGATGGCAATATCAAGCTGTTCCTGGGACGCAATGACATTGCGCTCCGGCTGCAGCGGTTTATCGATGCCTTCCCGGTTATCGAACCTCGTGCGCAAGTCGCCTACGTGGATCTTCGATACGACACCGGAATGGCAGTTGGCTGGAAGAAGAGCGAAGAGAAAGTGCATGACCAACACCGCAGATAGGAATTTGATTGTCGGACTGGATATCGGCACAACCAAGGTGGCGGTTCTGGTCGGGGAAGTATTGCCGGACGGTGAACTGAACGTCATCGGTATGGGCAGTCACGCTTCTCGCGGAATGGAGAAGGGCGGGGTCAATGACCTCGACTCCGTGGTCAAGTCACTGCGCCGTGCGGTGGAAGAGGCCGAGATGATGGCGGATTGCCAGATCAGCTCGGTCTATCTGGGGTTGTCCGGCAAGCATATTGATTGCCGCAACGAGACCGGCATGGTGCCCATTTCCGATGAAGAGGTGACCCAGGAGGATGTGGACAACGTGATCCACACTGCCAAGTCGGTTCGCCTCTCCGATGAGCTGCGTGTGCTGCATGTACTGCCTCAGGAGTTTGCCATCGATTATCAGGAAGGGATCAAGAATCCGGTCGGCCTCTCCGGTGTGCGGATGGCAGCCAAGGTTCACCTGATCACCTGCCACAACGACATGGCTCGCAACATTGAGAAATGTGTGGAGAAGGTCGGCTTGCGCGTGGATCAACTGATCTTCTCCGCGCTGGCCTCCAGCTATGCGGTGTTGACCGAAGACGAGAAAGAGCTAGGTGTCTGCGTGGTGGACATCGGTGGCGGTACCATGGACATGTCGCTGTTTACCGGCGGTGCCCTGCGCCACACCAAGGTGATCCCGTACGCTGGCAGCACTGTGACCAGCGACATCGCCTACGCCTTCGGCACGCCGCCGCTCGACGCGGAAGCGATCAAGGTGCGCTACGGTTGCGCCCTCGGCCGTCTGGTCAGCAAGGAAGACAATATTGAAGTACCCAGTGTCGGCGGTCGCCCGGCGCGCAGCCTGCAACGGCAGACACTGGCTGAAGTGATTGAGCCCCGTTACACCGAGTTGCTCTCCATGGTGAATGATGAGCTGGTGCGGGTACAAAGCGAGTTGAAAGCGCAGGGGGTCAAGCATCAGCTGGCAGCCGGTGTGGTCTTGACCGGCGGCGCTGCCCAGATTGAAGGCATTGTGGAGTGTGCAGAGCAGATCTTCCAGAGCCAGGTCCGGGTGGGAGAGCCCATGAACATACGTGGTTTGAGTGATTACGTGCAGGCACCGGTGTACTCGACTGCGGTCGGGTTGCTGCAATATGGCCGCACCCATCAAGCCACAGGTAGCAATAAAGAATATGCCGCCAAGGCAAGCGTCGGTGGCCTGGTCAAACGGGTTAGCAACTGGCTGCGTGGCGAGTTCTAAGAATTTTGCTGAGTCAGGCAAATAAAGCGGAGAGACAACATGTTTGAATTTATGGATAGCCACACTGACGAAGCCGTCATTAAAGTGATCGGTGTAGGTGGCGGCGGCGGTAACGCTGTCGAGCACATGGTTCGTCAAAATATTGAGGGTGTTGAGTTCATTACCGTCAACACCGACGCCCAGGCACTGCGTAACTCCAGCGCCAACACTACCCTGCAGATCGGCGGTGGCATCACCAAGGGTCTGGGTGCCGGCGCCAATCCGGAAGTGGGTCGTGATGCGGCCATGGAAGATCGCGAAGCGCTGCGTGAGCTGCTGACCGGTTCCGACATGGTGTTCATCGCCGCCGGTATGGGCGGTGGTACCGGTACCGGTGCTGCGCCGATCGTGGCCGAAGTGGCACGCGAGATGGGCATCCTGACCGTTGCTGTGGTGACCAAGCCGTTCTCCTTTGAAGGGAAGAAGCGGATGGGTTTCGCCGCCCACGGTATCGAAGAGCTCTCCAAAAACGTCGACTCCCTGATCACCATCCCCAACGACAAGTTGCTGAAGGTGCTGGGTCGCGGTATCTCCCTGCTGGATGCCTTCAAGGCGGCCAACGATGTACTGCTTGGCGCGGTCCAGGGCATTGCCGAGCTGATCACCCGTCCGGGTTTGATCAACGTCGACTTCGCGGACGTGCGTACCGTTATGCGCGAAATGGGTACTGCCATGATGGGTACTGGTTCCGCCTCTGGTGATGACCGTGCCGAAGAAGCGGCCGAGAAAGCCATCTCCAGCCCGCTACTGGAAGATGTGGATCTGGCTGGTGCCCGTGGCATCCTGGTCAACATCACCGCCGGTATGGACATGACCATCGAAGAGTTCGAAACCGTGGGTAACGCGGTCAAGGCCTTCGCTTCCGAGAACGCCACTGTAGTTGTGGGTACCGTAATCGATCCGGAAATGCACGACGAACTGCGTGTGACCGTGGTTGCTACCGGTATCGGTGCCGAGCGCAAGCCGGACATCACCCTGGTCAAGAGCAGCCAGGTGCAAGAGCGCCCGGTGCGTCAGCCGCTGGTTAGCGACATGATGCAAGGCCGCGTGATGGACGAAGCCCCGGCCAAGGTGGTCAACGCCGAGCCGCAAGCTCGTCGTGAACCGGATTACCTGGATATTCCGGCGTTCCTGCGCAAGCAAGCTGACTAAGTCTCTTATGGCTCTCGTTTGTTTGTTGTTCAAGGAATGTGCTAAGATGGTCTGCCAACGACCATCTGGTCCGGATTTTAAGCTGTTTAGGGTACACCCATGATTAGACAAAGAACCTTGAAAACGAGTGTACAGGCGACTGGTGTCGGCCTGCATTCGGGCCGGAAAGTCACCATGACGTTCCGTCCGGCGCCTGTGAACACAGGGATCGTTTACTTGCGTACCGACCTGAATCCTGTGGTGGAGCTGCCAGCCAATGCCGATCAGGTGCGCGATACCGTGCTCTGTACCGCTCTGGTCAACGAAGCCGGTGTCCGTGTCTCTACCATTGAGCACCTCTCTGCCGCGCTGGCCGGGATGGGGATCGACAACCTCTACGTTGAGGTTGACGCGCCCGAGATCCCGGTAATGGACGGTAGTGCGCATCCCTTTATCTACCTGCTGCAGGAAGTCGGGATCCGTGAGCAGAATGCTGCCAAGCAGTTTGTGCGGATCAAGAAGAGCATCCGGGTTGAAGACGGCGACAAGTGGGCGGAATTCCACCCCTATCGCAACGGCTTCAAGATGGATCTCGAGATCGATTTCCAGCATCCGGTCTTTGAAGGGCGCAATCAGCGTTGCGTACTGGATTTCTCCGGTGCCTCCTTCGTGAAAGAGATCAGCCGTGCCCGTACCTTCGGGTTTATGCGTGATATCGAGTACCTGCGTTCCCAGAACCTGGCGCTGGGCGGAAGCCTGGAAAACGCCGTGGTACTGGACGACTATCGGGTGCTGAACGAAGACGGTTTGCGTTATGAGGACGAGTTCGTCAAGCACAAGATGCTGGACGCGATCGGTGACCTCTATATGTGTAACCGCAGCATCATCGGTGAGTTCCGTGCCTACAAGACCGGACATGCCCTGAACAACAAGCTGCTGCGTGCCTTGCTGGCCGAGCAGGAGGCTTGGGAACTGGTGACCTTCGAGGGTGAGGGCGACAAAGCGCCTATCGCTTACTACGATAACGGTCTGGTTCTGGCCTGATAGCTGTGCAACGGAACGTCGGTCCTCTCTCCGCACCGACGTTCCGTCATTTGTTTACTCCATCCTTTAATACCGATTATCTCCCGGTTTTATTTCCCGTGCAGGCTCCTGGCCGCACCTGACCGAGCAGACTGATTTCTATGAGCATTACCCTGATCCTCCACGGCAAGCAGCGACGCAAGTTGCACCTGCCCAAACAACGTCTGGCCTGGGTCGGCGGTATTCTCTTCTCCCTGTTGGCCCTTGGTGGTGGTTGGCTCTGGCAGAGCTGGCACCAGAAAATGGAGGCGCTGGAAGTGGCGCTTGCCGTTGCCGAGCAACAGTCCGTTGACCAGAGTGGTGACGAAGCCCGTGAACAGTTGGCGATGCTGGCTGCTCAGGTGGGCACCATGCAGGGTCAGCTTGGCCGTCTCAATGCCCTCGGTGAACGATTGACCGAGCAGGCCGATCTCGATCCCGACGAGTTCAATTTCAAAGAGCTGCCCCCCATGGGCGGCCCTTCTTATGATGAAGAGCTGGAAGTGAGCCTCAACGAGCTGCAAGCCTCGATGAAGCACCTCAGCCAGCAGCTCAGCAGCCGTGAAGAGCAGCTGTCGGTACTTGAATCTTTCATCATGAATCACCATATCACCGATGCCGGTTTTATTTCCGGCACGCCAGTCAAACAGGAGCGAGTTTGGGTCTCGTCCGGGTTTGGTGGACGGGTCGATCCGTTCAACGGGCGTGCCAAGATGCACAAAGGGGTCGATTTCCGTGGCAAACCCGGAACCCCGATTCTGGCCACCGGGCCCGGCATTGTCAGCTGGGCGGGCCGTCATCCGGAATTTGGCAATATGGTGGAGATTAATCACGGCAATGGCCTGGTCACCCGCTATGCCCACAACTCCAAGTTGCTGGTCGAGGTGGGCACCCTGGTTGATCAGGGTCAGAAGATTGCCTTGATGGGACGCACCGGTCGCGCGACCGGGGTCCATCTGCATTACGAAGTGTTGAAAGATGGTCGTCAGGTCAACCCCGCACGCTTTCTCAGTGCCAGACGGGGTTAGGTTTTTTTCTTCAGGTTCCAGTGACGGAACGCTTTTATAACCAGAAATAGTTGGTACCCATGATTAGCACACTGCTTACCAAGATTATCGGCAGCCGGAACGACAGAACGCTCAAGGCTTTGCGCAAAATTGTAAAACAGATCAATGCCATGGAGCCGCAGTTCGAGGCTCTCTCCGATGCCGAGTTGCAGGCCAAAACGGCTGAATATCGTCAGCGTATCGAGCAGGGTGAGACCCTGGAGCAGTTGCTGCCGGAAGCGTTCGCGACCGTGCGTGAAGCCTCCAAGCGGGTGTTTGGCATGCGCCACTTCGACGTGCAGCTGATCGGCGGCATGGTGCTGAACTCCAACCGCATCGCGGAAATGAAAACCGGTGAAGGTAAAACCCTGACCGCCACCCTGCCAGCTTACCTGAACGCCCTGAGCGGCCGTGGCGTCCACGTCGTGACGGTGAACGACTACCTGGCCAAGCGTGATGCGGAAGCGAACCGTCCGCTGTTCGCCTTCCTCGGCATGACTGTCGATTGCAACGTGCCCGGTATGGACGCATCCCAGAAGCGTGACGCCTACGCCGCCGACATCACCTACGGTACCAACAACGAATTCGGTTTTGACTACCTGCGCGACAACATGGCGTTCTCGCCGGAGCAGCGCGTGCAGCGTCCGCTCAACTACGCGCTGGTGGACGAAGTCGACTCGGTGCTTATCGATGAAGCCCGGACTCCGCTCATCATCTCCGGTCCGGCCGAAGATAGCTCCGAGCTCTATATTCGCGTCAACAAGCTGATCCCGCTGCTGGTCAAGCAGGACAAGGAAGACACCGAAGAGTACACCGGCGACGGTCACTACACAGTAGACGAGAAGAACCGTCAGGCCCTGCTGACCGAAAACGGTCAGATCTTCGTGGAAGAGCTGCTCAAGAAAGAGGGGCTGCTGGATGAGAACGACTCCCTGTTCTCCGCCTCCAACATCAGCCTGCTGCACCACGTCAACGCCGGTCTGCGCGCTCACACCCTGTTCGAGCGCAACGTCGACTATATCGTCCAGAAAGATGAGATCGTCATTGTCGATGAGCACACCGGCCGTACCATGCCGGGTCGTCGCTGGTCCGATGGTCTGCATCAGGCCGTTGAAGCGAAGGAAGGGGTGAAGATCCAGAACGAGAACCAGACGCTGGCATCCATCACCTTCCAGAACTACTTCCGTCTCTACAACAAGCTGGCGGGGATGACAGGTACTGCAGATACAGAAGCCTTTGAATTCCAGCAGATTTATGGCCTGGATACCGTGGTTATCCCGACCAACAAGCCGATGGTGCGCAAGGACATGGGCGATCTGGTCTACCTGACCGCCAACGAGAAGTATGCCGCCATCATCGAAGATATCCGTCAGTGCGTGGCCAAGGGCCAGCCTGTACTGGTTGGTACTGTCTCTATCGAGAACTCCGAGCTGCTCTCTGGCATCCTGACCAAAGAGAAGATCCCGCACAAGGTGCTGAACGCCAAGTTCCACGCCATGGAAGCGGAGATCGTTGCCCAGGCCGGTCAGACTGGCGCGGTCACTATCGCCACCAACATGGCCGGTCGTGGTACCGACATTGTGTTGGGCGGCAACTGGCAGGCAGAGATTGCCAAGCTGGAGAACCCGACCAGCGAGCAGATTGCCGAGCTGAAAGCCGCCTGGCAGGTGCGTCACGATGCGGTGCTAGCCGCCGGTGGCCTGCACATTATCGGCACCGAGCGTCACGAATCCCGTCGTATCGACAACCAGCTGCGCGGCCGTTCCGGTCGTCAGGGTGACCCGGGCTCATCCCGTTTCTACCTCTCCATGGAAGATACCCTGATGCGGATCTTCGCCTCCGATCGCGTGACCGGCATGATGAAGAAGCTGGGCATGGAAGAGGGCGAAGCCATCGAGCACCCGTGGGTCACCAAGGCGATCGAAAACGCCCAGCGCAAGGTGGAAGGTCGCAACTTCGACATCCGCAAGAGCTTGCTGGAGTTTGATGACGTTGCCAACGACCAGCGCAAGGTGGTCTACGAGCAGCGCAATGAGCTGCTGGATACCAACGACATTTCCGAGACCATCCACGTTATCCGTGACGACGTCTACGGCGCAGTGATCGACGAATACATCCCGCCCCAGTCTCTGGAAGAGATGTGGGACGTGCCGGGCCTGGAAGCACGCCTGAAGGCGGACTTCGCGCTGGATCTGCCGCTGCAACAGTGGCTGGCGGAAGATGACAAGCTGTATGAAGAGAAGCTGCGCGAGCGCATTCTGGATGAAGCCACCAAGCTCTATGCCCACAAGGAAGAGTTGGTCGGCAAAGAGGTGCTGCGCAACTTCGAGAAGGCGGTGATGCTGCAAACCCTGGATGGACTGTGGAAAGAGCATCTGGCGGCCATGGATCACCTGCGTCAGGGCATCCATCTGCGCGGTTACGCCCAGAAGAACCCCAAGCAGGAGTACAAGCGCGAATCCTTCGATCTGTTCACCCAGATGCTGGAAACCCTCAAGCGCGACGTGGTCAGCATCCTGAGCCGTGTTCAGGTGCAGGAGCGCGATGTGGAAGCGATGGAAGAGCAGCAGCGCCAGCAGGCGGAAGCCGCTCCCCGCACCTATACCCACGCCGCTGCCGAGAGCCAGCTGGCCGATGAACAGGCCGCAGGCGAAGAGGGGCACACCACCTTCGTACGTGACGAGCAGAAGGTCGGTCGCAACGATCCCTGCCCGTGCGGCTCCGGCAAGAAGTACAAGCACTGCCACGGTCAGTTGACCTGATCGACGCTATGCCATAACAGGCGGGCCAAGTGCCCGCCTTGTTATTGGTGGCAACAAGCGAACAGAGGTAATTGATGGAACAGAAAAAACGGATCTGGGTGGCGGTTGGCGTCATCGAGAATGAACGGGGCGATATCTTCATCGCCAGGCGCTCCTCCGATCGCCATCAGGGGGATCGCTGGGAGTTTCCCGGTGGCAAGGTGGAGTCGGGCGAGGATCTGCTCACCGCGCTGGATCGGGAGCTGTGGGAAGAGATTGGCATCCGGGTTTTGGATTGTGCCCCCTTTATGGAACTGCAGCACGACTACCCCGAGAAGCAGGTGTTGCTGGATATCTGGAAGGTGACCCGTTTCAGCGGTGAGCCGTTCGGCAAGGAGGGGCAGGATTGTCTGTGGGTGCCGGTGGCCGAGCTGAACAACTACCACTTCCCCGATGCCAATGGCCCGATTGTAGCGCGGCTACAGGGTCTGCTGGCGTGAGCTGGTAGCAATCAACAAGCATCAAAAAAGGGCCAATAGGCCCTTTTTTTGATGTTGCAGAGGCGAGTGACCAGGGGCTTATAGCCACTGATCGCCCTCTTCCGGCTCCGGCAGCAGATCCGGGTTGATCTCCCCCGGGATGCGCTTCTCTTCATCGGCCCATTCGCCGAGATCGATCAGCTGGCAGCGCTTGCTGCAGAAGGGGCGGAACGGACTCTGTGGGCCCCACTCCACTTCGCTCTGACAGGTCGGACACTTTACCTTGGTGACCATAAGCCCTCCTTAGCAGCAGGCGAGCTGGAATGGCACGTCGCCAATCGGCTGTTCTGCGGTGGGCAGAAAGCGCAGGGCGAAGCGGTTCTTGTGGCCGCTCAGGGTTGGGTAGCAGCACAGATTGCCCGGCAGCTTGATGCGGATCAGCTCGGCGCTCTCGGCGGTGTCCTGGAAGAAACCGTTGCTGGCAACCTGCTCACTGAAGCTGCCTGATTCACGCCACAGGCGCAGCAGCAGAGTGATGGCATTCATCAGCAGGTTAATATCGCTCAGCCAGCCCTGCATCTGCTGGTGACGGGTGATGGCCGGGGTACCGAGCCAGTGGTGCAGCTGCGGCACATCGAAGGCACACAGACCACCAGGGATGGAGAAGCGCTGGCGGATGGAGCCGAGCAGACGATCCTCTTTCAGGCGGGCACCCGGGCGTGGCGAATTGAGCAGGTTGCGGGAGAGCTGGCTGCTCTCTTGCTGCATCAGTTTGATCTGCTCCAGATCGACGTCGGGCAGGCTGGCCCAGTGGCTCAGACGCTGGCCGAGACGCTCCAGATCCTTGATGAGGTCGGCGCGCAGGTCACCACGCTCAAGCAACTCCTGCAGATCGAACAGCCCTTTGAAGAAGGCGATATGTGCCCAGGATTGTTCACTCTCCAGATTGTCGCGGATCTGGGAAAACAGGGACTCCAGACGAAGATAGGTCCGGCTTTTTTCATTGAGGGGGAAATCGTAAATCATGCCTAATCCTGGCCAGCCATAAACCGGCCTAGTGTACTCACACTTGGCGGCCTTGTTGAGAGGCAATTGCCAGATATGTCTCGTGCAGCGCCAAAATCCGCGTTTTAATCGCCATTTCGCTGCCATTGTGGTTTTCGATGACATCATCCGCCGCGGCGAGACGTTCCGACCGGCTCGCCTGAGCGGCGATGATGGCCTTGGCCTGCTCGGCCGATACCCCATCCCGACGGCAGGTGCGCTCAATCTGGGTGGCTTCGTCCACATCGATCACCAGTACCCGATTGGCTAGGCCGGTGAGTTTGTTCTCCACCAGCAGCGGTACCACCAGCAGGCAGTAAGGTGAACTGGCCGCGGCGCACTGGCGCAGCATTTCGCTGCGAATCAGCGGGTGGAGCAAAGCATTGAGCCACTCCTTGGCCTGTGGGTTACTGAAGACCCGCTCGCGCAGGGCGCGACGGTCGAGTTGACCGCTAGGTTCAATCACATCCGGGCCAAAATGGTCGGCGATGGCGGCAAGGGCCGGGGTGCCCGGCTCTACGACCTCACGGGCGATCACATCGGCATCCACCACCTCGATACCCAGCGCGGCAAACTGATTGGCGATAGTGGTCTTGCCGCTGCCGATACCACCTGTGATAGCAACTACATACATGGGGGCCTCTTGCTCAAAGCAGGGTAGAGAGATACCAGCGGGTGATGGTATCGCCCCATAGCAGGGCGATCCAGCCCGCGATGGCGAGGTAGGGGCCGAAGGGAATGGGTTTGCCCTGATGATGCTTTTGCAAGGCGATCAGGCTGATGCCGATCACGGCACCGACCAGAGATGAGAGCAGCAGAATTATGGGCAGCGCCTGCCAACCGAGCCAGGCGCCCAGCGCCGCCAGCAGCTTGAAGTCGCCATAGCCCATCCCCTCCTTGCCAGTGAGCAGCTTGAAAGCCCAGTAGAGGCTCCAGAGCACCAGATAGCCCGCCATGGCACCGATCACGGCATCCGCCAGCGGCACGAAGCCGCCTGCCAGGTTGAACAGCAGCCCACCCCACAGCAGTGGCAGGGTGAGCTGGTCGGGCAGCAGCATCTTGTCGAGATCGATGAAGGTGAGGGCGACCAGCACCCAGGTCAGCAACAGGGCGGCCAGCGTCCCCCAGCCCGGCGTTATGACCATGGCAACGGCCACCGAGAGCAGGGCGGTCAGCAGCTCTACCAGCGGATAGCGGGCCGAGATGGGGGCCTGACAGTCGCGGCAACGCCCTTTGAGCCAGAGCCAGCTCAACAGCGGGATGTTCTCCAGCGCAGTGATGGCGTGGCCACAGTGAGGACATGCGGAGCGGGGGACCATTAGGTTGTAGCGCTCTGGCGCAGTGGCCTCCTCATCGGGGGAAAAGTAGCCGTGATATTCGGCCTGCCACTCCCGCTCCAGCATGATGGGCAAGCGGTGGATCACCACATTGAGGAAACTGCCGATCATCAGGGAGAAGAGAAAAACCAGCGAGAAGTAGAGCCAGGGCAAGCTGTGAGCCAGCTCGAGAAGAAGTGTCATAACCAACCGTCAGTCATAAAATGAGGGGGAAGGCATGGTTGTGGAGCCATGCCCTGATGAATCAGCCTACCACGTCGCCAAGCTTGAAGATGGGCAGGTACATGGCAATAACCATACCGCCGACCAGCACCCCGAGCACCACCATGATGAGGGGTTCCAGCAGGCTGGTGAGGCCATCGACCAGATCATCCACCTCCTGTTCGAAGATGGTGGCGACCTTGGAGAGCATATCATCGATGGCGCCGGACTCCTCACCGATCATCACCATCTGGATCACCATGTCGGGGAAGAGATCGACGGTGCGCATCGCCACGTTGATCTGCATACCGGCCACCACCTCGTTGCGGATCGCCATGACCGCGGTGCGATAGACATAGTTACCGGAGGCCCCAGCCGCCGAAATCAGCGCATCTACCAGCGGGATACCGGCGGAGAAGGTGGTCGACAGGGTGCGGGCAAAGCGAGCCATGGCCGCCTTGTGCAGGATCATCCCGACCACCGGAATGGTCAGGACGAACTTGTCGGTATTGTCTTTCACCTTCTGGGAGGCCCGCCAGGCCCGCACGTAAAGGAAGATACCAAGGGCGGTGCCACCAAAGAAGACATACCACCAGTTCTGCATAAAGCGGGAGATGCCGATAACAAACTGGGTGAACACCGGCAGCTCGGCGCCGAAGCTCTTGAAGATATCCTCGAACTGCGGAATGACGAACAGCAGCAGGATTGAGGTGACCACGATGGCGACCAGAATGACCATGGTGGGGTAGAACATCGCCTTCTTGATCTTCGACTTGAGCGCTTCCGACTTTTCCCGGTAAGTGGCGATACGGTCGTAGATGGTCTCCAGTGCACCGGATTGCTCACCGGCTTCCACCAGATCGCAGTAGAGATCATCGAAATAGAGAGGATGGCGACGCAGCGCTTCCGACATGGGGGTACCGGTCTCCACATCGGCGGCAATCTGCCCCATCAGCTCGCGCATCGAGGCTTTCTCGTGGCTGCGGGCGATAATCTGCAGGCTCTGCACCAGTGGTACGCCAGCGGAGAGCATGGTGGTGATCTGACGGGAGACGATGGCGATATCCATCGGTTTGATCTTGGCGCCGCCCTTGGAGAAGAGCCCCTGGGATTTCTTGGCCACCTTGGTGACGTTGACCCCCTGCTTGCGCAGTTCGGTCTTGACGGTGTTGATGCTGTCGGCCTGCAGCTCGCCGGAGACCTTCTGCCCCTTGCGGTTTACCCCGTGCCAGCGGAAGGCGAAGACTTTCTTGGGGGCATTGTTCTTTTTCGTTAGGGTTGCCATCTTTGCATCCTGCAATGGGGTTGGTTGTCAGAGTCGGACTCTGCGCGTCACCAACCTGGTCAAGGTGCCCGACTGGCTTGATGCCTGCGGGGTACTGATAGGGTGGGTGGTACCTTCTTGGCGCCAGCCCGGTCACTTGAATATCTGATTACTCTGTCGTTCGGACTATCATCCGTTCCGTGTTCGTGAACGACGAATTCGTTCTGCCAACCAAACCGGCGGGTCGTTCCGCCACATGGATCAGTTGGTGGTGACCCGATTGACCTCGGCCAGACTGGTGATCCCGAGCCGGGCCTTCTCCAGCCCCGAGGTGCGCAGGGTACGCATCCCCTCTTTCTGCGCGATAGCGGCGATTTGCAGGGAGTTTGCCCCCTGCATGATCAATTTGGCGATGTTCTCTGACATCAGCATGATTTCGTAGATGCCGACCCGCCCCTTGTAGCCTCCGGAACACTCCTTGCAGCCGACCGGTTTGAACAGTCGCAGCCCGGCCGCCAGCTGCTGCGGCGTAAAGCCCAGCTCCAGCAGTTCGGCTTCCGGTACCACTTCCGGTGCCTTGCAGTGGTCGCACAGTTTACGGGCCAACCGCTGGGCCATGATCAGGGTGACCGAGGAGGCGATGTTGAAGGCCGGTACCCCCATGTTCATCATCCGGGTCAGGGTCTCTGCGGCGGAGTTGGTATGCAGGGTGGAGAGCACCAGGTGACCGGTCTGGGCCGCCTTGATAGCGATTTCGGCGGTTTCGAGATCGCGAATTTCCCCCACCATCACCACATCCGGATCTTGCCGCAAGAAGGAGCGCAGGGCGCTGGCGAAGGTGAGCCCCGCCTTGGGGTTGACCTGCACCTGGTTGACGCCGGGCAGGTTGATCTCTACCGGGTCTTCTGCGGTGGAGATATTCACCTCGGTGGTGTTGAGAATATTGAGGCCGGTATAGAGCGAGACCGTTTTGCCCGAGCCGGTGGGGCCGGTCACCAGGATCATCCCTTGTGGCTTGGAGAGGGCGCGCAGGTACTGCGCCTTCTGCCGATCATCAAAGCCGAGTTGCTCGATATTGAGGCGTGCCGCCGAGGAGTCGAGCAGACGGATAACGATCTTCTCCCCCCACATGGTGGGCAGGGTGTTGACCCGCATATCCATCGACTTGTTGCGCGACAGCTTCAGCTTGATGCGGCCATCCTGTGGCAGCCGCCGCTCGGCGATATCGAGCCGCGCCATCACCTTGAGGCGAGCGGAGAAGCGGTTGGAGAGGTTAACCGGTGGTGTGGCGATCTCATGCAGAATGCCATCGATGCGAAAGCGCACCCGATACTTGAACTCGTAAGGCTCGAAGTGCAGGTCGGAGGCGCCGCGCTTGATGGCATCCATCAGGATCTTGTTGATGTACTTGACGATGGGGGCATCGTCATCGGCGGTATTGACACTTTCGTCCAGCCGGCTGTTCTCGTCGGAGACCTCGAGTTCGGAGATCTCGGCCTCGTCGATCTCCTCCATGCCGAGGGCGTCGTGTTCGCTCTCCAAGAGCTTGCCGATGGCGGCGGTGAGCTTGTTCTCCTCCACCAGCAGCGCCTCGGTATGCAGACCGAAGCTGAAGCCGAAGTCCTCCAGTGCCGAGACATTGGTCGGATCCGACATGGCGATATAGAGGGTGTGGCCCTGGGTGTAGATGGGCAGCACGTGGTGCTTGTCGATCAGCTTCTGATTGAGGAACTTCTGCGGGATCTCGGCCAAATCGAAGGCGGCAAGATCCAGCAGAGGTACCCCATACTCCAGCTCGCAAAAATCGGCGAGCGCCTTGCTGTCGAGGATCTCGTTCTCTATCAGAAATGTGACAAAGGGTTTGCGCTGGGCCTTGGCCTGGCTTAGATAGCGCTGGGAGTCCTCTTCACTGATCAGCGAAGAGGCGGCCAGGCTTAACGCCAGGCCGCTATTGGGACTAGAGGTCATTATTAGGATTTAGTGCAACCAGGAATAAACTCAGCACACTCCGAAGTAGACGTAATCTCCCATGTCATTTTGGCTGTATCGCTGGTGTCTGGCTTCAGAGTTACTTTTGCCGCAGAGACGGGGCCAAGAGGAATGCTCATAGTAATTGTACCGTTATCAACTTTATTAACACCTAAAGTTCCTGCAGCAGAGGATGCAGCGGGGACACCACTTGAACCGCCATCACATAGGTCGAGAGCGGAGTTAGTCTGGAAGCAAACGGCAACCGCTGTTTTGTAAGGCGCAGCTTCTGCCAACACTGCCGTGGCTTTAGCTTTAGCGGTATAGTTTTGATAGGCGGGTAGCGCAATGGCGGCCAGAATGGCAATGATCGCGACCACGATCATCAATTCAATAAGGGTAAAGCCTGATTGTTTTTTCATTTCAACTATCCTTTTGTCCTTGGTTCCTGGGAAGTGGCGGTAGAAAACCATCCGCACGTCAGTATCTTATCCGAGCTGTCAGGGGTGGCAACAGAGATTGTCCATTTTGTTAATTACACTTCTTTCATTTAGCAAAAACTTGATGCGTGTCATAAAAGAAGTGGCTTCCTATGACTCTTTCTGTGGCCGGATTAGGGTCCGTCTGTACACTCCTTTGCCGAGGGATCCTGCATAAAGAAAAGGCGCCTCTGGCGCCTTTTGCAAGTTGTTTGTCCGGTTATATCGAGTGTTTGCTCAAGCCTGTGGGGGGAATCTCACTGCTGGATAAAACGCATGGAGAGATCGAGCGCCCGCACATGCTTGGTGAGCGCCCCGACCGAGATAAAATCGACGCCGGTGGCCGCAAACTCGGCCAGAGTGTCGAGGGTGACATTGCCGGAGACTTCCAGCTTGGCGCGGCCCTGATTGATGGCGACCGCTTCCCGCATCATGGTCACCTCGAAGTTGTCCAGCATCACGATATCGGCCTTTGCCGCCAGCGCCTGTTCGAGTTCTGCCAGTGATTCCACTTCCACCTCCACCGGTTTGCCCGGATTGAGATGGCGAGCCTCGCTAATTGCCTCGGCGATGCCGCCACAGGCGAGGATATGGTTCTCTTTGATGAGGTAGGCGTCATAGAGGCCGATGCGGTGATTCTTGCCGCCGCCACAAGTGACCGCGTACTTCTGGGCGGTGCGCAGGCCGGGGATGGTCTTGCGGGTGTCGAGCAGCCGGCAGTCGGTGCCCTCCAGCTCTGCCACATAGCGGGCGGTGAGGGTGGCGACGCCGGAGAGGGTCTGGACAAAGTTCAGCGCATTGCGTTCGCCGGTCAGCAGCAGGCGGGCAGGGCCGTGCAGGCGGAACAGCTCCTGATTGGGGGAGAGCACCTCCCCATCCTGCACCTTCCATTCCACCTTCACCTCGCCGCCGAGTTGGGTCTTCAGTTGCAAGAAGACCTCATCCACCCAAGGCTGGCCGCAGAATATGCCGGCTTCGCGGGTGATCACCCGGGCGCTGGCCATCCGGTCGGCCGGGATCAGCTGGGCGGTGATATCTACGCTGGCATCCGGTTGGTCCAGCGTGGTGAGGGCATCGCCCAGATCTTCGAGTAGTGCGGCGCGCACGGCGCGGCTGACATCCTGTTGAAACATGCCTTATTCCTGCAAGGGTCTGAGCAGCAGTTGCCGCTCCTTTTGAACCAGCTCCAGCCGACCGAGGGCGTTCATGCCAACCAGCACTTCGTCACCGTCTGCCGCCGGATTGATAAAGATGGCCAGATCGTACAAGGTCAATGGCCCCATCGCCAGCGTTTCGATGGTGCCGTTGCCGACCCGGATCTGCCCCGCAGCGGTATTGACCTGGCTGCTGCCATAAGCGGTCAGGCCGAGCCGCTCGGCAACCTGCTGCGGGATGGTGATACGGGTGGCGCCGGTATCGAGCAGCAGTTGCACCGGCTGACCGTTGATGGCACCCTCCAGACGATAGTGGCCGCTCTGGTCGGCCCGCAGCAACAGCTCGCCGCTGGCGGTGACGCTGGGTTGGTTGCGGGAGTGAAAATAGAGGGTCAGCAGGCCCATCAAAGAGAGCCAGGCCAGTAACCACATCCAGCGTGCCGTGTGCTGCATACCCCATCCATATCGAGCGGAAGATGACTCAGCCTAACATACCATTTCCCGTTGATTCAGTGTGTTGGTGCCGGGTTGCCTATCAGGTATCTTCGTTTTATCGCCATTTATCAGCCAACTCGAGTAGCCGATGACTCAACTCGCTTCGCAACCTTGTTTCTCTATCGATGCCGCAGGCTGGTGCCAGCAGGCGCGCCGGGTGCCTTCTCCCCATCACAACGAACGGGCAGCGCCGGATGATATCTCCCTGCTGGTGGTGCATGGCATCAGCCTGCCACCGGGGGAGTTCGGTGGCCCCTTTATCGACGATCTCTTTATGGGGCGGCTCGACCCCGACGCTCATCCCTATTTTGCCGGTATCCATCAGCTGCGGGTCTCGGCCCACTGTTTGATCCGGCGCGATGGTGAACTGGTGCAGTATGTGCCGTTTGGTGCCAGAGCCTGGCATGCGGGAGTATCGAGCTGGCAGGGGAGGGAGGCATGCAATGACTTCTCCATCGGCATCGAGCTGGAAGGGACCGACGAAATACCCTATACCGAGGCTCAGTACCGGGCTTTGGTGAGGCTCACCCGAGCCATTTCGGAGCGCTATCCGGCCATCACCCACGAAAAAATTGTCGGCCATTGCGATATAGCGCCAGGGCGCAAGACGGATCCCGGCGCCAGTTTCCAGTGGGATTACTACCGGCAGTTGCTAAACAGCTAAAGCAAATATTCAAATTTAGTTTGGATTTTAAAATCAATGGCTTGCCTATCTGGCAGGCCATTTTTGTCTCTGGTTGCGCAAATGTTATTTGTGAGCATGGTCAAGAATATTGGTCAGACCATTTTCTATGAGCTAAATCATGTTTCCTCTGCTTTACCCCTTAAGTGGTGAGGTGGATTCTTGACTCAGATCATCTTTTGAGTGGACTTTTCAAAAGGCCTCTGCTAATTTTCGCCCCATCCATGAAATTGGTAATACCAATTTAACAAAGTAGCCTCATGCCCTATCGCAAGATTACGCAACCCAAGCTGGCCGACTCCATTGTCGCCGAGCTGGAACAGATGATTCTGGAAGGCAGTTTGCAGCCGGGGCAGAAATTGCCTCCCGAGCGGGAACTCGCCATCCAGTTTCAGGTATCGCGCCCCTCCCTGCGCGAAGCCATCCAGCGACTGGAAGCGCGCGGGTTGCTCTATCGCCGTCAGGGCGGCGGCACTTATGTGCAGAATGCCCTGAGCAAGGGGATCGCCGATCCCCTGTTCGAACTGCTCAGTACCCACCCGGAAGCCCAGTATGACCTGCTGGAGTTTCGTCACGCGCTTGAAGGCATCTGTGCCTACTACGCGGCCTTGCGGGGAACCGGGTCTGATTTCGAGCGCATTCGCCAGGTGCAAACCACCATCGAAGAGGCGGGCCAGTTGGGCTCGCTGGTGGCCGAATCGGCAGCCGTGACCCAGTTCTATCTGGCGGTGGCCGAGGCGTCCCACAACGTGGTGCTGCTGCACCTGCTGCGGGCCATGAGCCCGATGCTCGAGCAGAACATTCTGCAGAATAACGAGATTTTGAATCGCCGCCCGGGAGTGGTAGCCAAGATCCGACGCCATCGTGCGAATCTGATCGAAGCCATCCTGTCGGGGGCTCCGGAGCGGGCCAGAACAGCTTGTCATGAGCATCTGGCCTTTATCGAGGACACCTTGTTGGATATGCAGAGGGAAGACAGCCGGATCCAGCGATCCATGCGTCGGATCCGTCAGCAGGAAAACTAATCCCACAAGGCTTTCTTTTATTGTCGAATGCTTGCGCCCTTCGCCGTGCAATGCCGTGCAATCACAACAACATAGGAACCAGCCATGTCTGATATCCTGAAGAACGATGTGGACCCGATAGAAACGCTGGAGTGGCTTGCCTCTCTGGAATCCCTGCTGCGTGAAGAGGGTCCGCAACGCGCTCAGTTCATCCTTGAACAGTTGGCCGAGAAAGCCCGCGCAAGCGGTGTGGACGTGGCTGCCAAGGCAAATCGCGATTACATCAACACCATCCCGTCCAGCGACGAGCCGGGCTACCCGGGTGATCTGGAGATGGAACGCCGCATTCGCGCCATCATCCGCTGGAACGCCATGATGATCGTGCTGCGCGCCTCCAAGAAAGACCTGGACCTGGGTGGTCACATGTCTTCCTTCGCTTCTTCTGCGACCATCTATGATGTCTGCTTCAACCACTTCTTCCGTGCTCGCAACGAGAAGGATGGTGGTGATCTGGTTTACTTCCAGGGTCACATCTCCCCGGGCATCTATGCTCGCGCCTTTGCCGAAGGTCGTCTGACCGAAGAGCAGCTGGACAACTTCCGTCAGGAAGTAGACGGCAAGGGTCTGCCTTCCTACCCGCACCCGAAACTGATGCCGGACTTCTGGCAGTTCCCGACCGTATCCATGGGTTTGGGCCCCATCGCCGCCATCTATCAGGCTCGCTTCCTGAAGTACCTGACCGACCGTGGTATCAAGGATTGCTCCGAGCAGACCGTTTACGCCTTCCTGGGTGATGGCGAGATGGACGAGCCGGAAGCCAAGGGTGCCCTGACCGTTGCCGTGCGTGAAAAGCTCGACAACCTGGTATTCGTGGTCAACTGCAACCTGCAGCGTCTGGATGGTCCGGTTGTCGGTAACGGCAAGGTGATCAACGAGCTGGAAGGCCTGTTCGCGGGCGCCGGCTGGGACGTGACCAAGGTTATCTGGGGTCGCAAGTGGGATGAGCTGCTGCGCAAGGATACCTCTGGCAAGCTGATCCAGCTGATGAACGAGACCGTGGACGGTGACTACCAGACCATGAAGTCCCGCGACGGTGGCTACATCCGCGAGCACTTCTTCAACCGTTATCCGGAAACTGCCGCGCTGGTCAAAGACATGACCGACGAGGAGATCTTCGCCCTGAACCGCGGTGGTCACGATCCTCGCAAACTGTTCGCCGCGTTCAACAAGGCGACCCAGACCAAGGGCAAGCCGACCGTTATTCTGGCCAAGACCATCAAGGGTTACGGCATGGGTGAAGCGGCCGAAGGCAAGAACATCGCTCACCAGGTCAAGAAGATGGAGCTGGACTCCGTGCGTCACCTGCGTGACCGCTTCAACCTGCCGGTGGCCGACGAGCAGCTGGCCGATCTGCCGTATCTGAAGATCGAAGCCGGTTCTGCCGAGCACAAATACCTGCACGACCGTCGCACTGCCCTGAAAGGCTATGTGCCGACCCGTCTGCGCGAAAGCACCACCAAGCTGGAAATCCCGGCACTGGATGCCTTCGGCCCGCTGCTGGGTGAGCAGGCGCGCGAAATCTCCACCACCATGGCGTTCGTGCGTTCCCTGAACGTGATGCTGAAAGACAAGTCCATCGGCAAGCGCATCGTTCCGATCCTGGCTGACGAAGCCCGTACCTTCGGTATGGAAGGTCTGTTCCGCCAGATCGGTATCTACAGCCCGCACGGTCAGCAGTACACCCCGCAAGACCGCGACATCGTCTCCTACTACAAGGAAGACAAGCAGGGTCAGGTTCTGCAAGACGGTATCAACGAGCTGGGCGCCATGTCCTCCTGGCTGGCTGCTGCGACCTCTTACAGCACCAACGACTGCCCGATGATCCCGTTCTACATCTACTACTCCATGTTCGGCTTCCAGCGGATCGGCGACATGGCGTGGGCAGCCGGTGACCAGCAAGCCCGTGGCTTCCTGCTGGGTGCGACCTCCGGTCGTACTACCCTGAACGGCGAAGGTCTGCAGCACGAAGATGGTCACAGCCACATCCTGGCGAACACCATCCCGAACTGCATCTCCTACGACCCGTCCTACGCCTATGAAGTGGCGGTGATCGTACAGGACGGCCTGCGCCGCATGTACGGTGAGAACCCGGAGAACGTGTTCTACTACATCACCACCCTGAACGAGAACTACGCCATGCCGGCCATGCCGGAAGGCGCCGAGGAAGGCATCCGCAAGGGTATCTACAAGCTGGAATCCGTAGCCGGTGCCAAGGCGAAAGTTCAGCTGCTGGGTTGTGGTTCCATCCTGGGTCACGTGCGCAAGGCTGCCCAGATCCTGGCCAGCGAGTACGGCATCGGTTCCGATGTGTTCAGCGTCACCTCCTTCAACGAGCTGGCCCGTGACGGTCAGGACGCGGATCGCTGGAACATGCTGCACCCGACTGCCGAAGCTCGCGTACCGTACATCGCTCAGGTACTGGGTTCCGAAGCCACCATCGCTGCGACCGACTACATGAAGTCCTTCGCCGATCAGGTTCGCGCCTTCGTTCCGACCGAGAACTACCGTGTGCTGGGTACCGACGGTTACGGCCGTTCCGACAGCCGTGCCAACCTGCGTCGTCACTTCGAAGTGAACGAGTTCTACGTGGTGGTTGCTGCTCTGACCGAACTGGCCAAGCGCGGCGAGGTAGACAAGCAGGTTGTGGCCGACGCCATCGCCAAGTACGGCATCGATGCCGACAAAGTCAACCCGCTGTACGCGTAAGTGGATCAAGGGTCGCGCCGTCATACAGCGCGACCCCGCCAGGATTTAAAACGGTTAACGCGAGATGTGCGTGGCGGCATCAGCCAGCCACGCGGATCGACGCAAGAGGATAAAGCACAATGTCCAAACAGATTATGGTGCCGGATATCGGCGCCGATGAAGTTGAAGTCACCGAGATCATGGTGGCCGTGGGTGACAAGGTCGAGCTGGACCAGTCCATCATCGCGGTAGAAGGCGACAAGGCCTCCATGGAAGTACCGGCCCCGTCCGCCGGTATCGTCAAAGAGATCCTGATCAAGGTTGGCGACAAGGTTGCCACCGGTTCCCAGATCATGATCTTCGAAGCCGAAGGCGCTGCCGCCCCTGCTGAAGTGGCTGCACCGGTTGCTGCTGCTCCGGCCGCCGCACCTGCCGCTGCCGTGCGCAAAGATGTCAACGTACCGGACATCGGTGGTGACGAAGTTGAAGTCACCGAGATCATGGTTGCCGTGGGCGACATGGTTGAAGCCGACCAGTCCATCATCGCCGTGGAAGGTGACAAGGCCTCCATGGAAGTACCGGCACCGTTCGCAGGCCGCGTAGTCGAGATCAAGGTCGCCGCTGGCGCCAAGGTTTCTACCGGCTCTCTGGTAATGGTATTTGAAGTGGCTGGCGCTGCTCCTGCCGTTGCTGCTCCGGCTCAAGCTGCCGCGCCTGTGGCTGCTGCTCCGGTTGCCGCTGCTGCCAAAGAGGTCAACGTACCGGATATCGGTGGCGACGAAGTGGAAGTCACCGAGATCATGGTTGCGGTGGGTGACAAGGTTGAAGCCGACCAGTCCCTGATCGCCGTGGAAGGTGACAAGGCCTCCATGGAAGTGCCTGCGCCGTTCGCCGGTGTGGTCAAAGAGATCAAGGTGAAGGCGGGTGACAAGGTCTCCACCGGTTCCCTGATCATGGTCTTCGAAGTAGCTGGCGCTGCTCCTGCCGCCGCGCCGGTTGCTCAAGCTGCCGCTCCGGTCGCTGCAGCACCTGTTGCCGCTGCTCCGGCTCCGGTTGCCCAGGCTACTGCCGCTGCGACCGATTTCGTTGCCAACGACGCTTACGTGCACGCCTCTCCGGCAGTACGCCGTCTGGCGCGCGAGTTCGGCGTCAACCTGGCCAAGGTGAAAGCCTCCGGTCGCAAGGGCCGCATCGTCAAAGAAGACGTGCAAGCCTACGTGAAGGATGCCATCAAGCGTGCCGAGTCCGCTCCTGCCTCTGCTGGCGTAGCCGGTGGCAACGGTCTGGGCGTACTGCCGTGGCCGAAAGTAGACTTCAGCAAGTTCGGTGATGTGGAAGAGGTCGAGCTGACCCGCATCCAGAAGATCTCCGGTCCGAACCTGCACCGTAACTGGGTCATGATCCCTCATGTCACCCAGTTCGACGAAGCCGATACCACCGAGCTGGAAGCGTTCCGCAAAGAGCAGAACGCGATGCTCGAGAAGCAGAAGGCAGACGTGAAGATCACCCCGCTGGTGTTCATCCTGAAAGCCGCCGCCAAGGCGCTGGAAGCTCACCCGCGCTTCTGCAGCTCCCTGTCCGAAGATGGCAGCAAGCTGATCATGAAGAAGTACATCCACATCGGTGTGGCGGTAGATACCCCCAACGGTCTGGTTGTGCCCGTGGTGCGCGATGTTAACAAGAAGGGCATCATGGAGCTGTCTCGCGATCTGGCCGAGATCTCCAAGAAGGCCCGTGCCGGCAAGCTGACCGCTGCCGACATGCAGGGCGGTTGCTTCACCATCTCCAGCCTGGGTGGCATCGGCGGTACCAGCTTTACCCCGATCGTCAACGCGCCGGAAGTGGCCATCCTCGGTGTCTCCAAGTCCGAGATGAAGCCGAAGTGGAATGGCAAAGAGTTTGCGCCGCGCCTGATGCTGCCGCTGGCTCTGAGCTACGACCACCGCGTGATCGATGGTGCCGATGGGGCTCGCTTCATCACCACTATGAACGGCGTGCTGTCCGACATTCGTCGACTGGTCCTGTAAGTGAGAGGGCGGGCCCAGAGCCTGCCCTTTTTACTTCTCATTTCATTAACATGATCGTAAACTTGCCCCGTTTTTTTCACGGCTGCAGCCACCCGTTTCGGTATAAGACTGCGCTGTCCGGGGATATAAGAACGACAAAGAGGTCATGATGAGTAAAGAAATCAAAACCCAGGTCGTAGTACTGGGTGCTGGCCCTGCCGGTTATTCCGCTGCTTTCCGTGCAGCCGATCTGGGTCTGGATACTATTATCGTCGAGCGTTACTCCACCCTGGGTGGCGTCTGCCTGAACGTGGGCTGCATTCCCTCCAAGGCGCTGCTGCACGTTGCCAAAGTGATTGAAGAAGCCAAGGCGCTGGCCGAGCACGGCATCGTCTTCGGTGCCCCGCAGACCGACATCGACAAGATCCGTCTGTGGAAAGAGAAGGTTATCAACCAGCTGACCGGCGGTCTGGCTGGCATGGCCAAGATGCGTAAAGTTCAGGTTGTTAACGGCTTGGGTAAATTTACCGGCCCGAACACGCTCGAAGTGACCGGGGAAGACGGCAAGACTACCGTGACCTTCGACAACGCCATCATCGCGGCTGGTTCCCGTCCGGTGAAGTTGCCGTTCATCCCCCACGATGACCCGCGCGTATGGGACTCTACCGATGCGCTGGAGCTGAAAACCGTTCCCGGCAAACTGCTGGTTATCGGTGGCGGCATCATCGGTCTGGAGATGGGTACCGTTTACTCCTCTCTGGGTTCCGAGATCGACGTGGTGGAATTTGCCGACCAGCTGGTTCCGGCTGCCGACAAAGACATCGTCAAGATCTATACCAAGCGTGTGGCCAAGAAATTCAACATCATGCTGGAGACCAAGGTCACCGCAGTTGAAGCGCGCGAAGACGGCCTGTACGTCTCCTATGAAGGCAAACACGCCCCGGCCGAGCCGGTTCGTTACGACAACGTGCTGGTTGCCGTAGGCCGTGTGCCGAACGGCAAGATGCTGGATGCCGAGAAAGCTGGCGTTGCCGTGACCGAACGCGGTTTCATCGAGGTGGACAAGCAGCTGCGTACCAACGTGGCGCACATCCACGCCATCGGTGACATCGTGGGCCAGCCGATGCTGGCACACAAAGGTGTGCACGAAGGTCACGTTGCCGCTGAAGTTATCGCCGGCAAGAAGCACTACTTCGACCCGAAAGTGATCCCGTCCATCGCCTACACCGAGCCAGAGATGGCATGGGTTGGTCTGACCGAGAAGGAAGCCAAGCAACAGGGCCTGAACTTCGAAGTCGCCACCTTCCCGTGGGCTGCTTCCGGTCGCGCCATTGCGTCCGACTGCTCCGACGGTATGACCAAGCTGATCTTCGACAAGGAGAGCGGCCGCGTCATCGGTGGTGCCATCGTGGGTACCAACGGTGGTGAACTGCTGGGTGAAATCGGTCTGGCCATCGAGATGGGTGCTGACGCCGAAGATATCGCGCTGACCATCCACGCTCACCCGACTCTGCACGAGTCCGTGGGTCTGGCTGCCGAAGTGTTCGAAGGCTCCATCACCGACCTGCCGAACGCCAAGGCCAAGAAGAAAAAGTAATTTTCTTCCCCGCTTGTCTAAAAAGCCGCTCGAATGAGCGGCTTTTTGTTTTCTCCTTGCTGCCCCGACTTCGACAAAGCCCAATATGCTAAAGATAGGTTTTGGCACTGACGAGAGAGGCACGATGCTAGAAGCACCCATTCCACCCGATGAGGCATTGCGGTTGGAGACCCTGCGGCGGCTCTCTTTGCTGGATTCCGAGGCTGAGGAGCGGTTTGATCGGCTGACCCGCATGGCCCGACGGGTGTTCAATGTCCCCATCGCGCTGGTGAGTCTGGTGGATGAAGATCGCCAGTGGTTCAAATCCTGTATCGGACTGGAGGTCCGCGAGACCGCCCGGGACATCTCGTTCTGTGGCCACGCCATCATGGGTGATGAGACCTTTATCGTGCCGGATGCTTCGCAGGATCCCCGCTTTGCCGACAATCCGCTGGTGGTGGGTGGGCCCGGCATCCGCTTCTATGCCGGACAGCCACTGCGGATCGCCAACGGCTGCAAACTTGGGACACTCTGCATCATCGATACGGTGCCGCGGGAATTGAGCGATGAGGATGTGGGGCTGCTCAAGGATCTGGCGGCGATGGTGGTGCGGGAGCTCGAAGCGGTGCAGCTGGCCACCATTGATGAGTTGACCCTGATCTCCAATCGGCGCGGGTTCGTGATGCTGGCGGAGAAGAGCCTCTCGCTTGCCAGTCGCTTGCAGATGCCACTGGCACTGCTCTATCTGGATCTCAATGGCTTCAAGGGGATCAACGATCGGTGGGGGCATGCAGAAGGGGATCGGGCCCTGATCGCCTTTGCCACTCTGCTCAAGCAGGCTTTTCGTGGCGCCGACGTGTTTGCCCGCATGGGCGGCGATGAGTTCGCCGTCCTGTTGCCCAATGTGGTGGAGGCGCAGGCGCAACTGGCCTATGAGCGTTTCAATGCCATGTTGGCCGAGCACAATCAGCACAGTGGTTGCGGTTATGCGCTGACCTGCAGCACCGGAATTGTCTGCTATGACGGGCACGGCTGTGTCTCCCTGGCCGAGCTGCTCACTCGCGCGGATGAGCTGATGTATCAGCGCAAACGGGAGGGCAAGGGCTGACGGCTATGCCGGATTAGTCGCCACCAAAACAACAGAGAGCGCCACGGCGCTCTCTGTTGTTGATGACTTAGGTCAAGGTCGGGGTCAGAGTCGGAAGTTGCCAACCAGCTTGTCCAGCTGACCGGAGAGCTGCTGCAGGCTGCGGCTCGATTCGGTCAGCTGGTGGGCGATATCGGCGGTCTCCATGGTGAGCTGGTTGATATCTTCCACGTTGCGGTTGATCTCGCCGACCACACTGGACTGCTCCTCGGTGGCGGTGGCGACCTGGATATTCATGTCGTTGATTTGGGTAATGTGGGCGGTGATCTGGCCGAGGGCGGCGTTGGCCTCATCGGCCTGGCTCACCACCTCCAGACTCTGGTTACGCCCCTGCGCCATGGCGCTGACCGCGCGGGCACTCTGCTCCTGCAAGCGGTTGATCATCCCCTGGATCTCGGCGGTCGAGGCGGCGGAGCGGTTGGCCAGATTGCGTACCTCATCTGCCACCACGGCGAAACCGCGACCCTGTTCACCGGCGCGAGCGGCCTCGATGGCGGCGTTCAGTGCCAGCAGGTTGGTCTGCTCCGAGATGCTGCGGATGGTTTCGAGGATGCTACCGATGGAGTCGGTCTGGCTCGCCAGCGACTCGATAACCCCTGCCACCTGCTCAATCTCACCGGAGAGGTCGACGATGCCGTGGCGTGCCTGCGCTACCACTACTGCCCCTGCATCGGCCTGATCGTTGGCCTGTCTGGCTACTTCGGCTGCCAGCGAAGCGTTACCGGCGATCTCGCTCACCGTGGCCCCCATTTCGTGGATGGCGGTGGCCACCTGCACGGTGCGATCGCGCTGGGCAGTACAGTTGTGCTGGGTCAGCTGCGCCTTGTTGGCCACCTCGTTGGCGGTGGCCGCGAGCTGGCGGGAGTTCTCCGCCACCTGCTCGATGGAGCCGTGGATCTTGGCGACGAAGTTGTTGAAACCGGTGGCGACCTGACTCAGCTCGTCACGTCCTTCCACCTTGAGGCGCTGGGTGAGATCCCCATCGCCGCTGCCCAGCTCCTTGAACAGGCGGGCCAGCTCGTTGAGCGGGCGGCTGACCGAGCCTGCCAGCAGCATCCCCATCAGCCCCATGGCCAGCGCAATCACCAGCGAGATCATCAGGATCTCGTTGCGGGTCTGATCCAGTTCGGCATAGATCTCGGCTTCTGGCACCTGGGCCACCAGATACCAGTCGAGCAGCGGGATATAGCTGCTGGCCAGTACCATGGGCTCGCCATTTACCTCGGCGTTGATGACGGCAAAGGGGCGTTTGGCCAGCAGGCTGCCGGTATCACCGCTGGCAATGTTGCTAAGGGTATCACGCTCGATGCGGTTGGCCTCGGGGTGCAGCTTCACCTTGCCGCTGCCATCGACCATAAAGACGATGCCGCTCTCTTCCAGCCGGAAGTTGGAGACCATGGTCACCATGGTGTCGAGGGATTTGGCAAAGCCGGCCAGCCCGCGCCCGTTGAGCTGCTGGAAGTTGACGAACAGCTTCACCTCGCCGTTGCTCTCGCGGAAGATGCTGAGGGTCATCTCCTTCTGGCTCTTGGTGTAGTCATAGAACCAGGCGTCCTGCGCTGGGGTCAGGTTGCGCAGAAAGCCATCCTGGTTGTAGTAGGCTGCGGTCTGGCGATCGGCGAAGGAGGCGGTCACCAGACCATACTGGTTGGCCACATCCTTGAGCTGGTTGATGAGGATCGGCTCCTGCTCTTTGGGCATGCCCCGATCCACCCAGTCGAGAATGAAGCGGTCGGTGGCCAGTTGGCGGGCGGCCTGGGCGATGCCGTGGAGATCCTGTTCAATCTCCTTGCTGATCCGCTGGGTCAGGTTGGGGAGCTCCTGCTCGAACATCCGGTTTTCGATCAGTTGCTGGGCCGAGCGTTGACTGAAGTAGCCTACCAGCAGGCAGGAGACGACCACGGCCAGGATGACCGTGGCCAGTATTTTCTGTTTAAGAGTGAGGGTTGCCAGCATAAAGGTGCTCAAAAGGTTGAGATTGACGACGCTCATATTAGCGGCAGCGCGGCGCTACCCATGAGGCTTGCAGCCCTTTATTTGCGGATTACGTTTGCGCTCACAGGGGCGGCGACTCGCCCCTTCGCCATGCAGCACAGGCGGGAGGCGGATTGACGGTTGCGCTAACTGCCGGGCCCCTTATAGTAGAGGCCATCCTTGGTGACTGACCCTCTGAATAATATGGAAAATATGATGCGCAGCTTAGGTGCGGGATGGACCCGTCTGCTTTTGGTGATGCTGGCGGCCTGCCCGCTGCTGGCTGTGGCGGCACAGGGGGAGCGCCCGAAAATTGCGGTGGTGCTCAGCGGCGGCGGTGCCAAGGGATCGGCCCATATCGGCATCCTCAAAGTGCTGGAGCAGAAACGGATTCCGGTCGACATCATAGTCGGCACCAGCATGGGCTCTTATGTGGCGGGGATGTACGCCATGGGGCTCAGTGCCGAGGAGGT
Source organism: Aeromonas sp. 55A (assembly GCF_051919665.1). Taxonomy (NCBI): domain Bacteria; kingdom Pseudomonadati; phylum Pseudomonadota; class Gammaproteobacteria; order Aeromonadales; family Aeromonadaceae; genus Aeromonas; species Aeromonas sp. 55A. The sequence continues at coordinate 1,071,306 of NZ_JBQBEH010000008.1, read as the reverse complement.
GGAGCGCACTACCCTGGCCATCGACTGGAACAAGGGCTATCAGGACAAGGTGGGCCGCGACGAGCTGTCGTTGCGTAAAAAGCAGCAGAACGAGCAGTATCAGCTGCGCACCGATATCGGGGTGAATGGCGACACCACCCAGCTGCCGGACGGTTTTTTCCAGGGCCAATCCATGGCCAGCCTGCTGCGGGGGGCCACCTCCAACCTGCCGGTACAGGAGAGCTTCGACGATCTCCCCATTCCCTACCGCGCCATGGCGACCGACATGGAGACGGTCACCCCCTTTGTGCTGGATCACGGCAGCCTGGCCAAGGCAATGCAGGCCTCCATGTCCATTCCCGGTGCCCTCAAGCCGGTGGAGTGGGAGGGGCACATCCTGGCGGACGGCGGTAGCGTCAACAACATGCCGGTGGATGTCGCCAAGGCAATGGGGGCCGACGTGGTGATCGCGGTGGATATCGGTGCCAAGCTGCGTACCCGTGAATCACTCAAGTCAGGGTTGGCGATGATCGACCAGCTCACCACCTACATGACCCAGGTGGGTACCGACAAGCAGAAGGCGCTGATGGGGCCGAAAGACATACTGATCGCTCCCGAGTTTGGCGATATGGGGATCGCCGACTTTGCCCGCATGCCGGAGGGGATCAAAATGGGTGAGGCGGCGGCGTACAAGGCGTCGCTGCAACTCGATAAGCTGTCGCTCACCAAGGCGCAGTACAACGCCTATCGCAACCAGAAGCTGAGCCGCCGTGCCGAGCGAAGTGGTCAACCCGCCTACTTCATCGACAAGGTGGAGATCATCAACAAGTCGCGCCTCTCCGACGAGACGGTGCACGCCATGCTGAAGGTTCGGCCGGACAAGATCCAGACCAACGAGAGTCTGGAGGCTGGCATTCGCCGCCTCTATGCGCTGGAGTCGTTTGACCGCATCACCTATGAAGTGGAGGAGCGCGATGGGGAGAACGTGCTGGTAGTGGATGCCAGCGAGAAGAACTGGGGGCCTGGTTACCTCAACTTCCAGTTCGGTTTCACCGATGACTTCGAGAATACCTCCAACTACAACGTCGGCATGTCCTACACCCTCACCAACGTCAACGAGTGGGGGGCCGAGTGGTTGACCGAGGCATCACTGGGCACGGCCAAACATATCAAGACCGACTTCTATACACCGCTGGAGCCCTCCCAGACCTTCTATGGCGAGGCGAGCCTGGCCTATGACCAGACCCAGAGAAGCCTCTTTAATCCGGATCCGGACGAACCGATATTTACCTATCTCGATACCGAGTACTCCTTCTTCAGCGCCGATCTGGCGGTCGGCTGGAATCGTCAGCCCTGGAGCCGCCTGTCTATGGGGCTGGAAGGGCAGACGGGCAGTATCGAGATCAAAAACTTCAAAGAGCTGCAAGGGGATGCCACGGCGTGGGGCCCCTATGTCCGCTTTGAACACGACAATCTGGATAGCCGCTATTTCCCCTATCAGGGGGTGAAGTGGGATATGAAACTGGGCCACTCACACGTCAGTGTGGATGGACTCGAGTCAGCAGATGGCCGCAGTGAAGGTTGGAATTATCAGCTCTCGATGATCAAGCCCTGGTCATGGGACAGGCACAGCCTCAACCTGATCCTCGAAGGGGGCGGCTCGGGCAGTGAAGAGGTGGTGCCGCTGCATATTCAGGATCTGGGCGGACTGTTCCGCCTCTCCGGTTTCCAACGCTACCAGCTGAGCGGTCGCTATAGCCTGTTTGGTGGCCTGCGCTACATCTATCGGGTGGCGGACAACGACTTCGGTGCCCTCAAGATGCCGCTCTATCTGGGTGGATCTCTGGAGCAGGGCGGGGTCTGGAACAAGGGTGAGGATATCAGTCTGGAGAGCTCCTTCACCGCCGGGTCGCTTTATGTCGGGGTGGAGAGCTTCCTCGGCCCTGTGTTCCTCGGCTACGGCATGGCTGAGGGGGGCAATGACGTCTTCTATCTGCAATTGGGCAGTACGTTCGAATAATGCTGAAATGATGCCAATTTGTTAACTCTGGTTGAGGGCGTTCAATTAATTTTCAAAAAATACCAGCCTGTTTAATTGGTTACGATTTTGTGGTGAATAAGTAAACAGGGTTTGGATTTTAATTAGTCGTTAAAACTTATATAGTGGGGAGCACCCTACGGGGTATCCCGCAAGGACGATCGCCGCGAGCGTGGGCGAACCCCAAAAAAAGACCAAAGAGGAATTAGTCGTGCTTGAAACATACCGTAAACACGTCGCAGAACGTGCCGCCGAGGGCGTGGTTGCCAAACCTCTGGATGCAGAGCAGGTCGCCGCCCTGGTTGAGCTGCTCAAGAACCCGCCCGCTGGCGAAGAAGACTTTCTGAAAGAGCTGTTGTCCTCCCGTATTCCCCCCGGTGTTGATGAAGCGGCCTATGTCAAAGCCGGTTTCCTCACCGCCGTCGCCAAGGGCGAAGCCCACTCTCCCATCCTGACTGCCGCCGAAGCCGTTGAACTGCTGGGCACCATGCAGGGTGGTTACAACATTCAACCGCTGATCGACCTGCTGGATCACGCCACCCTGGCGCCGCTTGCCGCCAAGGGGCTCTCCCACACCCTGCTGATGTTCGACTCCTTCCACGACGTGGAAGAGAAGGCCAAGGCGGGCAATGTCCACGCCAAGCAAGTGATGCAATCCTGGGCTGATGCCGAGTGGTTCCTCTCCCGCCCGGAGCTGGCCGAGAAGATCACCGTCACCGTGTTCAAGGTGACCGGCGAAACCAACACCGACGATCTCTCGCCGGCACCGGACGCCTGGTCCCGCCCGGACATTCCGCTGCACGCGCTGGCGATGCTGAAAAACGCCCGTCCCGGCATTACTCCGGACAAGGATGGCGCCGTCGGCCCCATCAAGACCATCGATGCCCTGAAAGAGAAAGGCTTCCCGCTGGCCTATGTGGGTGACGTGGTCGGTACCGGCTCTTCCCGTAAATCCGCCACCAACTCGGTGCTCTGGTTTATGGGCGACGACATTCCGTTCGTGCCGAACAAGCGCGCTGGCGGTGTCTGTCTGGGTGGCAAGATTGCCCCGATCTTCTTCAACACCATGGAAGATGCCGGCGCTCTGCCTATCGAAGTGGACGTCTCCAAGCTGGAAATGGGCGATGTAATCGACATCTACCCCTATGCCGGCAAGATCTGCAAACACGGCACCGAACAGGTGCTGGCACAGTTTGAATTGAAAACCGATGTACTGATCGACGAAGTGCGCGCCGGTGGCCGTATCCCGCTGATCATCGGCCGCGGCCTGACCGACAAGGCCCGCGAAGCGCTGGGGCTGCCGTTCTCCACCGTATTCCGTCGCCCGCAGCCGGTGGCCGATACCGGTAAAGGCTTCACCCTGGCCCAGAAGATGGTGGGCAAGGCGTGCGGCGTGAAGGGCATTCGCCCCGGCACTTACTGCGAGCCCAAGATGACCACGGTCGGCTCCCAGGACACCACGGGCCCGATGACCCGCGACGAGCTGAAAGATCTGGCCTGTCTCGGCTTCTCCGCCGATCTGACCATGCAGTCCTTCTGCCACACTGCCGCCTATCCGAAGCCCATCGACGTACAGACCCACCACACCCTGCCGGACTTCATCATGAACCGCGGCGGTGTCTCTCTGCGTCCGGGTGACGGCGTCATCCACTCCTGGCTGAACCGCATGCTGCTGCCGGATACCGTGGGTACCGGTGGTGACTCTCACACCCGTTTCCCCATCGGTATCTCCTTCCCGGCGGGCTCCGGTCTGGTGGCTTTCGCTGCTGCTACCGGCGTGATGCCACTGGACATGCCGGAGTCCGTGCTGGTGCGCTTCAAGGGCGAGCTGCAACCGGGTATCACCCTGCGTGATCTGGTCCATGCCATCCCCTATGCCGCCATCCAGAAGGGGTTGCTGACCGTCGAGAAAGCGGGCAAGAAGAACATCTTCTCCGGCCGTATCCTCGAGATCGAAGGTCTGCCGACCCTGAAAGTGGAGCAGGCATTCGAGCTGGCGGACGCCAGCGCCGAGCGTTCCGCTGCCGGTTGCACTATCAAGCTGGATAAAGAGCCGATCATCGAGTATCTGAAGTCCAACATCGTGATGCTGAAATGGATGCTCTCCGAAGGCTACGGCGACGTACGCACCATCACCCGCCGTATCAAGGGGATGGAAGAGTGGCTGGCCAACCCGGTGCTGATGGAAGCGGACAAGGATGCCGAGTACGCCGAAATCATCGAGATCGATCTGGCCACCATCAAGGAGCCAATCCTGTGTGCGCCGAACGATCCGGACGACGCCCGTCTGCTGAGCGACGTGGCTGGCGACAAGATCGACGAGGTGTTCATCGGTTCCTGCATGACCAACATCGGTCACTTCCGCGCTGCCGGTAAACTGCTCGAGAAGTATCAGGGCGAGCTGCCGACCCGCATGTGGATCGCACCGCCCACCAAGATGGACAAGGATCAGCTGACCGAAGAGGGCTACTACGGCATCTTTGGTCGCGTCGGTGCCCGCATCGAGATCCCGGGCTGCTCCCTGTGCATGGGCAACCAGGCGCGGGTAGCGGAAGGAGCCTCCGTGGTCTCCACCTCCACCCGTAACTTCCCGAACCGTCTGGGTAAAGGTGCCAACGTCTATCTGGCCTCAGCAGAGCTGGCCGCCGTTGCCGCCATCCTCGGCAAGATCCCGACCGTGGCGGAGTACCTGCAGTACGCCAAGGCGCTCGATGCCACTGCGGCAGATACTTACCGCTACCTCAACTTCAACGAGATCGCCTCCTACACCAAGAAGGCCGATGGGGTGATCCTGCAGCAAGCCGTTTAACGGAGTTCTTGCGCGATTTGCGCGATAAGAAGCCAATAATGCCGCGTATTTACGCGGCATTATTTATTTGAGCGTTATTTGTCGTCTTTCTTGGGGGGGCTTAAATGTTCCTGCTCGAGAAGGTCAATCACCTGTTGGGTGGTTCGTTTTATAAACGCTTTGGGTTATGTTGCTCGGCTATGTGCGGTAATGATGAGGCATCGTTATCGAGGGAAAGTGTTTATCTGTTCACTGGGTGCTTGCGTTGGCAGGCCTGACAAATTGCGGCGTGGTTCTTTATGTTTCTGTTCAGGATCGATCTCTCCCGAACCGGGTTACGCTTCGGCGGTGCCTTGCTGGTTTTTGCTCTGCCGCTGCTGGGGGGGGGGCGGTCATCCACAGTACTTATCTGCAGGAGCTGAAAGCGGAATCCAGCGCCTCGGCCCACAAGGCCAGAACCCTGATGGAGTCGATGCTGGATCATGCGGAGCAGGCCAATCGCTCCGTGCTGCCTCTGGTGAAGGCTCCCTGTCGCGACAACCTGCTGGTGCTGCGCAAGAAGGTCGCCATCGAGCCCTTCCTGCGTTCGGTCAATCTGGTGCGAAACGGCATCATCAATTGCACTTCGCTGTTTGGTGAAGCTGATGATGCCGATGAGCCGGAGATCTACACCGGCCGCAAGCTGCTGCTGATGAGTGGCAACCGGGTGCGGCAAAATCACCCGCTGCTGGTGGTGCGCACCGAGCGGGGCAAGGATGCCGCTTTGAGCGCCATCGACAGCACCCAGCTCAGCTTCATGCTCTCCATGAGCGGAAAATCCAGTGCGCTTTATCTGCAGGTGGGGTCGGCCTGGCTCAATGAGTCTGGCAGCTATCTGAGCGAGGCGCCCACCCTCCATCGCGGGATCAGCCAGGCCCTCACCTCATCCCATTATCCTTTCACCATCCATGCCGGTTATGCCATGCCGGTCTACTGGAAGTCGCTGTGGGCCGCGCGCCATGTGGCGCTGTCGTGGCTGGCGGTTTCCTCGCTTTTGCTGGCCTGGCTGGTGTGGTGGGTGCTGGGGCGGCCCGGCTCGCCAACAGATGAGTTGCGACGAGCCCTGCGGGCCAGGGAGTTTGTCCCCTATCTGCAGCCGCTGATTGCCAGCCACGACGGCAAGATGATGGGCGCCGAGGTGCTGATGCGCTGGGAACATGTCAATGAAGGGGTGATCCGGCCCGATCTCTTTATTCCGCAAGCGGAGGAGTCGGGACTGATCGTTCCCATGACCACCCATATCATGAAGCAGGTGGCGACACGGTTGAACCGCTCTCAGGAGCAGTTGCCCGATGGGTTTCATATCAGCTTCAACATCAGCGCAGCCCATTGCCACGATTTTGCCCTGCTGGCCGAGTGTCGCGCCTTCCTCGGCCACTTCCTCCCCGGCAAGGTGGTACTGGTGCTGGAGCTGACCGAGCGGGAGCTGCTGATGTCAGATCCCCAGACCCTCTCCCTGTTCCGCCAGCTGGACGAGATGGGGGTCAAACTCGCCATCGACGACTTTGGCACCGGCCACTCCAGCCTGGCTTACCTGCAGCAGTTCCATGTGGATTACCTCAAGATCGACAAATCCTTTATCGCCCGCATCGGTACCGAGTCGCTCTCGGAACATATCGTGGACAACGTGATCGATCTGGCGACCCGGCTCGGTCTGGCGCTGGTGGCGGAAGGGGTGGAGAGCGAGCGTCAGGCTGACTACCTCAGGGCCAAAGGGGTCGATTATCTGCAGGGATACCTGTTTGCCCGCCCCATGCCGCTGCGCCAGTTCTGCGAGGAGCTGCTGCCGGAAGAGGCTCAGACCCGCCAGCCAGATGGGGTGCGAGGCATCTCGAACGCCACCTGATTTATCGGTGACAGACGGGCGGCCAAGCTCCCCTCTGGCAGGGTAGGGAAGTGCTCTATCCCTATCCCCCCTCGAATGCAGGGGCTTGTTTTTCATGCCTTGCGGCTCGCTTTTCGGTAGAATCAGCGCTCATTTTGACGTCAGTAAAAGATGAGGCGCGGTATGACGGTTCAGTTCCAGGCATTTCACAGCATCAAGGCGATCGGTAATCGGGAGGTGCTGTTCAACTGGTCGAGAACCAATCCTCTCGGGGCGCTGGATCAGGTGTGGCGCCCGAAAAGCCGCGACGAGTTGCAAGCGCTGCTGCGGGAACACCCCGAGCGCAAGCTGCGCCTTATCGGCTCCGGCCTCTCTTTTGAACCCATCCACAGCGTCTATGCCGAAGGCAGTCAGGCGCTGCTGGTGGACTTGCACCACCTGCGCGGCCAGCTGGCGAAAACTGCCGATACCGTGACCTATCAGGCGGGGACGCCCCTCGATACCGTCTATGCCGGGCTGATCGCCATGGAGCGGATGCTGCCCGCATCCCCCGGCGTTATCGGCATCCAGACCCTGGGCGGCGCCCTCAGCACCGGCACCCACGGTCAGGGGCTGCACCAGTCTGCCCTCTGCGATGCGGTGGAGGCGATGACGGTTATGCTGGCCAATGGCGACATCATCCGGGTGGATCGCACCGACCCGCGTTTCGGTGCCTTCGTGATGGGGATGGGGATGCTCGGCATCCTGCTCGACGTTACCCTGCGTACCGTGCCGAACCGCATTATGCGCTGCACCAAGTTCACCACCGACTACCCCTTCCTGCTGGAACACAACGAGCGGCTCAACCGCGAGCACGGCTTTGTGAAGAGCTGGTGGTTTGCCTGGACCGGCGAAAGCCACATCTGGCTGGTGGATCCCGCCTCCGAGGAGGAGGTTGCCCGTTATCGTGCCGGTGGCAGCGAGCCGCTGCTGCTGGATGGCGATATCGACGCCCGCATGAATGCCACCATTGATGCCACTTTGCAGAAGATGGCGAAAGACACCAAGGATGAGGCGCTGGCCGGTGAGCACTTCGAGACAGTACGCCGCTTCAAGGATGCCTCCGATCTGGTGGGCAACGTCTACCAAATTCTCTGCAAGGGGATCCCGGCACCTCAGATCAACTGTGAGGTGGCGGTGCCGCTGCATCGCATGAACGAGGCGCTGGAGACTCTGCAAGCGTGGCAGCAGGCCAACCCCGGCGTGTTGCACTACCCCTTTATCCTGCGCTGCACTGGCCCTTCCGAGGCCTGGCTCAGCGCCGCTTATGGCCAGCCGGTCTGCTGGATCGGTTTTCTGGTCTATCTGGCTGCGGACGGCACCTTCGTCAACGGCTCCATGGAGCAGATGCGCGAGCTGCAGCAACTGCTGGTGCCGCTCGGCGGCATTCCCCACTTCGGCAAGCATCTGGCGATGGATCTCTACGACTTCCCGGCCTTGCTGCCGCGCTGGAACGACTTTGTTGCGTTGAAAGCCGAGCTCGACCCCCACGGCCGCTTTGAAAACCGCTGGCTCAGCGACCTGTTTGCCAACCGGTAAGGATCTGACATGACCGATATGCAAGACACTCGAATTCCCGTGACCCTGCTGACCGGCTTTCTCGGCAGCGGCAAGACCACCTTGCTCAACCATTGGGTCAAGCAGCCGGAGCTCGGTGAGTGCGCCGTGCTGATCAACGAGTTCGGCTCGGTGGGGCTGGATCACCATCTGGTGCAACAGGTGGATGAGCAGGTGATGCTGCTCGACTCTGGCTGCATCTGCTGCTCGGTGCAGGGCTCTTTGGTGGAGGCGCTGCAGGGGCTGTTTATGAAGGCCATCCAGCGCAAAATCAAACCGTTCAAGCGGCTGATTATCGAGACCACCGGTTTGGCAGATCCTGCTCCCGTGCTCTTTACCCTGCGCGAAGAGGGCTTTATCGCCCAGCGCTACCGCTTCGATGGCACCGTCACCGTGGTGGATGCCGGTCATATTGAGCAGCAGTTGGCGGCCCAGTATGAGGCGGTGAAACAGGTGGCGCTGGCGGATCTGCTGGTGGTGAGCAAGGGGGATCTGGTGGATGGCGAACAGCTGGCACGGGTCGAAGCCCAGCTGGCGGCACTCAATCCTGCGGCCCCCATCCAGCAGGTGACCAATGGCGAACTGTCGCCAGCAGTGCTGGAGAAGCTCGGCGCCTACAACGAAGCGGCGGGGCGCGATGTGCGCCAGCTCCTTGCTTGGCTGCGCACCGAATCCCCCAAGCAGGGGCTGGCGTCCCCCATGCAGCCGAAGATGCAACCGTTTGCAGCCAAGGTGGGCACAGCTGCGCCCACCCACTTCGAGCACGGCAACATCGAGAGTTTCTCTTTGCGTATCGGCGAGCCGCTCAAGCCCTCCCGCCTGCTGGCCGCCATCGATGCGGTGCAGGCCCAATACGGCGATGCCCTGCTGCGGCTCAAGGGGATCTTGCAGCTGGAGGGAGAGAGCCAGCCGGTGGTGATCCACGGCGTCCACGGCCAGCTCTATCCGCTGCAGGCGCTGGGCGACTGGCCGGAGGGCAAGGCCCAGTCCCGACTGGTGTTTATCGTGAAAAGTCAGGACAAGGCCGGTATCGAGCAGCTCTTTATGGCGACCTTAAAGGCCCCCGAGCCCACTCTGGAAGAGCGGCTCAAAGCCATGCTGGGTCAGCCCGACAACTGATCTTGCGCGTTGCAGCTCTCCTGCATCGGGTCAGGACGGCGACGGTTGAACAGCACAAACGCCACCGGCACAAAGTAGAACGAGAGCAGGGTCGCCAGCGCTGTGCCACCGGCGATGGCGATGGCAAAGGGGGGCCAGAAGCCGCCGCCCCCCAGCAATAGCGGGATGAAGCCGCCCACCGTGGTGATGGTGGTTGAGACGATGTGGCGGCTGCAACCGGCCACCAGGTCACGGATCTGCGGCAGATTGCCCTGTTGTGCCAGCGGGTCTGCCTTCAGCTCGGCCAGAATGACGATGGCGGCGTTGATGGCCAGCCCCATCAGTCCCAGCAGGGCGATGATCACCGTAAACCCGAAGGGGTACCCCAGCAGCCAGACCCACAGCAGGCCGAGCCCCGCCGACTGGATCGCCACCAGGGTGACGATGCCTGCCAGCCGGAACGAGTTGAAGCTGAGCACCAGCACGGTCACCAGCAGCACGGCGACCAGGCTGACATGGGCCATCAGATTGCCCACCGATTCATCCCGCTTGGCGGCTTCTCCGCCAAACTCCAGTCGATAGCCCGGCGGCAACGCCAGCGCCTTGGCGGCCAGCCGCTCTTTGACCTGCTCCAGCACGGTTTGCGGCAGTACGCCGACCGCCAGATAGGCCTCCAGCACATTGACCCGCTCACCATCCCGACGGCTGATCTCCCCCCAGCTTGGCAGCAACTCGGGGCTGGCAAGTGCCCGCAAGGTGAGATTGGCAGCCCCTTGCTGGCCGGTGCCGGTGAGCGATAGCGGCACATTGAGCAGCGCATCCGGATCCTGACGCAAGGGCTCTGCCAGCCGCACTCTTACCGGGATTGACTCGGTGCCTTCCAGCACAGTGCCGCCCAACCTGCCATCCAGTGCGCCAGCCAGCCGGGAGGCAACATCGGTCAGGCTCATGCCTGCCAGTCGGGCGGCCTCCTCATCGACCTGCAACCAGAGTTTGGGTGCCCCTGCCTGCAAGGTGGCGCGGGTCTGCACCACGGCCGGGGTATTGGCGAGCAGACTGCGCAGCTCCTCTCCCAGACGGTGTAGTTGTTCAAGGTCGGGGCCAAACAGCCGCAGCTCGACCGGGGCATTGAAAGGTGGCCCCTGTTCCAGCTTGCGCACCAGGATCTGCGCTTCGGGAAATGTTGCATCGAGCCGCTGCTGCAGTTGTGGAATGAGCCGCTCGGCAGCATCGGCATCCTGCAGAGTGATCATCCCCTGGGCGTAATCGGCCCGCCCCTGTTTTCTGGGCACCAGGTTGTAGTAGAAGCTGGGGGCGTTGTCGCCCACCACCCAATCCTGACGAATCAGCTCGGGGAGACTGGCCAGCTCGGCGGAGATCCCCAGAGCCAGCTCGCGGGTGCGCGCCAGGCTCGCCTGTGGGGAGAGGCCGGCCTCGATGTGGATCATGTCCCGGTCGGCAGGGGGAAAGAACTGTTCGGTGAGGCGGCCCGCCACCCAGAAACCGAGCAGGGGCAGCAGACTGACCAGCAGCAGGGTACGCCAGGGGTGAGCCAGCGCCATGGCGATGCTCTGCTGGAAACGGGCGCTCACCCGGGGCAGGTGCAAGCCATCCTGATACCAGCGCCCCCCCTGGTCACTGCCAATCCAGCGGGCTGCGAGGCCAGCCACCAGGGTGTGGGCGATGAGGTAGGATCCCAGCAGCGAACAGATCACCGCCCAGGCGATGCCGCCGACAAACTCGCCCGCCGGGCCCGGCATCAGAATGATCGGCATAAAGGCGAGCATGGTGGTGAGGGTGGAGCCCAGCAGTGGCAGCCAGAGGTGGCCGATGGCTTCCAGTGCGGCGGCACTCATGGCCATGCCGTGGCGGCGCTGATACTGCACCCGATCCGCCATGACGATGGCGTTGTCCACCATGATCCCGAGCGCCACCACCAGACCGGTGACCGACATCTGGTGAATGGGCAGATTGATCAGGTTCATGCAGGCGAAAGAGAACGCCACGGTAAGCGGCAGCGACAGGGCCACGATAATGGCGGCCTTGACTCCCAAGGTCACCAGCAGCACTGCCACTATGATGAGGAAGCCCTGCACAATGTTGAGCAGCAGGGTATCGAGCCGCTGATCGGTATAACGCTGCTGATCGAAGCTGGTGACGAGGCCGATATTATCCGGCAAGTCCTGTTGCAGCTTGGCCAGCATTGTATCGACCCGTGCCGACCAGAGGTCGATGCGGTGATCCTGTGCCATCCGCAGGCCGACCACCACGGCCCGTTCACCATTGGCAAAGGCCAGCTGACTCTCCGGCTGGTGCAGGGTACGTCTTACCTCGGCCAGATCGCCAAGGCGCAGGGTCTGGCCCTGCTCGCCGGTACGCAGCGGGATCTGGCGGATCCGCTCCAGGGTATCGAGGGCGCCGCGGATCTCCACCTGAAAGCGATTGTGGCTGCCCTGCAACTCTCCGGCGGTTACTTTGGCATCGGCACCGCTCAGCGCCTGGGCAAGCTGTTCGCCACTCATGCCGCTGGCACTGAGGGCGAGGGGATCGAACCGCACCTCGATCTCCTCCTGTGGTGTCCCGACCCGCTCGACGTATTCGGTGCCCGGCAGCTGGCGAGCCCGGCGTTCCAGCTCGGCGCTGTAGCGGGCGAGGCGATCCAGCTGCGGCTGGCCCGGCCCGCGCCAGACCACATTGACCAGCCGGGTGAAGGGGTAGCCCTTCTCGTCATCCAGCTTGGGGGCACTGGCGCCGGCTGGCAGTCCGGCGGCAAGATCTGCCAGCCGGTCACGGACTCTGGACCAGACGGGCTCGACATCGCTGACCTCATCCTTGAGCTCCAGATTGATGATGGAGAGACCGGGGCGAGAGCTCGACTCGATCAGCTTGATCTCGCTCTGGGCCCGCAGCCGGTTCTCGATGGGCTCGCTCACCAGCGCCTCCACCCGCTCGGCACTGGCCCCGGGGAAGTGGGTAACTACGCTGGCAAAACGGCTGGTGAGCTGGGGATCTTCGGTTCTGGGCAGAGTCTGCAATGCCGCAAGGGCGGCCGTCAGCAGCAGCGCGACCGTCAACAGCAGCAGGCGGCCATTCTCGATAAACGGGCGGATCATGACTGTGGCTCCGGATGCGCCGCCTGATGATCCACGCTGGTTGTCAGGGTGACCTGCTGGCCCGGCACCAGTTTATGCAGGCCATCGGTCACCAGCTGTTCTTGTCCATTCAGGGCTCCACTGATCCAGGCTCGTTCGCCATCTTGCTGCAGCAAGGTGACGTCCCGGCTGACCACCCGGGGTGGTGTTTCATCGTTGAGCAGGTAGAGGGTCCAGCTGCCGCGCAATCCCTGGGTCAGTGCGGTGAGCGGCACTTCGTAAGCGCGGGTGGGCTCGCGGGTCTGATGCAGCAGGGTGATCAGTTGCCCCTCTGCCAGTTGTTCGCCGCCCCGGATCAGCTGGAAGCGGGCGGTGCGGGTGTGGGTCTGCCCGTCCACTTGTACCCCCAGATTAAGCAGGCGCCCCTCCAGTGATTGCTCCCCGCTTTGCAGGGGGTAGTGTTGGCCGACGATCAGGGACTCGGCCTGTTTCACCGGCACGCCGATATCGGCCTCCCACTGGCCGCTGCGGGTCAGGGAGAAGAGAGGCTGGCCTGCGGCTACCACGGCCCCCAATGCCTGCTCGCGGCTGACCACAATCCCGTTGAAGGGGGCGCGCAGCTGTGATTTCTCCTGTTTGACCCGGTTGGCTTCGAGGGCGGCGGCCAGCTGGTTGGCGCTTGCCTCCAGCATGCGGACTTTGCCTTGCTGTTCATCCAGCGCCTGACGGGAGCTGAACTGCTGCTGGCGCAGGGCGGTGAGTCGATCGAGCGTCTGCCGGGCAAGGGTCAGCTCGGCCTCGTTCTGGGCGGCCCGGGCGGCCAGCTCTTTGGCTTCCACTGCCAGCAGCCGGGTGTCCAGTGTGGCGAGCAGTTCGCCGGCCGCGACCGGCTCTCCGCGTCCCTTGTGCAGGGTAGCGATCCGCCCTGCCAGCTCGAAGCCTATCTGGCTGTGCTCGGGGGCGATCACCCGGCCATTGAAGCGGTGCAGCACCGGGTAGTGATCGCTGGCTTGCAGCGGCTGGGCGATCACCCGGGTCAGGGCGGATGTTTCTTCTGACTCTGTGACCGGGCTGCAGCCACTCAGTAACAGCGCCAGCAGGATTAAGCAAAGTGTCATGACATCATCCTCTGGTTGACATAACATCAAATCACACCGGTGAGTCTAGTTTTTCGAAACTAGACTGTCCAGTTTGATTGTGGAGGAAAAATGAACATTTCACCCCGTAGTCAGCAGAAGCGGGCTGCGATCCTCGATGCTGCCGGGCGGCTCTTCTGTCAGCACGGTCTGCATCTGGTCAGCATGGACATGGTGGCCAGTGAAGCGGGCGTCTCCAAGCAGACGGTCTACAGCCATTTTGCCAACAAGGAGTCGCTGTTTGCCGAAGCGGTGGGCAGCAAGTGCGTCAGCAGTGAGCTGATGCCGGAGGTGTTGCTGCGTGGCAACAACGTACGGGAGAGCCTGATTGCCTTTGGTCGCAGCTTTCGCAAGTTGATCCTGAGCGATGATGCCATCAATATCTTTCGCACCTGCATCAGCTGCAACGATGCCCAGCTGGCCACCCTTTTTTTCGAGGCGGGCCCGCTCTATGTGACCGAGATGCTGTCCAACTGGCTGGAGCAGCAGAAGCAGCAAGGCCTGCTGTGCCATCAAGACAGCGAACAGGCCGCCTTGCAGCTGTTGCTCATGTGGCAGGGCAAGGAGCGCATGCTCCGTGAGCTGGGTCTGCCGTTGACCCAGAGCGCTGCCGAGCAGGATGCCTGGACTCTGAGTTGTGTCGATCTCTTCCTGACCGCCGCCGCTCCCCCGCAAAAATAATGGAGGTGGCAATGAGCCACACAGTGACAGATGCCCAGCGCAAGTGGCTGCCCCTGCTGGCGGCGGTCGGTTTCTTTATGCAGGCGCTGGATGGCACCATTCTCAACACCGCCCTGCCCAGCATGGCCGAGACCTTGGGAGAGAGCCCGCTGCAGATGCAGTCGGTGATCATTGCCTACATGTTGACGGTGGCGTTGCTGATCCCGGCTTCCGGCTGGCTGGCTGACAGATTCGGCACCCGCCGCATCTATCTGGCTGCCATCTCGCTCTTTACCCTCGGCTCGATCGCCTGCGCCGCCTCCAATTCCCTCTCCATGCTGGTGGCCGCCCGTGTGCTTCAGGGGATTGGCGGTGCGCTGTTGATGCCGGTGGGACGGTTGGCGGTGCTGCGGGTCTATGACAAGCACGAGCTGCTGCGGGTGATGTCGTTTGTCACCATTCCGGGGCTGCTTGGCCCGTTGATGGGGCCGGCGCTCGGTGGCTGGCTGGTGGAAGTGGCGAGCTGGCACTGGGTGTTTCTCATCAACCTGCCGGTGGGGCTGCTCGGCTTTATCGCCAGCTGGCACTTTATGCCGGAGCTGCGGCAGCAGACCGCCCGGTTCGACTGGCAGGGATTTGTGCTGTTCAGCGTCGGCATGGTGCTGGTGTCGGTCGGCTTGCAGGGGCTGGGGGAGCACAGCATCTCCACCGGTTGGGCGCTGTTTGCACTGATCTTCGGCTTGGCGGCGATGGCGAGCTACTGGCTCTATGCCGCCAATGCACCGCAGCCGCTCTTTAGCCTGAACCTGTTCAAGACCGCCACCTTTGCCATCGGCATCTGGGGCAACCTGTTTGCCCGCCTCGGCAGCGGCGCCATGCCCTTCCTCACTCCGTTGTTTCTGCAGCTGGGGCTCGGTTTCTCCCCGAGCAAGGCAGGGATGACCATGATCCCCACCGTGATTGGCGCCATGCTGACCAAGACACTGGTGAACAAGCTGATTCCGAAGGTGGGCTATCGCCGCATTCTGATCGGCAACACCCTGTTGCTGGGGGCGATGATCGCCAGCTTCTACTTTATCGACAACCAGCTCCCCTACGGGGTCCTGCTGGGCTGGCTGGCGATCTTCGGCGCCATCAACTCGCTGCAGTTCTCCGCCATGAACACTCTCACGCTGCAAGATCTCAGCCCGACCCTGGCCAGCAGTGGCAACGGTCTGCTCTCGGTGGTGATGCAGCTCTCCATGAGTTTGGGGGTGGCGATTGCCGCCAGCCTGCTCGGGCTCTTCTCGGCGGGCACCTCAGCGGCCAACGGCCAGTGGCTGGCCGGGTTCCATCTTACCTACCTCTGTGTCGGGTTGCTCTCCATGCTGGCGGCGCTGATCTTCGCCCAGCTGGCGCGCGATGGGGCTACGCCGTCGGCGCGGGCAGATAGCTGACCTCGCAGGGGAGCTGCGCCAACACTTCGGCCAGATGCTCGGTCGCCAACAGAAAGGTCTGCTCCGGGTGGCCCGGAGTCCAGGTGAAGGCGGTGTGGTTGAGCAGTTGCGGATCCACCAGTAGCGGAATATCGGCGCGGGGCAGGAAGGGGCAGACCGCCCCCGGCAGGCAGCCAATCTCCGCCTGCATCTCTTCGGCGGTGCAGATGGAGGGCTTGGCACCGAGTGCGGCCTTGACCGCCTTGTTGTCGAGCCTGCCGTCCCTGTGGGTCAGCAGCAGGGCGAAGCGGCCATCCTTGAACTTGAGAAACAGGGTCTTGCTGAACTCCGCCTGCCAGCCGAGGTGGGCTTTGACCTTTTCGTCGGTGGCGTAGTCGAGGATGGGTTCATGCTCATAGCGCTGGTGGGGCAGTTCGGCCAGCAGCTGGCAGTTGAAGTGGTGAATGGTATCGAGTGGCATGGGGTTCTCCTGTAGTGGGCGCTATCCTGCCAGCCTCGCAGGGTCAGGCCCAATGACACTTTCTTATCCGTGATAAGCAACCCTGTCCGTGAAAACAACAAGGGCGCCGTGAGGCGCCCTTGCGGATCAGTGATGTTGCAATTCGCACGCTTCCCAGTGAAAGGGAATGGGGCACAGCTGCTGGGAAGCCTTGTCATAGGCTTGCCACAGCTCGTCCATGGTGCGGCCATCGACGGGGTGGCGCAGTTTGGGAGCCAGCTCGGCCAGCGGCCACAGCACGAAGGCGTTGGTGAGGATCTCGCCGCGCGGCAGCACCAGCGGGGTGTCGCAGACCAGATCGCCATAGAGCAGCAGATCGAGATCCAGGGTGCGCGGGGCGAACTTCTTGGCATCCGGCTCGCGGCCGTGGGCGAACTCCATGGCCCGCAGTCGCTGGCAGACGGTGGTCAGCGGCAGATCGGTCTCGGCAGCCACCACCAGGTTGTAGAAGGGGCGGCCGTTGAAGCCGACCGCTTCGCTCTCGAATACCCGGGAGACCCGCAGTTCGCCAAATTCGGCGTGCAGGGCATCGAGCCCGGCACGGATATGGCGCTCCCGCTCGATGTTGGAGCCCAGGCTGATATAGATGGTGGTCATCAGTTGCTGCTCGCGGCCGGCGTGCGATGGCGCAGGATCTCGACGCCGACCCCGGCGGCATTGGGCACGGCGCCCGGCTTGGTGAGGGTCACCTTGACCCACTGCACCCGCGCGTCGGTCAGAACCAGCATGGCGACCTGCTCGGCCATGGTCTCGACCAGCTCGACCACCTTGCCGCTGACATGTTCGCAAATCTTGTTGGAGAGGTCGGCATAATCCAGTGCCAGATTAATGTCGTCGGTTGCTGCCGCGGGGCGGTTGTCGAACCCCATCTCGAGGTCAAAACGGAGCTTTTGGCGAATGCCCTTCTCCCACTCATATACACCTATGGTGGTCAAAACTTCGAGTCCGCGAATAAACACCTTGTCCATGACTGTACTTCTTCTTTACTCTTGATGGGCTGTGATGACAGCGCAGGGATGCTGGCCGGGCAACAGGCTTGCCGAGGCGCTCTGGGTGGGCATGGGCCCATGCCAGCGTATGTGGCCCGCATCATACCCCATTCATATCGTGGTAAAAACGACCAAGATGACGGCCCTGACGATTTTGATGATTATTCTGGCCTACCTGGGTGGTTCACTATCCAGTGCTGTGCTGGTCTCCCGTTGCTCCGGTCTGCCCGACCCGCGGGATCATGGCTCCCACAATCCGGGGGCAACCAATGTGCTGCGCCTCGGTGGCCGGATGGCGGCGCTGGTGGTGCTGCTGCTTGATGTGCTCAAGGGCACTGTGCCTGTCTATCTCGCCTGGTATCTGCAGATCAAACCCGTTTACCTCGGCTTTATCGGGGTCGCCGCCTGTCTCGGCCATATGTACCCCATCTTCTTTCATTTTCGTGGTGGCAAAGGAGTCGCCACGGCACTGGGGACCATGATGCCCATCGGTTTCACCATGGGGGGCGCCGTGATAGGTACCTGGCTGCTGGTGCTGCTGGTGAGCGGCTACTCCTCGCTGGCCTCCATCATTACCGTGCTGCTGACGCCGCTCTTTACCTACCTGCTCAAACCCGAATATACCCTGCCAGTCTCCCTGCTCTCCTGCCTCATTCTGATCCGCCATCACGAGAACATCTCCCGCCTGCTCAAGGGGGAGGAACCCAGAGTCTGGGGGCGAAAAGGCGCGGCCTGTGCCGAAGAAGTGGCAGAAATGGACGATGTTGCGCAAAAAAGAGACGAACGAGACAAAAAGTGAAATTTCCCGTTGACCATCTGCCTTAAAATCCGTTTAATAGCGCCCACGCCCAGATAGCTCAGTCGGTAGAGCAGGGGATTGAAAATCCCCGTGTCGGCGGTTCGATTCCGTCTCTGGGCACCAATTTTGGTGCCATGAAATAAAAAATTTGTTCATGCACAATGGTTTAAAGTGTGCCGGCTTAGCTCAGTAGGTAGAGCAACTGACTTGTAATCAGTAGGTCACCAGTTCGATTCCGGTAGCCGGCACCATTTGCCCAGATAGCTCAGTCGGTAGAGCAGGGGATTGAAAATCCCCGTGTCGGCGGTTCGATTCCGTCTCTGGGCACCAATTACAATTCCTCCTTAGTTCAGTCGGTAGAACGGCGGACTGTTAATCCGTATGTCACTGGTTCAAGTCCAGTAGGAGGAGCCAATTCAAAAAGCCCTTGTCGCAAGACAAGGGCTTTTTTCTATTTGGCGCAGCCATTTTTTAACCATAAAAACAACCACACACGCACAGATGAACCGCAGGATAGATATGGAAAATCATGTAGTTATAGAGTCAAAGGGGCGACTTGCCGCCATTCGGAACTGGATGGAACCCGTGCTGGTGCTGCTTATTCTCGGCAGCCTGTTCGGTTACCTCGGCAGCCAGATGGGCCTCTCTGCCATGGTCAACACCCTGTTCAATACCGCCCACCAGCTGCTGCTCAATACTGTGCTCTTTATCATGGGGATCACGGTGCTCTCCGGTGCCCTGAGCCAGCTGTTGAGCGAGTTCGGGGTGATCCGCCTGCTGGAGGTGCTGCTGGCCCCCCTGATGAAGCCGGTGTTTCGTCTGCCCGGTCGCACCGCCCTGGCTGCGCTGATGACCTTCTTCTCCGACAACCCGGCGGTGATCAGCCTCGCCAAGGACAGCCGCTTTCGCAAAGGTTTCACCCCCTGGCAGCTGGTGTCGCTCACCAACTTCGGCACCGCCTTTGGCATGGGACTGATCGTGGTGACCTTTATGGCCACCTTGCAGCTGCCGAGCGGTGAATCCACCGCCAGCGCGGCGCTGATCGGGTTGCTGGGGGCTCTGGTGGGCTCGGTGGTCTCTACCCGACTGATGCAACGGATGATCCGCCCCTTGGTGGGGGAAGTGCTGAACGATGACGCTGTATCGTCCGATGGCCGCAAGGTAGGGGTGACCAAAGAGGCGGCTCCCGGCTGGCTGCGGATCCTCAACTCTCTACTCGATGGCGGCAAATCCGGTGTGGAGCTGGGGATGGCGGTGATCCCCGGCGTGCTGATCATCAGTACCTTCGTGATGCTGCTCACCTTCGGACCCGGCGACAAGGGCTATACCGGCGAAGCGTTTCAGGGGGTAGCCCTGCTGCCGGTGCTGGCCGCCAAGGTGAGCTGGCTGTTTGACCTGCTGTTTGGCTTCCAGCAGCCGGAGCTGGTCGCCTTCCCGGCTACCTCCCTCGGTGCTGTCGGCGCCGCTATGTCGCTGGTGCCCCCCTTTATCGCCAAAGGGTGGATTACCGGTAACGAGGTCGCGGTGTTTACCGCCATGGGGATGTGCTGGAGTGGCTTCCTGAGCACCCACACCGCCATGCTGGATGCCCTCGGCTATCGCCACCTCACCTCCCGCGCCATCGTTGCCCACACCATCGGCGGCCTGTGTGCCGGTGTGGCCGCTCACCAGCTCTATCTGCTGCTGGGCTGAGCAGAGTGAAAAGAGAGAGGGGCGCTGCGGCGCCCCTCTCTGTATCCTGCTGACGAAAATCGCCTATTCGTTATGGCCGATCAGGTTCTGCGCGATCACCGCTTCCGGCATCATCTCCCGCAGCCCGGCGATCAGTTTTTCCCCCGCCTCATGCAGCGCAGCCAGCGGCATCTCGGTCAGGCTCTCCAGAATGAACCACATCTGGCCCGAATCGACACTGAGTCGGGTACGCACACCCTGCCGCCAGTTCCAGCGCCGACAGGTCACCCCCCTGTCATCCCGCCAGACCACCTCGCCGGGCTCTACCGCTTCGTGGGTCGGCTCGCCCCCCTTCATGGTATCGAACTGCTCGCTGCCATCGGCAACCACCAGTCGCGGCAACCCCTCATAGGCGAGCAGGTTTTCGCCCCCCACCGGAATGGCGTAGCGGATGCTGATGGCGTTGTAGAGATCGACCACGGGATCGATGGCCGGCAGGTTGCCGTCGCGGGCGACCCGCTTTCTCAGGGCCTCGGCGGAACAGGGAGTCCGCTGCGGCTTGGCGCCGAACTTTCTGAACAGATCGCCCCAGGCGGCGAGATGCGCCTCTGCCCACGGTACATCGGCGGTCAGCATGGCGGTGCAGGCCTCATCAAGGGCTCGCGCCCCCACGTTCGGGTCGACCACGGCGGCGGCCTGCACCGTGATGCTCAAAGCGCGAAAGCCGGGAGCCAACTGGCTGACTTCGGGGGAGATATGGGGGGTGATCAGGGACATAGCGACTCCATAAACGAAAAAGGCGGGGAGAAGGCGGCTGCCGGCCAGCATAACGGCGACGGCAAATCCGGTTTGAGAGCCATCATGCGCGAACATTTTATATAAGAAAATTTACATTATCTTAATGGCCATAAGTTTCATGAATGAAAAATGGCGTGATCGAGGGGGTGGCGGGCGTGGAGGGAAAGCAATCCCGTCGCTTCCGGTTTGCTCCGGCAATGCCCTTTGCCGCCCTGACCCGCCGCGGCAGCCGCTGGCCGTCCGGCTCCCTCCTGATATCCGCAGTGGTCATGCCCAAGCACGAGGCGGCCATGCAAATCGTTCGGTGGCTCAATGAGTTGGCAATGGTTGGCGTTTTTTTCATCGTTCTGGCCCCGCTTATGCACATCTCTTGGCAACACCATTCAGGGTCGTTGTCGCGGAGAGATATCATGATCAGCAACCTGCTCCCCCTTGCCTCTATCGCCCTCAAGCTGGGCAGTCAGCTGCTTGGCAGCAGTAGCAAACCTGAGCCTGTGCAGCAAACCGTGCAGGAAGAGCGCCTCGCCCCGACCGTCCAGAGCCTGTTCCAGCGGCTGGGAGTCAAGGATGCCAATAGCGAGCAGAACCGCGCAGCCATCAACCACTTTATGGGGGAGCTGATGCAGACTCTGGGGCAGGAGAATGGCGGCCAATCCCTCCCGGCTGCCATCGATAGCGTCCGCAACCAGCTGGCTAGCGGCACCCAGAGTACCCGCCTCGATGCGCTGCAAAGCGAGCTTGATACTCTCAAGGATTCCCTCGGTGCCAGCCATCTCAACCTCGATCAGCTGCTCGACGCCTTTAAACAGACCTTGCCCAATGGCAAGGGGGAAGGGGTTGGCAAACTGCTCAATGCCAGTGCCTGAACCGCGGTGAGCAATAAAAAACGGCAACCGAGGTTGCCGTTTTTATTTCTATTTCGGATGACTATTACCGTGGATTAACCCACCCGTTTGGCCAGCCAGGTTTCGGCGGCAGTAAGGGCTGCTTCTACCTGTTCGCGGGCGACACCGCCTTTGGCAACCCGTTTGGCCAGGGTCGCTTCCAGTTCCAGATTGGGGTAGACGTCGAACTCGATTACCGGGCTGAAGCGCTGGAACTCGCCGATGGAGAGCTCCTCCAGCGGTTTGCCCACGCTGATGGCGAATACCACGGTTTCACCGACGATATGGTGCGCCTCACGGAACGGGATCCCCTTGGACACCAGATAGTCCGCCAGCTCGGTGGCGTTGGCGTAACCGCCCTGGGCCGCCGCCATGGTGCGCTCGCCATTCACTTTCAGATCGATCAGCACCAGCGCCGCCATGTCGAGGCAGTCGTGCCAGGTGTCGAGGGCATCGAACAGCCCCTCCTTGTCTTCCTGCATGTCCTTGTTGTAGGCCAGCGGCAGCGCCTTGAGGCTCATCAGCATGCCCATCTGGGCGCCGACCACCCGGCCGGTCTTGCTACGGATCAGCTCCAGCGCATCCGGGTTCTTCTTCTGCGGCATCAGGGAGGAGCCGGAAGTGACCGCATCGGAGAGCTCGACAAAGCCCGCCTCGCCGGTGTTGTAGAAGATGAGATCTTCAGCAAAGCGCGACAGGTGGGTCATGGAGAGGGACGCCACGTGCATCAGTTCCACTACGTGATCCCGATCGGAGACCGAATCCAGACTGTTGCGGGTGGCGCCGGCAAAGCCCATGTCGAGCGCCAGCGCTTCGCGGTCGATGGCGTAGGCAGTGCCCGCCAGCGCACCGCAGCCGAGCGGGCTGGTGTCGAGACGTTTGAGGGCATCCTGCAGCCGTGAGTAATCCCGCTCCAGCATCTCCACATAGGCCAGCGCCCAGTGGGCGAAGGTGACCGGCTGTGCCCGCTGTAGGTGGGTGTAACCGGGCAGCACCGCAGCCTGATTGGCGCGAGCGGAGGCGACCAGCCCCTGCTGCAGGGCGGTGATGGAGCCGAGCAGCAGCTCGCCCTGCGCCTTGCACCAGAGTTTCAGGTCGGTGGCGACCTGATCGTTGCGCGAGCGGCCGGTGTGTAGCTTCTTGCCGAGATCGCCGACGGCGGCGATGAGCTGGCTCTCGACCCAGGAGTGAATGTCTTCGGCATCCGAGCTCAGGATCTGCTGGGGATCCTGCTGCACCGAGGCGAGCAGCACCTCCATCGCCTGCTGTAACTTGCCCTGCTCATCGGCGGTCAATACGCCCACCTTGACCAGCGCTTTGGCCCAGGCCATGGAGCCTTGAATATCCTGCTCCGCCAGTCGGTAATCGAACCGCAGCGAATCGTTGAACTGCTTGAACCGGCTATCGGCTCCCTGACTGAAGCGTCCACCCCAAAGTGCCATACTGCTCTCCTTGAATGCGTTGTCGGCGGCGCCCTGGCCACCGAGCTTGAAATCGTGCCCTGTTTTTCTGCGAGCCTGTTATCTCACAGAAGCGGCCGGGGCGCTGCCGCTCTTGTCACACCCGCTGATGATGGGTCAGGGGCTATGCCCTCTGTCTGTAGAAGAGGGGGCCATGCCCCCTCAACGGAATCAACGGGTTATCGCGCTTGCTTAGCCGTGGGTATGGTCGCCACCGATGGCTTGATGCTGCTCCTTCATGGCGCGGATCCGGCTGGCCAGGGTGTAGAGACGGATAAAGCCTTCGGCATGGCTCTGGTCGTACACTTCGTCGGCACCGAAGGTGGCGAAGTCTTCGGAGTAGAGGCTGTTCGGCGACTTCTTCTGCACCGCAGTGACCTGACCCTTGTACATCTTCAGCACTACTTCACCGTCGAGATCTTCGGCGATGGCGTTGGCCGAGGCGAGGATCGCCTTGCACAGCGGAGTGAACCAGCGACCGTCATAGACCAGATGGGAGAACTCGGCACCCAGCTTTTCCCGCCAGGCGCGGGTCGGGCGATCCAGTACCAGCTCTTCCACGGCGCGCAGCGCGGCGACCATCACGGTACCGCCCGGGGTCTCGTAGCAGCCACGGGACTTCATCCCCACCATCCGGTTTTCGGTGATGTCGATGCGGCCCACGCCGTGCTTGCCAGCACGCTCGTTCAGGGTCATCAGGATCTGGTGCGGGCTGAGCGGCTGGTCGTCAACGGCCACCACTTCACCCAGCGCCACGGTCAGCTTGACGTACTCCGGCTGATCCGGAGCCTGCTCGGCCGGTACGGTCCACTGCCAGACCGCTTCGGACGGCTCGTTCCAGGTGCTCTCCAGCTCGCCACCCTCGGTGGAGATGTGCCAGGCGTTGGCGTCGCGGCTGTAGATCTTCTTCAGGGTCGCCTTGCAGGGGATGTTGCGGGTCTCCAGATAGGAGAGCAGATCTTCCCGGGAGCGCATGTCCCAGATCCGCCACGGGGCGATCACTTTCAGCTGGGGGGCCAGCGCAGCGACCGCGCCTTCGAAACGCACCTGATCGTTGCCCTTGCCGGTGCAGCCGTGGGAGATGGCATCAGCCCCTTCCGCCAGTGCCGCTTCGACCATCGCCTTGGCGATCACCGGACGGGCCATGGAGGTGCCCAGCAGATAGGTGCCCTCATAGACGGCGCCGGTCTTCAGGGTCGGATAGACGTACTCTTTGACGAACTCTTCCCGCAGATCCTTGATGATGCACTTGGTGGCACCTGAGGCGATGGCCTTCTGCTCGATCCCTTCCAGATCGTCGCGCTCCTGACCGACGTCGGCCACAAAGGCGATGATTTCGGCGTCATAGTGCTCTT
This sequence comes from Aeromonas sp. 55A, assembly GCF_051919665.1. Classification (NCBI taxonomy): domain Bacteria; kingdom Pseudomonadati; phylum Pseudomonadota; class Gammaproteobacteria; order Aeromonadales; family Aeromonadaceae; genus Aeromonas; species Aeromonas sp. 55A. The sequence goes on along the minus strand of NZ_JBQBEH010000008.1, from coordinate 1,047,164 downwards.
TCAGCCAGGGAATGATGGCCGAGGTATCCAGTCCACCCGAGTAAGCCAGTACGATCTTGTTGATTCCGCTCATGTTACTTCTCTCCGTGATGATTCGATGATGATTCAATAAAAGTGTCGTGATTCAGGTTGAGTGCCGCGTTACTTGCCGCCGAGAAGGGTCAGCAACACGGCGTTCTGGATATGCATCCGGTTTTCGGCCTCGTCCATGATGAGGGAGGCGGGGCCATCCATCACCTGCGAGGTGATCTCCAGCTCCCGGTGCGCCGGCTGGCAATGCAGCACATGCTGAATGCCGGTGCGGTCGAGCAGGGCCTGATTGATCTGGTAAGGCATAAAGAGGTCTTTGACCTGCTCCATCGGGGTGTTGTCACCCATGGAGACCCAGGTATCTGTGTAGGCAACGTCGAACCCTTCGATATCCGCCACGTCATCGCTGATGTGGATGGTTGCCCCCGACTTGGCAGCCAGTGCCTGCGCCTGCAGGAAGATCTGGGTATCCGGGCCGTGGCCTTTCGGGCAGATCAGGGTCACGTCGGTGCCTAGAGTCGCCCCCAGCAGCAGCAGAGAGTGGCTGACGTTGTTGCCATCACCGAGGTAGGCAAGCTTCACCTTCGACAGGTCGTCGTAGTGCTCGGCAATGGTCATAAAGTCGGCCAGCCCCTGACAGGGGTGGTAGAGGTTGCACAGGCTGTTCACCACCGGCACTGTGCCGTGCCCCGCCAGCTCGACCAGAGTCTGGTGATCGAACACCCGAGCGACGATGGCATCACACCAGCGCGACAGGTTGGCGGCGAAATCTTTCACCGACTCCCGCTTGCCCAGCGCGCCGTTTTGTTGATCCAGATAGACGCTGTGGCCGCCCAGTTTGGCGATGCCGATGTCGAAGGTGACCCGGGTACGCAGGGAGGGTTTCTCGAACAGGGTGACCACGCTCTTGCCGGCCAGCGCCTGGCTGTACTTCTTCGGGTCGGCTTTCACTGCTTTGCCCAGCGCAATCAGCGCTTCAATCTGGGCTTTGTTCAGATCACTGTCTTTCAGAAGATGTTGCATCGGATATTCCTTGTTCCGGTGGAGATCAAATGGCTACCTGGGTGCCGACCGCGCCGCCAGCCAGCAGCTTGAGCAGCTGATCCGGGTAACGCCAGCTGGCGACACAGACCGGCTTGCCGAGGGTCTCGGCGGCGTGCAGGGCCGCTTCTACCTTGACCGCCATGCCGTCCGTGATCACCCCTTTCTCCATCAGATCCAGCGCGGTCAGCTTGTCGAGCTGGGGCACCAGCTTGCCCTTGCCATCCAGGATGCCGCTTACATCGGAGAGCATCACCAGATCGGCACCGAGCGCCTCGGCAATGGCGGTGGCCGCCTGATCTGCGTTGACGTTCATCAGCTGCCCCTCGGCTGTGATGCCGATGGAGCTCACCACCGGCAAGAAGCCCTGACCGAGGATGCCTGCTACCAGTGCCGGGTTGCCCGGTTTGCACTCGCCGACCGCGCCGAGATCCGGGTCGAGCTGGGTCACCTGACACAGGCCGCCATCTGCCAGACAGAGCCCCACCGCCGGAATGCCGGTGGCGATCGCCTTGGCCATCATCTGCTTGTTGGCTGTGCCCGCCAGCGCCCCGGCAATAAAGGGGATCTGCTCGAACGGGGTCACCCGCAAGCCATTCTTCTTGGTGGAGGTGAGACCCAGCCCCTTGAGCAGGTCATCCACCAGACAGCCACCGCCGTGCACCAGCACCAGCGGACGGTGCTGATCGTCGAGAAAGGTTTTGAGGGTGGCGAACAGGGCGGTCAGCGCCTCGTCGTTCTCGATAAGGGCACCGCCCAGCTTGATTACCAGAGTCTGCTTGTTCATCGTTGCAATCCTTCCTTGAGTCCTTAAATCAGGCCGGTGGCCGGTTCAAATCCGAATTTGATATTTATGCACTGCATGGCCTGGGAGGCGGCGCCCTTGAGCAGGTTGTCGATGGCGGATACCACCACCAGCATGTTGCCCTGCTGTTGCCAGGCGATATCGCAGTAAGGGGTGTTTGCCACACCGCGAATAGAGGGCATCTGGCCGGTGAGGCGCACCAGCGGCTTGCCTTCGTAAGCCTTGAGGAAGGCCTGATCCACCTGGGTCGGCGTCACGCCGTCCGCCAGCTGCACATAGATGGTGGCCAGAATGCCGCGCACATAGTTGCCAAGGTGGGGCTGGAACAGCACCTCCTTGCCGAGGTGGTGGCTGATCTCCGGCTGGTGTCTGTGGTTGAAGGTGCCGTAAGGGTTGAGGCTCACTTCGCAGAAGCTGGTGTTGATGGCCGCTTTGCGACCGGCGCCGGAAACCCCGGAGACGGCGTTGATGATGGGCTGCCACCCCTTGGCAATCAGGCCATCCTGCTGCAGCGGCTTGAGGGCGCACAGCGATGCTGTCGGGTAGCAACCGGGTACGGCTACCAGCTGGGCGCTGGCGATGGCATCGGCATTCCACTCGGCCAGACCGTAGGCGGCCTGATCCAGCCACTGTTCGCTGTCGTGGGTGAATCCGTAGAAGCTGTCGTAAAAGCCCTGATCCTTGACCCGGAAGGCGCCGGAGAGATCGAACACCGGCAGCCCCTTGGCGAGAAACTTGGGGGCAAGCGTGGCGCTCACCTCGTGGGCGGTGGCCAGCAGCACCAGATCGGCCTGGGTCAGGATCCGGGTCATGCCGTCGTCGTCCAGCGGCAGCAGCGGCTGATCGAGGGCGCCGACCCACTGGGGATGCAGGGAAGAGAAGCGCTTGTGGGCATCCTGACTGCCGGCGGAGACATAGAGGCCGAACAGTTTGAGTTGTGGGTGGTTCTGTACCAGTGCGGCCAGTTCGGCTCCCGCGTAGCCACTGGCACCGACGATAACGGTGTTAAGCATGTTGAATATTCCAAGTCAGAGTTCGAGATTCACAGCATGGTGCTGCAGTGCACAAGGGTGTTCGATCGCCCCTTTGCACAAGTGCGGAGGGGCAATTCAGGCGGGTGTGTGTCGTCGGTTATAGATCAGGTGACAGAACATTAACTTTCCCTTACAACTAGAAGCCTTTGTTGATGAGCCAGATATTCAGGTAAAATTACAGAATATTCATGCACTCACTTTGCATTTGTATTTTCTAACAGAAACATTCCGGGGACGCAAGGAGGAGCTGATGGCCAATCTGGATTTTTTTTCACTTTATAAGAATATTATCGCGATTCCCTCTATCAGCAGCACGGATCCCAAGTGGGATCAGAGCAATGAGGCTGTGATCCGGCTGCTGGCCGACTGGTTCGGTCAGCTCGGTTTTCAGTGCGAGGTGACGGCGCTCCCCGATCTGCCGGGCAAATTCAATCTGGTGGCGACGATGGGTCAGGGGGAGGGCGGTCTGCTGCTGGCGGGTCACACCGATACGGTGCCGTTCGATGAGGGGGGTTGGAGCAAGGATCCCTTCAAGGTGACCGAAGAGGGCAATCGTCTCTATGGCCTCGGCACCATCGACATGAAGGGCTTCTTCGCCTTTATCGTGGAGGCGCTCAAAGATATTGACCTCACCAAGCTGACCAAGCCGCTGCGCATTCTCGCCACTGCCGACGAAGAGACCACCATGGCGGGGGCCCGCGCCATCGCCGCGGCGGCCGAGCTCAAACCCGACTACGCCGTGATTGGCGAGCCGACCGGACTGGTGCCGGTGGTGGCCCACAAAGGGCACATGTCGGAGGCGATCCGCATTACCGGCAAGAGCGGTCACAGCTCGGATCCCGCCAACGGCGTCAACGCCATGGAGATCATGCACAAGGCGATGGGGCAGGTGCTGCGCTTGCAGCAGGATCTGAAAGATCGCTACGCCGACCACCGCTTTGCCGTGCCGCAGCCGACCCTGAACCTGGGTTACATTCAGGGGGGCGACAGCCCGAACCGCATCTGCGGCTGTTGCGAGCTGCATATCGACCTGCGACCCACCCCGCAGGTGGGGCCGGATGAGCTGATGGGGATGCTCAAAGAGGCACTGTCGCCCATCGAGATCCACCAGCCGGGCTGCCTGCATCTGCAACATCTGCACGAGCCCATTCCCGCCTACGCCTGCGCCGACGACTCTGTGCTGGTGCGCGAAGCAGAGAAGGCGAGCGGTCGCGCCGCCGAGTCGGTCAACTACTGCACCGAGGCGCCGTTTATCCAGCAGCTTGGCTGCCAGACCATCGTCATGGGCCCCGGCCATATCACCCAGGCGCACCAGCCGGATGAGTATCTCGACCTCTCCTTCGTCAAGCCGACCATCTCGGTGTTGCAACACCTGATCAGACGTTTTTGCCTGTAGCGGCGGCGGTGAAAGGGGCGTAAAAACTGTAAGTAAGTTACATAACAAGCCGGTTGTGGAGTGGTGATGGAAATACATGTTCTGAATCGGCCTGTTATTTGACCTTGCGCAGACAATCTGGGTAGATTGTCACCCTAAGATGACGGAGCATATGTTGTAATCGCACAACAATAAGTGAGGTCGTCTAGCACCCCGGATGGGTGTCAGGCACCAACAAGATAAGGATGTGGAATGAACGAAAAGTACGCCGCACTACGCGCCAACGTAGGTATGCTGGGTCAGCTGCTGGGTAAATCCATCAAGGATCATCAGGGTCAGGCCTTTCTCGACAAGATCGAAACCATTCGCCAATTGGCCAAGTCCTCCCGCAAGGGCAATGAATCAGACCGGGAACGTCTGCTCGATACCCTGCGCACCCTGAGCGATGACGAACTGCTGCCGGTGGCTCGCGCCTTCAGCCAGTTCCTCAATCTGGCCAACGTGGCGGAACAGTTCCACACCATCTCCCGTCGCTGCGAAGAGCAGGTCTGCACCCCGGACCCGCTGGAGCAGATGTTCGACAAGCTGAAAGCCTCCAACCTGTCGCAAGAGGCCATCATTCAGGCCGTGCGTGAGCTGGATATCGATCTGGTGCTGACCGCCCACCCCACCGAGGTGACCCGTCGCACCCTGATCCACAAGCACGTGCAGCTCAACGACTGCCTCGAGGCGCTGGAGCTCTCCGACCTGCTGCCCCGCGAGCGGGACAAGATCCTCAATCGCATCGAACAGCTCATCAATCAGGCGTGGCACACCAACGAGATCCGCGAACAGCGCCCGACTCCGGTCGACGAGGCCAAGTGGGGCTTTGCCGTGGTGGAGAACAGCCTGTGGCCTGCCATCCCCGAATTCATGCGCAATCTGGACGAGCGTCTGCAACACCATCTGGGTGTGCGGCTACCGCTGGATGCCGCGCCGGTCAAGTTCACCTCCTGGATGGGCGGTGACCGTGACGGCAACCCCTTCGTCACCGCCAAGGTGACTGCCGAAGTGCTGGAGCTGGGTCGCTGGATGGCGGTGAGCCTGTTCTACAAAGACATCAAGGAGCTTACCTCCGAGCTCTCCATGTCCGACTGTACCGACGCCGTGCGCGCTCGCGTTGGCGATCACCCCGAGCCCTACCGTGCACTGGTGCGCGAGCTGCGTGAAGCGCTGCGCGAAACCAAGGAGCACCTCACCGCCAAGGTGCAGGGCCAGGCTAGCGAGAGCCAGGATCTGGTCAAGACTACCGCCCAGCTGCGCGAGCCGCTGGAGCTCTGCTACCACTCATTGCACGCCTGCGGCATGGGCAACATCGCCGACGGCATGCTGCTGGACGTGCTGCGCAAGGTCGCCTGTTTCGGCATTCATCTGGTCAAGCTGGATATCCGTCAGGATGGCGAGCGTCACGGGCTGGTCTTCTCCGAGCTGACCCGCTATCTGGGTCTGGGTGACTACGCCGAGTGGAGCGAAGATGACAAGCAGGCCTTCCTGCTCAACGAACTGAACTCTCGCCGCCCGCTCATTCCCCACGACTGGGAGCCGAGCGCCGAGGTGCGCGAGACGCTGGATACCTGTCAGGTCATCGCCCAGCACGACCCCGATGCGTTCGGTATCTACATCATCTCCATGGCCGGTGCGCCGTCCGACGTGCTGTCGGTGCAACTGCTGCTCAAAGAGGCTGGCTGCAAGTTCCGCATGCCGGTTGCCCCGCTGTTTGAAACCCAGGATGACCTGATGGCAGGCACCGCCGTGATGGAGCGCCTGCTCTCGGTGGACTGGTATCGCGGCTACATTCAGGGCCGTCAGTACGTGATGATCGGTTACTCCGACTCTGCCAAGGATGCGGGCATGATGGCCGCAGGCTGGGCCCAGTACGCCGCCATGGAATCCCTGGTGGGGCTGGCCGAAGCCAACAATATTCGCCTCACCCTGTTCCATGGCCGTGGCGGTACCGTCGGTCGTGGTGGTGCGCCTGCCCATCAGGCGATCCTCTCCCAGCCGCCGGGATCCCTGCGCGGCGGTCTGCGTACCACCGAACAGGGGGAGATGATCCGCTTCAAGTTCGGTCTGCCGAAAGTGGCGATCAAGAGTCTGGAGCTCTACACCAGCGCCGTGCTGGAAGGGAACCTGCTGCCGCCGCCCAAGCCGAAAGAGTGCTGGCGCGAGGTGATGGAACAGCTGGCCGCCGACTCCTGCGATCACTACCGCAGTATCGTGCGTGGTCATCCGGACTTCGTCCCTTACTTCCGTGCCGCCACCCCGGAGATGGAGCTCGGCAAGCTGCCGCTCGGCTCCCGTCCTTCCAAGCGCAAGCCCAACGGCGGCGTCGAGAGCCTGCGCGCCATTCCGTGGATCTTCGCCTGGACCCAGAACCGCCTGATGCTGCCGGCCTGGCTCGGTGCCCACAAGGCGCTGCAACAGGCCATCGACGGCGGCAAGCTGGCCGTGCTGGAAGAGATGAGCGCCCAGTGGCCCTTCTTCCGCACTCGTCTTGAGATGCTGGAGATGGTGTTCCTCAAAGCGGACGTCTGGCTCGCCGAGTACTACGACACCCGTCTGGTGCCGCAGGAGCTGTGGGGTCTTGGCAAACAGCTGCGTCAGGAGCTCGCCGAATCCATCGAGGTGGTGCTGAAACTGAGCCCGCGCGGGGATCTGCTGGAGGATCAGCCCTGGATCAAGGAGTCCATCAAGCTGCGCAACCCCTACACAGACCCGCTCAACGTGCTGCAGGCCGAGCTGCTCAACCGCTCCCGCAACCACCCGGAGACCCTGCACCCCGAGCTGGACAAGGCGCTGATGGTCACCATCGCCGGTATTGCTGCAGGTATGCGCAATACGGGCTGATAGCCAGTCCAAGCCTGCAGGCTTCAGCGATATCCATCCAGCCAAAGGGCGCCGACAAGGTGCCCTTTGTTTTTTGTTGCCCAGCAGAATTCGGCTCGATGGGAACCCCACCCATGTTTTGGACTGTATTTTGTAGGGTGCAGCAAGCGCAGCGCATTGTACGGCTCGGAAATGATTTTAGCCCTGACTCGTCCTGTCTTTAATTCGGCAAGCAGCACAATTCACCTTGTTCATTGCTCTCTACTCATTACCGGTGATGGGTACAGATTTCCCCTCCGGCTTGCATCCCTCGCCATGCAGGCGCAGACTGTTTGGCCTTGTTTTTATGCGATTCGATTCAAGGCAACCATCATGACTCCAGCCATCAACCTGCTGAAGAAGCTCAAGATTCCCCACAAGCTCTACCCCTACGAGTGCGAAGCCCACGACGATTTCGGCAAGCATGCCGCGACCCAGCTCGGGCTGCCGGAAGCGCAGGTGTTCAAGACTCTGGTCGCCCATCACGACAAGCAGGCGGTGGTGGCCATCGTTCCCTCATCCGGCATGTGCAGCCTGAAGCAGCTGGCCAAGGCGACCGGTCTCAAGAAGGTGGAGATGATGAAACCGGCGGAAGCGGAGAAGCTGACCGGTTACAAGGTGGGTGGCATCAGCCCGCTGGGCCAGAAGAAACTGCTGCCCACTGTGCTCGATGAGTCGGCGCTGCAGTTTGACGAGATCCTGGTGAGCGGCGGCAAGCGTGGCCTCTCGGTCGGGGTGGCGCCGCAGGATATGCTGACGCTGATGAAGTGGATCGCCGCTCCCATCGGCGAAGAGTAGTGCCGGGCAAGGTGTGAACCTGCTATCCGGGCCTGTGGTGGCCCGGATTGTCCTACCTGTGATCGGACGCGCAAGCCGTGATTGCCCCGTGCTCAACGGGGAGTGTGCCAGTCTATACTGGGTGAACCCCGTTGTATGAGTTCAGCCATGATGTACCGACTTCTGTTGCTTTGCCTCTGTTTATCCTTCCCCTCTGCCTTGCTGGCTGCCACCCGCTTTACCCTGCTCAGTCCTGAAAACAGTCAGGATATGCGGATGCGTTATTACCGTGAGGTGATGCAGCTGGCGCTGGAGAAAACTCGTCCCGAATATGGTGACTACGAGTTGCTGGATTCCCTGCCGATGAACAAGGCGCGGATGCGGATCGAGGTGCAGGAGCAGGGCAAGAGTGCGCTGTTTATTGTCGACAGCTGGCCTTATCAGGGGGAGGCAGTGGCGGATCAGGTGGCATCGATCCCGTTCCCGATCGATATGGGGATCCTTGGCTATCGGGTCTGTTTCGTCGGCTCGGATCGTGCTGCCGAGCTGGCGCGGGTGAACACCCTGGATCAGTTGCGCCACTTCACTCAAGGGGTGGGCACCGGCTGGCAGGATGCGGTGATCCTGCGCAACGGCGGGCTGACTGTGCATGAGGTGGATAACTACGAGTCGCTGTTTCGTATGGTGGCACGAGGGCGCATCGATCTCTTCTGTCGTGGGGCCAACGAGATCCTGTCGGAGTGGCAATCTCATCAGGGCAAGGTGGCCGGTTTGACGGTCGATCGCCATCTGGCCCTTTTCTATCCGCTGATCCACGTGTTCTACAGCAATGCCCGCTACGTTCAGGAGCGCGAGCGCCTTGAGCGCGGTCTGCAACTGGCCTGGCAGGATGGTTCGCTCAAACGGCTCTGGCGCCATCACTTCCAACCCTCGCTGGTGTTTGCCAATCTGGGGGCTCGCCAGATTGTCCGGCTCGGCAATCCGCAGTTACCCAAGGGCGGTTTTGACTATCGTTCCTACCTTTACAACCCGCTGGCGGATGATTTCGGTTCACTGCCCTGAGCCGAGTTATCAGGTGCGCAGGCTCTGATAGAGTAAGGGAGAGATCATTGCCGCCAAGGATATGGCCCATGCGCGCATCTGCCCGCTATCTGCTCTTTATTGCGTTGCTGCTGCCCGCGACCGGCGGTGCGGCCCCTGCCTTTACGCTGCGTACCTGCTTTGAAAACAGTGATTCCTACCCCTGGCTGCTGCAATCGGGGGAGGGGGTTGTGCAATATCACCTCAAGGCGGTTGCTACCGCTCTTGATGCCGAGATCGTGCTGACGCCGCTACCGTGGAAACGCTGCCTCTCTCAGGTGAGCAGTGGCCAGATGGATGCGGCCATCAAGATGAGCTATAGCGTCGAGCGGGCGACCACAGTGGGGGTCTATCCCATGCGTGAGGGCAAACCCGACCCTGCCAAGCGGCTGCTGACCGAGAGCTACAGCCTCTACCAGCTAAAGGGGGGCAAGAGCCAGTGGGATGGCACCACCCTCAGGATCAAGGGCATGGTGGTGGCCCAGTCGGGATTCTCCATCGTCGACTGGTTGCAGGCTGCGGGAGCCGAGGTGGATGACTCCAGCCGTGACCCGCTGATCATGTTGAAAAAGCTGGTGATGGATCGGGCGCAGGCGGCCGCCATCCAGACCGAGGTGGCCGACAGCATTCTGGCGGCCCATCCCGCGTTGCAGGCCCGTATCGAGCGGCTGTCGCCGGTACTGGTGGAGAAGCCCTACTATCTGGTCTTCTCTCACCGCTTCTATCAGGCCCATCCCCGACAAAGCCGGCAGGCGTGGGATGCCATCGAGCAGGTGCGCGACTCTGCTGCCTATCAGCGTTATGCCACATCGCTCAGAAGCACACCTCCGGTGGGGGAGTAGGCTGATGGATGCGACTGGCCGAAAAGTGGAGGAGAGCGTGGGGTGGTGGCAGGGCCGAGCGGCCAAGCTAGGGGCTACACTGAAAGAACCCCTTCAGCCAAGGCGCGGTTTATGTCACCCCTGCATCTGCTGGCTGCCGCTCTGCTCTGCATGTTGTCGCTGACCGGACAGGCGGCCACCCGGTTTACCTATATCAGCCCGGAGAGCGAGCGGGATCCGCGTACCACCTATGATCGGGAGCTGCTGAGGCTCGCCCTCGACAAGACCCGCGACCAGTTTGGCGACTATCTGTTGGAGCCTGCGCCGCCCATGACCAAGGCGCGCGAGCGGGTCAGCATGCAGCTCGACAACTATCCCAACCTCTTTGTAATGGACAGCTACAGCAGCACCCGCGAGGATCTGGGGCTCGCCTATGTCCGTTTTCCCATCCATCTGGGCATCGTCAGCTACCGCATCTGTTTTGTCAGCCCGCAGCAAAAGGCGGCGGTGAGCAAAGTGACCGACCTCAAGGGGCTGCGCCAGTTCACCTTCGGTCAGGGCAAGGGGTGGCTGGATGTGGATATCCTGCGCTACGCCGGGATGGAGGTGGTGGAGGTGGAGGGGTACGAAAAGCTGTTCAAAATGGTGGCGCGGGGCCGCTTCGATCTCTTCTGCCGCGGGGTGAGCGAGCTGCGCAGCGAGCAGCTGACCCACAAGGAGATGACGGATCTGTTGGTGGACGATGCGCTGTTGATCTACTACCCGCTGCCTCGGGTCTTCTACACCAATCCCAACAATCGCGAGGCGCTGCAGCGGGTCGAACGGGGGTTGCAGCTGGCGTGGCAGGATGGCTCGCTACAGGCGCTGTGGCGCAAGAGCTTTGGCCCGGCCATCGCCTTTGCCAAGTTCTCCCAGCGCCGAATGTTGCGACTGGATAATCCCTTCCTCGACGGGATCAGCTTCGATTACCGCCCCTACTTCTACAATCCGCAGACCGATCGCTTCGGCGATTACTGAGGTGCCTGCCGCTGGCGGCAGAGGGCCAACCAAGCCTCGGCGGTGCGCGACAGATAGCGCTCGCTCGGCCAGATCACCCCGAGTCGCCAGCTCAATTCGGGCTCCAGCGGCCGCAGCACCAGACCATCCGGGGTCAGCCGGTGGCAGACCGGCTCCGGCAAGAAGGCGACCCCCATGCCGCTGCGTACCATGGCGGTGAGAAAATCCCACTGGCTGCTGCGCGCCGCCACCTGCGGCACAAAGCCCGCCTCCTGACATGCCTGCTCCAGCCGCTCGCTCAGGGTAAACGCCTGGGTATAGAGCAGGAAGGGCTCCTCCTGCAGGGACTCCAGCCGCAGCGGCGCCTCGCCATGCCAGCGGGGTTGATCAGGCAGCACTACCCGGATCGGGTATTGATCCAGCTCCAGCGCGCTGAGGGCGCCTCCCTCTTTGGTCGGCAGCATGGTGATGGCGAGATCCAGCTCCCCCTCCAGCACCGCCTGTTCAATGCGGCGACCGCCGTACTCCACCAGGGTCAGCTCCACCTTGGGATAGCGGCTGCGGTAGGCGCGGATCAGATCCGCATAGACGTGACCCACCATGGGGGGAATGCCGAGGGTGAGGCGACCATGTTGCAGGCTCTGCAGATCCGCCAGTTCGGCCTCCAGCTGCTGCATCTCTGCCAAGATGGTCTGGGCCCGGTTGAACAGCACCTGGCCGCTGTCGGTCAGGGTGAAGCGGCGCCCTTCCCGGTTTAGCAGGGGTTGACCCAGCTCCTCCTCGATATTGCGGATCATCTTGCTGATGGTGGGCTGGGTGACGAACAGCTTTTCAGAGGCGCGGGTGAAGCTTTTTTCCCGCACCAGTTCGACAAAATAGCGCAGGGCGCGAATATCCATGGACTCTCTCGACTCTTGTTGGCGGGTGCAGGATGAAGTATGCCTATGGGGCATGAATTCGATAATTTTAATTCATTTCTGGCAGGTTTTGCTCAACTCTATACTGTGAGCCGGTTCACAGAAAGACGATGATCATGAAAGCCCTCTGCTTGCGCTGGTTACAGACTCCCTTCCAGATTGTGTTGCTGGCAGCCATCTGGCTGCTGGCCGATACCGCGGTGCGTACCCTCCATCTGCCGCTGCCCGCCAACCTCACCGGCATGTTGTTGCTGCTGGCCTGCATCCTGCTCGGGGTGGTTAAGGCCGAGTGGTTCAGCGCGGGTGCTCGCTGGCTGCTGGCCGAGATGCTGCTCTTCTTCGTGCCCGCCGTGGTGGCGGTGGTCAACTATCAGGATCTGCTGTTGCAGGAGGGGTGGCGCATCATGGTGGTGCTGCTGGTGAGCACTACGCTAGTGCTCGGCACCACGGCGCTGGTGGTGGATCGGGTTTACCGCCTCGAACTGAAACTGGCCCGCCGGAGTCGCCGTCATGTCTGATACCCTGCTCGGGCTGATCTGTTTCGCCCTCACCCTGCTCTTCTACTACGCCAGCAAATGGCTCTATGGCAAGAAGCGCATTCTGCCGCTGATGCCGCTGCTACTGGCGCCGACCCTGCTGGTGGCCGTGGTGCTGCTGTTCCACATCCCCTATCAGGATTACATGGCGGAATCCCACTGGCTGCTCTGGCTGCTGGGCCCCGCCACCGTCGCCTTCGCGGTGCCGGTCTACGAGAACCGCCAGCTCATTCGTCGCCACTGGTTGTCGTTGTCGGTAGGGGTGGTCGCTTCCGTCATCATGGCGGTGGGGAGTACCGTGCTGCTGGCTCGCTGGCTGGATCTCTCCGACATGTTGCAACGCAGTCTGGCGATGCGTTCCATCACTACACCGTTTGCGGTGGAGGCGACCCGCGCCATCGGCGGTCAGAGCGACCTCACCGCGCTGTTTGTGGTGCTCACCGGCGTCATCGGCATGGCGGTGGGTGAGAGCGTGCTCACCGTGCTGGCCATTCGCAGCCGTCTCGGCAAGGGGGCGGGGTTTGGTGCCTCGGCCCACGGTGCCGGTACCGCCAGGGCCTATCAGATGGGCAACGAAGAAGGGGTGGTCTCCAGCATGGTGATGATGATCGCAGGTATGGTGACCGTGCTGCTGGCACCCCTGCTGGGCCGGATGTTCTGGTAGGCCTGGCTTCCCTTTAGAAGGCGGCTCGTCCCGGCGCTACACTCTAGTGAGCCTGTATTTCCGGGATGAGCAGTATGACCTTTCATCGCCTCGCTTCCTGCTTGCTGCTGTGCAGCCTTTCCCTCCTTGCCACTCCCCTACGGGCGAGCGACGTCATCACTCATATCAGCCCCGAGAGCGATCGGGACTTGCGTACCCTCTATTTTCGCGATCTGTTGCAGCTGGCGCTGGAGAAGACCCGCGACAGCTTCGGTGACTACGAGCTGCGAACCGCGCCGCCGATGAACCGTATCCGGATGCGACAGATTGTGCAGACTCAGCAATACCCCAATCTGTTTGTGGCCGACAGTCTGCGTCCGGCCGCAGAGAGCGGAGCGCTGGATTACGTCCGCTTTCCGGTGGAGCTGGGCATCCTCGGTTATCGCATCTGCTTTGTCAGTCCGCAGCAGGCCGACGCAGTGGCAAGGGTCAATACCCTGACCGAGCTGCAGCAATTTCTGCACGGGCAGGGGCGTGGCTGGCAGGATGCGGAGATCCTGCGTCATGGGGGATTCAAGGTGCAGGAGGTCGACGGTTACGAGCGGCTGTTCAAGCTGGTGGCCCGTGGCCGCATCGATCTCTTCTGCCGCGGTGCCAACGAGCTCTTTATCGAGCAGGAGCAGCACAGTGATCTGCCCGGCCTCACCGTGGATCGGCGAGTGGCGCTGCACTATCCCTTCCTCCATCTCTTCTACACCCACAAGGATAATCAGGCCGCCATCCGCCGCCTCTCGGTCGGCCTCAAGCTGGCGTGGCGGGATGGCTCGCTGCAACAGCTCTGGCTGTGCCACTTCAAACCTTCCCTCGAGCAGGCGCAGCTCCCCAGACGCCTGTTGTTCGAGTTGGCCAATCCGCGCCTTGATAAGGTGGACTTTGATTATAGGGCCTACCACTACAACCCCGTTGACGGGACGTTCGGGCCCGGGCTGCCTTGAACCTGATGGTGTTGTTAGCGGATAAAGGGCCGTCTCTGCTGATGTGCTAAATCATGCCAAAAAGGCATGTTTTTTATTATTTAAATTCATTTTTTGATGGTTGTTGCGCTGCATATACTGGGGGTCGCTTCACGGTTCAGGTTTGCTCCTGTCCGCTTCTGGCTTGCGCGAGTGAGCCTGAATCGTCCTGCTGCGGCGTCTTGATGTTCTGCATGAAGGCGTCCATCACTGGGCCGGGATCGATCCCGGCAGGTATTACAGCTGACGGAGCCTTGTTATGTTTAATCCCCACTCTTGCGCCCTGATTGTCGAAGGGGGCGCGATGCGCGGCATCTTTGCCAGCGGCGTGCTCGATGCGTTTGTCGAAAGTCACCACTACCCGTTCGATTTCGTCATGGGCGTCTCGGCCGGTGCCACCAATCTGGTCTCTTATCTGAGCGAGCAGCCGCGCCGCAGCCACCACATCATCACCGAGCTGGCTTGCAGCTCCCGGTTTCTCGATCCCCTGCGCTTTGTCAAAGGGGGCGATCTGGTGGACATCGGCTGGCTGTGGCAAGCCAGTCGCCATCGCTTCCCGCTCGATCTCGAGACTTTCTGCGCCCGCGACATTCCCTTCTATGCGGTGGCGACCGATGTGGCGAGCGGCAAGGCCATCTATCTGCCGGTGCGGCCCGACAACATGGATGAGGTGCTGACCGCCACCTGCGCCCTGCCGGTGGTGCAGCATGATACCCCCTGTGTCGATGGTCGCCCCATGGCCGATGGCGGCATCAGCGACTCCATTCCGGTGATCGAGGCCTATCGGCGCGGTGCACGGCGGATGACAGTGGTGCTGTCGGAACCCCGGGGCTATCGCAAGAAGCCGGCCCGTTTCTGCTGGATGGTCAAAGCCTTGCTGAAAACCCAGCCTGCACTGGCGCAAGCTATGCTGGAGCGGGATCGCGCCTACAACCGGGCGCTCGATTTCATCGCCAATCCCCCTGCCGATTGCGACATCGAGGTGATCGCGCCACCGACCGATTTCATGGTCTCCCGTTTTACCCAGGATCCGATCAAGCTGGAGTCCGGCTATCTGCAGGGTTACTGGCAGGGGCGCCAGAGCGTGCTGCGGGCAGTCAGGACTGTACGTGCCGCTTAGCGGCAACCTGGTGTCTTTAAACGTTGCCACCCTCTGAGGCAGGTCACTGAATCGGGGGCGCTGGCGTGGTTAAATGGTCGGCTCACATCTTGCCGGATACTGCTGTGACCATGCCATCTGACCTTCAGCCGCTGCTCGCCTGGCCTGACTATCTGCAGGCATCCTGGCTGCGCTGCGCCCACCAGACCAGTGCCACCCTCTGGCATCCGCCCCACTGCGCCAAGGGGCAGACCTTGCAGAGCCTGCGCCAGCGCAAGCGCGACCTGCTCACCACCGGCGAGATGGCCCTTGAGGATCTCTACGAATTTATGGAGGGGCGCCCCTGCGCCCTGCTGCTCACCGACGAGAGCGGCTGCCTGCTGGCCCAAACCGGCCACCCCGACACCCTGCGCGAGTTGGCGGCGCTGGGGTTTGGCCCCGGCGCCTTCTTCAGCGAGGGGCGCATCGGCACCAATGCCATCAATCTGGCGGCGCTGGAGGGAGTACCGCTCTGCGTCCGCGGCCCCCAGCACTTCAATCTGACCCTCCACCCTTGGCACAGCTGCGCCAGTCCGGTCTACAACAGCAATGGCCGTCAGGTCGCCATCATCGCCTTGATCTGCAAGGTGGAGGAGGCGAGCGCGGGCGATCTGGCGCTTACTGTCAGCGCCGGGCGCGAGCTGGCCCATCTGCTGCAGATGGAGACCCTGATGCAGGAGTCCCAACACCACCTGAGCGAGCTTTACGCCCTGCTCGATGGCATGGATGACGGCGTGCTGGCCTGGGACCCGCAGGGCAGGCTGCGTTACCTCAACGCGCTGGCGGCCAATCGGCTGCGGCTTGATCCCGCGCTCTGTCTCGGCCAGCCGCTGGAGCAGCACCTGCTGTTGCCCCAGCGGTTGCAGCTGGCCATCAGGGGGCAGACGCCGCTCAGCCATGTGGAGGTGACGCTGGAGCGGCTCGGCGCGCAGGAGGGGGAGTTTATCAATGCGCTGGTGAGCCTCAAGCCGCTGCCGGGGCCGGAGGGGGTCAGCTTTATCGCCCTGCTGCACCCGATCGATC
Organism: Aeromonas sp. 55A; assembly: GCF_051919665.1. NCBI lineage: Bacteria > Pseudomonadati > Pseudomonadota > Gammaproteobacteria > Aeromonadales > Aeromonadaceae > Aeromonas > Aeromonas sp. 55A. The sequence goes on along the minus strand of NZ_JBQBEH010000008.1, from coordinate 1,031,031 downwards.
GGCTGCGGGCCATTCACCAGTTGCGCCAGACGGTGCCCGAGTTATCTGCACTGGTGGGGGAGTCGAGCGCCATGCGCAAGCTGCTGCGCTACGCCCGGCAGGCGGCCCAGAGTCAGGGGCCGATCCTGCTGCGCGGCGAGGAGGAGGTGGGCAAGGCCCAGCTGGCGGAGGCGATCCACTTTGGCAGCGAACGGGCCGCCGGGCCGCTTATTACCCTCAACTGCAAGGCACTACCGAGCGAGCGGATGTCGCTGGAGCTGATGGGCTCCGACGAGGCGGGGCAGGAGCGGGCGGGCAAGTTCGAGCTGGCCCACGGCGGCACGCTCGTGCTGGAGCAGGTGGAGTGCCTCTCTGCCCCCATGCAGGCGGCGCTGCTGCAACTGCTCAAGACCGGCCGCATCCAGCGCTTCGATTCGGCCCGCATTCTGCCGCTCAAGGTGCGGATCATCGCCACCAGCAGCGCCCCGCTGGAGCAGCTGGTGCAGGAGGGGCTGTTTGGCCGCCAGCTGCTCTATGCCTTGCAGGCGTGCGAGCTCTGGCTGCCGGGGCTGCGGGAGCGCAGTGCCGATCTGCCGGGCCTGATCAGCCAGCAGCTGGCGGCGCAGGGGCGCGAGCCGGTGCGCCAGTTCAGTCCGGCGGCCCTCGACTGCCTGCTCGCCTATCCCTGGCCCGGCAATCTGGGGGAGCTGCGCAGCGCCGTCGAGCATGCGCTGCTTCATTCCGGTCAGGGGCCGATCCCGCCCGAGGCGCTGCCCGCTGCCATTCGTCACGGTTATCAGCGGGTGGCTGACGAGGTGGTGGGGCAACCGCTGCTCACGCTGGCGGAGCTGGAGCGCCAAGCCATTCTGCGCTGCGCCCACGCCTGCAAGGGGCAGGTGAGCCAGATGGCCCAACATCTTGGCATCAGTCGCACCACCCTGTGGCGGCGGCTGAAACTGCTCGAGATCGATCCCGCCGACTATCACGGCTGACGGCGCCCCGTCGCCAACTGGCCCGCAGAAAACGACAAGGCCCCGCAGATGCGGGGCCGTTTTTATATGGCAGGTCAGTGGTGGCGTGGTTACAGCCCCAGCTGGTGGGCGGTGACGATGGCCGCCAGCACATCTTCGGCAGTGACCTTGAACGGCATATTGTGGATGGTCTCGCCCTCGGCGGTGGAGGCTTTGGCCACCTCCATCAGGCGCGCCATATCCAGCTCCTTGACCCCCATCATATGCAGGTTGGTCGGCAGGCCCACCGAGCGGCAGAAGCCCAACACGGTTTCGATCTCCGCCATCGGTGCGTTCTCCAGCACCAGCTGCACCAGGGTACCGAACGCCACCTTCTCACCGTGGTAGAGGTGGTGGCACTCGGCGAGCTGGGTCAGGCCGTTGTGGATGGCGTGGGCGGCGGCCAGCCCGCTGCTCTCGAAGCCGATACCGCTCAGATAGGTGTTGGCCTCGATGATGCTCTCCACCGCCTTGGTGCAGAGCCCCTGCTCCACCGCCAGCTTGGCCTTGTAACCGTCGGCCAGCAGGGTCTTGTAGCAGAGCTCGGCAATGGCCTGCGCCGCCAGCGTGGAGGCGCCACCGGCCATGGTCTGGCAACCGGAGACCTTGTTGGCGCGCGCCTCGAAGTAGGTGGAGAGCGCATCCCCCATGCCGGAGACCAACAGCCGCACCGGGGCGCGGGAGACCACGCCGGTATCCATGATGACCATATTGGGGTTGGTCGGGATCATCAGGTATTCGCTGAACTGCCCTTCCGGGGTGTAGATGACCGCCAGCGCGCTGGTGGGGGCATCGGTGGAGGCGATGGTCGGCACTATGACCACCGGCACTTTCTGGTAGAAGGCGACCGACTTGGCGGTATCCAGCGTCTTGCCGCCGCCGATGCCGATGATGACGTCAAACGGGGTCTGCTGGCAGCGAGCCAGCAGGCGGTCGATCTCGGGGCGGGAGCATTCGCCGTTGAAGCAGTCGAACTCCGGCTTGATACCGGCGCCGTGGAAGCTGGTGGCCACGGTATCGCCTACCAGCTTGGTGACGAAGGCGTCGGCCAGAATAAGCGGCTTGCTGCCGAGCGCCTTGACGTAGTTGCCGATATTGGCGAGGGCCCCGTTGCCTTGCACGTATTTGCTGGGGCTGATGATAATGCGGTCCATATTTTATCCCTCTCTCTTTATGAATTAAGAATCGGGGCGAAGGGGCGGCTGTGCCGGGGACTCCTTCGTCTTGAATGAAGCTGCACAGGCTCAGCGAGCGAGTGCAGCCCTTGAAACAGTGGCGTGCGGCGTCAGTCGCCGAAACGCTCGTCGGCCAGCTGCTGGAAGCAGGTCAATGCTGCGGTGGCATCCTCGCCGCGCGCCAGCAGGGTGAGCGCATCGCCCTGACGCACGTTGAGCATGGCGAGCCGGGTCAGGCTGCGGGGATTGGCCTCTTTATCCCCCTTTTGCAGCTTGAGTTCGGCGGCAAAGGGCTTGAGGGCGGCCACCAGTCGGGCGGCGGGGCGCACATGCAGGCCGTGGGGGTTATCCACCACCACCTCGCAGCGCAGCCAGCCGTCGTCAGCAACGGGGGCCGTCTCGGTGGCGGCCTGCGCCGGGCGGGCAGGCAGCATCGCCTGTTTTGGGCCCAGCGCGCCGAGCGCCTCGGCGGCCACCTCATCCAGCGTCAGGCCGGAACCGGCCGCCACCACGGCGGCCAGGGTACCCTCGACCAGCGGGGCGGGGCAGAGCCGCACCCTCGCGCTCAGCTCCGGGGGGAGCAGTTCGAGGGCGGTCTCGGCACTCAAGAGGGCGCTGCCCAAGTCCATCAGCACCAGCACGCCGCTGCCGTCATCCGCCTCTTCAATCGCACTCATCACCGCGATGGCATCGGTGCCGATGGGGTGGTCGGGGTCATCGACCCCGGCCGCCAGCAGCAATCGGGCCGGGCTGCCGAGCTGGTCGGCCAGCGCTTTCAAGCCGGCCGCCAGTATGGCGCTGTGAGAGACAACTACGATTCCGATCATGTCACAACCTCGCTCTGTCACGCAGGGCTGTCAGCAGCAGCAGGGTCGAGGTGGCCCCGGCATCCTGATGGCCGATGCTGCGCTCGCCAAGATAGCTGGCGCGCCCCTTGCGGGCCTGCATCTGGATGGTCGCCTCGGTACCGGCCGCAGCGGCTGCCACCGCCTTGTCCAGCGCATCGTTGAGGGGCAGCTCTTGCTGCTGCGCCTGTTGCAGGGCGGCCAGTGCCGGCCACCAGGCATCGCACATGGTCTTGTCGCCCGGCTCGGCGCGGCCGCGGGAGACGATCCCCTCGACCCCGTCGCTCAGCATTTTGCACAGCTGGCTGAGACTGAGGCTCTGGCAGGCGTCGCTGCTGGCCGCGGCCCGGATAAAGAAGGTGCCGTAGAGCGGGCCGCTGGCACCGCCGACCGAGGAGAGCAATGTCATGCCGGTGGTTTTCAGTACCTGACCGATATCCTTGTCCGCCACCGCCGGCAGCTTCTCGGCTACCTTGGCGAAGCCGCGTTGCATGTTGAGGCCGTGGTCGCCGTCGCCGATGTCGGTATCCAGCGCGGTGAGGTAATCACGCTGCTCGGTAAAGATGTGTTCGCAGTCGAGCAGCCAGTTGACGATTTGGTGTTTGCTTAGCATGGCTATCGGCACTCCTTAGCAGCCGCGACGCAGGGCGGGGGTGTGAACGGGGGCATCCCACAGGGTCATCAGCTCATCATCCACCTTGAGCAATGTGATGGATATGCCGGTCATGTCGAGGGAGGTGCAGTAGGGGCCAATCAGGTTGCGCACCAGATGGATGCCCGCCTCCTCGCACAGGGTGGCGAGGCGACCATAGACGCCGTAGAGCTCGGAGATGGGGGTGCCGCCGAGGCTGTTGACCAGCGCGATGACCCGATCGCCCTTGTTGAGCGGTTCGATAAAGGTGTGCTCTTCCTGCCAGCTGCCGCTGGTGCGATCCCAGTGGCGCAGGGTGCGGCCATAGGGGGTGTTGTCAGCAAGCTCGCTGAACATGTCGTCCACCAGGGTATTGAGGTCGGTGAAGGGGCGACGTTCGATGCCCGGTTCGCCGTGGATACCGACGCCGAACTCCAGCTCGTTGTCAGCCAAGGTGAAGGAGGGCTTGCCAGCAGCAGGCACGGTACAGGCATGCATGGCCACGCCTATGGTGCGGCTCTGGTTGTTGATGCGACGGGCCAGCGCCTCGCAGCGGGCAAGGTCGTAGCCCGCTTCGGCGGCGGCACCGACCAGCTTCTCGCACAGCACGGTCGTGGCAACGCCACGGCGGCCGGCGGTGTAGAGGCTGTCTTTGACCGCCACGTCGTCATCGATCAGGGCGAAGCCCACTTTTACGCCGTCGCCGTGCAGCAGTTCGACCGCGGTCTCGAAGTTGAGTACGTCGCCGGTGTAGTTCTTCACCAGAAACAGCACGCCCGCGCCGCCATCAACGGCCTGACCGCACTCGTACATCTGATCCGGGGTCGGGGAGGTAAAAATCTCGCCGGGGCAGGCGCCATCCAGCATCCCTTTGCCCACCAGACCGCCGTGCATCGGCTCGTGGCCGCTACCACCGCCGGAGACCAGCGCCACCTTGCCCATCACGGGGGAGTCGGCGCGGGTGATGTAGTGGGGTTCGATACGGACCTTGAGCTCGGGGTGGGCGGCCGCCATCCCCATCAGTTGTTCACGGACCACGGCATCGACGGCATTGATCAGTTTCTTCATGGCTCACTCCTTGGCTTGCCACCGCACGGGTGGGCAAATGGTTGATGGAGCCAGTCTAACGACAGAAAAAGGGATAAAAATGACGGCCGATTTGGTTCGGATTTGAAACAGCAGAAGGGGGATGGGTGTTTCAATCTGAAACAGCGCAGGGCTGGCGGGCGGGAAACTGTTAGCTGACTCACAGCCATGAAAAAGGGCCCCGCAGGGCCCTTCACTATAACCGGGATCAGCGGATGGGTTAGATGGCCCAGCCACCGGCGTAGAAGACCACCAGCGCCACGGCGATGATAACGGTGCCGACGTTCAGCTTCTTCCACTCGGCTGCAAACAGGCGACCGATGACCAGCGCTACGAAGCCCAGCATGATGCCGGTCACGATGTTGCAGGTGAGCACGATAAAGACGGCACACAGCATGCCGGAGAGTGCATCGACCGAGTCGCTGAAGTCCAGCTTGGTGACGTTGCCCAGCATCAGCAGGCCGACGTACATCAGGGCCGGTGCGGTGGCGTAAGCCGGTACCAGATAGCTGAGCGGGGAGAGGAAGATCATCAGCAGGAACAGCACGCCGACCAGCGCGGCGGTCAGACCGGTCTTGCCACCGGCCGCGGTGCCTGCGGCAGATTCGATGTAGACGGCAGCCGGAGCACCACCGACGGCACCCGCCACCATGCTGCTGACGGAGTCGGCAGTCAGGGCCTTGCCGCCGCTGATGATATGGCCACGTTCGTTGATAAGGCCCGCCTGACCGGCCACGGCACGGATGGTGCCGGTGGCGTCAAACACGGCGGTCATCACCAGTGCCAGTACGGTCGGAATGACCACCGGATTGAGGGCGCCCAGCAGATCCATGCTGCCTACCAGCGAGCCTTTCTCGCCAGTCAGGCTCGGCATGGCGAAGAAGCCCTGCCATGTCACTTTCGGGTCGAAGATAAGGCCGAGGATGGAGATGGCGATAATCACCATCAGGATGCCGCCCGGCACCTTGCGACGCTCCAGACCGAAGATGGCGGCCAGACCCAGCACCGTCATGATCACCGGGAAGGCGGTCACTTCACCCAGTTGCACCGGCAGACCGGCCCCTTCGTTCTTGATCACCATGCCAACGCCGTTGGTGGCGATCAGCAGCAGGAACAGACCGATACCGATGCCGGTGCCGTGAGCGATGCCGGAGGGGAGGTTATCCAGGATCCACTGGCGCACGCCGGTGACACTGATCAGGGTAAACAGCACACCCATCAGGAAGATGGCGCCCAGCGCGACCGGAATGCTCAGCCCCTGACCCAGCACCAAGCTGAATGCGGTAAATGCGGTGAGAGAGATGGCGCAACCGATAGCCATCGGGAGCTTGGCCCACAGGCCCATCAGCAGGGAGCCGAAGGCGGCGATCAAGCAGGTGGCCACAAACACCGGGCCCTGCTCAAAGCCGGCTGCGCCCAGCATGTTCGGCACCACTATGATGCTGTAGACCATCGCCAGGAAGGTGGTCAGCCCCGCGACCAGCTCCTGACGCACGCTGCTGCCGCGCGCAGAAATGGAAAAATAAGAGTCCAGAAAGCCGCCTGTCCCTGTTTGGGCGGCCATATCTTGCTTTGCCATAACTAATCCTGAAAGTGTGAAGGAAATCGTTTGCGTTGGTGGCGCGCAAAATAGCAAGAATTCGCGGCAAATACAGCGGATAACCTGACTTTTTCGTCACTATTTTACATTCTGAGTCCATTCGGAGCTCATTGTAAGACTCAAGTGGTGAGAGAGTGTAAGGCAGGGATCAAGCGGTTGGGGGAGGGGAGATCAGTGAGGAAAAAGCGGGGAAAAACAAAAAACCCGCCGAAGCGGGTTTTTTTAAATTCTTGCAGAGCTGTCAGCAGTTGGCATAAGCCATCAGCAGCATGCTCCGGCTTGAATTACAGACCAACTACGTTGGCAGCAGCCGGGCCTTTCTGGCCTTGCTCGATGGTGAACTCAACGCGCTGACCTTCGTCCAGGGTTTTGAAGCTGGTGGACTGGATAGCTGAGAAGTGTACGAACACGTCTTTGCTGCCGTCAGCCGGGGAGATGAAACCAAAACCTTTCTCAGCGTTGAAGAACTTAACGGTACCAGTCATTTTGTTAGACATAATAATTTCCTTAAATAGTGTTGAATGCCACCTAAATGGCAATTTTTGATTTTTCGTCAGCAATACGTATGGGGAGCACTAAAGAAGGAGAATTATTTGATAAGAATTATCCGAGGATAACGCTTATGCTAATCACTGCTTTACTAAAATGACTGCCTAACATAATCAGGTCTGAACTGCCGAACCATCGAGAAAGATTAAAACACGCTCTCATTTTTAAAGCAAACTTTATCTCGATATTAATGTTTTGTAACAGCCAAAAATATCATTTTTTATAGTAAACATGATGCATTTCAACGGCATAGAAAAATCAGTGCAGACTCATATCACCCTGTGGCAAGCCAGATTCGGCTTTTTTGTCCTGACTATGTAGCCAGTTCTGGCAAAGAATATGAGAAAAAATGAAAAAGGTGGCGATAGACCGGGGATTGTCAGTTGGCGTTCTCTCTAACTCACAATGTAAATCACTTCTTTGCTGCTGCGATTAGCGACTGAGATGCAAATCAATGGCTGCGCCAAATCTTGCTCATCAAGCATCGTCCAGACATGCAAACGCCCGCTGGCACCAAGTGCCAGCGGGCGTTTTGCAAGAAGGGATCAGCGCTTGCTGCGAAACTTGTTGCTGACCGAATCAATCCAGCTGAAGGTTTCCGGCAGTACCTGATTCTTGGCGCGCTCTTTGGCTTTCTCGCGAGCCAGCTTGGAGGCTGCCTTGGCCGCTTCGGCGCGGTCGGCCACAATTTTCAGGCGACCCTCTTCACGGATCTTGTTCCGCTCTCCGTTGGTCAGCTGGTGGTCTGCATTGGCTTGTGCCTTTTGCAATAACAAGGCTATCTCGGCTTTTTCGGCCTCGGTCAGATCTTTCATTTCCAGCTTTTTCACGGCGCGCTCCTGCGGCAGGGTGGTTAGACACCCTAACACAGTTGTGCCGATCACTTCTTATGCAATCGGCTTTCCGGCAGTAAAAATGCGGGTTTGTGCCAACTTTCCGTTATTTCGCTGCCACTTTCCCGCCTGTTTGCCACATTTCAATTTATGGCGAGCGGTGAGGGCAGATCTTGCTCCTCCGGCTCGACGTGGATCAGCACGATGGCGTGGGGCAACTGCGCCATGATGGCGTGTTCGATGCGATCACAGATATCGTGTGCTTCACCGATGCTCATCTCCGGGGGCAGTGTGAGATGGAAGTCAATATGGCGGCGACGACCGGCACGACGGCTGCGCAGATCGTGGAAACCGCTGGCGGCAGGACAGCATTCGGTGATGATGCGGCTGGTCATCGCCAGCTCTTCCGGGCTCATGCTCTGGTCGATCAGCGGCTGGAAGGCCTCGTTGAGCATGCTGATCGCCTCTCTGACAATAAAGATGGCGACCGCAATGGCGACCAGCGGGTCGAGGATGGCGAGTGAATGGTCGAACAGACCGGCCAGCCAGATCCCGCCAAGACCGACGGCGACACCGGCTGAAGTGAGCACATCCGCCTTGAGATGGAGCGCATCGGCCGCCAATGCAACTGACTCTTCTTCCCGGGCCACCTTGTAGAGGTAGGCCGAGACGCCGCTGTTGACCAGCGCCGAGATCACCATCACCAGCACGCCCCAGCCAATGCTTTCAATCGGGCTGGGGGTGATCAGCTTGTCGACGGCTTCGAAGATGATCCAGCCCGCGGCCAGCAAGATAAGCAGTGCTTCGATGACGCCGGAGACATTTTCAATCTTGTCGTGACCATAGGGGTGGCGTTCATCGGGCGGGAGATCGGACTTTTTCACCGCGAACAGGGCGATCAGGGCCGCCACCAGATCCATGGCGGAGTGGATCGCCTCCGAGATGATACTGACCGAGCCGCTGGCGAACCCGGCCACCATTTTCATGATGATCAGACTGATATTGGAGCAGACCGACACCATGGCGGCTCTGGTTTTTCTGTTCATGTCACAGCTTCCTGAATAAAAACGGATATTTCGGTGCGGCGCGCATTATATCCGGCTGACCGGAAATAACCTATTCGGTGTTGTAACCTGATGTTTTCGATGATATCGCGAAAGCTTATTAAAATGGTGACATCTTGCGCGGCAATAAATAATGAGAGGGATTTATATTTATCCGTGAAAATATCTAGGTAACGATGGCTTAATATAAGCGTGACAACATTTAATAATGCGAATTACTCTTTTTTGGTCTTTCCTGTCGAGGTCCTTTGGCCTCTGCGCTCAGGGGGCTGTGCGCGACATTTTTTGGACGAGAATGAGGCTGGATCCGGATGCCGCTGGAGGGTATGCTGGGTCTGGTGATGGTCTTGCACCATCCCACCAAGCGTACTGAAGTTGATGATTCGGATGACATGTTGGCTCCCATGAGGAACCAACTGTCTGGGTAACATTTTTGGAGTTTGATGATGAGTAACAAAGAACATCACAACGGCAAAGATGCCAAGAAAAAACCGCAGATGTCACTGAAAGAGAAACGCGAAGCCAAACGTCAGAAAGCAGAACTGAAAAACGGCAGCGCAATGAAGTAACGCTCCCCTACTGCTGTTCCTTCGGAGCCAGTACAAAGCCAGCCCTTACCGGCTGGCTTTTATGTTTGTGGCTCATGGCGTGGCGCCGTAAGCCGCGAAAATCTGGTGATAACGACCATCCTGACGCATCGCCTCAAGGCGTTTATCAAACAGATTGCGGGCATCGGCCGTTCGGAAGGCAAAGTGATAGACGGTGGGCGGGAAGAGGTCTGCTTGCCTGACCTGATTGCGCTCGTAGTGCTCGCCTGCCTGGGCGGTGGCAATCAGCTGGTCGAGGTAGTAGTAGAACACCCGCTCCTCCAGTACGACTGCATCGACCCGGCCGCGCATCAGCTGATGTACCTGCACCTGCTGCTTGGCTACCTCCTCATAGTAGGGATTCTGGTTGGCCATGGTGGCGAACGCGCCCCCCAGAATGATCCTTGCCCGTTGAAAGGCGGTGACCCGTTTTGAATGCAGGTCGTCCAGAGTACTGATGTGGGTGCTGCGCAGGGTGAAGATCCGGTTATGGAAGGTGATAACGGGCTGGGTCAGCACGTGAGGATCAACCATACCGGGTCTGACGTTGATGATGGCATCCAGCTTTCCTGACTCGAACAGGCGGAAGGTGCGCTCCAGTGGCAGAAATTCAAAGCTGGGCTCATAGCCGCTGCCAGCGAACGCCTCTTTCAACAGATCCAGCTCAATACCACGCTGATTACTTTCGATGACATAAGGGGGGATGGCAAAGCTGACCCCGACCTTGAGTGGCATTGCCTGCAATTGGCCGGACAGCATGCTGGTCAGCATTAGCAATAAAGGGGTGAGCAGTTTCATTGCACTTTTCACAAAGCGCTCCTGTGGAGGATATCTATCACTGTAGGGGAGGCAACCATAAAGCGTTATATCCCTTTCGGGCTGAGAGGTTCAGCCTGAGTGCATAAAAAAGACCCTGAGTTATCAGGGCCTTTTCAATATTCTGTTCTTAGAACGGGATATCGTCGTCGAAATCCATCGGCGGCTCGTTATATACCGGCGGCGCAGATTGCGGCTGCTGGGCAGGACGGCCATAACCGCCTTGCGGCTGCATATTCTGCTGCGGAGCCGGTGCCGGGCGCTGCTGATTCATCGGCTGCTGGGCAGTCATGCTCTGCTGTGGCTGACTCCAGTTACCCTGGGATTGGCCACCCATGTTCTGGCCCATACCCTGACCGCCTTGCGGACGGCCACCCAGCATCTGCATCACGCCAGTGAAGCTGTCGACCAGCACTTCAGTGGTGTAGCGCTCCTGGCCGCTCTGATCCTGCCATTTGCGGGTTTGCAGTTTGCCTTCCACATAGACCTGGGAGCCCTTCTTCAGGTACTCGCCAGCCACTTCGGCCAGCTTGCCCATGAAGACGACGCGGTGCCATTCGGTACGCTCTTTCTGCTCACCGGTCTGCTTGTCTCGCCAGGTTTCAGAGGTAGCCAGAGTAATGTTGGTCACAGCACCGCCACTCGGCATGTAGCGTACTTCCGGGTCTTGCCCGAGGTTACCGATCAGAATGACTTTATTGATGCCTCGACTGGCCATAATCTCTCTTCCACCTTATTTACCGGCCAGGTCGAAACCTGGTCCAACACGACTAGATACCTGATTAGTTGCTGTGTGCGGGGCGCAATGTCCCGCAGACGCATGTGACGGTCATAGTAACAGTTGCGAAGCGGATTGGCAGCATCCTTAACCGGCTTGATGTGCCAAAGGCAACTGTTGGCTCCTGCTGTAGTGATGGTCGGGTTGCAGCTGTTTTGGGCGCGTCCGGCATCACATTTCTGCCATATATTCCTGTTATGCTGGCCGATTGGCGAATTGGAATAGGTTTTTAAATCGACTAAAAACATATGGTTACGATATTTATGAGATCCATTCTCATACTTTTTTAATATTGTGCTCCCATACCTCCTTGGTAGACTCAGTCGGCCAGATTAGGTGGTTTACAGGTTCAAGGAAGAGCACACTATGAAAGCCGCATGCCCGATCGCACTGGTCACTGAAAATAATGTGCAGGCCAGCACATTTGCTGCATACCTCATCTCTCATTTGAGCCGCCCCGTCCAGCTAATCCACGAGATTAATCAGCTAGATAACCAGTGTGACGGCACGCTGTTTCTCATCGATCTCGACTATATCCGCTCTGGCCAGTCACTGGGCTGGAACCGGGCGATCTCCGAACGCTTTGGCATGGCGACCACTGTGCTGCTCAATGCTCCCACTGCGACGGATCGCGACCTGCTGCTGATGTGGCCGCAGATCTGCGGTCTGTTTTTCCGTCAGGATCCGCTCGACAGACTGGTTGCCGGGTTGCAGAAAATCCTGTTGGGCGAGTACTGGATGCCGCGTCACCTGCTGTGCGAGCTGGTCGAATACTATCGCCAGGGCAACAGTTATCTGCTGCGTAACGACACTCTGCTGACCGCCAGAGAGCAGGAGATCATCCGTTATCTGATGACGGGCGCCTCCAATGTCGAGATCGCCGACAGCCTGTTTGTCAGCGAGCACACCGTCAAATCCCACCTCTATAACGTCTTTAAAAAGCTGAATGTGAAGAACCGGATCCAGGCGGTGAGCTGGGCCAAAGAGTATCTCGATGCTCCGGACTCTCACTGATGAAAGCGCTCTCTGTGGCGTGTTGCCTTGCGCTGCTCTGGGGCTGCACGAGCGTTGTGGCGGGCGAGGCTGATGCACCGCTGGAGTCGGTACAGCCGGAGCAGGAGAGTGATCGGCTGGATGTGGATGGTCTGGTGCTGGACCGCACTTTTACCCGTTTCGGTCAGGGCTTTTATAACGAATTTACCCGGTTGCGCAGTGATGAAGACCCGGATGCCAGAGAGAATCTGACGATTCATGAGCGCCCGACAGCTCGCTGGGGCAGCCTGATCTGGATCACCCATAACCGGAAGGTGATTTTTAAAACCGCGCTCTCTCCCGGCCGCAATCAGCAGGAGCAGAGCGCCAAACTGGCTTGGTCACAGGTCAGGCAGACCCTCGAACAGCAGAAGATAGCGACCCTGTTCATGGATACCTTCGATTTGGAACATGATGAACTATAAGGATATTTCTCATGCGTGCCCGGTTATGGCTAGTTGCTGCACTGATAGCGCCAACGCTCCATGCGTCGGAGCTTGTCTATCGCCCCGTCAACCCCAGCTTTGGGGGTAACCCTCTCAACAGCAGTCATCTGCTTGGCACCGCCAATGCGCAGAATGATTACAAGGATCCCGCCAGTGGCAGCGGTAGCAGCGGCACCTCGGCGCTGGATCGCCTGACCTCCAACCTGCAATCCCGCTTGATCAGCCAGCTGTTGGCCGATATCGGCAAGGATGGCAGCCAGAGCGGCAGTCTGGTGACCGATGATTTTGCCATCAATGTGGTGGATGAAGATGGCACCCTGGTGGTTTCAATCACCGACCGGGTGACCAACCAGACCACCATGATCGAAGTGAATGGCCTGATTGCCGACTGAGGGCGCGATGAAACGACAACTGTTATTGATAGTGCCCCTGCTTGCGCTGGCTGGCTGTGCGACCCATATCGGCTCACCCGTTGCCGATGAGAAGGCAACCCTGATGCCGCGATCCGTCTCTTACAAGGAGCTGATCAGTCTGCCCAAGCCAAAAGGGAAAATTGTCGCGGCCGTCTACGATTTTCGCGATCAGACCGGTCAGTACCTGCCTGCACCGGCGTCCAACTTCTCCACGGCGGTCACCCAGGGTGGGGTGGCCATGCTGAGCACGGCCTTGTGGGACTCTCAATGGTTTGTGCCGCTGGAGCGGGAAGGGCTGCAGAACCTGCTGACTGAACGCAAGATTGTGCGGGCGGCCCAGAACAAGCCTAATGTTCCCGGCAACAATGCCAATCAATTGCCCTCGCTGGTCGCCGCCAACATCCTGATCGAGGGGGGGATCGTCGCCTATGACAGCAATGTGCGAACCGGCGGGGCGGGGGCCAAGTATTTTGGCATCGGTGCCAGCGGGGAGTACCGGGTCGATCAGGTGACGGTCAATCTGCGCGCCGTCGATATCCGTTCAGGCCGGATCCTGAACAGTGTCACCACCTCCAAGACCGTATTGTCGCAACAGGTGCAGGCCGGGGTATTCCGTTTCGTCGAGTACAAGCGCCTGCTGGAGGCCGAGGCCGGTTTCAGTACCAATGAACCGGTACAGATGTGTGTCATGTCGGCTATCGAGTCCGGGGTGATCCGGCTAATAGCCAATGGCGTGCGAGACAATCTGTGGCAACTGGCTGACCAGCGGGATATCGACAATCCGATCCTGCAGGAGTATCTGCAAGACAATGCCCCGCTGCTTTGAGTTTCCCCGCTCGCGCAATGCCCTTCCTGGTGGAGGGCATTTTTTTGGCTATGTCCCAATTAAGTGTTGCATGGGGCGCCCCAGCGCCTCATGCAAACATGCTTTGATATTTACGCCTTTTCCGTAACGCTCCAGCATCCTGCGCCAACCCAGGTAGTTCTTCAGGTAGTGCGTTGCCACGCCATGGAACCGCTCCATCCACTCTTTCAACCGATGGTGATACCCGTTTACGTGCTGGGTGTGATACGCACCGACCACCCGTTCGCCTTGACGATTGCGCACCACCTGATGGGTTACACCCTGTTCTTTGCTGAAACAGGCATACACACCCGCTCCATCGCTACACAGCACCGCATCCGGTGACACCAACGGCTTCAACACCGCGATGACCGTCTCGGCATCTATTTTCTCCAACTGGAAATCCGCATGGTGGCCTGCACGGTCTTGTACCACCATCACCGGGATGTAATCTGGCCCGGCTCCACGAGTTCGACCTTTACCACCGCGATGACGTGCCGGACGCGGCAGTCCCCGCTGCCCCTTGAACGATTCAAGGAAGAAGGTCTCATCAACCTCAACGATGTCCTCTTCCCGGGTGGCCTGATGGGTTGCCATCGCGCGCAAGAATCGGTGACGCCAGAGGAACGCGGTGTTTTTGCTGACCCCACAGCGCCGCGCGGCCTGGCGGACAGTCAGTCCTTCGATGAGAGCTTGCGCGTAGTCTTCCCAGCACTGTGCTTTACGCAATCTGGCCAAGGGCGTCTTGGTCAGAACGGTGCTGGTGCGCAGACACAGTTTGCAACGGTAGCGGCGCAGTCCCCGACTCCATCCCCAAGGCGCCAGCTGGGTAACATCGGCCTGACAATGGGGGCAGCCACTGCATGCCGGTAACTGAGTATTGAGCGAGGTAATGGTGTGGGGTGCAGTAAGCTCCTGCTGAGCAACACGGCGCTGGCGCAGGGTTAACTGGGGAAAAAGGGACAACAGGTGTTGAAAGGCTGGGGTATCCATGATGGTAGACCTCAAGGTGATGGCCTACTTCAAGATTATCCTTTCAACACGTAATTGGGACATAGCCATTTTTTTTGGCCTCCATCGAATACGAATTAAGACTTTCTGCTCAGCGACAGGGCGGCGCTTTTCATCCTCGAATCAGCGGAGTGCCTGATAGGCCGCCTCTGGTCTGACAGGGATACTGTGGGCGTTTTCCAACAAGGCGATGGCGCGATGAAACACCTGTTGAGTGCTCTTTTTTTTCTGCTGATATCGGGCGCCCCGCAACTCGCCGCAGAGCCTGCCGTCTTCGACGAGCTGGCGATGGCAAGCGAGCTGGATTCCGGTCTGCAGAACGATGGGAATCAGGCGCTGTTGTGGCAACTCGGTCGCGAGCAGCAACTGCACCTCACCCAGCAAGGGGAGCTGAATCAGGCGCGCCTGCTGCAACAGGGTTGGGCCAATGAGTTGGCGCTCTCCCAGGTGGGAGATGAGAACTGGGTCAATGGCGCGCAACTGGGCGAGGGCAATAGCGCCGAGCTCTATCAGGCGGGCATCAATAACCGGATTTGGCTGCTGCAACAAGGCAGCGGCAATGAAGCCTGGATCAGTCAGCAAGGGGCAGACAATCAGGCCCGGGCGATCCAGCTGGGTGATGGCAATCAGGCCAGCATCGAGCAAAACGGTAACGGATTGGCGGCAACCGTTATTCAGACGGGAGCCAATCAGCAAGTAAATGTCGTTCAAACCAACTGAGCCTAGGCTCAACCATTAGCACGAGAGGGAAATCATGTTTAAACGTACCATCATTGCCTCGGCAGTTCTTCTGGCGACCAGCACCGCTTGGGCGGCATCTACTGGCAACGACGCTTATGTCACGCAGTTCGGCGATACCAACAAGGCAACCGTTAACCAAGTGGTGTCTAGTGTGGATAACCGGGCGGATATCTATCAAGGCGGTGACAATAACTTTGCGTTGACCACCCAGGAAAACACCGGCAGCTCGAAAGCCAATACCAGCCAGGTTGGCAATAGCAACAGCGGCGAAGTGCTGCAATCGGGAAATACCAATCTCTCCACCGCTACCATTGACACCAACGGAAGCGGGAACAGTGCAAGTGTTTCCCAGCAGATCAACAATGGCAGCGCTATCGCCACAATTAACCAAGGGGCCGCTGGCAGCGATGCCAACGACAACATGGCAACCATCGACCAGAACAATGCCGATAAAGCCAGCTCGGTGATTAACCAGCTTTCAAATGATAACACGGCCACCATTGACAACTATTGGTCAGACTTTGCCGAGGCAACCGTCACCCAGCAGGGGGATGGTGGGCATATCGCCATAGTCAACCAAGACGCTTCGGATGGCGCCAATGCCGAGGTAACTCAGGAGGGCAGAAACCAAACAGCCACCGTTAATCAGAATACCGAAAATTATGGACTTGCCGCCGCCGAGGGTACCAGTGCCAGCTTACTGCAGCGCGGTGCCCGCAATACTGCTACCGTCGATCAGTTCGACCAAAATAACGTAGCGCAGGTCACGCAGGTGGGTGAGGACGGGCAGTACACCCTGACCCAGCAAGGTTCGGCCGATAATCAGGGTAACCAGGCTGTTGGTTATCAGGCAGGAACCAGGGAGACAGCCACGGTGAGCCAAACCGGTAACAGCAACTACGCATACACTTACCAAGTCGGGAGCGGCAACACCACCGATGTGACCCAGAACGGTGATGATAACGATGCCTATGCTGGTCAATATGGTAGCAACTCCTCGGTGACCCTGACCCTGGAGGGCGATGGCAACTATGCAGTTGGCATTACCTCTGGTGGAGATAATAACACCGCTACGGTCAGCCAGACCGGCGATGGCCACATTGCGTATGCGGACGCTTATGGTCAAGGTAACGAGGTGACCGTGACCCAGACCGGGCTCGACAATGAGGCGTGGGCACAGGGCTATGGCACCAATAACGCTGTCGAAGTGACCCAGAGCGACAGCGGTAACTACGCGTTTGCCTACTCGAACGGAACAGGTAACCAGATCCTGGTCACTCAGGGTCAGTAACCATGATGTTAAACAAGGGCCTGCGGGCCCTTTTTTCATTATTGTGGGTCGCTGGGCTGATGTGTGGAGCTTCAGATGCCGTTTGCGAGGATCATCAAATGGACATGGCACTTAACCTCAATGTGACTCAACACGCTCAGGGGTTCTCACTGGATCCGACGCTGCTTAGCGATCACGATGTGACGGTGAGCTTCAGTTTTCTGGTGCGCAGCGAAGGGGCGGCCGGGAGCACGACTCAGCGCCAGAGTCGCAATCTGTCGCTGCAGGCTGGAGTGGTCATGGCGGCTGGCAAAATTGGGCTGGGTTTGCGTTGCCCCTATCGGGTCGAGGTCACTGCCCGGATATGGCAAAACGAGCGGCTGCTGGTGGAGAAAAAAGAGCAGATGGCGTGCGCCGGATGATGCGCATTTCATCTCATGACTGTCTATTCATCCAGTAGTCTCTATGCCATACTGACTCGCTCAGGTTTCTGTATCGAGCGTGCAACAAGATGGAAAAGATCGTGGTCCGGGGTGCTCGCACCCACAACCTCAAGAACATCAATCTGACCCTGCCCCGCGACAAGCTGATCGTGGTCACCGGCCTCTCCGGTTCGGGCAAATCCTCTCTGGCGTTCGATACCCTCTATGCCGAGGGGCAGCGCCGCTATGTGGAGTCCCTCTCCGCCTATGCCCGCCAATTCCTCTCCTTGATGGAGAAGCCGGACGTCGACCATATCGAGGGGCTCTCGCCCGCCATCTCCATCGAGCAGAAATCCACTTCCCACAACCCGCGCTCGACCGTCGGTACCATCACCGAGATATACGACTACCTGCGTCTGCTGTTTGCCCGGGTCGGTGAGCCCCGCTGCCCGACCCACGCCATTCCGCTCGCCGCCCAGACCATCAGTCAGATGGTGGATCAGGTGCTGGCTCAACCGGAGGGGAGCAAGCTGATGCTGCTGGCCCCGGTGGTGCGGGATCGCAAGGGGGAGCACACCAAGCTGCTGGAGAATCTGGCGGCCCAGGGCTACATCCGTGCCCGTATCGACGGCGAGGTGTGCGATCTCTCCGATCCTCCTACGCTGGAGCTGCACAAGAAGCATACCATCGAGGTGGTGGTGGATCGCTTCAAGGTGCGCGAGGACCTTGCCTTGCGTTTGGCCGAGTCGTTCGAGACGGCGCTGACCCTCTCCGGCGGCATCGTACTGGTAGTGCCGATGGACGGGGAGGAGGGCGTCACCCCCATGACCTTCTCCGCCAACTTCGCCTGCCCGGAGTGCGGCTACTCCATGTCGGAGCTGGAGCCGCGCATCTTCTCTTTCAACAACCCGGCCGGAGCCTGCCCGACTTGTGACGGTCTCGGGGTGCAGCAATATTTCGATCCGGCCAAGGTGATCGGCGATCCGGCCATCAGCCTGGCCAACGGCGCCATCCGTGGCTGGGACAAGCGCAGCTTCTACTACTTCCAGATGCTCAAATCCCTCTCCGAGAACTACAAGTTCGATCTGGAGACGCCGTGGGAGGATCTGCCAGTCAAGACCCAGGAGGTGATCCTGCGCGGCTCGGGTCGTACCGAGATCGAGTTCCGTTACATGAACGATCGCGGCGATGTGGTGGTGCGCAAGCACCCGTTCGAGGGGATCCTGCACAACATGGAGCGGCGCTACCGCGAAACCGAGTCCAACTCGGTGCGTGAAGAGCTCTCCAAATACATCGCCAACAAATCCTGTACCAGCTGCGGTGGCAGCCGACTGCGGGAAGAGGCGCGTCACGTCTTCGTCGACAACCGCAACCTGCCGGCCATCGCCGAGCAGTCCATCGGTGATGCGCTCGCCTTCTTCGAAGGGTTGAACCTGACCGGCCAGCGCGCCCAGATTGCTGAGAAGATCTTGAAAGAGATCGTCGAGCGGCTTGGCTTCCTGGTGAATGTGGGTCTCAACTATCTGAGCCTGTCCCGCAGTGCCGAGACCCTCTCCGGTGGTGAAGCGCAGCGGATCCGGCTGGCCAGCCAGATTGGTGCCGGGCTGGTGGGGGTGATGTACGTACTGGACGAGCCTTCCATCGGTCTGCATCAGCGCGACAACGAGCGGTTGCTCAAGACCCTCACCCATCTGCGCGATCTCGGCAACACGGTGATCGTGGTGGAGCACGACGAGGATGCCATTCGACTCGCCGACCACGTGCTCGATATCGGCCCGGGAGCTGGCGTGCACGGTGGCGAAATTGTTGCGCAGGGCACCCCCCAGCAGATCATCGATAATCCGGAGTCGCTGACCGGTGACTACCTCTCCGGCCGCAAGCAGATCGCCATTCCGGCCGAGCGCACCCCGCTTACCGGCAAGTGGCTGAAACTCAAGGGGGCGAGCGGTAACAACCTGCGCAACGTCAACCTGGATCTGCCCATCGGAGTGATGACCTGCGTTACAGGTGTTTCCGGCTCCGGCAAGTCGACCCTGATCAACGACACCCTGTTCCGCATCGCTCATCGCGAGCTCAACAAGGCCACCGAGTCCACCCCGGCCCCCTATCGCAGCGTCGAGGGGCTGGAGCATCTGGACAAGGTGGTGGATATCGACCAGAGCCCCATCGGCCGTACCCCACGCTCCAACCCGGCCACCTACACCGGCCTGTTTACCCCGATCCGCGAGCTGCTCTCCGGCACCCAGGAGGCGCGTTCGCGCGGCTACCAGCCGGGCCGCTTCTCCTTCAACGTTAAAGGGGGCCGTTGCGAGGCCTGTCAGGGGGATGGCGTCATCAAGGTGGAGATGCACTTCCTGCCGGATGTCTATGTGCCGTGCGATGTCTGCAAGGGCAAGCGCTATAACCGCGAGACCCTGGAGGTGAAGTACAAGGGCAAGAACATCCACGAAATCCTCGAGATGACGGTGGAAGATGCCCGCGAGTTCTTCGATCCGGTGCCGGCGGTGGCGCGCAAGCTGCAGACCCTGATGGATGTGGGCCTCTCCTATATCCGTCTCGGCCAGTCGGCCACCACGCTGTCGGGCGGCGAGGCGCAGCGGGTCAAGCTGGCGCGGGAGCTCTCCAAGCGGGATACCGGCCAGACCCTCTACATTCTGGACGAGCCGACCACCGGCCTGCACTTCCACGATATCCAGCAGCTACTCAAGGTGTTGCACCAGTTGCGGGATCGCGGCAATACCATCGTCATCATCGAGCACAACCTGGACGTCATCAAAACCGCTGACTGGATCGTCGATTTGGGACCGGAGGGAGGTGCCGGTGGGGGCCGCATTCTGGTGACGGGGACGCCGGAAGAGATTTGCACCAATAAAGAGTCTCATACAGCTCGTTTTTTGCGGCCACTATTGGCGCGATAAGCCGTTATAATCGAGGGGCCTTTGGCCCCTTTTTGTTATAAAAATCGGGAGCATAGGGGGAAGCTCGTCAAGTGTGGGCAGGCTTGGCATCTCAGCATCATGGTAATGGAT
Organism: Aeromonas sp. 55A; assembly: GCF_051919665.1. Lineage (NCBI taxonomy): Bacteria > Pseudomonadati > Pseudomonadota > Gammaproteobacteria > Aeromonadales > Aeromonadaceae > Aeromonas > Aeromonas sp. 55A. The sequence goes on along the minus strand of NZ_JBQBEH010000008.1, from coordinate 1,010,870 downwards.
ATATCGGGTTATGGCTCAGGCTCCGCGCACGATTGATCATCAGTTGGCTTACTCCATGTTCCCCATCTGGCTGGGGGCGATCTTGCTATTGCTGGTCCTGCTGGCGTGGGCCCAGATCCCGGCTGCCAGCCGGATTGAAGAGCAGCGAATGAAGGAGCATCTGCTGCGCGTGACCAAGGCGGTGCAGGCGGATGTGGCAGCTCTGGATGCATTCAGTCGGGATTGGGGCATCTGGGATGACAGTCACCGTTTTATGGACAACAAAAGCAGGGGGTACATCGAATCCAACCTGTTCAGTGATATGCCGATGCGGGATTTTAGTCTCAACCTGATGAGCTTCATGGATCTCACCGGCTACGAAATCTGGACGCGCACTCTGCTACCCGATGCGCCGGGGATCAATCCGGACCAGTTTCCCTACTTCCTTGATGAACTGAAAAAGCAGTTGAGAGAACGCTCGGTGGCACAAGGGGGCATCAATCTGCACGGGATCCGCGCTTCCCAGTGGGGGCCGCTAATGTACTCGTGGCAGCCGATCAGAAACAGTGACGAGTCGGCACCGTTCAACGGTTTCTTGCTGGTTGTTCGTTGGCTCGACAAGGCCTACCTCGAGCAAGTATCGGAGCGTACCGCGCTGCCACTGGCGATCTCCCACGCCAATCTGGATGTCACCGCTACCTTCAAACCACTGAAACCGCAAATAACGTATCGCCTGATCGACCTTGGGCTGACCCGGCTCAGGGGAGAGGTGCGACTGCTCAACAGCGATAACCAGCCGGTACTGACCCTGGTGATTGAGGAGGAGAGAAAGATCTTGAGTGGCGTCATGGAGGGGGCGCTCTGGACCTTTATTGGCATGCTGTTTATCAGTTTTATCTGCGTCATGATCGCCATGTACCGGCTCAACAGCATTGTGCTCACCCCGTTGCAGCAGCTGGTGTCGGCGCTGCAACGCTTTGGCGATCGGCCAGATGCCACCTTGATCCCCTATATCGACAGCAGCGCCGAGATGGCGACCCTGAGCGGCAAGTTCAAGGAGATGGCCAGCAAGGTCAGTCAGCAACACGATGATTTGTTGGAAAAATCCAGCCAGATGGAGATGGCGGCATTCACCGACCCCTTGACCCGTTGTTTCAATCGTCGCTATCTCGATGGCTGGTTGCAGGCCAACCGGGCCAAACCTTGTCTGTTATTGCTGCTGGATCTGGATCATTTCAAGCGGATCAATGACCGCCTTGGCCATGACATCGGGGATCTGGTGCTGAAACAGTTGGCGGATCTGCTGCGCAAGGTGGTGACAGGAGAGCGCGAGCCTATCATCCGGCTGGGCGGGGAGGAGTTCTTGTTGCTGTTGCAGGTGGATGACGAGCAAGAGTTGGCGCTGCGGGTCGAATATCTGCGCCAGCGTGTCGCTCGGCACCGCTTTGGCAGAGAGGATGCGCCACTCTGGTTGACGGTGTCGCTGGGGTTCTGCCGCTATCCGTTGCACCCGGAGTACCCGGATTCATTCTGGAGTCATAGCTTCAAACTGGCGGACATGGCGCTGTATCAGGCCAAAGTCGGTGGGCGAAATCGGTGGTGTGGCTACGCTGGTAGCCTCTCTGCGGAGGGAATGGGCAAGACTCCGGAACAGCTTGCCGAAGGGGGGCATATCACCCTGCTGCACTCTGTCAATCCGGATTAACCCTGCCGTACCAATACCAGATAGGCCAGGGCGACAATAAAACCGAGCAGGATAAAGAGAAAGGATCCGATTCCCCACACGGCCGCGAGAAAGGCCCCCACCTTTTGCCATTTCGACTCATTTTTCATAAATAAACCATTACTTCCCAGTAACTTGCATGGCGCAAAAAATACGCTGATTTACCCATATAAACAACAATTAATCGCCGCACTGCCGTGCAATAAGATGTGGTTTGTTTGCTCCTTTTGGCGCTGAATGCGGGTAGTTACAACCTGTCGAAACAGGTATTTCGGCTTGTTGTCTGGGGGATCAACGAGATTGGGATGGCGCGCAAAGATGTCACACCAATCGATTTATTTCTGTGCAACCTTTGCTCCAAGTCAATAACTTTGCATTTACAAGGGCATATAGTCAGCGGGCTTACAGCATCAAATGAAAACAAAAAAAAGGGATTACGTGATGAAAAAATTACTTCCTCTGATGATTGCCGCTGCAGTGACCTCTCCTTTCGCCATGGCCCATCAGGCTGGTGATATTCTGGTTCGTGGTGGTTTGGCTGTAGTGTCTCCACAAGACAGTGGTAACAGCTTTGAAATCAATGACAATGCCCAGCTGGGTTTGACTTTGACCTATGTGGCTACAGATAACTTCGGTGTTGAGCTGCTGGCTGCTACCCCATTCTCCCATTCAGTGAAGATTGGCGATACCGAAGTAGCCAAGGTCAAGCATCTGCCGCCAACCCTGATGGCTCAGTACTATTTTGGCGATGCCCAGAGCAAGGTTCGTCCGTACGTCGGTATTGGTGTGAACTACACCAATTTCTTTGACGAGAAAGGTCGTGGTTCTCTGACCAACAGCGATGTGAGCCTGGATGATTCTTGGGGTGTTGCTGGTCAGGTGGGTATCGATATGGCGATCACTGACCGCTGGTTTGTCAACGGCTCAGCCTGGATCATGGATATCGACACTGATGTACATGTAAACGGTGGAGATGGAATCAAAACCAAGATTGACCCAATGGTCTTCATGGTTGGTGCGGGCTACCGCTTCTAATGATTCTGACTGCGGTTCTGAACGGACCGCGGAAGATAGCAAAGTACGTCTCTTTCAGCCCGGCTTGTGCCGGGCTTTTTTTGGTTGGCTGATTTTGTCTGGACTGTGATCCAACCCGATACAAATCAATTAAATACCTGCCGCTATATTTCAGTTATTCGCCACCCCTGCCGATAGTGACTATGTTCACTTTACCTTCCCCCCAATGAGTGAGGATGTCTCCATGGGTTTATCTATCGTGCAGCGGATCATCGCCGGATTCGTGTTGATGCTGCTGTTGCTGATCCTGCTTGGTGTGATCAGTACCTTTAAAATCAAGGGTATAAATGACGGCCTCTCTGCCGTATCTGACCGGGCAACCCCGCTGGTCGTGGCTGTCGCAGGCCTCAAGGGGGCACTGCAGGATAGCAACCGCTGGGTGCTGGTCTACCGCACCAGTGAAGATGCCGCCCAGTTGCCGCAGCTGGCCAATCAGTTCAAGGAGCAGCAGAACCGCTTCGCCCAGCTGAGTCAGGAGATGGGTAAATTTACCGATGTAGCGGATGCTCGTGCCCGCTTCCAGCAGGTCGAGAGTGCTACCACCCAATTTTATGGCTTGGCGGATCAGGTGTTGGCCCAGCATCGGCAGTGGGTCAGTGCACTGGAGCAGCGCCACAAGCTGGAGATGGAATTTATCCGCCTTGAGGATACCTACCAGTGGGCGGCGGATTTGCTGCTGCAACAGACCGCCAGCAAGCGCTCCATGCGCAACAAGGCGGAGCTTATTACCTCGGGTATCGCCCGCGACCTGAAGAATATCCGCCGTGCCGATGCCAAAACCGACCTGAACGAGCTGGAAAAGGTGTTGAGCAAGGACATCGAGATGGCCCGCAAGCGGTTGGAGCGGGTGCTGGTGCCCGATGATGTGAAAGCGCGCTTTGTCTCCAATCTGGATCGGATGCAGGAGCTGGCACTTGGCGCTCAGGGCTTGCTGGCAACCATGCGTCAGGCTCAGCAACTGGCGCTGTCGCTGGCCACGCAAAATCAGCAGCTGGATGCCAGTCTGGTCAACAGCCTCAATTTGCTCGATGAGATGGGCAAGTCTGCCGGAGCCATCGCCAGCGATAGCCGGATCAATGCCGATGCAGCGGTCAGTAGCGCCAGCTTCTGGATCCTGGTGGTTGCCGCGATGTCGGCCGCTGCCGCACTGGTGATCGGCTATACCACGGCGCGCAGCATTCAGCGCCCGTTGCAGATGATCAACAAGGAGCTCGATTACATGGCGGCCGGTGACATGACCCGCCGCATCAACTACCGCAGCAGTTGCGAATTTGGCAGCCTCTCTCGCTCCATCGATACGCTGGCGGGCAAGACCGGCGAGCTGCTCTCTCAAATCAATGCAGGCTCCCGCCATCTGGTGGATGAAGCGAGCCGCGCCGCCGAGATCAGCGAACGGGCCATGTCCCGGGTGCAGGAGCAGAAGAGCCAGACCGATCAGGTGGCCGCCGCCATTACCGAGCTGGAAGTGAGCGCCACCGAGGTGGCCCGCTCTACCGATGGTACCAAGCGGGAAGTGGATCTGGCCGATGAAGAGGCGCGCAATGGGCGCCAGAAAGTGGCCACCACTCGCCGGATCACCGAGCAGTTGGCTGGTGCCATGGAAGAGGCGGTCGGGATCACCTACAAGCTTGGGGAATTCAGCAACAACATCGGCAGCATTCTCGATGTGATCCGCAGCATCGCCGAGCAGACCAACCTGCTGGCGTTGAACGCCGCCATTGAAGCGGCCCGTGCCGGCGATGCCGGTCGCGGTTTTGCGGTGGTGGCCGATGAGGTACGGGCGCTAGCAAATCGCACCCAGACTTCGACCGAAGAGATCCAGGGGATGATTGAGAACCTGCAAAGCTCCAGCAAGCATGTGGTTGAAGTGATGGGGCGTAGCCAGGAGCAGACCCAGAGCTGTGTCGAGCAGACCCGCGAGATGGATGTGGCGCTGCAATCCATTGCCGATCGGATGGGGGCCATCAAGTCGATGGCGGATCAGGTGGCCCATGCTGCTCAGGAGCAGATCTCCGTCAGTCAGGGGGTTGCTCGTCATATCGCCGGTATTGCCGATGTGGCATACGAGACCGAGCGGGAGGCGCGCGAATCCGCCAGCAGCAGCGAAGTGCTGGCCGACCTGGTCGCCAAACAGCAGCAATTGATCGCACATTTCAAGGTCTAGGAGGGCTTATGTCTAAAAAGTGGATTGGAGCCCTGAGTCTCCTGTTGTGTGGCCAGCTGATGGCCAGCGAGCTGGTGATTGAAAGCTGGCGAACCGATGACAAGGCGTTGTGGGAGCAGAAGATTATCCCGGCGTTTGAAGCGGCTCATCCCGGCATCAAGGTGAGTTTTCATCCAGTGCAAAACGTCAACTACATGCCCACTCTGTGGGAGAGCCTGAAAGGCGGTAAGGCGGGGGATCTTATTACCTGTCGTCCGTTTGATGACTCGCTCGCCCTGTTCAAGGCGGGCCATCTGGCCGAGCTGACCGAAATGGCAGGGATGGAGAACTTCCCGAGTTTTGCCCAGTCACCGTGGCAGACTGACTCCGGAGCCCAGACCTTCTGCGTCCCCATGGCCTCGGTGATCCATGGCTTCTTCTATAACAAGAAGATCTTCAGTGAGTTGGGACTCACCTTGCCGCAAACCCGCGATCAGTTCTTCGCCGTGCTGGACAAGATCAAGGCCGACGGTCGCTATGTGCCGCTGGCCATGAGTGGTTCCGAGAGCTGGGTTGCCTCCGAACTGGGGTTCCAGAACATTGGCCCCAACTACTGGAAGGGGGAGGACGGCCGTCTGGCACTGATCGGCGGGCAGGAGCGGCTGGACAACCCGCAATATGTGAAGGTGTTCGACGAGCTGGCCCGCTGGCGTTCCTACCTCGGTGAAGGTGGCGAGAGCCGCGATTATGCGACCAGTAACGAGCTGTTCACTTCGGGCAAGGCCGCCTTCTACGTGGCGGGCTCCTGGGAGATTGCCCCCTTCACCGGCAAGGTCGATTTTGGCGTCATGCGTCCGCCGGTGGCCAAACAGGGTGATGGCTGTTTCTTTACCGACCACACTGATATCGGTATGGGGATGAATCCGGCCAGCAAGAACAAAGAGGGTGCAATGGCCTTCCTGCAATGGCTGACGACGCCGCAATTTGCCGAGCTCTATACCAACTCGCTGCCGGGATTCTTCTCCCTCTCCAACCACTTTTTCGATGTCACCAATCCGGCGGCCAAAGAGATGATGGAGTGGCGCGATCAGTGTGACTCGACCATTCGGGTGGCGACCCAGATCCTCTCCCGTGGTACGCCCAAGTTGGGGGATGAACTGGCCGAGGTGAGTCAGGCTGTGCTGCTTGGCAAGATGGAGCCCAAGGCTGCCGCGGATCGACTGGAAAGTGGCTTGAAGGGCTGGTATGCCCCTCATCAGGGCAACAAGGCCAAGAGCGCGGATTGTCAGTGTGATGCGGTTGCCCCTGCTCCTGTTTCAGCGCCGACGACTGAGGTGTCCGCAGCTCCCGCGACCAGTGAAACATCGGCCGTGGTGTCACCTGCTGTGACTCCCGCAGAACCCGCATCAGCGGCCGCTGCCCCATTACCGGCGCCGTCGGATGAGGTGGAGCAGGCGCTCTCCAACGAGCTGGAGGCGCCACAGCAGCCACAGCAATAGGTCATCTGCATCAATAAGAGCGGGAGGCATCAGCCTCCCGTTTTTTATGGCTCGCGGCCAGCAGGTATCGCTTTATTGTGCTTCGTGGGGCCAGCGGCAGAGGCTGCCGATGCGGGCAACCGGGGCAAACCCCAGAGAGCGGTAAATGCGCTGGGCATGGTAATGCTCGTCGGCCACTATGATGAGCTGTTTGGCGCGGGACAATCCTGCGCGAGCCACTTGACTCAGCAACTGGCGGCATAACCCCTGGTTGCGCCACGCATGGTGCGTGCGTACCAACTGGAAGCGTCCAAGTGTGCCGCAGAAGAAGAGGCCACAGCTGGCGACCAATTGCCCCTCTTGCCAGATCCCCCACCAGTCCCCGAGACCATCGGCAATCATGGCCTGATAGAGCGCCTGGCGGGATCGCAGATAGGGAAGATAGCTCTGTTCCGAGTGTCCCTCATCCCGTTCATGGAGTTCGAAGTCGAGCCACTCAGGCCAATCAGCAGTGCTGAAGGTACGTGCCTCAACCTTGTTCATGTCATCGTGCGGGGGTGGGCAGCTCTGCTCATCCAGCGCCAGCACCACGCACTCCATATATTGGTATCCCGTTGCGACAAAACCGGCGATCCGGCTGTTTTGTCCGGCCGCCAGTGGCCATTGGAAGGTGCGGTGGCGCACTCGAGGATCCTGGCCGATCAGCTGATCAAATGTGGCTTCCAGCCAGCCTTTGTCACGGTCGCTGGGCGGGGTGGGGAGCAGCAGGTAGTTGCCGAAGTAGTAATCGGGAGCATCCGGCGTGCGAACCGCCCAGAACTGATCGTGCTGAACAACCTCGCCCTGATAGCGATCGAACAGCAAGTCGGTGGCAAAGCCGGGGTGGGTATCCATGATGGTGCTCCTGCAAAGACTCATTCTATTATCGGCAGGAGTGGGAAATAGATGAAAAGGGGCCGGAGAAACCTCCGGCCAAACAATCACACGCAGATTCAGAACGTCCAGGACGATCTGCCCCCATCATAACTCGACTGGGGCAATTTTGGGATGGGCACTTTTCGGTTACGTACCGTTAATTTTGTAAATATGAAGTTCGTCAGATCGGATGTGAGGTAAATCCCTGTTGACTTTGTGTCGTTTTGCTCATAAATATAAAGACGTTTAGACGTCCAAACATCCGTTTTGACGTAGGCAGATGGATTGCAGGACAGGGAGAAGAGCATATGGGATTTCACAGTGCACGTCAGGTTGAGGCGCTCAACCAGAGCTTGGCAGATTTGAATGGCGATATATCGGTCAGTTTCGAGTTTTTTCCGCCCAACAGTGAAGGGATGGAGAATACCCTCTGGCAGTCCATCGAACGGCTGAAAGTGCTGGAACCCAAGTTCGTCTCCGTCACCTATGGCGCCAACTCCGGCACCCGTGATCGCACCCACAAGGTGATCAAGGACATCAAGGAACGGACAGGCCTAATTGCGGCGCCTCACCTGACCTGTATCGATGCCAGCCGCGACGAATTACGCACCATCGCCCGCGATTACTGGAACAGCGGCATTCGCCATATTGTGGCTCTGCGCGGTGACTTGCCGCAGGGGTTGGAGAAGCCGGATATGTATGCCACCGACCTGGTTGCCCTGCTCAAGTCAGAGGCGGACTTCGATATCTCGGTTGCTGCCTATCCGGAAGGGCACCCGGAGGCCAAGAGTGCGCAATCCGACCTGCTCAACCTCAAGCGCAAGATTGATGCCGGTGCCAACCGAGCCATCACCCAGTTCTTCTTCGATGTGGAGACCTATCTGCGATTTCGGGATCGCTGCGCTGCCATCGGTATCGATGCCGAAATCGTGCCGGGGATCCTGCCGGTCTCCAACTATCAGACCCTGGCCAAGTTTGCCGGTTTTACCAACGTGAAGATCCCGCGCTGGATGCATCAGCGTTTCGAGGGGCTGGATAACGATCAGATGACCCGCAATCTGGTGGGGGCGAGCATCGCCATCGATCAGGTGCGCGTGCTGAGTCAGGAAGGGGTGAAGGATTTCCACTTCTATACCCTGAACCGCTCCGAGCTGACCTATGCCATCTGCCATACTCTGGGGGTTCGTCCCAAGGGTTGACCGGTAGCCACCGCGATAAAAGCAAAAAGCCAATGAGTTGCTCATTGGCTTTTTCGTTATGGCCGATTATCAAGGTCTGGTCGGGGCGATCTCTTTTGGCTCAAGATCGATAACCGCATTACCGGCAGCCCCCGGATACTGGCGATAGACCTGATCCTGCTCCAGTGTGTAGAAGGTATCCAGATAGTCGTCGTTGTTGGTCATCCAGGAGTCGGGCAGTGCCTTGACGATGCGACCGCCGAGATCGAGGAAGGGTAGGGCTTCCGGCACGCCACCCGCAGTAAAGCCGAGTTTGAGAGCTTCAATCAGCAGGGCGCTCAGCTCCTTGTAGTTGACGTTGTCATCCTGCTCCATCATCACCACATCGACGGCACCCCAGCGATAGCGATCCCAGTAAACCAGGATCTGGTTGGGGGTGTAGTCTGTGTTGTCATAGTCGAGGTAGGGCATGTCGACAATATCGACTACTGGCTCATCCCGACTGGGATTGACCCCTGCGACCACCGCATACACTTCGGCCGCGCCGAGCAGCCAGGGCTCCTGATCATCCTTCAGTCTGATCTTTTTCAGGATACTGGTCTTGAGTGGCGCCGTGCTGGCCGCCACTCGCGGAGCGCTTTGCAGATCCGCATCGGCCAGCGCCTTGCGCATCACCTTCAAGCCTGCGTTCTTGGCTTTGACGGGATCGGCTTCGACTACCAGAACCGGCCGGGCCGGTGCCTTGTCCACATCCAGATAGACGGGATTGCCAGTGCTGTCGAACGCTTCAATGGCGCTCCAGCTCTTCTCATCCCCACTAGGAACATAGGCGACCAGCGGTTCGATGCCCTGTTGCAGTGCGGCGGCCTGATCGGTGTTGGCCAGTCGCAACTGCATCAGTTGCTTGACCTCGCCATCCAGTCCTTGCCGGCTGATGGCCGCCTGGTTGGCATCGCTCGCCTGCCGTTTAAGCCGTGGGCTGGCCTTCTGCAGCAGGTTGGGAAGCGGGCTCTGGTATTGCTGATTGCTCAGCAGGGGCAGCAGGTTTTTCTGCTGAAGTGCGAGCTGGCGAGCCAGCTCTCGATCCGTATCGGCAGCCTGGACGCTCGTAGCACCCAGTATGGCCAGTAGTAACAAGACAGCCTGATTTTTCATTTTTATACTCCGTTGCATGGAACCTGACAGGGCACCATGTCCGGGAAGATTGGCGCCCTGGCACCACTAGAGGGAAATTAGTTTCACTTGTGAATCATTTTATCTGGATAGTGTGCAGAGGTTCACGGTTTGAGGTTCAATTGATTCCTTTGTCGATATGATTGGAACTGATAGATAGCCAGACCAATCAGCAGACCCCAGCAGGCTGCCGCGATGCCGAGCAGGCTGATCCCGGACGCGGTAATGATAAAGGTGAGCAGCGCAGCTTCTCGTGCTTCATCCTCTTGCAAGGCAGAGTGCAGGCTGCTGCCGATGGTGGCTAACAGGGCCAAACCAGCGACGCAGGTGACAAGGGCTGCCGGAAAGGCGCTAAACAGGGCCGCGACGGTTGCACCGAAGCAGCCGGTCAGGAGATAAAAGCAACCCGCCCATACCGCAGCTGGCCAGCGGCGCTTGGTATCCGAGTCGACCTCTTTGCCCATGCAGATGGCGGCAGTGATGGCGGCCAGATTGAAGGCATAGCCGCCAAAAGGGGCGAGCAGCAGGCCAGTCAGGCCAGTCCAGCTGATCAGCGAGGAGGTGGAAGGCTGATAGCCATGGGCCCGCAAGATGGCAATTCCCGGCATGTTTTGCGATGTCATGGTGACAATGAACAGCGGCAGCGCGATACCAAACAGAGCATCAAGGGAGAAGGCTGGCCATGTCCAGAGCGGGCTGGCGAGTTGCCAGTGAAGGGTGCCCATTTGCAAATCCCCCCGCACGCTGCAGATCAGCATCCCCACTCCCAGTACCAGCACCATGGTATAGCGGGGCCAGAGATGACGACCCAGCAGGAAGGCCAGCAGTAGGGTGCCAAGCAACAAGGGGTCTTGCGGGGCGACCTTGAACAGATCCAACCCGAATTTGAGCAGCACGCCAGCCAGCATGGCGGCGGCCAGTGGAGCCGGGATATGTTTCATCAAACGGTCGAACCAGCCGCTGATGCCACACAGAGTGATCAGCAGGGACGAGATCACAAAGGCGCCGATGGCTTCCGCCAGAGTGAAGTTGCCCAGCGTGGTGATCAGCAGTGCCGCGCCCGGTGTGGACCAGGCGGTTAGTATGGGTATGCGGTAATAGAGAGAGAGGCCGATGCAGCTCACCCCCATGCCGATCCCTAGCGTCCAGAGCCAAGAGGCGACTTGAGCTGTATCTGCTCCCGCCGCTGTGGCGGCCTGGATGATCA
>NZ_JBQBEH010000008.1:670000-995000 GCF_051919665.1 Aeromonas sp. 55A | reverse complement strand
AAGGCGAAAAGAACCCCTGTGAGGGGAGTGAAATAGAACCTGAAACCGTGTACGTACAAGCAGTGGGAGCCCTTCGGGGTGACTGCGTACCTTTTGTATAATGGGTCAGCGACTTACATTTTGTAGCGAGGTTAACCGTATAGGGGAGCCGTAGGGAAACCGAGTCTTAACTGGGCGTCTAGTTGCAAGGTGTAGACCCGAAACCGGGTGATCTAGCCATGGGCAGGTTGAAGGTTGAGTAACATCAACTGGAGGACCGAACCCACTAACGTTGCAAAGTTAGGGGATGACCTGTGGCTGGGGGTGAAAGGCCAATCAAACTCGGAGATAGCTGGTTCTCCCCGAAAGCTATTTAGGTAGCGCCTCGGACGAATACTACTGGGGGTAGAGCACTGTTTGGGCTAGGGGGTCATCCCGACTTACCAACCCCATGCAAACTCCGAATACCAGTAAGTAATATCCGGGAGACACACGGCGGGTGCTAACGTCCGTCGTGAAGAGGGAAACAACCCAGACCGCCGGCTAAGGTCCCAAAGTTCTGGTTAAGTGGGAAACGATGTGGGAAGGCTCAGACAGCTAGGATGTTGGCTTAGAAGCAGCCATCATTTAAAGAAAGCGTAATAGCTCACTAGTCGAGTCGGCCTGCGCGGAAGATGTAACGGGGCTCAAACCAGGCACCGAAGCCGCGGATTCACACTTATGTGTGAGTGGTAGGGGAGCGTTCTGTAAGTCTGCGAAGGTGTATCGAGAGGTATGCTGGAGATATCAGAAGTGCGAATGCTGACGTAAGTAACGATAAAGGGGGTGAAAAGCCTCCTCGCCGGAAGACCAAGGGTTCCTGTCCAACGTTAATCGGGGCAGGGTGAGTCGACCCCTAAGGCGAGGCCGAAAGGCGTAGTCGATGGGAAGCAGGTTAATATTCCTGCACGACTTGTAATTGCGATGGGGGGACGGAGAAGGCTAGGTGGGCCAGGCGACGGTTGTCCTGGTGAAAGTGCGTAGGTGGTGTTTCTAGGCAAATCCGGAGACACAACACTGAGACACGAGACGAACACACTACGGTGTGGAAGCCATTGATGCCCTGCTTCCAGGAAAAGCCTCTAAGCTTCAGATTACAAGTCATCGTACCCCAAACCGACACAGGTGGTCGGGTAGAGAATACCAAGGCGCTTGAGAGAACTCGGGTGAAGGAACTAGGCAAAATAGAACCGTAACTTCGGGAGAAGGTTCGCTCCTGACAGTGAAGTCCCTTGCGGATGGAGCAGTTGGGAGTCGCAGTGACCAGATGGCTGGGACTGTTTATCAAAAACACAGCACTCTGCAAACACGAAAGTGGACGTATAGGGTGTGACACCTGCCCGGTGCCGGAAGGTTAATTGATGGGGTTAGCGCAAGCGAAGCTCTTGATCGAAGCCCCGGTAAACGGCGGCCGTAACTATAACGGTCCTAAGGTAGCGAAATTCCTTGTCGGGTAAGTTCCGACCTGCACGAATGGTGTAACCATGGCCATGCTGTCTCCACCCGAGACTCAGTGAAATCGAATTCGCCGTGAAGATGCGGTGTACCCGCGGCTAGACGGAAAGACCCCGTGAACCTTTACTACAGCTTGGCACTGAACATTGAACCTACATGTGTAGGATAGGTGGGAGGCTTTGAAGGCGTGACGCCAGTTGCGCTGGAGCCGTCCTTGAAATACCACCCTTGTATGTTTGATGTTCTAACGCAGGGCCCTGAATCGGGCTCGCGGACAGTGCCTGGTGGGTAGTTTGACTGGGGCGGTCTCCTCCCAAAGAGTAACGGAGGAGCACGAAGGTTGGCTAATCCTGGTCGGACATCAGGAGGTTAGTGCAATGGCATAAGCCAGCTTAACTGCGAGACGGACAGGTCGAGCAGGTACGAAAGTAGGTCATAGTGATCCGGTGGTTCTGAATGGAAGGGCCATCGCTCAACGGATAAAAGGTACTCCGGGGATAACAGGCTGATACCGCCCAAGAGTTCATATCGACGGCGGTGTTTGGCACCTCGATGTCGGCTCATCACATCCTGGGGCTGAAGTCGGTCCCAAGGGTATGGCTGTTCGCCATTTAAAGTGGTACGCGAGCTGGGTTCAGAACGTCGTGAGACAGTTCGGTCCCTATCTGCCGTGGGCGTTGGATGATTGAAGGGAGTTGCTCCTAGTACGAGAGGACCGGAGTGAACGAACCTCTGGTGTTCGGGTTGTCACGCCAGTGGCACTGCCCGGTAGCTAAGTTCGGAATCGATAACCGCTGAAAGCATCTAAGCGGGAAGCGAGCCCTGAGATGAGTCATCCCTGACCCCTTGAGGGTCCTAAAGGGCCGTTGGAGACCACAACGTTGATAGGTGGGGTGTGTAAGCGCGGCGACGTGTTGAGCTAACCCATACTAATTACCCGTGAGGCTTAACCATACAACACCCAAGAAGTGTTCTAAGGCTTGTAGCAAATACCAAGCGAACTACTCAAAATTCAGTGATAGTGACAAGCCAAGCGAAACATCACTACTCACGTCAGCTTTCTAGATTAAGAATTTGCCTGGCGGCCATAGCGCCGTGGAACCACCTGATCCCATGCCGAACTCAGAAGTGAAACGCGGTAGCGCCGATGGTAGTGTGGCATTCGCCATGCGAGAGTAGGACACTGCCAGGCACCCAATACAAGAAACCCCGCTCATCGAGCGGGGTTTTTTATTACCTGAAACTCAGAAGGTAGCCTGATTTTTGATCGGTCCTATCTCCTTTCCTCTGTTCTTATTGTTACTCGCCGCTGCTTTCTGGTTCCACAAATAGCCTGATGTTCCGCTTGGTACTCTTGAACCGCTGTCGCTCTGTATGGCGGCTCTGGCGTAGTCATGACCCACGAATCGTATGCTCGCCTGGCTTGCGATCTTTCCTGGGCATCTGCGTCCTGTGTTAGCTGAAGTCTTTCTTTTTGAGCCCTCTGTTTGTCCATGATTTTGTTAGTCGCCCACTGACGTTATGCCAGAGAGTGTGTTGTAGTGGTCAACTAAATCCGGACACTTGGTTAGGCCGATCTTCGGCTTGTGCTGGCGGTATCCCGTCATTGTGTTGATGTGGACGCCGCCAATTGTAGTAATCCATCAGGTAATAACTGATATCTCGTTTCGCCTCTCGCAAGCTCATATATCCCATAGCCGGGAGCCACTCTGACTTCAGGCTTCTGAACAACCGTTCCATCGGGGCGTTATCCCAGCAGTTGCCACGCCGACTCATGCTCTGGGTCATGCGATAGCGCCACAGTCGTTGCCGAAATGCCCGGCTGCCATATTGGCTGCCCTGGTCGGAGTGAAATAGCACACCGGATGGGCAACCCCGCTGCTGATAAGCCATCTCCAGTGCTTTGATTGCCAATTCTGCATCAGGCTTATCAGACATCGCACAGCCCACGACCCGCCGGGTGTGCAGGTCAAGCACCGCTGCCAGGTAATGCCAGCGACCACCGGCCCTGACGTAGGTGATATCGCCACACCACACCTGATTGGGTTGCTGGACATCAAATTCTCGGGCCAGCAGATTGGGAATGTCCGGTCGTTCAGACTGTGCCACCTTATAGCGGTGTGCGCCCGGCTGTTTGGATGCCAGCTCGGCTTCCTTCATCAGGTTAGGTACTTTGAATCTGCCAATCTGATACCCCAACTCCCGCATCATCGACATCAAGGCACGGCTGCCCGCTGAGTTCCGGCTTTCTTTGAACAAACGGCGCAACTCACAGCGCTGCTGCATACGCTCACGGTTAATCGTCCGCCTGCGAGCCAGATAATCGTAAAAACAGGAGGTGGGAACATCGAAAGCGCAGCAGACCAGGGTGATGGGGGCTTGCTCCCTAATCGGTCTATCAGCGCGTACGTGTGAACTCGTCCGCCATCAAGAGAGCAGTAGCCTAATGGGATGGTCTGCTCCATCTACCCCGCTATGCTGGAGCCAGCATCAAGGAGGCTCATCATGACTCAAGCGCAGATTTACATTTACGGGATCGATTTAGGCAAAAACTGGTTTCACCTGGTGGCGATGGATCGCATGGGGCATGTATTGACCAAGCAAAAGCTCACTCGTTCACAACTGAAACAGTTCATCAGTACGACTCCACCCTGTCGGGTTGCCTTCGAGGCATGTCCTGGTTCGCAATACTGGGGACGCCTGTTCCAACAGGCGGGGTTCGAGCCCAAGATTATTCCCGCTCAATTTGTTAAGCCCTACCTCAAATCGAACAAGAATGACTTCAACGATGCCACCGCCATTGCCGAGGCTGGTAGCAGAGGCACTATGCGCTGTGTCCCGTTGAAATCTCATGAACAGTTGGCATTGCAGGCGACTCATCGCGTCCGTCAGCGTTTCATCGTCGAACGAACCGCCACTGTCAATCAGATGCGAGCGTTGCTGCTGGAATATGGGCTCACCGTGCCAGTCGGCAGAAAAGTCTTCGAGCGCTCTCTGCCGACGATCCTTGAAGATGCCGAGCATGGCTTGCCTGACTTTATCCGCGCTCTGGTATTGCGTCTGAGAGAACGGTGGCAACAGCTGGATATTCAGATTGATGACATGAGCCTCATGCTCGGACAAGCCTCGAGCATATCGAGTTTGTGCCAAAAAATCAGTACCGTCCCCGGCATTGGACCAATTGTCTCAACCGCGTTGATTGCCACAATTGGCAATGGCTCACAATTCAAGAAAGCCCGCGACCTGTCAGCCTGGTTAGGGCTGGTCCCCAGGCAATATTCAACGGGCGGCAAATCTTCGCTCGGCGGGATCAGTAAGCGTGGCAATAGCTATTTAAGGCAAATGGTTATTCAGGGCGCCAAAGCGCTGAAAATTCACATGAAGCGTGACAAATCATCGTTAGGCGAATGGGTCGCCAGGCTAGAGGTCGGCCATCACCACCATGTGGTACTTATCGCCCTGGCCAACAAGATAATGCGAATTTGCTGGAAAGTGCTGACATCCGGCAGGGATTACCAACCGTATCCCAACACGAGTTCAGCCGTTTAACTGATAGAACTCATACCCGGTTTTGCGAGCCCAAAACAGATGAAAGAAGCGTTTACCCCACGACGTTGCAGCCTGGCTAAAAAAGCAGTCTCTCGTGACTGGTAGCTTTATTAGGACGATGACGTGCGGATCCCATCAAGGCCAGAGCCGGAAAACGGCTCACAGACAGGCCGGATACATTGACGCAAACGACTTCTGGAAATCAGTTGAAGCTTGCAGATAAGGAGCAGATCATACATTTTTTAGTATATCCTTTTCACGTTCGAGCCGGTTGATACGGGCTTCCAGCTCCTGAATTTTCCGCTGCTCCGGAGTCAATGCTTTGCTGATTGGGGTTGTACCACAGCGTTCGGATTGAAGCTGCTGAACCCAGCGGTGCAGTACGGTTTCACCAACGTCCAGTGAACGGCTGGCTTCGGGGACTGAATATCCCTGGTCGAGCACCAGGGATGCGGCTTCTAGTTTGAATTCGGCAGTAAATGAGCGACGTAGTCTTGTCATTGAACACCTCAGGTCATGGTGGCGACTGTACCACCTAAAATGGTGTCCGGGATGATTAGACCACTACATGTTGGCTGTGCTAACACGTAGGCGCAGTGGTTGCTGCTTTGGGTCCTTGTTGTTTGGGGTAATAAGGAATTGGGAAGGGAAACGCGCAGGAACGCAGAGGTTCGATGTTGATAGGAGGGCTTGTGGCAGCTATTTAGCCCGCAGGTGAGAAGATCAAGAAAGGAGTTGAAGAAGACGGTAATGACTCCAATCAGTTGAAATGGTGTCTTTCTATAAAGGCACCAATCACTTTCTCGTGGAGCTCAACGGAACGAGAGAAGCAGATGGTCTTGCGAGCCAATCGCTTGATGCGCATTCTGAGCGTCAGGTTGTTACGCTCGATACGCTGGGTGAATATCTTCCCGGTCAGATGCATCTCGCTCGGCACCTCTCTGGCATAGCTTCCCCAATCATCACTGGTGATAAAGCCTATCTGGAACGGAGAAAGCAGGCTCAGCAACCGACGGCATGTCTCATCGTTGCGTGGGCCAAAGGTATATGCCACGACTCGTTTTCTCTTGGTATCAAAAGCATACCAAAGCCAATGTCGATGCTGTTTGTTGCCAACATAGGCCCATTGCTCATCAAGTTCACAGATAAGTGCCACGTCATCGAGCACCACCTTTTCGGAGGTTACTTGCCTTGGGGTGAGTTTTTTAGGGTGCGTATGACTGTGTTGATGCCAATCTTGAGGACGCGAGCAGTATCACGAACACCTGAGCCGTTGAACGCCATATCAACAATCTTGTCTTTGACGCCAGGCTTGCGGGCTTCATAGGTGTAGGTGAGCTGAAACACGTGCGGACAGACGGGGCAACGATAGCGAACATGGCCGGCAGGGGTCTTCCCATGGCGATATACGTGGTCAGAGTTGCAGCGAGGGCAGTGAACGGTGATGGATGCCATGAAGCTGTCGGTCTCAAAAGAGTTCATCATATCAACTCAACCGATCGGATGCATCACCAAGAAGACTAATGTGTTGAGATCTATGAGGAGTGGCAAATTGCAGGCAAACAAAAAGCCCACGCAACATGGTTGCATGGGCTCGGTATGAATGGCGGAGGAGGTGGGATTTGAACCCACGGATGGTCGCCCATCGCCGGTTTTCAAGACCGGTGCATTCAGCCGCTCTGCCACCCCTCCGCAGCAGTGCGGCGAATATTACCATGCTGATCCGGCTTGTAAATCCCCGTCCGGTTCGATTGCTGGTTAATTGCGCTAAACGACATGAAAAAGTGGCAATCAGAGCGTATCAAGCGCTTTTTTGGCCAGATAACTTGACTTGAAAAAAGACTCAACCACTATAGTGGCCTCTATCATATCCTCTGCAAGATAACGTTATGACTATTAAAAATGCCCTGTTTTGCGCGCTGGCTGGTGTGACCCTGCTGGCGACGCCGGTACATGCAAGCGAGCTGACCAAAAGCGATGTCGAGCAAATCGTTCGCGACTATCTGGTCAAGAACCCCGAGATCCTGGTCGAGATGTCCAATGCCCTGCGTGCCAAGCAGGAGAGCCAGCAGGCCGAGAGTGACAAGGCGCTGATCAAGGCTCACTCCAAGCAGCTTTATGCCAATCAGGATCCCGAGATGGGGAATCCGAAGGCGTCGCTGACCATTGTGGAGTTTTTCGATTACAACTGCGGTTACTGCAAACGGGCCCATCCGCTGGTCAAGCAGCTGATGGCGGAAGATAAAGATATCCGTTACATCTACAAGCAGTTCCCCATTCTGAGCGAGTCCTCCTACTTCGCCGCCCGTGCTGCGCTGGCGGTCCAGCTGGGTCAGCCTGACAAGTACCAGGCGTTCCACGAAAAGCTCTATACCCATCAGGGCCCGCTCGCTGATGAAGCACAGGTCAAGCAGTTGGCTGTGGCGGCCGGTGTTGACTGGAGCAAGGTGGAGGCCAAGATCAAGGATGGCAGCATTGACCAGAACCTCGGTACCAACCGTGCGCTGGCTGAAGCGCTCGGTATCTCCGGTACTCCGGCCTTCATCATCGGTGATCAGATCCTGCGCGGTGCCCCCCGTGATCTGGCCAGCCTGAAGGGGTTTATCAAGGACGTGCGTGCCGGCAAGAGCATTCAATAAGCAGTTGTCATGGTCGAGGCCCAGCGCCCCGGCCAGATACAGAAAGAGGGTCGGTATCACTACCGGCCCTCTTTTTTATTATGTCCTTTGGCACAAGTGGTCGTCGCGAAAGGACCATAACAACGTGCTCAGGACCCGGCCTGTTGGCCTCAGTAACAAGTATTAGCAGAGTCGTTCGGAGTCTATTGATAAATTTTTCGCCTCGCAGAGGTGTGTCGTGAGCATTGCTTAATTCCGGTCAAGATTTTTTCTGCTGCTTGCCTTAGAATCGCCGCCCGTTGCAGGAGAAACCCCTATGTTAGTTGATATTTTACGGCTGGTTTTTATAGCCGGAGGCCTCGTATTCATCTTTATGCTGGTGCAAGCCTGCTGGCGGAAGAAGCAGAGTGGATCCTTTGAGGCGACCCCCTTCTGGCCGGTGGCGTTGATCGGTGGGGTTGCCAACTTCCTCGATACCCTAGGGGTGGGCAGCTTTGCGGTAAAGACCGCCTGCTACAAGCAGTTCAAGCTGATCGATGACCGGGTGCTGCCGGGTACCCTCAATGGGCAGTGTGTGCTGCCGACCGTGACTCAGTCGCTGATCTTCGTCGGCGCAGTAGCAGTGGAACCGCTGACGCTGATCAGCATGATGATGGCCGCCGCCGCAGGCGCAGCTTGGGGGGCTCGCCATGTGGCCTCATTTGATCGGCAGACCATCCGGTTGGTGATGGCTATCTCCTTACTGATCGTCGCAGGGCTTATCTTTGCCGGTCTGCTGGGTCTTTTCCCCGTTGGTGGAGATGCGATGGGGCTCAGCGGCTACCAGTTGGCGATCGCCTTGCTCGGCAACTTCATCTTCGGAGTGTTGATGAATGTCGGTATCGGCTTGTTTGCCCCCTGCATGACACTGGTTTATCTGCTGGGGATGAATCCGCTGGCGGCGTTTCCCATCATGATGGGCTCCACCGCCGTGCTTAGCGTTTTCTCCGCAGGCACCTTTATCCGCAAAGGGGCGTTTGATGCCAAAGCCGTGCTGGCGGTGGCCATCTTCGGCCCCATCGGTGTGGTGCTGGCCGCCATGCTGGTCAAATCCATGGATATGGAGATGCTGAAGTGGCTGGTTGCCTTTATCGTCATTTATACCTCCTGGACCATGTACGCCTCCTGGCGGGCGGCGCGTCGCTCCCCTGTGCAACTGGCGGTGGAGAGCGTAGGCTAGCCTGTACCAGTGCCGCTTCGGCCTTGGCCCCCAGAAAAACATAGAGGCCAAGCGCCAGCAGCAAACCCACCGCACACCCCATCACTCCGACCGCTGGCCAGAGCAGCTCGCTCTGGCCGAGCGAGCCTTTGAACAGCAGCAACAGCCCCTCGATGGAGACCGCGATCAGAATGGCAGCGATAAAGCGGGTGATGGTGCGGCGAATGGCGCTGTGGCGGAAGATATCCTTATGCAGCAGTACCTCCTCTTCCAGAATGGTCTTGCCCAGATCGAACACCGCCAGTGCCAGCGTCAGGAAGATGATGGCGCTAAAGGCGCCGAGCTGGTTCTGCTGCTCGCCGCACAATAGCTGGTAGAGCTGCTCCAGCCCGTGCCAGATCAGGGTAGCGACGATGAGAAACAGCGCCATGCTGAGCACTACATAGACCGCCTTGAACCAGGGCATGGCGCGGCGGCGCTCCCTGTCCCCCATCAACCAGCCAATCAGCTGATTCAGACAGACGGTGATCTCCCGTCCTTGCCCCTGCACGATAAGGTGCAACCGGTTATGGGCGGCCGGTGCCGCAGGCTGGATGCACATCGGCCCCTGATAGTGGTCAATGCTGACGACAAAGGGATACCCCTTGAGCGAGACAAGGGGGGCGCTGAGCAGCCCCTGCAGTAGCGGGGTCAACTCCTCCTGATACTCCTGATAGCGCCGCAGCACATCGATGGGGCTCATCTCTGCCATATGGACCTCGGTGACGTGGGCTCTTGTGGTGAATGTGCAAATAGTGTGCCTGCTTTATGACAGGGATGGCAGGGCAAGTTGCACCAGAGGATGACAAATTGGTGAGTGACGAAGAGGGAATGCACCAGAAATGGGCGTATCGATGCCCTGTCTGGTGATGAAGGCACTGCAATAGAAAAGGGCCCATGACGGGCCCTTTGCGACAACCAGCGGCGATTTAGCCAGCCAGCTTGGCGAAGCTGCGCTCTGCGGCAGCCAGGGTATGTTCGATCTCCTTGTCGCCGTGAGCCAATGACAGGAAGCCCGCCTCGTAGGCGCTCGGCGCCAGATAGACGCCCTCTTCCAGCATGAGATGGTAGAAGCGCTTGAAGCGTTCCATATCGCAGCGAGTGACCTGCTCATAGCGGGTGATTTCGTTCTCTTCGGTGAAGAAGAAGCCGAACATGCCGCCCACATAGTTGATGGCGAGCGGGATACCGTGTTTGGCTGCGGCCGCTTTCAGCCCTTCTGCAACCCGCGCAGTCTTGGCGCTCAGCTGCTCATAGAGACCCGGCTCCAGCAGCAGATCCAGCATGGTCAGACCGGCAGCCATGGCTACCGGGTTACCGGAGAGAGTTCCCGCCTGATAGACAGGGCCGGTCGGGGCGATGTGCTGCATCACCTTCTTCTTGCCGCCGAAGGCGCCAACAGGCATGCCGGCACCGATGATCTTGCCAAGGGTGGTGAGATCCGGGTCGATGTTGTAGTGACCCTGAGCACCACGTAAGGAGACGCGGAAGCCAGTCATCACCTCGTCCAGGATCAGCAGGGCACCGAACTCGTCACAGATGGCGCGCAGCCCTTCCAGGAAGCCGGGGACCGGCGGGATGCAGTTCATGTTGCCTGCGACCGGCTCGACGATGATACAGGCGATCTCGCTGCCGTACTGAGTGAAGGCTTCACGCACCGAATCCAGATCGTTGAACACACAGGTCAGGGTGTGCTTGGCGAAATCAGCCGGTACGCCCGGGCTGTTGGGCTGACCCAGGGTCAGGGCGCCGGAACCGGCCTTGACCAGCAGGGAGTCGGCGTGGCCGTGGTAGCAGCCTTCGAATTTGACGATCTTGTCGCGGCCGGTGTAGCCACGGGCCAGCCGGATGGCGCTCATGGTCGCTTCGGTGCCGGAGTTGACCATCCGCACCTGCTCCATGGAGGGGACGATCTGACGTACTTTCTCGGCCATCAGCACTTCGATCTCGGTCGGCGCGCCGTAGCTCAGCCCTTTTTCCACCGCCTTGATGACGGCGGCCTTGATAGCCGGGTGGTTGTGGCCCAGCAGCATGGGGCCCCAGGAACCGATGTAATCCACATAGGCCTGGCCATCCACGTCATAGAGGTAGGCGCCATCGGCGTGATCGATGAAGCGGGGTGTACCGCCGACCCCATTGAAGGCGCGGACCGGTGAGTTGACGCCACCCGGAATGGTCTGGCGGGCCTGTTCAAACAGCTGATCTGATTTTGACATGGATCATCCTTAATGGGATTTTGGTCGTCACGCGGGAGAAAGCAGTCGATCGAGACTCGGCAGGTAGGGGCATCAGGAGTATGCTTTGCGCTCTCGCCACCCGGACTCTCGGTCTGCTCCCGTGACAAAAATTTAACGGGCCGACTATAGCAGAAAGCCCCAGCCCTGGGCAGCCGAGCAACGCGCCGGGTGATCCTGATCTCAGCTAGCTTACGATATGGTGTTTCCAAGTTGGTGTAACAAGATGGCGCAACAAGCTCTCTCCTCTGAAGCCGATACCTCTTTGCGGGGGCCGCTTTCCCGCATTATCCGGCAAGACAAGATGCCCTTGCTGGTGCTGCTGCTGGCAGCGTTGGTCGGCACCCTGGCCGGACTGGTGTGCGGTCTGTTCGAATCGGGTGTCCACTGGCTGGCAGAACAACGTATCGATTTGCTGGCAGACCGTCCCTGGTGGCAGCTCGGTCTGCTTGGCTTTGGCTTCAGCGCCTTGCTGGGATTTGTCGGCTACTTCCTCACTCATACCTTTGCCCCGGAAGCGGGTGGTTCCGGCATTCCCGAGATCGAGGGGGCGATGGACGATCTGCGCCCGGTGCGGTGGTGGCGGGTGTTGCCGGTCAAGTTCTTCGGTGGCATCTGCACCCTGAGCTCCGGCATGGTGCTGGGGAGGGAGGGGCCCTCGGTGCAGATCGGTGGCAACCTCGGCAAGATGGTGGCGGATATCTTCCGGTTGCCCAAGGAGCATGGTCATGCCCTGTTGGCCGCCGGTGCGGCGGGCGGTCTGGCGGCAGCCTTCAATGCGCCGTTGGCAGGCATCCTGTTCGTGATGGAGGAGATGCGACCGCAGTTTCGCTACTCCTTCCTGGCTATCAAGGCGGTGGGCATCTCCGCCATCATGGCTACCCTGATGCTGCAAAACATGAAGGGGCAGGGGGCGGTGATCACTCTGCCCCACTACGATGCGCCAGCCCTCAAGGCGCTCTGGCTGTTCCTCTTTATGGGGGCCACCTTCGGGGTGCTCGGTTTTGTCTTCAACAAGCTGGTGCTGGCCTGTCAGGATGGCTATCTGGCGCTGCACCAGAACAAGCGCCACCGTTTTGTGGCCATCGGCATGCTGGTCGCCGGAACGTTCGGTGTGCTGTCGCTGTTTGCCCCCTCGGTGACGGGGGGCGGCACCGAGCTTATTCCTCACCTGATGGGGGATGAGTATGCGATGGCGACCCTGTTCCTCATCTTCTCGGTGCGGTTGGTTGCGACCCTCATCTGCTTCTGCTCCGGTGCCCCGGGCGGGGTGTTTGCGCCGACCCTGGCGTTGGGCACTCTGTTTGGCGTGGTGTTCGGCCATCTGTTTCATGCGGCTTTTCCGGAGCTTGGCATCGAGCCCGGCGCCTTTGCTATCGCCGGAATGGGGGCGCTGTTTGCTGCCACCGTGCGTGCCCCCATCACCGGTATCGTGCTGGTCACCGAGATGACCGACAACTATCAGCTGATCCTGCCGATGATGATCACCACGGTCGGGGCGACTCTGGTTGCCCAGTGGCTGGGTGGCCGGCCCATCTATTCCCAGATCCTGGAGCGAACTTTACGGCTCGCCGCGCGTCAAAAGCGGGGTGATGGCAGCGCCACGGCCAGTTAATTTTTCCCTTTATCGCCTGTAACCTCGGTCCGGGCGGTATAGTGAAGGGAGAGGCGCTGCCGTAAATGGCGTGATAACGGGATGAGGGGCTATGTCCAATCTATTGAAGTTATTGGTCGTGTTAGCCGTTGGCGGGCTCATCGGTTACTTTGTCGGGAACCGTCAGGAGCTGGCTCAGAGCAGTCTGTTGGTGGTACAGCAGGAGACGCTGGATCGTCAGGGCAAGGCCATCGGCCAGCTCAAGACCGAATTGGGGGTGAAAGATACCCAGCTGGCGACCCAGAAAGCGGCCTTTGAGCAGTTGCAGACCACCCTGAAGAGTCAGGAGGCGCAGGTGCAGGAGCTCAAGCGCCAGCTGGCCTTTTTCGAGCGGATCATGCGCCCCACCGGCGAACAGGTGGGGGTGGTGATCGACAACCTGACCTTGCAGGAGACCAGCATTCCCGGTCGCTACCACTATCGTCTCGCCCTGACCCAGCCTGCCAAGAAGCGGGAGCTGTTCCGTGGTCAGGTGCAGATCCGGGTAGAGGGGAGCCTGGCCGACAAGCCGAAGACGCTAACCGGTCGCGATCTCGGGATGAAGGTGAGCGAGTGGCGCTATGCCCTGCGTTATTTCCAGCTGCTGGAAGGGAATTGGCAGTTGCCGGAAGGCTTTGTGCCGGATCGGATCCGTGTCACCATCAACAAGGATGGCAGGCAACCGGCGCAAGAGCTGCTGGTTGAGTGGGGTGAGGTGATCAAGCCGCTGGTCGCCGCACCGCCTGCTCCGGTTCCCGCGGCCGGTTAAACGTGGTGAATACTTGAACTGAATGGTCGGGTATTGGATAATTTCGCGGTTTCCATGTTTGTGGATCTAATGGTTGTGAGGTCAGTAATGAGTGCAGTAGCAGAAGCCCCGCTGCCCATCCAGATGACGGATGCGGCGGCCAACAAGGTGAAGAACCTGATCACCGAGGAAGAGAATCCCGAGCTGAAGCTGCGGGTATACATCACGGGTGGGGGCTGCTCCGGTTTCCAGTATGGCTTTACCTTTGATGAGAAGATCAACGACGGGGACACCGTAGTCGAGAAGAATGGCGTCACCATGGTGATCGATCCCATGAGCCTGCAATATCTGGTTGGCGGCAGTGTGGATTACACCGAGGGCCTGGAGGGTTCACGCTTTACCGTGACCAACCCCAATGCCACCACGACCTGTGGCTGTGGCTCCAGCTTCTCCATCTGATCGGCATATCGGTCTGATGAAACGGCTCTCGGCAACGAGGGCTGTTTTTGTTTGTGGTGATCAGTTAGCTCCATCAAACAGCATTTCTCTGAAACAACAAAGGCGCCTCGATGGCGCCTTTGTTGTTTGCAGGATGGCTTAGCGGGAGCTTGCCGCCGCGACCAGCGGGACCCGGTTCACTGCCTTGCCCATGTAGGCGAGGGTGATGGTCACAATGATGCAGGTGAAGCTCAGCCACATGTAGGGCAGGTAGTCTAGGGTTGCCACCCCCAGAACCCCGGCCATGAAGATGCCGTTGTCGCTCCAGGGCACCATGCCGCAGGTGAGGGTGCCGCCAAACTCGGCGTTGCGAGAGAGGTTCTTGCGCGCCAGTCCCAGTCGGTCGTAGTTCTTGGCCATGATCTTGGGGGTCAGGATCAGCGACACATACATTGCCGAGCCAAACACGTTGGCCAGAAACGCGGTGCCGATGGTGTGGCTGGTCAGGCTGCCGACGCTGTTGATGCGCTTCTCGAAGGCGCTGGCGATCACTTCCAGAATACCGACCTTCTCCAGCAGGCCGCCAAACCCGAGACCGAAGATGATGACCGCAACCGAGCCCAGCATGGACTCCATGCCGCCGCGACCTAGAATGTTGTCGATAAAATCGATGCCGGAGGTGATGGCAAAAGGACTATAAGCCGAGTGCATCGCCTTGACCGGATCCATGCCCTGGAAGGCGATGGCCCAGATCAGGCCCAGCAGGGCACCGAAGCTGATCACCGGGAAGGCGGGCTTGCGATTGGCCAACAGGCCCAGCACCAGCACCACCGGCACTATGGCCAGCGGGGTGATATTGAACTGGTTGTCGAGAGCCTCCATCACCAGATTGACCTGCTCCAGGCTGACGTTGCCCGAATACTGCATGCCCACCACGGTGAATAGCACGGCGGTGATGACATAGGAGAGCAGGCTGATCGGCAGCATCCCCTTGATATGCTCCACCACGTCGACGTTGGACATGGTCGAAGCCAGCACTACTGAGTCGGAGAGCGGAGAGAGCTTGTCACCGAAGTAGACGCCGGAGAGCACGGCACCGGCTACCAGTGGCGCAGGCACGCCGAGGCTGTGGCCGATCCCCATCATGGCGATGCCGGCCGTGGCAGCAGAGCCCCAGGAGGTGCCGGTGGCCAGCGAGGTCAGGGAGCAGATGATCAAGGTTGCCAGCAGGAAGATGGACGGATGGATCACCTTGAGGCCGAAATAGATGATGCTGGGAACAATGCCGCCGGCAATCCAGGTGCCGACCAGGGCACCGACGGAGACCAGGATCAGGATGGCCCCCATTCCCTTGGCAACGCCGTCAACGGCAGCCTGCTCCAGGGATTTGTAATCGTGGCCAAGTTTGATGCCAAGCCCCATGATGACGAACCAGGCGATGAACAACGCCAGCTGGATCGGCAGATCGAGCACGCTGGTGAACGAGAATGCCAGGGCCAGGAAAATGGCCAGACAGGCAAATACCTGTGCCATGCCCGGTAGTCGGATGTGGTTTTGTTGGTTTTGCATAGATACTTCCTAAACTCTTGCTCGCCAAGGTCACTCCCTCTCGTCCTGTGGATACATCGATCCCGAGGGGGCAACCCAAAAAGAGGCCGCAATCTACCACAAACCCGGCGGGTTAAAGCCCCATCAAATTGGCAAAAATGCACATTTGATTGAAAAAATCACAAATTAGTTGATCTCATAACCCGTTTTTGAGCGGCCTGTTGACACAAAGGGCCACATACGAAGCTTGCTCGTGACGCCACTTGCATCCCCAGTAGATGAAGATGATAATTATTATCAATT
Organism: Aeromonas sp. 55A; assembly: GCF_051919665.1. Lineage (NCBI taxonomy): Bacteria > Pseudomonadati > Pseudomonadota > Gammaproteobacteria > Aeromonadales > Aeromonadaceae > Aeromonas > Aeromonas sp. 55A. The sequence goes on along the minus strand of NZ_JBQBEH010000008.1, from coordinate 979,219 downwards.
GTTGATTGGGGAGAAAACAATGCGCTGGATATTGCGGGGTATGATGTTGCTGGTGGCGGTGGCCGTACTCGCATGGGGTCAGGATAAAGAGTACGGCACCTGGAGTGCCGGTTTTCTGCTGGCTGCCTGGGTGATGCTGGAGCCCGGATTGCGGCCCGCCTTGATCTTGCTGCCAGTGGCCGGGTTGACCGGTATCGTTACCCTGCTCTGGCAGCAGCCCTGGTTATGAGCTTTTGACGGGAGCCTGCTTGATCTTCTGCTGTGCCACCTTGAGCGATTCGACCACCAGCTTTTCCATTTCGGTGCGCTTGGCGTCGGTCAGGAAGTAGATCATGTCGACATTGTGGCGAATATAGTGGGCCGGAAGCTGGTTGAGGGTGAGGCAGCAGAGGTCGGCCATCTGATCGCTGTTGAGCTTTTGCTGCAGCCCCTGTTTCTCAATCTCCTTGAGCACCAGATGTTCGTAAAAGTTGTGAATGTCGGTATCCAGTATCATATGCGTTCCTTGGCATGACGATGAGCGGTGAGTCGTCAAAAGCATAGCCATAACAAGGAGTAAAAACAAAAGGCCCATCACTTTCGTGATGGGCCTTTTGCGTAATGAATGGTGCGAAGAGAGGGACTCGAACCCTCACATCCGTGGGACACTAACACCTGAAGCTAGCGCGTCTACCAATTCCGCCACCTTCGCACACTGATTTTCTCCAGCTGGTTTTTAAATGCGGTTGGAGCGCATTGCTCTGTTTTTACATGTCAGAAGCATGGTGCGAAGAGAGGGACTCGAACCCTCACACCCGGGGGGCACTAACACCTGAAGCTAGCGCGTCTACCAATTCCGCCACCTTCGCACATTCGGGTTTCCAGTCTGGATTTACATGCTGTCTGGATAAAGCATGGTGCGAAGAGAGGGACTCGAACCCTCACATCCGTGGGACACTAACACCTGAAGCTAGCGCGTCTACCAATTCCGCCACCTTCGCACATTGTGTTACCAGTTTTGATTTACATGCTGTCTGGAGAAGCATGGTGCGAAGAGAGGGACTCGAACCCTCACACCCGGGGGGCACTAACACCTGAAGCTAGCGCGTCTACCAATTCCGCCACCTTCGCACATTCGGGTTTTCTAGTTGGATTTACATGCTGCTGAATCAGCATGGCAGTATTGGTGCGAAGAGAGGGACTCGAACCCTCACATCCGTGGGACACTAACACCTGAAGCTAGCGCGTCTACCAATTCCGCCACCTTCGCATCACTGCGGAGGGGGATTCTATAGAGTTTTGGGGGAGCGTCAACAGCCAAAGGGGACTTTTTTCGCTGTTGACGCCCAAAGTGGCGCCAAGGGTACAAAACTTCAGCAATCAGCTGACGTTTGGCGTTCAGTAACGGCCCAATGCGCTCTGATACATCCGTTCATACTGGGTGACCGAGTCAGGCCAGTTGAAGCGGGTGCTCATGGCATTGCGCTGTACCTTGGTAAAACGCTCTTTGTCCTGCAGGAAATAGAGCAGGCTGCGGCGCATGGTATCGAGCAGGATAGCGGCAGTCGGATCGTTGAAGCAGAAGCCGGTGGCATGCTCGGGATCGGCATCCCAATCCACCACGGTATCTTTCAGACCACCCACGGCCCGCACCAGTGGCAGGGTGCCATAGGCGAGACTGTACATCTGGTTGAGGCCGCAAGGCTCGAACAGCGAGGGCATCAGGAAAAAGTCGGCACCGGCTTCGACCAGATGAGCCAGCCGATCGTCATAGGTGTTGATGAAGGCGAGCTTGCCCGGATAATCCCGGGCCATGGTTTGCAGTTGCGTGGCGAGCGCAGGATCGCCAGAGCCGACGATCACCACTTGTACCTGATGGTGGAGGAATTTCTCCAGCGCAGGGAGCAGCAGGGGAACGCCCTTTTGCTCGGTCAGGCGGCAAACCATGCCGTAGATGGGCAAGTCCGCCACGGCCAGCCCCGCTTCCTGTTGCAGGTTCTCTTTGCAGATCTGTTTGCCAGCCATGTTGTCGATGCTGTAGGTCGCAGGCAGGAATTCGTCGAACTCAGGATCCCAGTCCTTGTAGTCGCAGCCGTTGAGTATGCCGCAGAGATCCGCCGCCCGCTGCTGGAAGATATGCGCCATGCCGTGGGCGCCGAGGTGAGTCAGCAGCTCCTGGGCATAGTTGGGGCTGACCGCATTGATCTTGTCGGCGTAGAGCACCCCGCATTTGAGCAGATTGACGTGGCCGTAGTCGTAGTTGATGCGGCGTTCGTAGTCGGCGATCTCGGGCATGGCCCAGAACTGCTCGCGGCCAAACACCCCCTGAAACGCCGCATTGTGAATGCTAATTACGCTGCGGGTCTGCTGGAAGAAGGGGTTGTGGGCGTGACGGGTTTTCAGCAGCAGTGGCAGCAGGCCGGTGTGCCAGTCATTGCAGTGGGCGATATCAGGGGCAAAGCCGAGCTGCTCGCAGGCATGGAGGGCCGCGGCCGAGAAGAAGGCAAAGCGCTCGCCATTATCCGGATAGGCCTGATTGTTTTCGGCGTAGAGCTGGGGACGATCGAAATATTGCGGGCAGTCGAGCAGATAGACGCAGACGCCATCCAGCTCCATCTGGTAGATGCGATAACCGATATCAGGCAGCCCGGGGTGGGTTGGCAACCAGCGTGACGCCACCAGTCTGGCCTCATCCCGTCGCTTTATCGTCTTGTAGAAGGGGAGCATGATCCTGACATCATGCCCCTTCTGGGCCAGGTACATCGGCAGGGCTCTGGCGACATCTGCCAGGCCCCCGGTCTTGACCAGCCCCTCAACTTCCGAGGCAACAAACAGGATTTTCAGTGGGTTAATAGCCAACTCTTGCTCCCTTAGGTACCACCACGATACCGCCTTCGGATACGGTAAATCGCTCTCTATCGTGGTCCAGATTTTCACCGATAACGGTGCCGGGCGCAATTTCAACATTTTTATCTATAATCGCGCGCCGGATGGAGCACCCTTCACCAATCTTCACATCCCCCAGCAGCACGGACTCACTGATATGGCTGCACGCGCCGATATTGCAGCGGAAACCGAGGATGGATCGCTGGATCTGGCTGCCCTGAATGAAGCAACCGGCGGAGATCAGGGAGTTGGCGATCTTCACCTTGCACTCGTCGCTGTCGATGAAGGTAGCAGGTGGCAGCGCCGGATAGTGGGTGTGCAGGGGCCACTTGCGGTTATAGAGGGAGAAGGGGGGATTGTCGGCCACCAGGTCCATGTGCGCTTGCCAATAAGAGTCGAGGGTGCCCACATCCCGCCAGTAGACGTGCGGTTTCTCGCCGGGGATGACGTTGGTGCTGTAGTCATAGACATAGACGGGGGCACGTGGGTAGAGGCTCGGGATCACATCCTTGCCAAAGTCGTGGCTGGAGTTCTCCTCGGCGGCATCCCGCTTCAACTCGCGGCAGAGGGCATCGGTCTCGAAGATGTAGTTGCCCATGGAGACCAGCGCCTGGGTCGGATCGCCGGGAATGTGCTTGGGCTGCTTTGGTTTTTCCTGAAAGCCGATCATCCGCCCTTCGGTATCGACCTCGATCACCCCGAAGGCGCTCGCTTCTTCGATGGGCATGCGAAGTGCCGCGACCGTCATGGCGGCGTTCTTCTGCTTGTGGAAGGTGACCATCTGGCTCACATCCATCTTGTAGATGTGGTCGGAGCCGAAGATGCAGACGTGATCCGGTTCGGCCCGCTCGATAAAGCCTAGGTTCTGGTAAATGGCGTCGGCGGTGCCGTCATACCAGCGTTTGCCCATCCGCATCTGGGCCGGGATGGGATCGATAAAGCGGTCGGTGATGCCGACGATATTCCAGCCCTTCTTCATATGCAGGTAGAGGGACTGGGATTTGAATTGGGTCAGTACATAGATGCGCAGAAAGTCGGCGTTGACGAAGTTGTTGAGGACAAAGTCGATCAGCCGGTAGCTGCCACCGAAGGGGACGGAAGGCTTGCTGCGGGTGGTGGTCAGAGGCTGTAGGCGAGTACCTTCGCCACCAGCCAGGATCATGGTCAAAATGCCTGCCATCGTATTTCTCTCCCTGAATTAACAACATGAAAAGGTTTTCAATGTTCGGTATAAAAACACCCCTAAAGGGGTGGTTTTTATCGTGTGCTTAATACCTTATCAGATGCCGGATGGCGCTCTCTAGCTGTTTTATTGTGCTGCTTACACTTATTTACATTTTGCTCAGATAGACCTTGAATTTGGCATCACTGCTGATCACTTCAGTCCGTTTGAAGTGTGTCTCCAGTATAGGCTGGTAGCGCAAGAAGGCGTTGGCAACAATGGTCAGCGAACCATTTGGCAGCAAAAATGCCGGCGCCTTGGCCAGGAACTGCTCGGTTGCCGCATAGAAGGTTTTGAGACCCGCATGGAATGGCGGGTTGGAGACGATGTGCTGGAAACGGGTGGAGACATCCGAATAGACATCGGAAGCGGTGACCTTGCCCTGCAGACCGTTGATCGCCAGGGTGCGGCGGCTCGATTCGAGTGCCAGTGCGCTGATATCCACCATGTTGACCCGCAGATCCGGATTGCGCTTGGCCAGCACAGACCCAATCACCCCGGCGCCACAACCGAAATCGAGCAATTCGCCCGTCATCGGCGGCACGGCGGCCAGTAGCATCTGGGTGCCGAGATCCAGCTCGGCGGCACTGAAGACGCCGGGCAGCGCCAGCACGGTCAGCTCGGTATCACCCGCCTTGCACTGATAGCGGCCAAACCAGCTATCCAGATTGAAAGGTTCAACCGGCTTGCTCAGCTCACCGTGATAGAGGGAGCAGCGGCGCGCTGAATCGCGCTTGATCGGCTGTTCGCTATAGGGGGCCAGCAGCTTGTCGGCGCCATTGATGCCGCCGCGGTTTTCGCCAGCGAGGAACAGATCGGCACCCTCTTCCAGCAAGGGGGTCATCATGGCCAGCAGATATTGTGCCTCGGCCTTGGCCTTGGGCATCAGCAGCAACAGGGCATCGAAGCGGGGGGCGCCACCGAGCTGGTGGTCGAACAGGATAGCCTCGCCGAGGGCGGCCTGCTGGCTGCGGTAGTAGCAGTAATCGGTGGTAAAGACGGTCAGGGTCCGGGCCAGGCTCGCCAGCTGGCGGGGGTAGTCATCCTCCAGCGCGCCGCAGACAAGTAGCCGCTTGCCGACAAAGAGGGCTTGGTTTCGTTCCAGCATCTGGCTGACGGCACTGATAGGGCTGCTCATCGGGTCTCTCCACGCAATTTTGGGCGGCCATTATACATAGCCCCTTTCGCCTTGACATTTATGCCGTGTTCCCGAAATATGCCCAGACACCATTTTTTGACCAGAGATGACGAAATGCGGTTCAACGGGTTGAAACGAAAGCACAAAAAAAGCCTGAAATTCGGGCCTGCCGACGTTCGCGCGTAACCTCTCATCCCTGAGAAGCTTCAAACCCCGGTTGCGCACATCGTACCGGGGTTTTTTATTGCCATATGCGCGTCATTTAGGAGAAGGAGATCCCATGTTTCAAGGTTCAATCGTTGCGTTGATCACCCCGTTTCGACAGGGAAAGCTGGATGAAGAGGCGCTGCTGCGTCTGGTGGAGTGGCATATCGAACAGGGCACTCACGGCATTGTGCCGGTGGGCACCACGGGGGAAAGTCCGACCCTGACCCATGACGAGCACTGCCGGGTGGTGGAGCTGGTGGTCAAGCAGGTCGCAGGTCGCATTCCGGTGATTGCCGGGGCCGGTTCCAACAATCCGGTCGAAGCTATCGAGTACACCCTCCATGCAGAGCGGGTGGGGGCTGATGCCACCCTGCATGTAGCCGGTTACTACAACCGTCCCAATCAGGAGGGGCTCTACCACCACTTCAAGGCGGTACACGATGCCACCGCCAAGCCGATCATCGTCTACAACATCCCGCCGCGCGCCATCGTTGACGTGCAACCCGCGACCCTGGCCCGTCTGGCCGAGCTGCCGCGCATTGCCGGGGTGAAAGATGCCACCGGCGACTTGGCGCGCCCCTGGACCGAGCGCCAGCTGATCAAAAAGCCCTTCGCCTGGCTCTCCGGTGAAGATGCCACTGCGGTTGCTTACAACATCGGCGGCGGTCAGGGCTGTATCTCTGTGACCGCCAACGTGGCGCCCAAGCTGGTGGCCGAGGTGCAGAACCTCACGCTGGCGGGCAAGTGGCAAGAAGCGCGTGAGCTGCAAGACAAGCTCATTCCGCTCCATCAGGCGATGTTTGCCGAGCCGAGCCCGGCTGGTGCCAAATATGCCGCTTCCCTGCTCGGTTTCTGCAGCGAGGAGTGCCGCCTGCCGGTGATGCCGCTGTCAGAAGCGACCCGCGAGCGCATTCGCAGCGCCATGCAGCAGCTCAACCTGCTGTAGTGCAAAACGGGTGAGCCAAGGCTCACCCGTTTTGTTTTCGGCTTTTGTTTCCGGTCTTTATTTCCGACCTTTAGTAACGGTATGGCCACGCTCAGGCTGCGTGATGCAGCCAGGCGGCGATGGCCAGCTGCAACTCGACATACGCCGGATAGAGGAAGAGATCAGCCAGCTCGGCAGGCCACTCGTCATGCTCGTCCGGCTGGGCTTGCAGATGGGCTTGCAGGTTGGTCAGGGCGGGTAGCCAGAGCACTGGTTGTGGCAGCGCGGCCGCACTGCGGGCGACCAGATCGATCCCTTGGCACAGGGCCGCGAGTGCCTGCTGTTGAATGCCTTTATCCTGAGGATGCTCCAGCCAGAGCTGCTCGTGATGCTGCCAGTGACGCAGCCCCTCGCTTACCCCCGTTATGCCATCCATACCTTCATGTTCGACCAGTGCCTGCAGGGCCAGCGGTTTGCCAAGACCAGCCAGTCGATAGCCGCGCTGGGCCTTGGATTGGGCGCCAAGGCGCAGCCCGCCGATCCTGGCGAGGCGTTGGGCCAGTGCAAACAGCGCCGCGGTCGCGCCTGATTTGAGCTCCAGTTCCAGCTCGTTGATGGTGGTGCTGCCCTGACTGCCGACAATCTCTCCCTGATCCCAGGCCAGCTCAATCTCGGCCCCCTCGAAGGCGATCAGCCAGTGGCGGCGCAGGAAGTCGGTACGAAATTGGGCGACCAGCTGCTGCTGAATGTGGTCACGCTCGCTCAGGGTCGGCCAAATCTCATCGGGAAAGGCCGAGAGGGTCGGCAGATCGCCGCTCACGGGGGCGTTGTACTCGGGTCTGGCGTGCAGGCCGCCCACCACCTGGCCGCGGCATTTGATGGTCTGCTCGGCGAAGGTGTCGCAGCGGCGAATGCGCAACCCCATCTCCAGCTGGCGCAGAGCCAGGGTCGGCGTATCGAAATAGACGTTGCCGAGCTGCTGTTGTGATGATTCTTTAATCTCAAGAGAATTCAGCAGGTTGGATAACTCGGGTTGAATGTCGCGGGCGACAAAAAACTTTATCTCGATCTCAGTTTGCATAGTCATTCCGGGCTGGCAGGCAACTTTGGGGGGCAGGATTCGGGTCGCGGGGATATAATGCCCGCGAGACGACTAGATTAATTCGCGGTTTAATTGAGGGCGCAGTTCGGTTACCATGCGCGCCTCATAAAATCGTATCGAGTGTTTTTTCACCGACACAGGTTTGGCCATGCCAGTAAATACTATTTTGGGGCTTTTTGCCAAGTCCCCCATCAAGCCGCTGCAGAAGCATATCGTCAAGGTTCACCAGTGCTCCCAGCAGTTGGTTCCTTTCTTTGACGCCGTTGCCGAAGACCGTTGGGAAGATGCCGAGAAGATCCGGCAGCAGATCGCCCAGCTGGAAAAAGAGGCAGATACCCTCAAGCGTGAAATCCGTCTGAAACTGCCTCGCGGCCTGTTCCTGCCGGTTGCACGTACCGACCTGCTGGAGCTGTTGACCCAGCAAGACAAGATTGCCAACCGTGCCAAGGATATCTCCGGCCGCATGCTTGGCCGTCGCATGGAATTCCCCGCTGAAATGCGGACGGATTTCATGGCTTACCTCAAACGTTGTATTGATGCGACCGCTCAGGCCGAGAAAGCGATCGGGGAGCTCGACGAGCTGCTCGAGACCGGCTTCAAAGGACGGGAAGTGGAAATGGTTGCCGAGATGATCCACCAGCTGGATCTGATCGAGGACGATACAGACACCATGCAGATCGGACTGCGCCAACAGCTGCAAGCGGTTGAGCACAATTACAATCCGATCGATGTGATGTTCCTTTACAAGATCCTCGAATGGGTAGGTGACCTGGCAGATCAGGCCGAGCGCGTAGGCGCCCGTCTGGAACTGATGCTGGCTCGTTCGTAATCGACTGACTGGGTAAACACTATTAATGGACATTATCGCGAATTACGGCACCACTCTGGTGCTCGTGGCGGCCTTGTTCGGCTTTTTGATGGCTTGGGGCATTGGCGCGAATGACGTGGCCAACGCCATGGGAACATCGGTCGGCACCAAATCCCTGACCATCCGTCAGGCGATCATCATTGCCATGATCTTCGAATTTGCCGGTGCCTATCTGGCCGGTGGCGAAGTGACGGCCACCATCCGTAACGGCATCATCGACAGCAATGCGTTTGTCGATAGCCCGGACCTGCTGGTACTCGGCATGATCGCCTCCCTGCTGGCGGCTGGCGCCTGGTTGATCCTCGCCTCCTACTTCGGCTGGCCTGTTTCCACCACTCACTCCATCATCGGCGCCATCGTCGGTTTTGCGGTGGTGAGCATTGGCCCGGAAGCGGTGCAGTGGAGCAAGTTTGGCGGCATCGTCGGCTCCTGGGTCATCACCCCGGCCATCTCAGGTGTCATCGCCTACTTCATGTTCATCAGCGTGCAGAAGCTTATCTTCAACACCGATGATCCCCTGAACAACGCCAAGCGCTATGTGCCGTTCTACATGTTCCTGACTGCGCTGGTGATCTGTCTGGTGACCATCAAGAAGGGGCTGACCCACGTCGGTCTGCACCTGAGCGATGGCGAGGGCATTCTGCTCTCCATCGCCATCTCCATCGCAGTGGCGTTTGCCGGCTGGATCTACATTCGCGGCCAGAAGTACAACCCGCAGGATGACAGCAAGATGCACTTCGCCAACGTGGAGAAGGTGTTCGGCATCCTGATGGTGATCACCGCCTGTGCCATGGCCTTTGCCCACGGCTCCAACGACGTGGCCAACGCCATTGGCCCGCTCTCTGCGGTGGCCTCTATCGTGGCTTCCGGTGGCGAGATTTCCAGTCAGGCAGCCATTGCCTGGTGGATCCTGCCGCTGGGCGGTATCGGTATCGTGATCGGTCTGGCGACCATGGGCGAGAAGGTGATGGCGACGGTCGGTACCGGCATCACTCACCTGACCCCGAGCCGTGGTTTTGCTGCCCAGCTGGCCACTGCCGCGACCGTGGTGATTGCCTCCGGTACCGGTCTACCCATCTCCACCACCCAGACCCTGGTCGGTGCTGTGATGGGTGTCGGTCTGGCGCGCGGTATTGCGGCGCTGAATCTGGGTGTTCTGCGCAACATCGTGGTCTCCTGGATCATCACCCTGCCTGCCGGTGCCATTCTGGCTATCGCCATCTTCTACGTGCTGCAGGCCTGCTTCTCCTAATCGAAGCGGCATTCAGCAAAAAGCCCGAGTCATCGACTCGGGCTTTTTTATTGTGCGCGGGAGCTGAGGTGCTGCTCCCTTTGCATATTTCCCTTAGAGGCTGGCGCAGATCTGCCACAGATCGTACTGGATAGCGGCGGCGGTCACTTCCCGGCCCGCCCCCGGCCCCTGGATCACCAGCGGGTTGGTGCGGTAACTGTCGCTCTCGATGGCGAAGATGTTGTCGCACGGCAAGAGGTTGGCAAACGGGTGGTGGGGCTCCAGCGCCTCCAGTCCGACCCGCGCCTTGCCGTCATGCTCGAAGCGGGCCACGTAGCGCAGCACCTTGCCGAGGCGCTTGGCCCCTTCGAAGGCGGTCTGGATCGGGCCATCCAGCTCTTTCAGTCTGTCCATGAACTGATCGGCTGTCACCTTGCGCAGCGGGACGGGCACCAGATTCTCCAGCTCGATATCGGCGGAGTCGAGCTCAAAGCCTGCTTCCCGCGCCAGAATAAGCAGCTTGCGCCGCACGTCCTGACCGGAGAGATCCTCGCGGGGATCCGGTTCGGTCAGGCCGTGCTGCCACGCCTCGTCCACCAACTCGGAGAAGGGGCGGGTGCCGTCATACTGCTGGAACAGCCAGGAGAGGGTGCCGGAGAAGATGCCGGAGACCCCCTGAATGCGGTCGCCGCTCTGGCGCAGCATCTGGATGCTGGACTGGATTGGCAGCCCGGCGCCCACGGTGGCGTTGTAGCGCCACTGCACCTGGTGGTCGCGACAGGTCTGTTTGATGCGCTGGTAGAACTCGCTGTCGGCGGCACCGGCAAACTTGTTGGCGGCGATGATGTGAATGCCGAGCTGGGCAAAATCCGGGTAGTAGCGGCTCACCGTTTCGCTGGCGGTCATGTCCAGCGCAACCAGCGCATCGAAGCCGTGCTGTTCAAGCTGGGAGAGCAACTCCGGCCAGATCAGCGGCTTAGGATTGAAGTTGTCCTGTACCTTGAGGGGGTTGAGCCCCTCTTCATCGAGCAGGCCTCCTTCCGAGCTGAACACCCCGTAGAGGGTGAGCGCCAGATTGAGCTCATGTTCCAGCCGTGCCTTTTCACGGGCGTAGAGGCTCAGCCAGTGGCCGCCGATATTGCCCTTGCCGAACACCACCAGTCCGACCCGGGTCGGGCGGCTGAACAGGGCGCTGTGGAGGGCGATGAGCAGCGGCTCCAGCACTACCTGACGCAGCACGGCCACCAGACTCAGGCCATCTCGGGCCACCTGTACGAACTCCAGCGGTTGATCTGCCAGCAGCTGATAGAAGCGATGACACTGCTCCGCGTTGTCGGTGACACCGGCGCCGACCAGCGCCACCAGACTGAACCCCTCTTTCTGGATTAGGCCGGTGAAGCTCCCTTGCAGCTGGAAGTCGCGCAGCAGCTCGAAGGCGCCTTGTGCCACCTCGAGGGTGTAGGCGAGGCGCAGGATCCGGCGATCCGGCTGGCGCTGCAGGGTGAGCGGGTTGAGGCGGTGACGGGCCAGATGGGCCTCGATGGTGGCCACCGTCTGCTCATAGTTGGTCTGCGGCAGCACCTTCAACTCGATGAGGGCGATTTGATCCACCGAGGAGACGATGCGGGCGCCACCGGAGCGGGGGGCGCGGCGCAGGATATGGGTGCAGCCCTCATCCGGGTTGTAGCTGCAGCGCAGGGTGAGGCGCTGGCGGCTGTCGGCCACAGGTTGCAGGGTGCGCGAGTGCAATACCGAAGAGCCAAGGCGGGCCAGCTCGTTGGCTTCCGCGAGGCTCAGGCGCTCCAGCAGACGCGCCTCCTTCACCCGGCGCGGGTCGGCGCTGTAGACCCCGGCCACGTCGCTCCAGATGGTGGTGGATTCACCATCCGCCAGCAACGCCAACAGGCTGGCGCTGTAGTCGGAGCCGTTGCGACCGAGCAGCAGGGAGCGCCCCTCCATGTCGGCAGCGATAAAGCCGGTTACCACGATGCGACCGGCATGCTCCGCCAGTCGCGCCTTGAGCAGCTCGCTGGAAAGCGCGGTATCCACCTTGACCAGAGCGCCATCCTCGGCGCGCAGGAAACTGCGGGCATCGAGCCAGATAGCCTTGTCGCCTCGGCTGGTGAGCAGGGCCGCCAGTAGGCGCGCCGACCACACTTCGCCAAAAGCGAGCAGGCCGTTGCGGGCGAAGCGATCAAACTGCCCTTCAAGCGTTTTGGCTATCAGCTGCATGTCGTCGGCCAGCAGCTTGCTCAGATCGAGCTGCAGTTCACCCTCCAGCAGGCCGTCGATCAGGCTCTGCTGATAGGCCTGCAGGGCCGAGATGGCTTCACCGGCGGCTTCGTCCCCCGCTTCGGCCAGCTCCACCAGCTGGATCAGCCGGTTGGTGGTCTTGCCGGCGGCGGAGACCACGATCAGTTCATCCCCGCCCACCTGTTGTTCAACGATACTGGCGACCCGGCGATAACAGACCGGATCCGCCAGACTGCTGCCACCAAATTTGTGGACGTGACGTCGCTTCAATCCTGCTTCTGCTGCCACCGCGATCTCTCCTTGTTGCTGCTGTTCCATTACTTCGCTACCTGTTCTGCCTGCTGCGCCTGTTCAAAAGCCTGAGCCAGATCGGCCACCAGGTCTTCACCGTGTTCAATACCGACCGACAACCGCAGCAGTTGGGCGCTGATGCCTGCTGCCTGCTGCGCGACCGGGGTCATGGCCCTGTGAGTCATGCTGGCTGGATGGGCCACCAGACTCTCTACCCCGCCGAGGGACTCGGCCACCGAGAAGAGGGTGAGGGCCGCGAGGAAGGCGCGAATGCCTGTCTCGCTGCAATCGAGTTCAAAACTTAGCATGGCGCCGAAGCCGGACTGTTGACGGCGCGCAATATCGTGGCCTGGATGGCTCGGCAGGCTGGGGTGATAGATGCGTTTCACCAGCGGCTGCTGTTGCAGGAAGGCGAGGATGCGGTCGGTGTTCTCCTGATGGGTGCGCAATCTGGGTGCCAGAGTGCGCAGGCCGCGCAGGGTGAGGTAGGAGTCGAACGCCCCGGAGGTGAGTCCCAGACAGTTGGCCCACCACACCAGCGACTCGGCCAGTGCGGCCTCCTTGGCGATCGCCACTCCGCCCACCACGTCGGAGTGACCGTTGATGTACTTGGTGGTGGAGTGCACCACCACGTCGGCACCAAGTGCGAGCGGCTGTTGCAACAGGGGGGAGAGGAAGGTGTTGTCCACTACCACCTGTGCACCCACCTCGTGGGCGGCGCTGGCGATGGCGTTGATATCCACCACCCGCAGCAACGGGTTGGAAGGGGTCTCGACCCATACCAGCGCAGGCTTTTGCGCCAGTGCGGCGGCCAGTGCGGCCTCGTCACCCTGATCGACAAACTGCACCCGGTAGTGGCCCTTGGCCGCCAGATACTCAAACAGGCGCCAGGTGCCGCCGTAGCAGTCGTGGGGGGCGATCAGCAGATCTCCAGCCTTGAGCAGTGCAGTGGTGACCAGATGGACGGCCCCCATGCCGGTGCCGGTAACCACGGCGCCTGCGCCCCCTTCCAGCGCCGCCAGCGCGTCCGCCAGATTGGTACGGGTTGGATTGCCTGAGCGGGCATAATCGTATTGACGGGGCTCGCCAAAGTCGGCAAAGGTGTAGTTGCTGGAGAGGTAGATGGGGGGCACCACGGCACCGTGCTGCTGGTCTGTCTCAATCCCGGTGCGAACCGCCAGGGTGGCCTTGTGGGTCATATCACTCTCCTTGATGTCTCTTCACACGCCGGCATCTTGCTGCCACGCGCCATCCCGCCATTGCGGGCTCATGGACAACCACACTACGCCAGCTTAAAAAAGCCGTCAACACTTCCAGACGTCTAAATGGCTTTGCTGTTGGATTGCCATTAATTTCCTTAAGGGTTAAAATCCGCGCTCACGGCTAAATGAGAACAGGTGAGTCATGGGAACAGAGTGGAACGGCGACTACGTCAGCCCCTACGCGGAACACGGTAAGAAGAGCGAACAGGTCAAGAAGATTACCGTCTCGATCCCGCTCAAGGTGTTGAAAGTGTTGACCGATGAGCGCACCCGCCGTCAGGTGAACAACCTGCGTCATGCGACCAACAGCGAGCTGCTCTGTGAAGCCTTCCTGCACGCTTTCACCGGCCAGCCGCTCCCTTGCGACGAAGACTTGCGCAAGGATCAACCGGACAGTGTCCCGGCCGAAGCGCGCGCCATCATGGAAGCGCTGGGCAAAGAGATCGAAGATTTCGACAAAGAGTAAGCGATTTGCCATGCACAAGAGGCGACCCTAGGGTCGCCTCTTGTCGTTTCAGCCGCCCCGTTTACGGGGCTGTGATTATTTCAACAGGCTGAAGATCAGCGCCGATACCGCCAGCGAACCGGTCAGCAGGATAAAGCCGTTGGTCCAGCCGTGACGGAAGCGGGCCAGCGCATCCACCTTGTAGATGGCAATAACCGGCATGATGAACAGGATCATGGCGATAACCGGGCCGGAGAGGGTCTCCATCAGCCCCAGAATGCCCGGGTTGATGACGGCGGCACCCCAGATGGCGAAGAACATCAGGGCGATACCCAGTTTGTCCGCCTTGGCCAGCGGCAGACCGGTGGGCTTGGCGATCAGGCTTTTCAGGCTTTCGCGGGCACCGAGGAAGTGGCCGAGGAAGGAGGAGCTGATGGCGATAAAGGCTATGAGCGGCCCCAGAGTCACGATCACCGGGTTGTCTGTGATGTTGGCGAGATAGGAGAGCACAGAGACGTTCTGGGCCTTGGCTTCAGCCAGCTGGGCTGGCGAGAGGCTCAGCACGCAGGAGAAAACGAAGAAGAGCACGAAGCCCACCAGCATTACTGTGGTGTTGCGCAGGATCAGGCCGCTCTTGGCTTCCGCCTGCTCGCCATATTCACGACGCTGCACGTTGGCAAAGCCGGAGATGGCGGCGGCGTGGCTGAAGGCGAACACGGTGACCGGCAGCGCCAGCCAGACGGTGTTGAGGAAGCTGACCCCCTCAAACGCCGTCACTTCCGGCCATTGCCACTGAGGGATCAGGTAGCAGGAGAGGGCCGCCAGAATGGCCGCCAGCGGATAGACCATAAAGGCGAAGGCGCGCAGCATCGCTTTCTCACCCGCCAGCATCACGGCGATCATAGCGAATACCAGTACGCCGGAGAGCATCACCCGATCCGGAGCCGCCATGCCGAGCTGGTTGACCATAAAGCTCTCTACCGTATTGGTCAGCCCGACCCCGTAGATGAGCAGGATCGGGAAGATGGAGAGGAAGTAGAGCGCCGAGATGAGGCGACCGGCCATCTTGCCGAAATGCTCCTCCGCCACTTCAGTGAAGTCGGCGTGGGGGCGTGACGATGAGAGCACGAAGCGCGCCAGCCCGCGGTGGGCCAGGAAGGTCATGGGGCCTGCCAGTACCGCGACGATGACGAGAGGCCAGATCCCGCCCAGACCCAGATTGATGGGCAGGAACAGGATGCCTGCGCCAACGGCGGTGCCAAACAGACTGATGACCCAGTGGGTGTCGTGACGGCGCCAGCGGGTGGTGCTGGACGTGGTGGAGCAGGAACCGGATAGCTCCTTGGTAGCCTCTACAGATAAACTCATTACTAATTCACTTTTTGTTAGTGTTTTAATCTGAGTTCATTGTGGTTTATCGGGATTTAATTCTCAAAAAGCGAGACTGAAACATATCACTGCCATTGCGGGGTTTAGCCAGCGAGATTGGGAATGGAATCTGGTTCACAGAATGAAACAAAACTGATATTGGTGATTTTTGTGAAATATAAAACCAAAATTTGATCTACTATCATTTTTTTATTTTGGCTAATTAGGTGTTTTCAGAATTACGTGAAAAATCGCACCATTTCTCGCCGACCGATTGTGATGTTTCACTATCATTTTGCCGCTTTGCCAGCGTATCACGCTGTTCAAGAGCGCCTTGACCAGCGGATCACACCGGCCATCACCCGGGGCAACTTCCCTGAAAAAGCAGGCGGCCATCGGGCCGCCTGCTTGTCTGGTGTGATGCTAGCTCTATCCGCCTAGTGGGCCAGAATGTTACCCCAGGCGAGATCCGGATCCCCCATCACGATAAAGTCAGGGTTCTCCAGCGACTCGGTTTCGTTGTAACTGAGCGGCTGCAACGCCAGGCTGAGGATGCGGCCACCAGCCGCCTCGACGATGCACTGGGCGGCGGCGGTGTCCCACTCGCCGGTGGGGCCGAGCCTTACGTAGCAATCGGCTGCACCTTCCGCCACCAGACAGGATTTGAGGGAGCTGGAACCAAGCGGGATCAGCTCGTAGTTGATGGCCGGGTTGAGGCGGCGGGTGAGGTTCTCCAGCTTCTGGCGGCGGCTGATAGCCACCACCAGTGAGTCGGGCTGGTCATGCTCGTGATGCATGGCGCTGATGGGCAGTACCTCGCCATTCACCTCCTTGAAGGCGCCGTAGCCGCGCACCGCCCAGTAGAGCACGTTGGACTCGGGGGCGTAGATGACCCCGAGCACCGGCACATTGTCCCGCACCAGGGCGATCAGGGTGGCGAAATCGCCGCTACCTGCGATAAATTCGCCGGTGCCGTCGAGGGGATCCACCAGCCAGTACTGCCGCCAGTTGGATCGCTGGCTGAAGGGGATGTCGGCCGCCTCTTCGGTCAGCACCGGCACATGGGGGGTGAGCGCCGACAGCGCCTGTTTGAGGTAGGCATCGGCAGCAAGATCGGCACTGGTGACCGGGGTGGCATCCTCCTTCAGCTGACGCTCGAACTGACCGCCGTGATAGATGTCGTGAAGGATCCTTCCGGCTTCGCGGGCAATCTCCTTGACCCCCGGCACCCAGGCCAACAACTCCTGCATCTCGTTATCCTCTGTCTGTTAACTGCCCGTCTGCGGGCTACTCTGCCTGCTCGGCCAGCCACTTTTGGGCCAAGAGCAGGGCACTGATGCTGCGCGACTCGGTGAAGTCGGGTCGCGCCAGCAATTCGTCGATCCGGTTCAGCGGCCAGGGGATCACCTCCAGCGGTTCCGGTTCGTCGCCGATCCGCTGCTCGGGGAAGAGATCCCGCGCCAGTAAAATGTCCATCCGGCTGGAGAAGTAACCCGGCGCCAGCGACACCTGCTTGAGCAGGGTCAGGCTGTTGGCGCCAAAGCCCGCCTCCTCCATCAGCTCCCGGTTGCCCGCCTCGAAGGCATCTTCGCCCGGGTCGATCAGCCCTTTAGGGAAGCCCAGCTCGTAGGTGTGGGTGCCTGCGGCATATTCGCGCACCAGCAGCAGGGTGTGGGCATCGAACAGCGGCACCACCATGACGGCGCCACGATTGCCGCCGCGCATCCGCTCGTAGACCCGCTCCTCGCCGTTGGAGAATTTGAGGTGGAGGGACTCCACTCTGAACAGTCGGCTCTCGGCCACTATCTCTGCCTTGAGGATCTCCGGCTTGCTCTTGGGGTGATCCAGTTGGTCGGCTGAGATGTGCTCGGGTTTGCTCTTGTGGGGGTCGCTCATCGGACGCTGGCTGCTCGTTAAAAAATCGTGCTTCAAGAGTAAACGACTCCCACACCGAACACCACGGGGCAGGGAGGGGAAAGGGAGAGGAAAAATCCGTTATACTGCCGCCCCGTTTTCCGAGATCCGCGATCAAGAGGCCCGATGCCACACTCCCGCGCTACCACCTTGCCCTGGCACCAGATAGACACCGTTTTGCTCGATATGGATGGCACCCTGATCGATCTGCATTTTGACAACCACCTCTGGCAGCAGCTGGTACCGGAGCGTTACGCCGAGCGGCTCGGGCTGCCGCTGGATGAAGCCAAAGCGCAGATCGACGTCCACTATCACGCCGTCAACGGCACCCTCAACTGGTACTGCGTGGATTACTGGAGCGAGACCCTGGGGCTCGATATTCGTGCCCTCAAGCAGGAGCTGCTGGCGAAGATCCAGTGGCGTCCCCACGCCATCCCCTTTCTGGCCGAGCTGCGCGCCGCGGGCAAGCAGCTGGTGCTCTTTACCAATGCCCACCCCGCCAGTCTGTCGGTGAAGGATGCGCAGCTGGGACTAAGCAACCATCTGGATCTGATGGTGAGTACCCACGAGCTGGGCTGGTCGAAGGAGAGCCAGCACTGCTGGCAGGCGCTGGCACAGCGGCTGGCGTTCGATCCGGCCCGCACCCTGTTTGTGGATGACAGCGAGCGGATCCTGCGGGCTGCCGCCGACTATGGCATAGGCTACCAGCTGGCGATCCAGAATCCGGACAGCTGCAAGCCGGAGCAGAGCATCACCGCTTTTCCGGCGATCCGCGATTATGCGGAGTTGCTGCCGCTGGCGATCTGAATCTGCTGAAACGACAGAGGGCTGCATCGTGCAGCCCTCTTTCTTTGATTTGAATTTTGGTTATCTGACGCCTGATGGCGAAAAATCACAGCTCCCGAAACGGGCGCCGCTTCTCCTCTTCGATGACGATCGCCTCCAGATTGGCGACCCGCTCTTGCAGCTCCCGAATGACCAGATCCTGCTTGCCGAGGCGGTCGGTGATGCGGGCATCCCCCATCTGATAGCGGGCCCGTTTGCCGAGATATCCGAACAATACGCTGATAAATACGATCAGGACTATGCCTGTCCACATGGTCATGTCACGACTCCTTGTCGTCTATAGACGGCGAAAACGCTGATGGGATCCGTTCTGTTTTCTCACAGCCGCCAATTGGCCGCAATGGGGCCCTTTTAGCCTTTGTGATGCAGTTGGCTATTGCTGCCAGAGTGGCCGCCCGACCCAGAGCGCCCATAGGGTGAGGTGCAGCAGCACGATAAACCAGAAGACCAGCCGGTAGCTGCGCTTCTGGGTCTTGTGACGTAGCCACTGGCGGGCCACCAGTGCGCCCGGCCAGCCGCCGCACAGCTCCAGCAGATGGAGACGGGATTCGGGAATGCGCCACTCGCCCCGCACCGCCTGCCGCTTGTCCCAGGCGTAGGCCGCCAGCGTCAGCAGACTCATGGTCAGCAGTGCGGCCAGTGGCCACCACTGCTGGCTGTCGAGGCCGAGCCAGAGGGTCCAGCCCAGTGGCAGCAGCGCCAGCGCCATCATTGGGCCAGCTCCCAGCAGCGCTCCTCATCCTGCTTGAGGGTGCGGATCACCCTGGCCGGATTGCCCACCGCCACCGAGTCGGCCGGGATGTCGCGGGTCACCACGGCGCCGGCACCTATGATGGAGCGCGGCCCTATGGTGACGCCGGGGCAGATGATGGCGCCGCCGCCAATCCAGCAGTCGTCACCGATCCGCACCGGCTTGTTGTAGGCGGTCCAGTTGCGTCGCTCCAGATAGTTCATGGTGTGGGTGGCGGTGTAGATCTGCACGTTGGGGGCCAGTAGCACATGGCTGCCGATGTGCACTTCGCCCACGTCGAGAATGGTGACGTTGAAGTTGAAGAAGGTCTTATCGCCGATATGGATGTTGCGGCCGAATTCGCAGGTAAACGGCGTGCTGATCCAGCAGGAGTCGGGGCAGTGGCCAAACAGTTCGCGGCAGATCTGCTGGCGCAGAGGGCCATCGCCCGCCGATGAACCGTTGAGCTTGGCCAGCAGCGCCTGACCACGGATCCGGTCGTTCGCTATCTCCTCGCTCTGGCTATCCAGTGCCCCGCCTGCCAGTACCTTGTCCCAGTCGCTCGCCATTGCTACCTCCTCATGCTGCAAGAGGGGGCAGTATACGTGACTGTCAGGGGCGCCGTCAGTCTGTCACTTGTTGCAGGTGATCCTCGTCAACCTGCGGGCCAGACGAGGGGCAGGATCAGCAGGGCCGAGACGAAGTAGGGGAGCAACACCCGCAGTCCCAGACTGCGACCGCCGATACCGAGGGCCAGCAGCCCCTTCACCAGCGAGTTGACCAGCCCGGCTAGCAGGATGCCGCGGGCCGCCACCTCCAGCGCCAGCTCCTTGTGGGAGAGCTGGGAGAGCGACAGCGTGATGGCGTCCACATCGGTGATCCCCGACACCAGCGACAGCAGATAGACCCCGGAGTTGCCCACCTTGTCTTGCAGCAGAGTTGCCATAAAGCCGATCAGCGCCAGCAGCAGGCCGAACTTGATGGCGGTGGCAAGATCGAGCGGGTTGCTGGTTTCCGGTTTTACCGGGCTGTCGGTCAGCTCCTCGCGCTGACGCCAGAACCAGAAGGCAAAGCCGTACACCGTGGCCGCCAGCAATACGAGCGGGGCGGCGAGGCGCATCGCCAGTTCGCTGTGAATCAGCAGCACCAGTACCAGCAGCCGCAGCCACATGGTGGCCCCTGCCAGCAGGATGCCGGTGGCCAGCAGTCGCTCCAGCCCTCCTTGTTCCTTGTTGAGGCGGGCAAACTGCAGGGTGAGGGCGGTGGAGGAGGCCAATCCCGCCAGTATGCTGGTGAGCACCAGTCCGGCGCGAGTACCGAGCAGCCGCACCGCGAAGTGGCCACAAAACGAGATGCCGGCGATCACCACCACCATCAGCCAGATCTTGAAGGGATTGAAGGCATCGAGGGGCCCCATCTCCTCGTTGGGCAGCACCGGCAACAGCACCAGCGAGATAAGCAGAAAGCGCAGGGTGGCGTGAAACTCGGTCTCGCTGAGAAACAGCATCCCCTGCTGGATCTGTCCCTTCAAACCCATCAGCAGGGCGGCCAGCACGGCGCAGGCCACCGCTTCGCTCGGGCTGAGCAGCACCGACATCAGCCCCAGCAGATAGGTGAGCAGCATGGCGACCGAGCTGGTGAGGCCGAACTCCCCCTGCCAGCGCAGGGCCAGCCAGACCGAGAGGCCGCAGCCGATCACCACCGCCAGCAGGCCGAGCAGCGGCAGCCAGGGGCCCAGGGTGGGCAGCAGCAAACCGCACACCCCGCCGAGCAGGCCGATGAGGCCGTAGGTACGCATCCCGGCGATGCGCTGGTTATCCCCCAGCTGGCGCACCTGCCAGCCCCGCTCCAGCCCGATGATCAGGCCGATGGCCAGCGAGACCAGGGCTCCGTTGACCGGTTCTGCATTGATCCACATAACGACTTCCTTTTCGTCATCTGCCTGCCTTGTTCCCATGATGGCACAGCGAGCAAGGGGCCAGAGGGGCATGGCTCACAGAGTCTGCGTCCAGCTTCCGGTGCGGGTGGCTGAGTTGATATGAGCAAAAGAGATAAGCAAAGAGTTATTTCTTTCTTCTGGGCATAACAACTCCACGGCATGCTGTTCTCAACCCAACAAGATATGGAGAATCACCATGAAACTGCGAATGACCGCCCTGACCCTGCTCTCTCTGCTGGCATTTGGTCAGGCCAATGCCGCCGAGATCCGCCTGCTCAACGTCTCTTACGATCCGACCCGCGAGCTGTTTCAGGAGTACAACGCCGCCTTTGCCAAGGAGTGGAAGGCCAAAACCGGCGACGACGTGGTGGTGAGCCAGTCTCACGGTGGTTCCGGCAAACAGGCCCGCGCCGTGGTGGATGGACTGGAGGCCGACGTGGTATCGCTGGCGCTGGCCTACGACGTCGATGCCGTGGCCAAGCAGGGGCTGATTGCCGCCGACTGGCAGAGCCGGCTGGCCAACAATGCGGCGCCCTACACCTCCACCATCGTGTTCCTGGTACGCAAGGGCAATCCCAAGCAGATCAAGGATTGGGATGATCTGGTGCGCAAGGATGTCGCCATCGTGACTCCCAACCCCAAGACCTCCGGCGGGGCACGCTGGAACTATCTGGCCGCCTGGGGCTATGCCCTGAAGAAGAGCGGCAGTGAAGAGGGGGCCAAGCAGTTTGTTGGCGATCTATTCAAGAACGTGAAGGTGCTGGACTCAGGCGCTCGCGGTGCCACCACCAGCTTTACCGAGCGTGGCCTTGGCGATGTGCTGCTGGCGTGGGAGAACGAAGCCCTGCTGGTGCTTGGTCAGGCGGGTGCCAGCGACAAGTTCGAGCTGGTGGTGCCTGCGGTCTCCATTCTGGCGGAGCCGCCGGTCGCGGTGGTGGACAAGGTGGCCAAGAAGCACGGTACCGAAGCGGTGGCCAAGGCCTATCTCGATTATCTCTACTCTGACGAGGGGCAGCATATCGTCGCCAAACATCACTATCGCCCCAGCAACCCGGCGATCCTGAAGGAGACGGCAGCCCAGTTCCCGCAGCTTGCCTTCTTTACCGTCAAGGATCTGGAAGGGGATTGGGAGAAAGCCCAGAAGAAACACTTCGCCCAGGGTGGTCTGTTTGACCAGATCTATCAGCCGGGTCGTTGATAGCTTCGTTATCCATCACTGAACTGGCCCCTGTGCCAGCCGATAGGAGCACCAAGATGAACAAGATCCTCCTGGTTCCCGGTCTGCACAACAGTGGGCCGGATCACTGGCAGAGCCGCTGGCACGATCATTTTCCCCAATGGCAGCGGATGACCGGGCTGCCGTGGGACAAGCCGGACCTCAGGGTCTGGAGTGCCAAGCTGGCGAGCAAGTTGAAACGTCGCCGCAGCCGGGTCCATCTGGTGGCCCACTCTTTCGGCGCCCTGACCGCCATCGCGGCGGTCCGCTTGCAGCCGGAGAAGGTGGCCTCGATCTTTCTGGTGGCGCCCGCCGATCCCGCCCGTTTTGGCATTGCGGATGAGGCCTTGGCCGGGCCGCTGCAGGTGTCGGCCCAGCTGGTGGCCAGCCGCAATGATCCCTGGATGAGCTTTGAACGGGCCGAATACTGGAGCCGTCAGTGGCAGGTGCCGCTGTTCGATGCCGGTGAGGCGGGCCATATCAATGCCCAGTCAGGTCATGGGGACTGGCATCAGGGGCTGCATTTGCTGGGGGCACTCTACCGCCGTGGTGAGCTGGTAGTGGCACCGGTCAAGACCGCATCGCCCCGGCCGGTCGTACTGGGCTTTCGCTAGGTATCTGTGAAGTGGTTGGAGGGTTGGCGAGCGCGCTGTTCGCTGGCTACTCCATGCCCCCGTTCTTTGAATGCTCCGCTCCGTATTGCTCCATTTCTTAGGTCTTTTATTTATATAAAAGACCTTTTTTTATTTGGATCGCTCTAAAAGCCTTGTCCCACCGTTGTTAGATAAAAAAGTAATTAGCAAAGTCGCAAATGGTGTTTGTTGCCGATGAGGGGAGTGAGCAGAATCACCATATCGAAAATTCTTCATAACAGATGGATGTGTTATGCGATTTGGTTCTTATTCTGTCCTGCCCGGTTTTGGCCCCACCTTGGGGTTCAGCCTGCTCTATCTGGGCCTGCTGGTGCTGTTGCCGCTCTCGGCCCTGGTGCTGTTTGCGATCAACAACCTGACCGCCGCCGAGTTCTGGCAGGTGATAGGTTCACCCCGGGTGCTCGCCTCCTTTCGCCTGAGCTTCGGTGCGGCCTTTGTCGCGGCGCTGCTCAACAGCCTGTTTGGCCTGATCCTGGCCTGGATCCTGGTGCGCTACACCTTCCCCGGTCGTCGACTGGTGGATGCGTTGATCGACCTGCCATTTGCCATGCCGACCGCTGTATCCGGCATCGCCCTGTGCGCCATCTTCGCCCCCAACGGCTGGATCGGCCAGTTGCTGGCGCCGCTCGGCATTCAGCTCGCCTACAACCCTATCGGGGTGGTCATCGCACTCACCTTTATCGGATTGCCGTTTGTGGTGCGAACCCTGCAGCCGGTGCTGCGGGAGGCTGAAACCGAGCAAGAGGAGGCGGCCGCCAGCCTCGGCGCCGATCGCTGGCAGACCTTTCTGCGGGTGCTCTGGCCGACCCTGGTGCCTGCCCTGCTCACCGGTTTTGCGCTGGCGTTTGCCCGTGGGGTGGGGGAGTACGGCTCCGTCATCTTCATCGCCGGCAACCTGCCGATGGTCTCGGAAATCGCGCCGCTGATGATCATGAGCCACCTGGAAGAGTATGACTACGCAGGTGCCTCCGCCATCGCAGTGGTGATGCTGCTGATTTCGTTCATTTTGTTACTGCTAATCAACAAGTTGCAGGCCTGGAGCTGGTCTCGCATCGGAGGGAGCCGGATATGAGTTCATCTGCTATCGCCATTGAGGCGGCCTCTGTGGAGGTTGCTCCCGTGCGCAAGGCTCCGACCGTGATCCGCGAGCCCCAGTGGGTCAAATGGCTGCTCATCACGGTGGGTCTCGGCTGGTTTGCCGCCCTGTTGCTGCTGCCGTTGGCCACCGTCTTTATTCAGGCGTTAACGCCGGGGCTGGCTTTTTTCTGGCACGCCATCAGCGAGCCGGATGCCCTGAGCGCCCTCGGTCTGACAGCACTGGTGACGCTCTGCGCCGTTCCCCTCAATCTGCTGTTCGGGATCGCGGCAGCCTGGGCCATCGCCCGTTTCCGCTTTCCCGGTCGGCAACTGCTCATCACCATCATCGATCTGCCCTTTTCGGTGTCGCCGGTGATCGCCGGTCTGATGCTGGTGTTGATGTTCGGTAGCCGCGGCTGGTTTGGTGACTGGCTGAGCGAGCACGACATCAAGATCATTTTCGCCACCCCGGGGATCATCCTGGCTACCACCTTCATCACCGTGCCCTTCGTGGTGCGCGAGCTGCTGCCCCAGATGGAGGCGCGCGGCCCGGAAGAGGAAGAGGCGGCCATCATGCTGGGGGCGAGCGGTCTGCAGATGTTCTGGCGCGTCACTCTGCCCGGCATTCGCTGGAGCCTGATGTACGGCCTGCTGCTCTGTACCGCCCGTGCGGTCGGGGAGTTTGGCGCCGTGTCGGTAGTTTCCGGTCATATTCGCGGCCAGACCAATACCCTGCCGCTGCATATCGAGATCCTCTACAACGAGTACCAGACCGGCGCCGCCTTTGCAGTGGCAAGCCTCTTGGCTCTGTTCGGGATCTTCACCCTGCTGGGTGAAACCCTGTTGGCCCGGCTGCGTGCCCAGCCCACCAAATCTCACTGATCACCGTTTTAAAGAGGCAGCCATGAGCATTCAGGTTCAACAACTCAACAAGCATTTCAATCAGTACGCGGCGCTGGCAGACATCAACCTCGACTTTCACGACGGTGAGCTGGTGGCGCTGCTCGGCCCCTCCGGTTGCGGCAAGACCACGTTGCTGCGGATCATCGCCGGGCTGGAGCAGGCCGACAGTGGCAGCGTCATCATCCGCGGTGAGGACGCCTCGGATCTCCATGTGCGCGAGCGCAACGTCGGCTTCGTGTTCCAGCACTATGCCCTGTTTCGCCACATGACGGTGTTCGAGAACGTGGCGTTTGGCCTGCGGGTTAAACCGCGCAGCGAGCGCCCGGCCGAGGCGGCCATTCGCGCCCGGGTCAAGGAGCTGCTGGATCTGGTGCAACTCAGCCATGTGTCCGAGCGCTATCCGACCCAGCTTTCCGGCGGTCAGCGTCAGCGGGTTGCGTTGGCCCGCGCGCTGGCGGTGCAGCCCAAGGTGTTGCTCTTGGACGAGCCCTTCGGCGCCCTTGATGCTCAGGTGCGCAAGGAGCTGCGCCGCTGGCTGCGCGAGCTGCACGACGAGCTGCATGTCACCAGCCTGTTCGTCACCCACGATCAGGAGGAGGCGCTGGAGGTGGCGGATCGGGTGGTGCTGATGAACGCCGGACGGGTCGAGCAGATCGGCACCCCGGCCGAGGTCTACGACCAGCCCGCCAGCTCCTTCGTCCACAGCTTCCTCGGCAGCGTGAACCAGTTCCGCGGTCGGGTGGCGGAGCAGGGATTCGGCATCGGCGAGCAGCTGCTCGGCGGGCCGTCGGCTTCTCATCTGGCCCACGGCAGTGCCGCCATCGCATATGTTCGTCCCCATGAACTGGAGATTCTGCCAGCCGATGCGCCGGGCGGGATCCGTGCCACCATCACCCGTCTGCTGCCCATGGGGCCACGCATTCGGGTGGAGCTGCGTGGCGATGGCGAAACCAAAGGGGCCCACTACGAGGCGGAGCTGAGCAAGGAGGCGGCCAAACTGTTTGCCCCGGGTCAGGGGGTGAAGCTGGTGGCCAGACAGGCGCAGTTCTATCCCGACTATCAGATTTGATGCTGTGTTGCGGGCGGTGTGGCTGCCCGGCTCAGGCGCTCTGCCGGGGCATGATCAGGCCAAATAACAAAAATGAGAGGGGCGAGTAGCTTGTGTCGCCCACTCTTCGCAGGAGGCGACAAGGTGAATTTTCAGCAGTTACGAATTATCCGGGAGGCAGCGCGGCGGGATTACAACCTGACCGAGGTGGCCAACGCCCTTTTTACCTCGCAATCCGGGGTGAGTCGCCATATCCGCGAGCTGGAAGAGGAGCTCGGTATCGAGCTCTTTATCCGCTACGGCAAGCGGCTGCTCGGTATGACCGAGCCTGGCAAGGAGCTGCTGGTGATTGCCGAGCGCATTCTCAATGACGCCAACAACATCCGCAAACTGGCCAGCACCTTTGCCAACCGCGACTCGGGCCGCTTGCTGGTGGCGACCACCCATACCCAGGCCCGCTATGCCCTTCCGCGGGTGGTGAAGGCGTTTCGCGAGCAGTTTCCGCTGGTGCAGCTGGAGCTGCGTCAGGGCAGCCCGGAGGAGATAGTGCGGCTGGTGCAGACCGGCGAGGTGGATATCGGCATTAGCAGCGAGCAGCTCGACAAAAGCGAAGGGGTGGTGGCATTCCCCTACTACCGCTGGCACCACAATATCGTGGTGCCCGAGCAACATCCGCTTACTGGCGAGCGGGATCTGACGCTGGCGGCGCTGGCCAACTGGCCCATCGTCACCTATCAAGCCGGGTTGACCGGGCGGGTGCGGGTGGATGAAGCCTTTGCTGCGGCTGGCATCGAGCCGCAGATCCTGCTGACGGCGCAGGACTCCGATGTCATCAAGACTTATGTCGAGCTGGAGATGGGGGTCGGCATACTGGCCGACATGGCGTTCGACACCCAGCGCGATCAGGGGCTGGTGCAGCTTGATGGCAGCCATCTGTTTGCCCCCCACACCGCCTGGATTGGCCTCAAGCAGGGGCAGTTCCAGCACAACTTTGCCTGGCAGTTTATCCAGCTCTGCAACCCCGAGCTGGCGCTGGCGGATATTCAGGCCCGCGCCATGGGCAGCGAGCCTGTCATCGACTTCCAGATTTGAATCGGAAGAGAAGAGCAGAAGGGGAGCCAATGGCTCCCCTTTTGCTATCCGGTGGCGAGTTACTTCACTTCATCCCACGCCATCTGCCAGTGGGAGCCGATGCCCGGCTCGTACTGGGTGGCTGTGGTGGTCCACTGCTGGCAGTAGCCACTGTAGGGGAAGGGCTTGCACTGATACACCTTGCCATTTTTCGGCTGCTGCACCTTGGTGCCGGCGGCATAGGATTTGAGCGAGTTCGGGAAGACGAAGTCGTATTCGCCGCTGCTCTGCTCCTTGAACATCAGGTCCATGGTCTGCTGGATGGTCTCGCCGCCAGCTTTCGGGGTGGCCTTGATCACCAGCTGGTGGTGACCTGCCTTGAGCCCTTCCAGCGCCATAGTGAAGGTGTGGCTGCTGTCCTTGATGTCGGCACTGCTTTCACCCTTGGCGACGCCGCCGTGGTCATAGAGGGTGTTGGTGACGGCCAGATCGCCCTGTGCGGTGACGGTGAAATCGAGGGTTGCCTTGCCGTTGTCCAGCACATAGTCGTTGGCCAGACCGCTGACGCTGATGCTGTCCACTACCGGCGGCTGCAGCTGTTGCAGGTCAATCTCGACTCGCTCCAGCTTGCTGTTTCGCTTCAGATAGACGGGGTTCATACCGTAGATCGGATTGAACTGGCCATCGGCTCCTTGCTGACCGGCGCGGATCAGGCTCTGCTCGGCGTTGATCTTGCTGGCGAGGGCATGAGCCCAGTTGTTCTTCTGGCCCTGCTCGGCGGTGGTGATGGTCAGCACGGTCTGCAGATCGGGGCGCTCGCCGTTGGCATCGAATACCCGGGTCATCGCCTTGTCGCCTGCCGCGAGGTCGATGGAGGGGTAGATGGTGCCGGCCTGACTCCACTCCAGCGGCGGCTGGCTGCCATCTTTGAACTTGGCATCGATGATGTTGTAGAAGCTGTTGCTGGTGTCGCCCACTTCCCACACGCCGAGGATCACCTGATAACCGGTGCGCTCCGGCAGGACACAGTTGTGGGTCACCTGCTTGGGCGGCTGCACCATGTTGCCGTCGATGACGCAGAAGGGGGTCAGGTCGAACGAGTTGCGGGTGAGCGGCTGGTTGGGGTTCCAGTCCTGCTTGGTGAGGTAGTAGCGCCAGTTGCGGGTGACGTGGTTGGCAGTGAAGGTCCAGCTGATGGCGAAGGGGCCGGGCTGTACTTCACGCTTGGTCCAGCGGTCGCTGGTCTGGATGTTCAGCTCGCTCCAGCGCGGGCTGCCCGCCGAGGCGATTTGGCCATCCTGCGGGCCGGTTTGCGGGAAGCCTGATGGGCCCTCCACGCTCTGGGGCTCCCACTGCACGCCGCCACACTGGCTGTTGCCACCGGTTTTGCACAGGTAGTTGCGGCTCTCGGGCTGGCTGATGTAGCCGTGGGCCAGGGCGCTGCCGCTGGCCAGCAGGGCCAGCATCGCCGCGATGTGATTGAGTTGGATTTTTGCTGCCATACATTCCTCTGTTCGATAGATGTGGGCAGTCAGTTGGCCGGGGAGATCCCCGATGCACACTTGCGTGTGGCAACCCCGCTATCCTGGACAAAACGTCTGTAGACCGGAGGCTTTGCGTCCCGACCTTTCGGTCAGTTTGCCAAATGACTAGATGGTTAGTGATGGGCCAAATGTTCGGCCATCAGCATTGTGCACTGCATTGATTAATTATTTGAAGTTAAATGTTTAAATGCGCCATTCAATGGCGCGAAAATCATTCTAACTGGCTGTTTTTAAATTGTTCTCTTATCTGTGAATGGCACCGATTAACGTTGAATATGTCGATAAGATGCATGTTGATTGCGTGTTGCTGACGTAAAAAAAACCTGCCAGCTTGGCTGGCAGGTTGGGTGACAAGGCGACACGGATTGACGCCATCAATGACGGGTGCGCTGCTCTCCGGAGGGGGGAGATACGGGAGCCATCATTGGCGCTGCAGCGGACTCCTTGCCCAGTTTGAACACCGCAAGTCGCTCATCCAGACTGCGGGAGAGACCGGCCAGCAACTCGCTCTCCTGCGCCAGTTGCGAGGCGGACTGGGACATCTCCAGCGCCGAGTCGTTGATGCCGCTGACATTGCGGTTCATATCCTCGGCCACCATGCTCTGCTGCTCGGCGGCGGTCGCGATCTGGGTCGCCATGTCGCTCACATGCTGGATGTGGTTGACGATCAGGGTGAGATCCTGCCCCGCCTGCTGGGACTGGTTGACGCTGCTCTCTGCCAGTTTGCGGCTGGTATCCATGGCGTTGGCGGCGGTGACGGCCCGTTGCTGCAGCTGGGCAATGGTGCTCTGGATCTCTTCGGTGGATTGGCGAGTGCGACTGGCCAGCTGGCGCACCTCGTCGGCCACCACGGCAAAGCCGCGGCCCTGCTCACCGGCGCGGGCTGCTTCGATGGCGGCGTTGAGGGCCAGCAGGTTGGTCTGCTCCGAAATGGCGCT
The DNA here is from genome assembly GCF_051919665.1 of Aeromonas sp. 55A. Lineage (NCBI taxonomy): Bacteria > Pseudomonadati > Pseudomonadota > Gammaproteobacteria > Aeromonadales > Aeromonadaceae > Aeromonas > Aeromonas sp. 55A. The sequence goes on along the minus strand of NZ_JBQBEH010000008.1, from coordinate 950,163 downwards.
GATGACGGCGGTCACTTCGCTGATCTGCATCACTCCCTCTTTAAGCTGGTTGACCTGCTGGGTGGCCTGCTCCACCTCGGTGGCCAGCGCCTTGATGCCGTGCACGCTGGCGTGAACGTCGCGGTTGCCGAGTCCTGCTTCACCGGTCGCTTCCTGGGTATCCCGCGCGGTATTTTCGGCGTGCCCGGCCACATCGGAGATGGTGGCGCTCATCTCGTTCATGGCGGTAGCGAGCTGGGCCAGCTGATCCCGCTGGCTGGTGACCGCCTGATTGGTCTGCTCGGCAGAGGCGGCGATGCGCAGGGCGGCATCCGCCACGTTGCGAGCCCCCTGGCTGGCCTCCAGCAGGGCGTGACGGATGGCATCGAGACTCTGGTTGGTGCAGCGGGCGACCACTCCCAACTCATCCTTGCCCTGTACCGGGATGCTTACCACCAGATCCCCCTTGGCGACCCGTTGCATGGCGTGGTTGATCTGGCTGAGGGGGGAGACGATGGAGTGGGTGATGCGCCAGCCCAGCAGCCCCATCAGCAGGATCACGATGGCGGTGGCGGTACCCATCTTCATGTACTGGGCCCAGATGGTCTGCTGAATATCCTGCAGCAGCATGCCGGAACCGAGGATCCAGCCCCAAGGCTGATAGCCGGAGACCATGGAGAGCTTGTCGGCGGTCTCACCGGACGGGCCGACCCACACATATTGCAGAGTGCCCTGTTTGCCCCCTTTGGCGATATCCACCATCTGATACCAGAACTGCCCGGCGGTGGCGGCACCTCCTTCACCCATCTTCTGGCCGACAAGTTCGGGACGGATGGGGTGAACCACCATGGTGCGGTTCTCGTCGATGACGAACAGGTAGTTGTTGCCATCAAAGCGGGTGTTGGTCAGCAGCTTGCGCGCTTCCTGCTGGGCCTGCTCTGCTGGCAGGGTGCTGGCCAGAAACTGGATCTGGCTCATGGCCTGCTCCAGTACCGCATTGAGCCGCGCCTCTCGCTCGCTCATCAGATTGCGCTGGAGCGCGTTTGCCGAGATAAGCAGCAGCGAGACAAAACCGACAAACGCCAGTGCGAGCAGCAAAATCAATTTGCGGCTCACGGTAATATCACCGAGCTTGAACATGACTAAACCCTCATTTCCCTGTTGATTTTATGTGGCTCTGTACCGCGGCAGCCAGTTCGTAAGAGTTAACAACTCATTTACTTTCAGTCTCTTGCCGAGCTTTCTCAAATGAGCGTTTTAACATCAGTATAGTCAGCAGACAGCAACCCCCACTTTTTGGTAGCGTGTTGATGCGCATCCCAGCGCAATTTTTGCCAAAGAGTGTGAATGGTTTGGCATTTCTTCAAAAAAAGGAGTGGGCCCCGCTGCGGGTGACCCCATAACAAGAGGGAATTTATGAGTTCCATTGCCAGGAATTACTTCAACCAGCTCAACGCCGACTACCTGCAGGTGCACAGGCGCAAGGAGGATCTCTTCTGGTCCACCTATATGGGCACCAGCGATGATCAGGCCGGTTTCACCACGGCCGAGCAGGCCTACAAGGCCTTTTGTGCTAATCCGGCCCGTCTGCCCGAATTGCGGGAGATGTTGGTGCAGGCCGACGAGGATGACCTCAAGCGCGGTCTGCAAGGCTGGATCGCCTTCTTCGAGTGCAATGTGATTGAAGATCCCGCCGCTGCCGCCCTGATAGATGAGCTGGTAGCTGCCGAGGCGGAGCTGTTCGCCCGCCGCAAGGGGTTGAAACTGACCCTGCTGGATGAGCAGGGTCAGCAGGTCGCAGGCAGCCTGCCCGCCGCCAGCACCTCCCTTGCCGCCAGCCCGAACGAGGCGGTGCGCCAGAGCGCGCTCGCCATGTTCCACACCTTGGAGCAGTGGGTGGTCGGCAACGGTTTTCTCGAGGTGGTGGCGATCCGCAACCGCTTTGCCCGCGCCATGGGCTATCGCGACTACTTCGACTACAAGGTGCGCAAGAATGAGCAGATGAGCCCGGAGCAGCTGTTCGCCATCCTCGACGACTTTATTGCCCGCACCGACGCTCGGTTGCAGCAGAGCCTGGCCGAGCTGAAGGCCGCCAAGGGCGAGGCGGCCCTGCTGCCTCACAACCTGCGTTACAGCGTGAGCGGCGACGTGACCCGTCAGCTCGATCCTTACGTGCCCTTCTCGCGGGCGCTGCGAGATTGGGTCGAGAGCTTCCGCCGGCTCGGCATCCAGTATCGCGGGGCGACCCTGACCCTGGATTTGCTGACACGGGAGGGGAAGTATGAGAACGGCTTCTGCCACGGCCCGGTTCCGAGCTTCTTCCAGCAAGGGGATTGGGTGCCTGCGGTGGTCAATTTCACCAGCCTGGCCGATCCGGCGCAGGTGGGCAGCGGCTGGAGTGGCCTCAACACCCTGTTCCACGAGGGGGGGCACGCCGCGCATTTTGCCAATGTCACCGGCAACGCCCCCTGCTTCTCCCAGGAGTTCCCGCCAACTTCCATGGCTTATGCCGAGACCCAGTCGATGTTCTGCGACAGCCTGCTGGACGATGCCGACTGGCTCAAACGTTACGCTAGAAATGCGGCAGGAGAGGCGCTCCCCGATGCGCTTATCAAGGCGATGATCGCCGCACGCCAGCCGTTTCGTGCCTTCAACGAACGCCAGATCGCGCTGGTGGCCTACTTCGAGCGGGATCTCTACGCCATGGATGAGGCCGAGCGCACTCCCGATGCAGTACTGGCGCTGGCCCGCCAGTGGGAGCGCAAGATCCTCGGGGTGGAGAGCCCGCGCCCGCTGCTGGCCATTCCGCACCTCCTTAATCAGGAGTCGGCCTGCGCCTATCACGGCTACCTGCTGGCGCTGATGGCGGTGGAGCAGACCCGCGCCTTTTTCCTCAAACGTGATGGCTACCTCACCGACAACCCGCGCATCGGGCCGGATCTGGCCGCCCACTACTGGGGGCCTGGCAACGGCATGAGTCACGATGAGACCCTGCGCAGCTTGACCGGCGAGGGATTCAGCGCGGTGCCGCTGGCCGAGGCGTGCAACCTGAGCGCCGCCGAGGCGTGGCAACAGGCTCAGGCCTGCATGGCTGCCGCCCAGCAGCGCCCCGCGGTTGGCGAGGGAAGCCCGCTCGACGCCCATATCCGCGTGGTACACGGCGCCGAGCTTATCGCCGACAACAGCGAGTCGGAAACCCGCATGCTGGCCGACTTCGAAGAGTGGATCCTGAGCCACAGCGCACGAGCCTCAGTTGCGTAAGCTGGAATGCTCCCGGTTCTTGAGCCGGGGGCACTCTTGGCGTGGCTCTGATGTATGCTCGCGGTGATGGCTGGTACAGCTGTAGATGTGTTGACGACACAGACTGTCGCATGATGGTTTTGGTATGCAGATTTCAGATTAAATATGTATTCATATGAACAAGTCTCTACAGAGCAGGCCATAAGCTCATAGAACCTTATCGCTTCATATCTTTGTTTATTTTGTTAATAGTGTTTTTTGTACTCACCTTTGTGCATAAAGATTGATCTATTCATATGTTTGAGAAGCATTCTCATCTTGCTGGATTGACTAAATTGTCCACAGCTGCAAAATCGCCCACCTTGCCACTCCCGATGTGAATCGGGTTCGGAAAGCCTCAGATCTCCGCCCGGAGATGGCTGGGCCGCACATAGGAAGGGTGTGGCCGCTGCCCGCCTTTCACCCTCGAAATCAGCACACAAGTCAGGAAGCCCTCTTGCTCATCAGGCAGGAGCGGACGGGTGTGTATATCCGTATGGTCGTGCAGGGACGATACGACCAGCGTTTGTTATGGGTGGTATGTTGCGAATGAATCGCATCTTTTTGATGTTGGCGCTGCTGCCCCTGCTGGTGTGCGCCAGTGAGGTGGACAGAGTGCGTGAAGCCTGGGTGATCAAGGCCCGGGCGGGAGAGCTGGATGCGGCAGCGCACGGGCTGGATGCTCTCTATCGACAAAGTGGTGATGGCAAGGTGCTCGATGACCTGATTGCCGTACAGCTGTGGCGGGGTGATCGCAAGGGGGCGCTGGCTGCCTGTGAGCCGTGCGAGCTCAGTCCCATCAGCAACAGTACGCTGGAAGGGGTGGCACGTGCTGCCCGCGACGAGAAGCGCTACTCCGAGGCGATCAGCTATTACCGCATCCTGCAGGGACGCGATCCGGCCAACCGCAATGGCTGGCTCGGGCTGTTTCTCACTGCCAGTGATCAGGGCAACCGCGAGCTGGCCCGCCGCGCAGCGGGTGAATATGAGGTCAACTTTGGCCGCGACCAAGCGATCCTCGAAGCCCACATCTATGCCGCCCGCCAGGGGGAAGATCCCATGGGTGAGCTGCTGGCCCGTCAGCAGTGGCTGGAGCTGGAGCCGGATAACCACGAACAGGTGCTGGCACTCTATCGGGTAGCCGTGAGTCTGGGGGCGGGGCCTGCCGCTGCGGAGCTGATGGGCCGTTACCCCAAGCTGTTCAAACCGGTCGACCGGCTCTGGCTCGACTACTACCAGGCGGTCAATCTGCTGCGGATCTCGGCCCAGACCGAGGATCCGGTGCTGGCCCGCCGCTCCCTGACTCGCACGCTGGCGCTGCAAGAGCGGATCCTGGCCCGCGCCCCCCACGATCATGTGCTCTACATCAGTGCCCGTCGCGATGTAGTGGTGACCCTGGTAGCCCTTGGCAATTTTGCTCGGGCCGAACGGGAGTCCGCTACGCTGCAGGCCGAGGGGCCATTGCCTGACTATGTGCTGGAGGCGCGCGCCGATGCACTGGCCGGGCTGGGGCGGGTGGATGAGGCCTCCGTGATTTACCAGCAACTGGCGACCCCTGCACGGGCCAAAGACAAACGCCTGCTGGAGAAGCGCTTCTATGCCTATTCGGATGGAGAGCGCTATGGCGCTGCGCAGGGGCTGCTGGCCGGTTGGCAGGAGCCGCCGACTCGCTGGGATTTCACCGGCAACATGCGGATGGCCAACGACGACTACGAGAAGGTGTTGCAGCTGAAAACCTTGCTGCAGGCCTGGCGTGGTCAGGCGGGCGCGGCAGAGCGGCAGTTGGAAGCGTGGCTGAAAACCGCGCCTGCCAATCCCTGGCTCTGGCTGCTACTGGGGGATATCCGCCGCTGGCGGGGTCATCCCGATGAAGCCGAGCAGGCCTATCAGCAGGCTGTGCGCTGGTTGCCTGCCGGACGCACCGTGCTGGCCGATCCCGGCCGCCTCAATGCCCGGCTCGACAAGGGCGACTGGCAGGGCACGCCGCAGGCCGTGCGCACCCTCGGCAACCTGACCCGGGATCGTCAGGAGTTACAGCAGCGGCTGACTCTGGAGCAGGCCCCGCAATTTGTCACCGACCTGACCCATGGCCGCAACGAAGGGGGCTCGGTGCAGGCCAGCCGTGACTGGAGCTACGACAGCCGCCTCTACAGCGCTCGCACGGATGGCGGTGATCGGCTGTTTGTCCGCCGTCAGGGCAGCTTTGGCGAGTTCGACCAGCAGCCCGAGCTCGCCGCCTATACCGGGCTGGGGGCCGAGATCTTTTTCTACCCGCTGCAACTGACGCTGGAGGGGGGCGTGGGCAGTGAGCTCAACCACAAAGGCTATCTCTGGAGTCGCCTCGATTGGCGGCTGGATGACCACTGGACATTGGGTGCAGCCATCAATCTCAACAGTGCCGACACCCCGCTGCGGGCATTGGCGCGCGGCAACCACGCCGATCAATACCAGCTCGATCTGGGCTGGCGTCAGGATGAGACCCGCGAGGGGACACTGCGGCTGGAGCAGATGGATATCAGCGATGGCAACCGGCGGCTGACGGCCTCCGGCTGGCTGCGTCAGGATCTCTGGCGCCGGGATCGCTGGTGGTTTGATACCACCTTGCGCGGCGCCACCTCACGCAACGAGGCGGTGGAGGTCGACTACTTCAACCCCCTGCAGGATCGCAATCTGGAGCTGGAGCTGGCGGGGCGCTATCGACTGCCGCTGGATGGGCGCCGCTCTTTGCTACAGAGCCTGACCATGAGTAGCAACCACTACTGGCAGCAGGGCTATGGCAGCGATCAGGGGTGGCAGCTCAGCTATCGCCACGACTGGATCCTCTCTCCCGCTCTCAGCCTGGGCTATGGCCTGGGCCGCCGTCAGGCCATCTATGACGGCAACCCCGAGTTCGGAAATTTCATCTTCGCCAATCTGCAATGGAGTTTCATGTGATGAGACGCTGGCTTGCCCCTTTCGTTTTGCTGCTTGCACTGCTGCCTTCGTTGACCCAGGCGGCCCGGCAACCCGATGACTATGTGGTGCTCTGCTACCACGATATCGTCGATCTGAAATTGACCCCCAACCTCAAGCTCTATCCCCAGACCATCCGGCGCGACACCCTGATCCGCCACTTCAACTGGATCAAGCAGCAGGGCTATCACCCGGTCAGCTTCCAGCAGATCCTGGATGCCAAAGCGGGCAAGGCACCGCTGCCGGAGAAGGCGATCCTGCTCAGCTTCGACGATGGCTACGAGAGCTTCTACCGGCTGGTCTATCCGCTGCTCAAGCTCTACAACTACCCGGCGGTCTTTGCGCTGGTTGGCAGCTGGCTGGATGTGGCCGATGACAAGATGGTCCCGTACGGCAATGACAAGCTGCCGCGTAGCTACTTCGTCGGCTGGCCGCAGATCCGCGAGATGCAGGACTCCGGACTGGTGGAGCTGGCCTCCCACACTTTCACCTCCCACTACGGGCTGCTTGCCAACCCGCAGGGCAACGTGCAGCCGGCGGTGACCACCGCAGGCTGGAGCCAGAATGGCTACGAGAGCATGGCCGACTATCGGGCCCGGATAAAAGCGGACTTCGACGCATCTGCCAGCCAGCTCAGGGAGCAGACCGGTCGGGCACCACGGATCCTGGTCTGGCCCTACGGCGCCTTCAACCAGACTGCGCTGGATCTGGCCCGTGCGGCGGGGATGCCCTACACCTTCACCCTGGCGGAAGGGCTCAACAAGCTGAGTGACTCGGGCAGCACGGTGCGCCGCTATCTGCTGGAGGAGGACACCAGCCTCGAAACTCTGGACGAGATCATGGGGGGCAATACCTGGGAGCGGCAGGTGGAGCGCTTGGTGCACGTGGATCTGGACTATGTCTACGACAAGGATCCGCAGCAGATGAACAAGAACATCGACATGCTGCTGGATCGGATCAAGGGTTACGGCATCACCACCGTCTATCTGCAGGCCTATGCCGATGACAACGGCGACGGTGTGGCGGAGGCGCTCTATTTCCCCAACCGTCATATGCCGGTCAAGGCGGATCTCTTCAACCGGGTGGCCTGGCAGCTCAAGACCCGTGCCGGGGTCAAGGTGTTCGCCTGGATGCCGGTGATGGCCTACGACATGGGGCCGAACCATGCCTATGTCACCGACAGCCGTACCGGCACTCCGGCCAAGGGGCAGTATCTGCGCCTTTCGCCCTGGGATCCTGCCAGCCGTCAAATCCTTTTGGATATCTACGAGGATCTCGGTTTTTACACCAAGTTCGATGGCCTGCTGTTCCATGACGATGCCTTCCTGAGCGACTACGAGGGGCCGATGCCGCTGGCTCGCACCCCGGATGCACTGCAGGCGCAGGGGGAGCAGAAGACCGATCTGCTGATCGATTTCACCATGGCGCTGCGCGATGCCGCCGCCCGTTACCGGCAGGGGGGAGCCGACGGCCTCAAGACCGCCCGCAACATCTATGCGGCGTTGGTGACCGAGCCGCAATCCCAGCAGTGGTTCGCCCAGAGCATGGCGGCGTTTGCCAAGGCCTATGACTACACCGCTGTAATGGCGATGCCCTATATGGAGCAGGCAGAAAACCCCGATGAGTGGCTGGCCAGGCTGGCGGAGGATTCACTGGCACAGGTGCCGGCCAATCGGCTGGTGTTCGAACTGCAGAGTCGCAACTGGCGCACCGACCAGCCTATCCCCGATGCCGAGCTGGTGCGCTGGATGCAGATCATCCAGCGCAAGGGGGTGACCAACTTTGGCTACTACCCGGATGATTTTCACAACAACCAGCCGGATCCGGCCGTGCTCAAGCCGGTCTTCTCGGTGCAGACCCAGCCTCAGCCGACCCAGCTGCCGGCGACGCCGGTCGCAGTCAGTACCGCTAAAGCCACCCAAGGGGAGGCGATGCGGTGAAGGCGCTTCTGGAAGGGATCGCCATCTTTACCCTGGCCTATCCCAGTCTGATGGCCATGGTGTGGGTTTGTGGCGGTCTCTATTACTACTTCCAGTGGGAGCGGCGGGATATCGCGCTGGCCAAGCGGGGATTGGAGCTCCCCTATTACCCCAAAGTGACCTTGATGGTGCCCTGCTACAACGAGGGGGCCAACGTCGAGGAGACCATCGGCCACCTGCTGCGCCAGCGCTATCCCGATTTCGAGGTGCTGGCCATCAACGATGGCAGCAAGGACGACACAGGTGCGCGGCTGGATCGGCTGGCGCAGCAGGATCCGCGCCTGACCGTGCTCCACCAGCACAATCAGGGCAAGGCGATGGCGCTCAACAACGGGCTGGCGGTGGCCAGCGGGGAGATCCTGGTCGGCATCGACGGGGATGCGGTGCTGGACTATGACGCGGTGCGCTGGATGGTGAAGCACTTCATCGAGAGCCCGAGGGTCGGGGCGGTCACCGGCAATCCGCGGGTCCGCACCCGCTCCACCATCATCGGCAAGATCCAGACCGGCGAGTTCAGCTCCATCATCGGCCTCATCAAGCGGGCCCAGCGGATCTACGGCACCGTCTTCACCGTCTCCGGAGTGGTGGTGGCCTTTCGCAAGCAGGCGGTCGAGGCGGTCGGCGGCTGGAGCAATGACATGGTGACCGAGGACATCGACATCAGCTGGAAGTTGCAGCTGGCCGGCTGGCTCATCCACTATCAGCCGCAGGCGCTCTGCTGGGTGCTGATGCCGGAGACGGTACGCGGTCTCTACAAGCAGCGGCTGCGCTGGGCACAGGGGGGCGCCGAGGTGTTTCTGCGCTACGGGTTGCAGGCGATGCGCTGGCGCAACCGCCGCTTCTGGCTGCTGCTGCTGGAGTATCTCTCCAGTGTTGCCTGGTGCTACAGCATGCTGCTGCTGGCGCTGATCTGGCTGATTGAGCCTGACGTGAGCGGACTGGCGGTGGGCCACCTGTTCCAGTGGAGCGGGGTGATGATGACCGCGATTTGTCTGGTGCAGTTCGGGGTCAGCATCCTTATCGACAACCATTACGACAAGCGCATGGCCCGCAGCTTTATCTGGTGCGTCTGGTATCCGCTTATCTACTGGTTGCTCAATCTGGTGACCGTGGTGGTGGCGGTGCCCAAGGCGATCCTGCGTCGCCGTGGCCAGCTGGCGGTGTGGGAGAGTCCTGACAGGGGAGAGTCGTTCCGTGACAAAACATAAGCTGGCGAACGAGATGATCATCAGCAACGGCGCCCGGCGCAGCTGGAAGTACCGGCTGCGGGATCTGCTGATCCTGCTGGTGACCTGGGGCGGCTGGCTGTTTCTGGCGCTGCAACCCTGGTTCAACTATCTGGAGACGGAGGAGGATGATAGCTTTATCGGTTCGCTGGATGCCATCGAGGTGGGGCAACTGTTTCTGGCCCTGTTGTTCGGCATCTTCCTGTTGATCCACTCTTGGGCGAAATACAACAAGCTGCTGCACCGGCTGGTGGGCAAGCGAGCGGCCTCGAAAGCGCCGTGAGCATGAGGGGCCAATCGGCCCCTCACTTTTTATCACCGGTCACGGGCTGCGAAACGGGCGGGGCATCCGGAGCGTTTTTCCGGGCCTGTTTGCCATCGTGATGTCGCCGCCCCCTCAAAAAACCAGTCGTTTTGCTCCTTATTCTTCATTCATCAATGACTTTATTTCCGCAATTTTCACAGATGACGTGGCGTTCAAAGCGATCCATGTTGGCCAGAAAGGGACCGGCGGCCCAGCCGGTAATGAAGTCTTTGATAAATGCTGTGCGCTTTTGCTCTGGTTTCACCTCTTTTCCATAGGATTTGTCGACCAGCACTACGACATGGTTGGTCTCGCGCTGACAACTCGGGCAGTAGCGTTGTTCGGTGGATGAAAGCAAGGGGATCTCCTTGTCCGGAAGAGTGGGCAGCAGGCTTTCCGCCGCAGATATGTAACGTCCCCATTTGATTCCTCTTGCTGGCGGATCGTCAATCACAGCGGAGGCGAATTGTGCGCCATCTCCTATGAAGAGGGGCGAGCCAACAAGGGTGATCACGAGGGGCCGGTCGGCCCCTCTTTTGTTTCCGTTTGTCACACATTGCCACACAACCTTCCCCCTCTGGCAAAGTCTTGTGACCAGACGGGTGTGCAATGGTGCCATGAGCAGGGAGATGAGGCCCTGCCGCGATGGAACCAGGGAGCATGTTATGACGAACAAATGGATGTGGTGGCTGTTGCCACTGCTGGCGGTCGGAGTCTGGTGGCTCGGTTATGCGGGGGATGCCAATGGGGTGTGGCCCTGGCGCCATGAGATGTTGTTACTGACCGGCCTGCTGGGGATGACCTATATGGCGACTTCGTTGTTGCTGGCATTGCGCCTGCCGCAGCTGGAGGTGTGGTGTGGCGGTCTGGACCGGATGTTGCGATTGCACCGCCAGACGGCCATCGGTGGCGCATTGGTGCTGACCGCCCACTGGCTGCTGGTGGAGGCGCCCAAATGGGCTGTCTCGGCGGGTTGGCTGAGTCGTCCTGCGCGGCGTGGGGCCAGTACAGCTGGCGCTGGTGCAGGTAATGGCATCTCGCTCCATGCCCTTGGCAATACCCTGGGTGAGTGGAGTTTCTATCTGCTGATCGCGCTGGTGGTGTTGAGCTTGCTGGCGCTGGTTAGTTATGGCCGTTTTCGGTTGATCCACCGGCTGGCGCCGCTCATCTATTTGGCGGGTTGGGGGCACGGGCTCTGCCTGTTGCCTCAGGTGGGAGCCATGACGCCGGTTGGGGTATCGATCTGGTTGATCGGCGGGATCGGTGCTATCGGGGCCCTCTACTCCCTGCTGGGGCAAGTGGGGGCGCGCAAGCGCCATCCCGGCCGGGTCGTTGCGGTGCGGACGCTGGCGGATCAGACCTGCGAGCTGACCATGCAGCTGGAGCGGCCGCTCGCCCATTACCGCCCGGGTCAGTTTGCCTTTTTCGAATTTGACGCCAAGGAGGGGCCGCACCCCTTTACTCTGGTGCGGGTGTCGGCGGATCGGCGCCAGCTGGTGATCGCGGTACGGGCGCTCGGGGATCATACCCGTCAGCTGGTGGCAGAGGCGCGCGTCGGGGATGAGGTGGTGGTGACCGGCCCCTATGGCGCCTTTGTTGCGCCGCAAGGGGGAGGCCGAGCCCTCTGGCTGGGGGCCGGGATAGGTATCACGCCGTTTGTTGCCTGGCTGGAGGGGCTGGCTGCCCGTGGAGAGCGGGGCGAGGGGATCACCCTGATCCAGTGCGCGCCGGATCTGGCGGGGGCTGTCTACCACCAGCGGTTGGTCGAGCTCTGTCATCGCACCGGTGTGCGTTATCAGCTGCATCTGGACAAGGCGGCCGGGCGGCTGGATCTGGCCCGCATCGCGCAGGATGCGCCCGAGCAAGTGTGGTTTTGCGGGCCGGAGGGGATGGCAGATGCCCTGACCCGGCTGTTGTCGGACGGGCATCTGCATCGCGAGTTGTTTCGCTTTCGTTGAGCTTGATGGGCGCCGTTATTTGGCGCTGGCTGGCAACTGCTTGAGGGCGGCTTGTACTGCCGCCTCCAGTTGCGGGTCGCGCCCGACCACCATGTCGGCGGGGGTGAGTGGCACCTGCAGATCCGGGATCAGCTCCTGATTCTCGTAGAAGGTGCCGTCCGGTTTGCGCAGCCCCAGGGTCGGAATGCCGTAGGAGAGGCCCGGGATCAGCCGGGAGTCGTGGCTGTAGACCATGGTGCCGGTGCCGGGCACCGGATCGCCGACGATGGGGCCGACCTTGAGGGCACGGTAGTACTCGGGGAAGGCGGAGCCTTCCGAGTAGCTGCCAGCGTTCACCAGCACCACCGAAGGCTTGGTCCACTGGCGAGTGGCGGCGTCGGTTTCCCCCTTGCCCTGACGGGGCCAGCTGCTGGCCATCCCCTTGGTGCTGCCGCTGCCGGTCAGAAACTCCACCAGGGTATTGGCGAGATAGCCACCGCTGTTAAAGCGGACATCGACGATCAGCGCATCGCGATTGCGCTGTCTGCCGAGGACATCCGCCACCACCGCATCGTAGACCTCGCTATTCATTGCCGGCAGATAGACGTAGCCGACCCGTCCTCCGCTCAGCCTGGCCACCAGCTCCCGCCGTTTCTCAATCCAGCGATCCTGTTGCAGCTGGTACTCCTGCTGTTTGTCGATGGCGGTGAGCTCCACCTCGTCAGTTTGCTTGTTGCCCGCCTGCTGGAAGGTGAGTGCAAGCCGGGCGCCAGCCTGATGGTTGAGGGCCCGATCCAGCTCGGCCAGATTGGCAATTGGGCTGCCGTTGATGGCGAGCAGGCGGGCGCCCGGGGCGATATCGCTCTCCTGATCCAGCGGGCCGCCAGAGAGCAGGGCGGTGAGCATCACCCCCTGCTCGCCATCCTGCCAGTAGCCGCCAAGGCTGGCGGTCTCGTCCGCCATGCGCGGGAAGGGGGCGGGGCCGCTGCCCCAGGTGTGGGAGACATTGAGCTCGCCAGCCAGCTCCGCCAGCAGGTTGCCAAAGTCCCGCGGGTTGCCGATGCCCGGCAGCAGGCGGCGGTAAGCGGCGACATAGCTATCCCAGTTCACCCCGTTCATGTCGTCCAGATAGAACTCGTCCCGGGTGAGCCGGGCGATCTGATCGAAGGCGGCGGTCATGCGTTCCTGCCAGCGGCTGCTGGGCTGCAAGGCGAAGGGGGCGCTGGTGGCCTCGCCGGAGTCGAGGTGGATCCGGGTGATCTCCCCATCCCGCACCAGGGTAGCCAGGGTGCCCTGCTGGTTGAGGCTTGCCAGCGCAGGGCCGGGCTGCTCGCCAAACAGTTCGCTGGTTTTGCCCTTGCGCAGATCCTGGCTGTAGCCCTTGATCTCGCTCTCGCTGTTGACCCCCATCTCCTCCACCAGATAGATCAGCTGGTCGCCGATGATGCGGCTGGCGAGCAGGGTGCCGGTGGGTTGCAGCAGCAGCGCTTCTCGATGGTTGAGACGATCGCTCTCAAAGCCGTATCCCCCTTTCGGCGGCTCCAGTTCGGCAATCGCATCAGCTCTGGCGGCGCGGCTGCTGTAAATGCCGAGCAGGTTGGTGACGAGGGGCTCGCCATCGGGCCCCAGTGCGCCAAACCGGGTCGATTGCCAGTAGAGAATGGCGCCATCCTGACTCCAGGCCGGTTGCCCATCCTGATAACCGTTGAGGCTGACATTGACCGGTTTGGCCTTGGGATTGGCCGTGTCGATCACCGCGATCTCCTGCTCTGCCGCATCGGGGCGGAAAGTGAGCGCCAGATGGCGGGAGTCGGGGGCAAAGGCGAGATGCACCTCGTGGCGCGAGGGGTTGAAGCTGGCAGGCACCAGCTCCCGCTGCTTGTTGCTCGCCAGATCCAGCAGGTGGATGGCCTGGCCATCCACCACGAAGGCGAGCTGCTTGCCGTCGGGGGAGAGCACCGGACGGCTGATCCCCTTGCCGGGAATGGCCATCAGCAGGCTCTCGGTCAGAGTGCCGGGATCGCTGAACAGCAGATCAGGGTCCCCCTTGCGCAGGCGATAGAGGGCGGCGTGCCCCTGCTGCTCCGACAGATAGATGAGGGCGCGGCCCTGCTCGGCGAAGAGGGGGCTGGACTGCTCGCTCGGATCTCGGGTCAGCTGGCGCACCCGCTCCCGCTCGGGGTCGACGGCAAACAGGTTGCCCTCGCTCACCAGGATCAGCTCGTCCGCCTCTTCGCTGACCAGCGCTTCGTCTGCCAGGGTCAGGGTCTCGCTCGCCTCATCCGGCGCGCTCGCCACTTGCGGGGTGAGGGTCAGCTTGCGTGGCTCGCTGCTACCGGCATCGAGGCGATAGAGCTCGCCCAACCATGACCAGACCAGATCGCCATTGCGAGAGGCGCTGAGCCCCCGCACCGGATGGCCCTGATAGTGGGTCAGCTGTTGCTCCTTGCCGCTGGCGAGATCCCGGCGCCAGACGTTGAAATCGCCGCTGCGCTCGCTCAGGTAAAAGAGGGTATCTCCCTTGTCGCTCCAGACCGGATCGGTGGCCGCCACCCGATCTTCGGTCAGCTGCTTGTGCTGCTTGCCATCAAACAGCCAGAGACGGGGCACCGCGAACGAGTGCTGATGCTTGCGAAAGGGCTGATCCGCCGCGGGCATCTGGTAGACGAGTCGCTCCCCGTGGGGGCGGGCGAGAGTCGCAGGCAGCGGCAGATCGGCCTGCAAGGTGCCGCCGGTGATCGGGGTCCAGTAGAGCTCGCCCCATTGGTAGCCTTCCGCGACAAAATGGTCGGCATCGGGCGCACCCAGGCGCTGGCTGCTCAGCAGCAGTCGTTTGCCATCGGCGCTGAAGGCTTGCGGCAGATCGGTGCGCGAATCGCGAGTGAGACGCACCATCTCGCCGCCGTTGGCGGGTACCACGAACACATCCTCGTTGCCGTAGAGATTGGCGGCAAAGGCGAGCTGTTTGCCATCCGGCGACCAGATTGGCCGCTGGCTCAGGTAGTCGCTGCCGGTGAGCGCCGTGGCGGGGCCACCCTCGGCACTGGCGACAAAAATGCGCCCCTGCCAGGTGAAAGCAAGCTGCTTGCCATCGGGGGAGAGGGCGGGCTCGCGTAGCCAGAGCGCATCGGCGGCGACACTGGCGGGCAGCCAGAGCAGAAGTGGCGAGAACAGCAGGGTGGCGAGACGGCACGAAGAGCGCATGGCATGATCCTGTCGGGGAGTGGAGTGTTATCTTCGCCGATCATTGCCCCGGGTGCCAGCGCGATAATTTTTTGTATCTTGTTGTTTTAACTGTTAATTACCAATGCCAAATGACGGCGTTCAAGGAAGATGGTCTGGTTGCGGCAAGATATGTTTTGCCGGGCATATTGAGTATTGATGGAGATCCAATATCATGGCGCTCGCTCGCCGCTCGGCGGGTATCGTTCAGATGATCTGGTAACAAGAAAAGCCCGCACCAGAGGCTTGTCGAGGGATGGAATGAGAGCCGTATTACTGTGTTTGTTGGGGCTTTGGCCCGCATTGAGTTTTGCCTTGACCGAAAAAGCCGATTTGGTGGTGGTCAAGAAGTCGACCTATAGCCTGACCCTGATGAAGGATGGCAAAGAACTGAAGCGCTACTGGATTGCTCTGGGCCCGGCTCCCAAGGGGCACAAGCAGCAGGAAGGGGATCAGCGTACGCCGGAAGGACGCTACACCCTCGACTACAAGAAGACCAATTCCGGCTACTACAAAGCCATCCATATCAACTATCCGAACCTGGATGACATCAAGCGCGCCAATGAGCTGGGTGTTCGTCCGGGTGGCATGATCATGATCCACGGCCAGCGCAACAGCATTGGCAACCGCAGGGTTCAGCCTTCCAACTGGACTAACGGCTGCATTGCCATGCTCAATCACGAGCTGGATGAAGTGTGGGACGCTATTGACCCGGGTACGCCCATCGTCATCGAGCCCTGATCCGCACAACGGGGGCCTTGTCGGCAGACAAGGCCCCCGTTCTGTTTGGGGTGTGATCCTCTCTCACGGATGTCTTTTTGAGACATTCGTATTGTTGTGAATGTCACTTCAAAAAAAGCCTGCAAATGGTGAGGATATGGGCTCTATCCGTGAAGGAGTGTCCCATGTCTTTGATCGAAACCTGTCAGCGTATCGTGCGCGATCCCCATCTCTCCGCCGCCCAGAAGAGCCACGCACTGGCGCTGGCCGCCGAGAATGCGTTGCCCTACCCCGACCTGCCTGCCGCAGTCGCCGAGGCGATGGAGCAGGGATTTATCTGCGACATGTTCGAAGGGCACGCCCCCTACAAGCCGCGTTATGTGTTGCCGGACTATGAAAAATTCCTGAGTCAGGGCTCTTCCTGGCTGGAGCTGGCGCCGCCGCAGGATTTCGACGAGGCGCTCAACGCCCTGCGCATCCTCTATCACCATGTCCCCTCAGTCACCGGCATGCCGGTCTGGCTGGGGCGGCTCGACCATCTGCTGTTGCCGTTTGTCGGCGAACTGGATGACGAGACCCTCTATCGCAAGCTGAAGGGGTTTTGGGTCTATCTGGACAGGGTGCTGCCGGACGCCTTCATGCACGTCAACATCGGGCCGGATGACAACCGTATCTGCCGCCTGATCCTGCGCATCGACAACGAGCTCAAGCAGGTGGCGCCGAACCTCACCTTCTTCCACGATCCGGAGCAGACCCCGGACAGCCTGCTGCTGCAGGCGGTGAAGAATATCGCCGAGTGCAGCAAGCCGCACATCGCCAACTACCCTATCCATCGCGATACCTTTGACCAGCGTGGTTTTGGCATCGTCAGCTGCTACAACGCCCTGCCGCAGGCCGGTGGCGCCAATACCCTGGTGCGCATCTCCCTCAAGCGGGTCGCCGAGCAGTGTCAGGGGATCGATGACTTCCTCGGCTGCCTGCTGCCCCACTACTGCCGTTTGGCCTCCCAGCTGATCGAAGCGCGGGCCGCATTCCTCCACGATGAGTCCGGTTTCTTCGACAGCTTCCTGGTCAAGGAGGGGCTGCTGGATGAGGATCGTTTCGTCCCCATGTTTGGCATCTACGGCATGGCGGAAGCGGTCAATATCCTGATGGATAAAGAGAATCTGCCGGATCGCTACGGCCATGGCGAGGAGGCGAACCAGCTTGGCTATCGCATCTCGGCCCAACTCTCGGAATATGTTACTGCGACGCCGCAAACCCATGCCTGGGGTGGTCGCGCTTTATTGCATTCTCAAGGTGGCCTCAGCATCGATGTGGCTGTTACCCCCGGGGTGCGCATTCCCTACGGGCATGAGCCGGATCCCGCCAGTCATGTGCTGGCGCTGGCACCGCACCACACTTATTACCATTCGGGGATCAGCGAGATTCTGACGCTGGATCCCACCATCCGTCAGAACCCGCAGGCACTGCTGCAGCTCTGCAAAGGGGCGCTCGCTATCGGTATGCGCGAGTTCACCGCCAACGTGGCCGACAGCGATCTGGTGCGGGTGACCGGCTATATGATCCGCAAGAGCGACGTGGCCCGCTTCGCAGAGGAGGGGTCGCGCTTGCAGACCACCTGTCTCGGTGCCGAGGCGAGTGAAGTGACCGCCATTCGTCAGAGGGCGCCGCGAGTGGTCGCCCACGAATCGACCATCGGCGAGTATTGAGTTCGCACCGATGGCTGATGTATTGCCAACACGCAGCGCCTTGGTAAGCAGGGTGCTGCCGTTCTCCTGTGTCGACGGGCCGGGTAACCGGCTGGTGCTGTTTCTGCAGGGTTGCAACTTTCGCTGCCCCGGCTGCCACAACCCGCACACCATAGGGCTGTGTGACGATTGCGGTGACTGCCTTGCGGTCTGCCCGAGCGGCGCCCTCACTCTGGATGAGGGCCCCCTTGGCGAGCGCAGAGTGCGCTGGCAGGCGGCGCTCTGCACCGACTGCGACGCTTGTCTGGATGTCTGCCCGCGCAGTGCCAATCCCAAGACTGCCACCATGACGGTGGACGACGTGTTGGCCCTGCTGCGCCGCTACGGCCCAATGCTGAGCGGGATAACCGTCTCCGGCGGCGAGGCGACCACCCAGCTCCCCTTTGTGGTTGCGCTGTTTGCCGCCATCAAGGCCGCGCCGGATCTGGCCCATCTCACTTGCCTGCTCGACAGCAACGGCTCGCTGGCCGAAACCGGCTGGCAGCGGCTGCTGCCGGTGCTCGACGGCGCCATGCTCGATCTCAAGGGGTGGCGTGACTCGGTGCATCACACCCTGACCGGCTATGGTCGCGAGCGGGTGCTGGGATCGCTGCAACTGCTGGCACGCCACGGCAAGCTGACCGAACTGCGGCTGCTCCATGTGCCGGGCAAGAGCGATTTTCTGGATGCGAGTGGTGAGCTGGACGCGGATCTCGCCGCCTTCTTGCAGCAGCTTGGGCCTGTGCCCATTCGCCTCAACGGCTTTCGCCACCACGGGGTGCGGGGGGAGGCGATGCAATGGCCAGAGGCTAGCCAAACCGAGCTGGAACAGCTGGCCCGTCGTTTGCGTGCAGCGGGATTGGGGCCGGTCTCACTGCCTGCCTTGATGGGCTGAGTGGTTGCGTCATCCGGTGACCGTCATGGCGTGAGGTGCGGCATGGAAAGGCCGCAACTGTGATTTCTGTCTATTGGAGGGGGCGAGAACGGCGGCTAGAATAATGGCCATCTTCTTACCCCTCAATGACAGATAATCATGAGTGAAAGCAAGGCGTTATATCGGGTTCAGTTTATTTGCCACAGCGAGCGCTACGAAGTCTATGTGCGCGAAGTCAATCAGGGCCAACTGTTTGGTTTTATCGAGATCGCCGATTTTGTCTGGGATAACCACACGGCGCTTATCGTCGATCCCAGTCACGAGAAGCTCAAGAGCGAATTTGCCGATGTGCGCCAGACCCTTATTCCCATGCATCAGGTGCTGCGCATCGATCAGGTGAAAAAGCAGGGGGCTGCCCGCATCACGGATCTGGGCAGCAACGTCGCCTCCTTCCCCAGCCCCATCTATACCAAACGTCCCTAGTCCCTACTTGCCATTGATGTTTCGCCGCGGTGAAACATCAATCTCTTCTCCTTGTCGCCCGGCTCAGGGCTCAATCAATTCGCGACCCAGTTGCAGGATCCGCTGGCGGAACCAGTGACGGGCCGAGCCATCACCGGCCGGGCCATACCAGACCAGACTGTGACTCACCTTGCCGTAATCGAACGGTGCCGGACGCATCACCAGATCCGGCTGACTGGCCATGCAGGCCGCCCAGCCACCGATGGCGGTGAGGATCAGGTCGGTCTGGGGCAGCAGGGCCGCCGCGCTGGCAAAATCGGGCAGAGTGGCGCCAATCTGGCGACGCACCTGCTGCTGGGCCAGGCTCTGCTCGAAGAAGGGGTTGGCCAGCTCCTGATCCCGAATGGCGATATGGCGCCAGCTCAGGTAGGCATCGAGATCCCAGGGCTTGGCCAGCGCGGGGTGGTCTTTGCGCAGCAGGCAGACCAGTTTCTCTTCCCGCAGGGTTTCCCACACCAGCCCGGGCTGGCGTGGCAACGGTTGACTCTGGTCATGGGGCAGGATCACGAAGTCGAGTTTGCCCGCCGCTAGCGCCTCCAGTCCCTGCTCATCTTTGTTCCAGATCTCCGGCACCATGCCCGGCACCTCTTTCATCAGCTGACCCAGAATGGGGCCCACCGGCCAGGTCATCACGCTCTCGCGCAATCCCAGCCGCAATGTGCCCTGCCACTGCTGCGGGTTGAAGGCGTTCTGGCGAGTGAGGCCGTTCAGCTCCCCCAACAGCCGGTGCAGGGTGGGCGCCAGTCGCTCGGCCATGGGGGTGAGCAGCAGCTGGTTGCCCTGGCGGTAGAGCAGTTGATCCCCCAGCAGATCCCGCAGCTGGTTGAGGGTTTTGCTGACGGTGGAAGGCGTGGTGCAGAGCCGCTCGGCGGTGCGGGTGACGCTCTGGTTGTCGAGCAGCAGGTGCAGGGTGACCAGATGGCGACCTCCCAGCCGAGAGAGAGCGATCAGATCCATAGTGGCTCCTGAAATTGATGAAGATAAACAGGCTTGGAATCAGGGAGATTCAGCGTGACCTGCTGGCATTCTCTCACAGCAGGGGGAGGGTGAGCAGACCCATCAAGAGGTGACTGCGAACGCAACAGACAAACAGCCCCGCCAAAGCGGGGCTGATGCGGATTAGCCTTTGAGCACCGCCGCCATGGCATCAGCCACATAGTCGACGTTGCGGCTGTTGAGACCCGCCACGCACATGCGGCCGGAGCGCACCAGATAGACGGCAAACTCTTCGCGCAGTCTGTCCACCTGCTCCGGTGTGAAGCCGGTGTAGCTGAACATGCCGCGCTGGTTGATGAAGTAGCTGAAATCGCGGCCCGGCACCTTGGCGCTCAGCACCTCGAACAGCTTCTGGCGCATCGCCTTGATGCGGGTGCGCATCTCGGTCACCTCGCCGACCCACAGGGCATGCAGTTCGGGCTGGCTCATCACCGCCGCGGTGATCTGGCCACCGTGGGTGGGCGGGCTTGAGTAGTTGCGACGCACGGTGGCCTTCATCTGACCCAGTACCCGGCTCGCCTCTTCGGCATCTTTGCAGATCACCGACAGGCCACCACAGCGCTCGCCGTAGAAGGAGAGGTTCTTGGAAAACGAGTTGCTGACGAAGAAGCTGACACCGGCGGCCACCATGGCGCGGATGGCGTAGGCATCCTCTTCCAGTCCGTCACCGAAGCCCTGATAGGCGATATCCATAAAGGGGATCAGGTTCTTCTCGACCACCAGCGTGATCACCCGGTCCCACTGGGCGCGGGAGAGATCCACCCCGGTCGGGTTGTGGCAGCAGGGGTGCAGCAGCACGATGCTCTTGGCCGGCAGGCTGCTCAGGCAGTCGATCATCGCATCAAACTGCACGCCGCCGGTGGCCGCATCGTAGTAGGGGTAGTCATGCACCTTGATGCCGGCGCCCTCGAACATCGCCTTGTGGTTGTCCCAGGTCGGATTGCTGACCCACACCTCGGAGGTCGGGAAGTAGCGCTTGAGCAGATCGGCGCCGATCTTCAGGGCGCCTGAGCCACCGATAGTCTGGATGGTGGCGATACGTCCCGCCTTGACCGCTTCATGGTCGGCACCAAACAGCAGGTGTTGCACTACGGTGCGGTAGTTGGCGGCGCCTTCCATCGGCTGGTAGGGGCGCGGGGCCGGGGCGGCGGCGCGCTGGGCTTCGGCTTGCTGCACCGACGGCAGCAGCGGAATACGCCCCTGCTCGTCGTAATAGAGGCCGATCCCCAGGTTCACCTTCTGCTCGCGGGTGTCTTTGTGGAAGGTCTCGACTAGCGTCAGGATGGGGTCGCCAGCGTAGGCATCGACGTGTTCAAACATGGGGGATCCTTGAAATTGACTGTCCAGTAAAACCGGCGGTCAGCCGGGCTGGACATCATGGCGCAAAGCTGGCGGTGGCTCAAGCCCGAAAGGGACGGGGGCTGGCGGGCAGACGCCGCACAGCCGTAAACGGGATGATGCGGGGTTGCCCTCAGCCTCGTTCACCGGTCTTACTTCAGATAGGATCGCAATACCCGCACTACTTGATCCAGATCTTCCAGCCGCTCGGCCGGGGTCGCCTCTTCGGCGCCCAGGTGCTCACGCATGTGCCCTTCCAGCACCTCCAGCATCAGGCCGTTGACGGCACCACGAATGGCCGCGATCTGCTGCAAAATGGCGGCGCAGTCGCTCTCCTGCTCAAGTGCGTGCTCCAGCGCGCCCGCCTGCCCCTTGATGCGACGTACCCGTGCCAGCAGCTTCTTTTTACCGTGAATGGTGTGTGACATGCAGGATCCTCTCGATCAATAAAACTATACTGGGGTATAGTATATTGCATTATCGTCCTCAGGAGAAATCCATGTCATCCCTTGTCTCATCCCACTGCCACCAACCCGTCGTCCACGAAGGGAATCCGCTGGCTGAACAGAAAACCCGTTGGGCCGTGCTGCTGACCGTCATCATGATGGTGGTGGAGATCGGCGGCGGATGGTTTTACAACTCCATGGCGCTGCTGGCCGACGGCTGGCATATGAGCTCCCACGCGCTGGCACTCGGTCTCTCGGTGCTGGCCTATCGCGCCGCCCGCCACTTTGCCCGCGACCACAGATTCAGCTTCGGCACCTGGAAGATCGAGGTGCTGGGTGGCTTCACCAGTGCTCTCCTGCTGGTGGGGGTGGCCGGGCTGATGCTGTTCGAGTCGGTGTTCCGGCTACTGGATCCCAGCCCAATCCACTATCAACAGGCGATCGCCATCGCGCTGGTGGGGCTGCTGGTGAACCTGGCCTGTGCCTGGTTGCTCAAGGATGATCACAGCCATCATCACCACGGCCATGGGCATGACCACCATCATGAGCATCACGACCACGATCATCATGACCATGACGATCACCACGGCCATCAGGATCTCAACCTGCGCGCCGCCTATATCCACGTGCTGGCGGATGCGGCCACTTCCGTGCTGGCGATCCTGGCACTGGTGGGGGGCATGCTGTGGGGGGCCGACTGGCTGGATCCCCTGATGGGCATAGTGGGGGCCGTACTGGTGGCTGTGTGGGCCTGGGGTCTGTTGCGTGACTCCGGTCGGGTGTTACTGGATGCAGAGATGGATACCCCGTTGGTGGGTGAGATCCGTGAGGTGATTGCCGACCTGCCGGATGCCGAGATCCGCGATCTGCACGTCTGGCGGGTGGGACAGCAACAGTATGCCTGCGTGCTCTCCCTGCTGATGGCGGCGCCTGTCTCCGCCAGCGAGATCCGCGCGCGGTTGGCGATACATGAAGAGCTGGTCCATGTAACCATAGAGATAGCCACTCCATAGCCAGACTTATAGCTGTCTATGCCAGATAGCGTGCAACTTGCACTCTGCAACACGAGCAAATCGAAGCGGTTGTTTCTGGGGAGGCCTGTGGCAGGCAAGTGCTGACTATATGCCTGGTACAGGCCTCACCGGAGCCAAGGGTGAGATGTGACGGTTTGAGTTAACGTTCGAAGAAGCGATAGAGGTGTTCTACCTGCATCGGGCAGTCAGCTACCAGATGCACATGATCGCGGGCCTGTTCGACCGTATCGAAACTGACCGGGCAGCCGAGGGTGTCGGTCAGCTCGTAGAGAGCGCCATCATTGCCTCTGAATTCGATGATCCAGCCGGGGATGGCCACGTCGTGGAGTATTTCGGCCTCTTGCAGGATCTGTTGTTGATAGAGCTTGCGAAGTTCACTGACTGTCATGATGCTCTCCTGTGGGGAATATCCAGCTCCAGTCTATGCCTGCCATTTATATGCGGCAACGGGATCATCCCCGCAGGACCTCCCATGCCCAGCGGATGCGGACAAAAGTCTCGGCATTGCCGCCCCGATCCGGATGGTGCTGCAGTGCCAGCTCCCGCCAGCGGCGGCGGATCGCCTCCTGACTCGCCCCTTCATTCAACTCGAACAGGGCCAGCGCCTCGGCTTTGTGTCCCTCACCGTCATAAGCGCGCCAGAAGCGGTTGAGCAGGGCCTCCACTTCGGCACGATCGGTCTGCCAGAACACCTGCCAGTCGAGATAGTAGCTACGCAGATTTTCGCCAAGGGCAAAGCCGTGGCTGGCCTCCGAGCTCCCGACCAGTGGTTCGAGCCGGATATCCAGGGTGCTGATCACCAGCCACCAACCCTCTTGCCAGAGCTCGGCCTGCAACTGGTAGAGGGCGTTCATGATCAGGAAGTTGAGCCGAAACAGCTGCAGCTGTTCATCGTCAGCCAGCCGGGGTATTGCCCCCTGCTGGCGCAGAGCGGCCATCAGCTCATGCACCTTGTAGCTGCCCGCCGCCTGTTGCAATAGCACCAGCAGAGGGGCGATCAGCGGATTGTGGTTGGCTTCGTTCATTCGGCGCCCTGCTCTCTGGGTGGCTGCAGGGCGATCAGCAGCTCACCCGCCTGCGGAGTGACGGGGCCGGTAACGATCTGGGGCTTGCCCTTGCCATCCATGATGAACAGCGGAATGGCGCCGGGATTGGCGGTCTGATACTGGACCCAGTCGAACGCCTCGCTCAGGCGGGTCGCCTTGATTTGGCCACCCCGGCTCAGCAGGCCGCTCAGCTTGGCATAGTTGATGTCGGGGCCGAACAGGTTCTGGCGAGCGCGAAAGGTGGCACTCTCCCGGTTGGCCTTGCCGTGGTGCTCGCTGGATCGCAGGGAGTAGACCTGCTCCTCGCCGTAGAGGTGGGCAAAGTGCAGCACCCCGAGTGCGTTGTTGTGGCGGTTGGGGGAGAGCGCCAGCACGGTACTGATACTGGTGAGCGGCAGGTGCAGCTCGGCATGTTCCGATTGGGGGTTGCCGAAGTAGCAGGGGAGGTTGCTCATCCGTGCCTGTTTGCAGAACTCCCAGGCGGGATCGCAGAGTTGCACCGGCACCCCCTGATCCGCCAGCGCCCGGCCTATGGCCCGCGCCACCGAGTTGGCCCCTATGATGAGCCAGGTGTTGGGGGCGCTCTGGCGCATCTTGAGCAGGCTGGCCAGCGGTGCCGAGGTGAGGCTCTGCAACACCACGGTGGAGATGATCACTGTAAATACCAGCGGCACCAGCTTGTCGGCATCAGGGATCTCGGCCTGATGCAGGCTGATGGCGAACGAGGCGCTGACTGCCGCCGCAACGATACCGCGCGGGGCGATCCAGCTTAGCAGGGCGCGAGCTCGCCAGGAGAGATCCGAGCCCCAGGTCGAGACCAGAATACAGAGCGGGCGCGCCACAAACTGCACCACGCACAGCAGCGCCAGCACCATTGGACCGAGCTGCCAGAGCTGTGCCAGATCGAGGCGGGCCGCCAGCAGGATAAACAGGCTGGAGATAAGGATGACCGCGAGATCCTCCTTGAACGCCAGCACCTCCTCCAGGTCCAGCCCCTCCTGATTGGCGAGCCAGATGCCGAACACGGTCACCGCCAGCAGGCCGGACTCGTGGCTCAGCCAGTTGGAAAGGCTGAAGGTGACCAGCACCAGTGCCAGCACGCCGAACTTGTGCAGGCTGACCGGCAGCCAGTCCTTGCGAATGAGCAGGGTGGTGAGCCAGCCTGCCGCCACCCCGATCAGGGAGCCGACCAGCACTGTCTTGCCCAGCGCCAGCAGGGTATGGCTGATGAGATCCCCCTGACTGCCGAGGCGTACCGCCTCGAACACCAGCACCGCAAACAGGGCGCCGATGGGGTCGATGACGATCCCCTCCCAGCGCAGGATCCTGTCCACCTCCCAGGTGGGGCGGATCACGTTGAGCATGGGGGCTATCACGGTGGGGCCCGTCACCACCAGCACAGCGCCGAGCATGGTGGCGACCCGCCAGTCCAGCCCCAGCAGGAAGTAACCGGCGCTGCCGATGACGGTGAAACTGACCAGCATGCCGGTGGAGCAGAGATTGCGCACCACCTTGCCGATCCCCTTGAGCTCGGCCAGATGAAGGGTTAATGCCCCTTCGAACAGGATGATGGCGACCGACAGGGAGACCAGCGGAAACAGCAGATCCCCGAGCAGGGCATCGGGGTCGAGCAGGCCGCTGACCGGACCCAGAGTCAGGCCGGTGAGCAGCAGAAACAGGATGGCGGGCACCCGCAGCGACCAGGCAAGCCATTGGGCCAGCACGGAGACCAGGGCGATCCCGGCCAGAGAGAGGGCAATCATGCAGACCTCGATTCAGGCAGTGAGTATGGAGCTAGTGTAGTGGCTAAGTTGGTCAGATTGACACCCGAAGGAGCGTGCGTCATGGCCGGGATGGGGAGATGTGCGACAGTCGGCGTCATGGTGGCTGGCGGTGGTGTGAAGGGTGCCAGCCAGACGCCAACCGTGGTGATGGTGTTGCCTCGGGGCCGGATTAGATGGGGCTCTCCTTGTGGAGCTCGCCGACACAGTCGGCCAGCGCCAGTACCAGTGCGGAGCGCACCATCTGATCGAGCCGGTTGAGCTGCATCTGGTAGAAGGCCCAATCCTCTTCGCTGGCGGGAGGCTCCAGCTTCATCATGCCGCCCTGATTGACCCCGTGCAGGCGGTCGAGCAGATCGCGGATTGGTTTGTCGCTGAAGCGGTAATCCTTGGGGTCGCGCACCAGAAAGTCGCGGATCTTGATATAGGCTTCGATATCCTGATAGCGCTCGAGTGAGATGAGGCCGAGGGCGAAGATGAGCTTGAGGCGCACCTCCAGCTGGCCGAGGGGGCCGCTCTGGTTGAGCAGGGGTTCGATGGCGTATTTGACGGCATACTCCTCCTGACGGAACGCGCGTCGCATCAGGGAGTCGACCGCCTCTTCCAGGATGGTCACGGCTTCGAGAAAGAAGCCGCGGGGGCCATCCTGCTCATTCAGTCGTTCCAGTACTTCATCTTCCTGGTGTGTGGTCATAGGTGCATTGGGTCCAGCTGACAGGGAGAGAGTGGGCCTCTCTCCCGGTTTTTATCATATGGGGCACATTCCCTTGCCATTCAAGCGCTTGGCGCGCTATCAGTGGTGGCTGAATGCGCCGCAAGCAGGGTTATTACAGGGTTTCGTAACGGGCGACGATGGCGCGAACCACTTCGCTCTCTTCATCCAGTCCGGTGACGCGGGCCAGCGCTTTGGCCGGGCCAAGCTCCGCCAGCAGGGCTTGCAGCTCCACCGCCTGCGGGTCATCGGCATTGCGATAGTGGAGCGCCGCGGCGATCCCCTCCTGCAACTGCTCGTTGGGCAGGCCGTACTCCAGGGTGCCCAGCAGCGGCTTCACCAGTCGATCTCCCGCCGCCAGCTTGCGCAGCGGCTGACGACCGACCCGGTCAATCTCGTCCACCAGATAGGGGTTGGCGAAGCGGGCCAGGATCTTCTCGATATAGGCGGCGTGCAGGCGCGGGTCGAAGCCGTAGCGTTTTACCAGCACGGCACCGCTCTCCTCCATGGCGCGGCGCACCTTGCTGCGGATCACCGGATCTTCGATCGCCTCGCGCACTGTGCGGTAGCCCCGCAGTTTGCCGAGATAGGCGGTGACGATGTGGCCGGTGTTGAGGGTGAACAGCTTGCGCTCGACGAAGGCCATCAGGTTGTCGGTGGGTTCCATGCCCGCCACCTGTGGCAGCTCCCCCTTGAACTGGGTCTGATCGACGATCCACTCGCTGAAGCTCTCTACCGTCACTTCCAGCGGGTCATCGTTGGCAGCCGCAGCGGGCGGCACGATGCGATCCACCGCCGAGTCGACGAAGCCGATACAGGATTCGAGCGTGGCATGATACGCGACCGGCAGGTACTTGAGTACCTCCCGCTTGAGGTGGCTGGTGCCGCGCACCATGTTTTCACAGGCGATGACGTTCAGCGGTGTCAGGTTGCCGGCATCGAAGCGGGCCTGCAGCCCCTTGGCCAGGGTGCTGGCAATTTTGTCCAGAATGTTGGGGCCTACTGCCGTGGTGACCAGATCGGCAGTGATGATACGGGCGATCACCTCGTGACCGGCGGAGCTCACCGCCGCCACGTTGCGCACCACGTCCAGCTTCTGATCCGCACCCACCACATGGACCTTGTACTCTTGACGGTGGTTGAGCTGGTCGATCAGGGTGTCGTTGACGTCGGCGAAGGTGACCTGATGGCTGGCATCCGCCAGCACTTTACCGATAAAGCCGCGACCGATGTTACCAGCACCAAAATGCAATGTTTTCATGATATTAACCTCTTGAACCAAAGACGATGAAAGATGATTACGCAGCCTGTTCGGCACCCAGCAGATCCAGGAAGGCCTGGGGATCCGTGGTGCTGGCCAGCCGGTCGATGAGACCGGGTTCATCCAGTGCATTGGTCAGGCGGGTTATCACCTGCATATGTTCGTCGTTGCGGGCAGCGATGCCGATTACCAGCCGCGCCACCTCATCGGCGGCTTCGCCAAAGGCGACCCCGGCCGGGTACTGGCAGATGACGATGCCGGTCCGTTTCACAAACTCCTTGGCGGCGATGGTGCCGTGCGGCACGGCGATGGATTCGCCGAGGTAGGTGGAGACCAGCTGTTCCCGCTCCAGCATGGCGTTGACGTAGTCGGGGGCCACGTAACCGCGCTCTGCCAGCAGTCGGCCTGCGGTCAGGATGGCGGCCTCCTTGTTGTCCGCTTTCAGTCCCAGATGCACGTCATGACGGCTCAGGGTAAAGACTTCGGCTGCCTGCGGCTCGTAGCTGTCGTCGTTGGCGGCCACCAGCAGTTGCGGGTTGGCGACGTCATCGTTGGCGGCGCGGCTCAGGCTCTGTACCAGCTCCTGATAGAGGCCGTTGTCGAGGAAGTTGGTCAGGGAAATATGGTGAGCGTTCGGCGCATGGCGACGGGCCCGCTCGGTCAAATCCTTGTGGGTGATGACCCAGTCCACCTGATCGTCGAGCTGATCGATGGCGCGGTTGGTGACGCTGATATCGAGCCCTGCGGCCTGCACCCGCTTGCGCAGCATGCCGGCGCCCATGGCGCTGGAGCCCATGCCCGCATCGCAGGCGACCACAATATTGCGTACCGCCATCAGTTCGCCGCCCGGCTTCTTGGCCGCTGCGGTTTCGGGCTTGCCGCCCTTCATGGCTTTCATCTTGCGGGTGGCTTCACCGAGGGCATCGGCCTCGTCGGCTTCCGGTTGCTGGGCGCGAACGAACACGGCGGCGACCAGGAAGGAGACCAGAGTGGCGCTGATGATGGAGAGGGCGACCCCGATCAGGGAGGCTTTCGGCGTCATCAACAGCACGGCGAAGATGGAGCCCGGCGACGCGGGGGAGACCAGACCTGCATTGAACAGGGTCAGGGTAAAGACCCCGGTCATGCCACCGGCGATCACCGCCAGAATGAGGCGCGGGTTCATCAGCACATATGGGAAGTAGATCTCGTGGATGCCGCCGAAGAAGTGAATGATGGAGGCGCCAGCCGCGGACTGCTTGGCCGCACCACGACCGAACACCATGTAGGCCAGCAGCACACCCATGCCCGGGCCCGGGTTCGCTTCAATCAGGAAGAAGATGGAGCTGCCGTGCTCGGTCGCCTGCTGGATCCCCAGCGGCGAGAAGATGCCGTGGTTGATGGCGTTGTTGAGGAACAGGATCTTGGCCGGTTCGACGAAGATGGAGGTGAGCGGCAGCATGTGGTTTTCCACCAGGAAGCCGACGCCACCGGCCAGCAGGCCGGAGAGCACCTTGACGAAGGGGCCAATCACGAAGAAGGCGAGGATCGCCAGCAGCATGCCGATAAGGCCGGCGGAGAAGTTGTTGACCAGCATCTCGAAGCCGCTCTTGACGCGACCGTCCATCGCCTTGTCGAAGCGCTTGATGGCCCAGCCACCGAGCGGGCCGACCATCATGGCTCCCATGAACATGGGGATATCAGTTCCCACGATGACACCCATGGTGGTGATGGCACCGACCACGCCGCCGCGCTCACCGCCCATCAGTTTGCCGCCGGTGTAGCCAATCAGCAGCGGCAGCAGGTAGGTGATCATGGGGCCGACCAGCTTGGCCAAGGTTTCATTGGGCAGCCAGCCGGTGGGGATGAAGAGGGCGGTAATAAAGCCCCAGGCGATAAAGGCGCCTATGTTGGGCATGACCATATTGGACAGGAAGCGTCCAAAATTCTGTATCTTGACTTTGGTATCCGGTGATAACATGTCGGGACCCCGTTTTAAGCCTGTTTGATTAAAAGTGGTAGTCGGGATGGCCGGTTTTGCCGAACCGCCATCCCGGTCGTCTAAGCAACTTCAATCTACCAGCTTGATATCAAATTAGGCTGAAAACGGGGTGTCTTGTGATCCAGCTCTCAGATACCCAGCGATACCCCATCCATAACCAGTGACCCACAT
This sequence comes from Aeromonas sp. 55A, assembly GCF_051919665.1. Lineage (NCBI taxonomy): Bacteria > Pseudomonadati > Pseudomonadota > Gammaproteobacteria > Aeromonadales > Aeromonadaceae > Aeromonas > Aeromonas sp. 55A. Next base: position 920,673 of record NZ_JBQBEH010000008.1, on the reverse strand, counting down.
CACATTCCCATGCTGTAATTCGGCTACATTTCGATCTTTTCTGTTTTGAACGACCATTTTTTGTGATTTAGATCACCACTTCAACTTTGCCGCTCCTTCGTGCAAAAGTGATTTGCATCACAAATTCAGTTTTTGTATTCGAATGGGACAAATCACTCAATTACTCATCAGTGGGTAGTGGCGATGGATCTATCTAAATCTCTCTCTAATAACCAATGAATCAATAGATTTGTAACCCGCTTTCAGTTTTTGCAGGCAGTGATGAGGGCTCTTTTGTGGGAAATGGTCGGCAGATTGCAGGAGGTCGTGCTGGAGGTTATGGTGCGGTTGACGCAGGGGGATCTTGCTTGCCGCACAGGGCTGACAGCAGATAAAAACAAACCGCCAGCAGGCGGTTTGTCGGTTTTTACGAGCTATCCCATGTCGGGGGCTGCGGTTTAGTAGAAACCGGCATCCTCGGGGGAGGGGCGGGTCTTGAAGCGGCGATGGAGCCACATGTACTGCTCTGGCGCCTTGCGCACAGCGGCTTCAATCTCGCGGTTGGCGCGGGTGGCATCGACCATGTCATCCCCGCTCGGGTAGTCGGCGAGCGGCGCCCCGATATGCAGGGTGTAACCCTCGCTGGTGCGGATGTTGTAGCAGGGCAGGGTGACGGTGTTCTTCACCCGCGCCAGGGTGGCTGTGCCGGTGATGGTGGCCGCCTGCTCTACTGCGAAGTAGGGCACGAACACGCTGGCGTGGCTGCCGTAGTCGTGATCCGGTGCATACCAGAGGGCGTCGCCGTTGCGCAGCGCCTTGATCATCCCCTTCACATCCATCCGGTCTACCAGATATTTGTTGGAGGCACAGCGCCCGTGATACTGGGCATACTCCAGCACCGGATTGGTGTTGGGGCGATAGACCCCCACGCCGGGGCGCACCAGCCCGAAACAGCGGGCGTTGAGTTCCAGCGTCAGGAAGTGGCAGGAGAGCAGCAGCATGCCCTGTCCCTTCTCCATGGCGGCGATGACGTGCTCTTCCCCTTCCACCTTCATCAGGTTGCGCATCCGCCAGTCTGGCCAGAACCAGGCGATCCCCACCTCGAACACGGCGCAGCCCACGCTCTCGAAGTTTGCTTTTAGCAGTTTCTCCCGCTCATCCCGGGTCAGCTCGGGCATCGCCAGCTCCAGATTGCGACGGGCAATCTTGACCCGGGACTTCAAAATCCTGGCGGCGAGGCGACCGAGCTGACGGCCCAGCCACATCTGGCTGCGCCACGGCAGCAGGGTCAGCAGCCAGAGCAGGCCGAGGCCGAACCAGCTGGCCCAGTAACGGGGATGAAACAGGCGGGGCTCCAGGCGGGGAGCGTTGTCATGGGCCATGGCTAATCTCTTGTTCGCAAACACAATCGGGGGATTCTAGCCGAAAAGGGGGGGCGGGGGCGAATGGCTGTGTGCTGGTCAGAGGGGTAGCCTGCGTCCGGTTAGCGTGACAGCGGCGGCAACTGCGGTCGGCTTTTTCTACACCGGATAAAAGAGTGTGATAAAATCGCCCGCTGATTTTTCAGGTTTTGAGAGTCGATACAGATGAAGATCACCCTGCCCGATTTTGAAAAAGCCCGCGTTCTGGTCGTTGGCGATGTCATGTTGGACCGTTACTGGCATGGCCCTACCGGTCGGATCTCCCCCGAGGCGCCGGTGCCCGTGGTCAAGGTTGAACACATTGAGGAGCGTCCCGGTGGCGCGGCCAACGTGGCCCTCAACTCCGCTGCCCTTGGCGCCCACGCCGTGCTGCTTGGCCTGACCGGTCAGGACGAGGCTGCCGATGCCTTGGCTGGCCAAATGGCTGGCGTCAAGGTGGCCTGTGATTTCGTTCGTCTGGCCGACTTCCCGACTATCACCAAGCTGCGGGTGCTGTCCCGCAACCAGCAGCTGCTGCGTCTGGACTTTGAAGAGCCCTTCCACTCCGTCGATGCCACCCTGCTGATGAGCAAGGTGGAGCAGGCGCTGCCGAATAGCGACGTGATGATCCTTTCCGACTACGGCAAGGGTGCTCTCAACGACGTGCCCGGCATGATCCAGCGCGCCCGTGCCGCCGGTATTCCGGTGCTGGTCGACCCCAAGGGGACCGACTTCGAGAAGTATCGCGGTGCCACCCTGCTGACCCCCAACATGTCCGAATTCGAGGCTGTGGTAGGCAAGGTGAAGAGCGAAGAAGAGCTGGTCGCCAAGGGGTTGGAGCTGGTCAAACGCTTCGAGCTGGATGCCCTGCTGGTCACCCGTTCCGAGAACGGCATGACCCTGATCCGAGAAGGTCAGCCTGAGCTGCATCTGCCGGCTCAGGCCCACGAGGTTTATGATGTGACCGGTGCCGGTGATACCGTCATCTCCACTCTGGCTACCTCACTGGCGGCAGGCAAGAGCCTGGACGAAGCCTGTGCGCTGGCCAATACCGCTGCCGGTATTGTGGTCGGCAAGCTGGGTACCTCTACCGTCAGCCCGGTCGAGCTGGCCAACGCCCTCTACACCGAGCAGGAGACCGGCTTCGGCGTCATGTCCGAAGCCCAGCTGAAAGTGGCGGTTCGTGCCGCCCGTCTGCGTGGCGAGAAGGTGGTGATGACCAACGGTTGCTTCGACATCCTGCATGCCGGTCACGTCTCCTATCTGGCCAACGCCGGCAAGCTGGGGGATCGTCTGATCGTGGCGGTCAATACCGACGAGTCGGTTCGCCGTCTGAAAGGGCCGGGTCGTCCGGTCAACCCGACCGAGCGCCGCATGGCGGTGCTGGCTGCGCTGGGCGCGGTGGACTGGGTAGTGCCGTTTGGTGAAGATACCCCGCAGCGCCTGATCGCCGAGATCCTGCCCGATCTGCTGGTGAAGGGCGGTGACTACAAGCCGGAAGATATCGCCGGTTACGCCGAAGTGACTGCCAATGGCGGTGAGGTGCGCGTTCTCAACTTCGAGGATGGCTGCTCCACCACCGACATCATCAAGACGATCCGCGAGCGCGGCTAACGTTCTGCTGGCCCCGCAATCTGGCGGGGCGCACTATCGGCGGCTGCAAGCCGACCGAAATACGGATAACAAAAAGGCGACCTTGCGGTCGCCTTTTTCATGCCCGATAGCGGCTATCAGCCTTTGGCTTTTGCCGTGGCAGGCATCAGACCCTGGTTCACTTCCACCAGATCCTGCGCTTCCAGAATACCGGCAGCCTGTTTCAGGCTCAGGATATTGAGAATGTAGTTGTAACGGGCTTCGGAGAGCTTCTGCTTGGCCTCGTACAGCTTGCGAGTGGAGTCCAGCACGTCGACGATGGTACGGGTACCCACTTCGTAACCGGCTTCGGTCGCCTTCAGGGCGCTGTCGGCGGAGACCACAGACTGGCTGTAGGCGCGCACCGAGCCGATGCTGGCGTTCACGTTGTTGTAGGAGGAGCGCACTGTGCTCTGCACCGAGCGGAAGTTCTTCTCCAGCAGTTCGCTGGCCGCTACGTAGTTGTATTGAGCCTGCTTCACCTTGGAGCTGGTGGCGCCACCGCTGTAGATGGGCAGCTTGAAGGTCAGACCGATATTGGCCTGATTGTCATTGCCGCCTGGAATGCTATCCAGCTTGTAATCGGTATTGCTGGTTTGCAGTCCGGCACCCAGATCCAGAGTCGGCTCATGGCCGGTCTTGGCCAGATCGATCTGCTCCTTGGCAATGTCCTTGCTGATGCGGGCACTGTGCAGTTGCAGGTTCTTGTCCAGCGCCAGCTCCAGCCACTTGTCGGAGCCGAAGGCGGTTTTCTGCGGGCTGAAACGATCGGTGTTCAGCACGTCCAGATTGCGGTGATCGATACCGGTCAGCTCGCGCAGGGTTTCGTAGCTGTTATCCAGCGAGTTTTCGGCATTGATCTCGTCAGCCAGCGCCTGGTCGCGAGAGGCTTCCGCTTCATGGACGTCGGTGATGGCGGTCAGGCCCACTTCGAAACGCTGCTGGGTTTGCTCCAGCTGACGCTCTACCGCAACCTTGTTGGCACGAACGAACTCCAGGGTATCCATCGCCTTGAGCACATCAAAGTAGGCTTTGGCGGTGCGCACCATCAGGTTCTGGATTTCGAGGTTGTAGGCAACATCTGACTGGGTAGCCTGCTTCTCGCTGATATCCAGATTGACCCAGTTACTGCGACGATAGAGGGATTGCGACAGCGTCACTTCACCCTTGGCGTTGGTATTGCTCTGGGTATCGTTCTTGTTTTGCAGATAATTGAGCCCGGCACCCAGATCGATCTGGGGCAGCAGAGGGGCGCGGGATTCGTTGATCTTCTCGAAAGCCTGGTCGCGAACGGCTTTGGACTGCAGCAACTGCGGGTCTTTGATCTGGGCTTGCTGGTAGATGTCGAGCAGGTTTTCGGCATGGGCACCGGCACTGACGCCCAGCAACACCATGACTGACAAAAGTGTTCTTTTCATAGATCGTTTTAACCTTATGTAGTAACCCAAACTGGTTGCTGGAGAGGCAAATATTGTCACCGACCAAGCTTGATTGCAGCTTAATCACTCTACTATAAGCAAAATTTAATGCTAAGAGTCTCAGGTCCGGTGACGGGAACGTCAAGAACCGGACGCAGTTTTATCCCCGCGCGCCTAGCCAAATGGTCTGTGGCTGCTAAAATCCACCCCTCATTACCATGGCACGCCGAGTGAATGAACGTTCATTCATGTTCCTCGGATTTTATGGTCAAACAGTTTCAAGTCAAGCTGACGGGAGCCCCGGATGTCGCAGCAACCCTTGCCGCAAGATCGGCATTACGCCGCCGATGATGTGAAAATCATTGAAAAATCAGCTGGATATAACGGCTTCTTCAAGGTGAATGTCTATCGTCTGCAGCATCGGTTATTTGCGGGCGGCTGGAACCAGCCCATCGTACGCGAGCTGTTCGAGCGGGGCCATGCTGCCGCGCTGCTGCCCTATGATCCGGTGCGCGACCAGATAGTGCTGGTGGAGCAGTTCCGCATCGGCGCCATGGAGACCAGCCCGACCCCCTGGCTGCTGGAGCTGGTGGCCGGCATCATTGACGAAGGGGAGACCGCCGAGGCAGTGGTGCGTCGCGAAGCGGTGGAAGAGGCCGGTATCGAGGTGGCCCGCTGCGAGCATGCCATCAGCTATCTGGTGAGCCCGGGCGGCAGCACCGAGCGGATCGAGGTCTTTGTGGGCGAGGTGGATGCCAGCAAGGCGAGCGGCCTGCACGGTCTGGCTGATGAAGGTGAGGATATCCGGGTGCACGTGGTGAGCCGCGAACAGGCCTACGCCTGGCTCAAAGAGGGACGCATCGACAATGCGGCCTCGGTCATTGCCCTGCAGTGGTTGGCCCTCAACCATGGCGAGCTGCGCGCCCGCTGGCTGGCGGATCGCTGAGGTGGCGCTGACCCTGCAACAGAGCAGGCGCTATGTGCCTGACCTGATGTCCTTGCAGCGTATCTGCGAGGTCAACTACTCACGGGTGTTGATTGATGGAGCTTTGCGATGCCGTTAGTTCAATCCCGGACCAAACGTTATGTGCCGGATTTGATGTCTTTGCAGAGAACTTGCGAGGTCAACTACATGGCGTTGATGAAACTGCTGCCGCCTGATGGGGAAGTCGGCGCCGAGCGCCGCTATCGGGTCGGCAACGATCTGCAGTTCCAGCTCACCATCATTGGCGAGAGTCGCTTCACCAATCAGGTGATCCTTAGCCAGCACAACCCCGAGTTGCCCGAATATTTACAGGCTCAAATAGAGATTCGTTTGTATCATGATGTGCGAATGGCGGAAGTGTGTGCAGCGCAACAGATTTCCCGTTTGCAACCACGTTATGATTATCCCAATAAAAAGATGCACCAGCGGGACGAAAAGGAGCAGGTAAATCTGTTTCTGGCCGAATGGCTAAAATTTTGTCTCAGACATGGTACCAGCCCGATCAATATCTCCAGTTGAACAAATAAAAAGAAGCGTGATTTTGGAAACAGAGCTCCCCCAGGCGCAGGACGGCAGTGTGCGCCTGTTGCAAATTACCGACACCCACCTCTTCGCGAGTGCCGAAGGGCGGCTGTTGGCTGTGCGCACCGCAGAGAGTCTGGCCGCAGTGCTGGAACAGGTGCAGGCCAATGAACACCCCTACGAGGTGATTCTGGCGACCGGCGATCTGTCGCAGGATCACAGCCCGGAATCCTATCAGCGTTTCGCCTCCATGATGGCGCCCCTGGGCCGCCCCATCTACTGGCTGCCGGGCAATCACGATGACAGCCCGCTGATGACCGAATATCTCCATGCCGCCGGGATCAGCGAATCCAAACAGCTGGTGGGCGACCACTGGCAGGTGATCCTGCTCGACACCCAGGTGCGTGGCAAACCCCACGGCATGATTGGCGATCACCAGCTGGCCGCCCTCGACCGTGCCCTGCGCCAATATCCTGATCGCCACGCCCTTATCACCCTGCACCATCAGGCGGTACCGGTGGGCTGCGCCTGGCTGGATCAACACAATCTCAAGAATGCCGATGACCTGTTTGCCGTACTGGCCCGTCATCCGCAGCAGAAGACCATCCTGTTCGGTCACGTTCATCAGGAGTTTGACGAGGTGCACCGCGGGGTGCGGCTGATTGCCAGCCCATCGACCTGCATCCAGTTCAAACCGCTCTCTGATGGCTTCGCGCTGGACGAGTCCGGCCCGGGCTGGCGCTATCTCACCCTCTATCCGGATGGGCGGGTGGCCAGCGAGGTGTGGCGCCTGCCGGTGGGGCAGTTTGTGCCCGACCCCAACGCCACCGGTTATTGAGGAGAGCATTCAATGAAGTCGGTTCTCCTTTATCTGCACGGTTTCAACTCCTCACCGGGCTCCGCCAAGGCGCAGCAGATGGCTGCCTGGGTGGCCGCCAACCGGCCCGACATCGAGGTGATCATTCCGGCCCAGCCCAACACCCCTGCGGCGGCCTGGGCGGCTATTGAGCAGACTATCGCCGATCTGCAGGGGCGTTATGGTAGTGAATTCAAGCTCGGCGCCGTGGGTAGCTCCCTCGGTGGCTTTATGGCGACCCGGGTGAGCGAGCAGTACGGCTGCCGCGCGGCGCTGATCAATCCGGCGGTGCGCCCGCACGAGCTGCTCTGTGACTACCTCGGCCCCCAGACCAATCCCTATACCGGGGAGCAGTACGAACTGCGGTCTGAACATATGGATGAGCTGCGGGCGCTGGCTGTACCTGTGAGCGCCCCCGATCGGCTCTGGGTGCTGCAACAGCAGGAGGACGAGGTGCTCGACTATCGCAAAGTGCTGGATGAATACCGCTTTGCCCGCCTCTCGCTGGAGTGTGGCGGCAACCACGCCTTTGTGGCGTTCGAGCGCTATCCCGCCCAGATTATCCGTTTCCTCGGGTTATAGTCAGGTTTGAGTCAATAAGGGCGGTCTCGCCCTGCTTGTTCTTCTCCAGATCAAGCTTTCGGTGCGGGGAGTTTGTTCTACCCCCGCCTAGCAGTTAAGATTCCCTCCAAACGTCAATTCGCAAGGCCCTCCATGTCTACTCAATACAATGCGGATGCCATTGAGGTCCTCAATGGCCTTGAGCCGGTGCGTCGCCGCCCCGGCATGTATACCGACACCACCCGGCCCAACCACCTCGGCCAGGAGGTCATCGACAACAGCGTCGATGAAGCGCTGGCAGGTCACGCCCGCAATCTGGAGGTGATCCTGCATGAAGACCAGTCCCTCGAAGTGATCGACGACGGCCGCGGCATGCCGGTCGATATCCACCCGGAAGAGGGTGTCAGCGGGGTGGAGCTGATCCTCTGCAAGCTGCACGCGGGCGGCAAATTCTCCAACAAGAACTACCAGTTCTCCGGCGGTCTGCACGGGGTGGGTATTTCGGTAGTAAACGCCCTCTCCGATCGGGTCGAGGTGACGGTGCGTCGCGACGGTCAGGTCTACGACATCGCCTTCGAGCGTGGCGAGAAGGTGCAGGAGCTGACCATCACCGGCACCTGCGGTCGCCGCAACACCGGCACCCGGGTGCGCTTCTGGCCGCAGGCGAGCTACTTCGATTCGCCCAAATTCTCGGTCACCAAGCTGGAACACCTGCTCAAAGCCAAGGCCGTGCTCTGCCCTGGCCTCACCATCAAGTTCCTCGACAAGAACACTGGCATCAAGCTGGAGTGGTGCTACGAAGATGGTCTCAAGGATTACCTGATCGACGCGGTCAAGCAGTACACCTGCCTGCCGGAGCAGCCCTTTATCGGCTCGTTCAGCTCCGAACAGTCGGCGGTGGACTGGGCCCTCTGCTGGTTGCCGGAAGGGGGCGAATGCCTCGCCGAATCCTATGTGAACCTCATTCCCACTGCGCAGGGAGGTACTCACGTCAACGGTCTGCGTCAGGGCCTGCTCGACGCCATGCGCGAGTTCTGCGAGTTCCGCAACCTGCTGCCGCGCGGGGTCAAGCTGACCCCGGAAGATATCTGGGATCGCTGCGCCTACATCCTCTCCATCAAGATGCAGGATCCGCAGTTCGCCGGTCAGACCAAGGAGCGCCTCTCCTCCCGTCAGAGCTCTGCGTTCGTCTCCGGCGTGGTGAAGGATGCCTTCAGCCTCTACCTGAACAGCAATACCGAGCTGGCGGAGCAGATCGCCGAGATCTGTATCTCCAGCGCCCAGCGCCGGATGCGCGCCGCCAAGACGGTGGTGCGCAAGAAGATTACCCAGGGCCCGGCGCTGCCCGGCAAGCTCACCGACTGTAACTGCGCCGACCCCATGCAGGGGGAGCTGTTCCTGGTGGAGGGTGACTCCGCGGGCGGCAGTGCCAAGCAGGCGCGGGATCGCGAATTTCAGGCCATCATGCCGCTGCGTGGCAAGATCCTGAACACCTGGGAGGTGGAGGCCGGTCAGGTGCTCGCATCACAGGAAGTACACGATATCTCGGTCGCCATCGGGCTCGACCCCGACTCCGAGGATCTCAGTGGCCTGCGCTACGGCAAGGTGTGCATCCTCGCGGATGCGGACTCGGACGGTCTGCACATCGCCACCCTGCTCTGCGCCCTGTTCGTGAAGCACTTCCGCACGCTGGTGGAGAAGGGCCACGTCTACGTTGCCATGCCGCCCCTCTACCGGATCGATATCGGTAAAGAGGTTTACTACGCCCTCGACGAGGACGAGAAGAACGGCGTGCTGCAACGGGTCGAAGCCGAGAAGAAAAAGGGCAAGGTGATGGTGACCCGATTCAAGGGCCTGGGTGAGATGAACCCGAAACAGCTGCGGGAAACCACCATGGATCCCAACACCCGCCGTCTGGTGCAGCTCACCATGGAGCCGGCAGGAGAGAGCGAAGGGGATGCGGCTGATGAGACCCTGCAGCTGATGGACATGCTGCTGGCCAAGAAGCGGGCGAGCGATCGCCGCGAATGGCTGGAAGAGAAGGGCAACCTCGCCATCATCTAAGCCGTCGGTCACCTGCCGACCCGCATTTCAGGCGTGCCCTCCTGGGGCGCGCCATAGCAAGAGAAAAACATATGAGTGATGCTATCGAGCTCAGTCTGGACGGGGTAGAGCGCCAGCCAATGCGCACCTTTACCGAACAGGCTTACTTGAACTACTCCATGTACGTCATCATGGATCGGGCCTTGCCGCATATTGGCGATGGCCTCAAACCGGTGCAGCGGCGCATCATCTACGCCATGAGCGAGCTGGGCCTGTCGGCGCTGTCCAAGCACAAGAAATCCGCCCGTACTGTGGGTGACGTGCTGGGTAAGTACCACCCCCACGGCGACAGCGCCTGTTATGAAGCCATGGTGCTGATGGCCCAGCCCTTCTCCTACCGCTACCCGCTGGTTGACGGTCAGGGCAACTGGGGTGCGCCGGACGATCCCAAGTCCTTCGCTGCGATGCGTTATACCGAAGCGCGGCTGTCGCGCTTCTCCGAGCTGCTGCTCTCCGAGCTGGGGCAGGGCACGGTGGAGTGGACGCCTAACTTCGACGGCACCATGAAGGAGCCGGTGGTGCTGCCCGCCCGCCTGCCACACATCCTGCTCAACGGGGTGACCGGTATCGCGGTGGGCATGGCGACCGACATCCCGCCCCACAACGCGCGGGAAGTGGCCTACGCCTGTGCCGAGCTGCTCGACAACCCCAATGCGGGGCTGGATGCATTAATGCAGCACATTCAGGGGCCGGACTACCCGACCAACGCCGAGATCATCACCCCGCGCGACGATATCCGCAAAATCTATGAGACCGGCAAGGGCTCCATCAAGCAGCGGGCGGTCTGGAGCGAGGAGGATGGCGACATCGTCATCACTGCGCTGCCCCATCAGGCCTCCGGCGCCAAGATCATGGAGCAGATCGCCGCCCAGATGGTGGCCAAAAAGCTGCCGATGGTCACCGACCTGCGGGATGAATCGGACCACGAGAACCCGACCCGTCTGGTGATCGTGCCGCGCTCCAACCGGGTGGATGTGGAGGGGCTGATGGCCCACCTGTTCGCCACCACGGATCTGGAGAAGAACTACCGGGTCAACCTCAACATCCTCGGCCTCGACAACCGGCCGCAGGTGAAGTGCCTCAAGACCATCCTCAGCGAGTGGATCCAGTTCCGCCGCGAGACCGTGCGTCGCCGTCTGCAGTTCCGCCTCGACAAGGTGCTGGCTCGCCTGCACATCCTCGAAGGCTTGCTGATCGCCTATCTCAACATCGACGAGGTGATCGAGATCATCCGCACCGAGGATGAGCCGGGCAAGGTGATGGTGGAGCGCTTCAACATTACCGAGACCCAGGCCGAAGCGATCCTCGAGCTGAAACTGCGCCATCTGGCCAAGCTCGAAGAGTTCAAGCTGCGCGCCGAACAGAACGAACTGGCCGAAGAGCGAGACAAGCTTGAACTCATTTTGGGCTCCGAGCGTCGCCTCAACACCCTGCTCAAGAAAGAGCTGCTGGCCGATGCCGAGAAGTACGGCGACGATCGCCGCACCCCGCTGGTGGAGCGTGCTACCGCCGTGGCGCTGACCGAGAAAGAACTGGTGCCGAGCGAGCCGGTCACCGTCATCCTCTCCGACAAGGGGTGGGTGCGCGCCGCCAAGGGCCACGACGTGGATGTCGAGGGGCTCTCCTACAAGGCGGGGGACAACTACCTCACCCACGCCTTTGGCCGCAGCAACCAGCAGGCGGTGTTCCTCTCCACGTTGGGGAGAACCTACGCCCTCGAATCTCACACCTTGCCATCCGCGCGCAGTCAGGGCGAACCGCTCACCGGCCGCTTTGCGCTGGGGGCAGGGGAAGAGGTGCGCCATCTGGTGATGGGCAACGAAGGCGAGCCCTACCTGATAGCCAGCGATGCCGGTTACGGCTTTGTCTGCACCTATGACGACCTGATCGGCAAGAACAAGAACGGCAAGGCGCTGCTCACCGTGCCGGAAGGGGGTCAGGTGATGGCACCCCAGAAGATCGGCTCGCCAGAGACCGATCTCTGCATGGCCATCTCCAACGAAGGGCGCATGCTGCTGTTCCCGCTCAATACCTTGCCGGTACTCGGCAAGGGCAAGGGCAACAAGCTCATCAGCATCCCGTCCGCTCGCGTGAAGGCGCGGGAGGAGTTTGTGGTGATGGCCGCCGTGATCCCGCAGGGGCAGTCGGTCACCCTGTTTGCCGGCAAGCGCAAGCTGACCCTCAAACCGTCCGATCTCGATTACTACCGCGGCGAGCGCGGCCGCCGTGGCGCCAAGCTGCCCCGCGGTTTGCAGCGCGTGGATCGCATCGAGATTGAACCCGCCGCCGGTGCCGAGCCGGTAGCCGGGGAAAATCAGGAAGGGTAATTAATATGGAAGGGCGCGAAAGCGCCCTTCTTTTTTAATATATATTGTCTAAGTGTTTTTTCAGTATTTCTTCAACTTTTGATTTCCCTGCAATCGTATTTGAATAAAAAATTGTTCTGAAACCAGACAAATCAAAGGGTAGTTTTTCTCTTTCTCGGTCACACATTAATATGACATTTTTACCTGCCGCATGAGCATATCCAACCTCGTAGTATACATTGGGATTATCTGGTGTAATATCAGATATAATGAGTGAGGATTGTTGAATTGATTGAATGATATCATGTATTATCAATCCATTACTGTACATATCATCAGCTCTTATCGGCTCTAATCCTTTCTGCTCACAAACCGGCTTTATGACATTGTCATATAGTTCATTAAATTTTTCAGTAAACTGCATAACAACAAAAGCTTTTGGCCTGTCATCTGACACAGATATATTGTATATATCTGCCTTACCTGCCCCCCAAATATTAAAGGCTATAGGTGTTCTATTTATGAGATAATTCCAAGATAGTATTTCTACATTATTTATGTAGTATTTGATTGTGTTTGCTCTGCATGACACTCGAATATCATATTCCACATTATCTTTTATATTAGATTTGCTACCAGTTTGTGATAGTGCAACGAGTTGATTTGTCTGAGGTTGGAATGTTTTTAATGAGTAAGAAAAATAATCGTCATTGAAGCAAATGTATAAAGGGCTCATCCCCCAGTTTAGTATTAACTGAATTTTTGTTTCTGTTGAGTCTAATTTTATTTTAAATGATATTTCTCCTCCGGAGAAATAATGATCTGATTTTACAGTGCAAAACTGATAACCAGAGTCTTTATTTTGTTCATCTATTAATGTTGGGATGTATTCAAATCCTGATATTTTGGTGTTTATTACGCCATTGACAGCCGCGAGATTACTAATATTTTTCATTATGCTCACTATCTACAGTTGGAGTTGTATACCTAATAAATTACTTTACTCCAGAGGGAGCTTTGTATGAAGCCTTATTTATGTGTCGTCAGACATTTTGAAAAGTCATACAAGCTTGGGGCGTAGGTCTGATTAGCGAAGCGTAATCAGACGATCGCGAAAACAGGTTGCCGCTATTCTGTTGGTGCGCCAGCTGATCTCTTCTCTATGTCCATCGCCCCCGAGATTGCCGTGCGGACGATTACGCTTCGCTAATCGACCCTACGTGTTCCTGCTTGATTTCACGCTCTGCTGCTTGTCGGTGGTTTGCTCTCCCTCCTCACCGACCTTTCTCCCCTTATCTATGGCAAAGAGTGGGAGAAGGGAGCAGAGATCGCAGCCATTGATAGTGACCGTGGTATAGCGTGATAGCTAAGCGTGACAGAGCTGTAGGTCTGATTAGCGCAGCGTAATCAGACGATCGCGAAAACCGGTTGCCGCAATTCTGCCGGTGTTCCAGCTGATCTCTTCTCTATATCCATCGCCACCGAGATTGCGGTGCGGACGATTACGCTTCGCTAATCGACCCTACGCGTTCCTGCTTGATTTAACGCTCTGCTGCTTGTCGGTGGTTTGCTCCCCCTTATCCCCGACCTTTCTCCCTTTATCTATGGCAAAGAGTGGGAGAAGGGAGTAGAGATCGCAGCCATTGATAGTGACCGTGGTATGGCGTGATAGCTAAGCGTGACAGCTTCGGCTACAGAGTGGCAGGTGCTGATCCCCTCTCCCCTTGGGAGAGGGTTAGGGTGAGGGAAAGCAGACGATAGGGGCAAACGCCGCAACAGGCGCCAGGTTGCCAACCTGAAAAAGAGCCATCCATCCCACCAAAAGAGAAGGGCCCCGCCATCCATTATGGCGGGGCCCTTTACATTAACAGCAGTGCCGCTGATTCAATCGTTCGCGCTGGCAGGGGCCAATAAAATGGCTGGCCCGAGCCCGGTCAGACAGGAATGGCTGTCGCCGCCGGTTGCGGGGTGATTTTCGAGGCGATCAGCAGGCGCAGACGGGGCACCAGCAACAGCAGGACGATCCCGCCCGCCAGCGAGCCCCAGCCCAGCATATTGAACACCGAGCTGTAACCCGGATTGGTGGCCACCGGAGAGCTGCCGATATTCTGCGGCATGGCGCCGGAGACATAGCCCGCCAGCACGGAGGCAACGCCGGTCACCATCATCCAGCAGCCCATCATCAAGCCTTGCAGGCTGGCGGGGGCCAGCTTGCCAATCATGGCGTAACCGATGGGGGAGATAAGCAGCTCGCCAAAACTCTGCAGCACATAGCTGATGGCGATCCACTTGAAGGCGACCAGCCCGTCGGCCCCCGCCAGATGGATGCCGAGCGGCAGCACCAGCATGCCGAGCCCCATGCAGAACAGCGAGGCGGCAAACTGGGAGGGAATGTCGATATTCCAGCCCTGTTCGCGCAGTCGCTTGAACAGCAGCGCCATCAAGGGGCCACCGATGACGATGACGAGGGTGTTGATGTTCTGGATCCACTGGGGAGCGACCCGCAGCCCGAACACGTTGAGGTTGATGTTGTGCTCGGAGAAGAGCATCAGCCCCATGGGCGCCAGCTGGTAGAGCGACCAGAAGATGAGGGAGCCAAGGGCGAGGATCAGGTAGGCCACCATGCGGCTGCGCTCGGCGGCGTCCGGGTGGCGGGCGGTCATCACGCAGAGCAGCACCAGCACCACGGCGCCCAGGATCAGCACGAAGCTGCCGCTGAAACTGGCGTGGGTCAGCAGCAGACGCAGCGCCGGCACCAGCATGGCCAGAATGGCGATCCCGGCCAGCATACGGCGGTAGAAGCCGCTCCCTTTGACATGACGCAGCGGGGTGCTGATATCCGCCAGAATCGGCCAGCAGGCGAAGGTGGCGATGATGGCAATGATGTTGCCCAGCGTCGCAAACAGGAACAGGGTGCGGTAATCCTCGGTGAGCTGGAAGTATCCCGCCACCGTGAAGCCGATAAAGAAGCCCAGATTCATCCCGGCGTAGTTCCACAGGAAGGCGCTCTCGCGGCGGTGATCATCCGGGGCGAAGCGCTGGGTCAGCATCATGTTGAGGCAGGTGACGTTGAGGCCGCTGCCGGTAAGGAACATGGCGAGTCCCCAGTAGAGGCCGGTGATCCCCATCTCGGCGATGAAGTAGCAGCCGATCACCTGCAGCACCATCCCCATCACGAACAGGTTGCGGTTGCTGAGGTAGCGCCCGCCGAGATAACCGCCAAACAGGTGCAGGCCATAGTTGAAGGCCCCGAAGACCCCCATCATGGCGTTGGCCTGGGATTCGCTGAAGCCGAGTCGCTTGGTGGCGTAGAGCACCAGGGTGGAGTAGAGCACGGCAAACCCCAGGGTCGAGAAGGTCTGGATAAAGAACAGCGCCCCGGAGCCGGGGGGAATGGTGGGGTGTTGATTCGAAGCGCTCACGGTCTGTCTCCTGTGAGAGAAGAAAGTCATAACTCGTCCTGAGAGCGTACCGGTCTGCTGCCGGCTAGCCTTGTGCGCTTCCATGCTGGTCTGAAGGCCGGTCTGTCATTTAGCGGCCAAGCGGTGCAAATAGCCATACCTGAAATTTAATCTGGCGAGATTAATTGTCTTTTATTGATCCATTCCGGTTTTTTATGCGGTTTTGACTGCTGAAAAGCTGGCGCTGGCCGGGTACGTATCAGAGTTGTTGGGGTTGAATGGAGCCCGTTTTGGCCTGAACGATTTGATAGTGAGATCGCCATCCCGCTTTTGGCTGCTCTTTCGCCATCGCCGCCAGCATGTTGAGTGGCAGCTTATTTATTCAGTTTCACCCTTTGAGTGAATAATTATCCGGGATTGGCGTATGGCCCTGCGCAGTGACAAGAGCCACAGAGGGCAATGAACAGAGTGAATTGCACCACAGGTCTGTTCCCGTAGTTACCTGTGCAATGCGCTGCGCTTGGTGCACCCCATGTGTTGCTCGGCAGCCCGAGGGAGTTTGCGTTTTTCCCCTCTGCCTTTGGCAGAGGGTCAGGGTGAGGGGACATCCCGGATAGAACAACGCCCGGCGGGCCGGGCGTTGGGTTATCCCACATTGGGGGCAACAAAAGAGGCGGCGAAGCGCGCCCTAGAAGTTGTGGTAGAGCGGCCAGCCGAGCAGCGGGTGCTTGAGGCCGGCGCGCATCTCGATGTTGTCGAGCTTCTCCGGCGAGGCGTTCTCTTTTTGCAGCAGCTGGTACTGGCGCACAAAGCCGAGGGTGTGCAGCAGGTTGGGCACAAAGCCCGGGCTCAGCTCCTGGCGCAGGGCGGCGGCCATGTCGGCGGGCAGCGCGCTCAGCATCAGGGCGAGCTGGGCGGCGAGATAGTCGGTGTCATACCAGCCCTCGTCGAGCTCAATCTCCCGCGCCAGTTTGCGCTTGAGATCCTGCTTCACCTTGAGCGGAGCGGCGCCACTGCCCTTGCCGCAGAGGATGCGGTAGAGCAGCGCTTCGGCCAGCTTGTCCTCCATGGTGGGGTGGTCGCTCTCGCAGGCGAAGAAGTGCTGGTCGATAAGTTCCATCAGGCGGCTCTTGTTGTGCTCGGTCAGCGCCTTCTCGTACTCCTGCCACCCTTGCCACTCCTCCACATCGGGCGGGCTCGAGATCTTGTCCAGCAGGCGCGCATCCACGTCACCGTAGAGGCTGTTGCCAGCCTGCTTGGGGCTGACGGTAATGAGCATTGACCAGCCCTTCTGGAACGGCTTGATGGGGCCTTCCGGCGCCTGCAGCAGCGCCAGCGCCTTGGCCGGATCCCGCGCCGAGAGCTCCTGCAGGCCGAGGCTCACCACGCCGATGACGTCGTGGGCGGCCTGCTCCAGCAGGTGCATCTTGTACTTGTTGTAGTACTTGTCGGCGAATTTTAGGCTCATCAGCACCGCCTTGCCCTTGATGGCGGCCAGCTGTTGCTCGCTCAAACGTTCATTGTCGCGGCCAAAGCGCAGCACCTGGGTCAGAAAGGGGCCCTGGTTGGCATCGCGAATGACTAACTGCATGAATGGGCTCCTTAATCCAGAAAGCTGAACATGTCGTCGACGTCGCCGTACTCGTCTTCCTCGACCTTGTTCTTCTCTTTGGCCTGCATCACCAGCTCGGCGGCAAACTTGTTGATGATGCCGTCCCAGCTGGAGTGCTCGTTGCGCAGCAGCGCCTTGATGGCTTTCTCCACCTCGGGGGCCAGCTCGCGAATGAGCATCAACAGGCTTCTCGGGTCATCCAGCGCGTAGTCATGGACATCCTCGCTCTGCTGGCGCTCGCTGTAGCGCAGGGACTCTTCAAGATCTTCCTCTTCGGCGTGCAGCACGTCGCGATAGCCTTCGTCCTCTTCATAGCGATCGCCGCGATAGAACTCGATAAAGGGGATGGCGAGGTAGAAGAGACCGGCCGGATCTTCGGCCACGCACTCGAGGATCTCGCGCTGCTTGGCTTCGCTATCCTGGGTGCGGATCAGGTAGTTGAGAAAGTCGAAGGTGTGCTGTTGCAGCTCATCGGCGTTGTTCTTGATCGCCTCTTCCCAATAGAGCGGCTGCTGGCAGACGATGTCGCGGATCCGCTCCGGGGTCATCAGCTCGGAGATGATGGAGGGGAAGGAGATATCGTGCTGGCCGTTAATCTGGGTCAGGGTAACGATATCAATGTTTTCAATCACTTCTGCCAGCTGGTCGTCAGACATGGTCTTGGCGATCAGCTCGAACTTCTCGCTGGCCTGCTTCGGCTCGATGACGGCCAGCTCTTTGATCTCGATGGCGGTAATTTCTATCAGACTGTTGCTCATGCCTTGCCCCAATTAGAAACGGACTTCGTCGTACATATCCTGATCGCCGTCGTCATCACCATAGCGGTCACTGCCGCCATGGTAGTCGGCGTCGGCATCTTCCCCGTCTTCATCTTCTTCGTCGCGCAGCTCATAGTCGTCATCGCCGCGGTGGCTGCCGCGCGGCAGCGGGTTGTCGAGCAGAAACAGCACGGCGCAGGCTTCCATCAGCTGATCTTCGCTCTGGGCCCGCACCGCCTTGACCAGTGGCAGGGCGGCGTTGTTGAAGCCGACGCTCACCTTGAACTCGTCCCAGCTCGGCTGCTCGCCGCTGGTGAGCCACTTGTTCCACTGCGACTTGGCCTTGGCCGGGAACTGCACCCGGCCATAGAGGGCCAGCGGCAGATACTCGGGCATAAACTCCAGCATGCTCATATCGGCCAGCAGCAGGCTCTTCATCTGGTCGGTGAACTGTTCCAGCCCCTTGGGGTCGTCCTGATCTCGGTAGGATTCGATGTTTTCGCTGGCATCGCTTTGCAGCGACTTGAGCCGCGCCTGGTCCCATCTCTTTTGCATAGTTGCTCTTTCTGCCTGCTGTTTCAGGGGTAGAACTGATCCCACATCTCCTGCATGGCGGAGGCGGGGTCGGTCACGATGACGTTGTTGAAATCCTTGATAAAGGCGGCCCGCTGTTTCGGATCGGACAGCACTTCATAGGCCTGCTTTACCTGGTGCAGCTTGATGGCTGCCTGCTCTTTCTCTTCTTCACTGGCCCCGTGCAGCTTGTCGGGGTGGTACTGGTTAGACAGCCGACGATAGGCTTTCTTGATGTCGTTTTCGCTGGCGTTGGACTTGACGCCCAGCACCCGAAAGTAGTTGTTCATGGCAGATCCTGCATCACTGGCATCATAGGATTCACGCTGCGAGTGCCTGATGGTGGGGATTGGCAAACCAGGCACGGCAAAAACCCGTCATTTTAACGGAAACAGCCCGCCAACGCGATGAGTTGGGCGATCAATTAACGGGCGAAATGAAGAGGGGTCAGTTGAGTGCCTATTGTTGCCAGTCGGTCTGGCCAGTGCAAGGGCGGCGGGGCACAAGCGATGAAAAAACGGGCAAAAAAGGAGCGGGCGGCAGGCCGGGGCGAGGCTGCCGCCGCAGGGGTTACTCCTCCCAGAAGGAGGCGGAGGTGTGGTAGATCATCTTCTTGCTCATCCCGCCATCGACCACCAGATTGGCACCGTTGATAAAGTCGTTGCGAGGATCCGCCAGAAAGAGGCAGGCGCGGGTGATGTCGTCGGGGCGCCCGACCCGGCCGCTCGGGTGCTGGCGATGATCTGCCTCGGTCAGGGTGTGGTAATCCTCCGCCTGGATCCAGCCCGGACTGATGGCATTGACTGTGACGGGGTAGTCGGCCAGCGAGTTGGCGAGGGACTGGGTGAGGGCGACCAGCGCCCCCTTGGAGGCGCCATAGGCATCCCAACCCGGCTCGTTCTGCTGCCAGCGGGTGGAGGCGATATTGATGATGCGGCCATACGGCAGATCGCGGTTGGCCTGCACAAAGGCGCGGGCGCAGAGCATGGCGCCGCGCACATTGACCGTCATCACCTGATCGAACTGGGCTGCGCTCAGCTCCTCGAAGCGGGTGTGGAACTTGCTGATGGCGCCGTTGTTGATCAGCAGATGGATGCCGCCGTGCTGCGCGCGTACCTCGGCAAAGAGCTGCACGATGGCCTGCTCGTCCCGCAGATCGAGGGGGTGAAAGTGGATCTCGGGATGGTCGAAAGCGTGAGGAGCCAGATCGGTGGCGATCACCCGATAACCCGCCTCGGCCAGCCCGATGCAGAGCTGGCGGCCAATCCCGCCAGCGGCGCCGGTGACCAGTGCAATTGGGGTGTGGTTGGTCAACTCGTTCATTGTGCCACTCCATTGCGCGCCCGCAGCACCTTGATGAGGGCCGACACCTCCTGCTGGCCAAACCCTTGCGCCACCCCTTCCTCAAACAGATCGGCGGCAAAACGCGGGAAGCGGCTGTCGATCCCGGCATCGGTGGCATGACCGGCGAGGCGGCTGATGGCGGCGCTCCAGGTTTTCAGGCTGGCGTAGGGGTGATCGAAATCGCCGCTCGCCAGCGTCTTGCCAAGGTGGGCCACATCGCCACCGAGAATGGGCGAGAGCTCGCTGAACTGGGCGCACACCTTGGCTACCGGCAACCCTTCCGCCTCGCAGATCAGCGCGCCGTGCAGAGCACCGAGCAGACCACCGGCAAAGTAGGCGGCGACGGCACAATCTTGCGCCGCGGCGGCGCCCACCGCCTCGGCCACATGGTCGAGGGTGGGGGCGAGCAGGCGCAGCATCGGCTCGGCCTCGCTAAAGGCGGCGCTGGCCCCCGAGCAGATGATGCTGGCATCGCTGGTGCCGATCTGATCCGGGAAGCAGAGGATGGCGCCATCGAGATAACGGGCGCCGCGGGCATGGCCCCAGCTCTCCAGCGCTCTGGCCCCCTGCGGGCTGCCGGTAGAGAGCTGCACCAGCAGCTTGCCCGCCACCGCATCGCGGGCTTCGTCCAGCAACTGCTGGCTGACGGCGTAGTTATCGACGCAGACAAGGGTGATATCGCTTGCGGCAATAGCCGCGCCAACCGAGGGGGCGAGAGTCGCGCCCAGCGCTTGCAGCGGGGCGGCCTTGGCGGCGCTGCGATTCCAGACGGTGACCGGATGGCCCGCCTTGAGCAGGGTGGTGGCGAGGGCGGAGCCCATGGCCCCGAGGCCGATGACAGAGAGATGGCGCATGATGGCTCCTGACTGTGTTGATAGACGCTGATATAGGAAATTGGGATGCCTTGTGGCAGGTAAGCCACTATATTTGCCCAGTGTCGCCGTGAAAAATGGCTTTTATGACTGTCTGGTATAGGTGAATTCAATGGATGTGCGAA
This sequence comes from Aeromonas sp. 55A, assembly GCF_051919665.1. NCBI lineage: Bacteria > Pseudomonadati > Pseudomonadota > Gammaproteobacteria > Aeromonadales > Aeromonadaceae > Aeromonas > Aeromonas sp. 55A. Next base: position 900,226 of record NZ_JBQBEH010000008.1, on the reverse strand, counting down.
CCCTGCGTGCGTTTGTGGCTGTCTTCGAGGAGCGCAACATCACGGCGGCCGCTACCCGCCTTTTCATTACCCAGCCCACCCTCTCCACCACCATCAAGACGCTGGAGGATGAGCTGGGGGTGACCCTGTTTGTACGGCAGGCGCGCGGGGTGGAGGGAACTGAAGCGGCGCACCGGCTCTATCCCCGCGCCAAGCGGCTGATCGCCGACACCGACTCCCTCGCCCGCGAGTTTCGTGAAACCTCCCCCTGCCTCGAGCTGACGGTGGGGATTGAGGCAGACCTTGGCGATGGTGTGGTGGGGGCGCTGGTCAACGGGGCGCTTGCCCACGAGGAGATCCTGCTGACTCTGGAAGAAGGCTGCTGTGGCGATGTGCGGCTGGGCTGTGAATCCCTGCGCTGTGGTGACGAGCTCTTTATCCCCCTGCTGGAGGAGGAGTTCGTGCTGGTGCTGCCGCCGGATCACTCGCTGGCAGGCAAGGGGGCGCTCACCCCGGCAGCGTTGGCGGACGAGCTCTGGGTCACCTGCCCGCGCCACGACTCCCACCTGCGGCTGATCGCCATTCTCGGCAATCAGGCGCCGCTCTATCCACGGCGGGCGGGGTCGCTGCGACTGGCGGCGACCATGGTGGCCGCCGGTGCTGGGATCGCCTGGTTGCCCCGTTCGCTTTGTCCGCCCGGTTGTACAGTCGCCGAGCTGGCGGCCTCTTCCTTCAAGCGGCGGGTGGGGCTCTGCTACGCCCCCGATGCGTTGCGCTCGGCGGCGGTGACAGCCCTGCTGGAGCAGGTGCGCGGGATGCAGCTCCCCGCCTGATGTCGGCATAAAAAAGGGCCATCCGGTGGGATGGCCCTGTTGAGGCAATGTTGTTGCGTGGCTAGAGCGACGCCCACCAGAGCCGCAGCTGCAAGCCCCACTTCGAGCTCCAGCCGGTGGTGCTGCTCACAAGCGTCCCATCCTTGATAATGAGAAAAGTCGGGGTGACCCCCACCTGCCACTTGGCGGCTAGATCCCCCGACTCGTCGTTGTGGGTCGGGAAGGTGAGCCCCTTCTTGCTCATCCCCTTGGCTAACTGCTCCGAATTGCCGGAGCGCAGCGCCACCGTCAGCACGTTTTCCCCCTCTTGCCAGAGCTGCTGCACGGCCGGGGTGGTGAAGCGGCAGACACCGCACCAGCTGGCCCAGTAGTAGACCAGCAGCGGCTTGCCCTGACTTAAGGTAGCGAGATCCGTACTGGTGCCATCCTGCAGGGTGACGGGAGCGCTCATCGCCCCTTCAGGAAGGGTCGGGCTGCGCCACAGATCCAGCAGGGTCGAGATGACCAGCGCCATCAGCAGCAGCCAGAGCGCATCCTTGCCCCAGCGGCGCCAGCGGGGTTGAGGATTGGTGGTCATTCTTTACCCCTGCTTGGCCAGTTCGGCCTTCACCAGCTGCTCCAGCTCCTCATAGGGGATGGCGCCCGGTACCAGCTGGTTGCCAATCAGGGTCGCCGGTGTGCCCTGTACCCCGAGGATGGTGCCGATGCGCAGGCTGTTGCGCAGCTCCTCGGTCGCCTTGGCGGCCGGTTTGAGCGCCACGTTGCCGGTGGCCGCCAGCGCCTTGTTGATGTCCGCCTCGGTCAGCATCCCCTGCTTGCTCATCAGCTTGTCGTGCAGGGTGAGGAAGCGGGCGGGATCCTGCTGCCACAGGGTCAGGCTGTATTGGGCCGCCTTGGCGGAGGTCTGCCCCTTGAACGGCAGCAGCTTGATCACCAGCCCCAGATCGTCCGGATAGGCCTTGAGCAGTTTGGTCAGCTGGGGATCGAACTGCTTGCAGTAGGGGCAGTTGTAGTCGGTGAACAGCACCAGCGTCAGCTTGGGGTTTTTGGCTCCCAGACGCGGGCTGGTGGCGCTGTTGAACAGCACATCCTTGTTGCCCTTGATGAAGTTGCCAAGCTGCGCCTCCTGGGCTGCCGCGTTCTGCTTCTCCCAGGATTCGGCCGCCTCGTCAAGGATCTTGGGGTTGGCGATCAGGGTCTCGCGGATCAGCTCCTTGATGCGCGCCTCCTGCTCCGGGGTGAAAGGGGCGGCGTGCAGGGCCGGGGCCAGCAGGGTTGCAGAAAGGGAGGCCAGCAGGGTCAGGGCGCTCAGAGTCGGTTTCATGGTTGCTCCTTAAAATCGGGTGGTGCCAGCCTGAAGCAGGCCAGCCTTGTGCAATGTGGTCAGCAGATCGTCCTTGTCGAGAAGGGGTGACAGCGTGACCCCCTGCGGCAACTCCGGGCCGTAAATCTGGTTGAAGGGGACGGCCGCCGCGCCCCGCTTACGGAGGAAGGCGGCGATGGCGTCGCTCGGTTTGCTCCAGTCGCCGCGCAGGGCCACCACATCGGGGGCCGAGAGGGCCTGTTGCACCTCATCGCGCAGCAACACGTTGTATTTGTTGGCCTTGCAGGTGACGCACCAGTCGGCGGTGACATCGATAAAGACCCGCTTGTTCTGGGCTAGCGCATCTGTGATGGCGCGTTCGGAGAGCGGCTGCCAGACCACCTTGTCAACACTGGCCGAGCCCTGCGCGCTAAAGGCGCCGCTCAGCAGCAGGGGGCTGCCAATCAGGGCGGCGAGGGCGATCGCCAGCGTGAAGCCGCGGATGCCGTAACGCCAGATGATGCTAGTCAGCAGCGCCAGCAGCATGGCAACCATCAGCCAGCCGGTGGCATAGCTGCCGAGATGGTTGTCGAGCAGGCTGGTGAGCCAGAGGCTGGAGCCCAGCATCATCAGGCCGAGCAGGATGCGCAGATGGTTCATCCAGCGACCCGGCTTGGGCAGCCAGAGGGCGAGCCGCGGCAGGGCCGCCACCAGTAGCCAGGGCAGGCTCATGCCAATCCCCAATGCTGTGAAGATAAGCCAGAGCTGGCCAAGGGGCGCTGCCAGCGCAAAGGCCACTGCAGTGCCGAGGAAGGGGGCCGAGCAGGGGGTCGCCAGCAGAGTGGCGAAGCTCCCCTGCAGGAAGTGACCGCCGAGGCCGTTGCCGCCGCTGGTGGCAAGGCGGGTGCTGAGGGCGCTGGGCAGGCGGATCTCGAACAGCCCCAACAGGTTGGCGCAAAACAGCAGGGTGACCAGCACCATCAAGCCGATAAAACCGGCGCTCTGGAACTGGATGCCCCAGCCGACGGCCCCTTGCGTGGCGCGCAGCAGGCTGCTCATGGCCGCCAGCACCCAGAAGGAGGCGATGATCCCGGCGCTGGCGGCGAGGAACTGCTTGCGTACCGTTCCCTGTTCACGCTCCTGATGTTGCAACACAGTTCCCAGCTTGAGCGCCAGCACCGGCAGCACGCAGGGCATCAGGTTGAGGATAAGGCCGCCGAGCAGCGCTGCCCCCAGCAGCCAGAACAGCGAATGACTCTGGTTGGGCAGTGCGAGTGGTGCGCCGATCGTCCCCTTGCCCTGCCACGCCTGTTCGCCACTGGTGAGCAGCAGGCCGAGGGATTGGCCGCGCAGATCCGGCGCATCCCCCTGCCAGCCATCGCTCACCGGCACCCGGGCGATCAGGGTGTTGCCCTCGACCTCAAGCGCCGGTTTGCCAAATTCGGCCCCCTCCAGAGCGTCGATAAAGAGCGCTGGTGATTGCCAGCCCTCTGCCCGCTCGGCGCGCAGTTGCAGCTGGTTGTGCTGATAACCGAGCTCGACCTGGGTTTCGGCAGGCAATTGCTGGGGCAGGGTACTCATCGCCTTCGCCCAGGCAAAATCGAAGTCGGCCGGGGCCTGCCCATCCACCGAGAGGGTGAAGGGAAAGTCGGTCAGGATGCAGACATTGCTGCAGGTCGATAGACGCAGAGTTCCCTTGAGCGGTTGCCCAGTTGGGTAGTTGAGGCTGAGGGGGAAGGTCACGTCCCCCTGATAACCCTGGGTGCTGAGCCCGGCTACCTCGAAGTGACGTGGCACTGGCCAGCGCCACTGAAAGGCACCGACCGGCTCATCCCACAGGATCTGGGGGGCAATGCCGCCTTCTCCCGGACTGTGCCAGTAGGTTTTCCAGCCTGACTCCAGCTCGACATCGAGCAGGATGCGGGTCTGATCTGCCGTGCTGCGGTCGGCCTGCAGCCGTACCCGGGCGTGATCATTCTGTGGGCTGGTGAGCCAGCCCGTGTCGCTGGCCAATCCCATGGATTGCCACAGCAGACCGCCCAGTAGCAGGGCCGCCTTGAAGAGATTCGACATCTTTTTAGTCTCGCAAAAATGAGTGACAGCTAACGAAAGAACGCTGCCGAACTCATTCCCGCCAGACGCACAGGGTGAGGTGCAGACGCCGCTCGGGCGGCGAGATGACTCTGGGAGGGGGCAGTGGCGGTGTGTAGCGCCAAAGGGGGGCCAGCAGGGCGATCAGCACGGCCACGGCAAAGAAGAGCTGTTCGACGCAGAGCAGGGTGGCGGCGCTTAGCCACTTGCCGTTGAGCTGGCAGCTGGTGGGCTGCGGGCTGGCCGGTTTGGCATCCTCTTGATCCGTTGCCGAGCCTGGAACGGGCAGTGCCTGACAGCTGAGGGCGTGATCGAGCAGGGCAAGCCGTGCCAGCGGCTGGGCCGCACAATTGAGCACCAGCAGGCAGACCAGCAGCAGGAGATGTTTCGCTACCCGTTGTTGCAACATCATGTTCGCCCCGTCCATCAAGATGGGGCCATCCTAACGACCAATGGCGGGTGGGGCAAGTCGACGGCGTATTGATGTGCAGCACTGTGGGTGGCACGACGGGGAGGGTGGTCGGTTCTGTTTGGCGAACGCTTGTTCGCTAAAAGGGGGATCAGTATACTGCGCCGAGTTAAAACTCGAGGTGTTCGATGCTCAAAATTGCCCGTGTGCTGCTGCTTGGTCTGCTGCTCATTTTCTGGTTCCTGTTCGGCCTGCTGCTCTGTCTGGTTCGTCCGCGCCATCCCAACAACGTCTATGTCTTCGCTCGCATGTATCACGCGGTCTGCCCGCTGATCGGGCTGCGAGTCAAGGTGACGGTGGCCGACGAGGTCAAATCGGTCGGCCCGGCGGTCTACGTCTGCAACCACCAGAGTAACTTCGACATCTTCACCGTGACCGGTGCGGTGCAGCCCGGTGTGGTGGCTGTGGGCAAGAAGAGCCTGCTCTGGCTGCCGCTGTTCGGCCTTATCTTCTGGCTCTCCGGCAACGTGCTGATCGACCGCTCCAACCGCTCCCGTGCCATCGGCACCATAGGTCAGGTGGTGGATCGCATCAAGAACAGCGGCACCTCCATCTGGATGTTCCCGGAAGGGACCCGCTCCCAGGGGCGTGGCCTGCTGCCATTCAAGGCGGGCGCTTTCCACACTGCGGTACAGGCTGAAGTGCCCGTGGTGCCCATCGTCTGCTCCAGCTACTTCGGTCAGGTCGACCTCAATCGCTGGGACAACGGCGAAGTGCTGGTGGAAGTGATGGCGCCGGTCTGCAGCAAGGAGCACGGTGCCAGTGGCATTCGCGATCTCTCCGACACCTGCCGTGCCCGGATGGAGGCCAAGCTGACCGAACTGGACAGCAAGCTGGGCCACAGCCACGCCGCCTGACGGATATTGCAGACGAATCGACAAGGGAGCCACAGGCTCCCTTTTTTGTTGGTAAAAATCACCACAAGGTTGGCTATTCTCACCAACAAGCCCTTCTTGAATTTCCTCAGTAAATTCCCATCTATATGTAAAACAACAATAATTTTTCTTGGCACGGCTCTTGTAATGCTATGAGAAGAGATAGCCATCCCATCAACAAGGAGCCAGACCATGAGCGTATTCAGCCGCCTGACCGACGTGATTAATGCCAACCTGCACAGCCTGCTCGACAAGAGTGAAGAGCCGGAGAAGATGCTGCGCCTGATGATCGAAGAGATGGAGCAGGTGCAGGTCGAGATGCGTACCCAGGCCGCCCGCGTGATTGCCGAACAGAAGCAGCTGGAGCGTCACCAGCAGGCGTTGCAGGCGCAGATCCTGGAGTGGTCGGCCAAGGCCGAGCTCGCCATCCAGAAGGGACGTGAGGATCTGGCCCGCGCCGCCCTCACCGAGAAGCTGGCGGATGTCAAAAAAGGTGAACAGCTGGAGCAGGACAAGGCCCGGGTGGCCGAGGTGCTGGCCCAGCTCACCGCCGACAGCGAGCGGCTGGCAGCCAAGCTGACCGAGGCGCGCGAGAAGCAAAAACTGCTGACCCTGCGCGAGCAGACGGCCCACAGCCGCATTCGTGCCCGCGCCCAGGTGGACAACCAGCGGATGCATGAGCTGATGGCGCGCTTTGATGGTTTTCAGGGCCGGGTCGATCAACTGGAGGCCCAGCTGGAGGCGGCCACTCTGGGGCAGAATCCCTCGCTGGAGGCCCAGTTCCGCGAGCTGGAGCTCAATGACGAGATCGAGCGCGAGCTGGCTCGCCTCAAAGGCCAGAAGGCGGAGGTGTAATCATGAGCCCCTGGCCCAAGGATCTGGTGCATCGCAAGCTGACCGGGGTCTGCGCCGGTATTGCCAGACGGTTGGGGGTCTCCAGAGTCACTGTGCGGGTGGTGGCACTGCTCGCCCTGATCCTGATGCCGCCGCTGGCACTGGCCGCCTATCTGCTGGCGGTGCTGGTGATGCCGCCCCGTTATGAATTGAAGCGCTGGCTGGATTGACCCAAGGGTTGATCAGCCGGCAGACAAGGTACTGATAAGGAGCAAGTTATGCTGGAATTTTTCATCTTGCTGGTGGTGCTGCTGGTCATGGCACTGACCGGTTTTACCCTGGTAGCCATGTTGCTGGTGAGCGGCCTGTTCGTGCTGCTTGGGGCACTGGGCGGCATGCTTGCTCTGATCATCAAGCTGGCCCCCTGGTTGCTGCTGGTGCTGGCGGTTTGCTGGCTGATCAGCAACCGCAGCAAGCGTTCCAATACCTACCTCTAACCCGCCTGAGGTTGTGCAAGACGTTGTGTGATGCTCCCTGATTTCCCCTTTCCGGCCACTCATCGAGTGGCCTTTTTTTGCCTGTCGTCCTCAAGGCTGGGTGGCTGCGGGTAACCACTGGGGGCTCCAGCTCTGCCAGAGTGCCGGGCTGTGGATCAGCTGCTCCTTGAAGGATTTCGGCTGCTGCTTGAGGCGATATTCGATGCGCAGGGCTGCCCCCTTCTCGCCGACTTCCTGTTGCCACACCAGCGTCAGTGGCCCCTTGCCGCGCAGGGCGCGAGCGCCCTTGCCACTCTGGTGCTGGCGCAGGCGGCGCAGCGGATCCGTGCTGATCCCGGTATAGAGCAGGCCGGTGGCGGTACGCACCATATAGACAGACCAGCGGGAAGGGGCGGATGGTTGCGGCGCTGGAGTGGTGGTCGCGGGTTCTCTCATTCAAATTCTCTGTGCCAAACTCAGAGGCAGCTCAAGGAGGTGCGATGAGAGTCTGGTTTTGGTTGTGGTTACTGTTGTCGGTCCCGGCTCTGGGGGAGACGATCCGTCTCTACGATTACCATCAGCATCCGCCCTTCAACACCGGAGTGGATGCAGGGCTGAGCCGCGAGCTGGTCAAGTATCTCAATGAAAAGCTGGGGGGTGAACCCAGAATCGAGCTTTGGCTGGTCAATCGCGCCCGACTGGCGCTGGAGATGGCTGATCCCGACTTTGACGGTCTGGTGGTCTGGGTCAATCCCGCCTGGGTGGGGGATCCCCATCGCGAACGCTATCTCTGGACCTTTCCGGTGATGCGCGACACCAACGAGCTGGTCTCGAACATTGACAACCCGGTCACCTATCGCGGGCCAGACTCCCTCAAGGGGCTGGTGTTTGGCGGGGTGGAGGGCTACCGCTATCAGGGGATCGATGATGCAGCTGGCCGCGGGGAGCTGGTACGTCAGGATGCCAAGAAGGTGAAGACCAATCTTGAGCTGCTGGTGCGCGGCCGCATCGATGTGACGCTGGTGAGTGGTTCATCGCTGGGCTTTTTCATCGATTCACAGCACTATCAGGGCAAGCTGTTTATCTCACCCTTCCCCCAATCCAGCTATACCCGCCATATCCTGCTGCCCAAATCCCGTCCCGAGCTGCATGCCACCCTCAACGACATCGCCGAGCAGATGGACAGGGATCCCCGCTGGCACAAGGTGTTGGAGTCCTATCGCGGTACGCCCTGAGGGCGGCGCTTGAGCCGATGCAGTGGCAACAGGCTCACCAGCAGACCTGCCCAGACAAAGGCGAAACCGACTGCCTTGATGGGGTCCGGCGCCTCACCAAACCAGTAGATGGCGAGCAGGAAGGCGAGGCTGGGCTCGATATATTGCAGCAGTCCCACAGTGCTCATCCGGGTTCTCGCCACCGCGTAGCAGAACAGCCCCACCGGCAGCAGGGTGGCGGGCGCACTGCCCATCAGCAGCAGCTTGTCAGCCAGGTCTCCGTTCACGAATGCCCCTTCCCCGTGCCATGCCAGCGTGCCGATGATGATCAGCGCGACGGGCAGTTGCACCATGGCTTCCAGATAGAGGCTGGTGCCGGTGTCGTAGTGGATCTTCTTCTTGATAAGGCCATAGCAGGCGAAGTTGGCCCCCATGATGAGGGAGAACCAGGGGAGCTGGCCGTAGCAGAAGAGCATGTAGGCGAGCCCCGCCAGCGCCAGGGCGACCGCCAGATGCTTTTGCGGGGTGAGCCGCTCTTTGAGGAAGATGACGGCGAATACGATATTGAACAGCGGGGTCATAAAGAAGGCGAGGCTGGTGGTCAGCACCTGCCCGGTGGTGAGGCACCAGGTGAACATGCACCAGCTGATGGACATGACGGGGCCCGCCAGCAGAATGAGGCCGAGCTGGCGCGGCTCGCTGCGCAGTTGTGCCCAGGGCACTTTGTGGCCAAGCAGCAAAAACAGGGCACCCAGCAGCACCACAGACCAGAGCACCCGGTGGGAGATCAGCTCCCACATGTTGACCTCGGGCATGAATTGATAATAGAGCGGCAGCATCCCCCACAGGATGAAGGAGAGGGTCGCGGTGCCGGTACCTAGCCAGTTTTTCATTATTATCCGTTTATTAAATTAAACATCCATGGCGATAGTAGGGGGCACGCCCTGTTTCCACAAGAGGGAAAACAGGGAAATGCTGGTACTATCAACGTCATGCAGCGAATCGATAAGTTGTTTGGGCAAATCAGGGCCTGCCGTCTGTGCGAGGCTCATCTGCCGCTGGGGCCTCGTCCGGTGATCCGCGGGGCCGAGAGTGCCCGCCTGCTGATCATCGGTCAGGCGCCTGGCACTCGGGTGCATGCCAGCGGTATCCCGTGGGATGACCCCTCTGGCGATCGCTTGCGCCAGTGGCTCGGTGTTGATAAGGCCACCTTTTACGACGAATCCCGCATCGCCATCATGCCGATGGGGCTCTGTTATCCCGGCAGGGGAAAATCCGGCGATCTGCCGCCGCGCCCCGAATGTGCGCCCACCTGGCACGGCAAGGTGTTGATGCTGCTACCCAATATCGAACTGACCCTGCTGATCGGCCAGTATGCGCAAGCCCATTACCTGCGGGGGGCGGCCATGGGATCGCTCACCGAGACGGTGCGCAGCTGGGCCGACTATAGCCCCGGCTGGTTGCCGCTGCCGCATCCCTCCCCGCGCAATACCCTCTGGCTCAAAAAGAATCCCTGGTTCGAGCAGGAGGTCATCCCTCATCTGCAGCAAAGGGTCGCCCCTTTGCTGAAACGACCCTGAGTATTAGAGCGCTGGCTCGGCCAGCGGCTTTGGCTTGTTGCGCGCCATGGCGATGAGCGGCAGGACGATGCAGATACAGCCCAGCAGCAGCGGCAAGCCCGGCTGCTCGTCAAACAGCCACACCCCGATGGCCACCGCCATCAACAGGCCGGTGTACTCCGCCGAGGCGATCTTGCTCGCTTCCGCCTTGCGATAGGCCACCACGCACAATCCCGCATAGACCATGATCAGCGCCGAGGAGCCGAAGGCGGGCCACCACATCTGCCACTGCCAGTCGCCCCCTTCCCACAAGGCCAGCGCGAGAATGAAGGGCATGCTCAGTACGTTGGTGAAAAACAGGGTCTGGGCGATGGGCTGCTTGAGCGGGATCCGCTTGATTAGCAGGTTGTTGAGCGCCATCGACAGCGCCACCCCGAGCGCCGCGAGTGCGGCCCAGTTAACCTCGGTCGGGCGCAGCACGATCAAAACCCCGATAAATCCGATGACTGCGGTCAGCACCTTCTGGCGCGAGATCGCTTCCCCCGCCATCCACACCGCCAGCGGTACCATCATCAGCGGCGCGGCATAGAAGAGGGCGTTGGCAGTGGCGAGCGGCAAGCGGGTGAGGGCCACTACCATCAGACAGACGCCGACCGCCCAGATATGGGCCCGCAGCAGGTGCCACTTGATGGCCACCGGTGGATTGCGGCGCCATGACCAGAGCAGCCAGGGCATCAGCAGAATGGCGGCCGAGAGCTGGCGGAAAAAGACAAACTGGAAGATGGGCTGATCCGGCTCCAGTACCTTGACCAGTGCATCGGAAAAGACCGCCACCATATTGCCCAGCACCAGATAAAGGATGCCGACCCCTACTGCATTCATACCACCTCCCACTTCAGATGAGGGGAGGGTAGCGCGGGGGACGTTATCCAGTAAAATGATAAAAAATGACCACTCATGAGATATTTAGATAATGAAGCTTCCTCCTCTGCGTGCGGTGCAATATTTCGAGGTAGTGGCCCGGCTGCTCAGCTTCTCCCGTGCCGCCCTTGAATTGAACGTCAGCCAGAGTGCGGTCAGCCACCAGATCCGCCTGCTGGAGGATTTTCTGGGTGAGCGCTTGCTGCTGCGTCAGGGTCGGCTGCTCTCGCTGACAACCCAGGGGGAGAGCTACTTCGAAGGGATTGCCGCCGGGCTCAGCCAGATTGCCCAAAGCAGCGAACAGCTGCGTGGTGGTGGCGAGATGCGAGTCCGGCTCGCGGTCTACAGCTCGTTTGCGGTGAAGTGGCTGATCCCGCGGTTGGCTGGATTGCGCCAGCTCTACCCCGAGCTGGATTTGAGTCTGGAGATGGTGGCTGAAGACCCCGAACTCTCCGATAGAGTGGCGGACTGCTTTATCACAGTCTCACCCCACGGGCGAGGCTATTGCCACGATCTTATCTATCAGGAGCGGCTCTTTCCGGTCTGCAGCCGCCGCTTGTTGCAGCAGATCAGCGGGGAGTGGCCTGAGGCCATCTGGCAGCTGCCGCTGCTCTCGGTGCAGTCCATTTACAAGGCGCGGGGGGAGGATTGGCAGCGCTGGGCCAAGGCGGGCGGGCTGGTGATCCCGGACGAGGCGCGGATGCACCATTTCAGCCATGTGCTGCTGGCGATGGAGGCTGCGGCCTGGGATCAGGGGGTGGCGTTCGTGAATGACTACATGCTGCGGCCCGATGATCCCCAGCTGGTGGCTTTGCCGGTACACCAGCTGGAGACGGGGGATGCCTTCTACTTTACCTGCAAGCGCTCGCGGGCCCATGAGCCCGCCATCAGCCGATTGCGCCAGTGGCTGATGATGGAGACACGCCAGAGCATGCCGCTCTAGCCTGCACCGTTACGCTCTCTTGAACTGGCTCAGCACAAACAGGCTGGTGGCACAGACGACGACCGAAGGCCCAGCTGGGGTGTCCTGATACCAGGAGAGGGTCAATCCACCCAGCACGGCGAGACAGCCAATCAGCGCGGCAAAGCCGGCCATCTGCTCCGGCGTCTGGCTGAAGCGGCGGGCGGTAGCGGCGGGGATGATCAGCAGGGAGGTGATGATCAGCGCCCCGACAAACTTCATCGCCACGGCAATCACCAGCCCGATCAGCAGCATCAGCACACAGCGCAGCACATCGACCCGGATCCCCTCTACTCGTGCCAGCTCTTCCGAGATGGTCATGGAGAGCAGGGGATCCCACAGTCGCCAGAGGGTGAGCAGTACCAGCGCGCCACCGCCGTAGATCCAGAGCAGGTCCATCGGTTGTACCGAGAGCAGGTCGCCAAACAGGTAGGCCATCAGATCCACCCGCACGTTATCCATAAAACTCAAGGTAACCAGACCGAGGGACAGGGCGCTGTGGGCCAGAATGCCGAGCAGGGTATCAGTTGCCACCTGCTGGTTGCGACTCATGATCACCAATAGCATTGCCATGGCGAGGCAGCAGACCACTACCGCTAGGGTGAGATCGACCTGCAGCAGAATGCCCAGCGCGATACCAAACAGGCAGGCGTGGGAGAGGGTGTCGCCAAAATAGGCCATTTTGCGCCATACCACGAAGCTGCCGAGGGGGCCGGCCAGCAGGGCGATGCCGAGACCGGCCGCGAGGGCGTATAACAAAAAGCTGTCCACTTGAATGTCCTGTTGCTTGCGCTATTTGCTGTGAGCGTTGTTGCGAGAGGGCAGGCGGATGACGGGGGCCTGCGGTTCATGATGATGGTGTTCGCCGTCGCAGTGGTGATGGTGGGTATAGACAGCCAGCACCTCCTGCTCCGGTCGCCCGAACAGACGGGCAAATTCGGGGTGGCGCGCCACGCTTTCCGGCTCGCCATGACAGCAGACGTGGCGATTTAGGCAGATCACCTCGTGGGTGCTGGCCATCACCAGATGCAAGTCGTGGGAGACCATCAGCACGGCACAATTAAATTCGGCGGCGAGCTGACCGATGAGGGCGTAGAGCTCGATCTGGCCGGTGATATCAACCCCTTGCACCGGTTCGTCCAGCACCAGCAGCTCGGGCTTGACCAGCAGGGCGCGAGCCAGCAGCACGCGCTGCATCTCGCCGCCGGAGAGTTTTTGCATCCGGTTCTCCAGCAATCCCTCTGCGCCCACCCGGGCCAGCGCCTCCTCGATGGAGAGGCGGCTATTTTTGCCCAGTTGCAGGAAGCGACGCACCGTCAGCGGCAGGGTGGGATCCAGATAGAGGCGCTGCGGTACATAGCCGACTCTCAGATCGCGGCTGCGGGTGATCTTGCCTGAATCCGGCGTGAGCAGGCCCAGCACCAGCTTGCTCAGGGTGCTCTTGCCAGCCCCGTTGGGGCCGACGAGCGTGGTGATTTTGCCTTTATTGAGAGTAAAGGAGACCTTGTCGAGCACAGAGCGTCCATCAAACGAGAGAGAGACCTCTTTCAGCTCTACCAGTTGGCTCATGACAACTCCGGGGTTTACAGCCAGTAAGAGTTATAATATAACAAAAAGCGGCTGTTATATTATCACATACTCACCCCCTGACGAGATTCACCAATGAGAATTATTGCGCTTTTCACTGCCCTGCTGGCGGTGAGTTTGCCTGTTCGTGCCATTGAGGTACTGACCACCATCAAGCCGCTAGGCTTCATCGCAGCAGCGATCACTGACGGCGTGAGTGAGCCCAAGGTATTGTTGCCGACCGGCGCCTCGCCCCACGATTTCTCCCTGCGCCCCTCCGATATTCGCAGCATCAACGGTGCTGGTCTGGTGGTGTGGGTTGGCCCCGAGCTGGAAGGTTTTATGGCCAAGCCGCTGGCTAATCATCCCCATGCTCTGGCCCTGACTCAGGTTGAGGGGATGCCGCTGTTCAACTACGCGACTCAGGATAGTCATGACTCCCATGACCATGATGATCACGATCATGCCGCCCACGAGCACGGTAACCATGATCATGATGAAGGGCATGAGGGACATCATCACGAAGGGGTCGATCCCCATATCTGGCTTGGCCCGACGCAGGCCAAGGTGATTGCCAAGGCGATCGCAAGTGAATTGGGCAAGCTGGATCCGACCAATCAGGCTCGTTATGACGCCAACCTCGCGGCATTTGTTACCAAGGTGGATGCCAAAGACAAGGTGATTGCTGGCCAGATGAAGGCGGTGAATGAGAAGGGGTACTTTGTCTTCCACGAGGCGTATGGCTACTGGGAGCGCCACTACGGCATGAGTTCAAAGGGTCACTTTACCGTGAGCCCTGAGCGTCGCCCTGGCGCCAAGACGCTAGTGGATATTCGCAAGGCGCTGGAAGAGAAGCAGGCGAGCTGCATTTATGCCGAGCCGCAATTCTCACCGGCTGTGATCGAATCGGTGGCACGCAATACCGGCGCCAAGGTGCTGTTGCTTGATGAGGTGGGTGAGCAGGTACCGCTCGGCCCGGATGGTTATCCCCAATTCATGCAGCAACTGGCAGACGCATTCGCCCAGTGTCGCTGATCAGCGGCTGAGCCTCTCATCCGGAGGGGCTATACTGACCTCCAGCATCTGACATGGAGTGTCCGGTATGAAATGGTTGTTGATCCCGGCTTGCACGTTGGCGCTATGTTGCGCCAACGTGCAGGCTTCGCGTCTTTCCGAATATATTGCCAGTCCGGATCTGCGGGCCAAGCTGCAGGAAGTGTATGGTGGCCGCGCCATTCAACGGGCCGAGGCATTCTCTCGCCTGCTCACCCCCAGAGCGGGTACAACCGACCAGCAGAAGATCGAGCTGGTGAACAACTACTTCAACAATCTGACCTACAGCGAGGATCCCAAGCTGTGGGGGGATGAGGATTACTGGGCCAATCCGCTGGAGTTCATCGGTGCCCGGGGTGGGGATTGCGAGGATTACAGCATTTCCAAGTACTATACCCTGATGGAGCTGGGGGTGGATGAGAAGAAGCTGCGGCTGGCCTACGTCAAGGCTGTGCGTTACAACCAGTTCCACATGGTGACGCTCTACTTCCCGACACCCAAGGCTGACCCACTGGTGCTCGACAACATCAACAGCCGGATCCTGCCGGGCAGTAAGCGTACCGACCTCATTCCCGTTTACAGTTTCGATGCCAAAAGCATCTGGATCATGAAGTCACGGCGGGAAGGGACGCTGGCGGGGAGTGCCGATCGGTTGGCGCAGTGGACATCGATGAAGACCCGCTTCTCCAGCGAGCAACTGCGCTCTCCCCGTCGTCAGCTATAGCTTGCCCGCCGCCTTCAACTCATCGAAATATTTCGCTGCGCCCGGATGCTGCTCAATAATCAGCACCGGGCCGGTTTTATTGCGTGCCCGGTGAAACATATTGGCGTAGCCATAAGTCAGCTCATTGAACTTGGTCTGCTGGGCCAGCATGGCCTTGGTCAGGCGATAGACAGACTCTTCCGGCATGGTGGCATTGGTAACCAGAGTGGCGGCAATGGCAAAGGTGGGCGTTGCCTTCAGATTGCCGGGGTAGATACGAGCGGGCACCTGACTACGTTGGTAATATTTGACCCCCTTGAGTAGCTGATCCCGGGTGGCCCCATCGATGGGGAGGAAAGTGACCGCGCAACGTTTGGCGGTGTCGAGCACAATCCGGTTGGGATGCCCCATCACCAATGCAAATGCGTCGATCTGCTTGCTGCAGAGCGCATCCGGCAGGTTGGCCATGCTCTTCAGATCGAGATCCTGCTCTTTTGCTCCCAAGATGTTGAACAGGGTCAGGGCCGTCTGGCGGGTACCCGAACTCTTCAACCCCATGTCGATGGGGGCGAGCTTGAGCTGTTCCAGTGAAGTGATATCGCCATCGGCACGGATCACTATGGTGAAGGGCTCGGCATGGGTGGCAAACAGGGCGCGTAGCTCAGGTTGCGGCTGGGTGGCAAAAGGGCCCAAGCCCTGGCTTGCCTGATATAGCCAGTCTGACTGCACCATGGCGTAGGATGTCTCGCCACTCTTCAGCCGCTTCAGGTTTTCTATTGAACCCGATGAGCTCTGCAATGTGCACGCAAGTTGCTCATCGACCTCATGGGCCAGACGGCAAAACTCTTTGGTTATCTGGTGATAAATCCCCTGCTCACCCCCGGTGGTGATAGTGACGGTTTCAGCCATCAGGCCGGGTTGCCACAGCAGGGGCAACAGCATGGCGAGCTTTTTCATGATTGCGCCTCCTTGGCATAACCATCGATACCCCAGGTCCGTAGTTTGTCGATGTCGTTACACTCTCCCGATTCTGCTAGCAGGGTATAACCAGCGGCATGCATGGTCTGGGAGAGCAGATTCCAGTAGAGCGGCTCATTGGTCAGCTGACAGCTGATAAAAATGGGATTGAGCGGGTCAAGTTGATTGAAGGTATCCGCATTGAGGGGAATGGCGCTGAAGGCGAGCTCACCCCCCTGTTCCTGCAACGCAGCCAAGGTAGACTGGCCGTGGGCGGGAAAGGTGGCTACATCCCAGCGCCAATCCAGTGTTTTTCCTCGCCCCTGGCTTAGCAGAGGGGCGATCTCGGACCATTGCGGGTGATTGAGCAGGGAGAGGGGCAGCAAGACCCCTTCTATATGAGAGTGCTGCCACTGTTGCAGGGCGCTCTGGATGGTTGCGAGATCGCTGTCGGCACCGAGGGGCTGACTGGGCAAGAAACGCTGATAGAGCGCGATCTCCCCTTGTGTGGAGACAAATTTTTGCAGTTGCCCACCTTCCGGCAGTGGACTCACTCCTTGCAACGGCTGTGGGGTTGTCAGTGGCAGCTGTTTTCCCAGTTGGGTGATCTTGAGTCGTTGTTGCAGCAGATCCCGTTTGCGTTCGGAGAGCAGCTGGTTGATAGAAAGGGCCACTTCTTTGAGGTCTTGCAACCAGGGAGTGGGCAGGGTGCTGTTGAACTGGTGTTTGCGGATGCGGATCAGCTGCAGGTTGATCTGTTCCAGTGGTTGCAGCAGGCGCTTGCAGACCAGAGAGATGACCAGGGTAAATACGACGAGCCCCGCCAGCAGGGCTATGCCGGTGCGACTGATGGCATTCCACAGATGCTGATAGGCGTAGCCGCTATGCCCCTCAAGGGTCAGAGTGCCCAGCATGCGCCAGCCATCGGTCAACTCTTGCTCAATCTTGACGGGGGGCATGCCGATAACCGAGGGAAGCCAGCCTGGGACATTTTGCTGGGTAGAGTGGAAGACCTTCTGAAACAGCAACTGGCCATCGGGATCGATCAGGGTGACCGAGCTGACGAAGCCGCCATCGAACATGGCATTAACGATGGTTTCCGCCAGCACATTGTCGTCATTGAGCAGGGTTCCTTGCAGCACCAGCCCGAGAGCGGTGATGGCGGTTTCCAGGTTGGCTGACATCTGGTCGAGGATGGATTGGCGGACCGTCGTGACTTCCAGTGCAAACAGCAGCACTGCACCGATCAGGAACAGGACGACAATTATTCTGATTAACAGTTTTGCTAACGACATATCCACTCCATGGAAAAGTTATCGCAACATTTTGGGTTTCTATTCAGTATCGAATCCGACCCGGTTCTTAAAAATAGGAAAAAATGGTTAAAAAAGACGATCATTTCTGCCCATCCGGGCGGGTTATGCATAAAATGTGAGGTTCATGCAGATTGTGATGAACTATTTGTAACTATTTGTGTCCAACAAACAGTTTTATACGGTTTTGTCACAACTGACATCGCAACTCACACTCTTTAGATCTAAATACAGGATAGCGGATGAAACGTCTCCGTCCCTTGGTAGTACAGGCTGCCAATTGGGAACCACCGGTTCCCCGCAAACACTTTTACGCCATGCTGATGCTGACGGCCATGACCCTGTCAGCAGTGGCATTATTGCCAGCTCCGGGTGACATCCTTGAGCGGCCGCTGCGTCTTGAGTTGCCCATTGATACCGCAGGTACGGCAACCAACGAAAACAACACCGACTTTAACGAAATTCCCGATCACGAACTGGTTGATCAAAGTGCGCCGGATGACGACATCCCGGTTGACACCACCCCCCAGTGGCAGGATTACCGGGTCCGCAACGGCGAAAACCTGACCGCCATTTTTAACAATCTCGGTCTCTCCACCACCACCCTTTACAAGGTGCTGGACGCGGACAATAAGAACTATCTGGCGCGCCTCAAGCCGGGCCAGAATATCGAGCTGCTGATCGATCAGGACAACATCCTGCAGCAACTCAAAATCCGCCTGAACATCAAGCAGACGCTGGTGATGGCGCGCAGCGATGATGCCTATACCGCCTCCATGATCAATGAGAAGGTCGAGTGGCAACCGCAGCGTTACAACGGCGTGATCAACGGCAGCTTCTATGTCAGTGCCCGCAATGCGGGGATTCCGGCCAACCATATCCAGAAAATTGCCAACCTGTTCCAGTGGCGAATGAATTTCGCCAAGGATCTGCAGAAGGGCGACAAGTTCAAAGTGCTGGTACGCCAGGAGACGGTGGAAGGCAAGAGCACTGGCAACAGCCAGCTGCTGGGTGTGGAAGTGACTAGCCAGGGCAAGACGGTGTCGGCCTGGCTCTCCGATGACGGCAACTATTACGACGGTCAGGGCAACAGTCTGGAGCGCGGTTTCCGCCGCTACCCGACCCACAGCCGCTATCGGATCAGCTCCAATTTCAACCCGGCGCGCAAACATCCGGTAACCGGTATGGTGCGTCCTCACGAGGGCACTGACTTTGCGGTGCCGGTAGGCACGCCAGTGCTGGCGACTGGCGATGGTATCGTCCAGAAGGCAACCAGCCACCCGCTGGCGGGTACCTATATCGTCATCAAGCATGGCCGTACTCTCTCTACCCGTTATCTGCACCTGAGCAAGCTGCTGGTCAAAACCGGTCAGCGAGTGAAGATGGGCGACAAGATCGGCCTCTCCGGCAACACAGGTCGCTCGACCGGTGCTCACCTCCACTACGAGCTGCGGATCAACAACCGCCCGGTCAATGCCATGACAGCCAAGCTGCCTATGGCTGAACCGCTCAGCGGCAAGGAGCGTCGTCAGTTCCTTGCCAAGGTGAAGAGCTATCGCAAGGAGCTGGCCGCGGGTTGATTCCTGTCGTCACAGCCTGAAATGAAAGGCCCCGCCAGATTGGCGGGGCCTTTTTACATGCGCAGTGAGGGTCAATAACCCTTGTCGAAGTCGATTTTGCCATCCAGTGGCTGGCCATCGATAAAGCGGATGTAGTTGCGCACAAAGATCTGGGCCACATCATCCGGGAAGCTGTAGGCGCTGTTGTGGGGGGTGACGATGAGGTTGGGTTGTCCCCACAGCGGACTGTCGGCGGGCAGCGGCTCCTGCTCGAACACATCCAGCACCGCCATCGCCAGCTTGCCGGTACGCAGTGCGGTGAGCAGATCGCCCGAGTGCACGGCGCTGCCACGACCGACGTTGAACAGGATGGCGCCCGGTTTGCAGTGTTCGAAGCGGGCGGCATTGAACAGATGACGGGTATCGCGGGTGGCTGGCAGCACGCTGACGATGACATCGGCCTGCACCAGCATCTTGTTGAGCGCAGGTAGTTGATAAACCTGATCAAACCCGGCCCGCTCCCGACCGCTGCGGCTGATGCCCAGCACCTTCATGCCAAAATGTTTGCCGGTGTGGGCAATATGCTGACCAATGCTGCCGGTCCCCAGGATCAGCATGGTGCGCCCCTTGAGGCCCTGATAGGGGTGGCTTTGCCACAGTCGCTGTTTCTGCTGCTCCCGATAAAGGGGGATTTGGCGCATCAGGCTGAGCAGATGACCAAAGACATACTCGCTCATCAGCGGGCCGAAGATGCCGCGCACATTGGTGAGCTGATAATCACGGCGACTATCAGGGTCGAGCAGCACATCGACTCCCGCATAGGTGGACTGGAACCAGCTCAGCTTGTTGGCTTTGGGCAGCAGCGGTTTGGCACGGGCTGGTTCGGCCATCAGAATATGGGCTTCGCCGATCAGCTTCTCGGCATCGCTCTGGTTATCGGCTCGTAGAATGCGCAGATGGGGGAGATTGGCGGCCTTGAGCAGCCGTTCGTAGTGAGCATTATCCTGGCTGAGCAAAAGAAGGGTACGTTGGCTCATACTCTTGTTCCTTATCAGAATTTGCGGCGCAACAAGATGCCGCTCTCGACCCATCTTACCTGACTTCATATCGCAACATAGCCGACCAGGGCGCTTTTTCGTTTTCGCCGCGCCCCTCGTGGGCTACAATCTGCCCCACATTTTGCAAAGGATCCGACTCCAGTGTTTGGTGACAAGTTTTATAAGCGACTGGCCGAGCTACAGCCTTGGCAACAGACCGTCTACACCCTGGCGCTGGCAGAGCGCATGTACCCCAACTATGCCCTGTTCTGTCAGGCCTCCGGCTTTGGCAATGCTGGCGCTTTCCGGCATGCGCTGGATCAGATGTGGGTCTACCTCACCGTCAAGGGATCCCGGGTCAATCTGGGTGCCATTCTCGAAGAGTTCGAGTCTCACATTCCGGATCCCCGCAAGTTTGAATCCTACGGTGCCTATCCCGCGCTGGATGCCTGTGTTGCGCTGGGCTGCGCCTATAACTCGGTGATCTGCCGGGTTGGCGAAGAGGCCAACGATGCCAGTCATGCCTCAGTCGGTACTGTGGCCGGTTTTATCGAGCTGCTGGAAGAGCGGGATCTGACCGAAGAGGAGCTCTACGAGCACGAGTACATGGAAGCCGAGCTGGAGTTCCAGGTCGAACTGCTCAAGCGGGTTGCTCATGAGCGCGACAGCGATCGTATTC
Source organism: Aeromonas sp. 55A (assembly GCF_051919665.1). Taxonomy (NCBI): domain Bacteria; kingdom Pseudomonadati; phylum Pseudomonadota; class Gammaproteobacteria; order Aeromonadales; family Aeromonadaceae; genus Aeromonas; species Aeromonas sp. 55A. The sequence continues at coordinate 879,844 of NZ_JBQBEH010000008.1, read as the reverse complement.
TGGCCATCAGAGTATTCGCCTCTCAGGATGGCGTCTCCAATATCGGGATCAGCCTGGAAGAGTAATCCTCTACGACCCCTGATAGAACAAAGCTCCCTTTCGGGAGCTTTTTTTATGCCTGAAATTGTTCAGCAGCTTATGCCTGCTCTTCGGTGAGGGGTCTGACGCTCAGCACCGGGGCCGCGTCGATTTCGTCTGCATTCATCATGGATGAGATGCGTTGCAGGGAGGAGAGCAGCAGGGTCTGTTCCCACGCTTCCAGCGCCTGAAAACGCTGGATGAAGCGCTCTTGCAGCGGGGTCGGGGCCTGGGCCAGCAGGGTGCGGCCTGCGTCAGTCAGTGTCGCGTGAACCTTGCGCTTGTCGGTATTGCTGCGAACGCGCTGCACCAGTTGGCGGTTCTCCAATCGGTCCATGATGGTGGTGGCGGTGGCCTGGCTCATGTTGGTGTGATCGGCTAGCTGGCGCATGGAGATCTGTCCCAACTCGTCGATCCCTTTGAGCAGCAAGAGTTGCGGGGAGGTGAGCCCGGCTTCTTTGATTAAGCGCCTGGAGTGCATGTCGATGGCACGAATAATCTGGCGCAGGGCGACCAGCACTTCATCATGTTTTTCCATGGGGTGTGCGTCATTGGAGGGCTATGGAGAGGGGCAAAATTTTCCGCCTAATTCGTCACAAGGTCAATATGGTTTTTGTTGTAATAATTTCTGCTCTAATTAATTTTGTGTTAGGTTGACGGGCATTTCACGGAATTCACCCTGACATTTGAGGAGCTAAATGATGAATGACGAGCTGGATATCAAGTCTCTGGTGGCCGAGTTACGTGTGGTCAGAGTGCGCTATGAACTGCCGGATACCTCGGCTTTTGTGCGCTATCAGCCTGCCTATGATGAAGACCCGAACAACCTCAAGGTACACCACTATGATGGTGAGTTACCCCTCTCTTGCAGTGAGACAGGTACTTTCAACCTAAAGGAGTTGGTTAATGAATTGCGCTACGCCTATGTGCTGGTGCACCTCTTTCCTGACGAAAGTGCCATGAACTTCTATCTGACTGGCCTCGATACCGGCCTGGCCCAGCTGGAGTTCATCGGTGGCTCTTACGACTTTAATCGCCTCTGGATCACCAGCGGTATCTCCAATCTGGGCGTCCCCATGGCCATCTTCCTTGGCAAGCGTCACGCCGTGAATGGCCAGCCCTCGGTTTCGCTGGTGGATCACCGCGAACAGGCAGCTGGCAAGCTGGTCTATCGCGCCATCGGCGGGGCCGGTGATCATGTGGGCGAAGACTTTTTCAACAACGACTAAGGAGGCTGGATGCGAGCAAGCAAAGGGCTATTGAAAGGCCTCAACCCCACCATGGCCATGACGGCCCTCACCGTGATCACCCTGTTTTTGCTGTTTGGCGTTTTTGTTCCCGATACCGCGGCCGCCTGGTTTGTCGGTGCCAAGGATCAGATCATTGCCGGGTTCAAGTGGTACTACATTCTGGTGGTTGCCCTGTTCCTGTTCTTCGCTGTCTACCTGATGTTCAGCCGTTTTGGCAGCATCCGGCTGGGTGACGACGACCAGGTACCGGAGTTCGGCTACTTTGCCTGGTTCTCCATGCTCTTTAGCGCTGGCATGGGGATCGGTCTGGTGTTCTGGAGCATCGCCGAGCCGATGAACCATCTGCAGGGCAATCCGTTCATTACCGAAGGGATGACCCCGGAAGCGGCCCAGATCGCCATGCGCCTCACCTTTTTCCATTGGGGCCTGCACCCCTGGGCCATCTATGTGATCGTTGGCCTATCGCTGGCCTTTTTCAGCTACCGGCGCAAGTTGCCGCTGGCTATTCGCTCCGTGCTTTACCCCATTCTCGGTGAGCGCATCTACGGCTTCTGGGGCCATGCGGCCGATGTGCTGGCGGTGTTCGGCACCGTGTTCGGGGTGGCGACCTCCCTTGGTCTGGGGGTCTCCCAGATGAATACCGGCCTCAACCAGATGTTCGGTATGGCAGTGTCGCAGTCCAACCAGCTCTGGCTGATTGGTGGCATCAGCCTGATCGCCACTCTGTCGGCGGTCTCCGGGGTCGGGCGAGGGGTGAAGATCCTCTCCGAGCTCAATATCTGGCTGAGCGTCTTCGTACTTGCGCTCTTTCTGGTGTTGGGGCCGACCACCTATATCCTCAACGCCTATGTGCAGAACATAGGTGATTACCTGCAGAACATCGTCAAACTGAGCTTCTGGACCAACACTGAAGCCAACGGTACTTCGGCCTGGCAGTCGAGCTGGACGGCGTTTTACTGGGGCTGGTGGATTGCCTGGGCGCCGTTTGTCGGCATGTTTATCGCCCGCATTTCCAAGGGGCGTACCATTCGCGAGTTTGTGCTCGGTGTGTTGCTGGTACCCTCGCTGCTCGGCATGTTCTGGCTCACCGTGTTTGGCGGTACGGCGATGAATCTGGAGCTGTTTGGCGGTGGCGGCGTGGTCGCTGCGGTCAATCAGGATGTGACGCTGGCGCTCTACAAGACGGTCGAGCTGCTGCACTGGGATACCTTCGGCTGGATCGCCAAGGCCGTGCTGACCCTGCTCATCTGCACCTACTTCATCACCTCCAGTGATTCGGGCACGCTGGTCATCACCACCCTGCTCTCTATCGGTGATCAGGAGCCGCCGGTGCTGCACCGCGCCGTATGGGGTCTGGGGCAGGGGTTGGTTGCGGCCATCCTGCTGGTTTCCGGCGGCCTGGCGGCCTTGCAGGCGGCCAGCATCATAGCGGCACTGCCCTTCTCGGTGATCATGCTGGCGATGTGCTATTCGCTGATACTGGGGCTCAAGCAAGAGAGCCAGCGCCAGTTCGAGTATCGCCAGAACCTCAAGCGTCACGATGGCTCATCCCATATGAGCCTGATGGAGCGAATTGGTCCGGCATAACGGCACCAGCAGGGGTTAGCACCCCTTCACATATAAACCTGGATGCAAAACGGCCGCCCTGGCGATGTTCTCCTTGCGGAGCTCATCATCAGAGCGGCCGTCTGTTATGGGGCCGAGGTTACTCTTCGATAAAGGTCCACTCATCCTTGATGCGGCTGATGGCATCAGTGCGCTTTTTGGCGAGCTGCTCCTTGATCTCTTCCCCTTTGAAACCGGCCGCCACTATCTCTTTCACCGGCACTGCCTGGGCGGCTGCCAGCGCTTCTGCCACATAGTCCGGCTCGGCGTAGACCCGCTCCTCGAAACCGGTGCGGCCGTGGAAGTCGGCGCGGCAGGCATCCAGCAGCTGGGCAAAGCGCTCGGGGCGACGCCAGGCATCAGCCTTGTCGAACACCTTGAGCAGGGTGGCAGGCTTGAGCTCAAAGGCGATATGGATGTGGGTGTGCAGATCGCTCACCAGCAGCGCCAGATCCCGGCACTCATTGGGTACCCGGAACCGCTCGCACAGAGCGCGAATAAGCGGCAGCCCCTTCTGGCCATGACCGTGATGGCTTGGCCAGAACTCCTTGGGGGTTACTCCCTTGCCAAGGTCGTGGCAGAGGGCGGCAAAGCGGACGGTCAGCTCGGGGGAGATCCGGCACGCCTGCTCCAGCACCATCAGGGTGTGGATGCCGGTGTCGATCTCCGGGTGCCACTTGGCCGGGGCGGGAACGCCGAACAGAGCGTCGATTTCGGGGAAGAGTGCCTTGAGGGCGCCGCACTGGCGCAGCACCTCGATAAAGATCTGCGGGGTCGGCCCCAGCAGTACCTTCTCCAGCTCCTTCCAGACTCGCTCCGGCGTGAGGTGGGCCAGCTCGCCAGCGGCCGTCATCTCGCTCATCAGGGTGAGGGTCTCCGGCGCGATGGTAAAGCCCTGAGCGTGGAAGCGGGCGGCGAAGCGGGCGACCCGCAGGATGCGCAGCGGATCTTCGGCAAAGGCGGGGGAGACGTGGCGCAGCAGCCGTTTTTTCAAATCCTCAATGCCACCGTAGGGATCGTGGAGCTCTCCCTGTTCATCTTCGGCGATGGCGTTGATGGTGAGATCCCGGCGCAGCAGATCCTGCTCCAGCGTCACATCGGGGGCGGCGTGGCAGACAAAGCCGGTGTAGCCCTGACCCTGTTTGCGTTCGGTACGGGCGAGGGCATACTCCTGCTGGGTTTTGGGGTGAAGAAATACCGGAAAGTCGCGACCGACCTGGGTAAAACCCAGCGCCAGCATCTGTTCCATGGTGGCACCGACCACCAGATGATCCCTGTCGCCCTGCGGCAATCCCAGCAGGCGATCCCGCACTGCGCCCCCAACCAGATAAGTCTGCAAACCGTCTCTCCCGTCATCAATCGTGGGGCCGAGTATATCGTCTTTGTTACCGATTTGCTGCCTGACCACCACCTGCCCGCAGTGCCAGTCAGCGCGGCTTTGACTTGGGCGTGACGAGGCCTTACGCTGCCGCACCAGACAGCTGGCGCTGTGCTGCGGGATGACTTTATGCCCGCGCAGGCCAGATGAGCCGAAGGAACCGCAGAGTTCCCCATATATCAACGACATGAGAACAACGTGAATCAATCAACCTTCGCAAGCCGGGTTCTGGAGTGGTACGAGCTTCATGGCCGCAAAACCCTGCCCTGGCAGCAGGAGAAGACCCCTTACCGGGTCTGGGTCTCGGAGATCATGCTGCAGCAGACCCAGGTCGCCACAGTCATCCCCTATTACCAGCGTTTTATGGCGCGCTTCCCCGATGTGGTGGCGCTGGCCGAGGCCCCTGTTGATGAGGTGCTGCACCACTGGACCGGGCTTGGCTACTACGCCCGGGCTCGCAACCTGCACAAGGCGGCCCAGCAAATCCGCGATCATCACCACGGCCTCTTTCCCGAGCGCTTTGACGAGGTGATGGCGCTGCCGGGCATTGGCCGTTCTACCGCCGGGGCCGTGCTGTCGCTCTCTCTGGGTCTGCCTCATGCCATCCTTGATGGCAACGTGAAGCGGGTACTCACCCGCTGGCTGGCGCTGCCGGGCTGGCCCGGCCAAAAACAGGTGGAGAACGAGCTGTGGGAGATCGCCATCCGGCTCACCCCCAAGCTGGGCGTGGCGCAATACAATCAGGCGATGATGGATATCGGGGCCACTATCTGCACCCGCAGCAAGCCTGCCTGTGATCGCTGCCCGGTGCGGGCCGATTGCCAGGGGCTGTCGCAAGGCAAGCCTACCGCTTATCCCAACAGCAAGCCCAAGAAGAGCATTCCGGCCCGTGACGGCGTCATGCTGCTGATCCGTCACGGCGATGAGCTGCTGCTGGAGAAGCGGCCGCCACAGGGGATCTGGGGCGGGCTCTACTGCTTCCCGCAGGTGGCCTCGCTGGCGGAGGTGGATGGTCTGCTGGCATCCCTCGGCCTGAGCCATCACGGTTATCGTGAACTGGCCGGTTTTCGCCATACCTTCAGCCACTTCCATCTCGATATTCAGCCGCTGCTGATTGACATTGATGAGGCGCAGCCGCTGCGGCTCATGGAAGCAGATAACCGACTCTGGTATAACTTACGCCATCCTGCCGAGGTGGGGCTGGCGGCCGCCACGGCCCGTCTGCTCGCCTATCCAGAGTTACAACCATAGAGGTCAACATGAGCCGTACTGTATTTTGCCAACGCCTGAAAAAAGAGGGCCCGGGTCTGGATTTCCAACTCTATCCCGGTGAGCTCGGCAAGCGGATTTTTGACAACATCAGCAAGGAAGCCTGGGCCGAGTGGCAGAAGAAGCAGGTGATGCTGATCAACGAGAAAAAGCTCAACATGATGAATCTTGAGCATCGCCAACTGCTGGAAAAAGAGATGGTCAGCTACCTGTTTGATGCAGGTGAAGTGCAGATCGAAGGTTACACCCCGCCTGCCAAGTAAGCTCTCCGGCTGTTGTACGTGTGAACAGGTGCGGGAATGGCGCCACACTGGCGTGACCGCTCCTGAAGTCGCAGCAAATGAATGATGGGCAGCTCTGCTGCCCGGTTTGAGGATCCTATGGGCCGAATTTTTTGGCTGCTGTGCACCCTGCTGTTTCTCTCTGCCTGCTCATCTTCCCCCAAGCCCAGCGGGAGTGAGGATGACGATCTGGTCAACGGCAAGGACATCCGCGGTTTTGAACACATGATCAGCGCGCTCTCCCATAACGTGAACGAGATATGGGGGCGGGAGGCGCTGTTTGCGGGCAAGTTTGACTACGTCAAATACACGGATCAGTACAAGAGCCGGGCCCACATCGACTTCTCCAGCGGTCACATCATGGTGGAGACGGTCTCGGGCATCGATCCCCGCGCTCACCTGCGTCGCGCCATCATCGAGACCCTGCTGACGCCGGACGATCCGGCCGAAGTGGATCTTTACTCCGACCGGGAAATTCTGACCGGCGGCGAGCCCTTCCTCTACGGTCAGGTGCTGGACAATCAGCGCCAGCCAATCCGCGCCTCCTGGCGCGCCGAGCGTTATGCCGATTACCTGCTCAACACGGCGATGAAGAAGCGCACTCTGGGTATTCGCACCATCTTCTTCGTCGATATACCCATGGTGGCCAACCATGAAGATCGACGGGGCTACAAGTATGCGGGGATCATCCGGGAAGCGTCGCGCAAATACGGCGTGCCGGAGAGCCTGATCTATGCGGTGATCAAGACCGAGAGCAGCTTCAACCCCTATGCGGTGAGCCATGCCAACGCTTATGGCCTGATGCAGGTGATCCCGGCTACTGCCGGTCGTGACGTCTATGTGCGGGTCAAGGGCAAGAACGGTCAGCCGACCCGGGAGGAGCTGTTCAACCCGGCCTACAACATCGATGTTGGTACCGCCTATCTGCACCTGTTGCAGACCGTCTATCTGGCGGATATCGAGGACCCGCGCTCCCGTCGCTATGCGGTGATCTCCGCCTATAACGGTGGCGCTGGCGGGGTGCTCAATACCTTCTCCAGCGATCGCAAGGCGGCGCCGGGCCGGATCAACCGGCTCTCCCCCGAGGCGGTCTATCAGGTGTTGACGGAGCAACATCCCAAAGAGGAGGCGCGCCGTTACCTCTACAAGGTCAATCAGGCCGAGAAGGGGTTCAAGAGAGCCTTTGCCAGTCGGGCCGGTTAAGCGGTGACGCTGGGTTAACCATGCAAAAGGGCGCTTGATATCAAGCGCCCTTTTAACGTCTGGCCAGTTCGTCGTTGAAGTGGCCTTATTTGGCGATAAAGCCGCCCTTGGTCTGCGGGGCCGCGCCCACTTTCTCCAGGGTTTTCACTTCCACTTCGGTCTTGTTCCAGCTGTGGTCCACTTCACCACGGATGCGGATCTGATCATCCGGGCCCACTTCGGTGCCACGCCACACATCCTGATCCACTTCGACCTCCACCTCACCGCTGGCATCACGGAACAGATAGTTCTCGCCGCCCAGGTGCTTGACCAGTTTCCCTTCCAGGGTGGCCCAGCTGTCATCGGCCAGATCTTTCAGTTGAGCAACGGAAACCTTGTTCTGCTCTTGCGGGCCGGTATAGGCCGCCATGGCAAAAGAGGAGACAGACATCAGGGTCAACAGTCCGATTACGCTTGCGCTTGCCTTGTTCATTTCATACTCCTGTCGTTGGTATGGGGGCATTGTGCCGGGGGGGGCGTGAAACAAGCGTGAAAGAAATAGGCTGGTGTGATTGTCTGTTTTGTGAGCGCAAGCGATTTCATCGGTGGCGGAACATGTGTGATTTCATCTGGAACAGTAATCTGTCGCCTTCACCATAAGTCAGTGGTAGCAGACTCTTCCCATGCCTGTCGCCACTCGAGGAGAAGTCCGCAGGTCTCACCTGCTTAATCGAAGAGCATAACAATATGAAAAAATGGCTTGTTTGTTTATTGGGGTTAATGGCATTGACCGCGCAAGCGGCAGAGGGACGCCAACCATTTTCCCGGGTCGTGATGTTTGGTGACAGCCTCTCCGACACCGGCAAGATGTACAAAAAGATGCGGGGGTATCTCCCCTCCAGCCCACCTTACTTCAACGGGCGCTTCAGCAACGGCCCGGTGTGGCTGGAGCAGTTGGGTGACGAACGTTTTCCCGGTCTGGTCGTGGCCAACGAGGCGGAAGGCGGTGCAACCGCGGTGGCCTATAACCATCTGGGTGCCCTGAACGGCTGGCTCGGTTTCTGGTCCTGGGATCCCAAATATCAGGTGATCAATAATCTCGATTACGAGATCGATCAGTTCCTGAAAAAGGACAAGTTCCTCCCCGATGATCTGGTGGTGATCTGGGTCGGTGCCAACGACTATCTGGCCTATGGCTGGAACACCGAGCGGGATGCGGATCGGGTGATCGATACCATCCGGCTGGCATCCAACCGGTTGGTGCTCAACGGCGCGCAGCAGATCCTGCTGTTCAACATTCCTGATCTGGGGCAGACCCCGTCAGCCCGCAGCATGAAGGTGGTGGAGAAGGTGCGCCATGTGGCCAGCTACCACAACCAGAAGTTGCAGAACCTCACTCGCGAGCTGGCTCCACTTGGCATTGTGAAGCTGTTCGAAGTGGACAAGCAGTTTGACGAGATGATGCGCGATCCCCAGCAGTTCGGGCTGAGTGACACAGAACACGCCTGTTACGGTGGCGGCTATACGTGGAAGCCATTCTCCGGCAGCGCTGCCGAGGTGGCTGCGACCCCGGCTTTGAGTGTCTCCGAAAGAGTGGCTATTGCCGGTAACCCGATCCTGGCGCAGGCGGTGGTGAGCGGGCAGGCAAAAGGGCGAGCAGCGACTCTCAACTGCGATGAGCATATGTTCTGGGATCAGGTGCATCCGACCAGGACGGTGCACAAGGTATTGAGCCAGCGTGTTGCTGACTTTATCGATCAGCACTACGAGTTTGTTCGTCACTGATATCGCTTCGGGCCAGCATGTTGCTGGCCTTTTTCTCCTATCTGCCCTCATTTATGCGTCTTTTTGCGTCACATTCAGTTCAAATAACAAACGTTTGTTGCTGTTTTTGTAACGCGGTTGCGTTAGAGTGTTTTTTGTTAATTGATATCAGTGACTTGAAAATAGGCTAACGTTGATATGCTGCGATCGCTTTTGGGTGGTTGCACCTATAAGACGAGGTGATATCAATCAACCTCCTCCTACATAAAGTTGCAGAGGCTCAAACATGAAAAAATCATTGATTACCTTGCTGGTTACCGGCTTGCTGGCGGCCAATGCCCAGGCTGCCGGTCAAGATAACACCTGGTATGGCGGTGCCAAACTGGGTTGGTCCAACTTCTACGGCATTGATGAAAGCAACAGCTTTACCCTCGGCAATGAGACCAATGATGCTCTTGGGGCTGGTGTATTTGCCGGCTATCAGCTTAACAAGAACCTGGGCATCGAATATGGCTACGATTATCTGGGGAAGTACAAATATGATGCCCGCTCAGCCACGGGCGCAGCGTTTCAAGATGAAGTTCAGGCCCAACTTATTCATTTATCATTGAAGCTGGGCTTCCCTGTAACTGATAGCCTCGACCTGTACGGACGTATCGGCGGCGGTTATGCGGCCGCCAATAGTGATCTGAAAGGCGGTGATGGCCGGTTCAACTTTGTCAGCGCGCTGGGTGCCGAGTATGCCTTCAATCGTGATTGGGCTGCCCGTCTTGAATATCAATACACTACCCCCTACGGCAGTCGAGACAATACCGGGTTGCGTATGGACAATGGCCTGCTCTCTGTGGGCGCAGTCTATCGCTTTGGTCAGGTTGCCCCTGTGGCGCCCGCTCCGGCTCCGGAACCTGCTCCTGCACCTGTGATGGTTGAGAAGCAGTTTACCCTGAGCTCCGATGTGCTGTTTGACTTCAACAAGGCGACCCTCAAGCCAGAGGCCAGTCAGGCACTGGATAGCCTCTATAGCCAGATTGAAGAGGCGCGACCCAAAGATGGCGTGGCAACCGTAATTGGTCACACCGACCGTATCGGTTCTGATGCCTACAACCAGAAGCTCTCCGAGCAGCGTGCCCAGACCGTTGCCAACTATCTGGTTGGTAAAGGGATCCCGGCCGCCAAGATCAATGTGGAAGGGCGTGGTAAATCCTCACCGGTTACCGGCGACAGCTGCGTCAGCAAGTCCAAGCGTGAGCTGATCGTCTGCCTGGCCCCGGATCGCCGTGTTGATGTGAAAGTCGAAGGTGTCAGCGAGGTGCAGGAGTAATCCTTCACACTGAGCAGATCTCCACTGGGGCTGGAAGGAACAGCCCCTGTCGGAGCAAGAGAGACCAAAAAGCCAGTCATTTGATCTGACTGGCTTTTTACATTGGCATTGCGGTCGGGCAGGGGACTAAATCAGGAAGGGAGTGGCATCACCCGGTTGCGCCCCAGCTCCTTGGCCTTGTAGAGCAGCTTGTCGGTACGTTCGACCAGACAGTCTGCGCTCTCCTGACCGTTGAACTCACCCACGCCAAACGAGGCTGTGATGTGGTCGATGCGGCGGCCCGATTTGCGATCCAGAATCGACATCCGCTCGATGGCGCGGCGCATGCTCTCCGCCATCTGTCTGGCCAGCGCCAGCGAGCGATGGGGGACCAGCATGGCGAACTCCTCCCCACCCAGCCGATAGGCGGTGACGCCCTCCTTGCAGGCATCGCGCAGCCGTTTGCTGAAGGCGCGCAGCACCTGATCGCCGAGCAGGTGCCCATATTCGTCGTTGAAGTTCTTGAAGCGATCGATATCAGCAAGGATCAGCGAGAAGGGGTGCTGGCTGCGGATCAACCCCTCCAGCTCCAGGTCGAAGGCGCGGCGGTTGAGCAGGTTGGTGAGGGCATCCTCGTTGGCCAGCTTGCGTGTCTCGTTGAGCGCGGCCCGCAGCTCTTTGATCTCTTTCTCCGCATTGCTGAGCTGGTTGCGAAAGTGCATGGTGGACATGCGTACATCCCGCGATTCGCGCACCAGCTCCCGCAGGATCCCCATGGTGTCTTCCAGGCTGAAGCCCTCGTCATCAATGCGGCTGAGCTTGTCAAAACTCTTGTCGAGCATCTCCTGAAACATGCCGGTATCGGAGATGGCGTCCTGCATGGAGTGGCCGAGCTCATTGGCCATGGCGGCGAGGCTCAGTTTCATCGCCTCCATCTGCTTCTCGTCCTGAGCGGCAAGATATTGGTGATAGAGCCGCTCGCAGGTGGTGAGCGAGCAGGTTCCCTGCATTTTTACTGCCTGATCGATCGCCTGGTTGAGCTCGGGCATGCTGGCCGAGACATAGTTGTACCACAGGTGGTAATTGTCCGGCGTCGTGGGGATCTGGTACTTGATCATCAAAGGGACCGCCTGTTTGAGATAGGCGGCAGATTGGGCAAATGTGTCCTTACTCATGAGTTCTGTGTCTCATCATGCCAGCGAACTGAAGATAGTATGACAGAGAGATTGGCCAAAAGGCAGCCGATGGATGCCATTCGCCCCCCCCTCCGATATAATGGCACCGTTACCACCTACCCTAAGGCCTGCTTATGTCTCAAAAAGATCCTTTCCTCGAACGCGAGGCCGAAAAATACGATAACCCCATCGCCAGTCGCGAGTTGATCCTGGAACTCATCAAGGGCCATGAAAAGCCCATGTCCCGTGAAGAGTTGGCCAAGGTCCTCAAGCTGAAAGATGAAGAGCCGTTGGAAGCCTTGCGTCGTCGTCTGCGCGCCATGGAGCGTGATGGACAACTGGTATTCACTCGCAACCAATGTTATGCCCTGCCGGATCGCCTGAATCTGGTCAAAGGTTATGTAATCGGCCACAAGGATGGCTTCGGTTTTCTGCGTCCGGAAGGTGGTGGTCCGGATCTGTATCTGAACAACCGAGAGATGCAACGCCTGATGCATGGCGATTACGTGCTGGTGCAACCGACCGAGATCGACCGCAAGGGTCGTCAGGAAGCGCGTCTGGTGCGCCTGCTCAAGTCCCGTGAGGCAGACATTGTCGGCCGTTACTTCGTCGAGAATGGCGTTGGTTTCGTGGTGCCGGATGACAGCCGTATCGGCCAGGATATCATCATCCCGGAAGGGGAAAACAAAGGGGCTCGCCAGAGCCAGGTCGTGGTTGTGCGCATTAACCAGCGCGCCACCTCCCGCATCAATGCCGTCGGCACCGTACTGGAAGTGCTGGGCGAGAACATGGCGCCGGGCATGGAGATCGAAATTGCCCTGCGTACCCACGGTATCCCGCACACCTGGCCGGAAGAGGTGACCAAAGAGGTTGCCGGTCTCGGCGAGCAGGTGCCTTCGACGGCCAAAGAGGGCCGCATCGACCTGCGCGCTCTGCCGCTGGTGACCATCGACGGGGAAGATGCCCGTGACTTCGATGACGCCGTCTTCTGTGAAGCCAAACGTGGTGGCGGCTGGCGCCTGTGGGTTGCCATTGCTGACGTCTCCGCTTACGTGAAGCCCGGCACGGCGCTGGATGCCGAAGCCTATCAGCGCGGCAACTCCGTCTACTTCCCCGAGTTCGTGGTGCCCATGCTGCCGGAGGTGCTCTCCAACGGCCTCTGTTCCCTGAACCCGCAAGTTGACCGCCTCTGCATGGTGTGCGAGATGACCATCTCCGCCGCTGGCCGCATGTCCGGCTACAAGTTCTACGAAGCGGTAATGAACTCTCACGCCCGTCTGACCTACACCAAGGTTGCCGCGATCCTCGATGGCGATCCCAAGCTGCGCCAGCAGTATGATCCGCTGGTGGGCCATATTGAGGAGCTCAACAACCTCTACAAGGCGCTCAAGCATGCCCGTCACCAGCGCGGTGCGGTGGAGTTCGAGAGCGAGGAGACCCGCTTCATCTTCAACGCCCAGCGCAAGATCGACCGCATCGTGCCGCTGGTGCGCAACGATGCCCACAAGATCATCGAAGAGTGCATGATCCAGGCGAACGTGGCTGCTGCCCGTTACATCGAGAAGAACGAAGCCGCCGCCCTGTTCCGGGTGCACGACCGTCCGGGCGAAGAGCGTCTGACCGGTTTCCGCGATTTCCTGGCCGAACTGGGTCTGGAGCTCAAAGGCGGTCTCGAGCCCGAGCCGAAAGACTTTGCCGAGCTGGCCGCCAAGTTTGAAGGGCGCCCGGATGCGGAGCTGCTCTCCACCATGCTGCTGCGCTCCATGCGTCAGGCCATCTATCAGGCCGACAACATCGGTCACTTCGGTCTGGCGTTGAAGTCCTATGCGCACTTCACCTCGCCAATCCGTCGCTATCCCGACCTGATCCTGCACCGGGCGATCAAGTACCAGACTGCCAAGGAGCAACAGGGCAACCTGCGCCACAAGTGGACCCCGAGCGGTGGTTATCACTACCAGCTGGAAGAAGTGGACCCGATGGGCGAGCACTGCTCCATGACCGAGCGCCGTGCCGACGATGCCACTCGCGACGTGGCCGACTGGCTCAAGTGCGAGTACATGCTGGATCACGTGGGTGACGAGTTTGACGGCGTTATCGCCAGCGTCACCGGCTTTGGCTTCTTCGTGCGTCTGGCGGAGATCCACATCGATGGTCTGGTGCACGTCAGCACCCTCACCAACGACTACTACCAGTTTGATCCCCTGCACATGCAGCTGATCGGCGAGAACTTCCGCCGCCGCTACCGTCTGGGTGACAAGGTGCGGGTCAAGGTGATGGGCGTGAACCTGGACGATCGCAAGATCGACTTCGTGATGGTGGAAGAGCCCCTCAAGATCACCGGCAAGAACGCCAAGCAGGCGGTGCGCAAGATGGCCGAGATCAAGAAAGAGAAGGCCAAGAGCGCCGAGCGCCACGAAAAGCGTAAAGAGAAAGATGGCAAGGAGAGCGGCAAACCCGCCAAGGGTGGCCGTGCCAAACCCAGCAACAGACGACCGGGCAAAAAAGCTCGCGATAAGGTGAAGGCCAAGGGGTAAGCCCTCGGCAATGGCCTGGGGCCGGCGACTTGGGGCTAGGCTGTAACGGGCTGATGCCTCGGGTTAACTTCACTAGTGCCCGATAGTCCTGACGACGAAAAAAATCCGAACCCTGCTACCGGGGGTCGGATTTTTTATGGTCAGCGGAAAAGGGGAGGGGCTTAGATTCTGGGCTGAGTTCGGCCAAGCTACGTGCCTGTGGCTAGAGACCGTTATATCAATGCTTAAGTAGTTCGAACAATATTTGACCATATTTGTTTCGATTGTATATAACACCACCTGAATTTTCGTCTTCAAACGAACCACCATTCATGCCACCAAAGCTCAAGAAACCAACTTTATATAACTCACTCGCTGTCAGTTGGTCTTTTGCACACCCATCCTCAAAAACCAATATATACTGGAGATCACTATAGAACGTACGTTCGATCATCAGGCAAATTCGAATAGCATCGTCGTAACTACATGCATTCATGAAAAGTCTTTCAAATACCTTAGCGTACAACTCAAACTTTCTATTATCATCAACTTTGTCGATAAGGGACAAAATGGTTTCACCAAACCGTTCTCTTTGCTTAGGTTCTAGCATTTCTTCTGCAATGAACTTTAAGCGAGCTTCTTCGTCAGTTTTATTCAACTCACTTAAAAAGGTGACAAGCTTTTTAACATATTGCCTTTCTCGTACCGCAACACCAGTTTGGTACAAGGCAAGCGCAGTCCCTACGACAGGTAGATCTTTAAGTACACCATCTTCTAGTACCGAGTCTATTGCAATTTCAGCCAATTCAGTTCCGGTACCACTCATTTGCTGCCCCATAGTGCTTACCAACGATTCTTCTAAACTCAGTTTATTCATGTCGTTCTCAAAATGCTCTGTTATTGATGCGTTGCTTTGTTAAGGGGCGGCGAAATACTGAAGTTGCCGCATGCCACCTTATTAACTGGCGGACTTATCCCATATCGGCTCGTAATGTTTGTGCAATAGAGCGTCCAGAAAGATTTTTAACCGCATGATTAAGTCAATATCTACTTGCTCGGCTAGCTGACACTGAGCATGCATAACTTCACTACATCGAGCCGCATAAATTCGGTCAAAGTCATTTAAGATAAGATCATTGAAACCAAAATCTGCCAGTATAGCTTTGAGCTGCCTTTTTTCATTGTGTAATCTTTTTTTATTCAAGACTTTAACTGTGCAAAAGTACTCAAACGCTCTATAGAAACTAGCGAATGATTCAATCGTAAAGTTAATATTGAAAAAATTATTATGTAGAGAGTAAATGCCTTTGATGTACTCGCTTATAAATACATCATCTTTTTCGCTTGCTAGCGCTAACATTATTTTCAATGAGCGCCACACTAATTCAGAGGATATATCAATTTTCTCCTCGTCGTACAAATAGTCAGTTCCTTTATGTAACATCAAGTAGTTCTGTAGCTCATCTGGCTTTTCTGAATAAAAATATGGTACGGGAGATACCATTTGGAAATCCCAAGAAAAATGACCCATTGTCGCTACATTTAAAGCTACAAGGTAAAAGGAAATTATTGAATGAGATCGAGCGACAAAAGCTTCTTTCTCCTCTCCTTCAACACTCTTGATACTTAAGGTGAACGCATCTTCTGTAACTTGAGAGATTTGAAATGAATAGCGGTCCTTAGAAAACAGTTCAAATGCACTATCGGTAAGCACATGATGGTGACTTTTTATTCTTGTATTCAGATACATCATAACTCCAAACTAATTTACCACTAGCCAGTTAACGCCCTGTTAAGGTGTGAGCAACGCAATACCGAAGTTGCTAACATCACCTTATACACACAAGCTATCGCACAGTGAGAATGCCAAGCGTTGTGAATCCCTCTGAACAATTTGTTACATGACATTTAAACAGTGCTGCTTTTGGATGGGCTGGTTAATGAACTCCTGAAGTTCATTCATTAAATCAGTGCTATCGTCCCAGATAACATCTTCATCTCTGAGCTTTTTAAGCAATTCTTTGATAGAAATAATCTTAGTCAGTATCGCTTTAATTGATTTGCAAGTGTTAATTTCACGGTCTTCATAGCAACGATAACGAATACCAAACTGTTGTACATACCCATAATTCTCGTCATATACATCTTCAGGCTGACATTGAGATATATATTTCCGTTTAATATCTTCTGCGCTTGAATATTCAGGGTGAAGAATAAGGAATTCATTCAGAACTTCCGGCTTATTAAATGATAGGTAGCACAATAATGACTCATTTAATCGAGTGCTAAAGTCACAGTTTTTTGTGGCTAAGTTATAAAGTCTTAATACTTTATCATATAAAAAATCACAATACTGAACTAATAAGCAGTCTCTTTTAAATGATTCAATTTCAAGAGACGCCTTTGAGTGTATAAAACAAAGCAGCGTGTCGATATACATGTTACACTCTGGTGTTATATCTCGAATGACATTACCTATCTCATTAATATTCCTTACAAACGAAGGAATTTTTTCATTAACTCTCAATTGAATTGAGTTGAGCATTTCATTTGCAAAACTTGCAAGCTGAACGTTTTTTTGTAGCTTTATATCCTTAATTGAATACGTCGATGCATCCGCCCAATAATTAATCAGGGAATTATATTTTCTGGTTAACTCTTCATCTCTATAATTTTTATGGATGCTATAAAGCGTATTAATTACTGGAGAGAAATCAGGCAAAACAACAATATTATTTGACTTCGGCGTAACCAAGTCAAAAAACTCCGGAATAGTTACGCCTTCGGATAAGTATCCAATCTGTCCATTTTTCTTTCTTAATGCTAATAACAGCTTTGTTTCTTTCATATCTTATTCCAACCAAATAACTTCTTTGTTATGTAATAGTGATTAGATGGAAGACGGTACTAATTCGTTAGCAAAGAGTTCCATATAACCCCATAACATCTTGATCGCCGAAAAGTAAAAATAATTATGAAATCAAACATTACCAGCTCACCTAATGTACCTGAGCGTATTCGCTTGACTTCCTCTTTTGCGCCATCATTACGACTGTATAAAAAACAGCTCATGGGGTGCTTATGGACGGCGCGGCCAAGCCACGGCGGCGTGAGCCGCTCAGAAATGAACATAAGGCCGTCACCATGTTCAGTGATCGCGCCACTCGTGCTACTCGCCTATCCATTCCATTCGGCAAGGCTACCGCACCCTGAATTCCAGCTTCCAGTCTGCTGCTTTTTACCTGCGTGGTTTCGCTGGCCTGGCTCATGGGTGACTCCGACGAGGCTGTTGCCAAACGGCTATGTTAGCGAGCGATGCTGGAGAGGGAAGCGGGAGATGATAGTTTTCTGGGCAAGATCAATAAATTAGTCATCCTGAGCCGTGTTGAAGTCGAACATCCACAACGAAAGGGCTGATCTCCAAGGGCTGAAATTGGGACCGCTACCGTGTTGAGCGTCGCGTAGCGAGTCCACTTAGTCACTGCCGGGCAGGGTACTGTCCTCCTGCAATCAGCCAAGAGTAGGGTCAGGTGCGCCATTAAGGATGATGGCGCCGCCGGGTCAAGAGGCCTGTCATAGTTTCGGAGCTTGGCCGAGCAGCTTCCTCCTCCCTAGATGCCGGTCTCTCTGGTATGATGCGTCATCATTTAGCGACCGGTGACGACGCCAGCATCATGGTGGTCAGGCTGCCGGTACGGCCTTTTTTCTTCGGGGCGCATTTATGCGACCCGACCTACGGATCTTGAACATGAGTACTGAACTGATCTACGGCATTCACGCTGTATCCGCGCTGCTGGAGCGCACTCCCGAGCGCTTCATCGAAGTGTGGGCCCTCAAGGGGCGGGATGACGACCGGCTGCAACCCCTGCTGGCCGAGCTGGAGTCCCTCGGTCTCAAGGTGCAGAGCGTGAACCGCAAGACCCTTGATGACAAAGCGGAAGGCAACAATCACCAGGGCATCATGGCCCGGGTGAAAGAGGCGCCGAAGCTGGCCGAGCACGATCTGGCCAGCCTGCTGGACGAGCTGGCGGCACAACAGAACCAGCCCTTCCTGCTGGTGCTGGATGGCGTGACCGATCCGCACAACCTCGGCGCCTGCCTGCGCAGCGCCGATGCTGCCGGGGCTCATGCGGTCATCGTGCCGCGGGACAAGGCCACGGGTCTCACCCCGATCGTGCGCAAGGTCGCCTGTGGCGCCGCTGAAGTGGTGCCGCTGATTCAGGTCACCAACCTGGCCCGCACCCTGCGCGAGCTGCAGGAGCGCGGCGTCTGGATCGTCGGCACCGCTGGCGAGGCCGATCACGATCTCTATCAGGCCAAACTGACCGGCCCGATGGCGCTGGTGATGGGTGCTGAAGGTAAAGGCATGCGCCGTCTGACCCGCGAGCACTGCGACGAGCTGGTGAGCATCCCGATGGCGGGGGCGGTATCCAGCCTCAACGTCTCGGTGGCAACCGGTGTCTGCCTGTTTGAAGCCGTGCGTCAGCGCCGCGCTTGATCATGCTGACTGACAGACCCCCCTTCGATTGGGCGCAGGTCGCAGATAAAGAGGAGGCCGCGCGCCTCCTCTCTTTTGCCCGCCCGCTGACCCTCAGCCCGAAAAGCTGCCTCTGGCACGCCGGTGACAGCCCGGATCTGCTGGTCAGGGTGGAGCAGGGGCTGCTGCGGGCCAAGCTGGTGCTGGAGGATGGCCGCGAGTACATCAAGGAGTTCTACTGGGAGGGGGACGAGTTTCTCGACTTCCACCACCTGCTTAGTGGCGATCCGGCCCGCTACAGCGTGGAGGCGCTGGAACCCTGCCATCTGCAGCTGTTCAGTCTGGCTGACCTGCGCCAGCTGCCCGGCTGGCCGCGCTGGTACCAGCACCTGCTGGAGGTGCAGCTGCGCATCAAGGAGGAGAAGGAGCAGTTGCTGCTGACCGGCAGCCCGCAGACGCGTTATCAGCACTTTCTCGACAGCTTTCACGCACTCGATGCCAGAGTGCCGGATCACCAGATCGCCGCCTATCTCGGCATTACTCCCATCAGCCTGAGCCGCATTCGCAAGCGGTTGAGAGCGCTGAACAAGGAGTAGTGTCGCCGAGGCGCCATGAGGGGCTGTGTTGCCACCAGATTTCAGACCTTTCATAGAGCCCGTCTCGGCATTACGCCAGCCAGTCAGTCTGAGCCGCATTCACAAACGGCTGAAAGAACTTAACAAAGGTTAATGCAGGGGGCGGGCGCCACGATTATGCTGGCAGGCCGAACTGATAAGGAGTTGCCGATGAACTGGATCCTGAAACCCTGGTCTGAACTGACCACTGACGAGTTGTATGAGTTGCTGGCGCTGCGGGCCGAGGTGTTCGTGGTGGAGCAGACTTGCCCCTTTCAAGATCTGGACGGGCTCGATCGCCGCGAAGGGGTCTGGCACCTGCTCGGCTATCAGGGTGAGCTGCTGGCCGCCTATGCGCGGATCATGGCGCCCGGCATCGGCGACGAGAGCGGCGCCGCCATCGGCCGGGTGGTGACCTCACCCAAGGCGCGCGGCGGCGGTCTCGGTCACCAGCTGATCGGCGAGGCGGTCAAGGCGTGCGAGGCGCGCTGGCCGACTCACAGCATCTGGCTGGGGGCGCAGGCCCATCTGCAAGGCTTCTATGGCCAACACGGTTTTGTGGCGGAAGGGGAAGGCTATCTCGAAGACGATATCCCCCATATGGGGATGCGCAGAGTGGTGGCATAACCACTTGTCAGAGTGATTCAGAATGCAGAAGGGCCATCCCGCGGGATGGCCCTTCTCTTTATCGCCAGGAGATCACTTCTTCTTTTTCTTCTTGGCGGACTTCTTCTTGTCGACCGGCTTTTTCTTCTTCACCGGTACCCGCGCTTCCTTGTGTTTCGGGCGCAGCTCGTCGATCACCCGGCGCTTGAGGCGCTCTTCGGTGTAGCGTTCGATCTTGGCGACCATCGCCATGTCGTGGGCTTCCACCAGGCTGATGGCACAGCCACGGTTGCCGGCGCGGCCGGTACGACCGATACGGTGGACGTAGACATCGGCGCCGTAGGGCATGTCGTAGTTGATGACATGGCTGACGTTCGGCAGGTCGATGCCGCGGGCGGCGACGTCGGTGGCGATCAGGAAGGGTACTTCCCCTTCGTGGAACTTGCGGATCGATTCGATACGCTTGCTCTGCTCCATCTCGCCACGGATCCAGGCGCAAGAGATACCTGCAGCCTGCAGCTGGCCGGAGAGCTCCGCCAGACGCTCGCGCGTCTTGACGAAGATAATGGCTTTCTGGGTTTCCGGATCTTTCAGGATATGGGTCAGCAGCGCCAGCTTGTGGGTGGCGTCATCGGCCAGATGGATCCACTGGGTGATGGGGCGACGTTCGCTGCGGGGCGGCTCGGCGTGCAGCTCCACCGGATCCTTGAGGATCTCGTTGGCGAACTTCTCAAGGCCGGCCCCTTCCAGGGTGGCGGAGAAGAGCATGGTGTGCTTGCGGTAGCGCGCTTCGGCCACGATGCGGTTCACATCCTTGATAAAGCCCATGTCCAGCATGCGGTCCGCTTCATCCAGCACCAGCACTTCGATGTCGTGGCTCTCGAACTCCTCTTTCTCGATGTACTCGAGCAGACGGCCCGGGGTGGCGACCACGATGTCGGTGGTCTTGGTCAGAGCAGGCAGCTGCTCTTCATGGCTGACGCCGCCGATGATGGTCTCGATGCTGAGGTTGGTGTGAGCCGCCAGCGCCTTGGCGTGGGCGGTCACCTGCAGAGCCAGCTCGCGGGTCGGGGTCAGGATCAGCATGCGGCAGGGGCCCGGCTTGCGGCGCGGGAAGTCCAGCAGGTGCTGGAGTGCCGGCAGCAGGAAAGAGGCGGTCTTGCCGGTACCGGTCGGTGCGGATGCCAGAATATCGCGGCCGTCCAGGGCTGGCTCCAGCACCATCTGCTGGATGGTGGTGGGGCGGGTGAATCCCATCTCGGCCAAGGCCCGGTTGAGGGCTGGGTGCAGGTCGAAATCATCAAAGGACTGGCTCATGGCAATACTCGGTCATTAAGGAAACGGCAGATTATAGGCGATTATCTCGTCGGCTCCTATTGGTGAGTGTGTCTTAGCCGCTATAATCGCCCACCATTTTTGCAGATGACGGGGGCCAGATGGGACGTAGTCGCGGATTTACCTTCAAACAGTTCCATATCAATCACGATCGCTGCGCCATGAAGGTAGGCACCGATGGCATTTTGCTCGGTGCCTGGGCGCCGGTCGAACAGGCGCGTCGAGTGCTCGATATCGGCACCGGCAGCGGCCTGATCGCCCTGATGCTGGCCCAGCGCAGCAGATCTGACTGCCGTCTTGATGCGGTTGAGCTGGATATTAATGCGGCCAGTCAGGCGCGGGAGAATGCGGCTGCTTCTCCCTGGGCCGATCGGGTGACCGTCATAGAGGGTGCCATTCAGGATTATCAGGCCGACCCTTATGATCTTGTCGTCTCCAACCCTCCCTATTTCTTGGCAGGCCAGTCATTTAGCGATCCGGCGCGGGCGTTGGCCCGCCATACCGGCGCCCTCGACAGCCACGCATTACTGGCGGCCTGCGATCGTTTGCTGAGCCCGAACGGGCAGGTGGCGCTGGTGCTGCCGACGGCGATGGCTGATGAAATTTTATGCATTTCGGCGAATTATGATCTGCATGGCATTTGTTATACAGCTGTTATCACCAGAGAGGGTAAAGAGGCAAATCGTGTTTTATTGCTACTTGGCAGAGGATTAAACAGGTGTGAGAGGGGTGAAATTGTGATCCATTCTGCTGATGGGGCCTATTCCGACAGATATATCCAACTGACCAACCCCTTCTATTTGAAGATGTAAATTTCGTCTTGAACTATTTTTTCACGCCATTATGCTGGTTCCAGATCGAGCGCCCGCTCCAGACCAGCTAAAACCACTGGTTGCGATGAAAAAACATGCGGGGCTCTTTTTTTATACCCCCTGAACACACCCGGTCAGCGACCGATAAAAACTATAACAAGCAATAATTTACAAGACAGACGAGGTTGAACTTGACGAAATCACTCACATTGTCCGATGTACTCGGATTAGGGTTTATGACCTTCGCCTTCTACCTGGGCGCCGGTAACATCATTTTCCCGCCGTTGGCCGGTTACATGGCTGGTGAGCACCTCTCCTTGGCGATGTTTGGCTTCCTGGTCACAGCCGTGGGCCTGCCTCTGGTGACCATTCTGGCCGTGGCGAAAGCCGGTAACGGTTGGGCTGGCATGACCAAACTGCTGCCTGCCGGTGTCGCGACTGCGCTGGCCGTTGCCATCTATATCATCATCGGCCCGGCTTTTGCCGCGCCCCGTACCGGTCTGGTTGCCTATGAAATGGGCCTCAAGCCATTCATCGGTGACATGGGGCAGGCGGGTCTGGCGGCCTATACCGTGATCTTCTTTGGTGTGGCCATTCTGGTCTCCAGGAACCAGGGCAAGCTGATGGACGCCATCGGCAAATACCTGACTCCGGTACTGATGCTGCTGCTGCTGACTCTGGCGATCGGTGTATTCGTAGCACCGCAAGGCTCCATGCCTGATGCGTCCGGTGACTATCAGAACAGCCCCTTCGTGAAAGGGATCCTGGAAGGCTACAACACCATGGACACCCTGGCGTCCCTGATGTTTGGCGCTCTGATCGTCGATCTGCTGCGCCAGAAAGGCATCAACGATTACAAGAGCCAGTTCAAGTATCTGGCCATTGCCGGCCTCATCTCTGCCGTTGGTCTGAGCGTGGTGTACGTCTCCCTGTTCCAGCTGGGCAACACTGCGGCCGGTGTGGCGACCGATGTCAGCAACGGTGGCGCCATCGTCAACGCCTACGTACTGAGCCTGTTTGGTCAGCCGGGTCAGTTCATTCTGGCGGCCATCATCACTCTGGCTTGCTTCACCACTGCCGTGGGCCTGATCTCTGCCTGTTCCGATTTCTTCCACAATCTGACCGGCATGGCTTACAAGAAGCTGGTGGTGTTGCTGGGCGTTATCTGTGCCGTGGTGGCCAACGTGGGTCTGAGCCAGTTGATCAGCCTCTCCATTCCGGTGCTGGTTGCCATCTATCCGGTTGCCGTGGCGCTGGTACTGGTCACCTTCCTGAAGGGTTATTTCGGCCGTCCCCGTCTGGTGTTCCGTGGCGTGTTGATGGTTGCCTTCCTGTTCGGGTGCCTGGATGGTCTGGGTGCTGCCGGTATGAAGATGGATGCGTTTGCCTTCCTGCCGCTGTTCGACAAGGGCCTCGCCTGGCTGATGCCGACCCTGCTGGCCTGCGTAGTTGGCGTGATGGTGCGTCCGACCGAGATGGCTGCCGAAGCTGCCTGATCACACCTGATGTGATATTGCCAAGAGCCTGCCCCGTGCAGGCTCTTTTGTTTTTTTGTGAGCCTCGCATTTCACCTCGCTTTGCTGCCGTAATTGTCACCGTACGCAGATAGCACCTGAGCAGCCGTATTTGGCCGCTATAACCTGTCCCCCCTTCTCACCTCCCATACGCCACATGCGACACCTGTTTATGGAGCGCTGAGTTATTCGGCGATTAATTCCACAGCGGTAAATTGTTTCAAGATATTAATTGGTGATTGAGATCGAACTCCTCTTCTTTATGCTAAAGGTGGTGCGCCTCATCCGGTCCGTGGGCCGTGTGGGGGAAAGAGGTATTGTTACCGGTTATCTGCCAGGCAGTGGGTGCAATCAATAACAAGCTGATAAGGCAGATGAGGTTGAGTTTGACGAAATCATTGAAGTTGTCCGACGTATTCGGATTGGGGTTTATGACGTTTGCCTTCTATCTGGGGGCAGGCAATATCATTTTTCCGCCGCTGGCCGGTTTTATGGCCGGTGAGCATCTGCTGGCCGCCATGTGCGGCTTTTTGCTGACGGCGGTGGGTTTGCCGCTGATCACCCTGATTGCGGTGGCCAAGGGGAGTTCGGGGGGCGGCGCGAGTGGCTGGACCGGAATGACCCGCTATCTGCCCGCCGGGGCGGCGACGGCGCTGGCCATCGCCATCTATATCATCATGGGACCCGCCTTTGCCATTCCCCGCACCGGTCTGGTCGCCTACGAGATGGGGCTCAAACCCTGGCTCGGCGATGCCGGTCATGAGGGGCTGCTGATCTACACCCTGAGTTTCTTTGCGCTGGTGATCCTGGTGGCGCTCGATCGGGGCAAGCTGCTCGATGCGGTCGGCAAGTATCTGACCCCAGCCCTGATGGCGATGCTGCTTATTCTGGCGGTCGGGGTCTTTATGACGCCGCAGGGCACCATGCCTGATGCCAGCGGTGAGTACATAGATGCAGCCCTGACCAAAGGAATGCTGGAGGGGTACAACACTATGGATACCCTGGCCTCCCTGATGTTTGGCGCCCTGATCATCGGGTTGCTGCGCCAGAAGGGGATCGAGGATTATCGCAGCCAGTTCAAATATCTGACCATCGCAGGCTTGATCTCGGCGGTCGGGCTGTCGGCTGTCTATATCTCGCTCTTTCAGCTGGGCAACAACGCCGGTGGGGTGGCGAGCGATATCAGCAATGGTGGGGCCATCGTCAATGCCTACGTCCAGAGTCTGTTTGGTCAACCGGGTCAGTTTATTCTGGCTGCCATCATCACCCTGGCCTGTTTTACCAGTGCGGTCGGCCTGCTCTGTGCCGGTGCCGACTACTTCCATGGCCTGACTGGCTGTGCCTATCGCAGCTGGGTGATCCTGCTGGGGGCGCTCTGTGCAGTGGTGGCCAATGTGGGGCTGAGCGAGCTGATTGGCCTCTCCATCCCGGTGCTGGTGGCCATCTATCCGGTGGCCATCGCGCTGGTGCTGGTGACCTTCCTCAAGGGATGGTTTGCCCAGCCACGGCTTGCGTTTCGCGGCGTGCTGACGGTCGCCTTTCTGTTTGGTTGCCTCGATGGGCTGGGGGCTGCCGGGATGGCGATGGACGGCTTTGCCTTCCTGCCGCTGTTCGACAAGGGGCTTGCTTGGCTGCTGCCGACTCTGCTGGCCTGCATCGTCGGCATCCTGGTGCGACCAAGCGGTAAGCTGGCTGCCGAAGCGGCTTGATTCAGAAACAACGAGATAGCAAAGAGGCCAGCAGCTGCTGGCCTCTTCTGTTTCTGCCGGATCCGTTACCGGATCAGATTTGCGGGCCTTTCGGCTTGGGTTTGCCCTCCAGACCATACCAGTGGGTTTCTACCCGTCCGGCATGCCACTCGAAGGTGCCCCAGGGCTGCTTGGCTTCCCAGCGCGGGAAGTTGATGAGCACCCGGTTATCTTCGTACTTGTAGAGGGAGGTGCTGATCTGAATGTCCGACAGGATCAACAGCAGGGCCCAGCAGATGAAAATCCATTTCAATGCTTTCCACATAGGGTTACTCGAAGCAGATTTCGATAGTGGCGCGACCGAAATCCGATTCGAACGGCATCATGATCTTGGTGCCATCGGCACGGTGGGTAATGGTGTGGTTGGGGCCGGAGACGATGATGGGGGTCGCCATGTCAAACTCGTAGCCCTTCTCGCCCAGCATCCGCTTGGCACCGCCGGTCACCATGTTGGTGATTTCGCCGACCATGTCGGTCACCTCTTCGTTGATGGAGGCGGGAGCTTCCCCCAGCATGCGGCGCATGATCTCCAGCGCCAGCCCCTTCTCGAAGCTGATGGAGAGGGAGCCACGGGTCTGCGGGCCGACCATGCCGATCAGGCCGGAGACGTCACCGCGCGCCAGCTCATCCATCTTGCGTTTCGGTTTGCCCGGTTTGAGTTCCAGCTGTGCCATGGTCGAGAGCACATTGAGCAGGGATAGCAGGAACGGATTTACAAAATCAGCCTTCATGATGACTTCCTACAGTGGGCGTACAACGGGCACATTGGCCATGTGCCTCTATCGTCTTATTGGTAATAGTAAAACCATGCAAGTGGGCCTGCTCGGAAAACGCGCTATCGATCGCCGTATCGTGAAGCTCGACCACATCCCCGCACTCGTCGCAGATCAGCAACTGCATCGGGTGAGCGTGATCGAAGTGGCAGCAGAAGATAAACGCGTTGAGAGATTCCACCTTGTGAGCAAAGCCCTGTTCGAGCAAAAAATCGAGTGCCCGGTAGACGGTTGGCGGCTTGGCATTCGCTTCGGTTTGTTGCAGCTGGGCCAACAAATCATAGGCGCTGATGGCGTTGCCGTGTGCCGCCAGCAGGCGAAATACCTGACGTCGGGTCGGGGTGAAGCGGATCCCTCGCTGTATACAGAGTCGCTCGGCTCGTTGTAAAAGTTGGTCTTGATTCATGATCGCGCAGATACCCTTTCTATTAGCCGGATACTATCACAGGGCCTCGCATGGCGCGGCGACAAAATTCATTTTCTGGGGCTGCTTCACGTTGTGATAAAATCCGCCCCTTTCTTTAGCCAACCCGGATGATTTTTATGCAGGCGCAGCGTTTTTCCATCGCCCCCATGCTGGACTGGACTGATCGGCATTGCCGTTACTTTCATCGACTGATGAGCCGCCAGACCTTGCTCTATACCGAAATGGTGACCACCGGCGCCATCATCCACGGCAAGGGTGATTATCTGGGTTACAGCGAGCAGGAGCATCCCATTTCCCTGCAGCTGGGTGGCAGCAATCCCGCCGATTTGGCCCACTGCGCCAAGCTGGCCGAGGAGCGCGGCTATGACGAGGTGAACATCAACGTCGGCTGCCCCTCCGATCGGGTGCAGAACGGTCGTTTTGGTGCCTGCCTGATGGGTGAACCGGCGCTGGTGGCGGACTGCGTCAAGGCGATGCGCGATGTGGTCGATATTCCGGTGACGGTGAAGACCCGTATCGGTATCGACGATCAGGACTCTTACGAGTTTTTGCAGGCCTTTATCGAACAGGTGCGCGATGCTGGTTGCGACACCTTCATCGTCCATGCCCGCAAGGCGTGGCTGAGTGGCCTGAGCCCCAAGGAGAACCGCGAGATCCCGCCCCTCGATTATCCTCGCGTCTATCGGGTCAAGCAGGATTACCCGGATCTCACCATCGCCCTCAACGGCGGTGTCACCTCCATGGAGCAGACTCTCGAGCACCTGCAACACGTCGATGGCGTCATGATGGGGCGCGAAGCCTATCAGAACCCCTACATTCTGGCGCAGGTGGACAATCTGGTGTTTGGTCAGAACAACGCCGTGCCGAGCCGCCACGAGGTGGTGCGGATGATGCTGCCCTATATCGAGCAGGAGCTGGCCAAGGGCAACTACCTCTCCCACATGACCCGCCACATGCTGGGGCTGTTCCAGAACATGCAGGGGGCTCGCGCCTGGCGCCGTCACCTGAGCGAGAACGCCTGCAAACCGGGGGCGGATATTCAGGTGGTGCTGGATGCCATGGCCAAGGTGCCGGAGTTTGCCGCCAGCGAGCAGGGCGAATAACTCTCCTGTCAGGCAAAGCGAAAAAAGCGCGTCAGTTGACGCGCTTTTTTGATCGCTGTCGCTTCAATATCTGAACTGGTTGATCAGCCGTGAGAGATCCTGCAGCCGCTCTACCAGCAGGGTGATGCCATCGAGGGCCAGCCTGCTGTTGTCGGCGGTGTGGCTGGCCAGCTGGTGGATCTGGTGTACCCCTTCATCGAGGGTCGCCGTGACGTCGGCCTGCTGACTTACCGCCTGGGCGATTTCGTCGCTGGTGCGGGTCACCTGCCCCAACATCCGGTTGATCTGGGTGAGCACATCGGCGGTGGTGCCCGCGTGCTGCTGGCAGCGCACCGAGGTCTGCGCCCCTTGTGTCATCCCGTCCGACAGTTGTCGTGTAGTCTGTTGCAGCGCCTGGATCATCTCGTGGATCTCGCTAGTCGAGGCACGGGTCTTCTGGGCCAGCGCCCTCACTTCATCCGCCACCACGGCAAAACCGCGCCCCTGTTCGCCCGCCCGGGCGGCCTCGATGGCCGCATTGAGGGCGAGCAGGTTGGTCTGGTCAGCGATTTGACTGATCACCTCCAGAATACCGTTGATCTTCTGGCTGTCGCTGGTGAGCTGGGCCAGCACGGCGTGGTTGGCATCCAGCTCCTGATGGAGTTGGTTGACGGCAGATCGGGTGGTCGCCAATGCTTGCAGCCCCTCGTCAGAGACCTGCTGTACCTCTATGACCAGATTGCTTGCCTCATGGGCACTGTGGGCCACATCGCGAATGGAGTGGCTCAACTCGGTGATGGCGGTCGCCAGCTGCTCGCTATGGGCACGCTGCTGCTGCAGATGAGTATCAATGGTCTGGATATTGCCCCGGTCATCTTCGGCTGCCTGCAGGATCTGCTGGTTGGTGTCGGCGCTGCGCCCGACCACGGCCTTGAGCTCGGCCTGCTTCATCCGCAGGGCCAGTTCGACGGCCGCCAGGGTGTCGCGCCGTCGGGTGTAGAGCACCTGACAGAGGCGGGTTCCCTTGTCTTGATCGGCAAGGGTGAGCAGATGAGCCAGCCGTTGCTGCAATCGCCAGCCGTGGGTTGCCTGTGCCAACAGCAACAGGGTGGTGGGCAGCAGCCATAACAGGTTGCCGGTGGCAAAGGTAGCAAGGGTGGTGAACAAGGCAGAAACGGAGAGCCAGAGGGTCAGCCGACCCGGTTCAATGTGAAAGCGGCTCAGCCAGGGAAGCGCCTTGCCGCTGCGCAGCAGGCCATAGAGCTGCTCGGCCCAGGCCACATCGCTGGCGGCGGGTTTAGTGCGCACTGACTGGAACTCGACGATCTCCTTCTGCGCATTGAGGATCGGGGTGACGTAAGCGTTTACCCAATAGAACTGACCGCTTTTGGCGCGGTTCTTGACCAGCCCCATCCAGCTTTTGCCCTGTCGCAGCCGCTGCCACATGTCGGCGAAGGCCACCTTGGGCATGTCGGGGTGTCGCACCAGATTGTGGGGCACCCCTTCCATTTCGGCCGCACCATACCCGGCCACATCACAGAAGTGCTGGTTGGCATAGGTAATATGACTGGCGGGATCCGTGGTCGAGATGAGTGCGATGTTGTCGGGGAAGTGTATCTCCCCCTCCTGATGGAGTTTGGTCATGTGTCGTTCCTGAAAAAGCCAAATAACTGATAAATATATTTTTTATTGTCGTTCTCAGTTAATCATTCTAAGGCTCTTCAGTGCCCCGAACTTGGCTTGGGTCAATTAATCAACACAATGAATTGATGAAGTGAGGGTCAGCTGGCCGGTGTGAAATCGTGAACTTCGCCCTTTCTTGGGGAGAGGCGAGGATCATCATCTTTGTAGTCATGTACAAGCTGCATGGTTTTGCAGAAGCTGGCTTGTTTGTCGTACTCCTGACGAGCCAACTCGATGGCCCGTTCGGCCCGGCGCCGCTCCATCTTGTCAGACTTGCGATCGCTGAACTGTTGCTGCTGGTGCAGCATCCAGCCGACAAACTCTTGCTGGCATTGGGATTCGCTATTGGCCTGCGCAGGCAGGGCCCACAACAACGAGAGCAGTATCAAATAACGCATGTCTGACTGGCTATTGGAGATTAATTGAACAGAAGGGGCGGCATTTTAGGCTGGAAATCGTGGTGTGAACAGTATCAATAGCGAGGCCCAGCGGGCCTCGCATCGTTGTGGCCGGTCTCAGTGTTTGACGAGGTAGAGTTGGCGGCTGTAGGCCACATCTTCCGGGTTGTTGATGGGGTAGCCCTTGAGCCATGGCTTGATGAGGCGGGCATTGGTGTACTGGTAGATGGGGGCGATGGGGGCCTGATCCAGCAGGAGCGCCTCCGCCTCGCCAAACAGCTTGCTGCGGCTGGCGGCATCCTGAGTGCTGGCCGCCTCTGCCAGTAGCTGGTCATAACGGGCATTGGCAAAGCCAGCCATATTGCCGCTGTGACGAGAGCCCCACAGACCAAGGAACGCTGACGGGTCGTTGTAATCTGCAACCCAGGAGGAGCGGATCACCTCGAACTGACCGCTCTGGCGGCTGTCGAGATAGGTTTTCCACTCCTGATTGGTCAGCTCGACCTCGGCGCCCAGCTTCTGCTTCCACATGCTGGCGATGGCCAGCGCCATCTTCTTGTGAATTTCCGCGGTGTTGTAGAGCAGGGTCAGCTTGAGCGGCTTGTCCGGGCCGTAACCGGCCTCCTTGAGCAGGGCCTTGGCCTTGCTGTCCAGCGCCGGCTGGCTGCTGGTGGAGAGCAAGTTGGCGGCCGGGGTAAAGCTGGCGGTCACATCCGGAGTGAAGTGATAAGCCGGTTTCTCGCCAGTGCCGAGCACCTTGTCGGCGATCAGGGCGCGGTCGATGGTGTAGGAGAGCGCCTTGCGCACCCGCACATCGTTCAGTGGTGCCTGACGGGTATTGAAGGCGTAGTAGTAGGTACCGAGCTGATCCGGGGTGTAGACCTCATTCGGGATCTGCTGCTTCAGCTTGTCGTACTGCTCCTTGGGGAAGGATTCGGTGATATGCAGATCGCCCGCCAGATAGCGGTTGGTGGCCGCGCTCTCCTGATTGATCGGCATGAATATCACCTTGGTCAATACGGTATGGGCCCGATCCCAGTAATAAGGGTTGGGGGTCAGCTCCAGCTTCTCGTTGACCACCCGGTTGTTCAGCACAAAGGCACCGTTGCCCACCAGTTTGCCGGGTTGAGTCCACAGGTTGCCGTACTGCTCGATGCTGGCCTGATGGAGCGGCGACAGGCTGGGGTGGCTCAGCAGGTTCAGGAAGTAGGGCACCGGCTGGGAGAGGGTCACCTGCAGGGTGTGATCATCGAGGGCCTTGACCCCCAGCTCGCTGGCAGGCAATTTGCCAGCGACTATTTCGTCCACCTTGTCGAAACGGGCCAGTTGGGCAAACCAGGCGAAGGTGGCCGCCTCTTTCGGGTCGACCAGCTTGCGCCAGCCGTAGACGAAGTCGCCGGCCTTGACCGGATCGCCGTTGGACCAGCGCGCATCCGGGCGCAGATGGAAGGTAAAGAACTGGTTGCCCTTGTTTTCCCAGCTGGCCGCCACCCCGGCAACCGGTTTGCCATCCGGCCCCTGGGTCAGCAGCCCCTCGAACAGATCCCGCAGTACCTGCAACTCCGGCAGGCCGACCAGCTTGAGCGGGCTCAGGCTGGCAGGTTCATCCTTGAGGTGGCGAACGACAATCTGCTCGGCGGCGAGTTGTGTTCCGGCGGGAATATCGGCAGCCTGGACAGCAGCACAGCCCAGCAGGGCCAGCAAGGGGCTCCATCCTTTCATGGGTCGGATCCTTCAAATAGTGTGAAGCGGGGAGAAAACTCGGCGAGAAAATATCGCCGACAGATGGGAAATCATGATATCCCGTTTGCTGGTCTGACCGCCAGCATTCGACTCTCACTCCCAATCGGGGTAGAAGAGCGTTCCCGGCGTCTGTGCAGTTCAATGTGGTGAGGAGTGTCAAACGATGAAAGCATGGTTATTGCTGGCCTGTGTGTTGAGCCAGGGTGCCTGGGCGTTGGCCCCGTGCCAGAGCGACACGGCGGTGGGCAACTGGTGCGAGATCGGCATCGATGCCTTGCACCCGACTCAGGGGGGCGTCGGCCAGATCCAGGTCGATGAGACCCAGGCCACATTGGCGGGCATGAGCGCAAAGCAGCTCGACAAGTTGATGAAAAAGAAAGAGATCCCCGTGGTGATTGCGCCGGATGGCAACTACTGGCTGGTGGACCGCCACCATCTCACCAAGGCGTTGTGGCAGCAGGGCGTCAAGGATGCCCGGGTCAAGGTGATTGGCCGTCTGCAGGACAAAGCCAACTTCTGGAGCCAGATGCAGAACAACCATTGGGCCTGGCTCAAGGATGAGAAGGGGCAACCGCTGACCCCGGAGCAGTTGCCGACCAGCATCGACAAGCTGCCTGATTACCCCTATCGCACCCTCGCCGGACTGCTGCAGAATGCGGGCTACTTTCGCAAGGACAAACAGGTCTATTTCGTCGAGTTTGCCTGGGCCAGCTGGCTCGGCAAGCAGATGCAGTGGATGCCGGTGGACAGCGCCAATCTGGCGGCTCGCCTGCAACAGGCCAAACGGCTCGCCTGCGGCAGCGATGCCAAGGATCTACCCGGTTATCCCGGCAAGCAGTGCAGCCTCAACCAGTCCAAAAGCGCGCAGTGAGTGGATGTGCGATGACTGCGTCCAGAGCATGCCGGAGATAACAGAGGGCGACTCCGGGGTCGCCCTTCTGCTGTCAGCTACTGGTTAGCGGTGGTCACTCATGGCGCTCCGCCCAGTGGGCAGCCGCCTGCTCAAGCAGGGCGACGTCACCTTGCTGGATCAGCGGTAGCAGATCGTTGACCTGTTGATCCGGCCAATCCCACCAGGCGAGGGCCTGTAGCCGGGCAATCTCCTCCTCGCCAAAGCGCATCCGCACCACCCTGGCCGGGGTGCCCGCCACCATGGCATAGGGCGGCACATCCTGATTGACCAGCGAGCGGGCGGCGATGATGGCGCCGTCGCCAATGGTGACGCCGGGCATGATCATCGCCTCCATGCCGATCCAGACATCGTTGCCGATGCGGGTATCACCTGCGGGGTGGTAGCTGCGCTTGAGCGCCGCCAGATCGGCGAACGGATAGGTGCTGATGAAGGACGTGTTGTGGGTGTGGTGCCCCCCATGATGATCTTCACCCCGGCGGCAATCTGCACATAGTCGCCGATATGGAGCCGGTCGATATGCCAGAGCGGCTCCCAGCCGGTTTCCGGGCTGCGGCTGAAGGGATCGCCATGGAGGTAGCGCACTGCCACCTCTTCGAAGGGGCCATCCCAGGCACCCGAGTAGTAGCTGTGTTGCCCCTTGAGGCAGATATTGGGGTTGGTCACCGTCAGGTGCAGGTATTCGACCTGCGACCAGTGTTGGCAGGTGTTCATGCTGGTACTCCTTTGCTGAATGGATCGGATGGGTTGCGTTCGCTTGAGCGCAGCTAATAGATCCAGACCAGCATGCGGGGCACGCAGAGCAGGGAGCAGCCCAGCATCTGCGGGAGGCGTGGTCGCATTGTGGTGTGCTCCAAAGAAGGGGGGAAGGGCACGATCATAAGGTCGGGCGCCGGGTTTGCCAAGGTTGCGCAGAGATCCTGCACTAACCCTCTGGTTGATATTTATTCTCAATTAGCCATGATAACACTCCCACCATGACGGACTCGGGAGAGCGAAATGACACCGCAAAGTTGGCAACGATACATGCTGGAGGCGGAGCGTGCCTGGCAGGCCGGTTCGCTGGGGGCGGCGATCTGCTTTTATCAGCAGGCGCTGGGGGATGTTTACGAGATGACCCAGGTCGAGCTGACCGAACTGGCCACCATGCGGGTCGCCACCTGTCACCGGCTGGCTGACTTCTGGCGGGCGATGGATGAGCCGACTTACGAGTTGCGCTACCTGAAGCTTGCCTCCGAGCTGGTGACGGCGCTGGTGCCACAATGCCCGAACCGGGAATGCGAGGCGCTGATCAGCGAGCTGGGTTGCTGTCGTGGTGCCCTGCTCGCCTTTCTCAAGCGCCACCCCAATCCGGAAATTGCCCGGCTGATCCAGTTGCAGGACAAGGTGCAGGGTTGCGAGCTGATCGGCCGTTTTCGTCTCAACTGAACGGATGTGGGCGAGGCTCAGCCCCGCCGTTTGAGTTTCTGGGCGATGCGCTGCTGCGCCTCTTCCCCTTGCAGTGCCTGGGCGAAGGCGCGCGCCTCCAGATCGATGACAAAGTGTACCGCCTGTTTGAGCTCCTGTTTCAGCAGCGCCTTGCTCTTTTGCAGCGCTCTGGGCGGCTTGGCCGCCAGCTTCAGTCCCTGCTCGCGGGCAAAGGAGAGCAATCCATCGGCCGCTACCACCTTGTTGGCCAGCCCGAGCCGCAGCGCCTCCTCGGCATCAATCGCCTCGGCCAGCAGCAACAGCTCGGCCGCCTTGAGGTGCCCCACCAGACGCGGCAGCAGCAGGCTGGAGGCGAACTCCGGCACCAGCCCCAGCTCGACAAAGGGAAGCTGCAAGCGGGCGTTATCCGCCAGATAGACCAGATCGCAGTGCAGCAGAATGGTGGTGCCAATCCCCACCGCCGGGCCTGCAACGGCAGCGATCACGGGTTTGGGGAAATCGGCCAGGGTGTGGAGGAACTGCAGTATGGGGTCGTCGGGCTCCAGCGAGCTCTTGCCCATAAAGTCGGCCAGATCATTGCCCGCGGTAAAGCAATCCTGCTGCCCCTGCAACAGCAGGACATGCACCTCCTCATCGGCTGCCGCCTCTCGCAGCACTGCCACCAGTTGCTTATAGAGCTCGGTATTGAGAGCGTTGCGTTTGTCGGGGCGGTTGAGGGTCAGGGTGAGCAAGCCATCCTGCTGCTCGGCAATGAGAATGGGGGCCATGTCTAAATCCTTGTTATTGAAAGGTGCAAAAAAGGTTGCTGCTGGGGTAACCTTGGCGCCGTTTAACAACATCATAAAAGGATTTTAATCATGTTTAAACGTGCGTTTTATTCTCTGCTGGTTCTGGGTATGACGGCGCCTGCACTGGCCAAGGTCGAGGCTGTCGACGGTTATGTTCGCCTGTTGCCGCCGGGCTCCCCCAACACTGCCGCCTTTATGGTGCTGAAGAATGACGCCGACCAGCCTGTCAAGCTGGTGGCGGCGGCTTCTGCTGCGGCGGGGCGTGCCGAGCTGCACACTCATCTGCACGAAAATGGCGTGATGAAGATGCGCCAGGTCGAGAATATCGAGATCCCGGCCAAGGGCGAGGCGGTGCTGAAACCGGGCAGCCTGCACATCATGCTGTTCGAGGTGGGCACGCTCTCCGAGCAGACTCCTTTCCCGCTCACCCTCACCATGGACGATGGTCAGAAGCTGGATCTGTCACTGCCGGTGAAGCCGATTGAGCCGATGGCAGAGATGAAGCATATGAAGCACTGACATTTGTCGTCGTTTGTTCAGGATTGACGCTGGGTATTTTGGCTGCACCGAGTAAAATAGTGCTCTTTTCCATGTATGCAAGAGGAAGTGACGTAATGAAAAAGACGCTGATTGCCGGTTTTGTGCTGGCTCTGTGCAGCCAGAGTGCCATGGCCGCTGACGACTGGCGTTTTGCCGCCGGTGCCGACGTATGGGCCGCCAAGGGCAGTGGTCAGGCTTATGGCACCAGTGCTGATGGCAGCTATGACGACAGCTACAACTGGAACGGCTATCTGCAACTGGAACACGGCATCATCTTCCTGCCGAACGCCAAGTTTGAAGTCTCCGATTTCAGCACCTCCGGCGGTAACTTCAAAAACGATCTGACCGCCTACGATCTGAGCCTCTACTACCGTCTGTTCAACAACGATCTGTTCAAGATCGATCTGGGTATGACCGGCCGTCACTACGATGGCGAGCAGGTCTACTTCGGTCGCAAGGGTTATGACGAAGATACCCTGATGGCCTATGCCGGCAGCGAAGTGAAGATCCCGGGCACCGGCATCGCCTTCTTCGGCGATCTGCGCACTCACGATGCGGACAACTATGACTACCGTCTGGGTGGTTCCTACAAGTTCTCCTCCATGCCGATCAAGCTGCGTGCGGGCTGGCGTGAAGCCAAGGTCGACTTCGACAACGTTGACCAGCGTATCGATGGCTGGTTCATGGGCGGCGAATTCACTTTCTAATCTGACCGTCAACTGATGACGAGGAGCGATAATGGGCCACATCATAGTGACAGGTGCCGGCTCCGGTCTCGGCCGGGCGCTGACTATCGGACTGGTTGAGCGGGGCCATCAGGTCTCCATGATGGGGCGCCGTTATCAGCGACTGCAGGAGCAGGAACAACTGCTCGGCAGCGCGGTGATCGGCATTGCCGCCGATCTGGCGCACCATGAAGAGGTCGACGTCGCCTTCGCTGCAGCGGTGGAGTGGGGCGGGCTGCCCGACATGCTGATCCACTGCGCCGGGGTGGGCGAGTTTGGCCCGGTCGGTGTCTACACCGCTGAGCAGATCCGCCGGGTGGTGGAGAGCAATCTCATCTCAACCATTCTGGTGGCTCAGCAGACGGTGCGGCTTATCGGGGAGAAAGGCGGAGTGCTGGCCAATGTGCTCTCCTCCGCCGCGCAGGTGGGCAAGGCCAACGAGAGCCTCTACTGCGCCTCCAAATGGGGAATGCGCGGCTTTCTCGAATCCTTGCGCGCCGAGCTGAAAGGCTCGCCGTTGCGGCTGGTCAACCTCTACCCGAGCGGGATCCGCAGCGAATTCTGGGACAACTCGGATCACGTGGACCCGAGTGGCTTCATGACCCCGGAAGATGCGGCGGCCTATATGCTCGACGCACTGGAAGCCAGAAGCAGTTGCCACGTGACCGACCTCTTTATCGGTCGCAATCCCTGAGGCGAAGCCCGCCATCCGGTTGCCATCGTCAGAATACAGAAACAAAAAGCGCGCCAAATGGCGCGCTTTTTTATATCGGGAAGAGGGCGGAATTAACGGCCCAGCTTGGCTTTGAGCATGGCGATGATGTCGCTGATGGCCACTTCCTGCTTCTCGCCGGTGCGGCGGCACTTGTACTCCACCACGCCGTTGTCCAGACCGCGATCGCCGATGACGATGGCGTGCGGGATGCCCAGCAGCTCCATGTCGGCGAACATCACGCCCGGGCGCTCTTTACGGTCGTCGAACAGCACGTCCACACCAGCGGCTTTCAGCTCGGCGTAGAACTGTTGTGCCTGCTCGGCCACACGCTCGGATTTGTGCATGTTCATCGGCACAATGGCCACTTCGAACGGGGCGATGGCATCCGGCCAGATGATGCCGTATTGGTCGTTGTTTTGCTCGATGGCGGCAGCCACCAGACGGGAAACCCCGATACCGTAGCAACCCATCTCCATGGTGACGGATTTGCCAGCTTCGTTCAGCACGCTCGCCTTCATCGCTTCGGAGTACTTGGTACCCAGCTGGAAGATGTGGCCCACTTCGATACCGCGCTTGAGCAGCAGCTTACCCTGGCCGCACGGGCTCGGGTCGCCTTCTACCACGTTGCGCAGGTCGGCAACTTCGTAAGAAGCGATGTCGCGATCCCAGTTGGCACCGGTCAGGTGGAAGCCGGTCTCGTTGGCGCCGCAGACGAAGTCCGCCAGATGGGCGGCGCTGCGATCGACGATGATGCGACCGGCAAAGCCGACCGGGCCGATGGAACCTGCATCGCAACCGGCGGCAGCTTTGATTTGCTCGTCGTTGGCGAAGGTCAGCGGGTTGGCAACGCCAGCCAGTTTCTCAGCCTTGATTTCGTTCAGCTCGTGGTCGCCACGCAGTACCAGCGCGATGACGGCCTGCTTGCCGTGCTCATCTTCCTCTGCCAGTACCAGCAGGGTCTTGGCGATGGCGGTCGGCGCCACCTTCAGGAAGGTAGCCACTTCGTCGATGGTGTGGACGTTCGTGGTGGCAACCTTGGTCAGGGCTGCGGTGGCGGCAGCGCGCTCACCAGCCGGGGCCAGCGCTTCGGCCATCTCGATGTTGGCGGCGTAATCGGAGCTATCGGAGAAGGCGATCAGATCTTCACCGCTCTCGGCCAGCACCTGGAATTCGTGGGAACCGGTACCACCGATGGAGCCGGTATCGGCCTGCACCGGACGGAAGTTCAGGCCCATGCGGGTGAACGCCTTGCAGTAGGCGGCGTGCATCTTCTCGTAGGTATCGACCAGAGACGCTTTGTCGATGTGGAAGGAGTAGGCATCCTTCATCAGGAATTCGCGGCCACGCATCACGCCGAAACGAGGGCGTACTTCGTCGCGGAACTTGGTCTGGATCTGGTAGAGGTTGAGCGGCAGCTGCTTGTAGCTGTTCACTTCGTAACGCACCAGCGCAGTGATCACCTCTTCGTGAGTCGGGCCCAGCACGAAGGGACGGTTGTGGCGGTCGGTCAGACGGCACAGCTCGGGACCGTAGTCATCCCAGCGGCCAGACTCCTGCCACAGCTCGGCGGGTTGAACCACCGGCATAGAGACTTCGACGGCACCAGCATTGTTCATCTCTTCGCGAACAATGTGCTCGATTTTCTTCAGTACCCGAAGACCGGTTGGCAACCAGGCATACATGCCGGAGGCCAGTTTACGGATCATCCCGGCGCGCAGCATCAGCTGGTGGCTGACAACTTCAGCGTCGGAGGGGGTTTCCTTGAGAGTGGAAAGCAGATATTGGCTGGTACGCATCGCGGTAGACCTTAGCTAGAACGGGCGCGGGGCCCAGGATAATTTCAAGGGCGGAATTTTAGCAGGCTGGGCGTTGCGGCCCAAGGGCTAAATTTGCCGCAGCCCGAAAGGTGGCAACGCCCGGCAGATGGCCAGGGGCAATGACCATTGCAACACGCAGGCTTTTTATGCCTGCAATTTGGCCGGATCTCCGCTAAACTCTGCCACCTTTTCTCGATGGGCATGGTTTTTCCGCGTTCATCACCCCCCCATTTTTAGTACTTTTGGAGCCGCTCATGCCGTTAGTGGGACATCAACACCAGATCGAGATCCTGGAACTGACCGACAAAGGAGATGGCAAAGGACGCCTGTTCGATCGCCCCCTGTTTGTCGAAGGTCTGCTGCCCGGTGAGCAGGCGCTGGTGGAGCTGACCGAGGTCAAGCCGAACTATCTGCACGGCAAGGTTGCCGAGCTGCTCCAGCCCTCTGCCGATCGGGTTGCCGATTTCTGCCCCAACACCGAGTGTGGTGGCTGTCAGGTACGTCCGCTGGCCTATCCGGCCCAGCTCAAGCTCAAGCAGGCACTGGTGCAGAGCGCACTGGAGCAGGTCGGGCTGGGTGATGCCGTGGTCAATCCCATCCTCGGCATGGAGAGTCCGTTCGCCTATCGCAACAAGGCGCAATATGCGGTGCGTGGCTGCGATGCCGGTGCCGAGATCGGTTTTTATCGCAAGCACTCCCACGATCTCATCACCGCCGATGACTGTGCGGTGCAGGATCCGCTGCATGTCGAGCTCAACGCACGGGTGCGCAACTGGATGCGCGCGCACGAGATCAAAGCCTATGACGAAGTAAACCACAGCGGCTGTGTGCGCAACCTGATGACCCGCAAGGGCTTCAAGAGCGGCGAGCTGATGGTGGTGCTGGTGACCCTGGGCGAGGAGCTGCCGTTCGAAGCCGAACTGTTGGCTGCTCTGAGCGATCTGCCGGTTACTACTCTGGTGCAGAACATCAACAACGAGCGTACCAACCGCATTCTGGGCGCCACCAACCGTGTGCTGCTCGGCGAAGGGGTGATCCGCGACAAGATCCATGAGCTCGAGTTCGAGATCTCGCCGCTCTCCTTCTTTCAGAACAACCCGACCCAGACCGATGTGCTCTACTCCAGCGCCCTCGAGTATGCCGAGCTGACCGGCAACGAGACGGTGTTCGACATCTATTGCGGTATCGGCACCATCTCCCTGTTCCTGGCTGGTAAGGCTGCCAAGGTGGTGGGGATCGAGTCGGTGGAGAGCGCCATCAGCGATGCTCGCCGCAACGCTGCCCTCAACGGCATCGAGCACACCGAATTCCACGTCGGCAAGGCGGAGCAGCTGATGCCCGAGCTGCACGCCCAGGGCGTGACCGCTGACGTGGTGGTGATGGATCCGCCCCGCAAAGGCTGTGACAAGGCCGTATTGCAGACCCTGGTCGCCATGGCGCCCCGTCGTCTGGTCTATGTCTCCTGCAACCCGCAGACTTTGGCCCGCGACCTTGCCTGGCTGGTCAAGCAGGGCTTCGTGCTGGACGAAGTGCAACCGGTCGATATGTTCCCGCACTCCATGCATGTGGAAGCGGTTGCCCGCCTGAGCCTGCCTGCCAAGGCATAAGTCGCTCCCGACTCTTGCCCATAAAAAACGACGCCAGCTGGCGTCGTTTTTTTATCTCTGCAATCGGCGGATGGGCGATTAGCTGGCGCTCTGGCGCACCTCGGCGGCGATCTGGTCGAGCAGCTGTTGCCAGCCCTGACCCAGTTCGTTCACCAGCGCGTTATAGCCATCGGCCGGCAGCACCCGCTCCTGACGGAAGGGGGCATCGCGCAACACGGTGCCATCTTCCGCCAGCAGGCGCCAGCGGCCGCTCAGCACGGCGCTGCCGTCATGACGGCCCTGAAAGCGCTCCACCAGAATGGTCAGCACCGGCCCCTTGCGGGCGCCATCCTGCCGTACCACCCAGCCCGGCAGGCGGGTGGAGAGGCCATTGAGGGTGAGCTGGTTGAGTTGATCGTCCAGCGCACCGGCCCAGCGATGGTATTCGGTGAAGTGCAGCTCTTGCCCTTCCAGCTGATAGACCAGGCTGATCCGGTCGAGCTGGCTGGCCAGCGCCACCGGGCGCAGCACCAGCTGGTGCTGCGGTTGGGCCGGGGCCGTCACGGGTTGCTGACTATTGGCATCGAGCGAGTAGTAGTGCAGGCTTGGTTGGCTGCTGCAACCCGCCAGCAGGCCCAGCAGGGCCAGCGTCAGGATCTCTTTTTTCATTGTTTGCCTCGCTTGGGCTCAGGGTCCGATGGATGCGCGCGATCGAAGATCAGCGAGCTGGGCTGCTCGTTGAGGGAGTGCACCAGCGGCTGCAGTTCGCGCATCAACTGATTGAGGGTCTGCACCGACTGGCGCAGGTCCTGATTGGTCTGCGATTGGGCATCATAGGCCTGCAAGGTCTCCTGCAACTGCTTGAGGCTCTCGTTGAGCGAGGCCGGCAGCTGCTGGGTGGAATCCTTGGCGGTGAGCTTGTTCAGGTTGGCGCTGACTGCACTGATGTTCTTCAGGGTGCCATCCAAGGTGGTCAGTGACCCGTTGACCTTGGTCAGGGTGGTTGCCATGTCCATGTCGACAAACTTGTCGAGGATGAGGTTCACCTTGCGCTCGATCTGATCCAGCCCGCCCTGCACGGTGGGGAAGACCTGATAACCGGCCAGCTTGGCCTGTTCGAAACGTGGCGCGTCCGGATAGAAGTTGAGGTCGATGATCTTGCCGCCAGTCAGCAGGCTCGAGGTCTTGAGGCTGGCACGCAACCCCTCCTTGAACTGCTTGCCGAACAGGGCACGCCACTGATCCTTCTCCGCCTTGGCATAGCGGTGGGAGAGGCGCTGCACCTCGATGCGGGCCAGCACCGGGATCTGGCGGCTCTTGAAGATTTGCACGCCCTTGTCCTCGATGAGGTAGGGGGCGGAGATGACGGTACCGACCCGAATGCCGCGATACTGCACCGCCGCGCCTGGGTGCAGGCCACCCACGTTGTCATCGAACAGGAAGACGTAGTCGATGAACTGATCCAGACTACCGGCCAGCACGCTCGCCTCATCCTGGAACAGGGTGAACCCTTCCATCTGTTTGACCGGTTCGCCAGGCGCCCAGCCGGGTGGCAGACCCATGGTGATGCCGCCATCGATCAGGCTCTCCAGCGAATCCATCTTCACCTTCATCCCCTCGCTGCTCATGGAGACCTCGAAGCCCGGGGTCATCCAGAAGCGGGAGTTGCTGCTCACCAGAATGTCATAGGGGGCGTGGATGAAGATTTGATACTGCATCTCGCTCTTTTCCGGCAGGAACTTCGCCTCTTCCACCTGACCTATGGTGAAGCCCTGATAGTTGATGGGGGAGCCTTCCCCCAGCGCGCGGGTGTCGCGACTGCTGAGGGTGAGACGCAGCCCCTTGGCATCGAGGGAGGCGAGCGGCGGTTTATCGAGCATGGCGTACTCGTCCCGCGCCCGACCTTTCTTGCCGGGGGCGAGCTCGATATAGGCGCCGGAGAGCAGGGTGCTCAGACCCGATACTCCTTCACGGCCCACTCTGGGCTTGACCACCCAGAACTGGCTGTCACCGCGCAGCATGCCGGAGGCGGCATTGGTCAGCCGTCCTTTCAGCACCGCATGGCTGTAGTCATCGCTCAGCTCGACGGCCTCGATGCGGCCGACGTCCACTTCGCGGGAACGGATCACCGTCTTGCCAGCGACTATGCCCTCGGCAGTGGCGACTGTCAGGGTGAAACTCGGGCCCTGGGAGTACCAGTGCTGGAACAGCATCCAGAGACCGATGAACAGCGCCAGCAGGGGCACCATCCAGATTGCGGCGGCAGAGCTCAGAAAGTCAGAGCCCGGTTTCCACCTTTTTTTACGCTCACTCACGTTCGCGTTCTCCTTGTTGTAAATCCCAGATCAGGCGGGAGTCGAAACTCATGGCGGCGACCATGGTGATCAGCACCACACCTGCAAATGCGACGGCCGCAGGGCCGGGATAGATGGTCATCAGATTGTCGAGTCGGATCAGGCCCGCCAGAATGGCCACCACGAAGACGTCGATCATCGACCAGCGTCCGACAAATTCGGTCATGCGATAGAGTTTGAGCTTGCCGAGGGGGGAGGTGACATTGCCGCGCTGCACCATATAGCAAAGCCAGAATAGCGCCAGTATTTTCACCAGCGGCACCACCACGCTGGCGAAAAAGATCACCGCCGCTATGGGGTAGGAGCCCATGGCCCAGAGCAGCACCACACCGCCGAGGATGGTGGAGGGGCTGTCATCACCGAGAAACACCGTATCCATGATGGGATAGACG
The DNA here is from genome assembly GCF_051919665.1 of Aeromonas sp. 55A. Classification (NCBI taxonomy): domain Bacteria; kingdom Pseudomonadati; phylum Pseudomonadota; class Gammaproteobacteria; order Aeromonadales; family Aeromonadaceae; genus Aeromonas; species Aeromonas sp. 55A. Next base: position 837,582 of record NZ_JBQBEH010000008.1, on the reverse strand, counting down.
TTGGCCGGAATGTAGAGAATGGCGGAGGTAAACAGCAGCGCCCAGGTGCGGTTCAGGCCGCCCGGCTTGCGCGCATGCAGCTTGCCGCCGCAGCGGGAGCAACTGTGGCTGCCCACCTCGCTCAGGGCGCCACAGATATGGCAGCCCACCAGACCTGATTCCAGCGCGCCCGCTTCCGGGTCGATATCCCGCGCCTCGGTCGGGCCGAACAACCGCTGCCACAGCCACATCTGATCCAGTGAGGAGATCATCTTGATGAGCAGCACCGTGTAACCGACGAAAGCCCAGAATGACAGCCCCATCTTGATGTCGGCCATCCCCATCAGCTTGACCAGCGAGATGAGCACCCCCACCAGAAAGACATCCACCATCAGCCAGGGTTTGATCCGGCAGAGCAGACGGCCGAGGGAGCGCAGGGCATTGCTGTGCAGATCTTTATCGACCCGCCACAGCACCAGCATGATGGAGCCCATATAGACCAGCGGCAGGCCGATCAGGGTCAGGCTCAGCACCGCGCCGAGAAACAGATAGCCCTCATCCACCAGGGTGGTGATGCTCTGCAAAAAGGTCATCTCCTGGCCCACCCCTTTGGCCGAGAAGGACATAAAGGTAAAGGCATTGGCGAGCACGAACATGATGAGTGCCGCGAACCCGTAGGAGATCGGCCGCAACTCCTGCTGTGGCAGGTGGCGACTCAGGGTGTGTCCGCAACGGGGGCAGCAGCTGGCCTGTCCCACCTCGAGCGGTGTGGCCGGTATCAGCAGGTCACACTCTTCGCAGGCAGTGGCATCATGGACATAGGTGGTGTGGTGTTGGTGTGAAACCGGATGCAAGATAAAACCCCAGATAAGGCCCGTGGTAGAGCCAGAGCTGGCGATTATCGCAGTTGTGCTGGTCAGCGACCAGCCCCCGGAGGGCGCTATTGCTGGCGGGAGTGAGAATGACTTTGACAAGCCAGTGCCCATTTAGCACAATCAAACGCCACTTTTTTTCCGCGGGACAATAATTTATGACAACTGAATCCCCCAGCTACTCCACGATTGAGCAAGCCTTCTCCCTCGGGAACGGGCAAGATTCTGCCCTCAACTGGTTGCGCAAGAACCGCAGTCAGGTCGCTATTTTTCTGGTGAGCGGCATCAAGCTGGAAGGCACCATCAGCGGGTTCGACCAGTACAGCGTGCTGCTGACCGATGCTCATGGTAACCAGCAGCTGGTTTACAAGGCCAAGATCTCCACCATCGCCATGCACACCGGCCGTCCGCAGGTGAATATCCAGCGTGCTCGCAAGCCGCGTGTCTCCATGGCGCCGCGCCCCCACGGTGCGCCGGGTCGTTATGACGACAATCAGGGCGGCGGCAACAACGAGTAATCGTCTGCCCCGCACGCCCCGTTGATGCGCCCTGCGTCAGCGGCTGACGGAACCTGCTCTCATTTTCATTCATGTCCCGTATGAGAGCCGGTTCCGGTGATCGCCCCTTGCAGGGCGATATTTTTTTCCGCACTACGCCGTTATGCCGACCGGTTTGCCCTCTTTGACCATGCAGGTCTGCATACCCGCCGCTTCTCCGGCCTGTACCCCGATACCGGTATCTTCAAACACCAGACATCCTGATGGCTCGACCCCCAGCTTGCTGGCGACCAGCAGGAAGGTGTCCGGATTGGGCTTGTGCAGCTCCACATCGTCTGCGGTGACCACCACAGAGAAGTAGCGATCCAGCCCTGTGTTGCGCAGCACAGCCTCGGCGTTGACGCGAGGCGAGCCGGTGCCGATCCCCATCGGGATGACGCCATGATAGCGCTCGACCAGCGCCTGCATGGCCGGAAACACGGTCGCTTTGTGCAGGTTGGCCACATAGTGGGCGGTCTTGCAGCGGGTGACTTCGAGCGGATCGAGGGGGATCTGCTGCTCCTGTGCGACCAGCAGGGCGATCTTGCGGCTCGGCATGCCACCCAGCTCATAGAACCAGTCGGCATCGAAGTGAAAGCCAAACTCGCGGGCTGTGTGCTCCCAGGCGGCGAGGTGCAGCGGCATGGAGTCGACCAGGGTGCCATCAAGGTCAAAGACCAGGCCTTGGAATCCGGAAAGCGTCATGGTGCGGGGTCTGTCTCTGAAAAAAGGGAGCCCATTCTAGCCAGTGGCTCCCCGCCTCGCCATCACCTAGCAGGTGAGAAACGCTTGCCCCCACATTTGCGCCTGAAAATAAACGGGGGTGAGTCTGGTCGGGTCGAGCTGGTATTTCGGTGCCAGCTGCTCCAGCAGGGCCCAGTTGCCCTGTTCGTAGGTCCTGACCAGCTGGAACAGGTGGAACAGCGGCCCTTCGTGCCGCTCGATGGCTCGTTTTACGTTGTTGGGCAGGTGGGCCTTCAGCGACTCCGATAGCAGGGAACCATCGAGTACCAGCCCTACCAGAAAAGCCCAGCTTGCTTCGCGTTTGTCTAGGGCGGTGAGGGCGATAAGTTCACAGAAGCGACCGCGAGCGATGGCCATCCGGGTAGAGGCCTCCGGCATATGCTGGCTTACCCTGGCTAGGCCGTTGATCAGCACAAACTTGCGGATCTCCTGCTCTCCCAGATAAGAGAGGGCGCGGGAAACCGAGGTGATGGGGGCGGCATGATCGAAGCCGGGGGCGTTGACATAGGTGAGTAGCTGGCCCGGGAGCAAGGCATCCTGCTCCAGCAGGCGGGCCACCTGGGCAAAGGAGAACTCCTCGTGGCAGATGAGCTGGAGGATCTGCTGCACAAGTGCCATGTCGGGCTGGGTGGCACGCTGATTGACCAGCTCGGGGCGGGCGAGAAAACCACCGGCAAAGAAGTCGACTCCGGCCTCTCGCAGCGGGAGAAAGTCTTCCCAGGTTTCGATATCGAGGGCCATCCGCTTGTGTTCGGTGGGCTGGCAGATCCCCTCTTCGCCCATCCAGAATACCAGCAGACGGCTGGCACCGAGCCAGCGTGGCTCACGGCTGACCCCGTGTACGGCAAGCCGGCGTCGACTGTCTCGCCACTGTTCCAGCACCGGAAAGGAAGCTGGTAGCCGTTCGCTGGAGGCTTCGACCAGCGGGATCGCATCCTGATCAAACAGCAGGGGGCGCTGTTCATCGAGCTGTTCGTGGGTGAAGGGCACCAGATATTGGCGCCCTTGTGCCAGCAGGCGGCAATGTTGTGCCAGCGAGGGCCACTCGTCCGGTGAGCCGAGCAGATAATCGATGCCGTAGGCCACCAGGGCCATGCGGCGATTGAAGATGGGATAACGACGCAACAGCATGGGATCACCGATAGGCCAGAGTGCGCGCCCGTCCTTGAGACTTGGCGTGGTAGAGCGCCTGATCGGCCTGTTCGGTCAGACTCTGCCATGCCTCGTTCAGGGAGGGAACCAGATAGCTAAAGCCTATGCTAACCGTAATGAAATCAGCAACCCGCGAGGCGGGATGGGGCAGTTTTAATCGGGTTAGGCCATCATGGATCCTCTCGGCCAGTTGTTCGGCCTCACCGGGTTGGGGGGCGCAGAGCAGGATGACGAACTCTTCTCCGCCATAACGAGCCACCAGATTGGTAGAGCGTCGCTCGGCCTCTCGCAGTACTCGGGCTACCTGTTGCAGGCAGAGATCCCCTTTGGCATGGCCGAAGTGGTCGTTGTAGGCCTTGAACTCGTCCACATCGATCATCAATACCGCCAGCAGGTTCTGGGTGCGTCGTGCCCACTCCCACTCCCGCTGCATGGTGATGTCCCACTGGCGCCGGTTGGCGATGCCGGTGAGGGGATCTTCCAGCGACAGCAGGGAGAGGCGGTGATTGGCCTCCTCCAGCGCCCGGTTGGTCTCGGCCAGCTGCATGGTGCGCTCGGCGACCCGGGCCTCCAGCTGGCGGTTGAGGGTTTCCAGCTGCTCCTGAGTACGCTGGCGGATCAGCAGTTGTGACAGAATGGCGGCGTACTGTTTGAAGATCTCGCTCTGATAGGCTTTGAGCGGACGGTGCCAGAGCAGGTTGTCGGCGGCGATCCAGCCGATGGGAGTGGTGCCATCCCATAGCGATACCATGGCGTTCCAGCCACGGCCCACCTGCTGCTTCTCGTAGTAGAGGGGGGTATCTTCCATCACCAGCACGTAATCCTTGCGCCTGAGCGCCTCTTGCACCGTGGGGTGCTCCGGAATGGGACTGACAAAGTCATGTTCGTCTACCAGCTCTCCCTCTTCGCTGGTGCCCCAGGTGCCGCGCATGGTCTTGCCATCGGGTTCGATCAGGAAGATGGCGACCCGATCGAACTGCAGTTCCTTGCGGGCCAGAAGCACGGCGTCCCGCAGCAGATCGTTCTCGCTGCGGCTGCGGGAGAGGGTGACGCTGACCATGTGCAGCGCCTGCAACATGGTGAGAAAAGAGCCCTGCAGCGCCTGACTCTGCACCAGATCGGTCTGGGTATGGAGCCGCTGATCCCGCTCCTGATTGACCTGGCTGGATAGCAGGTGGTTGCTCAATTCGGCGGTCAGATAGTGGATCAGCAGCTGGATCCCCTGACGCTGGCGTGCAGAGAGGCGGTCGATACGGCGGTGGGTCTCCAGATAGATGACCCCTTCTAGGCTCATATGGCGTTTGAGGGGGAAGCAGGCGCGTAGTCGTTGCTGGGCTGGTTCGACATTCTCACCAGAGTCCGGCGGCTGGTAGATCTGCTCGATCACCAGTTGCCCCTTGTCCATCGCCTTGTCGAGCAGATGGTGGGGCAGGGTCAGTTGACCGAGATGGGCGAGATCAAGCGTAGTCAGCCCCTTATCGAGCTGAAAGCTGTAGAGCTGCGGTTCGGGGGCTTTCAGCCAGAGGTAGAGGCGTTCGGCATCGGTTTTTTCACGGATGGTGGCGAGGCTCACTTCGCATAACTGAGCGAAGTTGGTGAAGTGTTCCGGGTCCCATTCCTGCATACCAGCATCCCTTGGATTGTACCCAAGCGAGTATAAACATATTTCTCTTTGATTAATATGTCAGAAAGGAGAGGTGTCGCACATATTGGTTGCATTCCACGTTATGCGTGGAAACATTCACTGCTTTTACTGCCAACTGTGGCGAAAACTGTGCGTAGTGGCGCCACTTGTGGCAGCGTGTATGGCAGATGCGGGGCAAAAAAGAGCCCGCGCAATGGCGGGCTCTCGGGCAGATGAGATGACTCTGTGCGGCTTACTCAGCCTTGGGGGCTACGTCCGCAGGTGTGCTCTCGGCGACCGGGGCTTCCGGTGCCGGACCCGGTACCAGATCTACCGCCGGCTTGGCGATAAGGGAACGGGTCTCTTCCACCGCTTCGGTCAGCTTCACCTCGATGAGCTGGCCGAGCTCGTAGACCACCTCGGTCTTGTCCAGATAGACGCGACCATTGTCCCAGTTGCACTCCAGGCGATCCTTGTTGTCGAGGATATGACGGGCAGGCATGAAGACCACGGCGCCATTCTCCTGCAGACGCAGCTTGAGGCCAGCACGCATCACGTCGATGATCTCGGCGTTGAACACCTTGTCGGTGCCTGCATCGGCCTTCAGGTAGCGGACATAGAGCCAGTCACCGATGTCACGCTCCACCATGCGGTGCAGGCGGCGGCAGGCGGTCAGATGCTCGGTGAGCTCCTGACTCGGGCGCTCACCCGGGGTTTTGCCCGCGATGACCGCTTTGAGCAGACGATGGTTGACCATATCGCCGTATTTTCGAATAGGTGACGTCCAAGTGGCGTAGGCATCCAGACCCAGACCGTAGTGGGCGCCCGGTTCGGAGGACATCAGCGCATAGCTCTGGAAGCGGCGGATCTTGCCATCCAGCCAGCGGGTGTCGAGGTTGTCGATCCAGCGGCGCAGGGCGCAGAAGCCGGAGAGGCTGGCGATCTCGTCGCGCTCGAACGGGGCTTCGGCACTCTTCAGCAGGTCGATGGCGCCGTCGAGGGACTCTTCGTCAAAGCCGGTGTGAACGTTGAAGATGCCGTAACCGACGCTCTTGCCCAGCACGCGACCGGCGCAGATGTTGGCGGCGATCATCGACTCTTCTACCATGCGGTTGGCGATGCGGCGCGGCTCGACGTGGATAGCCAGCACTTCGCCATTCTCGCCCAGCTCGAAGTCGTAGTCGGGACGATCCGGGAATACCAGCGCATGCTCGGTGCGCCACTTGATGCGCGCTTCGGTCATCGCCTTCATCAGCGGCAGCTGGGCCAGCACACCTGCGTCGATGGCCAGCTCTTTGCCGTGCTCCGCCCAGTCGGAGACGTCGTCATAGTTGAGACGGGCGTGGGAGCAGATGCGGGCGGCGAAGAACTCAGTCTCCTCCAGTAGCAGACCATCTTCGGCGATGAGCAGACGGGCACACAGGGTGTTGCGCTCTTCGCCCTCTTTCAGGGAGCAGAGCTCGTCGGAGAGGGTGCGCGGGATCATCGGCACGTTGCGGCCTGGCATGTAGACGGTGAAGGCGCGCTGAGCGGCCTCTTTGTCCAGCTCGCTCCCTTCGGCCACATAGGCGGTCGGGTCAGCGATGGCAACCAGCAGCTCCCAGCCGTTGTCCAGCTTGGTGATGGCCAGCGCATCGTCCATATCCTTGGTCTTGGCACCGTCGATGGTGAAGAAGGGGACTGCGGTCAGATCGCGACGGGGCAGCTCCTCTTCTTCGATCACCTTCCACTCCGGCAAGTCAGCCGGCTCGACCTGGGCCAGGTTGTGGCGCGCCAGCACCACCCACCAGGGCACATTGTGATCTTCCTGGGCGGCAATCTTCTGGGTGATCTCGGCGGAGAAGTTGCCGTCGACCAGCGCATGGCGCTTGAGGATCGCGACCACCCAGTCCCCTTCCTTGAACTCTTTCTCATCCAGACCCTTCTTGACGCGGGCCTTGATGGCATCCTTGATCAGCGGGTGGTCAGCCACCACGTTGAGACGGTCGCGGAACATCTTGACCCGGGCCACGAAGCGGGTGATGGACTGCTCCAGCAGGGCATCCGGCTCGGCCACTTCCTTCTCTTTTTCGGTGCGGATCAGGGCGCTCACCCGGTCACCGTGCATCACCTTCTTCATGTAAGGAGGCGGCACGAAATAGCTGGTCTTCTCATCCACCTCCAGAAAGCCGAAGCCCCGATCGGAGGCACGGATCACACCCTCTTTCTTCGGGATGTTTTCGCGGATTTGTTGCTTGAGCTGGGCCAGCAGCGGATTGTCTTGGAACATAAATGGGGAACCTGAGTGGAGACCTGATGAAGAAACGCCCAGCACTATACGTTTTTAGCCCTGCAAAGCCAAGGTGAATGGCCTGATTAGCGTGGCTTCAGAGAGCTGCGGGCATAGTCGATGAGCCGTAAAGAGAGCTGTTTGTGTACCCCTTTTTCCAGTACCCAACGGTGCCAGTAGAGTCGCTCCGTCAGGATGCGCTCTGGGCTGAGGTTGACCAGTGAGCCACTCTCCAGTTGTCTCCTGATCTGTAATTCCGGGATAAGACAGTAGGCCACTCCCTGTTCGGCCATGGCGACAAAGGCCTCCGACGAATGAACCGTATGGCAGGGGTAGCCGCCAGGCTCCAGCCCGAACTGCTCCCTCATAAAGCTTACATGCATGTCATCTCGCTGATCGAACGCTACTGCCGGTGCCTTGGCCAGTGCTTCCCGGGTCAGACCGCGAGGAAAATGGCGAGCCACGAAGGCCGGGCTGGCGGTGAGCAGATAGTTCATCTCACCGAGCTCGTCGACACAGCAACCCGCCAGCGGTTGGGGGCTCAGGCTGACCGCGCCGAAGGCCTGCCCCTCGCGCACCTTGTCGAGGGTGCGGCACTCGTCATCCACCAGCAGGTTGAGTTCGATGGGATGCTGCTCAAGCAAGGGAGTAATCGAGGGCAGAAACCAAGTGGCCAGGCTGTCGGCATTGACGGCGATACTGATCCGGATGGGTGCTTGTGGTGTGGCGGGAGCCAGCTCACCAGCCAGTTCCAGCTCTAGCTGGTGGACCTGACGATAGTGTGCCAGCAGCTTCTGGCCGAGCGGGGTCGCTTGCAGCGGCTGGCTGCGGATGAGCAGCGGCTCGGCAAACTGCTGCTCCAGCTGCTTGATCCGCTGGGAGATGGCCGACTGGGTGATATGGAGCGACTTGGCCGCCCGCTCGAAGTTCTGTTCCTGCAGTACCGCATCCAACGCCCGCAGCAGTTTGTAGTCCAGCTCTTTCATCTTCCCTCCCTTGCGTTGCTTCTGGGCTGACTCTACGTCACTCGGCAGGGGACAACAATGAGTGGTGACAGGGACGTTATGCTGTGATTTCTGACAGTAGTGATCAGGTTGTTGAGGGAGGATACTGCCCGCTGATCCGTGGGTTAGCCTGCGGGCTCATAGCGATCTGTTTATCCCGGGTCTGTTTTCCCGGGATTTTTTATGACTGCGCTGTCAGCGCCCTTGATGGTTGCTGCAGTAGAATGTGGCTGGTTTGATAGTGGCCCAGCAGAGGTTGGCCAACGGCACGGGCGAAACGTTCATCCAGATGGAAGCGGATCCCCACCCCGCGCACGGCCCCCAGATCCACCGTCTGGCGGTGACCGAGCCGCTCGATGGGCAGTCCGATACGACGAAAGATGCGCTCTACCGGCAGGCTGACGACAGCGACCAGCTCCCGGATCCCGTGAGCATGGGCGAAGGCATAGACTTCGCGAAAGATAACGCAGGTGAGCTCGCTGACGCCATTGACCATCCGCGGAGCACGGCTGGCATCGATGGCTAGACGGGTCAGTTCCCAGACATCGGGGGTGCGTGGTGCACTTTCACCGGCAAGGGCGGTGGGGAAGATGGTGGGCAGCATATAGGCATCGGCACAGTTGAGCAGGCGAATACAGCCGCACAGCCCTTGTTTATCCTCGATCAGCACCCAATGGGTGTCTGGCGTATCAAAGCTGTCACGCTCGAGTCCCCGATGGGACTCTACATCCCAGCCGAGCCGGTCGGAAAAGACGCGATTTCGAAAGCGATAGAGTTCCTCCTCTACCTCATTTCGTGGATGCTCTCTCAATTTTCCTTTGAAAACCAACATTATGGGCCCTCTGTCTTGCTATTCGCCGTTATAATCACATGTCTGGCCAAGGGGGCTTTCATATGAAAAGAGACCAACTGCTTGAGTATCTCGAACATTTCACTTCGGTGACGGATGGCAACCGTCTGGCCGAGCTGATCGGTCACTTCACGCTCGGTATGGGCTACGACTACTACCGCTTCGCGCTGATCCTGCCGATGTCGATGCAAAGACCCAAGGTGGTGCTGTTCAATCACTGCCCTGACTCCTGGGTGCAGGCCTACACCGAAAACAACATGCTGGCATGTGATCCGGTGATCCAGCTGGCGCGCAAGCAGACTCTGCCCATCTACTGGAACCGCCTCGATGAGCGAGCCAGTTTTCTGCAAGAGGGAAGCATGGATGTGATGGGGCTGGCAGCCGAGTTCGGGCTACGCAATGGCATCTCCTTCCCCCTGCACGGTGCAGCCGGGGAGAACGGGATCCTCTCCTTTATCACGTCCGAGCGGGCCTCGAGCGATCTGCTGCTGGAGTCGTCGCCGATCCTCTCATGGATGTCGAACTATATCTTCGATGCCGCAATCCGGGTGGTGCGTTTCAGCATGATGGACAGTGCGGGCAAAGAGCCCCTGACCGAGCGTGAAACCGAGTGTCTGTTTTGGGCCAGCGAAGGAAAGACCTCCTGCGAGATAGCCTGCATCCTCGGCATCACGGAGCGCACGGTCAATTACCACCTCAATCAGGTCACCCGCAAAACCGGCTCCATGAACCGCTACCAGGCCATTGCCAAGGGGGTGGGGACCGGCTTGCTGTTGCCCAATCTGGAGCAGGTGGTGGTCACCAATTTTCCCCGAGTGTTGCAGTAGTCCGAGTCTCACATGCCACAGATTCTCCTGCTGCTGTATGAGGGTCACAATTGTCAGATCCGGTAATTGACAAGGGATTGAATAGAAAAGCTTCATCATTAGCAAAATGAATAAACCAGTAAATCAATGAATTTCTAAGAGGGAACAGGGCTCGCTATAGTGCCGTTCATTCATCACTTCGAACGGTGCTCTCCATGATGCTCGCAACGACACTGCAAGGCTTCACCATCGGTCTGGCCATGATCATCCCCATCGGCGCCCAGAATGCCTTTGTGCTGAGCCGGGGCATCCATCGCAATCACCATCTGCTGACGGCCACGCTCTGCAGTTTCTGCGATCTCACCCTGATTGCTATCGGCGTATTTGGCGGAGCCAATGTGCTGGCCGCCAGCCCCCTCGGCATGGCGCTACTCACCTGGGGTGGCGTGCTGTTTCTCGGCTGGTTTGGTGGCCGTTCCCTGCTCAGTGCCTGGCGCGGTAAGGGGGAGGGACTTGCCGATTCTGCTCAGCAGATGGGGGCCAAAAGCGTGCTGGCGATGACGCTGGGTGTTACGCTGCTCAACCCTCACGTCTATCTCGATACTTTGATGCTGCTCGGCTCCCTTGGCAGTCAGGTGAGCGAGTCCCTGCGTCCGGCCTTTGCTGCGGGGGCCATGCTGGCCTCGCTGGTGTGGTTTTACTCGCTTGCGCTGGGAGCGGCCGCATTGGCGCCCTGGCTAGCGCGAGGAGGGGTGCAGCGGGGGATCGATCTGCTGGTCGGCATCATCATGCTGAGTCTGGCTATTCAACTGGCCATAGGAAGTTGAGGAAGTTAAGGCGGCAGGAATGAGCGACCGGTAACAAAAAGATGCCACTCGCAGGGAGTGGCATCTTCGCTATTGGAGGGGGTCAGACTCGGAACTGGGAGAGCAGGCGCTGTTGCAGCAGGCTGGCTTGATGGAGCGAGGAGGCGAGCTGCAGGCACTCCTGCGCCTCCTGTTCGCCGGTTCTGGCTTGCAGACTGATGCCGGAGACCTTGTCAGAGGAGTGGCTCAGGGTGTGTGACAGTTGACCTGTGGCTACGGCCACCTGCTGCACCATGTCGGCCAGCTGGTCGATGGCGCCTTCCACCTTGAACAGGATCTGCTTGGTGTTCTCGGAGTCCTGCATGCCGGACTCCACCGTCTTGAGGTTGCGCTGCATCATCAGGTAGGCGCTCTCGGTCTGCTGCTGGATGCTGCTGATCACCTGGCTGATCTCGGCGCTTGATGTCGCCGTGCGATTGGCCAGGGTGCGCACCTCGTCCGCGACCACAGCAAAGCCACGTCCCATCTCCCCCGCGCGGGCTGCTTCGATAGCCGCATTGAGGGCCAGCAGGTTGGTCTGCTCCGAGATTTCGCTGATGGTGGAGATGATCTGGCCGATCTGGCCCGCCTGCTCCTTGAGGGCGTTGATGGCGATGGCGCACTCGCCCACCTCCTGCACCACCCGCTGCATGCCCGCACTGGCAGAGGCGACATATTGGCTACTTTCGGTGGTTAGCTGGCGCACCTCGTTGGCATTGTGGGCCGCCATGCTGCAGTTGTCAGAAATACCGGTAGCGACTTGTACCATTTGTTCACTGTCCTGATGCAGGGCCAGCGCATGTTCGGCGGTCTGGCGGCTGCTCTGGCTGATCGCCTCCACCCGGTTGACCGAGGTGTGAACGTGTTCGCTGATGTGCCGGTTGTTGTCCATGGTGGAGCTGATCATCTTCTGCAATTTCTCGATGAAGCGATCCACGCTGTTGGCCAGCGAGCCTATCTCGTCATCCCGCTGCAGGTTGATGCGGGCGTTGAGATCCCCCTCGCCGGCGGCGATATCCTGCATCCGTTTGTCCACTTGCAGCAGCGGGGTGACCAGCTTGCGGGTCAGCCAGAAGCCACAGAGGGTGACCATGATCAGGCTAAGCAACAGGCCGCCCAGCAGCAGGGTGCGGGTTTGGCTGATGATGCCGTTGAGCTGGACTACCTGATCCTCGACGGTGGCATCACCGCTTGCCTCGATGGCAACCAGTTGTTGCTGTAGCTGGTCGGCACTGGCCTCATAGAGAGCCTGCTGGGCCTGATAGCTGCCGAGCGCCTCGATCCACTGCCCCATCAGCTGCTGATGTCGGGCCAACAGGGTGCGATACTGTGTCGCCAGCGGCTTGCCGGCAAATTCGCCGGTTCCCTCGATATCGAACAGCCCGGTACCGAGCATGCTGTCGATCGCTTCGTGATAGAAATCGGTCGCCTCTTTCAGCTCGACCTTGATCGCCTCCGTTACCCCTTGTCTGCGCATCTTCTCCAGCGCATAGAGCTGGCGCAAAAAGCCGATATTGGACTCCATTCCCCCGTCGGCCGCTTCCCAGCGGGTGGAGAGGCCGCTGTTCCAGCTGATGGTCTGGTCGGGGGCCTGGGTCAGCACCTCTACCGCCCCATCGCCAATCACCTCCAGCTGGGTCGAGAGTCGTGCCATCAGCTCGGCGTTGTGATGCAGGGCCTGATCCACCTCGGTATAGGCGTGATAGAGCGTCAACAGCTTCTCTTGTTGTTGTTGATAGGCCAGCTTCTGCTGCTCCATAGTGGCCAGGACTGCGCCATCAATGAGCTGACCCTGGCTGACCCGGGCCAGCGCATCATCGGTCGCCGCCTTGGCGGCATCAAGCTCGGTGCGATTGAGCGGGGTGCCGTTTTGCATCTTCTGAATCTGTAACTGTTGATTGCCCAGTTCGATGGAGCCTTCCATGGCGCCATCGGCGGTCTGCCAGGCGCTTCCCAACACATAGGTGAGCAGGCCGGCCAGCCGCTGGCTGCCATACCAGCCCACGACCCCCATCCCCAGCGTGCAGCCGAGCAAGATGGCAAGACCCAGATTGGCGGTGGTAACAATTTTCATATGATGGCCTTCCTTGGTATCTGCATTGGCATCAATTTCGGTTCCGAACGGATTTAGTGTAGTGGCTCATGCCCAGTCGGAGTCCGGTACGGTGCAGAAACATCCCGTACACGCAGGCTGAACTAGATCAAGCATGGTGGCCAATTTGCGAAAAAGCTTCTCCGGATACCAGAGGGTTGCTGCCCTATGCTGGATACTTATCCAGTTATTCTTTATGCTATGAGCCAATTTGCGAATAGCTGTATTGGTGAGGAGAGAGCCGTGATTGGTCGCTTGAGAGGCATTGTCATTGAGAAGCAGCCCCCCGAGGTCTTGCTGGAAGTAGGCGGGGTTGGTTACGAGGTTCATATGCCGATGAGCTGCTTCTATGATTTGCCGGAGATCGGCAAGGAGGCGACCATCCACATTCACTTCGTGGTGCGGGAAGATGCCCAGTTGCTCTATGGTTTTAACCACAAACAGGAGCGGGCGCTGTTCCGCGAGCTGATCAAGACCAACGGAGTCGGCCCCAAGCTGGCGCTGGCTATTCTCTCCGGCATGACAGCTACCCAATTCGTGCTGAGTGTCGAACGTGAAGAGATAAGCTCTTTGGTCAAACTGCCGGGAGTCGGCAAGAAGACCGCCGAGCGTCTGGTGGTGGAGATGAAGGATCGCCTCAAGGGCTGGGTCAGTCACGACCTCTTCTCCCCGGCCATGGTCACCCTGCCAGCCAGTGAGCCAGAATTGCGGGCACCGGATGTGACCGAAGAGGCGGCCAGTGCGCTGGTGGCCCTCGGTTACAAGCCGCAGCAGGCGAGCCAGATTGTCAGCAAGATCGCCAAAGAGGGGATGTCGGTGGAAGATATCATCCGTGAATCCCTGCGTAGCCTGGTATGAGGTAGTTGATGATTGAAGCAGACCGCCTCATTTCGGCCAGTGCCGCCCGTGAGGATGACATTATTGACCGGGCTATCCGCCCCAAGAAGCTGGCTGATTACACCGGTCAGGATACCGTCTGCGAGCAGATGGAGATCTTTATCGAAGCGGCCCGTCAGCGGGGTGAAGCGCTCGATCACCTGCTGATCTTCGGTCCGCCGGGCTTGGGTAAGACCACCCTCGCCAACATCGTCGCCAACGAGATGGGTGTCAATATCAAGACCACCTCCGGCCCGGTGCTGGAGAAAGCGGGGGATCTGGCGGCGCTGCTCACCAACCTTGAACCGAACGATGTGTTGTTCATCGACGAGATCCACCGTCTCAGCCCGGTGGTGGAAGAGGTGCTCTATCCGGCGATGGAGGATTACCAGCTCGACATCATGATCGGGGAGGGACCAGCGGCTCGCTCCATCAAGCTGGATCTGCCTCCCTTTACCCTGATTGGCGCTACCACCCGGGCCGGTTCACTCACCAGCCCGCTGCGGGATCGCTTCGGCATCGTCCAGCGGCTGGAGTTTTACAACGTCAAGGACCTGACCGATATCGTCTCCCGCAGTGCCCGTTGTCTGGGGCTCGACATGACGGAAGATGGTGCCATTGAGGTCGCCCGTCGCTCTCGCGGTACGCCGCGGATTGCTAACCGTTTGTTAAGACGAGTGCGTGACTTCGCCCAGGTCAAATCCGATGGCCGGATCGATGGCCCCATCGCGGCCCGCGCCATGGACATGCTGGATGTCGATAACGAAGGTTTTGACTTCATGGACCGCAAGTTATTGTTGGCTGTCATAGACAAGTTTATGGGGGGGCCGGTGGGTCTCGATAATCTGGCCGCCGCGATCGGGGAAGAGAAAGATACTATCGAAGATGTGCTTGAGCCTTATCTGATCCAGCAAGGGTATCTGCAACGTACACCCAGAGGACGGATTGCGACCACACGAGCATATGCTCATTTCGGTCTTCAGCGACCAGATGAGAAGTAAAAACAGTCGTTTGAACAAAAAACCGCCGTCAAAGGCGGTTTTTTGTTATTCGGGCAAAAAAAAGCCCACGGCTGATGCGGTGGGCAAAGACAATTCAGGATGGATGTTCACAGACAGTGAGTGCGTCTGGACACAGACCGGAAAATAAACAGGTGAGCCGTCGCGAGCTCTCAGAGTCGGTTCAGTTGATAGAGCTGAACAAAGGAAAGCTTGTAGTAACGGATGGTTTTAGCAACAAACTTTTTCATCTTCGATTCCAATAGACAGGTTCAAATTGATGGTCGAATACGTACCGTGAACCCTGATTAACCGGCCTGTATCCAAGGGTATGCCCTCACTGCGAGGCGCATTGTAGGAGCTCGTATCGGCCCGGGCAAACAAGAAAAATTGCAACCTTCAAATTAGTTTATCTAATGTAGTGATTGATGAAATTGGTTCGCATGAGTATGCATTGTTTGTAGTTTTAAATTGAGTTTTCGAATCAGTTCGCCTGACCTGGATAACATGGAAAAAGGCGCGTCATCGACATTTTTCAAATTAAATGGGGTGGCCGGATGTCAAATTCTTAAATTGATTTAAATCAATATTTTACGCATTGTCATCTTTTGTGATCTGGCTCGCTTCAATAATCGTGAAATAGATTAAACATGGCTTTGAAAGCCATGTATGGCGGGTCCTTTTACATTGATTTCAATCAAATAAAGGTGATATAAAAACCCGGTCATAATGAGCGAGAATAAATTGAAGCTTATTGTTTTTTAATTGTTAAACATTAGCTTTATTTGTGTTTTTGCGTTGCCTTGTTGTTAATATTGGTGGTTACTGAAAGTGTTTTGTTGTGATGCGTCTCAACGGGGCCCATTCGATAACCCCCAACGGAAGCTTTGTGCTTAAAACTTAAAATAGCCGTGCCAATAATCGGTGAGGAAACATCATGATTGCTGAGCATGTGGTAGACCTATCGCGGTTCCAGTTCGCTGCGACGGCCCTTTATCACTTTTTGTTTGTACCCCTGACGCTGGGAATGGCCTTTCTCCTGGCGATCATGGAATCCGTCTATGTGATGACCAACAACACCATCTACCGGGACATGACCAAATTCTGGGGTAAGTTGTTTGGTATCAACTTTGCCCTGGGGGTCACCACAGGTCTGGCCATGGAGTTCCAGTTCGGGACGAACTGGGCGTACTACTCCCATTATGTCGGCGATATCTTCGGGGCCCCGCTGGCTATCGAAGGGCTGATGGCCTTCTTCCTGGAGTCCACCTTCGTCGGTATGTTCTTCTTTGGTTGGGATCGTCTGAGTAAGCATCAGCATCTGGCTGCCACCTGGTTGATGGCGCTGGGTACCAACCTCTCCGCCCTCTGGATCCTGGTCGCCAACGGCTGGATGCAGAACCCGGTCGGGGCAGAGTTCAACTTCGAATCCATGCGGATGGAGATGATGAGCTTCGCTGACGTGGTGCTCAACCCTGTTGCTCAGGTCAAGTTCGTTCACACTGTGGCGGCTGGTTATACCTGTGGCGCCATGTTTGTGCTGGGTATCTCCTCCTACTACCTGTTGAAGAATCGTGATGTGGCGTTTGCCCGTCGCTCCTTCGCCATTGCCGCTGCGTTCGGTATGGCTTCCATCGTGTCCGTGCTGATCCTCGGTGACGAATCCGGTTACGAGACCGGTGAAGTGCAGAAGGTGAAACTGGCCGCTATCGAAGCTGAGTGGGAAACTGAACCTGCTCCGGCCGCCTTTACCCTGTTCGGTATTCCGAATCAGGAAGAGATGCGTACCGACTACGCCATCAAGATCCCCTATGCACTGGGCATTATCGCGACCCGTTCTCTGGACGGTCAGGTCACCGGTCTGAAGGATCTGAAGAGCGAGCACGAACTGCGCGTTCGTAACGGTATGACCGCTTACGACTTGCTGACCAAGCTGCAATCCGGTGACAAGTCTGACGAGACCCGCGCTCGCTTCGACGAAGTGAAGCAGGATCTGGGCTACGGTCTGCTGCTCAAGCGCTACACCAGCAACGTGACCGATGCTACCGACGAGCAGATCAAGGCCGCCGTGGATGACTCCATCCCGCAGGTACTGCCGCTGTTCTTCGCCTTCCGCATCATGGTTGCCGTCGGCATGCTGATGCTGGTGCTGATTGGTATGGCCTTCTATGACAGTGCCCGTCACCAGATCGGCAAGCGCAAGTGGCTGCTCAAGGGTCTGCTGTGGGGTATCCCGCTGCCGTGGATCGCTATCGAAGCTGGCTGGTTTGTTGCTGAATATGGTCGCCAACCGTGGACCATTGCAGAGGTGTTGCCGACTTCCCTCTCTGCATCCAACCTGCCTGCAGCCGAGATCTGGTTCTCTCTGATCGGTATCTGCCTGTTCTATACCGTACTTCTGGTTATCGAGATGTACCTGATGTTCAAGTATGCCCGTCTTGGCCCCAGCAGCCTGAAGACTGGCAAGTATCACTTTGAACAGATCAAGGCATAAGGAGAGCGACCATGTTTGATTACGAAACTCTGCGTGTCATCTGGTGGGCTCTGGTCGGCGTACTGCTGATCGGTTTTGCCATCACTGACGGCTTCGACATGGGGGTAGGCGCACTGCTCCCGTTCGTTGGCAAGAAAGATGTCGAGCGCCGCGTGATGCTCAACACCATGGGACCGCACTGGGAAGGTAACCAGGTTTGGCTGGTCACTGCCGGTGGTGCCTTGTTCGCCGCCTGGCCGATGGTGTATGCCGCGACCTTCTCCGGCTTCTACATCGCCATGATCCTGACCTTGATGGCGCTGTTCCTGCGTCCGGTCGGTTTCAAGTACCGCTCGCTGCGTGCTGATGCAAAATGGCGCAGCAACTGGGACTGGGCCTTGTTCGCCGGTAGCGCCGTACCGCCCATCGTCTTTGGTGTGGCCTTTGGCAACCTGCTGCAAGGCGTTCCGTTCGAGTTTAACCAGTTCATGATATTGACCTATCACGGCAACTTCTTCGGCCTGCTTAACCCGTTCGGCATTCTGGCTGGTCTGGTGAGCCTGTTCATGCTGCTCACCCAGGGCGCAACCTGGTTGATGATGAAGACCGACGGGGAAGTGCTGGCACGTTCCCGTACTGCCGCCATGATCTGCTCACTGCTGACCCTGGTGCTGTTTGCTGCCGCGGGTTGGTGGGTAAGCGGTATGGAAGGGTATGTCATCGTCAAGGCTGCCGCGACTGACGCAGTATCCAACCCGATGAACAAGGAAGTTGTCCTGCAGGCTGGTGCCTGGATGAACAACTACACCCTCTATCCGTGGATGGTGGCTGCCCCTGTACTGGGCCTGGCCATGAGCCTGCTGACTGCGCTGTTTGCCCGCATGAACATCGGTTGGCTGGCGTTTACCAGCTCCTCGCTGGCGATTGCCGGGGTCATCCTCACTGCCGGTTTCTCCATGTTCCCGTTCGTGATGCCTTCAAGCCTTGAGCCGTCACTGAGCCTGACCATGTGGGATGCTACCGCCTCTTTCAACACCTTGCAGGTGATGACTGTGGCTGCAGCGATCTTCGTACCGATTGTGCTGGGTTACACCATCTGGACTTACATCAAGATGTTTGGCCGGGTAACCAACAAGCACATCGAAGATAACCAACAATCTCTCTATTAAGAGGTGCGCTGACAATGTGGTATTTCACCTGGATCCTGGGGCTGTTGCTGGCCTGTGCATTTGGCATCATCAATGCGCTGTGGCTGGAACACACCGAGAACATGGATCGTCAGATCGATGAAAACAAGTGATCGACTCGCCAGGCTCGCCGCTCCACTGGAGCGGCAGCCGTGGCAGGGGTTGATGTTACTCGCGGCGGCCTTGTTGGCCGTCGCTATTTTACAGGCCCCCAATCTGATCGCGGCCAACACCAGCGAGCATGGTCTCTGGCTTGCTCCCTGGCTGATGTGGGCCGTCTGTTGTGGCGTACTTAACGGACTTGGCTTTCATCTGAAAAGTCTGCCCGGACGTGTGCTGTTCAACCCCTGGCTCGCCTGGCCCAGTTTGTTGTATGGCCTCTGGCTGACACATTCATATTTCCTTTCATAAAAAACGGGGGGAGGCAGGATTTCCCTGTCTCCCCCTGCTTCTTTCCTATTCAGCCCTGCGCTATGATAGCCCCCCATCTGACTGTCGAATGGATCACAGATTGTTATGGGGGAAGTCTTTGAGTTTCCGGTGCGTGTCTACTACGAAGACACCGACGCCGGGGGCATCGTCTACAACGCCAATTATCTCAAGTTTATGGAACGTGCTCGCACCGAGTTTCTTCGTGCCAAAGGGGTCGAACAGGACGTCTGGCTGCAGGAGGGATATGCCTTCGTGGTGAGCCGAACTGAGATCGATTTCCGCTCGGCGGCCCGTTTTAATGAACTATTGAATGTATTAACGCAAGTGATTGAAGTGAAACGCGCATCCCTGCGCTTTTCGCAGCAGATCCTGGCGGCTGATGGACGACTGATCACCCAGGCCATGGTACAGATAGCCTGTGTCAGTCATCCGCAAATGAAACCTGTAGCTATACCTGAAAAAATCAAGGGAGTGCTGTTAAGTGCACGCTGAAATTTCGTTTATTGGCCTGTTTTGGCAAGCCAGCCTGTTGGTAAAACTGGTCATGATGACCCTGATGAGCATGTCTATTGTCTCGTGGGCGCTGATTATCCAGCGTTCAAAGGCGATCAAGGCGGCCAATCTCGCATCGGAACAGTTTGAAGATCGCTTCTGGTCAGGGGTCGATCTCAATCGGCTCTATCAGGAGTCATCTTCCCGCCGCGATGATATCGAAGGCATGGAAGATATCTTCTACTCCGGCTTCAAGGAGTATGCCCGCTTGCTCAAGGCCGGTGCCCGTGGTCAGGATGCGGTGATGGATGGTACCTACCGTGCCATGCGCGTCTCCCTCTCCCGTGCGGTGGATGATCTGGAATCCAACCTGCCGGTGCTGGCGACCATCGGCTCCATCAGCCCCTACATCGGTCTGTTCGGTACCGTCTGGGGGATCATGAACGCCTTTATCGCCCTGGGTCAGGTGCAGCAGGCCACCCTGCAGATGGTGGCACCGGGTATCGCGGAAGCGCTGATTGCGACCGCAATGGGTCTGTTTGCCGCTATCCCGGCGGTAATCTTCTACAACCGCTTCTCCAACAAGGTCGAGCGGCTGGAGAACGCCTACGCCAACTTCATGGACGAGTTCACCACCATTCTGAACCGTCAAATTGCTCAGCAGCAGGGTGATCAGTAATGCAAACCTATCAGCGGATCCGGCGCAAGAAGGTGGCCGAGATCAACGTGGTTCCCTATATCGACGTCATGCTGGTGCTGCTTATCATCTTTATGGCGGTCACGCCGGTGATCACGCAAGGGGTCAAGGTGGATCTGCCGCAGGCTGAGTCCGAGCAGTTGCCGGAAGATGCCAAGCCGCCCTTCATCGTCAGCGTCAATACCGAAGGCGAGTATGTCATCAAGGCTGGCGAAGCCGATGACGAGCCGGTGCCAAGTGGCACGCCAGAGGCGATGCAGCAATACATCACCGAAAAAGCCATGGGCTATCTGGCGATCAACCAGAATGCCCCCGTGGTGGTCGCGGGTGACAAGGCCGTGCGCTACGAAGAGGTGATCCTGTTGATGGTGGCCCTCAAGAATGCGGGTGTGCCTCAGGTTGGCCTGATGACAGATCCGGTGAACTAACGGAGATGGATGTGAAGCGTGGTATTTCCGGTTATCTCATCGCGTCGTTTCTGCTGCACCTGATCATCGGCATCATCCTGTTTGTCGGGCTCGATTTCAGCAAACCGAAACGACCCGAATCGAAGGGGCAGATCGTCAATGCCGTGATGCTTGATGAGAACTTCCTCAACGAGCAGGCCAAGCAGATCCAGCAGCAGAAAGCTCAGCCCAAGCCGCAGAAGGTAGAGAAAGAGAAGGATAAGGAAGATACGGATCTTGCCAAACGCGAACTAGCCCAGCAGCAGGAACGGCTGCGTATTGCCGAGGCCAAGCGGAAAGAAGCAGAAGAGGCGACCCGCAAGGCCGAGGCTGAGAAGCAGAAAAAAGTTGCCGAGCAGAAGCGGGCGGAAGAGAAGGCGCAGAAAGCCGAGGAGGCCCGCAAGCTGGAAGAGCAGAAGGCCAAGAAGGCGGAAGCCGAGCGCAAGGCTGCTGAAGAGGCCAAGGCACTGGCGCTGAAGAAAAAGAAAGAGCTCGAGAAAAAACAGGCGGAAGAGAAGGCTAAAGCCGAGGAGGCCAAAGCCAAGAAAGCGGAAGCTGACAAGAAGGCCAAGGCTGAGGCAGAGAAGAAAGCCAAGGCAGAGGCTGAGAAAAAAGCCAAAGCCGAGGCTGAGAAGAAGGCCAAGGAAGAGGCAGCCAAAAAGGCAAAAGCTGACGCAGAGAAGAAAGCCAAGGCTGAAGCCGAGAAGCAGGCCAAGATCGCGGCAGAACGCAAACGCAAAGCGGCCGAGGAGGCCAGACTGCAAAAAGAGATGGAAGCCATGATGCAGCAGCAGCTGGCGGCTGAAGCCAATGCCCGCAGCCAGGCTGCCTCTGCAGCGGCACAAGGTGAGGTCGACAAGTATGCGGCGCTCATCAAGGCCACTGTTGAGCGGTATATGATTTTGGATCCCACCATGCGGGGCAAAACATGTACTATCGGCGTACGTCTTGCGAGCAGTGGCTTTGTCATATCGGTAGATAACGGCCAGGGTGACCCGGCGGTCTGTCGTTCGGGTAAGGCGGCTGTCTTGAAAGCCAATCAACTGCCAGTGCCCAAGGATCCTGCGGCATTCGAGATGTTGAAGGAATTTAACCTGAAGTTAGAACCGAGTATCTAAGCGTGATAAAACGAGGTTGCTTGCCTCCGGTTGGCAACCTCTCGCCGAGAAAGGAATTTAACCTCTCATCTTTATTGGAACCGAGTATTTAAGCCATGATCAGAAAAGTATTTTTTGCTTTGGTTGGCTGTTTGTTGCTGGGCCAGAGTGCCCAGGCGGCCCTGGACATCGTCATCACCGGCGGTATTGATAGCGCACGCCCCATCGCCGTCGCCCCCTTCAAGTGGGAAGGCAACGGGCAGTTGCCGCAGGACATCGCGGAAGTGGTCTCCAACGACCTGATGCGCAGTGGCAAATTCAAGCCGCTGGCCCGTGGCCAGATGCCGCAGACCCCGAGCAGCAGCAGCGAGATCAACTTCGCTCCCTGGGCCGCTCAAGGGGTTGAAGCCGTGGTGGTGGGTTCCATTTCGGCAGTAGGTGACGGCACCTACAAGGTCAACTTCGAGCTGGTCGATGTGCTGAAAGGCCAGCTGGCCAAGGCGCAAGGTGGCGAGAGCAACGGTTACATCCTGGATAGCCGCATGGCGACCATCCCGGGTGCCCAGATGCGTCAGTTTGCCCACCGTATCTCCGACATCGTCTATGAGCGTCTGACTGGCGAGCGCGGTGCCTTCCTGACCCGTCTGGCTTACGTCTCCGTACAGCAGGGTACCCAGTTCCCGTACCAGCTGCGCATTTCTGACTACGACGGTTACAACGAGAAGACCCTGCTGCGCTCCCGCGAACCGTTGATGTCCCCGGCCTGGTCGCCGGATGGCAGCAAGCTGGCTTACGTGAGCTTCGAGAACCAGAAGTCCGAAATCTACGTGCAGGATATCTACACCCAGCAGCGCAGTCTGATCACCAGTTTCCGCGGTATCAACGGGGCGCCGGAGTGGTCTCCGGATGGTCGTCGTCTGGCTATCGTTCTCTCCAAAGATGGTTCACCGAACCTCTATGTGGTTGATGTCGCTAGCAAGCAGCTGACCCGCGTCACAACCAGCCGTGTGATCGACACCGAACCCTCCTGGATGCCGGATGGGCAAAATTTGTTGTTCACCTCTGAACGTGGTGGCAAACCCCAGATTTATAGCGTAAATTTGGCGACTGGTATGACTCGCCGGATGACTTGGGAAGGTGAATCCAACCAGGGTGCATCCATCACTCCTGATGGCAAAATCATGGTGATGGTGACCCGTGTTCAGGGACAGTATCGTATTGCCCGTCAGGACATGGAAAACAATGCCCTGTTGGTCCTTACCCAGAGCGCTCTGGATGAGTCGCCAAGTGTGGCTCCCAATGGCAGCATGATCATTTATGCCACCATCTATCAGGGTCGTAAGAGTCTCGCATTGGTGTCGACTGATGGTCGCTTCAAGGCTGTGCTTCCGACCAGTAGCGGTGAAATTCGTGCACCAGCTTGGTCGCCCTTCTTGAATTGATAAAAATCCAATTGTTTTTTGTTTTGTTATAAAGGTTTAAGGAAATAGCATGCAACTCAATAAACTGCTCAAGGGTTTGGCCATCGCACTGCCACTGTTCACCCTGGCCGCTTGTAGTTCTTCTTCTGATTCCGACGCCGCTGGCGCTGAATCAGGTATGACCGACGGCATGGGCGGTGTACAAACCGGCGGCGCCAACGGCATGTTGTCCCCGGAAGAGCAGATGCGTCAGAAGTTCGAAGCACTGCAGCGTGACAACGTGATCTACTTCCCGTTCGACGGTTACGATATCCAGGGTCAGTACGCTGATCTGCTGGATGCCCACGCCAGCTACCTGCGCGAGCGCCCGAGCGTGAAAGTCCTGATCGAAGGTCACGCAGATGAGCGCGGTACTCCGGAGTACAACATCGCCCTGGGCGAGCGTCGTGCCAAGGCTGTTGCCAAGTATCTGCAAACCCTGGGTGTGCAGGCCGAGCAGCTCTCCATCGTCAGCTATGGCGAAGAGAAGCCGCTGGACATGTCTCACACCGAGGATGCCTTTGCCAAAAACCGCCGCGCGGTTCTGGTTTACTAAGGTTTAAACCGAACGAAGTTCGTTTATATGCAAGCGGCCATTTCGATGGCCGTTTTATTTGCACTAAACGCCAAGGTTTGATCCGAATGAAATCTGCATATGCGAGCGACGATGGCGCTGGCCGTTTTATCTGTACTAAACGCTAAGGTTTGATCCGAATGAAATCTGTGTACAAGCAAGCTGTCGTTGCGCTGGCCGTAATGGTTGCTCTGAATGCGCAAGCTGCAGCACCGGTCAGCGATCTGGGCGGTGACTCGGGTGGTGGCGTTGTCCTTAGTGGCAACAACGGCGCCATCGTGCCCACCGGTAGCCTGGAAGATCGGGTTGCCCTGCTGGAGCGCACCCTCAATGCCCGTCTGCGACTGCAAGCTGAATTGCAGCAGCAGGTCGACTCCCTGCAAGGGGAGGTCTCCGAGCTGCGTGGTCAGCTGGAGCAGCAGACCTACCAGATGGAACAGTCGCAAGAGCGCCAGCGCCAGCTCTACCAGGAGCTCGACAAGGTTGCCAGCAGCCAGCAAGCTGCTCCAGCCGCCCCGGCCCCTGCTGCTGCCACACCGGCTGCTGCCGCCAATTACTCAACCAATCAGGATGAGAACCAGGCCTACGACGCAGCGGTCAACATGGTGCTCAAAGAGAAGAACTACGACAAAGCCATTCCGGCTTTCCAGGGCTTTATCAAGCAGTACCCCAATTCGGGCTATGTTCCCAATGCACACTACTGGCTCGGCCAGTTGCTGTTCAACAAGGGTGACAGAGCCGGTGCCTCGGCCCAGTTTTCGACCGTGGCCAACAAATACAGCAAATCCCCCAAGCGAGCCGATGCGTTGCTGAAGCTGGGTATGCTGGCGCAGCTGGATGGCAAGAAGGCGGAAGCCAGATCCTTCTATGAGCAGGTGATCAAGGGCTATCCCAACACCTCGCCGGCCCAGTTGGCCAAACAGAGTCTGGCCAAGCTGTAACATTGCTGTATGTCACTGTTTTCGTAACGCTACTGTAAAAACAGCCTGCATTTGTACGCACAGTGAGCAAACGGATTTAAATTACGAATTTTCTGTTGCACCGGAAATTTAAATCCGTAATATAGGCCGCCGTCAGAGCCGAAGCAGTAATGCAGTCGGAACTGGTCGTGGTGAGGGTCGTTAGCTCAGTCGGTAGAGCAGTTGACTTTTAATCAATTGGTCGCTGGTTCGAATCCAGCACGACCCACCATTTTCTCCACTTGGTGGAGACAGAATTCCCAGGTCGTTTAGCTCAGCTGGGAGAGCACCTCCCTTACAAGGAGGGGGTCACTGGTTCGATCCCAGTAACGACCACCAGTTTGTAGAAAAAAATGATTTAGATGGGTCGTTAGCTCAGTCGGTAGAGCAGTTGACTTTTAATCAATTGGTCGCTGGTTCGAATCCAGCACGACCCACCATCATTTCAGAATCCCAGGTCGTTTAGCTCAGCTGGGAGAGCACCTCCCTTACAAGGAGGGGGTCACTGGTTCGATCCCAGTAACGACCACCATATTTGCAGTAAAAAGTTTAAAAAAATGATTTAGATGGGTCGTTAGCTCAGTCGGTAGAGCAGTTGACTTTTAATCAA
Source organism: Aeromonas sp. 55A (assembly GCF_051919665.1). Lineage (NCBI taxonomy): Bacteria > Pseudomonadati > Pseudomonadota > Gammaproteobacteria > Aeromonadales > Aeromonadaceae > Aeromonas > Aeromonas sp. 55A. Next base: position 812,508 of record NZ_JBQBEH010000008.1, on the reverse strand, counting down.
TTGGTCGCTGGTTCGAATCCAGCACGACCCACCATCATTTCAGAATCCCAGGTCGTTTAGCTCAGCTGGGAGAGCACCTCCCTTACAAGGAGGGGGTCACTGGTTCGATCCCAGTAACGACCACCATATTTGCAGTAAAAAGTTTAAAAAAATGATTTAGATGGGTCGTTAGCTCAGTCGGTAGAGCAGTTGACTTTTAATCAATTGGTCGCTGGTTCGAATCCAGCACGACCCACCATCATTTCAGAATCCCAGGTCGTTTAGCTCAGCTGGGAGAGCACCTCCCTTACAAGGAGGGGGTCACTGGTTCGATCCCAGTAACGACCACCATATTTGCAGTAAAAAGTTTAAAAAAATGATTTAGATGGGTCGTTAGCTCAGTCGGTAGAGCAGTTGACTTTTAATCAATTGGTCGCTGGTTCGAATCCAGCACGACCCACCATCATTTCAAGAATCCCAGGTCGTTTAGCTCAGCTGGGAGAGCACCTCCCTTACAAGGAGGGGGTCACTGGTTCGATCCCAGTAACGACCACCATTTTGTAGAAAAATGATTTAGATGGGTCGTTAGCTCAGTCGGTAGAGCAGTTGACTTTTAATCAATTGGTCGCTGGTTCGAATCCAGCACGACCCACCATCATTTCAAGAATCCCAGGTCGTTTAGCTCAGCTGGGAGAGCACCTCCCTTACAAGGAGGGGGTCACTGGTTCGATCCCAGTAACGACCACCATATTCGCAAGCGAGGCTGAGATATCAGCTGCGATTGCAGAGAAAGTCCCCATTCAGATGGGGATTTTTTTTGCCCGCAATTCAGTACTCCAGCGTCTTCTGTTGCCGTTGTGGCGAGCCGAGCACTACCTCTTATAGTGCCCTCTGCCACTCTGCCACTCTGCCACTCTGCCACTCCGATCCTTCTTCATCCTGCTCTTCCGAGATTGCCCGACTGCACTCCTGTCCATCGTGATGCTGCTCATATGAATGCCTGTAATAAAGTAAACGCCAGCAATAAAAAGGGCAGGCCAAGGCCTGCCCGCACGGATTCGCAAAGCGTTACATGATCCCGCGGATCAGGATCCCGCTGATCAGCAGCGGCGCCACCACGCGCCAGCACCAGAGCAGCGCCAGACGCAGGGCGGGTGACAGGCCTACAGGGAGAATGGCATCACCCAGGCGCCAGCCCAGCAGCAGGGTCAGTACCAGACCAAACAGCGGCATCATCAGGTTGGAGGTCAGATAGTCGAGCAGCTCGAAGATGGTCTTGCCAAACAGGGTCAGATCGCTCCATGGACCGAACGACAGGCTCACCGGAATGCCGGAGGCCATGATAAGCAGGGTCAGTACCCGGCAGGCGCCACGACGCGACCAACCCCACTCCTCGGTGGTGAAGCGCACCAGATGCTCCAGCATGGAGATAGAGGAGGAGAGCGCCGCCACCAACAGCAACAGGAAGAAGACCACCCCCAGCCCCTGACCGAACGGCAGATGGCTGAACACGGCAGGCATGGTCATAAAGGTGAGACCCGGCCCGGCAGTGGGGTCTATGCCGGTAGAGGCCAGCGCCGGAAAGATCATCAAGCCCGCCAGCACCGAGATAAGGCTTGCCAGTGTGACCACCCAGACCCCGGAGCGCAGCACCCCTTCGCTATTGGGCAGGTAGGCGCCATAGGTAGTGTGTACCCCGAGCCCGATGGAGAGGGAGAAGAAGGCCAGCCCCAGCGCGTCCAGCACGCTCTGGCCGGTCAGCATGGAGAAGTCCGGCAGCAGCAGCTGGCGCACACCCGCCATGGAGCCCGGCATGGAGAGACCGACCCCCACCAGCAGCAGCATCATGATGAAGAGCGCGGGCATCATCCAGCGCAGTGCCCGCTCCACCCCTTTCTGAATACCCCCCTGCACGAACCACCAGGTCAGACCTGCGAAGATCAGATGGGTCAGCACCGGCCACCAGGGGTTGCTGACATAGCCGTTGAACAGGGCGGTGAGGGCGCTTCCTTCGCTCAGATTGAGCTTGCCAGCCATCGCCAGCGCGGCGTAACCCACGGTCCAGCCGCCTACCACGCTGTAGAAGCTGTAGATAAAGAAGCCGCAGGCGATCCCCATATACCCCATCCAGCGCCAGTTCGGCCCCACCAGTTTGCGAAAAGCGCCGAGCACCCCGCGCTGGCTATGGCTGCCGAGCAGGGTTTCGCCGACCTGTACCGCTACCCCCAAGGTGAAGCTGAACAACAGAAACACCAGCAGAAAGGCGCCACCGCCATTGGTGGCGGTCACATAGGGAAACTTCCAGATGGCACCAAGGCCAATCGCTGTGCCTGCTGCGGCCAGCACATGACCGAGACGGGAAGACCACTGAACCTGGCTCATACAACCTCCGGGTAACACGACATCGAAGCAATACTCCTGAGTAGCAATAAACGACAGACCATAAAAAAGGCCGCCTGAGGCGACCTTTGCAATGAACATTCAGAAAAACTGTGCGTGCAAGGTCACCTCTCTTGCGAGCTAAAAAATCGACCAAACAGCACGAGGATGGCAGACATGAGGTGGCAACCTGACTTATGAATGAGGAAACAGCCTAAACCATGGAAAGAATAATTGACACATAAAATCAAAATTTTTTTATGTGTGCCGCTGTCACCACTCTGACTTACGTACAACTCAATCGGCGAGCGCGTTGCCGGGCCGTATCTTTTCTACCTTGTGGCTATTTACTGGGCGATAATCGACGTAGCTTCTTCTGGAACTAGTGACCGCTACATGGCGCTGACGGGAACAACGATGAAACAGGATGTCGTATGAGATGGATGGTGTTGCCCTGGTTACTGATCAGCCTGAGTGTGTCGGCGCAGCCCGGATTAACCCTGCTGAGTCACGACTTACCCCCCTTTACCGAATACCGCGACGGCAAGCTCGACGGATTTGCCATTCGCCTGATCGATGAGGTGCAGGAGGAGCTTGGCACCCGCTATCCGGTGCGGATTTACCCGCTCAAGCGGGCGCTGGCGCTGGCACGGGTCGAGCCCGGCTATGGACTGTTCGTGGTACAGCGGCTCCCGGAGCGGGAGTCTCATTTCAAATGGGTTGGCCCGCTCTTTATCAATCGGGTCTTTATCTATCAGGCGCCGGATAGTCGCCACCCGCTGACCTCGCTGGCACAGCTGCGGGATCTGCCCAGAGTGGGGGTCGTGCTGGGTAATGCCGATGACGTGCGGCTGACCCATGAGGGCTACACCAATCTGGTGCGCTACAAGACAGTCGGGGAGGCGATAGAGCGGCTGATGCTGGGCAAGATCGATGCCTTGCCGATGGCGGAGCTGGTGATGGAGGCCACCCTCGACAAGATGGGGTTATCCCTGCGCAGCATCGTCAGCAGTGGGGTACTGCTCCATCAGGCCGGTCTCTATATCGTCTTCTCCAAGGGAACGGATGATGCCGAGATCACCCGCTGGCAGCATGCCCTGGAGGCCGTCAGAGCCGCCCAGGGGCGGGCCGATGAGCCCACCCGCGAAGAGTAACCGTCACACCAGACCGCGAATCAAGATCCCGCCGATCAGCAAGGGGGCAATCCAGCGCCAGCAGTTCATCAGCAAGTGATGCCAGTGGCTGGCAATCCCCTGCGGCGGCGCCTTGCGCCCCAGTTTCCAGCCCAGCAGCAGCGTCAGCATCAGGCCGAACAGCGGCATCATCAGGTTGGAGGTGACAAAGTCCAGCAACTCGAAAATGGTTTTGCCAAACAGGGTTGCGTGTTGCAGCGGGCCAAACGACAGGCTGACCGGAACACCGCTAACCATGACGAATCCAGTGATGGCGCTGCAGGCCGTGCGGCGTGACCAGCCCCAGGTCTCGCACAGGAAGCACTGCAAATGCTCCAGCAGGGAGATGGCCGAGGAGAGCGCCGCAAAGACCAGCAGGGCGAAGAAGATCACCTCAAGCACCTGACCGAAGGGCAGCAGTTGAAATACCGCCGGCATGGTCATAAAGGTGAGACCGGGGCCGGAGGCCGGGTCGATACCGGTCGAGGCCAGCACCGGGAAGATCATCAAACCCGCCAGCACTGCCACCATGCTGGCCAGCAGCACCACCCAGAGGCTGGAGCGACCAACCCCTTCGCTGGTCGGCAGATAGGCGCCGTAGGTGGTGTGGATGCCAAGACCGATGGAGAGGGAGAAGAAGGCCAGCCCCATGGCATCGAGCACGCCGGACATCCCCAGCTTGCTGAAGTCGGGCATCAGGAAGTGACGTACCCCCGCCATCGCATTGGGCAGTGTGAGGCCAAAGGCGACCAGCATCAGGATCATCAGGAACAGGGCCGGCATCATCCAGCGCAAGGTGCGCTCCACCCCTTTCTGAATGCCCCCTTGCACCACCATCCAGGTGAGGGCGGCAAACAGCAGGTGAGTGAGGATTGGCCAGACGTCGCCGCTGACATAGTCATTGAAGCGGGCGGTGAGGGCCGCCGCATCCCCATGGTTGAGCTGACCGGAGATGGCCATGCCGGTATAACCCAGGGTCCAGCCGCCCACCACGCTGTAGAAGCAGTAGATGAGCAGGGTAGAGATCACCCCCATTACCCCAACCCAGCGCCACTGTTTACCGAGCAGATCGGAGAAGGCTCCGACTACCCCGCGGCGACTCATGCTGCCGAGCAGGGTCTCCCCCATCAATACCGCCACCCCCAGGGTGAAGCTGAACAGCAGAAAGACCAGCAGGAAGGCGCCGCCGCCGTTGACGGCAGTGACGTAGGGAAATTTCCAGATTGCGCCGATACCGACCGCGGAACCCGCTGCGGCGAGGATGTAGCCGAGTCGGGATGACCATTGGGACTGCTTCATAAGAACTCCAATCGAGCGCCCCTTGGCAGGGGCAGAATGGCGCTCATGTTACGGAGGTCACGGCGCAATCACTACGACGGTTATCAGGCATAAATGCGATTTATTGGCATGATTGGCTAATTTAATTCTGTTTTTTGCCCAATCCTGCCGCCAAATAAAAACCGGAGCGAGATTGCTCCGGTTTGGTCTCTGACAACTGCTCGTCGGCGGACTAGATCACCCCGAGCTCCCGCAGCCGCTCCATCAGGTAGCTGTGGGCGGTATGACGCTCGGAGAGCACCACCTCGGGCCGCGGATGGAGGAACAGCGGCAGGGAGATACGCGACTTGGCGGCACTGCCACCGGTCGGGTTGATGACGCGGTGAGTGGTGGAGGGGTAGTAGCCGCGAGAGGCCTCCTGCAGCATGTCGCCGATATTGATGATGAGGGTGCCAAAGTCGCACGGCACGTCCATCCACTCGCCATCGGAACCCTTCACCTGCAGCCCCGGCTCGTTGGCGGCGGGCAGAATAGTGAGCAGGTTGATATCTTCGTGGGCGGCGGCGCGGATGGCGCCCGGCTCCTCGGTGCCATCGAACGGCGGATAGTGCAGCACCCGCAGCAGGGTCTTCTGGCTCTCTTCGATCATCGAGGAGAGGGGGCTGCTGTAGTGAGCGGCGATATCGGCCGGGGTGTACTGCTCCACCCAGCCCAGCAGCTCGGCGGCCAGACCGTTGGCCAGACGATAGTACTCCATCGCCTGCTCTTTCAGCTCTGCCGGCATCTGGCCCCAGGGGTAGATGTGGAAGTACTCCTTGATGTCTTTCTGGCTATGGCCCTTGGCCACCTCGGAGACCGAGGGTGGGAAGTAGCCATCCTGGGTTTCGCGGTTGAACAGGAAATCCTGCTTCTGCTCGCTCATGAAGAAGCGATACCAGTTGTCGTAGATGGACTGCACCAGCTCTTTCGGAATGGGGTGGTTGGTCAACACGCCAAAGCCGGTGGTTCGCAGGGATTCGGTGAAGCGTTGGGCCGCATCGGGTGAGCGGTAATCGACGGTCAGGACTTTCATTGTTTTTGTTGCGCGCCAGTTAAAAGATGGCGCAGTTTACCTTGCGCCTGATAACAAGGAAAGCGGGTTGGCCGCCCGTCTGGCACGGCGTTGAATAGTGATAAAAACATCAAATAAACCGCGCCAGACCGCACGGGATCGCATCCCTTGTTATGGCCTTTTATCCTCTCTAGAATGCCGCTCACTATCTTTTCCGGAGTCTGTTCATGTCCCCCAAAATCCTGTTGCTGACCCTGCCGGTATTGCTGGCGGGATGCAGTGCCCTGTCAGAAGATGAGTGCCGCACCATGAGTTGGTACAACCTGGGTTATCAGGATGGATCGGAAGGCAAAACCCGTCAGGCGACCCGCGATTACGTTTCGTCTTGCAGCGAATATGGCCTCAAAGTGGATGAAGCCGAGTGGAAACGGGGCTACGACAAGGGGCTGGAGCTCTACTGCATTCCCGAGCTGGCTTACAGCAAGGGCAAGGAGGGGCAGGCTTATCTGGGGGTATGCCCCAATGACGCCAGCTTCCTCAAACAGTATCAGCGTGGCTACGAAGAGTACAAACTGGCTGCCCGCCTGCGGGAGATCAGCGACGAGCTGGAACGTACCGAGCGTGATATCGATACGCTGGAGCGCAGCATCCGTAACGAAACCAACACGGAACAGCGCGACTACTACCGCGCCAAGCGCGATCGGGCCATTCGCCACTACGAATCCCTGCGCCGGGAGTACAACCGTCTGCGTTATCCGGATCGGGTGATCCAGTTCTCCTTCGGCGGTTAATCCCTCTCTTCATGGCCAGCCCGCGTGCTGGCCATGTTGCATCTTGTCAGCTCAGGGCAGAACCCAGCGCTGCAGCGCCAGTGCGATACCATCTTCGTTGTGGTCGGCCGTGACCCGATGGGCGTGGCTCTGGATTTGCGGGGCCGCATTGCTCATGGCCACCGCCAGCCCAACTTGCTCGAACATGCTGATGTCGTTGTTGTTGTCACCAAACGCCACCACCTGCTCCATCGCAATCCCTTCGCTGGCTGCCCACTGGGCCAGCCGGTTGCCCTTGCTGCAACCGGGCTGTACCAGCTCCACCGCATAGGGGGCCGCCCAGTCGCGGGTAAAGGGCATCTGCTCGACCACCTCGCCCATAAAGGTGTGCAGGCGCGCCGGATCCTGATTGAACAGCTCCAGCTTCCAGACCGGGTTGTCGAGCCAGCCTGCCAGCTCCTCGACCGGGTGGAGGGCGATCTTGAGGTGGTCCGGCTGATTGGCCGACCAGTGGCGGATGCGGGTGACATGCTCTTCACAGCCGATGTAGCCAATGCCCTCGCTCAGGTGGAACAGGGCGCCCATCTGCTGTGCCTCGATCGCGGCCAGTAGCTTGGTAAGCGGGGCTGCCGCCAGCGGGTCGCCGCTGAGGATCCGGTTCTGCACCGGATCATAGAGATAGGCGCCGTTGCTGCAAATGAGGGGGGTATCGAGGGCCAGCTCGTGGTGGAAGGGACGCGCCGTCATGTAGTGGCGCCCCGTGACCAGCAGCACCTTGATGCCGTGGGCGCGGGCCTGCGCCAGGGCTGCCCGGGTGGCCGACGAGATCTTGTGATCACGGGTCAGCAGGGTGCCATCCATATCGAGCGCGATGGCCTTGTACTCACTCATAGCTCCTCCAGCATCGAACAAATCCGTAAAGAGCTTTACCGTCCCAGACCCGGCGCCCCGATGCAAGCCTTGCCCGCGGCCGAAGCACCGAACTGTGATCCCTTCGTGGCTCAGGTGCAGCTGGCCAGCTGTTGACGACGGTCGGCACGGCGGCGCAGCAGATAGAAACCGGCGGCACTGGCAAGGGAGCAGAGGGTGGCGAGATAGAAGGGCCACTCGGTACCGGCCAGCAGCACCAGACTGCCGAGCAGCACCGCCAGGATCTCGCTACCCACGGCGAGGGCGCGGTAGAGCCCCATCGCCTGCCCCTGCTGCTCCGGGTGACTGCGGTTGGAGATCGCCACCGAAGTGGCCAGCTCCCCCAGACTCATGCCGATGCCAGCGGGAACGAAGGTGAGTGCCAGTCCCCACCAGTGCACGGGCAGGATAAAGAGCAGCATGCCGCTCGCCATCACCAGATGGCCGACAATGCCGAGGGAGCTGCCGCGCCAGTGGCGGGCGATGCGGGAGCCGAGCCAGGAGCCCGCCATCATGGGCAGGCTCACCAGCACCGCCGCCTGCGCCAGCTGGGCCGGATCCAAGGACAGCCGCTCCACCAGCCAGATATTGAAGTAGGTGAAATAGAGCTGCACGGCGCCATAGCTGATCAGGGTAAGTGCGAAGTAGGGCAGCAGGGCTGGTTGCAGCAGCAACTGGCGGCTGGAGAGGGTCGCGGCCTGCCGGGCGGCCGCCACCGGCGGACGATAGGGGATCAGCCAGAGCACCAGCAGCAGGTTGAGCAGGGTCATCGCGACGGCCAGCCAGGCGGCCAGACTGTAATCCCCCGAGATCACCGCGGCGTAGCCCCCGATCATCGGCCCCACGACCCAGCCCAGATTCATACCGATGTTGATCCAGGCGAAGCTGCGCGCCTTGTGCTCCTTGCCGGCGAGATCCGCCGCCATCGCCTGCACGATGGCGATGTTGCCGTTGCACAGCCCCTCCACAATCCGGCTGAGCAGCAACAGGGGGAGGGAGCGCCAGGCGATACCGAGTGCCATCAGGGCATAGCCTGCCAGTACCCCCGCCAGCGAGAGCAACAGCAGTGGCTTGCGGCCATAGCGGTCGGAGAGGCGACCGAGCCAGGGGCTGCCCACCAGCTGGAACAGCGGATAGAGCCCCATGATGACCCCCAGCCACACCTTGCGGCTCCAGTCGGAGGCTTCCGGCGTCAGCATGCCGTGGGCCGGATCCAGCAGCAAAGGTGCCAACACCGGGGAGGGGAGACTGAAACCTGCAACTGCCAGCGTGACCGTCATGACCAGCACCCAGAGGGGATTTTTGTGCCCGTGTTTCTCCATGTTGCACCCATTAAATAAAGTTATTGGTTTATTTATGCTGATTCATAGATGGGATTAAGTAAAGTGAATTATTGATTTAATAAAGGGCGCACCCCATAATGAGAGCATGAACGCAAGCACCGACAAGATCCTGTTTCTGCTCAAGAGCCATGGCCCGCAGAGCGCCGCCGCGCTGGGGGAGCAGTTGCAGATGACCTCCATGGGCGCCCGCCAGCACCTGCTCGCACTGGAGCAGGAGGGGTGGGTCACATTCAGCGACGAGGCGCGCGGGCGCGGTCGTCCCGTGCGGCTGTGGCAGCTCACCGAGCAGGCCTGGCAGCGCTTCCCCGATAGCCATAGCGATCTGACCGTGCAGTTGATCGACAACGTGCGCGAGCTGTTTGGCGAGGAGGGGATGGAACGGCTGATCCAGCAGCGGGAGCAGCAGATGCTTGCTCGCTATCAGGAGGCGCTGGGGTCCCATGGCCTCTCTGGCCGGCTGGCGGCGCTCAGGGAGCTGCGCACTCGCGAGGGCTACATGGCGGAGATCCGCCGCGAAGAGGATGGTAGCTGGCTGCTGTGGGAGAGCCACTGCCCCATCTGTGCGGCGGCACGCAGCTGCCGCGGTTTTTGTCGCAGCGAACTGGCGCTGTTTCGCCAGCTGCTGGCGCCAGCGACGGTGGAACGGGAGCAATATCTGCTGGAGGGGGCGCATCGCTGTCTCTATCGCATCACGCCGCCCGCGCTCTGATTTCGTCAAACGCCCAAAAACAACAAAGCAGGCGCCGGGATGCCTGCTTTGTTGCCTTCGGGGAGGGGGTTCTCTCGTTCCAGCCCGTCGCTTCCTGATAAGGTAAGACGGCTGATGGGGCTCTTGACCCGGTAAGGTCCTTCACCGCAGAGACCCGGTCAGGTATCTGCTTTGCCACCGGAAGATGTAACCATAGTATCCCTCCCGTGCCGGTGAGTGGTTGCAAAGTAACCACTCATTTCGGTTGTTTTTGCAATAGTTCACCCTTAATCTAGGAAAAGTGGATTAGTCATTGCAACGAGGAAGGGTAAATGCTGAAACTTGATCGCATAGACAGACATATTCTCGAGCTGATGCAGGAGAATGGCCGCATCAGCAATCTGGAACTGGCCGAGCTGGTCGGGCTCTCGCCGTCCCCCTGCTCCCGCCGGGTCAAGGCGCTGGAGGATGCCGGTCTCATCGACACCCACGTTACTCTGCTCAACGCCCGCCAGCTTGGCCTCACCCTCACCGCCTACATTCACATTTCCATGGACAGACATACGCCGGAGCGGTTCGAAAACTTCGATCGCGCCATCAGCGAGTTGCCCGAAGTGCTGGAGTGTGACCTCATCACCGGTAACGATGCCGACTACCAGCTCAAGGTAGTGGTGCGCGACATGGAGCACTATCAGCATTTCCTGCTGGACAAGCTGACCCATATTCCGGGGGTGACCGGAGTGCGCTCCAGCTTCGTGCTGCGCCGCATCAAGCACAAGACGGCGCTGCCGCTCAACCATCTGGGGTGAGGCTGCGCAAACCGCTTATCGAAACAGAAAGAGGAGGCCAGTGGCCTCCTCTTTTGCTATTCGCTCTTGGTTATTCGGTCGTGGTTATCGGGTCTGGATTCGCTGTCGCGGTGACGGGGCGACTGCCGTGGTCAGACGCTGACCTGGCTGATGTCTGCCACCTGCAGCAGCCAGCCGCTCTGCTCCTGCTGCGGTTCGCCGCTGACCCGCAGCCGCTCGCCGGTCGGCACCCACTGCCCCTCGGGCAGGGAGACCAGCAGGCTCTCGCTGCCGTTGTCGAACAGCCAGCGATCTTCGCCAAGCGATTCAATCAGATAACCTTCCATCTCCACTCTGGACTCGGCTTGCCAGGATGGCGCAACGGAATCACGGCTCTCGATGAAATCCCCCTGAACACCAAAACTGGCTAGCCCCCACAGAATGGAGAGCCCGACGATGGATGTTTGCATCTTGTCTCTCCTCTTTTGGAACTGTAGGGCCAGTATGGGAACAGAAAACTGAGCGCACCATGAACAAGGTGGCAAAGTGCTGGCGAGATCGCGAAAAAATCCGACCAATTGGCCGGTAGTGTCATTTTATGGTGCCTGGATCACACTATTTGGCGGCTTCTTCTGCCATCCGTTCAGCTCTTGGCTTATTCGTCCACATAGCTACCCCGCGATGATCCCCACAGATCCCCTCTGCCACCACGGCGCGAACCCGGGTGCCATCTTTGCAAATGGCCTGCCAGGCGTCGGCATCATCGATGGCGAGCGAGCTGGGGGGCGGCGTGGTTTGGCAAGCCGTGAGCAGCAGGGCGCACAGGGGGAGCAATTTTTTCATGGCGGACTCCTCGGGGTGATGGGGGACGGAGAGGATGGGGATGACCTCTCCATCCGGGCTTCACTCCCCAGCATCAGTGATAACCGGTTAAGGGGCAAGGGGAGGGGCCACCAACAGGCGCAGGTGCCGTGCAGCCGGGGCTTGCCCTGTACCCTCCTTGGGCCTATGGTGGGGCCGTTTTATTGCCTGATTGAAGGAGCGTTTTCATGTCCACTCTCTATCCCCGCGTCGGGGTCGGCGTCATCCTGACCAACGCCCAAGGCCAGGTGCTGCTTGGCAAACGCAAAGGGAGCCATGCCCCCTACTGGTCGATCCCGGGTGGTCATCTGGAGTTGGGGGAGAGCTTCGAGTCAGCGGCGATCCGCGAGGTAGCCGAGGAGACCGGACTGGAGATCCACGGGCCCGAGGTCGTGGCGGTGACCAACAATCTGGAGACCTGGCGCGAGAGCGGGTTGCACTATATCTCGGTGACGCTGCACGCTAAGGCCGATGGTGAGCCGCAACTGCTGGAGCCGGAGAAGTGCGAAGGCTGGGTCTGGTGCGATCCGCGCGCGTTGCCCGAGCCCCATTTCGACGCCAGCCGTCAGTCCATCGCCTGCTGGCTGGCGGGACGCTGCTATCTGCCGGGTGATGTGCCCATGGTGTCGGCCGAATCAGTCTGATTGTCATAAAACGATCATCGTGCTGTCATAATATCTCCTCTCCATCGGGAGAAGAGGGATGAGGGAGAAGAGCGTGGGACAGGTATTTATTCAGTTTTTATGGCTGGGATGCATCAGTTTTGGCGGCCCGGCCGCTCATATCGGCTATTTCCAGCGCACCTTTGTACAGCGGCTCGGCTGGCTGACACAGGCCGAATTTGCCCGCTTGCTGGCGCTGTGCCAACTGCTGCCGGGGCCCGCCTCCAGCCAGCTTGGTTTCGCCATCGGTCGTCATCGCGCCGGTCTGAGCGGGGCGCTCTCAGCTTTTCTTGGCTTCACGCTGCCCTCATTTCTTCTGCTACTGGCGGCCGCGATCGGCATCGGCCAGCTGGGCAGCAATTTGTGGCTCGATGCGGCGCTGCATGGCCTCAAGCTGCTGGCGCTCATCGTGGTGGCCGATGCGGTGCTCACCATGAGTCGTCAGTTCTGTGCCACGGGAATGACCCAAGGGATCATGGTGGTGACCGCTGCTGCACTCTGGTGGCAGCCCGGTCTGATGACTCAACTGTTGATGCTGGCGGGAGCTGCGCTGATCTGCGCCCGCAGCCAGCGCGGGGCGGGTAGTGTGCCAGCCTCCGCCGAGCAGCCTTCTGCCGCCAGCAGTCAGCCTCATTGGCCGACCCTGCTGCTGTTTGGCGTCCTTTTTATCGGTCTGCCGCTGCTCGCTAGCCCGATTGGCCAGCTGGTTGCCGACTTCTATCGCGCCGGTAGTCTGGTGTTTGGCGGTGGCCATGTGGTGCTGCCGCTGCTGCAAGAGAGCGTGGGCCACACTCTCAACGAGCAGCAGTTTCTGACCGGTTACAGCCTGGCTCAGTTGGTGCCGGGCCCCATGTTTACCCTTGCCACCTATCTTGGCGCCCAGTTGCAGCCCGAGATGCCGCTGATCGGGGCCCTGTTGGCGACCCTTGCGCTCTTTGCACCCGGCTTTCTGCTGCTCTGGGCGGTGGGCCCCTGCTGGCAACAGTGGCTGGCCCAGCCCCGTCTGGCGGGGGCCGTCACCGGCATCAATGCCGCCGTGGTGGGCTTGTTGCTGGCGGCGCTCTATCAGCCGGTGTGGCAGAGCGCGGTGCTGGCGCCGACCGATCTGGCGCTGGCGGTTATCAGCTTCTATCTGCTGCGGGTGGTGAAGCTGCCGATACCGGCCATTGCGGCCCTGCTGGTGATGGCTGCTATCCTGCTGGCGTGAATGCGGTGGAATCCCGATAAAAAACGGCGCCTCCGTGATGGAGGCGCCGTTTTTATTGCAATGGGTCAGCCGCTTAAGCGTCGGGATCGAAATCCAGACTCAGGCTGTTGACGCAGTAGCGCTGGCCTGTCTCGGTCGGTCCGTCGGGGAAGACGTGACCGAGGTGAGAGCCGCACTGGCGGCAGGTGATCTCCACTCGCTTCATGCCGTGGCTGTTGTCCTCGGTGTACTCCACCGTCCCCTCGATGGCCTTGTCGAACGAGGGCCAGCCGCAGCCGGAATCAAACTTGGCTCCTGAGTGAAACAGCACGCTCTTGCAGCAGACACAGAGGTAGTCGCCGCTCTTGCGATTGTGGAGCAGGGCGCCGCTGTAGGGGCGCTCGGTGCCCTTTTCCCAGCAGACGTGAAACTGCTCTGCGGTCAGTTTGCTGCGCCACTGTTCCGGATTGTTACTGCTCATACCGACTCCTTGCCATCCATACCGGAGCCCAGCATAGCGGCTCCGTAAAGCTGACTCCAGCATGCCTCTTATGCTTTGCCTGTATCTGTGATCGAGGTGGCAACCATCTCCTCACCGGATGCAGGTAGAATTTCCTGCTGCGGTGGCTGGGCATCCTCCGCCGTGCTGGCCAGCGCCACCCGCTCCAGCAGTTTGAGGGAGTGGGCCCGGCCGACCGCTACCTGCCGTTTGATGTCATCCGGCAGGAAGGGCAGCCCATCGTTGGTGGCGGTGTCGATGGTCTGGATCCACTCCAGCCCTTCTCCCGGCGGTGGCAGGCGGAACTGGATGTCATAATCGCTGGCGTTGAACAGCACGTACCAGCGCTCGCCGACACAGTTGATCATGCCGATATCCATGGCGAACGCCTGCCCCATGGGGGCGTGCCAATCCTGATCGGTGAGCTGGTGGCCGTCCGGGTGATACCAGTTGACCTGATGGCAGCTGGACGGGGTGCCATTCCAGCTATCGTCGCTCAGTTGCAGGTTGGAGAAGACGCAGGACTCCGCCCGCAGCGCCATCATCTGCTGGGTGAAGGCGAACAGCCGCTCATCCTCCGGCCGCCACTGCCAGTTGACCCAGCTGATCTGGTTGTCCTGGCAGTAGGCGTTGTTGTTGCCAAGCTGGCTGCGGCCCATCTCGTCCCCGGCGAGGAAGTGGGGAGTGCCTTGGGAGAGCAGCAGGGTGGCAATCAGATTGCGCTTCTGCTGCTGGCGCAGGCTGTTGACCCGCGGATCCAGGGTCGGCCCCTCTACCCCGTGGTTATAGGAGAGGTTGTTGCCGTGGCCGTCCCGATTGTCTTCACCATTGGCCTGATTGTGGCGCTGGTTGTAGGAGACCAGATCCTCCAGGGTGAAACCGTCGTGATAGCAGAGGTAGTTGACGCTGGTGTGGGGGGAGCGCCAGTTCTTCGGGAAAATATCCCGCGAGCCTACCAAGCGGGTGGCAAAGTCCCCCATCTTGCCCGCATCACCGCGCCAGAAGGCGCGCACCGTATCGCGGTAGCGGTCGTTGATCTCCTGCCACTGGCTCGGGAATTGACCCAGCCGGTAGCCAAATGGGCCGATATCCCAGGGTTCGGCGATGAGCTTGACCTGTGACAGCACTGGGTCGGCCATCACTGCCTTGAAGAAGGCGCCCATGGGCTCGAACTCCCCCGCTTCCCGCGCCAGCGTCACCGCCAGATCGAAACGGAAGCCGTCCACCTGCATCTCGGTGACCCAGTAGCGCAAGGCATCGAGCACCAGCCGCAGGGTGTTGGGGTGATCCAGATTGACGCTGTTGCCACAACCGGTCACGTTGGCGTGACGGGTGTAGTCGGGGCCGTGGGGGCCCGCTTCGAAGGCGTAGTAACCGGCGTTGTCAAAGCCCTTGAACGAGAGGGTGGGGCCGTCGAAGCCAGAGGCGGCAGTGTGGTTGTAGACCACATCCAGGATCACCTCGAGCCCGGCCCGGTGCAGCTCGCGTACCATGGTCTTGAACTCGGTCACCGCCTCGTCTGCTCGGGTGCTGTAACGCGGCTCCGGGGCGAAGAAGGCGATGGGGTTGTAGCCCCAGTAGTTGGTCAGTCCCAGCTGCTCCAGTCGCGGTTCCGACATGAAGGCGGCCACCGGCATCAGCTGCACCGAGGTGATGCCGAGGCTCTTCATGTGCTCGATGACCAGCGGGTGACTGATGCCAAGGTAGGTGCCCTGCAGCGCTTTGGGGATCCCCGGGTGCTGCTTGGTAAAGCCCTTGACGTGTGTCTCGTAGATAATGGTGCGGGCCGGACTGATCCCGGGTTTGCCAACCCCTTGCCAGTCAAAACTGTCATCCACCACCACCGACTTGGCAATCATCCCGGCACTGTCCCCCTGATAGAGGGCTTCATCCCAGTAGGTGGGACGGCTGAGCGCCCTGGCGTAGGGGTCAATCAGCAGTTTTTGCGGATCGAACAGCATCCCCTCCTGCGGGGTGCCATAGACCCGATAGCCGTAGCGCTGACCGGCCTTTACACCGCGCACGTAGCCAAAGCGATATTGGCCACGGCGGCCGGGCAACTCCAGCCGCATCAGCTCCTGCTCCTGCTCGTCGTACAGGCAGATCTCCACCTTGTCCGACTGGGGGGCCCAAACGCAGAAGTGGCAACCGTTCTCGTCAAGGCGGGCCCCCAGCGGGTGGCCCACCCCTTTTTCCATTACAAGCATCAAGACTCCTGTTTGATAAACAAGGTCGCCAGCGGCGGCAGATCCAGCACTATGCTGTGTGCCATCCCCTGCCAGGGGGTCGGCTCGGCAGCGAACACCAGACCTACATCATAGTTACTGCCCCAGTAATACTCGCTGTCGGTGTTGAGCACCACCCGATAGTGGCCCCCAGCTGGGACGCCGATCCGATATTCGAGACGGGGCACCGGGGTGAAGTTGCAAGCCACCACAATAGTCTGCTTGCCCTCTTTGTCCGCCCGCAGCCAGGCAAAGATGCTGTTGTCGGCATCGTTGTGATCCAGCCAGCGGAAGCCGGTCTGCTCATAATCGGCCTGATACAAGGCAGGCTCATGACGGTAGAGGTGGTTGAGATCGTGGATCAGCCGCTGCTGACCGGCATGCTTGGGATATTGCAGCAGATGCCATGGCAGCTGGGCGTCGTGGTTCCACTCGTTGCTCTGAGCGATTTCGGTGCCCATGAAGTTGAGCTTCTTGCCCGGGTGGGCGTACATGAAGCCCATGTAGGCGCGCAGGTTGGCGGCTTGCTGCCACTCGTCCCCCGGCATCTTGTAGAGCATGGAGTGCTTGCCGTGCACCACCTCGTCGTGGGAGAGCGACAGGATGAAGTTCTCGTCATAGTGGTAAACCATGGAGAAGGTCATGTCGTTGTGGTGGTAGCGACGGTGGATCGGTTCTTTCTGCATGTAGGTGAGGGTGTCGTGCATCCAACCCATATTCCACTTGAAACCAAAGCCGAGGCCGCCGAGGAAAGTGGGGCGGGAGACACCGGCAAAGGCGGTGGACTCTTCGGCTATGGTCATGGCGTGGGGATACTTGCCGTAGACCTCCTCGTTGGTCCACTTGAGCAGGCTGATCGCCTCGTAGTTGTGGTTGCCGCCATCGACGTTCGGTACCCACTCACCGGCGTTGCGGGAGTAGTCCAGATAGAGCATGGAGGCGACCGCATCCACCCGCAGTCCGTCGATGTGGAACTTGTCGAGCCAGAACAGGGCGCTCGCCACCAGGAACTGGCGCACGGTGTCGCGGCCAAAGTCGTAGATGTATGAGTTCCAGTCCGGGTGCCAGCCACGGCGCGGATCTTCATATTCGTAGAGCGGGGTGCCGTCGAAACGGGCCAGTCCGTGGGCATCGGACGGGAAGTGGGCGGGCACCCAGTCCAGAATGATGCCGATCCCGGCCTGGTGGCACTGGTCGACGAAGTATTTGAAATCATCGGCGCTGCCGTAGCGGCTGGTGGGGGAGAACATACCCACCGGCTGGTAGCCCCAGGAGCCGCTGAAGGGGTGCTCGGAGACCGGCAGCAGCTCGATGTGGGTGTACTCCATCTCCTTGACGTAGGCGACCAGCTCCACCGCCAGTTCGCGCCAGCTCAGGCTGTCGCCATTGGGGTGGCGTTTCCAGGAGCCGACATGCAGCTCATAGATGGAGAGCGGCTGCTCGCGCTTGTCGTTGTGCTGGCTGGCAATCCACTCGGCATCCTGCCACTGGTACTGGGCGTGGTCATAGACCACGGAGGCGAACGACGGATACTGCTCGCAGTAAAAGCCGACCGGATCGCTCTTGTGGGGCAGCCGGTTGCCCATGGGGTCCTTGAGCTCGAACTTGTAGCGATCCCCGGCTTTGAGGCCCGGCACAAACAGCACCCAGTGACCGCAGAGGCTGCGCTGCATCGGGTGGCGGCGGCCATCCCAGAAGTTGAAATCGCCGATGAGGCTCACGGCGGTGGCGCTCGGCGCATAGACCGCAAAACGCACCCCTTCCACCTGCTGGCCAAGATGCTCCACGGTGCGCAGCTGGGCGCCAAGGGTGTGATAGAGGTTTTCCGGCTGGGCTGTCAGTTCGGCCAGGCCTGCCCAGGCGGCATCCTGAAACTGATAGGGGTCGATGACCTCGGTGGTGGCATCTTGGTAGCTGGCGATCAGCTGATAGGGGAGGGAGTTTTTGCGGCGGGTGAAAACAGTTTCAAAAAGACCCGATTCATCGGTGGGCGCCAGGGTGGCAACGACTTTGCCCGACTTGAGATCCTTGACGCGGACTTCGAGGGCATCAGGCAACCAGGCGGTCAGTTTGAGGCCGGGCCCATCCGGATTGGCCTGCAGGCCTAAGTGAGAGAAGGGATCGGAACAGCGGGCAGCAACCAAACGTTCAACGAGCATCGAGATTTCCTTTCATGACAGAGCATCCACTCCGGCCGAAGCCGGAGTGGATTTAGGTGAGAGCGCTGTGGGAGACAGCGTCTCAACGACTGGCCTCATCACGGGCTTGGCTCATCTTGCCAGCCAGTGCCTTGAGTGCCTCATTGGCAAAAATATCTTCCAGATCAGCGGAAAGCTTGCGGCGCCAGTTGGGGTATTCGTAACTGGTGCCCGGTACGTTGACCGGCTTGTCCATCTCCAGCCAGTCTTCCAGCTGGGTACTGAACAGGGCGCAGCTGCCGCGGGACATGTGGATCTGCAGACCGTGGTTGAGTTCGGTGTTCATGCCGACCCAGTTCACGTCATGACTGATGTTGTCAGAGATGACCTTGTGGGCATGCAAGCTGTCGAGGATCCGCTGTTTGGCCTGGTGACGATCAGCATACAGAGTCTTCAATACATCTTCATCCGGATACAGACCCAGTTGACGGCCGAGCGCCAGATCGTCGCAGTGCCAGAAGCCCTTGAGGGTCGGCATGTCGTGGGTGGTCAGGGCCGACATCGCCTGCTCGGTGTAGTGCGCCGGGGAGATAAAGCCGCCATCTTCCTTGGAGCGCTCGAAGAAGAACACCTTGTAGGAGTGGACGCCGTTCTCTTTCAGGGTCACGTCGATCCCCTCCGGCACGGTGCCCAGATCCTCGCCGATCAGCAGGCACTGATTGCGGTGGGATTCTAAGGCCAGAATGCCCAGCAGATCGTTGACCGGATAGTAGATGTAGGCGCCCTTGGCGGCGGACGCTCCGGGCGGTACCCACCACAGGCGCAGCAAGGCCATCACGTGGTCGATACGCAGTGCGCCACAGGAGCGCATGTTGGCACGGAACAAGTCCACCATCGGCTGATAGGCCGCTTCAAACAGCTTGTTCGGGTTCATCGGGGGCAGGCCCCAGTTCTGACCGAGCGGGCCGAGGATATCGGGCGGCGCACCGACCGAGGCTTTCGGGCAGTAGAGATCTTGGTTGGCCCAGATCTCGGTGGAGCCTTCGGAGACGCCAACTGCCAGATCCCGGTAGATCCCCATCACCATGCCGGCAGCCTTGGCACGGGCATCGGCTTGCGCCAATTGCTCATCAGCCAGGAACTGCAGATAGAGGTAGAAGTTGACATCTTGCGGGTGCTCGGCCATCCAGGCTGCAACGGCAGGGTTGTGGTAATCGCGCAGCTCCTGCGGCCATACCGGCCAGCCCCAGGCATTTTCGCCTTTGGCATAGAAGTGGGCCTGCAGGGCATCAAATGCTGCCTGCTGTTGCAGGCTGTCGCCACCGGCGGCCACGAAGGCATCAAAGGCGGCCTGACGCTCGGCGCTCAGGGTGGCTTCGTCGAACACTTGACGCAGCATGCCGAGTTTGGTCTGGATCACGCCGGTGTAATCGACATTCTCCTTGGCGCGCAGATCGGCCAGATGTTGCTGGAAGGCAGGACTTGCCACTTCCACTTTCAGGCGATCGCTCTGCTGGAATTCGGGCACCGCTTCCACATTGATATAGGCCACGTTGAGCCAGCGACGGGAAGAGGGGCTATAGGGACTGGCGCTCTCCGGATTGGCCGGATAGAGGGCGTGGATAGGGTTGAGGCCGACGAAGTGGGCACCCCAGGCGGCGGCTTTCTCAACCAGCTGGCCCAAATCGCTGAAATCACCGATACCCCAGTTGTGGCGGCTGCGCAGGCAGTAGAGCTGCACGCTCGGGCCCCATACCTTGCGGCCATCGGCAATCGGCGCCTGTTTGTAGCAGGCCTTGGGGGCGACAATGAGGCGCATGGTGGCCAGCGGTTCGTCATTGCCCTCTTCCAGCAACACCAGCTGGTGATAACCCAGCTCCGGGGCCATATCCAGCGTGACACGATAGGCCTGGCACTCCATCTCTTCAAATTCGGCCACGCCGACCAGCTCACCCTCGATGGGGGTGAATTGACCGGACAGCACTGCACCCTGCTCCTGCTGGAGCTGCCAGGTGAGGGCGTCGTTGACGAATTCGATGGGGAGGCGAACCTCAAGGGTAACTGCGTCGCCGGTGCGAACCACCATCACAGGATCCAGCGCCCGCAGCCAGTGCTGACGATGTTCCTCTTCCAGCTGCTGCACCAGTGCGGCCTCGTCATCGACGCGGTAGCCCATGGCGCCCAGCATGGCGGCCTTGCTCTCTTCTGATACCTGGGCCGGGTGGCCCCAGGCATCGACATACTCGCTGGCGATACCTTTTGCGGCAGCCAGCTGTTCAATCAGGGTGGTCATAGTTTGAGAATTCCCGCTGTGGATTCTATCTATACTATTTTGTTTGATTTTTATGGGGTGGTACTTGAACAGTGGCTCTATGGGCCATGCTAAACCGCGCACATTTTTACATATCTCTGTGAACGGTTGTGTGACCGAGTAGGCACTATTGTTGATATCTGCGCGATGCCACGATCTGGCACTTTTTTCGTCAAAACGTGGTAATCAGTTACATAAACAGAAAATTAATTTCACAGTTTTTCATGATATAGCGCAATTTCAGACAGAATGTTGGTTGACTCACCGGAGAGTTCTAGTAAATTTACAAGCGGAATTTTCTTTGACTACTGAACAGTTAGGTAACTAAATATGACTATCAAAGTAGGTATTAACGGTTTTGGCCGTATCGGTCGTTTCGTATTCCGTCTGGCTTGCGAGCGTGCAGACATCGAAGTTGTTGGTATCAACGACCTGATCGATGTTGACTACATGGCTTACATGCTGAAGTACGATTCAACTCACGGTCGTTTCAACGGTACCGTTGAAGTTAAAGACGGCAACCTGGTTGTAAACGGCAAAACCGTACGTGTTACCGCTGAGCGTGACCCGGCCAACCTGAAGTGGGGCGAAATCGGTGTTGACGTTGTTGCTGAAGCTACCGGTCTGTTCCTGACCGACGAGACTGCTCGTAAGCACATCGCTGCTGGTGCCAAGAAAGTTGTTCTGACTGGCCCGTCCAAAGACGCTACCCCGATGTTCGTAATGGGTGTTAACGACTCTACCTACGCTGGCCAGGACATCGTTTCCAACGCTTCCTGCACCACCAACTGCCTGGCCCCGATCGCCAAGGTTCTGAACGATACCTTCGGTATCGAGTCTGGCCTGATGACCACCGTTCACGCTACCACTGCTACCCAGAAGACCGTTGATGGTCCGTCTGCCAAAGACTGGCGCGGTGGCCGCGGTGCGGCTCAGAACATCATCCCGTCCTCTACCGGTGCTGCCAAAGCTGTTGGCGTAGTTATTCCGGAACTGAAAGGCCTGCTGACTGGTATGGCTTTCCGTGTTCCGACTCCGGACGTGTCTGTTGTTGACCTGACCGTTAACCTGAAGAAAGCTGCTACCTACGCAGAAATCTGCGAAGCGATGAAAGCTGCTTCCGAAGGCGCTATGAAAGGCGTTCTGGGCTACACCGAAGACGAAGTTGTATCTACCGACTTCCTGGGTGAGCGTCAGACCTCCGTATTCGACGCCAAGGCTGGTATCCAGCTGAACGACAAATTCGTTAAAGTTGTATCCTGGTACGACAACGAAATGGGCTACTCCAGCAAAGTTCTGGACCTGATTGCTCACATCTCCAAGTAATTTGGGATGCGCAATCGCGTAGCTTGAAAAAGGCGGCCATTGGCCGCCTTTTTGTTTTTCGGTTTCCCCTGATGACAGGAGTCCACATGCAATCCATTCGTCCCCTGACAGCCAATTGCAAGCTTGCCAACAATGCCGCCGGTCTGCCGGTTCTCACCATCAACAACGACTATGCCAAGGCAGAAATCAGCCTGTTTGGCGCCCATGTGCTGAGCTATCAGCGTCATGGCGAGCCGGCCTCCATCTGGCTGAGTGACAAGGCGGTGCTGGATGGCAGCAAGCCTGTTCGCGGTGGTATCCCGATCTGCTGGCCCTGGTTTGGCCCGGCGCCCGCCCGCGTCGGTAGCGGCAAGCCCTCCCACGGTTTTGCCCGTACCACCCTCTGGATGCTGGACGGGGTCTCCGATCACGCTGACGGCACGCTTGTTCATCTCTCCCTGCGCGACAGCGACGCAACCCGTGCCCTGTGGGATCACTCCTTCGAGCTGGAACTGGACGTGCTGGTGGGCAAAGAGCTTTCGCTGGTGCTGACCACTCGCAACACAGGTGCTCAGCCGTTGACCTATAGCGGTGCGCTGCACACCTATTTGCAGATCAGCGCCCCGGAGGCGGTGAGCGTGAGCGGTCTGGGCGAGCCCTATGCCGACAAGCTGACCGGACAGGATGCCAAGCAGCAGGGTGCATTGACCCTGAGCGGGCCGCTGGATCGGGTCTACTGGCAGCCAGAGGCGATGGTGAGCGTGCAGGATGGTGAGCGCGAGACCCGGGTAGTGAGCGGCAACCACGACAGCGTGGTGGTCTGGACCCCCTGGCTGGAAGGGGCCACCGCCATGGCCGACATGAGCGACGATGGCTATCGCACCATGCTCTGCGTCGAAGCAGCCATCGCTGGCGAGGCGGGTGTGACCGTCGCACCGGATGAAGAGCACAGCCTCTCCACCGTAATCATCTGAGTTGGATTAGGTTCAGATAAATAAAGAGGGCTCCCGCGGGAGCCCTCTTTGCATCTCGTGACGGTGGCAATCAGGCGTTGCCCTGGGTCTTGAGCTTGAGTTCGGCGGCGAAATTGAGCATCCGATCGAGGGGGATCAAGGCTTTGACCCGCAGATCTTCGTCGACATGGATCTCGTGGTGCTCGGCACCGTCGGTGAGCGCTTCCTTGATCGCCACCAGACCGTTCATCGCCATCCAGGGGCAGTGAGCGCAACTGCGGCAGGTAGCGCCATCGCCACCGGTCGGTGCTTCCACCATCTCTTTCTCCGGACAGGCCTGCTGCATCTTGTAGAAGATGCCCCGATCGGTCGCCACGATCAGCTTCTGCTGGGGCAGCTCCTTGGCCGCTTTGATCAGCTGGCTGGTGGAGCCCACCGCATCGGCTAGCTCGATCACCGAGGCGGGGGATTCCGGATGAACCAGCACGGCGGCGTCCGGATTCTGCTCTTTCAGCTCGCGCAGGGCGCGGGCCTTGAACTCGTCGTGGACGATGCAGTGGCCCTGCCAGCGCAGCATCTGCGCCCCGGTCTTCTTCTCGATGTAGGCACCCAGATGGCGATCCGGGCCCCAGATGATCTTGTGACCCAGACTGTCGAGGTGCTCGACGATCTCGAGCGCGATGCTGGAGGTCACCACCCAGTCAGCCCGTGCTTTGACGGCGGCCGAGGTATTGGCATAGACCACCACGGTATGGTCGGGATTGGCATCGCAGAAGGCGGAGAACTGTTCGATGGGACAGCCCAGATCGAGGGAGCATTCGGCCTCCAGAGTCGGCATCAGCACCCGCTTGTGGGGGCTCAGGATCTTGGAGGTCTCGCCCATGAAACGTACCCCGGCGACGATCAGGGTCTGCGCCTCGTGATCGCGACCAAAGCGGGCCATCTCCAGCGAGTCACCGACGAAACCGCCGGTGGCTTCGGCCAGCGCCTGGATCTCGGGATCCGTGTAGTAGTGGGCAACCAGTACCGCCTTGCGCTCCTTGAGCAGCGCCTTGATTTCTGTGGTCAAGGTCGTTCTCTGCTCGGCACTCAGGGGAAGAGGTTTGGCCGGAAAGGGGTAGTCCATCGCGACTACCGGCGGGACACTGCTCAGTGCATTGCTCATTGCGACTGTTCCATCAACGCTCGGGAAGGCAAAAATTATAACCAGAAGCCTGCCACAAACCCATCAACAAATCGGGTGAAGCGCAAGTGGGCGAATATACTCAAGTAATTCGTTGTTATTCTGCCATAAGGAGTTGTCGCATGAAGCAACGTTCCCTCAAGTTCAAGTTGTTGTGCCTTACCATGGGGCTCTTTCTGCTGACCGGGCTGGCCATGACCCTGTTGCAATCGGCCTCTTTCAGCTCCCTTCGCAACATGGTGATGACCCAGACCAGCGATGCACTGGAAGAGGAGGTCTCCCGCAGCCTGCAATATCAGGCAGAGCGCTATGCCATCCAGATTGCCTCGCTGATGCAGAACTCCTATCAGATCCCCCTGACCGTGACCGCCCAGATTGAAGCCGGGATGGCCAAGCCGGAACTGCGCTTGTCGCGGCCCCAAGTGGAGTACTTGCTCGGCAGCAGCTTGCAGCAGGCGAGCGGGATCAGCTCCATTTATGCCCAGTTTGAACCGGATGGCTATGATGGCGAGGATGGCAACTGGCTGGGCGGAGCCAGCCACTCGGTGGCAGGCAAGGGGAGTCTGGAGGTCTATTTCACCAAGGATCAGGGAGGCGCCGTCGCCCAGCAAGCGGTGGACGCCGCTGCCAGCGAGGCCAAGTTTGATACCTCCCTCAACGAGTTTGGCATTCGCAACAGCGAGTGGTATCTCTGTGGCCGCGATACCCGCCAGCCCTGCCTGATGGAGCCCTACCTCTACGAAATCAGCCCGGGCAACAAGATGCTGATGACCAGTCTGACGGTGCCCGTGCTGCGTGACGGCAAGTTTGTCGGGCTGGCCGGGGTGGATATGAACCTGCCCATCTTCCAGCAACTGGCTGAAAACCTTGGAAAGAGCCTCTATGACAACAAGGCGGATGTGACCCTGGTCAGCAAGATGGGGCTGATTGTGGGCAGCAACCGCTATGCCGACAAGCTGGGCCGTCCACTCAAGGAGGTGGGCCTGACCCTGCCTGACGGTCAGCCGGTCAGCAGCGACAGTGACTTTATTCTTCATCAGCCCATCCGGGTTGAGGCAACCAATACCCAGTGGTGGTTGATGATCAAGGTGCCCAAGGCGCTGGCGCTGAGCAAGGCGCACGCCATCAGCAATGAACTGGGCACCCTGCTGGTGGATGGCCAGCGGCAGCAGATCATCGCGATGGGCGGGATCACTTTGCTGGTGCTGGGCTTACTGGTCTGGTTTATCCAGACCATCACAGCGCCACTTTCTCTTATCAGCCGCCATGTGGGCCATCTCTCCAGCAACGAGGGTGACCTGACCCAGCAGATGGAGATCGACACCCATCAGGAGCTGATCGATCTGGGTTCTCAGCTCAATGCCTTCCTCGGCAAGCTGCGGGGCATGGTGCAAATGAGCAAGGGGATTGGTCAGCAGGTCTACCAGCAGGCGCGGGAGATGAAACATACCGCCGACACCATGCGCAGTAGCCTGGACGAGCAGAATCTGGAGCTGGAGAGCGTGGTGAGCGCCATGCATCAGATGAGCACCACGGCAGTCAGCGTGGCGGGTTATGCCGAGCAGGCGGCGCAGGAGTCGGAAGCGGCGACCCACCACATCAATACCGCCCAGCAGACCCTCAGCAATGCTCGCAACGAGATCCATACTCTGGTCGGCGATATGCATGAGGCGGATAAAGCGGTGGCGCTGGTGGCCCAGCGCAGCACCAATATCAGCCGGATCCTCGATGTGATCCGCGCCATTGCCGAGCAGACCAACCTGCTGGCCCTCAACGCCGCCATCGAAGCGGCGCGGGCAGGGGACATGGGCCGCGGCTTTGCAGTGGTGGCGGACGAGGTGCGGGCGCTGGCGACCAAGACCCGTGAATCGACCGACGAGATCGGCCAGCTGATTGGCAGTTTGCAGACCGAGGTGAGCAGCAGTCAGCGTTTGATGAATACCGGCATCGAGCGCTCCACCACCACGGTGCAGGGCACCGAGCAGGCGTTCGAGGCGCTCAATCGGGTGGTGGCCCAGATCCAGCAGATCCACGACCACATCAGTCAGGTGGCTACCGCCGCCGAGCAGCAGAGTGCTGTCAGTGACGATATCAACAAGAATTTGATGCGGATTGGTGATACCGCCAACGTGATCGGGCAGGAGGCCACCTCCAGCCATCAACTGAGCGAGGCGCTGGAGCAAGCTGCCACGGCGCTGGCCAGTCAGCTCGATCGGCTGCGTACCTGAGTGGCAGCCAGAGAGACAAAAGCCCGCGAGCGATCGCGGGCTTTTTTATGGCTCGATGGCAGAGTTGCGTCAGTTGCGGGGTTCAACCAGCAGGATGTGGGAGTCGGCTCCCACCACCCTGACCTTGCTGCCCGCAGGCAGCGACTCGTCGCAGCGCACCGTCCAGACCGTATCGTCCAGATGCACCCGACTGGTGCCTTGGGCGACATCATCCAGCAGGGTCAGCTCGCGGCCCATATAGCTCTGCATCCGCTCGTTGATGGTGCTGGCGGCATCCTGACCCGAGTTGTCACGCTGGTGCTGCCAGCGCCACCAGGCCCAGGTGGTGAGCAGGGATTGCACCGCAAACAGCAGCAACTGCGCCTGCCAGCCAAAGGGCCAGATCAGCAGCAGTAGCCCCACTTCCAGCGCGGCGATGCCGGTCCAGAGCAAAAATCCCACCGAGCCGAGCACCTCGATGGCCAGCAGAATGAAGCCGAGCCCCAACCAGTGCCAGTGGGTCAGCCCCTCTAACAGGGCTGTCATGACTTGCTGCCCTTGCCATCTTTGTTGAACAGCTCGGCCATGCCAGCCACAGAGCCAATCAGGCTGCCCGCTTCCAGCGGCATCATGATGATCTTGCTGTTGGGGCCTTCACCGATGCGGGCTAGTGCCTCGGTATATTTCTGAGCCACGAAGTAGTTGATGGCCTGCAGGTCCCCTTCCGCAATCGCCTGGGAAACCATATGAGTCGCCTTGGCTTCCGCCTCGGCAGCCCGCTCTCGCGCTTCGGCGGCGAGGAAGGCGGCCTGACGCTCGCCTTCGGCTTTGAGGATCTGGGACTGCTTCTCGCCTTCCGCTTTCAGGATCTTGGACTGGCGCACCCCTTCGGCTTCCAGTACCTCGGCCCGTTTCTGGCGCTCGGCCTTCATCTGGGCGTTCATCGCCTCGACCAGTGCCAGCGGCGGGCGCACATCTTTAATCTCGATGCGGGTCACCTTGATACCCCAGGGGGCGGTGGCGGCATCCATGGTGCGCAGCAGCTTCTCGTTGATGGTGTCGCGCTGGGAGAGCATCTCGTCCAGCTCCATGGCACCGAGCACGGTGCGCATATTGGTCATGGTGAGATTGCGGATGGCGCTGGTGAGATCGTTGACCTCATAACCCGCTTTGCGGGCATCCACCACCTGCACAAAGCTGATGGCGTCGATGGTGACGTTGGCGTTGTCGCGGGAGATGACCTCTTGTGCCGGGATATCCAGCACCTGCTCCATCATGATGATCTTGTGGCCGACCCGATCCACGTAGGGGATCAACAGGTTAAGACCCGGGGTCAGGGTGCGGGTGTAGCGGCCGAAGCGCTCCACCGTCCAGTTGTAGCCCTGGGGCACTATCTTGATGCCCGCGCTCAGGGTGGCGAGCACCAGGAACACGAAAATCCCTAGCACAATCAATGATTCATTCATCATTTAGCTCCTTATGAAACACAGTCCCTAGCCTATGGTCTGGCGTCAGGTACCACAAGTGACTTCGTACGCCTTTGTCATGAATTGGCTTTGTTAATTACTAAAACGCATTAAAAAGCATTTTTTATTATTTTGAGGGATAAGCTGCCCTGCCTATAGTCGCCCCATATTAGTCGTGTTCCGAGGGATGGGCCGAAATGGATTATTTACCTATGTTTGCCAAGTTGGAAGGCCGCCCGGTACTGCTGGTGGGCGGGGGCGAGGTTGCCCTGCGCAAGGCGCGCCTGCTGCTGGCAGCCGGTGCCCGGCTGACCCTGGTCTCCCCGGAGCTTGAACCGGAATTTGCGGAATTCACCGGTCGTTTCACCCATCTGGCGGAGCGTTTCAGCCCGGCCCATCTGGCAGGCCAGATTTTGGTGGTGGCGGCGACCGACAACCTCGAAGTCAACGCACTGGTTTATCAAAGTGCCAACCAGCTGGGTCTGTTCGTCAATGTGGTGGATGACCCCAAACGCTCCAGCTTTATCTTCCCCTCGATCATTGATCGCTCGCCGCTGATGGTGGCGGTCTCCAGCGGCGGCAAAGCGCCGGTGCTGGTGCGCCTGCTGCGCGAACGGCTGGAGAGCCTGCTGCCGCGCCATCTTGGCGGGCTGACCGAGCTCTCCGGTCGGGTCCGTGACAAGGCCAAGCGGGTGCTCTCCTCGATTTCCGATCGTCGTCGCTTCTGGGAGCGCGCCTTTGCCTCCAACACCCTCGCCAGCCTGATTGAAAAAGAGGATTGGCAAGGTGCCGAGCAGTGGCTGAGTGATGGACTCGATCAGGCGAAAAGCGAAGTGGGCGAAGTGGTGCTGGTCGGCGCGGGCCCCGGTGATCCGGGCCTCTTGACCCTCAAGGCGCTGCAACAGATTCAACAGGCTGAAGTGGTGCTCTACGACCAGCTGGTCTCCGCCGAGATCCTCGATCTGGTGCGTCGCGACGCCACCCTGGTGTCGGTCGGCAAGAAGGCGGGCGCCCACAGCGTGCCGCAGGAGGAGACCAATCGCCTGCTGGTGGAATACGCCAAGGCGGGCAACCGGGTGGTGCGGCTGAAAGGGGGCGATCCCTTTATGTTTGGCCGGGGTGGCGAGGAGTTGGAAGTGCTGGCCGACGAAGGAATCCCCTTCTCTGTGGTGCCCGGCATCACGGCCGCCGCCGGTGCCACCGCCTATGCCGGTATTCCGCTCACTCACCGTGATTACGCCCAGAGCGCCGTCTTTATTACCGGCCACTGCCAAAAAGAGGGCAAGGAGCCCGACTGGCAGCAGCTCGCCGCCACCAGTCAGACCCTGGTCATCTACATGGGGCTGATGCGCTCCGAGCATATCCAGCAGCAGTTGGTGGATCACGGCCGAAGCCAAGCCACCCCCATCGCCATCATCGAGCGTGGCACCACATCCCGTCAGCGGGTGCTGACCGGCACGCTGGCCGACTTGGCCGAGCTGGCCAAACAGGCGGTGAGCCCGTCGCTTATCGTCATCGGCGAAGTGGTCGCCCTGCGCGAGCGGCTGGCCTGGTTTGGAGAGCAGGGCGGCGAGCAGCAGCGCGCTAACCCGGATCTCGATGGCTGCGACCTCAAGCTGGTGCAGCTGGCCTGACCCGGAAAGAGATATTTGATGCGGTTGCCAGCGCGGCCGCGCACTGAACCACCCAGCGCCCCGAGCAGGCGCATAAGCAATGACCCGAGGACCAACATGGACCGTGAAAGATTGACCCACTTGCAGCAGCTGGAAGCCGAGAGCATCCATATCATCCGCGAGGTGGCTGCCGAATTTGAAAACCCGGTGATGATGTACTCCATCGGCAAGGACTCCTCCGTCATGCTGCATCTGGCCCGCAAGGCCTTCTATCCGGGCAAGATCCCGTTCCCCTTGCTTCACGTCGATACCGACTGGAAGTTCAAGGAGATGATCAAGTTCCGCGACGAGACCGCCAAAAAATACGGGCTGGATCTGATCGTCCACAAGAACCCGGAAGGGCTCGCCATGGGCATCAACCCCTTCGTGCACGGCAGTGGCAAGCACACCGACATCATGAAGACCGAGGGGCTCAAGCAGGCGCTCAACAAATACGGCTTCGACGCCGCCTTCGGTGGCGCCCGTCGCGATGAAGAGAAGTCCCGCGCCAAGGAGCGGGTCTACTCCTTCCGTGACAAGTCCCACCGCTGGGATCCGAAGAACCAGCGCCCGGAGCTGTGGCGCGTTTACAACAGCCAGGTCAACAAGGGGGAGAGCATCCGGGTATTCCCGCTCTCCAACTGGACCGAGCTGGATATCTGGCAATACATCTATCTCGAGAACATCGACATAGTGCCGCTCTACTTCGCGGCCATGCGCCCGGTGGTGGAGCGCAACGGCATCAAGATCATGGTGGATGACGAGCGCATGCCGCTCACCGCCGAGGATGAGGTGAAGCAGGAGCTGGTGCGCTTCCGCACCCTCGGCTGCTACCCGCTGACCGGGGCCATCGAATCCGATGCCACCACCTTGCCGGAAATTATTGAAGAGATGCTGCTCACCACCTCGAGCGAGCGGCAAGGGCGGCTGATTGACCACGATCAGGCCGGCTCCATGGAGCAGAAGAAGCGTCAGGGATATTTCTAAGGAGTCGTCAGCATGAACAGCCATATTCAGACCGCCATCACCGAACAGGGCATCGAAGCCTATCTGCACGCCCAGCAGCACAAGAGTCTGCTGCGTTTTCTCACCTGCGGCAGCGTGGATGACGGCAAGAGCACCCTTATCGGTCGCCTGCTGCACGACTCCCAGCAGATCTATGAAGATCAGCTCAAAGCGCTGGAGTCCGACAGCCAGAAGCTCGGCACCACCGGCGAGAAGCTGGACCTGGCACTGCTGGTAGACGGCCTGCAGGCAGAGCGCGAGCAGGGCATCACCATCGACGTGGCCTACCGCTATTTCTCCACCGCCAAGCGCAAATTTATCATCTCGGATACCCCGGGCCACGAGCAGTACACCCGCAACATGGCCACCGGCGCCTCCACCTGCGATCTGGCCATCATCCTGATAGACGCCCGCAAAGGGGTGCTGGATCAGACCCGCCGCCACAGCTTTATCGCGAGTCTGCTCGGCATCAAGCAGTTCGTGGTGGCGGTCAACAAGATGGATCTGGTGGAGTTCAGCCAAGAGGTGTTCGAGCGCATCAGCGCCGATTACCGCGAATTCGCCAAGAAGCTCAGCGTCGACACCATCCATATCGTGCCGGTCTCGGCGCTGGACGGCGACAATGTGGTCAACCAAAGCGACAAGCTGGCCTGGTACGAAGGCGAAACCCTGCTGGCTCTGCTGGAGTCTGCCGAAGTGGAGCGCGAGCTGGAGCGTCATCCGGTGCGCCTGCCGGTGCAGTATGTTAACCGCCCCAACCTCGATTTTCGCGGCTTCGCGGGCACGCTCGCTTCCGGCATCCTGCGGGTGGGCGACAAGCTGGCGGTGCTGCCGTCCGGCAAGGAGAGCACAGTGACCCGCATCGTCACCTTCGACGGGGATCTGGAGTACGCCCTGCCGGGTCAGTCCATCACGGTCACCTTCGCCGACGAGATCGATATCAGCCGCGGCGACTTGCTGGTGGATGCCGCCAAGCAGCCGCAAGTGACCCAGAATGTGCTGGCCCATATCGTCTGGATGGGAGAGGAGTCCCTGCAACCGGGCCGGGTCTACGACGTCAAGCTGGCGACCAAGAAGAGTCGCGGTCAGGTGGAGGCCATCCGTCACCGCATCGAGATCAACAAGCTGGACGAACTGCCCGCCAGCGAGCTCAAGCTCAACGAGATCGGCCTGTGCGAGCTGAGCCTCACCGACCCGGTGGCGTTCGACCCGTATCAGGAGATCCGTGATACCGGCAGTTTTATCCTGATCGACCGGCTGACCAACGTCACCGTCGGCGCCGGCATGATAGTGGAAGGCTTGGCCGCCAAAGCGGTAAAAGGGCACTACAGCGAGTTTGAGATCGAGCTCAACGCGCTGGTGCGCAAGCACTTTCCGCACTGGCAAGCCCTTGCCATCGGTAACGACACAAGCAAGGAGTAAGCCCATGACCTGGCAACAATTCCTGGTGCTGGGTCTGCTGGCTGCTCTCGTGGCCCTGCTGATCCAGGGCAAACTCCGCCCGGCGCTGCTCTTCTCGGGCGCCGTGCTCATCACCTACCTGAGCGGGCTGGCGGATATCAATGCCGTGGTGGCGGGCTACACCAACAGTGCTCTGTTGACGCTGGTGCTGTTGCTGCTGGTGTCGCTGGCGGTGGAGAAGACCCGCATCATGAGCTGGTTCGCCAATCTGGTGGGCACGGGTTCATTCAACAAGGTGTTGGTGAAGGTGTGGTTCTCCACCGCCTTCCTGTCGGCGTTCGTCAACAACACCGCCGTGGTGGCCTCCATGCTGGGAGCGGTCAAACGCAACCCCAACCATGCGCCGTCGCGGCTGCTGCTGCCCATGTGCTTCGCGGCCACCTTTGGCGGGGTGCTGACCCTGATCGGAACCTCCACCAACCTTATCGTCAACAGCTTCCTCATCAAGATGGGGGCACCGCCGCTCGGCATGTTCGACTTCTTTATGGTGGGGGCGGGCACCCTGCTGACCGGTCTGGTGGCCGTGCTGCTGTTTGCCCGTCACCTGCCGGAGCAGGATACCGAGATGAGCCGCGAATCCGGCTATTTTCTCGAAGCCAAGGTGGGCGCCGGTTCGCCGCTGGCGGGGTGCAGCGTCAAGGAGAACGGCCTGCGCAGCCTGAAAAGCCTCTATCTGGCGGAAATCATTCGCGGCGAGCAGGTGATCTGCCCGGTGCAGCCGGAACACGAACTGCACGAAGGGGACGTGCTGCTCTTTTGCGGCGATGTGGAGAGCGTCGGCGTATTGCAGGAGATGAAGGGGCTGGATCTCTACGGCCAGCACCGCCTCAACGGCCAGCATCTGGTGGAGGTGATCGTCAGCCACAGCTCGCGGCTGGTGGGTCAGACCATCAAGGATGCCGAATTTCGCACCCACTTCGATGCGGTGGTACTGGCGGTGCGCCGCGGCGAAACCCAGCTCACCGGTGGCCTCGGCCAGATTGAACTGCACGCCGGTGATACTCTGCTGCTGGCCCCTGGCCCCCAGTTTGCCCGCAACAAATCGCTGGGGCGGGAGTTTGTGGTGGTGAGCGGGCTGGAAGCCTCCACCCGCCTCGATGGCAAGCGCAGCGCCGCCGTGGTGCTGGGGTTTCTCGGGGTGTTGGCGCTCTCGGTATTCGATCTGGTGCCGCTGTTCAAGGGGTTGCTGCTGATGCTGGTGGCGCTGCTGCTCACCCGCATTCTGACCCTGGACGAGATCCGCCGCCGCTTCCCGCTCGATATTTGGCTGGTGGTGGGTGGGGCGCTGGCCATCGCCGATCAGCTGGAAAAGAGCGGGCTGGCCAAGCTTATCGCCGACTGGCTGATGGGGGAGTTCAACGGTGCCAGCCCCATCATCGCCTTTATCGGTATCTATGTGTTTACGCTGGTGCTGACCGAGCTGATGAGCAACAACGCAGCGGCCGCGCTGGCCTTCCCCATGGGTTACCAGCTGGCGCTCAGCATGGATGTCTCGACCATGCCGTTTATTCTGGCGGTGCTGTTCGGGGCGAGCTCCAGCTTTATCCTGCCCTACGGCTACCAGACCAATCTGATGGTCTATGCCGCGGGCAACTACAAGATGCCGGACTACCTCAAGCTGGCCCTGCCGGTCTCGCTGGCCTATAGCCTCGGGGTGATTGTGATGGTGCCCCTGCTGTTTCCGTTTTAAGGCGTGAGCGCCAATCAAGGCGTGTTGGGTGAGCAATACCATGGCATCAGCACGTTGTCGGCTGATAGTCCGAGGCGGCTCCCCGTGGTGCCGGACAGTTTAAGTTTTGAGGCGTGAGCGCCAAGCAAGGAGTGTGGGATGAGCAATACCATGGCACCAGCACGTTGTCGGCTGATAGTCCGAGGCGGCTCCCCGTGGTGCCGGACAGTTTAAGTTTTGAGGCGTAAGCGCCAATCAAGGAGTGTGGGATGAGCAATATCGTGTGGCACAAGCATGCCGTGGACAAACAGAGCCGGGCCGAATTGAAAGGGCAAAAGCCGCTGGTGATCTGGTTTACCGGGCTCTCGGGGGCGGGTAAATCGACCCTGGCGGGGGCGCTGGAGCAGGCGCTGGCGGCACAAGGCAAGCACACCTATCTGCTGGATGGGGACAATGTGCGCCACGGCCTCTGTGGCGATCTCGGTTTCGATGATGCCGCGCGGCAGGAGAATATCCGCCGGGTTGGCGAGGTGGCAAAACTGATGGTGGATGCGGGCCTTATCGTGCTCACCGCCTTTATCTCGCCGTTCCGTGCCGAGCGGGCGTTGGTGCGCAGCCTCTTG
Source organism: Aeromonas sp. 55A (assembly GCF_051919665.1). Classification (NCBI taxonomy): domain Bacteria; kingdom Pseudomonadati; phylum Pseudomonadota; class Gammaproteobacteria; order Aeromonadales; family Aeromonadaceae; genus Aeromonas; species Aeromonas sp. 55A. The sequence continues at coordinate 778,745 of NZ_JBQBEH010000008.1, read as the reverse complement.
GGCGAAGGGGAGTTTGTCGAAGTCTTTGTCGATGCGCCGCTCGCCGTCTGTGAAGAGCGTGACCCCAAGGGGCTCTATAAAAAAGCGCGGGCAGGGGAAATTACGAATTTTACCGGTATCGACTCCGCCTATGAGGCGCCGGAGCAGCCGGAAATTCATCTGCTGAATGCTGGTAAATCGGTGGAGGCGCTGGTGGGGGAGTTGTTGACTGCCCTGCGGCAGGGGAATTACCTGTAGTTGGATCGGAAGAACCTATAACAAGCGCCCGGCGGCCGGTCAGTTGGCCACCACAGGCGCTTATGGGCTGGCGACCACCACTATAAGCAAAAGTTGGGTCATTGTCGGAAAACCAATAAATCCAGCTTATAGTGGCACCGGCAAGTCTTGACCCACCTCAAGGGGGGCGATCGTAACTCCGCAAAAGGATCTTCCGATCCTTGCTTATATCGCGGCGGGGTTATTCGCGATTGTCAGAATACGCTGCGCTATTCGAACCTACGGGCTGTACAGGTGGGGGTTCCAATAGCTCTTTGTTATGCCTACCTTGCGACCCCTCTCGCTTCATTGATGCGGGCCACTAATGTGTCTATAGATGCTTTCTTTTCGGGATATAACTCATTTAGAATATGAGAGAAAATTTTATATCCATCGACCACATCTGATTTTCTAACCTGATATCCAGCATGAGTACCATCATTACCCAACCATCTAATTGCATTAGCTGGCTCAATTATTTTTCGATAATCTTCAGGTAAAGATGAGATTCTTTTTGCTAAAGATAAAAAGTTTCCTTTTTCATCAACTGACGCGACTTCCATTTCTCCTAGCAAGACTTCCAACGCTGCACGCAATGTACTTAAACTTGTACTAGGTGAGCTAAAGTATGTTGAAAATGATGTTGATAAAGCCTTTTTTACCCAATATGGCGTGTCTTTAGGGGGGACGAATATTTGAAGTGGAGGTTGAAAATATGTCACTTCAAAATTATCAAACCAATCCCATCCGCCCGAGCCATCATCTAAGTATTCTTGAGATACATCACCTGTACCTACGCACATAACAGCACACCCACAATCTGGAATTGTGCACTTTAAATTTAGACTGAATACATACTCAATCGATTCTGGCTCAAAAGCGGGATGATTGGGGTCAATCGGCATCCTATACTGTTTCTGAAAGCCATTTTCTTGACTAGCTAACGAGTTGGCCCCGCATTCTGGGCAAGGCCATGTTGGGATGCGGTCATCCATAAATCTAGATAAAATTTCTTTCTCATTCATCTTAAATACGTCTCGAATATGAATGCATAATGCAAAGTTGAATTGGAACGTTTTGTTAGCTATTTTGGACCGGAACTTTAAACTTAAATTCTTCACCAATACCAAGCCTCACCAACTGCCTTAGCTTGTTAACAACATCGTCGCAGTTATCACCTAGTTCTGGTATTACACTTTTTGCTTGCTGCATGTTATTTATGGGGTCCCATTCATAGCGTTTATCGTCATTGGTAACAATTACTCTCTCAATTCCTCGAAGAGAAACATCAAACGTCACTTCAATATTTGAAATTCCATCGGTAACATATGCGACAGCATAATCAAGTAATTTACCTTGCAATTTATCTACTTGAACACTGCGCCATTCATAGCTAACAGGACCACTAGCTTCGACAATTAGTGGGTAACGAATAAAAACATAAATATCTTTCTTCATCTTATTATCTCTATCTTGTTAAAAATATGGGGCGCTCACCAATTTTAAAGCAGCGTAGAATGCTGCTTGGCTTGATGGGTATCTCGTATGTTTGGTTAAAACATCATAGGTTGGTGCTGAACGAAGTGAAGCCCAACGTTTACCGCGAAACGTATTTGAAAATTAGTTTTACCGATCAACCAAATCCATATTTATCCCGCTCTGGTTGGCCTGACCGTCCTCGTTTATTGGGCTTGGCTATGCTCTGCGCCAATCTGCAAAAACCACGCTACCGCCCCTGAATTACAGCCTCCAGTCTGCTGCTTTTTACCTGCGTTTTGGCATTGGCCTGACTCATGGCTGACTCCTGCGAGAGGTTGCCAAGCGGCTATGTTACCGAACGGGGCTGGAGTGAAAAGCGCAAGCGGACCATTTTCTGAGTAAGATCAATAAATTAATCAGTAATGGGTTTAAATGTGGTCGCTCAACCGCTTGGGCCCATCAGCGCAGAGGGAAATCGGACAGTGAAGCGAGAGTGTCGTCCTCTTGCTGGCGGGCATTAAAAAACCCTATGGGCCCAAAGGCCCATAGGGTTTTTCTGCGGTGATTGTTTGGGTAGTGGTTATCTGGCTTGGCGAACCGGCACGGCGCGGGTAGTGGCCACTTCGTAGCGGCTCTGGGTTGCCGGCGCCCCTTTCTGGAACTGGCGTACCAGCCGGTCTAGATCGCTCAACTGGTTTACCAGCTGGGTGATGCCGTGCACGGCGTGCTGGCTGCCGACGCTGGAGTCATCGGCCAGGGTCTTGATGCTGAGCACGTTGCGGTTGATCTCGGCGGTGACGTGGAACTGCTCCTGCACCGCCTGGGCAATCTGGCTACTGCCGGAGGCCACCTGCTGCAACATATCGTTGATCTGCTGGAGTATGGTGCCGGTCGCCGAGGCTTTTTGCTGGCAGCTTTCGGAGAGTTGGCAGCCCTTCTCCATCGCCTGTTCTGCATCCCCGGCGCTGGTTTGCAGCTCGGTGATCATCTTCTGGATCTCGCTGGTCGAGGATTGGGTCTTGATGGCGAGGGTGCGGATCTCGTCGGCCACTACCGAGAAGCCGCGACCCGCTTCGCCAGCCCGGGCCGCTTCGATGGCGGCGTTGAGGGCCAGCAGGTTGGTCTGGTTGGCGATGTTGTTGATCACATCCAGAATGCCGTCGATATCGCGGCAGTGGCCGACCAGCGCACTGATCACGCTCTTGGAGGTGGTCAGCTCGCTGTTCATGCCCGCCACGGCGGCCACGGTTTCGGCCACGCTACTGTTGCCGCTCTTGAACAGCACGGCCGTTTCATCCAGCAGGCTGGAGGAGTCAGTCGAGCTTTGTGACACCTCGCGAATGGATTCCGACATTTCGGTCACGGCAGTGGCTACCTGATTGGTTTCGGCCTGCTGCTGTTGCAGGTTGTCGGTGATGGATTCGGCGTTGCGCAGATCCCCCTCGGCGGCCTGCAGGATCTTGCTGCAAGTCTGCTGGGTGCGGGCCAGCACGGCGTTGAACTCGGCCTGATTCATCACCATCGAGAGTTCGATGGCGGCGATGTTGTCCACCTTGTTGGTGTAGAGCAGCTGCATCAGCGGGTTGTCAAAGCGGCTGCGGGCCATCTTGTTGAGCTTGCCGAGTCGACGGGAGAGGGCATTCAGGGTGATGGCCGCTATCGCCAGCGGCAGGGCGACCAGCGCCAGTTGCCAGTTCATGTCGTGGTTGTAGCCAAGCGCAAACATGGCGAGCAGGCTCAGCAGCAGGCAGAGGTTGATGGTCAGGGTATGGGAGAAGGTGGGCAGCTTGAGCGCCAGCGGCAGCTTGTTGTTGCGAAGGTCGGCATAGACCTTCTTGGCCCGCTGTTTGATCTCCTCGCTCGGGGCGGTGCGCACCGACTGATACTCCACCACCCGGCCGCTGGCATCCTTGATGGGGGTGACAAAGGCGCTGACCCAGTAGTGATCGCCACTCTTGCAGCGGTTCTTCACCGGCCCCATCCAGCTCTTGCCTTCGCGGATATGGTTCCACAGATCGGCAAAGGCCTGTTTCGGCATGTCAGGATGACGCACCAGATTGTGGTGTTCCCCCACCAGCTCGTCGAGCTGGAAGCCTGCTATCTCGCAGAACTCATCGTTGGCGTAGGTGATGCGGCTCTCCAGATCCGTGGTGGAAATCAGGCTCTGGTGGTCTGGATAGAGACGTTCTCTTTGGGTAACCGGTTGATTGATTCTCATGGCCTTGCTCCCGAGCCGTGATGGTTAAATTTTGATCTTCATCAAGACATGTGCAAAGGGCGGGCCAGCTGGCAAAAGCTAATGATTGATGTGTTATTAGTGTCGTTTTGGCAGGAAAAGATCGTTGCTGTTTGCAATATGCAACGGATCTGACGGGGTGTGCCTCTGCGGCATCTGCAATTTGCAACCTATTCTGGGCAAGCCCATGAGCTGGAAGCCAGCAGCTTGATGCGAAGGAACCATGAACCGACGGGGCATCCGCTGCCCCGCCAGAGATCAGGGGAGAGGGTCGGGAGCGGGTGAGGAGGGGGGGCTGACGAGCTGCATCACTTCAATCTGGATACCCTGCACCAGCACGGTTTTCAGATCCTGCAGGTACTCCTCCAGCGGCGACTCTTGCAGCAGCTGGGCGAGCTCGTTGCCCACCGGGGTGAGGCGGTAGTAGAGCAGGGTGATGTTGTTCTGCTTGCACTGCAGCCGCCAGCGCTGGTTGCCAAACTCCAGCTCGACCCCATCGGCGGGCAGCGGGCCGGACTCCAGCTCCGCGCGATGCAGCAGCCCCAGCTCAAACAGTTGCAGCAGGGCGTTGTAGGGCAGTCGGTATTTGCCAAGGCCAAGGCGCGTTGCCTTGGCACGACTCAGCAGGCTGGCCCCCTTGTGCAGCCCCAGCAGCAGTCGCTGCTCGTCGCTGCCGGTGTAGTGGCAAGTCAGTGAGCAGATACGTTGGAACAGCTGGGCCTCGCGCTGGGTCATCTCTTTGAGGGTGGCGAGCGCCCGAATGGAGAAGCGGCCCGGGGTGGCGACTTCCAGCGCGAAGATCCGCCCCCACAGCTGCTGCATCGGCACCATGCTGATATCTTCCGCCAGTTGCAGGAAGCGGGTCAGCCAATCACTGTCCATCTCGCCGCCAGCCGCGGTCTCTTCGCAGTGGCGGGAGGCCATCACCATGATGGCTTCCAGATTGCGCTGGCGGGCGGCCTGATCCGCCAGATGGCGAAAGGTGGCGCGCTGCTCGAAGGTGCTGTCGGTATTGCGGGTGAGCATGCCGTCGATGCCGCGGCTGCGGGCCAGGCGCAGGGTCTGCTCCTGGCTGCTCAGGATCGAACTCTCTTTTTTCGGGGGGGGGAGGTCTGCCATGCTGACTCCATTCGCACAGGTTCTGGAGCTGAATGTTACTCCAACCGGGATGCCAAGATAACAAAGCGGCCTCCGTGGAGGCCGCTTTTTTTGCAACGGGAGGATTACTCCTCGTAGACACTCACCTCGACCGCTTCCATCGAATAGGAGGCGGTGGCCATCTCGTGGCTGGAGCTGACCGTGCGCATCTTGCCCTTTACCCAGATGGCATCCCACAGATCATCCACCGGCGCACCCTTGGGGTAGCTCACATAGATCACCTGATTGGTGGGGGGCGGCGGCACATGGATGCAGGCGCCGAAGTAGGGTACCAGCAGGAAGGCGGTGATCTTCTTGGCATCCCCTTCCAGCGGCACTACGAAGCCCGGAATGCGCACATCCTGGTTGTCCAGCTTCTTGTTTACCCCACCCACCGGTTGCGGAACCGACATGGGATCTTCGTGATTGACCTGGGGCGGTGGCAGCAGTTTCTCCCCTTCCGGGATGAGCACATCCCAGTCGATGGTCTTGTAATCGGCGGCCAGGGCGGGCAGCACCAGCAGGCTGGCGAGCAGCGCCACAATTTTCCACTTCATCATCTGTCCTTCTGTTTCGATTTTGGGCGTCTCGCTAGACGCGAATGCTCATGCCATCGCTCAAGCTGTAGCGGTAAGCGCGTGCAGCAGGGAGCAGGCCAATCACCATGCCTGCCAGCCAGACTACCCCCAGCAACTGCCACTCGTAGGCGCTCGGAAGCCCCAGACTCAGTTGCAGGCCATAGTGGCTGAGCAGCCAGGGCGAGGCAAGCCCCTGCCCCAGATAGAGCACGGCGACCCCGAGAGTAATGCCGACCGTGGTCAGCGCCATCGCCTCCAGCGCCAGCAGCAGGAACAGGTGGGCAGGGCCTGCGCCGAGGGATCGCAAGATGGCGAGCTCCCGGCGCCGCTCGTTAAGCCCCGCCAGCAGGGTAGTCAGCATGCCGATCAGGCCCGCGACTACCACAAAACCGGCGATCACCGACAGCGCGGTTTCCGCCACGCTCATCAGGCTCCACAGCTCCTGCAGGGCGGCCCCCGGCAGGATCGCCATCAGCGGCTCCTTGGGATAGGTGTTGACGCTGCGTTGCAGCTGGAACGCCAGGATCCGGTTGCTCAAGCCCACCATAAAGGCGGTGATGGTTTTCGGGGTGAGATCCTGCGCCAGCGCCTGCTCAGGTGTTACGTTCTTGCTGTGGCGGCCGGTATCCCAGCCCAGATGGATCGCCTCTATCCCCGCCAGCGGCACATGGATGGTGCGATCGATGGGCGTACCGGTCGGCGCCAGAATACCCACCACCTTGAATGGCAGATTGTCGTGCTGGCTGAACGAGGTGTTGCCAGCGCCGTGGGCGATGACGATGGATTGATCAAGGTGATAGCCGAGCTTCTCGGCCACCTGGGCGCCGAGTACCGCTTCAAACGGCGTCTCGAACGGTCGCCCTTCCCGCAGTTGCAGCGACTGTTGCTGACCGTACCTCAGGTGGGTGAAGTAGTCGCCATTGGTGCCGAGAACCCGAAATCCCTTGTGGGAGTCACCAAGGGAAAGCGGGATGGTCCAGGCGACGCCGGGTTTCTGCTTGATGGCCTGATAGGAGTCCCACCCCACGTTGTTGGTGGGGTTGCCGATGCGAAACACCGAGTAGAGCAGCAGGTTCACCTGACCAGAGCGGGCGCCAACGATGAGATCGGTCCCCGAGACGGTATTGGAGAAGCTTTCGCGGGCCTGGGTGCGCACCCGCTCCACCCCGAGTAGAAGGGTGACGCTGATGGCTACGGCCAGCAGGGTGAGCCCGGCGGTGAGGCGGCGGGCCCAGAGACTTTGTAGGGCGAGCTTTAGCATGATGCCTTCCGGTTGAGCTGTTGCAGGTTTTCGACCCGCGGGAACAGGGGTTCGAGATAAGGGTCGTGACTGACGAAGATCAGGGTCGAGCCCTGCTTGTCGCACTCCTCGAACAACAGCTTTATAAAGGCCGCCCGGTTGTCGGTGTCGAGGGCCGAGGTGGGCTCGTCGGCGATCACCAGTGGCGGCGAGCCGATCAGCGCCCGTGCGGCAGCAACCCGCTGCTGCTGGCCGATGCTGAGGGCATGGACGGGGCGATGCAGTGCGTCATCCGGCAGTTGCAGCTCCGCCAGCAGACGGCGCGCCTCCTGCTCCGGACTCCCTTGCAGGCGAGCCCGTTTGGCGGGCGAAAAGGTGAGGGCAGCGGTCACGTTGTCCTGCACCGAGAGAAAGGGCAGCAGATTGAACTGCTGGAAGATATAACCCAGATTGGCCGCCCGGAAGTGGTCACGGGCACGGCCAGAGAGCCGGGCCAATGGTTGGCCCAGCACCTCCAGGGTGCCGTGGTTGGCGGTCTGGATCCCGGCCAGCAACCCGAGCAGGGTCGATTTGCCGGAGCCCGATGGGCCCTTGATAAAGACCCGCTCACCCTCGCGGATGGTGAGGGCGGGCAGATCGAGTACAGCGTCGCCACCTGGCCAGGCAAAGGCCAGATCGCGGATCTCAACCACGGCTTTTTTCATGGCGTTACCAGCTCAGCTTGTTGGCGGACGGGGTCAGCTCGCCTGCGGTCTGGCCGGTGGGCAGGATCCCCTGCACGCTCAGCTTCTCAAGGCTCGGATAGACGCTGAACAGGGTCGCCTCAAGGCCGGTCAGTTTGGCCGGGGTGGCACAGGTGTAGGTGTACATGGCGCCCATATCGGCGTGACCCGCTTCGTCATGATCATGGTGGTTTTCATGTTTGTCGCTGGTAGCCTTGTCATGGTCATGGTCATGGTCATGGTCATGGTCATGGTCATGGTCATGGTCATGGTCGTGCTCTTCTTTGGCGGCTTGCAGCTCCTGCTGGGTCAGTTTGCAGCCAGCGGCCGGGTCGAAGCGGAACAGGGCATCAGGCTGCTGGAGGCGGGCGATAGCCTTGGCATATTGCGCCTTCTCTTCATCGCTTTTGGCTGCGTGCTCGAAGCCTACCAGATCGGCGGCAGGGGCCTGCAGCTCGATCATCAGCTGGTCGCCATCGACCACCAGATTGAGGTGGCCGTGGCCATGCTCGTGGGCGCCGTGGCTGTGGCTCTCGTGTTCGTCGTGATTTGCGTGTGCGCCAAAGGCCGCTGCGGCCAGCAACAGAGTAACTGCTTTCATCTTTAATCCTTTTTCAAAACAAATAGCGAAATTAAACAAAGGGATAGAGAAAAGCAGAGGCGGGCGGCGCACGGATGGCATAGCTGTGAAGCGTGGCGGTATTTGCCGAGCGTTGCATTATTGCAACAGCGGGCAAAACAGAGGTCGAACTGGGGAAACAATAGGGGGTAGCGGTGATGACCTGCTTGCCATCCAGATGGAGGGCGCAGACCAGACAGTGATGGTCGTCGTGGCCGGGCAGGGCGGATTCAAACTGGTGCCGGGCAAGGGCAGGCTGCAGCCATAACCAGCCCAGCAGCAAGATCCAGATTTTCAGCTTGATACGACCCATAGACCCTTATGGAAAGGGCGCTATCAGCGCCCTTTCTCTCTGACTTAGAGATGGGACTTGATGAGCCCCATCACGGTAGCAATATTGTTGGCATCGAGCTGGCCATCTTTGGCAAACAGCACCTTGCCCTCTTTATCCAGCAGGATGATCGCCGAGCTTTCCGGCGTCAGATCCCAGGCGTTGCGCGCCATGCCCTTGGCATCCAGCACCATGGCGGACCAGGGGAACTCTTTCTTGCTGTCCTCGGCACTGCTCTTCACGAAGCCGGAGGTGCCCCAGATGGCGTCATTGCTGTTGATGACGGTAACGGTCTGGTACTTGTCTTGCGGCAGCTTGGCGGCCTTGATCGCCTCGATCATCGGGGCGTTCAGCTCCTTGGCACTGGAGCGACCGGCAATATGCTGGATCAGGAACACCTTGCCGGTGAGCGAGGTGCTCTGCCACGGCTGGTAGCCGATATCCTTGCCGTTCAGTACCAGCTCACCCTTGTCGCTGACATTGACCAGCGGAACCGGGTTGCCATCCTTGAAGTTGTGAGCAAAGACCAGAGATGGCAGCAGCGCCAAAGTAAGTACGAGATGTTTCATCCTGATGACACTCCATTTGTTATGTTATAACGAGTTTCGGATTGAGGGAATGGGCGAGCTTCATCCTAAACTGATCGGATCTGTTTAAAAAGTGTTAAATAAGATCGCAATTCAGAAGCGTCGGCGCCCCGCCAGTCAGGTGGTTGGCTGGCAAGGGCGGCTAGGATGGCATGACATCGATAAAAATCAATGAATTGGCGGCTGGTCTGAGCTGTCTGCGTCAGTAGAGCGACTCGCTGATGAGGGGGATCTTGGCCATGGTCATCTGCTGGGCCAGCAGGGACGAGCCGGTCAGCAGCACATGGCGCTGATTGTTGATCACCACCACATCACCGGGTACGCCACTGTCTGCCGTAATGGCCAGCCAGGCAGGGGAGACGCTGCCGATGCTGATATCCGGATAGATGATGCTGAGCACATATTGCGGGGCCAGCTCCGCCAGCAGACTGGCCATCAGCAGCGCCTTCTCGTCGCTGTCGGCCTTGTTATCTTGCAGTGCCTGTAGCGGCGGCGCGAAGTGATCCAGCTGCTCCGGCTGGGTGGGGATGGCGTTCAGCCACTCCTGCAGCAGGCTGACGCTGGTGGCGAGATCCTTGGCCGCAAACTGCTGCGCCAGCGGCTTGAGGTGCCCTTTGAAGTGGTAGAAGAGCTGGGAGTAATCGGGTCGCACGCAAGGCAGTTTGCGATTGGCCGGATGGACGCAGGGGATCACCCTCATCTGGTAGAAGGCATCCTCCTGATACTGCTGGTAGGCTTGCCAGAACAGCAGCGACTCCATGCTGTCGTCCCGCAGGGTGAAGGCCTGCTCCAGATTGCGAAATTTGGTAGCGGTCTCGGGGCTGCTCTGATTGATCAGGTTGATGCTGTTGTAGAGCCGTGGGCTGATATAGGCGTAAAGGGTCTCCAGCGGATTGGTGAGAGAGGCCTTCAGCAGGCTCATCTCGTGGCGACTGGCGGCCATCACCTGATCGTCGGTGGTCAGCTGGAAGTGCTTGCGCTGGCCATCGGTGGATTGCCACTGCCAGCTCATGTTGATTTCGCTGGCGTTGCTTGTGGCGCCAAGGGTGGTGCTGAGAGTGAGGCTGAGCAATAGCGCGGGGGTCAGCTTCATGGTGGTGCTTCCTGCCGTGGACGATAATTAACAACTAGGTGAGCCGGCACCACTTTGGTGATGTTTCGTTTTGTGATCTGGATAACAGATTGATGTGACTTTTAATTTAATTGTGAAATTAAGTCACTCTGGAGGGGTTATGAAGCCTTGGATCATAGTGCTGTTTGGGCTGCTCAGCCTGCCAGCCATGGCGGGTCAGGTGATCGTCAACAAGGGGATGTCCATTGCGGATACCTTTGCCCTGCGTGATCAGCTGGCGCGCGAGCACGAATGGCAGGAGTGGCTGCGCTACCAGCAGGCCATCAAGTGGCTGGAGGTGTTGCCGGTCAACTGCGAGCTGATGAGCCAGCCGGGCGGCGGCTATCGCTGTGGCGGTGATTACTATCGTCCCTACCAGAAAGATGGTCATGAAATATACATTCAGGGCAATCCTGCCGGAGATGCGGCCGGTCAGCTACCGCAAACACCGACAAAAAAGGCGCCATAAGGCGCCTTTTTTACAAACCGAGTGATGCTTACTTGGCAGCGTAACGCTCGGCAGAGGTCTTGATCTCGGCTTCGGCAGCGGCCTTGTCGCCCCAACCTTCCACCTTGACCCATTTGCCCGCTTCCAGCTCTTTGTAGCGCTCGAAGAAGTGCTGGATCTGGGCTTTCAGCAGTTCCGGCAGATCGTTCACATCCTGGATGTGGTCGTACTGCTTGGTCAGCTTGGAGTGTGGTACTGCAACGATCTTGGCATCTTCGCCAGATTCGTCGGTCATCTTCAGCACGCCAACCGGGCGGCAGCGAATGACGGAACCGGCCAACAGCGGGTAGGGGGTCGGAACCAGTACGTCGACGGGGTCACCATCCAGAGAGAGGGTCGCGTTCACGTAGCCGTAGTTGCACGGATAGAACATCGGGGTAGACATGAAGCGATCGACGAAAATAGCACCGCTGTCCTTGTCGACTTCGTATTTGATCGGGTCGGCATTCTGCGGGATTTCGATGATGACATAGATATCGTCGGGCAGGCTCTTGCCGGCCGGTACCAGGTTCAGGCTCATGATAATTCCTTCGTTGTTAGTATCAGGTTTGCAGGCCGATATTATAGCGATGTGATGTTAAATGACCATATTTCAGCGGCTATCGCTAACAAAGAAGGGGGATGTTTCCTGTTTGCGGCGCGTTGATGTGTGCGGGATGCAACAAAACGGCTGTTTTGATGCCCTGCCGCTGACCTTGGTCACCGGCAGGGCATGAGGAGTTGCGAGCAACGAGGGTCAGAGCGAGTAGGGGAGTCTCGATTCGTTGACCAGTCGCGACAGGGCTGTCACTACATGAGGGTCAAACTGGGTGCCGGAGCGGGACTGGATATACTCCATGGTTTGCGCCAGCGTCCAGGGTTCTTTGTAGGGGCGCTTGCTGAGCAGGGCATCGAATACATCGACCACCGCCACAATCCTCGCCGACAGGGGGATCTGCTGGCCTGCCAGCTGCTGCGGGTAGCCTTTACCATCGAAGTGCTCATGGTGGCCCCGGGCGATCTCTGCCCCCAGCGAGAGGTAGCTGGTTCCCTCCACCATTTCGCCCGCCTTGTGCAGGATATTGGCGCCGATACCGGCGTGCTGCTCCATGATGGCCCGTTCTTCCGGGTCGAAACGTCCGGGCTTGTGCAGGATATGATCCGGGGTGCCCACCTTGCCCACATCGTGCAGGATGGAGGCCATGCCGATCATCTCGACAAACTCCGGGGTCAGCTGCTCGGGATAGGCTGCCATCTGCTTCAATTCGGCCACGATGGCATCCGAGAGTTTCTGCACCCGCAAGACATGCTCGCCGGTATCGGAGTCGCGAAACTCTGCCAGCGCCGCCAGCGCCACCACGGTGGCCTCCTGGGCGCGCAGCAGCTGATTGTAGAGATAGAGATTGTCGTAGGCCGCCGAGATGCGCTGACAGAAGACATCCAGCAGGTCGCACTCGAGAGGATCCAGAGGCTGGGTCGGGGTGAAGCTCAACACGAACTCGCGGCCATTCTGGGCGGCGATATAGAGGGAATCCTGAGGGTGTTCAAAGCGGTTGCAGCGCTCGTTTAACGCCTTCATGACCGACTCTTTCAGGGCAGAAAATTCATCAAGGCTCTTCTCCTCCAGCAGCGCCTCGTAGTCTCCGGTTGCCGCCAGGATCTCAAGCCCATGTTCTCCTGGGCGGCGTTCGGCACAGATGGCCCCTTCGGTGCCCACATCGAGAATGGCGCTGATCTGTTTGAGCACGCCGGAAGCAAACTCCTTGAGTGAATGGAGATGGTAGAGATCGCCCGCGCCCTCCAGAATTTTGCCGAGTCCCTGTCGGCTCTTGTCGATGGCGCTGAGGGTTTCGTAGGAGCGAAGGGAGGCGATGACGGTGGTGAAGAGTTTTTGTACCGTCAACTCGGTCTTGGTTTTGTAGTCGTTAATATCGTAATCGAGGATCACCCTTTGTTCCGGTGCCTGACCGGGCTGGCCGGTACGCAGCACGATCCGCACCAGCGAGTTGCGCATCTCGTTGCGGATCCGGTGCACCAGCCGCAAACCGGCATCTTCGGTCTCCATCACCACATCGAGCAGGATCAGGGCAATCCTGGGATTGGCCTCCAGCATGGTGGCGGCTTCAGCACCGCTGTAGGCGTTGAGCAGCTCGAGCGGGCGAGATTTGTACTGAATATTGGAGAGGGCAAGCCGGGTGGCGTGATGAATATCCGGCTCATCATCCACGATCAGCACTTGCCAGGGATTGAGTGCCTTGGGGACCACGACCTCTTCATCATCGAGTTCGATGATGTCGTCATCCAGCCAGATATCGTCCTTGTCTTGGGCACTGCTCATATCGGTTACGCCTCCGGCGCTCAATGAGTATGTGAAGAGTATGCACGATCACCTCTGTCAGGATCATCAGGATAAGCAGATATCGTGAGCTGGCACCGCCTCTTTCATCTTTACTCGAAAGGCTCAAGATAACTCTGGATCGATTTTTTCAACCAGGCCAATACTTTGCCGTGATAGGCGTTTTCCGCCAGATAGACCCCGTAATCCCGCCACTGCAGGCTGAACTTGTGTTTCAGGGTCAGCAGGGAGCCTTGTCGCAACTGGCTCTGGATCAGTGGCGAGGGGAGCACTGCCCAGCCCAGCCCGTCCAGCACCGCATTGCGCATCAACTCGAAGCTGGAGAGACCGATATGCATGCCTCCCACAGGTAGCAGGCTTTTTACAGAAAATTCATCTACATACGAGAGGGTGACCTGGGTGTGATCGGTCAGATCCTGCTGTTTGACCCGCTTCAGTCCGGCCAGCGGATGGCTGGGTGCCACCACCATCAGGGTGCGGATCGGGTTGAGCACGTCGATATTGAGGCCGCTGCGCTCCTGATCCTCGGTGATAAGGCCAAAAGCGGCATCGACGAACCCCTCTTCCACCAGCGCCGGCAGTTCGGGTGGGGAGGCGAGCACCAGAGAGATACTGGTACCGGGAAACTGATTGTGCAGGCTGGCCAGCATCTCGCGCCACACCGGCTCGGGAATGGCGTCATCGCGGGCAACCCGCAGCGCCACTTCGGCCCCCGAGGCGTAATGTTTGCACTTCTGCTGCAGGCTGTTGGCTGCCTGCAGCAGGCGAGTGCAATCATCAAGCACCAGCTCGCCGATCTCGGTCAGGCGACTCTGATTGGCGCCTCGTTCAAAAAGTTCGACGCCAAGCTCAACTTCCAGCGCCGCGATGGCGGTGCTGACGGCGCTGCGGCTTTTGCCGAGGCGACGGGCTGTGTTGGCAATAGAGCCACTATTGGCGGACTCTACAAAGAGTTCTATCTGATATAGCTTCATGTTTTACAGGCTATGGCGGAGTTTTTCACCATCACCTTAGCGTGTCGAACCAAGGCAAGGCAAACCTGTGGCGTCGGAATAATCGACGCTGAGCGATTGTCGCGAGTTGCTTCTCCCCGTTTACCATCTCTCCCGTCGAAGCAACAAAGGCATCTTATATGTTATTAAGTCGTATGTTTCTGGCCCGGCTGTTTTTGACCGGCGCCATCGTGACCGAGGTCGCTGGTACCTCCAGCATGGCCATGATCCCCGAGCAGGGAGCTGGCTGGATGAATTACATCCCGATGTGGCTGTTGATCGGCTTCTCGTACTGGTTGCTGGCGAAAGCCGCCAAAACAATCTCCATTGGTATTGCGTTTGCGCTCTGGGAGGGGCTCGGGATCACCTTGATCACCATAGTGTCGGTCATGTTCCTTGGTTACGATGTGACCGTTCAGGAGCTGATTGGCCTGGCTCTCGCGATAGTGGGGATTGTTATGGTGACCATGGGGGAGACCCATGATGAGCCTGCAGACAAGTCAGTAGAAGCGGAGGCCACAGCATGAGTCCGTTTGTGATTGTACTGGGTGCCGCACTGATCGATATCGGCGCCAACATGGCCATTAACCGCTCCAAGGGTTTTCGTTACAAGGGGTGGGGATTCCTGGGGATCATGCTGGTACTCGGCGCCTTTACCCTGCTCTCGGAAGTGGTAAGTGGCGGTCAGATTGACCTGGCTGTTGCCTACGCCACCTGGGGAGCTATCGGCATCGTCGGTACGGCGCTGGGCGGTTTGCTCTTCTTCGGTGAGCGGCTCAAGCCCATCGGCTGGGCTGGCATGATGGTGATGGCGCTGGCTGTCGTTATGCTGACTACCGCCTGATAATCTGAAGCAATAACAAAAGCCGCCCGGTTTCGCCGGGCGGCTTTTTGTTTGGCCGACTGCTTGACCGACTCAGGCTCAGCGCGGCGCTTCGTAGAGCTCCAGCGGCAGGCCGTCGGGGTCGGCGAAGAAGGTAAAGCGTTTGCCGGTCAGCTCGTCCACCCGTACCGGCTCTACCTCGACCCGATGGGTCAGTAGGTGGGCGATGACCCGGTCAAGGTCGCTGACCCGAAAGGCGAGATGGCGCAGGCCGCACGCCTCGGGGCGGGAGGGGCGCTCGGGAGGCGAGGGGAAGCTGAACAGCTCCAGCTGGCTGCCGTCCGGCAGGGCCAGATCCAGTTTCCACGACTGGCGCGCCTCGCGCAGGGTCTCGGCGATGATGGGCAGCCCCAGCACCTCGTGGTAGAAGTGGCGCGAGCGTGGGTAATCGCTGGCGATGATGGCCACATGGTGGATGGCCTCAAACAGCGGAAAGGTCATGGTGTTTCCTTGTCAGCAGCATAGTGAACGGGCAGCCTGCGCTGCCCGTGTCGTTGATCTAGTTGAAGAAACCGCCGAACCAGTCATCCAGCGCACTGCGTGGCGTCGCACTGCTGGCGCAACCGGCCGGGGAGCCCATGGTGGAGGCTTTGGCCGGCACCTGCAGGCTGCCCGGGCAGTCGCTGGTGACGCGGGTGCCGCTGGCGCGGGAGAAGTTGGCCCAGGTGACCCCTTCCGGCATCTTCAGTCCCAGACTGTTGACGCCGCGCTGGCTCATGTAGCCGCTAAAGAGCTGCAGGGCACCGCTGGCACCGGTCAAGCCCGCCGGGGTGTTGTCGTCGCGACCGACCCAGATACTGACCAGTTCGTTGTTGTCCATCCCGGCAAACCAGGAGTCGCGCAGCTCGTTGGTGGTACCTGTCTTGGCCGCCATGGTGGCGCCGGGGAACTTGGCACTGAGCGCGCGGGCTGTGCCCTGACTCACCGTCTTGGTCATGGCGAACAGGGTCAGCCAGCTTGCTTGCTGGTCGGTGACCCGCTTGGCGGTCTGATCATGCTGATAGAGCAGGCTGCCATCCCCGTTCACCACGGCGCGAATGGCCGACAGCGGCTGGGTCAGTCCCTGATTGGCGATGGGAAGATACATCTGGTTCACCTCCAGCGGGGAGAGGGCCACCGCCCCCAGCACCAGCGACGGGTAGGGCTGGATCTCCTGCTGGACTCCCAGCTTGTGCAGGGTGTCGACTACCTTCTCCAGCCCCACTTGCAGACCCAGATTGACGGTCGGCACGTTGAGGGAGCTGGCCAGCGCATCCATCAGCGGCACGCTCTGGCGGAACTTGCGATCGTAGTTTTGCGGTGTCCAGACCTGGCCATCCTGACCGCGAATACGGATCGGCTGATCTTTGAGTGGGGTCGCCAGGGTCAGGCCGTTGGAGAGACCGGTGAGGTAGACCGCCGGTTTCACTAGCGAGCCGATCTGGCGGCGGGCATCCAGCGCCCGGTTGAACCCGGCGTAGCGGGGATCGCGGCCACCCACCAGCGCGACGACTTCGCCCTTATGCCAGTCGGAGACCACCATGGCCGCCTCCAGCTTCTTTTTGCCGCGCAGCTTTTCGATATCGGCGAGGCCCGATTCGACCGCCCGCTCGGCCGCGTGCTGGGCGATGGGGTCGAGACTGGTGAAGATCTTGAGGCCGGACTGCTTGAGCAGATCGGCGCCGAAGCGGCTCTGGATCTCTCGCTTGAGCAGTCCCATAAAGGCCGGGGTGCGGCCATAACTCATCTGGCCACGGGCGATGATGCCGAGGGGTTGGCGGCTGGCCAGTTCATACTCGGCCTGGGTCAGGCTGCCGTGATCCATCAGCAGCTTCAGCACCAGATCACGGCGGGTCTTGGCCCGCTCCGGGAAGCGCCATGGGTCGTAATAGGAGGGGCCTTTCACCAGACCGACCAGCAGGGCGACCTGATCGATATCCAGCTCGTTGACCGGAATGCCGAAGTAGAAGTAGGAGGCAAGCCCGAAGCCGTAGACCCCTTGCGAGAAGTTCTGCCCCAGATAGACCTCGTTGAGGTAGGACTCCAGGATCTCGTCCTTGCTGTAGCGATAGTCGATCAGCACCGCCATATAGGCTTCCTGCAGTTTTCGCCACAGGCTGCGTTCACGGGTCAGGAAGAAGTTTTTGGCCAGCTGCTGGGTCAGGGTACTGCCCCCCTGCACGGTGCGACCCGCGATCAGGTTGGCGAACATGGCGCGCATGATGGCCACCGGCGAGACGCCGCCATGCTGGTAGAAGTCGCGATCTTCGGTGGTGAGCAGGGTCACCAGCAGGCTGTCGGGCACTTCGGCGATACGCACCAGCAGGCGATCTTCCCGATCTTCGGTATTGAGGCGATCGAGCAGCACAGGGTCCATCTGGGCGTAACCGAGCTGGCGCTGGTTCTCCAGCGACTGGATCCCCTCAAGGCGCGGGCCGTTGAAGGTGAGGCGCAGGCCACGGGCTCCGTCGGCGCCATCATAGAACTCGAACGGGCGGCGAATCAGCTCGATGCGGTTACCGTTGATGGTGTATTCACCCGGCGTGTGAGGTTGGCGCACCTGCTTGTAGCTCAGCATATTGAGCTCGCGCAGCATCTGGTCCCGCGACAGGCGCTGGCTGGGGTAGAGCTCCAGCGGACGGCTGTAGACCATCACCGGCAGCTGCCACTTCTCGCCATCGAAGCGCTCGCGCACCTTGGTATCGAGGTAGATGCCAAACACCACCATAAAGGCCGCCACCACCAGGGAGAGCTTGAAGCCAAGCCAGAACAGCTTGCGCCAGATGGTGCGTTTGGGCGCTGCCTTCTTGGGGGCACGCTTGCGTCGTTGGGTTGCCATAAATCCTCTTTGCTTTCCTTTCTACTTGTTATGTCGCATTCGCGAACGTCCGAGCGGGATTAACCCATCGAACCTAGATGCCCATCTTCTTTTTGGTGACTTTGGTCGGCATCGCCTCCAGCGGATTATCCGGCCAGTAGTGGCGGGGATAGCGCCCCTTCATCTCTTTCTTCACCTGCTCGTAGGATCCAGCCCAGAAGGCAGCCAGATCGGCGGTGATCTGCAGTGGTCGCTGGGCGGGGGAGAGCAGCTCCACTACCAGCGGCACCCGGCCATCGGCCACGCAGGGGGTCGAGCCTTGCCCGAACATCTCCTGAATACGTACCGGGATCACCGGTGCCTGCCCTGGCTGATAGCGGATCCGCACCCGGCTGCCGGTCGGTGCCGCAAAGTGGCTCGGCAGCGCCTCGTCCAGCCGTTTGGGCAACGGCCAGGGCAGGAATTGGCGCAAGATGTCGCTCATATTGAGCCTCTTCAGCTGCTCCAGCCGGGTCATGCCGCTCACTGCTGGCAGCAGCCACTGTTCCAGCGTGGCCAGCAGGCTCTCGTCATCCATGGCGGGCCACCCCTCATCAGGCAGCCAGTCGCGAGCGCAGCGTAGGCGGGCCAGCAGCCCTTCGCTACTCTCGTCCCACGGCAGCACATGCAGCCCCTTGCGGCGAATGCCTTGCAGCAGGCAGAGCCCTTTCTGCTCGTCAGAGAGTTCGGTCAGCGGTCGCTGGCTCAGCACCAGCTCGCCGATCACCTGCTGGCGTTCGGCGCGCACCCGCTCCTCCCGCTCGTCCCAGTCGAACCACTGGCGCTCGCTCACCAGCTCCGGCAGCAGACGCGCCAGCTCATCCAGCTCTATCGGTTCGGCGATAAAGATACGGCTGCCGCGATCGTTCTGCCCCATCTCGATGGCGATAAGGGCCCCTTGTCCCTGACAGGGATGACCTTCTACCAGATCGCAGCTCACCCCACCACTGAGTTGATAGCGACTGCCGCTACGCAGTTTGCCTATGCGATCCGGCCAGGCGAGGGCACAGAGCAGCCCCAGCCACTGGCCCTGTGCATTGGCAGGGCGGGCGCCAAGCCGTTCAAACCAGCGGGCAGCGTTCTGGCGCAGGGCGTTTTGACGGCGGTGGAACAGCACAGAGAGGCGCTCCGATCCTCGCAGATCTTCTTCCTGCAACGCCAGCAGATAAGCGGCATCGGCGACAATCCCTGTCAGACCCTCGGACTCCAGCTCGCGGGCGCGCAGCAGCATGCGGGCGAGACGAGGGTGGGTACCGAAGGCGGCCATGGCGCGGCCAGCGGGAGTGAGTTGTTGCTCACCCTCCGGCTTCATGGCACCAAGGGCCACCAGCAGCCGCTGGGCACTGGCCACCGCAGCGGCGGGGGGCATGTCCAGCAGCGGCAGATCTTCCACCTTGGCCCCCCACTGGGCGGCATCCAGCAGCAGGCCGGTCAGCTCCTGAGTGAGGATGTCTGGCGGGCTCTGCTCGGCGAGTCGCTCCTGCACCTCGCTGCTCCAGAGCCGGTAGCAGACGCCGGGGCCGAGACGACCGGCGCGACCGGCCCGCTGGGTGGCGGAGGATTTGGCTATCTGGCGGGTCTCCAGTCGGGTGACGCCGCTTTTCAGATCATAGGAGGCCCGTCGTTCCAGCCCGCTGTCGATAACGACAGATACACCTTCGATGGTGAGCGAGGTCTCCGCCACATTGGTGGTGAGCACCAGCTTACGGCGGCCCGCAGGCGCCGGTTCGATGGCCGCCTGCTGCGCCGCCATATCGAGGCGGCCGTAGAGGGGGGCGAGGATCACGTCGTCCGGCAGTCTGTCTGCCAACCATTGTGCCAGCCGCTCGATCTCACCCTGTCCCGGCAGAAAGACCAGCAGGCTGCCATCTTGCTCGGCCAGCGCTTCGAGCACCACGGCGCCGACCTGCGGCTCCAGCCACTGCTGGCGGTTGGCGGGGCGGTAGTGGTAGTCGATGGGAAAGCCGCGCCCTTCCGAGCGAACCACAGGGGCATCCGGCAACAAGGTCTCGAGCGCCATGCCATCAAGGGTTGCGGACATAATCAAAAGCTTGAGGTCATCGCGCAATCCCTGCTGGCTCTCGATAGCGAAGGCCAGCGCGGTATCGGCGTGCAGACTGCGTTCGTGGAACTCATCGAAGATCACCAGCGAGACGCCGGTGAGCTCGGGATCCTGCTGCAACATCCGGGTCAGCACCCCTTCGGTGACGATCTCGAGCCGGGTCGCTGAGCTGGTGCGGCTCTCGCCACGCACCCGCAGGCCGATGCGATCGCCCACCTTCTCCCCCAGTTGACGGGCCAGAAAAGTGGCGATATTGCGCGCAGCCAGGCGCCTTGGTTCCAGCATGATGATGCGGCCGGGCAGCCGGTTCTGACGCACCAGCTCCAGCGGCAGCAGAGTCGATTTGCCCGCGCCGGGTGGCGCCTGCAGGATCACGCTGGTGTGGCTGTCGAGGGCGGCAAAGAGTTCGGGTAATACCGAAACGATGGGGAGCTGGGACAAAGCGATGAGCACCTTCTGTGGCAACCGGTAAAACGGCGCCTATTCTGCCACAGCCACCCGCGCCACCGTGAGTGGATGTGCGCAGATGGCCACTCGGGCGGGAGGGTGGCGAGACATGGCCGGATGGCTGCCATAGAATGGGCCCATCCAATGAGCGTGAAAAAGGCATTATCACCACATGGCCAAACTCTTCTTTGCCCTGCCCGTCAAGGAGCTCGCCCCCGAGCTCATCGCCTGGCGCGATCAGCAGCCCTGGCCCGGTCAGCCGGTGCCGCAAGCCAACCTCCACCTGACCCTCGCCTTTCTGGGTGAGGCAGACGAGTTGACCACCCGCCGCCTGATCGCCGCCGTAGAGCGCCAGCACTGTCCGCCGCTCTCCATCAGGCTGGATGAGACCGGCTGGTTCAGCCGAGCCAAGGCAGCCTGGATTGGCCCGAAGGAGTGGCCCAACGAGCTGACCGTGCTGGCAAAGGCGCTGCGCCGCCACGGTGAGAAGCTGCGCCTTGGCAATGGCGAGCAGGGTTATCGCCCCCATGTCACCCTGTCGCGCAAGGCGGTCGAGGCCCCTGCCATCCTGCCTGCCCCAAATTTTCTGCTGCAGGCCGATGAGTTCTGCCTCTATCAATCCATCTCGACTCCGGACGGGGTGCGCCACGAGCCGCTTGCCTGCTGGCCGCTGCGCGCCCGGGTAAAAGAAGATGCGCGGAGGGCTAACCCGTGATCTTTGATCCCCCCCTGCAATCGGGCCAGCTGGTGGCCCGCTACAAGCGCTTTCTGACCGATGTGCAACTCGATAACGGCGAGGTCATTACCATCCACTGCGCCAACACCGGTGCCATGACCGGTTGTGCCGATCCAGGCACCCGGGTCTGGTACTCCACCTCCGATAACCCCAAGCGCAAGCTGCCCAACAGCTGGGAGATCGCCGAGAGCCCGGCGGGCCACTTTATCTGCGTCAACACGGCGCGCGCCAACCAGATCGCCCGGGAGTTGATCGAGCAGGAGGCTATCGCTCCGCTGGCGGGTTACAGCCGGTTGCGCACCGAGGTGAAGTATGGCGAAGAGAACAGTCGCATCGATCTGTTGCTGGAAGATGACGAGAAGGGCAATTGTTACGTCGAGGTAAAATCGGTCACCCTGCTCGATGAGCGAGAGGAGGCTGGCATGGGCTACTTCCCTGATGCGGTCACTGCCCGTGGCGCCAAGCATTTGCGTGAATTGATGGCCATGAAAGCGGCAGGTCACAGGGCCGTGCTGCTCTTTATGGTGCTGCACTCCGGAATAAGCCGGATGCGCCCTGCAACCCATATAGATCCGCACTATAGTCTGCTAATTGAGCAGGCAATCGCGGCGGGGGTTGAAATTTTATGCTATCGGCCCCATGTTGGGGTGCAAGGCATGGTGGCTCAAGGGTTTATCCCGTTTGAATCTGGTCACCTGTTACCCGAGGGGAGTGCATAAATATTGGAGTGGGTAACATTATTGGTACGGCTCGTTTGCTTACCCGTTACCCTTCTGCTATAGATGTCGCCCTCAATTTATGGATGGCACGGGTAGCGTGCTGAATTAGGAGACAGGGCATGCCAACAGGCGAAAACAGGAAATCTCTGGGCCCCCTGGCCATTGCGGGTGTCGCGCCTTACCAGGAAAAGCCGGGTGAGGAGTACATGAATGACCAACAAAAGGCGCATTTTCGCAAGATCCTGGGTGCCTGGCGCAACCAACTGATGCAGGAAGTTGATCGTACCGTCGACCATATGAAAGACGAGGCTGCCAACTTCCCGGATCCCGTGGATCGTGCCGCGCAAGAAGAAGAGTTCGCTCTTGAACTGCGTACCCGCGACCGTGAACGTAAGCTGATCAAGAAGATCGAGAAGACCTTGCAGCTGCTTGAAGACGATGATTTCGGTTACTGCGAACACTGCGGTATCGAGATCGGTATCCGTCGTCTGGAAGCCCGTCCGACTGCCGACCTCTGTGTCGATTGCAAGACGCTGGCCGAGATCAAGGAAAAACAGATGGCCGGTTGATCCCGACCCTCTGGTATATGAAAAAGGGAGCTCGCGGGCTCCCTTTTTTATTGAGCTTTTGGCGGTCGAGCCCCAGAATGCAGCCTCAATGAATCGCTTACCCGAACAGTCATGCCAGTGAATTCCCCATCCTCACCCCTTGTGCGCCCCTATGTCGGCCGCTTTGCCCCCTCACCCTCAGGCCCGCTTCATTTTGGTTCGCTGATCGCCGCCCTCGGCAGCTTTTTGCAGGCCAGAGCGCAGCAGGGACGTTGGTTGGTACGCATCGAAGATATCGATCCGCCGCGGGAGATGGCGGGGGCAGCGCACCTGATCCTCAAGACTCTTGAAGCATATGGCCTCGAGTGGGATGGGGAGGTGATGTTCCAGAGCGCGCGCCACCGCCGTTATGACGAGATCATCGACCAGCTCTACCGGGCGGGGGATCTCTACTGGTGCCGCTGCACCCGGCGCGAAATCATGGCCGCGGGCGGTCTCTACAGCGGCCACTGCCGCACCCTCGGGCTTGCGGCCGAAGGTTGCGCCGCCCGGCTGCGCCAGCACCATCCGGTCTACCACTTCGATGATCGCTTGCAGGGCCATATCGCGGTCCCGGCGGCGCTCGCCGAGGAGGATTTCATTATCCGCCGCCGCGACGGGCTCTACGCCTACAACCTGGCGGTGGTGGTGGATGATATGGACAGCGGCATCACCGAGATAGTGCGCGGTGCCGATCTGCTGGAGCCCACGGTGCGCCAGATTGCCCTCTACCAGACCCTGGGGGCACCGGTGCCCGACTGGGTGCACCTGCCGCTGGCGGTGCTGGCAGATGGCAACAAGCTCTCCAAGCAGAACCATGCGCCTGCGCTGGCGCTTGATGAGGTGCGACCGGCCCTGTGGCAGGCACTGCACTTCCTCGGCCAGTGCCCGCCGCCCGAGCTGATGGCAAGCCGGATCGACGAGATCATCGAGTGGGGCATCGCCAACTGGCTGCTCGAACGGGTGCCAGCCAGCGAGAAGATCCCGCTGGACATTGAGTAAAGAGAGCCGGTTTTCGTGTAATAAGACGTGAGCTGGGCGCAGATAGACGGCTATTTTTTGGCTCTGTTTGATTCAAATGAGCTGAAGTAGCCACATGGTTTTTCATTTGTGCAGGCGTGAGCTATGTGCAGATAGACCGCTATTTTCGCTGACAGACGGTTTCATGCGGGATCAATTGTCAGCACGGTTTTTCATTTGGTTAGGCGTGAGCTATCATAGGCCGCTATTTTTTGGCCTCCCGTCAATTTAGAAGTCATGAAGAGGTGTACCATTTTTTCCCAGATCGCAAACTTTTGCCGCAAGGTGCTCGGCAAGGAAGACGGCGAGCAGTCGGTGGAATCCCCCATTCCAGCCCGTGTCGCCGGTCAACGTCGTACCTTAAGCCGTGATCAGCACCCTATTTCGCGCAAAGAGATCAGCGAGAATGCACTCAAGGTGCTCTATCGCCTGAACAAAGGGGGCTATGAGGCCTACCTAGTCGGCGGCGGAGTCCGGGATCTGCTGCTCGGGAAGACGCCCAAGGATTTCGACATCGCAACCGATGCGACGCCGGAGCAGATCAAGGCGCTGTTCAGCAACTGCCGCCTGATTGGCCGTCGTTTCCGCCTGGCTCACATTGTCTTTGGTCGTGACGTGATCGAAGTGGCCACCTTCCGGGGTCACCACCATCAGGTCAATACCAGCAAACATGTGTCGGCCCAGTCTGATGAAGGCATGCTGCTGCGCGACAACGTCTACGGCACCATCGAAGAGGATGCCGAGCGCCGCGACTTTACCGTCAACGCCCTCTACTACAGCGCCAAAGATTTCACCCTGCACGATTTCGAAGGGGGCCTGGAAGATCTGGCCGAGCGCAAGCTTGAGCTGATCGGCGATCCCGAGACCCGTTATCGTGAAGATCCGGTGCGCATGCTGCGCGCCGTGCGCTTCGCCGCCAAGCTGGATATGACCATTAGCCCGCGAACCGCCGCCCCCATCAAGGAGCTGGCGCCACTGCTGCAAGACATCCCTGCAGCCCGCCTGTTTGAGGAGACCCTCAAGCTGTTCCTGGCTGGCGATGGCCTGGCGACCTACAAATTGCTGCGCGAGTATGGTCTGTTCCAGCAGCTCTTCCCGCAAGTGGCTGCGCTGTTTACCCCGCACGGCAACTCGCCCTACGAGCAGTTTATCGAGCAGGCGCTGATCGATACCGACACCCGCGTTCGTGAAGATAAGCGCGTCACCCCCGCCTTCCTCTACGCCACCCTGCTGTGGGGCTGCGTCGAGGCCCGTGGTCGGGTGCTGGAGAACGAGAGCGGCCTGCCCTGGTATGACGCCTTCATGCTGGCGATCAACGAGGTGCTGGACAATCAGGTGCGGATCATCGCCGTTCCCCGCCGTTTCACCACAGATGTCCGCGACATCTGGGCACTGCAACAGCGGCTGACCCGTCGTCAGGGCAAGCACCCCGAGCGCGCCATGGAGCATCCCAAGTTCCGCGCGGCGTTCGACTTCCTGTTGCTGCGCAACCGGGTCGAGCGTGGTCTCGGTGAGCTGGCCAGCTGGTGGGAGCGTTATGTTGCCTCCAATCCGGATGTGCGCCCGCAACTGCAGCGTGAAGCGACCCGTCGCCCGGCCAGCGGTGAGCGCGGCGAGGCCCGTAGCCACGATGGCGAGAAGCGCAGCAGCAACAGCCGCAACCGCCGTCGCCCCCGTCGCCGCAAACCGAAAGTGGCCGAGTGACAACAGACGTGATGACCGAGGTCTTCATCGCCATTGGTTCCAACCTGTCTGATCCGCTGGGTCAGGCTCGTCGCGCCGTTGCCGTGTTGGCAAGGTTGCCGGAATCTGTGCTGGTGGAGGCCTCGTCGTTTTACAGCAGCCGCCCCATGGGGCCTGCTGACCAACCGGACTACGTCAATGCCGTGGCCCGGCTCAATACCCGGCTCGCGCCCCTTGCGCTGCTGGATCAATTACAAAAAATCGAGCTGGAACAGGGACGTGTGCGCAAAGATGAGCGGTGGGGGCCGAGAACTCTGGATCTCGATCTGCTGCTCTATGGGGATCAGGTGATCAACCATGAGCGCCTGATCGTACCCCACTACGGCATGAAGGAGCGGGAGTTCGTGCTGCTGCCCCTTGCCGAAATTGCGCCTGCTCTGGTGCTGCCCTGCGGCACCCCGCTCGCCCGACTGGTTGCCCGCTGCCCGCACAATGATTTGGCCATCATTGCGCCGAGTGCAGATCTACAGGAGCCTCTATGAGCAAGATCACCACCGCCAGCCTGCTGAAGATGAAGCAGGACGGTCAAAAGTTCACCGCCATCACCGCCTATGATGCCACCTTTGCCAAGCTGTTCGACGACGAGGGTGCCCACGTGCTGCTCATCGGCGATTCGCTGGGCATGGTGCTGCAAGGGGGTCAGGATACCCTGGCGGTCAACATGGATGAGATGGTCTATCACACCCGCTGTGTGGCGCGCGGTGCCAGCAAGGCACTGGTGGTCGCCGACATGCCGTTCATGAGCTACGCCACTCCCGAGCAGACTTACCAGAACGCAGCCCGCCTGATGGCGGCCGGTGCCCGCATGGTGAAGATGGAAGGGGGCGACTGGCTGTGTGACTCCATCCGCCACCTTACCCGCAACGGGGTGCCGGTGTGCGGTCACCTCGGCCTCACTCCGCAATCCGTTCATGTCTTTGGTGGCTTCAAGGTGCAGGGGCGCGATGAGTTTCAGGCGCAGGAGATCTACCGTCAGGCCCTCGAACTGCAAGCGGCCGGTATCCAGCTGCTGGTGCTCGAGTGTGTGCCCACTGCGCTGGCCGAGCGCATCACCAAGGCGCTTCGCATCCCGGTGATCGGCATTGGTGCCGGCCCCGCGACCGATGGTCAGATTTTGGTGATGCACGATGCCTTTGGCGTCACCTCCGGCTATGTGCCCAAGTTCACCAAGAACTTCCTGGCCGAGACCGGCGATGTGCGTGCCGCCATCCGCCTCTATGTCCAGCAGGTGAGCGAGGGGAGCTTCCCCGGCCCGGAGCACTGCTTCAACTGATCCTGGCGGTTGCATGATGGGGGCTGCGGCCCCCGTCTCTGCTTCTCAGCCTCGCACAGTTAATCCGTATAGCGAATCCGTATCTTATTGATTCATCTAGAGGTGAACTGCTGATAGCAATGTTCGTGCCCCATCCCGCCCGAGTGCTACCGGTAGATGCAACCCGTCTCTCTTTTTGATTTATCGGAAGGTGAACTGCTGATGTTGGTCGTAAATAATCCCGTCGTTCTGCGTGAGCAGATAAGCCAATGGCGCCGTGAAGGGCGTGCCATCGCATTCGTGCCCACCATGGGCAATCTGCATCAGGGCCACCTGACGCTGGTGAAAGAGGCGCACAGCCACGCCGAGAAGGTGGTGGTCAGCATCTTCGTCAACCCGATGCAGTTCGACAAGGCCGAGGATCTTGCCAACTATCCGCGCACTCTGGAGCAGGATTGCTCTGCGCTGGAAGCCGCCGGCGTCGATATGGTGTTCACCCCGACCCCGGAGATCATGTATCCGCAGGGGCTGGCGAGCCAGACCTTCGTCGAGGTGCCGGGTCTCTCCAATCTGCTGGAGGGGGCGCTGCGCCCGGGTCACTTCCGTGGTGTCAGTACCGTCGTCACCAAGCTGTTCAATCTGGTACAGCCGGATGTGGCCTGCTTTGGCCAGAAGGATTACCAGCAGCTGGCGCTTATTCGCAAGATGGTGGCCGACATGGCGATGCCCATCGAGATCGTCGGCGTGCCCACCGTGCGGGCCGAAGACGGGCTGGCGCTCTCTTCCCGCAACGGCTACCTGACTGCCGCCGAGCGGGCCATTGCCCCCGAGCTGGCGCGCACCATGAACTGGATCGCCGAGCAGATCGAAGCGGGTGACCACCACCTGCCCTCCTTGGTGGCGCAGGCCAGCCAACGCCTCGACAACGCCGGTTTTCGTACCGATGCCATCGACATCGTCGATGCCGCCACCCTCGAATCCGCCACTGACGAGAGCGCGCAGCTGGTGATCCTGATGGCTGCTTATCTCGGCAAGGCCCGTCTTATCGACAACCGCGTCGTCACCGTAAAGAAGTAATTCCCCCGATTGCCAGCGGACGCCTTCCCGGGCGTCCGCTGCTTTTTCACGCCTGCCATTTGGCGTTTTCCCTCGCGACTCTGCTCGCACCCGCTGTTTTCTCTCTCCACAATCGGCCCTGATGGCCGCTACAGGTGTTTATTTATGTTTACCTTGTTTGCTTCGTTGCTCTTCTGTCTGCTCTGTTTTGCCCTGACCCGGATTCCCTCTACTGTGCCGCTCTCGCGCAAGGTACTTGCGGGTCTGCTGCTTGGCACCCTGTTCGGGCTGGCTCTGCAACTGGGGTGGGGGGCCGATGATGCCGGCGTCCAGCAGACCCTGGAGTGGGTCAATATCATCGGCGGCGGCTATGTCAGCCTGCTCAAGGTGGTGATGATGCCGCTGGTGTTCACCTCCATCCTCTCCGCCATCAACAAGCTGGAGCAGGCCCAGTATCTCGGCAAGATCAGCGCCGTACTGATCGGCTCCATGCTGACGCTGGTGATGATCGCCGGTGTGGTGGGGATGACGGTGACCCATCTGAGTGGTCTCACTGCCGAGGGGCTGTTGAGCCACGGCAGCGACACGGCAGCGCTGCAACAGAGCATGAGCACCATCGACAGTGCCCAGACCCTGCCGGCTCTGCTGCTCTCGCTGGTGCCCACCAACTTTGCCGCCGATATGGCGGGTAGCCGCGGTCTCTCGGTGATCGGCGTGGTGATCTTCACCGTGCTGGCGGGGGTTGCCCTGCTGCAGTTGAAGGTGGAGCATCCAGAGGCTGGTGCTCGCGCTGCCGTGGCCATCGACACCCTGCAACTGTGGGTGATGAAGATGGTGCGGGTGGTGATTGCGCTCACCCCCTATGGCGTGATGGCGCTGATCGCCCGGGTGGTGGCCCACTATCCCCTGAGCGAGATCCTCAGCCTGCTCGGCTTTATTCTGGTCTGCTACGTCGCCATTCTGGCGATGTTTGCGGTACACATGGTGATCCTGCTGCTGATCGGCCAGAACCCGCTGCACTATCTGCGGGAAGTGTGGGGTGTGCTCACCTTTGCCTTTATCTCCCGCAGCAGCGCGGCTTCCATCCCGCTCAGCATCGAGACCCAGCAACGTCTTGGCGTGCCCTCCAGCATCGCCAACTTTGCCGCCTCGTTCGGTGCCAACCTCGGCCAGAACGGCTGTGCCGGCATCTATCCGGCCATGATGGTGGCGATGATTGCCCCCATGCTCGGTATCAACCCGTTTGAATCCCTGTTCCTGCTGACTCTGCTGCCGGTCATTGCGCTGGGCTCCATCGGGGTGGCCGGCGTCGGCGGTGGCGGCACCTTCGCCGCGCTGATCGTGCTCTCCACCCTCAACTTCCCCATCGCGCTGGTGGGGGTGATGATCGCCATCGAGCCTCTGGTGGACATGGGCCGTACCGCCCTCAACGTCAACGGCTCCATCATGGCGGCCATGATCACCAAGCGGTTGCTGGGCAAGCAGCAGCTGGCCGAGACGCAGGTGCTGGAGCAGCAGGCCGCCAGCTAACCCCAGCGTTCCCCAATATGAAAGAAGCCCGCAGTTGCGGGCTTCTTTATGTCGACTGTGTTACCTTGTGAGCAGGTATTACTCGGCAGAGACGGGGTAACCGGCCCCTTTCCAGGCGAAGATGCCGCCCGGCACCCGATAGACCTGTTGATAGCCCTGATTGACCGCCCAGGCGGCTGCGTTGTGGCTGCGGCCGCACTTGACGAAGCCGCAGTAGATCACCACGGGGCGGGCTTTGTCTTCACCCAGCAGCGCCTGGAACTGCTCCGGTGTACCGCTTCCCTCGACGATCTCGCTCCAGTTGTCGCCAGCTTTGGCCTCTTTCACAAAGACAAAGTTTTTGGCCCCCGGAATGTGCTCTTTCTTGTAGGAGTCCTCATAGGGCATGGTGTCGATGATCACCAGCTCCTCGCCCTTGTCCATCCGGGTCTTCAGCTCGGCCACGGTCAGCAGCTGATAGCCCCCCTGTTGCGCCTCCTGTGCCAGCTGCACAGCCGACTGCTCCAGCTTCACCTCCTGCTCGAACTGGTTATCGCCACAGCCGCCGAGGGCAAAGCTGGCGGCGATCAGCGAGGCCAGCAGGGTGCGGGATCGCAATGTCATCATGTCACTACTCCTTCAGTACGGGAAAAACGGGAACGGGAAAAACGGGGCGGGAAGTTCGCAGCAGGGGGCACGCAAGCGTCAGTAGCAGCAGATCCCGCACAATGGCCTCCTGCAGCGAGCTGAGATCAGCCCTGCCCAGACAGCCGCAAGAGATGTCGAGCCCGATGGCAACGCCATAGCCCAACACCGGAATAAACAGGGCGAGCAGCCCGATCACCAGCCACAATCCCCAGCGCCGGTTGGCGATGACCGCGAGCCCGGCACAGAGCTCCAGCGCGATCAGTCCCCAGGCCACCGGCGGGATCAGCTGCGGCCAGATCAGCCCGAAGGCGCCGATCTGCTCGATGAACAGGGCGGGGGATATCAGCTTGAACCCAGCGGAGGCGAGGAAGAATCCCCCCAGCGCCAGATTGGCCAGCATGCGCAAATAAACGGCCATGGGATAGCTCTTTATCATCCATGACTCCGATTGCCAACCACAGGGCTTTGCTTTGCCATGTCCGGGCCATCGGCCGGATAGCGGGCCAGCTCCTGATAGTCGCCGTTCGCTTCGCAGCGAAAGACGGCGGCGGTTTCACCGCTCTGGCACCACTGCTGCCACTCGTCTGGCGGGCAGTGGAGGCGAATGGCTAGGCCACAGCCAGCGCTAAGCAGGCGCGGCACATCGCAGACCCGAAACGACTGACCGTGCTGCTCCAGCCGCTTGCGCAGTCTGACTGTGCCGAGGGTGGAGTGGAACAGGTAGAGAAACTCCTGATTCATGATTTGCCTCCCGTGCTGGCGCGGGCGCCGAACAGGGCGGCCCCCAGCGCACCGGCAAACTGGGCATCCGGGTGGGTGGCGACCTCACAGCCCAACCCTTCGGCCAGATAGTGGCGGAAGGTGGCGCAGTGGCTGACGCCGCCGGTAAAGAGCACGCTCGGTCTGGCGCCGAGGCGGCCGATAAAATTGGCACTGCGCCGGGCCATGGCGCGGACGATGCCGGCCAGGATCGACTCGGCAGGAATGCCCGCCGAGCGCAGGCTGATCGCCTCCGATTCGGCAAACACGGTGCACATGCTGCTGATGTCGTGGGGCTCTGCGCCTTCCAACAGCTCGTCGAGCTGTTCGACCCGAGTTCCCAGAGTGCGGGTGATCACCTCGAGAAAGCGGCCGGTACCGGCGGCGCACTTGTCGTTCATCAGAAAGTCGGTGAGGTTGCCCTCGCTATCTAGCTGGATCACCTTGCTATCCTGCCCGCCGATGTCGATGACGGTGTGTACCGACGGGCAGAGCAGGCGAGCCCCCAGCCCGTGGCAGGAGATCTCGGTAACCCGGCGATTGGCGAACGATGCCAGGTCGCGGCCATAGCCGGTCAGGGTCAGGTGGGGGCGCTCTGGCAAATCGGCCGAGAGCTCCTCCCAGCCTTGCTCGATGGCAGCCAGCGGACGAAAGGGGGTCGGTACCAGAAAACGGCGGACGATGCGCCCGCCATCCTTGTGGTCGAACAGGATCCCCTTGGTCGCGGTGGAGCCCGAGTCAATCCCGATGGAGAGTGACACGGCGCCTCCTTACAGCATCTCGATAAAGGCGGCCAGCCGGGTGGCCAGTTGTCCCTTGTCGGCGCTGGAGTAGTCGGTCTCGACTGCCATGTAGGGGATACCGTGGCGTTCGCGCACATGGCGCTTGATGGCGAGCGACTCCACTGCATAGGTGTGGCAAGCCTGCAGGATCACATCGATCACTCCGTCCGCCTGATACTCCTCCACCATCTGGCTCAGCAGATTCATGCGCTGGTGGTTGGGGGAGATACAGGAGCAGCCGATGGCCAGATATTTGTCGGTCAGCGCATCGAACGGGTCGCCCTGTTCGCTGACGCTCTGCTCGGTTGCCTTGGCGCCGGTGCAGTTCTCGTAGCCCACCACCCAGCCACCGTGCTCCTCGATAAGGCGCACTACCTTGTCGGCGGCGCCGCCAATGGGGCAGCCGGTGATGAGGATGCGCGGACGGGCGTCGAGCCGCTGGCCCTCGTCATACTCGGCCTTGATGCGGCGGGTCATCTCCTGCAGCTCGCTGATGAGCGGCTCCTTGTCGAAGCGGAAGGTGGCACCATAGACCACCTTGAGCAGGTCGGTACCGCTGAGTGCCGGCGGATTGAGCTGGCCCAACCGGTAGAAGTCGGCCAGTGCACGGCGCTCGCGGTTCTTCAGCACAATGGCGTCTCGCAATGCCTGCTCGCTGATTGGCTTGCCGAACTGTTGCTCCAGCAACTCCTTGAAGCGGACGATTTCGCTGCGCCACAGGGTGCGGGAGGCCTCGTCATCGGCGCGGTTGGGCAACTGCATCACATGCACCGGTTTGAACTCGGCCATGTACTCGTACATCTTCTTCTTGCCGTCGCAGGTGGTTTCCCCCACCACCAGATCGGAGAAGTAGAAGTAGGGGCACTTGTCGGTTTTGCCGAACCCGTAGCTGCTCTTGATGAGCGGGCAGAGGTTGCGGGGCAGATCCTTTTCGGCCTCCTCGATGGTCTCGTCGCTGGTGGAGCAGAGCGATACCACCACGGCGCCGGCGGCTATCGCCACCTCCTGCGGCATAAAGGTACAGTAGGTACCGACCAGGGGGATCTGTCGCTCCTTGAGTGCCATTACAGCCAGAAAGCCCTGACGACGGGCATCTGAAAAACTATCGAATATGGCTGGCAACTCGGTGATAAGTGACATAGGCGATCCTGCCCTGATGAGAGAAATGAAGAGACGGACGAGCCATCCGTGACGGCACATCCAACCGCGAGAATTATACCTTTGGGGGTAATTCGAAAATTGCGGTGGATCACAAGGTGTCAGGTAAATCCTTAATGACAGGCAGGTTATTGAGAAGGGGGCTGGCAGGTTGAAGGGGCTACAGGGGGAATAAAAAACGGGCACCGCGAGGTGCCCGTTTTGGCAATCAGTGGCGCAGGCCGGTGCCGCGGGAGATAAGCCACCAGGCGATACCGTAGAGGGCCACGATAAAGCCGATGATGATGAGGTAGGCGGTGCCGAGCGGCACGTCGGAGATACCGAGGAAACCGTAACGGAACGCGTTCACCATGTAGATGATGGGGTTCACCTGGGAGACCCCCTGCCAGAAGGGGGGCAGCAGGCTGATGGAGTAGAACACCCCGCCCAGATAGGTGAGCGGTGTCAGCACGAAGGTGGGGATGATGCTGATGTCGTCGAAGGTCTTGGCAAACACCGCGTTGATAAGGCCACCCAGCGAGAAGAGGATCGCGGTGAGCAGCACGGTCACGCAGACGCTGAACAGATGGTGGATCTGCAGCGGCACGAAGAACAGCGATACCAGGGTGACGATGAGGCCGACACAGAGGCCGCGTGCCACGCCTCCGCCCACGTAACCGGCGATGATGACGTAGTTGGGCACCGGCGCGACCAGCATCTCCTCGATATTGCGCTGGAACTTGGCGCTGAAGAAGGAGGAGGCAACGTTGGAGTAGGAGTTGGTGATCACCGACATCATGATGAGGCCGGGCACGATGAACTCCATGTAGGTGAAGCCGCCCATGTCACCGATGCGCGAACCGATCAGGTTGCCGAAGATGACGAAATAGAGGCTCATGGTGATGGCCGGTGGCACCAGGGTTTGGATCCAGATCCGGGTAAAGCGGCTCACCTCCTTGGCCAGAATGCTCTTGAAGGCGATGTAATAGATGGCCAGATTCATGCTTTTCTCCCCTCTTCGACCAGATTGACGAACAGCTCTTCCAGCCGGTTGGCTTTGTTTCGCATGCTCACGACCTGCACCTGCTGGTTGGACAACTGCTCGAACAGGCTGTTGAGTGACTGGCTCTTGTCGAGATCCACTTCCAGGGTGCGTTCATCCTGCATGCGGCCGTTGAACTCCGGCACCTCGGGTACGGCAGAACCTGGCGCAAGGTCGAGCAGGAAGGTCTCGCGACCCAGCTTGCCCAGCAGATTCTTCATGCTGGTGTTCTCGATCAGACGACCCTTGTCGATGATGCCGATGTTGCGGCAGAGCATCTCCGCCTCTTCCAGATAGTGGGTAGTAAGGATGATGGTGACGCCCTGCTCGTTGAGATCCTTGAGGAAGGTCCACATGGAGCGGCGGATCTCGATATCGACCCCGGCGGTCGGTTCATCGAGGATCAGCAGTTTGGGCTCGTGCATCAGGGCGCGGGCGATCATCAGGCGACGCTTCATGCCGCCTGAGAGGGTGCGGGCAGGCATGTCGCGCTTCTCCCACAGATCGAGCTGGCGCAGGTACTTCTCGGCGCGGATCTTGGCTTCCGCCTTGGGCACGCCGTAGAAACCGGCCTGATGGGTGACAATCTGGATCACCTTCTCGAACTGGCTGAAGTTGAACTCCTGCGGTACCAGCCCGAGCTGGGCCTTGGCCTGTTCCAGATCGCTGTCGATGTCGTAGCCAAATACCTTCACCTTGCCGGCGCTCTTGTTCACCAGCGAGCTGATGACGCCGATGGTGGTGGACTTGCCCGCGCCGTTCGGGCCGAGCAGGGCGAAGAAATCCCCCTGCCTGACGGTAAGATCGATGCCTTTAAGGGCTTCGACGCCCCCCTGATAGGTCTTTTTCAGGCCGCTGATTTCCAGTGCGTTCATTGCAACCTCTGTGATGGTTGAATCCGGCTCGATACAGAAAAGGCGGCCAAGGCCGCCTGCACAGAGTAAAGGGCGCAAGGCCGCTTCACCCGTGATATTCCTGAACCTGGCTTACTCCTGGGGTACCACTTTGCCGATAAACGGCAGGTTGCGGTACTTCTGGGCGTAGTCGATGCCGCAGCCGACCACGAATTCGTCCGGAATGGCGAAGCCAATCCAGTCGACCGGCACCTGCACTTCGCGGCGGGAGGGTTTGTCCAGCAGAGTGCAGATGGCCAGGGATTTTGGCTCGCGCAGGGAGAGGATCTCGCGCACCTTGTTGAGGGTGTAACCGGTGTCGATGATGTCTTCCACGATCACCACATCCTTGCCCTTGATGTCGTCGTCCAGGTCTTTGAGGATGCGGACGTCACGGGTGCTGTGCATGCCGGAGCCGTAGCTGGAGGCGGTCATGAAGTCCAGGGTGATGGGCAGCTGGCACTGGCGGCAGAGATCGGCCAGGAAGATGCAGGAACCGCGCAGCAGCGCAATCATCACGACTTCGTCAGAACCCTGATAGCGGGCGGTGATCTCTTCACCCAATTTGGCGATCCGGGCGGCTACTTCAGCCTCGGAGATCATCACCTCGACGGTGTGTTTCATCACTTACTCCCATAAGGCCAAAGGGGATTTGGCCGTTCATGAATATCAAAACCGATGATTCTACCACTCATGTTGAAGGGTGCTAGAGATACGTGGTGCTTTTATCGGCTTATTTTAATTGATAGAGTTAGCAGGCACTCAGGCATGATTAGTTAAAATACTATAAACACCATAATCAATAACTATTAGATGATAAAAACTATGGAACCACGCGCAGAAATAAGACGTCGTACCCGGCTGTCGCCGGAAGCTCGTCGCTCCCAATTGATGGAATGTGCCATCGAGGTGTTCTCCCGTCGCGGCATTGGCCGTGCAGGTCACGCCGAGATAGCCGAACAGGCCAAGGTCTCTGTGGCTACCGTCTTCAACTATTTCAACACCCGCGAGGAGTTGGTAGATGAGGTGCTGGCCGAGATCGAACGCTTTGTGAACCAAATGCTGTCGCAGGCATACGGTGACCAGGGCTCCATTTTCGACAAGATCCAGCGTCATGTACGCCTCTCTGTCGATGCCGCCTACGATCAACCGGATTATGCCGGTATCTGGCTGGAGTGGAGCTCATCGGTTCGGGAAGAGGTATGGCCCCGCTATACCCGGCTGCTCGATCACTGCCTTGAGCTGATCGCCAGCGAGCTGCAAACCGCCATGGATGCAGGGGAGATCACCAGCGTGCTGTCAGCACAGGATCTGGCCCGCTCTTTGACCGGTTTTGGCTATGTGATGATGCAGATGATCAATCAACCTCAGCGCCCGGCGCGCCAAGAGGTGACTGATTTCCTGTTCAAGTACGTGACGGCGCCAATTCAGGCTCGCTAACACGGCTTAACGAAAAAACGGCGTCACTCATTGAGTGGCGCCGTTTTTTTATGGCCGGATATGGCGGTCCGCTCAGTGGTGGCCATAGCCCCAGCGGTGGGTCAACTCATGCTCGACACCCAGATGATCGAGGATGCGGGCGACCATAAAGTCCACCAGATCGGCGATGCTTTTCGGCTCATGATAGAAACCGGGGGCAGCGGGCATGATGGTCACCCCGAGCCGTGCCAGTTTCAGCATGTTCTCCAGATGGATCGCCGAGAAGGGGGTTTCGCGGGGCACCAGGATCAGTTGGCCGCGCTCCTTGATCACCACATCCGCCGCCCGTTCCAGCAGGTTGTCGGAGGTGCCGTTGGCAATGGCCGAGACGGTGCCCATAGAGCAGGGGCAGACCACCATCTGTTTGGGCGCGGCCGAACCGGAGGCCACCGGCGAGAACCACTCCTCCTTGCCGCAGGCGACAATCTGCCCCTCCTTGGCGCCATATTGGTGACAAAGATAGGCAGAGAGCTCTTTCGGTGAGCCGGGCCAATCCTGCTGCTGCTCGGTCTTGAGTACCACACGAGCCGCCGAGGAGGCGAGCAGGTAGACCCGATAGTCCGCCTGCACCAGACACTGGAGCAGGCGCAGGGCGTAGGGGGCGCCGGAGGCACCGGTCAGCGCCAGGGTGATCGTTTTGTTCATAGTTCGCCGTGGTAATCCTTGAGGCGGGCGATCAGCTTGTCATGAATGCCACCGAAGCCGCCGTTGCTCATGATCAGAATATGGTCGCCATCACGGCTCTCGGCCACCAGCCGATTGATCAGGGTCTCCAGATCGTTGAATACCTTGGCCGGACGGGTCATATGGGCTGTCACCTCGCCGAGATCCCAGCCGATGTTGGGCGGCTGGAAGAAGAACACCTCGTCGGCGCCATCGAAGCAGCCAGCCAGCTCCTCCTTGTGAACCCCCAGCTTCATGGTGTTGGAGCGCGGCTCCAGCACCGCCAGAATACGTGAGCCGCCTACCTTGGCGCGCAGGCCGCCGAGGGTGGTCTCGATGGCGGTGGGGTGATGGGCAAAGTCGTCATAGACGCTGATGCCAGCCACTTCGCCCTTGAGTTCCATCCGCCGTTTGGGGGATTTGAATTGGCAGAGGGCGGCGATGCCATGCTCCACCATCACGCCAGCATGACGTGCGGCGGCAATGGCCATCAGACCGTTGTTGACGTTGTGCTCGCCGATGCACTCCCAGTGCACTTCACCCTGCTTCACCCCGTCCAGCCACACCTCGAAGGCGGAGCCGTCATCGGCCAGCTTGACCGCTTTCCACTTGGCGTCATCCTGACCCACCAGCTCCACTTCGCTCCAGCAGCCCATCTTGCGCACGGCGGTGAGGTTGTCATCGGCTTGCGGGAACAGCACCCGGCCGTTGCTCGGCACGGTGCGCATCAGGTGGTGGAACTGGCGCTGGATAGCGGCGAGATCCGGGAAGATGTCCGCGTGGTCAAACTCCAGATTGTTCATCACCAGGGTGCGCGGATGGTAGTGGACGAACTTGGAGCGCTTGTCGAAGAAGGCGCAGTCATACTCGTCCGCTTCGATGACGAAGAAGGGGGCAGAGCCCAAGCGGGCCGAGACCGGGAAGTTGCCCGGCACGCCGCCAATCAGGAAACCGGGCTCCAGCTTGGAGTACTCCAGCACCCAGGCCAGCATGCTGGCGGTGGTGGTCTTGCCATGGGTGCCGGCTACGGCCAGCACCCAGCGATCTTGCAGCACATGCTCCAGCAGCCACTGGGGGCCGGAGATGTAGGGTAGATTGCGGTCCAGCACATATTCAACACAGGGGTTGCCGCGGCTCATGGCGTTGCCAATCACCACCAGATCCGGCGCCGGATCGAGTTGGGAGGGGTCATAGCCTTCGGTCAGTTCGATGCCCTGTTGCTCGAGCTGGGTGCTCATGGGGGGATAGACATTGGCATCCGAACCGGTCACCCGGTAACCAAGCTGTTTTGCCAACACCGCCAGACCACCCATAAAGGTGCCGCAGATCCCGAGAATGTGAATATGCATACCGCTTCCTTTCGCAGTAAAGGGAAGTGCGCATTCTAGGGGGTGTTGCGGTGGTGGCACAAGCCGCACTCATGGTGAGAGGCCCACAGATGCCGCGCCGGAGGCAGAAATCTTGGCGCTGTTGGGATATGCGAGATT
The DNA here is from genome assembly GCF_051919665.1 of Aeromonas sp. 55A. Taxonomy (NCBI): domain Bacteria; kingdom Pseudomonadati; phylum Pseudomonadota; class Gammaproteobacteria; order Aeromonadales; family Aeromonadaceae; genus Aeromonas; species Aeromonas sp. 55A. The sequence continues at coordinate 740,875 of NZ_JBQBEH010000008.1, read as the reverse complement.
GGAATGGGCTGGTGGGCTTTATTTGAGGCTTGATATTGTGTCGCACTTTCTTACAATTCTTCGGTTTTGTGACGCACGCTACAGTTTTACGATATCGCCCTTTTCCAAAGGAGAGTCCCCATGGGCAAGTTCCTGCTTTGCTATCTGGTCGGTGGTCTGGTGGCCATCAGTTGGGCTGCGCTGCCCGCTCATGGTCCCTGGGATCAGTGGGACCTCGCGATTTTTCATACCGTTAACGGCTGGTTCGGGCAGTCGGCTCTGTGGGCCGATCTGGTGGCCATCACCAATAACCGGCTGTTCGATCTGGCGGTGTTGGCCTGTATGGGGTTGATCCTGGCCCGATGTTTCTTTGCACGGGATCTGGCGGGTCGTCGCCAGCTGGTGGCAATGGGTATAGTGATGCTGCTAAGTGCACTGGTGATCAACCAGCTTGGTCACCGATTGCCGGTGGAGCGACCCAGCCCGACCCTGATGGTGCCCGATGCGCTGCGGGTGACCCAGATCAGCGCTATTCCGACCAAGGACTCTTCCGGTGATAGCTTCCCCGGGGATCACGCTCTGTTCCTGATGATCTTCGCCGGCTATGCCTTGCGCTATCTGCCGCGCTGGGCGGGAGTCACCGCATTGCTGATGGTGCCGATCTTTTCCGCGCCGCGCATTCTGGCTGGCGCCCACTGGTTTACCGATGTCTACGTCGGCGCGCTGGGGCTGGCGACCCTCTGCCTGCCCTGGTTGCTGCTGACCCCGCTGGCTGATCGGCTGATAGAGCGCATTGCCCCCCGATTGGCCCGTGTGCCGCTGCTGCGCAGTCAGACCCACTGATTGAACGTCGCAAAATAAAACGCCCCGACATGAAAATGTCGGGGCGTTTTGTTATCCACCCGCGAGAGATCAGCCTTGATAGCCGTTCGGGTTGTTGCTTTGCCAGCGCCAGGTATCGACCATCATCTGCTCCAGACCGCGCTCAGCCTGCCAACCCAGCTCGGCACGGGCCAGCGTTGGCTCTGCCCAGCACTCGGCGATGTCGCCCGGGCGACGGGGTTTGATCTGGTAGGGAATGGGTCGGCCACTGGCCGCTTCAAACGCCTTGACCATCTCCAGTACCGAGTAGCCTTGACCTGTGCCCAGGTTGTAGGTGAAGACGCCGGTGTCGCTCTTGATGCGTGCCAGTGCTTTCAGGTGACCGATGGCGAGATCCACCACATGGATGTAGTCGCGTACGCCGGTGCCATCCGGGGTCGGGTAGTCGTTGCCAAATACCCCCAGCTCCTTGAGCTTGCCGACACCCACTTGGCTGATATAGGGCAGCAGGTTGTTGGGGATGCCGTTGGGATCTTCACCAATCAGGCCGCTCTCGTGGGCGCCGACCGGGTTGAAGTAACGCAGCAGTACGATAGCCCAGCGGGGATCGGATTTGGCGAGATCACGCAGGATCTCCTCCACCATCAGCTTGGAGCGACCATAGGGGTTGGTGGCGCTGGTGGGGAAATCTTCCCGCAGCGGCACCGAGGCGGGATCGCCATAGACGGTGGCCGAGGAGCTGAATACCAGCCGGAAAACCCCGGCCTTGGCCATCTCTTCGCACAGCACCAGAGTGCCGCTGATGTTGTTCTGGTAGTAGGTGAGCGGGATCTGGCTCGACTCCCCGACCGCCTTGAGACCGGCGAAGTGGATGACTGATTCGATCTGGTGGTTGGCGAACAGCTGCTGCAGGCAGGCTCTGTCCAGCACATCCCCTTCGACGAAGGTGACCGGCTTGCCGGTGATCTGCTCGACCCGCTTGAGTGACTCCGGTGAGGAGTTGGATAGGTTGTCGAGTACCACGACCTGCTGCCCCGCGCCCAGCAGCTCAACCAGGGTGTGGGAGCCGATATAGCCGGCGCCCCCTGTGACCAGTATTGTCATTTTTTATCCCGTGTTCTGGTGAAACTGGGGCCGAGTCTACCCGTCCTGCCCGCTCGGGAAAAGGTTGAGATACCAATGAAGCCCTTTGTGTATCTCAATAATCGAGACTGATATCCCCTTTCGCAGTGCAGGAACAGGCCAGAGCCACGCCGCTCTCCAGATCCTGCGCACTCAAGGTCATCACGCTCTGGCGCTCGATGTCACCTGTGGTGGTGCAACGACAGCTGCCACATACCCCGGCGCGACAAGCCGCCATCATGGTTTCGCCCGCCGCTTCCAGAGCCGCCAGCAGGGTCTGACCCGGCAGGATCTTCACCTTTTTGCCGCTCTTTTTCAGGGTCAGCCAGAAGTGGTCGCTGGTGGTGGTGGCAGGCTCTGCTGGAGGAAGGCCAAAAGACTCCTGATGCAACTGCTCCGGCGGCAGTCCCAGCTCAGCCAGCATGGCGCTGACCGCCGCCATATAGGGGGCTGGGCCGCAGAGATAGACATGGCGTTCGCGCAGATCCGGGGCCAGTTCGGCCAGCATGGCGGGGGTGAGTCGGCCCACCCAGGGATGACCCTTCGGCGCCTCTTCCAGTATCAGGGCATGACGCACACCGGCATGGGCCGCGGTCAGGGTCGCCAGCTCGTCTGCGAAGATCACATCCTTCGACGAACGGGCGCTATGGATAAAGCGAATATCGGCATCCGGCCGTTTGGCCAGTTCGTCTCGCAACATGGCCCACATGGGGGTGATGCCGGAACCGGCACTGAGCAGCAGTGGCCGTTCGCAAGGCAGGGCGGTCAGGTTGAAATCGCCGAACGGGCCATCCACCCGGATCTTGTCTCCCACTTGCAGGGTCTGGTGCAGATGGCGAGAAACCCGTCCCACATCCTTGATAGTCACTTGCCAGCATGCATCCTGCGGGCTGGAGGAGAGGGTATAGGCACGGCAGTGGGGCTGGCCGTCTATCTCGGTATGCAGGGTGATGCACTGGCCTGCCAGCACGGGAGGGAGGCTGCCGGAAAGCGGCGCCAGCTGCCAGCTCACTACGTCGTGGGTGTTCTGTTGGCGGCCAATGCAGGTGAGCGTGAGAGAGGTCATCACAAGGCTCCTTAGGTTTGAAACGGTTCGAAAAACGTCTGGTGAAAAAGCCGGATCCAGAAAAAAGGCGAGCCGGGCGGCTCGCCAAACGCTTACAACATGAGGTGCCGATCAGGCCGCCAGGATCTCGGCCAAGTCAGCCTCGGCCGTGGTGGTTCCTTTCAGGCCAAACTGCTCCTCCAGTACCTTGAGCAGCGCCGGGGTGAGGAAGGCGGGGGCGGTCGGGCCGGTACGAATGTCTTTCACCCCGAGGGAGAGCAGGGTGAGCAGAATCACGATGGCTTTTTGCTCGAACCAGGAGAGCACCAGCGTCAGCGGCAGATCGTTGACCCCACACTCGAACGCCTCGGAGAGTGCTAGCGCCAGCTGGATGGCGGAGTAGGCATCGTTGCACTGGCCCACGTCCAGCAGGCGCGGAATGCCGCCGATGTCGCCAAAGTCGAGCTTGTTGAACTTGTACTTGCCGCAGCCCAGGGTGAGCAGCAGGCTGTCGCGGGGCGCCGCCTTGGCAAACTCGGTGAAGTAGGCGCGCTCGGCCTTATCGCCGTCACAGCCACCCACCAGGAAGAAGTGGCTGATCTCCCCGGCTTTGACCTTCTCAATCACCGCCGGTGCGGCCTGCATCAGGGCGTTGCGGGCAAAGCCAATGGTGATGAAGTGCTCGAGCTCGGTGTGCTTGAAGCCATCGAGTGCCAGAGCCTTGGCGATCACCGCGGAGAAATCATCCCCTTCCAGATGAGTGACGCCCGGCCAGCCGACGATGGAGCGGGTGAAGATGCGGTCCGAGTAGTTGCCCACGTTCGGGTCGATGATGCAGTTGGAGGTCATCACCACGGCGCCCGGGAAGTTGGCAAACTCTTTCTGCTGGTTTTGCCAGGCGGAGCCGTAGTTGCCCACCAGATGGGGGTACTGCTTGAAGAAGGGGTAGGCCAGCGCGGGCAGCATCTCGCCGTGGGTGTAGACATGGATACCAGTCCCCTTGGTCTGCTCCAGAATGAGTTTGAGATCCATCATGTCGTGGCCGGAGACCAGAATGCACTTGCCGGGGATGGGGGTGACGCGCACCTGGGTGGGTTCCGGGTGACCGAAGGCGCTGGTTTCACCGAGATCCAGCATCTCCATGATTTTGAAGTTGAGCTGACCGATCTCCATGGCACAGCTGAACAGCCGACCCATTTCGCTCGGGTCTGTGCTGAGCCAGCTCATGATGCGGTGGAATTCGGCGGCCACCTCGTCACTCTGCTGATCCAGCACCCGGGCGTGCTCCATATAGGCGGCGGCTCCCTTGAGGCCGTAAAGGCAGAGCAGACGCAGCCCCATGATGTCCTCGTTCACCTCGCTCTTGCCCCGATTGGGGGCGGCTGGTGCGGCATGGGCAAGTTGCTCCAGCAGTTCGGCACCGGGTTCGAAGTAAGCGGAGTGTGGCAAGTCGTTGACCTGCACCGCCATGGCGGTCAGACGATCGGCCAGCTGCTGGCGATAGGCGAGGGCCTGATTGACGTAGGCCACGATGCGATTCGAGTCGAAGTTGACGTTGGTGAGGGTGGCGAAGAAGGCCTTGGGCACGAAGGCATCGATCTCGCGATCTATGATGCCTTGCTCACGGGCGGCCAGCGCCCAGGCGCTGAGCCCCTGCAGGGTATAGATCAGTACATCCTGCAGATCCGAGGTTTCCGCCGTTTTGCCGCACATACCTTGTGCGTAGGCACAGCCGTTGCCTGCCGGGGTACGAATTGTCTGTTCACATTGCACACAAAACATCATGTCTCTCCCAATTGGACATTTCAGTTGTCTGTTTTGTGGCGATTCTATTCCTCTCGCGAAAAACTTAATAGGTATTCAATTTGCCAATTAAGATTCCCTTGATGCAGATCAAAAACAAAAAAGCCGCCCAAACAGGGCGGCAAGCGGGTGGATAAAAGGAGAGACAACTCAGGTTTGCAACAGAACATAACAATCAGACGGATTGGGCCGTGGTCTGGTCAGGAGCTTTCGGCCCGGTACTTACTCAAGCAATCATACGTACGCTGTAGTCGGCTTGGTTCACTATCAGGCCAGATAAGCGCGCAGCATCCAGACCAGTTTTTCCTGCTGCTGCACATAGTCGGAGAGGATGGAGGCAGTGCCCTCATCACCGGCTTCGGCGGCCTGGCCCAGAATACGGCGCTGGGCGACCAGCAGTTCGCGGAAGCTATCCAGCAGGGATTCGACACAGGCGCGGCCATCGTGCAGCCCTTTTTGCTCTGGGATGGCAGAGACTTTCAGGTAGTCACTGAAGCTGTGCATTGGCACGCCATCCAGGGTCAGGATCCGCTCGGCCAGTGCATCGACTTTCAGCAGCAGGTCATTGTAAATCTCTTCAAATTTCAGGTGCAGTTCGAAGAACTGGTTGCCACGGATATTCCAGTGGAAGCCGCGCACGTTCATGTAGAGGATCTGGTAGCTGGCCAGCAATTTGTTCAACTCGGCTGCCAGGGCTTGTGATTGAGCAGTATCAAGACCAATCGGGCTTTTCATCATTCACCTCCAGATTTGGAAATCGGTTTTAAATTCTCTTTCGGAACGTAGTCAGAGTAACGCCTTGCAAAATGCAGGGACAATTGTTTGTGCCTAACTGTTTGATAGCTAACGGCTATCAAACAGTACGCAGCAACGGGGGCAATGGATGAGGATTAGGGGAAGTATTTTTCGAGCAGCGCCATCAGGATGGCCTGACACTCGCGGTCCGGTTTGCTATCGACCTTGCTGGCGCGAAAGTGGAGCTGAAAGGCGCCCATGACGGCGCGGCTCTGCTCATCCCACTGGCCGCTCCGGGGCAGGCCATAGCCATAGCGGGCCAGCTGTTGTTGCCACATGGCCGCATCCCAATCGGGCAAGGTGCTGGCCAGTAGCTCGGCCACCCGATCTTCATCTGGCCAGGCGCCGACTCCGTACGTCAGATAGAGCTGGCGCCAGGGGAAGTGGGGGCCGGGATCCTGCTTGCGCTCGGGGGCGACATCGCTGTGGCCCAGCACCTGGGTCGGTGGAATCTGGTAGCGGGCGACCAGCTCCCGACTGAGGGCGCCGACGGCGGCAATCTGCTGCGGGGTATAGGGTTGCCAGCGGCGGACATCGGGGGCCAGCGGCTCATCTTCTGCTGGATAGCCGAGGTTGACGATCTCGATGCCAAGGGAGCTGGCATTGAGCCCGGCATATTGGTGCCAGCGGCTGCGTCCGGCATGCCAGGCGCGCGCGCTGTCCGGCACCAGCTGATAGACGGTGAGCGGTGTTTCGCGGCTGTCGCGGGGGATCAGGTAGTGTGCGCTCACCTTGTGCTCCGGCTCGGTCAGCAGGCGCAAGGAATTGGCATCGTCTTCGTCGGTGTAGTGAAGGATCAGAAAGGCGATCCGCTCGTTCTGGTTGGCGCTCTGATAGCGGGTAGATAGCTGGTATTCGGACGGAGTACAACCACCCAGCAGCAGAACCAGTGGCAGAAAGAAGAGGGGAAGAAGACTGTGCCAGCGCCATCCCCCTGCTGCAGCCAGGTTGCTGAGCGTGGGAGGAGTGAGTCGCTGGCACATGTCGAAGGCTCTGCCTAGTCAGTCGCGCAGCTGGTCAGCCGCGGTACTTGGCAGTGAGGCCGATCAGGAAGTTGCGCAGGATCTGATCCCCGCAATCCTGATAGTGCTTGTGATCCTTGGAGCGGAACAGGGCACTGAGCTCGGACTTGGAGAGGTTGAAGTCGGCGAGCTTGAGGGTGCCGAGCATATCCTCTTCCTTGAAGTTGAGACCGATGCGCAGCTTGCGCAAGATCATGTTGTTGTTGATCCGGTTCGGGATCACCTGGGCCGGTGCATCTTCCCGCACGCCGCGGCGGGCGATGATGAAACCGTCGAGGAACTGGCTCAGGGCCGAGTCGGGACAGGCGACATAGCCTGCCTCTTGCTCTTCACCTTCCGCCGCCTCTTTCATCAACCAGCTGTGCAGCTGGGCGTGAGTGACCGTCAGGTTGCCCTTGGCAAACATCTCGACCATCTGGTCGTTGCTGATGGTGAGGGCGTAGCGCAGACGGCGCAGAATATCGTTGTTGGTCATGCTGACTCCTGTGTAAACGGCGCAACTTTACCATCTGGCGGCCCTCGCGTCAGAAAAAGCGGGGGCCGATACAGTTCAGGTCAAGCTCATCAAGCTTTGCCGAGATAGCGGGGCGCCTCCTGGCGCACCAGTTCCAGTGCATCTTGCAGCTCCAGCAGCTCGGGTTCCAGCTCGCTCACCGGCACGCCGTCACGCAGCTGTTGCTCCAGCTGGGAGAGCAGCCGTTGCAGCCCAGGCACCCCGGAATAGGCACAGCCACCGTTGAGGCGATGGAGCTGGGCCAGCACCTCGCTATCTTCAATTTCGCCAGCCAGCGCGCTATCCAGCACTGGTTCCACTTCGTCGAAACTGGCCAGCAGCATGGTCAGCATCTCTCTGGCGAGATGCTCTTTCCCCGCCGCCTGCCGCACCGCCAGTGCCCAGTCGATCTGTTGGGCACCATTATTCTGGTGGCGCCGATGGGCAAAGTCGGTGATGAGCTGGGCCAGCATGCTCTCGTCGATGGGCTTGGCCAGATAGTCGTCCATCCCCTGCCGGATCAGCCGCTCCCGTTCTCCGGGGATGGCGTGGGCGGTCACCGCCACGATCGGGGTGGTGGTGTTGAGGGACTGGTTGCGGATAGCCTGGGTGGCACTGATGCCATCCATGACCGGCATCTGGATATCCATGAAGATGATGTCGAACGGCTGGCTCTGGGCCTGCTTGACCGCTTCCTTGCCGTTTTTGCACACCACCACCTGACTCACCATCTCCTTGAGCATGGCGGCGATCAGCTTGAGGTTGGCGGCGTTGTCATCCACCGCCAGCACCTTGATTGGCTGCAACTGGCGCGGAGCAGGCTGGGCGGGCAGTTTCTGGCGGCTCGATTCCGGCGAGAGCAGGGCGTGCAGCAGCTTGCGGTGGTTGACCGGTTTGGAGAGACAGTGCTGGGCGCCATGGGCCAGCATCGCTTCATAGAGCGCCGGCTCGTGGCTGCTGAGCAGCACTATGGTGTTCTGCTGCTGGCCGTTCAGTCTGTCGAGACGGCCGAGCACCTGCTGCGGCGTATGCAGGGTGCTGCTGCCGATGATCACCATCTCCTGCTCGCTCATCTCAGGCCAGGGATCATCGCTGGTCAGTGGGTGCACGTCGAGGTGCCACTCCGCCAACAGGGCGAGCAGGGAGGCTTGCGCGAAGGGATCCGGTTCCAGCAGCCAGAGCCGCTTGCCACGGATCCGATCCAGCGGCAATTGATCGGTCTGGGGCAGGGGGGATACCTCCACATCCAGACTGAAGGAGAAGAGGGAGCCCTTGCCGAGCTCCGATTCAAAGCGGATCTGGCCGCCCATCTGCTGCACCAGCTTCTGGGTGATAACGAGCCCCAGGCCCGTGCCGCCATAACGGCGGGAGATGGAGGAGTCGGCCTGATTGAAGGCCTGGAACAGCTGATGTTGCTGCTCCTGGGAGATGCCGATGCCGGTATCGCGGATCTGGACGTTGAGCCTCACCTTGTGGTTGCCACTGCCGGTCTGCTCGATATGGACATCCACGTTGCCCTGTTCGGTGAACTTGATGGCGTTGCCGGTGAGGTTGGTCAGCACCTGTTGCAGACGCATGGGGTCGCCGGTGAGGTAGTCCGGCACATCGGCATCCACCCGCAGGGAGAGCTCCAGCTGCTTGTCGTGGGCGCTGGGGCCGAGCAGGTGCATGGTCTCGTTGAGAGTGTCGCGCAGGCTGAACGGGATATGTTCCAGCTGCAGCTTGCCCGCTTCCAACTTCGAGAAGTCGAGGATGTCGTTGATGATGCCAAGCAGGTTGCGCGCCGACTTCTCGATGGTCTGCATGTAGTCGGTTTGGCTCGGGGTCAGGCTGGTTTTCAGCAACTGGCGGGTAAAACCGATGACCCCGTTGAGCGGTGTACGAAGCTCGTGGGACATGTTGGCCAGAAACTCCGACTTGACCCGCGCCGCCTCCTGCGCCCGCTTCTTGGCCATGTCGAGCTCGACGTTCTGGATCTCTATCTGCTCGAGGGTTTCGCGCAGGTCAGAGGTGGCCTGATCGATATTTTGCTGCATCTCTTCGTGATATTCGGAGAGCGCTTTGGCCATGGCGTTGATGCCGTTTTTCAGCATATCCAGCTCGCCGGTGAGCTGGCCGCTGACCCGGGTATCGAGCCGCCCCTCCCTGATCTTGTGCACCGCCTGCACCATGTTGGTGATGGGTTGGGTCACACTCTTGACCAGACGGAAGCCAAACAGGGTACTGAAGGCGACCCCGATGAGCACCATGATCACCGCAAAGAAGGTGTCGCGGTACTGCAGCAGCATGGCCCTATCGGTCGCCATCTGCATCGAGATGTAGCCGATCATCGGCGGCTCTACATCGCTGGGCAGCGGGAAGCCATCCAGACTGGTTTCAGCCTGGATCGGGGTGCGCAAAATGATGTCGTCCCCCTGAAACGTCACGCTGGTCAGATCCGGAATGGGCTCGCCATCGGGCAGTCTGAGTCGGGTGAAATCCCGGTGGTAGTTCGAGGTAACGAACAGCTGGTTGTCCTGGGTGAAAACCGCGATGGACTTGATGAAGGGGGAGTTCTTGCGATGGGTCAGGCCAATGAGCCGCTTGAGGGATTCTCGACTGTGCTGGGTCATCCCGTATTCACTGGCGATCGCCAGCGGTTCGATAATGTTGATCCCCTGATCAATGAGGTTGTTTTCCAGCTGCTGGTAGCGGTGGAAGGTGAAGTAACCGGCCATCAGGCCACCGATGATCAGGGTCGGCAGGATGGTGAAGGCGAGAACGCGTGCTCTCAGGCCATATTTGGTCATACGAACAGGCCACCAGTGAACAGGGTTGGCGATAGGGTTGATGGCAATACACGGGCTCTGTGGCCGTATTTGGTCATACTATTATTCTTGTGGGACAATACCCGGCAGCAGATTCCACAATCATGACATAGCCACCTATAGGCACCAAGTTTTATGGCCCAGTTTTTCAAGCCCCAAAAGAAGTCCACCCAGCTCCAACGCATTGAATTTACGATAGACACCCTCGATCACCACTGCGTCGGTATCGGTCGCCATCAGGGCAAGGCGATCTTCGTCGAAGGGGCACTGCCCGGCGAGACCGTCAAGGCACGCATCACCGAAGAGAAAAAACAGTATGGTCACGCCGCCTTGCAACAGGTGGTGACCCCGGCGGCCAATCGTATCGCCCCCTTTTGCAGCCACTATCGCGAGTGCGGCGGTTGCAGTGCCCAGCACATGTCGGTTGCCGATCAGCAAGCCGCCAAGGCGGCGGGACTGGTCAGCCTGTTCGAGCGGTTGGGCAACATCAAGGCGCCGGCGCTGGAGCCGGTACTGACCGGTGAAGATCGCGCTTACCGCCGGGTCTGTCGTCTGGCCATCAAATTTGACAAGAATGGTCGCTGCACCCGGGTCGGTTTCCGCCGCCGCAACAGCAACGATCTGGTGGAGATCGACAGTTGCCCTGTGCTGGCCGAACCGCTCTCTGCGCTGATTGCCCCGCTGCGTGAATGCCTCAATCGCCTCAAGAGCCAGCGCGAGCTGGGCCATGCGGAGCTAATCCAGGCCGAACAGGGGATCATGATGCTGCTGCGCCACACCGGCCGCCCCAATGAGGCGGATCGCGCCCTGCTGGTGGAGTTTGCAAAAGCGCAGGGGATCGACCTCTACCTGCAGGCGGCCGATGATCGTATCGAAGCGCTGCAGCAACAATTTTCCCCATCCTACTCGCTGGATGGCCTGTCTCTTGCATTTGCTCCCGGTGATTTCATTCAGGTCAACGGCCCCATCAACCAGAGCATGGTTGAGCAGGCGCTGACATGGCTCGGGGCGAGCAAGGATGACAAGGTGCTCGATCTCTTCTGCGGCATCGGCAACTTCACCCTGCCGCTGGCCCGTCAGGCTCGCGAAGTGGTGGGTGTCGAAGGTGAACTGGCCATGGTGCAGCGGGCCGAAGAGAACGCCCGTCGCAACGGCATCACCAATGCCCGTTTCTACAAGGCCGACCTGAGCGATGACATCGTCGGCATGTCCTGGGCGCGGGAAGGGTTTGATCTGGTGCTGCTGGATCCGGCTCGCCCCGGCGCGCTGGAAGTGATGGGACACGTCGTGAAACTTTCACCCAAGCGGGTGGTCTACGTCTCCTGTAACCCGGTCACCCTGGCGCGGGACAGTCAGGTGCTGGTGAAAGGGGGTTATCGTCTGGTGCGCCTCGGCATGCTCGACATGTTCCCTCACACCGGTCATCTGGAGTCCATGGCGCTGTTTGAACGGGAGTAAATGACTCATCAGTTCGGCGATGCCGGATAGGTCATCCGGCATGTTCGTTACTGTTTGAGCAGGTGTGTATATGAAGTAATCCTGCTCATCAGTACGGCGATGCGGATATGTAATCTAGCATGTCTGCGGCTGTTTGAGCAGGTGTGTATATGAAGTAATCCTGCTCATCGGTATGGCGATGCGGATGTGCAATCCTGCATGTCTGCGGCTGTTTGAGCTGGTGTGATTGGGGTAATCTAGACCCTCGTCGTTCGGCAGGGCCTGTTGGTGCGCTCTATTGTCTTTCTGGACAATATGCCTTGAAAAGTGCGCTGGATATCCCCATTTGAGGCAATCTCATGAGGGGAGAAAGTGACAGCTTTCGGCCCGATAATTTAAAGGATTGATACCATGGTTGCGGTTCGCGATATTCATTTGAAAGACAACTTCACCCTGGAAGAGTGGGTCAGCTCGCTCTCCTTGAGTGACAGTGAAAAGGATCAGCTGCGAACCGTCTACCAGTATTGTCTGACGCTCGGTGACGAGGCGCTGACCAGCAAGCTGCTGGTGCGCGGCATCGAAATGGTGGGCATCCTGCAGATGCTCAGCATGGATATCGGTACTCTCAAAGCGGCCATCATCTACCCCTTCGTCGAAGCCGGTCTCATCAGCCAGGAGCGGATGGATGAGGACTTTGGCTCCAAGATCGCCAAGCTGGTGGAAGGGGTGCTGGAGATGGAGGCCATCCGCTCCCTGCAGACCCTCCATCGCAGCGAAACCTCGCCGGAGCAGGTCGACAACGTGCGTCGCATGTTGCTCGCCATGGTCGAGGATGTGCGTGCCGTGGTGATCAAGCTGGCGGAGCGGATCGCTTGCCTGCGGGAAGCGAAGACGGCAGATGAAGAGACTCGGGTGCTGATGGCCCAGGAGATCACCAATATCTATGCGCCGCTCGCCAACCGTCTGGGCATCGGCCAGCTCAAGTGGGAGCTGGAAGATCTCGCCTTCCGTTACCTGCACCCGGATACCTACAAGCAGATCGCCAAGCAGCTCGACGAGAAGCGGCTCGACCGCGAGCGCTATATCCGCGAGTTTGTGCAATCCCTGCGTAATGGGTTGAAAGAGGCGGGAGTTGACGCCGAGGTGTACGGTCGGCCGAAACATATCTACAGCATCTGGCGCAAGATGCAGAAGAAGCACCTCGAATTCAACGAGTTGTTCGACGTGCGCGCAGTGCGGGTAGTGACCAAGCGGCTGCAGGATTGCTATGCGGCGCTCGGCATAGTCCACACCCAGTTCCACCACATTCCCCGCGAGTTTGACGACTATGTCGCCAACCCCAAACCGAACGGCTATCAGTCGATCCACACCGTAGTGGTGGGGCCGGAGGGCAAGACGGTCGAGATCCAGATCCGTACCGACCAGATGCATCAGGATGCCGAGCTCGGCGTCGCGGCGCACTGGCGCTACAAGGAAGGGGCGCAGGCGGGCGGCAAGGCCAACACCTTCGAAGACAAGATCGAGTGGCTGCGCAAGCTGCTCGCCTGGCAGGAAGATCTCTCCGAGAGCGGTTCCCTGCTGGAAGATCTGCGCAGTCAGGTGTTCGAGGACAGAGTCTACGTCTTCACCCCGAAGGGGGATGTCATCGACCTGCCGGCAGGCGCCACCCCGCTCGATTTTGCCTATCACGTCCACAGCATGATCGGCCACCGCTGCATCGGCGCCAAGATTGATGGTCGCATCGTGCCGTTCACCTACGCTCTGCAGACCGGCGATCAGGTGGAGGTGATCACCCAGAAAGAGCCGAACCCGAGCCGCGACTGGATGAACCCCAACGCCGGCTTCCTGCGCTCCAGCCGGGCGCGGGCCAAGGTGGCGACCTGGTTCAGAAAACTGGATCGGGACAAGAATATCGTGGCCGGTCGCGAGCTGTTCGAGAAGGAGCTGGATCGCCACAACCTCAGCATGTCCAAGATCGACAAGGGCAACATGCTGCGCCGCTTCAATCTGGAGAGCACCGACGATCTGCTGGCCGGTATCGGCAGTGGCGATATCCGCATCAACCAGGTGCTCAACTATCTCGACACCTGTTACAACAAGCCGACGGCGGAAGAGGAAGATCGCCGATTGCTGGAGAAGCTGGAGCAGAAGGCCAATGCGCCGATGCGCCACAAGCCCAAAGACCACATAGTGGTGGAAGGGGTTGGCAACCTGATGACCCATATCGCCCGCTGCTGCCAGCCCATTCCGGGGGACTCCATTCAGGGCTTTATCACCATGGGGCGTGGCGTTTCGATCCACCGGGAAGATTGCGAGCAGTTGAAAGAGCTTTCCCGTCGCAACCCGGAGCGGCTGATCGATGCGGTGTGGGGGGAGAACTACTCCGGCGGCTACGGCCTCACCATCCGGATCATCTCCAACGATCGTTCCGGCCTGCTGCGCGATATCACTACCGTGCTGGCCAACGAGAAGATCAATGTGATGGGGGTGCGCTCGCGCTCCAACGTGCGCGAGCAAACCGCCGAGATCGACATGGAGCTGGAGATTTACAACATCAACGCCTTCAACCGGGCGTTGGCCAAGCTCAGTCAGCTTAACGACGTGATCAGCGCCAAGCGGCTTTGATATCGAACCGACCGGCCCCAGTGGCCGGTCTGTATTTATGACCCTTTTTGAACGAATAGAAAGCGAATATCCCATGTCCCAACGTTATGACCTCTCTCAATTGCTCGATATCATGGCTCGCCTGCGCGATCCGCAAAACGGCTGCCCCTGGGATCTGAAACAGGACTTCCAGACCATAGTGCCGCACACCCTGGAAGAGGCCTACGAAGTGGCCGATGCCATCGAGACTGAGGATTGGCAGGGGCTGAAAGGGGAGTTGGGGGACCTGCTGTTTCAGGTGGTGTTTTACGCCCAGCTGGGTAAAGAGCGGGGCTTGTTCGACTTTGCCGATATCGTCGATACGGTGAGCGAGAAGCTCATTCGTCGTCACCCCCACGTTTTTTCCGATGCAGACCTCTCCAACGAGCAGGCGGTAAAAGCGAACTGGGAGGCGGAAAAAGCCAAAGAGCGGGCGGCCCTCGACAAAGAGAGCGTGCTGGACGATATCCCGCAGGCGCTGCCTGCCCTTACTCGCGCCGCCAAAATTCAGAAACGCTGCGCCACCGTCGGTTTTGACTGGAAGACGTTGGGGCCTGTGGTGGACAAGATCCACGAAGAGATCGACGAGGTGATGGAAGAGGCATTGATGGCCGATGTGGACGAGGCGAGGGTGAGCGATGAGCTCGGTGACCTGCTGTTTGCCACTGTCAATCTGGTGCGTCATCTGGGCAAGGATCCGGAGCAGGTACTGCGCGGCGCCAACGCCAAGTTCGAGCGTCGTTTTCGTCAGGTTGAGCAGATAATCGCCGCAGAAGGCTTGAAAATGACCGATTGCACCCTCGAAAAGCTCGATGCCGCCTGGGATAAGGCGAAGGAAACCGAGCAAAGTTGATTTGGCGCAAGATGAGGGGGCGGTGAGCCTGATAGATTTTTGCTCATTGTTTGGGAGAGGGGTTTTTGGTATACTGTTTCCCCGTCCTGCTTCATCCCCGAAGCACCCCTTAAAATTCCCTAAACTTCTTTCAGGTTCAGCATGACGACCAAATATATTTTTGTTACTGGTGGCGTTGTTTCATCCCTCGGCAAAGGCATTGCCGCAGCTTCTCTGGCAGCCATTCTGGAAGCCCGTGGTCTGGATGTGACCATCATGAAACTGGACCCGTACATCAACGTGGATCCGGGCACCATGAGCCCGACCCAGCATGGTGAAGTGTTCGTAACCGAGGACGGGGCCGAAACCGATCTGGATTTGGGCCACTACGAGCGTTTCATCCGCACCAAGATGACCCGTCGTAACAACTTTACCACCGGCCGTATCTACGCCGACGTACTGCGTAAAGAGCGTCGTGGTGACTATCTGGGCGCCACCATTCAGGTTATCCCGCACATCACCAACGCCATCAAAGAGCGGGTGATTGCCGGTGCCGAAGGCCATCAGGTTGCCATCGTCGAAGTGGGCGGTACCGTGGGTGACATCGAGTCCCTGCCGTTCCTCGAAGCCATTCGTCAGCTGGCTGCTGAAGTGGGCCGCAACAACGCCATGTTCATGCACCTGACGCTGGTTCCTTACCTGGCTGCGGCCGGTGAAGTGAAGACCAAGCCGACCCAGCACTCCGTCAAAGAGCTGCTCTCCATCGGTATCCAGCCGGATGTGCTGATCTGCCGCTCCGACCGTGCCATTCCGGCCAATGAGCGCGCCAAAATTGCCCTGTTCTGCAACGTGCCCGAGCGCGCCGTCATCTCCATGAAAGACGTCGACTCCATCTACAAGATCCCGGCACTGCTCAAGTCCCAGAATCTGGACTCCTACTTCACCGAGCGTTTCGGTCT
Organism: Aeromonas sp. 55A; assembly: GCF_051919665.1. Taxonomy (NCBI): domain Bacteria; kingdom Pseudomonadati; phylum Pseudomonadota; class Gammaproteobacteria; order Aeromonadales; family Aeromonadaceae; genus Aeromonas; species Aeromonas sp. 55A. The sequence continues at coordinate 725,116 of NZ_JBQBEH010000008.1, read as the reverse complement.
GGAGTGCAAAGAGGCTGATTTGTCCGAGTGGGAACAGGTTATCTACGAAGAGGCCAACCCGACTGGTGAAGTGACCATCGGTATGGTCGGCAAGTACGTCTCCCTGCCGGACGCTTACAAGTCCGTCAACGAGGCGCTCAAGCACGGTGGTCTCAAGACCCGTCACTCCGTCAACATCAAGTACATCGACTCTCAGGATATCGAGACCCGTGGCGCCGAGCTGCTGGAAGGTCTGGACGCGATCCTGGTGCCGGGTGGCTTCGGTGAGCGCGGTGTGGAAGGCAAAATTCTGGCTGCCCAGTATGCCCGCGAGAACAAGATCCCCTACCTGGGTATCTGCCTCGGCATGCAGGTTGCCATGATCGAATTCGCTCGCAACGTGGCGGGCATGGAAGGGGCTCACTCCTCCGAATTCAAGAAAGATTGCGCGTACCCGGTCGTTGGCCTCATCACCGAGTGGGTGGATGAAGAAGGTAACGTCGAGACCCGTACCGAGAAGTCCGATTTGGGCGGTACCATGCGTCTGGGTTCCCAACTCTGCCACCTGGTCGAAGATTCCAAAGTGCGTCAGATGTACGGCAGCCCGACCATTTACGAGCGTCACCGTCACCGTTACGAAGTCAACAACAAGCTGCTGCCGCAGATTGAAGCGGCAGGTCTGAAAGTGACCGGTCTCTCCGCCGACAAGAAGTTGGTGGAAATCATCGAGATCCCGGATCACCCCTGGTTCGTGGCTGCGCAGTTCCACCCGGAGTTCACCTCTACTCCTCGTGATGGCCACGCTCTGTTCGCCGGTTTTGTGAAGGCGGCAGGCGAGTATCAGAAGCGTAATTTGAAGTAATTGAAAATAAATGCGGTTGGGGCACTGTGCCACAGCCGCTTTTTTTGGCATATTTTTGTTGTTTTTTTACGAAACCTGAGGAAATACACATGTCCAAGATCGTTAAAGTGATCGGTCGTGAAATCATCGACTCCCGTGGTAACCCGACCGTTGAGGCCGAAGTTCACCTGGAAGGTGGTTTTGTTGGTATGGCAGCCGCTCCGTCTGGCGCGTCCACCGGTTCCCGCGAAGCGCTGGAACTGCGTGACGGCGACAAGAGCCGTTTCCTGGGTAAAGGCGTGCTGAAAGCCATCGAAGCCGTAAACGGCCCGATCGCTCAAGCTCTGCTGGGTAAAGATGCCAAGGACCAGGCCACCGTTGACCAGATCATGATCGACCTCGACGGTACCGAGAACAAATCCAAGTTCGGCGCCAACGCCATCCTGGCTGTTTCCCTGGCTAACGCCAAAGCTGCCGCTGCTGCCAAAGGCATGCCGCTGTACGCCCACATCGCCGAGCTGAACGGCACCCCGGGTGTTTACTCCATGCCGCTGCCGATGATGAACATCATCAACGGTGGTGAGCACGCCGACAACAACGTCGACATTCAGGAGTTCATGATCCAGCCGGTTGGCGCCAAGACCCTGAAAGAAGCTGTCCGCATGGGCGCTGAAGTGTTCCACAACCTGGCCAAAGTGCTGAAGTCCAAGGGCTACAACACTGCAGTTGGTGACGAAGGTGGTTTCGCTCCGAACCTGAAATCCAACGCCGAAGCGCTGGAAGTTATCGCTGAAGCCGTTGCCGCTGCCGGTTACAAACTGGGCACCGACATCACCCTGGCTATGGACTGCGCTGCTTCCGAGTTCTACGACGCAGAGAAGAAAGAGTACAACCTGAAAGGCGAAGGTCGTGTCTTCACCTCCAACGGTTTCTCCGACTTCCTGGCTGACCTGACCACCAAGTTCCCGATCGTCTCCATCGAAGATGGCCTGGACGAATCTGACTGGGAAGGTTTCGCCTACCAGACTGCTGAACTGGGCAAGAAAATCCAGATCGTGGGTGACGACCTGTTCGTAACCAACACCAAGATCCTGAAGCGCGGTATCGACAACGGCATCGCCAACTCCATCCTGATCAAGTTCAACCAGATCGGTTCCCTGACCGAAACTCTGGCTGCCATCAAGATGGCCAAAGACGCTGGCTACACTGCCGTCATCTCCCACCGCTCCGGTGAGACCGAAGACGCTACCATCGCCGACCTGGCTGTTGGTACCGCTGCTGGCCAGATCAAGACCGGTTCCATGAGCCGTTCTGACCGTGTTGCCAAGTACAACCAGCTGATCCGTATCGAAGAAGCTCTGGGTGCCAAAGCTCCTTTCCGCGGTCTGAAAGAAGTTAAAAACCAGGCTTAATTTGCTGGTTTGCCAGCCTCGGCTGGAATGAAAAAAAACCGGAACCCAAGGGTTCCGGTTTTTTTATGCCTGATCCTTGCCACAACGGCCTGAGAGGCGAGGGCGTTGTGGCTCTGGTCTCGGGTCAGACAAAGGGGAGCATGCGCTGATAGCGCCCTGCATGCGCCTTGAAGCCCAGCTTTTCAAACAGGGCGATAGAACGGACGTTATCTGCATCGATATCTGCGGTGAGGCAGGTGACACCCAGTGTGCTGGCGTGGGCGAACAGCAATCCCAGCGCTTCCGACATAAACCCTCTGCGCCAATAGGCCGCATTGAGCAGGCAGCCCACCTCGCAGCTGTGGCCCGCCTCGCTGAAACTGTGCAGGCCGCAGGTACCGATCACCTTGTTGCCCTCCCGCTCGACAATCGCCCACTCCAGCGACTCCCCCGTTTGCTCCAGCCGCACCACGCTCGCCATCATCTGCGCCACCATGGCGGGAGAGGTAAAGCAGGGATCAGAGGCAAACTCCATGGTCAGTGGATTGCCATAAATCTCGAACAGATCGGCGGCATCCTGCGGGCCAATGGTGCGCAGCACAATCCGAGTGCCGGTTAAGTCGGGCTTCATAAATCTCCTTGGGGAGTGTTACGCCAGCAGAGATACAGGTAAAAAATGAGACAGCGTGAAAGTCGGTCTCTGAAGGCAACTGGCACTATCACGAAATATTTCTATCGCGAGCGTCCGATTACGCTTTGTTAATTAGAACTACGGCCTTGTTGTTCTACATTTTCTTTTAATACATCTAACCAGCTTCTATCAACGACTAGCCGCTCCGATGGTGTTACTGGGATGACATTAACTTTACTTCTGTTTGCTGTACTAATTCTAAGTTTTTTCACTAGTTTAACCTTTTGGGCTTCGGCGGAGCCATCTGTGCTCAGACAAATCCAATATAGAAATTTGTGATTATCTTCAATTAATTGACGAAATAACCCATTGATATGACTATCATCTATATTAAAGCCATATCCTATAACGACGATTGCATCACAAGAGTTATATTCGTCAAATAATCCAACATAACGTCTAGACATATCAACAGATGTAAGTGGTTTTAGACCACTTTGAGTCAAGATAAAAGGGACGTGAATTTGGTCTTGAGGAACTTCAGTTTCTGATGCGCATGATATTACTGAGTTTTTATATGGGTTGTAATAATCACAAACTCCACCATTTAAATGGCGAACTGATGGAATGCTATAACCCAATTCTGATGATATCTTTTCTATTAAATTATTATAATTTGCTGTGCCAACAGCACCAATTTCTATATCCAGTTCTGTACAACGTTGCAAGTCATGATAGTATCCTTCTTCAGGAAGCTCACCTGCTTTTTCCAGTTGTGTAACAATATAGGCTCTAGTCGCTCTAAGAAATACTACCATCTTAGAGAATTTGGCCCACTCTGTTTTGGGGGAAAATAAATACCTGAAGTGACTATCTATTAGTGACTGATAGTCTAGGACAGTGGTAAATATATTCTCGATCAACTGCTGCGATAAGGCACAAAGTAAATCATTAATCGAGCCTCCCTCAAGGTCATATACTCTTTTTTTCTCTAGTAATAGCTCAAGAGCAGTTAAGCCTGCACGACTAAACTCAATTTTAAACATACCTGTAACGTCATCAAAAATAGGTATATTGTCGGGGGCGGCCTCAAAGAGTTCCTGATTTAGTTTTTGCACTAAGTCTTGTCCATGAGCACCAACTAATAGCTGAAGAAATGCACCAGCATAACGTTGTAAATCTGCTGTGTTTTCTTTATTGCTAATTACGCTTAATATTGCTGAGTAAAATTCACTTCCAAAGAGTTGTACTTCATTAGCAAGAATTGGATTGAGCCTAACAGCCGTTGAGTACAATAACTCACCATAGGCGGTTTCCATTTCTTCACCGAATTTATCAATCAATGTGCTTTTATTAATTCCAAGCTGTGACAAAGCATACTCTGCTTCGTTGTCGAAATCACTTAATCGTCTAATAATTTCTGATTTTCTGTACTCGATTGATGACTCAATCAAGCTTGTAAATTCGTTCTTTCCGAAAGCATGAATTCTTTGCGTCGCATATCTTTCTGGAAGCCAATCTGTAGCATAGTTACTGAGTTGATTTATCGTCCCTAGCTGGTTACGTAGAGACTCTTTGTGAGAGCTAACATCTTGTCTGAAAAGATCAATTGCAAACTTACCACCAGTAGGTAAGCCATAACCAACCTCGGCTCCAGCACCAAAGAAAAAACCTAATTTCATATACCCTCTGACATTGTTGTGATTTAACTAAGTTAATTTAAAAAACCTCTATTAAGAGGGTATATCTATAATTTTAAATAAGAAGTGTTTACTTTGTAGTATCATAATGGTCCTAATCACAGGCATACCACCCTCTTGTTAAAACAGAATTTCCACTGACGCCACACTGCGTTTTGCCTCACCGTGATAAACCGCTTCGATATTATTGCCATCCGGATCGAGGACAAAGGCGGCGTAGTAGCCGGGATGATAATTACGCTCACCGGGAGAGCCGTTATCTTTGCCGCCGTTAGCCAATGCGGCCTGATAAAAACGATCCACCATAGCGCGATCTTTTGCCTGAAAGGCGAGGTGGTGGCGACCGGTCAACACCCCCAGTGCGGCGGGGCTGTCGACAGAGGTGACAAACAGTTCGTCTGCCCAGAAGTAGCCCTCACCTGTGCCGCCCAGCGGAATATCGAGGGTGGTGAGAATGGCCGTATAAAAGCGCTGGCTGGCGACCAAATCTTTGACCACCAGTTGGATATGGTCGATCAAGCGACCACGATGCAGGGTTTGTGTTTCCATACACCACCTTGATTTGCATGTTGTGGGTGAATAAGCAGCTTACCGGTCAGTTTGGTTGGATCAAAAAGGGACCGGGCGAGATATGGCATGGCTACCGCCCCTGAATTTCAGCCTCCAGTCTGCTGCGTTTCACCAACGGGATGGGGTTGGCATGGCTCATGGGAGACTCCGACGAGGCAAATGTTGCCAAATGGCAATATTAACCATGGCGCTGTGGAGAGAAAGCTCAATATTGAGATTTTCTGTGCAAGATCAATAAATTAATCAAATGTCACCCGCGATTGATGACGCGCCGAGATAGCGTGAACAGCCATTCTTGATCTATCACCATAGAATATTCATGGTCATATCTGGCTTGAACCAGCATAAAACTCTTTGTTATTGTCCGCCTCCCCCGCTGAAATAGCTTATTTATCTATAAATCAACAAGATAGCATTATGCGGTGGCGTCGCGGGGGCATCTGCTATCGGGAAGGAGAGTTATGAAGTCGCAGTTCAAAGTGGCGCTGGCCATGTTGGCCCTGTTCGTCGTCCAAGGCTGCACAGCCCCGGATTCATCCACCAAGCGCAATGCACCCGGCCCGGTGCTGACGGTGCATTACGAAAGTGCCCCCCTGATCCCCGTCACCATCGCCGGTGAGCAGTACCAGTTTTTGCTGGATACCGGGGCCAGTATCACCTTTATCGATCGTCGTCTGGCCAGTCGCTTCAAGGCGCTGACCTTAAGCGAGTTGCCCAGGGCCTATCAGGCTGATTTTGCCAGTGTAAGCAGCGTTTCGAGTCAACTGGGCAGCGAGCAGCTTGGCTTTGTTGAGCCGCAGCCCTTCTCGCTGGGGTCGGTCACCATTGATGACAGCGATCTGTGGGCAACCGTTGATTTCGATCTTTTCTCCCAGTCTCTTGGCAGCCGTATCGATGGCATCCTCGGGATCGACACCATCCGCCGTTTCAACTGGGTGTTTGATCGCGACAAACATCAGCTCACGGCTTTGCTGACGGCACCGTCGGCAGCCACCTTCGAGCGTTGCATCGGCTATGAAGATAGCTACAACCGCTCCCCGGCAGTGTATCTGACCCACGGCGAGAGCAGCGTGCGCATGTATCTGGATACCGGGGCCGATCAGAGCTATGCCGACCATGCCTTTATCGACTTTATGGCCAGTCAGAAGGCGATCTCTGGCGAAGATGCCTCGCCACGCAAAGGGGTGGACGCCAGCGGTATGGTGGAGGGGCGTGACCATATCCTCACCGGCCTGCATTTTGATGAGCGCCAGCTCGGTGAGCTGCGCGTGTCGGAAAACAGCAATGAGCAGTATGGTCTGGGGCTGGATTTTGTTAACCGCTTCAATCGCTTTGCGATCATGCCCGGGCGGATGATGCTCTGCTACGACGCCGATAGCCTGGCGCGCAAAGTGCCGCCAATCCTGCGCAATATCGGGGTGCGCTTTGATGGCAAGCATCTGCAGGTCTACTACAGCGATGAACGGGATCTTGCCCCCTATGGTCTGGCCAACGGCGACATTCTGGAGCAGATCAACGGGGTGGCTTATCGTCCCCTCGAGATCGACAAGGTGCGTGAACTGCTCAGCACTAGCCAGCCGGGGTCGCTCAAGTTGCGGATTGTGCGGGAAGGAAAACCGCTGGATATCGCCATCTAGTCAAGGTGGGGCGGCAAGATGAGCCGCCCCCATGAGCCTCAGCCCTTGGTCGGATTTTCCATGCAGGTGAGGGTTGGCTGGCCGTAACGCTCCAGCGTGGCTTCGTCCCCTTTGGTGAAGAAGGTGAGGTTCTGCCCTTCATAACGGGCACCGCTGGCGCTGGGGGCTTCATAGGCGAGCACTTGTTGCTGCTTGTCGCCCTCGCTCAGGTTGATCACCGCGGCGGGCAGCTTGGCATCGTTATAGAAGTAGGTAGAGAGAGTGACGTTCTTGCCGCACTGGTAGTTGACCGGTGCCGGCACCATCAGCTGGCCGCCGCTGATCTGCAGTTCGGTGATCCGCAGCAGGTAGTTATCCTCCACACACTGGCGCAGATCCTGCCCCTTCCAGCAGTCGTTGCGACCCTTGATCCAGCCGCGCTGCATGGCGCGCTCTGTCTTGAGCTGTTCGGGAGAGAGCGCAGCAATCGCCTTGGGGTAGAGGGCCGCCAGTTCGTTATCAAGGGCGGCCAGTCCGGCATCCTTGCAGATCAGGGTTTCGACCGACCCGGAGGCTTTGGTGCAGTCAAAGGAAGGGGCTGCGGCACAGGCCAGCAGAGGAGCAAACAGCAGGGCGGCAAGCAAGGTCTTGTTCATCGATAGATTCCAGCAATAAGGAGGGCATATCTGCCTACTACAGCACACTCTTCAGGGCAATACAGCAGGGGAGCCGAGCTCAGTTTGCTCTGCTGAATGGCTGCCAAACGGAAAAACCCGACACTCCTGGCCGGAATGTCGGGTTTTTTGTGGCCGCGATAAAGGGGAAGGCGGGTTGCCCGGTCGATCAGGCCAGCGCCAGTTGCTGACTGCGGGCGCGCCACAGCCGCTCGTGGAAGAAGAACACCACGGTATTGATGGCCGGTTCGATCATCGCCATCACGCCGCCGGTGAGCAGCTCGCCGCTCAGCAGGAAGGCCACCCCGAAGGCCACCGAGAAGTGGACCACCGCGAAGCTGCTGGTCTTGGCCTGCAGGCTGTGATTTGGCTTGAGTTTGTGCCAGCCAAGGTCATGAAAGTAGAAGGCGACCGTGTTGACGGCGGGCTCGATCAGGGCGATCAGGCTGGCGGTCAGCAGCTCACCGGTCAGCAGGTAGGCCACGGTAAAGGCGACACCGAAGTGCAGGATGGCAAAGCTGATGGTCTTTTTCATGATGGCGGCTCCCTCTGTTGATGATGAGAGTATCCGCCGAAATGAGATTAAATGAAAACTATTCTCATCTATTGCCAGAATAGAGAGAACCTATCAACGGGCGAGTGGCCGGTGCGGTTCAGCGGTTGCCAATCGCAACCAAGGCGATAAAGTACAGCTTCTTCACACTTGCCCATGAAAAAGGATCTTTCATGAATATCAATGCCACCCTGCTTGGCCAGTTCATTGTGTTGTTGATGGCCATCGTCGGCGTCATCGCCTGGCGACTGGCGCGCCGCAAGAGCGAGCATCCGGCGCTGGTCACTGTTATCTGCTCCCTACTCTGCCTGTTTCCGCCCTTTGGCCTGCTGGCCCTGTTGCTGGTTGCGCTGAAACAGGATCTGCCCGCCCGCTCATAGGGCGCGCTGTGGAGGGGGTTCCTGCTCACGAAGACCTTGGACACCCATCTTTTGCTCCCATCTTTTGGGCTCTGGCTATGCTACGCCTTGCTCAGAAAGGTGGGTGTCCCAGATTTGCGCACATCTTTTGGGCTCTGGCTATGTTACGCCTTGCTCAAAAAGGTGGGTGTCCCAGATTTGCCGAATTACTCTTAAATTGTTTGTTAACCTTTCGCTATCACCATGACGTAACACGATTTAAATTGAACATATTATGATAATTACTCTGATTTGATTCATCGTAATCCACTATATCCAATTTAAATTGATGAGAGTGCACAAACGCCTCACGAACTTTAATACCAAACCTTTCACATTCCTCTACGACCTCTTTTTTCTTACTTACTGGCATTTGGCAACCAAGAATAATTGACTTAATCATTGTCGGCTCTACTGGGAAAAATGGGAAACCAACATTAGGTATATATTCGGCAAGGCTAAGTGGTAGTAAGAGTCTTTGCTCTTGCTCATACTCCCATTCAGGAGACTTAACAAACCAAGACTCTGTATCATGCTCTAATTCGCTTGGTTCAATATAGGTTGGGCGTTCAATCGTATAGTTCACTTCGCGCAATTCACCAATATTTTGGTAGTGATCATCTACACGCTCACCAAGGAAAGTCGTAGCGTTTTTATATTTACCATTGAAGAAATCAGCGGCTTTATCGAACTCAATGCAAATGCCCGCATGATTGTTAGCATAATGAGCCCACATCAAAAGGTTGTCTTCAACAGATGCAAAGCACAACACACCGACAGTAGCCCTAACACCACACTGAGCATCCCATGCATAATCATAGTATGAGGTAGGGTCTGATAGAGAGCTAGACAAGGACATCATATGATCATGTTCATCTTTATCAAGGGAGCTCAAATAATTGCCCATAACCAATTCAAATGGGTCATTGAACTCTCCAAAGCGAGATACTTTTAAGAAGAAGTTATCAAAAAACTCCGGTCTGTAATCGGTATATTTAAAAACTGAACTCACTATTTTTCCCCTTAATTTACTGAGAATGGCTAACGCCCACTTAAGGGGCAGCCAACGCTACTACCAACTTCCCGCACAACACCGTAATCACAAAAACGAACGCATAGTAAAAATGCCACGCGTTGGCTGTCCCTCTTGAAGAGTTTGTTAGGACTCAAGCTCAGTCACATCAATTACCAATATTGATAATCCACCATTTGAATCGTCGATATCAACTTTAGGTACATCTTTAAATAAAGCTAAGTTGGGATTAAATGCTGAATTCGAGTAACGAATGTTTTTCGGGTAATGACTCCAATCAGTTGAAATGGTGTCTTTCTATAAAGGCACCAATCACTTTCTCGTGGAGCTCAACGGAACGAGAGAAGCAGATGGTCTTGCGAGCCAATCGCTTGATGCGCATTCTGAGCGTCAGGTTGTTACGCTCGATACGCTGGGTGAATATCTTCCCGGTCAGATGCATCTCGCTCGGCACCTCTCTGGCATAGCTTCCCCAATCATCACTGGTGATAAAGCCTATCTGGAACGGAGAAAGCAGGCTCAGCAACCGACGGCATGTCTCATCGTTGCGTGGGCCAAAGGTATATGCCACGACTCGTTTTCTCTTGGTATCAAAAGCATACCAAAGCCAATGTCGATGCTGTTTGTTGCCAACATAGGCCCATTGCTCATCAAGTTCACAGATAAGTGCCACGTCATCGAGCACCACCTTTTCGGAGGTTACTTGCCTTGGGGTGAGTTTTTTAGGGTGCGTATGACTGTGTTGATGCCAATCTTGAGGACGCGAGCAGTATCACGAACACCTGAGCCGTTGAACGCCATATCAACAATCTTGTCTTTGACGCCAGGCTTGCGGGCTTCATAGGTGTAGGTGAGCTGAAACACGTGCGGACAGACGGGGCAACGATAGCGAACATGGCCGGCAGGGGTCTTCCCATGGCGATATACGTGGTCAGAGTTGCAGCGAGGGCAGTGAACGGTGATGGATGCCATGAAGCTGTCGGTCTCAAAAGAGTTCATCATATCAACTCAACCGATCGGATGCATCACCAATAAATATAGCTGGCAAGTGATTTGTAAGCTCAATTGCAGTCTTTCTGAACAGTTCAACTTCCCCATCAATAGAGAAGTTACATGAAGCCCGAATAGCCTTAACTAGTTTATTAATCATATATCTCTCGTTGTCATACTGAGTCCTAACAGTGATTAGATAGAAGGCGGCACTAATCCGTTAGCAGAGCATTCCATATAACTCCGTAACATGTTCACTGCCGCTAAGTAAAAACAATCATTAAATCATAACGTCATCAGCTTTCTTCGCATGCTGGGCGTATTCGCTTGACTTCCTCTTTTTGCGCCACCGTTACTACTGTGTAAAAAATCAGTGCTCAGCGCAGTCGTGGAAAGAGCCGCCAAAGCACGCCTGCATGAACAGGTCAGAAATAAACATAAGGCTGTCACCATGTTGACTGGGCAGTCGTGGGCAACGTTCGCTTATCCATTCCATCCGGCATGGCTACCGCCCCTGAATTACAGCCTCCAGTCTGCTGCGTTTAACCAACGGGATGGGGTTGGCATGGCTCATGGGGTGACTCCTACGAGGCTTTGTTGCCAATCGGGTATATTAGCGGTGGGCAGGCGGAGGGAAAGGACCAGATGGCTGATTTCTGATCTGGATCGGCTAATTGGTCAATAACGACTGATCTGGTATGCAGATGGGGCGCGTGGCTGCCATTGGTAAGGAAAACAGTTAGTGGGGAAAAGGGTTGGTGGGTAAAGCGGTAGCGGGTAAAAAAACAAGAAGCCCCTGAATGGGGCTTCTCTTTGCTGGCCATGCCGCCACTGTGAACGGCTTGGGTGAGCGACTTGCTGGCGCGTTGGCCAGGCGCCGTCGCGAGCTGGTGTGGGCCTACTCTGCGGCCTTGTTGAGCCACTCCACCTTGTACTGGGCACCGGTGCCCTGTGCCAGCTTGGCGCACAGCGGTTTGAGGAAGGCTTCAATCTGCTCGTCCAGCATCCATGGGGGGCTGATGATCAGCATGCCTGAGCCGTTCATGCCCCAGTCGGCAGTCTGACCGGCCACTTCCAGCTCGGCCACCAGCACGTTGCCGAAGTTTTCCCGCTTGATGGCGCGCAGCATGTCGCGGGATTTGTCCGCCTCTTGCCCGAGGATCGGATACCAGAGGGCGTAGATGCCGGTCGCCCAGCGCTTTTGCGCCTTTTTCAGGGTGTCGACCACGGCGAAGTAATCTTCCTTGAGCTCATAGGGCGGGTCGATCAGCACCAGCCCGCGGCGCGGGGTCGGTGGCAGCAGGGCGATCAGCCCCTCGAAGCCGTCACGGTGGTGCACGGCGACGCGGGGGTCATATCCCATGTTGGCGCGCAGGTCTTCGACCTCGTTGTTGTGCAGCTCCATCAGCGCCAGCTTGTCCTGCTCGCGGGTGAGGCGGCGGGAGAGCTCCGGCGAGCCGGGGTAGTAGTGCAGCTCGCCGTTCTGATTCATCTCCTCGATAACGCCCAGATAGGTGGCCATGGCAGACCACTGGGCCCGCTCGTCCCACAGGCGGCCGATGCCGTCGGCATACTCGGCCTTCTTCTGGGACCAGTCGCCGCGCAGGTCGTAGAGACCGCCACCGGCATGGGTGTCCAGCACGATGAAGGGTTTCTCCTTCTTCTTGAGGGACTCGATGATCAGGGCCTGAACGGCGTGTTTCAGCACGTCGGCATGGTTGCCGGCGTGAAAGGCGTGGCGATAGCTCAGCATATTAGATCTCTGAGGGGGCCCTGCTGGGCACCCAGTAACGATAGATAGTTCAACAAATTGCGGCTGTTGCCGCGAAACAGGGAGAGGCTGCGCAGGGTCTGCAACAGGACGCCCTGTTGCAGCCGCTCCAGCTCCAGCTCGTGGGCCAGCATCGACTGATACTGCTGCTCGTCGAGTCGCGTCTTGGCGCTCTGGCGCAGGGCGCGCCACGGGGTCAGCACCGCCTCGGTTTGCACCAGCGCCGGTTGCAGGTCGGTGAGATCGACCACGATGCCGAGCTGATCGAGCCGGTGCAGCAGCAGCGCGAGATTGACGTTGCCCCCCTGCTCCTGCACGGTGAGCCAATCCTGGCTGCGTTCACCATAGACTTTGCCGCTCCAGTGCCAGAAGCCGATCGGTGTCGGCAATTCGTGGACCGCGACCCGCTCGCTGGCCATCAGCTGTTCGTCACGCAAAGAAGGCTTGCTCCATGGTTTCCAGCTCTTCGGAGAGGCTCATCCACTCCAGCTCCACCTCTTCCAGCTCTTCCTTGAGGGGGCCCTGGGATTTGAGCAGCTCGGAGAGCTTGGTTTTAGCGCTCTCTTCGTAGATGGCGGGGTCGGCCAGCTGGCTCTCGATGTCGCCAAGCTTGCCTTGCAGCTTCTCCATACTCGCTTCGAGCTTTTCCAGCTTCTGGCGCAGGGGACGGGTTTGCTGGCGGAACTCCGCCTCGCGCCGCTTCTGATCCTTGCGTGCCACTGCCGAGTTGGCAGAGACGGGGCCATCGGCCGGTTTGGCGTTGGCCTCTTTCTCCTGCTCGCCGAGCCACTTGTGGTAGTCGTCCAGATCGCCGTCGAACGGCTCGACCCGGCCACCGTGCACCAGATAGAAGTCATCTGTGGTGGTACGCAGCAGGTGACGGTCGTGGGAGACCACTACCATGGCCCCTTCGAAGCCTTGCAGCGCCATGGTGAGGGCGTGGCGCATCTCCAGGTCCAGGTGGTTGGTCGGTTCATCCAGCAGCAGGAGGTTGGGCTTTTGCCAGGTGATCAGCGCTAGCACCAGCCGCGCTTTTTCGCCGCCAGAGAAGGGGGCCACCTTGTCGAGCGCCTTGTCACCGTGAAAACCGAAGCTGCCCAGATAGTTACGTAGCTCCTGTTCGGTCTTGTCCGGCGCGAGGCGGGCCAGATGATCGAGCGGGGAATCATCGAGACGCAGGGTCTCCAGCTGATGCTGGGCGAAGTAACCGATGCTCACCCCGGCGCTCACTTCGAGCTTGCCGGAGAGCGGCGGGTTGGAGCCTGACAGCATCTTGATAAAGGTGGACTTACCGGCGCCGTTGCGACCGAGCAGACCGATGCGCGAACCCGGAACCAGATTGAGTTTGATCTTCTCCAAGATCACCTTGTCGCCGTAACCGGCACTGAGGTTCTCCATGGCGATCAGCGGGGTCGGCAGGGCCGAGGGCTCGCGAAACTCGAAGCTGAATTCGGAGTCGGCGTGGGCGGGCAGGATCTTCTCCATCCGCTCCATGGCTTTCAGGCGGCTCTGTGCCTGACGGGCTTTGGAGGCCTTGTAGCGGAAGCGGTCCACATACGCCTGCATGTGGGACATCTCCCGCTGCTGCTTCTCGTACATGGACTGCTGCTGGGCCAGCTGTTCGGCGCGCTGCAGTTCGAAGTCGGAGTAGCCGCCGGTGTATTCGTTGAGCTTGCCATTCTCGATATGGATGATGCGGCTGATGACCGAATCGAGGAAATCGCGGTCGTGAGAGATGAGCACCAGCGTGCCCTGATAGCCCTTGAGCCACTTCTCCAGCCAGATGACCGCATCGAGATCCAGGTGGTTGGTCGGTTCATCGAGCAGCAGCAGATCGGAGCGGCAGAGCAGCGCCTGAGCGAGGTTCAGGCGCATGCGCCAGCCACCGGAGAAACTGCGTACCGGCGAGCTTAGCTGCTCGTCGCTGAAACCGAGGCCGTGCAACAGTTCGGCGGCGCGGGCGCGAATGCTGTAGGCGCCGATGGTATCGAGGCGACCGTGCAGCTCGGCTACCAGCAGACCGTTGTCATCCTGCTCGGCCTGTACCAGCTGGGCTTCCAGCGAGCGGAACTCCTTGTCGCCGTCGATCACATACTCGAGCGCGGAGCAGTCGAGCGCCGGGGTCTCCTGCGCGACGCCTGCGATCTGCCAGCCAGCGGGCAGGCTGAAGGTGCCGCTGTCGATGGCCAGCTCGCCCCGTACCAGTGCAAAAAAGGTGGACTTGCCACAGCCATTTTTGCCCACCAGACCCACTTTGTGGCCGGGGTGAATGGTGGCGGAGGCGTTGTCCAGCAGCTTGCGGCCGCCGCGGATCAGTTCGATTTGACTGGCAACTATCATGGGTGGGATCTGCTTGCTCAAAATGGAGGAGAAAAACTGGCGCGGATCTTACGTGAAATGACGCTGATTTGCACTGTAGCGAAGGGCTGGCCACTGGCTGGCGCTGCAAAAACATGCCATAACAGAGAAACCAGTTTGGTTACGGGAGGTTAGCATGCATATCAGGGATATTATGACGACCCGGGTCGCCACCGTTTCAATGGATGATCGACTCAGTGTCATCAAGGATATCTTCGAGCAGGCTCACTTTCGCCACCTGCTGGTACTGGAGGAGGGTGAGCTGGTAGGGGTCATCTCGGATCGGGATCTGTTCCGCGCCATCAGCCCCTATCTCGACTCCGAAGCCGAGATGAGCCGCGATACCGAAACCCTCACCAAGCGGGCCCATCAGATCATGAGCCGCCACCCCGTGACCATCGCCCCCCATCTCACCGTGCGCGATGGCGTCAAGCTGATGCTGGAGAAGGGGGTCTCCTGCCTGCCGGTGCTGGAGAATGGCGCCCTGGTCGGCATCATCAGCTGGAAGGATTTTCTCAAGGCGGCGCTGGAGAGTGACGCGCTGGTTTGAGTCTGGCACTAAGCACCATCAGCTGACAGAGAACAAATAGAGAGAGAGGGGGAGCCAAGGCTCCCCTCTCTCTCTATTGGCTTTGCCGACAATGCCGGTTTGCACGCCGCTTGCATCATCATGGCTCGGGCTGCCCTGCGACAAGACAGGAGGGGCCGCTGCCGGAGAGGTGCGGCTGAAGATGAGTGCGGATCTCCTGCAGGGTGCGCTGGTACTGCTGGGCATGTTGATCGAGAAACGCGGGACTGTGCTTGAGGCGCCGCTCCAGGGTATCGACCAGCAGCGCCACCCTAGGAGCAGCCATACCCGCAGGCCAGCAGTGTTGCAGCAGCTCCAGCAGTTGCCAGGCATCGCCCGGCAGGGCGGGGAACTCCTCCAGCAGTTGCAAGCCCGCTTGCAGGGCTGTCTGATATTGGCTGGCCTGCATCGCCTTGTGGCGCAGTTGGCGCAGTTCGCTCAGCCGCTGCTCTCTCGCCGTCAGGCGTTGGCCCAGCTCAGCCACCAGATGGTGGAACAGCTGGCGGGTGAGCGGGTGGGGCGCCACCCTGACGCGGTATTGGGTCAGCTGGGTCAGGTAACGCTGGGCGTGGTGGGGCAAACCGCAGAACTGGCTGACCGCAAAGCCGAGCAGCAGGGTGAGGTGGTTATTGCTTCCCTCATCCGGCTGGTGGTGGGCAATCAGGATCAGCGCCTCGTCGAAGCGGTAATCCAGCCCCAGCATCAGCGCCTGCAGCAGCTCATATTCGTGGGATTGCAGGTGGATGGTGCGCTTGAGGTGTTCCCACTCCTGTTGCAGGGAGCGGATCCGGTTGCTGGAGGGGGCGTGCCACAGCACCGCCAGACTGGCATTGAGCATGAAGCTGTCGATGGCGAGCCGGACGCGCTGCTCGCCGAAGTGGCGCAGGGTCAGGCTGTTGGCCTGCTCCAACACCTTCTCCTCATCTTGCAGCACCAGCCCGAGCAACATCGCCAGCTGATGCCAGCGCGGCTGATGGGGGCGGATCTGCAGCAGCTCTCCCATGGTCTCCCAGGCCGCCAGCCAGTGATGCTGATGCAGCTGGCTGGCGAGTTGCAGCTCCAGCAGGGTGGCCATCGAGACGCTGGCCTGATGGCGCTGCAAGTCGGTCCGGGCGCTTTGCAATTTGCCGAGCCCCAGCATGGCGTAGAAGAGCCCGGCCCTTGGCCAGCTCGCCTGATACTCGTTGGCACAGAGGGCATAGTGCTGGGCGGCGGTGATCCGCTCGGCTGATTGCAGCAGCAGGTAGCCCTTGAGCCGATCCAGCCAGGGGGTCAGCGAGCGATTCTCCCGTTGAAACAGCAGGTCTTCGCACAGGGCAGTAGCCAATTGCCACTCCCGCAGCAGAATGGGGGCGGCCAGCGTGCGGGTCAGGTTGCTTAGCTTCACCATCTGGCCGAGCAC
The DNA here is from genome assembly GCF_051919665.1 of Aeromonas sp. 55A. Lineage (NCBI taxonomy): Bacteria > Pseudomonadati > Pseudomonadota > Gammaproteobacteria > Aeromonadales > Aeromonadaceae > Aeromonas > Aeromonas sp. 55A. The sequence goes on along the minus strand of NZ_JBQBEH010000008.1, from coordinate 708,641 downwards.
CGCGGTGAGCTGCTGGGTCATGAAGGGGAGGGGCAGATAGAGGGAGAAGTAGAGATCCGAGGGGAGAAACTCCTGCTCGCTCTGATCGGCATCGAGCAGCAGTAATACGCAACCGGGTTGTAGCAGGCCGAGATAGTGCGCTTCGTGCAGCAGCCGGGCTCCGTCAAGATCCTGCTGCTTGTCCTGCTGACAGATGATGGCGTCGAAGGCGTGCTGTTGCAGCAGGGCCAGCAGGCCACTGCGCTCGTGGTTTGGATGGCTGTGATAGTGGATCCGGTCGGCGGGCACCCCCTGTTCGGTCAGTTCCCGGGTGATGGCGCTACGGAGCAGGGGATCCTCTTCGAGCAGCAGTATCGTCATGCAGGTACTTCCTGTGAGCAAACCATTAGGTTGATTATGGTAGACCCAAGAGGAACATAGGCACAGCACTCGCTGAGTGAAAAGCTGACAGTAGCCAGCAGGGGGCTGGAGGGCGCACTATGGGCTGTTATTTCAATCGGTTATGCCATCTCTCAGGGCTGCAACCTGTTATTGCCGAGGGCGGACCTGCGTCCCGAAGGGGCAGTCGCTCTGGCGGATCAGCCGCGACCCCTTGCCCTGTTCCCCCAGCCAGCTTAATTCCAGTTTGCCGAGGCGGCCCAGATGGCGCAGCTCGAACTCGTAGCGCTGGCAGAGGTTGTCCTGGGGCAGACTCCCCATGCCCGCTGGCAGTCGGTATTGATAGCGCAGGAGTGGCCCATCCTCCAGCTTGCTGGTCACCGGCACCAGCCCCTCTGGGGTGGGCTGCGGCGCCCCGAGTGCACGGCGCAAACTGAGCGGCGCATCGATCGCCTTTTGATAGTGCAAGCCGTTCATGGCCGCCAGCTCCTCTTCCAGTCGTTGCAACTCCCCTTCCAATCCATTGAGCGCGGCCCCCAGCTGCTGGTGGGTCGTTGACGAGGCGCAGCCACTCAACAACAGGGTGGCAAGCAGCAGGGCGGCTCTGATGGGGGGCACGGCATCTCCTTGGCTATGACGATGAAGCGTGAAGGTCAGGTCGGTTGGCCCTGACTATAGCAGGGGATTGCTGGGGGGCGTCCCCTGCAGCAGTTGCGCCAGACGGGCCAGCCCCTCGCCGACCCGGGCGTCGGTGGCGGGTTGGCTCAGGCTCAGGCGCACCCCCTGCGGAGCGGCAAACTGACCGGCGGCGAAGTGTTCCCCGCTCGCCACACCAACGTCAAGGGCATCGGCGGCGGTAGCAAACTGCTGGCTGCGCCAGGGCTCAGGCAGCGGCAGCCAGGCGTGCATGCTGCCCGGCTGCCAGCGGGCGGCAGGCAGCAGGTGGCGCAGCAGTTCGCCACGGCGTTTGAGGATCTCCCGCTGCTGCTCGACCAGCGGCATGATCTGGCGCTGACTGACCATTTTGCAGGCGAGCTCGATCAGCAGCGGACTCACCATCCAGCTCGACAGCCGCATGGTCTGGGCGAAGGCGCTGCGCAGGGCGGGGGGCGTCAGCACGAAGCCCACCCGCAGACCGCCGCAGGCGATCTTGGCCAGACTGCCCAGATAGATGACCCGCTCCGGCGCCAGATTGACCAGAGGGATCACCGGTTGCTGGGGCAGCAGGCCGTTGACGTCATCCTCGATGATCAGCAGATCGTGGCGACGTGCGATGGCGACGATGGCCTCCCGCCGCGCCAGACTCATGATGGCGGTGGTGGGGTTTTGCAGGGTCGGGGTGAGGTAGAGCAGCTTGGCCCGGCGGGTACGGCAGGCGGCGTCCAGCGCCTCGGGCAGCAGCCCCTCCTCGTCCATCGCGAGCCCCACCACCTGATTCTTCAGTTGGCGGGCGTTGCCCAGCATACCGGGGTAGCTCAGCCCCTCGCACAGGATGGTCTCCCCCACGCAGCCGGTCGCCAGCAGCGCCAGCATGATGCCGTGCTGGGCGCCGTGGCTGAACAGCAGGCGATCCTCACTGCAGGCCACCCCTTGCTCCGCCAGCCAGTTGACGAACTGCTGGCGCTGATCCGGCCGTCCCGCCTCCTGGTCGTAGCCGAGCAGGGCGTTGAGATCCCCGTCCGCCACTTCCCCCAGCATGGGGCGAATGATGGCCGCCCGATCCAGCTGCACCGGCAGGTTCTGCCACAGCTCGATGCGGTGCCCCTCCTCCTGGCGGATCACCCACTCATTGGCGGGATCCGTATTCGCTCCCTTGACCCAGGTGCCGTGGCCCACCCGGGCGGCCAGCAGGCCGCGCCGCTCCGCCTCGCTGTAGGCGCGGGTGACGGTGCCGACGGTGACACCCAGACGATCCGCCAGGGATCTGTGGGTGGGCAATCGGGTCTGCGGTGGCAGCTCGCCATTCACGATCCCCTGTTCGATCGCTTTGACCAGCTTGAGGTAGAGGGGGCCATCGAAGGCCGCAAGGTCGGGCGTCCAGATTGTCATGGTGACAATAAATCCATTGATCAAAATTTGTTGTCAATATAGCGTGAATTTCAACCTGATAACAACCAAATAGCACGCATTGTATCGATACAATGTGGCAAGCAAGGAGTCACAATATGACGATGGAGTGGTATGTCACCCTGTTCGGTTTTGCCGTACTCACCTGCGGTACGCCGGGGCCCAACAACCTGATGTTGACGGCCTCCGGTGCCAACTTCGGGGTGCGTCGCACCCTGCCACATCTGCTCGGGGTGGGGTTGGGGCAGCCGGTGTTGCAGCTGGTGCTGGCGCTGGGGCTCTATCCCCTGTTCGAGCGCTGGCCCCTGCTGCGGCTCGGTTTGCAGATCTTCGGCAGCCTCTATCTGCTGTGGCTGGCGTGGCGTATCGCGGTGGCCGGGGCGCCGGGGGATCCGGCCCGGAGGGCCCGTCCACTAACCATGCTGGAGGGGCTGGGCTTTCAGTTCCTCAATCCCAAGGCGTGGATGATGGGGATCTCCGCCATCAGTCTGTTCAGCCTGCCCGGCGCCAGTTACTGGTCGAGTCAGCTGGCGGTGATGGTCATGTTTGTGCTGGTGGCCCTGCCGGTCTGCTTTGTCTGGGTACTGTTCGGCCATCAGCTGAGCAACTGGATCAGCTCGGATCGGGGCTGGCGCCGACTCAACGGTTCTCTCGGTCTGCTGACGGCGCTCTGCGTGGTGATGCTCTGGTATTGAGTCGTGCTGCGCTGATGGGGGAGGTGGCCGAGAAAGAGGCATTTCTGACTTGTCGCCACGGGGTTGGCTCTGCATATTAGAAGGCTTTCCCCATAACGGGGCGTTGCATCGACAAGAGGTTGAGATGGATCTGAACTGGTTACTGCCCCTGGCGGGGTTTGCCCTGGTTACCTGCGGCACGCCGGGGCCCAACAATATGCTGCTCACCAGCGCCGGTGCGGCGCAGGGTTTTCGCCGCACGATTCCCCTGCTGGTTGGGGTGGTCGGGGGGATCAATCTGATGATCCTCGCCACCGCGCTGGGGCTTGGCGTGGTGTTCGAGAAGGTGCCGCTGCTGCACGACGGCCTCAAGCTTATCGGTTCGGCCTATCTGCTCTGGCTGGCGTGGAAGGTGGCGACCGCCAGTGGCCCGGCCGAGGGCAACCGGCCGCTCATTCCCGCCCATCAGGGGGCCATGCTGCAACTGCTCAATCCCAAGGCATGGATGATGGCGCTCTCCGCCATCAGCGGTTTCACCCTGGCGGGGGAGGCTTATTGGCCCTCCGCGCTCTGGGTGTTGGTGATCTTCTTTATTACCGGCCTCTACACCGGGGCGTTCTGGGTGCTTTTTGGTGCCCAGGTGCGGCAAATCATCCGCACCGCCCGGGGCTGGCGGCGTTTCAATCTGGGCATGGGGCTGGCGACGGCCGCCTGTGTCGGGATGATCTGGATTTAGCCCGGGGTTGACCCGGGCCTTTACCGGCTGTCTTGTTGGCCCTGCGGGGCCTTTTTTATCTCGTCCGCGTGGCCTTGCCTGCAAGGTGGCGTGGTTCAGCCCTCCCTTGGGATAAAAGGAGTTCCTATGAAATGTATCGGTCTGCTGGGTGGCATGAGCTGGGAGTCCACCGTCAGTTATTATCAGGCGCTCAATCGCGGGGTGCGGGCACAGCTTGGCGGTTTGCACTCGGCGCGGGTGCTGCTCAATAGCGTCGACTTTGCCGGTATCGAGCGGCTGCAGCATGCCGGTGACTGGCCCGCCACCGCTCGCTTACTGGCGGCGGAGGCGCGCAAGTTGCAGAATGGCGGCGCCGATTTCTTGCTGATCGGCACCAACACCATGCACAAGGTCGCCCCCGAGATTGAGGCGGCCATCGATATCCCGCTGCTCCATATCGCCGATGCCACCGCGGCCAAATTGCGGGCGGACGGGATAACCCGGGTCGGCCTGCTCGGCACCCGCTTCACCATGGAGCAGGATTTTTACAATGGTCGTTTGCAGGAGCGCTTCGGGTTGGCGGTGCTGGTACCCGATGAGGCCGGGCGGGAGCGGGTACACAGGATCATCTATGACGAGCTCTGTCTGGGGAAGATCCGCGAATCGTCGCGGGCCGAGTATCTGGCCATTATCGAGGGGCTGGCGGCCGCGGGTGCCGAGGCGGTGATCCTTGGCTGTACCGAGATTGCCCTGCTGCTGGGGGATGCCCGGGCGGCGGTGCCGCTCTACGACACCACCGCCATTCATGCCGAGGCGGCGGTCGCGCTGGCACTGGCATCCGATTAATAAACTGGTCAGATCTCACTATTCATGCTTGTCTCATACCCCTTGCCATAAAAGCGTGTAAAATTGCGCCCTGAATTTTCCCCGGCCAACGCGGGTTGGCTGCGGTTTCCTAGCATGCAAGGCTGACATTGTGACTGAAGTAGATAGATTCGCGGATATTCGCCCCTACCGCGATGAAGAAGTGCCGGCAGCCATCGAACGGCTGATCCAAGATGATGAATTTATCGGCGCCATCGCCAAGTATCGTTTCGGTTCCCTGATGAGCTGGCTGGGTTGGGCCATCCGCCCGATGATCCGCCTGTTCCTGCGCCGCAAATGGTCAAAAGTGACCACTGTGCATCAGGTCCAGATGGGGGTCACCCGGTACATGTCCCGCATGATCGCCACCTCTACCAAGGGGGTGACCTTCTCCGGGATCGAGCATCTGAAGAAAGAGCAGGGCTATCTGTTTGTCTCCAACCACAGAGACATCGCCATGGATCCTGCGTTCGTCAATTGGGGGCTGCACACCCACGGTTTCGATACCGTGCGCATCGCCATCGGTGACAACCTGCTGCGCAAACCCTGCGCCACCGAGCTGATGAAGCTCAACAAGAGCTTTATCGTCAAACGCTCCGCCAAGGGGCCGCGGGAGATGATGAAGGCGCTCGGCGAGCTGTCTGCCTATATCGGCAACTCGGTTCACGAAGGTCACTCCATCTGGATCGCCCAGAAGGAAGGACGCGCCAAGAATGGCGATGACAAGACAGATCCCGCCATCCTCAAGATGTTCTACGTCGACGGCAAGAAGCAGAAGATCGACTTCGTCGACTACATGCGCAGCCTCAATATCGTACCGGTCAGCATAAGCTATGAGCTGGACCCGACCGACAAGGCGAAGGCGCGCGAGCTCTACGAGAAGTCGGTCAACGGCAGCTATGAGAAGGGCGAGTTCGAGGATATCGAGAGTATCGTCGCCGGTATCGTCGGCATGAAGGGGCGGGTACATGTCTCCTTCGGTGCGCCGATCACCGAGGGATTCAGCGATCCGGACGAACTGGCCGCGCTGATCGACAAGGCGATCTGGAGCAGTTACCACCTCTTCCCCAGCAACTATCTGGCGGCAGATGTCTCCGGCAAGGCCAATACCATCGAACAGGCGGCCTTCCTGACTCGTCAGTCAGAGGTGCCGGAAGAGCACAAGGCGATCTGGCGTGCCATGTACGCCAAACCGGTAGAAAACGCCAAAAAGGCTTGAATGAAACCGGTTGTTAAACGGTTTTGCGAAAAAAACGGGCGCTGATGCGCCCGTTTTTGCGTCTGGTCAAAGTCGAGGGGGAAAGGGTGGTGAATAATATGGTTTCAGCTGGTACGATCACTATGAAAATGGGATTATGTCTCTTGGCAAGGTGCTGACGAGTGTGTAACAGTGCCCATATAGCTGAACATGAGCAAAAGCTCTAAACCGGTTTGCACGGATTGCAGACGGCATTATTGAAGGACCTGTCACAGGTCCTTTTTCATTGGCTGGCAAAGATGCCGCCCAGATATACCTAACAGGAAACAGACGCCATGATCACCGGTAGCCTGAACACCCTGCAGCGGACGCCGCTGCCCGCCCCGCTGGCCCGCATCATGGCCGAGGTGGTGAAGAGCGTGGCTCACTGGGGTGACGCTCCGCTCGGCAAGACCGAGATCGATGGCCTCAACCTGTTCTGTCTGGTGAGCGAGGATCTGACCGAGCCTGCCGCGGATCGCCGTGGCGAATTCCATCAGCAGTATCTCGATATCCAGTTGCTGCTGCGCGGTGAAGAGTGGATAGGTGTGGGCCCCCACGACTACGTGAGCGACGGCGCCGACCATCCCCATCCCGACCTCTGGTTTGTCGATGACGAGCAGACCAGCTATCTGGCGCTGCAACCGGGCGATTTCGCCATCTTCTGGCCGGGCGAGCTGCACCGCCCGCTCTGTACCTTCAACCAGCCCGCCAAGGTGAAGAAGCTGGTGGTCAAGGTACACAAGGATCTGCTGGCTATCGCCTGAGCACTCCCATTGAGGCGAGCCCTGCGCAGCTGATGCGTTGAGACTCGCAAGCATTGAAACCAGTGATACGCACCACAAGTTGCGATGACTCTTTCAAGAGCAAGAATTGAAAAATTGGACGCACCCTCCTGCGACCATAAGCCCCCGGCAGGGGAATCCCATCCTCTTTTGGATGACACGACACTGTCGGCATAAAGCCGAAGCACAGGAAGATGTAGAAAATGAGCAAGTTGGTATTGATCCTTAACTGCGGTAGCTCTTCCCTGAAATTTGCCGTAATGGACGCCGAAACAGGTGAGGACATGCTGTCCGGCCTGGCCGAATGCTTCAATCTGGATGATGCACGTATCAAATGGAAACTCCACGGGGTCAAGGGCGAAGCCATGCTGGGAGCGGGTGCCGCTCACCAGGAGGCCCTAGACCATATCGTGGGTCACATCCTGCCGCAGGATCCGACTCTTGCCGAGCAACTGGTGGCCATCGGTCACCGAATCGTACACGGTGGCGAGCAGTTCTCCCGTTCCGTGCGTATCGATGACGGCGTGATCGCCGGTATCGAAGCCGCCATTCCGTTCGCTCCGCTGCACAACCCGGCGCACCTCATCGGTATTCGCGCCGCGCTGAAAGTGTTCCCGCAGCTGTCCGAGAAGAACGTGGCCGTGTTCGACACCGCCTTCCACCAGACCCTGCCGCAAGAGGCCTACCTCTATGCGCTGCCGCACAAGCTCTACCGCGAACACGGCATCCGTCGTTACGGTGCCCACGGTACTTCTCACCGCTACATCGCGGAAGAAGCGGCGAAAGAGCTGGGCAAGCCGTTGAATGAGCTGAACATCATCAACTGCCACCTGGGTAACGGTGCCTCTGTCTGCGCCATCAAGAACGGCGAATCCGTAGACACCTCCATGGGTCTGACTCCGCTGGAAGGTCTGGCGATGGGAACCCGCTCCGGTGATATCGATCCGGCCGTGGTCTTCTTCATGCACGACCAGCTCGGTTACAGCGTTGAGCAGATCAACCACACCCTGACCCGTGAGTCCGGTCTGCTGGGGATGACCGAAGCGAGCAGCGATTGCCGCTACGTCACCACCAACTACGCTACTGACGCCGGTGCCAAGCGCGCGCTGGATGTCTTCACCTACCGTGTGGCCAAGTATGTCGGCGCCTATGCCGCTGCGATGGACGGTCGTCTGGACGCCGTGGTCTTCACCGGCGGTATCGGTGAGAACGCCGCCATGGTGCGCGAGATGGTGCTGAACCGTCTGGCTCTGTTCGGCTTCAAGGTGGACAAAGAGGCCAACAACGCTGCGGTACTGGGTGGCGAAGGTCGCATCACCACCGCCGACAGCCGTTGCGCCATGGTGATCCCGACCAACGAAGAGCTGGTCATCGCTCGCGATGCCCTGAGCCTGGTCTGCTAAGTCAACCTCGCTTTGAAACAACGCCCGGCCTGTGCCGGGCGTTGTCGTTTCTGGCGTACGCAGATTTGACATGGGGGAGGGGAGCGGTACCCTGACCACCACTGTTTTTGCAGCCAGCGGGCTGCCCGGTTCGGGAGAGAGCAATGAAAGAGGCGTTTTTTAACTGGTTGTCGGGCCTTGGGGTGGAAGTGACCAGCATGATGGCGCTGGTGATCGCGCTGGGCTTTATCGTCATCACCTCGTTGCTGCTGCATATGGCGCTGCACCGGGTGCTGCTGGTCCGGCTGGTGGGGATCCTCGGCAAGGCCAAGCAGGTATGGCTGCCGCCCCAGTTGCAACAGCGCCTCTTCAACCGGCTCGCCTTTGTGCTGCAGGGGGCCGTGCTGCTCGGTCAGGCGGAGATCTGGCTGCCCCGTCAATCGGATAGCCTCAAACTTATCGAGATGGTGGCCCAGCTCTGGATTTTGCTGTTCCTGCTGCTGGCCTTCTTCGCCCTGCTCGACTGTCTGTTGTCGGTGAGCCGTTATACCCGCCTTGGCCGCGACTTGCCCCTGCGTGGCATCTTCCAGGGGGCAAAGCTGGTAGGCAGCATTCTGGTGGGCATCCTGATGATCGCCCTGCTGCTCGGCAAGTCGCCGCTGTTCCTGTTCAGCGGTCTGGGTGCCATGACCGCAGTGCTGATGCTGGTGTTCAAGGACCCCATCCTCGGGCTGGTGGCGGGGATCCAGCTATCCGCCAACCGGATGCTGAGCGTCGGTGACTGGCTGCAGATGGACAAGTACGGCGCCGATGGCGAGGTGACCGACATCGGGCTTACCACGGTCAAGGTATCGAACTGGGACAAGACCATCACCACCATTCCCACCTATGCCCTGATCTCCGACTCTTTCAAGAACTGGCAGGGGATGACCGAGTCGGGCGGCCGACGCATCAAGCGCAGCGTCAATATTGACATGACCAGCGTGCGTTTTCTGACGGCCGAGGAGCAGTTGCAGCTCAAGCAGGCGCAGCTGCTGGCACCCTATCTCAGTCGCAAGGAGCAGGAGCTGAGCGCTTACAACCAGCAGCTGAGCGATGCCCTGAGCTGTCCCATCAACGGTCGTCACCTCACCAACCTCGGCACCCTGCGCGCCTATCTGGATGCCTACCTGCGCGCCCACCCCGGCATTCGCAAGGACATGACCCTGATGGTGCGCCAGCTGGCACCCACGTCAGACGGTCTGCCGCTGGAAATTTACTGCTTTACCGCGACCACCGCATGGGCCGATTACGAAGGGATCCAGGCCGATATTTTCGACCATATCTTCGCCATCATTGAGCAATTTCATCTGCGGTTGCATCAATCTCCCACAGGTTACGATATGCGTGCCTGGCAACGGTGATAAACAGGGAAACCGGACGGGTCGAGGACGCGGAAAAAACCGCATATTAATCATCGACCCGTCGCCACTTGTCAGTTGAAATTTGCCGTGCAGAGGAGAAAAATGGCGGCCTTCTCTTCGCGCCCCTGATCCCGCTTGATCAGCTGCCAGCCCAGAGACGTCACTTCAAGTCATCATCATGGGAAAGTTATGAAGCTCCTTCGCAATAGTGTGGCAACACTCTGCTACAGCCTGCTGCTGACCGCTGCGCCGGTTTTCGCTGTTGAATATGCTCTGCCTGCGGCCAACAGCCGTCTGGTAGGGGAGAATCTGGAATATGTGGTTCCGGCCGAAGAGAACGGCCAGCCGCTGGAGGCCATTGCGGCCAAATTCCAGCTGGGGCTCACCAACATGACCGAAGCCAACCCCGATGCGGATCCCCTGCTGGTACAGACCGGCGAGAAGCTGGTGATCCCCCAGCAACTGATCCTGCCGGATGCACCCCGTGAAGGGATCGTGCTGAACGTGGCCGAGATGCGGCTCTACTACTACCCCAAGGGTAAAAAAGTGGTGGAAGTGCTGCCCATTGGCATCGGCCAGCTCGGTACCGATACTCCGGAAAACTGGGTGACCAGCGTGCAGCGCAAGAAAGCGGGCCCGACCTGGACCCCGACCGCCAAGATGCATGCCGAATATGCCGCCCGTGGCGAGAGCCTGCCTGCGGTATGGCCGGCCGGTCCGGACAACCCCATGGGTCTGTTTGCCCTCTACATCGGCAAGATGTACGCCATCCACGGCACCAACGCCAACTTCGGCATCGGCCTGCGGGTGAGCCACGGTTGCGTGCGTCTGCGCAACGACGACATCGCCTACCTGTTCAAGCAGGTACCGGTCGGTACTCGCGTCCAGTTCGTCAACCAGCCGATCAAGGCCTCCCTCGAGCCCAACGGTGTCCGCTATCTGGAAGTGCATCAGCCGCTGTCGCGCAGCGAAGAGGAGTTCAACTCCAAGCTACCGGCACCGCTGCCGATGACCCCGGCGGTGACCCGCTTCATTGCCCACGCAGACAGCGACTCCCAACTGGTGAAGCAGGCGCTGGAGCAGCGCAACGGCATGCCGATGGCGATCAACCGCTAACGGCAAATCCCCGTCACGACAAAGGGCGAACAGCATGCTGTTCGCCCTTTGTGTTTCTACTGTGCTGATTCAGCTTCGCAGCAGATTTGTCTGCAGCTCGCTGCCGAGCTGATCGAGCAGCTGATAGCGCGCCTTGTAGCTGGCCCGCTTGCGGGAGGGGGTCTCCTCCAGCGTCTTGCGGGGCACCTCCAGCGGCAGGCTCATCCAAAGTTCATCCTGCACGCTGCCCTGATGCTCCTGCCACAAGCCGTCGAGATCGAACTTGACCCGATCGGCGGTGCGCTTGCTGCTCTGATAGACGTGGCTTTGGGTGCGGATCCCGAGCAGGCTCTTGCACGCCAGCCCCCGGGCCAGCTCGGCGGCCATATAGACCAGCAGGGACATGGGGCGCAGCCCGCCGCACGCCTTGGTGACCTGCTTGATCTCCTCGCTCTGCCCCTTGCCGCCCTGCAGCGAACAGATTTCGAGGGTCGGGTTCGGCGCGGGGCGCAGATTGAGGGCCATGTAATAGAGGGCCGCGTCACCCAGCTTGAGGGTCAGGCTCATCTCCCCCTCTTTGCCCATGTGGGTTTGGTAATCCAGTTGCAGGGTCAGCGGTGCCGTCAGCTTGTCGCTCTGCCACTGGGCCAGCAGCAGGCCGTGCCCGCTGTAGATTGCCAGTTGTTGCGCCTTGGGCAGCTGACGTGCCAGCTGCTGGTAGTGGCCGCTGATAAGCCCGGCTCGCAGGCGCTTGCGGAGCCCCTTGTGGCGATAGGGGTGGATCGGCTTTTCCAGAATATCGGGGAAGCGGCTGATCGCCTGCGCCAGCAGCGGTTGCTCCTGCTGCTGGCGATAGAGGGCGCGGGCGCCAGGATTGAGCCAGAGACGCCCCACATACTTGGCCCGTCGGATGAGATGACCCGACTCCTCCACCGGATGAAGGCGGCGGGCGAGGGTTCGCAGGTGTGACAGATGAGATGACATGGTGCCGACCTCTGACTGGTGTGATGAGACAGGGCGGGGAGTGTAGGAGCGGGGCGCTGGCTTGTAAAAAAATGGATAGTAACAAAATGTGAAAACATAACGCTCAGTAGCGGCTGGCGCTGCGAGATGACCGTCACGGCCACGGCAGGAAATCTGGCGCCATCCTCTTGATGCGGCAGATGATTTGATGCGCAAAGGTTTTTATTGTGTTTTGTGTTTGTTAAAAGTGGTTGAGCTGGCGCGAACGGCTGATTAAGCTAGGCCGGTTTTTTAGGGATGAGCCCGTCACCAGAGCGGGCAGAAAATGACACAAAACGGAGTTTTGCATGACAGCTAGCACACCCATGTTAATCACCTTCCTGGTGTATATCCTCGGAATGGTGTTGATCGGCTTCGTCGCCTATCGCGCCACCCGCAACTTTGATGACTACATTCTGGGCGGCCGCCGGATGGGGAGCTGGGTGACCGCTCTCTCCGCCGGCGCTTCCGACATGAGCGGCTGGTTGCTGATGGGGCTGCCCGGCGCCGTCTTCGTCAGCGGCATCTCCGAGAGCTGGATCGCCATCGGTCTGGTCATCGGCGCCTACCTCAACTGGCGCTGGGTAGCGGGTCGCCTGCGGGTGCATACCGAGAAGAACCGCAACGCCCTGACCCTGCCGGACTATTTCACCTATCGCTTTGAAGATCACAGCAAGGTGCTGCGCATCCTCTCGGCGCTGGTGATCCTGCTCTTCTTCACCATCTATTGCGCCTCCGGCGTGGTGGCCGGTGCCCGCCTGTTCGAGAGCACCTTCGGCATGGATTACAACACCGCCCTCTGGGTCGGTGCCGCTGCCACCATCACCTACACCTTCTTCGGCGGCTTCCTCGCGGTGAGCTGGACCGACACGGTGCAGGCGACCCTGATGATCTTCGCCCTGATCCTGACCCCGGTCTTCGTCATCATCGCCGTCGGCGGGATAGACAGCGCCATGATCGAGGTGGCCGCCAAGAGCGCTACCAACCTCGACATGTTCAAGAATCTGGATGTGATCGCCATTGTCTCGTTGATGGCCTGGGGCCTTGGCTACTTTGGTCAGCCCCACATTCTGGCCCGTTTCATGGCGGCGGACTCCCACCACTCCATGGCCAATGCCCGCCGTATCAGCATGACCTGGATGGTGTTCTGCCTCGCTGGTGCGGTGGCCATCGGCTTCTTCGGGCTGGCCTACTTCGCCCGCTTCCCGGAAGTGGCGGCTGGAGTGACCGGCAACCCGGAGCGGGTCTTTATCGAGCTCTCCAAGATCCTGTTCAACCCCTGGATCGCCGGTGTGCTGCTCTCCGCCATTCTGGCGGCGGTGATGAGCACTCTAAGTTGTCAATTACTGGTCTGCTCCAGCGCCATCACAGAGGATCTCTACAAGCCGTTCCTGCGCAAGAACGCCTCCCAGCGTGAGCTGGTGTGGGTGGGTCGCCTGATGGTGCTGCTGATCGCCGTGATTGCCATCGCCGTTGCCATGAATCCGGAAAACCGGGTGCTGGGGCTGGTGAGCTACGCCTGGGCCGGTTTCGGTGCCGCCTTTGGTCCCGTGGTGCTGCTCTCGGTTCTGTGGCCGCGAATGACCCGCAACGGCGCGCTGGCGGGCATGCTGGTCGGTGCCATCACCGTCATCGTCTGGAAGCAGTTCGGCTGGCTGGGGCTGTATGAGATCATCCCGGGCTTCCTGTTCGCACTGCTGGCCATCGTGGTGGGCAGCCTGCTGGGCGAAGCACCCTCAAAAGCGATGCTGGAGCGTTTCCGCGATGCCGAGGAGGAGTACAACACTCCGGCCGAGAGCGCGGGAGAGCCGGTCGCGGTGAACTGATCCCCCTTACCGCTTTCTGATTGAGAGCCCCGCCCCCGGACAAGGAGCGCCCTGGTTGGCCATCCTTGCACCGGTTTGGCGGGGCTTTGTGCTATCTGATTCACTCTTGGGCACTTTTTTATGTTCGGCCGGTGTCTCCCGGGTGCTCGCTTTCTTTTGTCTTGGCACCGAATATGGGACACTAGGCCGCCTGAAGGAGACCTAGTGCATGCGGCTATTCACCCTGATCCTGATCCTCCTGCTGGGGGGACTGCAATATGACCTCTGGCTGGGGAAGAACGGGCTATCCGATTATCAGAACCTGTCGGAAGCCATCTCGCAGCAACAGCGGGACAACCAGACTCTCAAGGATCGTAACGACCTCATTTACCGCGAGATAGATGATCTCACCTCTGGCCTCGAGGCCATCGAGGAGTTGTCACGCAACGATCTGGGTTACATCAAGCAGGGGGAGACCTTCTACCGGATCATCCCCAAAGAGAAAGACAAAGAGACAGCGCCGGACGATGAGCCCTACGATGACTGATGCCAGCCGGGTATCCGGCCTGACGGCGATCGTCCCTGCCGCCGGTATCGGCAGCCGAATGGGGGCCGATTGCCCCAAGCAGTACCTGCAACTGGCGGGTAAAACCATTCTCGAACATACCCTGGAGCGGCTGCTCTCCCACCCGGCCATCGCCCAGGTGATCGTGGCGCTGGCGCCCCATGATCGCTGGTTCGAGGCCCTGCCCGTGGCGGCCGACCCGCGCATTGTGCGGGTAGAGGGAGGCGCCGAGCGCGCCTTCTCCGTCCTCAATGGTCTCCATGTGGCGCAAGGGGAGTGGGTGCTGGTGCACGATGCGGCCCGCCCCTGCCTGACTCACGGCGATCTCGATGCGCTGATTGCCGCGGCCATGAACTGCGGCGGTGCCATTCTCGGCAGTCGGGTGCGCGATACCATGAAACGCTCCGATGGGGAGGGCAATATCATCGCTACCGTCGAGCGCGAGCAGCTCTGGCATGCCCTGACGCCGCAGATGTTCCCGACCCGTACCCTGAAACGGGCGTTGGAAGAGGGACTGATGCTGGGCGCCACCATCACCGACGAGGCCTCCGCCATGGAGCGGGCCGGATTCACGGTGCGCATGGTGGAGGGGCGCGCCGACAATATCAAAGTGACCCGGCCGGAAGACTTGTCGCTGGCGGGGCTGTTTTTAAGCCAGCAGGCATAAGCCCCTCAGTCAGAACAGACAGCTCAGAGCAGAGCGTCTCGAACAAACAGGCCCGAACAAGGAGTTAGCATGAGCCGGATTGGACATGGTGTGGACGTACACAAAATTGATGGGGTTGGTTTCAGCATGTTGGGAGGTTGCCGCTGATGATGCGCATTGGTCATGGTTTTGATGTCCATAAATTTGGTGGTGTTGGCCCCTGCATGCTGGGTGGCGTGCCGGTTCCCTACGAGCAGGGGCTGGTTGCCCACTCTGACGGCGATGTGGTGCTGCACGCGGTGAGCGATGCCCTGCTGGGGGCCATCGGCGCCGGTGACATCGGTCGCCACTTCCCCGATACCGCTGCCGAGTTCAAGGGGATCGACAGTCGCATTCTGCTGCGTGATGTCTTTGCCCGGGTACAGAAGGCGGGGTATGCCATCGGCAACCTGGATGTGACCATCATCGCCCAAGCCCCCAAAATGGCGCCCCATATCGACGCCATGTGCGCCGTGCTGGCCGCCGATCTGCAATGTGATTTGAACCGGGTGAACGTCAAGGCGACCACCACCGAACAGCTTGGGTTTACGGGGCGCAAGGAAGGGATCGCCACCGAAGCCGTCGTCCTACTGGTGAAACAATAATGCTGGAACAACTTGCCTATCTGCACGGGGCGCCCACTGCCCGCGGTATCCTCAAGGCCGAGGCCGCCGATTTCGTGGTCAATGAAGATCTCGGCTTCGAGCCTTGCGGGGAAGGGGAGCATATCTTCGTCCGGGTGCGCAAAACCGGCGAGAACACCGCCTGGGTGGCGGGTCTGCTGGCCGATGCGGCCGGTGTCAACCGCAATGCGGTGACCTGGGCGGGCCTGAAAGATCGCCACGCGGTGACCGAGCAGTGGTTCGGCATTCACCTGCCGGGCAAGGCCGAACCGGACTTGTCGGTTATCGAGAGCGACAGCATCCAGATCCTGCAAGCCAGGCGTCACAACCGCAAATTGCGGGTTGGCTACCTCAAGGGCAACCACTTCACCCTGCGTCTCACCGGTCTGGAACAGGCCGACGGGCTGGAAGCGCGCCTGCAGGCCATCGCCACTCAGGGCGTGCCCAATTACTATGGTGAGCAGCGTTTTGGCCGCGATGGCAACAACCTGGAAGCGGCCAAGGCGATGTTTGCCGGCAAGCGGATCAAGGATCGCAACAAGCGTTCCCTCTACCTCTCTGCCGCCCGCAGCATGCTGTTCAACGCCATTGTCAGCGCCCGTATCGAGCAGGGGCTGGCTCATCAGCTGCTGGCCGGTGATTGCGTGATGCTCAAGGGCAGCCACTCCATCTTCAGCGAAGAGAGCGTGACCCCCGAGCTGGAAGCGCGTCTTGCCTCCGGCGACGTGCAGCTTACCGCGCCCCAGTGGGGCCGTGGCCGCCTGGCCAGTCAGGGCGCCGCTGCCGAGTTCGAACAGGGTGTGCTGGCTCCTTACAGCGATTGGTGTGACGGGCTGGAGAAGGCCGGGCTGGATCAGGACAGGCGCCCCCTGCTGCTCAAGCCGGAGCAGATGAGCTGGCAGCTGGACGGCGAGGCGCTGACCCTCTCCTTCTTCCTGCCGGCGGGCGCGTTTGCCACCAGCGTGGTGCGCGAGTTAATGCAGGCCGAAGAGGCCGATCACGGTTTCAGGAATCAGACCGATGCGAATTCTGGTCAGTAATGATGATGGTGTGCATGCCGAGGGGATTCGTGCCCTCAGCGAGGCGCTGCGCGCCTGCGGCGAGGTCATTGTGGTGGCGCCGGATCGTAACCGCAGCGGCGCGAGTCACTCCCTGACGCTGGAAGTACCGCTGCGGGTTACCCGCATTGCAGAAAACGGCTTTAATGGGTGCGAGAGCTATGCGGTGAAGGGCACGCCGACCGACTGCGTGCATCTGGCGGTCAACGAGCTGGTGCGTCCTGAACCCGACATGGTGGTGGCCGGCATCAACCACGGTGCCAACCTGGGGGATGATGTCATCTACTCGGGCACGGTCGCCGCGGCCACCGAGGGGCGCCATCTTGGCTACCCCTCCATCGCCATCTCGCTGGTGGGCAAGACCCACTTCGCCACGGCGGCCCACTATGCGGCCCTGCTGGTGAAGGGGCTGATGAAACACCCCCTGCCTGCCGATCAGATCCTCAACGTCAA
The DNA here is from genome assembly GCF_051919665.1 of Aeromonas sp. 55A. Lineage (NCBI taxonomy): Bacteria > Pseudomonadati > Pseudomonadota > Gammaproteobacteria > Aeromonadales > Aeromonadaceae > Aeromonas > Aeromonas sp. 55A. The sequence goes on along the minus strand of NZ_JBQBEH010000008.1, from coordinate 691,850 downwards.
CGTGCCGGACTTGCCCCTCGAGCAGATCAAGGGGATCAAGACCACCCGCCTTGGCAACCGCCACCGGGCGGAGTCGGTGATCTGCACCGAGGATCCCCGTGGCCAGCCCATCTACTGGATCGGCCCCCCCGGCAGCCAGCAGGATGCCGGTGAAGGCACCGATTTTGCTGCCATCGAGCAGGGCTATGTCTCGATTACCCCTCTGACCATCGACATGACTGCCTACGACAGTCTCGCCGGTCTGGGGGCCTGGTTAGATCTGCAGGGATGAGGGTGGTGTGATAGTACAGCGCCTGTTAAATCAGCTCATTGCGCAGGATATTCGCGATTTTCGCGTGCTGGCGACCATCGCGAAAGTGCCGCGCCAGCTGTTTGTGGACGAGGCCATGGCGCACAAGGCGTGGGATAACACCGCCCTGCCCATTGGCCACGGCCAGACCATTTCGCAGCCCTATATGGTGGCGCGAATGACCGAGTTGCTGATGCAAAACAATCCGGCCCATGTGCTGGAGATTGGCACTGGCTCGGGCTACCAGACGGCGATCCTCGCCCATCTGGTGGAGCATGTGTATACCGTGGAGCGGATCAAGTCGCTGCAGTTCCAGGCCAGACGCCGACTGCGCCAGCTCGATCTGCACAATGTCTCGGCCAAGCACGGCAACGGCTGGCTGGGGTGGCCCAACAAGGGGCCTTATGACGCCATTCTGGTGACGGCCGCGGCGAGCGAGATCCCGACGGCGCTCACCGATCAGCTGGCCGAAGGGGGCCGACTGGTGTTGCCCGTGGGTGACAGCCAGCAGACCCTGCAGCTGATCGAACGATCCGGATCCCAGCTGACCAGCCGTATTCTGGAGCCGGTACGTTTTGTTCCCCTGATTGACGGAGATGTTGAGTGAAGTTGTTTTCCCGTTTGTACGTACTGGTGATGCAGTGGGCTCGCCACAAGCATGCCCCCTGGTATCTCTCCATCACCGCGTTCATCGAGTCGGTATTCTGGCCGATCCCGGTGGACGTGATGCTGGCGCCGATGGCGCTCGCCAAGCCCCACAAGGCGTGGCACTACGCCACGCTGGCCACCCTCTTCTCTGTGCTGGGCGCCCTGTTTGGCTATGCCCTTGGCTATGCCCTGTGGGATCCGGTCGTGCTGCCACTGGTGGAGTCTGTGGGCTATCAGGACAAGATCGAGATTGCTCGCAACTGGTTTGAGCAGTGGGGGATCTGGGTCATTTTCATTGCCAGCTTCACCCCTATCCCCTACAAGGTGTTTACCGTGACGGCAGGGTTGTTGCAAATGGCTCTGCTGCCCTTCATCATCACCTCCCTCATCGGTCGTGGCATGCGCTTTTTCCTGGTTGCGGGCCTGATGCGTTGGGGTGGCGAGAAGATGGAACGCAAACTGATGCACTATGTTGATGTGCTCGGTTGGCTCTGTATTGGTCTGGCCGTGGTGGCCTATTTCTGGTTTAGTCGTTAAGGATCCATTATGCGTTCGCGTATTTGGCAAGGAAGCAGTGTCGTGGTGTTGTCATGGCTGCTGCTTGCCTGCTCCTCCAGTAAAAATGCAGCTCCGGTAGATGGTGTTGATGAGGGGCAGTTTGTCTCGACCATTCCGGCTCGCCAAAGCGGTGCCCAGGTCAGCGCCCCCATTCAGGGCGGTAGCTATGTGGTGAAGCGGGGCGATACCCTCTACTCCATCGCCTTCAACTCCGGCAACGACGTACCCTCGTTGGCCAGCCTCAACAACATCAGCCCGCCCTACAACATCTATCCGGGGCAGCGTCTGCGACTCGATGGCTCCAGCGCCAGTGTCGGCAGCAGCCGCAGTGCCGGTACCTATGAGGTGCGCCGCGGCGATACCCTGAGCAGCATCGGCCGCCAGTTCGGCATGACACCGCAGGCGCTGGCCCAGAGCAACAACCTGAGCGCCCCCTATGCGCTGCAACCGGGTCAGGTGCTCAATGTCCAGACCGCAGGCGGCGGTTCGACCCAGATGGTAGCTGCGACTCGTCCGGCAACCGTGACACCGGTGGCCGTGAGCCGTCCGAGCAACGGTCCGCGTCCGTTGGCCGAGCCGAGTGGATCTGGTCAGACCACGCCGTTCATCTCTCAGAAATCCGTTGCTCCGGCAGCACCGAAGGAATACGCTCAGTCCAAAGAACAAAAAACAAACAACTCCCAGTCGAGACTTGCTTGGCACTGGCCCGCAAAAGGCCGGATTGTCGAGGGGTTCTCTGTTGCAGAACAGGGTAACAAGGGGATCGACATAGCCGGCCAGAAGGGGCAACCCGTCTACGCCGCCAGCAGCGGTAAAGTGGTATACGCTGGCAGTGCTTTAAGGGGGTACGGCAAGCTGATTATCCTCAAGCATGATGATGACTATCTCTCCGCTTACGCACACAACGACGAGTTGCGGGTGAAGGAAGGGGACAGCGTCAAGGGGGGCTCGGTCATTGCCAACATGGGTAGCACGGACGCGCCGGATGTGCGATTGCATTTCGAGATCCGGTACAGAGGCAAGTCGATCAATCCGATGAGCTATTTGCCAAAGCGTTAACCCCAGAGAGACCGTCTTACTCTGGTAACGTCAGGGAGACACACCATGAGCCAAGAACAACTGGTAATGCAGGATGCAGAGTTAGAGTTTGACGCTGAACCCGAATCTCACGAGGTAGAAGAGTTGCAGGAGGTAGCCGCCGAGGCGGACGAGACTATCTCCGATGAGTTCCTGGCACCGGAACTGAACAAGGTGATGGATGCCACGCAACTCTATCTGGGGGAGATAGGTTTCTCCCCGCTGCTCACTGCCGAAGAGGAAGTCTACTACGCCCGTCGTGCCTTGCGAGGTGACAAAGCCGCCCGCAAGCGCATGATCGAGTCCAACCTGCGACTGGTGGTCAAAATCGCCCGTCGTTACAACAACCGCGGCCTGGTGCTGCTGGATCTTATCGAAGAGGGCAACCTCGGTCTTATCCGTGCGGTCGAGAAGTTCGACCCCGAGCGCGGCTTCCGTTTCTCCACCTATGCCACCTGGTGGATCCGCCAGACCATAGAGCGGGCCATCATGAACCAGACCCGCACCATCCGTCTGCCCATTCATGTGGTCAAGGAGTTAAACGTTTACCTGCGCACCGCGCGCGAACTCTCTCACCGTCTTGATCATGAACCGACCGCCGAGGATATCGCCTTCGCGCTGGATCGTTCAGTGGACGATGTGAATCGCATGCTCAAACTCAACGAGAAGATCACCTCGGTGGACACCCCCATTGGCGGCGATCGCGACAAGGCGTTGCTGGATGTGCTCTCCGACGAGCGTGGCATGGGGCCGGAGCTGGAGTCTCAGGAAGATGATATGCGCAGCAGCATTGTCCACTGGCTGGAGGAGCTTAATCCCAAGCAGCGGGAAGTGCTGGCCCGTCGTTTTGGTCTGCTGGGCTACGAGCCGGCCACCCTCGAGGATGTGGGAGCCGAGATTGGCCTGACCCGCGAGCGGGTTCGCCAGATCCAGGTGGAGGGGCTGCGCCGTCTGCGGGAGATCCTGCTGAGCCAGGGGCTCTCCATCGAGGCGCTATTTCGTACCAATTAAGCATCCGCACCAATTAAGCCCGCACCAACGGAATGCGGCATCAGCCAGATAGCACGAGGGGAGCAACAGCTCCCCTCGTTTTTTATTGCCTGTCGTCTGGCGATGGCTTCGCGGTTATACCAGCTCGGCCAGCATGGTGTCGGCGTAGGGTACCAGTGCTTCTCCCTTCTTCACCTTGGTGAGGTAGTCCGGGTTGGCGATAAGCGGACGACCGATGGCCACCAGATCGAAGCGGTTGGCCTCGATGGCCGCAGCGGCGCGCTCGGCGTCGTAGTTGCCCACACCGACCAGATTGCCCTTGTAGTGGGCGCGCAGATAGTCGGAGGCGCGCCCACCCAGATAATCGAAGGTGAGGTTGTCATCAAAGATGCCGAGGTGGATATAGGCCAGCGGGCGATCGTTGAGCTTGCCCAGCAGGTAGTCGAACACGGCGCGATCTTCCGGGCTGCCCGCCAGATGGACATAGGCACCCGGGGAGAGGCGAATACCTACCCGATCACCACCGATACGGGTGCTGATGGCATCGACCACTTCCAGCGCGAAGCGGCTCATCTTTTCCGGGCTGCCGCCGTAGTTGTCGGTGCGCAGATTGGTGGAGTGGTGCAGGAACTGGTCGATCAGGTAGCCGTTGGCGCCGTGGATCTCCACCCCGTCAAAGCCCGCCTCGATGGCGTTGGCTGCGGCTTGGGCGTAATCCTGTACCAGTTGGGCTATTTCGGCCTCGGTCAGGGCGCGCGGCACCTGATAGGTCAGCTCGCGCATGCGGGGCACAGTGCCCTCGTGCACCACGGCAGAGGGGGCCAACACTTCAGCCTGATGGAAGAAGGGGTGGGAGAGGCGACCTACGTGCCACAGCTGGGCGAAGATCTTGCCGCCCTTGGCGTGCACGGCACTGGTCACTTTCTTCCAGCCATCGATCTGCGCCTGGGTGAAGAGGCCCGGGGTATTGGGGTAGCCCTGCGCGTCGGGGCGGATGATGACGGCCTCTGAAACAATCAGGCCGATGTCGGCGCGGCGGCCGTAATAGGCAGCCATCTGCTCGGTCGGCACCAGACCTGGGCCTGCCATGCAGCGGGTGAGCGGGGCCATCATGAAACGGTTGGCCAGGGTCAGAGTGTCATTGAGTCGATACGGCTGAAACAGGGTATTCATGATAGGTTGTCCTGAACGGGTTATTCTTGAACGTGCATTCAAGACGTTTTTTGCGTCGGGCGCAAGCTTTTTTTGAATGCGCGTTCAAGAAGGTTGGCCCGAGCGGGCGGCTGGGGTAAACTTGCCGCCCTTTCCAGCCACTCTTTATCGGCGGGCTCTGTTGCCCCTTGCCGGTGAACCATTTCCCACGGGAGGAACCATGCGCATAGCCGAGTTTGATCGGGACGAGGTACTGCGAAATGCCATGGAAGCGTTTCGCGCCAAGGGATATGCCAAGACCACCATGCAGGAGCTGGTGGCAGCCACCGGCCTGCACCCGGGCAGCATTTACGGCGCCTTTGGCAACAAGCGCGGCCTGCTGCTGGCGGCGGTGGATCACTATGTCGAGGGTAAACGCACCCTGCGCCGCTCCCTGCTCGACAACCCGAGCCCGCTGGCGGGCCTTGCGGCCTATCTCGACCGGATTGTGGGGGAGGCGCTCTGCGGCTCCTGTCTGGTGACCCGCACCATGATGGAGCTGAGCGAGCAGGATGAGGAGCTGACCCAGCGGGTCAAGGGTATCTATGGCGAGCTGGAGCAGGATCTGGCCGAGTTGCTGACACAGGCGCAGGCCAAGGGTGAACTGGCCCCGGATAGCAATATCCACACCCTCACCGCCCTGCTGCTGATCAACCTGCAAGGGCTGGTCACCTTCGCCCAGTGCCGCCCCGATCGCCCCCTGCTGGACGATGTAGTCGCCCAGCTGATGCGGGCCCTGCGGGCGTAACGCGATACAGCAGAAACAACAGTGGCTCCTGAGGGAGCCACTGTTGTTTTTGGGAGGCTTACCTCAGCATTACCTTGGCCCCACCAGCTCTTTCATCAAATCTTTCAGCCATACCAGTGCTGGTTGCTGTGCGTGCACTGGATGCCAGACGCAGTTGAGGTGGTAGTCGGGCACATCCTCGGGCAGCGGCAGGCTTTTCAGCGGCCAGTGGGTGGCGAGCAGCTCGGCCACCATGCTGGGCAGCACCAGCAGGTGATCGCTCTGGCTAACGATGGCGGCGGCGGACATATAACTCTGACTGTTGACCGAGATGGTGCGGCTAAAGCCCTGACTCTTCAGATAGCGGTCGAGGCTCGCCTCCGAGGTGCCCAGCGGCGAGTGGAACACATGGGGCATGGCGATCAGCTGCGGCAGGGTGATGCGCTCCTGCCACAGGGAGGGGTCATCCTCGGCGCCGGAGGGGGCCGATTTGGCAATCGGCAGATCGGCGCGCACCAGCCCGGCCAGCGGCTCGGTGAGCCAGGTCTCCTTGCCGAGATACCCCGGTACCTGCATGTATTCGTCAAAGCCCAGCACCAAATCGATCTCGCCGCTCGCCAGCTCGGCTTCGGGCAGGGTGTCGCGCAGGATGCGGATCTCGATGGTGACCCCCGGCGCCAGCCGTCTGAGCCGCTGAATAAGCGGCGGGATCAGCACGCACTCCACGTAATCTGTGGTGCAGAGCACGAAGCGCCGCTTCGACTGGCTTGGTTCGAACTCTTCTTCCTCGGTGAGCTGCTGCTCCAGCAGCCGCAGCGCCTGCTGCACCCCCAGATGCAGTCGCTGGGCACGCGGGGTCGGCAGCATCCCCTGCGGGGTGCGCACCAGCAGCGGGTCACCGAGAAAGGTGCGCAGCCGGTTTAGGGAGTGGCTCATGGCAGGCTGGCTGATAAAGAGCGCTTCGGCGGCGCGGGTGACGCTGCCCTGCGTCATCAGGGCGTCAAACGCGAGCAGCAGATTGAGGTCGAGCTGGTGCAGTTTCATGGGGGGGATTATTCGCCGTGTTTATGGGACAATCCATCCTATTCATTTGATGGATGGGGGCGCAACGTCTTACTCTGCGACCCACTATTATTTTTCCGGGTTCCCGCGCCGCATCGGGCGTAAACGGGGGCCTCAATCCATGCAAGGAGCCTTGCGATGAGCATCAAGACCATTAACTCCACGCCGGCCGCCGACGGCTTCACCATGCCCGCCGAGTGGGCGCACCAGCAGGCCGTCTGGATGATCTGGCCGTTTCGCCCGGACAACTGGCGCGTAGCCGGTCGCTTCGCGCAAGAGACCTTCGCCAAGGTGGCCGATGCCATCGGTGGCGCCACCCCGGTCTTTATGGGGGTACCGGCCCAGTTTATGGAGCAGGCCCGCGCCATCATGCCCGCCCACGTAACTCTGGTCGAGATGAACAGCGATGACTGCTGGGCTCGCGATACCGGCCCGACCATCGTCACCAACGCTGCCGGCGAGTGCCGTGGGGTGGACTGGGGCTTCAACGCCTGGGGCGGTCACAAGGGCGGTCTCTACTACCCGTGGAATCAGGATGAAGAGGTCGCTGCCCAGATGCTGGCCCAGCACGGCATGGCTCGCTACGACGCGCCGCTGATTCTGGAAGGGGGCTCCATCCATGTCGATGGCGAAGGCACCTGCCTGACCACCGCCGAGTGCCTGCTCAACGAAAACCGCAACCCGCACCTGACCAAAGCGCAGATCGAAGCGCACCTGCGCGACTATCTCGGCGTCACCAGCTTTATCTGGCTGGACGAAGGCGTCTATATGGACGAAACCGACGGCCACATCGACAACATGTGCTGCTTCGTGCGTCCGGGTGAAGTGGCGCTGCACTGGACTGATGACCAGAACGATCCCCAGTACGCCCGCTCCGTGGCTGCCCTCAAGGTGCTGGAAGCGGCGGTGGATGCCAAGGGTCGCAAGCTGAAAGTGTGGAAGCTGCCCCAGCCGGGCCCGCTGTTCTGCACTGAAGAGGAGTCTGCCGGTGTCGAGAGCGGCAGCGGTGTGCCGCGCGAGGCAGAGGGCCGTCTGGCCGGTTCCTACGTGAACTTCCTTATCACCAACGATCGCATCGTCTACCCGTTGCTGGATGCCGCCACCGATGGCGAAGCCCAGCGCATTCTGGAAGAGATCTTCCCCGACCACACCGTGGTCGGCGTACCGGCCCGCGAGATCCTGCTGGGCGGTGGCAATATCCACTGCATTACACAACAGATCCCGTCCGGCAAATAAGAACCGGTTCCGGTGAGTATTCAAAACCCCACGCAGTGGGGTTTTCTCTCTTGATGGTGTGATGGTCGCCGGCGCTGATGCGGCGAACATCATGACAAACAGTCACCCTTTTACAGGAGATCCTAAATGATCGAAGTGACCGAGGTTTCCATTGCCGAGCTGCGTGCCGCGCTCGAATCAGGCCGCACCACAGCGGTCGAACTGGTCAAGGCCTATCTGGCCCGGATCGAGGCTTACAACGGCCCCGAGACAGCCACCAAACTCAACGCCGTGGTGGTCGCCAATCCCGATGCGCTGAAAGAGGCCGAGGCTTCCGATGCCCGCCGTGCCCGTGGCGAGACCCTGAGCCCGCTCGACGGCATCCCCTACACCGCCAAAGACAGCTATCTGGTCAAGGGGCTGACTGCCGCCTCCGGCAGCCCGGCCTTCAAGGATCTGGTGGCCCAGCGCGATGCCTTTACCGTGGAGCGCCTGCGCGCCGCCGGTGCCATCTGCCTTGGCAAAACCAATATGCCGCCGATGGCCAATGGCGGTATGCAGCGCGGCGTCTATGGCCGTGCAGAGAGCCCCTACAACGCCGACTACCTGACCGCGCCGTTTGCCTCCGGCTCCTCCAACGGCGCCGGTACCGCCACCGCCGCCAGCTTCTCCGCCTTTGGTCTGGCGGAAGAGACCTGGTCGAGCGGCCGTGGCCCGGCTTCCAACAACGGCCTGTGTGCCTACACCCCGTCCCGTGGCGTCATCTCGGTACGTGGCAACTGGCCGCTGACTCCGACCATGGATGTGGTGGTACCCTATGCCCGCACCATGAACGACCTGCTGGAAGTGCTCGACGTGGTAGTGGCCGACGATGCCGATACCCGTGGCGATCTGTGGCGCATGCAGCCCTGGGTGCAGCTGCCCAAGGCCTCCGAGGTGCGTCCGGCCTCCTATCTGGAGCTGGCTGCCAAGGCCGATGCCCTCAAGGGTAAGCGCCTCGGCGTGCCGCGCATGTTTATCAACAAGGATGAACTGGCTGGCACCAGCGAAAACCCCGGTATCGGCGGCCCGACCGGTCAGCGCATCCATACCCGCGAGACCGTGATTGCCCTCTGGGAAGACGCACGCAAGGCGCTGGAAGCCGCTGGCGCCGAAGTCATCGAAGTGGACTTCCCGCTAGTCTCCAACTGCGAAGGGGATCGACCCGGCGCGCCGACCGTGTTCAATCGAGGCATCGTGAGCCCGGAGTTTCTCAACGACGAGCTGTGGGAGCTCTCCGGCTGGGCGTTCGACGACTTCCTGCGCGCCAACGGCGATCCCAAGTTGAACAAGCTTGAGGATGTCGATGGGCCGAAGATCTTCCCCCACGATCCGGGCACCCTGCCGAACCGCGAGGGCGATCTGGCGGCGGGCATGGACGAGTACGTCAATATGGCCAAGCGCGGCCTGAAATCCTGGGACGAGATCGCCACAGTGCCGGACGGCCTGCGTGGTCTGGAAAAGACCCGCAAGCTGGACCTGGAAGACTGGATGGACGGGCTCAAGCTCGACGCCGTGCTGTTCCCCACCGTCGCCGACGTCGCCCCGGCTGACGCGGATGTGAATCCGGCCTCTGCCGATATCGCCTGGAGCAACGGCATCTGGGTTGCCAACGGCAACCTCGCCATTCGCCATCTCGGCGTGCCGACCGTCACCGTCCCCATGGGGGTGATGGCCGATATCGGTATGCCGGTGGGCCTGACCTTCGCCGGTCGCGCCTATGACGACAACAACCTGCTGCGCTTTGCCTCGGCCTTCGAGTCCACCGGCAGCAAGCGTATGGTGCCGCCACGGACGCCGCCGTTGGGGTGATTGTTGGTGTGAGCTACATATTTTGGGGTTGACTTGTAATAACAAAAATAAACCTACCCGCATAGCGGGTGGGTTTATTACGTGGTTGAATTTAATTTTGCTGGGGGCGTAAATATTTTTTTTGTTTTATGAAATCGTCAATTTCAACCAATAATGTGTCAATTGCGCCCGTTACAGATGTTATATATTTAGTTATATTCTCCATGTTTACTTGGTATGCGTTCTCTCCATGCGCGATGCTATTTCTAATATTTACTATTCTATCTTATCTGCTGTATATGGATTGAAGCTTTCCATGTTAAAAGAAAAAATTTCACAAATTTCCGCTAAAACACTAGACTTCAAGTTAGATTTTGTATCTATCTTTTTTGACAACTTCAATGAACTTTTTAATAGGTTATGAAAGTTGTTTGTGAAAGTTATTCTTTGCTGAAAAGATTGTTTTCCACTTAGTGACTTATAGTTATCCCCTAATCCAGTTACAACTAAATTTATACTCGCATTAAGTGGGTCTAGACTGAGGGAGTTTAAATGCTCTATCAGTATCTTTAATGAATTAACGACAAAACCTTCCCAATGAGCATAGATCATCGGGATGCTCATCCGGCACCAAAGAATTTCTTCCACGTTTGATGAGTTCACTTTTAGTCTTGTAAACTCACGATCTCTCCAATCATTTTCTTCTATTATTTCTGAAATAACTTTATGTAGCACTAGAGAATACCTCTAATGCTCTATCCATTCGTTTTCTAATTCTTGTATTAGAAAATGTGCTCGTTCCTATCTCATTATATACTTCGTCTTCAATTAGATTTTCAATTCGTTTGAAAATTAATTGCTCATTTCCTGAGATAGTATCGAACACTTTTGGAAGTGAGAATGATATGGAGTCAAATATGTGAAGGGCAAAGTTTCCTTTAGGGAAGGTGCGAACAAGTCCCTGATATGAGATCATGTTTGTCATCTGGAGCCATGGAACAGGGTTCATCATGAGTCATCAGCTCACCTTCGCCGACAGTGAATTCAGCAGTAAGCGCCGTCAGACCAGAAAAGAGATTTTCTTGTCCCGCATGGAGCAGATTCTACCATGGCAAAACATGGTGGAAGTCATCGAGCCGTTTTACCCCAAGGCTGGTAATGGCCGGCGACCTTATCCGCTGGAAACCATGCTACGCATTCACTGCATGCAGCATTGGTACAACCTGAGCGATGGCGCGATGGAAGATGCTCTGTACGAAATCGCCTCCATGCGTCTGTTTGCCCGGTTATCCCTGGATAGCGCCTTGCCGGACCGCACCACCATCATGAATTTCCGCCACCTGCTGGAGCAGCATCAACTGGCCCGCCAATTGTTCAAGACCATCAATCGCTGGCTGGCCGAAGCAGGCGTCATGATGACCCAAGGCACCTTGGTCGATGCCACCATCATTGAGGCACCCAGCTCGACCAAGAACAAAGAGCAGCAACGCGATCCGGAGATGCATCAGACCAAGAAAGGCAATCAGTGGCACTTTGGCATGAAGGCCCACATTGGTGTCGATGCCAAGAGTGGCATGACCCACAGCCTAGTCACCACCGCGGCCAACGAGCATGACCTCAATCAGCTGGGTAATCTGCTGCATGGAGAGGAGCAATTTGTCTCAGCCGATGCCGGCTACCAAGGGGCGCCACAGCGCAAGGAGCTGGCCGAGGTGGATGTGGACTGGCTGATCGCCGAGCGCCCCGGCAAGGTAAGAACCTTGAAACAGCATCCACGCAAGAACAAAACGGCCATCAACATCGAATACATGAAAGCCAGCATCCGGGCCAAGGTGGAGCACCCATTTCGCATCATCAAGCGACAGTTCGGCTTCGTGAAAGCCAGATACAAGGGGTTGCTGAAAAACGATAACCAACTGGCGATGTTATTCACGCTGGCCAACCTGTTTCGGGCGGACCAAATGATACGTCAGTGGGAGAGATCTCACTAAAAACTGGGAATAACGCCTTAAATGGCGAAGAAACGGTCTAAATAGGCTGATTCAAGGCATTTACGGGAGAAAAAATCGGCTCAAACATGAAGAAATGAAATGACTGCGTCAGCCGAGAAGAATTTCCCCGCTTATTCGCACCTTCCTTAGGTCTGAATATTTTACTACCATATTTTCCATTTAAAATAGTAATTAAATCTATGAAGTATTGCTTTTCGCTTTCTAGATTAAAACTCTCTTTCCCACTGGAAACTGCTTTCATAAATTCAGTAAGGAATTGTGGTACAGTTGTTTTAAAGTCATCTTTGAAATATTTAAATGCAAAGAAACGCAACACCAGTTCTTCAAGAAACATTTGTTCTTTCTTAGCTTTACTTGGTTGTATTAAATTGTTGAATATCTCAAGAGATGCAATTTCTCGTAATATCCCATTAAGGTCGACAGGATATGATCTAAATATGCAGTTTCTGATTTCTTGGTCAGATAGAGGACTTGCCCCAGTGTTTAGACGGTTAAACAACTCATATCTAATATCTTCCTGACTATCCCATCGAACAATTTCAACACGACAAACTGCTCTCTTGATAGTTGTTTTTAGTTTTAATGGAAGGGTATCTAGGTTTATTCCCTCAAGTTCAGGGACCATCTCCCCAGTAGTTAATGTTGAATTGTTTTTTTCTGGTAAAGTATCGAGTAAGCCAAAAAATGAAAATATTGTTGAAATTCTCTGGAGACCATCAACAACCTCCCATTTTCCATCATTATCTTCAGCAACAAATATGGGGGGGATGGGAATGCCAAGTAATACAGACTCGATAAATCTTGTTTGCTGAAAATTAGTCCATCTAAATACGCGTTGATATTCAGGAGTTATAAATAAATCACCGTCTTCAAACATGTTCATTAATTCGCCGAATGACATGTCTAGTCGATCTGTTTTTAATGTATTTCTTTTGGTGCTAATTATTGATTCTACATCACTCATGAGATCTCCATTAATGTGTAAGACTATGTACACTGTATACTGTATATTAAACAATATGTTTTTTCTATATGTGAGGGCTGTAGGTTCGAATAGCGAAGCGTATTCGGACGTTCGCGAATAGGGCGTTGCCGAGAGGCCGCTGATATCCAGAGTGTCCTGCCTGTCTTGCCATGACTCGATGCTCGGCGGTAAACGGACGATTACGCTGCGCTAATCGTCCCTACATGATGTGGCTTATTGTTACCTCCCCCTCATCCCCAGCCCTTCTCCCGCAAGGTGAGAAGGGGACAAATAGGCTCCGCTGATTGTGCTTTACGTGCGAGGTACGGGTGGGGATGGGAGTTTGGAATTGGCATGGGCCATCCCCTCTCCCTCGGGAGAGGGCTAGGGTGAGGGGCAGCTATCTGTGTTGCAGATTCGAATGGCGCAGCGTATTCGGATGTTCGCGAAAAGGAGGTCGTTGCCGATTTTTCCGTACGTTCCCCTGACTTCACCTTCTCTTCACACAACCTCATTTTCCCCTCACAAATCCCCCGTATCTTCTGCTCACTGCTTAAAAGGCCCGGCTTGCCACAGGGGTGGCGAGGGGGCGGTTGGTTCGAGGGATCAAGATGATGAAAGGTTGGATGAAGTGCATATTGGCCGGGGCCGTGGTGCTGATGGCGAGTTTCTGGGGGGGCAGCGTGCGGGCGGCGGGGATCGAGCTCAAGCAGGTGAGCGGCCCTGTCTATGTTGTTGAAGATAACTACTACGTCAAAGAGAACTCCATGGTCTATTTCGGGGCCAAGGGGGTGACGGTGGTGGGGGCGACCTGGACGCCGGATACCGCCCGCGAGCTGCACAAGCTCATTAAACGGGTCAGCAGCAAGCCGGTGCTGGAGGTGATCAACACCAACTACCACACCGATCGGGCGGGCGGTAACGCCTACTGGAAGTCCATCGGGGCCAAGGTGGTGGCGACGCGCCAGACCCGGGATCTGATGAAGAGCGACTGGGCCGAGATTGTCGCCTTTACCCGCAAGGGGCTGCCGGAGTATCCGGATCTGCCGCTGGTGCTGCCCAACGTGGTGCACGATGGTGACTTCACGCTGCAAGAGGGCAAGGTGCGCGCCTTCTACGCGGGCCCGGCCCACACGCCGGACGGCATCTTTGTCTACTTCCCCGACGAGCAGGTGCTCTATGGCAACTGCATCCTCAAGGAGAAGCTGGGCAACCTGAGCTTTGCCAATGTGAAGGCGTATCCGCAGACCATCGAGCGGCTCAAGGCGATGAAGCTGCCGATCAAGACGGTGATTGGCGGTCACGACTCGCCGCTGCACGGCCCCGAGCTGATTGATCACTACGAGGAGCTGATCAAGGCGGTGCCGCAGTCATAAGGGTTGCGCGACAGACTGGCAGCAAGCCGTGCCATCGCTGCAATCAGCAGCCATAACGGCGCACCACAAAACGCCCGTTTTCAGGAAATAAGCGGGTGTTTTGCATTGGCGGTTTTTTTGGGTGGCTGTGAGTGCGTGGCATTAACGCTGTTCAAGGGAGGGAGGCTTTCATAAGATGGCCCTCTCTCTTTTCCCTGCAAGTTATCCATTTTCGTTATGCAATACGCCTCTCTCGCGCGCCTCAAGCAGGCCTTTATCACCGGGATGTGGGCCTCGCTGGTCAGCATCGTTATTGGCTTCGCCTTCAAGGTGTGGCTGGCGCAATGGGTCGCCAAGGGGGAGCTGGCGCTGTTCAACAGCGTGGTGGATTTGATCTCCCTCTCCTTTATCCTGATGACTGGTTTTCGTTCCTCCATGGTGGTGAGCTACTCCCAGACCAAAAACGATCGGGACATTATCAATATCTTTCGCTACTTCCTCATCGGCATTGTGCTGCTCACCTGGGGGGCGGTGATCCCCTATATCAAGCACGGGCTCCATATCCGGGTGGAGTATCTGCAACTGGTGGGGGTCATCTTCGGGCTGGGGCTCAAGGTCTACTTCACCAATCTGGTGGCCATGTACCGGATGTATGCGCTCTCCAACCGGGTCACCTGGCTGGAGCCGCTGGCCAACGGCCTGCTCTTTATGGCCTGCTACTTTGGGCTCGGGATGGATGCGCTTGCCTCGCTCTTCTACGGGCTGACCTTCTCGTCGCTCGCCATCGCCGGTTATATGTATGTTTCGCGGCGCCGGGCCATCGCCACCAGGCCGCTGGCCAAGGTGGCGCTCGGTCCCGAGATGGTGAGCTATGTGAAGAAGAGCTTTACCGCCTCCCTGGAGGCGGGGGCCAGCATTCTGATGATTTACATCACTGTGCTGCTCACTATCCGCCACTTCAGCATCGACGAGCTGGGGGATTTTCAGGTGGTGGTTCGCCCCATCTTTACCTATATGACCACCTTGTTCGTCTTCCCCATCTACCGCTTTGTGCTGCCTGAGCTGGCGGTCAATCTGCGCAATGGCGACCACCGCCAGATCCGGATGATCCGCCGCTGGATCTTCCGGCTCTCCGCCATCGTCAGTCTGGCCTTCTTTGGTTTGATGCTGCTGGCGGGCAAGCCGCTGGTATTGCTGTTCTTCCCCGCCGAATACGTGGGTGCTGTGCCTGTGCTGTTCCACTTCTCCATCTTCTTTATCTTTATGATGCTTAACGGCTATCAGCTCGCCTATATCAAGGCTCACGGTCACTTTACCCGGAGTTTGCTGATCCGGCTGGCTGGCATAGTGGCGCTGGTCGCCGCCTACTATCTGGTGGCCGAGTTCACCGCCAACGTGGTGGCGATTATCGTGGCGCTGGGGCTTGGCTATATGGTGATGTTTATCCTCTCGACCCTGGCGGAGCGGCAGATCTTGCGATCCCTGCCACTGGTGCTGGCGACCCGCTAGGGTTCTACTCGCCAAGAGCAGGCTCCTGTCAGATAACAAAAAACGCCCATGCGGGCGTTTTTTGTTGGCGGCGCAGGGCGGCTTAACGCTTGCCTTTGCCACCCTTGTTGCCAGCGAGCGCCTGCTTTCTGGCGCGCTGCTTCTGGGCCGCCTTGCTGTTGCGGCGCGGCTCGGGCTCGAAGCGGGTGAGATCCGGCTCAAAGCCCGGAAACCACTGCTGGGGCAAACGGGTGTCGAGCACAGCTTCCACCTTCTCCAACAGCGGCGCATCTTCCGGGCTGAACAGGGTAATGGCGAGCCCCTTGTTGCCGGCGCGGCCGGTGCGACCGATACGGTGGACGTAATCCTCCGCCACAAACGGGAACTCGAGGTTAATCACATAGTTGAGATCGCTGATATCGAGGCCGCGGGCTGCCACATCGGTGGCGACCAGCGCCTGCAGGGTACCGGCGCGAAACTCCAGCAGCACTTTTTCCCGCGCGCTTTGCGACAGATCGCCGTGGAAGGCGAGGGCATTGATGTCAGCCTTGCCAAGCTGCTGGGCTAGCTTGTCCGCCCCTTGGCGGGTGCGGCTGAAGATCAGCGCCGGTGCCCACCCTTTCACTTTCAGCATGTGTTCGACCAGCGCCAGCTTGCGATCACTGTCCACCGTGTAGACCCGCTGCTCCACCTCGGCCGCCGTGGTGTTGCGCGGCGCCACTTCAATCAGCTCGGGGTCGCGCAGCAGCACCTTGCTCAAAGCAAACAGGTTGTCGTCGCAGGTGGCGGAGAAGAGCAGGGTCTGGCGACCCGCCGGGATCTGTTTCAGCAGCGCCTTGATCTCGTCCATAAAGCCCATGTCGAGCATGCGGTCTGCTTCGTCAAACACCAGATGGCGGAGGCTATCAAGGCTCAAGGCCCCCTGACGCAGATGGTCGAGCAGACGGCCCGGGGTGGCGATCAGGATATCCACCCCGGTCTGAAGCGCCTCCACCTGCGCCGCGATACTCACCCCGCCGTAGACTTGCGTGCTGGTGAGACCGGTTCCCTGGCCGTAGCGCGCCACGCTCTCGGCGACCTGCACCGCCAGCTCGCGGGTCGGCACCAGCACCAGCGCCCGGATCGGGCGTTGGGACTCCATTTGTGGCTGCGCCAGCAACTGCTCCAGCAGCGGCAGCACAAAGGCGGCGGTCTTGCCGGTGCCGGTCTGTGCCCCCGCCATCAGATCCCGCCCCGCCAGAATGACGGGGATGGCGCGAGCCTGAATGGGGGTGGGGGCGGCATAGCCCAGTTCGCTCAGGGTCTGCTGCAAGCGGGGGGAGAGGGCCAGTTCGGCAAAGGAGGCTGTGGACATAGGGGCACCAGTCGGGGTTATCGCGGCCTGCGGCCACGATGCAGTGAGTGATCGTGGCCGCGATGGTAACAGAAGCAGGGGGCGCGGCAGAAGGCGATGATGAGCAAGGGCGCATAGCTCCCGGTTTTGCATGCCGTGCATGGCGGTGGCGCAGGACCTCGTCGCCGCGCTCCTGTTTTACCGCGAGTCGGCAGTGCAAGGGACATCCGCCATGACTCTACTCCACAATCAGCACGCTCTCGCTGGCCAGATGGTGCAGCCACTCCCTGACGATCAGCAGCACGGCGGCAAAGTGCTCGTCGCGGGGCAGCAAGCTGGCGGCGAGGGGATCCCCTTCCGCCATCGCGGCCAGCTGGCCAAAGGCTTGCTCCACCAGATCCCGGTCGATCTGGTTGTCCCCCAGCGCTTCGGCCAGCGACGGCTGGCTGCGCAGGGTCAGCTGCAAGCCGGGCGGGATCTGCGGGGCGATGCGCATCAGCTCATCCTCCACCACCATGATGGCCCGCTCCAGTTCGAGCGGGGTGGGCGGCGCGTGGCGAAACGGTCCGGGCTGGATGGCGTGGGTGCCAAAGGCCAGCGGGTAGTGTGACGGGGCCGCTTCTGGCTGGCTCAGCCAGAGCTGACTGCTCTGTTCACCAATCTCCAGCAGCAGGGTCATCATCTCCGGTACGGGTTGTGTCATGGTGCTGAGCTCCTGTATTGTAAACGTTTTCCCATTCTGCCTTTGATACCCCCGTCGCCGACGTTTGGCGAGCACAATTTCTGCGAGTCGTCCCTCACTTTGTTGCAAACCCCTTGCAAAAAAATCCATTGGTGGCAGTCTGGATGTCTAAATGGCTGTCGCCGTTTCGTTATCCTCAGATGATTCAGGAGTTCAGATATGGATATTCGCACCGCTCCCCGCGCCATCGCGCTCGCCCTCATGCTGGCAAGCGGCATCGCCGCCGCCAACGAAGCGCTGGTGATCCAGACCGATTTCGGCCTCAAAGATGGTGCCGTATCGGCCATGAAGGGGGTTGCCTTCGGGGTGGATCGCACCCTGCCGCTCTATGACCTGACCCACGAGATCCCGGCTTACAACATCTGGGAAGCCTCCTACCGCCTCTACCAGACCCTGCAGTATTGGCCCAAGGGCACAGTGTTTGTCAGCGTGGTGGATCCCGGTGTTGGCACCGAGCGCAAGTCAGTAGTGCTCAAGACCAGGAGCGGCCACTACATCGTGACCCCGGACAACGGCACCCTGACCCTGGTGGCCGAGCACTTCGGCATCGAGGCGGTGCGCCAGATTGATGAGAAGCTCAACCGCCTCAAGGGCTCCGAGAAGTCCTACACCTTCCACGGCCGCGATGTGTACGCCTATACCGGCGCGCGGCTCGCTTCCGGCGCCATCAGCTACGAGCAGGTCGGCCCGCTGCTGCCCCTCGAAGTGGTGAAGATCCCCTATCAGCCTGCAGTCGCCGAGCAGGATGGCACCCTCAAGGGCACCATCCCGATCCTCGATGTGCAGTACGGCAACGTCTGGACCAATATCGATGATGCCCTGCTGACCAAGGCGGGGATCAACAAGGGAGATAACGCCTGCATCAAGATCCGCGAAGGGGATGTGGTCAAATATGACGGCAAGGCCCCTTACGTCAGCAGCTTCGGTGACGTGCCGGAAGGTCAGCCGCTGGTCTACCTCAACAGCCTGCTGCAGGTGTCGGTGGCGCTGAACATGGACAGCTTCGCCGCCAAGCATCAGGTGCAATCCGGCGCCAACTGGCATATAAGCCTGAAGAAGTGCTCCTGACCCGCACATATATAAGTAGAAATAGAAACAGCAACGGGCGCCTCGGCGCCCGTTTTGTTCTCTGGTAATAAAGAAAGGGCTCAGAACTCGTTGGAGAGCGCCTTGTACCCTTTGACCAGATCGATATTGGTGTGGGCCACGTCCTCGGAGAACTCGGCGGCATCTACCGAAACCCGCGGGATATGGGTCAGATCGCTCTGCTGGTTGATGCGGGTGGTGGAGGGGACGTAGAACTCCGGCGGCAGATCGCAGCCATCGATCACCGAGTTGTGACGCACCACGGCACCGTCACCGATATGGCAGTTGAACAGCACGCTGTTGAAGCCGATAAAGACCCGGTTTCCCACTTCGCACGGTCCGTGGACGATGGAGCGGTGGGCGATGGAGGTGTACTCGCCGATGGTGACGGCGGCGCCGGATTTGGAGTGGATCACCACCCCGTCCTGGATATTGGAGTTGGCGCCGATGACGATGGGTTCCATATCTCCACTCTCATCCACCTCGTCGGCACGGATCACCGCATAGGGGCCGACAAAGACATTCTCTTTGATGATCACCTTGCCGCAGATGATGGCGGTCTTGTCGATATAGGCGGATTCGTCGATGACAGGCAGATGGCCGGAGGGATTCTTGCGGATCATGTTACATCCTGTGGTTGCTTGAAATGATGCGGTGGCGCACCCGGCGCCAGGATGCCAGCTTACGCCTCGTTATTATCCGGTGAAACCCCGAAGTGGTCTGACCCTTGTCGCAAGCCTTGGCGGGAGCACTGTTTCCGCGCGCTGGAATATGGGAGCATTGCAGCCATTCCCGAGTTGGTTGAAATGGATATATATAGATGAAGAAGATGATTGCCCTGCTGGCGGGTGGTTTGTTGCTCTCCTCGGCCGCACAGGCCAAAGGGGAGGCGGGAGAGTTTGATTATTACGCCATGGCGCTCTCCTGGTCGCCCGAGCACTGCGCCGTCAAACCGGCGGATCGGGACCAGTGTTCCCGCAAGCTGGGGTTCGTGCTGCACGGTCTCTGGCCTCAGTACGATCGCGGTTATCCCAGCAGTTGCACCCGCGAACGGCTCGATCCCGATATGGAGAGCGAGTTTGCCGACCTTTACCCCAGCCGTTTCCTCTATCGCCATGAGTGGGAGAAGCACGGTACCTGCTCCGGTCTGAGCCAGCAGGCCTTCCATCAGCTGGCTAGCGATCTGCGCCAGAAGGTGAAGATCCCGGTGGCCTATCAATCCCCGGAAGCGCCGCTGCGCAAGAGCACCTTCCAGCTCAAGGCCGATCTGGCGAGCGCCAACCAGTGGCTGGCGCCCGACAACATCACGGTGGCTTGCGCCGATGGTGGCCGCTTCCTGCGGGAGATCTACATCTGCGTCAATAAAGAGGGGACGGATGCGGTCACCTGCTCCGCCGAAATGCAAAAGCGTGAGCGTCGCTCCTGTGGTCAGCCGGACTTCCTGCTGCGCAGCGTGCGTTAAGCCTTCACTCTCTCCATCAGGCCCCTTGCGGGCCTGATGTTTAACCACAGCTATCGGAAAGGAGTCTGAAAGATGGATGGCAACAACCGGTTTGGCCCGCAAGAGCGGGCAATGCTGCTCGGGGTGAAAGGAGTGGGGCCGACGGTTATCGAGCGGATCGAACAGCTTGGCTACCATACCCTGGCCGGATTGGCCGAGGCCGACACCACCCATATTGTCCAGCGGGTAGCCAGCATGCTGGGCTCGACCTGTTGGCAGAACAGCCCGCAGGCGCGCAGTGCCATCGACGGCGCCATTGCGCTGGCCCGTGCACATCTGGTCGCCGATACGACAAGTGGGATGAATGGATGAGCTTCTTTAGCGAACTGGGGATGCGTTATCCCATCATTCAGGCACCGATGGCCGGTGTGCAGGGCTGCGAGCTGGCGCTGGCCGTGACCCGTGCGGGCGGCTTGGGCTCCTTGCCTGCCGCCATGCTCACGCCAGCGGAGCTGCGCAGCGAACTGGAGCGTCTTGCCCAAAGTGGTCTTGGGCCATTTAACATCAACTTCTTCTGCCATCGGCAACGGGAACCGGATCCCGTTGTACTGGCCCGCTGGCAGCAGTGCCTTGCTCCCTACTATGCCGAGTTCGGCGTACAGCCCCCAGCTGTTACGACGGCGCCAAGCCGTGCACCTTTCAATGGGGAACATGCCGCCATGGTGGCTGAGTTCAGACCGGCGGTGGTCAGCTTTCACTTCGGCCTGCCCGCGCCCGAGTTGCTTGTCCAAGTGAAGGCGGCGGGGGCCAAGGTCTTGGCCAGCGCCACCACGGTGGCGGAGGCCGTATGGCTTGCCCAGCACGGTGCCGACGCCATCATCGCTCAGGGATTGGAGGCGGGCGGCCATCGCGGTCATTTCCTCTCCGATGATCTCGCCTTGCAGCAGAGCACCTTGACCCTGCTGGCGCAGATCCTCGCGGTGACCGATCTGCCGGTGATTGCCGCTGGCGGTATCGTCGATGACAAGGGGATCGCCAACGCGTTGGCAATGGGGGCGAGCGCCGTGCAGATGGGCACTGCTTTTCTCTGCTGCCATGAAGCGACCACCTCGGCGTTGCATCGCGCCGCCATCCATTCACCAGAGGGCCAGCAGACGGCACTGACCAATCTGTTCAGTGGACGTCCGGCGCGGGGGATCGTCAACCGTCTTATGAAAGAGCTGGGCCCGCTCTCGGATCTTGCCCCTCACTTCCCCTATGCCAGTGGCGCACTGGCCCCGCTGCGCGTCGCCGCCGAGAAGGCGGGGGATAGTGGCTTCTCTCCGCTCTGGGCTGGGCAGGATGTATCGGGCTGCCGGGATCTTCCCGCTGGTGAGCTGATGGCGTGCTGGGTCAAAGAGGCTGGATTGGGATAAGCGCTTCTATATATTCCTCATAGGCCTTCTTATATAGAAGATGTCGAGGGCGCTGCGCGTTAGACGCGACAGTGCGGCAATGGTGGATGAGTGCCAAGCCAGTACCCTTGTAAGGCATTTATCCGGTGTAAAACGTCCTCACTTTACCCTTGGTTGTGGATAAGTCTGTATAAAGGCTGTGTGTTGATATGAATAACCAAAAATTGCACTTTTTTGCAATTTTATTGCGGTAAAGCCTTGCCAATGTGAGCTGGATCTCTATAATGCGCCACATCGACAGGGCAAGCGGCAACGCAAACAACCTCGTCGGTAACCTCGAAAAGCCTTTGAAAATAAGGCTTGACTCGAGAAGGCGGTTGAGTAGAATTCCACTCCCGCAGCAACACACTGTTGCGTCGCTCTTTAACAATTTGAATCAAGCAATCTG
>NZ_JBQBEH010000008.1:0-667500 GCF_051919665.1 Aeromonas sp. 55A | reverse complement strand
CATCTTGGAAGTTAGTGGAACGGTCCTGGAAAGGCCGGCGATACAGGGTGATAGCCCCGTACACGAAAACAACCTTGATGTGAAATCGAGTAGGGCGGGACACGTGACATCCTGTCTGAATATGGGGGGACCATCCTCCAAGGCTAAATACTCCTGACTGACCGATAGTGAACCAGTACCGTGAGGGAAAGGCGAAAAGAACCCCTGTGAGGGGAGTGAAATAGAACCTGAAACCGTGTACGTACAAGCAGTGGGAGCCCTTCGGGGTGACTGCGTACCTTTTGTATAATGGGTCAGCGACTTACATTTTGTAGCGAGGTTAACCGTATAGGGGAGCCGTAGGGAAACCGAGTCTTAACTGGGCGTCTAGTTGCAAGGTGTAGACCCGAAACCGGGTGATCTAGCCATGGGCAGGTTGAAGGTTGAGTAACATCAACTGGAGGACCGAACCCACTAACGTTGCAAAGTTAGGGGATGACCTGTGGCTGGGGGTGAAAGGCCAATCAAACTCGGAGATAGCTGGTTCTCCCCGAAAGCTATTTAGGTAGCGCCTCGGACGAATACTACTGGGGGTAGAGCACTGTTTGGGCTAGGGGGTCATCCCGACTTACCAACCCCATGCAAACTCCGAATACCAGTAAGTAATATCCGGGAGACACACGGCGGGTGCTAACGTCCGTCGTGAAGAGGGAAACAACCCAGACCGCCGGCTAAGGTCCCAAAGTTCTGGTTAAGTGGGAAACGATGTGGGAAGGCTCAGACAGCTAGGATGTTGGCTTAGAAGCAGCCATCATTTAAAGAAAGCGTAATAGCTCACTAGTCGAGTCGGCCTGCGCGGAAGATGTAACGGGGCTCAAACCAGGCACCGAAGCCGCGGATTCACGCTAAGCGTGAGTGGTAGGGGAGCGTTCTGTAAGTCTGCGAAGGTGTATCGAGAGGTATGCTGGAGATATCAGAAGTGCGAATGCTGACGTAAGTAACGATAAAGGGGGTGAAAAGCCTCCTCGCCGGAAGACCAAGGGTTCCTGTCCAACGTTAATCGGGGCAGGGTGAGTCGACCCCTAAGGCGAGGCCGAAAGGCGTAGTCGATGGGAAGCAGGTTAATATTCCTGCACGACTTGTAATTGCGATGGGGGGACGGAGAAGGCTAGGTGGGCCAGGCGACGGTTGTCCTGGTGAAAGTGCGTAGGTGGTGTTTGTAGGCAAATCCGCAGACACAACGCTGAGACACGAGACGAACGCACTACGGTGCGGAAGCCATTGATGCCCTGCTTCCAGGAAAAGCCTCTAAGCTTCAGATTACAAGTCATCGTACCCCAAACCGACACAGGTGGTCGGGTAGAGAATACCAAGGCGCTTGAGAGAACTCGGGTGAAGGAACTAGGCAAAATAGAACCGTAACTTCGGGAGAAGGTTCGCTCTTGATGGTGAAGTCCCTTGCGGATGGAGCTGTCGGGAGTCGCAGTGACCAGATGGCTGGGACTGTTTATCAAAAACACAGCACTCTGCAAACACGAAAGTGGACGTATAGGGTGTGACACCTGCCCGGTGCCGGAAGGTTAATTGATGGGGTTAGCGCAAGCGAAGCTCTTGATCGAAGCCCCGGTAAACGGCGGCCGTAACTATAACGGTCCTAAGGTAGCGAAATTCCTTGTCGGGTAAGTTCCGACCTGCACGAATGGTGTAACCATGGCCATGCTGTCTCCACCCGAGACTCAGTGAAATCGAATTCGCCGTGAAGATGCGGTGTACCCGCGGCTAGACGGAAAGACCCCGTGAACCTTTACTACAGCTTGGCACTGAACATTGAACCTACATGTGTAGGATAGGTGGGAGGCTTTGAAGGCGTGACGCCAGTTGCGCTGGAGCCGTCCTTGAAATACCACCCTTGTATGTTTGATGTTCTAACGCAGGGCCCTGAATCGGGCTCGCGGACAGTGCCTGGTGGGTAGTTTGACTGGGGCGGTCTCCTCCCAAAGAGTAACGGAGGAGCACGAAGGTTGGCTAATCCTGGTCGGACATCAGGAGGTTAGTGCAATGGCATAAGCCAGCTTAACTGCGAGACGGACAGGTCGAGCAGGTACGAAAGTAGGTCATAGTGATCCGGTGGTTCTGAATGGAAGGGCCATCGCTCAACGGATAAAAGGTACTCCGGGGATAACAGGCTGATACCGCCCAAGAGTTCATATCGACGGCGGTGTTTGGCACCTCGATGTCGGCTCATCACATCCTGGGGCTGAAGTCGGTCCCAAGGGTATGGCTGTTCGCCATTTAAAGTGGTACGCGAGCTGGGTTCAGAACGTCGTGAGACAGTTCGGTCCCTATCTGCCGTGGGCGTTGGATGATTGAAGGGAGTTGCTCCTAGTACGAGAGGACCGGAGTGAACGAACCTCTGGTGTTCGGGTTGTCACGCCAGTGGCACTGCCCGGTAGCTAAGTTCGGAATCGATAACCGCTGAAAGCATCTAAGCGGGAAGCGAGCCCTGAGATGAGTCATCCCTGACCCCTTGAGGGTCCTAAAGGGCCGTTGGAGACCACAACGTTGATAGGTGGGGTGTGTAAGCGCGGCGACGTGTTGAGCTAACCCATACTAATTACCCGTGAGGCTTAACCATACAACACCCAAGAAGTGTTCTAAGGCTTGTAGCAAATAGAACGAACTACTCAAATTCAGTGATAGTGACAAGCCAAGCGCAACATCACTACTCACGTCAGCTTTCACAGATTGAAGAATTTGCCTGGCGGCCATAGCGCCGTGGAACCACCTGATCCCATGCCGAACTCAGAAGTGAAACGCGGTAGCGCCGATGGTAGTGTGGCATTCGCCATGCGAGAGTAGGACACTGCCAGGCACCCAATACAAGAAACCCCGCTCATCGAGCGGGGTTTTTTATTGCCTGAAAATTAGCAAATCGCCTGATAATTGTCCCGTTTTATTCCTCTCCCTTTGAATGCCTAGTCTTCCCCGTCGGTTTTACTCATAAAAAACGGTCACAACAGCGTAAAATGGTGCTTTATTTCGTCGGAGATAGCCCATGTTTTGTCCAAAATGCGGTGGTCAAACCTTGCAGAGCGTCAGCCCTAAAGAGTTTCTCTGTGGCTGCGGTTTTCATTTTTTCCAGAATGTGGCGACGGCGGTGATGGTGGCGCTTTGCTGGCAGGATGAGGTGCTGGTTGCGGTGCGTGCCCGCAATCCGGGCAAGGGGTTGCTGGATCTGCCGGGCGGATTTGTCGATCCCGGCGAGTCGCTGGAGGAGGCACTGGTGCGCGAGTTGCAGGAGGAGCTGGGGCTCGATGTCAGCGCTCATCCTTGTACCTATCTCGGTTCCTTTCCCAATATCTATCTCTACGATGGCATCACCTATCACACCTGTGACACCTTTTTCGCTATCAAGCTGAGTGAAAAACCGTTCATCCAGCCGGCTGACGATGTGGCCGCCTGTCAGTGGCTGAAGATCAGCGATATTCCCTTGCCCCGCTTTGCTTTCGAATCGACGCGCACCGCGGTGGCGCGGCTGCAGCAATCCTCTTTGCAAGCCTGATCCCTGCTGATGACGATGGGGATTGGCAGCGACCATCCTTGTCTCATCCTTGTCCACTTTTGTCCCGCAGACGCCATTCGTCAGACGGTGAGTGGTATAGTCAGCAGTGGATCCGGATTCAAGGAGCATATCGTGAAGAAGATAGTTCTCATCTTGCTCGGCATCGCCGTGGCAGCCTTGCTGGCCATAGTGACGTTGATAAGCCTTATCGACCCCAATCAATTCAAGCCCCAACTGGCTGAACAGGTGCGCAAGAGCACGGGTCGGGAGCTGGTGATGGCGGGGGAGATTGACTGGCGTTTCTGGCCGAGTCTCGGGCTCTCGCTGGAGAAGGTCGCTCTGCGCAATCCGGCCGGTTTTGCCGAGCCGGATCTGGTTCGTTTCGAGCAGGGCGAGGCCTCGGTGGCCCTGTTGCCGCTGCTCTCCCATCGTCTGGAGATCGGCAAGGTGACCCTGAGTGGCGCCAATCTCTTTATCCAGACCAAGGCGGATGGCAGCTCCAATCTGAGCGGACTGCTCAAAGATGCCACTGCTGATGCAAGCGAACCGGTCGTCCCCGCAACCCCAGCGCCAACCGCTGATAGCAAGCCCTGGCAGATCAGCTTGCAGGGTGTCGCGCTCTCCCAGGCCAGTGCGCTGGTGCAGGATGATCGCAGCGGCACGTCGCTGCGACTGGATCGCCTCGATCTCGATATGGGGCAACTGGCCACCGGTCAGTGGGTACCCGTGACGCTGGCCGCCAAGGGGAGTGCCGACAAGCTCGCTTTCGACGTTAAAGGGCAGACCCAGATCAAGCTGGCGCAGGAGGTGATGGCGAGTGAGCTGAAAGATCTGAGCCTCAGCGGCAGCCTGAGTGACCCGTCTCTGCGACTCGACAGTTTCTCCATCAAGGGAGACCGACTGGCCCTTGGTGAGTGGAGCAACCTCACGTTGGCGCTGAAAGGAGCCAAGGGTGAGGGGCAGCAAGCTTCACTGGCTGGTTCGCTGGAAGGAACGCTCAAGGGACGGCTCGATAAAGAGATGAAGCTTGCCGAGCTCTCCGATGTGCTGCTGACGGCTGCGCTGGAAGGTGATGCGCTGCCGCGCCCGCAGATGAAGCTGAAACTGGCCGGGTTTGCCCGTGCCGAGCTCGACAAGCAGTTGATTACCCTGAGCAAGCTGGTGATGAGTGCTGATGAGGCGCTGCTGAGTGGTGATGGAACCGTGCAGCTTGGCGCTGTTCCCTCGATCAGCTTCGATCTCAAGGGGGAGAAGCTGGATCTCGACAAATGGCTCGCCAGATCGGCACCGACCACACCAGCGCAGGCGAGAGAGGACAAACCAACGGTCGGTGCTTCCAATACCGCTGCAACTGGCGATAAAGAAGCAACCGGCAAGAGCGAAGCCCTTTCCGCGGTTGAACCGGATCTGGGCGCGCTCAAAGGTGTGGATCTGGATGGTCGGTTGCAACTCGGTAGCCTGCGCCTGAAAGGGCTGGATCTCGGTACTGTCGATCTGCAGGTGGTTTTGGCCAAGGGACTGCTGACGCTCAAACAGTTCAGCGCGACCGTGGCGGGCGGTCAGGTAAGCGCGAAAGGGGTTCTCGACGCACGCCAGCAACCCGCCACCTACAAGGTGCACAAGCAGGTGGCCGGAGTGAACATTCGTCCCTTGCTGCAGACTCTGGCCCAGAGCGATCTGCTGGAGGGTAAGGGCGATCTCGATGTGCAGGTGCAGGGGCGTGGTCTCTCCCCTCTGGCACTGCGCAACGGAATGCAGGGCAAGGTGACCTTGAAGCTGAGCGACGGCGCCCTGCACGGCATCAACCTAGCGGAAATGATCCGCGAGGCGCGGGCCACCCTCACCGGCAAGGGGGCCGAGCAGGTGAAGGAGGCGCGCAAGACCGACTTCAGCGCCCTCACCGCCAGCTTCCAGATTGCCGACGGCATCGCCCGTAGCAACGACATCCAGCTCTTTGCCCCCGCCTTGCGGGTCAAGGGCGAGGGGCAGACGGCGCTGGTGCTGGAGAGCCTCGACTTCCTGTTCCTCACCTCCATTGTCGAGAGCAGCAAGGGGCAGGGGGGCAAGGATGTGGATGAGCTGAAGGAGATCACCATTCCGGTGCGGATCGGCGGTCACTGGCAAGCCCCCAGCTACCAGCTCGATGTGAAGGCGCTGCTTAGCAACAACAAGCTGCTGGAGGATAAGGCGCGCAAGGAGGCCGAACGCGGCCTCAAGAAGCTGCTGGGGGACAAGGCCGACAATGAAGCCGTCAAAGGTGTGGCTGACCAGCTGCTCAAGGGATTGTTCAAATAGCCCCAGCCTTTCGTTTTATCCCCATGCAGAGCCCGCCCCGTGCGGGCTCTTTCTTATTGTGGAGACCGTTCTGTGAGTGTCGTATCGGACTAGGCATTGGCCTGGCAACTCTATAGGGAAGGGCCCGCCTGAATTGCTTCAGGCGGGCCCTTTTTCATTACCGCAGGCGGGAATTACTCCCCCAGCAGGGTTTGCCAGACGCCGAGGACATGGCTGCGCTCACTCTGCAGCTGATCGTCGCTCACCTTGCGGGAGATCTCCGAGAGGTTGAGGCGATGGCCGAGGTTGCGGATCTCCAGATAGGCCTGTTTCAGCCCCTCTGCCTGCTCCAGGGTCAGCACCCCTGCCAGGACGCACTCGTCGAAGATGCGTACGTTATCGGACCAGCGTGTGAGGGCATCGGGCTCGCCGCAGGCGTGGGCCAGCACCAGATACTGGGCGATAAACTCGATATCTACCATGCCGCCGGGGGACTGCTTGAGGTCGAACTCGCCAGCCCCCGCTTTCAGCAGGTGATCCCGCATCTTGTGGCGCATCTCGCGCACCTCGCGGGCCAGGGTCGGCAGGTCGCGCTCCTTGGCCAGCACGGCGCGGCGGATGCGGGCAAACTCGGCGATCACCGCCTCATCGCCATAGATGGGACGGGCCCGCACCAGCGCCTGATGTTCCCAGGTCCAGGCCTCGCTTTGCTGATACAGCTCGTAGGCCGACAGCGACGAGACCAGCAGGCCGGAGTCGCCGGAGGGGCGCAGCCGCATATCGATCTCGTAGAGAATGCCGGAGGGGGTGCGGGTGCTGAACAGGTGCAGGATCCGCTGGGCAAGGCGCAGGTAGAACTGGCGGCTATCGATGGGCTTGCGGCCATCTGTGTAGCTGTTGGGATCGCCGCCGTGCAGGAACACCAGATCGAGATCCGAGCCGTAGCCGAGCTCGATGCCACCCAGCTTGCCGTAGGCCACCACCGCAAAGCCGCGCTGGCCGCTCACCGCCACCTCGGGTGGCACCCCGTAGCGCTCGCTCATCTGGGACCAAGCCTGATTGACCACCTCTTCGGTGATCGCCTCCGCCAGCCAGGTGAGGTGGTCGCTCACCTTCATCAGCGGCAGGGCGCCGGCGATGTCGGCCGCCACGATACGCAGCAGTTGCACCTGCTTGAACTGGCGCAGCGCCTCCATCTGCTGCTCCACGTCCTCTTCGGGGATGCGCAGCAGGAACTGGCGCAGCTGGGGCTTGTACTGATCGAGCGGGGTGGGGTGATAGAGGTGCTGGGGATCGAGCAGCTCGTCCAGCAGGATGGGGTAGCGGGCCAGCTGCTCGCTCACCAGATGGCTGGCGTCACACAGCCGCACCAGCTGGCGCAGGGCGCCCGGGTTTTCCGCCAGCAGCTGCAGATAGGCGCTGCGGGTGAAGATACGGGTCAGCAACTCGCACACCCGTTCGAACAGGCGGGCGGGTTGCTCGCTGGCGACCACCAGCCGCAGCAGCTCCGGCATCAGCCAGTCCAGCGCGATGCGCCCCTGCGGCCCCACCTGACGGCGCTTGTACTCCTCCTTGAAACGCAGCAGAGCGGCGCAGAGCGGGGAGGGCTCGGCCACCCCCTGCGCGGTCAGCAGTTGCTCCAGCTCGGCGGCGTCGAGCTCGGTGCGCCAGAGATCGAGCCAGAGCTGCTCCAGATTGGCGGGGGCCTCCTTCTCTTCCCCCACCACGGCGGCGAACTCCTGATGGACGGCGGCCATCTCCTCATCGAGATGAGCCATAAAGGCGTCCCAGTCGCCAAAACCTAGAGCAGCGATCAGCCGCTGGCGATCCCGCTCCTCGGTGGGCAGGGTCTGGGTCTGCTGATCGCCGATCTCCTGCAGGATGTTTTCGATCCGACGCAGGAAGCGGTACGCCACCAGCAAGCGGTCGCAATGCTCTGCCTCGAGGGCGCCGCACTGGGCGATGGCGGCCAGCGCCTCCGGCAGGTGACGCACCCGCAGTGCCGGTTCACGGCCGCCGCGAATAAGTTGCAGCGCCTGGGCGATAAACTCCACTTCACGGATGCCGCCAGCCCCCAGCTTGATGTTGCCCTCCAGCCCCTTGCGGCGCACCTCGGCAGCGATCATCGCTTTCATCTGGCGCAGGCCGTCGATGACGCCAAAGTCGATATAGCGGCGAAACACAAAGGGGCGCAGCATTTCGGCGAGCTCCACAGCGTGCTCGCACTGGGGCCCCAGTACCCGCGCCTTGACCATGGCGTAGCGCTCCCAGTTGCGGCCGTGATGCTGGTAGTAATCCTCCATGGCGGCGAAGGAGATGGCGAGCGGCCCCGCATCGCCAAAGGGGCGCAGTCGCATATCGACCCGGAACACCTGACCATCCTGCGTGGGCTGGTGGAGGGCGTTGATGATGCGCTGGCCCAGCTTGATGAAGAATTGCTGGTTGGCGAGCTCGCGTCGCCCGCCAACCGTGTAGCCGTTCTCGGGGAAGGTGAAGATAAGGTCGATATCCGAGGAGAAGTTGAGCTCGCCGCCCCCGAGCTTACCCATGCCGAGGATCAGTAGCGGTTGCGGATTACCGTTGCCATCCATCGGGGTGCCCAGCTCGCTGCACTGTTTGGCGTAGAGCCAGTCGCGAGCGGAGCAGATGAGGGCATCCGCCAGTTTGGTGAGGTGGATAAAGCTCTCTTCCACCGCCGCATGGCCCAGCAGCTCGCGCCAGGCGATCACCAGCATGCGGCTGCGGCGGAACTGGCGCAGGATACGCTTGAGCGCCTCTTCATCGCTTACCTCGGCGAGCAGGGCGGTCAGATCGCGCTGGTAGGCGGGCCAGCGTTCGGCCTGATCCAGTTCTCCGGAGGCGAGCAGTTCGGTCAGCAACTCGGGCTGTTTGAAGAGGGAGTCGGCGACAAAATCGGAGAGGCCGAGCAGGGTCAGCAGGGTCTGGCGAACGGGCTCGGGCAGCGAGCCATAGTCGGGGGCCAGCTCGACCAGTCGCTGCCATTGGCGCTCGGCCTGTTCTTGCAGCAGGGGGGAGAAGGCGGAGAAAGAGGGAGAGTGCTGGGCCACGGTTGCCGTCCTTGTGGTTCACGACAGCGGGTTAACGACACGAGGTTAACAACGCTGCCGGTTCAAAATGGTGGCTGCCAATCTAGCACTGTCAGGCCCCCGCGTCACAGCGCAGGGGCGAGAAGCATGATCCGGCAAATAAAAATGGGCTCCCTGTCGGGAGCCCATCGGATTGCGCTGGTCATTATCAGTGGCTATCGACCCAGACGAACTTGAGCACGAACAGCAGGGCTACCACCAGCACGCAGGGGTTGATTTCGCGCCAGCGGCCGGTGCCTGCCTTCATCACGCAGTAGGAGATAAAGCCCACGGCGATCCCCTCGGTGATGGAGAAGCTGAACGGCATCATCACCGCGGTCATAAAGGCCGGTACCGCTTCGGTCAGATCTTCCC
The DNA here is from genome assembly GCF_051919665.1 of Aeromonas sp. 55A. Lineage (NCBI taxonomy): Bacteria > Pseudomonadati > Pseudomonadota > Gammaproteobacteria > Aeromonadales > Aeromonadaceae > Aeromonas > Aeromonas sp. 55A. Next base: position 658,224 of record NZ_JBQBEH010000008.1, on the reverse strand, counting down.
ACTTCACCCGGGTCAGCTCGGAGCACATCAGCACGCCCACATAGATAAGGGCGCCAGCAGCGGCATAGGCCGGCACCATGGCGGCGACCGGAGAGAAGAAGATAGCCAGCAGGAACAGCAGGCCGACCACGATGGCGGTCAGACCGGTACGGCCGCCAACGGCGACGCCGGAGCTGCTCTCGATAAAGGCGGTGACCGAGGAGGTGCCCATGAAAGCGCCGCCGACGGAGCTCACGCTATCCACCATCAGCGCCTGTTTCATGCGCGGGAAGTGGCCCTTGTCATCGGCCAGCTTGGCGCGGTTGGTGACACCGATCAGGGTGCCGGAAGAGTCGAACAGGTTGACCAGCATAAAGGAGAAGATGATCCCGGCGAGGCTGATATCGAGCGATCCCATCAGATCCAGTTGGCCGAACACCGGCTCGATGCTGGGGGGCATGGAGACAAAGCCCTTGAAGGTGACATCGCCAAACAGCCAGCCCAGACCGGTAGTGACCACGATGGCGATCAGCACGGCGGAGTGGACGCCGCGGGCGGAGAAGATGCAGATCAGGAAGAAACCGAGCAGACCCAGCAGGCAGGGCAGGGAGGTGAGGTTGCCCACGGTCACCATAGTCGCGGGGCTGGCGACCACGATCCCGGCGTTGTGCAGGCCGAGCAGGGCGATCAGCAGACCGATACCGGCGGTGATGCCGACCCGCAGGGTGAGCGGGATGTTGCCGATCAGCCAATAGCGCACCCGCAGCAGGGTAAGGATCAACAGACCCATGGCGCCCCAGAAGATGGTGCCCATGCCCACTTGCCAGGAGTAGCCCATACCCGCGACGACCACGAAGGCGAAGAAGGCGTTGAGACCCATGGCGGGGGCCAGCGCTATCGGCAGGTTGGCCAACAGGCCCATCAGGATGCTGCCGATACCGGCGATGAGGCAGGTGGTGACGAACACGGCCTGGGTGTCCATGCCCGCCGCAGAGAGGATCTGCGGGTTGACGAACACGATGTAGACCATGGTCAGGAAGGTGGTGATACCGGCGATCACTTCGGTGCGGGCGGTAGTGCCATGGCCTTGCAGGGCAAACAGGCGCTCAAGCAATCCTTGCCCGGCAGCCTGATTGGCAGCTTGGTGTTGTTGATTCATGTTGGATTCCAATAGGTGACGTGAAATAAGCAGCAGGGGAACGGGCTATCCCATCCATGCGGGGTAAATTGCCCTGTTTCTGGCGGTTAAGTAACCAGACTCGTCCTGATACCGTGACAGCGCGCACATTTTTACACAGGCGTCGCCGTTTACAAACCCCGGATCTGCGAAGCAGATCAATGAATAGAGTAAAAATTCAAACGTTTGCTTCTTGAGCGTGAAAAAAGGTTCTCAGCAGAGAACCTTTTATCGAAAATTGGGGGCTTAAAGGGTCTTGAAGTAGCGCTCGACCAGCTGGGCCAGTACCGAGTCGAGCCGGTCTTGCACTTCACCCAGTTCACGGCCGAAGCGGCGCAGAAAGAGGCTTGCCTGCTCTTCGGTCAGCTTGCGTCCCTCGATAAAGAACTCCTGCTCAGGCAGTTGCTTGTCGTAGCGGGGGATCAGCACCCAGCTCACCAGCTCGGGCTCCACGGCGGCAAAAATCTTGGCGGCAGCAGCACAGAAGGTCTCTATGTGCTCCTTGCCATCCGGCCCGAGGCACCCCGGTTCAACCCGGATCTGGATGGTGAGTTTTTTCTCTATGGGGGTCGTCATCGTGCTACATCCATGCAAAGGCATCCGTCTAGGATTGTAAGTCAAAAGGCAACAGAAAGGGGAGCCGAAGCTCCCCTCAACACGCAGTCAGCCTTATTTGGCGATGCGCTTGTACTTGGCGCGATGGGGCTGGATCGCCTCGGCGCCGTAGGTCTTCTTCTTCCACTCTTCGTATTCGGTAAAGTTACCTTCGAAGAACTCGATCTTGCCCTCATCCTGATAGTCGAGGATGTGAGTGGCGATACGGTCGAGGAACCAGCGGTCGTGGGAGATGACCATGGCACAACCCGGGAACTCCAGCAGGGCGTTCTCGAGGGCGCGCAGGGTTTCGATGTCCAGATCGTTGGTCGGTTCATCCAGCAGCAGCACGTTGCCGCCGGTCTGCAGCAGCTTGGCCAGATGCAGACGACCACGTTCACCACCGGAGAGCTCGCCAACCCGCTTCTGCTGGTCGGAACCCTTGAAGTTGAAGCGGCCGATATAGGCGCGGCTCGGGAACTCGTAGTTTCCGATGCGCAGGATATCCTGACCGTCCGCGACCTCTTCGAAGACCGTCTTCTTGTCATCCATGCTGTCGCGGAACTGATCGACAGAGGCCAGCACCACGGTTTCACCCAGGGTGATGGCGCCGGAGTCCGGCTGCTCCTGACCCGACATCATGCGGAACAGGGTCGACTTACCGGCACCGTTAGGACCGATGATGCCGACGATGGCCCCTTTCGGAATGGCAAACGACAGATCGTCGATCAGCACCCGATCACCGTAGGATTTGCGCAGGTTGGCCACTTCAACCACCTTGTCGCCGAGGCGCGGTCCGGGCGGAATGAACAGCTCGTTGGTCTCGTTGCGCTTCTGGTAGTCGTTGGTGTTGAGCTCTTCGAAGCGAGCCATACGGGCCTTGGACTTGGCCTGACGGCCTTTCGGGTTTTGACGAACCCACTCCAGCTCTTTCTCGATGGACTTGCGACGGGCCGCTTCGGAACTTGCTTCCTGCGCCAGACGGGCATCCTTCTGCTCCAGCCAGGAGGAGTAGTTGCCTTCCCACGGGATACCTTCGCCGCGGTCCAGCTCCAGGATCCAGCCTGCCACGTTGTCGAGGAAGTAACGGTCGTGGGTGATGGCCACTACAGTGCCTTCGTAGTCGTGCAGGAAGCGCTCCAGCCAGGCCACGGATTCCGCATCCAGGTGGTTGGTCGGTTCGTCCAGCAGCAGCATGTCCGGCTTTTCCAGCAGCAGACGGCAGAGTGCCACACGGCGGCGCTCACCACCGGAGAGGTGCTTGATCTTGGCATCCCAGGCCGGCAGGCGCAGGGCATCGGCCGCACGCTCCAGCTGGTTTTCCATGTTGTGGCCGCCCTGGGCCTGGATGATAGCTTCCAGCTCGCCCTGTTCGCGGGCCAGCTTGTCAAAGTCGGCATCCGGGTCGGCGTAGGCCGCATAGACTTCGTCCAGACGGGCCATGGCGCGCTTCACCTCGCCAACGGCCTCTTCGACCGCTTCGCGTACGGTCTGCTCCGGCTCCAGCTTCGGCTCCTGCGGCAGGTAGCCAATCTTGATACCGGGCTGCGGACGGGCTTCCCCTTCGATCTCGGTGTCGATGCCCGCCATGATGCGCAGCAAGGTCGATTTACCGGCGCCGTTCAGACCCAGCACGCCAATCTTGGCGCCCGGGAAGAAGCTCAAGGAGATGTTCTTGAGAATATGACGCTTGGGCGGCACTACCTTGCCGACCCGGTTCATGGTGTAAATAAATTGAGCCATTGGCTAATTCTCTTCCTTTTCAGCAGGTTAATGTCTTGGCATTAACAGACTGATGTCGTGGTGGGGCCAGGTCGACACAGGTCAACCGGGTTCCAAAAAACCCGTCGATTGTAAACCAATGGGCAAGGGGGGGCAAAGATGGGGGGGGGAAGATAGGCCGCCTGTCATGACGGCCTCTTATAGGGCCTTATGCCTTGTGGAAACTGTTGATCAGCGCGTTTGCGTAATCAATGACAAATTGCTGGCAGTGGATGGCAGTCTGCGGGTCAAACTCTTCACCGTGGAGATCGGTATTGGAGAGTACCCGGATGCCGACAAAGGGTACCTTGTAGGCCTCAGCCACTAGGGCGGCGGAGGAGGTTTCCATCTCTTCCGCGGCGGTCTGGTAGGTCTGATGCAGCCAGTTGATGCGCGCTACCTGTCGGTTCCACTCATCGGCGGTGCCAATGATGCCGCCTACTACTCGGCCGTGGCGATAGCGATCGGCCATACCGAGGGCGCGGCCAATCAGCTCGGGATCGCCAGCGAACGAGCTGTGCTCCACCAGCTTGCCGTTATCGCGCAGACGCATGGTGACCTCGAAGTTGTGCCATTTGCTCGGATCGACGCCTTGCTCGGCGGGCATCAGGTCACTGCGATAGGCTCCCATGTTGAAGCTCTTGGTGCCGATAACGATATCGCCCCGGTGCAGTGCCGGATCATGGCCTCCTGCCGTACCCTGATTGATGATGAGACGCGGCTTGAAACGCTCAATCGCCAACGTGGTGGCGGCAGCGGCATTGGCCAGACCCACCTCGGTGCGGGAGATGACCACCGGATAGTCCGAGATAGTACCCTGCCAGTATGTCCAGGCCCCCACAGTCAGCTCCGTCTTGTCTTTCAGTGCGGCAACGAGAGTTTCGACTTCGACGTCCATCGCCCCCTGGATCAGGATGGGGGCCGGGGTGGCCGCCATCACGCTGGAGGAGAGGAGGGCAAAGAGGGTGAGCAGGCGCGAACAGCGTTTGATGATATTCATGGGATACCTGTAGGGCTGGCGAGAAAGCGCCGGATCCTACCGAAAGGAAAACGGTTGCGCAATGTTGGTGCGTGTTTTGTCAGTAACGGACATGCTGATGAATGGCCTCAGGGCTGCTTGTGGCCAGCGAAGTAGAGCACCCGTTTTACATACTCCTGTGTTTCGTCATAGGGTGGGATCCCGCCATAGCGTTCCACCGCTTTTTCCCCGGCATTGTAGGCCGCCGAGATCAGCACCCAGTCGCCATCGAAGCGGCGATCCAGCCACTTGAGATAGGTGACGCCGCCCTTGATGTTCTGGGCCGGATCGAATGGACGGGTCACCCCGAACCGTTGCTGAGTTTCGGGGATCAGCTGCATCAGCCCTTGGGCATTCTTGGGTGAAACGGCGCGGCTGTTGAGGTTGGATTCGGCGATGGCAATCGCCAGCACCAGCCGGGCATCCACCTGATGGTGTTTGGCGGCGTTGCGCAGCATGGTGACCAGTTTTTGCTTGGCGGGGGGCTGGCGCGCAACCCAGGAGTCGACATTGAAGGGGGTGGAGGGGAGCTGCGCCAGATAGCCCCCCTGACCGCCACGGATCCCGATGCCACACCGCTCCCCCATAGGGGCATTGCCGATGCGGGCGTTGTAGTAACGGGCGGCCTGTTGGTTACCCAGGCGCATAGCCATGGCGAGATAACTGTTGGCCAGCCTGGCGCTGCGCACCGAGGCTGGGCCGGTGGCGAGCAGGCGGCCGATCCGGAAATAACCTTCGGGATTGCCGGTGCTGGCGGCGACACAGTAGAGGGCGATGGCTTTTTGCAGATTGCCGTGTTGCTGGGCCACTTGACCCTGCTTGATCGCCGTTAGCGCCTTGGGGGCCTGTCTGAAATCCCTGCCTTGTGCCATCGCCCGCGGCGTACCTGCCAGTAACAACGACAAAAAAAGCAGCAAAAACAGTCCGTTTTCGCTGATGTGCCTCATGGGTTATCTCCTGTTTGAGTACAGAAGATATAGAGGAACATGGCTGCTATCGCCATGAACCCAGTGGATCCTGTTGTTATAGCCGGTTGGTTTCAGAGAGCAAAACGGTATGGAACTAACGGTATCTCGACCGTTTCACACCATTTTTCATCCGGTTAGAAGTCGTGGTGATACTCCTGCTCATCCAGCACGGCGGGAGGAAGCGTGCGATAGAAGCTGCCAATTTCGCTGACAACCCAGAGCGAAAGCAGGGCCAGCAGGCTGAGCAGGGGAAGCAGAGAGTGACTCTGGGTCAGGGCATAGGCCGCAATGGCGGCACCGGTCAAAAGCAGGGTTCGGATCATGGGTGGCTCCTTGTCGTCATGGGGGGGTTGCGTGGCCACGGACAGAGCGCCTGGGGTCGGGATTTGTTCCCGGGTGGCACGAAGCGCGCTGAGTATATCGCGTCATGCCGCTGCCGATCCGTGGTGTCATCACACTTTCCATAGTCATGGGGTTCGTATCGAGTTGGGCCCCGCCACATGCGGGGCCAGTAATGGTTTGACGGTCAGAAGAAACCGCCGTTGTTATCGTCACTGTCGGTCCAGCCGCCACTCTGGCTATCGTCGTCGAGAAAACTGCTGCCATCATCGGGAGGTGAATCCCAGCCGTCCCAGCGTACCGGTTCTGCATCGACCGGATTGGCAATGGGCGCTGGCTCTATGATGTCGATGATCTCCTCGGGCCGGTTGCTGTGAAACAGTCCGCCGATCATATCGGCCAGCATCACGCCACCGGCCACACCGGCGGCGGTTTGCAGGGCGCCGCCCAAAAGGAGCTGGTACGGGATGCTGACTGGGCTGGCGCGGATGCCGGTGGCGGCGTAAAGCGCGGAGGAGGGCTGCTTTCGCTAACAAACAGGCCGGAGAGAAAACTGCCACCACTTGGGGCGCTCTGGCTGGCTTCCAGCTCCTTGACCCGCTCGTTGAGGCGAGTAAGGGCAGCCTGCTGAATTAGCAGCGCCTGGGCCATGTAGTAGGGGGCATCGGGCTGCTGGGCCAGATGCTGGCGGATCAGCTGATCCGCTTGTGGGTCTCGCTTGCTATCCCTGGCTTGCGCTTGCTTGAGGCGGTCGAACAGTCCATCGATCAGACCCTGTTCCTGTGATTGCATCTCAAATCCTCGCTATGGTGCGCAGACAGTGCGTTCAGCCATCCTAAAACCCGCGGGGCATCTGTGGTATCTGATTAACTCATCAATGACCGAGGGGCAGCCCGCTCTCATCAACGGGCGGGCCGGTAGTAGTCGAGATACCAGCGGACAAACTCGGCAACACCTTGCTTGAGAGGCGTGGCGGGGCGCAGGCCGGTGAGGGTGTGCAGCGGCTCGCTGTCGGCCCAGGTGGCGTGCATGTCACCTGCCTGCATCGGCAGCATCCGCTTGATGGCGGGCTTGCCGATGGCCTCTTCCAGCGCCTCGATAAAATCGAGCAGCCGCACCGGCTGGCCGTTGCCGATATTGAGGATGCGGTAGGGGGCTGCGCTCTCGGCCGCGCTCTGCTCGCTGGCGTGCCAATCGGAATTGGGGCGGGGCGGCTGGTCGGCCACGGCGAGGATCCCCGTGACGATGTCATCTATGTAGGTGAAGTCGCGGCTGAGATCGCCGTGGTTATAGACGTCGATAGGCTCTCCCGCGAGGATGGCGCGGGTGAACTTGATGATGGCCATGTCGGGGCGGCCCCAGGGGCCGTAGACGGTAAAGAAGCGCAGCCCTGTGGTGGGCAGGCCATAGAGCGCCGAGTAGGCGTGGGCCATCAGCTCGCCACTCTTCTTGGTGGCGGCGTAGAGGGAGACCGGGTGATCCACCTGCTGCGCAGTGGAGTAGGGCATCTGATCCCCCATGCCATAGACCGAGCTGGAGGAGGCGTAGATGAGGTGCTGAATCCCGTGGTGACGACACCCCTCCAGCACCGTCAGCATGCCGGTGAGGTTGCTGTCGGCATAGGCGAACGGATTGTCGATAGAGTAACGCACCCCCGCCTGCGCCCCCAGATGGATCACCCGTTCGAAACGGTTGCTGGCAAAGAGAGCCGCCATCGCTTCGCGATCCGCCAGATCCAGCCGCTCGAAGTGAAAATGGGGGAAACTGGCCAGCTGGGCCAGCCGCGCCTCTTTCAGACTCACCTCGTAGTAGTTGTTGAGGTTGTCGATCCCCACCACCCGATGACCTGCGGCGCACAGCTGGCTGGCTACATGAAAACCGATAAAACCGGCGACGCCGGTGACCAGATACGTCATGGTTGGGTCTCCGGGTTACAACTGGTGTTGGCAGGCTGCTTTTTGGCGGGAAGATGTGGCCGCCCGATGGCGTGATAGTCAAACCCGAGCTCGCTGAGCTGGCGCGGATCATAGAGGTTGCGGCCATCGATGATGACGGGCTGGTTGAGCAGCGCTTTCAGCTGCTGGAAATCGGGGGCACGAAACGCCTGCCACTCGGTGCAGATCAGCAGGGCATCGGCCCCTTCCAGTGCCGCTTCCTGAGTCGGGCAGAGCAGCAGATCCGGCCGCTGGCCGTAGATCTGGCGGGCACGCTCCATCGCCTTGGGATCAAAGGCCTGCACCCGGCCACCGGCAGCCCAGATAGCGGCCAGAAGCGGGCGGCTCGGCGCATCGCGCATATCGTCGGTGCCGGGTTTGAACGCCAGTCCCCACAGGGCAAAGGTGTGGCCACGCAGATCCGGGCCGAAGCGGGTCAGCAGGGTTTGCGCCATCTTCTGTTGCTGGCGCAGGTTGACCTGCTCGACCGCCGTCAGCAGCGGGGCGTCGCAGCCGACACTCGCCGCGGTATGACGCAACGACTTGATATCTTTGGGGAAGCAGGAGCCGCCGTAGCCGCAGCCCGGGTAGATAAAGTGGTAACCGATGCGGGGATCGGCCCCCATCCCCTGGCGCACCGCCTCGATATCGGCCCCCAGCTGCTCGGCGAGGGCTGCCATCTCGTTCATAAAGGAGATCTTGGTGGCCAGCATGGCGTTGGCGGCGTATTTGGTGAGCTCGGCGCTGCGCAGATCCATCACCACGATCCGGTCGTGATTGCGGTTGAAGGGGGCGTAGAGGGTGCGCAACTGCTCAAGCGCCCGCTCGCTGTCACAGCCGATGATGATGCGATCTGGCCGCATGCAGTCGTTGATCGCCGCTCCCTCCTTGAGAAACTCGGGGTTGGCCGCCACCTCGCAGGTGAGGGTTAGCCCACGTTCGGCCAACTGTAGCTCAATATGTTCTCTTACTTGCTGCGCCGTGCCGACCGGCACAGTGCTCTTGGTCACCACCAGCTTGGGGCTGCTCATCAGTCGGCCTATGGTGTCGGCCACCGCCAGCACATGTTGCAGATCGGCCGAGCCATCCTCGTCAGCCGGGGTACCCACGGCGATCAGCAGCAGGTCGGCGTGTGCCACGCCAATGGCGGGATCGACCGTGAAGCTCAAGCGGCCGCTGGCCAGATGGCTCTCGACCAGCGGGGCCAGCCCCGGCTCATAGAAGGGGATCTGCCCCTGCCTGAGGGCGGCGATCCGCTCGTCATCCACATCCACGCAGCAGACCTGATGGCCCACCTCGGCCAGAACGGCGGCCTGCACCAGCCCGACATAGCCTGTGCCAAAAATGGTGACCTTCATGAAAAGTGCCTCGTGCTGTGAATGGAGTGATAGCGCGCTTAAACCGCGGCATGCTGCATCTTGGTGCAGCGGGTGTCAATGCCAGATGACAGGCACCAGAATGGGGCGTTCAGCCTGACTGTTGTGATCCTTTTCACAAAAAATAGACTGGACCCCATAACGAAGCCCTGTGGACAGGGCTCGCAGCCTGCCCGCAACGGCAGGCGACAGACACTCTCTCTTTACTTCGCTTGGATACAGGTTATGGACAACACCTCGATTCGCACTGCCCATCCTATTTATGAGGATGTGCTGGCCCTGCTGACGGCGGCCGGCTTTGTTTCCCTCGGCATCTTTCTGTTTCATCAGGTTGGCCTGCTCACTGGCGGTACTGCCGGGCTGGCGCTGCTGCTGCAAAAGGTGACCGGTATCAGCTTCGGCCTGCTGTTTTTCGGCATCAACCTGCCCTTCTATGCATTGGCATGGCTGCGGATGGGGCCACGTTTTACCTTCAACACCTTTGTCTCGGTGGCGGCGGTCTCCTACATGACCGATCACCTCAACGGGGTGTTGCAGATCGGCAAGATAGAGCCTCTCTATGCGGCGCTGATCGGCGGTACCTTGATTGGCATGGGGCTGCTCATCATGTTCCGTCACAAGTCGAGTCTGGGGGGCTTCAACATTCTGGCGCTCTTTATTCAGGATCGCTTTGGCATCCGGGCGGGCAAGCTGCAGATGGGGCTCGATTGCGTCATTGTTGTTGCCTCGTTTTTCGTGGTGCAGCCCTGGATCCTGGCGCTCTCCATCGTGGCGGCGGTTATCTGTAATCTGGTGTTGACACTCAACCACAAGCCGGGCCGTTACCAGATTGCCTGACAAGCGGCAGCCGTGACCCGATAAGACAAGCGTGACCCGATAGCACGAGGCGGCCTGATGGCCGCCTCGTCTGTTTCTACCCTGGGGTTTGTTCGCTGCGCCTAGCTCGCTTAGCTCGCCTGCTCCAGCCTGCTGTCGCCGCTTATAGCGTTGCCGCTGATGGCGTGACCACCAACAGCGAGCGGGGTGTGACAGGCCACCTGATGATGGGACTCATCACACGCCTCAAGCCTTGGCGCCTTGCTTTTGCACAGCTCGGTCGCATGGGGGCAGCGCTGGTGGAAGTGGCAGCCGCTTGGCGGCGAGATGGGGGAGGGCACATCGCCGGTCAGCAAAATGCGCTGGCTGCGCCTGTGCGGGTCCGGTACCGGAATGGCGGAGATCAGTGCCTGGGTATAGGGGTGACGTGGCGCCAGATAGAGCGACTGGGCATCCGCCAGTTCGACGATCCGTCCCAGATACATCACCGCGATGCGATCCGAGATGTGTTTGACCACCGACAGATCGTGGGCGATGAAGATGATGGAGAGATTCATCTCCCGCTGCAGGCTGAGCAGCAGGTTGACAATCTGCGACTGCACCGATACATCGAGGGCCGAGACCGCCTCGTCGCACACCAGCAGCTTGGGCTTGAGGGCGATGGCGCGAGCGATGCCGATCCGCTGGCGCTGACCGCCGGAAAACTCGTGGGGGTAGCGATCCACCGCACTGCCCGGCAGGCCCACTTTTGCCAGCAACTCCTGCACCCAGCAGCGGCGCTGTTCAGTGTTGCCTTTACCGTGGATGATAAAGGGCTCCTCCAAAATTTGGCCCACGGTGTGGCGGCTGTTGAGGGATTCTGCAGGATCCTGAAATACCATCTGCATCTCCTGACGCAGGGAGCGCATCTCCTTCGGGCTGAGGGCGGTGATGTCGCGCCCCTCGAAGGTGATGGTGCCCGCGGTCGGCTCGAACAGTTTGAGCAGGCTGCGTCCGAGGGTGGACTTGCCGCAGCCCGACTCACCCACCAGCCCCAGCGTCTCCCCCTGTTTCAGGTCGAAGCTGATGCCATCCACCGCGTGAACCGTATATTGCTTGCGCAGGAACCCGCCTCCCAGCCGGAAGTGCTGTTTCAGGTCCCTGACCGATAACAGAGTGCTCATACGGTCAACTCCTTCCAGTAGTGACAGGCGACATGGTGGCGCGGATTGAGTTGCTCCACCGCCGGAATGGCGCTGATGCAGAGATCGGTCGCATGGGGGCAGCGGTTGGAGAAGCGGCAGCCAGCGGGCATCTCGTGCAGGGCTGGCACCTGTCCCTTGATGGTCTTGAGCAGGCTCTTGGGCTCATCCTCCAGGCGCGGGATCGAGCTCATCAGGCCGTGGGTATAGGGGTGACGGGGATGGTCAAACAGTTCGAACACATCGGCCTGCTCCACCGCCCGCCCGGCGTACATCACCACCACTTCGTCGCACAGCTCTGCAACCACCCCCAGATCGTGGGTGATAAAGATGATGGCCATCCCGGTCTGGGCCTGCAGCTCTTTCATCAGTTCGAGGATCTGGGCCTGAATGGTAACATCCAGCGCCGTGGTCGGCTCGTCGCAGATAAGCAAGTCTGGCTCGCAGGAGAGCGCCATGGCGATCATCACCCGCTGGCGCATACCGCCGGAGAGGTTGTGGGGATAGACCGCAAAGCGTTGGGCTGGTTCCGGGATCCCCACCTTCTGCAGCATGGCGATGGCCGCGGCTTTACGCTGGGCCTTGTCATACTCGGGGCGATGGAGACGAAACACCTCCATCAGCTGCTCACCGACCGTCTGCACCGGGTTGAGGGCCGTCATCGGCTCCTGAAAGATCATCGAGATGCGGTTGCCGCGCACCTTGTACATCTGATCCGGCGCAAGCGACAGCAGCTCCTCCCCCTGAAAGCGGATAGAACCGGCGACCACCTGACCGTGGGGTTTGGGCAAGAGCCCCATGATGGCGAGCGAGGTAACGCTCTTGCCACAGCCGGACTCGCCGACGATCCCCAGCGTCTGACCCGGGGCCACCTTGAAGCTGGCCCCGTCGAGCACCTTGATCTTGCCGTCATCGACGGCGAACTCCACCTCGAGATCGCTTACCTCAAGGATTGGGGTCTGGTGCTGGCCGTTATCCTCGGCGAACTCCCCCCCGTTATCCGGTACGTCAAGAATGGGGGCCTGGGTGTTGGGCATAACGGCTGCTCCCTTCGCAATGGCCTGAATATCAATGACGTGCATAGGTCTTGTCGAGCAGGTTGATGGGCGCCAGCGCCTCCCCTGCCTCCTTGGCGTTGCGGGTCTCTTCCTTCACCTTGGGATCGAGCCAGAGCAGACCGCCACTACTGTGAGGATAACCGTCCATCGGCCAGTAGAGCAGATCCGGCGTGTTCCTGGTGGCAGGCACTTCCGGCAGCATCACATAACGCCAGCTGCTGGCCCGCACATAGTTGAGCTGCACCCCGGGCACGAAGATGGCGAGATCATAGATGCGCTGCTGGATCTGGCGGGAGATCTCGGCCCGTTTGGCCATGTCGAATTCGACGTTGTAGGCGTCGATCAGTGCGTCCAGCTCCTTGTCCGCTACGTTGAACAGGTTGTTGGTCTGCGGTTTGTTGGCATTGGCGGAGTGGAACGACTCCCAATATTGTGGGTAGAGACCGCCGCCGCCCCAGCCAAGCCAGGCCGCCTCGTGTTTCTTCTCCAGCATCACCTTGAAGCCGGTGGCGCCATCCACTAGGTTAAGCTCCAGATCGAGACCCGCTTTCTTGGCCTCCTCTTTCAACACGGTCAGGCGCTTGGAGTGCTCCTGACTGGTGTAGGTGAGTGCCAGCGTCAGCCGCTCCCCCTTCTCATTTTGCAGGATGCCGTCCGGCCCCGGCTTGTTGTAGCCGCCTTTGGCAAAGTACTCCCGCGCCTTGCCGATGTCATAAGCCCGCTCCGGCAGCGTCATGTCGGTGAACTCGCCAAAACCCGAGCCGAAGGTGGTGGCTCTGTCATAGTCGCCGCGCAGCACGGTCTCGATCATCTTGTCGATGTTGAAGGCGTGCTGGATGCCGAGGCGCACGTTCACGTCTGCCAGTTTGGGGTTGGCCACATTGAGGTGAACTCCCTGACCGCCCTGTTTGGTGTCGGTCATGGCCATCACCTTCTGCACGTACCCCTTCTTGTACTCCGGGGTGACCGCTTTTTCATGCCACCAGTTGGGCAGGATCATCTCGAAGGTATCGATCTCCCCTTTCAGGAAGTGGCGGAAGGCGATGTTGTGGTCGCGGATCACCTGCACCTTGATGGTGTCGATGTTGAATCTGTGCTGGTTGTAGCGATCGTCTTTTGCCCACCAATCCTTCTGCTTGCTGAAGGTGACCGACTTGCCCTTCTTGACGTCGCTGATCACGTAGGGACCTGTGGTGGGCACCACGGCCCAGTTGTACTGCTTCACCCAGTTGGGGGTCAGCTTGTAGTAGTGCTTGGGCTGGGGCCACAGCTCGGTGGTGTTGAGCAGATCCAGCTTGGCCTTGCGGCTGCCCGCTTTGACCATAATGGTGTGATCATCGATCTTCTCTACCGCGACCACTTCAGTGGTGTAGTAGTTGTTGAACCAGGGCCCCTTGATGTGTTTGGAGCGCATCATCTCGTAGCCGAAGGTGTAGTCATCGGCATTGACCGGCTTGCCATCCGACCATTTGGCACGGGGATCCAGCTTGAAGTAGACGGTCTGGCTGTCTGGCGCGATGGCCCAGTGGGTCGCCAGCGAGGGAATGGGGTTGCCGGTATTGGGATGGAAGCTGATGAGTCGCAACTGGTTATCGAGAATAAAGGAGCGGAACGATCCGTTGGAGTCAGGCCCCACGGTGCGAAACGTCAGCGGAAAGCTCTCCACAAACATATTGAGGCTGCCGCCCGGCTGCGCCTTGGGGGAGGCGAACACAGGATCCGTGTCGTTGGTCTCCCATTTGAGATCCGCGGGCAGGCTGGCCGCCCAGACCCAGGATCCGTTTACCAGCACAAAGAGAGCACCTATCCATTTGATTTTATTTTTCATGTTTGACTTCCAGGTCTGGCCCCTGCACTGGGGGTCTTGATTGATCACGGGATTATCCCTTGCTCTCGGGACCGCCGATGGCGGCGGCCCGTCCTTCATTAATCACTGTTCGTTACCCGACGCCTGCCGATGCGCTGGCATCGGCTGGCTTATTGGTAACGGGTAAATTTGCGCGGATCGAACGCCTCGCGGATCGCCTCGCCGATAAAGGAGACCATGATCAGCACCAGACTCACCGCTGCCACCACCGAGCTGACGATCCAGATGGCATCCAGATTGTTGATGCCCTGGGAGAGCAGTTCCCCCCAGCTCGGGGTCGGCGGTGCCAGCCCGAAGCCCAGATAGTCGAGTGCCGTCAGGGTCGAGATATTGCCCACCACGGCGAACGGCGCCAGGGTGACGATCATCATCAGGGTGTTGGGCAGGATGTGGTTGAAGATGATCCGCCCGGTGGTCGCCCCTTGCGCCCGCGCCGCCATCACATAGTCCCGCGCCCGCTCCTTGTAGGTGAGGGTGCGCATATACCAGGTGATCCCCATCCAGCCGAACAGCACGTTGATGGCAACAAACAGGCCGAAGTTGGGCTTGGCCAGCGACACCAGGATCATGATGACGTAGAGAAACGGCACCTGGGACCAGATCTCGATAAAGCGTTGCAGGATGAGGTCGAAGCGGCCGCCGAGAAAGCCCATCAGACAGCCGATGGTTACCCCGATGGCGTAACTGGCAGCCAGCGCGATAAAGGCAAAGCCGATGGCGATGCGAAAGCCGTAAACCAGCCGCGCCAGTACGTCGCGGCCGCTGGTGTCGGTACCGAGGAAGTGGCGCTCAGCCGCGCTGGGGGCGTAGGGCGGGTAGGCATCCTCCTTGAAATCCTGCTCGTAGGGATTCCAGGGCACCGGCGGCAGCAGCACCCAGTCGCCCTGGCCCTCTGCGGCAAATTTGGCCTTGAGCTGGCGGTAGTTGGTTTCGTACTCGTAATCGAGCCCGAACTGCTGGCCGGGGATCACATCGCCATAGGTGGGGAAGTGCAGCTGGCCCTGATAGCTCACCATCAGTGCCCGACTGTTGACCAGCAGCTCCGCCAGCAGGGAGAGCAGCACCAGGGTGGTGAAGATGATGAAGGAGTAGTAACCGCGCTTGATCGACTTGAAGCGCTTGAGTTTTTTCAAGGTAACCGGATTGAGCTTCATGGTCAGTCTCCAAACCGCACGCGCGGATCAACAAGGGCAACACAGATATCGGAGACGATATTGCCAATCAGCATCAGCATGGAGGTGATGGCCAGAATGCCCATGACGGTGGGGTAATCCCGCTCGACGATCGCCTCGTAACCGAGCAGGCCGATGCCGTCGATGTTGAAGATGGTCTCGATGAGGAAGGAGCCGCCAAAGAAAACGGTGAGCACAGACCCCAGGTGACTGGCGATGGGGATCAGACTGTTGCGCATGGCATGGTCGGTGACCGCCTTGCGAAACGGTAACCCCTTGGCCACGGCGGTACGCACATAATCGGCCGACAGGTTCTCCATCAGGCTGTTTTTCATGGTCATGGTGAGGATGGCGAAATCGCCGATGGCGTAGGCGATAAGCGGCAGCAGGGCGTGGGCAAAGACAGTGCGGATCTGATCCCAGCTGCTCTCCATGTACTCAAAGTCGTCTCCCGGAAAACCACCCATCGGCAGCCACTCCAGATGGAAGGCGAAGACGGTGATGAGGAAGATCCCCACCACGTAGGCGGGCAGGGCATAGGCCATGTAGATAAGCATGGAGCTTAACGAGTCGAAGCGGCTGTTGTGCCTGAGCGCCTTGGCCACCCCCAGCGGAATGGAGACCGCATAGCTCAGCAGAAAGGTCGCCAGTCCAAAGAAGGCGGTAACGGGGAGCCGCTCCTTGATGAGATCCCACACCGGCTCGTAGTAGCGGGTCGATTCGCCCAGATCCAGCACCGCCAGCTTCTGCAGCCACTCCCAGTAGGCGACCAGCATCGGCTTGTCGAGACCATAGAAGGCCTTGAGCTCCTCGATCTGCTCATCTGAGAGGGCCTGCGCCCCCTTGCTGCCGCTGGAACGGCCGGATTCATTCTGGGAAACCTGGGCTTGCAGCAGCATGCGTTCGACCGGTCCGCCCGGCACGAAACGGGTTATGGTGAAGACGAGCAGGGTGATACCGAGAAACGTCGGGATGATCAAAAGCATCCGGCGTAGGAAATACGACAGCATGGTGGAACCTCGTCCTTGTTGTTCTTTTTTGCGGCCAGTCAAATCCGGTGACGGGCCTGTCCTTCCTGGCATTACGCGCTGGATTGGTTGCCAAACAGCAGACAATCCGCTTGGCCACTGTAAAAGCTCTGCAACAAAAATCAAGTACAAGGAAATGGAAAACTGGGACAAATGACCCGCTGAGACCAAAAGCACCGAAAAATGACGTTTTTTATCTGAAAAGTGAAAATCAAAACAAAACGCTACTGCTCAACATTATTTTAAAAAATATAAACAGCTGTTTGTTTGAATCTTGTGTTTGTTTATGTGATTGAATTTTAAGTGCTTTTATTTCTGCTGTCAAAGAAGGGAAAACGATATCATCTCGACAAATTTATCTATCTCCCCCATCGGAGTGGTCAGTCACAATAATAATTAAAATAGAGTTTTATTCTTATTTTTGCCAATAAATCGAAATAAGATATAAAGAGACAGCACGTAAACAAATAAGTTCATCAACTTTTAATTCAGCGTCTTTTACATGTTTTAACAACGATTTCACATTGCGCGGGATGTTTTTGGCAGAATTATTCACTAATTATGCCGGTCAAAATTAATACACTCCGCTTATTCCACATCTCACCCTCCCGATCCCCCCACTCCATTGACGTCGCCAGTCAAAGATTGATAAGCCTTACGCATCGCTCCAAAGAGGGCGGTATCAGGAAGCAAACAATAAACAACCAGGAAGGATATAAGCGATGCTTAGGAAGAGCAGAATCTCTGCTGCGATTGCGTTCGCCTTGGCGAGCCTTGCGGCGGCCCCATCCGTATCTGCCGAAGAAGGGCAGAACGTCGAAAAACTGCAGAAAATCAAAGTCACCGGCTCCCGTATCTCTCGTGTTGATGTTGAGGGGGCGACTCCGGTTGTCTCTGTCAGCAAGGCCCAAATTGAACAGTCTGGCCAGCAGACTGTGGCTGATTATCTGAAACAGGCCTCCTACAACTCCTTTGGTGGTTTCTCTCCATCCTCCGGTAGCTCAGCCCAGTCACAAGCCACCGTAGGGCTGCGTGGCCTTGGTGAAGATCGCACACTGGTGCTGCTCAATGGCAAGCGTATCGCCGGTTCTCCCTCCATGGGGGGCACCGCCATCAACCTCAACACCATCCCCATGGCGGCCGTTGAGCGGGTGGAAGTGAACCTGGACGGTGGCTCTGCCCTGTATGGTTCTGATGCCATCGGTGGCGTTATCAACGTGATCCTCAAAGAGGGTTTTGAAGGTTTGTCATTCCAGGGGCGCGTCGGTTCACCGACCGAGGAAGGTGGTGACGAACAGAGTGGTTCCATCGTCAGCGGTATTTCGGGTGAGAAAGGTTCCCTGATGATGGTCTACGAGCATGATGTGAAAGACGAGATCTATTACAAGGATCGTGACTATCTGGCCAAGCAGGGGGCTGAGTCTCCTAGCCTCTATGGTCGCAATATCAAGGGAGTAGACGCGGCAACTGGCAAGACCGTAACCCGTACTCTGAATGGGGTCGACTGTGAAAGCACCGGCGCCGGTTTTGTCACCAAGGGTACGGCTTGCCGCTTCGACTTTGCCCAGGTCGCAGCCAAGACCGCCTCGCGTACTCGCGACACCGTCTATGTCAACGGCCGCTACCATATCAACGACAATGTGGATTTCGTGCCACAGATGATTGGTTCCCGGGTCACCAGTTTTGGTCGTTTCGCCCCTGCTGCAGGTGCCTTCACCGTGGATGGCTCCACCCCTGAAAGCGCTGCAGTCCTGTCTGCCAACAACTTCAGCACCGCCAAGGCTGCGACGGTTTACTACCGCTTCAACAACGTCGGTCCCCGTGACAACGAAGTGACCGACTTGACCGGTACTCTGAACCTGGGTTTTGAAGGGGTGGTTCCGACCGAGGCGGTTGGCGATCTGGAGTGGAACGCCGGTTACATGTACTCCAAGACAGATAACCAGAGTATTGGTAATGGCTATGTATTGGAGCCGGCGGTTCAGACTCAGGTAAACAGTGGAAACTTCGTCAACGGCAGCTTCTCCGCTGATGCCACCAAGGATCTCTCTTATACCACCAGCCGCAACTCCAAGATGGATTTCTTCCAGTGGTATGGCGGTCTGGGTTGGGAGATGGGCGAACTGCCTGCTGGCCCGGTCAGCTGGTATCTGGGTGCCGAGTATAACGATTGGGTTTACTCCGACACCTACGACAGCCAGTCCGAAGCGGGTAACGTACTGGGTTCATCCGGCAACTCCGGTAGCGGTGTGCGCGATGTGTTTGCCACCTACATCGAGAGCCTGATCCCCATCACCGAGCAGATCGAGCTGAACCTGGCGGGTCGTTACGACAAGTACAGCGACTTTGGCAGTGCCTTCTCGCCCAAAGCGAGTCTGCGTTATCAGCCACTCGACCAGCTGATGTTCCGTACCTCCTGGTCCCAGTCTTTCCGCGCGCCGGGTCTGAATGATCTCTATGCGGCGGATGCCCAGTCAGCGGACTTTGCCAAGGACTATGTCTACTGCCAGGCCAATGGTATTGCCAACTGTTCCGAAGAGCAGTACGAGACAACGCGCCAATCCAACAAGAACCTGAAGGAAGAGACCGCCAATACCTTCACTATCGGGGCGGCCTACAATCCGCTGGACAATCTGAACCTGTCGCTCGATTACTACTACATCAAGATTGATGACGTGATCCAGTTGGCTACCACCCAGACCCAGTTCTATCAGGAGCTCAATACCGGCAGCAACCCGAACGTCATTCGTGACGCCAACGGCGATGTCGAGAAGGTCTATGCCGGCATGGTCAACTTGGGGCAACTCAAGACCAGTGGTATCGACTTCAAGGCGGACTACAAGTACGACTTCAACTCCTTCACCCTGCGTTACGACTTTGGCAGCAGCTACATCCTGAAATATGAGGAAGGTCTGTTTGCTGGTGGCCCAATGGTTGACAAGAAGGGCTGGAATGGCAAACCCGATTTCCGTTTCAACTCCGGGATCGGTGCCAACTTCCCACAGCTGTGGAATCTGGATACCTACCTGAGCACCAACTATATCGACTCCCAGAGCCAGGACTATGTGGATGACAAGGAAGAGGGCCATATTGCTTCCAACACCATCTGGAACCTGAACGTTGCGGTCGATACCAGCTGGAATGCCAAGATCCAGACCGGCGTGAAGAACATGTTCAACCGTGGACCTTCCCTGTCAAATGATGGTTACACCTACGATGAATACCTCTACAGCATTGACGGACGGGTCTACTACATCGACTACACCCAGAAGTTCTAATCAACCCCGTTGATATACAACCTCAGCCGGCCCGGTCGGGCCGGCTGTGCCCAACGTCCAAGGAAGTTACGGAGATAGGGTAATCCTATGAAGACAAGGACCATTACAATGAAGAAAGCGCTCCTTGGCAGCCTGGTTTCGGCCGCCTTGTTGACCAGCTTCAATCTGAGTGCCGCCACTGCCGGTCAGGCCGTGGACGTTCAAGCCGCCACCGACAACGCATCCAAAGTTTCCCAGCAGAAGATCGACAGCTATGCCGAATCTGCCGAATCCGCACTGGCCCAGTACAAGGCAGCCCTGCGTCAGGTCGACAGTCTGCGCACCTACAACGAGCAGGTGAGCAAGATGGTCGAGTCCCAGAGTGCCGAGCTGGCGTCGATGCAAAAGCAGATCGCCCAGATTGATCAGACCAGCACCGAAGTTGTCCCCCTGATGCTCAAGATGATCGACTCCCTCGAGCAGTTTGTGGCGCTGGATCTGCCGTTCCAGAAGGTCGAGCGCGAGGACCGCGTAGCAGCCCTGACCGACCTGATGAACCGGGCCGATGTCACCATCTCCGAGAAGTACCGCAAGATCCTGGAGGCCTACCAGATCGAGGAGGGCTTCAGCCGCACCATCGAATCCTACAAGGCGAGCCTGGACAAGGATGGTAGCGAGAAGACCTACGAGTTCCTGCGGGTTGGCCGCATCGCGCTGCTTTATCAATCCCCGGATGGCAATGAGACCGGGATGTGGAACAAGAAGACTCGCCAGTGGGAAGAGTTGCCCCAGGAGTATCGCAGTGCGGTTGAACAGGGCCTTCGCATCGCCAAGAAGCAGGCGCCTCCCGCTCTGATCAAGCTGCCGGTTCAAACTGCGGAGAAAGCATCATGAAAGGAATCAAACTTGCGATTGCCTCCCTGATTGCGGGAGCAACCCTGGTCACCCTGCCGGTGACCGCCGCCGAAAAACCGGTGGATCTCAATGCGCTGCTGAATCAGGTCAAGGCCTCCAGCCTGAGCGAATCCCAACTCAACAAGGAGCGGGAAGCCCGCTTCCTGGCTGACAAGAACGAGCAGGGGGCGCTGCTGGCCAAGGCCAAGGCCGAGCTGGCTGCCGAAACCGCCAAGGGCGAGCAGCTCAAGGCGACCTTCGATGCCAATGACAAGCAGCTGACCGAGCTGACTGAAACCCTGCGCCAGCGTTCCGGCAACATGGGTGAGATGTTCGGCGTACTGCGTCAGTTCGCCGGTGAGTTCAAGGGGATCTTCAACGCCTCCGCCCGTCGGGTCGAGCATCCGGAACAGACCGCGCTGCTGACCCGTCTGGCCGAGAGTAAAGAGCTCCCCTCCAGCGACGATCTGGAAGCGTTCTGGACCACCACCCTCAGCCGCATGGTGGACGGTGGCAAGGTGAGCCAGATCCCGGCGACCGTGGTCTACGGCGAAGGCAACCAGGCCGAGAAGACGGTCACCCAGATCGGTGAGTTCAACACTGTCTCCGAAGGCAAGTACCTCACCTTCGTGCCGGAGACCGGCAAGTTCGAGCAGCTTTCCCGTCAACCTGACAAGGGGGTGCTGGAACCGATCGCCGAGTTTGAACAGGACGGTGACGGGGTCAAGCCCATCTTTATCGACCCGTCTCGCGGCGTGATCCTCTCTCTGCTGGTGCAGTCACCGACTCTCAAGGAGCGGATCGATCAGGGTGGTGAAGTGGGTTACGTCATCATGGTGCTCGGCGTGCTCGGTACCCTGCTGGCCATCTTCTGCGGTATCCGCCTGTCGCTGATCGGCTCGTCCATGCGCAAGCAGCTGAAATCTGATCAGATCATCAAGGGCAACCCCATTGGTGACATGCTGGGGGCCTACCAGAGCCATCGCGGTGACAACATCGAGGATCTGGAGTCCAAGCTCGACGAGATCATCCTGCGCAACGTGCCCAAGTTCGAGAAGGGCATCAGCATCATCAAGCTGATCGCTTCCGTCGCGCCGCTGCTGGGCCTGCTCGGTACTGTAGTGGGGATGATTGCCACCTTCCAGGCCATCACATTGTTCGGTACCGGCGATCCCAAGCTGATGGCGGGCGGTATCTCGGAGGCGCTGGTGACCACTATGCAGGGGCTGGTCGTCGCCGTGCCCATGTTGTTCCTCTACACCATAGTGCAGACCCAGAGCCGTCGTCTGATCCAGGTGCTGGAAGAGCAGAGCGCCGGTTTCGTCGCCCGTTATCAGGAACGTCTGCACGCCTCCAAAGCCGCAGCGTAAGGAGTCACCCATGTGGTTCTGGTTGATTGAAGAAGTCGAGTCGGTCCGCCGGTTTTTGGGATTGGGGGGCGATGTATTGGTCGCCCTGTTCTTCCTGACCCTGATGATGTGGGCCCTGTTGCTGGAGCGCTGGTTCTACTTCATGGCGGTCTACCCCAAGCAGGTGAAGCAGACCAAGGCGACCTGGCTGGCCCGTACCGATCATCTCTCCTGGTCTGCCAAGCAGATCCGGCGCGAGCTGGTCTCACGGGTTGCCATGGCGGTGGACAAGGGGATGCCGGTCATCAAGGTGCTGATCGCTCTCTGCCCGTTGATGGGGCTGCTGGGGACCGTGGTGGGGATGGTGCAGGTGTTTGACACCCTGGCCATCACAGGCACCGGTTCGCCGCGGGCGATGGCATCGGGGATCTCCAAGGCAACGGTACCGACCATGGCGGGCATGATCGCCGCCCTTTCCGGCCTGTTTTTTGTCAACCAGCTCGATCACAAGGCCAAACTGGCGGTGCAAAAGCTGGAAGACAACCTGAAACACGGTTGATGCAGGATGCATACCCCCTGGCCTGCCGGGGGCACAGAACAAGCAAGGAGTTTCTGCTATGAGAAAACGTTACAGCGACAGCGGTGCTGACGAGGCGGCTATCGATTTGACCCCCATGCTGGACATAGTGTTCATCATGCTGATCTTCTTCATCGTCACCACCTCCTTCGTCAAGGAGTCCGGTGTCGAGATCAACCGTCCCAGTGCCAGCACGGCCGAGACGGTGAAGAAGGGCAATATCATGGTCGCGGTGCGCGAAAACGGTCAGGTCTGGGTCGACAAGCGGGTGGTCGAGGTGGGGGCGGTACGCGCCAACATCGAGCGGCTGCGGGCCGAAAACCCGGAGAGCGCCGTGGTGATCCAGGCCGATAACGAATCCCGTTCCGGTCTGGTGGTGCAGGTCATGGATCAGATCCGCATGGCCGGTGTCCAGAACATCTCCATCGCGGCAGACAAGAGCAGCTGATGCCGGAGAGAGACCTATGAGATACCTGATATCGTTGGCGGTCTCCTGTGTGGTGGTGTTCTTTCTGTTTCTGGGAATGAACAAGCTGATCACACCGGATCACCGGGAGCTGGTGGAGAAGGAAGACGTCAGCATGACCGATTTCATCCGCCTCAAGCCCCAGGAGACCCTGCAAGAGAAACAGCGGGAGCTGCCCAAACCGCCGCCGCCCAAGCGTCCGCCACCGCCTCCCGAGATGGAAGTGGCCAGCACGGATCGGCCTAAGATGGAGAGCGCGCCGATGGACATGCCCAAGCTCGACATCCCGGTCAACATCGGTGGTGGCAACGCGCTGGGGGCCTACAGCACCGGCGGCGGTGGTGGCGGAGTCGGTGGCAACAACGGCGCCATTCCGCTGGCAACCTTCGAGCCCATGATGCCCCGCAAGGCGGCGCTGGCGGGCCTGGCCTCCGGCAAGGTGCTGGTGGAGTTCACCGTCACCGAGCGCGGCACCGTCAGCAACGTGCGGATCGTCAAGGAAGAGCCGCGCAGCTATGACCTCGGCAAAGAGGCGCGCAAAACCATCGCCAAGTGGACGTTCAAACCGGCCATGGTGGATGGCAAGCCGCAGGCGAGCCGTATGCAGCAAGAGATCGAGTTTGCGGTCAACTAAGGAAGGTGGCGATGAACAAGTTACACAAGATGATCCTCGCCCCGGTCGCCATGGCGGTGCTGCTCAGCACCGCCAGTTGGGCCGCCGAGCAGCCGGCCCTGTCGGATCGGGCCTATCGGGCGGTCAACAAGGCGCAGGAGCTGATCACTGACAAGCAATACGGTCTGGCGAATGCCAGATTGCAGGAGGCACTCTCCAGCGTGGGTGATCGGGTCTACGACAAGGGGGTCATATTGCAGACTCTCGGTTTCGTAGCCGCCCAGCAGGAGAAATACGGTCAGGCGACCAAGTACTTTGCCGATGCCATCGCGACAGGCGGCCTGCCGCCACCGGTGGCCCAGCAGGTGCGCTACAACCTGGCCCAGCTCTATATGGCTGAGGGTAATTATCAGGGCTCGATCAAGACCATGAAGGAGTGGTTTGCCAACCAGGGCAAGGATGACAAGCCCAACTCCCATGCCTATATCACGCTGGCCAACGCCCACGTGCAGCTCAAGCAGTACCGTGACGCGATCCCGGCGGTGGATCAGGCGATCAAGCTGTCGGCAGGTAAAGCGCCGGAGTCCTGGTATCTGCTGAAGATGGGCGCTCACTACGAGCTGAAACAGTACAAACCGGCGACCGAGGTGCTGACCTCTCTGGTCAATATGTTCCCGGAGAAGAAGAAGTACTGGACCCAGCTGTCGGCCATGCATATGCAGGCAGGCAACGATGGCAAGGCGCTGGCGGCGCTGGAGTCGGCCTACAACCTCGGCATGTTGACCGAGGCTGCCGAGCTGCAGCGTCTCGCCAACTACCTCGCCTTCACCGGCATTCCCCATCGCGCCGCACGGGTGATGGAGAAGGGGATGAAGGACGGGGTGATTGAGCAGAGCGCTGGCAACTACAAGACCCTGGCCAACTACTGGCATCAGGCCAAGGAGCTGGATCCGGCCATCGACACCCTGGCCAAGTCCTACCAGCTGGCCCCGAGCGCCGAATTGCAGCTGAAAATGGCGCGCATGATGATCCAGAGCAAACGCTATCAGGATCTGGTGGCGCTGGCCGCCAAACCGGCAGCCAATGCAAATGGTGAACAGCGGGCGGATCTCAAGTTCCTGACCGGGGTCGCCTATTTTGAGCAACAAAAGCCGAAGGAGGCCCTCAACGCCTTCACCCAGGCGGCTCAGAATGGCAACGTCAGCGGTCGGGCATCCCCCTGGATCAGCTTCCTCAAAGAGCAGAGTGGTGCGGCGGGGGAGGCGGCCGTCCAGTAATTCCAATGACAACGCTTGAAGTCCCTTTTATGGTTGCCTGGTGGCTCCATTAACCGCTCTTCGGAGCGGTTTTTTTATGGTGGCAGCCAGTCCCTGCTGTAGTCGAAGCGCTATTTTCCACCTTTTCGCTCCAATGAAAGTGCCACAGTCAACATTGGCCTATCTCCTCCGAGGTGACAAACGTTTCAGCCAGGGCTGCAACCGTGACACCAGGTGGCACAGCGCTGTGGTCTAAGGGGGCGGGGTTGGTCCGCAGAGAGGGGGCTATGCTGTACATCTCTCTTTCAATGGCGACTTGCCAAGGGGGCTTTTGCTCTGTTGATAAGCATCACACCGAAAACGGCCACTTTTAACAAGAAAAGCAACATATGGAAGTTGAAATTTTGGCCGACTCGGGAAAGAATGCGCGCTCGGTTATTTGGCGCCGTGGTGCAGGTTGACCCGCCACCGGCAGACCGAAGATAAGATGGCCTCCGGCCCATTTGGTACAGGAAACCACACAGGAATTTTATGAACCCCCTTCGCACTGCCGCTTCGGCCCTTTTATGCACACTTGCGCTGATCAGCCAGCAGGCTGCCGCCGTCGAGTACCGTCTGCCTGCGGCCAACAGCCGTCTGATCGGTGAGAATCTGGAATATGTGGTGCCTGCGGACAATCGTCCGCTGGAGCAGATTGCCTCCGAGTTTCAGTTGGGTTTGACCAATATCATGGAAGCCAACCCGGGCGTTGATCCCTATCTGCCCAAAGCGGGCAGCACCCTGATCATCCCTCACCAGTTGATCCTGCCCAACGCGCCCCGCGAAGGGATCGTCATCAACGTTGCCGAGATGCGCCTCTACTACTATCCGAAAGGGAAGAACGTGGTACAGGTATTGCCCATCGGCATCGGTCAGCTGGGGGTGAACACCCCGGAGAACTGGATCACCAAGGTAGAGCGCAAGCGCGCCAACCCGACCTGGACCCCGACCGAAAACATTCGTCGTCGCTACGCCGCGAAGGGAATCACACTGCCTGCGGTCTGGCCAGCCGGCCCGGACAACCCCATGGGCCTGCACGCCCTCTACATCGGCAACCTCTATGCCATCCACGGCACTAATGCCACTTTCGGTATCGGTCTGCGGGTGAGCAGCGGCTGCGTACGTCTGCGTGCCGACGACATCAAGTATCTGTTCGACAACGTGCCGGTCGGTACCCGCGTCCAGTTCGTCAACCAGCCGGTCAAGACCACGGTCGAGCCGGATGGCGGTCGCTACATGGAAGTACACGAGCCGCTGTCGCGCACCGAGGAGGAGTTCAACTCCACCGCCTCCGTGCCGCTCCCGATGACACCGGCTATCACCCGCTTCATCGCTCACGCCGAGTCTGACTCCAACGTGGTCAAGCAGGTGCTGGAACAGCGTACCGGTATGCCGACTCGCCTCAATCCCTGATTGAGCAAGTTGGCGGTGCCGCGCGCACTGGCTGAATAAAGAAAACGGCGACCAGATGGTCGCCGTTTTTTATGGGGCATTCGCCGCTTGCTTACTGCACGCAGACCGGGCAGAGGGCGTAGGTGCCTTGCGGATCGTTGAAGCGGGTGAGCGGGTCGAGACTGCGGTTCACTTCCACCAATGCCTTGCCAAATCCAGCCGGCAGCCAGCTTTGCAACTGGGGGGCCAGCACTTGGGCACTGCTGTCAAACAGCTGGCGCAGGAACTTGTCCTTGGTGGACTCCTCCTGCTCGATGGGGGTCACCTGCCACTCCTTGAGGTTGGCCAGTTCGGCGGCGGCCTTGATGGCGTCATCCAGATTGCCGAACTCGTCCACCAGCCCCAGGGCCTTGGCATCTTCGCCGGTCCAGACTCGCCCTTCGGCCGCTTTCTCGGCCTCTTCCGGGCTCAGACCACGGCCCTTGCTCACCAGACCGATAAAGCGCTGGTAGGTATCTTCCACGCTCAGCTGGATTGCCTGACCGACGTGATCCGGCAGGGCGCGGGTCGGGCCGACGCCGACGTAATCTGTGGTGCCAACCCCGTCGGTATGCACACCGAACTGGGCCAACGCCTTGTCGATGGTGGCGAACATGCCGAACACCCCGATGGAGCCGGTGAGGGTGGTGGGGGAGGCGAAGATCTTGTCCGCATCGGCGGAGATCCAGTAGCCACCGGAGGCGGCATAGCTGCCCATGGAGACCACTACCGGTTTGCCTGCCTGTTTCAGGGCCAGCAGCTCGGCGCGGATCTGCTCGGCGGCGAAGGCGCTGCCGCCCGGGCTGTCGACCCGCAGGACTACAGCTTTGACCTTGTCATCGCGGCGTGCATCGGCCAGCAGGTCGGAGAGGCTATCTCCGCCTATGGTACCGGCAGGCTGGACGCCATCCATGATGGCGCCGCTGGCGACCACCAGACCCACCTCATCCTTGCCGCTCTGGGGATATTGTTCCGGAATGGCAGCCAGATACTCTTTCAGACCGACCCCTTTCCAGCCGTGGTCGTCCGCTTCACCCACCTCTTTAATGACCGCCTGGGTCATCTCGTCGCGGGTGGCCAGCTGATCCACCAGCCCGTTGTCGAGGGCGTAGTTAGCGGCATTGCCACCGGCTTTGCGCAGCAGCTCGAGGAAGCGCTCCTTGCCCGGTGCGACCGCATCGGGTTCGATCTCCCGCTGCTCGGCTACGTCAGCCACATAGGATTGCCACAGCTGATCCAGCCAGCGTTGGTTCGCTTCTTTGCTCTCGGGGGACATCTCATCGCGGGTATAGGGCTCGACGAAGGATTTGTAGGTGCCGACCTTGAATACATGCGGAGTGATGTTGAGCTTCTCCAGCGCCGACTTGAAGTAGGTCTGGTAGACCCCAAGCCCCTCGATCACCACGGCGCCGCTCTGGTTGAGCAGCACGTGATCGGCGTGGGCCGCCAGCAGGTACTGGCCTTGAGTGTAGAAGTCGGCCATGGCGATCACCGGTTTGCCGCTCTCCCGGAAGGAGTCGATGGCACTCGCCACCTCCTGCAGTTTGGTGAAGTTGGCTCCCTGCAGCCCTTGCGGCTTGATCACCAGCGCCTTGATGCGCTCGTCATCCTTGGCACTCTTGATGGCCCACAGCAGGTCGGAGAGGACGATCTCGCTCGGCTGCTCGTCGCTGCTGTCCATCTGGCGCAGCAGTTGTACGGTGGGATCTGTCTGGGAGCGTTGCTCCACCAGCACGCCGTTGAGATTGAGGGTTAGCGCCCCCTCGATGGGCGCCTTGGGCGCCTCTTTCTGGCTGACGCTGAAGACGATGACCAGCACTACGATGAGAAACAGCAGATTGACCAGCATCAGCCGGGTGAAATTGAGCAGGCGCCACAGGCTGCGGAACAACCAACCCAGACCTTTGAAAATAGACATAGTCGCGTTATCGCCCTGTTAATGGGTAGAGAAGAGCCATTATTAACCAGTTGCGGGCGAAATTGCCATTTCCGACTGGCGGATCCCGTCTATCTTCGTTCAGGGCACGGCTGTTCGCTGAAAAATTGTCCAAACATTTGTTTGAAAAAGAATTTTCGATTCTTTACTCTAGCTTCAGTTTGATAACAAAAAATTAACTGGAGGCATCGTGAGCCGCTATCCGACCCTGCTGACCCCGCTCGACCTTGGTTTTACCCAGCTGCGCAACCGGGTGTTGGGCGTTGTTCCATGCACCCTGGCCTTAAAGAGGAAGGCATCATGAGTCGCTATCCCCATCTGCTGAAGCCCCTTGACCTCGGCTTTACCCAACTGCGCAACCGTGTGTTGATGGGCTCCATGCATACCGGCCTCGAAGAGGAGAAGGGCGGTTTTGACAAGCTGGCCGCCTTTTATGCTGAGCGCGCCCGTGGTGGCGTTGGCCTTATCGTCACCGGTGGTATCGCCCCCAATCTGCGCGGTCGGCTGGTGCCTCACGGTTCCCAGTTGAGCTTCCCCTGGCAGGTGAGCAAGCACAAGAAGGTGACCAGCGCCGTGCATCAGGAGGGGGGCAAGATCGCGCTGCAGATCCTCCATGCCGGTCGTTACGCCTATCATCCGTTCAGTCTGGCGCCGAGCGCCCTCAAAGCCCCCATCTCCCCGTTCAAACCGCGCGCCATGAGCGAGCGACAGATCCGTGGCACCATCCGCGACTTTGCCACCACCGCAGCGCTGGCCAAGGCGGCCGGTTATGATGGGGTCGAGGTGATGGGTTCGGAAGGTTATCTCATCAACCAGTTCATCTGCGAGCGCACCAACAAGCGCACCGATGGCTGGGGCGGCAGCAGCGAAAACCGGATGCGCTTCCCGGTGGAGATTGTCCGCGCCATCCGCGAGCGGGTCGGCACCGACTTCATCATCATCTTCCGCCTCTCCATGCTCGATCTGGTGGAGCAGGGCTCGACCCTGGAAGAGGTGATTGCCCTTGGCAAAGCGCTGGAAGCGGTGGGGGTGACCCTCATCAATACCGGCATCGGTTGGCACGAGGCGCGCATTCCCACCATCGCCACCAGCGTGCCGCGCGGCGCTTTCAGCTGGGTGACTGCCGAGCTGAAAAAGCACCTCAAGATGCCACTTATCACCACCAACCGGATCAACACTCCCGAGGTGGCCGAGCGGATTCTGGCGGGTGGCGAGGCGGATATGGTCTCCATGGCGCGCCCCTTCCTGGCGGATCCCGAATTTGTCATCAAGGCTGCCGAGAACCGGGCGGACGAGATCAACACCTGCATCGCCTGCAATCAAGCTTGCCTTGACCATGTGTTCAAGCAGAAGCGCGCCTCCTGTCTGGTGAATCCCCGCGCCTGCTTCGAGACCGAGCTGACCTTTGGCCGCGTGCCCCAGCCCAAGAAGCTGGCGGTCGTGGGGGCGGGCCCGGCCGGGCTGGCGTTTGCCTGCTACGCTGCCGAGCGCGGTCATCAGGTGAGCCTGTTCGATCAGGCCAGCGAAATCGGCGGCCAGTTCAACTTCGCCAAGCAGATCCCGGGCAAGGAGGAGTTTCACGAAACCCTGCGCTATTTCGCCAAACGGCTGGAGAAGTGTGGCGTCGAGCTCTATCTGGGCCAGCGCCAGAGTGCCGAGAGCCTGCTCGGCGGCGGTTTTGACGAGGTGATCCTCGCCACTGGTATCCGCCCGCGTACTCCCAATATTCCGGGGATCGAGCATCCCAAGGTATTGAACTACCTCGATGTATTGCGGGATCACAAGCCGGTCGGCCAGAAGGTGGCGGTGATCGGCGCCGGCGGCATCGGTTTCGATGTGGCCGAATTCCTTGTGGAGAAAAGGGTCGAGAAGAAGGTGGAGATGGATGCCGATGGGCACCGTGATCACTGGCTCAAGGAGTGGGGCATCGACAAACAGCTTGGCGAGCGCGGTGGCCTCACGGTTCCTGAAATCGACGCCCCCGAGCGCCAGATCTGGCTGCTCCAGCGCAAGGAGAGCAAGGTGGGTGACGGACTTGGCAAGACCACCGGCTGGATCCATCGTACCGTGCTCAAGAACCGCAAGGTGCAGATGCTCTCCGGGGTACAATATCTGGGGATCGATGACGAGGGCTTGCACATTCAGGTGGGCGAGACCAAACAGTGTCTGCCGGTGGATCAGGTGATCGTCTGCGCCGGGCAGGAGCCCCTCAAGGAGCTGCAGGCGGGGTTGCAGGCGGCAGGCAAGCCGGTGCATATCATCGGCGGAGCCGACGTGGCTGCCGAGCTGGATGCCAAACGCGCCATCCTGCAAGGGGCCGAGCTGGCTGCGATCATCTAGCCAACTGTGCCCTCTTGTCCTTTATAGTGCGATAAACCCCTGAGCCTCAGGGGTTTTCTTCATTCGGTGCTGTGCTAAGGTAGCGCCATCATTGCCCCAGAGAAGGAATTGCCCATGGATGCCCTCACCCTGTTGCTCAATCGCCACTCCTGTGGCCGTCTCGCCGATCCCGCCCCGAGCGGTGAGGTGCTCGACAATATCCTCAAGGCGGGCCTGCGCGCGCCGGATCACGGCACCCTGACCCCCTGGCAGTTCATTCTGTTTGAAGGGGAGGGGCGTGATCGGCTGGGCAAGCTGCTGGCCGAGGCGGCCCGTGCCCGTGGCGAAGATGAAGAGAGCATCAAGAAGTGCAGCGAAGCGCCGCTGCGGGCACCCTTGGTCGTCGCCGTGGCAACCCGTTATCAGGATCACCCCAAGGTGCCGAAACTGGAGCAGGAGCTCTCTGCCGGTTGTGCCCTGATGGCGATGCAGATGGCGGCGCAGGCGCAGGGCTTCAACGGTATCTGGCGCTCCGGCTGGTTTATCTTCGATGGGCAGATCAACAAGGGACTGGGACTGGCCGCAGAGGATCAGCTGGTGGGTTTCCTCTATCTCGGTACCCCCATGCTGGAAGCACGCAAACTGCGCGAACTGCCGCTCGATGAGTTTGTCCGCCGTTTCTGACTTTTCGGCCACGTTGCGGTTAAGAGAAGCAAAGCCTCGAGAAGTCGGGGCTTTTCTGTTTAACCGTGAATAGTAACCAGAGAAATTGGGGAAAATAAATGGCTCAAAGAGGCTTCGCGCGCCATAGCAGGTAATTATTTAAATAGTGCGATGTACCTCGCAATCCTGTGGTATTTCACTATGTAAAACGTTTGCGCATTCGCTAATATCTCCCTGCCAGTTTAGAAGGGCACTCCTTCTAATTTTTCTGCGATGAGAGTCGCAATTCCGTAGCACCTTTTAACAGCCCAACGTCTTCGTGACATTGGGCTTTATTTTTTTATGGGGTGTCGGGGCTGTTGTGAGTTGATGGCGGTATCGGCATACAACCCGGTTGGCTGCCTTATGCTCTGTTTTTGGCTGGCAGGATCCGGGCCGGGTTGCCGACTACCCGAGCACCGGCCGGTACATCTCTGGTGACTACGGCGCCCGCGCCGACGATCGCCTCCCGCCCTATGGTGACGCCGGGCAGCAAGATGGCCCCGCCCCCAATCCAGACCTTGTCTTCAATGGTGACCGGCAGCGCCGTCTCCGCTCCCTGAATCCGTTCATCTGCCTCCAGCGCATGGGCTGCGGTATAGATCTGCACATTTGGCCCAATCATCACATGGGCGCCGATGCGGATGGGGGCATTGTCCAGCAGGGTCGCCCCCATATTGATGTAGGAGTCCTTGCCCAGGTTGATGTGGCGGCCATAGGTGCAGTAGAGGGGCGGGCAGATAAAGGCATTTTCTGCCAGCTCGCCAATCAGCTCCGCCAGTAGTGCCCGCTGCTCTGTCTCCTCTTCCGCCTGATTGAAACGGCGATAGCGCCGTGCCGCCTCCTGGCGCAACAGGGCCAGCTCGGGTGCCATGCAGTTGTACGGTTGGCTGCTAATCATCTTCTGGTATTCGATCATGAAGGTTGCTTTCCTTTATCTGCCAGGGATTTGGATATTGGCGCCAATACGGCAGAAGTAACGTGATCATCCACCCGATATGGGCAGAACCAGGTTGGCAGGTCTGCCTTCGGCAAAGGCCAGCACATTCTCGAACGCCACGCGAAAGTAGAGTTCGTAGCTGTTTTGCTCCACATAGCCGAGATGAGGCGTCGCCAATACGTTGGGCAGACGCAGCAGGGGCTCGCTTTCCTGTGTCGCCGGCTCGATGTCAAATACATCGAGCGCGGCCCGTTTCTCAGGATGGTTACTGAGCTCTGCATAGAGGGCGCCCGGCTCGATAAGTTCGGCACGGCTGGTATTGACCAGCAGAGAGTCAACTTTCATGCGGGCCAGGTCTGCGCGTGTAACAGCGCCGCGGGTTGCCTCGCTCAGGCGCAGATGCAGCGTGAGGATATCGGCTTGACTGAAAAGCGCCTCCTTGCTGGAGGCGCAGGCATAGCCATCCAGCTCGGCCTGCCTGCGCGAAGCCTCACTGCCCCATATCAGTAACGACATGCCAAATGCCTTGCCATAGCGGGCGATCCGCTGGCCTATCTTGCCGTAGCCCCAGATGCCGAGCGTCAACCCATGCAGCGTGAGTCCCAAACCTAGGTCACCAGATTGCTGCCATTGGCCTTGGCTTAACGCCTGGCTGTAAGCAGGTATATGGCGGGAGGCTGCCATGATGAGCGCCCAGCAGAGCTCGGCGGGAGCAATAGGGCTGCCGATCCCTTCTGCCACGGCAACGCCGTACCGTTGGCATAGTGCCGGGTCGATGTGCTGGCTGACTTTGCCAGTCTGGCTGATGAGTTTAAGGGTGGGAAGCTGTATCAGCAGCTGTTCGTCGATGCGGGTACGCTCGCGGATCAGCACCAGTGCTTCCATTCCTTCCAGCAGTGCGGCAAGGCGCGTTGTATCGGGTTCGCTCTGGTTGAGGATGGTGACGTCATGACCCGCCAGCAGGGCAAAGCAGGGGAGGTGGCGCACCTGATCCTGATAGTCATCCAGAATGGCAATCCGCATAAGAAATCCTTCTCGGTTGCGTTGGCTCGGACCGCTATCTTACCGGAATAAAAGGTGTCTGTTGTTTTCAAACGAACACAATCAGAAGGGAGGGCGATCAAGCCCATGTCCACGGACCGGGAAGAGCCTGACAGGCCAAAACAATCAGGGCCCCCGAATGGGAGCCCTGATGGCATGAGGTTGGCGTCTATGTTGCCCGCGCTTAGCCGTGCTTGCGGCCGGAGAGGCGGCACCACTCCTCTTTGACGGCGGTCGGGTCCATCTCGAACCACTGGCCGTAGATAGTTTCCAGTTCCGGGGCCTGACTTTCCAGCACGCCGGAGAGGGCCATCAGGCTGCCCGCTTTGCCGTGGCCGGCGATCAGCGGAGCCAGTTCGCGCAGCGGGCCGGCCAGGATGTTGGCGACCACTACGTCCGCTTCGACGTCTTGTGGCTGGTCGGCTGGCAGATAGAGCTCAATCTGGTCGGCGACGCCGTTGCGCGCGGCGTTGTCGCGGCTGGCCTGAATGGCCTGCGGGTCGATGTCGATGCCGATGACGCGGGCGGCACCCAGTTTCAGGGCGGCGATGCCGAGAATGCCGGAGCCGCAACCAAAATCGACCACGGTTTTACCGGTCAGATCCAGCCCGTCCAGCCACTGCAGGCAAAGTGCCGTGGTGGGGTGGGTACCGGTACCGAAGGCCAGGCCCGGATCCAGCATGACGTTGACCGCATCGGAATTCGGCACGTCGCGCCAGCTCGGGCAGATCCAGAGGCGCTCGCCAAACTGCATGGGGTGGAAGTGATCCATCCACTCGCGCACCCAATCCTTGTCTTCCAGCTGCTCGACCTTGTAGCCGACATTTTCGCCGAAGATCTGCTGGAAGAAGGCGATGGTGGGAGCCGGATCGGTTTCGGCATCGAACAGACCCATCACTTCGGTCTCGCCCCAGAGCGGGGTTTCACCGGGCATGGGTTCATAGACGGGCACATCCTTGGCATCCATAAAGGTCACCGCCTGGGCTCCACGCCCCAGCAGCATGTTGCTCACCTTGTCTGCGGTCTTGGCAGTGGCGTTGATTCGAATTTGTATCCAGGGCATGGCGTCGACTCTTCATAAATGTGAAACCGCGAGATTCTACCATCATGGGGCAGTGCTGTCGTGGTTTGCCCATGACGTGGAGGGATTCGGGGGCTTTTGCCGGATTGGCACGGTTCCTGTATTGCTCTATGCAGGCGAAGACGACCGGTTTTCGCTGAACGCTTTGCTCAAGTTCCGTCATCTTTCACTGCCACCCTCGGGTGGCATTTTTTTATCTGCACTTGTTTGCCTGGTAAACAGTCTGCCAGAGAAAAAAAGAGCAAGGTCGGCACCTTGCTCAAGGACGGGCTGACGCCGTTTTGGCGCATTCATGCTGCTGTTGGCACGCCAGATGCAAAGACTAATATGTCCTGCATAAGGATATGTGTGTGATTGTTACCCCAATGTTCAGGTATTCAGGCCATTTCTCGCGAAATGGCCTCTTTTTTGGCTGATTGTCGGACGTTGGCCTGCCACAGGCAGTCATGAGTGCCGCTGGTTGTGCCCGTTTGGGGCATCTCCTTGGTGAACTTATCCCATCATGGTGCGTTTGAGGGCTTAGTTGGCAAAGCCGCTCATGTCGATCACCAGCTTGCCTACCATGCGGCCTGCCTCGACCTCGGCATGGGCCTGAGCCAGCGTGACCGGGGTCAGTGACGGGATGGTTCTGGTCAGGGTGGTCTGCAATACCCCTTCATCGACCAGTGCCGCCACCCGGCCGAGCAGGCGGTGCTGCTCGATCATGTCCGGCGTCTGGAACAGGGAGCGGGTGAACATGAACTCCTGGCTGAAGGTGACGCTCTTGCTCTTGAGCAGGGAGAGATCCCACGGCTCGCTCGATTCGGCGATGGTGCAGATATGGCCAAACGGGCGGATCAGCCCGGCCATGGTGGCCCAGTGCTCGGCGGTGGCATTGGTGCAGAAGATGGCATCGACCTGAGTGATGCCAAGGGCGGTCAGCTCCTCCTGCAACTTGTGGTGGTTCACGACCTGATGGGCGCCCATTTCGAGGCACCATTCGCGGCTCTCGGGGCGGGAGGCGGTAGCAATCACCTCCATACCGGTGAGCTGACGGGCCAGCTGGATGGCGATGGAGCCCACGCCACCGGCGCCGCCGATGATCAGCAGTTTGCCACGGCTTTCGCGGGTAAGAGCGAAGCGCTCGAACAGGGTCTCCCAGGCGGTGATGGCGGTGAGCGGCAGGGCGGCGGCCTCCACATCGCTCAAGGTGGTGGGGGCGATCGCGGCGATGCGCTCATCCACCAGTTGCAGGGCGCTGTTGCTGCCCGGGCGGCTGATATCACCGGCATACCAGACCCGGTCGCCCGCCTTGAACAGGGTGACTTCGCTGCCGGTGGCGATCACTTCCCCCACCGCATCCCAGCCCAGTACCCGGGGCGAGCTTTCAATTTTGGCCTTGGGGGAACGCACCTTGGTATCCACCGGATTGACGGAGGTGGCGGTGACCCGCACCAGCAGATCCCGCGGGCCCGGAACCGGATCGGGCAGGTTGGCGGCGATAAAGCAGTCGGGGTGGTCGCTTGGCAGATAGTGAGTCAGGGCAATGGCTTTCATGGTTTTTCCTTTCAAATCGCTGTGTTCGGGATTGCTACTCACTCTAGTCTGGTTGATTATCAAGATTAAGATGGGTAATCGGTAAAGACTGTTTGAATATATGAACAATGTCGATCTGGAGTTGATGGGACTGTTTGCCACCGTGGTGGAGCAGGGAAGCTTTACCCGGGCTGCCGAGCTGCTCGGTATGCCCAAGTCGTCGGTGAGTCAGAAGATCTCGCGGCTCGAATCCCAGCTCGGGGTGCGGCTGTTGCAGCGTACCACCCGCAGGTTGAGCCTGACCCCGCAGGGTGAACTCTATGTGGAGCACTGTCAGGGGCTGCTGGCACTGGCCCGCAGCGCCAATCTGGCGATGGCACGGCTGCGCTCGGCCCCGGCGGGGCGGGTGCGGATCACCGCCCCCGAGGCGACCGGTACTCTATTGCTTGGCCGGATCCTCGCCGAGTTTCGCGCTCTCTATCCCGAAGTGGTGCTGGAGTTGACCCTGAGTGACGATCAGCTAGATCTGGTGGGGGAAGGTTATGATTTGGCGCTGCGGGCAGCGCCGCTGAAAGACTCCAGCCTCATCTGTCGGCGTATCGGTCAGGTGGCGCGTCATCTGGTGGCAGCGCCCGCCTA
This sequence comes from Aeromonas sp. 55A, assembly GCF_051919665.1. NCBI lineage: Bacteria > Pseudomonadati > Pseudomonadota > Gammaproteobacteria > Aeromonadales > Aeromonadaceae > Aeromonas > Aeromonas sp. 55A. The sequence goes on along the minus strand of NZ_JBQBEH010000008.1, from coordinate 621,901 downwards.
TCTGGCGGCCCACGGCATGCCGCAACAGTTGAGCGAGCTGGGCCGTTATGCCTGTCTGGTGCACTCGGCCATGCCGGTGTGGCCATTGCAGGAGGGTGGCTGGCGGCCGCAGGGGGCCTGTGTCAGCAACAGCTTGCTGGCGCTGCGGGAGATGGCGCTTCATGACGGGGGGATTGCCCTGTTGCCCCACCATGTCTGTGAAGGGGATTTGGCGGCGGGGCGGCTGCAGAAGGTGTTGCCGGATCAGCCCATTCCGGCCAACCCGTTTTACCTTATCTATCCGAGTCGGGAGCATCTGGCTCCCGCCCTGCGCACCCTGATGGATTTCGTGGCCGAGCGGTTGCCGTTTGCCTGAGTTACCAGCTGCTCTGGCTGGCCGACTCCTGATTTGGTTTGAGGCCGAGGGGGACCGACTGGCGCTCCGCCAGCATGCGGATCTGCCCTTCAATCAGGCTGGCGCTGGGGCCCAGCACCAGCACCAGCTGGTGGTCGTTGAGCTGGATCCAGGAGAGGCAGCCCAGGCCCAGCAGGCGGGATTCATCCACCAGTGAAATATCGCGTACCCGCAGGCTGAGGCGGGTGATACAGACACTCATCGCCACCAGATTGTCCATCCCACCCAGCACCTTGAGGTACTGGATCGCCAGCATCTGCGGGTCTGAGGGGGCAACGCTGGCAAGGCGCGGATGCTCCACCGCGATGGGCTTGCTCGGCATGCTGAGGGGCGCGCGCTCCAGCAGTTGATAGAACAGCAGGGTGTAGGCGACGAAGAACAGGATACCGACCGGAATGAGCCAGAAGCTGTGCTCCCCTGCCTGATAGCTCAGCACCAGATCCAGCAGGCCGGCGGAGAAGTAGCTGCCCACCTTGATCCCCAGCCCGCTACAGACAGCGAGCGATAGCCCGGTCAGCAGGGCGTGGGCGAGAAACAGCCAGGGGGCGGTAAAGGCGAACAGAAATTCGATAGGCTCTGTGATCCCCACCAGTGCCGAGGTGAGCGCCAGGGTGAGCAGCAGCCCGCCCTGTGGCAGCCGCTGCATCCGCTGGCGGTGCAGCCAGATTGCAAAACAGGCGCCCGGCAGGCCGAACATGATGATGGGGTAAAGACCGGCCACATACCCTTCATGAAGGGGTTGGGCGGTGGCCAGCGCCTGCAGGTTGCTCTCGCCAAGGCCGATGACGCTGCCCAATACCTGATGGAGCCCGAGCGGGATCAGCAGTCGGTTGAGGGTGCCGTAGCAGAAGGCGCCAAACGGCGTGGTGAGCAGCTCGGAGGTGAGCAGGGTCAGCCCGCGCTCCAGTGGCGGCCACAGCAGCGAGAGGGGGATGGCGATCAGCAGGCAGGCCAAGGCCGACACCAGCAGGCTGGGAAACTCCCCCCTGGCGATCTGCAGCCAGCGGGGCAGGGTTTGCTGGTGTACCCAGGGGTAGATGATGGCGGTGGTGAGCCCCGCCAGCAGGCCGCAGATCATGTCGGCGTGCAGGTTGGGGGCCAGCGTATTGAAGGCGGTGCTGAGCAGCAGGAAGTTGACCGCACCCGCCAGCGTCTGTCCGCCCAGCTCTTGCCGACTCAGGCCAAAGGCGATCGCCACCGCATAGATAAGCGGCATCTGGCTGAAGATCGCCTGACCGGTGAGGGAGAGCACCGCCAAATCGAGCACGTCGGGTTGCCCAAGCCGGTAGATCAACGCCGCCATCGGCAGGATGGAGACGGGCAGCAGCAGGGCATAACCGAGCCGCTGCAGGGCTTGAGTAACGACTTGTCGAGTGGCTTTAACGGGCATACAGCGGCTACGTTCTGTGACTTGGCGCACAGTTTAACCGGAAAACACCTATTTGGGGATAGTTTTGGAACCCCTAATTTATATTTTTATTATTTCTGCCCGAAAAGCTCGCGTATTTCCCGCGAGGGCGGTGCTGTCAGCAGGCTGACCGTGATAAAGACCACCAGCGCCAGCGTGAGGCTTGGCACGATGGCGTGCAGGCCAGCCAGCTTGATCCCCCACTGACTGAGTACCCCATAGCTGACGATGCCGCTGACCATGCTGGCCAGCGCGCCCGGGCCGTTGGCCCGCGACCAGTAGAGGCCGAGCACCAGCGGCCAGAGGAACACCGCCTGCAGACCGCCAAAGGCGAGCAGGTTGAGCCAGATGATCATCTCGGGCGGTTGCAAAGCCGCCAGCAGCACCAGAGTGCCGAGGATCAGGGTGCAGAGCAGGGAGAGGCGGGGGATGCGCACCTCCAGCTTCTCCTGCTTTGGATTGAGATAGTTGAGGTAGAGATCCTTCACCAGAGTGGCGGAGGCCTGGATCAGCTGGGAGTCGATGGTGGACATGATGGCCGCCATCGGTGCCGCCAGAAAGACCCCGGCCAGCCAGGGGGGCAGCACTTCCATCATCAGGGAGGGCATGATCTTGTCCGGGCTGTCCATGCCCGGCAGGATGGCGCGGCCGAGGGCGCCCGCCAGATGCATGCCAAACATCAGCAGGGCGCTGACCACTGTGCCGATCAGAATGCCGCGATGGAGCGCCTTGCTGTCGCGATAACCAAAGCAGCGCAGCGCCGAGTGGGGCAGCCCCACCACCCCGACACAGACCAGGATCCAGAAGCTCAGCATAAAGGGCTGGGTCAGCATGTCGCCGGCCCCTTGCGGGCTCACCAGCTTGGGATCGATCTCCCTGAGCTGGTGGATGAGGTTTGGCAAGCCGTCACCGGCGACCAGAATGCCCGCCAGCAGGGCACCGGTGCCGATCAGCATGATGATCCCCTGCAGAGCATCGGTCATCACCACGGCGCGGAAGCCGCCGATGATGGTGTAGAGCAGAACGCAGCTGGCAAACAGCATCAATCCCTGCTGGTAGGAGAGGCCGGTGGCGGTCTCCAGCAGGCGAGCACCGCCGATGAATTGCACCACCATGGTCGCGATAAAGGCGAGGATGATAGTAACGGAGCCGAGGATCACCACCGCCTTGCTCTGGTAGCGGGCCCACAGCATGTCGTTGATGGTCACCGCATTGACCCGGCGGGCGATGATGGCGAACTTCTTGCCAAGCACTCCCAGAGTGAGCCAGACGGTGGGCAGCTGGATCATCGCCAGCAACACCCAGCCCAGACCGATCTTGTAGGCCGCGCCCGGCCCACCGATAAAGGAGGAGGCCGAGGTGTAGGTGGCAACCAGCGTCATCGCCAGCACCAGCCCGCCCATGCTGCGGTTGCCGATGAAGTACTCCTGCACGAAGTTGCCTTGCGCGCGATGGCGGCTGGCCCAGAAACCCACCCCCAGCACCAGCACCAGATAGATGACGAGCGGCAGCATCAACTCAAGATTCATGGGATGACTCCTTGCCGGAAGGGGAGTGGGTATCGAGGGGGATCTCCACAAACAGCCGGTTCACCATCAGGGCGCAGAGCAGAATGAACAGCAGCGGCATCACCATGCAGCTGAGCAGGAACCACAACGGCAGCCCCCACAACTCCAGCTGGAGCGGGATAAAATAGGCGGTGCCATACCAGGCAAAGAAGTAGAGCAGGGTCAGCAGCAGGCAGAAAGCTGCTTCCCGGCGGGCGAGAGCAAAACGGTTCACCTTGGCCTCCGACAAATTTGAGGGGCGCAAGGATAACAAAAAAGGGCCATGTCGCCATGGCCCTTTTTCAGCAGAGGCTCCTTGCGGAGCAGACTTCCACCGGAAGTCCGGTCTCTATCAGCGATCCTTACAGACCCAACTTCTTGTGCAGGTAGTGGATATTGGTGCCACCGTGCTGGAAGTTTTCGTCTTTCATGATCTCTTTTTGCAGCGGTACGTTGGTCTTGATCCCTTCCACCACCAGCTCGTCCAGCGCATGGCGCATGCGGGCGATGGCAATGTCACGATTCTCGCCGTAGCAGATCAGCTTGCCGATCATCGAATCGTAGTGGGGCGGTACCTTGTAACCGGCATAGATGTGGGAGTCCCAACGCACGCCCAGACCACCCGGCGCGTGGAAGCGCTGCACCAGACCTGGCGAGGGCATGAAGGTGGCCGGATCTTCGGCGTTGATCCGGCACTCGATGGCATGGCCACGGATGCGGATATCCTGCTGGGTGATCGACAGGGGCTGGCCGGCGGCGATGCGCAGCTGCTCCTTGATCAGATCGATACCGGTGACCATCTCGGTGACAGGATGCTCAACCTGGATACGGGTGTTCATTTCGATGAAATAGAACTCGCCGTTCTCGTACAGGAACTCGAAAGTACCCGCACCGCGGTAGCCGATCTCGATACAGGCGCGCACACAGCGCTCGCCGATGAACTTGCGCATTTCGGCGGTGATGCCGGGTGCCGGCGCCTCTTCCACCACTTTCTGGTGGCGACGCTGCATGGAGCAGTCACGCTCGCCCAGATAGAGGGCGTTGCCCTGGCCGTCTGCCAACACCTGAATTTCGATGTGGCGCGGGTTTTCCAGGTACTTCTCCATGTAGACCATGTCGTTCTTGAAGAACTGGCCTGCTTCGGATTTGGTCAGGGCGATGGCGCCCGCCAGTTCCGCTTCATTGCGCACCACGCGCATACCGCGACCACCACCGCCACCGGCGGCCTTGATGATCACCGGATAGCCGATGCGCTTGGCAATGGCGGCGTTGTGCTTGGCGTCGTTGTCGACGGGGCCGTCAGAGCCCGGTACGCAAGGTACGCCCGCTTTCTTCATCGCTTCGATGGCAGAGACCTTGTCACCCATCAGGCGAATGGTCTCGGCGCGCGGGCCGATGAAGATGAAGCCGGATTTTTCGACCACTTCGGCGAAATCGGCGTTCTCGGAGAGGAAGCCGTAACCCGGGTGGATGGCCACGGCACCGGTTACCTCGGCGGCGGCGATGATGGCCGGGACGTTGAGGTAGGATTCAGTACTGGCCGGTCTGCCGATACAGATGGATTCGTCGGCCAGCAGCACATGTTTGAGCTCCCGGTCGGCGGTGGAGTGAACGGCCACTGTCTTGATCCCGAGCTCTTTACAGGCGCGCAGGATCCGCAGGGCAATTTCACCGCGGTTGGCGATGACTACTTTGTCCAACATGGGTGGCGATTTCCCTTATTCGATGATGAACAGCGGCTCGTCAAATTCGACGGCCTGACCATTTTCAACCAGGATCGCTTTGATCACACCGGCCTTGTCAGACTCGATTTGGTTCATCATTTTCATGGCTTCGACGATGCACAGGGTGTCGCCGACATTGACTTGCTGACCCACTTCCGCGAACGGCTTGGCATCCGGGCTGGAGGAGCGGTAGAAGGAGCCAACCATCGGGGAGCGCATCAGGTGACCGCTCGGGGCGGCATCGGCGGCCGGTGCGGCGGCAACCGGGGCGGCAGCGGCAGGTGCGGCAACCGGAGCGGCTTGCTGCATCATCATCTGCGGCATGGCGGTGGTCACCTGACCGGAGAAGTTGCGGCTGATGCGAACGGACTCTTCACCTTCGGAGATCTCCAGTTCGGCGATGCCGGACTCTTCAACCAGTTCAATCAGCTTCTTGATTTTGCGGATATCCATTAGCATTCTCTTTCTTCTTTATCTGATCAGTGATTATCAAGCCGCGCGCAGATGGTGCACGGCCGCGGTTAAAGCGAATTGGTAGCCATCGGCCCCCAGACCACAAATGACCCCTTTAGCGACATCAGACAGATAGGAGTGATGACGGAACGGCTCCCTGGCATGGACGTTTGACAGGTGAACCTCGATAAAAGGGATGGCAACGCCCAGCAGCGCATCGCGAATGGCGACGCTGGTGTGGGTGAAGGCGGCTGGATTGATGATGATAAAGTCCACCTGGCCCATGGCCTGATGGATGCGGCCGACCAACTCATGTTCGGCGTTGGATTGCAGATGTTCCAGAGTGACACCGAGTTCGCTGGCGTTAAGCTTCAGATCGGCGACGATCTCATCAAGCGTCTTGCTGCCGTAGATACCCGGTTCCCGTTTGCCCAGCAGATTCAGGTTTGGTCCGTTGAGCAGGAGAATGCGGTGATTTTGCGACATATTGAGTACATCCTCGATGATAATGCTGCTATCTATCAGCTATCTTGTGGACTACCAGAAATCTAGCCATTTTCTGCGCAAATCGGTGTGCCCTGGCACACAGATTTCGCAATTATATTGATTTCGTGAAAATTAGCAGCATTTTACTGGTCTAATCTCTACATCTGGCTATTTATTGCCCATTTTGGGCGGCAAGGCTCCGTAGCTACCGCCTTGCTGTTTGCTGGCGGATGAGAAACGACAAAGCCGGCACAGAGCCGGCTTTATTGAGCAACAAACGAAGCGGGATCATGCAGCTTCCGACTTCTCGCGGATCAACTTGTCCACTACGCCCGGATCCGCCAGGGTGGAGATATCCCCCAGACTGTCGGTCTCGCCGGTAGCGATCTTGCGCAAGATGCGGCGCATGATTTTGCCGGAACGGGTCTTCGGCAGCCCTTCCGCCCAGTGAATGACATCTGGCGTAGCGATGGCGCCAATCTCCTTGCGCACCCACTCCTTCACCTCTTTGTGCAGCTCGCGGCTCGGCTCTTCCCCGGCGATCAGGGTGACATAGGCATAGATGCCTTGACCCTTGATCTCGTGAGGAACCCCCACCACCGCCGCTTCAGCGATCTTGGGATGGGCCACCAGCGCCGATTCAATTTCGGCGGTACCCATGCGGTGGCCGGAGACGTTCAGTACATCATCCACCCGACCGGTAATCCAGTAGTAGCCGTCCTCGTCGCGACGGGCACCGTCGCCGGTGAAGTAGCGGCCCGGGAAGGTGGAGAAGTAGGTCTGCTCGAAGCGCTCGTGATCGCCGAATACGGTGCGCATTTGGCCCGGCCAGGAGTCGGTGATCACCAGATTGCCCTCGGTGGCGCCCTCCAGCGGCTCGCCCATGTTGTCGACCAGCGCCGGTTGCACCCCGAAGAAGGGACGAGTCGCCGAGCCCGGTTTCAGGTCGGTGACGCCGGGCAGCGGCGTAATCAGGATGCCGCCGGTCTCGGTCTGCCACCAGGTATCGACAATGGGGCAGCGCTCATCGCCAATGGTGCGGTAGTACCACTCCCAGGCTTCCGGGTTGATGGGTTCACCCACCGAGCCCATGATGCGCAGGCTCTGGCGCGAGGTGCCGGTGACCGCTTCGTTGCCTTTGGCCATCAGGGCGCGGATGGCGGTGGGGGCGGTATAGAGAATGGTGACCTGGTGCTTGTCCACCACCTGACTCATGCGGTTGGTGGCCGGGTAGTTGGGCACCCCTTCGAACATGATGGTGGTGGCGCCGTTGGCAAGCGGCCCGTAGATCAGATAGGAGTGACCGGTAACCCAGCCCACATCGGCGGTACACCAGTAGATATCCTCTTCGTGGTAGTCGAACACATACTTGAAGGTGAGGGTGGCATAGACCAGATAGCCGCCGGTGGTGTGCAGCACCCCTTTGGGTTTGCCGGTGGAGCCGGAGGTATAGAGGATAAAGAGCGGATCTTCGGCGTTCATCGCCTCGGGCGGGCAGTCGCTGCTGACGGCTGCGGTCGCTTCATGCCACCAGATGTCGCGGTGGTTGTGCCAGGCGACATTGCCGCCGGTGCGCTTGAGCACGATCACCTTGTTGACCTGGGTATCCGGGTTGGTGAGCGCTTCATCCACATTCTTCTTGAGTGGCACCGGACGGCCGCCACGCAGTCCCTCGTCGGCGGTGATCACGATGCGCGAGCCCGAGTCGATGATACGACCAGCCAGTGCTTCCGGCGAGAAGCCGCCGAATACGATGCTGTGTACCGCGCCGATGCGGGTACAGGCCAGCATGGCGATGGCGGCTTCGGGTACCATCGGCATATAGAGGCAGACCACGTCGCCGCGGTGAACCCCTTGTGCTTTCAAGACGTTGGCGAACTTGCACACTTCGCTGTGCAGCTCGCGGTAAGTGAGTTTGCGATCTTCGGCCGGGTTGTCCCCTTCCCAGATGATGGCGACCTTGTCACCCCGTTCGGCGAGATGGCGATCGAGACAGTTGGCCGAGACGTTGAGCTGGCCATCTTCAAACCATTTGATGGAGACATGGCCCGGATCGTAGGAGGTGTTCTTGACCTTGCTATAGGGTTTCATCCAGTCGAGAATTTTTCCCTGCTCTCCCCAGAAGGTATCGGGATCCTCGACGGAGGCCTGATACATGGCGGCGTAGTCGCCCTTGTCGAGCAGGGCGCTGTTGCTGATATGGGGTTTGACCGGATAGACCTTGCTCTCGCTCATCACTCACTCCTTTGAATACATACTTTTAATAATTAAGTAACAACTTATACCTTTGGCTGATGGGGGCAATTAGACTTTTGGATAGACAGCAACATTTGGTTACAGGGTAATGGGTGACACTCAGGTGGTGAGTGAGTAAAAAGGAGGACTTTGATGGATGGAGGTAGTTATGTTCTCTCTATTGCTCTGTGCATCCCTCTGGCAGTTTGATGTGCCTGTACTGGCAGACAAGCCCCCCAAAGAGTTTGCGATTACGCATCAGGAGCCGTCACAGACCGTGCGGGATCGGGTTGCCGATCAGCTTGGCAACGCATGGCAGGCAAAAAAACCGGGGGCCAAATTTTCCCTCAGTGAGCCTGGATCCCGTTACTCTGGCGACTCACCGCTCACACGCATGCTCAATGAGCGGGATGATGGTGGTGTTCCCACCCTGACGTTTGGCAGATAGTCATATCTATCGCCAGGGGATTTTCCCCTGCTGCACCAATGACATCATCATCCTTTGATGAACGCAGTCGACCTGACGTTGCGTACCAATAGATAATCCCTTTTTCCCCTGTTAAGGGCTTCTGGGCACAGATGTTCAGCCTGAGTTGCAAGCCCTTGCTACCGTGGTCCTTTTGACATCCCGAGAGAGCGTTATGTCGCTAACAGGGGATGTTTATCATGCGCGATCAGAGCGTTAGTGCTTGAGCTGTGCGGCTTGCTGGCAAAGAGGGCTGACGATGATTGACTCTGTTGTAATGGAATTTGGCAACATGGTTGGCATGTTGCCATTTGGTCAGGAAACCTGGAGTGCGCAGCAACAGGATATCCCCCTGATTGCAGGAAGCAGTTGCATTGTAGAGCCTAATGATGCGATGGGTTTGACTGTCTGTGCTGTGCGTTTTCATTTGGCTGGACCCAAGATAGGTGGGCGCTGGTAAACGTGGAAGTTGCCTGTGGTGTGAGTGTTACCAGCTGAAGCGATAGCTCAGGGTCAGGTTCACGACGGGTTGCCAATCGCAACCCTGGATGAGCCACTGCTTGGCACCCGCTTCTGCGTCGAGTTGCCACTTTTGCCAAGCCCAGCTGTGCTCCAGGGTTAGCCCCCAGTCTCGCCAACCTTCATGAGCATCATAAGCAGCCATGTGGGCCTGACTGCCCCGGGTCAGCCAGAGGTTGAGGGAGAGCCCGGCCGGCAGCGGCAGGCTGTGCTCCATGTACCAGAGCTGGCCATAACGGCCAGTGAGGTCGACGAGCTGGGACAACGTCAATTGATGGTCATCATCCAGCTGCCATCCCAGGCGCCACATAGCACTGAAACGGGTACTATCAACCACTGGCATGGATCCGACTCCCAAGGCGATAAAACTCTTTTCATAGAGAGGTAGTGCCAGCCCGGCACTGCTTCCGTTAGTGAAAAGGAGCCCAACCTGGGTCTCCCGTTCATAACCCCACCAGAGTTGGCTGTGCTGGGTTGCGTTACTACTGGCCTGGTTACTGTCCAGTTGCCAGCTGCTGCCGAGTAACAACTCCTTTGCTTGCAATGGTAGCGTTACCAGTATTAGCAGCGACAGCCAATACTTATTTGCCATATAGCCGCGCCCAGTCCCGATCCTGATGCATTCCCATCAGATGACAGATGATGCCGGAGCGCTGGAAAGCATAAATCAGCAGTACGCTGGCGGTGCAGAGCAACATGATAAGGCCAAAACTGTTGGGCAGTATGGTGCCCTGACGGGCGGTCCACCACAGTAGCAAGGGGCCCCACAGGTGCACGAAGATGCTCTTGTGGAAGATGAAGACGGTCAGCGAGTACATGCCGATCCAGTTGAGTGGTCGCCAGCAGAGACGGATATTGTGTTGGTGTAGCCAGAGCACGGTACCGATCACCAGAAACTCCATACCCCAGATCCCGGCTCGGCCGATCATGTCCAGCGCCAGTTCGTGTTCGTTGGCGTAGATGTCGTTGAGCTCGACCGTGCTTGTCTCGCCGAACATGAGATAGATGGCCAGCGCCACCAGCGACAGCGTCAGTACCAGACGGTTGAGGCGATCTCGCCATTGTGGGCGCTGATGCCAGCACCAGCCATAGAGAAAGCCGAAACAGCCACTGGCCATGAAGAGGTCGAGACGGGCATCCAGCTCATAGTCGGGGTGAACGTGCAGCTTCATCCAGCTGTCGATATGGCCGAGCAGATCCTGTACGCCGAGTTGATCCAGTAGCAGGCTTAGAAGGGTCAGCAGGAGCATGCCGCGGATGCCGAACCAGGCATACACCATGGAGAAGAGCGCCAGCAGGCACATCCAGAGCATGACCGGGTAGAACGAGATGGCCTCGCCGAAGTTGGGGGCGATGACCAACCCTTCGACATAGAGCATCAGTATGATGCTGGTAAACAGGGCCAGCTTGCTGCCCAGCTGCGGCTTGAAGCTGGCCTGATCGCGGCGGCTCAGGTTGAATGCGGCCAAGGCCAGGTAGATCTGGCTGACCCAGGGGATTAACCAGGCTGATGCGTGTGCTGTCAGCTGATCCATGGGGAGCAGGTGTCCCGCCATTGCCTTGTGTGATACATAGAAGCTGTCCCACAAGGCATGTTCCCGATTGAAGAAATCGATGTACCAGTAGTTGAGGTAACCGGTGTAGTGCTCGAAGACGGCCATGAAGATGACAAGCCCGCGCAACAGATCGAGGCCTGTGATGCGCGCATCCTGTGGAGGCATATGATTGCTCCTGTGTAGTGTGGCGAAAGGAGCGGCACTATATCGGCTTTTGTAAAACTGAACGGGAGCTGAATGTAAGCAAATATTACGGGGAGCTGTACCGATGTGCTTGTAATGACTGGGAAGTGCCTGACCTTGCTGTCATGATTTGCAATATTATTGGCTGTTTTTTAGCCTTTCTCTCGGCCAAATGCCTGAATACCGCGCACCAGTACCAGCCAGCCGATCAGATGGAACGGGAGGGCAAGCAGATAGAGCAGCAGGAAGTGCGACTCGCTGCCACTGCTGTTGATGAAGTCGATCCAGGCGGCCAGCAGCGCCAGCATGCCGGCAATCTGGAAGCGGCGGCGCAACACCACCTCGACGCCGAGATTGGCAAGGTAGAGGGTGAGCAGGATGCCGGCAAAGCCGGTGAGCTGGGCGGTACCGTAGAGCTCGCGATCTGGGTTGAACAGCAGCGCAATCAGGGGAGTAATGCCCTGATCCAGCGGGATCAGGGCCAGCAGCCAGCATGCAATCAGAAGCAGGGCTGTCTTCATCGCAGGCTCAGTCGACGGACGGTGCCGGTTTGACCAGAGAGAGGTAGTTGGCATCCATCTTGAGGAAGACCCCCAGCAGACGGGCACTGGCGCCGTAGAAGCCAAACCGGTCGGCGGCGCGACAGGCGCTTTCGAACTTGTCAAACCAGCCCAGCAGATGGCCGTGCAGCAGCGCTTCCTGCTCGTCGAGCCAGCGTTCCCGCTCGGCTGCGCTCTTGGCTTCCGCCGCGCGGATGATGAGATTGCCCATCAGATCCAGCTCGATAGCCAGATGGTCGGCAGGCTCTTTGTATTTGTCGCTGACATTGATGCCGAGGCGATCGAGGCGGGCCTGCATCTCGGCCATCGGGGCCTGCATCAGCAGCTTGGCCTCGCCGCGATAGAGCGATTCGTAGGGCAGGGCGCCCTGTTTGGGATCCACCAGAAACAGGCCGGCGAAGTCGGCGGCGAGTTCCAGCTGGCGATCCGGGCGCACCAGCAGGCGGGCGATGGCCTCGTTGAGTTCGGCCACGGCTTCGCGCATCGGATCAAGGGTGGAGAGGCTTTTCAGGAAGCTTCGCACATCATAGGTGTCATATTCGGCGATCTGCTCATCACTGAGTTCGGCGGCGAACAGGGTGGAGAACCACCAGTAGAGTTCGGCCCGGCGTTCGCTGGTAGCCATAAATTCCTGCATTTTTCCTCCGTGGATGGCAATCGGGAGCCTTGATGGCTCCCGATTCTAACGACTTTAAAAATAAAGGAAACTCAAGGGGGCGCTTTCGTCCCCCCTGGGTCAGCGTGCCGGGAACATGGGGTCGATGCCCTTGGCCGATTCCGGCGCGCCGAAGGCAGTGATGGCGGGTGCCTGTCCGCGGAACTTCTCGATCTCCACCAGCGCGGTATGGGCCGTGGTGGCCTGCGCCAGGCTGGAGGAGCCGATGTCGGCGGTCAGCACGTTGGGGTCACCATAGGTACAGAGCGTACCTACCTTGCCACCCTCTTGTGGGCCATACCAGGCTCCTTCCTGAATGCGCACCACCCCAGGGGCGTAGTCATCGCTCACCACCAGCCCGGCCAATACCTGACCGCGGCCGTTGAACACCCGCACCAGATCGCCATCCTTGAGGCCACGGGATTTGGCATCCTGCGGATTCATGTAGACAGGTTCGCGACCCTGCACCGTGTAGGTGGCTCGGTAGTTGTCGGAGGAGCAGAGCTGGCTGTGCAGCCGCTTGTCCGGGTGGCAGGATTGCAGGTGCAGCGGGTACTGTTTGCTGCCCGGCCCGCCGTGAGAGCGCTCGTAGGGTTCGATCCAGACCGGATGGCCCGGGCAATCCCCATAGCCGTAGTCGGCGATGGTCTTGGAGTAGATCTCGATAAGGCCAGACGGGGTACCGAGGGGTTCCAGATCCGGCTCCTGACGGAACGACTCGTGGCGCACCCAGGGCTGGCCCGCCGGGAAGGTGACGAAGCCCTCGCCGTGCCAGAACTGGCTGAAACGGGGCAGACGAATGCCGATGCCGCGGCCCTGCAGGCGGGCGTCGTCATAGATGCTCTGGATCCACTCCAGCTTGCTCTTGCCGCCGGTGAACTCGGCCTCGCGACCGAAGCGACGGCAGAGATCGGCGAAGATGTCGTAGTCATCGCGCGCCTCGAACAGCGGCTCTACCACCTTGTACATGGCCAGAATGCCCGCGTTGGAGTGGGAGCCCCACTGCTCGATGTCATCGCGCTCATAGGTGGTGGTGGCGGGCAGCACGATATCGGCGAAGCGGCAGCTGGCGGTCCACTGGTGATCGATGCTGACCACGGTTTCCAGCTTGCGCCAGGCCGCGACCATCTTGTTGCGATCCTGCTGGTGGTGGAACGGGTTGTTGCCGCAGAACACCGCCATCTTCATGTGGGGGTAGGTGATGGTCTGGCCGTTGAAGGCGATCTGCTTGCCCGGATTGAGGATGCAGTCGACGAAACGTGCTACCGGAATGTACTTGGAGTAGCCCTTCCAGTCGCCGTCATGGAGCGGCTTGACCCCGGGAATTACCGAGCTGAAACCGGACATGATGGGGCCGCTGGAGGTGATGGTGCCCGCTCCGTTGTAGTGCCAGCCAAAGCCGTAACCGCCCCCCGGCAGGCCGATCTGGCCAATCATCGAGGCCAGTACCACCAGCATCCAGGCGTACTGCTCGCCGTGGTGCATGCGTTGCACACACCAGCCGCCGATAAGCTGGGTACGACCACTGCTCATGGCGCGGGCCAGCTCGCGGATGGTCTCGGCTGGTACGCCACAGATGGCGGCGGCCCACTCGGCATCCTTCACCTGACCATCGCTGGTGCCCAGCAGGTAGGGCAGGAACTTGTCAAAGCCGGTGGTGTAGTTCTTCAGGAACGCCTCGTCGTGGCGCTTCTCGCTGTAGAGGGTGTGTGCGATGCCCAGCATCAGCGGTACGTCGGTCTGCGGATTCAGGGTCACCTGATCGCAATTGAGGTACTTCTGGGTCTTGGATTTGACCGGATCGACACTGATCACCCGGATCTCGCCTTTGGCCACCTTCTCTTTCAACTGCGCCCAGTAGTCGTAGACGCTGTGATCCGGCACCAGCCAGCCCACCTGCAGGTTCTTGATGGGATCGGAGCCCCAGATAACGATGGTCTTGCTGTGTTCCAGCACCAGCGGCCAGGAGGTCTGCTGCTCGTATACCTCCATGGCGCCCGCCACGTGGGGCAGGATCACCTGGGCGGCACCGGTGGAGTAGTCACCAGCCTTGGCCAGATAGGTGCCGTGCAGGTTCATGGCGCGCCCCAGCATGGCACCAGCGGAGTGCAGCTTGCCCACCGACTGCCAGCCGGAGTGGCCGGCATAGAGGGCGCTCGGGCCATAGATCTTCTGCACCCGCTCCAGCTCGTGATAGAAGAAGTCCAGCGCCTGGGACCAGGTCACCCGCACGAAGCGGTTCTGGCCACGTTCGCTGGTGTCGGACTGGTGGCCCTTGCGCAGCCAGTCCAGCCGCACCATGGGGTAGCGGATGCGGGAGGGATTGTAGACCACTTCATTCAAGGCCTTGAGCATGTCGGTGGGGTGCTTGTCGTGCTCGAACGGTAGGGTCTCGACCCAGCGGCCATCGACCACCCGGGCACGGAAGGCACCCCAGTGGGAGCCGGACTGCACCAGCTTGTCGCCGGACTCGGCGGCCATCACGGCGCGACCGAGCAGGGAGGGGCCGATCAGGGCAGAGGCACCGCTGGCCAGCAAGCCACCCAGAAAACCACGACGGGAAATATTGATCATCTTGTTATTCCTCTTTCGAATCCGGACTTAGTGGCTGCCCTGACCACCGGTATCGGCGGCATGGTTTTGCAGGTATTTGAGCAGGGTGCGCTCCTCTTCCTTGCTCAGGCGATAGTAGGCAGACATCGCCTTGAGTCCCGAAATCCAGCCGTTGGCAGTGAAGTGAGCGGGATCCGGCGCGCCGTGGCAGGAGTTGCAGGTGGATTTGTACATCTCGCCAGCGTAATCCCAGATCGGTTTGAGCGAGGACTCAAAGCCCTTGCCATCGACCCAGGCCTGAACCTGAACCTGCTCCCACTTGATATGGGTGGCGCTGTCGGTCTCCTGCTTGAGCACTTTCTCGCTCGCTTTCAGTTCGTCACGGATGGTGGCGACGAAGACCCGCTTGCCCATGTATTCGCTCAGCACCCGGCCCTTGCCGTCGCTCTCACGCCACCCTTCGATGGTCACCTTGAGGCGATCGCCGCTGCGGTCCACCACATCGATGCGGGAGGCGGGCAGCAGTTTGCCGACCGGGTAGCTGCTCTGTTCGCTGGCATAGAGATCTTTTTCACCCAGGTTGTAGAGGGTCTCGGCGGCTGGCGCCTCTTGCGCGTCGTTGACCAGGGTGGCGTAAGTGGCCCGGAAGCCGCCCGCCATGTTGGGCAGTTCGTGGGCGATGCCCTTGTGGCACTCGATGCAGTTCATGTTCTTCGCCGCCGCATCTTTCATCGCCAGCGCTGCCGCCGGGGACTGCTTGGCGTGATCCATGTTGTCGTAGCTGTGGCAGGACTTGCAGGTCTTGGAGTTTTGGCTGCTCATCCGCGCCCACACCTTCTCGGCCAGATGCAGGCGCCGGTCTTCGAACTTCTCCTGGGTGTCGATGCTGTGGCCTATGTACTCCTGATAGAGGTCGTTGGCCGCCTCCATCTTGCGGGCCACCTTGCCGACGAAATCCTTCGGCTGGTGACAGTCGGTACAGACCGCCTGTACCCCTGAGGCATTCTTGAAGTGGATGGACTCCTTGTACTCCGGATAGACGGTGTCTTTCATGGAGTGGCAGGAGATACAGAATTCGAGGCTGCTGGTTTTCTCAAAGCCGTAGTGCAGGCCGACGGTGCCCGCGAGGGTGACGCCGACGCCCACCAGAAGCAGCGTCAGTACCGACCAGCGACGGCTGGGGGTGCGCAGGAAGTGCCACAGTTTTTTCATCATGCTCTCTCACATCACTTTTTTGATGGGAGCCATGATAGGGAGGCGTTGTGAACAGGGCTGCCGCCACAAATTAATGAAATAGGGGTATTTATGACAAAATGTGAATAGAATAATCCTCCCTTGTCGACCATCGTGAACCCTGCCCATGAGCTACCACATTCTGGTTGTTGAAGATGATGCGGTTACCCGCGAGAAGCTGACCGGCTATTTCGAGCGGGAGGGCTATCGGGTGGCGGCGGTCGAAAATGGCCAGGAGATGCGCGCCGTGCTGGCGGAGCAGACGGTCGATCTGGTGATGCTGGATATCAATCTGCCGGGGGAAGATGGTCTGCTGCTGACCCGTGAACTGCGGGCGCGCAGCACGGTAGGGATCATTCTGGTCACCGGCCGCAGCGATGCGGTGGACCGGATTGTTGGCCTCGAGATGGGGGCCGACGACTATGTCACCAAGCCGTTCGAGCTCAGGGAACTGTTGGTGCGGGTCAAGAATCTGCTGTGGCGGATCTCGCTGGCGGCCGCCGCGCCGAGCGAGCCTGCGGTGGCTGACGATGCGGTGCGCTTTGGCCCCTGGCGTTTTGATATTCCCCGCCGCCAGCTCAGCAAGGACGGAGTGCCGGTGCGTCTGACCAAGGCCGAATATGAAGTGCTGGTGGCCTTTGTCGCCCATGCCGGGCGGGTGCTCAGTCGGGAGCGGATCCTGACCCTCATCAGCCATCGCGGCGATGGCCCGAGCGATCGCACCATAGATGTGTTGATCCGGCGGCTGCGCGGCAAGATGGAAGCGGATCCGCGGGATCCCCAGCTGTTTGTCACCGTCCATGGTGAAGGCTATCTGTTTGCCGGCGAGATAGCCTCCTGACCCCGTTGCGGTGGCCCTGGCCTGTTTGACCGGGTATCAGACCGGCGGGCGTGTATCAAATTGCGGGCAGTCGTCGCCAATCTGGTGCCAGGGCGCCTTGGAGCCAACGAAGATGTGAAACGCGGGTCGCTGGCTCGGCACATCGTCCAGTACCCCGAGGCGCAGGTTGATCTTGCCGCTGCTGCTCTTCTGGCTGAACAGGCTGGAACCGCAGTGACCACAGAAGGCCAGGGTGGTCTCTGCCGATTTCCGGTAGCGGCCGATGGCCTCTTCCCCCTTCACTATGGTGACCTTGCTGCCATCCAGTCCGCCGACCGAGGCGTAATCTCCTCCTGAAAACTTGCGGCATTCGCTGCAGTGGCAGTTCCCCATTATAGTCGAACTGATCCGGCAGGGTCAGGGCGACGGCGCCGCACAGGCAGCTTGCATGTAACTCTTTCATCTCTTCTCCTTGAGTGTGCTAATCGGATTTGGAACGGCTATTCGACCCGATAGACGGGACGAAAAGCGCCATCCGAGAGGGAATCTGCGGGGACGGCCAGCGGTGCAGACAGCGTCAGAATGGGTGGCCCCATCACCCGCGGGCACTGCTCGGCATTGGCATCAGGGTGTTGCAGCAGGCAGACCGCCTGAGCGACCGCAAGGCGCCCCTGCAGCCGCATCTGATCGCTGTTGGCGGCGAGGATCTTGCCCCGGCGCAGGCCCCGCTGTACCCCGTGGCTGAAGTAGGTGCTCAGCACCTGGGGTCTGTCGAGACGGCGCTGCGCCAGCTCGTTGACCGCCACTTCAGCGGCGATGGCGCCCCCCACCAGATAGTCGAGGTCGGGATAGCGGGCCAGCGTCTGCTGCACCAGGGTGCGCTGGATTTCCCGGCTGTTGTCGCCGCGCTCGGTGGTGACCAGCTTGATGGCGCTCCCCTTGATGGCATCGGCAAAGCCCGGCTCGACGAAGTTGTTGCCGCCACTTGCCTGCGGGCCGGGGAAGAGGGCGACCGAGACCGGTTTGCTGCCGGCGGGGTGACGCTGCGCCAGCCAGTGGCCGATTTGCCAGCCCATCTGGTACCAGGAGACCCCCACCTTCGCCTGCACCAGACCGCTGGGCAGATCGTTGACCAACCCAAAGACCGGCAACGGCGTGACCTTGATGGCCTCGCGCAAGCCCTGATAGCTCACCGCGCCGAGCAAGATGGCGTCGCTCCCTTCCTGCACGCAGCGCTGCAACTGTTGGCGCTGCTCGGCGAGGGCACCGTAACCCCCTGCTTCGTGGATCTGCAACTTGACTCCCAGCCGCTTCGCTTCGTCCACCATGCCCTGATTGACCGAAAGCCAGTAGGCGTCGCGCAGATGGGGGTAGAGGGCACAGAGGGTCAGCGGTTTGGTTGCGGCGGCGGGTTCCTGCCACTGCTGGCGCACCGGCTGGCCGCTGAATTCGCCGCCGGGCCAGATATCGACTGCAAAGGCGAGGGCGGCGCGGGGAAGCATTAGCAACCAGATCAGCAACAACGGGGAGAGATAGACGCTTCGCATGGCCAGGGGTTTTGTTAAAGTGTTGGGCCATATTATCCGGTCAAAGCCGACCACAACCAAGGGACTTCCCGTGAGAATCTTTTCCGGCCTGGGTGGCAAGTTGCTGCTGGCCTTCTCCCTGATGGCGTTGTTGACCCTGAGTGCCTCCCTGCTGGGCTGGGTGGGGCTTAGCCATCTGCGCCAGCTGGAGCTAGGGGTGCAGCAGACGTTGGCCGATCAGGAGCTGGCCCGCACGCTCTCTCGCCTCAGCGGCGAGATCCAGAGCGCGTCGCGGCTGCTGGCCACCGCGACCAGCGAGCAGGAGCGGGAGCATCAGGGACGCTTGCTCACTCTGCAGGGGCAACAGTTGCAGCAGGTACTGGCACAACTTGGCCGTGGGCAGGGTTCAACAAGCCTCGATCAGCTCAGCCAGAGCATTATCGGTAATCTGGGTCAGCAGGGCTGGCTGGTGGGAGAGCGACTGACCCTGATGGCGCAGGGGGAGGCGCAGCGGGCCCGTCTGGTGGCGGCGGCTGGGCAGATCGCCGAGCTGTCGAGAAGCCAGATGGAGAACGCCGAAACCGTGATGGTGGCGGGGTTGGGTTCCCTCTACCAACAGCAAGGTGCGCAGGCGACCCGGACGCTGGACCGCCTGCTGGAGCAGGATCTTGACTGGCTGGAGCAGATGACCGAGCTGCGTCATCGTACCCTGATGCAGCAGCAGCGCATCGAGGAGATGTGGCGCAGCGAACGACAGGAACAGTTGCAAACGCTATTGCAAGAGGGGCTGCGGGAGCTGGCCATCTTGCAACTGCGGGCCGGGGCTGTGACCGACCCGGCCCGCCGGCAGGCGGTGGAACAGGCGCTGACCGTGCTGGCACAGAGCGACAAGCTGGTGCAACTGCGCAGCGACTGGCTCGGCAAGGGGGAGGCGCTGCGGGTGCTGGCCAATGCCAATGAAGCTCTGATGAGCAGTCTCAACCAGCAGGTCGGAGAGCTTGTCAGCCGTGCCCGCGATTCGCTGGGGCAGAGCCAGCAGGCGCTAAGCCAGCGCCTCAGGCTGCTGGAGCAGGCGTTGATGGGCATTGGCCTGCTCACCCTGCTACTACTGATGCTGCTGATGTGGCGCATGGTCTACGGCCGGATCGTCTGGCCGCTGCAACGGGCGGTGGCGGGGATGAGCCGGTTGGCACGCGGAGATCTGGCACCTCTTGAGCCGATCGCCAGCACCGGGCGCGATGAGCTGGCGGAGCTGGGCCGAGCTTTACAGGTGTTTCGTGACAATGCGGTCGAGTTGGGCCGCTATCAGCGAGAGCTGGAGTCGCGGGTCGAGGAGCGCACCGGCCAGCTCAGCCACGCCAACGAGCGGCTCAATGAGGAGGTGGAGAAGCAGCGGCAGGCTCGCGCCGAGGCCGAGCAGGCCAACCGGGCCAAGTCGGTGTTTCTCGCCACCATGAGCCACGAGATCCGCACCCCCATGAACGGCATTCTCGGGGGCCTGACGCTGCTGGAAGATACCCACCTGAGCGATACCCAGCAGCGCTATCTGGCCGCCATCGAGCACAGTGGCGAATCCCTGCTGGAGATCCTCAACGACATTCTCGACTACTCCAAGATCGAGGCGGGCCATGTGGAGGCGCGCCGCGAGCCCTTCCCCCTGTTCCAGCTGGTGGATGAACTCAGCGCGTTGTTCCGGCCAAAGGCTGCGGCCAAGGGGGTCACCCTGGCGCTGGAATATGCACCCGAGCTGGCGCCTGTGGTCGAGGGGGATCTGGGCAAGCTGCGGCAGGTGCTCGGCAACTTGCTCGGCAATGCGGTCAAGTTTACCGCCCGTGGCCAGATTACCCTGACGGTGGCGCCTCTTGCCTGCCAAGGCCCTTGCGCCGAGCCCTGCATCCGGTTTGTGGTGCGCGATACCGGCCCCGGCATTCCGGCCGATGAGCAGGAGGCGGTGTTCGAGGCGTTTCGCCAGCGCAAGCGCGATATAGGCCATCAGGGCGGCACCGGGTTGGGACTGGCGATCAGCCGCAAGCTGGTGGCCGCCATGGGGGGCGAGCTGATCCTTGCCAGCGAACCGGGCAAGGGGTGTGAATTCAGCTTCAGCCTGCCCTTGCAACGCTCGAGTGCTCAGCTGCCTGCCGAGGCGCAACCGCTGCACCTTGGCCAGTCCCGCGACATCCTGCTGGTGGAGGATAACGAGATCAACCGGCTGGTGGCGCACGGCATGCTGACCCGCCTCGGCCATCGCGTCACCCTGGCGGAGGATGGTCGCAGCGCGCTGGCGCTGGTGACCGAGCGCCCCTTCGAGCTGGCGCTGCTCGATATCAATCTGCCCGATATGGACGGCATGACCCTGCGCGAGGATCTGGCCGCCATCAGCGAGGAGATGCATGAGCGGCCGCTGCCCGCCATCGCCATCTCGGCCCAGATGTATCCGGAGGATATCCGCCACTGCCTTGCCGCCGGGTTTGTCGATTTTGTCGGCAAGCCGGTGCGGCTGGCGGTGCTGGCGAACGCCATAGATCAACTATTTCGGCAAGAAGGGGCCTCTATCGAGCCGCAGGTGCAGTTATCAGTAGCCGTGCCCCCAACTAACCACCCCGAGTGGGCCAATCCGGTGCTGGATGCCGATCTGCCCCTGCTCGGCATGGCGCGGATCCGTCAGCTGGTCGCGCTGTTTGAGTCGCAAGGGCGGGTGTTGGTGGATAAGTTGGCTCAGGGTGAGGGAAGTGAGCAACGTCAGCTGGCGCACAAGCTCAAGGGGAGTGCGCTGGCGCTTGGGTTGACCGAATTTGCCAGCCACTGTGCGGCTCTTGAGGCGGGAGGCGGGGAGCCTGCGACAATCGGGGCGCAATTTGACGCGGCGGTGAGCGGGTTGCAGCAGTGGTTGGCGGCCGACAGGGATGCGCCGTTTTGATCCCTGCTGGCGATGCACAACGTTCAGAGGGGGCCAGCCCCTGCGCCGTTATTCGCTCTCGCGAAACAGCACCTGCTTGCACTTGGCACAGACCCATTCCCGACGAAAATCGGTCAGGTGCACCATGCCCACCTCCAGCAACTCGTGGTGGCCGCAGTGATAACAGAAGATGATATCGCCATCGACTGATTCAGGGTGGGCCGCCAGATAGTCGGCTTTGGTGGGGAGCTGCTCCCACGAGGTGGTGGGGACATGTTTGCGTTGGCTGGTGTAGTAGATCCAGTAGAACAGAAAAAAGACAGCCAGGATCACGAATGTCAGCAGATGGTCCATCTTGAACTCCTCCGGTTAGGTGCAGCCCCTCGGATGCATGGCTGCAATCAGCTCCATCATCATTAAATTTGTTTCGAATGAATATGTTACAGGATGGATAAAGAGGGCGTTGTGATCCCCTTCGGGTTTTGCCCGCCTGCAGCGGGATGAAAAATGTGCCGTTTGGCGGAGCGGCCAGGGTATTGAACGGGGAGGGAATCTTGCTTTTTACAACATAAATTCAACATTTTTTTAGGTGGTTGGACTGTCTCTTTGATCCAGCTCACGTTACAATGCCCGCGCCCACTTCACCTAACGCGCAAACGATTTTCAGGAGAGAAACGGATGTTGAAACGTGACATGACCATCGCCAATTATGATCCGCAATTGTGGCAGGCCATCACAGACGAAACCCGTCGTCAGGAAGAGCATATCGAGCTGATTGCGTCTGAGAACTACACCAGCCCCCGTGTCATGGAAGCCCAGGGCTCCCAGCTGACCAACAAGTACGCTGAAGGTTACCCCTCCAAGCGTTACTACGGTGGTTGCGAGTATGTGGATGTGGTCGAAACCCTGGCTATCGAGCGCGCCAAAGAGCTGTTCGGTGCCACTTACGCCAACGTGCAGCCGCACTCCGGCTCCCAGGCCAACAGCGCCGTTTACATGGCTCTGCTGCAGCCGGGCGACACCGTACTGGGCATGAACCTGGCCCACGGCGGTCACCTGACCCACGGCTCTCCGGTCAACTTCTCCGGTAAGCTTTACAACATCGTGCCTTACGGTATCGATGAGTCCGGCAAGATCGACTACGACGACATGGAACGTCAGGCTGTCGAGCACAAGCCGAAGATGATGATCGGTGGCTTCTCTGCCTACTCCGGCATCGTTGACTGGGCCCGCATGCGCGAAATCGCTGACAAGGTCGGTGCTTACCTGTTCGTAGACATGGCCCACGTGGCTGGTCTGATTGCCGCTGGCGTCTACCCGAACCCGGTTCCCCACGCTCACGTGGTCACCTCAACCACTCACAAGACCCTGGCCGGTCCGCGCGGTGGTCTGATCCTCTCCGCCGCTGACGACGAGGAGCTCTACAAGAAGCTCAACTCTGCCGTCTTCCCGGGTGGTCAGGGTGGCCCGCTGATGCATGTCATCGCCGGTAAAGCCGTTGCCTTCAAAGAGGCGCTGGAGCCCGAGTTCAAGACCTATCAGGCTCAGGTCGTGAAAAACGCCAAGGCGATGGCCGCCACCTTTATCGAGCGCGGTTACAAGATCGTCTCCGGCGGTACCGACAACCACCTGATGCTGGTTGACCTGATCGGCCGCGAGCTGACCGGTAAGGATGCTGACGCTGCGCTGGGCAAAGCCAACATCACCGTCAACAAGAACTCCGTGCCCAACGACCCGCGCTCCCCGTTCGTCACCTCCGGTGTACGCATCGGTACCCCGGCCATCACCCGCCGCGGTTTCAAGGAAGCCGAGTCCATCGAGCTGACCCACTGGATCTGCGACGTACTGGACAACCACGACAACGATGCCGTGCTGGCCACCGTGCGTGAGAAGGTGCTGGATATCTGCCGCCGCTTCCCGGTTTATGGCTGATAAGCCAGACCATCCGGTTTGAGACCAATGCCACCTGCGGGTGGCATTGTTTTTTCTGGCTTTTACCGGTTTTGGATGGCCGTGCTACACTGGCCGACCTAGATCCTGGCCCGCCGGGCCGGTCCCTGTTCCATTAACGCCGGAGGTCCGATGCATTGCCCATTCTGTAGTGCGGTTGATACCAAGGTGATCGATTCCCGCTTGGTGGCAGAAGGCCATCAGGTGCGCCGCCGTCGTGAGTGTCTGCTCTGTCACGAGCGTTTTACCACCTTCGAGATGGCCGAGCTGGTGATGCCCCGCGTCATCAAGTCCAACGGTTCCCGCGAGCCGTTCAACGAAGACAAGCTGCGTGCCGGCATCCTGCGGGCGCTGGAGAAGCGGCCGGTGAGCATGGAGGCCATCGAAAAGGCGGTCAACCATATCAAATCCCGCCTGCGTGCCACCGGCGAGCGCGAAGTCGCCTCCGAGCTGGTAGGCAATCTGGTGATGGATGAGCTCAAGAGTCTGGACAAGGTGGCCTATATCCGCTTTGCCTCCGTCTATCGCAGCTTCGAAGATATTCGCGAGTTCGGTGAAGAGATCGCCAAATTGGAGAAATGATGGTATCGGATGGGCAAGTGGATATCCGCTTCGCCCCTCTCTACCTCAGGACACGAAGATATTCGCGAGTTCGGCGAAGAGATTGCCAAGCTGGAGAAGTAAACCTCCATGCTCACCCATGTTGCCGCGTCCGATTACGCTGCGCTAATCGAACCTACGATACTGCGTAAAGTCGAGATGTGTTGTCAAAGGAGCCCGAATGTTTAGTCAAGATGATTACCAATGGATGAGTCGGGCGCTCGAACTGGCCCGCCGCGGCTGCTACACCACGGCCCCCAACCCCTGCGTCGGCGCCGTGCTGGTCAAAGATGGCGTGGTGGTTGGCGAAGGGTGGCATCAGAAGGCGGGCGAGCCCCATGCCGAGGTTTACGCCCTGCGCGCCGCCGGTGACAACGCCCGTGGCGCTACCGCCTATGTGACCCTCGAACCCTGCTCCCACCACGGCCGTACCCCTCCCTGCGCCGAGGCGCTGATCAACGCCGGGGTGGCCCGGGTGGTGGCGGCCATGGTTGACCCCAATCCCCAGGTTGGCGGACGCGGCCTGCGGATGCTCTCCGAAGCGGGCATCAAGACCGATTTCGGCCTGCTGGCGAGCGAAGCCGAGGCGCTCAACCCGGGCTTTTTCAAGCGGATGCGTACCGCCTTCCCGCGAGTGACCGTCAAGCTGGGGGCCAGCCTCGATGGCCGCACCGCCATGGCGAGCGGCGAGAGCCAGTGGATCACCTCCCCGGATGCGCGCCGCGACGTGCAGCGGCTGCGGGCCCGTCACGATGCAGTGCTCTCCAGCGCCGAAACCGTGCTGGCCGATGGCGCTTCCCTGACCGTGCGCTGGGACGAGCTGCCCCCCTCGGTCAAGGCGAGTTATCCCAAAGAGACCCTGCGCCAGCCGCTGCGAGTCATCGTCGATTCGCAAAACCGCCTCACACCCGACTTGCCGCTGTTCCAGAGCGAGAGTCCGGTGCTGCTGGCCCGTCACAAGGCGTCCGGCGAGTGGCCCGAGTGGGTGCAGCAGCTGGAGCTGCCGCTGCTGGATGGCAAGCTGGATCTGGTCAGCCTCTTCATGCTGCTGGCCAAGCAGAACGTCAACTCGGTTCTGGTCGAGGCGGGCCCGCGGCTCTGCGGCGCTCTACTGGATAAGGGGCTGGTGGATGAGCTGGTGCTCTATCAGGCGCCCAAATTGATGGGTGACGAGGGGCGTGGTTTGTTCCATCTGCCGGGCCTGACCCGGCTGTTCCAGGCGCCCAAGCTCGTCATCAAGGACGTGCGCATGGTGGGGCCGGATATTCGCATTACCGCCAAAATAGCCTGATCTTTCAATGTTCAAGGGGGCATCTGCTGCCCCCGTCATCAGCAAGGTGATCTGCATGTTTACCGGAATTATCGAAGCGGTGGGGACCCTGGCCGAACTGCGTCGTCAGGGGGAGGACATGGCCCTCACCGTCCACGCACCAGGTCTGGATTTTAGCGACGTCAAACTGGGCGACTCCATCGCCACCAACGGCGTCTGTCTCACGGTCGTAGCGCTGGGCGACAAGAGTTATACCGCCGACGTGTCGCTGGAAACCCTCTCACGCACCGGTTTTGCCGCCGCCAGGGTGGGCGATCGGGTCAACCTCGAGAAGGCACTGATGCCTACCTCCCGCCTCGGCGGCCATCTGGTCTCCGGCCACGTGGATGGGGTAGGGGAGGTGAAAAGCGTCTCCAGCAGCGGCCGCGCCATCGAGTACTGGATCAAGGCGCCGGGCGAGCTCTCCCGCTATATCGCCGAGAAGGGCTCCATTGCGGTAGATGGCATCAGCCTCACCGTGAACGCGGTGCAGGGGGACCTTTTCCGTCTGACCATCGTGCCCCACACCGCGCAGGAGACCACTATTGCCAGCTGGAAGCCGGGTCACAAGGTCAACCTCGAGGTCGATCAGATCGCCCGTTATCTGGAGCGGCTGATGATGGGGAAAAGTCAGGAGAGCAGCGCCTCGACCCTGACCATGGAGACCCTGGCCAAGGCCGGCTTTCTCTGACGGTGTGCGCTGAATCTGGCCCCCAAAACGATTTTCTGTGATCCCGCTCTGATTGAAATGGAGCCGCTAGCCCCAATCTAGAGCAACATACACTCGCATTTGCGTTGAGCCTGCTGGCTCAACCCCCAAGCACACTGATGGAGTAGCCCATGGCGCTGAGCACAACCCAGGAAATCATTGCCGATATCAAGGCTGGCAAGATGGTGATCCTGATGGATGACGAAGACAGGGAGAACGAAGGGGACCTCATCATGGCCGCCTCCTGCGTCCGTCCGGAGGATATCAACTTCATGGCACGCTACGGCCGTGGCCTCATCTGCTTGACCCTGACCCGGGATCGCTGCAAGCAATTGGCGCTGCCGCTGATGGTGGATCGCAACAATGCTCAGTTTTCCACCGCCTTTACTGTCTCCATCGAAGCGGCAGAAGGGGTGACCACAGGTATCTCAGCCGCCGATCGCGCGGTGACCGTGCAGGCGGCAGTGGCGCCCAATGCCAAGGCGGCCGATCTGGTGCAGCCAGGCCACATCTTCCCGCTGATGGCGCAGGATGGCGGCGTGCTGACCCGTGCCGGCCACACCGAAGCCGGTTGCGATCTGGCCCGTCTGGCCGGTTTCGAGCCTGCCGCCGTCATCGTCGAGATCCTCAACGAGGATGGCACCATGGCGCGCCGTCCGGATCTGGAGGTGTTCGCCGAGGAGCACGGCATCAAGCTTGGCACCATCGCCGATCTTATCGAGTACCGCAACCAGCACGAGACCACGGTCGAGAAGGTGGCCGAGTGCAAGCTGCCCACCGAGTTTGGCGAGTTTGACCTCATCACCTTCCGCGACACCATCGACAATCAGGTTCACTTCGCCCTGAAAAAGGGTGAGGTGCAGGCCGACCAGCCGACCCTGGTGCGCGTCCATCTGCACGATGTGCTGAGCGATCTGCTGTTGACCGACCGTCATGCGGCCCGCAGCTGGCCGCTGCCCAAATCCATGGCCCGCATCGCCGACGAAGGCGGCGTGCTGGTGATTTTGGGGGCGGAATCCCATGGCGCCGAGCTGCTGGCTAGGGTCAAAGGTTTTGAAGCCGCCGACAAGGGGCTAGCACCGGAAGGAGCCAAGTGGCAGGGCACCTCGCGCCGGGTTGGCGTGGGCTCCCAGATCCTCAAGGCGCTCGGCGTGAGCAAGATGCGCCTGTTGAGCTCGCCGAAGAAGTACCATGCCCTCGGCGGTTTTGGTCTGGAAGTGGTTGAGTACATCGGCGAGTAACGTTCTACCAGAGAAGTACCATCCTCTTCCGGGCGGTTTCGGTCTGGAAGTGGTTGAGTACGTCGGCGAGTAAAGCTCCACCAGAGAAGTACCATCCCCTTCCGGGTGGTTTCGGTCTGGAAGTGGTTGAATACGTAGGCGAGTAAAGTTCCACCAGAGAAGTACCATCCCCTTCCGGGCGGTTTCGGTCTGGAAGTCGTGGAATTTACCGGCGAGCAAGTGCGCCGGACTGGTTACATCGCGATCATGGCCGTCTATTGCGGCCATGGTTTTTGTCGTGGGTCTGTTGTGCTAGAATGTGCGCACTTTTGACTCCGGCCCTTTTGATTGCACAGATACAGGATTTCCAATGAAGGTTATCGAAGGAAATATCGCCGCTCCTGAGGCGCGCGTTGCTATTGTTGTTGCCCGTTTCAACAGCTTCATCAACGACAGTCTGGTGAACGGCGCGGTGGACGTACTGAAGCGTCAAGGTCAAGTGCAGGACAGCAACCTGACACTGGTAAAAGTGCCGGGCGCGGTTGAAATGCCATTGGTCATCAAGAAGCTGGCCAAGAGTGGTCAATACGACGCCATCGTGGCGGTCGGTACTGTCATCCGTGGCGGCACCTACCACTTCGACCTGGTGGCAAACGAGAACAGCAAGGGCATGGCCCAGGTAATGATGGAATATGAAATTCCCGTTGCCTTCGGTGTGCTGACCACTGAAAACATTGAACAAGCCATCGAGCGTGCAGGTACCAAGGCGGGTAACAAGGGTGCAGAGGCTGCACTGGCAGCGCTCGAAATGATCAACGTCCTGAAAGAACTGGACGTGTAACGAGGAGAAGTACATTGAAACCGTCTGAGCGCCGTAAAGCCCGCCATTGCGCCACCCAGGCCATCTACCAGTGGCAGATGACCAAGGCTAACGTGGGTGACATCGAAGAGCAGTTCAAGATCGATCAGGACACCAAGGGTGTAGACCTGAACTATTTCCGCGATCTGCTGTTCGGGGTAGCCCTCCACTGCAGCGAGCTGGACAAGGTGTTTGCACCTTTCCTCTCCCGTCCGCTGGAAGAAGTGGACATGGTGGACAAGGCGATCCTGCGTCTGGCGACCTACGAGCTGACCCGTCGTGATGATGTACCGCCGCGCGTGGTCATCAACGAAGCGATCGAGCTGGCCAAAGCTTTTGCTGCCGATGACAGCCACAAGTTTGTCAACGGTGTACTGGACAAGGTGATCAAGTCGCTGAACAAGCGTTGATCCTGCTGTCCGTCAGCATCTAAGAGAGGAGCCAGCTTATTGCTGGCTTTTTACTGTATGGGTGAATTTGAGCTGATTGATAAGTACTTCAAGGTCCCCCACGCCCGCAAGGACGTGGTGATGGGCCCTGGAGATGACTGTGCCCTGCTGACCCTGCCCCCCGATACCCAGCTGGCGGTGAGCACCGACACTCTGGTGAGCGGCGTACACTTCTTTCCCGACATGGATCCGGTGGATCTCGGCTACAAGGCGCTGGCGGTCAATCTCTCCGATCTCGCCGCCATGGGGGCCGAGCCGCGCTGGGTGTCGCTGGCGCTGACCCTGCCCGCCATCAACGAAGGCTGGGTTGCCGGTTTTGCCGAAGGGTTTCTGGAGCTGGCCGAGTACTACAATGTGGCGCTGGTGGGCGGAGACATGACCCGCGGGCCGCTCTCCATCACCATCTCGGTGAAGGGAGCGGTGCCTGTCGGTCGCGCCCTGATGCGCAGCGGTGCCAAAGCCGGTGACGGCATCTATGTGACCGGCACTCTGGGAGATGCCGCGCTGGCGCTCTCCCACCTGCTGGGCAAACGCACTCTCAACGAGAACCAGCTGGCGGCCGTGCTGCCACGGCTCGACCACCCCCATCCCCGCATTCTGGCCGGTCAGGCGCTGCGCGGGCTGGCGGGCAGTGCGCTGGATCTCTCCGATGGTCTGGCATCGGATCTCGGCCATATCCTCAAGGCCTCCGGCGTGCGGGCCCAGATCGATCTCGATCTGCTGCCGCTCTCGCCGGTGCTGCAGGATGCGGTGAGCGAGCAGGAGGCGTGGCAACTGGCGCTGGCCGGTGGCGATGACTACGAGCTCTGCTTTACCGTACCGGAGGAGCACCGCGGCGCGCTCGATACGGCGCTGGCCCACAGCGGGGTCAAGTTCAGCCGCATCGGCCGCATCGTGGCGGGCGAGCCGGGCATCGACTACCTGCGTGGCGACCAGGCGGTCGAGTTGCAACTGAAAGGGTGGGATCACTTCGCATGAGTTTGTTTAGGATAAAGCCCGAGCTGACACGACTGGATCTGAAAAATCCGCTTCATTTTTTGGCGGTGGGGTTTGGTTCCGGTCTCTCCCCCAAGGCGCCGGGCACCATGGGCACCCTGGCGGCCATTCCGCTCTACCTGCTGGTGAGCGGGCTGCCGACCTATTGGTTTATCGCCCTGCTGGTGGTGGGATTCCTGATCGGTATCCGCATCTGCCAGAGCGCCACCGATGCCATCGGCATGCCGGATCACGGCGCCATCGTCTGGGACGAGGTGATCGGCTTTGGCGTCACCATGATCGCCGCGCCAGCCGGTTGGGAGTGGGTGGTGGCGGGCTTCGCGCTGTTCCGGTTGTTTGATGTGCTCAAGCCCTGGCCCATCTCCTGGTTTGATCGCCGGATCCACGGTGGCCTGGGCATCATGCTGGACGATCTGATCGCCGGCCTGTTCGCCCTGTTTTGTATGCAATTACTGGCATTCTGGCTCGGTTGAGAGCCATCTTCCGGGGGATGACCGTTCTGGCATTCCCCGATTTATATCTGCTTAATTTTCATTCATCGGCATATGCTGCCGTTTATCATCCATTTCACATAAATATTCACTACTCATTCGGGGCTCGTGATTGTTTTGGAAATAGTGATAAATGCTGCTTGTTGCGTTGTTGTTGAAATTAAAGTAATGATACCAATAGAAGTACGGACGCACCGGCCATTTGTGTGATGAATATCATCATTTATCTCTGCCGAGTTGGTGGTTATCTGCACAAAACATTGCGGAATTGTATAACTCAATCATTTACACCCGTGGTCAAACCGTCTAAGTTACTCGCGGGTTATTCCAAAAAAATGCAAAAAACCCGCCCGGATCGCTGGTTTCGCTGCCTCATGGATTGAGCAAATATTGCCCAAGGTAACAACCGGCATCTGCGGCTGATTTACGGACGAATTATTTGGGACGGATGTCCCCCGCAGAGGTAAACATGTCCTTGCTCGAAGTAAAGAACTTGCGGATCGAGTACCCCTCCCGCTACGGGGTGCTGGCCGCGGTGAAGGATCTCTCTTTCTCTATCGAAAAGGGTGAGATTGTCGGGGTGGTCGGTGAATCCGGCGCCGGCAAGTCCACCATCGGCAACGCCGTTATCGATCTGCTGAGCCCGCCGGGTCGCATCGCCCGTGGCGATATCTATCTCAATGGCGAACTCATCTCCGGCAAGAGCCAGAACGAGATGCGGGCCATACGTGGCTCCCGTATCGGGTTCATCTTCCAGGACCCCATGACCTCCCTCAACCCGCTGTTCACCGTTGAGCATCAGCTGGTGGAGACCATTCTGGCCAATACCGACCTCTCTCGCGAGGCCGCTTTTGCCAAGGCGCTGGAGCTGATGGGGGCGGTGGGTATTCCGCAGCCGGAGCTGCGCATCAAACAGTATCCGCACCAGTTCTCCGGTGGCATGCGTCAGCGGGTGGTTATCGCCATCGCGCTCTCCTGCGATCCGGAGCTGATCATCGCCGACGAGCCGACCACGGCGCTCGACGTCTCCATTCAGGATCAGATCCTCCAGCTTATCCGCGCCCTCTGCAAAGAGCGTCAGGTGGGCTGCATGCTGGTGACCCACGACATGGGCGTGGTCTCCAACGTTACCGACAAGGTGGCGGTGATGTATCGCGGCGATCTGGTGGAGTTCGGCCTGACCGAACAGGTGCTGGGCAGCCCCAATCACCCCTATACCCGCAGCCTCATCTCGGCGGTCCCCCGTTCCGATGTGAAGCTGGTGCGCTTCCCGCTGGTCTCCTATATCGAGGATGCCAGTGCGCCGGATACCAATATCGACCTCAAGACCCACTGGCTCGGCCAGAGTCAGGACGAGCGTGCCTATGAAGGGGCGCTGCTGCGGGTGGAGAACGTCGATCTGAAGTTCGTCACCAAGGACTCCATCTTCCCGAGCCGCCGCCAGTATGTACGCGCCTGCAACAACATCAGCTTCGAGATCTTCGAGGGTGAAACCTTCGGTCTGGTGGGGGAGTCTGGCTCAGGCAAATCGACCATTGCTCGCGCCATCACCGGTCTCTATCCGCCTGATACCGGCAAGATTTTCTTCGAGGGGATCGATCTCACCGCCCTCAAGAGCGAGCGCGAGCGTCGCCCGCTGCGTCGCCAGATGCAGATGGTGTTTCAGAACCCCTATTCCTCGATGAACCCGCGGATGAAGGTGCGCGACATCATTGCCGAGCCGATCCGCTTCCATCAGCTGGCGAGCAGCGAGAGCCAGATCGAGGGGATTGTCGGCGATCTGCTGGATCACGTGGGTCTTGGCCGTGGTGCTGGCCTCAAGTATCCCCACGAGTTCTCCGGCGGTCAGCGCCAGCGTATCTCCATTGCCCGCGCATTGGCCACTCGCCCGCGCTTCCTTATCTGTGACGAGCCGACCTCGGCGCTGGATGTGTCGGTGCAGGCCCAGATCCTCAACCTGCTCAAGGATCTGCAGCAGGAGCTCAAGCTCACCATGCTGTTTATCAGCCACGATCTGCCGGTGATCCGCCAGATGTGCGACCGCATCGGGGTGATGCAGCACGGTAATCTGGTGGAGGTGGCCGAGACCGAGAAACTCTTTACCAATGCCGAGCATGAGTACAGCCGCAAGCTGATCTCCCTCATGCCGGAGTTCAAGGGAATGTCCCGCGAGGGGCTGGAAATCGCAAGCTAGGAGAGCGCCGGTGCGCCGGTCTGCTTGTCAAAAAAAGTGTCATAAGAAAGCCAAAAGCATGGAGAACAAGATGAAGAAAGGATTGTCCAAGATTGCCCTGGCGCTATTTGCCGCCGGTTTCGCCTTCAGTGTCTCAGCCGCTGATATCAAGGTGGGTGTCGCTTCTGACGCCACTTCGCTGGATCCGCAGGAGCAGCTCTCCGGTCAGACCCTGGAGATGTCGCACCTGGTATTCGATCCCCTGATGCGTTACACCCAGGACTTGCAGTTCGAGCCCCGTCTGGCCGAGAAGTTCGAGCGTGTCGATGACAAGACTGTCCGCTTCCACCTGCGCAAAGGGGTCAAGTTCCACTCCGGTAACGACTTCACTGCCGATGACGTGGTGTGGACCGTCAACCGTCTGAAGTCCTCTGTCGACTTCAAGGCGATCTTCGACCCCATCGTCGAAGTGAAGAAGGTAGATGACTACACCGTCGATCTGATCACCGCGAAGCCCTTCCCGCTGATCCTGCAGACCGTCACCTACATCTTCCCGATGGACTCCAAGTTCTATACCGGCAAGACCGACGCGGGCAAAGACAAGGCCGAGATCGTCAAGAACGGCGACTCCTATGCCTCTACCCACGTCTCCGGTACTGGCCCGTTCACCGTCAAGTTCCGCGAGCAGGGCGTGAAGCTCGATTATGCCCGCAACCCCAACTACTGGGACAAGGCCTCCAAGGGTAACGTCGAGAATCTGACCGTGGTGCCGATCAAGGAAGACGCGACCCGCGTAGCCGCTCTGCTGGGTGGTGACGTGGACGTGATCTACCCAGTTGCGCCGAACGATCTGGAGCGGGTGAAGAATGGCAAGGACTCCCAGCTGGTGACCCTGTCCGGTACCCGCGCCATCATCATCGAACTGAACCAGAACACCAACCCGGCGCTGAAAGACAAGCGCGTGCGCCAGGCGATCAACTACGCCATCAACCAGGTGGGTATCGTCGAGAAGATCAACAAGGGCTTCGGTACCCCTGCCGGCCAGCTGAGCCCGAAAGGCTATGCCGGTCACAACGAGGCGCTGGTGCCCCAGTATGATCTGGCCAAAGCCAAGCAGCTGATGAAAGAGGCCGGTCAGGAGAAGGGCTTCAAGATGACCTTCATCGCCCCGGCTGCCCGTTACGTCAACGACGTCAAGATTGCCCAGGCGGTCTCCGCCATGCTGGCCAAGATCAACATCAAGGTGGATCTGAAGACCATGCCGGTGGCCCAGTACTGGCCGGAGTTTGACAAGTGCGCTGCCGATATGCAGATGATCGGCTGGCACTCCGACACTGAAGATACCGCGAACTTCTTCGAGTTCCTGACCTTCACCAAGGATGCCAAGACCGGTATGGGTCAGTACAACTGCGCCGGTTATGCCAACGCAGAGGCTGACAAGCTGGTCGAGCAGGCCAACGCCGAGACAGATCCGGCCAAGCGTGCCGAGATGCTGAAGAAGGTGGAAGCCATGGTGATCGAGGATGCAGCTTATGTGCCGCTGCACTGGGAAGATCTGGCCTATGGCGCCAAGAAGAACGTCGACATCAAGCCGGTGGTCAACGTGATGAACTTCCCTTACCTGGGTGACCTGGTGGTCAGCAAGTAAGAGAACGTCGCAAGGAAGGACGGGGCGGGGTGGTCAGCTGGCCACTCCGCTCACTAACAGAAGCCTGTGCCACGACACAGGCCACGTAGAAGGACAAGCATGTTTACATTCCTGCTGAAACGGTTCTATCAGGCCGTGATAGTGATGTTCGTCATCAGCCTGGTCGCCTTCTCCATCCAGGATAACCTGGGTGACCCGTTGCGCGAGCTGGTGGGACAATCCGTCTCCGAAGCCCAGCGTCACGAGTTGCGCGAGAAGATGGGCCTTAATGATCCCTTCCTCATCAAATACAGCCGCTTTCTGAAAAATGCGGTGCATGGGGATTTGGGCACCTCCTATTTCTTCAAGCGACCCGCTCTCGAGGTGATCCTCGACAAGCTGGTGGCTACCCTTGAGTTGGTGTTTGCTGCCGCGCTCATCATCGTGGTGGTCTCCATTCCACTCGGTGTCTATTCGGCGATCCGCCCGCGCAGCATTCCCACCAAAATCATCATGGCAGGGAGCAGTATCGGTATCTCGATCCCGGTATTTTTGACCGCCATCATGCTGATGTATCTCTTCTCCATTCAGCTGGGCTGGCTGCCGGCCTATGGTCGCGGCGAGACCCGCAACCTGCTGGGTTGGGAGTCGGGCTTCTTCACCTGGGACGGTATCAAGCACCTGATCCTGCCTGCGGTGTCGCTCTCTTCCATCATGCTGCCGCTGTTTATCCGCCTGGTGCGCTCCGAGATGCTGGAGCAGCTCTCCTCCGAGTACGTCAAATTCGCCCGCGCCAAGGGACTGGACAACAACAAGGTCTATTACAGCCACGCCCTCAAAAACACCATGCTGCCGGTCATTACCGTCGGCGGGGTGCAGATCGGCACTATGGTGGCCTACACCATTCTGACCGAGAGTGTGTTCCAGTGGCCGGGTACCGGCTTCCTGTTTCTTGAAGCGATCCACCGGGTCGATACCCCGCTGATCACCGCCTACGTCATCTTCGTGGGATTGATCTTCGTGGTGACCAATACCCTGGTCGACCTGCTCTACGGGTTGATCAACCCGACCGTTAACCTGACTGCCAAGGGGTAAGCGCATGACTAATGCTGTAACTGCAAGCCCAAGCCGTTGGGCACGTTTCAAGAACTCCGACATCGTCTACTACTTCCTGCGGGACAAGGTAGCCATGTTCAGCTTTGCGGTGTTCGTGGTGTTCGTGGTGGCTGCCTTACTGGCACCCTGGATCGCCCCGCACAACGTCTATGACCAGACCAGCTTCGACCTGATGGATGCCGAACTGCCTCCTTCATGGCTGGATGGCGGCGAGGAGCGCTTCTGGCTCGGCACCGACAACCAGGGGCGGGATATCTGGAGTACCATTCTTTATGGTGCCCGTATCTCCCTCACCATCGGCCTGTTTGCGGTGGGTCTGCAGCTGGTGCTGGGGATTGTCATCGGTTTGATCGCCGGCTACTTTGGCGGTCGCATCGATAACCTCTTGATGCGCTTTGCCGACGTGCAGCTGTCGTTCTCCACCATGATGGTGGCGATCATCATCTCCGCCATCTTTCAGGCGACCTTTGGCTCCGAGTTCTACTCGCGCTTTGCCATCGTGATGCTGGTGGTGATCATCGGGATCGCCGAGTGGCCGCAGTACGCCCGTACCGTGCGCGCCTCGGTGCTGGCGGAGAAGAAGAAGGAGTATGTGGAAGCGGCCAAGGTGATGGGGTTCCGCGCCCCGCGCATCATGTTCCGCCACATTCTGCCCAACTGCCTGTCGCCGATTCTGGTTATCTCCACCGTGCAGGTGGCCAACGCCATCATGAGTGAGGCGGCGCTCTCCTTCCTCGGTCTGGGGATGCCGGTTGATCAACCCTCGCTCGGTTCGCTTATCAGCGTCGGTTTCAACTACATCTTCTCCGGCTCCTGGTGGATCACCGCCTTCCCGGGCATCTGTCTGGTGGTGCTGGTGCTGGTCATCAACCTGCTGGGTGACTGGCTGCGGGATGTGTTTAACCCCAAGATCTATAAAGGGTAATCCGGGTTAGAAACGCAAAAATAAGAAGGGCGCCAATGAGGCGCCCTTCTTTTGTTTGATAGCTTTAAGCGTTATCAGGCTTGCAGCCAGCTTTCAATACTGCGCTGGATGCCTGCATCGTCCAGACCGAGCAGGGCATAGATCTCCTGCTGGGTACCCTGTTCCACGAAGCGATCCGGCAGGCCGAGGTTGAGCACCGGCTTGCACTGTTTGCAGCGCATCAGCAGCTCGTTC
Organism: Aeromonas sp. 55A; assembly: GCF_051919665.1. Taxonomy (NCBI): domain Bacteria; kingdom Pseudomonadati; phylum Pseudomonadota; class Gammaproteobacteria; order Aeromonadales; family Aeromonadaceae; genus Aeromonas; species Aeromonas sp. 55A. Next base: position 586,029 of record NZ_JBQBEH010000008.1, on the reverse strand, counting down.
ACCGCCGAACCGGCGCCGCCCATGATGGCATTGTCTTCGATGGTGACGAAGTGATCGTGGCTGGCCGCCAGCGACAGCACCAGCGCCTCATCCATCGGCTTGACGAAGCGCATGTCCACCAGGGTGGCATCGAGCGCTTCGGCCGCCGCTTTGGCGTGTTGCAGCAGAGTACCAAACGCCAGAATGGCGGTGCCTTTACCCTCTCGAATGATGCGTCCCTTGCCAAGCGCCAGCGCCTGCATCTCCTGCGAAATGGGGGCATCGCTCAGGCTGCTGCCACGTGGGTAGCGCACTGCTGCCGGCCCCTGATGGCGATAGCCGGTATAGAGCATCTGACGGCATTCGTTCTCGTCGGAGGGGGTCATGATCACCATGTTGGGCACGGTGCGCAGGAAGCTGATGTCGAACGCCCCCTGATGGGTCGGGCCATCGGCGCCCACCAGACCGGCCCGATCGATGGCGAACAGCACCGGCAGCTCTTGCAGCGCCACGTCGTGGATCACCTGATCGTAGGCACGCTGCAGGAAGCTCGAATAGATGGCGACCACCGGCTTCTTGTCTGCAATGGCGAGACCGGCAGCAAAAGTGACCGCGTGCTGCTCGGCAATGGCCACATCGAAGTAGCGATCCGGATACTGCTGGCTGAATTTCACCAGCCCGGAGCCTTCACGCATGGCGGGGGTGATGCCGACCAGCTTCTCGTCTTTGGCCGCCATGTCACACAGCCACTGGCCGAAGATGGCCGAGAAGGTGGGCTTGGCACCACTCGCCTTGGGCAGGGCGCACTCGTCCGGATTGAACTTGGGCACGGCGTGATAACCGATGGGGTCTTTCTCCGCCGGCTCGTAGCCCTTGCCCTTCTTGGTCTTGACGTGCAGCAGCTGCGGGCCCTTGAGATTGCGCATGTTGCGCAGGGTCTCGACAAGCGCCTCGATATCGTGACCGTCGATGGGGCCGATGTAGTTGAAGCCAAACTCCTCGAACAGGGTGCCGGGCACCACCATCCCCTTGAGGTGCTCTTCGGCCCGCTTGGCCAGCTCCTTGACCGGCGGCAGACCGGCCAGCACCTTCTTGCCGCCTTCGCGGATGGTGGTGTAGAGCTTGCCGGACATGACCCGGGCTAGATGGTTGTTGAGCGCCCCGACATTCTCGGAGATGGACATCTCGTTGTCGTTGAGGATCACCAGCATGTCTTTATGGACATCGCCGGCGTGGTTGAGCGCTTCAAAGGCCATACCTGCGGTAATGGCACCGTCACCGATCACCGCAACGACCTTGCGACCCAGCCCTTCACTCTCGGCGGCAACCGCCATACCGAGTGCAGCACCGATGGAGGTACTGGAGTGGCCGACGGAGAGCACGTCGTACTCGCTTTCACCACGCCAGGGGAAGGGGTGCAGGCCATCCTTCTGACGGATGGTGTGGATCTGGTCACGGCGCCCGGTCAGGATCTTGTGGGGGTAGGCTTGATGGCCCACATCCCAGATCAGCCGATCGAACGGGGTGTTGTAGACGTAGTGCAGGGCCACGGTCAGTTCGACCGTGCCGAGACCGGAGGCAAAGTGTCCGCTGGAGCGGCTGACAGAGCGCAGCAGATATTCGCGCAGCTCGTTGCACAGCACCGGCAGCCGATCTTTGGGCAAGGAACGCAGCTCGACCGGAGTGTCCGCGAGGGCCAGGTTGGGGAAATTGCTAATATCAACGCTCATATTGTTACTGTTATCCAGCGTTTAGTGGGTTCGCTCGATGATGTAATCGGCAAACGCTTCCAGAATATCGGTATTGTAGGGCAAGGATTGCAGGGCTGTTAAGGCTTTACCGTGCAGTTCGCGAGCCAGCTCACGGGCATTTTCGAGTCCGAGCAGGGCCGGATAGGTACTTTTCTCCAGCGCCAGGTCAGAACCTTGTGGCTTGCCCAGGGTGGCGGTATCACCTGTGATGTCGAGGATGTCATCCTGCACCTGAAAGGCGAGGCCAATCGCGGCGGCATAGGTTTGCAGGGCAGCCAGCGTGGCGTCATCGACATCGGCTTTGCACAGGGCGCCGAGCGCCACGGCGCATTCAATCAGCGCACCGGTCTTGTGGCGGTGTACCTGCTCCAGTTCGGCAAGCGTGATCTGGCGCCCTTCGGCCTGCAGATCCAGCGCCTGACCACCACACATACCCAGATAGCCGGAGGCGCGGGCGAGGGTACTCAGCATCCGCACCCGGTTGGCCATCAAGGTATCGGGCATGGGGTGATCGGCCAGAATGGAGAACGCCAGGGTCTGCAGCGCATCACCGGCCAGAATGGCGGTTCCTTCGTCAAACGCCTTGTGAACGGTTGGCTGACCACGACGCAGGTCGTCGTTATCCATGGCGGGCAGGTCATCGTGCAGCAGGGAGTAGGCGTGGATGCACTCCACGGCAGCCGCGGGGCCATCCAGCAGTTCGCTCTTGACGCCCAGCATCTCGCCGACCGCGTAGACCAGAAACGGGCGAACCCGCTTGCCGCCCAGCAGCAGGCCATAACTCATGGCATCGCGCAGGCGTGGCGCCATGGCGGGCAAGGATTCAAGTTGTGCTGACAAACAGTCGTCAATACGCTGACGATGCAGACGGGAAAAATGGTCCAGCGCCACTCACTCCTCTCCTTGTTCTGGCTGGAAGGGGGCGAGCTGGTCACTGCCATCGGCTTGACTGAGCAGGATCTGGATCTTCTGTTCGGCCAGTTCCAGCTTCTGCTGACCGGCCCGTACCAGATGAACGCCCTGCTCGAACTGCTTGAGTGCCTCTTCCAGGGGTAGGGAACCTTGTTCCAGCTGATGAACGATGGTTTCCAGCTCTTCCAGAGTGGCATCAAAACTCAGACGGTCGATTTTTTTACTGGCCATGTCCATCCTCGGGGATTGAAAAAAACGGCTTATATTAACATCGACCGTCCACAGGGGGGAGGCAGAAAAGCATTGCCCCCTCAAACTCTCGCTAAACTGGCCGATAATGAGCCATCATTCTCAGTGGATGCATGCTTGCCGCTAGGGTCGCAATAGCAGAAAATTCAACAAACTATAATTAGGCATAAGAACCGGTGACAGGAGTAGGGACGTGGATCTAGGCAGTCTGATAGGGATAGTGCTGGGTTTCGGGGTGGTGGTGTACGGCATGCTGCTGGGTGGGCCCATGAGCATGTATGTGGATATGCCATCGGTCTACATCACCATCTTTGGTTCCATCTTCATCGCCATGATGAAGTTCAACCTTGGCCAGTTCCTGATGGCATTCAAGGTGGCGGGTAAAGCCTTTATGTACAAGGGCGACAAGCTTGAAGACCTGATTACCAAAGCCGTTGAACTGGCTGACGCGGCTCGCAAAGGGGGCTTTCTTGCGCTGGAGGCCGCAGAGATCCCCAATGCATTTATGAAAAAAGGGATCGACATGCTGGTGGATGGTCACGATGCCGAAGTGGTGCGTGCCGTGATGGAAAAGGATATCGACCTGACAGCCGAGCGCCATGTCATTGCCATCAAGGTCTTCCGTACCCTTGGGGATCTGGGCCCTGCTATGGGGATGATAGGTACGTTGGTGGGTCTGGTGGCCATGTTGGCCAACATGAGTGACCCCAAGTCGATCGGGCCGGCGATGGCGGTGGCCTTGCTTACCACCCTGTACGGTGCGATAGAGGCCAATATGTTGGCGATCCCGATTGCCGACAAGCTGGAGCTGCGCAGCGGGGAGGAGAAGCTCAGTCGTACCCTGATCCTTGATGCCATTATGGGGATTCAGGATGGTCAGAACCCGCGGGTGATCCAGTCCATGCTGCAAAACTATCTGAACCAGTCCAAACGTAATACCGGCACCGAATAGGGGGCGTTATGTCTGATTGCAAGTGCCCGCCACCAGGGCTCCCTGGTTACATGGGAACCTTTGCCGACCTGATGTCGTTGCTGATGTGCTTCTTCGTGCTGTTGCTCTCCTTTGCCGAGATGGATGTGCAGAAATTCAAGCAGATCGCCGGTTCCATGGACAAGGCATTCGGGGTACAGAACATCCTTGAGGTGAAAGATATTCCCAAGGGAACCTCGGTGATTGCCCAGGAGTTCAGGCCCGGTCGCCCAGAACCCACGCCAATTGATACCGTGATGCAGCAGACTATCGATCTGACCCAGACCGAGCTGGAGTTTCTGCCCGGCGAGTCGGATCAGGCCGGTGGTCAGGACAAGAGTGATGGCAAACAGACGGGGGGCGATACTGCGCAGGATGCGAAGAAGGCGCAAGAACAGTCCAATACCTTGGCCAAAGCCCTCGCCGAGCAGATGAAAGATCAGATCCAGGATGGCGCCATCGAAATTGAGGCGCTGGGCCAGCAGATCATCATCCGGATCAGGGAAAAAGCGTCTTTCCCGGCCGGTTCGGCATTTCTGCAGCCACAGTTCTGGCCGGTCATTCGCAAGGTCGCGACCTTGCTCAAGGATGTGCCGGGTGAAATCACCATCTCCGGTCACACCGACAACGTGGCGACCGAAGATGAGCTGTTCCAGTCCAACTGGGAGTTGTCGTCGCAACGGGCGGTGGCGGTTGCGCACCAGATGCTGAAGGTCCCCGGTTTTGATCAGGGGCGGCTGGTGGTGCAGGGGATGGCGGACTCCCAACCATTGGTGCCCAATACCACCCCGGAAAATCGTCGGATGAACCGGCGGGTGGAGATCGCCATCATGCAGGGCAAACCGACCGTTTCGGCCCCCATTTCCGTACCGGAAGGGAAGTAAGCGAGGGGAATGCCGATGACGCAAGTGGGATCTGCATCAGGGGGCTGACGTGGATTTTGTGTTGGCTTCATATTAAGATGCCTCATCCGAACCGATTGCTGCGGCCTCCTTGCAGATGGCCGCAGTTTCTATTTTCAAGCAACCCAGGTTTCGACTATGAATCATACTCCGATGACTGTTCGCGGCGCTGAGAAGCTGCGCGAAGAGCTCGATTATCTCAAGACCGAGCTTCGTCCCCAGATTATCGAAGCGATTGCCGATGCCCGTGAGCACGGCGATCTGAAGGAAAACGCCGAATACCATGCCGCTCGCGAGCAGCAGGGGTTCTGTGAAGGCCGCATTCAGGAGATTGAAGCCAAGCTCTCCAATGCGCAGGTGATCGATGTCACCAAGATGACCAACAACGGCCGCGTTATTTTTGGCGCGACAGTGACTCTGCTCAAGAGCGAGACAGAGGAAGAGGTGGTTTACCGCATCGTGGGTGACGATGAGGCTGATATCAAACAGAACCTCATCTCTGTCAACTCCCCCATTGCCCGCGCCCTGATTGGCAAGGAAGTGGACGATGTTGCAATCGTCAAGACCCCTGCTGGCGATGTGGAATACGAAGTACTGGAAGTCGCTTATATCTAAGCGAATGCTACAGACGATGAAACAGGGGGGCTGGTGCTCCCCTGTTTGTCTTTATCTATATGATGATTGATAAAAATCAGGACAGATATGCCTCGGTAAAGGCGTCCTGATGACGCTGAAACAACCAGTGGCGCAGCCGTTCGATGTTGCTCTCGCTCATTTGAAAGCTCAGTGCCCAGGTGGCATGGTCGGCATTGGCTTTAATGCGCCTAACCAGTCGGCCCTGTAGTGGAAGAGGGGGCTCTTGCTCGATGCAGAGCTCGCCGTTGATGGGGGTATCGGCCACCATGTCGGTCGGCAAATTTTCCACGATGAGGCCGTTGAGGGAGAGGCTGAGTACCTGAAACAGGCCCAGTTCGCTGCATAGCTTGGCTTTTTGGGTGAGACGCCAGGCGCGCGGTTGGGCAAACCCCAGCTCCCTGATGACCGGTGCAGATAAGCGGGGCTCGACGAAGCCATCTTCCCCTTGGGTAAAGCTCAGAGGAAAACGCAGCTGATGGCCTGCGAAGCGGGCTTCGAGTACAAGGTGTTCGGCTTTTTGCAGCAAGCCAAGCATGGGGGCATCGAGGTGACCACTCAGAACATGGGTGTCCTGATTGCTCCCCAAGTCCCGCAGCATGGCCAGCTCATCGTCGGTCAGAATAGGATGGTGAGCCATAATGCGTGTCCGGAAGTATTCATCGCAGGTTAAGGGCTTTGCGACTACTTTGGCAAGCGACTCGGGAAGAAGTGGAATAAGGAAAGAGCGATGCTCTTTCCTTTTACTTGCGGGGCAGCTGGATTTTGGGTTCGTTGGCTTGACGATAAATGGTCAGCACATGACCCATGCTTTGCACCTTGATTGAACCGGTTTCACGGACGATAGCATCCATAACCAGTTGTTTCATTTCGCGATCTTCAGAGGCAACCTTAACCTTGATCAGCTCGTGATGGTTCAGTGCCAGATCGATCTCGGCCAGTACACCTTCGGTCAGACCATGCTGACCCAGCAGGACGACAGGCTTGAGGCTATGGGCAAGGCCCTTGAGGTACTGTTTCTGTTTATTGTTGAGAATCATCGCAATTTCTTCATAAGTCAGGGTTGAAAGGGGCGTATTCTACCCCCACTTAGCCCTTAATACTAATAACCCTTGTGGTTTTTTAAAGTCGATTATCATGACCCAGAAAAAACGTTCCCCCAGTTCAACTCGCTGGTTAAAAGAACATTTCGACGATCAATACGTCAAAAAAGCCCAGAAAATGGGCCTGCGTTCTCGTGCTGTTTTCAAGATTGACGAGATCCAGGGCAAGGATCGCTTGCTGAAACATGGCATGACCGTAGTGGATTTGGGTGCTGCCCCCGGTGGTTGGTCCCAGTTTGCGGTTGAACAGGTTGGTGATTCGGGTCGCGTCATCGCATGTGACATTTTGCCGATGGATCCCATTGCTGGTGTCGATTTCCTGCAAGGGGACTTTCGGGAGGAAACTGTACTCGGCGCCTTGCTGGAACGAGTGGGTCCCGACAAGGTCGATGTCGTGATGTCTGATATGGCGCCCAACATGAGCGGTACCCAGCAGGTGGATCAGGCTCGCGCCATGTATCTGGTCGAGCTGGCACTGGACATGTGCAATCAGGTATTGCGTAGTGACGGCAGTTTCGTAGTGAAGGTGTTTCAGGGAGAGGGCTTTGATGCCTATCTCAATGAAATTCGTAAACTTTTCTCCGCTGTCAAAATTCGTAAACCAGACTCATCCCGCGCCAGATCACGGGAAGTCTACATTGTGGCTACCGGTTTTAAACTGTAGTACCCTAACCTTCATCGTTAACTGTCAGTCTGCGAGGTTACTGATTTGAGTGACATGGCGAAAAACTTAATCCTGTGGCTGGTCATCGCCGTCGTTTTGATGTCGGTGTTCAATAGCTTCAGCCCCAGCGATACCACCAGTCGCCAGCTGGACTATTCCAGCTTCGTTAAAGAGGTGACCCAAGAGCAGATCCGTGAAGTGCGGATGGACGGTAAGGTCATTAATGGCGTCAAGCGTACTGGTGAACGATTCACCACCATCATCCCTGCGCCGGATCCCCAGCTGCTCAACGACATGCTCAATCACAATGTCAAAGTGATGGGCGAGAAGCCGGAAGAGCCGTCTCTGTTGACCTCTATCTTCATCTCCTGGTTCCCGATGCTGCTGCTGATCGGTGTCTGGGTCTTCTTCATGCGTCAGATGCAGGGCGGCGGTGGCAAAGGTGCCATGTCGTTCGGCAAGAGCAAGGCTCGCCTGATGAGCGAAGATCAGATCAAGACTACCTTTGCTGACGTTGCAGGTTGTGATGAAGCCAAGGAAGAGGTGAAGGAGCTGGTCGACTATCTGCGCGACCCGAGCAAATTCCAGAAACTGGGTGGCAAGATCCCGACCGGTGTGCTGCTGGTTGGTCCTCCCGGTACCGGTAAGACCCTGCTGGCCAAGGCTATTGCGGGCGAGGCCAAGGTGCCGTTCTTCACCATCTCCGGTTCCGATTTCGTGGAGATGTTCGTTGGTGTAGGTGCCTCCCGGGTGCGTGACATGTTCGAACAGGCCAAGAAATCATCCCCCTGCATCATCTTCATCGATGAAATTGATGCGGTCGGTCGCCAGCGTGGCGCCGGTCTGGGTGGCGGTCACGATGAACGTGAGCAGACCCTTAACCAGATGCTGGTCGAGATGGATGGTTTTGAAGGCAATGAAGGCATTATCGTCATCGCTGCCACCAACCGTCCTGACGTACTGGATCCGGCACTGCTGCGTCCGGGCCGTTTCGACCGTCAGGTGGTGGTCGGTCTGCCTGATGTCCGTGGTCGTGAGCAGATCCTGAAAGTGCACATGCGTAAAGTTCCGCTGGCGGATGACGTCAATCCGGCGCTGATTGCCCGTGGTACCCCCGGTTTCTCCGGTGCGGATTTGGCCAACCTGGTCAACGAAGCAGCTCTCTTCTCTGCCCGTGAGAGCCGCCGAGTGGTCTCCATGGCCGAGTTCGAGAAGGCGAAGGACAAGATCATGATGGGTGCGGAACGTCGCTCCATGGTGATGAAAGAGTCCGAAAAAGAGATGACTGCATATCATGAAGCTGGCCACGCCATCATTGGTCGTCTGGTTCCGGATCATGACCCGGTTTACAAGGTCTCTATCATTCCGCGCGGTCGTGCGCTGGGTGTGACCATGTATCTGCCGGAGCAGGATCGCTGGAGCCACTCCAAGCAGCATCTGGAGTCGATGATCTCCAGTCTGTATGGCGGTCGCCTGGCAGAAGAGCTGATCTACGGTGCCGAGAAGGTATCGACCGGCGCGTCCAACGATATCGAGCGGGCGACCGACATTGCACGCAAGATGGTGACCCAGTGGGGTATGTCCGAGCGTCTCGGCCCAATGCTCTATGCGGAAGAAGATGGCGAGGTGTTCCTCGGTCGCAGCATGGCCAAGGCCAAGCACATGTCCGACGATACCGCTCGTGTTATCGATGCAGAGGTCAAGCAGGTCATCGACCGCAACTACGCCCGTTCCAAGCAGATCCTGCTGGATAATATGGACGTGTTGCACAGCATGAAAGATGCGCTGATGAAGTACGAGACCATCGACGCCAAACAGATCGATGATCTGATGGCGCGTCGCGAGGTACGTGCTCCGAGCAACTGGCATGACGAGCACGGTGATACTCCGCAAGGTGGTTCCACCGTGGCTGCCGAGGCCAAGCCTGCCGATGAGGCTGCACCGGTGGCGGATGTCACTATCGACAAAGCCAACGATGCTCCGGCCAAATAATTGTGACTCTCCAAACCCCGGGCTTGCCCGGGGTTTTTCTTTATCAGATGGACGTGAAAATGCAGTTAACCAGCAAGGGGCTCAGCCTCTCCCTCGATCGTCCCCATGTGATGGGGATCCTCAATGTGACGCCCGACTCCTTCTCCGATGGCGGTAATTTCAACCAGTTTGAACGGGCAATGGCCCATGCGCGCCAGATGGTCTCTGACGGTGCGACCCTCATCGACATCGGTGGCGAGTCAACCCGCCCTGGTGCGCCCGATGTGAACGAGCAGGAGGAGCTGGACAGGGTCATTCCTGTTGTGGAGCAGATGGTTCGTGAGCTGGATGTGATGATCTCCCTCGATACCTCCAAAGCGGCTGTGATGCGGGAGGGTTGCAAGGCGGGTGCCCATCTGATCAACGATGTGCGGGCGCTGCAAGAGCCTGGAGCGCTGCAGGCCGCGGCCGAAGCGCGGGTTCCGGTCTGTCTGATGCATATGCAGGGGCAGCCGAGAACCATGCAGGTCGAGCCGCACTATGACGACCTGATCGGGGAGGTACGCGCCTTCTTTGATGAGCGTATTGCGGCTTGTCTGGCGGTCGGGATCCGTCGTGAAGAGCTGTTGTTGGATCCGGGATATGGCTTTGGCAAAACCCTTGCACACAACTATCAGCTGTTGGCGGCTCAAAAGGAACTGCTTGATTATGGCTTGCCGCTATTGGTGGGGATGTCGCGAAAGTCTATGATAGGCAACCTGCTGGGCCGTCCGGTGGATGAGCGTCTGGCGGGCAGTCTGGCATGCACCCTTATCGGCATGCAGCATGGGGCCCGCATCATCAGGGTACACGATGTACGGGAGACCATGGACGCATTGCGCGTAGGTTGGCTGGCAATGACGGGACAAGATTTTATTTCCAGATAATAAAGAGAACAGACAATGGCAAGAAAGTATTTCGGTACCGATGGTGTACGCGGCAAGGTTGGTGAATACCCGATCACCCCTGATTTTGTAATGAAATTGGGTTGGGCTGCCGGCAAAGTGCTCTCCAAGAAGGGCACCAAAAAGGTGCTGATTGGCAAAGATACCCGCATCTCCGGTTACATGCTGGAATCCGCGCTGGAAGCGGGGCTCTCCGCGGCAGGCCTCAAGGCCATTCTGATGGGGCCGATGCCCACGCCGGCGGTTGCCTACCTGACTCGAACTTTCCGTGCCGAAGCTGGCATCGTCATCAGTGCTTCCCACAACCCCTTCTACGACAACGGCATCAAGTTCTTCTCCGCCGACGGTACCAAGCTGCCCGATGATGTCGAGCTGGCTATCGAAGCCGAGCTGGATCACGAGCTCAAGTGTGTCGAGTCGGCCGAACTTGGCAAAGCGGTGCGCATTGATGATGCCGCCGGTCGCTATATCGAATTCTGCAAGAGCACCTTCCCCTCTCACATGAATCTGGATGGGGTGAAAATGGTGGTCGACTGTGGCCACGGCGCCACTTACCACATTGCACCGTCTGTATTCCGCGAGCTGGGTGCCGAAGTGATCACCATGGGCTGTGCCCCGGATGGTCTCAACATCAATGATGGTGTCGGTTCGACTGCGCCTGACGCGCTGGTTGCCAAGGTGCTGGAGTGCAAGGCCGATCTGGGGGTTGCCTTTGATGGTGACGGCGACCGACTAATCATGGTCGACCACACCGGCTATCTCATCGACGGTGATGAAGTGCTCTATATCATCGCACGCGATGCCCTGCGCAATGGTCGCCTCAAGGGGGGGGTCGTCGGCACTCTGATGGCCAACATGGGTCTGGAGCTGGCGCTGCAAACCCTGGGCATTCCGTTTGCCCGTGCCAAGGTGGGTGACCGCTATGTGCTGGAGATGATGGAAGAGAAGGGCTGGCGTATCGGTGGCGAGAACTCCGGCCACATAATCTGTCTGGATCAGACCACTACGGGTGATGGCATTGTGGCCGCCTTGCAGGTGCTTACCGCCATGTGCAGTGCCGAGATGCCGCTGGCCAAGCTGCGCTCCGGCATGAGCAAGTTCCCGCAGGTACTGGTGAATGTTCGCTTTGCCGAAGGCAAGGATCCGCTGGCCGCTGATGCTGTCATGGCTGAGGTTGCCAAGGTGGAACAGGAGCTGGCTGGTCGTGGTCGCGTACTGTTGCGTAAATCAGGTACCGAACCGCTGATCCGGGTCATGGTCGAAGGGGAGCATGAACAGCAGGTGCGTGACATGGCTCAGCGCATCGCCAAGCAGGTTGAATCGGCGTTTTAATGAACAACCAGGGCGACTTTTTAGCCGCCCTGGTTGTATCTTGTTCAAACGATTCAAAAATTTAAAAATAGCACTTGTCAGCTGAGCATCCTCTGGATATTATCAGCCCCGCTTTCGCAAGGGAGTTGCCGATGGGACATCGCAAGCCGTTTGTAGCAGCCAATTGGAAGTTGCACGGTAGTAGGTCGCAGTTAGAGCAGTTTACGAGTCAGTGCCTAAACGGCGTTGACGGAAAAGTAGATGTGGTTCTCTGTCCTTCCCATGTGCATCTCGACTTTAGCGCTTCACTACTCAATGAGCAGAAAGTAATAAGGTTGGGGGCTCAGAATGTGAGTCAGCACGCTACTGGCGCTTACACTGGAGAAATCTCGTGTCAGATGCTGGTTGAGGCAGGGTGTCGTTACGTATTGGTAGGGCACTCCGAGCGCAGGCGTCTTTTTGGTGAGACCAGTTTTATCGTCGCAGAGAAGTTTGCGGCAGCCAGAGCGGCAGGCTTGATTCCCATCCTCTGTTTAGGTGAATCAGGTGCGGCGAGGCAGGCGAGAAGAGCCTTCGAGGTGATCGCTGAAGAGCTGGATATCGTCATAGAGAAAAATGGCGCGATGGCTTTCGATAATGCTATCATCGCCTACGAGCCGATTTGGGCTGTAGGTACAGGTAAATGCGCCACACCCGAGCAGGCACAAGAGGTTCATTCCTTTATACGTGGTCGCTTGGCGGAGGATACTCCGGTAATAGGTGAGAAAGTTAGAATCATCTATGGTGGGAGCGTAACGCCGAGCAACGCGAGAGATTTGTTTGCACAGCCCGACATTGATGGCGGACTGATTGGCGGAGCGAGTCTTGATAGCGATGCGTTTTTAGGAATTGTTGAAGCGGCAAAGGGTGCAAGTTAAATGTACGAGATTCTTTTAGTCGTTTATCTGCTGGTTTCACTGGCTCTGATTGGTCTGGTGATGATTCAGCAAGGTAAAGGGGCTGATATGGGCGCCTCCTTCGGCGCAGGGGCATCGAACACAGTATTCGGCTCCGGTGGTTCAGGCAGTTTCCTGACCCGAACAACAGCAATTTTGGCTACTCTGTTTTTCGTTATCAGCCTGGTGCTCGGATCTATGTCCAGCAACAAGGTAAAGCAGGGTAGTGAATGGGAAAATCTGCAACAAACCCAACAGGTTGAGCAGACCAAAGCGCCAGTGAAGAAAGATACTGACGTTCCCGAGTAAGAGTTTTGCCGTGGTGGTGGAATTGGTAGACACGCTATCTTGAGGGGGTAGTGCTCTAGGGTGTGCGGGTTCGAGTCCCGCCCACGGCACCAATTAAGCAGTGAGCTCGGGAAGCCGAGTGTATTATAGCCAGTCAGTCTTGTATCGAGAGAGTGAAGTGGCTATAATCTCGCACGATTTCGGACGCGGGGTGGAGCAGCATGGTAGCTCGTCGGGCTCATAACCCGAAGGTCGTCGGTTCAAATCCGGCCCCCGCAACCAAATTTCACGCATTTCCTACGCTCAGGAAGGCGGTCGCTGCGAGGCGACAATCAGGGTAAAGCGCCAAGCCCCGATTTGACATCGGGGCTTTTTGTTATGTGCAATTTACTCTGAATCGATATCTATCTGGGCTTTATGCCCTTTTTTTGTTTTTCGGAGGGTGACTTTGGCTACGTTGGAACAACGTTTGACCGATCTGCTCGAGGCTCCGGTCGTTGCCTTGGGTTTTGAACTTTGGGGTATTGAGTTTATCCGCGCGGGTAAACACTCCACCTTGCGTGTCTATATTGACGGCGAGCAGGGTGTGACTGTCGAGAACTGTGCTGAGGTCAGCCATCAGGTTGGCGCCATCATGGACGTCGAAGATCCCATCACCGAGGAGTACTACCTCGAGGTATCCTCCCCAGGCCTGGATCGTCCCCTGTTCAAGGTTGCCCATTTCGAAAAATACGTTGGCCAAGAGGCGGCGGTAACGCTTCGGATGGCAACAAACAACCGCCGCAAGTTCAAAGGCGTAATCAAAGCTGTGCAAGGCGACATGATCACCCTGACAGTAGATGGTAAGGACGACGTGTTGGCTTTCACCAATATCCAAAAAGCGAACATAGTGCCGAACTTTGGTTAACGAGGCTATCGGATATGAATAAAGAGATTTTGCTGGTCGTTGACGCAGTATCCAACGAGAAAGCGGTACCCCGCGAGAAGATCTTCCAGGCTCTGGAAACCGCGCTGGCGACTGCGACCAAGAAGAAATATGAAGGCGAGATTGAAGTTCGGGTCGAAATCGATCGCAAGACTGGTGACTACGACACCTATCGTCGCTGGCTGGTAATCGCAGATCAAGCCGCGATGGAGAACCCTTACGCCGAGATTACCCTGGAAGCTGCTCAGATTGATCAGCCGGATATCCAGGTCGGTGAATATGTTGAAGACCAGATTGATTCTGTCACCTTCGACCGTATCACTACCCAGACCGCCAAGCAGGTTATCGTGCAGAAAGTGCGCGAAGCGGAGCGTTCACAAGTAGTTGATCAGTTTAAAGATAAAGAAGGCACCATCATCAGTGGTGTCGTCAAGAAGAGCAACCGCGACAACGTCATTCTGGATCTGGGCAGCAATGCTGAAGCCGTGATCTTCCGTGATGACATGCTGCCGCGTGAAACCTTCCGCCCGGGCGACCGTGTCCGTGGCCTGCTCTATGCAGTACGTCCAGAAGCCCGTGGTTCCCAGCTGTTTGTCAGCCGTTCCAGCCCGGACTTCCTGAAAGAGCTGTTCCGTATCGAAGTACCGGAGATCGGCGAAGAGATGATCGAAATCATGGGCGCTGCCCGTGACCCGGGTTCCCGCGCCAAGATCGCGGTGAAGACCAACGATCGTCGTATCGACCCGATCGGTGCCTGTATCGGTATGCGTGGTGCCCGTGTGCAAGCTGTCTCCGCAGAGCTGAGCGGTGAGCGTGCAGACATCGTGCTGTACGATGACAACCCGGCCCAGTACGTGATCAATGCCATGGCACCTGCCGATGTGGCCTCCATCATCGTTGATGAAGACAACCACACCATGGATATCGCCGTGGACGCTGCCAACCTGGCCCAGGCCATCGGTCGCAATGGTCAGAACGTGCGTCTGGCCTCCCAGCTGACCGGTTGGGAGCTGAACGTGATGACCGTTGAGGACATGCGTGCCAAGCACCAGGCCGAGAACGACCGCATCATGAACCTGTTCACCAGCACCCTGGATATCGATGACGATTTCGCCGGTCTGCTGATGGAAGAGGGCTTCTCGACCCTGGAAGAGATCGCCTTCGTACCGGTCAACGAGTTGCTGGCTATCGACGGTCTGGATGAAGACATGGTCGAAGAGCTGCGCAAGCGTGCCAAAGATGCCCTGACTACCCAGGCGCTGGCCAAAGAGGAGTCCTTTGATGGCGTCGAGCCGTCCGAAGAGCTGCTCAATCTGAACGGTCTGAGTCGTGAACTGGCATACGCTCTGGCGGGCCGCGGCGTGGGCACCCTGGAAGATTTGGCTGAGCAAGGTATTGATGACCTTGCTGGTATTGAAGGGCTGACTGCCGAGAAGGCGGGTGAGCTCATTATGGCTGCTCGCAATATCTGTTGGTTCGGAGAAGAGCAGTCTTAAGTAAGATCAAACGGAGGAAAATGAATGGCAGAAGTATCAGTCAAACAACTTGCCACTGACATCGACACACCGGTTGATCGTCTTCTCCAGCAGTTTGTCGATGCCGGTATCAGCAAGAGCAAGGCCGACGACATGGTCAGCGAGTCTGAAAAGCAGACTCTGCTGGCACACCTGAAGAAACAGCATGGAGGTGACGAGGTCGCCGCTCCTGCCCGCATGACTTTGCAGCGCAAGACCAAGAGCACCATCAGTGTTCAGGGAACCGGCGGCAAGAACAAAGAAGTGCAGGTGGAAGTTCGCAAATCTCGCACCTATGTAAGACGCTCGGCGCTGGAAGAAGAACAGCGTCAGGCGGAAGCCGAGGAAAAAGCGCGTTTGGAAGCAGAAGAAAAAGCTCGTCGTGAAGCCGAAGAGAAGGCTCGCCTCGACGCTGAAGAGAAGGCTCGCCGTGAGGCTGAGCAGGCTCGTCGTGAAGCTGAGGAAAAGGCGCGGATCGAGGCACAACAAAAGGCTCGACAGGCTCAACAGCCCGCCAAAGCAGCCAGTAGCACAGCTCAGCAAGAGGCAGAAAAGATGGCCAAGCGCGAAGCAGAAGAACTGAAGCGCCAACAGGAACAGACAGCTTTGAAAAAAGCTGAAGAACTCGCCGCGAAGAAAGCCGAAGAGGCTCGCATCATGGCGGAACAGAACGCAGCCCGCTGGGCTGAAGAAGAAGCCGCTCGTGCCAAAGAGAGCAGCGATTATCACCTGACAACCAACAAGCATGCGCAAGCTGCAGAAGACGAGCTGGATCGCAAAGAAGAGACCAGCCGTCGTACTGCCGCTGCCGCTGTCAAGGCCCCGAAAAAGGCGGGTCGTCGCGATGATGATCGCAATGATCGCAACTCCCGTGATCCGCGTGCCCGTAAAGGCAAACGTGGCAAGGTCGCTACCCCGAACGCCATGAAGCACGGCTTCAACAAGCCGGCTGCCGTGGTGAACCGCGACGTTGTCATCGGTGAGACCATCACAGTGGCCGAGCTGGCCAACAAGATGGCCGTCAAGGGCGTTGAAGTCATCAAGGCGATGATGAAGATGGGGGCCATGGCCACCATCAACCAGGTGATCGACCAAGAGACCGCTCAGCTGGTCGCTGAGGAGATGGGTCACAAGGTTGTGCTGCGCCGCGAGAACGAGCTGGAAGAGGCGGTACTGTCCGATCGTGACGAGACCTCCGAAGCCAAGCCGCGCGCACCTGTCGTTACCATCATGGGTCACGTTGACCACGGTAAGACCTCGCTGCTCGACTACATTCGTAAAGCCAAGGTTGCTGCTGGCGAAGCCGGTGGTATTACCCAGCATATCGGTGCTTACCACGTTCAGACCGATAGCGGCATGATCACCTTCCTGGATACTCCGGGTCACGCGGCGTTTACCTCCATGCGTGCTCGCGGTGCCAAGGCGACCGACATCGTTGTTCTGGTCGTTGCTGCTGACGACGGCGTGATGCCGCAAACCATCGAAGCTATCCAGCACGCCAAGGCTGCCGGTGTGCCGCTGGTTGTGGCAGTCAACAAGATCGACAAGCCGGAAGCGGATCCGGATCGCGTCAAGACCGAGTTGGCTCGTTACAACGTCATGTCCGAGGATTGGGGTGGAGACTGCCAGTTCGTGCACGTATCTGCCAAGTCTGGTCAGGGTATCGACGATCTGCTGGAAGCCATCCTGATCCAGGCTGAAGTACTGGAGCTGAAAGCGGTGGTTGACGGTATGGCCAACGGCGTCGTGATCGAATCCTTCCTGGATAAAGGTCGTGGTCCGGTTGCTACCGTACTGGTACAAGAAGGTACTCTGCGTCAGGGCGACATCGTTCTGTGTGGTCTCGAGTACGGCCGTGTTCGCGCCATGCGTGACGAACTGGGTCGCGAGATCAAGGAAGCGGGTCCGTCCCTGCCGGTGGAAATCCTGGGTCTCTCCGGCGTTCCCTCTGCCGGTGACGAAGCCACCGTTGTTCGTGACGAGAAGAAAGCCCGTGAAGTGGCGCTCTACCGTCAAGGCAAGTTCCGCGAAGTCAAGCTGGCTCGCCAGCAGAAGGCCAAGCTGGAAAACATGTTCGCTAACATGACCGAGGGCGAAGTGTCCGAAGTGAACGTGGTGATCAAGGCCGACGTACAAGGTTCTGTGGAAGCGATCTGCGATGCGCTGGTCAAACTCTCCACCGACGAAGTGAAGGTGAAGATCGTGGGTTCCGGCGTAGGTGGTATCACCGAAACCGACGCGACCCTGGCTGCCGCTTCCAGCGCCATCCTGGTTGGTTTCAACGTCCGTGCCGACGCGTCTGCGCGCAAGGTTATCGAATCCGAGAGCCTGGATCTGCGTTACTACTCCGTCATCTATGACCTGATCGACGAAGTGAAGCAGGCCATGAGCGGCAAGCTGGCCCCAGAGTATCGTCAGGAGATCATCGGTCTTGCTGAAGTGCGTAGCGTCTTCAAGTCGCCGAAGTTCGGCGCCGTTGCTGGCTGTATGGTTACCGAGGGTGTGGTCAAGCGTTCCAACCGTATCCGCGTTCTGCGTGACAACGTGGTTATCTATGAAGGCGAGCTGGAATCCCTGCGCCGCTTCAAGGATGACGTCAACGAAGTTCGCAACGGTTACGAGTGTGGTATCGCGGTCAAGAACTACAACGACGTGCGCGAAGGCGACCAGATCGAAGTTTACGAGACTGTTGAAATCCAACGGACTCTGTAAGCCGAGAGTTAGACAAAATAGGGGGCCGCGGCCCCCTTTTATCGCAGGATAGAATATGGCCAGAGAATTCAGCCGGACCCGTCGGGTCGGACAGCAGATCCAGCGTGAAATTGCGCTGATCCTGCAGCGCGAGGTGAAAGACCCGCGCATCGGCATGGTGACCGTTTCCGATGTGGAAGTGTCCCGTGACCTCAACTATGCCAAGATTTACGTCACCTTCTTGCAGCTGGAAAATGATGCCGAGCGCATCAAGGAAGGCTTGCAGGGTCTGACCGAAGCAGCCGGATATATCCGTAGTCTGCTGGGCAGTGCCATGCGTCTGCGCGTGGTGCCCGAGCTGCGTTTCTACTACGACCAGACCCTGGTCGAGGGGATGCGTCTCTCCAACCTGGTGACCAACACTGTGCGTGAAGACAAGCGTCGCATGGCCGAATCCGGCCGTGACGAAGAAGCTGAATCCGCACCGGATGACACGACTGAGGATAAAGCCTGAGATGACCCGAAGACGTCGTTTCAAGGGCCGTGATGTGCACGGCATTCTGCTGCTGGACAAGCCGACCGGCCTGACCTCCAACGATGTGTTGCAGAAGGTCAAGCGCATCTACAACGCCGCCAAGGCCGGTCACACCGGCGCACTGGATCCGCTGGCGACCGGCATGCTGCCGATCTGCCTCGGCGAGGCCACCAAGTTCTCCCAGTATCTGCTGGAAGCGGACAAACGCTATGAGGTGACCGCCAAACTGGGCGAGCGCACCAACACCAGCGACTCTGATGGTGAGGTGGTCTCCACCCGTCCGGTGAATGTGGCTGTCGGTACCCTGATCGAGGCGCTGGACCAGTTCCGCGGCCCCATCATGCAGGTGCCCTCCATGTACTCCGCGCTCAAGCACAACGGCCGTCCGCTCTACGAATATGCCCGCGAAGGCATCGAGATCGAGCGAGAAGCCCGTCCCATCACCGTATTCGAGCTCAAACTGCTGAGCTTTGAAGGTGATGAAGTGCGCCTTGAAGTGCACTGCAGCAAAGGCACCTACATCCGCTCTCTGGTGGATGACCTGGGTGAAGTGCTGGGCTGTGGCGCCCACGTGACCCAGTTGCGCCGTACCCAGGTGGCCAGCTATCCGTACGAGCGGATGCTGACTCTGGAGCAACTCGAGTGCATCTTCGAGCAGGCCAAGGCCGAGAGCATCCCGCCGCGCGAGCAGCTGGATCCGCTGTTGTTGCCGATGGACACCGCCGTGGCAAGCTTGCCCGAGGTGAACATGCTGGCGGTTGTGGCTGCCTATGTGAATCAGGGCCAGGCCGTGCAGGTGGCGGGTGCGCCGCAAAGCGGTCAGGTTCGCATGACGGTCGGCCCGGAGCGCGAGTTCATCGGGGTTGGCGAGATTGATGATGATGGCCGCGTCGCTCCCAAGCGACTGGTGCGTTATCACGACGAGGAGTGATCCTCAGGCGGTATCAGCACGTCTTTCCCGTTTCGCCTCTTTATCGTTGCGAAAAGGGGCGGGGACGATTATGATACCGCCCTCATTTCACGGCTGAATTAGAGATTGGCTGTGAACCTTTAAACACTCTACTGGAGTATTACCATGTCTCTAAATGCTGAGATCAAAGCTCAAATCGTTGCTGACAACGCTCGTTGCGCCAACGACACCGGTTCCCCCGAAGTGCAAGTTGCCCTGCTGACTGCCCAGATCAACCATCTGCAAGGTCACTTCAAAGAGCACTCCAAGGACCACCACGGTCGTCGCGGTCTGCTGCGCATGGTTTCCCAGCGTCGTAAGCTGCTGGACTACCTGAAACGTAAAGATTCCGAGCGTTATGCTGCTCTGATCGCCAAGCTGGGTCTGCGTCGTTAATCGACCATCAGATTTCGCGAAAAAGGGGAACCGTCAGGTTCCCCTTTTTTATTGCTCTTCAAGCCGTTGCCTGCCTCACAGAATTCGCGTCACCGCTTACCTTTTGCATCGAATCAAGTATACTTGTGCGCGAATTTAAAGAGCCAAATTGTAAAAAGGAAATTCACGTGAATCCTATTGTAAAGTCATTCCAGTACGGTCAACACACCGTCACTCTGGAAACCGGTGTGATGGCCCGTCAAGCCACTGCGGCCGTTATGGTCAGCATGGACGATACCTGCGTATTTGTGACCGTAGTCGGCAAGAAAGAGGCCGATCACGGCCGTGATTTCTTCCCGCTGACCGTCAACTACCAGGAGCGTACCTATGCTGCTGGTCGTATCCCGGGTGGTTTCTTCCGTCGTGAAGGCCGTCCGAGCGAAGGCGAGACCTCATCTCCCGTCTGATCGACCGTCCTATTCGTCCGCTGTTCCCGGAAGGCTTCCTCAATGAGGTTCAGGTCGTTGCGACCGTAATGTCCGTGAATCCGGCCGTATCCCCCGACATCGTTGCCATGATCGGTGCCTCTGCTGCACTGGCCATCTCCGGTATCCCGTTTGGCGGCCCGATCGGTGCTGCTCGCGTGGGTTACATGAACGGTCAGTATGTGCTGAACCCGACCACTACCGAACTGCCGCAGAGCGATCTGGATCTGGTGGTTGCCGGTACTGCCAATGCCGTGCTGATGGTTGAGTCCGAAGCGGCCATCCTCTCCGAAGAAGTGATGCTGGGCGCCGTGGTATACGGTCACGAGCAGATGCAGACCGTGATCAATGCGATCAACGAGTTTGCCGCTGCCGTCGGCACCAAGCCGTGGGACTGGACTCCGCCTGCCGTCAACGAAGCTCTGAAAGCCAAGGTTGCCGAGCTGGCGAGCGCCGAACTGGGTGAAGCCTACCGCATCACCGAGAAGGCAGTTCGTTACGAAACCATCGCGGCCATCAAGGGTCGTGTGGTTGAGCAAGTTATCGCGTCCGGCGTGGAAGAAGATGCCAAGAAGATCGGCGAAGAGTTCCACAGCCTGGAAAGCCGCATCGTTCGTGGTCGCGTAGTACGTGGTGAGCCGCGTATCGATGGTCGCGATCCGGAAATGATCCGCGCCCTGAGCGTAGGTACCGGTATTCTGCCCCGTGCCCACGGTTCTGCCCTGTTCACCCGTGGTGAAACTCAGGCCATCGTGGTCGCCACTCTGGGTACCGAGCGTGATGCCCAGAACATCGACGAGCTGACCGGCAACCGTGCCGATCGCTTCATGCTGCACTACAACTTCCCACCATACTGTGTCGGTGAGACCGGCATGATGGGTAGCCCGAAGCGTCGTGAAATCGGTCACGGCCGTCTGGCCAAGCGCGGCGTTGCTGCCGTGATGCCGAGCGCCGCCGAGTTCCCGTACGTGGTGCGCGTGGTCTCTGAAATTACCGAATCCAACGGTTCCTCCTCCATGGCGTCTGTCTGTGGTTCCTCTCTGGCGCTGATGGATGCCGGTGTGCCGATCAAGGCCTCCGTTGCCGGTATCGCCATGGGTCTGGTGAAGGAAGAAGAAGGTTTCGTCGTGCTGTCCGACATTCTGGGTGACGAAGATCATCTGGGCGACATGGACTTCAAAGTAGCCGGTACCACCGAAGGTGTGACCGCGCTGCAGATGGACATCAAGATCGAAGGCATCACCAAAGAGATCATGGAGATTGCCCTGAAGCAAGCTCGTGGCGCCCGTCTGCACATCCTCAAAGTGATGGATGAAGCAATCCAGGCTCCCCGTGCCCAGATCTCTGATTTCGCACCGCGTATCCACACCATCAAGATCAATCCTGAGAAGATCAAGGACGTGATCGGTAAGGGTGGTTCCGTGATCCGTGCGCTGACCGAAGAGACCGGCACCAACATCGAGCTGGATGATGACGGTACTGTACGTATCTCCGCCGTGGCCAACGAAGCTGCCATGGAAGCGATCCGTCGCATCGAGGCCATCACCGCCGAGATCGAAGTGAACCGCATCTATGAAGGTAAAGTTGTCCGTCTGGCCGATTTTGGTGCATTCGTCAACATTCTGCCGGGCAAAGATGGTCTGGTACACATCTCCCAGATCACCGACGCTCGCGTGCAGAACGTGGCTGACCATCTGACCATCGGTGACGTGGTCAAGGTGAAGGTACTGGAAGTGGACCGTCAGGGCCGCGTACGTCTCTCCATCAAGGAAGCGAACGCTCCGGCTGATGCAGCCCCGGCTGCTGATGCTCCGGTTGCTGCCGAAGCGCCTGCCGCAGAGTAATCTGTCCTCCTGAACCGGGTTCTCCGGTTGCAGTAAAAAGTCCGGCGCCCTTTGGGGCGCCGGACTTTTTTATGCGCTCAGACTCATCACGCCGAAGTTGGCTCTTTGCTCAGGATGTGGTGGGCATTGCCGGAGCCTCAAGAGGTCAGGTTAGAAAAGTATCGCGAAGGGGGAGGGAGAACGGGGTGGGAGAAAGGAGCCTGAGGATTCAGGCTCCTGATAAGGATCAGGCCTCGTTGGCGTGGGCCTTCTGACACCCTTCGACGGCGTGAGCAATCAGTTCCAGTGCGCTCTGGTCGCACGGTGGCAACTCGGCCTCGCACTTGTTGATAGGGGTAACACGATCGCCCCACTTGATGATGGCGGCACCCCAGGTCAGGCCGGCACCGAAAGCGGCGGTCAGCAGATAGGAGTTCGGCTTGACGCGGCCCTGCTCCAGCGCTTCACACAGGGCGATGGGCACAGTGGCGGCGGAGGTGTTGCCGTAGTTTTCGATGTTGACCATCACCTTCTCCATCGGCGCATTCATCCGCTTGGCGAGGGTCTCGATGATGCGGATATTGGCCTGATGGGGAACGATCAGGTCGACCTGCTCCGGCGCAATACCGGCCTGCGCCAGCACAGTGCTGGTGGCCTCACCCATGCCGCGCACGGCGCGTTTGAAGATCTCCGGCCCTTCGAAGTTGAAGGTGAACAGCCCATCGATATCGGCAAAACGCACCCGATCGGTACCGAAGTTCGGTACGTGCAGGATCTCTCGGGCTTCGCTGTCACAGCCGAGCTTGTTGGCGATCAGGCCACACTCCTGTTCGCTTGCCTCGATCACCACGGCACCGGCACCATCGCCAAACAGCACGGCGGTATCGCGGCGTGCCCAGTCCAGCAGGTAGGTGAGGCGCTCGGCACCAATCACCAGCACCTTCTTCATCATGCCGGTCTGCACCAGCGAGGTGGCGACCGAGAGGGAGTAGACAAAACCGGTACAAGCAGCGTTGAGATCAAACACGGCGGCGTTGACGGCGCCGAGCTTCTTCTGCACCGCAGAGGCGGCGCTTGGCAGCAGGTTGTCCGGGGTGGCGGTGGCCAGGATGATGCCATCGAGATCGCTGGCTTCCAGACCGGCACAAGCCAGCGCGCGGCGACCGGCCAGGGTGGCGAGATCCGAGGTACTGACATGGGAGATCCGGCGGGCCTTGATGCCGGTGCGCGGATAGATCCACTCGTCTGACGTATCCATGATGGTGCTGAGGTCATCGTTGGTCAGCACGGAGGGAGGCAGGCATTTGCCCCAGCCGGTGATATTGGCGTATTTCATCTTGTTACCGCTTCTCAAAGTGGATCGCCCGCGGGCGGAAAATCGTGCAATTATGCCGTACGAGACAACCACTGTCATCTTGTGGTCATGGTTATGTGCGGGGGGAACCGCTGTGCCATCTGGTCGCAAAGGGCCGCAACGTGCTGAACATGGCAGGAAATTTTGCTTAAAACGCGGGACTCCTCTGCCCTAAGATAGGCATTTCGCCACCGATGAGGGTATCTCCTTGCTCAGAGCCAATCTCAACTTGTTGCCGACCCTCAAGGTGTTGCTGGAGATCCGCAATATCAGCCGCGCCGCCGAGCTGTTGCACCTGAGTCAGCCCTCCATCAGCAAGCAGCTTGCCCAGTTGCGCAGCGAGTTTGGCGATGACTTGCTGGTGCGGGAGGGGCAACGCTGGCTGCTGACGCCACGGGCCGAAGTGCTGGCCGCTCAACTGGCGGATTCTCTCGGTGCGCTTGAGCGGCTCTACGAGGCGCCCGGATTTGACCCGAGCCGCTGCGAGCGGGTATTTCGGCTCGCCTCCTCCGATTATGTGGCTCAGCATATCCTGCCCGATATCTGTGCCGCGCTCGCCAAAGAGGCGCCGTTGGCGGCGCTGGAGTACAGCCTGTGGGACAAGCGTCAGCTGCCGCAGCTGTGGCAGTCCGAGCTCGATCTGGTCTCTACCATCACCGAGCTGGTACCGGATCAGATCCGTGGTTTGCATCAGGGGGAAGATCGGCTGGCGGTGTTGATGGGACGTCATCACCCGCTGGTGGGCAAGGCGCTGAGTCTCGATGACTATCTCGCCTGGCCTCACCTGCAGGTGAGCGGGGGAGGCGACAAAGACAGTCCGGTTGAGCAGGTGTTGGCACCGCAGGGACTGAGTCGGCGCTGGTTTGCCAGCGTTCCCTTCTTTCAGGCGGCAGTAGAGGTGTTGCTGCGCACTGATTGTCTGATGACCACCCCGGCTCATATCGCCTGGCAGCTCTCCTGCGGCCATGAGCTCACCTTTGTCGACCTGCCCTTTGCTACCCGCGACCAGCAGTATCATCTGCTGTGGCACCAGCGCCATCATCAGGATCCGGCCCACCGCTGGTTTCGCGAGCTGGCCTACCCATTCCTGCGGGATCACCTGCAACGTACCGTCGGCGAGAGTCGCAAGCTGCTCGATCTCGGCGGTTAGCCTCGGTCAGTTGTGTGGCGTTATAGCCATGGGTTATGGGTTCTATTCATAACTTTCACTACTGGCATAATGGCTCAGCCGGTACCCTGAATGCAGGTCATCATATCGAGTATATAAAGAGGAAATGCATGGAACTGACGAGTTGGCTGGCACTGGCCGCAATCTGCGTGATGGGCGCCATCAGCCCGGGGCCGAGTCTGGCGCTGATCATCCGCAACACGGTGCAGGGTGGGCAGGGGCACGGCGTCGCCACTGCGCTTGGTCATGGCCTCGGGGTTGGTATCTATGCGCTGGTCACCGCGCTTGGCCTCTCCATTCTGATCACCCAGACCCCTATCCTGTTTGATCTGATCCGCTACGGCGGCGCCGCATTTCTTGCCTGGCTCGGGATGAAAGCCCTGCTGGCAAAACCAGCCAGTGGTGAAGCGAGTGAAGAGGTGCACCAGTTGCGCGGTCGGCAAGGTGCCTTTGAAGGTTTTATGGTTGCCTTCCTTAACCCCCAGCTGGCGGTTTTCTTCATCGCTCTGTTCAGCCAGTTTGTGCGGGCCGATACCGGCTGGAGCGAAGGGGGCATCATGATGCTAACCGCGGGCGGGATCGATGCCGTCTGGTACGTGCTGGTGGCACTGGTGCTCTCGCGCGGGCCGGTGCTGGCGTGGCTTAAAGCCAAATCCTTTGTGATCGATAAGGTGAGCGGCTTGGTGCTGCTGGGACTGGCACTCAAGGTGGTTATCTAATCCTGCATTTTTCGGATACCTTAAGCGGGATCAAGGCACGCGGGTGGTGAATGGGCTAGAGTAGCGCCCATTTGCTGTCCGCCCTGATCCCGAGACCATGCACCAGAACAAGCACCCGTTAAGCCACAACAACCGGTTGGAGCTGCTGGCTCCGGCCAAGAACCTCGCCTACGGCATCGAAGCCATCAACCATGGTGCCGATGCCGTCTACATGGGGGGGCCGGCCTTTGGCGCCCGCAGTGCGGCGGGCAACTCCATCGAGGATATCGAGGCGCTGGCGCGCCACGCCCACCGTTTCGGCGCCCAGGTCTTTGTCGCCTTCAACACCCTGCTGCACGATCACGAGCTGGAGCAGGCCCGGCGGCTGACCCACCAGATCTACGAAGCCGGTGCCGATGCGCTGATTGTGCAGGATATGGGGCTGCTGGCCCTCGATCTGCCACCCATCGCGCTTCATGCCAGTACCCAGACCGACAACCGCACGCCGGAGAAGGTGAAGTTTCTGCAGGATGTGGGTTTCTCTCAGGTGGTGCTGGCGCGCGAACTGTCTCTTGCGCAGATCCGCGAGATCAGCGCGGCGAGCAATGTGCAGCTGGAGTTCTTTATCCACGGCGCTCTCTGTGTCTCCTACAGCGGCCAGTGCAATATCAGCCATGCCCGTACCGGCCGCAGCGCCAACCGTGGCGAGTGTGCCCAGCTCTGCCGTCTGCCCTGCTCGCTGCAAAAGCCGGACGGTGAAGTGCTGGTGGCCGACAGCCACCTGCTGTCACTCAAGGATATGGATCAGACTGACAACCTAGAGGCCTTGATCGAGGCGGGGATCCGCTCCTTCAAAATTGAAGGGCGCCTCAAGGGGCTCGACTACGTCAAGAACGTCACCGCCTGGTATCGCCAGAAGCTGGACGCCATTCTGGATAGCCGCTCCGATCTGGTAGCCGCCTCTGCGGGTCGTTGCAGCTACAGCTTCACGCCTGACCCCAAGAAGAGCTTCAACCGCGGCAGCACCGACTACTTCCTCCATGGCCGCCAGCAGGGGATCGATTCCACCAAAAGCCCTAAATATGTGGGTGAACCGCTGGGGCGTGTCACCAAGGTGACCCGTGACGGTATCGAGATCGATGGCAAACCGGTCACCCTCAACAACGGCGACGGTTTGGGCTTCTTCAAGCCGAATAACGAGCTGGTGGGTATGCGCCTCAACAAGGTCGAAGGTAAGCTGTTACTCCTGTCAGAACGCATGCCGGGGCTAAAGGTGGGGACCGAAATCTACCGCAACCACGATCAGGCGTTCAGCAAGATGCTGGAGAAGGCGAGCGCGGATCGCCGCATCCGGGTCGATATGGTGCTGGCAGAGTGCGATGAGGGCGTGAGCCTCACGCTCACCGACGAGCAGGGCATCAGTGCCGCAGTGATCTTGCCTTGCGACAAACAGTCTGCCGACAATCCGGAGCGGGCGCTGCAACAGGCGCGGGATCAGCTTGGTAAACTCGGCAATACCCTGTTTATGGCGCGCAAGATTGAGTTGGCATTCACTCACCCGCTATTTATCGCCGCATCACAGCTCAACGGTTTGCGCCGGGATGGCATCGCTGCGCTGGAGGCGGCGCGGGTGGCCAGCTACCAGCGCCCCGAGCGACGTATCGCCCTGCGGGATATCAACTATCCCCAGCACCGTCTCTCCTACCTTGGCAACGTGCTGAACAGCGCGGCCGAGCAGTTCTTCCGCGAACACGGGGTGGAGCGCATTGCTCCCGCCTATGAGGCGAACAAGGAGGAGCGGGAAGTGGTGCTGATGATCACCAAGCATTGCATCCGCTATAGCCAGAACCTCTGCCCGAACGAGGTGCCCGGTCTCAAGGCCGAGCCGTTGGAACTCAAAATGGGCAAAGACACCTTCCGCCTGCGTTTTGACTGCAACCGCTGCGAAATGCATGTGATGGGCAGCCTGAAACGCTGATCAATGAGCCCCTTTCTCCATCCGGAAAGGGGCAATTTTTATCGCAGGTTCTCTGCCTACCCTCCTTTAATTGTCCCTCTCCAGCGCCAGCAGCGTTTTTTTAATCTCCAATCCCCCCGCATAGCCGGTCAGGCTGCCGTTTTGGCCGATTACCCGATGGCAGGGAATGATGATCGAGAGTGGATTGCGGCCGTTTGCCGCGCCCACTGCTCGCACCGCATCCGGTTTGCCAATGGCTCGGGCAATATCGCTGTAGCTGCGAGTTTCGCCGTAGGGGATGTCGCACAGCGCTTGCCACACAGCTTGTTGAAAAGCAGTGCCACGGGCGGCAAGGGGCAGGGAGAAGCGCTGCAAGCGACCGGCAAAATAGGCGTCAAACTCGGCGAGGAAGGGGGCCAGCGCCTCGCGCTCTTGTAGCCAGCCGCTCATATCGGGCTGTGCCCGCAGGCCCGCCACAAAGTCCACGTGTATCAGACCCGATTCATTGATGGCGACCAGCAGATCGCCACAGCGGGTCGGCAGGGTATCGTAGCGGATCATGGGGTTATCTCCTGTTGTTGGTTATCTGGCTGGTTTTCGTTGCTGGTGGCATGGATCAGCAAATTGGGCGCTTCACTCATGGCGTGCCACAGCCAGCTGGCCGCGTAGCTGCGCCACGGCTGCCATGCTGTGCTTTGCGCCAACACCTCTTTCACCGGCAGCTTGGTGCCGCCTCCGAGTGCCTTTTGCAGCACCAGATCGGAAGCGGGGAAGGCGTCGGTATCCATCCCGCAGCGCAGCCGCCAGTAAGAGACCGTCCAGGGGCCTATGCCCGGCAGCGCCAGCAACTGCTCGTCACTGGCTGTCGTGAGGGTCAGCTCGCCGCTGGCCAGCGCCTGTGCCAAGCCCCGCAGGGTGCGAATACGGCTGCCGGGCATGCCGATACCGTCGAGATCGAGTTCGCACAACTGAGCGGGGGTCGGCAGTTGCGCCACCCCGAATTGCGCCTCGGTGCGGGCCACCAGTCGCCCGAGTATGGTGATGGCCCCCTTGACCGAGACCTGTTGGCCGACGATGGCGCGCAGCATTACTTCGTACTCATCCCAGCCACCAGGCAGCCGTACGCCGGGCCAGCGCGCTTGCAAGCGGGCGAGCAGCGGATCCTGACCGAGCAGATCACCGATCCGCTGCATATCGGCATCGAGATCCCACATCCGGCGCACTCGATAGAGCAGATCGGGCAGCGCCGCGAGCGGCAGATCATGGACGGTAAGCTGCAGGCTATGCCCCTTGCCCTGCGCGATGCGCACCAGCGCGACCCGATCGCCGACCCGGTAGCGCCGCTCATACACCTCGCCATCTACCCGCTCCAGCCCCGGGATTGCCCGCATCCGGTAGAACGCCAGCATGGCCGCTACGTCATACGGGGGGCGATAGGGCAGTTGCAGGGTCAGGGGGGCGCCGCGCGGCTCCGCACTTATGTGTTCTGGCGCGTCAGCGTGCTGCTCCTGCTGGCGCAGGGTGCGTGGGGCCAGTCCGTATGCGTTGAGCCAGGCGTCATTGAAGCGGCGGATGCTGGCAAATCCGGCGGCAAACGCGATGTCGGTAATGGGCAGCCCGGTTTCAGTCAGCAGCCGTTTCGCGAGCAGCAGGCGGCGCGTCTGCTCCACCTGTTTTGGCGAGGCGCCGAGGTGCTGCTCGAACTGGCGGCGCAGGGTGCGTTCGCTTATCCCTGCCTCAGTGGCCAGTTTGGCGAGCGTGCCTTCCGCCAGCTCGCCGCGATCGATGCGTGCCAGCAGACGTGCCAGTTCAACCGGCAGATCGCCACGGGCGGCGGGGGCCAGCTCAGGACGGCAGCGCAGGCAGGGTCGCAGCCCATACTGCTCGGCGGCCGCGGCGCTTTGGAAGTAGCGCACATTGTGCTCGTGCGGTGGCCGTGCCGGGCAGACTGGCCGGCAGTAGATGCCGGTCGAGATGACGCCGGTAAAAAAACGGCCATCAAAGCGAGCGTCGCGGGCGAGCCGTGCGGCGTGACACTGTTCACGGCTGAGGGTGTTGATCACCTCATCCGGTGACGACTCTGGGCTGGGCTTTGCATTCATGGTGTTGGCGGCTTTGCTGGAATAGATGGCAAGAGAGTAAGGGGGCTCGGGGGCCATGACTAGCCAGAAACGGACAGGGATAGCAAAAATTGGCGAAAGGTTTTTTTACTCTTTCGTTGCACGGTTGGGTTTCACTCTTCGCTCCGTTGTTGTCCATTTGGCAATGCTCGGCAGAAGAGCTCATAACGGATGGGGTCGGAGGCTCGATTGGTCTAGCTTTATTTGCTTAGCGAGATTAGTGGCGGCGAAAACTGCTTATAAATTAATAAAAGATCACATAATTATCTTTTTTACATTGAATGTGGTGATTTTGTGTTGTTCAATTGAGTCGGTTAATTTCTGGTGATTATTAAGTCATCACATCTGCGGCTCAAGGCCGACCAATAACAACACTTGCCAAGGATGATAAGTGAACGACTGTAAGGCATGGCCCCATTGCCGGGGGTTTAGTCTGATCGAGTTGTTGATCGCCATGACGGTTGTCAGCATTCTCGCAGCCATCGCGTTGCCAGCGTATCAGGGTTATCTGCAACAGGGACGTCGTTACGAAGCACAGCAGCAATTGCTGGAGCAGGCGCTCGCCCTCGAACGTATCTATACCCAACAGGGGCGTTATCCCGCCACGTTTGCCACCCCTTCCAACACGGATTTCTACCAGTTCAGCTACAGCCAGCAAGATGCTGGCGACTATCTGCTCAAAGCCATTCCAACGACGCGACAACAGGATGAATGCGGCACTCTGACCCTCGATCAGACCGGTTATCGCGCGGCCAATCGCCATGACTGCTGGGGATCATAAGATGAACGTGCGCGGATTTACTCTGATTGAGTTGATGATCACGGTCGGCATCGCCGCTATTTTGCTGCTAGTCGGGTTGCCCTCCATGAGTCAGCGCCTCGCGGCCGAACGACTCGATCGCAGTGCGACCGAGCTCGCGTCAGCCTACCGCTTTGCCCGCAGCGAAGCGGTCAAGCTGACCCTGCCGGTGGTACTGCAGGGCACCGAGAACGGTGGCTGGGAGGTGATGGCTGACAGCAAGTTGCTGCGTCAGACGGCAGCACCTGCTGGCGGCGTGGTGATCAAGCCGTTTGACCCCATCAAGATCGCGCCAACCGGCAGTAGCAGCCACGCCGAGATCATTCTGGCCAATCGCCTCGGTGAGCAGCGGGTGCTCTGCGTGGCCCCGAGCGGCCAGCTGCTGCAAGGGAGCTGCTCATGAGACACACCGCACTTGCTCGCCAGCAGGGTTTCAATCTGGTGGAGATCATGGTCTCCATGGTGTTGGCGGTGATGGTGTTTCTCGGTCTCGCCAAGGGGCAGGTGGTCTCGTTGCAGCAGGCGCACTATAGCCTGCAGAGTACGTTGGCCACGATTGAGGCGAGCAACAGTGTGGAGCAGATCTGGGGTTCGCTGTGCGAAGTGCAGCGCAAGCCGGAGCGGTTCACCCAGGGCGATTTTCTTGCCCGCTTCACCCTGCTCGAGGGCCACCGGCTGGTGCTACCGAACCGTTATAGCGACAACTTTGTGGTCGCTATCGAGTGGCAGGATGAGCGGGTCTCCGGCGCCAAGCGGGTGGAGCTGAACGCAGGATTTCCACCACTATGCTGAACGTTCCCTTCCGACAGCGAGGTGTCAGTCTCGTCGAGCTGATGATCTCCATGGTGCTCGGTCTGATGCTGATGCTGGCGATTTTTGCCGGTTACGTGCCCATCAAGAGCACGGTCGAGCAGAGCAAGGCGTTGGAGCAGGCGAACGAGGTGCTGCGCTTTGCCACTCTCACCTTTACCAACAGCATCAAGCAGGCGGATCAGCTGATAGCGGTCACCCCTGATCGCCTGACGCTGGCGTTCAAGGTGGAAGGGGGCAGTCAGGTGCTCTCCTGCCTTGGCAACCAGAAAACCGCCGATTTTACCGAGCAGTACCGCTTCACGCCGCCGGTACTCAGTTGCGATGACGGGGATGGCCCGCGTCTGTTGCTGGCCCATCTTCAGGATCTTGAATTCGGCCAGCAGGGTGCGTTGGTCAATATCCGCATCTTGCCCGAAGGGCTGCCCAGCTATCTGGCGCCGGGGGTCGAGGTGCAGGTGGCACGCCGCAAGGCGGTCTGGGCGGCAGCACTGGCCACATCCGGTGCAGGAGGAGCAGGATGAACAAGGGATTGCAGGGGCAGCGGGGAGCCGTATTGCTGGTGGTGCTGGTGGTGAGCCTGCTGTCGAGCCTGCTGGTGTTTACCAGCATTCAGGAGAATCAGCTGCAAACCCGCCTGAGCGGCAATTTTCACAAGAAGATCAATGCGCAGCTCAGTGCCGAGCAGGGGATGAACGACAGTTATCGCGCCCTGCATCAGGCGCTCGGCGCCGAACCACGGATAGAGTGGGATCAACTGGTGCAGAAGGTGCCTGGCAAGGGGGAAGGGGCCATGGCGGGCAGCCGCTTTCGCATCGATCAGCTGGATGCCTCTACAGGCAGCAAGTTGGCGTTGCAGAGCCATGGCCGTTATCTGGAGGGCAATGCCAGCCTCAACGCCCTGTTTGCCCTCAAGCGCGAGCCGGGCAATCTCATCTTTCAGGATTCGGTGGTGGCGTGTGAAGGGTTGAGCCTCTCTGGGAGCGGTTTTATCGACAGCTACGATTCGCGCAAGGGGGCGTACAAGGAGTCTGTTTCCGGGACTCTTAATCAGGGGCAGAACGCCAAGGTGGCGACCGTCAGCGACAAGGCCAATGTGGTGCTCGCCGGGCACTCCCCCATCTGGGGTGATGTGCGGGCGACCGGCTCGGTGACCTTGAACGGTTCTTCACCTGTTGCGGGTAATGTACTTGCTGGTGGCGACATCACCATTTCTCCCTCTGATGGGGTGGTCAGGGTTGAGGGCAGCGTAAACGGGAGTGGAAATTTTGCCTTGCAAGGGGGGCATATTGCCGGAGCTGTTGCGATCAATGGTGATGTTTCTATGGGTCATGGCACAAGCATTGCTGACGACAAGTTGAACTATGGTGGGAACGGGGCATTCCTTGATGCCAAGCATCAGAAGTATCTGGATCCCCAATACCGAACTCATCCCAAGCTACCGCCTGTGGCCGGGCAGGTGTGTGACCCGCTCAATGTGGCCGCGTTGCCCAAATCGTTCCCCCCTGCAACGCTGCCCATCAATGGCCCGCTGACGCTCGGGGCCACCCAGCAGATGGTGCTGACCACGGATCCCTCCACCGGCTCGGTAACCAGCAGCAACCAGCACAAGCCCGGGCTACCGTTCCCCGGCAAAGGGGAGCTGTTTGGCAAGGAACAGACTATTTACAAGCTCGACAGCCTCAATATGGGGGCCGATGCCAAGCTCACCATCAAGGGGGATGTGGTGCTGCTGATCGACAAGGATTTCACCATGACAGGCAGCAACAAGTTGACGGTGAGCGAGGGGAGCAGCCTGACCCTGATCGTCAGCGGCAAGGTCGATCTTGGGGCCGGTGCCGAGGTGACGGCAGCCAAACAGGGGCTGACCGCTGGCGGTACGCCCGCTATCTCCATCTATTCCGCGTATAGCGGCAAGGATGGGGTCAAGCTGTCGGGCAATACGCCGCTCTATGCCGCTCTCTATGCCCCGCTCACCGAGATGAAGATCAGCGGAAGTGGCGGTCTGTACGGGGCGGTGCGTGCCAAGCACCTGACCGAGAGCGGTGCGGGCGGTGTGCACTATGACGAGGCGCTGGGCATGGCAGATCTGGGGGACGATCAGGGGCCGCCTCCGACGTTGGCACTGCGGCAGTGGCACTTTGTGCAGTGAGGCTGGCGAGCCGCTAAAAAGGATCGAATGGGGCGCGCAACTGTGAGAAGGTGGAGATCTGTCCACCCAGTCGTTCACTGTTGAGGAGTGCTCCATGCCAGGCCCAGCTCGTGCCGGTGCCCTGATCTATGCCAAGGATCCGGGCCTGCTGACCCACTTTTACCGTACATTGCTGCAGATGGTGGTCTGCAGTCAGGATGAGCAGTTGGTGGTGCTGGAAAACAGCGATATCCAGCTGCTGATCCACGCCATTCCCGAGCCTTATACCGGGCAAGTTGTTATCAAGCGGCCGCCGGAATTGCGGGAAGAGGGGGCCATCAAGCTGTTCTTCACCGTCTCCAGCCTCGCCTGGGCAGAAGCGAAGGCGGCGGATCTCGGCGGCGGCCTGCTGCCACAGCAGTGGACGGGGCCCGGCTTTGTGGTGCGCAACGCCTTCGACCCTGAGGGCAATATCCTGCAACTGCGCGAGTTGCTGGGTTCCCCTGATCCTCTCTGAATTTTCTCTTTTTACAGCATGGTTGTGGCGGCGTGCTGTGCCATGCACCGCCATAAAAACGGGGCCCTGTAGTGGTCAACTAAAAGGGCCCCCGTCTTTTGTTACCCGTGTAGCAAGCATCACTTCAGATAACGCTGTTCCAGATGCTGGCGCAGCCAGTGCGGGTTGAGCGCTTCACCGGTGGCGCGGCGCACCAGCTCGTCGGTGCTGTGCAGGCTCCCCTGTGACCAGATCTGGCGCCCGAGCCAGCCGAAGATCTCCGGCAAGCGACCCGCCGCGATCACCTCCCCCATGCTGCCCAGCTCTTTCTCGAGGGCAAAACGCAGCTGGGCGGCATACATGGCGCCCAGGGTGTAGCTCGGGAAGTAGCCGAACGAGCCGTCGGTCCAGTGAATATCTTGCATGCAGCCATTGCGGTAGTTGCCCTTGGTGGAGAGCCCCAGCCACTGCTGCATCTTGGTGTCCCACAGCTCGGGGATATCGGCCACCTCGATCTTCCCTTCCACCAGATCGCGCTCCAGCTCGTAGCGCAGGATAACGTGGGCCGGATAAGTCACCTCGTCTGCATCGACCCGGATAAAGCCCGGCTCGACCCTGCTGTAGAGCTTGGCCAGATTGTCCGGCGCAAACGCCGCCTGCTCGCCGAAGTGGTGACGAATGCGTGGTGCCAGCAGCGCGAGGAAGGCCGGATGATGCCCCAGCTGCATCTCGCAAAACAGGCTCTGACTCTCGTGGATCGCCATGGAGCGCGCTTCGGCCACCGGCTGACCCAGCAGATGGCGCGGCAGCCCCTGCTCGTAACGGGCGTGACCGGTCTCGTGCACTATGCCCATCAGGCTGGAGACAAACTCCTGCTCGTTATAGCGGGTGGTGATCCGCACGTCGGTCGGCACGCCGCCACAGAAGGGGTGACTGCTCACATCGAGGCGGCCGTGGGCGAAATCAAAGCCGAGCAGTCCCATCACCTCCTGACCGAGCGCTTGCTGGGTGGGGATGGGGAAGGGGCCTTGCGGCAGCAGCAGGGCATCGCCCTTCTGCTGTTCACTCACGGTCTGGATAAGAGCCGGCAGCCAGCTGGCGAGATCGCCGAAGATCTGATCGAGCCGTGCGCTGGTCATGCCCGGCTCATAGAGCGCCAGCATGGCGTCGTAGGGGCGCACGCCAAGGGCATCGGCCCGCAGTTGCGCCACTTCACTGGAGAGTTTCACCACCTCCTCGAGATTGGGGGCAAAACCGGCCCAGTCGTTGTTCTTGCGCTGGCTGCGCCAGGCGTGCTCGCACTTGCTGCCAGCGAGCGATAGCGCTTCGACCAGCTCACCGGGCAGCAGGCTGGCATCTTGCCACTGGCGCTTGATCTCGCCGAGGTTGGCACGTTGCACTTCATCGAGCGGTTCGCTCTCGGCCCTGGCAATCCAGTCACCCAGCTCGGGGGCGGTACGCTTCTGGTGGATCAGCAGACCGAGTTCGGCCATCGCTTCGGCGCGAGCATCGTTGCCCCCCTCCGGCATCATGGCCGCCTGATCCCAGCCGCAGATGGCGGCGAGGTGGCTAAAGCGGTGGATCTGTTGCTGATGTTGTTCAAGCTTTTGATATGACATGGGATTGTCCTTATTATCGTCCCTGATGGTATGCCGCCCCGTACCTGGCATGCTCGGGGCCGTTCGATGCTAACACCGCCGCTGTATAGTTGACCACCTTCACGCAGGCGGGCCAAAGGCGTGGGGGCGAAACGCGGATTAGCCGAGCCGCTTCTGGTGCCGTTCGCGGTTTTCCGCTTTTTTGCGTTCGCTTTTGCGCAGCAGCACATAGAGCGCGCCGCTGCCGCCGTGGCGACGCTCTGCGCTGTGGATCGCCATGACGGCGGGCAGTTGCGGCAACCAGGCGCTCACATAGCTTTTCAGCAGGGCGCGTGGGGTGCTGCGCTCCCCCTTGCCGTGCAGAATAAGCAGGCAGCGGATATCCCGGACTTCACAATCCGCAATGAACTGCACCAGCGTCTGGCGCGCTTCGTTGAGGGTTTTCTGGTGCAAGTCCAGGCTGGCCTGCAGCTCGTATTTGCCGAGCCGCAGCTTCTTGTAGACCCCCTCCTGCACCCCATCGCGTTTGAAGCCGACGATTTCGTGCGGATCGCGCATCTCGATGGCCTCCATGGTGAGGTGGTCGAGGGCGAGTTGTTCGGCAGTGGCAGCCTGGCGGCGAGCGAGCTGCGCCTCGGTCGGGGCGGATTTGGCCGCATGGGGATGGATGTTGTCGCTGCGAATGGGCCGCACGTCGGCCACTTCATTCATGAATAGCGAGAGTTCGTCGTTATGAGACACGGCAGGCTCCCCATAAGAAAAAGTGGGGGTCATTATAACGGTCGCAACCGGCACAGAAAACGGGGAAAGGGGGGAGGGGGATAAGGGAGGCCCAGCATGGATACCAGTGCAGCTTGGCCCGGGAATCACAGTCGCGAACCATAAAGCAGCACAGGCGGTCAGTGTGAACTGCCGCCTGTGGTCAGAGGATTATTTGCCCTCTTTGGGTTGTTGAGAATGGGGTTGCTGTGAATGAGGCGGTTGCGAGTGCATCACCTTGTAGATGAAGTAGGCCGCGTAAGAGCTGATGAGCAAGAAGGTGCCGATAATCACCAGCATCGACATCAATCCCACGCTGTTGCCAAACATCAGGTCCAGCCAAAAATCCATTTTATTGCTCCTGTCACCCGGTTGATGACAGGTATGATAAATACCTCTTTGTCCCGTCCGAGATGATCCCGATCAACTCCCTTGCAGGTTGTTTAATAACCAGCGCGATCTGTGATCGTTCTCACTGGACTCCTTGCGACCGAGCCTGCACAGGGCCCGGTGTGGTGAGCGGGGTAATGCGCCACCCCTGCTGCTCCAGCAACGCCAGCAACCCCTGTTCGCCGTAAAGGTGCATGGCGCCTACCACGATAAAGCTCTCGTTGGGCAGGGTGGACCATTTTTTCAGCCAGTTATGGTTGCGCTCGGCCAGTAGGGTCTGCTCCATCCAGCTCTGTAGCGCGGGCGGGGCCATCTCCTCCTTGAGCAGATTGATCAGCGTCGCCTCATCTCCCTGCTGCCACGCCTTCATCACGGCGGCGAAACCACTCTCCAGCATCGGTAGCTCATCCAGGGTGCTGGCGAGCATCAGGGTCTGGTTGTCACCCACGCTGGCCAGATAACCGAGCTGCTCCAGCAGGGTTTCAAAACCCACTACCGGTTTGCCCTCTTTGGCGGCCCGGACGGCAAAGTGCTGGTCTATCCCGAGTTCACTCTTGAAGTCGGAGCGGGCCATGGCGGCCTGGGTCAGGGTAATGGCGGCAAACCAGGGGCGCAGGGTGGCGAGGGTCGCCTCGTCGATGCCATAGCGGGCGCCCGCCATCAGGGTGCGTTGATAGAGCTCGGCAGGCAGATGATCCTTGAGCGGCTTGCCATCCACCAGTCGGGTGAGGGAGCCGGTTTGTTGCCACTGATCCGGCGTGATGCTGTTCATGTCCACCTCCATCACCAGTGCGTGACTCTGCAGCCAGGCACGCTCCACCGGCTCGGGCAGAGGATAGAGGGCTGGTTTGCCCGCATGGATGGAGCCCAGCAGCCAGTGTTGCTGGTTGCCCTTGCTCACCCGATAGAACGCGGGATCGGCAAAGGCGTGCAGCGGTAGCAGCAGGCAGATCAGAAAGGCAAAGAGGGTGCGATGAAATCTCATGGGGATCCTTAATGTGCGCCGGGTGACTTCTCTTGCTGACAATAACTCCTATGATAAGTCCTCATTTCAGATAACCAAGAGGTTTGCCATGCCCCATCTTCGTTTTCGCGCCGTGACGCTCGAGACCCTGCAACAGCTGAGCGGCCCGCTGCTGGCCGAGCTTTGCGAGCTGACCGGCGGCAAGCCGGAGTTTGTCACCATGGAGCGGATTGATAGCTGCTGGATACGCAACGGCGAGCCCGAGGCGGGTTTTCCGTTTGTCGAGCTGCACTGGTTCGAGCGGCCACAAGAGATGCAGGACGCCGCCGCGCGCCTTATCACGCGCCATTTGAAACGGGTGCTGGGGGAGCAGACCTATGTGGTGGTGCAGGTGATCCCTCTGGTCAAGAGCGCCTACTACAGCAATGGCGAGCACTATTGAAGAGAGGGACAAACCAGGTTGGTGGGGCGGGTGACGCCGCTACCCGGCTAACGCCACTTGGGCGACCGGGTACTTGGTCGCCAATCACGGGATCAGGCCGATTTGACCAGCAGTTTATCGAGCCAGCGAGTGGGCAATACCCGTCGCAGGAAGGCAAACAGCCGGGTCGGAGTGGTCACCGGATAGCGTGCCTTGGGATGGGCGTGGGTCAGCGCATGGAGCAGCGGCGGGATGCAGGCTTCGCTCGGGAGGGTAAAACCGCTGGTGGCCCCCTCTTTTTCCAGCCGCGTCAGGGTCTGGCGGTAGGCTAACTGATGACGGCTCTGAGCCGGATCGATGTGGCGCAAGAAGGCGCTGCGGGCATTGGCACGAAAACGGGTATCGATGGGGCCCGGTTCAATCAGGCTGATATGTACCCCGCTACCCGCCAGTTCGAGGCGCAGGGTATCGCTATAACCTTCCAGCGCAAATTTGCTGGCGTTATAGGCGCCACGATACCTCATGGCAACCAGTCCCAGAACCGAGCTGTTCTGTACTATCCGCCCCTCTTTGGCCTCCAGCATCGGCGGCAGCACCTGACGGATCAGATGGTGCCAGCCAAACAGGTTGGTATTGAACTGCTCCCTGAGCGCTTCGGTGGGCAGATCTTCCAGCGCCCCGGGTTGGCCATAAGCCCCATTGTTGAACAGGCCATAGAGGCGCCCGCCTGCCAGATGGAGCGCCGCACTGGCACCCAGCTCGATGGAAGCAGGGTCCGCCAGATCCAGCTGTACTGCCAGCAATCCCTGTTGCTGCAGACGGGCCACATCTTCCGCCTTGCGCGCCGAAGCGATCACGGTAAAACCGTGCTGCCCGAGCGCCTGTGCGGCGGCGAGGCCAATACCGCTGGAACAACCGGTGATCAAAACAAAACGGGGCATGATGGCGTCCTTGTGACTGCTGACAAAAGCGTGAGGGCTGGTGAGTGGATAAAATCCCTATCCGGCTCGCATGTTAGCCTGTCAACCGGCAAAAAGAAAACCGGGCCAAGTGGCCCGGTTTGCTGACATCGTATTGCCTGATTACATGAAGGTAAGCGGCATGATGATGTGGAACTTGACGTCTTTCTCTGACGCAAATACGTTCGGGTATGCCCAGCTAGGCAGATCGTTGTTGTAGTCGGTGTAGTGAAGCTTGAACAGGGTGCCCTTCAGCTTGCCATCCTGTACGGTATAGCTGACATCGAAGTTGGCAGCCCATTCGGTATCTTCACCGGAAGCGTGCTTCTTGCCTTGACCGTCTTCAATATCCCAACCGTAAGCACCGGATACACCGACGGACCAGCCAGGAGCGCCCACCAGATCATCCAGAGAACGAGTCACACCGAAGAACAGCGCTTTCTCGTTGTTGGCGTTCCAGTCAGAGCGGGAGTCCCACCAAATTTCGTTGGCACCCTGGGAGTTGGCATAGCCACGGGTCAGACGGGGCAAGTAGTTGCCTTCATCACCCTCAGCTTTGGTCCACAGACCTTCGAGACGGAAGCCGTACGGGCCCATGCCCCAGGCCGCTGTCAGCGCTTGTTGCCATGCCAGACCATCGTAGGTCTTGCCTGAATCGCCGCCAGCAACGGCACTTGCATCAAAGTCAGAAGTTTCGGAACCGTAGAATTGGTAGCTGGTGGAGAGACCGCCAATCACATCAAACTTGTGAGCCAGTTTGAAGTGGTAGCTATCCATATAGTCTTTGGATTGACCGAAAGAACCGGTTACAGCAGTGCCATTTTCGAAGGTATAACGAGCAGCGATACCATGGATGTAATCGATCTTGTATTGTTCTTCTTGCGGGCTATAACCAGTCGTGATCCATGGTTTGGATTTTGCGCGTGAGAAGCTCTGGGTTTCTTTGAACCATGGTGCTTTGTATTCATCTGCGATGGCGTAGGTCAGGTAGAGACCGCCAAAGTTGCCTTCGACTTGACCACCACGGTAGGTGCCCGGCTGATAAGACCAGTTAACACCGATAACGCCTGGAACATAGAGCTGGGTATAGCCGCCTTTGGCTGTAACACTGTCACCAAATTTGAACTTCAGAGCTGCGTTAGTGACGCTAAAACCGTTGCCGGCATTTCCATCTTTAAAGTTGTTATCCCAGTTTCTACCGGCAAAAGAAAATTCATTCTCTTGGTTGGCCGGAGAGCGATCATCGGTGAGGTCATAGGCACCATAGCCACCCAAGTCCAATCCAACGACATTCCAGGCGTAACCGGAGTTAAAGTTCAGTGCGGCTTGAGTCGTTGCGTGACTCAGATTGGATGCGTACTCACCTGTGCCGCCAGTATCTTTGCGGTCGCGATCACGCTGGAAGTAGAACAGACCGCCGGTCAGTTTGGAGTCTTTAACGAAGGTTTCATAGGACTGGCCGTATTCCGGGCTCATC
Source organism: Aeromonas sp. 55A (assembly GCF_051919665.1). Classification (NCBI taxonomy): domain Bacteria; kingdom Pseudomonadati; phylum Pseudomonadota; class Gammaproteobacteria; order Aeromonadales; family Aeromonadaceae; genus Aeromonas; species Aeromonas sp. 55A. The sequence goes on along the minus strand of NZ_JBQBEH010000008.1, from coordinate 546,019 downwards.
ATGTCCTGAGCTGCCAACGCCATACCGGGGGCGACCAGAGCGGCTACCACAGCGGCACTCAAAGCGGCGCGCTTGAAGATCACTTTTTCCATTTTTATTGCTCCTGATTTTATGGACTTAGCTTTTTTTTCCGGCAGTTGGCATCGGGCCTACCGCTCGGTATTGGCATTGCAATCAAAACCCCGAAGGGCAAAAAATCTTGTCTTGGCTACCTGCAAACCCGGATGTCTTGGCACATCTGTAGTTGGCAGTCCTGATCATCACATGTTGTTTTTTTATGTTCCGATTCTTGGCTATCGGACAACCCCAAGAGTACGTTCGCGGTGCGAAATATCAATGAAAAGTTCCCTCAACGTTTCAAAAGTATGACCGAGTGCAAATAATCATGGGCAAGGTCGTAAACAGCCTCATGGCAGGTATCACGGTGATGAGAGCGTTTTCTTGAGGCTGCGACCAGCGCCAGTGCGGGTTTTCATCCGGTACGGCGGAAGAGGTGTCGGTTAACCTGCCGATAACAGATAATTTTGTGCTACAAAAAAACTTTCCCTCTGGTTGAGGGAAAGTGATCTGGTGGGGAGGCGGGGCGAATAGGGTTCAGCCTTGCTGGCCGAGGATGCGGGGGATCTGCTGCGCCTGATGGTGGATATGGGAGGAGACCTGCACCGAGAGCTGACTCACCTGACGGGCATGCTGATGGATACGGGTGATCAGATCGGCAAAACTGGCCAGCTTGTGTTCCTGACTTTTGGCGTTGTCGGCGCCTTGCAGGGCGATCACTGCGGTGTTGCGGGCGATCTCCCGCACCGCCTGGGTGGTCTGACGCAGTTGTTCCGCCTGCGCCCGCTGGCGGCTTGACTCGCTGGTGATCCGGTTCAGTACAGTGCCAAGCTGTTCACCGGATTGGGTCAGGCGCCCCAGAATATCGGTGATCTGGTTGAGGGATTGCTGGGTATTCGCTGAGAGGTGGCGCACTTCATCGGCAACCACGGCAAAACCGCGTCCCTGTTCCCCTGCGCGGGCCGCTTCGATGGCGGCGTTGAGGGCCAGCAAGTTGGTCTGCTGAGCGATATGACCGATCACATCGACAATGGCCGTCACATCGGCAACCGAGCGGGTAAGGGCTTGCAGCGCCTCATCGCTCTCGTCAATCGCCAGTCCGGTCTGATGAGTGGCGTGCAGCATGCTCCCCACCAGATCTTCGCTCTGGCTCATCGCCTGTTCGTTATGGTGGGCATGCTGGGCGATGTCGGCGGCGACCTGATGGACCTCTCCTGCCAGCTGGTTCAGCTCATCCATCATCTGGCCGCTCTCGTCGACCACCTGTTCGGTGGTGCGGGTGCTGTGGTGGATCTCGTCAACCTGACTGACCATCCCTTGCAGACTGAGGGATACCGCTGACAGCTGCCCCTCTTTTTGTTGCTGATCCTGTTGCAGACGACCGATCAGCCGATTGTAGCTGGCAACGATATCAGCCAGTTCGTTGCGATCGCGCCCGGCAGGCAACGGCTCGGCCTGCCCTGTCTGATCGAGCTGCATAAAGGCTCCGCGCAGTCGCAACAAGGGGGCGAGTAGCCAGCGTCGTTGCACCAGCGCAAACAGCAGGGCGACTATCACCAGACAGAGCGCCAGCGTGCCGAGGATGGTGGCCAGCTCCTGATTGACGGCTTGCCGTTCGCGGGCAAGTTGTTCCCCCATCTGCCTGGTCGCTTGCAACATCGTCATGATGTCTTGCTGCACGGTCTGGCGGCCAGCCTGTTGCTGTTGTAGGGCCGTGCGGCTGTTGGCCAGCTCCTGCGGATAGCGGCCCAGCAGCGAGCGTAATTCGCTGCGCGGTTGATCTCCCACTTCCTTGCGTACCGGCTCCCCCAAGGTGAACTCATCGGCAGGCGCCTCTTCATACAGGCTGAGCAGCGGCAAGGCTTGCAGTGCTTGCGCCTGTTTTTGCAGTGCCTCCAGCTCGAAGCGGATCCCTTCGAGCAGCTTCTCATTGCCCTGTTCCATATAGCTTTGGCGCAAATGGGCGAGGCGCGGCAGGCCCGCCAGGATCTCACTCGCCCCCCTGCGATATTGCTGTGCTGCGGCAGATTGTTCCGTGCTGGCGCCTTGCTCCCCATAGCGGATCAGCGCCATGGCCTGGCTGCCCAGCTCACTCTCCGCATTTTGCAGCAGCAGCTGGCTGTTGCCCGAGAGCTTGCCTGCGGCCTGATAGTCGTGCGCGATGCGCTGCGCCATCTGTTCGAGTTGCTGTCTGAGCGGGGCCGCCACGGCATCGTCCTGAGCGGCCAGCGAGGAGAGCGCTTGCTGGCGGATCTTCTCCGCCGCGGTCAGTTGTTGTGGATCGCCGCTGTTGAGATAGTCACGCAGGCTGTTTTGCAGGGTCACTGTCACCAGTTGTTGCAGCGTCTCGTGCTGATGCTGGGCCTGATTGGTATGGGCAAGCTGTTGCCAGCCGTGGTAGAGGGCCAGCGCCTGTCCTCCCGCAACCAGTAACAAAACAAGGGAGGATAGGGTGGCGTAATGGGCGATTTTCACGGGGTAATTCCTGTCAGCACAGACCATGGGGGAGCGTGGCCAGAGCCTAAACAGGGATGATGGCGTTTTTATGACAGCATGGTCAGGTAGCCCTATCTTGCCGGCTTAACTGGCTGGGGATACCTGAGCGCTGTTGCGTTGGCCAAGCATACCGAGCAGGGCGCCTCCCATGATAAGTGCACCGGCCAGCAGATGGCGCGAGGTCAGCGTTTCTCCATTGAGCAACACCAGCAGCAAGGTGCTCAGCAGAGGTGTCAGGTAGGCAAGGGCACCGATCCGGCGTGGATCGCCGTCTCGCAGTGCCAGATACCAGGTCACAAAGGCCGCCCCCATAGGGCCCAGCGCCAGCCCGATGATGAGACACCAGTCACTGGTGGGGATCTGCGCGAGCGGCAGGGGCCCCTCCAGCAGACGGGCAAGCAGCAGCGCCAGCAAACCCGCGGGCAGGCAGGCTGCCGCAGTGACCACGGCAGGTGCCGGTGGCAGACGGCGTGACAGCACCGAATAGGCTCCCCAGACGACTGCCGCGCCCAGTGCCAGCAGGTATCCCAGCAGATAGGCCTGCTGCAGTTGCAGCTCGCCATCGACCATCACCAGCATGGAGCCTGCCAGACCAAAGGCGCCAGCCAGCAGGTGACGGGCATGGAGTGGATGGCCGGGCAACAACAGTGGGGTGAACAGAATGATGCAGAGCGGCCAGAGGTAGTTGATGAGGTTTGCTTCCAGCACCGGGGCATGGCGAAAGCTCATAAAGAGCAGCAGATGGTAGAGCAGCAATGCCGTAACCGTCACCAGCCAGGTAATCGGACGAGCACGCCACTGGCGCCAGAACGGCAAGGCCCCGACCCCGCAGAAAAACAGCACCAGCCCGACCAGCACCAGTGGTGACACGCTGGTGACTCGTGACGTCAGCGCCGCCAGCGAGGCCCACAGCACAATGGTCAGCAGTGCAAAACCGGTGGATCTATCCCACCAGGAACATCCGGACATCCAACACTCCTTTGCAAGATGAAGCTGCTGGCTTTGCCGCAGGGCTCAGCCAAAAAAAGCAGTCTATCAGAGAGAGGAGAGATGCCGAATGCCGCGTGAATACAATTACTTGTGACTTGGTGAGAATTTTGATGGTGCAAGCAGAGTGCTGCTGGACGTCGAACTAATCGCCAAAGAGATGAGTGAATGCGAAAAGGGGATGATGGGTGGCGTCCCAGGCAGGATTCGAACCTGCGACCTCGCCCTTAGGAGGGGCGCGCGCTATCCAGCTGTGCCACTGGGACGTGCGGGCATTATATAAAAATGCCAATAAAAATAAACAACTGCGTATGTCTCTCTATCCAGTTGCTTACATTCTGGCCGGATTGTGCGTTTGTGCTCTGGGGGTCAGATAAACAAGTTTGTGGTGTCTGAATAAGAAGGGGTGGGGGGAGGAAGAAACTGGTATGCAATAAATTGACTTTTAATTCACTTGTTGCCGTGAGGTATGGCTACCTCTTGTTGTGTTGTGCCACAGGTGTTGAGCTTTTGTCGCTTTATTTTGTTTTAGTGAAATTTTTAGCTTAATCAGTTGGTTAGCTATTAATAATGGCCAATGCTCCCTTGTGTTTTAAAGATGAATCATGAGGCCATGGCTCAGCGTCAGGTACGGTCAGTAGCGGGTTTGGAATGGTCTTGTTTGCGTAGTTATATAAATTGCCATAGAGTTAATTCGCGATTAGTTATCGCCGAAAATAAAGTTGTGACAAGGGCAAACCGATTGAAAAGTCGGGACGCAAAGCCTCCGGTCTAAAGGCGCTGTTGATCTGGGATAGCGGGGCCACCACAGTGTTATGTTGACTGCCTTTGCCAAGGGGTAGTCATGTTTGTGCTGTCTGTCGTGTTGTGTCGCCCTTTCGTTTGTCCATAACGTAAAGGAAAACAATATGCTAAGTCCAAAACCCACATTGCTGGCCATGATGGTCGGTTCCCTGCTTGCCTCATCCGGCGTTTATGCGGCCGCTCCGGGCAAACCCTCCATCGGATGGGGCCCCACCAAGTTTTCCATCGTTGAAGTCGATCAGGCGGCAACCTCCTACAACAATCTGGTCAGGGTAAAGGATGCCGCCGATGTGGAGGTGAACTGGAACCTCTGGAGCGGTGACCTGGGCCAGAGTGCCAAGGTACTGCTAAATGGTCAGGAGGTGTGGTCCGGCTCCTCCACCGCGGCGGGCAGCGCCAAATTCAAGGTGAAGAAAGGGGGGCGCTACCAGATGCAGGTGGCGCTGTGCAACGCCGATGGCTGTACTCTCTCTGATGCCAAGGAGATCGTGGTCGCCGATACCGATGGCAGCCACCTGGCGCCGCTAAAGGCTGCGTTGCAGGAGAACAACAAGCCCTACGCCAACAAGTCCGGCAAGGTGGTCGGTACCTACTACGTGGAGTGGGGCGTCTATGGTCGCAAGTTCACAGTGGACAAGATCCCGGCCCAGAACCTGACCCATATCCTCTATGGTTTCACCCCCATCTGTGGCGGGGATGGCCTCAACGATAGCCTCAAGGAGATCGAAGGGAGCTTCCAGGCGTTGCAACGTGCGTGTGCCGGTCGTGCCGACTTCAAGGTTGCGATCCACGATCCTTGGGCCGCCGTTCAGATGCCGCAAAGTGGCCTGACTGCCTATGACGAGCCTTACAAGGGTAACTTCGGTGCCCTGATGGCGCTCAAACAGGCTTACCCTGACCTCAAGATCCTCCCCTCCGTCGGCGGCTGGACCCTTTCCGACCCCTTCTACTTCCTCGGTGACAAAACCAAGCGCGATACCTTCGTCGCCTCGGTCAAAGAGTTCCTGCAGACCTGGAAATTCTTCGATGGCGTGGACATTGACTGGGAGTATCCGGGCGGACAGGGTGCCAACCCGAAGCTGGGTAGCCCGAGTGATGGTGCCACCTACGTGGCCCTGATGAAGGAGCTGCGCGCCATGCTCGACGAGCTGGAGTCGCAGACTGGTCGCAAGTATGAGCTCACCTCCGCTGTTGGCGCCGGTTACGACAAGATTGAAGATGTCGATTACCGCGCGGCCCAGCAGTACATGAGCCACATCTTTATGATGACCTACGACTACAACGGCGCCTGGAGCAACACCGAGTTGGGTCACCAGACTAACCTCTACGCGGCGAGCTGGGATCCCGATACCAAGTACACCACTGACAAGGCAGTCAACCTGATGCTGGCGCAAGGGGTTGACCCCGGCAAGCTGGTGGTCGGTGCCGCCATGTATGGCCGTGGCTGGACTGGCGTGAGCGGCTATCAGGGCAACAACCCCTTCACCGGCAAGGCGACCGGCAAGGTGAAAGGCACCTGGGAAGATGGCGTGGTCGATTACCGCGACATCGTCAACAACCGGATGGGAGCTGGCTGGGAGAAGAGCTACGACGAGGTGGCCGAGGCTCCCTATCTGTTCAAGGCTTCGACCGGCAATCTCATCACCTATGACAACGACCGCTCGGTCAAGGCCAAGGGGCAGTATGTGCTAGCCAACAAGCTGGGCGGCCTCTTCTCCTGGGAGATTGATGCCGACAACGGCGACATCCTCAATGCCATGCACGAGGGGTTGGGTCACGGCGAGGGAACCACTCCGCCAGCTAACAAGCCGCCGGTGGCCAACGCGGGCAGCGATCTGAGTGTCACTGGCCCGACCGAGGTGACGCTGAATGGTTCCGCGTCCCACGACCCGGAAAATGGCGCCCTCACCTATAGCTGGAAGCAGGTATCCGGCCCGCAGGCCACCCTGTTTGATGCCACTCAGGCCAAGGCCCGCGTTGTACTCGATGCCGTGTCCACCGACATCAATCTGGTGTTCGAGCTGACAGTGACCGATGACCAGCAGTTGAGTGCCAAGGATCAGGTGGTGGTCACCAACAAGGCGCCGCAGCCCAACCTGCCGCCACTGGTGAGCCTGCCGGCTACCGCTTCCGTGGAGTCTGGCAAGCAGGTGACCCTCAAGGCGACCGCGTCTGACCCGAACGGTGATCCGCTCACCTATCAGTGGACGGTACCGGCCGGCCTCACCGCCAGCGGTCAGAACAGTGCCACCCTGGTGGTCACCGGCCCGAGCGTCACCAGCGACACCGCCTATGACCTTAGCCTCACCGTCTCCGACGGCGCGCTGGATGCCAGCGCGGCAACCCGTCTGACGGTCAAGCCGGTCAGCGGTGGTGGCGGTTGCTCGGCCACCGATCCGGATGCGGCCAACTGGCCTGCCTGGCAGGCGAGCAAGGTCTACAACGGCGGTGACAAGGTGAGTCACAACCAGCTGGTGTGGCAGGCCAAGTATTGGACTCAGGGCAACGAGCCGAGCCGTACCGCGGATCAGTGGTTGCTGGTGAGCAAGGTGCAACTGGGTTGGGATGCCAATGTAGCTTACAACGGTGGCGAGATCACCACCCATAATGGCCGTCAATGGAAAGCGCAATACTGGACCAAGGGCAACGAGCCCGGCAAACACGACGTCTGGCAGGATGTGGGGGCCGCCAGCTGTAAATAAGGCTTGAGTTGTGGCGGGGCATGCTGGTCATGCCCCGCTTTTGCAACCCGCGGCGCTGAACATTGGTTGCTCTGCCAATCCCTCTTTTTCTGCTCTGTCTTGTATCCGGTCAGGCCGACTTGTGGTGCCGGCATGAAGGCTCTCCCCAAGTGATGGCTGCACTGCTCTCTGATAAGGTGTGAACCTGATTCGTGGTAACCTTTCCGCTGTTGTAATTACACTGCTGGAAAGTCTGCGGCCGAATATTTTCAGGTTGCCCAAGAGGCGAGCATCCCGCTGTTGGCGAGACAGGCCAGCGGGTCGGTATCGCCAGGATGAGGGCTTGCTCAACTTCGCTTGCTCTTTTTAAATCTCTGTCCGTCGTCATGCTGTCCCTTCATGCAGTACCTAATCGACGGCATTTGGCTGTTGAACAAGGATGGCAAGCATCATAGCCAGCTTCCCGGATGCTGGTGTTATCCAAGCCAGCGCTCCCGGCAAGGGGATTTCATGGTGTCATACCTGGATCAGGCCGAGATCCTGCAATGAACCGATGCAATAAAAGATGGGGCCTGCGGGCCCCATTCTTGTTTGGTGGAGTTCAGGTTTGGCCGTGGAACATCTGGCCCGGACAGGACAGCGCCTCGAAAGGGCTGTGTGATGATGTGTGTTGTTTTTTTATTACATTTTCCGTGAAAGGCTTTCAGCAATTACTTGCCGTAGCGGAAGTAGTATTCACGGGTGGAGGGGGCATAGGCATCTTTCTCTACAACGCCGTTCTTGGTAGTTGCACCGCGCAGGTGGAACAGGACTGCCAGATTCTCAAACATGGTTTACCTCATCGCTCTGTCATTTATGGTTATGGTGTGTGACCTGGGTCACGGTTTGATCCTATGGTCATTTGTGAGCCAGATCAACTTTCTGTGTTGTAAATTTACAAAAATCATGGAAAGGGTTTTCAAATGTAATGCCCTTTATGGAAAGGCTTTCCCGAGGTGACGGGGAAGAAGCTGATGATCAGCCAGCAAAAGATGCCTGAGAGCGGGGGCGTTGCACGGGGAAAGAGGCTTGCTGCACGGCCTCTCCTTTATGGGTGCTTGAGCCGATTTGTGACATAAAACAGAGAGATAGCACGCGCCTTGCTGGTAAAAACAGCGAACTGCTGCAATTTTGACTAAACGAATCAATCGCGGTTATTTTAGGGTTGACAGCAAAGCGGGTGATGCCTATCATGCGCCTCCGTTGCCGGAGATAACTTCGTCAGCGCCGAGGTGAGTTGGGGTTATAGCTCAGCTGGGAGAGCGCTTGCATGGCATGCAAGAGGTCCGCGGTTCGATCCCGCGTAGCTCCACCAAATTCTCCTCGAACAATCTGGAATCAAAGGGGTTATAGCTCAGCTGGGAGAGCGCTTGCATGGCATGCAAGAGGTCCGCGGTTCGATCCCGCGTAGCTCCACCAGATTCCTGATTGTTGTAGTGAATACCCAGGGCAGTGTGGTGTGTATCACCCAGGCCGACCTTTGTGGGGTTATAGCTCAGCTGGGAGAGCGCTTGCATGGCATGCAAGAGGTCCGCGGTTCGATCCCGCGTAGCTCCACCATTATTTAGGATGAATGGCCGCCAGAACCATTCATTCAGTACCGAATTTGGGGTTATAGCTCAGCTGGGAGAGCGCTTGCATGGCATGCAAGAGGTCCGCGGTTCGATCCCGCGTAGCTCCACCAAATTCAGAGTGACTGCCGGTCATTCACAAAAATCGGGGTTATAGCTCAGCTGGGAGAGCGCTTGCATGGCATGCAAGAGGTCCGCGGTTCGATCCCGCGTAGCTCCACCAAATTCTTGTTACAAGAAACAAAAAGGCCACCGCATCGCGGTGGCCTTTTTGTTTTCTCCTGTCCCGTCCTGAATATGGTTTACACCTTTCCCCCCCAATAAATGGAGAACCCGATGGGACAAGGTGTGAAACGGACACAGCGCGATTACTCGCTGACTTTTAAACTGTCACTGGTCGAGCAGATTGAAAAAGGCGAGCTCACCTACAAACAGGCTCAGGTGCGTTATGGCATTCAGGGCCGCTCCACCGTTCTGGTATGGTTGCGTAAACATGGTCGGCAAGATTGGAGCCTGGGGGCTTCTGTACGCGCCGGTAGGAGCATCACCATGCCTGACCCCGACAACCAGACGCCCGAACAGCGCATCAAGGAACTCGAGCAGCAGCTGGCGCTGATGAGCCAGAAGGCCCGGTTCTTTGAGGCCGTCGTCGATGTACTGAAGAATGACTACGGCGTCTCCATCGTAAAAAAGCGACCCGGCAAGTCCTCTCGCAGCGGCAAGTCGAGAAGCTGACCATCGTCAGGGCTTGCCTGTTTCTGGGGATAAGCCGGCAGGCTTACTACAAGCGCAATCGGGTCGCCGACGAGCGCCATGCACAGGGATTGCAGGTGGTGCATTTTGTGCGTCAGGTTCGACTGCGACAACTTCGGGTGGGCACTCGCAAGCTGCATTATCTGCTCCAGGGTCAGGATGATGGCGGGCTCAAGGTCGGGCGGGACAGGCTGTTTCAGATATTGGCCGAGCACAGCCTGCTAGTGCAGCCTAAGCGGGCGTATCACAAGACCACCCACAGTTTTCACCGTTTCTACCGTCATCCCAACTTGCTCAAGGCGGGGCCAGGGCAGGTCACACCGGTGGCCCCGGAGCAGGTCTGGGTCGCTGATATCACCTATCTGCCAGCCAGGAGCGGGCCGCTGTACCTGAGCCTGGTGACGGATGCGTACTCACGCAAGATAGTAGGCCACCACGTACACGAAGGAATGCATGCCGAGTCGGTGGCGATGGCGTTCAGGAAAGCACTGAAGCAACGGCGTGGCGACGGTGAACTCATCCATCACTCTGACCGCGGCGTGCAGTATTGCTCGGGACTGTATCAGTCATTGCATGAACGGTACGGGGTGAAATGCTCGATGACGGATGGGTATGACTGTTATCAGAATGCGTTGGCGGAGCGGGTGAACGGGATTTTGAAAGGAGAGTTATTGCTGCAAAGCCCGCAGGATTTGACGCAAGCGCGGGAAATGGTGCGTGAAGCGGTGGATATTTACAACGCAGAGCGGCCGCATCATGCGTTGAAATACAGAACCCCCGATGCGGTGCATAGGGGGTTCTGAGTAGAGAAATGCTAGTTGAAAATGTGTAAACCTATTTCAGGACTAGACACTCCATCATTTATTTTCTCCATACCTCTGCGCCTTTCATTTGTAAATCCAATGACCTGAATGAAAAAGCCCGCGAGAGTCGCGGGCTTTGCTTGCACTCTTCAAATGCGCCTGTGGTTAACGGCGACGTCGCCAGGCCAGCGGCAACAGGGCCAGCAGGCCGAGTCCCAGTGCACCACCGCCTGAGGAGGTGTCCGGTTTGGTGGCATCGCTCTCCAGTCTCAGGTCGACGATGATGGGATCATGGTCGGAGGCACTGAAGGGGTTGTCAGACTTGAGCAGGGAGCCGGTGTACTGGCTGCCGTATTCGAACAGGGAGCTTTCGAAGGAGTTGATGTGCCAGTCGGCGACACCTGCCACCTTGCTGGCCAGCGCCGGGTTGGCGAGGGCGTAGTCCAGGGTGCCCAGTTCCCCGTCGTAGCTGTAGGAGATGGCTTTCTCCTTGTTGAATTTGACGTTGAGATCGATCAGGCCGTAGCTGCGAGTCACTTCGCGACCGAGCTGTTCATAGGACTGCTCACCGATAAAGGTGTGGGAGGCCGATACGATCTTCCGCTCGCTGGTGGCCGGGTTGTAGTCGGTCAGCACCCGGATCGGATCTTCCTTGGCGTAGGAGTTGAAGTCGCCAACCAGCAGCACCTGGCCCGGCAGTTTGCTGACCGCCTCACCCAGCACCTTGGCGGCAGAGACCCGGAACTCGGTGCACTTGCCCTGCAGGTCGGCCGGTTCTGTCTTGCCATCGCCATTTTCGTAGCAGCCTGACCCCTTGGATTTGAGGTGGTTGACCACCAGTGTCAGCGGCTCCTTGCTCTTGGCGAGGGTGAAGGTCTGAAGCAGCGAGTCGCGCTGACCGGCTGTCTTGGCCACACCACCAGTGGTGTAGCGCTGCTCCGGCAGCTTGATGACGCTGGCATCTCCGCTGGGGGTGAGCAGGGCAGGACGGTAGAGCATCGCCACCATGATGGCATCGCCGCCGAAGAACTTGCCATCGGTAAGTGCCGTGACCGGCAGACGCACATAGGCGTAGTGTTTGCTCGCATCCTTCTGCTGTTCGTTGAGGCGGGTCACCAGATTGTGGAGGGCCGAGTTATCCTCGAAGCCGTTGTTCTCCATCTCCATCAGGCCGAGCAGATCGGCATCCATTGCGGTAATGGCATTGACGATCTTGGTGCGCTGTTTCTCGAACTCGGGCTGGCTCTTGGCACCCCGGTTGCAACCTTTGGCGTTGTCGGCATCCGCCTGATCCTTGCACAGGATATTGAGTGCGCCGCCAATGCTGGAGTGACTGGTGAAGTAGTTGAGTACGTTGAAGCTGCCGATCCGCAGATCGCTGCCAGCGAGGCGAGCCGGCGCGTCTTGACGATCCTCTTCAGGGCTGCGCAGCAGAGCACCGGCAGTCAGGGTGACATCGCTCGGTACTACCAGACGGAAGGCATCTTTGTTATAGACGATTACCCCCTCCAGCCCTGTCAGTTGATCACCGATGCGCAGATATCCCTGATCGGCATCCCAGCTCGGGAACCAGGGCAGTACGCCATCCGGTGCTTTGTAATCAGACTCAACTACCAGACGGTTGCTGCCATTTTTGGTAGCCAGTGCGACAGCGTCCGCACTGCTGGCAACATGAAGTTGGGTCGGTTTGATCAGCGGGGTTTTGTGGGCCAACTCTACGTTGTTGCGATAGACCTTGTAGTCGAAGCCGTAGTTGCGGGTCAGGTGCAGGTCACTGCTGCTGTCGAGACGTACCCGCATCCCTTCGTGGCGATTGAGCGCTTGCGCCAGCGTTTCCCCTTCATTGACCTGCAGTACGCTGGTCGGCACCGCCAGTCCTTGCGCTGTGACCTGCAGGCGGGCTTTGCTGGATTCGAAGGTGGGTTTGAGCTGGGTGCCGCCGTAATACTCCTCGACCTTGGCTTCAAGGCAGAGTTCTGCCCCCGGTTTGATGTCGGCATAGTTGGTCGCAAACTCCTTGTCGTTTAGATAGACAAAGATGCCATCAGAGGTGGCCGGATTGCCATCACCCACCGGGTCGGTCAGATAGAAACCCTTGGTCAGACTTTGGCCCAGCGTTGTCACGATACCGCGAACGTTGAAGGTGCCCGTGCTGATTTTACCGGTCACATTGCCGTTCTTGTCGGTCACGGTCTGGGTGGCCAGCGCGCTGGCGGAGCCTGTGCCCTGAATGGTCGGGATGGGGGTGAGTTGAGCCGGATCGGACGGGCAGACAAATGCCGCATGGGCACCTGAGGATGCAAGTGCCAGCCCCACGGCCAGCGACAGCAGGGTACGAGTACCTTTCATAGGTGTTCCTTTTTATTTTTGCCAGTGATTCCATAGCCTTGGCTCGTTGACCAAGGGCGCGCATTGTCACATTTCTGGCATGTCGTACCAGTGAGCCAACGCACATTAAATGAATCTGGGAAGGTGCGGGAAAGCGTTTTTATGATCCCAGTAACGATATGATTTTTTTGATAATTAAATCAATTTTAACCCTGTGATCATGACGCTTTCGTGGCAGGGGATAATTCTCTTTGAGAATAAAGATTGAGGGGATTTTGTCGCCTTCCTATACAGGGTTCGTTCCTCACGGAACCCAGGTAAAGGGCAAACCGGCAGTGATGCGGGGGCGCAATGCTTCCGGTCTCGATCGTGGATCCAGATAGCGGGGTTTCCCTGGGTGAGGGGTGGTTTTTGTGGCAGGTCCATTGCCAGTTGTCTGCGCCCATCATGCAGGTTGCGATTGTTCTTTGCCTTGGTGACCAAGCCAAGACAAAACAAGGAAGATAACAATATGCAACAGCTCTTCAGACCCAGCAGGCTTGCCATGCTGGTCGCCCTTGCGGCTGCGCCCGCCTGGGCTCAGGCCGCTTATCCCGCCTATAAATCCGGTACTGCCTACAAGGCTGGCGATATCGTCAGCAACGTCGGTGCCCTCTATGAATGCAAAGAATTTCCCTATTCAGGCTGGTGCGGGGCATCCCCCTATCACTATGAGCCGGGGGTAGGTGTAGTCTGGGCAGATGCCTGGAAGCCCTATGGTGGCGAGGTGCCCCCTCCTGCACTCGGCGTAGCCGTCAGCTCGCCAGCTGCTGGCGCCAGCTTCAACGAAGGTACCAGTGTGGCGCTGGCGGTGACCTTGAGCGGCCCGGTGACGGCGCTGGTTAAAGTGGAATACCTTGTCGACGGCAAGCTGGTGGCCACGGCCAGCGCCTCGCCCTGGAGTGCCAGCTGGAGCGCCGCCGGAGTAGGGGCCCATACCCTCAAAGCTCGCGCGCTGGATAAAGATGGCAAGGTGCTGAGCGAGGCGGATTCCAGCTTCAACGTCGCCGCCGTGGTCGCGCCAGAGGCGCCCAAGGCGAGCATCAGCAGCCCGGCCAATGGCGCCAAGGTGACGCTGGGTCGCAGTGTGGCGGTGAGCGGTAACGTTACCGATGCCAACAACGATGTGGCCAAAGTCGAGCTCTATGTCGACGGCAAGAAGGTGGGCGAAGATACCACTGCCCCCTGGCAGGTGAACTGGACGCCGGATGTCAAAGGCAGTGCCGCCCTCAAGCTGGTGGCTACTGACAAGACCAATCTGAGCGGTGAGTCGGCGGCGGTGACCGTCAATGTCGAGGAGGCCGCGCTGCCGCCCACCGGTGGCAACCTCTCTTGTGACATTCGCCAGATCTATCGTCCGGATGGTTACGAGTGCATGGGGGATGACCATGCCCGTCGGGTTATCGGCTACTTCACCTCCTGGCGCACCGGCAAGAACGGCCTGCCTGCCTATCTGGTGAGCGATATTCCATGGAACAAGATCACCCACATCAACTATGCCTTTGCGGCGGTGGATGAGCAGAGCCACACCATCAAGGTGGACGATGCAGCCACCAAGATGACTTGGGATGGCGTGCCGGGTGCCGAGATGGATCCTGAATTCGCCTACAAGGGCCACTTCAACCTGTTGTCGAAGTACAAGAAGCAGTATCCGGACGTGAAGACCCTCATCTCGGTCGGCGGCTGGGCCGATACCCGCGGCTTCTACACCGCCACTACCAAGGGTGACTGCTCGGTCAATACTACCGGTATCAACACCCTGGCTGACTCGGCGGTGAGCTTTATCCGCCAGTACGGTTTTGACGGGGTCGATATCGACTACGAATACCCCACCTCGATGAAGGATGCGGGCAACCCCAACGACTTCCCGCTCTCCAACCAGTGCCGGGCCAAGCTGTTTGCCAACTACGAGGTGCTGATGAAGACCTTGCGGGCGCGGCTCGACAACGCCGGTAACGAAGATGGCCGCAAGTATATGCTGACCATCGCCTCACCGGCCTCGGCCTATCTGCTACGCGGGATGGAGAACTTCCAGGTCACCCAGTACCTCGACTACGTCAACCTGATGACCTACGACTTCCACGGCGCCTGGAACCACTTTGTCGGTCACAATGCGGCCCTGTTCGACAACAATGCTGACCCCGAGCTCTCTCACTGGGGCGTCTATACCCAGACCCAGTTTGGCGGTATCGGTTACCTCAACGCCGCCTGGTCTGCCCACTACTTCCGCGGTGCGCTGGCGGCTGGCAAGATCAACGTTGGCGTGCCCTATTACACCCGCGGTTGGCAGGGGGTGAGCGGTGGCAGTCATGGGCTGGGTGGCAAGGCAGCCCTGCCGAGCCAGAACGAGTGCCAGCCGGGCACAGGTGGCAGCACCATTCCGTGCGGCAACGGGGCGGTCGGCATCGACAACATCTGGCATGATCTCGACAAGAACGGCAAAGAGATCGGCGGTGGCGCCGTGCCGATGTGGCATGCCAAGAACCTGGAGAATGCGGCCAGCCTCGGCATCACCACATTGCCAAGTTATGGCACTGCCTGGGGTCTGGATCCCAACAATCCGGCTCACGTGATGCAGGGCAAGTATGTGCGTTACTACGATGACAAGGCCCACGCGCCCTGGCTGTGGAATGAAGAGAAGAAGGTGTTCCTCTCAACCGAAGATGAAGAGTCCATGGGCCACAAGCTCGACTACATCATCAAGCGTGGTCTGGGTGGCGTGATGTTCTGGGAGATGGCGGGTGACTACGCCTTCGATCCGGCCAAGAACGAGTACGGCATGGGCAGTACCCTGACCACCCTGGCTTATGAGAAGTTTGCCAAGGCAACCCCTTACAACACCAAGCAGAATGATCTGGCCGCGCCGAGTGCCCAGCTCGACATCCAGGTCAGCCTCTCCGGCTTCAAGGAAGGGGACTCCAACTACCCGATCAACCCGAAACTCAAGCTGGTCAACAAGTCGACCCAGACTATTCCGGGCGGCGCGCGCATCGAGTTTCTGGTGCCCACTTCCACCTCTGACACCATCACGGATCAGAGTGGCATGGGCCTGAAAGTGGTGGAGAGCGGTGGCAACGACAATTCGGAAGGCATTGCCAATGAGAAGGACTTCCACAAGGTCGCCATGAACCTGCCGGGTTGGCAGACTCTGGCGCCGGGGGCCGAGATTGAAGTCGCCATGACTTACTACCTGCCCGCCGCTGGCGTGCCGAGCGGTATGCGCATCATCAGTGGCAGCCAGACCATTGGTCTCAAGGCCGAGTTCCCGACCCTGCCGGAGGCCGTGCTGGGCTCGGGTGGCGGCGAGAATCCGGGTACCAGCTGCAGCAGCCAGAACGTCAATCCGGCGGCCTACAAGGCCTATCCGAGCTGGCCGCAGGGGGATCATGCCAATGGCGGCGATCGCATCACCCATAACAAGGTAGTGTGGCAGGCGAACTGGTGGACCAGCAGCGAGCCCAAGGCAACCGATGGCAGCTGGAAGTCTGTCTGTAGCTATTGATTTTAAAATCAATGAGATAAGTGAGGCTTCGGCCTCACTTTTTTTGTCTGGTTGGTCGCTCTGGTTGAAAATGCGCCTGCCTTTCCTGGCGGGCAGCCTCTATAATAGAGTCGATTAATAATCAGATGGATATCAGCGTATGGCGAGTATATTGGATTCCGTTGATCAACGAACTCAACTGGTGGGTGAAAACCGACTCGAGTTGTTGATGTTTCGTCTCGGCACCCGTCAGATGTTCGCCATCAACGTCTTCAAGGTACGGGAAGTGGTCAAGTTGCCCCATCTGAGCAAGATGCCGGGCTCTCATCACAATATCAGCGGGGTGGCCAATATCCGCGGTACCTCGATCCCGGTGATCAACCTGCGCAGCGCCATCGGCATGCGTCCCATGCCCATCGACAGTGAATCCAACCTCATCATCACCGAGTACAACCGCACCATTCAGGGCTTTCTGGTGGGGCAGGTGGCCAATATCGTCAACATGACCTGGAAGGACATACTGCCGCCGCCACGCTCCGCCGGGCGCGCCAACTACCTCACCGCCATCACCCGCATTCCCGAAGATGGAGTGGATCAGATCGTCGAGATCATCGATGTGGAGAAGGTGCTGGCGGAGATCATCACCTATGACATCCGGATCTCTGAAGAGGTGCTGGATCGGGAGATCCTGCCCGAGATGCACGGCCGCAAGGTGCTGATCGTCGATGATTCCAGCACCGCCCGCACCCAGGTGCGTGAGACTCTTGGCCAGCTGGGACTCGAGGTTATCGAGTGTCAGGATGGCTTGCAGGCGCTGACCCTGCTCAAGGGGTGGTGCGATGCTGGCAAGAAGGTGACCAACGAGATCCTGCTGATGATCACCGATGCCGAGATGCCTGAGATGGACGGCTACCGGCTGACCCACGAGGTGCGCAGTGATCCGCGCATGTCCGATCTCTTTATTACCCTCAATACCTCCCTGAGCGGCAACTTCAACGAAGCCATGGTCAAGAAGGTGGGTTGTGATCGCTTTATCTCCAAGTTCCAGCCCGACCTGCTGGTGGGCGTTGCGCAGGAGAGGTTGCGTCAGGTGTTGGGAAACTGACCGATACCAATCCACTGGTGAACCATAACAACGGGAAACTCGGGAGATGCCGTAAGCGCCGGTAACTCTCTGGCACCTATTCCAATACAGCCAAATCCCCATTCTGGATGTTAAACGGCGTATATTTGTTCTGGCTGCTGATGATGGCGCCATCGTCGAATACCTGCACCACCTCGAACAGACCGTCGGCCGGATTGCGCATCATGCGCGACTTGCCGTAGGGGTCGATGAAGTCGGCGTTGTGCTGGATGCGGAACTGGTCGCCAAGTTTGACGCCGTTGCGCCGTCCCAGATTGATGTAGGGACCGCGTTCGTTCTGGCCGACCACCCGGGCGGTGACCGGGGCGCAGGTAAGCTGGGCCACCAGATCCTGAGCCGCCTGCTGCAACTGGTAGTTGACCTCTTGGCCATAGCTCGACTGCCAGAACTGGCCGCTGCTGCTGCCCACCTGTTCCCGCTTGCCAAAGGTCCAGGTGGCACGTCCTTCGTAGACCTTGCGGTTGATCAGACTGCCGTTGATACCGTCGAACAGGTAGAGCTGCATGCGAAAGTTGCGCACCGGATCCTCATACCAGCTGGTCAGCTGGTTGCCCTGTGGCTCGATGGAGAGATCATCGATGCTGCCGAGTACCAGATACTGGCTGTCGGTGCGCAGGCTAAGCGCCTTGATCTCTTCGAGGGCGCTGCGATCTCCCTGTTGCAGGTGGAGCGGATCAATGCGCAGGTTTTCATCCAGCCACTGGCGCACCGCGACCCCTTGCGGTGCGTTGGCGAGGGTTTCGAACAGCCGGCGCGAGAGATTTTCCGGCATGTCGTCCATGGCGCCATAGCTGGCCTGATCGGGGTAGCGCAGGCGTAGCCTGACCAATGTCAAATCCTTGGCGAAGTGCTGGGTCTGGCAGATCTGGCGCTCGGCCTGAATGTCGGCCACTAGCGTGATATACATGCGACCGTTGCGCACCTCTTCCCGCTTGAGCCGGTACTGGCGAATGTCGCCGCCGGAGCGGATCTGGATCTGCTCGGATCGCAGGCTGCCATTTTCCAGACGCTGGACGCTGGAAACGGCCGCGCCGCTAGCCAGCAGCGCCTGACGCAGGGCGTCGCGGGTCGCCTGCTCGCGGGCATAGACCTCATCGCCCCCCAGAATGGCGGCGCTGCCCTGCGCTTCGATAAGCTCGGCGCGGGCGCTCAGGCTGGCCAGCAGCAGGGTCAACAGCAGCGGTAATTTCATAACAGATACCTTGATTAGGCGACTCGTAGCCCCTTCTCTTGAAGAGGACATGGCGGGCCGACATGGATCACACCAGTTGTTCGATGACGTTTTTCTGACCATCCGCCAGAGATTGGCTCAACAGCGAAGCTTTCAGCAAGAATCATGCCTCATTCCCGGCTCAAGGTTTGTCCGGCGCGTCCGATAATAAGTCAGGTGCAGATACAGGAAAGGTATCCATGAACAAACTCATCACGGCGTTGGCGATCGCCCTGGCATTGACCGGGTGCGGCTCCGACCCTATCAATCGGGATCAGGGTGACCCCCGCCAGGCGGCGCAGGGGATGGAGCTCAACTGGCTGGTGGCGCGTATGACCGATCAGCTGATGGAGCGCAAATCGCTGACCACCCTGACCGAGCCCATCGCGGTAGCCTCATTCGTCGATCTCGATACCCTGCAGGATACCAACTGGATGGGGCAGCAGATTGAGGAGAGCTTTATCTACGAGCTCAACCGCCGCGGCGAGGTGGTGGTGGACTTCAAGCTGACCGGTAGCATCAAGGTGACGCCACAGGGTGACTTTGTTTTGAGCCGCAACTACAAGGAGCTCTCTTCCCGCCTGCCCATCTCCCGCATTCTGGTCGGCACCTTCAGCCGCAACAGCAAGGGGATTCTGGTCAACGCACGCATCATCGACATGCGTACCAAAATGGTGGAGACCACGGCTCAGAGCCTGATCCCGCAAAAATATCTGTTCGGTGCCAACAATTCGTTTGGTCGGGCATCGATCAATCGCGGTTATCTGATGCGTGACAGCCAGGCGCGGCCGGGCGGTCATCTGGTCAATCTGACCCCGTGAGGAGCGAGTCATGAAGATCCTGTTTGGTTGCCTGTTGGCACTCTTGCTCACCGGTTGCAGTGGTAACCGGGTCGTGGATTACACCCAGGGTGGCAAGCCCGATGATTTTCCGGTGCTCAAGGCGGTGGGGTATGCGGTGATCGACATCCAGCCCGGCCCTTCCCAGTCTGAGAAAATGTTGCAAGCCATTCGCGCCTCCAAGATGGATGCTTATCGCGAGCTGGCCGAGCAGCTCAATGGTCAGCAGGTGCGCGGTCAGAGCAGCTATCGTGACCTGACCCAGACCTCCAATTCACTCGATGTGTCGGTAGCAGGCGTGGTGCGCGGTGCCCGGGTGGTGGCCTCTTATCCACGCGGCAACACCTATGCCACCGAGATGGAGCTCGATACCCGCGCCCTCTACAACATCAATCAGCTGATGGCCGGTCAGTTCTGAGTTATTGCCTGACCTGAAAACAGGCATCAAAAAAAGGCGAGCAGGGTGCTCGCCTTTTGTCGTTGTGGACTGGTTAGCTCCCCATCAGCACCGGCGGCACTGCGGTGGGTTTCACATCCTCGCTCGGGTAGCAGCCAAGCACCTTGATATAGCGAGTGATCTTGGTCAGCTCCACCAGTGCTGCCTGCATCGCCGGGGTCTGCAGGTTGGCGGAGACATCCAGGTAGAACATCTCTTCCCACGGGTTGCCCTGCACCGGACGGGACTCCAGTTTGGTCATGTTTATCTCGTGGTTGCGCAGTACCAGCAGCGCTTCCACCAGCGAGCCCGGTTTCTGGGAGGTGGACATGATGAGGGTGGTCTTGGCCGGGATCTGCGGTGCCACGTCGATGGGCTTGCGCGCCACCACGATGAAGCGGCTGTAGTTCTCCTTCTGGTTGGCCAGCTGCTCGGCCAGCACGTCCAGCCCATACAGCTCGCCGCCGGCCGCGCTGCCGATGGCTGCCGCCTCTGAGCTCGCCAGCTCTTTGACCTTCATCATGGCGCTGGAGGAGGAGTCGCAGATCTCGTGACGAGCTCCTTCCAGCTTGCTCAGATAGTGGGAGCACTGCTGAAACACCTGCGGGTGGGCATAGAAGGTCTTGATGCGGCTTAACTCGGTCGGCACGGCGGTGAGAATGCAGTGCTCGATGGGGTAGGTGAGCTCACCAACGATGGAGAGGCTGGTATGCTGCATCACGTCATAGACTTCGTTGATGGAGCCCGAGCTGGTGTTCTCGATGGGTAGCACACCGAAGGCGGCGCGGCCTGACTCCACCGCATCCAGTACTTCACGGAAGTTCTGGCAGTTTACTTCGATCACCTGATCCTTGTAGCGCGCCAGATATTTGCGGGCGGCCAGGCTTGAATAGGAACCGCGCGGTCCCAGATAGGCGACGCTGGTCATCGGCTCCTGCTGCTCCGGGTTGAGCAGGCTCTGAAGATAGGCCTGCTGGGAGAGCACAGAGTCTTCGATGATGGTGTGATAGATGCGGGTGATGTACTGGGCATCCAACCCCAGCACGCGCCCTTTCTGGATCAGGGCGACCAGCAGCTCCTGCTCCCGCTGGTGGTCACGAATGGGGCGCGGGTTGGCTTGCTTGGCACGGGCGACCTCGATGCTGAGGGTTTTGCGTTTCGCCAGCAGGGCAAGCAGCTCCTGATCCAACCGGGTGATGTCTTGTCTGATCTCGTCGAGCGTTGCCATGATTGTTCCCTATCCAAGTAATCGATTGATATTAATGCAAAAAAAAGCCTCCGCTAGGGGAGGCTCGATTCGTCTTTGCTTTCTGTTCACACGACGACAGGCCTTCCCTCAAGCGGGCCGGATAAACGAGAAAGCAAAGAAGAATGGTGCGTGCATAGGTGTGTCCTTGAAGTAACGTCATAACCATTAAGGGATTTGCCGGTCTGATGCAAGTAAAACTTGCCCGCGGGCGGGGATGGGGGCAGGGTATCCGGTTAAGAAAATGGCGTATGAATGATGTTCTATTGACTCTGTTTTTATGACTGAAACCCAGTGGGGGAGGTAAAGACGATGGCGATTATTTTCGATCTGGGACGGGTGGTGGTGAGCTGGGATCCGGTAGGCATAGTGCGTTCCGTGCGTGGTCCGCAAGGGGCCGAACAGTTGGCCGAGCAGCTCTTTAACCACCCGGATTGGCTGGAGGTAGACAGAGGCACCATGTCGCTCCACACCATGGCCCGGGAAGCGCAAGCGCGCACTGGCCTCTCGACGGCGGAGAATCTGGCTATTTTACAGGCAGTTCCCGCTTCCCTGCTGCCAGATCCCGCTATGCTAACCCTGATAGCCGAGCTGCACGGGGCGGGGCACACCCTGTATGCCCTCTCCAACATGGGTCATGCCAGCATCGACTGGCTGGAGCAGCATCAGGATTTCTGGCGCTTCTTCAGCGGCAAGGTGGTGTCGGCGCGGGTGCGGATGATGAAGCCGGAGCCGGATATTTACCGCTATCTGCTGGTGTCGTTCGATCTGAAACCGGCAGAGTGCATCTTCATCGATGACAGTCCCGCCAACATCGCGGCCGCCGAGGCCCTCGGTATCAGGGGGATCGTCTTTACCGACGCGGCGAGTTGCCGCCAGCAACTGGGTGAGCTGGGCTGTTTGCCCGCCACCGGCAGGGGGTGATGCCCCTCTAGGAGCACTATGGAGCATGGCCGGTTTCGCAATTGGCTCAGTCACTATCCCGAGGCGACCCTGATCATCGCCTGCAAGGATGGCAGCGGTTATCAGCTCTGTGTTGAGGCAGAAGGGGAGTGCCTCTGCCTGACCGACAGCGAGGGAGGGCTCCTGACCTTCACCTCGCTGGATCAGGCGCAGGGTTTCTTGCGAGCCCATCGGGTTCACCAAGCAAGATTACGAATTTATGACGCCCAAAATGAAGATTTAGCAGCAGAATCACAGGAAATAATCATCAAGTTTTAATTTTAACCAGACTCTTTAAGGGTCTATTCAGTTTGTTTGCCGCACAATACTGCACCTGTTCATCATCCGGAGCTGTTTAATGGGTGCCAATGTAGTTGTACTGAATCAGGGATATGATCACTCTTTTCAAGCCAGGGAACAGCTGCTGATTGAGCGACTGGCAAGTTTTGACGAGCTGGTTGTCTCTTTTTCGGGACGGTTGGAATCCTGCTACAGCATCGAGCTGTGCCGCGCTGCCGGTGTGAAAATCCACGCAATTACCCTCGATAATCCGACCCGCAGTCGCAGTGAAGTGGCCCGAGCCCGCCGTTATTGCCAGCGTTATGGCATCGATCACTGGGTCATCAAGAGTGACGAGATCGTCTTTTGCGATCGCCTGCCAAATATTGAAGGGCTGATCGACCCGGTTCGTCGCATTGGTGAGTATGTGCAGACTCGTCCGGAATGGGCTCATCTGTCGTTGCTGGTTCCGGCAGCGGTGGAGGAGCGTGATGATTATCTTGCCCAGTTCGGGTCTCTGCCTGCCAACTCCATCTGGTTTTTTGCCGACAACGGATTGATGCGCCGCGATTATCGTTACGGCTTCAACAAGCGTCAGCTCGGTCGTTGGGGCAAGGGGAGCAACGGTTGCCTCAGCAATCGCTTCACCAATCCACGGCAGCTTGAGCAGCGTTATCTGCGAATGGTGGATCAGGCCGAGCAGATGCTGGCCGACATGGGGCTGGACGAGGCACAAGTCTTTTTCCATACCCTGTGCGACTGTTCCACCACCCTGGCCCGGGTGCGTCTGCCCGAGCATCAGCGTGCGCAGGCCTTTGATATGCAATCGGATATTTTGTCTGCCCTCAAGGGGAGCAAGTTCGATCTGGTGACCCTAGATATGGCACAGAAAGAGCGGCACGATCTCGCCATCTAGCCTGCGGGCAAGCGATGCGGGGGTCAGAACGTGAGTGCTGTCATAGGCAAGGGGCGACGGGACTGTTTATACTGTCGCCTTTTCACCCGTTACCGAGCTTCGCCCTATGAAACCCTTCTCCCGTCTGCTGATTGCCCTGTGCCTCTCCCCCGTATTGGCGCAGGCTGCCCCTCTTTCTCAGGTGACGCTGCCCGATGGTCGGCAGGTTCAGCTCAACGACGACTTCACCTGGGAGTATCTGGTGGTCAAACCGGCCGAGCCCGTGCAGGGCGTGGCTGCTGATGGGAAGGCTGGGGCCGTGGTGGCCGTCGCTGCTCCGGTGCTGACCGATCAGGCCAAGGCCAATCCGGAACTGCTTGCCCAGATGGCGCGTGACGGTGTGGTGGTCAAGCTGGACAAGATCGAGGGATCTGACCCGCTGGTGCTGACCTTTATGGTGAGCAATACCGGTACCCGCAATGTGGTCGGGGTGCGTGGCATGGTGACCCTGTTCAGTGCTGACGGGGTGCAGCTGAGCCGTCAGGAGGCCCGCTTCTGGGTTGCCGAGAATCGCCTGCCGGAAACCTATCTGCGCAAGGGGCAAGCCCGTCCGTCACTGGCCCTCGAGATCCCCCGTCCTGCCGGATTGACTGGTCAGCCGCTGGTGCGGGTCGAAATTGACGAGGTGGTCTTCCGCTGATTTGGCGTTGTTCCGGCCCATGCAAACCGCTTGGGCCGGCAACTTGTTGCCGCTGACACCCCCTGCAATATCTGCTTACATCTGACATGGTTTTGCAACAGCTTGCAGCTCGGCAAGCCGGGAACCTGATCGCACAATGACTCCATACCAGCTCGCTAGCAACGGGCCCAATCACATGGAGTTATCATCATGAAAAAAGCAACTGTCTCTCTTCTGGTTCTGGCCGGGTTTGCCTCTACTTCCGTCATGGCGCAGGATGCCTTCAGCTACGCCAAGGGTTCCGCCACCTGGGCGCACACCAAATCCGACTATCTGAACAACAACCCGCTGTTCCCACGTGATGCCAGCAATCAGGGCACTCGCGATTTTGGCGGTGTGACGCTGGATCTCTCCAAATCGTTCTCCAACAACTTCTACGGTCGTCTGCTCTCCGAGGGCTCCTCTGCCCAGCACGGCAATGACAGCATGGGTATCGGCAGCCTGGGTATCGGTGTTTTCACCCCGCTTAGCACCGGCTTGAACCTCTACGGTGAAACCGGTCTGATGGGTTACACCATGGAGCGCGAGCAGGCGTATGACGTCAAGGGCTGGGATCTGGTGAGCCGCAAGAGCAGTGGCAGCATGTACGGTGAAGTGGGTCTGCGCTACGACATCGGCGACATCGAGCTTTCCACGGCTTACCGTTACGCCAACATGACCGACGATATGCATGACTTCAAGGTAGGCGGTGCTTACAAGCTCAACCAGAACTGGGCGCTGACTGCCGACTACACCTATCGCAGCTGGGATCTGCAGAAAGGCTCCATCTCCAGCCTGGGTGTGAAGTACAGCTTCTGATCCTCCTTCCAGTAGTCCGTAGTGTCTTGATTTTTACCCATGGCGTTCGCCATGGGTTTTTTCGTTTTCCGGTGATCTCTTTTTTCTCCTTGTGTCGTATCAGTCGGCAATAGTTATACAACTTCCATTTTTTTGTATAACTGCTATAACTGAATCAAGACTTATACAAGGAGTGCCATCATGTACAAGATTAAAGTCGGTATCAGTGCTTGCCTGCTGGGACAAGAGGTGCGTTTCGACGGGGGCCACAAGCGCTCCAGCTTCTGCGAACGGGATCTTGGCGCTCACTTTGACTATCACCCCGTCTGCCCCGAGATGGCCATTGGTCTGGGGGCGCCCCGTGCCGCCATCCGGCTGGTCAAGCGCAACGGCGAGATCCGTGCCGAGGCGAGCAACGGTAGTTTCGATGTCACCCAAAAGCTGATTGCCTTCAGCGAGCAGAAGGCACGCCAGCTCGACTTTATCTCCGGTTATATCCTTTGTGCCAAATCACCCAGCTGCGGTATGGAGCGGGTCAAGGTCTATGGCGCCAACAACGAGGGGAGCGCCAAGGAGGGGATCGGCCTCTTTGCCAAGGCGTTGATGGAGGCCAACCCCCTGCTGCCGGTGGAAGAGGATGGTCGGCTCTGTGATCCCATCCTGCGGGAGAACTTTGTGCTGCGGGTCTTCGCCTACCACGACTGGCAGCAACTCTGTGCCCGCGGTATCACCGCCTCTGCGCTGATCCGCTTCCACTCCCGCTACAAGTATCTGGTGCTCTCCCACGCAACCACCCACTACCGGGCGCTCGGCAAGCTGCTCGGCAATCTGGGCAAGTCCACCAATTTGCAGGAGGTGGCTGACAACTACATTAAGGGATTGATGACCGCGCTGACCCTGCGGGCCAACCGTCGCAGCCACACCAATGTGCTGATGCACCTGCAGGGCTACTTCAAGCGGGTGCTGACCCCGGCCCAGAAGCAGGAGCTTGCCGATACCATCGACAAGTACCGCACCGGCATCTTCCCCTTGCTGGTGCCGCTCACCCTGATCCGCCACTACCTGCGCGAGTACCCCAATCCCTATCTCGCCGAGCAGGTTTATCTCAATCCGCACCCCGATACGCTCAAATTGCGTTACGGACTCTGAATCCGTTCTGTTGCCCCGGTGCATGATTTGCACCGGGCGCTTTACACCTCTGTTTGATGGACGTTGTATGTCTGATTTATCGCAAGAAGTTGCTCATCTCGCTGATGAGGGGATCTACCCCATTCGCGAGGTCTCCCGTCTCACTGGCGTCAACGCCGTGACCCTGCGCGCCTGGCAGCGCCGCTATGGTCTGGTGCAACCGGCCCGCACCGAAAAGGGCCACCGCCTCTACAGCGAGCAGGATATCCGCCAAATCGGCGAGATCCTGAGCTGGCTGGAGCGGGGAGTGAGTATCGGGCAGGTGAAGGGGCTCCTGAGCGAACCCCATTCCGAGCCGGTGAGCGATCACTGGCAGCAGACTCTGGAGCAGTTCAGTCAGGCGTTACTCGCCTTCAACCAGCGCAAGGCGGAGGCTGAGCTCAACGATTTGCTGGCTAGCTACCCGTTCGATCTGGTGCGCAGCCGGATACTGCAACCGCTGGTGGAGCGGCTGCTGGGGTTGTGGCGCGAGCGGCCCGATGGCGAGCTGCTGCAACAGGTGTGGCTGGGCTGGTTCCATACCCGCTTCGCCCGCCACCTGATCGAGCAGGAGAAGGGCGTGCCGATCACCTTGGTGAGCTGGGGACAGGTCGGCCCCCTCGATCTGGTGTGGGCCGCTTACGAGCTGATCGGTCAAGGCTATGAGGTGCAACTGCTGGGAGCGGTAGAGCCTCGCCATGCCAGCTTGCTGGAGGGGCGTGCCGTTACCCCCTGGCTGGTACTGCTGGGAGCTGGTCTTGGCAAACCGGAGCTGGCCGCCGGGTGGCCTGCAGGCACGCGCCTGTTTGGCGAACTGGGCCGTCTCTACGATGATGAGTGGCTTAAAGCACACGGCTGGCAGGCGAGCCTTGCCGAGCTGATGGCGAACGCGCCTGCTGCGGCTGGCGCCAGCGGACGCGGGAGGAAAAAATCATGAAGCTGGTCTGGTTTCGCAACGATCTGCGCCTTGCCGATAACCCGGCGCTACGCGCTTGTTGTGGCAAGAGTGCCTGCGCCGGTGATGAACCGGTCGCCGCGCTCTTTATCATCTCTCCTGCCCAGTGGCGGCAGCACAAAATGGCCCCCGTCCGTCAGCGCTTTATGTTGGCGCAGGTGGATGAGTTGGGGCGCGAGCTGGCGGCCCTTGGCATTCCGCTTCATCTGCTGCGAGTGGAAACCTTTACCGAGGCGCCCGCTGCGCTGGCAGACCTCTGCCGCGAGCTGGGGGTGACCCAGCTCTACGCCAATCAGGCTATCGAGATCGATGAGCAGCGCCGCGATCACGCCGTCAGCGCCGCGCTGGCAGAGCAGGCGGTGAGTTGTCACTGGCTCAACGGCTGCTGCATGTTGCCACCGGGGCGGGTGCTGACCGGGTCGGGTGAGATGTTCAAGGTCTTCACTCCTTTTAGCCGTGCCTGGCTCAAGGCCCTCGACGAGGAGGGGTTTGTCATTCATCGCGCGCCCACTGCTCGTGGTGAGCCGCTGCCGTGGCAGCCGCTGGCCGAGCGGGACTTCGTCGATGCCGCCCTTGGCGAACTGACGGCAGACCCCCGCTGGCCTGTGGGCGAGGTGGAAGCTCTGCGTCGTTTGAACATTTTTCTGGAGCAGGCGGTGCTCGACTATGGCGAGACCCGGGATTTTCCTGCCATCGCGGGCACCTCTGTGCTTTCCCCCTATCTGGCGGCGGGCATCATCAGTCCTCGTCAGTGTGTGGCGGCGCTTCAGCAGCGGCTTGGCTATCGGCCCCAGTCCAAGGCTCAGCCCGGCTTTGTCTGGCTCAACGAACTTATCTGGCGTGAGTTCTATCGCCACCTGCTGGTGCTGATCCCGACCCTCTCCATGAATCGCCCCTTCAAGCCCGAGACGGCGGCCTTGCCGTGGAGCTGGGACCCAGATGCCTTCGCCGCCTGGTGCGAGGGGCGCACCGGCTACCCCATCGTCGATGCGGCGATGCGCTGCCTCAACGCCACCGGCTGGATGCACAACCGGCTGCGGATGATAGTGGCGAGCTTTCTCACCAAGGATCTCCATATCCACTGGCGGCTCGGGGAGGATTACTTCATGAGTCGGCTCATCGACGGGGATCTGGCGGCCAACAACGGTGGCTGGCAGTGGGCGGCGGGGACCGGCGCCGACGCGGCGCCCTATTTTCGGGTGTTCAACCCCACTACTCAGGGGCAACGATTTGATCCACAAGGGGAGTTTATCCGTACCTGGGTAACTGAACTTGCCGATATTCCCGCCGCTTATGTGCATCAGCCCCACGACTGGCTGCGACTCAAGGGGCGACAGGATTATCCGGCTCCCATGGTGGATCACGCCGTTGCCCGGGTGAGAGCCATCGAGATGTTTCGCTCTCTGGAGAAATAGGATGAACGAGCCGCTGGCCCGCTTTATTGGCCTCTATCAGCAATTGGACAAACAGCAGTTGCACCGCTTGCCCGAGGTCTATGCCGAACAGGTGCTCTTTACCGATCCGGCCCACCGTATCGAGGGGCTGGCGGCCCTTGGCGACTATTTTGCCGCTCTCTATCAGCGCCTCGCCTACTGTCGCTTCGTCATCACCAGTCAGCAGCAGCAGGGGCCGCAGGCCTGGCTCGGCTGGACCATGACCTTCTCTCACCCCAGATTGCGTGGTGGTGAGCCGGTGACGGTGGAGGGGGCCACCCGCCTCGAATTTGACGAGGCGGGCAAGGTGTGCCAGCACAGGGACTATTTTGACCTGGGCGCCATGCTCTACGAGCAGTTGCCGCTGCTCGGGCCCGTGGTGCGCACCATCAAGATGAGGCTTGGCGCATGAGCGGCCGGGTGCTTATTACAGGCGCGACCTCCGGCATCGGTCGCCAGTTGGCGCTCGATTACCGGCGGGCAGGCTGGCAGGTGTGGGGTTGTGGCCGCGATGGCGAACGGCTGCAGGCGCTGGGGCTGGATGGCGTCACGCCGCTGCAGTTCGATGCCCGGGATATGGCCGCAATGAGCGGGGTGGCCGCCATGCTGCCATCCCTTGATCTGCTAATCCTCAACGCAGGCAACTGCGAGTACATGGATGTGGCTGAGGGGTTTGACAGCGAGCTGTTTGCCCGGGTGATTGAGACCAATCTGACCGCCACCGGCCATGCGCTGGCCGCCTTCTTGCCGCTGTTAGGGGCGGGATCTCGGCTGGCCATCGTCAGCTCGTCGGTGAGCTGGCTGCCGCTGCCGCGAGCCGAGGCGTATGGTGCCTCCAAGGCGGCCCTCGACTATCTGGCGGATACCTTGCGCCTCGATTTGGCCAGCAAAGGGATCGGAGTGACCCTGATCCGCCCCGGCTTTGTCCAGACGCCGCTCACCGCTAAAAATGATTTTCCCATGCCCTGTCTGGTGACGGTGGAACAGGCCTCCCGCACCATCATGGACGGGCTGACCGCTGGTCGTCACCAGATCCACTTTCCCCGCCGTTTCATCTGGTTGCTGCGCCTGCTCGGTGCGCTGCCGGTGGGGCTCTGGCTGCGCCTTGGCCGCGCACTCGTATCGAAAGGAAGCCATTCATGAAGAAAAAGATCGCCATCGTCGGTTCAGGGATCTCGGGGCTCACCGCCGGTTTTCTGCTCCACAAACTCCATGACATAACCCTGTTCGAGGCGGCGCCGACTCTGGGCGGTCACACCGCCACTGTCGATGTGAATCAGGCTGGCCGCAGCTATGCCATCGACACCGGCTTTATCGTCTTCAACGATCGCACCTACCCCAACTTCTTGAAGTTGCTGGCACGGATCGGCATGGCGCGCCAACCGGCCGAGATGAGCTTCTCGGTGAAGAGCCCGGAGGGGCTGGAGTATAACGGCCATAACCTTGATACCCTGTTTGCCCAGCGCAGCAATCTGTTGAGCCCCCGTTTCTACGGTTTTGTTGGCGAGATTTTGCGGTTCAACCGGGAGGCACGGGCCTGGCTGGCAGATGGTCAACATCAGGGTGCTGGCCCCGAGCTGACGCTGGGAGACTTTCTGCTGGCGGGGGAGTTTAGCGACTACTTCGCCCGCCACTACATCTTGCCGATGGGAGCTGCGATCTGGTCATCGACCCTGGCCGATATGCGCGCCTTCCCCCTTGGCTTCTTCCTGCGCTTTTTTGCCAACCACGGCCTGCTGGATGTGGCCAATCGCCCCCAGTGGTACGTGATCCCGGGGGGCTCGCGGGAATATATCGGCCCCCTTACCGCGGGTTGGCAGTCGCAGATCCGCCTCGCCTGTCCGGTGCAGAGCGTACGGCGGGACGCGGATGGCGTGGTGATCCAGAGCCGTTACGGCGAGGAGCGGTTTGACGAGGTGATCTTTGCCTGCCACAGCGATCAGGCGCTGGCGCTGCTTGCGGATCCCGGCGAGCGGGAGCAGGCTATTCTCGGCGACATGCCCTATCAGGCCAACGATGTCTGGCTCCATACCGATGCCCGCTGCCTGCCCACCCGCCGCAAGGCATGGGCCAGCTGGAACTATCAGCTCGATGGCAATGACGAGGCGCGGCCACTGGTGAGCTACAACATGAACATCCTGCAGGGGGTGAACTCGCCGGAGCCCTTCTGTGTCAGCCTCAATCCCAAGGGCAAGGTGGATGAGAGCAAGGTACTGCGCCGCTTCGTCTACCACCATCCAGTGTTCAATCAGGCCTCTATTGCCGCCCAGCAGCGGCGCGCGGAGATCTGTGGTCAGCAGCACACCCACTTCTGCGGCGCCTACTGGTACAACGGCTTCCATGAGGATGGGGTGCGCAGCGCGCTGGATGTCGCCAGGCGCTTCGGGGCCGAGCTATGAACGGCGCCACCGTGGCCACCGAACATGAGCGTACAGACGAACTGGCTGGCGTGACCAGCGCCATCTGGCAGGGCTCGGTGCGCCACCGCCGTTTTGCACCGCGGGCTCACGCCTTCTCCTACAGCCTCTTTATGCTGGGACTGGATCTCGACGAGCTGCCGCAGCTCGATCAGGGGCGCTGGTTCGGTGTGGAGCGCTCGGGGCTGCTTTCGTTTCACCGCCATGACTATCTCAAGGGGAGTGAGGGAAGCCTCAAGCAGGCGGTGTGGCAGAAGGTGAGCGAGCTGGGGGGCGATGCCGACCCCGAGGGGCGGGTGCTGCTGCTCGGCAACGTGCGCTGTCTGGGGTTCTACTTCAGCCCGGTCAACTTCTACTTCTGCTACCGGCAGGGCGAGGCGCGCTATCTGCTGGCAGAGGTCTCCAACACCCCCTGGAACGAGCGTCACTACTACTTGCTGGATCTGGCGGCGCTGGCACCCCATGACAAGGATTTTCACGTCTCCCCTTTCATGGGGCTGGCGATGCGTTATCACTGGCGCATCAGGCCGCCCGCGCAGGAGACACTGATCCATATCGAGAGTCATCCCGTATCCGGTGAAGCCAAGCTGTTTGACGCAACCCTGGCGCTCACGCGCGAACCCTTGTCGCGCAAGGGGCTGGTGGCCCTGCTGGCCCGCTGGCCATGGATGACCATGAAGGTGCTGCTCGGGATCTACTGGCAGGCCCTGCGTCTTTTTATCAAACGAACACCGATTTTTACCCATCCGGAGAGCCGCTAATGGAACTTGCTCAATCAACCCTCTCTGCCTCTTTCATCGACAAGGGGGCAAGACAACTGCTGCTCAATCTGCTGGGGCGCCTCGAACATGGCCAGCTGCTGCTGCGGGATGGCGGTGAGCGCCACAGCTTTGGCGTGGCGGGCACCGATCTGCATGCCGAACTGGTGGTGCAGGATCCGGCCTTCTATCGCCGCCTGCTGCTGGGGGGCAGCATTGCCGCCGGAGAAACCTGGGTGGAGGGGCTCTGGACCAGCCCGGATCCGGTGGCGCTGGTGCGGCTGCTGGCCCGCAACCTGACCCTGCTTGACTCCCTCGAGCGGCGCCTCGGCTGGCTCAGTTTCCCCTTCAACAAGGTGCGCCACTGGCTCAACCGCAATACCCTGACCGGTTCGCGCTCCAACATCGCCGCCCACTACGATCTCGGCAATACCCTCTATCAGGGGTTTCTCGACAGCCATATGCAGTACTCGAGCGCCATCTATCCGAGCGCCGACGCCACTCTGGAAGAGGGGCAGCAAGCCAAGTTGCGCACCATCTGCGAACGGCTGGAGCTGGGCCCTGAAGATCATCTGCTGGAGATCGGCACCGGCTGGGGCGGCCTCGCTGTCTATGCCGCCCGCCACTATGGCTGCCGGGTGACCACTACTACCATCTCCCGGGCCCAGCATGACTATGCCAAGGAGTGGATTGCGCGGGAGGGGCTGGGGGATCGCATCACCTTGCTGCTGGAGGATTACCGCAAGCTGGAGGGGACCTATGACAAGCTGGTCTCCATCGAGATGATCGAGGCGGTGGGGCACGCCTTCCTGCCCGACTATTTCCGCCAGTTGTCACGGCTGCTCAAGCCCGGTGGCCGCCTGCTCATTCAGGCCATCACCATCGCCGATCAGCGCCATGCCCAATATCTGCGCGGAGTCGATTTCATCCAGCGCTACATCTTCCCCGGTGGCTGCCTGCCGAGCGTCTCCCAGATGGCGGGGTTGCTGGCGCGGGAGACCGACATGCAGCTGGTGCGGTTGCACGATCACGGTCATCACTATGCCCGTACCCTGGCTCACTGGTGCGAGCGGTTTCTGGCGCTGGCGCCCGAGCTGCCCAAGCTCGGTTACAGCCAGGATTTCATCCGGCTGTGGCACTTCTACTTTGCCTATTGCGAGGGGGGATTCTGGGAGCGCACCATCAGTCTGGTGCAGCTGGAGGCCGCCAAGCCGGGGCCCGCTGGCTGGTCGGGTGATGTACCAGTAAGCGGTCACTGACCATGTGGCAGTGGGCTCACCTGCTGGGGTTCAACCTCTACTGGTTGCTGGCGGTGAAGTGGCAGCAGCCGAGCCCGCTGCTGGCAATGTTGCTGCTGCACTTTATCTTCTCACCCAGACGCCAGCGTGACTGGCGGCTGCTTCCCATCGCGGTCGTCGGCTGCCTGCTTGATGCCCTGCTCTGGCAGCTCGGCCTGTTCCGTTTCCCGTCCGGTTTTCCCCTCTGGCTGGTGCTGCTCTGGCTCGGTTTTGCCCTGACGCTGGCCCACGGTATGCGCTGGCTGCTGCGCTTGCCTCGCTGGCAGCAGGCACTGTTTGGCGTATTTGGTGGTGCTTCCTCCTATGTGGCGGGGGCCGCCATGGGGGCAGTAAACTTACCCTGGGGCATCTGGATCAGTTCGGCGCTGCTGGCAGTGATCTGGATGTGGTGGTTACCCGTACTCCTGTGGGTAATGGTCAAGCTGGAGGGTGAGTCATGACAAACACCTTTTCGACCGACTCGTTGCTTTTTTCCAAATGGACCAAAGAGAGCCAGCATGAGCTGACTGATCGCTTCTATCTGGTGGTTGCCTGCCAGCGGGATGCGCAAGGTCGGCTGGTGCAGGTGGTGATGCAGGATATCAACACCCTGCAGGAACAGGAGATGGACTGGCATGAACTGGAAGACCCCAACCACTGGCATATGGGGTGGAATTAACCCGCTACTGCTGGCGTTTACGCTCTTGGCTGCAACCGCAGTGCAGGCCTCTGCCTCCCCCTGGCAGCAGCTGCGCCCGGTCGGGCAGGGGGAGATGAACTGGCTCTGGTTCAAGCTCTACGATGCCACCCTCTACAGTGAAAGCGGGCGCTATCAGCCCGGTCACTATCCGCAGGCCCTGACCCTCACCTATGCCAGATCCATCGAGCGGGAAGATCTGCTGAGCGCCACTGCCGCCGAGTGGCAGCGACTCGGTCTTGGCTCTGACGCCGAGCGTCAGCGCTGGCTTGGCCAGCTCGCTGCACTCTGGCCCGATGTACAGGCTGGCGACAAGCTCACCTTCTATGTCGACAAGGGCGGGGCAGGCCACTTCTGGTGGCAGGAGAAGTCCCTCGGGACTCTGGCCGATCCGCAATTCTCGGCCGCTTTTCTCGCCATCTGGCTGGCTGACAACAGCCGCGATCCCGCCCTGACCCGCCGTCTGCGTGGCCAACCCTGAACATGGAGTCTCTGATGTCTTTCTATCGTGCATACCGCTGGTTGCTGTTGCTCCCCTTTTTGCTGCTGAGTGGCTGTGGTGCCAGTCTCGATGACTATCGGGGGCAGGGGCCAAACTGGGATCTTGCCCGTTTCTTCAACGGCAAACTGGTGGCTCACGGCCTGGTGACCGACCGCAGCGGCGAAGTGACCAGTCGCTTTCGGGTCGAGATGGTGGGTCGTTGGAAGGATGGCAAGGGAGAGTTGTTCGAGCAGTTCTACTTTGACGATGGCCGCGAGCAGACCCGTACCTGGTATCTGAGCAAGGGTGATGATGGTCACTGGCGCGGTACTGCTTCCGATGTGGTGGGGGAGGCGCTGGGTAAAAGTGAAGGGTTTGCCCTCAACTGGCGTTATCAGCTCGATCTGGCGCTGCCGGATGGCGAGGTGGTGCGGGTGAGCTTCGATGACTGGATGTACCTGCTGGACGAAGAGCGTCTGATCAATCGTGCCGAAATCAGCAAGTTCGGTATCCATCTTGGCGAGGTGATCCTCTATATCGAACGTCAGCCCTGACCGTTAACGCAAGATAACGCCCAGTAAAAAGCGCGCCGATGGCGCGCTTTTGTGTACCGAAAAACCAGAGTCATCAGATGATGCGGTTCTCTTCCAGCATCTTGCGACGGGCCTCTTCCTTGGCCATCTTCTTCTTGCGGTTGTCGCAGGGTTCCGGGCAATCGCACTCTTTCTCGATGCCGACACTACCCAGACCGCCACAGGAGCCGGAGATGGTCTTCTTCTGGAAGATGTAACCGATAGCCATGGCGGCTATCACCAGCATAAATACCCCGAAGGTGATCAGAAAAATCTGCATCTCTACCTCTTACTTCTTGACCAGATAGGGCTTGAAGGCATCGGAGTAAGCCTCTTCAAAGCCGTTGTCCGTCTTGGTGATCACGAAGATCGCCAGGCCGCGCTCGTTGGCATAGGCCAGGCTTTTCTCGGTCCCCATCACCATAAACACGGTGGCCAACCCGTCTGCGGTCATGCAGGAGGGGTGGATCACGGTAACCGATACCAGACGGTGCTGGATCGGCTTGCCGCTGCGCGGATCTATGGTGTGGGAGAAGCGCTGACCATCCAGTTCATAGTAGTTGCGGTAATCGCCGGAGGTGGCCACCCCGTTGTCACCGGGCACGATCACCTCTTGCACCGTGCCGGTGCCTGCGGTGGGCTTCTCGATGGCCACGCGCCAGGGGTGACCCTTACCGTTGACGCCATTGATCCGCAGCTCGCCGCCAATCTCCACCAGATAGTTGCGCGCACCCAGTGACTCCAGATACTCGGCTACCTTGTCCACACCAAAGCCCTTGGCGATGGCGGAGAGATCGACGTAGAGGTCCGGAATATCTTTTTGCAGGGTATCGGCATCCACCGAGGTGATAACGTGCAGGTTGCCCAGACCGGTCTTCTGGCGAGTCTGGGTGATCAGCTCGTCGGAAGGGACCTTGGTCGGCTTCTTGTCCGGGCCAAAGCCCCACAGATTGACCAAGGGGCCAACGGTGACGTCCAGCGCCCCCTGGCTCTCACGGCCAATGTGAATGGCCTCTGTGACGACCCGTGCGGTATCGCGGGAGACCACTACCGGTTTGTTGTCACGGCTCTGGTTGAAGCGCGACAGTTCGGAATCGGGGCGATAGGTCGACATCTGATCGTTGACCCGCTCCAGCAAGACATCCACCTCAGCTTGAAGCTTGGCCGGATCGCTGATGGCGCTGTCCGCCACCTTGATGGAGTAGTAAGTGCCCATGGTGCTACCGGTGATGTGGATCTCCGGTTTGGATTGGACCGTCTCCTGATCGCACCCAGTCAAGAAAAAGGCTAGCCCGAAGGCTAGCCAGGTCTTTACAACACTGTGCATGGATTAACCACCAAAGTCATCCAACAGGATGTTTTCGTCTTCAACGCCCAAGTCTTTGAGCATGTTGATGACGGCAGCGTTCATCACCGGAGGTCCACACATGTAGAACTCGCAATCTTCCGGTGCTTCGTGGTTCTTGAGATAGTTCTCGTAGAGCACGTTGTGGATGAAGCCGGTGTAGCCGTCCCAGTTGTCTTCCGGTTGCGGATCAGACAGGGCGACGTTCCAGGTGAAGTTCTCGTTCTCGGCGGCGAGCATGTCAAAGTCTTCGACATAGAACATTTCGCGCTTGGAACGGGCACCGTACCAGAAGCTCATCTTGCGCTTGGACTTCAGGCGACGCAGCTGGTCGAAGATATGGGAACGCATCGGCGCCATACCTGCACCACCACCGATGAATACCATTTCGGCATCGGTGTCTTTGGCGAAGAACTCACCGAACGGACCGGAGATAGTCACCTTGTCGCCAGCCTTCAGGCTGAAGATGTAGGAGGACATCTGTCCCGGAGGGGCAGTCCAGTTGCTGGGGGGCGGGGTCGCGATACGCACGTTCAGCATGATGATGCCGAACTCTTCCGGATAGTTGGCCATGGAGTAGGCACGGATGATTGGCTCATCGACCTTGGACTCCAGCTCAAAAATCTTGAAGCGATCCCAGTCACCGCGATACTCCTCGGGAATATCGAAGTTCTTGTAGTGCACGTGGTGAGCCGGGGCTTCAATCTGGATATAACCACCGGCGCGGAACGGCACGCTCTCGCCATCGGGGATCTGCAGCTTGAGCTCCTTGATGAAGGTGGCCTTGTTATCGTTGGAGATAACAGTACATTCCCACTTCTTCACCCCGAAGATCTCTTCCGGCAGTTCGATGTCCATGTCGGAGCGAACGGTAACCTGACAGGCCAGACGCTCGCCATGACGGGCTTCGCCCTTGCTGATGTGATCCAGTTCGGTCGGCAGAATGTCGCCACCACCGGATTTCACCCGTACCTTGCACTGGCCGCAGGAGCCACCGCCGCCACAGGCGGAGGAGACAAAGATACCGCTGCCAGCCAGCACGCCGAGCAGCTTGCCACCGGCCGGGCTGGTCACAGCCTTGGCCGGGTCACCATTGATGCTGATTGTCACGTCGCCCGCGGTCACCAGCTTGGACTTGGCGAACAGAATGACTGCCACCAGTGCCAGCAGGATCACGGTAAACATGACCACACCCAAAATAATTTCCATCTATCGTTCCTTTCTGATTGCAGGAAAGCCGATTACAGGGAGATACCAGAGAAGGACATGAAGCCCAGCGCCATCAGACCGGCGGTGATGAAGGTGATGCCAAGACCACGCAGGCCTTCCGGAACATCGGAGTACTTCATCTTCTCGCGGATACCTGCCAGCGCAACGATCGCCAGCATCCAGCCTGCCCCTGAACCCACACCGTAGACCACAGACTCCATGAAGTTGTAGTCACGCTGCACCATGAAGGAGACGCCACCGAAGATGGCGCAGTTCACTGTGATGAGCGGCAGGAAGATACCCAGCGCGTTGTAGAGTGCCGGGAAGTACTTGTCCAGCGCCATCTCCAGGATCTGTACCAGTGCTGCAATCACACCGATGAAGGTGATGAAGCTCAGGAAGCTCAGATCCAGACCGGATACCAGAGCGCCATCTTTAAGCACGTAGTTGTAGATCAGGTTGTTGGCAGGAACCGCGATGGTCTGCACCACAATAACGGCAATACCCAGACCCATGGAGGTCTTTACCTTCTTGGACACCGCCAGGAAGGTACACATCCCCAGGAAGAAGGAGAGTGCCAGGTTTTCGATGAAGATCGATTTAATCAACAGACTCAGATAGTGTTCCATACCTTAATCCTTCGCCTCCACCTGCTTGGGATCCTTGGTGCGTACGCCCCAAATGATCAGACCAATGATGAAGAATGCACTCGGCGGCAGCAGCAGCAGGCCGTTGGGCACATACCAGCCACCGTTGTTCACCAGCGGCAGCAGCTCGATGCCAAACCAGGTGCCGGAGCCCAGCAGTTCACGCACGGTCGCGACGCTCAGCAGAATGGCGCCATAGCCCAGACCGTTGCCGATACCATCCAGGAAGGAGGGCAGCGGGGCACTCTTCATGGCATACGCTTCAGCGCGGCCCATTACGATACAGTTGGTGATGATCAGACCCACGAAGACCGACAGTTGCTTGGAGATGTCATAGGCGTACGCCTTGAGCACCTGGTCAACCACGATAACCAGTGAGGCGATGATCGCCATCTGCACGATGATCCGGACGCTGTTCGGGATCTGGTTGCGGATCAGGGAGATGAACAGGTTTGAGAAGGCGGTGACCGCCATGACCGCGAGGGTCATTACAAACGCAGTTTTCATCTGGCTGGTAACCGCCAGTGCAGAACAGACGCCCAGCACCTGCAAGGCGATGGGGTTGTTGCCCAGCACAGGCGTCAACAGCAACTTCTTCATTTCGCTCTTGTCAGCCATTGATGATTTCTCCTGCACGAACCTTGGCCAGGAAAGGACCGAAGCCCTTGGGACCCATCCAGAAGTCGAAGGTATGCTGTACGCCGTTACCGGTCAGAGTGGCACCGGAGAGACCATCGATCTCGTGCTCGGAGCCCGCCGGAGCATGGCCCTTGATGACGCGCAGCGCCGGCATGCCATTTTGGTCGAACAGTTTCTTGTCCTTGAACAGCGCCTGCCAGGCCGGGTTTTCGATCTCGCCACCCAGACCCGGTGTTTCACCGTGGTCATAGTAGGTGATGCCCTTGATGGTCTGGCCATCAGCGGCAACGGCGACGAAGGCATACATGGTCGACCACAGACCCTGACCGTAGATGGGCAGGATGATGCTGTCGATCTTGCCTTCGGCATCCTTGGCGAAGAATACCGGGATCTGCTTGGAGATCTGACGCAGGCTGGCCTTGTCGTCAGCGGCGGCAAGACGGATGCTGCGGGCCGGATCTTTGGCTGCCTGCTTGGTGTCGAAGTTGTCGGCATCGCCGTCAACAAAGTCACCGGTTGCCAGATCCACTAGACGCGCTTCGATCTTCTCGCCATACAGTTTGGCCAGGTCG
The DNA here is from genome assembly GCF_051919665.1 of Aeromonas sp. 55A. Lineage (NCBI taxonomy): Bacteria > Pseudomonadati > Pseudomonadota > Gammaproteobacteria > Aeromonadales > Aeromonadaceae > Aeromonas > Aeromonas sp. 55A. The sequence goes on along the minus strand of NZ_JBQBEH010000008.1, from coordinate 507,304 downwards.
CGCTTGGCCACTTCGCTTACATCCACACCGGCTACGGCGAGAATGTTGCTCTGCTTGTCCAGCGCCTTGTTTTCCTGCTGGGTAGAACGCAGGCCCACAGCGGCAACGGATACCACGATGGAACAGGCCAGACAGAGGCCGGTGACCACGCTGACGGTGCCGAGGGTTGAATCTTTATTAAACGCCACGAGCAATCCTCCGCTTGATGTTTGCCTGAGCGACGAAGTGGTCAAACAGGGGAGCAAACAGGTTCGCAAACAGAATGGCCAGCATCATGCCTTCCGGGAACGCTGGGTTGACCACGCGAACCAGCACGACCATTACGCCGATCAGGGCGCCATACCACCACTTGCCTTTGTTGGTAAAGGCTGCGGAGACAGGGTCGGTCGCCATGAAGGCCATACCGAAGGCGAAGCCACCCAGTACCAGATGCCAGTGCCACGGCATGTTGAACATGGGGTTGGTATCGGAACCGATGACGTTGAACAGCAGGGAGGTGGCGATCATACCGATCATCACGCCGGCGATGATGCGCCAGGAGGCGATGCGCATGTAGACGATCATGGCTGCACCCAGCAGGATCATCAGGGTAGAGACTTCACCGATGGAACCCGGCAGGTTACCCAGGAAAGCGTCCATCCAGCTGATAGCCTGGCCGGTTGCACCGTTGATCAGCGCCATCTGGCCGCCTTGGGCCCACTGGCTCAGGGCAGTCGCGCCGGAGAAGCCGTCAACGGCAACCCACACAGCGTCACCGGAGATCTGGCCCGGGTAGGCGAAGAACAGGAACGCACGACCAGCCAGCGCCGGGTTCAGGAAGTTCTTGCCGGTACCACCGAACACCTCTTTGGCCATCACCACACCGAAGGTGATACCCAGCGCAGCTTGCCACAGGGGCAGCTCGGGCGGCACGATCAGGGCAAACAGAATTGAGGTTACGAAGAAGCCTTCGTTGATCTCGTGTTTGCGCACCATGGCGAACAGCACTTCCCAGAAACCACCGACAAAGAAGACGGTGATGTAGATCGGGAAGAAGTGGGTGGCGCCGATCAGCATCTTGCTGCCGATACCGGCTACAGCCGGATCGAGGGAGGCGCCCAGCATGGTAGCCAGGGCATATTGCCAGCTGCTGGCACCAGCAGCCGAGCCCATGTGGGCAATGGCGGCAATCGCCTGGTTACCAACGTTGTACATGCCCCAGAACATGGCCGGGAACACGGCCAGCCACACCATGATCATCATGCGCTTCAGATCGAGCGCATCACGAACGTGGGAGGCGTTGCGGGTAACGCTACCCGGGGTGTAGAACAGGGTGTACGCCGCTTCGAACAGGGCATAGTACTTGGCGTACTTTCCACCCGGTTCGAAGTGGTGTTCCATATTTTCAAGAAGTTGCTTGAAACTCATCGCTTAACCTTCCAGTTCAATCTTGGTCAGGCACTCACGCAAGATCGGGCCGTACTCTGTCTTGCCGGGGCAGACAAAGGTACAGAGCGCCAAATCTTCCTCATCCAGCTCCAGGCAGCCCAGTGCTTGCGCACCATCGGTATCGCCGGAGACCATGTCCCGCAGCAGCAGGGTCGGCAGGATGTCGAGTGGCATCACCCGCTCATAGTTGCCGATAGGCACCATGGAACGGTCACTACCGTTGGTAGTGGTGGTGAAGTTGATCAGCTTGCCCTTCATCAGATGAGAGAGGGTGGTACGGGTGATAGAGAACTTGTTGGCGCTGGGGTTGATCCAGCCCAGGAACTCTTTCTCGCGACCTTCACCCAGCACGCAAACCTGATTGTGGTAGCGGCCCAGGTAGTCGTGAACACCTTCGGCTTTGGCACCACTCAGGATAGAACCGGAGATGATACGGTTTTCGTCGGCACGCAGCTCATTATTGGTGAGCTGGCTGATGCAGGCGCCCAGACGGGTACGCAGCAGACGCGGCTTGAGCACGTTCGGGCCGGCAAGGGCGATCACCTTGTCAGTGAAGATCTGACCGGTGGTGAACAGCTTGCCGAATGCGATCACATCCTGATAGTTGATGTGCCACTGCACCTTGGTGCTGCTGACCGGATCCAGGAAGTGGATATGGGTACCCGGCAGACCGGCAGGGTGCGGACCAACGAAGATCTCTTCCTTGACCTGAGCCAGCGGAGAGTGGGGCAGACTGCCTTCGCCTTTACAGACGTAGACGGCGCCGTCGGTCAGGCGGGTCAATACGGCCAGACCATCGAGGAAGGCCTGCGGCTGTTCCTTGATAATCAGCTCGGCATCGGCTGCCAGCGGGTTGGTGTCCATTGCAGTCACAAAGATGGCGCGCGGGGCAGACGCTACCGCGGGGACTTTGCTGAACGGACGGGTACGCAACGCAGTCCACTGACCTGATGCGACCAGGATCTCTTGCACCTTGCTGCGCTCGAGCTTGGCCAGCTCGGCAGAGGCAAAATGCTCAAACGTCACCTGTTCATCGGAACCGTCGAGGTCGATGACCACAGACTGGAGAACACGTTTGGCACCACGGTTGATCTCTGAAACCACACCGGTGGCAGGAGCTGTGAATTTAACGCCCGGATTCTTCTTGTCTTCAAAAAGATCCTGACCTTTGATGACGCGATCACCTACTTTGACGAACATAGTAGGTCGCATCCCCACAAACTCCTCGCCCAGTGTCGCAACACGGGTGATGGCGGGGCCATCGTAGATTACTTGCTCTGGCGCACCCAGCACGGGGATGTCCAGTCCTCTTTTGATTGTAATCATACTTACTTGCACTACCGTTACGGGAGAGGTTGGTTAGCGCCGAGAAATACATCACGACGGGTGGTTGAATGAGTCGATGTTGTGGTTGCGCCAGGTGGGCAGGCTCAACAATTATTCAACATGCAGGCTCACTCAAAAGCGCTTGAGTTTACCACTTAAGGTGCATTTTCTGCCATGCCAAATGGGCAAAATCCCCGTGCCATCACAAAATTAACCTGCAATGAATAAGCCCCTGACACCTTGTAAGTAGTGGTTTTAAAGGTTTTTTTATTTCGATACCTCGATGGGGGTATTTGCCGTTGCCTCCACTATCAGCAAAAAGCCTTGATGTCGAAATATACCCCCTTCGATGTAGCCTTTTCGGAGCCAATGGGGGAAATATGTTTAATTTTTGTTGGCAGGTTCTCGAGGGGAATCCAGTGGTACAACCGCTTTCAGGAGAGTGACGGTTTGCCAACGCAGCTCGGGGTTCGTGGGGCGCGGCCTTTTTCCTGCCACTCGGTCTCTGTGTAGGTATGCAGTGCCAGTGCATGAACGGCACCGGCCAGCTCGTCGGCCAGCACCGCGTTGACCTGACGATGTCGTGCCAGCAGCCGCAGCCCTGCAAATTGCTCGCTGACGATCACCACCTTGAAGTGGCTCTCAGATCCCGGTTCCACTCGGTGCATGTGGCTCTCGTTGATCACCTCCAGCACGGTGGGGGAGAGGGCGGCGGTCAGCTTGGCTTCAATCAGTTGTTGGATGGTCATCGGATCGGCTTCCAGAGTGAATGTCGGGCCATTCTATCGGCAGTCGCGGGATGGAATAAGCCCCCGTAAGAGGGAAATCACCCGTCAGTTGCCCCTTGATGCGCATCGAACTGGTGAAATTCCTGCTCCTCGCTAGAATAGCGCCACTTTGCGTCGCCCCTGGCGCCTGTATACACGAATCAAGCCGAGGTTGGACTCTTCCTATGCAAACCCTTCTCGACACTCCCCATTGCCAGCTCACGCTCTACCGCTATCCGCGCCTGAGTCAGGAGACCCTGCAAGCCTGGGATGCGGCTGACGAATACCTGATCAACACCCTGGCGGAGTCTCCCCTCGAGCAGGCGGGCCCCGTCATCATCATGAATGATGGCTTTGGCGCGCTGGCGGCCTATCTGCATCCGTACTCCCCCTGCTGCGTCACCGACTCCTACATCAGTGAGCGGGCGACCCTGGCCAATTTGGCCGAAAACGGACTGGATGCGGGTGGTATCCGCTTGCAGGATGCGCTGGCGCCGCTGCCCGATGCCCCAGCACTTGTGGTGATCAAGGTCTCCAAATATCAGGCTCTATTGGAGCAGCAACTGCTGGCATTGCGTGCGGTGGTGACACCGGCAACCCGCGTTATTGCTGCCGGCAAGGCGAAGGATATTCATACTTCCACCCTCAAGTTGTTCGAGAAGTATTTGGGGCCTACCCGTACCTCGCTGGCCTGGAAAAAGGCGCGTCTCATTCACTGTGAGCCGCAGGCCGGACAACCCGCGCTGGCCAACCCCTTCCCGACTGTCTGGCCGCTGGAGGGGAGTGGCATGCTCATCCACAACCATGCCAATGTCTTCTCGCGCACCAGTCTCGATATCGGTGCCCGTTTTATGCTGGACAACCTGCCCATCCACAGTGCCCGCAAGGTGATCGATCTGGGCTGTGGCAACGGGGTGTTGGGGTTGTCGCTGCTCGCCAAAGACAGCGAGGTGGAGGTGACCTTTATCGATGAATCCTATATGGCGGTCGCCTCGGCACAGCTCAACGTCGAGCATAATCAGCCCGATGCACTGCCGCGCGCCCGTTTTATGGTCAATAACTGTCTCGACGGGGTGGCGGTCGGCTCGGCGGATCGGATCCTCTGCAACCCTCCTTTCCATCAGTTACAGGCGATCACCGATCATATCGCCTGGCAGATGTTCAGTGATGCGCACCGGGTGTTGCCTCAGGGGGGGGAACTCTGGATAGTAGGCAACCGTCATCTGGACTATCACAACAAACTCAAGCGCTTGTTTGCCAACGCACAAGTCGTTGCGTCGAACAGCAAATTCGTTATTTTGAAAGCCATCAAACGCTAAAGCCAAAGGAAACCATGATGAAAAAGTCACTCTTGCTGCTGGCCGCCCTGATGCTGGGCGGGTGTGCCACTCATTGGCCGGAGACGGCGCTGCTCAATCCGCAGGTGATCCCCGCCAACCAGCAATACTACTCTGGCAATCGCATCACCATGGAAGGGGTAGACAAGCGTGAGGCTGCCTACGTCTTCTCTATCAAACATAAAGAGAAAGCCCCCGTCCTGGTCAACAGTGAGCGTCCGCTCAACCTGCTGATGGCCGAGCGGCTGGCCGAAGGGCTGCGCAGCCAGGGTCTCGAAGTGGGCAACAGTGGCACCACCAACCTGACGCTGGTGATCTCCAACGCCGCAGTCAATGTGGAAGAGAAGACCTTTACCTATGTCACCAAATCCCGCGTCAGCCTGCAGGTGATCGCCGATTTCCAGGGCAACCGTCTGACCAAGCAGTTCAACATGTCCTCCAGCAAGGAGAGCCCGAGCGAGCCAAGCATGGCCGACCTGGAGTCTACACTGAACCTGCAACTGGGTAGCGTGCTGCAGCAGATCATGGCGGATGATGCGCTGCGCGGTTACCTTAAAGGTCAACCGAACGGCGCAGGGGTCTGATGATGAAAAAACTCTGGTTGCTGGCCATGCTGATCGCCCCGCTGGCGTTCGCAGGCCCGAAAGTCAGAATGGAGACCAACCACGGCAATATCGTGGTGGAGCTGGCGTCCAAGCAGGCGCCCCAGACGGTGAAGAACTTCCTGCGCTACGTGGCTGATGGCAGCTATGACGGCAGCATCTTCCACCGGGTGATCCAGGATTTCGTGGTGCAGGGTGGGGGCTACAACCAGCAGTTCCAGCAACTGCCGACTTATGAGCCTGTGGTCAACGAGTCGCGCGGCGGTCTGCCCAACAAGCGTGGCTCCATCGCTATGGCTCGCACCCAGGCGGTCGACAGCGCTACTCGCCAGTTTTACTTCAATCTGGTCGACAACAATAACCTCAACGCCGGTGGCTCTGCGGGTTATACCGTGTTCGGTCAGGTGGTGCAGGGGATGGAGGTGCTGGACAAGCTGGCTCAGGTACAGACCGGTTACAGCCCCATTCTGCGTGCCAACGATGTGCCGACCAGTCCCATCATTCTGAAGAAGGTGGTCTTGCTGGCAGAAACTCCGGCAGACAAGAAAGTCGACAAGAAAGCGGGCAAGTAATCCTCACTGGACGCGGTTCGTCACCTCGCCTCGTCAGGTCACGATACAAGGCTCATCCCGTTCGGGATGGGTCTTTTCTCTATCCGGGCTTCTTTTGCCTATCTCTTTGCTTGCCTTGGCTATCTGCCATCAACCTGCCAAAATGACGCACTTTTCCAAAGTCGTCAGGTAGTTGAACATGATCCGCAAACCAAGCTGGAGAGAGTCCCTCGCCGTCTATCTCGAATTTCGGGTGTTTATTCTCTTTGCCATGGGTTTTTCATCGGGTCTGCCGCTGCTGCTGGTGTTCGGTACCCTCTCATTCTGGTTGCGCGAGGCCGATGTCAGCCTGACCGATATCGGCTATATGAGCTGGGTGGCGCTCGCCTATGGCTTTAAATGGCTGTGGTCGCCGCTGGTGGATCGCATGCCGCTGCCGTTGCTCTCCACGCTGCTGGGGCGTCGCCGCAGCTGGATGTTCTTCTCCCAGTTGCTGATTGCCGCCGCGCTGGTCGGCATGGCGTTCTGCGATCCCAAGACCGAGCTGGCCCAGCTGGCGATGTTTGCCCTGCTGGTGGCCTTTGCCTCGGCGACTCAGGATATCGTTATCGACGCCTATCGCATCGAATCTGCTCCCGAGCGGCTACAGGCGGCGATGGCGGCCTCCTACATGACCGGTTACCGATTGGCGATGATCATGGCGGGCGCCGGTGCGCTGGCGCTGGCAGCCTGGTTTGGCAGCAATAGTGGCTATGACTATCGTGGCTGGCAGATTACCTATCTGGTGATGGCGGGTCTGATGTCACTCGGGGTCATCACCACGCTGTTTTGCCACGAGCCGGATATCGATCTGGCCGAGCAGGGCAAACAACAGGCCGAACGCAAGGCGCAGCTCCTGGAAAAAGGGTGGCCTGCGCTGCTGGCGAGTGCGGGGGCCTGGGGCTATGAGGCGGTCTGGTGTCCGTTTGCTGACTTCTTTCGTCGCTATGGCAGCTCGGCGCTGCTGATCCTGGCTCTGATCGCCTGCTATCGGGTTGCCGATGTGGTGATGGGGGTGATGTCCAACAGCTTCTATGTGGATATGCAGTTCAGCAAGACCGAGGTTGCCACCATTACCAAGGTGTTTGGCGTCATCATGACGCTGGTGGGCGCTGCGCTGGGGGGCGTGCTGGTGATGCGCTTCGGCACGCTGCGCATCCTGTTCTTGGGGGCGCTGCTCACCGCCAGCACCAACCTGTTGTTTGCCTTGCTCAATCAGGTTGGTCACAACCTGGAACTGCTGACGCTGATTATCTCGCTGGATAACCTCAGTGCCGGTATCGCTACCGCAGCCTTCGTGACCTATCTCTCCAGCCTGACCAATGTGGCATTTTCGGCCACTCAGTACGCCCTGTTCAGCTCGGTAATGTTGCTGCTACCCAAGTTGCTGGCCGGTTTTTCCGGACAGGTTGTGGAGCAGATTGGCTACAGTGCCTTCTTTGTCGGCACCAGTTTATTGGGCTTGCCCGTGTTGTTGTTGATTGTGCTTGTCGCCAGAAAAGGGAGTGAGTTGCTCTCAACGGCTGACAAATAGCAAGCGTTTGCGTAGAATCGGGGGTGATTAGATTCACACTTCCGGATAAAGTTCCCGAGAAGTTGTTTCACCCCCAATTTTATTTGATTAGAATCCCTCTCGCTCCTTGTGGGCAGGCTACGGAAAACCTCAACTAACGCACAAGAGACCAATAAAATGGCCAAATTTACCAAGACTCTGATCGCTGCCGGTCTGCTGGCTGCCGCCGCTACCCCGGCCTTTGCTGCTGACTACAGCGGCGACATCCACAAGAACGATTACAAGTGGATGCAGTTCAACGTAATGCACACCATCGACCAGCGTCCGATTTTTACCGAAGATGGCAACTACAACGATACCTATTTTGAGATGGAGTTCGGCGGTCGTTCCGGCATCTTTGATCTGTATGGCTATGTTGACGTCTTCGATATCTTTGATTCCAAGCACAGCGATAAGCACAAGCAAGAAAACCTGTTCATCAAGTTCGCGCCGCGCATGTCTCTGGATGCACTGACCGGTAAAGATCTCTCCTTTGGTCCTGTGCAGGAAATGTACGTTTCCACCCTGTTCAACATTGGCGGTGTTGAAGGCCTGAACGAATCTTTGGTTGGTCTGGGTGCTGATGTTATGGTGCCTTGGTTCGGCAAAATGGGTATGAACCTGTATGCTCGCCACGCTAACGAATCCTTCGATGCGGGTGCAGAAGGTTGGGATGGCTATCAGTTCTCGATGAACTGGTTCAAGCCGTTCTATACCTTCTCCAATGGCAGCTTCGTCTCCTACCAAGGCTATCTGGATTACACCTTCGGCATGGATGAGTATGCGGCTGATCGCTCTAGCGATGGTCTGGGTACCTTCCACGGCATCTACTGGCACTCCGATCGTTACGCTGTTGGTTACGGTCTGAAGTACTTCAAAGATGTCTACGGTATCAAAGACGGTGTATACGGTGACTCAACTGGTTTCGGTCACTACTTCTCTGTTACCTACAAGTTCTAATCAAACTTGAGGTACAAAAAACCGGAGCCTTGGCTCCGGTTTTTTATTTTCGCGCTTATGCGTGACGCGCTCGGTAGCGGCGCCACGCAACAGCATTATTTAGTCGCGGAAATTCTGGAACTGCATCGGCTGACCCAGCTCGGCGCCACGGACCAGTGCCATGGTCTCTTGCAGATCGTCACGCTTCTTGCCGGTGACACGTACTTCATCACCCTGGATGGCGACCTGTACCTTGATCTTGGAGTCCTTGATCAGCTTGACCAGCTTCTTGGCGATCTCTTTCTCGATCCCCTGCTTGAACTTGACGGTCAGGTGGAAGCGCTTGCCGGAGTGAACGGAATCGCCTACTTCCATGGAGCTGTTCTCGATATTGCGTTTGAGCAGGGCACCGCGCAGGATTTCGACCATCTGCTTGAGCTGGAAATCGGCATCGGCTTCCAGTTTTACCTCTTCCTTGTTCAACTCGAAGCTGGCTTCTACCCCACGAAAATCGAAACGGGTGGCCAGTTCACGATTGGCGTTGTCGACTGCGTTCAACACCTCGTTCATTTTGACTTCTGAGACAATATCGAATGACGGCATAGCCGGAGCTCCTCATGTTGCGTTATCGGGGGGCAAATCTACCAGAAAACGGGCAAATTTGCTGATTTTGATGGGGCTGCTCTGCTAGAATCCCCTGCGCACAGGATAGGTGGACCCGTTAGTGTCCATCAGCGACATCTTCATTTATCCCCGGTAACAGGTTGAGAGGATTGCAACCCTTACCCTGACAGAGTCACACCATGCCAAGCGGATTAAAACATTCCCGACAACCTGCAACTGCTCAGTGGTCCATCTTGGGTTGCGGCGCCCTCGGCGGCGTTTTTGCCTCCCTGTTGACCCTGAGCGGTCAATCTACCCGTGTCTTGTTGCGTGAACACCACAAGTCTACGCTCCATCCAGGGATCGATTTCACCTCGCTGGAGGGGCATGTTCAACTGCTCAATATCGAGCGCGAATTTGTCAGCAAGCCTGGCAAGATCCAGCGTCTGCTGGTGATGACCAAGGCCAGTCAGGTGATTGCCGCATTGGCGCCGCTGGTGGGCAAGCTGGATGCCGGCGTGCCGATCGTGCTGCTGCACAACGGGATGGGGATTGCCGAGCAGGTGGTCGAGATGTTCCCGCACAACCCGGTAATTGCCGGTGTCACCAGCCATGGTGCCATGCAGTGCGGCCATTTTGTCTTCCGTCATACTGGCAAGGGCGAAACCTGGCTCGGCCCGATCAACGATGCCGCCAAGGCCCATGCCGCTCTGGCGGATGAGTTGGCGCAGGCCCTCGGTCAGGCCGGTTGGGACGAGCAGATATTGGCGCGCCAGTGGCAAAAGCTGACCATTAACTGCGCCATCAACCCGCTGACTGCGTTGCACAAGCTGAAAAATGGCGAGCTGGCTGGCCCCCGTTTTGCCGATGCCCTGCAGCAGATCTGTGTGGAAGTGGCGGATGTGATGTGTGCCGAAGGGATGCCTACCACGGCAGAAGAGCTGCTGCGCCGGGTGATGACAGTGGTGGAACTGACTGCGGACAATTACTCCTCCATGTATCAGGATATGGAGCTGGGACGAGAGACCGAGATTGAGGCCATTACCGGTTTCCTGTTGGCCAAGGCTGCCCGACATGGCATCGCCGTACCGGTCAATCAGGGTCTCTATCAGGCGATCAAAGAGAAGAGTCAGGTCGCCTGACTGATTACATGACAGAGCAAGCAGCAAGGAGGCAGGAATGAGGGTATTGGTGCTGGTGGCCCCTGGGTCGGAAGAGATAGAGACGGTCGCCATTGTCGATACCCTGGTGCGCGCCAGCATCGAGGTGGTGCTGGCCTCTTGTTGCCCTGCTGGATCCCGGCAGGTGAAAGCATCGCGCGGGGTACAGCTGGTGGCCGATTGTCATATCGACGAGCTGATAAGTCGGGAGTTTGAAGCCATCGTGGTGCCTGGCGGTCTGCCCGGCAGCGAAGTGATCCGCGATACCCCGCTGGCCATCGATTTGCTCAAAGAGCAGGCGGTTCTTGGTCGCTGGCGCGCTGCCATCTGCGCCGCCCCTGTGGTGGTGTTGCAACATCACGCTCTACTGGGTGATGCCATCGTCACCTGTCATCCCGGCTTTCAGTCCCAACTGTCAACATCGCAACTGTCACATGAGCGGGTAGTCAGGGATGAGGCTCATCGCCTGATTACCAGTCAGGGGCCGGGCAGTGCCATCGAGTTTGCCCTTGAACTGGTCCGGGTGCTGCGTGGGGATGAGGTGGCTGCCACTGTTGCTGGCACTATGGTGCTGCCTTGAGCGCACTCTGCTGCAGAATCAATCTGGCCATGCTTTGAAAAACGGGCCCCGAGCGTTTTGATCGGGGCCCGTTTGTTATCTGCCGTTGTCGGTCACGCCATCTTGTCCGGCTCAGTAGTCGTACTGTGAGCACTGTTTTTTGTTGTACTCAGTTTTCCAGCGTGCCAATTCTTGCTCTGTGCCGAGTGTGTCCCCTTTCTTGATGGCCTGTTCCAGTATCTCAATCCGGTCGTACAGCCAGCGGCACTCTGCCGTCGGGTTGTTCTTGCCGATGCCGGTCAACGGCAGCAAACAGAGTCCCAGCCAAAGATATTTCATCCCGAACGCTCCTTGTCATTGTGGTAGTAAAGGTCTCCTTGGAGTCTACTATTTTAGCCGCAACGAGAGAGATAGAGCTGCGGTTATCCTTGGGGTAAGATGGTGCCATGTCTGTTTATTTATACAGTGGTATGCGCAAAATCATCCATATCGACATGGACTGCTTTTTTGCCGCGGTGGAGATGCGGGACAATCCGGCGTTGCGGGAGGTGCCGCTTGCCATCGGTGGGTCCTCCGAGCGGCGCGGCGTCATCTCGACCTGCAACTATGTGGCGCGCCGGTTCGGGGTGCGCTCCGCCATGCCGAGCGCGCTGGCGAAAAAACTCTGCCCGCCGCTGGTACTGATCCCTGGGCGAATGGCGGTGTACAAGGATATCTCCCGTCAGCTCAGGGCCATTTTCCTGCGCTATACCGATCAGGTTGAACCGCTGTCGCTGGATGAGGCTTACCTCGACGTGACCCACAGTCGCTGTTGTGGCGGCAGCGCCACCCTGATGGCGCAAGAGATCCGGCAAGCCATCGTCTCCGAACTGGGATTGACCGCCTCGGCCGGAGTGGCCCCCAACAAGTTTCTCGCCAAGCTCGCCTCGGAGCAGCGCAAGCCTGATGGTCTGTTTGTCATTCGTCCCGACGAAGTGGCCGAATTTGTCTGCCAGTTGCCACTTGGCAAACTGCCCGGGGTGGGGCGCAAGACTGCCGAGCGGCTGGAGGCTCAGGGGCTTTACACCTGTGAGGATGCGCGGGCCTTGTCGGCACAAGAGCTGTGCAGCCGTTTTGGCAAGCTGGGGGAGATGCTGACGACCCGGATCTGGGGGCTGGATGAACAGCCGGTGCAGGCGCACCGGATCCGCAAAACCATCGGGGTGGAGACCACTTTGGCGAGCGATGTTTGTGACGAAGCCGCCTGCCTGACGGTATTGCAGCAACTGCTGCCGGAGCTGGAGCGGCGATTTCAGCTGGCGTGCCATGCCGAGCAGGTGATGGGGCAGGGGATCAAGCTCAAGTTTGCCGATTTCCACCAGACCACCGTCTATCGCAGTCAGGGTGGCTATCAGCCAGCCTTGTTTGTTCCCCTGCTCAAAGAGGGGCTACAGCGGGCGCAAGGGCGTTCGGTTCGCCTGCTGGGCTTGGTGGTGGGTTTGCCAAAAGAGGGTGAAGTTAATCAACTCTCGCTGGATTTGCTGTGAGAGAGTTAAGTTTTTGTTTATAAAGTCGATAATCTATCCATATCTGTATGACGTAGGAATATTGGCATGAGCGCTCTTTCTGTCCAGGGTCGGATTACCCTGATCGCCGGTTGCTGTCTGTTGGTGACAGCCGCCGCTCTGGTTGCCTCTTCGATTTACAACGCGAACAAGATGCAGCAGCAGGTGCGGCAAGCCACCATGCACGAGGCGCAGCAGTCTGCCGAGAACTGGATGAAGGCGATGGGCTCGGAGCAGGCGGCCAAGGTGACCAGCTATCTCGATGAGGCCTATTTCCGCGCCAGTTTGCTGGCGGAGAGCGTGTTGTTCCAGCGCAAGAATGCGGCTGAGAACTTTGTCCATTCGGAGGCGCTGCGCAGCGCCGTCAATCAGCAACTGCACGATGCCGTTGCCTCATCGACCAATCTGCTTGGTGTCTATGCGGTGTTCGAGCCTGACCAGCTGGATGGGGAAGACAGCAACTATCAGGGCTCCACGGCACTGGGTTCCAACGACAAGGGGCGTTTTTCCAGTTACTGGGCATACGACAACGGCAAGATAGAGCCGGAAGTGCAGAATGAGGATGTACTGGCCGATGAGAGCCCGACCGAGGCTGGTGGAATCGAAAACGAGTGGTATCGCTGCAGTATTCGCACCCGTTCCCTCTGCCTGCTGGAGCCCTATCTGGACGATGTGGGCGATAAACAGATATTGATGACCTCGGTGACGGTCCCGCTGCTGGAGCAGGAGACCTTGCTGGGGATGGTCGGGGTTGATATCTCGCTGGCCACTTTGCAGAGTCTGGTCAGTACCATGGACAAGGAGCTCTATGACGGCAAGGGCAGAATATTGCTGGTCAGTCACGAGGGGCGCGTGGCGGGAGCCGATGAGTTCGATGTGACCATGGGGCGCGGGCTGGATCAGAAGTATCAGGGGCTGGCCAGCGAGCTGAAAGGCTGGCTCAGTCAGGGTCAGGAGTTGACTCGCTGGAGCAGCGACGGCGCCCTGTTGCAGACCTTTGTCCCGGTATCCATGCGTGGCACCGACCGTAAATGGGGCATCTACATCGAATTGCCACGGGCCGTAGTACTGGCTTCGGCCCAGCAACTGCAAGATGAGTTGGCCAGTGAAGCCAATCGCAGCGTGGTCTCGCAGCTGTCAATCGGGGTGCTGATCTCGCTGGTGGCCCTGAGTTTTATCTGGTTGATGGCGCGCCAGATCGTGGCGCCCATCCGCGCTGTGGTTGCCCGCCTCAAGGATATCGCCAGCGGCGAGGGGGATTTGACCCAGCGTATCGAGATCCTGCGGCAAGACGAGATCGGCGAGTTGGCCAAGTGGTTCAACAGCTTCCTCAACAAGTTGCAATCCACCATCAGTCAGGTGATTGATACCGTCTCCGGTACGCGCAACAGTGCCGAGCGAGCCGCGCAGGTGGCCGAGCGCACCAGCAGCGGCATGCAGGCCCAGTATCAGGAGATCGATCTGGTGGCGACGGCATTTGAAGAGCTGAGCGCTACGGCGTTGCAGGTCTCCGGTAATGCCGGCTCGGCGGTGGCGGCTGCCAACACCACTGATGCCGCGGCGCAAGAGGGCAAGTATGTCGTTGCCGACACCCAGGAGGCGATGCGCAAGCTGATGACCATCATCAACGATGCCCAGCCGGTGGTGGAACGGCTCTCCGCCAACAGCGACAACATCAATGACATCCTCATTGTGATCCAGGGAATTGCCGAGCAGACCAACTTGCTGGCGCTGAATGCGGCTATTGAAGCGGCGCGGGCCGGTGAGCAGGGCCGTGGCTTTGCCGTGGTGGCCGATGAGGTGCGCAATCTGGCGGGTCGCACCCAGAATGCCATCGTCGAGATCCAAACCCTGATCAGCCAACTGCAATCCGGTACCGGCGCCGTGGTCAAGGCGATTCGCGATGGTCATGGACAGGCTGACGAGACCCTCGCCAAGGTGGATCTCTCGGTGCAGGTGCTGGAGCAGATTATCCAGTCGGTCTCCACCATCCATCAGATGAACGAGCAGATTGCCCGGGCGGCACAGGAGCAGAGCCGGGTGGCGGACGAGATCAACCGCAACGTCAGCAACATTCGCGATGTGAGCCACACCATTCGGGCCGAGGCGGCGACCTCCGCCGAAAATGGTCGCGAGCTCTCTGCGCTGGCGGACAAGCAGCAGCAGCTGGTGGGGCAGTTCAAGGTATAGAAGGGATGAAAAAAGGCGCCATCCAGCTGGAGGCGCCAAACACATTCAGATGACAGACTGGGTCAAACCGGTGAGATTTGAGCCCCTCTTCCCGCAGAGGAAGAAACACAACACCACAATCGCAGTCGAAAGACTCACTAAAAACACATGTAAACCAACACGTAGTAGAAAATGTGAGCCATATGACGACTGATTGCTGGGCGAATTATGTTTATTCACTGGTCGACCCGCAACCGACAAATTATAATGCGCCCCATTAGAAAAACTCATCGTCGGCTGGTGTCATGTCTCGTCGTTTACCCCCGCTCAATGCCCTCAAGGCCTTTGAAGCAGCGGCTCGTCACTTAAGCTTTACCCGCGCAGCAGAAGAGTTGTTTGTGACTCAGGCTGCCATCAGTCACCAGATCAAGGCGCTGGAGGAGTATCTTGGCATCAAGCTGTTCCGCCGCAAAAACCGCTCCTTGTTGCTGACCGAAGAGGGGCAGGGCTATTTCCTGGATATCAAGGACATCTTTGCCTCCATCTCTGAGGCGACCGACAAGCTGCTGGCCCGCAGTGCCAAGGGGGCGTTGACTGTCAGTTTGCAGCCGAGTTTCGCCATCCAGTGGCTGGTGCCGCGGTTGGTCAAGTTCAGCGAGCGCCACCCCGATATCGACGTGCGGATCAAGGCGGTCGATCTCGACGAAGGGTCGCTCACCGACGATGTGGATGTGGCCATCTACTACGGCCGCGGCAACTGGCCGGGTCTGCGCTCGGACAAGCTGCATACCGAATACCTGATCCCGGTCTGTTCCCCCTTGCTGCTGACCGGGCCCAAGCCACTGCGTACGCCGCAAGATTTGACTCTTCATACCCTGCTGCACGATACCTCCCGCCGCGACTGGAAGGCCTGGTTCCGCCAGCTCGATATCGATGCCCCCAACGTTAATCAGGGGCCCATCTTCAGCCACTCCACCATGGTGATCCAGGCGGCGATCCACGGCCAGGGGGTGGCGCTTGGCCACAGCGTGCTGGCACAACCCGAGATTGAGGCCGGCCGCCTTATCTGCCCGTTCGAGCAGGTGCTGGTGAGCAAGAATGCTTTCTATCTGGTGTGCCAGGAACAACAGTCGGATCAGGGCAAGATCGTTGCCTTCCGCGACTGGATGCTGGAGCTGGTGGAGCAGGAAGAGGCGCGTCGCAGGGCAAGGCTCGCCGATGCCTGATGTGATCCGCGAGGGGGCAATTGATGCCCCCGTTCGCATTTTGCTGGCCCACGGGGCAGGCGCGGGGATGGATCACCCCTTTCTTGCCGAGTTGTCATGTCTGCTGGCCGGGCCGGATATCGAAGTGGTGCGCTTCAACTTTCCCTACATGACAAGGCGTGCACAGGATGGCAAGCGCCGCCCGCCTGACAGGGCGCCTGTGCTGCTCGCCCATTGGCACGACATGATCCGCGAGTTTGCCCATCCACGACTGTTTCTGGCGGGCAAGTCGATGGGCGGGCGGATGGCGGCGGAACTCTATCGTGAAGGCGAGGGTGAGATGAATGCTGCAGGATTGCTCATTCTCGGGTATCCTTTCCACCCTCCGGCCAAGCCCGACAGCTGGCGAGGCGAGGTACTCAAGCATATTGCAGTGCCAACCCTGCTGTTGCAGGGGGAGCGCGATACCTTCGGTAGTCGCGCCGAACTGTCCGATTTTCCCTTCTCACCCGCCGTATCGGTCCATTGGTTGACCGATGGTGATCATGGTTTCAAACCGCGTAAAACCAGTGGCGTGAGTGAGCAGGAGAATATGCAGCATGCAGCGGCGGCCATCAGCCATTTTGTGGCCCGGCACGGATAGCACGATAGGGTTGGTTTTATTGCCAGCGGTGATGAGAGAGGGAGAGTGAGGATGCAGATCCATCGACATTGGCTGATACTAGCCGGTCTCTTCGGGTTGACTGCCACCATGCTGGGGGCTTATGGCGCCCATGGATTGGCGGCGACCGGCATTACGCCCGAGCGTCTGGCGGCGTTCAATACCGCCGTGCAATATCAGTTTTTTCACGCATTGGCCCTGCTGGTTCTGGGCTGGTGTGGTGTGCGCAGCAAGGTGATCCACCTGGCTGGCACCGCTTTTGTGCTGGGGATCATCGGATTTTCCGGCAGTATTTACGCCATGGTGCTGCTTGGCAGCAAGGGGCTGGGGTTGATTACCCCGGCCGGTGGCCTCTGTTTTATGTTGGGATGGACGGCCCTGATCTGGGCCGGCTGTCGTCTTGGAGGAAAAAATGAATAATCTGCTGCTTTATTGCCGCCCCGGTTTTGAGAAAGAGGCGGCTGCAGAGATCACCGAGCGTGCCGGTAACATGCAGTGCTACGGTTTCGCCCGGGTCAAGGACGACAGCGGTTATGTGATCTTCGAACTGTATGACGAGGAGCAGGCGGACCTGCTGGCTCGCAAGCTGCCATTCCGGGAGCTCATCTTCATCCGTCAGATGCTGGTGGTCACCCATGAGCTGAAGGATCTGGATGTCGCGGACAGGATCTCCCCCATCCTTGAGGCGGTGAGTGACTACACCATTTGCGGCGATCTGCGGGTCGAAACCGCGGACACCAACGAAGCGAAAGAGCTGTCGGCCTTCTGCCGCAAGTTCACCGTGCCGCTGCGTCAGGCGCTGCGCAGCAACGAGATCCTGACCAAGAAGGAAACGCCAAACCGTCCGGTGTTCCACGCCTTCTTCATGGCCAATGATCACGTGTTGCTGGGCTACTCCTATTCGTTCAACAACTCAGGATTCCACATGGGGATCCCGCGCTTGCGCTTCCCGGCCGATGCGCCGAGCCGCTCCAGCCTCAAGCTGGAGGAGGCGTTTTACGTGTTCGTGCCGCGGGAAGAGTGGGATGTGCGTCTCTGCTCCGGCATGAAGGCGGTGGATCTGGGTGCTTGCCCGGGCGGCTGGACCTATCAGCTGGTGCGCCGTGGCATGATGGTGACGGCGGTCGACAACGGCATGATGGCCCAATCCCTGATGGATACCGGTCAGGTCAAGCATATCCGGGATGACGGTTTCGTCTGGCGTCCGAGCAAGAAGAACACCTACTGGCTGGTGTGCGACATGGTCGATAAACCGGCGCGGGTCGTTCACATGATTGCAGACTGGTTCCGTGAGGGCGACTGCCAGGAGGCGATGTTCAACCTCAAGCTGCCGATGAAGAAGCGTTATGCCGAGTCGGTGCACAATATCGAGGTATTGCGCGAGATGCTCAAGGAGATCGACAACGCGTTCGTGATCCAGGCCAAGCAGCTCTATCACGATCGAGAAGAGATCACCGTGCATGTTTACAACAAGTACTGGGTCTCCAAACTCGAGCCCAAGGCGTGATGTAGCAGTTCTGCCCGTACGATAAATACCAAGGCCGACAGGGAAACCTGTCGGCCTTTTGCTATTCGGTTGCCGGAAAATATCAGAAACGGTAATCGAGGCGCAGGGAGGATTCGTCGTCGGTCACCTTGATCTCTATCTGCAGCGGGATGGTTTTGTCGACCGGATTGAATTGCATCTTTATCCCGTCTCCTCTCAGCCTGAGGGCGGTGTTCATTCCGCCAGCCTTGAACTTGACCTTGGGTCTGAAGCGTTCGACCGACAGACTGACGCTCTTTTCCGGGGTCAGATTGAGCTGCGGGTAGGAGGTGATCTTTTGATTGCCAAAGTTGTCGGTGGAGACTTCAATACCAAACGACAGGGGTTTGGGTGCCTTGAGCAGGTCGTTGGTATTCAGGCTCGAGCGCCATACCTCGGTGGCAGTCCGTTTTTCCTGCTGTGGCAGTTTGGCGGTTTGGGTCTGTTGATCCTGCTCGAAAGCACTTGCAGTACCACACACCAGCAGCAGGCCCGACACCAGATAGCACCCGTATCCCTTCATGAAAAACACTCCCTGTTCTTCTTCTCTATTGAACATAGTTGCTGTTCGGGGAGTGGCAAAGGATTCGGAAATATAAAAAAGGGAGCCGAAGCTCCCTTTTAAAATCAATGAATTAACTCACAGGCGATCGATGATGGCCTGGGTGAATTCGCTGGTGGAAGCCGTGCCGCCCAGATCACGGGTGACCCGATCACCGGATTCGATGGTAGCTCGTACTGCCTCGCGGATCCGCTCTGCTTTATCCTGCATGCCGAGGTACTCCAGCATTTGAATGGAGGCGAGGATCACCGAGGTCGGGTTGGCAATGTTCTTGCCTGCGATGTCGGGGGCAGAGCCATGGACCGCTTCGAAGATGGCCGCGCCATCGCCAATGTTGGCGCCGGGCGCCATGCCAAGGCCGCCAACCAGACCGGCGCAAAGATCCGAGAGGATGTCGCCGAACAGGTTGGTGGTGACCATGACATCGAAACGCTCCGGGTACATCACCAGATTCATGCAGGCGGCATCGACGATCATCTCTTCGCTCTGGATATCCGGATAGTGGCTGGCGATTTCACGGGCTACTTCGAGGAACAGGCCGGAGGTTGACTTGAGGATGTTCGCCTTGTGGATGATGGTGACCTTCTTGCGCCCTTCCTGACGAGCCAGCTCGAAGGCAAACTTGACGATGCGCTCGGCCCCTTCGCGGGTGATGATGCTCATCGCCTCGGCACTCTTGTTGTCATCACTGCGCTTCTGACCTGCACCCGAGTACATCCCTTCGGTGTTTTCACGCACCGTGATGATATCGATGTTGTCGTAACGGCTTCTGGTGCCCTTGAAGGAGATGACCGGACGCACGTTGGCGTAGAGGTTGAACTTCTTGCGCAGGGAGACGTTGATGGAGGTAAAACCGCCGCCGACCGGTGTGGTCAATGGCCCTTTCAGGCTCACCTTGTTCTTCTCAATCAGATCCAGGGTAGCCTGGGGCAGCAGCTCGCCATGCTTCTCGAGGGCAACCAGACCCGCATCAGCGTATTCGTACTCAAAGTCACAGCCCGCATGGGTCAGGATCTGGATGGCTGATTCAATGATGCTGGGGCCGATGCCGTCGCCGGGGATCACGGTAATTTTTCTTTTGGACATGAGAGGGTTCCACTTCCAGGGTATAGGGGAGGATGGGGCTGCTTTATAGCATTTACTCAGCAAACCAACCACATTCCTTTACATTCTACTCACTTTTATCAACAGCGAGGGTGAGTCTCGTCATGGTTCACGCCCTTGCCTGCATTTTTGTTCGGCACTTCAGTCTGGCTGGGGCGGGTAGCGGATGTCCCGCAGGTTGAATCCCAGCGGAATATCCCGCTGCAAGCGCACCAGCCGCTGGGCCAGCAGGGCCTCATCCTGATGCTGGCGCAGCTTGAGCAGTGGCTTGGCTGCGTCCTCTTGCTGACAGGCTTCGAGCATGGCTGCCAGATTGCTATATTGCTGCAACAGTTGGGTGGCGGTCTTGGGGCCGATCCCCGGAACCCCCTTGATATTGGAACCGCTGATACCGGTCAGGGCCCAGAAGTCGACCAGCTGAGCAGGGGCTACCCCATATTGCTGCTGGACGAAGGCGGCATCCAGCCAGCGCTTGTTGAAGTAGTCGCGCACCCGGATCTGCGGGCAGATCAGTTGGCAAAAACCCTTGTCGGTGGAGATGATGGTCGCCTGATGGCCGTGGCTGGCGATGCCGCTGGCGAGGGTGGCGATAAGGTCATCCGCTTCATCGGTCTCGGAGAGCAGGGCATCGACCCCGCACTCCCAAAAGGCATCCTGCAGGGTCGCCAGCCCTTCACGCAGTTCGGGGGGCATGGGGGTTCGCCCCTCCTTGTAGGCCGGATAGACCTCCTTGCGCCAGCTATGCACTTCGCCATCAAACACGGCAATGACATGGGTCGGCTCGCTATTGGCCAGCAGCTTGCGGCAGGTATTGATAAGGTTGGCTCGGGTGGCGACCAGCGCCTGGGCAGGGGTCAGTGCCTGCTGGGCCTGTACCGCGTGCAGACGGCGAATGAGGTTGAGGGCATCGATGATGAGCAGGTGTGGCCGGATAGTTGACATGGGGCACTCTTGGCGGTCGGGACGCCTCATTGTAACAAACCGCTCGCCTTATGGGGGATTGATGGCGGTCGGGAAGGCATAGCGCCAATAAAGAGGGGCGCCTATGCGCCCCTCTGTCGATGATGTATCTGTACCTTAGCGGACGATTTCGTAGCAGGGCACATATTGGCTGCCCGGCAGCTTCATCCGCTGTTGCTTGACGAAGCTCTCCAGCAGCTTGTCCATCAGGTGCATCAGCTCCTTGTCGCCGTGCAACTTGAAGGGGCCTTTCTTCTCGATGGCGCGAATGCCCCCTTCCTTGACGTTGCCGGCGACGATGCCGGAGAAGGCACGACGCAGGTTGGCGGCCAGCAACTGGGGCGGCTGGTTGCGGTGCAGATCCAGACTGGCCATGCTGGCGTGATCCGGTTCGAAGGGGAGCTGGAACTCCGGCTCAATCTTGAGGGACCAGTTGAAGGAGTAGGCATCACCGACCGATTTGCGGTATTCGCGGATTTTTGGCATCGCCTCTTTCATCACCCGGGCCACTTCCGGTGCATCGCCGACAATGATCCGGTAGAGTTTGGTCGCAGGTTCACCGAGGGTCGCCTTGATGAAGTCGTCGATGGCTCGGAAGTAGTCGGCACTCTCTTTCGGGCCGGTCAGGATGATGGGCATCGGCTGCCGCTCGTTGGCCGGGTGCATCATGATGCCGAGCAGATAGAGCAGCTCTTCGGCGGTGCCGACCCCGCCCGGGAAGATGATGATGCCATGGCCGAGGCGTACGAAGGCTTCCAGCCGTTTCTCGATATCCGGCAGGATCACCAGCTCGTTGACGATGGGGTTGGGCGGTTCGGCCGCGATAATGGAGGGCTCGGTCAGGCCGATGTAGCGCCCGTTGCGTACCCGCTGTTTGGCATGGCCGACGGCGGCCCCTTTCATCGGGCCCTCCATGGCACCCGGGCCACAGCCGGTACAGATGTTCAGCTCACGCAAGCCTAGTTCGCTGCCCACGGCGCGGGTGTACTGGTACTCGATCTCGTTGATGGAGTGGCCACCCCAGCAGACGATCAGGTTGGGATCGGCGCCGGGCAGGATCACCTTGGCGTTGCGCAGAATGGCGAACACCACGTTGGAGATATGAGTGGAGTTGGTCAGATTGACCTGGCGGTTGGACTCGAGCTGATTGGAGACATAGAGAATGTCGCGCAGCACCGAGAAGAGGTGCTCCTGAATGCCGCGAATGATCTCGCCATCGACAAAGGCGTGCTCGGGGGCATTGAACAGTTCCAGCTTGACCCCGCGCTCGCGCCGGATCACATGAATATCGAACGATTTGAAGCGCTCCAGGATCTCCTTGGAGCTGTCGGTATGGCTACCGGAATTGAGCACTGCCAGCGAGCAGTTGCGAAACAGTTGATAGATATCGCTGGAGGCAGTCTGCTTGAGGCGATCCACCTCAAGCTGTGACAGCAAATCCATGCTGCCAACGGGATTGATGTGCGTAATCATAGGTTCCCCTTTACTCACTTGTTATCGTTGTGTTTTTCCCTGGGGAGAAAAGGGGATGCTATGTTGCATCCCCTGAGATCGATAGTAGTGGTAACAGAGGGTGGAGGGAAATAGGGCGACGACTGTTCGCTGTTTTTTTAGCCGCTTGTCAGGCCAGTGTCACTTGATCCCGGCCGGTGTGCTTGGAGTGGTAGAGCGCCTTGTCCGCCCGTTCAAACACATCGGACGGGTTGTCCCCATCCTTGAACAGGGTTGCGCCGATGGAGATGGTGATCTCCACCTTGGCATCGCGAAAACGGAACGGGATGCTCTTGATGGTCTGGCGCAGGGTTTCCAGCGGCTTCTGGAACTTGTCCGGGTTAATGTTGGGCAGCAACACCACGAACTCTTCCCCACCAAAACGGGCGATGAAGTCGGTGTCACGCAGCGCGCTTTGCAGCGCCTTGGCGACCACTTTCAACGCCTTGTCACCCGCCATATGGCCGTAGTTGTCATTGATGTTCTTGAAGTGATCGATGTCGATGATCGCCATGCAGAGCGGAGTGCGGTAACGAAGCCAACGTTTGTACTCCTGCTCCAGCCGTTCATCGAGGGCGGCCCGGTTGTGTACCTGGGTCAGGCTGTCGAGGAACAGCTTGTGTTTTTGAATGGTCAGCCGCTTCTTGTACTCGGCGGTCTCCTCCTTCATCAAGCGCAGCTTGGACTCCATGGTGGAGAGGCGGGTGAGCAGGTGACGCTCTCGCGCCGCCGTACTGTCACGCTCTTGCAGCAGCAGGTTGATGGCGCCCATATGGCCGGAGATGGCGCGCTTGAGCGCATCGATGGAGTTATGGCTGGCCAGGGAGTGATCGATCGCCTGCAATTCGTTGACCAGCGCCTCGCGGGTCTCTCGGGTTTCGTTTTGCAGCGCACGCCCCTCATCGAGGGATTCGGTAAACCCGACATGTACTGCAGAGAGGCTCTCGTTGAGGGAGCTGAGGAAGGCGCGGGAGGCTTTGCGCTCCTCACGGGTGCCTTCGATGATGAGCTCGATCACCTGCAGGCAGGTTTCCGCCAGCAGGGCAGGGTTGAGCCCGATCAGCAGCTGGCGGCGAATGTCGCTCAGGCTCTCGCCGATGGCGCCGGCAAAGTCGAGTTCGGTGATAAGCCGCTGCAGCTCATCGGCGATGCGCGCGTGATCCTTTAGATCAAACGGGTCTACATCGGGCTGGCCATCGTTGCTGGCAGTATCGCTTTCTTGTTGAGTTGCACCTGAAGGTGCCAACAGGGGTTGGCTTGGCAGCAGCTGGATCTTGATCGCCTGCTGGTAGAACTCCAGCAGCTTGATCACCTTCTTCTGGTGATCGGCAATGCCGTAACCGGCGGGACTTGCCAGAAATTCCTTGAGGGACTTGCGGGTCTCTTCCGGGAAGCCCTTGATGGTTTTCAGCTGTTTGGAACCAAGATCGATGGCAGTTTGAGTCAGGGTGATCGACTCTTCCAGCGCATTGCTGTGCTGCTGCAGCAATTTTTCAATGGCCAGCAGGTCGGCGTCCAGCGAGGTAAATGCGGGATTGTTATCCAGTTTCTGCTTGAGCTTGGCGAAGCGATTGTCCAGCTCGCGGTCGAAGCCACGGCAGGAGAGCATCAACTTGTTGATAAACTGGATGCCGCGAGCACGCTCTGCATCGGAAAACGACAGCACGCCATCGAGTTCCAGCTGTTTCTGCTGAAGGGATTCCCTGAGTCTTGCCAATTGTCCTGCTACGGCAGCGATGTCATTCATTATCAGGTCGCCCTGTTGTCATTATTGTTTTTGGTGTTGGATAGCAACAGTGGTCGAACTTGGTTTCGATCCTCGCCTGTTATCTACATTATTTCCTGGTGGTTATCGGCTGCCGGCTTCCTTGCAAGGCTGGGCCAATTAACCCATTGCTTTTCATGAGAAGAATTGACTTTTACCAGTCCCTTGTCAATTGCCATCAGGCCGCATTGCCACACATCTCCATTAAAAAATGCCGCTTGTTGGCAATCGATCGCCGCGAGCTCCAACCAGGCGTTTTGCTGGCATTTTTCACTGAGCTGAATGGCTCCCGACAGGGCGAGATAGCAGAGGTCAAACAGGCCATTGTGATCGAGCGCGGTCGCCGCTTTCGGCAGGAAGGGGTGACTGACAATCCCGAGGCTGATCTGGCGATCCAGCGGATAGCTGCAAGGGAAGGCGGCGATGGCAGTCAGCAGGTCTCCCGCCAGTTGATGCAGGTTGGTGACGTGGCGCTGTGGCACCACATAGAGCATGTGTCCTTCACGCAAGTCATAGATACGGCCATCTTGCGGGGTCAGGGTGTCCATATAGGCACCGAAGGCCTGTTCGATTTCTCTGCTGGCCTGATAGCCGTGGCGCTCCAGCGTGTTGACCAGGAAAGGCACACGGAACAGCAGATAGTGCAGCTTGTCATCGAACTCGCTGGAGGGCTGTTCACTGAGGTACCAGCGATCCGATTTCAGCTGGCGCTTTGCCATCTCCCGCGGCCAGCGGTTCATCAGCCGCTGCCAGTTGGCCAGCCCCGAGCGTGGCTCGATCAGCAGGGCCTCATTGGTCCGTTTCAGTTGCAGGCGGGCAGTACGCAGCTTGAGCCAGAGGGTGAAGAAGAGGTAGATAAAGAGCGCCAGCAGCAGGCTGGTGGTGATGCTCGACCAGAGATAGCGCTCCTGCTGGTGCTGGCTGTTGTTAAGTCGCTGCTCCAGCTCCTTGATATGTTGCACCCGCTCGACCTGGACATAGTTGTCGCGGATCGCCGCCTGCTCCATGGCTTGCTCCTGCTGGCGCACCTCCTCGCCAAGACGGTGGAAGCGCTTGTAGCTGTCGAGTGCCTGACGCAGATACCCCTTCTGCTCGTAGGCCAGCGACAACAGGCGGAATACCTCGTACTGACGGCGAGTATCGCCGAGCTGATTGGCCAGCGCGCGTGCGTTCTCCAACTGCAGGATGGCGATGGCGGCCTCCTGCTTCTTCAGATAGAGCTCGCCGAGCAGCAACAGGGTATCGATCAGCGGCTCTTTGGCATCGCTCAGTTCGTGAGACTGACGGGCCGCATTGAGGTAGTTGCTGGCCAGCGAGAGGTTGCCGCTTTGCAGGTAGGTTTTGCCGATTTCGTATTTGAGCAGGGAGGCTTGTGGTCGGTTGCTCCCCTCATCGAGCAGATCCAGCGCATTGAAGAAGTAGACCAGCGCCATATTGAGGTCGCCCTGCTCGCGGTTGAGTCGCGCCAGCACCATCAGGGAGTCGCACAGCAGGGAGGGGTTGCCGATGGAGTGGAAGTAGTTGGCCGCCTCATTGGCATACTGCAGCGCTTTCTGGGGCTCTTGTTCCTGCTGGTAGAGTTTCACTATCTGGTTCGACAGCAGGCCGAGAAAGAGCGGGTCGTTGAGGCTTTTGGCCTGTTGCTGGGCATCAATATATTCCCCCAGCGCCAGTTGCGGCTGCTGCAGCGCGCGATAAAGGTCGCCGCTGATGGCGCTGACCCAGGCACTGGCGAGGGGATTAGGGGTCTTGGCGGCCCAGATCCGCGCATCTGCCAAGTGGGCCTTGGCATCATCGAAGTGCTGGTTCTCGATGTCGTAGCTGGTGCGTTGCAGGCGGCCATAAATCTGGAGCTGGCTCTGCTTGAGAGTGGGGACGGCCAGCTGCTCGTCCAGTTGATCCATCAGGGCGCGGCTGGTGCTCTGGTTATCCGGTTTGAGGGCCTGACTGCGGATCTTGAGATAGAGGCCGTGGGCCTTGAGTTCCGGTTGCCGCTCTTTGTCTGCCAGCGCCATCGCCTTGTCGAGCGCTTGCTGGGTGGCCTGATATTGGCCCAGTTGCAGCAGACACTCCCCTTTGAGCAGATGGGCGCCGATGGTCTGGGCTGCCGTGCTGTAACTCAGGATGGGTTCGCGATAACCGAACTCCTGGCGATTGCTGATGATTTGCTGGGGATTATTGGCTGCGCGCGTCAGGAAGGCGGTGGTGATCTGGACGCATCTGGCAGGATCGGTCAGTACCATCGATTGCGCTTGTTGCAGATCGATAGAGAGTTGCTCCTTGTCCAGATCCAGATTCGGAGCTGACAGGGAGGACATCATCATGGCCAGAAAAAACAGTTGATTCATTGGATTAAGGACGGCGCAGAGGTGTTGGCATGTTATCCAAGCCCCCCCCTGCGAGTCCAGTGTTTACTGTGGTTTGCTGGTGGCCGGCAAGTGGGTTTCGTCTGGATTTTATTATCCAGCCCCCTTATCACAGCTGCGTAAAGCATCGATCGAAACCTTTTTGCCAGTCATGGAGGGCAGTGCGACTGCCCTATCTGTCGCAACTCGACTTTATTGGCGGATTAGACGCAGGTTGGCGGGCACGGCTTCGAAATCGGAGCGGAACGGGTTGATGTCGAGGCCGCCGCGGCGGGTATAGCGGGCATAGACGGTCAACTGCTCAGGCTGGCAATAGTGCTTGAGGTCGATAAAGATCCGCTCGATGCACTGCTCGTGGAACTCGTTGTGCTGGCGGAACGAGATGAGATAGCGCAGCAGCTTCTCCCGATCGAGTTTCGGCCCCTTGTAGCGGATCACTACAGAGCCCCAGTCGGGCTGGCTGGTGACCAGACAGTTGGATTTGAGCAGGTTGCTGTGCAGGGTCTCTTCTACCTGATCGCTACCGGCTGCCCCTTGCAGCAGGGACGCATCAAACTCGTAATTGTCTACCTCGATATCCTGCTCATCGATGCACTCGCCGGGCAGCAGGGCAATCTGGTGCGGCGCCTTGTCGAGGGGGAACAGGGTCACCTTGACGGTCTCGCCCGCACAGGCACTCAGATCCTTGGTCAGCATGGCGGCGACTGCCTCTATTGAGTCGCAACGGGTCTGGTTGAAGGAGTTGAGGTAGAGCTTGAAGGATTTGGATTCGATCAGGTTCGCACTGGTGGCCGGGATGGTCACTTCACCCACCGCCACCATCGGCTTGCCCTTGGCATTGAGCCAAGAGAGCTCATAGAGGGTCCAGACATCGCAACCGGTGAAGGGGAGATCATCGCCCAGCTTGAGATCATCCCGGTTCAGGCTACGTGGAACCGGCTGCAGCAGGGAGGGGGTGTACTGGCTGATGTAATCGGATTGCTGGCCCAGGCTCAGGCCGGTCAGGGCGCTGGCCCCGGCGTATCTATCTTGTTTGCTCACAGGGTTGCTCACGTAATGTGCTCATGATGAGTTGAATGAAACGGGCCATTGCAGGGCCGGATGGTTGCAGCCGTTTGGCTTGGGCGTCGGCCTCTCTGTATCCCGTGTTCTGTTTCCCGGGTCGCAAGGTCGGCTGGCAACCTTGTCTGTTACCGGGTTTGGTGGTGCAATAGCGGACTTTGCCAGCAATTGTGGGGATTTTCGATGTCGGATCAAGTTTTGTCTGCCCTGGAGCACTTTTTTGCCCGCTGGCAACGGGATGGCGAGGCCAGACGAGGCCTGCCCCTGTGCGAGTGGGAGGCGGACTGGCGTTCCCCCTGCCAGCTTGGTGAGCCCGCCGATGGTCGGGTGGCCTGGCGTCCTCACTATCGCTCCGAGCCCGCCGATTTTACGGCCATGGCCGATGCCCTTGAGCTGACGATTCATCCCAGCGCCATGGCCTTGTTCGGACACTGGTTCAGTCGCCCTATCCCCTGCCTTTTCAAGGGGCTGCGCCTTGAACTGATCTTGCCGTGGAACGACGGGGATCTCGACCTGCTCAGGGAGAACCTCATCGGCCACCTGCTGATGCTGCGCAAGCTAAAACGAACCCCCTCCATCTTTATTGCCACCACCCGCAACGAGATGACGCTCATCTCCCTTGATAACGAGAGTGGTCAGGTGTGGCTGGAGTGGCTCGATTCAGGCCGCCGTCTGACGCTGGCTCCCTCCTTACCGGCGTTTCTGGAGCGGCTGGAGACGTTGCCGCAATAGCGCCGCTTCGAGCCAAGGTTACCCATCGGAACGACAAGAGCCTTGCCATGCGGCAAGGCTCTTGTTTATGGCATCGCGTACAGGGAACGCGCTTAATCCTTGAAATCCCAGGAGAGGTTGGAGACCAGACGGCAGCTGTCGCACTTGAAGTCGAAGAGCTCGTGCAGTGGCTCTGCCAGCGCCCACTCACCGCCACAGCTGGGGCAGGGGCGCGCCTTCTCCTCGGCCGCGCTCAGCCCGCCCACCCGGTAGAGGTAGTAGTAGGTGGGGATGCCGCTCAGCACTTCCAACCGTTTGGCCAGATCGCTGCCGCGCCGGTAGAGGCGGCTGCCCACTTCGCCGATTTCATGCAGCGCCGCATGTTCGGCGATGGAGCCGTTCATCTGCAACTGATCGCACGCCTCCCAATCCTCCTGCCACTTGATGATCTGCTTCTGATCGCCGTTGGCGACTGCGGGCAGCTGGTAGAGCGGAATCGGGGCGAAGTGGTCGCCACAGCGCAGCGGCGAGCAGGTGTGCAGGAAGCTGGTGTAGAGCATCATCCAGCTCGGCCGCTTGCCCTGCTGGCCGCAAGGATCTGTGCTGTCGGAGAGCAGATCCGCCCCCTGCAGTTGGAGTTTGGGCGCCAGCAGCCCGGCCTGATTGAGCTGCTGTTCGGCCAGCTTGACCTGATCGCTCTGGTTGTCGGGGTGCAGGCTATCCTGCTCCGGGCAAACCACCCGACTGACGAAATAGCCCTCATGCATGCTGGTGGGGAACTCCCGCCCGAGGATCTGGCCCTGATAACGCAGCATGTCGAGGTAGTTGACGATGGCCCGCTCGGCGTCGCCAAGGGAGGTATCGCGGTAACATTCAAAGCAGAGTTCGACGATATACATGGTTCAGCCTTGCCCTTGCTGGAGGAGCAGGTCGGTCAGGCGATCCACCTTCTGTTCGATGCGCGCGAGCTGTTTGGCGAGTTGCTGCAGGGTGAGCTCCGGTGCAGGCTGGGGGGCTACCTCTTGCAGGATCTCGCTCTCGGCGGTCGCGACGGGTTGCTGCTTCCACTGGCTCAGCACTTTCAGCAGCTCGGCCATCGGCACAGGTTGGGTGAGGCGGGCCTTGATCATGGCAGTGGTGGGCGTCAGGCCCTTGGCGGCCAGCTCGTTGGCAATTCGGATGATCTCGTGGGCGGACATAAGCATGCTCTGGGTGAGAAGGGGGGATCGATATCGGGGCGGGATCTTAACCAAAGCCGGCAGGGGAGGAAAGGGCGGCTTAGCGGGGCTGGCGCAGCATCACATCGAGCTGGTCGATCGCTTCACACCAGTCGGAGTCGTTCCACAGGGCGTCGCGCAGAAAGCTGGCCTGGGCGGCGTTCCAGAAACCGGCCTCCGGCAGCAGGGTCTCATTGTCGAGGTGATGGTCGTGCACAAAGCGGTGCAGGCTCAGCTCGTCGTTGGCCATCCCGAGCTGGGCAAACAGGGCTGGCAGATCGTGGACAAGGGGTTCCATCTCGTCTCTCCCTTTGTTTAATCCCTGAGATTATAGACCGGCACAGCAACCGGGCGCAGAGACGAGATTGGGGATCAGGCAGAGGGGATGCGATGGGGGGGCAGATCGACGCCCACGATGTGCAGCCCCTGCATCTTGAGGGTGCCTTGATAGTGGCTCTCGCCATCGCTGGAGAATTCAAACTGATAGTGGGTCAGCAGCCGCAGGGGATTATGCGCCAGCTCCCGCCGATGGCGAGCCAGTGACAGCAGTTGCAGATCATGGTGCTGGCAGTAGCGGCGCATGTATTGCCAGGCCACTTCTGCCTGTTGGCGTTGCAGCCAGAACAGGCCGGCTACGGCAATCAGCAACAAAATTCCGAGCATCTCTCCCATAGGCGGGCTTCCTTATCGTGATGTCGATAACCGGGAGTCCTGCTCGGCACTCCCGATCTCCTTTTCTATTTCCCGCCGTGTTGCCTCGTGGCGTGAGGGGGAGGCGAGGGATCAGGCCGAGGCAAACAGACGGCCGATGGCCTTGCCCAGCGCATCGCTGCGGTTGGGGTCACGCAGTCTGGCCAGCATATCATTGCGCAGGGCCGGTAAAGTGACCAACTCGGCAAAAACCTGATTGAAGAACTGGGTCGGTTGCAGTGCCAGCTGTTCCAGATAGTGGCTGAGCAGATTGGCATCTTTCAGATCGGGCCAGAGCCGGCCCGCAATGGCGAGCAGCAGCGCCGGGCTTGGCTGGGTTTGCAGCAGGGTCAGCAGCTTGTTGGTGCGCAAAGTGCTGCCGGGGCAGGAGGCCATGGCGCGGCAGAGGTAGGCCAGGGTCTCAGGGTTGGGGGCGGCGCACTCCTGCTCCTTGCCGATCCGCTCGAGCAGGGCGCCTTGTACTGCCGGCGGCAGCGGGGCGTTTTCAAGGCTCTGGCAGAGGGCGTAGAGCGGCTCTTGCGGCAGTTTGGGCAGCGCCTTGCAGATCAGCGCCAGATTGCGTTCATCATGCAGTCGCTCGGCCAGATCGGCAAAGCCCTGCAGCCCCAGCGTTTGCCAACCGGTGTCGTTGGGGGCGGCCAGATAGTGGCAGAGGGCATCGTAATAGGCAGAAGGGGCCTGCTCCAGCTGGCGCGCCAGTTTGGCGTGCAGACTGGCCATTTTTGCCTCTGCCGGGCGGAAGGTGTAGGGATTGTCGGCCAAGCGCTGGGCTTTTTCCTCGTCCAGATCGCCGGTGAGCTTGTAGCCCAGGGTCTCCACCACCTGATCCATGAACAGCTTGGGGCCATTTGACATCAGCAGGCCGCGCTCATCGAGGGCGAACTTGAGGAACCAGAGGTAGTGGCGAGACTCGCTCGGCTGGAAGAAGTGCACACCCAGCCAGGCGTGCTGTTGCAGCGGCCAGGGATAGGGCTCCTGCTGCTGTTCGATGCGCACAAAGGTATCGCTTGCCAGTGACCGCACCTGGCGGCCCATGTCAAACAGCTGGAACTGGGTGCCAGCCTGAGTCAGAAATTCGGTCAAGGTATTGATGGCAGTAGGCGTCGCAGACATGGTGAGATCCGGCTAATGGTGATGCGGGCCGATTATAAGGCCCTTGCCGAGGATAGCCAGTGGCAGCAGACGCGCGCTGCGGCAGATATCAACATGGCAGCCATGCGGGGGGAGGTGTATAGTATCGCCCTTTTTTAAAGTCGGCAGGCCGCGCTGGCTGCCGTGTATGTCGACGAGCCGGCTGAATCGCCGGTGCTGCGCGACCGAATATATCGGCATTCTGGCTGACCCTGTCGGGTCAGCGGATCAATCTGTGGTTATGAGGAAGAGAGCGAGATGAATCAATATTTGCTGGTAGCTGGCCTGTTGGGGGAACTCACCGCCGAGTTGCAGCGCCTTGAGCGCTGGCAAGCTGACCATCCCGGTGACGAAGCCCTGGCCAGTACCCTGCCTTTTTGTGTCGATACCCTGAGCTTTGATCAGTGGCTGCAGTTCGTGCTGATCCCGCGCATGGAGCAGCTGGTGATGTTGCAGGCGCCGCTGCCCACCAGCGTCTCCCTCTATCCCATGGCCAGCGAAGTCTACAAAGAGGATCTGGCCGAAGCAGAAGCGCTGCTGCGCCTGATCGCCCGCTTCGATCTGCTGCTCTCCGGCAAAGTGATCGAACAATGATGCCAGCGCAAACCCGAGAAGAGAGTGACCTGAAGCTGACCCTGCTCTATCAGGATGAGTGGCTGGTGGCGGTCAACAAGCCGTCCGGTCTGTTGGTGCATCGCAGTTGGCTCGACAAGGGCGAGACCCGTTTTGCCATGCAGATGACCCGGGATCTCATCGGCGGTCGCCATGTCTATCCGGTGCATCGCCTCGATCGGCCCACCTCAGGCGTGCTGCTGTTTGCGCTCGATCCGGTGATTGCCCGCGCGCTGACCGAAGCCTTTACCCAGCGTCAAGTGCACAAGGAGTATCTGGCATTGGTGCGCGGTTGGGCACCCGAGCAGGGGGTGATCGACTATCCCCTCAAGGAGCAGCTGGACAAGATTGCCGATGCCATGAGCAACCCGGATCGCCCGGCGCAGGATGCCGTCACCACCTTCCGGCGCTTGCATCAGGTCGAGCTGCCCCACGCGGTCTCCAAAAAGCACCCCACCAGTCGCTACAGTCTGGTCAGATTGTTCCCGAAGACCGGCCGCAAGCATCAGCTGCGCCGTCATATGGATCACCTGTTCCACCCCATCGTCGGGGATACCACCCATGGGGATGGTCGTCACAACCGTTTCTTTCGCGAGCACTTTGGCTGCGAACGGCTGCTGCTGGTGGCCCGCACCCTGAGCTTTACCCATCCGGTGCTCAAGGTGCCGATGCGGATCCAGGCGCCACTCGGTCAGGATGTGCTGCGCCTGTTTGCCGAGCTGGGCTGGCCTGCCTGCGAGAGCGACTACTAAGCGCCTGATCCTCAGCCTTGAACCGGTGGCATCTGACGCCAGCTTGCTGATAGAGTTGCTCAAAAGAGTGACTCAAGCAGGGAGAGGAGAATGGCGCAGATCGATATCGTGGTAGGAACTGTCTACGGCGCAGCCATGCTGGTGGCCGAGACCTTGGCAGATGAGCTGGAACGCAAGGGGCATCACTGTTCTCTGCACGAAGAAGCACGGCTGGCGGACATCGACCCCGGCCGTTTTTTATTGCTGGTCAGTGCCACTACAGGACAGGGGGACATTCCTCCCAATCTGCAGCCCTTTGCCAGCGAGCTGGCTGACAAGGCGCCCTGGCTCAAGGGGCTGCGGTATGCCCTGATTGCCATGGGCGACAGCAGCTATGACCATTTTTGTGGCGCGGGCCGTCGGCTGGACGGATTGCTGCAAGAGCTGGGCGCCACGCGAGTGATTCCCCCGCTGGAGCTAGATGCTACCGTGCACGATGAACCCGAACAGGTGGCACTCAGCTGGCTGAAAAAGTGGGATATTCAGCCCTGAATATTCTCTGAAAAAGAGCCATATCAATCCCCTGATCCTTAACCGGCAGGGGATTGTTATTTGCACAAATGTCATCTCACTCAGCAAGCATATTTCCCACTCTTATTGTCGATAGTGGCGGAGGGATATTTTCCCCTTTTGGCATTCCATCGGCGTAATGGTTTCAAGCGCACCGCAGACCCGTTCTCCAAATAAAAGTTCAATCTTGAAAGCGATCTCAGTCATGTTTTTGTCATTCGATCGTAAAATAACGACTTTGGTTCAGTCGCGAATTAATTGCTGGTAACGCTTTCAGGTTTGGTGTGATTGCTTGTTTTGCGGTTTTATTGGTTAACTGTTGCCTTGTTGGCCGTTTTTTTGCTGGCAGGTGTTGTGGCTATCGTTTGCCGAGCGATTTGTCGCCATTTTGTGAGTCGCTTCATATTTGTCGTGAAATACGCTCCCTATAATCAACCTCGGTTATCACCAACAGGATTACATGGTGATAAGAAGTTGAATATTCAGGATCACACTCCTCACTGCGGGAAATAAGGAATATGACAATGAAAATGAAGTGGCTCCCGATTGCAGCAGCTGTTACTGCCGCCCTGGCTTCCCAAGCCGCCTTTGCCGTAGATTTCCACGGTTATATGCGTGGTGGTTTTGGTGTTTCTGACAATGGCGGTCAGCAGACCCTGAGCCAGCAAAAAGTTGGTCGTCTTGGTAACGAAAAAAACGTTTTCGGCGAAATTCAGCTTGGCCAAGAAGTATACAATAAAAATGATATTTCATTTTATGTTGACTCAATGATTGCTTTTGGTGATGACGATTCAGCCAAGAGCACATGGAATGACAACATTGCAGGTCGCCAATTTAACGTTCAGGCCAAGAATCTGTTTGGTGGTGGCGAGACCCTTTGGGCTGGTCAGCGCTACTATCAGCGCCATGATATTCATCTTAGTGACTTCTACTACTGGGATGTGTCTGGTATCGGTGGTGGTCTTGAAAATGTGAACATTGGCCCTGGTAAGGCATCTGTTGCTTTGATTCAATCTGATACCAGTGCTGAGTTCAAAGCAGGTAAAGAGCGTGTCGATACCAACACTTTGGATGTTCGTTATGCTGGTATCCCTTTGTGGAAAGACGCCAGCTTGGAGCTGGGTTACGATTTTGCGCAAGCAAATGTCACTGACGATCAGAAAGCTCGACTTGGTTATGATGCAGAAGATGGGCAAATGGGTACGGCAGAGCTGACTTGGGGGCTGTCTGGCGGCTTTAATAAGACAGTTCTGCAGTACATGAGTGGTGGTTTGGCCAATCAAGCTGCTGGTTACGGTGCTGGTAACGGAAACGGTTTGGTTATCGAACAAGGTGATGGGAAAGGTTTCCGTGCAATCAACCACGGTGTCATCGCTTTGGGCGCAAGTAACTTCGAAGTTGGCCATCAACTGGTCTATGGTGAAGCCAATGATGTTTACGTTAACAAAAAACTCGCAGACATTGATACCTTCTCTGTGGTTGTTCGTCCTGCCTATAACTGGACTGATACTATGAAGACCTACCTTGAGCTGGGTTACTTCAAGGATAACGAGAAGATTAAAAATAGTGTAGAAAAGTCTACCGAAGGTAGTAAATACACTATCGCGCAGGCATGGTCTGCTGGCCGTGGCTACTGGGCTCGTCCGGAAATTCGGGTTTTTGCTAGCTACCTGCAGCAAGACGGTGCACTTGAAAAAGACTCCAATGGAGTTCCGCAAGATGATGCTTTCACCGTCGGTGTGCAAGCAGAAGCTTGGTGGTAATAGGTGTATTAAATGCTTGTATAGTCACGCCCCCGCTTGTCGGGGGCTTCTTTGTTTATTCTGTTAATGGATGCGTCGAATCATGTATAACACCAAGCTCGCAGTCGTTTTGCTAGGCTCTTTGTTGTTGGGCGGGTGTGCCTCGCTCGAAGCACAGCTCTCTCCAACCAAAGGGTTCAAAGCAGCCGTTACGGATCGAGAACGTGCCATGCAATCTCTGGATTTGGCTAAAGCGTGTTGCAAGGATTTTGCGAATATCCCGTATGTGGATATGGTGCTTGGGACATCTCAGCTAGCCGCCATTGATGCAAATTCTCCCGTATATGCGTTTTCTGAAGGCAAGAGTTATTTTGCTGCTTATCGTCTCCCTACTCATTCTGGTGACCTCAGTATCACTGTCGAAGGGATCATCGATCAGACTATGTTTGAGCCAGTCGTGGTTATGTTGGACTCGCGTTTTCAGGTCACCCGAACGATGGGGCGGAACGTTTTTAGATATGACCCAGCGAGATTGATCAGTGGGAATGCTGTTAGTGGAACCTTTACCGTCGACCGTAGTCACATCGGTAATCCGAACAATGAGAGCTACCTGCTTATCTATACAGATGAATCGCGATTGAGTGAGACCCTAACGATTCCCAGTGATGCCAAGTTGATGGCCAAAGCAAAGGTTGTCAATGATTACGGCATCAAGGACCCAGTTATTCCACATTCGCCTTGGGGGGTTATCCGTTTCTCTGTTGTAGACCTTAGCGCAGGAAAAGATGGTGGAAATGTGTACAAGCCAGCGTATGCAATTGGTACTGATGAGATAAAAGAGCAGGCGAGACGCTCAACTGTGGAAGTGGTTCCTAATAAACTGGTCGTCCCTGCTGCAACTGCGGTTGTCGCAACCAGTGCCTCGGTAGTTGCCAAACCTGCTCCTGCCATGTTGAGTGAAACTGAAGCCTTCTATCAGACTCAGATCGAAAAAGCGGTCAAGGCGGGGGATATCGACAAGGCGATGAAGCTGGTGAACGAGGCCGAGCGGGCTGGTTCAACCAAAGCAAAAAGCGTGTTTATTGATGCGGTCAAGCGCTCGCAAAAATAGAATAATACGACCATTTACTGGTCAGATATATTTATTGAAGCCTCCCTTGTTGGAGGCCTTTTTAATCGGTAGACTGTAATAAATAAAAATCACGCCGTTACATTTGGTTACAATGAGTTGCTGTTTGATGTAAACGGCATTATTAAAATACAAAGTGAAACTGCTATTTATATGTCTTTGTAATAGAGTGATAGTGCGGATTATTAACTTATATTAGATGCGTTTTTTAGCCGCTAAACAAGTTGTGATCTTCCCTCCAAATTCAATATTCCCCCACCTTCGAAAGCAGCAATTTATGACCCGCTGGGTTATATTCTGATGGTCAAAATAAACAAGCCCGACTCGAAGATATCTGAATGAATCAGTGCTTATTTCATCCAGATAGATCGTTCAGGGACGACAATCCATTCAGGAGCGCACACAATGTTCAAAAATGCTTTCTCTAATCTGCAAAAGGTTGGTAAGGCGCTGATGCTGCCAGTATCAGTCTTACCAGTCGCAGGTATTCTGCTGGGGGTGGGTGCTGCCCACTTCAGCTGGATGCCGGAAATTGTCTCCCAATTGATGGAGCAAGCCGGTGGTTCCGTATTTGGCCAGATGGCCCTGCTGTTTGCAGTGGGTGTTGCTCTGGGCTTTACCAATAACGACGGTGTATCCGGTCTGTCAGCCATCGTTGGCTACGGCATCATGGTCGCAACCCTGAAGGTCATGGCACCTGTGATGGGGGTTGAAACCATCGAAACCGGCGTGCTGGGTGGTATCCTGGCCGGTGGTATTGCTGCCTGGGCCTTCAACCGTTTCTACAAGATCCAGCTGCCAGAGTACCTGGGCTTCTTCGCGGGCAAACGTGCCGTACCCATCATCACCGGTTTCCTCTCCATCGGTCTGGGTGTGATCCTGTCTGTGATTTGGCCGCCAGTGGGTGGTGCCATCGGTGCCTTCTCTGACTGGGCTGCCAACCAGAACCCGGTACTGGCCTTCGGTATCTACGGCGTGGTTGAGCGCTCCCTGATCCCGTTCGGTCTGCACCACATCTGGAACGTACCGTTCTTCTATCAGGCTGGTACCTGCGTCAACGGTGCCGGTGAAACTGTTCACGGTATCATGACCTGCTTCCTGACTGCTGATGACGCGTCCCGCGCTGCCGGTAACGGCTTCGGTCAGCTGGCTGGTGGCTACCTGTTCAAAATGTTCGGTCTGCCTGCTGCTGCGTTCGCCATTGCTCACGCTGCCAAGCCGGAAAACCGCGCCAAGATCGTTGGTATCATGGCCTCTGCAGCCCTGACCTCTTTCCTGACCGGTATCACCGAGCCGATTGAATTCTCCTTCCTGTTCATCGCTCCGGTTCTGTACGCCATCCACGCAGTACTGGCTGGTCTGGCTTATGTGCTGACCAACTCTCTGGGTATCGTACACGGTCACACCTTCTCCAACGGCTTCATCGACTTCGTGGTGCAATCACCGCGTGCCGACAACATGCTGCTGCTGGTTGGTCTGGGTCTGGTTTACGCGGCCATCTACTACGTGGTATTCAGCTTCGTTATCCGTGCCATGAACCTGAAAACCCCGGGTCGTGAAGACGAGACTGCTGAAGAGGCCGTTGGCCAAGGCAAAGACGAGATGTCTGCTGCTCTGGTTGCCGCCTTCGGTGGTAAAGAGAACATCGCTTCTCTGGATGCCTGCATCACCCGTCTGCGTGTTGGCGTGAAAGATGTTGCCAAAGTTGACCAGGCTGGTCTGAAGAAACTGGGTGCTGCCGGTGTGGTAGTGGCTGGTTCCGGCGTTCAAGCCATCTTCGGTACCAAGTCTGACAACCTGAAAACCGACATGGACATCTGGATGAAGAGCAACTAATTCTGTTGCCTGAATATCAGCGTGTTTGAAGAGGGAGGCGAAAGCCTCCCTCTTGCTATTTGTGGTTATGGAGCGTGCGAGTCGCTGTAGATCGATCTCGGCAGGAGTCTCTTTGCCCAAGATGCGATGTGTAACGGGATACATTCTGTCGGTGTTGTACCTCGCTCGCCTTATCGCACACCATCACCAGATCAACCTATCGCCAGATAAAGTCATCCAGTAATCAGCCAATAAAAAGAGCGCCACCTGGGCGCTCTTTTGTCGAGTCGAGGGGATTAGAGTTTCTCCAGATCCCGTTCGATTTCGCTGATCTTGTTTTGTACCACTTTTTCCAGATGGCGCAGGTCGCGCAGGATCTTCTGCTTGATGTCCGGGTCGGCCTGCTGATGGACGCCCTGGGTCAGGTTGTCCAGCTCGTCCACCACATACTTGAGGTTGGCGTTGATCTCGGTGACATCCTTGTACTCATGGGTACCGGAGTCGACCAGCATGGTCTTGCGCTGGCGGGGATATTTGAATTTGACACTCTTGGCGAAGAACTCGCCCTTCTGCTTCTTGAAGTAGATCTTGAGGATGTCGTGGTTGGCCTCCTGGCGCAGGGTATAGCTGTCGACGGAGGCGGGATCCTGGATCCCCAGGCTCTTCAGATTCTCGTACATCAGGCTTCCTCGGTTTGAAACGATCCTGTCCCATCCATCTTAACCGATGCCTCATGGCTTGCCTGTGACAGGGGCGCCAAAATGAAAAGGGCGCCATCAGGCGCCCTTTCATCACAGCAATGCTGATTACTCGTCGATGGAGCGCAGCAGGGCGTTGATGCCGACTTTGGCACGAGTCTTGGCATCAACCTTCTTGACGAT
Source organism: Aeromonas sp. 55A (assembly GCF_051919665.1). Classification (NCBI taxonomy): domain Bacteria; kingdom Pseudomonadati; phylum Pseudomonadota; class Gammaproteobacteria; order Aeromonadales; family Aeromonadaceae; genus Aeromonas; species Aeromonas sp. 55A. The sequence goes on along the minus strand of NZ_JBQBEH010000008.1, from coordinate 468,777 downwards.
CACCGCCGCGTAGAGGCTGTACTTGCCGCATTTGGAGGGCAGGGAGCCGGAGACGACCACGGAGCCAGCCGGTACGCGGCCGTAGTGGATCTCGCCGGTTTCGCGGTCATAGATGCGGGTGGACTGGCCGATGAAGACGCCCATGGAGATGACGGAACCTTCCTCGACGATGACCCCTTCAACCACTTCGGATCGGGCACCGATAAAGCAGTTGTCTTCGATGATGGTCGGGTTGGCCTGCAGCGGTTCCAGTACGCCACCGATGCCGACGCCGCCGGAGAGATGCACGTTTTTACCGATCTGGGCGCAAGAGCCGACAGTGGCCCAGGTATCGACCATGGTACCTTCGTCAACGAAGGCGCCGATGTTGACGTAGGAGGGCATCAGCACGGTATTGGGGGCGATAAAGGAGCCTTTGCGGGCTGTTGCCGGCGGCACCACGCGCACACCAGCTTCCTTGAACTGCTCGGCGGTGTAGTTGGAGAACTTGAGGGGAACCTTGTCGTAGTATTGGGCATCGTCGCCCTTGATGATGCCGTTGTCGTTGATGCGGAAGTAGAGCAATACCGCTTTCTTCAACCACTGATGGACAACCCACTCACCGGCGATCTTCTCGGCAACCCGCGCCTTGCCAGAGTCCAGCAGGTCGATGGCTTGCAGGATGGCGGACTTGGTGGCGCTATCCACGGAGCCCGGAGTAATGGTGTCGCGGCGCTCGAAGGCCGCTTCAATGATCTGTTGCAACTCGGTCATGACAGGTTTCCTTTAAAAAATTCTGTTTGTTGTATCACACTTTTCCGACTGTTTTTAAGGGGTTGACCAGAATTCTTCCGGCCAGCGGCCATTTCTTCATCCGGTGTGCGCCAACCAGTTGTTTGGCATGGCAAAAAGCGCCCGACAACCAGCCTCTTTCGAATCACTCTTCGCTTAATCCAGTACCGACTGCTGGGGATTGAGTTGGTGTACCAGTCGCTCTTCCAGCTGTTTTTGCTGCTCGGCGGTCAATGGTTCGCCATCGAGGCTGGTCAGGCTGAAAAAGTCCTCGACCCTCTCACCGAAAGTGGCAATTTTGGCGGCGTGCAGCGACAGTCCGCACTGCTGGAAAACGGCACCGATCCGCGCCAGCAGGCCGGGGGTATCGAGGGCCGTCAGCTCCATCAGGGTGTGACGGCTCTCCCCTTTATGAGGCAGGAAGACTACCCGGGTCGGTACGCTGAACTGGCGGTGGCGCCGCGACAGCGGCTTGTTGCGCAGCACCAGCTTGCCCGGCTCCTGCAGCGCCTTCTCCAGCGCCTTCTTGATGGTGGCGGTGCGGTTGGGGCTGATGGGTTCGCCGCTCGGCTCCAGCACCACGAAGGTATCGAGCACATAGTTGCTGCGCGAGTTCATGATCTGGGCGTCGTGGATGTTGAGGTTCTTCTGATCCAGCGCCGAGGCCACGGTGGCAAACAGATTCGGGGTATCGCGGCAGTAGATAAATACCTCGCTGCCGCCGCGGGTCGGGTGTTTGCCGATGATCACCAGCGGTGCCGGATTGTCGCCATGCTCGATGATATGGCGGCAGTGCCAGGCGATCTGCTCCGGGCTGTGACGCAGGAAGTAGTCGGCCTTGAAATCGGCCCAGAGCAGGTTGATTGCCTCTTCCGATACATCCCGTTGTGCCAGCAGTTGCTTGGCCTGACGCTGGTTTTCGCGAATGCGCAGCCGCATGTCGGGCGGGTTCTCCAACCCTTGGCGCAGCGCCTTCTGGGTCGCGAAGTAGAGCTCCCGCAGCAGGGTGCCCTTCCAGTCGTTCCACAGGGTGTCGTTGGTGGCGCAGATATCAGCCACGGTAAGGCAGTAGAGCAGGTCGAGATGCTGCTCGTCGCGCACCTTCTGGGCAAAGTCGGTGACCACGTCGGGATCGTAGATATCGCGGCGCTGGGCGGTAACCGACATCAGCAGATGGTGGCGCACCAGCCAGGCGACCAGTCGGCTCTCGTAGCGATCCAGACCGTGCAGCTGGCAGAACTCCAGCGCATCGACGGCGCCCAGTTCCGAGTGATCGCCACGCCGTCCCTTGGCGATATCGTGGAACAGGGCGGCGATGCTGAGCAGCTCCGGTTTGCGCAGCCGGGTGAAGACCTCGTGGCAGAGCGGGTGGCTCTGGCGACTGGCCGGATTGGGAAACTGATGAATGTTCTTGAGCAGCCTGTGGGTGTGCTCATCCACCGTGTAGGCGTGGAACATATCGAACTGCATCTGGCCGACGATCAGGTTCCACTGGGGCAGATAGGCCGCCAGAATGCCGTACTTGTGCATCAGGGTGAGCGGCAGGCCGATGCCGTTGGGGTGGCGCAGCAGCGCCATAAAGAGGCGACGGCAGTCAGGCAAGTCCTGCAACCAGCAGTTGAGTTTGCGGCGCGCCTCGCGCAGTTGGCGCAAGGTGGCCGAGTGGATGCCCGCAATCTCGGGATGCTGGGCCATCTGATAGAAGAGGCGCAGGATGGCGGCTGGTTCACGGCTAAACAGCTCCGCATCCACCGCATCGATGAGGCGGCCACGAAGCTGGAACTCGTCGGACAGGCGGCGCACATCCATGGCGGTGTTGCCGAGGATCGCCTCGTCAAACAGCTGCAGCAGCATCTCGTTGAGCTCCGAGACCCGCCGCACCGTCTGGTAGAAGCGCTTCATCATCTGCTCGACCGGAGTGTTGCCTTCCCCTTCGAACCCCAACATTTGGGCTACAGTGCGCTGGCGATCGAACAGCAGGCGGTTATCTCCCTTGTTGATGGCCATATGCAGGGCGAAACGCACCTTCCAGAGAAAATTCTGGCAGTCGAGCAGTTCGCGGTACTCGGCGCGATTGAGAAAGCCGTGGCTGGTCATTTCGAACAAGGTAGTGGCGCCAAAGTGGCGGCGGGCGACCCAGGCGAGGGTTTGAATATCCCGCAGGCCGCCCGGATTGCTCTTGAGATCCGGCTCCAGCTTGTAGGCGGTGCCGAGAAACTGCTGATGACGCTCCGCCTGCTCTTGCCGTTTAGCGCGAAAGAAGGCTTCACTCGGCCAGAAGTGCTGGGGGCCGGTGGCCTCTTTCAGTTGCCGAAAGCCCTCCTGGCGACCGGTGATGTAGCGGGCCTCGATGAGGTTGGTGGCGACCGTAATATCGGCGCGCCCCTGCTCGAGGCACTCCGCCACGTTGCGCACCGCCTGACCCACCTCAAGCTTGAGATCCCACAGCAAGGTGATGAACTCGCCGATGCGCAGTCCCAACACCTCGTCCAGCTCGTCGCCGTCATAGAGGATCAGCAGGTCGATATCGGAGTGGGGGTGCAGCTCGCCGCGACCATAGCCCCCCACCGCGATGAGGGTGAGGTCGCTCTTGTCGAAGCCGAACTTCTGCCACAACCGGCAGAGCAACTGATCCATGTACTCGGAGCGGGTGGCGACCAGCTCGATGATGTTGTCGCCGGCATCAAAACGGGCGTGCAGCCAGCCGAGAAAGCGGCTCAGGTACTCTTTGCAGTTGTCGCGAGTGAGCTGATCATCGGGTAACAAATGGGGGGAAAGTAGGCTGGCGTCCATGGCATCTCACACACAGTGGCAGGCAAACGGCTGAAACAGAAGTAAAAACCCCGGCGCTTTGGAAGTTCAGGGCCGGGGTTCGATGTTAGCTGTGTTTGATGAAGCGGTCGATAGTGTCATCGGGGCGCAGGGTGAGCACCTCGCAGCCATCCTCGGTCACCAGCAGGGTGTGTTCCCACTGGGCGGAGTCGCCGCCATCCTTGGTGGTCACGGTCCAGCCATCCTTCGGATTGACCTTGCAGTGATACTTCTTGCTGTTGACCATCGGCTCGATGGTGAAGCACATGCCCGCTTTCAGCTCCAGCTTGCCACTGTTGCGGTAGTGGAGGATCTGCGGCTCTTCGTGGAACTCGGCACCGATACCGTGACCGCAGTAGTCACGCACCACGGAGAAGCCGGCCTTCTCGACGATGGGCTGGATCACGGCGCCAATTTCGGTGATGCAGGCACCCGGACGCACCTTCTTGATGGCGGCGTAGAGGCTCTCTTGCGCAACCTTGCAGAGCTGGCGGCGCAGTGGGGTGGTCTCGCCCACGATGAACATGGCCGAGGTATCGCCGTGGTAGCCATCCTTGATGACGGTGATATCCAGATTAATGATGTCGCCATCGCGCAGTTTCTTGTGATTCGGGATACCGTGGCAGATCACATCGTTCACCGAGGTGCAGATGGATTTGGGGAAGCCGTGGTAGTTGAGCGGAGCTGGAACCGCCTGTTGTACGTCGACAATATAGTCGTGGCAGAGGGTGTTCAGTTCGTCAGTGGTGACGCCAGCTTTGACATGGGGCGCAATCATGACCAGCACATCGGCGGCCAATTGGCCGGCAACGCGCATCTTTTCAATCTCTTCCGGTGTCTTGATTTTAATGGACATGGGATCTCTCTTGCGGCCTGCCGCTGGGCCTGCGAGGGCTGACAGGACAGGTAATGAAAAATAGATGCGTTTGCAATCAGGGCAAAATTTTATCCGCAACCCCCGCGTACTTCCAGTGTGATTGTCATCACAACGTCAAATCGGCATCGCAGCATCCTCTGGCGGGATCCATATTTACACCTGTTTAGGGTGTCGGCCGGTGGTGTCCTGAACAAAGTTATGGTATAAAGCGCGCCGGAATGGGGAACTTGCGTCCCGATTTCATCACCCTTACTTAAACAACACACACACATCGACACATATGCCGGGGTGCCTTAACGGGTCGGTTATATGGGATGTGTGGAGGCCTAACCCCAATACAGAGGTATAAAATGGCTAAAGTTTCTATGCGCGACATGCTGCAAGCCGGCGTTCACTTCGGTCACCAGACTCGTTACTGGAACCCGAAAATGAAATCCTACATCTTCGGTGCTCGCAGCAAAGTTCACATCATCAACCTGGAAAAAACCGTTCCGATGTTTGACGATGCCATGAACTTCATCAGCTCCGTAGCTGCCAAGAAAGGCAAGGTACTGTTCGTAGGTACCAAGCGTGCCGCGTCTGAAGCCGTAAAAGAAGCCGCTGAGCGTTGCGACCAGTTCTATGTTAACCACCGCTGGCTGGGCGGCATGCTGACCAACTGGAAAACCGTTCGTCAGTCCATCAAGCGCCTGAAAGATCTGGAAACCCAGAGCCAGGACGGTACCTTCGACAAGCTGACCAAGAAAGAGGCGCTGATGCGTACTCGCGAAATGGAAAAGCTGGAGAAGAGCCTGGGTGGTATCAAGAACATGGGCGGCCTGCCTGACGTTCTGTTCGTTGTCGATGCCGACCACGAGCACATCGCTATCAAAGAAGCCAACAACCTGGGTATCCCGGTAGTTTCCATCGTTGATACCAACTCCAACCCGGACGGCGTTGATTACGTCATCCCGGGTAACGACGACGCTATCCGTGCTGTTCAGCTGTACCTGAATGCTGCTGCTGACACCGTACTGGAAGCTCGCGCTCAGGACATCGTTGTTCAAGCTGAACAAGATGGCTTCGTTGAAGCTGAGTAATTGATAAGGACTGCAAAGCCCTTATTAACCAAGCTGATGTAATTGGTTAGCAGGGGCCCTTGTGGCCCCTGTTTCTTGTCAATTCAAGACCGAGGATACTGGACATGGCTAACGTTACTGCCGCCCTGGTAAAAGAACTGCGCGAGCGCACTGCCGCTGGCATGATGGATTGCAAAAAAGCACTGGAAGAAGCTGCTGGTGATATCGAGCTGGCAATTGAGAACATGCGCAAATCCGGTCAGGCCAAAGCCGCCAAGAAAGCTGGCCGTATCGCCGCTGAAGGCGTTATCTTTGCTCGCACCGAAGGCAACGTTGCCGTCATGATCGAGCTGAACAGCGAAACCGACTTCGTCGCCAAAGATGCCAGCTTCATGGCAATGGGCCAGAAGATCGCTGACATCGCTGCGACCCAGAAAATTGCTGACGTTGACGCGCTGAAAGCCGCTGACTTCGGTAACGGCGAATCCGTCGAGCTGACCATCACCAACCTGATCGCCAAGATCGGTGAGAACATGAACCTGCGTCGCGTGATGCTGGTTGAAGGTGACAACCTGGGTACCTACGTTCACGGTTCCCGCATTGGTGTTATCACCAAGCTGACCGGTGGTTCTGCCGAGCTGGCCAAAGATCTGGCCATGCACGTTGCTGCCAACAGCCCGCAATTCGTCAAGCCTGAAGACGTGTCTGCTGAAGTCGTTGCCAAAGAGCGCGAAATCCAGATCGACATCGCCATCAACTCCGGCAAGCCGAAAGAGATCGCCGAGAAGATGGTTGAAGGCCGCATGAAGAAGTTCACCGGTGAGGTTTCCCTGACTGGTCAACCGTTCGTGAAAGATCCTTCCATGACCGTTGCCGAACTGCTGAAGAAAGAAGGCGCTGACGTTGTCTCCTTCACCCGTTTCGAAGTGGGCGAAGGCATCGAGAAGCAAGAGACCGATTTCGCTGCTGAAGTTGCAGCCCAAATCGCGGCCGCTCAAAAGGCCTAATCGAACCGGTTTTTCCGTTTCCCCAGACCGCGACTTATGTCGCGGTCTTTATATGACCAGGAATCAGTGACATGAGTACCAATCCCAAACCTGCATACAGACGTGTTCTTCTGAAGTTGAGTGGTGAAGCCCTGCAAGGATCCGAGGGTTTCGGCATTGATCCGGCGGTGCTGGAGCGGATGGCCCAAGAGATCAAAGAACTGGTTGAGTTGGGTGTTCAGGTCGGTCTGGTCATCGGTGGCGGCAACCTGTTCCGTGGTGCCGGTCTTGCCAAAGCGGGCATGAACCGCGTGGTGGGCGACCACATGGGTATGCTGGCAACCGTGATGAACGGTCTGGCCATGCGTGATGCCCTGCATCGTGCTTATGTGAATGCCCGTCTGATGTCTGCCATCTCCCTGCAAGGTGTCTGTGACTCCTACAGCTGGGCCGAGGCAATCAGCCAGCTGCGTGCTGGCAAAGTCGTTATCTTCTCTGCCGGTACCGGCAACCCCTTCTTCACTACCGATTCTGCGGCTTGCCTGCGCGGGATCGAGATCGAAGCTGATGTGGTGCTCAAAGCCACCAAGGTTGATGGTGTATACAACGAAGATCCGGTCAAGAATCCGGATGCCGTGCTGTATCATGAACTGAGTTATGATGAAGTTCTTGAAAAAGAGCTCAAGGTGATGGATCTTGCTGCCTTTACCCTGGCACGTGACCATGATCTGCCGATCCGCGTGTTCAACATGAACAAACCGGGTGCCCTGCGCCGGGTTGTCATGGGTGAACCGGAAGGCACTCTGATCCACCACGTTGGTAAATAAGATAAAAGTGAGCCACCTGGCGCTCTTATCCTATCCATCACGTCAGTAAATAAGATAGACACGGGCCGTGTAGCGGCTCGTTCGCCAAAAGGAAAACCACTGTGATCAACGAGATTAAAAACGACGCCAAGGACCGTATGGGCAAGAGCGTAGAAGCGCTCAAGACTCAAATGTCCAAGATCCGTACCGGCCGCGCTCACCCGAGCCTGCTCGACGGTATCCAGGTTGAGTATTACGGTGCTGCCACTCCGCTGAAACAGTTGGCCAACGTCGTGGCAGAAGATGCTCGCACCCTCTCCATCTCCATTTTTGACCGCTCCATGATCCAGGCGGTAGAGAAGGCGATCCTGACCTCCGATCTGGGCCTGAACCCGTCCAGCAATGGCCAGACCCTGCGCGTGCCGCTGCCGCCGCTGACCGAAGAGCGCCGTCGCGACCTGACCAAGATTGTCCGTGCCGAAGCGGAAAACGCCCGTGTTGCCGTGCGCAACATCCGTCGTGACGCCAACGCCGATCTGAAAGCGCTGCTGAAGGACAAAGAGATCTCCGAAGACGACGACCGTCGCGCCCAGGAAGAGATCCAGAAACTGACCGACTCCTACATCAAGCTGGTCGATGAGGCCCTTGCCGTAAAGGAGAAGGAGCTAATGGAAATCTAACCGTCTGAAAGGTATATTACGAGCGCCGTGTAGTGCCCCTGCACGGCGCTTTTGTCTTTGTGGGAGAATTACATGTCGCTTTTGGCTGCGTTGGGTGATTGTGCCAACTCGTCTTTACCCCGTCACGTCGCCATCATCATGGATGGTAACGGTCGCTGGGCCCAGAACCGAGGCAAGATGCGGGTTTATGGCCACAAGGCGGGCGTCAAGTCAGTGCGCGAGGCCGTTACCTTTGCTGCGCGTGCCAAGATCGAGGCATTGACCCTGTTTGCATTCTCCAGCGAGAACTGGCGCCGCCCGGAAGGGGAGGTCAGTGCCTTGATGGAACTGTTCATCACAGTGCTGGGTCGTGAGGTGCAGAAACTGCACAACAACGGGATCCGGCTCAAGGTGATTGGCGATACTGCTCGCTTTAGTGAGCGGTTGCAGGCCAAAATCGCCAAGGCGGAAGCCTTGACCGCCAATAACAAGGGGTTGACCCTGAACATTGCGGCCAACTATGGCGGCCAGTGGGATATCGCCCAGGCGGCCCGCAAGCTGGCTAAAGCAGTGGCGGCCGGTGAACTGGCCGCTGACGACATTGATGAATCCATGTTGACCCGTGAGGTTTGCATGGCCGATCTGCCACCCGTGGACCTGTTGATCCGCACCGGTGGCGATCATCGCATCAGCAACTTTGTGTTATGGCAGCTCGCCTATGCCGAGCTCTATTTTACCCCGGTATTGTGGCCCGATTTCAACGAGGCCGAGTTCAGTGAGGCGGTCGCCTCTTTCGTTGCCCGCGAGCGTCGCTTCGGTTGCACGGGTGAACAGATACGGGAATTGATCGCCGAGCAGCAGACCGGCTAAACCCCGCTCCCAAGAGAGAGGTTTCTTTTGCTAAAACAACGAATTATTACTGCTTTGATGTTGATCCCCCTGGTGTTGGGGGCGCTCTTCTTTCTGCCATTGAAATTTTTTGCCCTGTTGGCTGCGCTGGTGTTTTTGTTGGCCAGTCGCGAATGGAGTGGGTTTGTCTCTGCTGCTCCGCAACAATGGTTGCCCATCGTATTTTGTCTGTTGCTCGGTGCCAGCCTCTTTTGGCTGCCGGTGGAGCAACTCTGGACGCCCCACCTGCACCCCCTCGTGATGGGCGTGCTCTGGACAGCGGTAAGCTGGTGGCTGCTGGGTCTGCTGCTGGTGCTGCGCTATCCCCAAAGCGCCAAGCTGTGGAAAGAGTCTATCTGGCTCAAGTCGCTGTTTGGTCTGGTGACCCTGGTTCCCTTCTTCTGGTCGCTGGTCGCTATCCGTGGTTACAACTTTTACCATGACCCCATGATGGGGGCCTGGATCCTCTTGTTCGTGATGGGACTGGTCTGGGCGGCAGATTCTGGCGCGTATTTTTTCGGCAAGGCGTTCGGTAAGCACAAGCTGGCACCGGCTGTGAGTCCGGGCAAAACCATCGAAGGGATGTGTGGCGGCCTCTTTACCGCCAGCCTGCTGGCCATCGGTGTCACCTGGTCGATGGGATTTGTTCCTGCCAAGATGATCACCGTGCTGTTTTGCTCTCTGCTGGCGGTGCTGGCCTCCGTACTCGGCGATCTGACCGAGAGCATGTTCAAGCGCGAAGCGGGCATCAAGGACTCCGGCACCCTGTTGCCGGGTCATGGCGGCATTCTCGACCGGATCGACAGCCTGACCGCCGCCCTGCCGGTGTTTCTGCTCAGTTATCTGCTACTCAGTCAGGAGTTTTGATGCACAAGTCACTGGTTATTCTGGGGGCCTCCGGCTCCATCGGTCAGAGTACCTTGAAAGTGCTGCGCCATAACCCGGGCAGTTGGCAAGTGTTGGCGTTGACCGCCGCCCGCAACGTGGATGCCATGTTGCGGGACTGCCTCGAATTCTCCCCCGTTTTGCCGTGATGGTCGATGAGGATGCCGCCCGTGAACTGGCTGCCCGTCTGAAAGCGCACGGCAGTGCGACCCGGGTCATGTCTGGTGCAGCAGCCCTCTGCGAGGTTGCCGCTCACCCCGACACCCATAGCGTGATGGCCGCCATCGTCGGTGCGGCCGGACTGGCCCCGACTATGGCCGCGGTACGTGCCGGCAAGCGAATTTTGCTGGCCAACAAGGAGGCGCTGGTGATGTCCGGTGCTTTCTTCATGGAAGCCGTGCGCGAACATGGCGCCGAGCTGCTGCCCATCGACAGCGAACACAATGCTATCTTCCAGTGTCTGCCGACCGCCGTGCAGCGCCAGCCCGGTTTTTGCGATCTGGCGGCGGCGGGGATCAGCAAGATTTTGCTCACCGGTTCTGGCGGCCCGTTCCGTTACACCGAGATCAGCGAGCTGGCGAAGGTGACGCCGGCGCAGGCCATCGCTCATCCCAACTGGTCGATGGGGGCCAAGATTTCGGTCGACTCCGCCACCATGATCAACAAAGGGCTGGAGTACATCGAAGCACGCTGGCTGTTCAATGCGGCGCCCGAGCAGATCCAGGTGGTGATCCACCCGCAGTCGGTGATCCACTCCATGGTGCAGTACAAGGATGGCTCCGTGCTGGCTCAGCTTGGCAATCCGGATATGTGTACCCCCATCGCCCATGCGCTGGCTTATCCCAATCGCATCCCCTCCAGTGTGGAACCTTTGGATTTCTTCAGTGTCGGAGAGTTCAGCTTTATCCGGCCTGATTACGATCGCTACCCCTGTCTGGCGTTGGCCATCAATGCCTGCCAGAAGGGACAAGCGGCGACCACTGCGCTCAATGCGGCCAACGAGGAGGCGGTTGCCGCCTTCTTGGCCGGGCGCATCGGCTTTATGGATATTGCCCGGATCAACGAGGCAGTGATGCTGGCGCTGGAGAGCAGCGCAGTCGGTTCACTCGATGATCTGTTTGCCCTGGACGGTGCGGCAAGAGCCCGTGCTCACACTTTGATTGAGGAGCTTGGCTGATGGGCGGTGTGTTGTGGAATATCGGTGCCTTTGTTGTTGCGCTGGGCCTGCTGGTCGCAGTGCACGAGTTTGGTCACTTCTGGGTGGCCCGTCGTTGTGGCGTCAAGGTTGAGCGCTTCTCCATCGGTTTTGGCAAGGCGATCTGGCGCCGGATGGGTAAAGATGGCACCGAATATGTGCTGGCGCTGATCCCGCTCGGTGGTTACGTCAAGATGCTCGATGGCCGGGTCGATGAACTCAAGCCCGGTGACGAGCAGTATGCCTTCAACCACAAGAGTGTCTGGGCGCGGATGGCGATTGTCGCCGCAGGCCCCATGGCCAACTTTGTCTTTGCCCTGTTCGCCCTCTGGCTGATGTTTATCATCGGGGTGCCGAGCGTCAAGCCGGTGATCGGTGAAGTGCGTCCGGCATCCATCGTGGCCGAGGCGGGTGTGCTGCCGGGGATGGAGATTGTCGGGGTCGGCGATGAGCAGACCGGTGACTGGGAGAGCGTCACTTACGCCCTTATCAGCCATCTGGGTGATGATGCTGTGACTCTCAAGGTGCAGGCACCCAATACCAGCTATGCCACCGATAAAACCTTGTCGCTGACCGGCTGGACCTTCGATCCGGATAAAGAGTCGCCTATCGGTAGCTTGGGGATCGTCCCCCTGAGTGGCAAAGTGCTGCCCGTCGTGGCTGCCGTGGTGGCCAAGAGTGCCAGTGAAAAGGCGGGGCTGCAGGTCGGTGACCGTATCAAACAGGTCGGCGATCAGCCTATTACCGCGTGGGCCCAGTTTGTCGAGTTGGTGCAACAGGCACCGGGCGAACCCCTGCAAGTGGTGGTTGAGCGCAACAACAGCGCTCTCAACGTGACCCTGACCCCGGATAGCCGCAAGGTGCAGGGCAAGCTGGTAGGATTCGTCGGTCTCTCGCCACAACTGGTTCCATTACCGGATGAATATCGAATTCTGTTACAGTATGGGCCTTTGCAGGCGCTGTGGCATGGCGCGGACAAGACTTGGAGCCTGATCACACTCACCTTTGACATGATTGGCAAGTTGATCGGTGGCATCGTGTCGCTGGATAACCTGAGTGGCCCCATCTCCATTGCCAAGGGCGCCGGCAGCAGTGCCGACTATGGTCTGGTCTATTTCTTGAGTTTTCTGGCGCTGATCAGCGTCAACCTGGGGATTATCAATCTGTTCCCCCTGCCGGTGCTCGATGGTGGCCATCTGGTCTATTTCCTGATCGAAGCGGTCACCGGCAAGCCGGTATCAGAGAAAATACAGGAAGTGGGTTTCAGGATCGGCGCCGCCATTCTGATGTTATTGATGGGCATTGCGCTGTTTAACGATTTCGCTCGCCTCTGAGGCCAGAGCATCAACAAGGACACATAAGAACAAAATGGCTGTTAAAAAAGCATTGGTGTTGAGTTGCCTGCTGGGTGCCAGTTTCCTGGCCCAGGCGGCCCCTGCCTCTTTTGTGGTGCAAGATATCCAGGTCGAAGGTCTGCAACGGGTGACCCTGGGTGCCGCACTGTTGAACCTGCCGATCCGGGTCGGTGATACCGTCGACTCCGTGGCTCTGGCCAGCGCCATCAAAAAGCTCTATGCCTCGGGTAACTTCGAGGATGTGAAGGTTTACCGTGATGGCCAGGTGCTGCAGGTGATGGTCAAGGAGCGTCCGACCATCTCCAGCATCGAGTTTGCCGGCAACAAGGATATCAAAGAGGAGCAACTGACCCAGAGTCTGGAGTCCTCCGGTATTCGTGTGGGTGATCCGCTGGATCGCACCGTACTCACCTCCCTCGAGAAGGGACTCGAAGATTTCTACTATGGCGTGGGTAAATACTCCGCCAAGGTCAAGGCCATCGTCACCCCGTTGCCGCGCAACCGGGTCGACCTCAAGTTCACCTTCGTGGAAGGGGAAGCGGCCAAGATCCAGCAGATCAACATCGTCGGCAACAGCGTCTTCCCTGAAGAGAAGCTGATTGCCCAGCTCTCCCTGCGCGACGAAGTGCCCTGGTGGAACTTTACCGCCGACCAGCGCTATCAGAAGCAGAAACTGGCTGGTGATATCGAGACCCTGCGCTCCTACTACATGGACCGCGGTTATATCCGCTTCCAGCAGGAGTCTACCCAGGTCTCCATGACCCCCGACAAGAAGGGCGTCTACGTTACCCTCAACATCAAGGAAGGGGATCAGTACAAGGTTTCCGGTGTCCAGCTCAAGGGTGACCTGATCGACCGCGGTGGCGAGATGAAGGGATTGATCCCGATCGCTGCCGGCAGCACCTACTCCGCCAGCCAGGTGACTCATACCGAAGAGGTGCTCTCCAAGTTCCTCGGCCGCTACGGCTACGCCTATCCGAAAGTGGTCACCTTCCCGCAGATCAATGACAAAACCAAGGAAGTAGAGCTGATCGTCAACGTTGAGCCGGGCCCCCGTGTCTATGTGCGCAATATCAACTTCAGCGGTAACGCCACCACCGAAGATCAGGTGCTGCGTCGCGAGATGCGCCAGATGGAAGGCACCTGGCTCTCCTCCGACAACATCGAGCAGTCCAAGAGCCGTCTCAACCGCCTTGGCTACTTCGAGAGCGTCGAAGTGGACACCAAGCGGGTGCCGGGCAACGATGACCTGGTTGACCTCGACTTCAAGGTCAAGGAGCAGCCAGCAGGCTCCATCAACGCCGGTATCGGTTACGGTACCGAATCGGGTCTGAGCCTGCAGGCGGGGATCTCCCAGGACAACTTTATGGGTACCGGTAAAAAGGTCTCCATCAACGCCAGCACCAACGACTACTCCAAGAACGTTGACCTGAGCTACAACGACCCCTACTTCACCGTGGATGGTGTCAGCCTGGGTGGTCGGGTCTACTACAACCAGTTCCGCGCCGATGATGCCGATATCGTCGATTACGAGAACGAAACCATCGGTTTTCGTCTCTCCAGCGGCTTCCCGGTCAACGAGTTCAACCGTCTCGACTTCAGTACCGGTATTGAAAGCTCCAAGCTCAGCCGACCGACATTTAATGAGGCAAAATTCAAGGAGTGTATCGGTTCTGATGGCGTTGACGAGAACAACAATTGTTATAACCAATGGAATGACAACCGTCAGTCAGTGCAGATGGATCAGTTCTGGGATCTTTATGCCAAGGGTGAGGATAGTGTTGAGTTCGTGACAGTCGACCTCACCGCTGGTTGGACCCGTTCAACCCTGAACAAGGGGATGTTTCCGACCGCCGGTGAGCGTCAACGAGTGAACGCCAAGGTGACTGTGCCGGGCATGGAGCTGCAGTACTACAAGCTCTCCGCCGAAGATGCCCACTACTTCCCGCTCGATGTGGATCACAGCTGGGTGATGATCGGCAAGGGCCGTGTCTCCTACGGTAACGGCTATGGCGACGACTCCATGTTGCCGTTCTTCGAGAACTACTATGCGGGTGGTTTCGATACAGTACGTGGCTTCAAGAGCAACACCATAGGCCCCAAGGCTATCTATGCGACCTATAACCCTCTAGGTAAAAACGGTTGTACTGGCAATCAACCTTGTAAGACCGGCAATTACGAGGGCTCGGATACTTCTGTCGGTGGCAATGCTCTGGCCGTCGCCTCACTGGAGCTGGTCTTCCCGACCCCGTTCGTTTCCGAGACCTATCGTCCGCAGATCCGTACCACCGCATTTATTGATGCCGGTACCGTCTGGAGCACTGATTTTGCCAACAGTGCTTATACCTGCGATCCTAGCGGTAATGCTAACTGTAGCTATGTGAGCCAGGACTACTCCAGTCCGGGCAATATCCGGGTCTCTGCCGGTGTCTCCCTGCAGTGGCTCTCGCCGATGGGCCCGCTGGTGTTCGCCCTGGCCAAGCCGATCAAGAAATACGAAGGGGATCGTACCGAGTTCTTCTCCTTCAACATCGGTCGTACTTTCTAAGCAGAGTTTCGCCCCCACCCATGCGGTGGGGGTCTTCAATGATGGGACGCGCGGTATGCGTGCCTCACCAGGTAACAAGACGGTCCTAACGCCGCTTGCATAATCGGGTAAATCAGGTAGCCCTCGCCATGAGGGAACAAGGAGTAAGTGTGAATAAAGCGTTGAAAGTAGCTGGTTTGAGCTTTGCACTGATGGCTGCCGGCATGGGTTCTGCCTTCGCTGAGACCAAGATCGCCGTGGTTGATATGGGCGAAGTCTTCCAAAAGCTGCCCCAGCGTGAAGCCGTTGCAGCCAAGCTGAAAGGTGAATTCGAGCCGCGTATGCGTGAGCTGCAGAAGCTGGAACAGGAAGGCCAGAAGCTGGTCGAGAAGTTCCGCAAGGATGAAGCCTTCATGAGCGCCGAGCAGAAGAAGCAGAACCAGGAGAAGCTGGCCAAGCTGCAGATGGAGTTCAACCAGAAGCGTCAAGCCTTTGAGCAGGACAACGGTCGCCGTCAGTCCGAAGAGCGCAACAAGATCCTGACCAAGGTGCAGGCTGCCATCGATTCCATCGCCAAGAGCAATGGTTACGATCTGGTGCTGGAGCGCAATGCCGCCCCGTATGCCGCCAGCAAGCTGGACATCTCCGGCCAGGTTATTTCTCAGGTAAGCAAGAGCAACTAATTGATGGCATTCACTCTCGCACAGCTGGCCCAGCAACTGGGGGCCCAGGTCCATGGCGACGGAACCCTGGAAATCCGCAAGGTAGCGACACTGGAAAAGGCCGGGGAGGGGGATATCACCTTCCTGTCCAACAAAAAGTACCGGCACTATCTGGAGCAGAGCAAGGCGACCGCCGTGCTCATTACCGAAGCGGATCTGCCATTTTGTCCCACCAATGCCCTGGTGCTCAAAGACCCCTATGTGGGCTTTGCCCGGGTAGCCCAACTGCTGGACACCACCCCGCAGCCGGCCATGGATATCCATCCGAGCGCCGTTATCGCGGCTGACGTGCAACTGGGCGAGAGAGTGGCCATCGGCGCCAATGCAGTGATCGAATCCGGCGTCGTGCTGGGTGACGATGTACGCATTGGCCCGGGCTGTTTTGTTGGCAAAAATACCCGGCTGGGAGCGCGCTCCCGGCTGTGGGCCAACGTCACCCTCTATCACAATGTGACCATGGGCACCGACTGTCTGGTTCAATCCGGCACAGTGATCGGGGCCGATGGTTTCGGTTATGCCAACGAGCGTGGCGAGTGGATCAAGATCCCACAGCTCGGCGGCGTGACCATTGGCAACCGGGTCGAGATCGGTGCCTGTACCACCATTGACCGCGGTGCACTGGAAGATACCCGCATCGCTGACAACGTCATCATCGACAACCAGTGCCAGATCGCCCACAACGTGGAGATCGGTTACGGCACCGCCGTGGCGGGCTCCACCGTGATGGCTGGTAGTCTCAAGGTCGGCAAATACTGTATCATTGGCGGCGCTTCCGTCTTTAACGGGCATATGGAGATCTGCGACCAGGCCACCGTCACCGGTATGGCCATGGTGATGCGACCCATTACCGAGCCCGGTGTTTACTCTTCTGGCATCCCTCTGCAAACCAATAAAGAGTGGCGCAAGACCGCCGCCCGGGTGATGCGTATCGAAGAGATGCACAAGCGGTTAAGCAAGCTTGAGAAGAAGCTGGATCAAGAATAATCACGATTGGTATAGGGTACTGTTTTGACTACTGAAAAGAAGAGCCTGGGTATCCAGGAAATCATGGATCTGCTGCCCCACCGTTATCCTTTCCTGATGGTGGATCGTGTAGACGACTACGAGATCAGCGATGAGCGCAAAACCCTGCGCGCCATCAAGAACGTCTCGTTCAACGAGCCGATCTTCCAGGGGCACTTCCCGGCCAAGCCGGTGTTCCCTGGTGTACTGATCCTGGAAGCGATGGCACAGGCCACCGGTATCCTGGCCTTTACCATGGTGGGCAAGCCGTCTCCCAACGAACTCTATTATTTTGCCTCAATCGACAACGCTCGCTTCAAGCGTCCGGTCGGCCCCGGTGACCAACTGGTGCTCGACGTGGAGTTCCTGAAAGAGCGTCGCGGTATTGCCAAGTTCACCGGTGTCGCCACTGTCGACGGTGAAGTGGTCTGTACCGCCGAGCTGATGTGCGCCAAACGCGAGGTTTAACACACGTGATCGACCAGACTGCCATCATTCACGATACTGCCATCGTCCATGAGTCTGCCGTGATCGGTAAAGGGGTTGAAATCGGCCCCTTTTCTGTCATCGGCGCCGAGGTGGAAATCGGTGACAACACCTGGGTAGGTTCCCATGTGGTGATCAAGGGCCCGACCAAGATTGGGCGCGGCAACAAGATCTTCCAGCACACCTCCATCGGTGAGGATTGCCAGGACAAGAAGTACGCCGGTGAGCGCACCTTCCTCGAGATTGGCGACAACAACGTCATTCGCGAGAACTGCACCTTCCACCGCGGCACCATTCAGGATCAATCCCTGACCAAGGTGGGCAGCGGCAACCTGTTCATGGTCAACGTTCATGTTGCCCACGACTGCATCATCGGTGACAACTGCATCTTCGCCAACAATGCGACCCTGGCGGGCCACGTGGTGATCGGTGACTTCGTGATCTTCGGTGGTCTCTCCGCCATTCACCAGTTCGGCCGCGTCGGTTCCCACGCCTTCGTCGGTGGCTGCGCAGCCCTGAACAAGGACGTGCCGCCTTACGTGATGGCCGCCGGCAACTACGCCAAACCGTTCGGGGTCAACTCCGAAGGTCTGCGTCGCCGCGGTTTCAGCGCCGAGGCCATCTCTGCCGTCAAGCGTGCCTACAAAGAGATCTTCCGCTCTGGCAAGACCATCGAAGAGGTGCTGCCTGTGCTGATTGAGATGGCGCAAGCCGAACCGGCCGTCCAGCTCTATGTGGACTTCCTCAGAGATAACGAGCGCGGGATCATCCGTGCCTGATCCGGTTCGTATCGGTATCGTCGCCGGAGAGGTCTCCGGTGACATTCTGGCTGCCGGTCTGGTGCGCGAGCTGCAAGCCCGCTACCCGGATGCGCAGTTCGAAGGGATCGCCGGGCCGCGGATGCAGGCCCTCGGCGTCAAGGCCTTGTTCGAGATGGAAGAGCTCTCCGTCATGGGGATCACCGAGGTGCTGGGCCGTCTGCCGCGCATCCTCAAGGTTCGTCGCGAACTGCTGCACCACTTTATTGCCAATCCGCCCGATATCTTCATCGGCGTGGATGCACCGGATTTCAATATCGGAGTGGAGCTGAAACTGCGCCGCGCCGGTATCAAGACGGTTCACTATGTCAGCCCCTCGGTGTGGGCCTGGCGCCAGAACCGCATTCACAAGATCAAGGCCGCTACCGACATGGTGCTCGCCTTCCTGCCGTTCGAGAAAGCTTTCTACGACCGTTTCGAGGCCCCTTGTCGTTTTGTTGGCCACACCATGGCGGATGACATTCCGCTGGTGCCGGATCAGGCTGCCGTGCGTCGCAAGCTGGGTATCGATGCCAACCGCCGCTGGTTGGCGGTACTGCCGGGCAGCCGCACGGCGGAAGTGGGCTTTATGTCCCCTCTGTTTCTCGAAGCGTGCAAACACCTGACGGTGCGCTATCCGGATCTCGGTTTTATCGTGCCGCTGGTCAACCAGAAACGGCGTGAGCAATTCATGGCCATCAAGGCTGAAGTGGCACCGGATCTCGAGATGGTGTTGCTGGAAGGGCAGGGGCGCGAGGCGATGATCGCCGCCGACGTGGTGATGCTGGCCTCCGGCACCGCGGCGCTCGAAGCCATGCTGGTGAAAAAGCCGATGGTGGTGGGCTACAAGCTCAAGCCCTTCAGCTATTGGCTGGCCCAGCGACTGGTAAAGACCGAATTTGTCTCTCTGCCCAACCTGCTCGCCGGTCGCATGCTGGTGCCGGAACTCATCCAGCACGAGTGCACCCCGGAGAATCTGGTGGAAGAGGTGAGCAAGTACTTCGAGCACGACAACAGTGCGCTGGTCAACACCTTCACCGAGCTGCACCAGCTGATCCGCTGCAATGCCGACTCGCAGGCCGCCGATGCGGTGGCGGATCTGCTCGGCAGATAACGCTATTTCGGACCGTCGATTGCGCCGCGCAGCCCGTTCATCCGTTTTCCTAGCGGTGATGCGGCGCCAGTCGACTCCTGTCAGGCCCCGCGGGGCCTGTTTTGATTCAAGGCTACAAGATGATGATCGATATTCCTGACGACAAGCTGGTTGCCGGTGTGGACGAAGTGGGCCGTGGCCCCCTGGTGGGTGATGTGGTCACCGCTGCGGTCATTCTCGATCCCGCCAATTCGATCGCGGGGCTCAACGACTCCAAGAAGCTCTCCGAGAAGAAGCGGCTGGCGTTGTTTGACGAGATCAAAGAGAAAGCGCTCGCCTGGGCCATCGGTCGCGCCACTCCGGAGGAGATCGACGAGCTCAACATCCTGCATGCCACCATGCTGGCGATGCAGCGCGCCGTGGCGGGACTGAAGGTCACCCCCGAGCTGGTCTTTATCGATGGCAACCGCTGCCCGGCATTGCCGATGGAAGCGCGCGCCGTGGTCAAGGGCGATAGCCTGGTGGCCGCCATCAGCGCCGCCTCGATCCTCGCCAAGGTGACCCGAGATGCGGAGATGACCGAGCTGGACAGCCGTCATCCCGAGTATGGTTTTGCCCGCCACAAGGGCTATCCGACTGCGGAGCATCTCGCCATTCTGGCCGAGCGCGGCCCGTTGCCCGAATATCGCAAGAGCTTCAAACCGGTGCGCCGCGCACTGGGGATCGAGTAGACCATGCCATTTAGTTTGAGCAGCGAGAGGAGATGACGATGGCTGACCCCCGTTTTATCCACCTGCGAGTCCACTCCGACTTCTCCATGGTCGATGGCCTGCAGAAGATCAATCCCATCGTCGGGGCTGCGGCGGCCAACAACATGCCGGCGCTGGCGCTGACCGATCAGATGAACATGTGCGGTCTGGTGCGTTTCTATGGTGCCGCCCACGGCAAGGGGATCAAGCCCATCGTCGGGGCAGACTTCTGGGTGCAGAGCGATGAGCTCGGCGACGAGCAGTTCCGTCTCACCCTGCTCGCCATGGATAACGACGGCTACCAGAACATCACCCTGCTTATTTCCCGCGGTTACCAGCGCGGCCATGTGCAGGGGCGGCCGGTCATCGACAAGAGCTGGCTCGCCGAACACGCCAAGGGGGTGATCGTCCTCTCCGGCGGCCGCGAGGGGGATGTGGGCAAGTTCCTGCTCAAGGGCAACCGGCAGATGACCGAGCAGTGTGTTGCCTTCTATCAGACCCACTTCCCCGATGCCTACTACCTCGAACTGCTGCGTACCGGTCGACCCGACGAAGAGGTCTACCTGCACATGGCGGTGGCCATCGCCACCGAGTTCGAGCTGCCGGTGGTCGCCACCAACGAGGTGGTGTTCCTCAACGCCGATGACTTCGACGCCCACGAGATCCGGGTGGCCATCCACGATGGCTATACCCTGATGGACAAACGCCGCCCCCGTCGCTACAGCCCCCAGCAGTACCTGCGCAGTCAGGAGGAGATGGCCGAGCTGTTTGCCGATATCCCCGAAGCGCTGGAAAACACGGTGGAGATCGCCAAGCGCTGCAACGTGACGGTGCGTCTCGGCGAATACTTCCTGCCTAACTTCCCGACCGGCGACATGACTACCGAAGATTTTCTGGTGGCCAAATCGAAAGAGGGTCTGGAGGAGCGTCTCGAGTTTCTGTTCCCGGATCCGGCGGTGCGGGCCGAGCGCCGTCCCGAGTATGACGAGCGCCTCGATGTTGAGCTGAAAGTGATCAACCAGATGGGCTTCCCGGGTTACTTCCTCATCGTGATGGAATTTATCCAGTGGTCCAAGGACAACGGCATTCCCGTTGGTCCGGGCCGGGGCTCGGGTGCTGGCTCTCTGGTGGCCTACGCCCTCAAGATCACCGATCTGGATCCGCTGGAATTTGACCTGCTGTTCGAACGTTTCCTGAACCCCGAGCGGGTATCCATGCCCGACTTCGACGTCGACTTCTGCATGGATCGGCGCGACGAGGTGATCGAGCACGTCTCCGACATGTATGGCCGGGAGGCGGTGTCGCAGATCATCACCTTCGGCAGCATGGCGGCCAAGGCGGTGGTGCGGGATGTGGGCCGGGTACTGGGCCACGCTTACGGCTTTGTCGACCGCATCTCCAAGCTGATCCCGCCGGATCCGGGCATGACGCTGGCCAAGGCGTTCGAGGCCGAGCCCAAGCTGCCCGAGCTTTACGAGCAGGATGAGGAGGTCAAAGACCTCATCGATATGGCCCGCCGCCTGGAAGGGGTGGTGCGCAACGCCGGTAAACACGCTGGTGGCGTGGTGATCGCGCCCACCAAGATCACCGACTTTGCGCCGCTCTACTGCGATGACGAGGGTCATCACCCGGTCACCCAGTTCGACAAGAACGATGTGGAGTACGCCGGTCTGGTGAAGTTCGACTTCCTGGGTCTGCGAACGCTCACCATCATCGACTGGGCGCTCGGCATGATCAACCCGCGTCTTGCCAAAGAGGGCAAGCCGCCGGTCGATATCGCCGCCATCCCCATTGATGACAAGAAGTCGTTCGACCTGCTGCAGCGCTACGAGACCACGGCGGTATTCCAGCTCGAATCCCGCGGTATGAAGGACCTCATCAAGCGGCTGCGCCCCGACTGCTTCGAAGACATGATCGCACTGGTGGCCCTGTTCCGTCCGGGCCCGCTCCAGTCAGGCATGGTGGATAACTTCATCGACCGCAAACACGGTAATGAAGCCATCTCCTATCCGGACGAGAAGTGGCAGCACGAGAGCCTCAAGCCCATCCTCGAACCCACCTACGGCATCATCCTCTATCAGGAGCAGGTGATGCAGATCGCCCAGACCCTGGCGGGCTACACGCTCGGTGGTGCGGACATGCTGCGCCGGGCGATGGGTAAGAAAAAGCCCGAGGAGATGGCCAAGCAGCGGGCCGGTTTCGAAGAGGGCGCCATCAAGAATGGCGTCGACGGCGAACTGGCGATGAAGATCTTCGATCTGGTGGAGAAGTTTGCGGGCTACGGCTTCAACAAGTCGCACTCCGCCGCCTATGCGCTGGTCTCCTACCAGACCCTCTGGCTCAAGACCCACTTCCCGGCCGAGTTCATGGCGGCGGTCATGACCGCCGATATGGACAACACCGACAAGATCGTGACCTTGGTGGACGAGTGCCAGCGGATGGGGCTCACCGTGATCCCGCCGGACGTCAATACCGGCCGCTACCGCTTCAGCGTCAATGAAGATGGTCATATCGTCTACGGTATCGGCGCGGTGAAGGGGGTCGGTGAAGGCCCTATCGACGCGATTCTGGACGCGCGGGATCGGGACGGCCCGTTCCGCGACCTGTTCGACTTCTGCAACCGGGTCGACATCAAGAAGCTCAACAAGCGGGTGATGGAGAAGCTTATTCTCTCCGGTGCCATGGATCGGCTCGGCCCCCACCGCGCCGCCCTGATGGCGACCCTGGAGGAGGCGATGCGCGCCGCCGAGCAGCACGCCAAGGCGCAGGCAGTGGGGCAGGTCGACATGTTCGGCGTGCTCACCGAAGAGATTGACGACGTCAAAAAGGCGTTTGCCAACGTGCCGCACTGGCCTGACAAGGTGTGGCTGGAAGGGGAGCGCGAGACCCTCGGGCTCTATCTCACCGGCCACCCCATCAACCAGTACAGCAGCGAATTGCGTCGTTATACCTCGGGTCGCCTGTGCGATCTGCATCCCACCTCCCGCGATACCGTGACCACGGCGGCGGGGCTGGTGATCGCGGCTCGCAGCATGGTGACCAAGCGTGGCAACAAGATGGGGATCTTCACCCTGGACGACCGTTCTGGTCGCCTTGATGTGACCCTGTTCAGTGAAGCGCTGGAAAAATATGAAGAATTGATGCAAAAAGACCGCATTTTGGTGGTTTCTGGACAGGTCAGCTTTGATGACTTCTCCGGTGGCCTTAAAATGTCGGCTCGAGAATTACTGGATATCAACGATGCGAGGGAGCGTTTTGCCAGAGCAATCCGCATCTCCCTCGATGAACAGCGGATTGATGATCGCTTTTTCCCGCGTTTGTGCGAGATTTTGGAGCCCGCCCGTGCCGGAGTCTGTCCGGTTCAGGTAAACTATCGTCGCCCCGGCTCCCGGGTGCGATTGACGCTCGGTACCGAGTGGCGGGTGACGCCCACCGATCAACTGATAGATGACTTGCGAGTCCTGCTTGGACGAGAGCGGGTTGAATTGGTTTTTGATTAGAGGTTCTAAGGCCCTATGAGTCTTTTTCTGGATTTTGAACAGCCGATTGCCGAGTTGCAGGCGCAGATTGATGAACTCAAACATGTGAGTGAAGGCAATCACGCCGTGGATCTGAAAGACGAGATCCGCCGGCTGGAGAAGAAAAACGAAGAGCTGACCAAGAAGATCTTCGGTGATCTGGGTGCCTGGCAGGTATCCCAGATGGCGCGTCATCCCCAGCGCCCCTACACCTTTGACTATATCGAGCATATCTTCACCGATTTCGACGAGTTGGCTGGCGATCGCGCCTATGCCGATGACAA
Source organism: Aeromonas sp. 55A (assembly GCF_051919665.1). Lineage (NCBI taxonomy): Bacteria > Pseudomonadati > Pseudomonadota > Gammaproteobacteria > Aeromonadales > Aeromonadaceae > Aeromonas > Aeromonas sp. 55A. The sequence goes on along the minus strand of NZ_JBQBEH010000008.1, from coordinate 445,308 downwards.
GGCTATCGTCGGCGGCATCGCCCGTCTCGACGGTGAGCCGGTGATGGTGATTGGTCACCAGAAGGGTCGCGAGACCAAAGAGAAGATCAAGCGCAACTTCGGTATGCCGCGTCCGGAAGGGTACCGCAAGGCCCTGCGTCTGATGGAGATGGCCGAGCGCTTCAAGATGCCGATCATCACCTTTATCGACACCCCGGGCGCTTACCCTGGCGTCGGTGCCGAAGAGCGTGGCCAGTCCGAGGCGATTGCCCGCAACCTGAAAGTGATGGCCGGTCTGACCGTGCCGGTTGTCTGCACCGTGATTGGTGAGGGTGGCTCCGGTGGTGCGCTGGCCATTGGCGTGGGTGACCGGGTCAACATGCTGCAGTACTCCACCTACTCCGTCATCTCGCCGGAAGGGTGTGCCTCCATCCTGTGGAAGAGTGCCGACAAGGCCTCCGTAGCTGCCGAAGCGATGGGTATCACTGCCCAGCGTCTGAAAGAGCTCAAGCTGATCGACCACGTGATCGACGAGCCCCTCGGCGGTGCTCACCGCGATGTGGAGAAGATGGCCAAAAACCTCAAGGCCCGCATCAAGCAGGATCTGGACGCCCTGCGTCCGCTCGATACCGAGCAACTGCTGGAGCAGCGCTACCAGCGTCTGCTAGGCTACGGCTACTGCTAAGCGCTGCCGTCAACCCCGACTATTCAGGCCCCCGTCATCGATGGGGGTTTTTTATTGCTGATGACCTGTCTTGCGGTGATTGTGCCAACGCGCCCTGAAACGGCGCTGCTCACTCTTCGCGGGTGAGAGGAAGGGTTGGTATACCATACCGTTGGTGAGGGCTGCCAGTAGCCTGCAGCATCCTTTGGCATCGCTAGCGGTGGCATGACAAGCCGCTTGATCATCCGATAGCGGCATAAAAAAGCGCCCCGACTATGCGGAGCGCTTTTACAGGTGTCTGGCGGTATTACAGTTCAATCTCGTCTGTAAGACCTTCATAGGCGATATCGATGGATTGCAGCTCCTTCTGCAGGCGGTGCTTGTCTTTCAACGCCTCGATTTCACGCCATTTACGTTTTTTTCCCGTTGTCCCGCGGCTACGCGAACCGAGTTCAACCACCTCGTCATAATCGAAGTTGAACATTTCCATGGCTCCCTCCTTGGTTTTTATCGTTTTCACCACCCGTATAACATAACGAATCTGAAATTAAAACGTTTTCGTGACGACTCTATGACAGCGCTAAAAAAGCCCATGAAAAAAACCGGGCCCCTTGTTAGGGGCCCGGTTTTTATCAGAAAAAAGAACCGATTACAGGCGGCTTGCCAGCATGGTTTCCAGCTTGCCCTGGTCGATGGCGAACATGCGGATGCCTTCGCCCAGCTTCTCGTGAGCCATGGCATCCTGGTTCAGTTCCCAGCGGAATTCGGCTTCGGTCATCGGGGTCGGTTTGGCCTTGCGCTCACCGGTGTAGTCCAGTTTGCGTACCACGGCGCCTTCGGTCTTGCTCAGCTCTTCCAGCAGGGCCGGGCCGATGGTCAGGCGGTCGCAACCGGCCAGTTCCAGGATCTCGCCGGTATTGCGGAAGCTGGCGCCCATCACGACAGTCGGGTAGTCGTGCTGCTTGTAGTAGTTGTAGATGGAGGTGACGGAGACCACGCCCGGATCTTCGCTGGCGGTGTAATCACGGCCATTTTTGGCCTTGTACCAGTCGAGGATACGACCCACGAACGGGGAGATCAGGAAGGCACCGGCTTCGGCACAGGCACGGGCCTGGGCGAAGGAGAACAGCAGGGTCAGGTTGCACTGGATACCCTCTTTCTCCAGTACTTCGGCGGCACGGATCCCTTCCCAGGTGGAGGCCAACTTGATCAGAATGCGGTCGTTGCTGATACCCGCTTCGTTGTAGAGACGGATCAGCTTGCGGGCCTTGGCGATGCTGGCTTCGGTATCGAAGGAGAGACGGGCATCCACTTCGGTAGAGATACGGCCCGGAACGATCTTCAGCACTTCCAGACCGATGTTGACGGCCAGCTTGTCGCCCGCGTCGATGATTTGCTGTGCCTTGTCCTGGCTCTGGGCTTTGGCCCAGTTGATGGCGTCTTCGATCAGCGGAGCGTACTCGGGGATCTCGGAGGCCTTCAGAACCAGAGAGGGGTTGGTGGTGGCATCGATGGGCTGATAGCGTTTGATGGCTTCGATATCACCGGTGTCGGCAACAACAGTGGTCAGGGCTTTCAGCTGGGTTAATTTATCGGCCATAGCGAATATCATCTCTTAATGAGGGAGTAATCCCTGGGTTGCGGGCTTGAGACGGTGGTTCTGAAATAAAATTACAGGATCTTGGTGCCTCAGGCTCAGAAAAGCGCGATGGGGGCGGCCCATCGTCATTGCCTGCCTAATTAATACTGATGTGCTGCATCCTGCAATAGGGGCGCTTGGTTGTTAAACATTCAGGCTGTTGAGTTATCCCGTTTTATGGCTTGAAACTATATGATTAGTAAGGTTTTTTACATTTCCTCCCGACCTCGCTCCGGTTTGCTTTCAGCTGAACTTTTTTAGCCAATATCCATATTTGTGTCGTCGATCACATAAATTATCTCGCTACGTACTTGAAATTTAATTACAGCGAAAACGTTTGGCGAAATATCGCAGTTTGAAAACCATTTCATGCAAGCGTTTGCGTTTTCGCATAGCTCATCAGGGATATATCAAAATGGTTCTCTTATGGGGCTTAATGGTGGCCTGTCTGATTGAATTATTGAGTTTGTTGAAAGTTTGCGATTTAAATGGAGCTTTATGGGCTTTTACCGTTCGTTTTTTGTGTCTCGCGTGACCGGGATCACTATTCCGGGCTCTCCCGCTGTGCTAGATTCCGCCCCTTTAGCGAAACGCTAATTAAACGACAGACAGAAAACGGTCAGCGCAGACTGACCATGGATGTGAATAACAACGAGAGAATTATGGACACCTTGATTGCGATGCTAAACGACCTGATGTGGGGAGCCGTGCTCATCTACCTGCTCATCGGGGTCGGTATCTTTTTCACCTTCCGCCTGGGTTTTATCCAGATCCGTCACTTTGGCCACATGTTTTCCGTGCTGAAAAACAGTCGTAAATCGGACAACGCGGGCATCTCCTCCTTCCAGGCCCTCTGTACCAGCCTTGCCGCCCGTGTCGGCACCGGCAACCTGGCCGGTGTGGCAGTCGCCATCTATCTGGGTGGCCCCGGCGCCATCTTCTGGATGTGGCTGATTGCCTTTATCGGCATGGCGACCGCCTTCGTTGAAAGCACTCTGGCCCAGCTCTACAAGGTCAAGGATGAGGATGGCAACTACCGTGGTGGCCCGGCCTACTACATGGAGAAAGGCCTTGGCATGCGCTGGATGGGGGTGGTCTTCTCGCTCTGCCTGATCCTGGCATTTGGTCTGGTGTTCAACGCGGTGCAGGCCAACTCCATCAGTCTGGCGATGAAGGTGGCGTTTGGCATTCCTGACTGGGTCAGCGGTCTGGCGCTGGTGGCGCTCTCCGGCCTGATTATCTTCGGCGGCATTCGTGGCATTGCCCGTTTTGCCGAGCTGGTGGTGCCCTTTATGGCGCTGGCCTACATCCTGCTGGCGCTGGTGATCGTGGCGATGAACATCACCGAGTTGCCCCATGTCTTCATGCTGATCATCAAGTCCGCCTTCGGGATTGAGCAGGCAGGCTCGGGTGCGCTCGGTTATGCCATCTCCCAGGCGATGATCAACGGTATCAAGCGCGGTCTCTTCTCCAACGAGGCGGGCATGGGCTCTGCGCCCAACGCTGCGGCTACTGCCACTCCCTATCCGCCGCACCCGGCCTCCCAGGGTTATGTGCAGATGTTGGGGGTCTTTATGGACACTATCGTCATCTGCAGCTGTACCGCCGCCATCATCCTGATGTCCGGTCAGTTTGAGCCGGGCTCCGGTGTGACCGGTGTCGAGCTGACCCAGCGGGCGCTCTCCTCCCAGATTGGCAGCGGTGGCAACATTTTCATTGCTGCGGCCATCTTCTTCTTCGCCTTCACCTCTATCGTGGCGAACTACTCCTATGCCGAGACCAATCTGGTGTTCCTCGAGCACAACCACAAGGGTGGCCTGATGCTGTTCCGGGTGTTCGTGCTGGGGATGGTGATGTTCGGTGCCGTGGGTGAGTTGCCGATCGTGTGGGCGATGGCGGATGTCTCCATGGGGCTGATGGCCATCGTCAACCTGGTGGCGATCCTGCTGCTCTCCAGCGTTGCCATCAAGCTGGCGAAGGATTACAACGACCAGCTCCGGCTGGGCAAGGTGCCCACCTTCGATGCCAACAAATACCCCGAGATCCGCTCCCAGCTGGAAGAGGGGATCTGGGACAATCCGACCAAAAAATAACAAGCGGTGAGTCAAACCTCTTGATTAAAACCTGAAGGGGGAGCCAGTGGCTCCCCCTTCTTTTATGGCGCACTCGTTGGCTGTTGATCCCAGCGCTGGGCGAGCTGTCTGACACGCCGTTGCAACTGGCGCCCGCAGCGCCCTTGTTGCCGTTCGCTGAGGGGGGCATAACGCCAGAGTCGATAGAGCCACGCACTCTTTAGCAGGGAGTGGGCAAGGTCGGGACGCAGCCGTGCCAGCCGCTCGCACCATGCCCCCATGCTCTCGGCGGGCTCTGGTGGGTAGCCGCTGCGTTTGCCCCGTTTGAGCAGGGGCTGCCAGATGCGCCGCTCTGGCGGCAGGCGGGCGGGCAACAGCAGGGGCAGGCTCACCAGCAGGGCGACCAGCATCAGGCTGGCGAGGATCAACCAAGGGGTGTGTCCCGCCAGTGTAGGCCAGCGCAGACCGATTTGTTGCCAGAGTTGGCCCGCATCGTAACCAATCACCCAGCGACTCCACTGGTAGTCGATATTGTTGCCCCACCAGCGCAGCTGATTGAGCAGAGCCCAGTTGCGATAACGCTGCAAAGCGAGGGGGTCGGCGGCGGTAAACTCGTCGCTTAGCGCCTCCCTCACGCCGCCTTCAATGCGCTCCGGTGCCACTGCCGCCGTGGGGTCAACTCGCCGCCATGTTCCCCCTTCATCGAGATATTCCACCCAGGCGTGAGCATCGAACTGGTGTACCGCCAGATAGTTGCCTCTGGGATTCCACTCACCGCCGAGATAACCGGTGACCAGCCGTGCCGGAATACCGGCGGCGCGCAGCACGAAGGCGGTCGCCATGGCGTAGTGGCCGCAAAAGCCCTGCTTGGTATCGAACAGGAACTCATCCACCCCATCGCTGCCAAGTCGTGGCGGGGTCAGAGTGTAGTAATAGGATTGGCTGCGAAACTGTTCGAGCAGGGCGGCGACCAGCGTGCTGCGATCCGGATAGCGTGCCGCAAGCTCTTGGCCATAGGCTCGCGCTCTCGGGTTGCCCCCGCCAGGCAGTTGCAGGTTGCGCTGGGCGGCTTGGTTGTCGTCCTCGGGCTGCGCTTCGCTGCGGCCAATGCGATAGCGGATTGCCACCTCGCCGCTCCCCTGCCGATAGAGGGTGTCGAGAGGGGTAAGCAGCACCGGACCCGCCAGCAGGTGCGGTTCACTCAGAGCAAAGGCCCAGCGGTGGCGCTGGGGCTCGGCGATCACCTCGTAGCTCCCGGCGGGTAACGGACTATCTGCCAGTTGAGTGTTGGCCTGTGAAGAGGATGCCAGAAGGGTCAGCCCGGTCTGCACCGGCACTGTCTGCTGCCATGTTTTGACCTCGGGGCTCAGCAACCAGCGCTGACCATCGAAAACTTCTTGGCGCATCACCGGAAAATAGCGCTCGCGGACAGGGGGCGGGCCATCGGCAAAGGTGACCCGAAACGCCAGTTCGGAGGAGTTGACCAGTTCGCTGATATCGCCGGGGGCCAGCTCTTCCGAGAGCCCCGACAGGGCGCGGCTGGTGGTGTGCATCTGCCAGAGGGGCGGGAGCCTCGGCAGCAGCAGAAACAGAGTGATGAGCAGGGGAAGCGCCAGCAGCAGGGTACCCCCCGCACTGCGCCAAGGCCGTTTCTGCTCGGGAGCGATGGCGGCCACCAGCGCGGTCACTGCCAGCCAGAGTGCTACTGTCATTCCGGCCGTCCAGCCGATGTTCTGTCGCTGCACCAGCGCCAGCGCGATCAGAAAGAAGGCGAGCAGCAGCACCTGCTCGATATCCCGCTCGCGCCGTACCTCGATCATCTTGAGGCTATAGCCGAGCCAGAGCAGATTGATCAGGGCGGGCAGGGTTCCTAGCCCACGCCACTGCAGCCCCAGCAACAGCACAGTGGTGATGGCCAGCAGTGCCAACCCGCGGGCAGGCAGGGGCGGCCAGCCGCGCCACAGCATCATGGCCCGGACGCCAAGGGTAGCGGCGCTTACCGCCACCACCCAGAGCTGCAACTGGGGCCATAGCGCCGCGACCAGCAGCAGCTGTTGCAGGGCGATGAATGGCAGCAGGCGGCGGTTATCGAGCAGCATCTGGCGTGCTCTTCGATGGTGTTGCATCGAACTGGGCCAGTACCAGCAGGCAGCGCTGCACAAAGGCGGCGCCGCTATCGGGCCCCAGCGTCTGGTTTGCCAGTGTCAGGGTAAAGGGGATGCCCCGCTTGCCGTAATCGGCGCACCACCAGGCCAGCACCGCCAGCCGCTGCTCCAGATCCCCACCCGCGACCCGCTGTAAGGTGAAGTGGCTGTCATCCTGCTGTGGTTCATGGAACTGTTTGGTCAGCAAGCCGCGCCCTTGGGCAAGTTGCTTCCAGGCGACCCGGCTCAGTGGTTCACCGGCCTGATGTGTCCGCAGGGTATCAAAGTCACCGAGAGTGGCTGGAGCCGGTTGGCCCTGATGCCCCTCGCTTTGGGTCGCATGTTCCCCTCTTAGCGTCCCGAACGCGGGTTTGGGGAAAAGCCAGCCCTCCAGTTGCAAGTCCAGCAGGGACCAGCAGCGAAACAGGCCGAGGGGGTAGCGGCTCTCAACCCGCAATCTGCCAAGGGGCAGTGGCCCACGGCGCGAGCCCGATACTGGCAGGATAATTGTGCTGGGCACAGCGTCGGCCTGTGCCAGCCAGAGGGCGCCTTCGTTGAGGCTAAAGTGAAGTGCCTGCACCGGGCGCGGGCTCTGCACCAAGATACGGATAGGCAGCTGGCTACCCGCTTCCCCGAGCATCAGTGGGCCCCCCAGCAGCTCCAGCCCCAGCAGGTTGCGGTGGGTGAGCCACATGGCGGCCATAAACAGGCTGCCGAGGCAGTAGGCCACCAGCAATACCAGATTGTTCTGGTAGTTGGTGCCGAGCAGATAGATGGCGAGCAGCACCAGCAGATAGAGCAGCCCCATGCGGGTGGGGAGGATAAAGAGGCTGCGGGTACCCAGCGTGATTTGGCGGGCCGGCGGAATACGGCGATCGAGCCAGCGCCGCTGCCAGCGGGCACGCCACTGCTGCCAACGGCTTAGCCATTTGCTCATCAGGGATTGTCCGGGTCGACCCTGGCCAGCAACCGCTGGCTCAGGGGGCAGGCTTCGCCGTGCTGCACGCCAAAGCTGCCCCGCAGCCGATGCTCGGCCACATAGGGGAATACCGCCTGCACATCCTCTACCGTGACGAAGCGCCGCCCGGCCACCAGCGTCCAGGCCCGGCTCACCGCCAGCAAGGTCTGGGCTGCTCGGGGGGAGAGGGGCTGTGGCAGATCCCCAGCAAAGCGGCTCTGGTACACCAGTGCCAGCAGGTAGTCGAGGGTGGCATCGGAAACATGGATAGCATCACCTTCCGCTTGCAGGGCAGTCAGCTCGGCGGCATTCAGCATGGCGGGCAACGGGCCAGTCGGCTGGTTGCCGCGCAGCAACTGGCGCTCCGCCTCTCGCGGCGGCGGAAAACCCAGCGAGAGTCGCACGGCGAAGCGGTCGAGTTGGGACTCCGGCAGCGGATAGGTGCCCGCCTGATCCGCCGGATTCTGGGTGGCGATGACGAAAAATGGAGTGGGGAGGGAATGCGTATTCCCCTCAATGCTCACCTTGCCCTCGGCCATCGCCTCCAGCAGGGCGCTCTGCACCTTGGGGCTGGCGCGGTTGATCTCGTCTGCCAGTAGAACCTGGGTGAAGATGGGGCCGGGGTGAAAGCGAAATGTTTGTTGCTGGGGGTCAAAAATCTGCAGCCCCAGCAGGTCGGCGGGGAGCAGATCGGCGGTGAACTGCATGCGCCTGCATGCCAGCCCCAGCACCTGCGCCAGCGCGTGGGCCAGGGTGGTCTTGCCCATACCGGGCAGATCCTCGATCAGCAGATGACCGCGCGCCAGCAGGGTCACCAGCGCGATTTTCAGTTGCAGCGGCTTGCCCAGAATGACTTGCTCCAGTGCCGCCAGCAGCCCAGCAATCTGCTCTTCTCTTTTCATTCCCTTCATACACATTCCCTGTATTGCGTCGCACCTACAGCTTATACGCCCGCAAGGGCCAAGGCAGATAACAGACGGGCGGTAAAGTGCAGCGCAGGGATGGCAATGAGCGGGAGGTGACGCGGTTTATTAGTGAGTCTGCTCGATTCAATATGGCCGCTATGGCACGTAACTCAATACAATATTTCCTGATTGGAATGTACCGATCGCCATCTCTTCACTAGGTGAGGGCGCTGGGCGCCCATATAGTTGCCCCCATTGCGACGCACAGTGTTGCTACCTTTGTCACCACCTTGGCCCCGCCACTGTTCGCCTGTCGCTGTGATCTGGCAGGCATCGGCACGCCAATCTGTTATGGAGCATCCATGCCTGTATTCCTGTTGTGCGCCTTTCTGATGATCATCCTCTATCCGGTCGGGATCGATCTCTATCTGGTCGCTGTGCCCCAGATTGCCGATGCCCTGCAGGCGAGCGAGGCGCAGATCCACACCGCCTTCTCTATCTATCTGTTCGGTATGGCGGCCACCGTGCTGCTGGGCGGGATGATTGCCGATCGCTACGGGCGGCGCTGGGTGGTGCTCGGGGGGGCGTTGATCTTTGTCCTTGCCTCGCTGGTGGCGGGTCATGCCGAGGGGATCACCCAGTTCTACCTCGGTCGTTTCTGGCAGGGAGTCGGGGCGGGGGCGCTCTATATCATGACCTTTACCGTGCTGCGGGATGTGCTTAGTCAGGAGCGGCTGGCGATGGCACTTTCAATGATTAACGGGGTCATCTGCGTGATCCCGGTGCTGGCGCCGGTGCTCGGTTACCTTATCCTGTCCCATTTTGACTGGCGCGGGATCTTCGTGGCGATGGCGCTGGTGGCGGCCGTCAGCGGTCTGGTCAACCTGTTGCTGCTCAAGGAGACCCGTCCGGCCCGGCAACCGGGCAGTGACGCGGCGCTTCCCTTTGCCCTGCTGCGCTCCCCGCGCTTTATGTTGCTCTCCCTGCTGACCAGTGCCAGCGTGACCGCCATTCTGGTCTATGTCAGCGTCTCGCCGCTGATCCTGATGAAGGAGTTTGGCTTCACCACCGAGCAGTACTCCATCGTGATGATGGTGATGGCCGGCGTGAGTATGTCCACCTCCTTCCTGACGCCCCTGCTGTTGCGCTGGTTGGGCAAACAGAAGGTGCTGGCGGTGTCTCATCTCTCCTATCTGCTGGCTGCGTGTTTTCTACTCGGGTGCTGGCAGTTGGGGGGCGATATCCATCTGTTGCTGCCGGGGTTTGCGCTGGTCTGTGTCGGCTTCTCCTGTGGCTTCGGAGTGGCGATGGGAGAGGCGCTCGATGGTTGTCAGCATAACGTGGCCTTTGCCAGCGCCGTGCTCTGCATCATGCAGATCAGCCTCTCCGGCCTCTATATCTGGCTGCTGGGCCAACTTGGCTTTACTCCGTCCGAGATGCTGATCTGCGCCCTGCTGCTGGCACTGCTCAGTTACCTGGCTGTCAAAGGGCTGTTACCATGGCTCGCGCTTCGTGAAGTGCGGTAGCAGGGCTGATGGAAGATGAGAGGGGATATGCGCAATCTGGGTGAACTCGATTTGAACCTGCTGGTGGTCTTCAAGTACCTGATGCAGGAGCGCAGTGTGGCAGGGGCGGCCAAAAAGCTCTGCGTCACTCCGTCGGCGGTGAGCAAATCTCTGGCCAAATTGCGGGAGTGGTTTGACGATCCCCTGTTTGTGCGGGTGCGGCAGGGGTTGCAGCCCACCAACCTCTCCCTGACCCTGGAGGAGGAGCTGAAGGTCTGGTTCCAGCTCACCGACAGCATCACCTCGCTCAATAGCGAGGCGATCCCAGACGGTGCCCGCTTCACGCTGGTGATGGAGTCCCCCTTCTACATCAGCTTCCTGAGCGATCTGCCCATGACCATCTACCAGAAGTACCCCAACTCGGTGGTCAGGATGCTGGGGTGGGATCACCACTCCCTCAACGACATCGTCAATGGCGATGCGGATCTCGGTTTCTGCGCCCGCGAGACCCATGGCCGCTCCCTGGCCAAGGTCAACCGCTTGCCTTATTACATCGATCACGAGGTGCTGTTCACCGATCGCCCGGTCGTGTTCCTGCGCAAGGATCACCCCTTGCTCCAGCAGAAGTGGTCGCTGGAGAACTTTCTGGCCTGCCCCCAGATCAGCATGGTGTGGGAAGCGAACGATACCTGGGCTCTCGACAGTCTGCTGGAGGATGAGGGATTGAAGCGGGAGGTGCCCATCATGGTCTCCAGCTTCGAACAGGCGCTGCATATCGCCTCCCAGTCGAGTCACGAACTGATTGCGGTGGCTCCTTCCTACTGCGGTGGTTATGCCAGTCGGCATCACGGCAATCTGATCGCCATGCCGCTGCCGCTCCCCGAGAAGCTCTACGCCCAGCTGGAGATCGCCTTCATCCTGCTGTGGCACAAACGGCACAATCAGGATGCCAAGGTGATGTGGCTGCGCAACGAGATCCGGCGACTCTACAACGACGAATCGCCACGCTAATGTGGCCGTGACTGTGCCCATCGATCAGCCGGAGCCATCAGCTTCGGCTTTTTGTTGTCGCATCGCCCTGATGAGTGGGCTTTTGCACGACTTAAGTGCCGAGCTCGGGTTCAGCTGTGTGTCATTCAACTCTCTTTATGCACAGATTAGCCTTGGTTGCACGTCTCGAGTGAAGCTCTTTTCACGAAAAGAATTCATGTGGTTTCATTAGAAAACTTCACCTATGGTCACTTTTAAAGTGTGATCGACCATTAAGTTCCTGTATTTGCAGTGATATAGCATGACTCCCCTTGAAATGACGGGGTTAGATAGCGCCTGCGTAGGGTGACTGCCAGTAGAGCGCGGCGTGAGCCAGCCCCACAGGTCGTCTGTGGCCGTGCCATGCCCCGGCTATCTGGCCACCAGCCATGAGTGACGGAGCTGAGGGGAATAAGCATCAAGGTTGATAAACCGGCTTGAGTAAAGGGATGCAGCAAAGGTAGAACCCGGAGCCGGTAACTGTACCGGGAGACGCCACTCACCATCCCCCGATAACCCGTAATTGAAACCGGCTAGATGAAAAACACCTTTCATCGAACGGGGCTCGTGCACCCGAAAATAGCCAGATTGGCAGGCTGACTGTACTCCCCGTAATGGCAATGACGGACGAAAAAATAGTGCGGCAGCCACCACCAGATTAATAAAAATAAATCTCAGCAAAGGCAGGTTGATATGCGTCCAGCAACAGCACCCACAGGGTTGTTACAACAGCCCAAACCCTTCTTCATGATATTTTTTGTCGAACTCTGGGAGCGCTTCGGTTATTACGGCGTGCAGGGGATATTGGCGGTTTTCTTTGTACAGCAATTGGGTTTTTCCCAGGAGCAGTCGTTTATCACCTTCGGAGCCTTCTCGGCGCTGGTGTATGGCCTTATCTCGATCGGTGGTTATGTCGGCGACCATATTCTCGGTACCAAGCGCACCATGGTGCTGGGGGCCGTGGTGCTGGTTATCGGCTACTTTATGACCGGCCTCTCTATCTACAATCCCGACCTGATTTTCTATGCGCTAGGCACCATCGCAGTCGGTAACTGCCTGTTCAAGGCCAATCCGGCCAGCCTGCTGTCAAAATGCTACCAGCCAAAAGATCCGCGGCTGGATGGGGCTTTTACCCTGTTCTATATGTCGATCAATATTGGCTCCCTTATTTCCCTCTCGCTCGCGCCGGTAATTGCCGATCACTACGGCTATACCGTGACCTATAACCTGTGTGGGGTGGGGCTGATTATTGCGCTGCTCACCTTCTTTGCCTGCCGCAATATGGTCAAGGATATTGGCTCCGCGCCGGATCACCTGCCGCTCGATTACAGCAAACTGCTGCTGGTTATATTGGGTTCGGTAGCCATGGTCTTCTTCTGCGCCTGGCTGATGCACCACGTGGTGATCGCCAACATGGTGCTGATGACGGTAACCATCGCCGTGGTGATCTTCTTCTTCCGCGAGGCATTCAGGCTTGACACCGTGGGCCGCAACAAGATGTATGTGGCCTTCGTGCTGATGCTGGAGGCAGTGCTCTTCTACGTGCTGTACGCCCAGATGCCGACGTCTCTGAACTTTTTTGCCATCAACAACATGCACCATGAGATGCTGGGCATGAGCGTCAACCCAATCAGCTTCCAGGCGCTCAACCCCTTCTGGGTGGTGGTGGGTAGCCCGGTACTCGCGATGATCTACACTCGGATGGGCAGCAAGGGGCGGGATCTCACCATGCCGCTCAAGTTCACCCTCGGGATGTTCTTCTGCTCGCTGGGCTTTCTGACGGCGGCGGCATCCGGCTGGTGGTTTGCCGATGAGCAGGGGCTGACCTCCCCCTGGTTTATGGTGTTTATCTACCTGTTCCAGAGTCTGGGCGAGCTGATGATCAGTGCGCTGGGACTGGCGATGGTCGCCGCGCTGGTGCCACAACGCCTGATGGGCTTCATTCTCGGAATGTGGTTCCTGACTCAGGCGATGGCGTCCCTGCTGGGGGGCTATGTGGCGACCTTTACCGCCGTGCCGCAAGGGATGACGGATCCGCTGCAAACTTTGCCCATTTACACCGGCGTATTTGGCAAGATCGGGATGGCGACCCTGCTGATTGCGGTGGTGATGGGGCTGATGGTGCCCTGGCTCAACCGGATGATGAATGCGACGCCGACAGAGGCCGAAGGGCTGGTAGCGGGACAATCACAGGCGTAATGAGGGGATTGTGCGAGACAAGGCAAGGGTTGCGACCCTTGCCTTGCTGTTGATGGCTTAGTTGTACTGCTCTTCCATCCAGGCTTCTACGATCAACTGCGCCGATACCCCGTCCACGCTGCCTTTTTCCAGCGCGCGATAGCCGCCTCGCTCAAACAGGCGGGCGCGGGCATCTGTGGTGGTGAGTCGCTCATCCTTGAACTCTACCGGTTTGCCGAAGCGGCCATGCAGCCGGTTGCCGAATTTGCGGGCCCGTACCGTGATCTCCTGATCGGTGCCATCCATGTTCAGCGGCAGACCGACCACCAGCAGGTCCGGTTGCCACTCCTTGAGCAGCTTCTCAATCTCGTCCCAGTTGGGGATGCCGTCGTTGGCCTTGAGGGCGCGCAGAGGCTGGGCTGTGCCTGTCAGCTCCTGACCGATGGCGACGCCAATGCTCTTGGTGCCATAGTCAAAGCCCATGATGCTGCGTGATGACATAACTGATAAATCCTCGAAATAGAGAGCGGAGCGGGCCAGCCGATCAGCTGTGGCCGATGTCGCTGGAGAGGTGAACCGGGTTCACCCCTATGCTGGCGGCAGCTTGCTGCCAACGTTTGTGAATGGGGGTCTTGAACACCAGAGCCGGATTGGGGGGGATCACCAGCCAGGCGCTATCCACCAGCTCCTGCTCCAGCTGCCCGGCGCTCCAGCCGGCATAGCCAAGGGCCACCAGCCAATGGGCAGGGGCCTCGCTCGTACCCAGAGTTTCCAGAATATCCTTGGAGGTGGTTACCATCATCTCATCCCCCACCTGCAGGGTGGAGTTGAAACCGGGGCGGAAGCTGTGCAGCACGAAGCCGCGATCGGCGTGAACCGGCCCCCCTTGCAGTACCGGTTGCTTGAGCTCCGGGTTGTTGGGCGGGTTGAGCTGGAGCTGGGTCAGCATGGTTTCCAGCGACATCTCGACCGGAATGTTGACGACCAAGCCCATGGCGCCCTCTTCGTTGTGCTCGCACAGATAGACCAGCGAGCGCTCGAAGTAGGGATCCGTCAGGCTTGGCATGGCAAGCAGGAAGTGATTTTGCAGTGTTTGCATAGAGGCCAAATAGTGCAAAGGTATTTGAGGTCAATTATGGCAGTTGATCCCCATGGGAAAAACCGCTTTTTGGGCTGGGCGAGATCCCGCCCTTTTCCGGATTGTCTTGAAACAGAGAGGGTGGCGCCGGGCCACCCTCTCTTTTTCCGGGCTTGTCGGGGGCGGTTGCCCCTGAACAGGCCGGTTAGCCTTCCTGGTGATTATTTGTCCAGCCGACGCTCGATGGCATCCATCAGCATGCCGGTGATGTGCACATCGAAGGCGGCTTCAATCTCGCGAATGCAGGTCGGGCTGGTGACGTTAATCTCGGTCAGCCGATCGCCGATGATGTCGAGACCGACGAAGATGAGCCCTTTCTCTTTCAACGTCGGGCCCACCGCACGGGCGATGGCCCAGTCGGCTTCGCTCAGGGGACGCGCTTCACCACGGCCACCGGCTGCCAGATTGCCACGGGTCTCCCCTTGCGCCGGAATACGGGCGAGACAGTAGGGAACCGGTTCGCCATCCACCACCAGTACCCGCTTGTCGCCATCCTTGATGGCGGGCAGATAGGTCTGCGCCATGCAGTACTGGCTGCCGTGGGCGGTCAGGGTTTCGATAATCACACCGACGTTGGCGTCATCTTCCTTCATGCGGAAGATGGAGGCGCCGCCCATGCCATCCAAGGGCTTCAAGATCACGTCTTTGTGCTGGGCGTGGAAGGCGCGCAGCTTGTCGGCGCGGCGAGTCACCAGCGTGGTCGGGGTGTGCTCGGCAAACCAGGCGGTGTAGAGCTTCTCGTTGGCGTCGCGCAGGCTCTGCGGCTTGTTGACGATAAGGCAACCCTCATCCTCGGCCCGCTCCAGCATGTAGGTGGCGTAGATAAATTCGGTATCGAACGGCGGATCCTTGCGCATCAGGATCACATCGAGGTTGGAGAGGGGCTGATCCACCACCTCGCCCAGCGTGTACCAGTCGGCATAGTCATATTTGACAGTGAGCGGGCGCATGGTACCAAAGGCACGACCGGCTTCCATGTAGAGATCCTTCATCTCCAGATAGAAGAGCTCATAGCCGCGCTTTTGCGCCTCTTCGAGCATGGCAAAGCTGGAATCTTTCTTGATGTTGATGGCCGAGATGGGGTCCATCACGATGCCGAGTTTAATGGTCATCCGAATATCCTTCTGGTAGCTCGATTGCGAGTGAGATTCTTAAAACCTGCTTCAGGCCAGATCGCCAAAGCGGCACTGCAGCGCAGTAATCGCCGTCAGGGCGGCGGTTTCGGTGCGCAGCACCCGCGGCCCCAGCAGCATCTCTTTGAAATCTTCCTGCACGGTACGGGCGATCTCGTCGCTCGACAAGCCCCCTTCCGGGCCAATCAGCAGGCGTACCCCATGCTCGGGAACGGGCAGGGTGTTGATGCTGTACTCGGCGCGCGGGTGCAGGTTGAGCTTGAGCTCCTTGGTCTCTTCCGCCAGCCAGGCGTCCAGCTCCATCGGCATGCGCACCTCTGGCACCACGTTGCGGCCGCACTGTTCGCAGGCGCTGATCACCACCTTCTGCCACTGTTCGCGCTTCTTCTCCAGTCGATCGGCCGGCAGCTTGACGCCGCAGCGCTCGGAGAAGAGCGGGGTGATGCAGGTGACGCCCAGCTCAACCGATTTCTGGATGGTGAAGTCCATCTTGTCGCCGCGGCTGATCACCTGACCCAGATGAATGGCCAGCGGTGACTCCACCGATTGGGTATCGCAGCGGTCGATGGTCACTTCCACCGACTTCTTGCCGACGTTGGCGATGGTGGCGGGGTATTGATTGCCATCGCCGTTGAACAGCTCGAGCTGCTGGCCCGGCTGCATGCGCAGTACCCGGCCGATATGGTTGGCGCCGTCTTCCGACAGGGCGATAGTCTGGCCAACTTGCAGGGTGGCCGGTTCATAGATACGTGGAATGCGCATGGCTGCTTGTCAGTCTCTTGCTTGGAAACCCTTCAAATCCTGCTGCGAGACGGCGAGCAAGGCTCACGCGGCAGTGGGTAAGGGTTTCATGATAGGAGGGGCAATCCCCCTCCCTGGTCAAATGGGGTTATTGGCACTGCTTTTCAATAAAGGGATTGGTATTGCCCTGCAGCTTGCCGATGCGGCGATTGCGCTCGCACTCCCAGCCCTCTGCCGGGTACTGGCGATCCCAAGCTTCAAACAGTTTACGCTGTTGCGCTGCCAGACGCAGCCCATACTGTTGGCTCATGTAGAGGTAGGCGCGGGCAATCTGGCCCCGTACCGGCCCCTTGGGCGGCTGCACCCGACGATCCTTGAAATCCACCAGCATCTGGCACTGGCCGTACTGATCCGGCTTGCCGTTCCAGTCGGAGAAGCGGTAGTTGGCCCGATCGCCGTTCACCTCGCCAATGGCGGGGAAGAGGTTGTGCATATCCCCCTCCATCTTGTTGAACTCGGGGCTCGCTTTTTCGCAGTTTTTGCGGCCGCCATCCTGCCAGCACTGCAACTGGTGGCCGAACTCCCAGGCGGGGACCACGTGTTCCCACTCGATGCGGGCGGCGCGCTTGGCCTGCTTGCGCGGCTCATAGCCGCAGCTGGCCAGATCCGGGCTCATCTTCTTGCCCTGATAGTCGATGTCACAGCCGCAGTAGAAGGTGGTGACCGCAGGCTGGCTGCGATAGAGCTTCACCAGATCCTGCTTGGCTTCACGAAAGGTCTGGGCGTGCAGGGGTGCGCTAAGCAGCGGCAAACCGGCCAGCAGGGTCAGGGCGAGGGAGGAGATGAAACGCATGGGATTCCTTGCAAACGGGATGATTGACGAACGATGGCGGGCACCCTACCACAGGGGCGCGACACAAGCTGGCTTACTGCTCTGGCTCCGGCCGTTCCCGCTCCAGCGGTTGCTTGCAGCGGCGGCAGTGATAGCGGGCCTCGCCACGCACCACCTTGTTGTGACGGCGTATCGACAGTTGATGCTGCTGGCAGAGGCAGCGATAGGGCACAGTGCGCTGGGCCAATACCGCCAGATCGAAGCTGTGGGTGGTTCTGGGCTCAAGGCCGAACACCTCCCGCATCACCGATTGCCACTGGCGGCCGTGGGGTAGCACCCGGTTTTTGCCGCGTCCTTCACCCCATAGGGCGTAAACCAGCAGATGGGCCACCTCGTGGGGCACCACCTCATCCAGAAACGCCTGCTGGTTGGCCTGATAGAGGGCGGGATTGAAGCGCAGCTCCCAGGTTTGCAGCCGCGCCGATCCCGCCGCCCGGCCCCGCATATTGCAGTAGATCCGCGGGCGGGGGAAGGTACGGCCAAGGCGCGCCTCGGCCTGCACAAAGCAGGCTTCTACGCGTTGTTGCAGCAGGGCGACAAGCTGGGCAGGAGTGGCAGACATCAACATCTCGTCAGATATGTAAAGGACCGTCACCAGTGATAAACCGGGAGGTCGCAGGAGTAAGTGGGAGCATGTGGGAGAAAACTCAGTCGTAGCACAGGTTTAAGGCCGGTTTAGTGTCATGAAAAGATGGCTTAAAGGAAACCGCGAGGGAGTGATAAAAAAACCATTCCGGTACTTGTTGCGGTTACTACTCCGCCAAAAGTGAGAAACAGCTAGCGCAGCGGCAAGTTTGATAAAACAAAACTACAGGTGTTTAAACTTGCGTCTGGATTTTCTCTCATCTGGCTCAGCCACATAAACAACCTCCAAGTCTGCGGGGCTGATATGATCTAGACAGACGATACCGATACCATTGTTCTCCATGATGTAATAGGCCTCATCAGCCGTACCATCGATGGGCAGGAAGTTGAAATTTTGCTTGTCTACATCGTGCCAGTGATGATTTCTTATGCGCACCGAGATGACAGCACCGCCATAGCCCCGCATCTCTTCGATACCAGCATAAGTTAACGTTGCCTGGTGCTTGTATGACCAGAATGACGGGGGCCTGACACCCTCGATCAGAATCGATTGTAGTTTTTCGAAGCTGGTGCCGTGGTACACCCGCAATTCTTCTTCCATGGTCACTTACCTACGTCTTTTCCGATCCATACCACCTGGCCGATAAGGGCGAGGCGTTCTAATTCGCTGGCAGGGATGACTTGCTCCTTATACTCCTTGTTATCACTGAGTAACTCGATCGCGCCGTCCCAGCGTTTCTGGATTCTCTTGGCGTAGAGTTCCTCTCCTAGCCGCACAACAAAAATTTCACCATCGATTGGTTTAGAGGCCGCGAGGTTGATAAGCAAGCTATCACCACTAGCTATGGTGGGCTCCATCGAGTCTCCCTTGGCAAACACCACCTTAAGCTGCTCTGCTTTAAAACCCCTGTATTTCAACCATTTACGGCGAAATGCGAGCCGCCGTTTAACGGGGGTATCGTCGCCGTTAAATGCGCCATAGCCAGTACTGACGGTGACATGGTAGCCATCGACTAGCGCATATTCCTCGTCAAACTCATCCTTGTAGTATCCATTTTCAAGGCCAAATAGCTCCCACTTGTCCTGGCTGGCTCGCTCTTCAATCAGATGGCTTCGTTGCTTTGGACCTTCACCAGTTGCAAGCCACTCCAGCGCCACCTCACATGAGACAGCAATGCTGACTAACCGACTGATGGTTGGTTCAGTTTCACCGCTCAGGTACTTGCGTATCGTAGTGTCACTAATCCCAACTCTGCGACCAAAAGCTCGCACGCTTTCATGTCCGATTAACTCTTTTAGTCGCTCATTAAAAAGTCCGATGCCTTCTGGAAGAATCGGACCTAGTGTCCGATCGTGGTTGATGTCGTCCGATTCCATATAAGCCTTTGTTTTTAATGTGTAAATTCTTCTTATTGCAACCTTTTGGTTGTGGTTAGTAATCGGACGCAATAAAAAGGTCTTGACTAGATATATTGGTTGGATCAATGCTTTCTATATGGCGCACTTGGTAACTTGCCAAATGCGCACGCAAGCAAATGATATTACCACGGTGACAAGTCATGAAAATAGATAATGCCAACCATATCCATGCCGCCCTCAGGGCGCAGGGAATGACCTGCAGGTCATGGGCCTTGACGCATGGCTATCATCCTCGAACTGTTTTGAATTGCATCCAGATGTTCGCTCCAGATACAGGGAGGAAGCCAAAACGCCCTCATGCCAAGGAGATCATTGCGGCCTTATCAGCATCTATCGGGTTTGATCTGATTGGGGGTAACCATGAATAAGCAATGGTTTACCGCTCAGGAACTCGCAGGGCTGAATGGCATGCCTTCAACGGATCGAAGGGTGAGAAGCAAGGAGACAGCAGAAAATTGGCAGGCCAGAAAACGATCCAATGCTAAGGGATTGGAATACCACTTTTCCAGTCTTCCGCACCTCACTCAGCAAGACCTTGCTAAGCAGCAGGCCAAGGCCATGTTGCAGGAGTGCGACACGGTTGTTGTTGCGGCAAAACAGCTTGTGGCAAAGCTGGAAGCGGAAGAATTGACGGTGAAAACAGCCGTACAGGAAAGCAAGAACATCGGCTTGGTACGCTTCAATAGCCTGCCTGAATCCCGTCAGGAACGCGCTAGCGCCAAGATGGCAATCTTGTCTGCGTTGGATGCCTTTATCGAACCATATTGCATGGCCGGGCGAAAAACTGAAGGCACCCTGCGTTTTATTGACGCTTACAACCAGCGGCAGCTTGATTTGCCTGAGTGGGTCATTACCCATCGGCAGAAACTATCGCAGGCCACCCTCTATCGTTGGCAGAAAAAGCGCGAGCAGGAAGGCATCGTTGCGCTGGCTGGCGCATATAAGTTGGAACGTCCTCATATGGTTGAAACCTTTCCCAGAATGGAAAAGTTTTTGATCGCGATATTGACCTCCAAGCCGCATCTCGCCAGCAAGGCCCACACCCTACTGGATATGGTGGCTGAACAAGCCAAGCAAGAACACGATTGGGTCGTACCCTCAACCTCCAGTATTCGCCGCTGGGTCAACAAGTGGCTGGTAACACATAGCGCCGAATTTGCCTACGTCACTGATCCTGACGGTTTTAATGGCAAGCATCGCCCTGTCTTCCAGAAGATGTATCAGCGCTATGAGCTGCCAAATGATGTTTGGGAGTTTGATAGCACCCCGGTAGACGTGCAACTGAATGTGGATGGCAAGCTCAAGCGTTACACCATTATTGGCGCCATCGATGTAATGACCCGACGGGTGCAGCTGTTACTGACACCGACCTCCGATTCGGAAGGGATCTGCCTGCTGCTGCGCAAGTGCCTGCTGAGTTGGGGTCTGCCCAATGAAAACGGGATCTGCAAGACAGATAACGGTTCGGATTATGTCAGCAAGCGCACCACCGGGATCTTCAATCTCTTGGAAATTAATCTTGAGCGTGCCAAAGCCTTTTCGGGTTGGGAGAAGCCGTTTATTGAGCGGTTCTTCCGCACCATGTCTCACGGCTTGATGGAACTGCTGCCTGGTTACATCGGCCACAACGTCAGTGATCGTAAGAAAATCGAGGCGGTGCGAGCCTTTTGCGAGCGGATCGGTAAGAACCGCGCAAAGGGAGAGAAAGAGGCTCTGGAACTTGCGTTAACCCCGGAGCAACTCGAAAAGGCTCTCAATGATTGGTTGGAATTTCACTATCACCACGAGCCACACGATGGGTTGGGCAATTTGTCTCCCTTTCAGAAATATCAGCAAAGCCGTTACCAGCCACGCCTCATCAATCAGGAACATGCGTTGGACATGCTCTTGCAGTACATCGGAGAGGCGACCGTCATTCGGGGCAAAGTGGCAGCAGACAGTCTCAAATATACCGCACCTGAGTTAATGCAACCCGAGTGGGATCGGCGCCGGGTCAGAGTCTTTCTCGATCCAGCCAACGTTGGCCGAGCCACTCTCTACCCGCTTGATGACTGGGGTACCTATGTCGAGGCGATCAACGATGAATTGGTCGGAACGGCGATGGCGCCCGATGAGTTTAGGGCCAGTCGTAAAGCGGCGACCAAGGTGCTGCGTGACTTCCGCCGTGAGGCAAAACGGTTGGAGGATGAGTTCGAGATCAATGAAATCGCGGCTCGCATGTTGGCTGCCAAAAAAGCGCAAAACCAAGGTGTGGTTGGGATGCCATTGAGCAGTCGTGATCACGAAAATGCAGCAATCACAGCCCTCAGTACCTCAGCTAACGCATTGATAAATAAACCGGAGCAAAGCTTCAGCGACGAAGAGCGAGAGGCTCTTGCTCGTCGGCGTGAGCAGGATCGCCAGCTGATGCGTCAGCAGGAGGAGAGCAAAGCCAAATTACTCAAGAGCGAAGAGGAGCAGGCGTGGCACTTGTCCCGAAAAGCCTGCAACGAGCCCCTATCAGACAAGGAGTCCGCGTGGTTGGAACAGTACCGAAAGGACTATTACCTGGTCGCTCGGCGGATCGATTTTACCCTGCGCAAGGAGCAGGAACTCAAAGTGCAGCAAGGTTTGTAAGGGGTTATCCCCCCATTTAAACGTCATTAAACAGGAGTGCAAATCATGAAAAAAAAGGTTGTTCCGGTCAAAAACGTAACCCGTACCGAGACGCTGTTTCACAACCTCAACAGCCGTTCTCAGGTCGTACCTGGAATTGGCTTGGTGTATGGCCAGAGCGGGTTTGGTAAGACCACCACCATGACCTGGTTGTTCAATCAGGATGGGGTGAATGCAATCTATATCCGTTGCTATGCGACTGATACCCCCAGCAGCGTGCTGGAGCGTATTGTCCGTGAGCTGGGAATGGTTCCACGCTACCCCATTCAGCGCATGGTTGATGATGTCATCGAGCGTATGCGAGCTGAAGAGCTGACGCTGTTTGTTGATGAGTGCGATTACGTCGTGGGTTCCAACAAGATCATGGATAGCTTCCGTGACATCTACGACGGCACAGATCAGCCGGTCATCCTGATTGGTATGGACCAAATCGCCAAACGCATTAGTCACCGGAAGCAGTTGTTCAACCGCATCTCTGACTGGATCGAATTTCAACCTGCCGATTTGGCCGATGTGGGCATGTTCGCAGACCACCTTATCGGTGGCGACATCCTGCTGGAGGAGGACTTGCTCAACATGATCAGCAAAAGAGGTCATGGCGAAGTGCGTCGGATCCTCACAGCGTTGGAGAAAGTGGAGTCGTTGGCTTTGGCAAACGATCTGGCCGTGGTCAGCCTTGCTGATTTGCATGGTCGTGAGGCCGAGCTTTTCCTCGACTTTAACGGCAAGGGGCGGCTCGGCTGAATTATTGGCTTAGGAGACAGCCAATACCTTGAGACGGATATTTGAGGGGATTTTTGAATGGCTCAGGAAACAAGAAATAAAAGAGCTGCAGCTTGGAACCATATCGCGGCCAATGAGTGTTTCACGGTTAACGATATTGCCATGGTAATTGCAGAGTCAACTGAAAAGGGACGGGAAATAGTTAAGGAATTCGAGCGACGAGGGGTTATCCAACAAGTCGCCGGGATTGGTGTGGCGGGGCGTCCAAAAATATATGCCCGCATTGAAGGGCAGGAACCAGTTCTTGGACGTGGGCATTGCGGCGAAGGGCGAGTAGTTCGGCGCCGTGACCATAAAACCAAGCAGCAGAAAATGTGGAACGCGATGAAGATGCACAAACAGTTCACCCGAATCGATCTGCAAATGACTGCCGAGGTTACCGATAGCCATGCCAAATCATTTCTCAGCGCATTGTACAAGGCCGGGTATATCCGCTTTCTGGTCAAGGTGAAAGCCGGGATCCAGAACAAGGGGAAGTTGAGTCGTTACACCCTGCTGCGTAATACCGGCCAGCTGGCCCCGTTGGTGCGCAAGGCCGGTGTATGGGATCAGAACGAACAAAGGTTCTACCCGTTCGCCACAACAGGAGGAATTGAGTCATGAGTAACCCCCATGTGCCTGCTTGGTTGGCAGCCTTACAGCAGGCGGTAAAAAGTAGCTCGCTGGCGGCGGTTGCCAAGCGCCTCGGGGTATCCAGAACCATGGTGAGTCAGGTTTGTAACCAAAAATATCCGGGGGATTTGGAACGGGTACAAAAACTGGTGGAAGGGGTTTATCTCTCTTGCACCGTTCAGTGCCCGATCCTGGGGGAGATCCGCCAAGACCAGTGCCTGGCGCACCAAAACCGTCGAAGTGTCAGTAGTAACCCGCTTTACATCCAGGTTTACAAGGCTTGCCGAAGTGGTTGTCCGCATAGCCGACTCTCAGAAGAGAAACAGCTTAAGCGCCCAATTCAATTGAGCACTGAAGGTGAGCAGGTAGAGCTTTACCAAGCGGGGAGGGCTATCAGTCGTTTGACCTTCCAGGCTGATGGGGATGAGCGTGAGCTGGTGAAGTTGCTCAGTAATGAGCTGGAACATGTAGCTATGCGGTTGAACCAACTGCTTAGAAAGTCTGGTGAGAAGAAATAGCGATCTGTGTCTGCTCGATAGGCAGGGGGCTCTTTGTTGGCAGTGGGCCCGGTGATGAATCACAAGGAGAACGGGATGAAAAAAAATCTGCAAAACACCGCCGAGCAGCTCAGCAGGTGGCTGACAGCCAAGGGATGTGAAGTCCGCACCAGCCAAGTGCGCCACACCCCGCTGCTGGCCGTCACTGGCCCTTTGCCACAGGCGATGAAAGACCGCGCCGTGTTAAGCCGCGAATGCTTGGCTGGCGTGGTTCGGGAGGTCGCCCTGGTGCGCTTTGGCGGCTGCCTGCTGCACTGGCGCCAGTAATCTAACAAGGGGAATTGGACATGACCAAATTAACGGAACGGCAAATGAAGATCGTACGGTTGGCCTATATCAGAGCCAATTTGGATTTCTATCGATATTTCGTGAAAGAGATGGCTATTCAGATATTTGGGATATCAGAGCAAACCGTAATGGCTGATATCAGAAGGCTCAATGCAGAAAAATCCATCATGCAGTTCAACCGGCAAGAGAAGTGTTGGGTACCGATGGAAAGTGAAAGCCAGGAGACGGCTGTAAATGGATATCGAGTATTGGCAGCGATTGAGAAAGGTGAATTTGACCTAGTGCTAAACAGCGGCCAGTAAGGAGAACTGAGATGGCCAAGATAGAGCTCGATATCGAAGACGAAGCACTGGCCAAGGTCGTGCTGCGTCAATTACCCAAGTTCCTCGAATTTTGCCGTGCGACTCACCTGGAAGAACAGGTACTCGGCCCAGCGAAACAGCAGGCTGCCGCCGTGTGCTATCAGATGCCCGGCAGCAACAAGATCCATTAAGGAGAACCCTATGCAAGAAGCACAAACCGGCAGTACCACCCCGATGCGCCAGAACGCCCAAGGGCACTGGGTACCGGAACACCTGATCGCCCCAGCTGACAAGCTGCGTGATGAAGTGGTGATGGGCATCATTGCGGCTGCCCGCGAGCAGCGTTCGCAGCTGGCCGCCTTCAAAATTGGCGCCATGCAGCAGATCAACGACTTTGTTGACCTGTCATCCGAGCAGTACGGCGTGGCGTGGGGCGGCGCCAAGGGCAACGTGACCCTGCTCAGTTTCGACGGCCGTTACAAGCTGATCCGGGCGGTGGGGGAGCACCGCAAATTTGATGAACGGATCCAGGCTGCCAAGGTGCTGATTGACCAGTGCATCGCCCGCTGGAGCGATGGGGCCAGTCCTAAACTGCGGGCCCTGGTTGACCACGCTTTTCGGGTTTCCAAAGCCGGTCATATCGACGTTAACCAGGTGCTCTCCCTGCGTCAGCTCAACATCGAAGACGCCGACTGGGAGCAGGCCATGCAAGCGATCGCCGATGCCATTCAGGTGACCGGAACCAGCCAATACCTGCGGCTCTATGAGCGTGACGCCCAGGGGCGTTACATCCAGATGAGCCTGGATCTGGCCAAGTTGTAAGGGGAGGAGACGCGATGGAAATCAACGTGGATATGGCCGAAGAGCAACTGCAGCTCTGTGAGCAGATCACTGAAACAGAGGGCACCTGCTACCCCGACGACACCTATGAGGATGGCATCAAGGCCGCTCTGCTCTGGGCGCTGGGGCTGGGGCCTGCCCCCCTCAATGCCGAAGAGTATGAAGGGGCGAAGCCACTGCAGTTCGAGTAACGGCCCGATGCGAAACAGGGCGGCAATGCCGCCCTGTCTGCCCGATGTGGTGATCGGGTACTGATGAGCAGCCGGAGGACAGATGGACAAGAAGGTGGAAGAGACTGAGGGCCGTATGCCTACCCCCAGTCAGAGCAGTGGTGAAGCGGTGTATATCAGGGGGTCACAGGGGGGAAGGGTTCAATATTTTCCACGTTATGGCGTTCCCGCCACTGCTGACGCAGAAGATCGTGAAAAAACGCAATCCGCTCCTCAATCTGAATATCCCGGCCGACAGTAGCCTGGCCAATAAAGCCGCACTGAATTTCGGCGGCAGCGAGTTGAACAGCCAGCTCATAGAGTTTGGCATCGGTCATAACGTACTCCTTGTGGTTGGGTTGGCGCTTTAACCATGCCGGAGTGAAACCGCCAGGGCAACTTGGCATTGCGAAACGCCTTGAGGGGCGTCTGCCCGGCGTGGTGGCCGGGCACTGATGAGCAGCCGACTTATGTGTGGAAAAGAGCGGCCCAGGCGTTCACCGCCAATAAAGGAGCACGGCGATGACTAAAACAGAGATGGATATTCGGCTTACCAAGATATTCAGCACCGCAGCCATTGCACTGGCGGCAGCTGAAAAACGGGCTGTGTGCAAACAGCTCAAACAGTTTATTCGAGAGGCCCGCGCCCAAGGGCTATTTGCCCTAGCGGGGGAAGCAAGCCAGATGCGCTGGCAACTGGTGGCTGAACTGCAGCAAGCCAGAGCGGTGGCGCTGGAGGCCAGCCATGGCCATGTCTAACTGGCAACGACTGCTGGCCTACGTGATGAAGTTTGGCAACCTGAGCCAGCAGCAGGCAGAGCAGTGGCTCGATAGCCATTGCCCTCAGTTGCGTAGTGGGCCTGACGTGATGGCGGCCGGGCAAATCTGGATGAAAAAGACGGGGAGGGGGAATTGAACACCTTAGCTAACAATCAGCCAAATGCTGCGCAGAGTGGTGATCGTACCCGCCTGATCCGTCTGGTTCAGGTTGGCAGGCGTACCCTGGGGCTCGATGAGGAGACCTATAG
Organism: Aeromonas sp. 55A; assembly: GCF_051919665.1. Taxonomy (NCBI): domain Bacteria; kingdom Pseudomonadati; phylum Pseudomonadota; class Gammaproteobacteria; order Aeromonadales; family Aeromonadaceae; genus Aeromonas; species Aeromonas sp. 55A. The sequence goes on along the minus strand of NZ_JBQBEH010000008.1, from coordinate 419,053 downwards.
GGCGTTGCTGGAGCAGCAGAGTGGCAAGCGTTCGGCGGCCGAGTTGACGATCCCGGAGCTGGACAAGGTGCTGCTGGCTATGAAGGGGGCAGGGTTTAAACCGACGGTTAAACGCCCTGTTAAAGGGGCTGTTAAAGCGGAAGGGCACAAGCGTTTAAGCCCGGCCCGTGGGGCTCATGCCAAAACCGCCGAGATAAACGTGATCCGGGCTGTATGGATCACCATGCACCGCCATGGCCTGCTGCGCGATGGCAGTGAGACGGCCTTGAATCACTATGTTGAGCGGCAAACGGTGCGGCTTAACAACGGCATCGGCGTGGCAGAGGTGGCCTGGCTCACCGATGGGTTGGCTTACCAGGTGCTTGAGTCACTGAAAAACTGGCACAAGCGGGAGCTGGTTGCCCGCCTTGTCGCGGCCGAGAAAACCGTCCCCACCAATGAGAAGTCCGGGCGAGTGGCCGGTTATCAGGCCGTTGTGGCGGCGTTTGAGGAGATGAATGATGGACGCTAACGCTGAGAATCTGGACTTGTTCGCCGATGATCATGAGTCGCTGGGGCAGCTTGTCGATCGCCTGGATCAGATCCCGACCACCGAACTGACGGCCAAATGGCCCAAAGCCCTGGCCGAGTTGGTCGATGTGCTGGCCTGCGAGTTGGTCAGAGGGGGAATGGAGCCAGAGCTGGCCAAGGCTCAGGCCCGCAAGTTGGCGCTGGTACAGGCCCATTACATGGGGGGCCGTGCCTACTACATCCCCACCGGGGATCATCTCAAGGCCGCGTTGCGTGACCGGGCTATCTGGGACGAGTTCAATGGGCGGAATATCGATGTGCTGGCCCGTAAGCATGGCCTCTCAGTGCCACAGACCTATGCGGTGGTGGCCGAACAGCGCGAACTGACCCGCCGCCGCCATCAACCTGACCTGTTTGGCTATCAATAGAGATGCGACTCACATTAAAGAGAAACCCCGCTGCGGCGGGGTTTTCATTTGGTGACGACTCAATTAGCGTTGATGATGGATTATTCAAGGAGGAATCTATCGGTGTTACGTTCATGCAGCCAGTGCGGTAACTTGGAGGATGATGGAGCCAATGCTTGCTCTGTCTGTCATGGTGCGTTGATTGACCCCGTCGAAGCGGCTAGGCCAGTAAAACCGCATGTGGTGCCAAGAAAGCGCCATCGGAGTATTGGCCCGGTACCCGTGTTGGGATCTCTGCTGTTGTTGGGTATTGTGCTGTTTCTGGCTCACGTTCATATTGTCAGAGGGTCTACATACCAAGGCCCGTTGTTTGTTGGCCGGTTGTCCGCTGGATTCAGCGAGATGTTTATCAATACCGATGAATTGCTGAATATGCCCATCATTGGGGCTCGTTCACGTTACCCCTTGGGGGTTGCTGCTCTGCAGCGTGTTGGCTTTCTGGAGTCAGACCAGCAGCGTGAAACCCGGATTAAGCAAGAAACAGAGGCGCTGTTTGAGCGCATAAGTAACCCATCAGAGCGATCTGCAGAAGACCAGCTGTATAAGCTCAAGCATGGCCACTATCCAGAACAGTAATTCACACTAACCCACCATAAACCCATGCCATAGAGGCCCCTCGGTACGCTGCTGATAACGCAGTTAACCGAGGGGCCTTTATGTTATCACTCGCACTTAAATGGCTGCTTCGTCCCGATGTGGAAGGGGGCGAAGTCAACCATCCTGCCGACCGTGGTGGTCATACCAAGTACGGCATTGCCGATGCCGCCGATGGCAAGAAGGACGGCATGGCCGACCTCGATCGGGATGGGGTGCCCGATATCGCTATCGGTGATCTGACTCCTGCCCATACTGAGCCCTTTTTCCGCCAGAACTACTGGATGCCCGCCCGCTGTGACCTGATTGCGAGCTTAAGCCCGGCCCTCTCTATCGCCGTGTTTGATGCAGCGGTGCATCACGGGCCGAAACGCGCCATCCAACAGCTGCAGCAGGTCTTGGGGGTGATGGCAGATGGTCGCCTTGGCCCGGTGTCGATTGGCAGACTCAAGCAGCAACTGGGGGCCAAGGGCGAGGGCCAGTTGTTGCTGGCGCTGATGATGCAGCGGGCCAGCTTCATGCACGGCATTGTGCGCAAAGACCCGAGCCAGTGGGCCAATGCCGATGGCTGGATCAACCGGCTGCTGCGTCTGCAGAGCTACCTCCTTTCCGACGTGGTTGGCGAGGTGGTGGCATGAGCGTGCTGTCCATCAAGCAACAGAAGGCGGCGGCCGCGATCCAGGCTGCGGGCTACTTTGGCATTCCTGAGCTCAAGAACCCCCGTTACCTCGCTTGCTTCAAGGATGGGCGCAAAGCCCATCTCAAGGCCGCTCTGGCCAATCAGATCGCTGACCCGAAGGCGATCCCGCTCTATAGCCACCACCAGACCCGTCAATCCCTGTTCGAGAAAGGGTGGCGTTCGGTGACCGAACTGGATCGCCTGCGGGCCCGTGCCCGTCATTCCCAACCTCAACAAAAGGAAGTCCATCATGCCTGATTCCCTGTTACCTCAAGCGAAGTCTGCCTTCAAAAGCCGCACCGTGATCGGTGGTGTGATTGCCGTGGGGGCCGGTATTGCGGGCCTGTTCGGTGTGCCGGTCGATGCGGGTACCCAAGCCAGCTTGGCATCCACCCTGGTGGATCTGGCCAGTGCGGTGGGTGGCCTGCTCGCCATCTGGGGCCGCATCAAGGCGACCCATACCGTCAAGTAAGAGAGGTCATGTGACAAACCTCATAGACCGTGCCCAGCTGGCCGATGCCGATCGGACTGGGCGCATTATCGAAGCCCACCAGAACAGGGCAAGGCCACACGGCGATGGTATCTGTTGCGATTGTGACGAAGCCATCCCGCCCTCCCGCCTTGCAGCCGAGCCTGGTGCCGAGCGCTGTATCGAGTGCCAGACCCTGTATGAGCGCAAGGAGGCGACCCGTGTGGGAATTCATCGTTAAGAACTGGGGCCCGCTCTATGCGTTGGCCAGCCTGGTGGGTCTGGTGGTCATCATCTTGCTCTCCAAGACCTACGCCAAGCGTGAAGACCTCACTGCCCTAGTGCAGAGAGTGCAGCGGGTGGAGCAGGTGCTGGCTGATCTGCCGAGTGAGCGTGAGCTGCACAAGCTGCAGTTGGAGATAAGCGAGCTGCGGGGGGAGCTGCGGGAGGTAAAGCCGGAGCTGCGCCAAGCCCGCCGCCTTGCCGATCTGCTGTTGGAAAATGAACTCAAGGAGAAGGCATGAGTATTCAAGCGATTTTGGACGCCCAGCAGCGGCTGGTGATCCTGCGCTCCCTGCTGGATATCGGTGGTGCCGCCAACGAGTCAATCCTCAATGACTGCCTTGACCAGCTGGGTACCGGCCGGGTGACGCGGGATCGGGTGAAGACCCTGCTGGCCTGGCTGGAAGAGCAGGGGCTGGTGCGCATCGAGCGACTGGCCACGGTGCAGGTGGCTCACCTGACCGGTCGGGGTCAGGACACGGCAGAGGGCCGGGCAACGGTGCCCGGTGTCAAGAAGCCCCGAGCGGAGGATTAAGCATGGCCGAGAAACCGACCCGAGGCCGCGCCAGCAAGGTGTGGCTGCTGCCTGAGTCTATCCGCAACGCGCTCAACGAGATGCTGCGGGACAAGGGCAACAGCCAGGCCGACATCCTGGATGAGATCAATGGCCTGATCGAGGAGGCGGGGTTGCCCGATGAGCTCAAGCTCTCCCGCTCCGGGTTAAGCCGTCATGCCAGCCAGGTTGAACAGGTCGGCCAGCACCTGCGGGATTTGCGTGAAACCACGGCCGCCTTGACCTCCCAGCTTGGCGACAAGCCGATGGGGGAGACCACCAAGCTCATTCTGGAGCTGGGTCGCTCTCAGCTGTTCAAGGCGATGCTGGCTCAGGTGCAGAACCCGGAGGAGGCGGTGGATATCGACATGCTGAAGAACGCCATGCTGGCGGCTCAGCGGCTCGAATCGACCGCCATGCAGAGTCATAAGCGGGAGAAAGAGATCCGCCAGGCATTTGCCGAAGAGATCGCAGCCAAGACCGAAGCCATCGTGACCAAGGCGGGCTTGAGCGGTGAAGCCGCCGCCGAGATTCGCCGCGAAATCCTGGGGATTGCCTGATGAGCACGATCGCCCAGCAGTTGGCCCAGACCCTGGGTACTGAATACAACCCTAACGAGGTGTTGCTGCCCTATCAGAAGATTTGGATCGCTGATGAGAGCCCGCTCAAGATTGCCGAGAAGAGCCGCCGTACCGGTATCACCTGGGCGGAGGCGGCTGATGCGGCTCTGACGGCATCCAAGACCAAAACGGCCGGGGGTTGCCACCACTTCTATGTGGGCAGTAACAAGGAGATGGCCCGCGAGTTTATCGATGCGGTGGCGATGTGGGCCAAGGCGTACAAAAAGGCGGCCGGTGAGATCCAGGAGGAGGTATTCACCGACGACGAGGACAAGGCGATCCTCACCTTCGTGGTCTATTTCGCCTCGGGCTTCAAGGTGCAGGCGCTCTCCAGCAACCCCTCCAACCTGCGGGGGATGCAGGGCAATGTGACCATCGACGAGGCCGCTTTCCACGACCGACTGGCCGAGGTGTTGAAGGCCGCCATGGCGCTGACCATGTGGGGCGCCAAGGTGCGGTTGATCAGTACCCATAACGGCGTCGATAACCTGTTTAACCAGCTCATCAACGACAGCCGAGCGGGCCGTAAAGAGTATTCCATCCATACCATCAGCCTGGACGATGCTTGCCGCCAGGGGCTCTATCGCCGGATCTGCCAGGTCAAGGGCGGCCTTTGGACACAGGAAGCAGAGGACGCCTGGAAGGCGGGGCTGCTCAAGGCCACCGCCACCGAAGAGGATGCCCTTGAGGAGTATTTCTGCGTACCCAAGCAGAGCAGCGGCGTCTATATCAAGCGCACCCTGATCGAGCGGGCGATGCAACCGGATATCCCCATCCTGCGCTTTACCGCCCCCAAAGATTTCGAACTGCAGAGCGAGGAGACCCGCAAGGCAGTGGTGGATATCTGGTGCGAGGAGAACCTCAAGCCCTGTCTGGAAGCACTCGATCGCAGTTGCCGCCATGCGTTTGGAGAGGACTTCGCCCGCAAGGGGGACTTGTCGGTGTTCGTGCCGCTCTCCATCGCCACCAACTTGCGCAAACAGGTGCCCTTTGTGGTGGAGCTGGTCAATGCCCCCTATGAGAGTCAGCGCCAGATCCTGTTCTACCTGCTGCAGGGGTTGCACCGTTTCACTGCGGCGGCCTTCGATGCCACCGGTAACGGCGGCTATCTGGCAGAGGCTGCCAGACTGCGCTGGGGCGCCAGCATGATCGAGTGTGTGATGCTCAATGACCCTTGGTATCGGGAGTGGATGCCCAAGCTCAAGGCAGAATTTGAGGATGGCAACCTGACCATCCCGCGCCATGCAGACGTGCAGGATGACTTGGGGAAAATCCAGGTCATCAACGGCATCCCCAAGATCGACAAGGGCAAGAACACCGGCCAAGGGGGCCAACAGCGCCACGGTGACTTTGCGGTGGCCTTGGCCATGGCGGTGCGGGCTAGCTGGATGGAGGGGGGCGCCATCGAGTTCACCCCACTACCAGGTAAACGTGATGACCATGGCAGCGACAACAACGATGACTATCACCGATATGAGCGAGGAGCCTGGTAATGGGCAGGATCATTGATATCCATGGCAAAGCCATGAGTCTGGAAAAAGAGCCGCAGACCGAGAACGATGCCAAGTTGGCCCAGCTGCGCCGTCACTACAGCGATCACCCGACCATCGGGCTGACCCCCGGCAAAGCGGCTGCGGCGCTGAAAGAGGCCGAGGAAGGGGGCCTGATCGCACAGTGCGAGCTGGCCGAAGACATGGAGGAGAAGGATGCCCACCTGCAGAGCGAGCTCGGCAAACGCCGCCGTGCCCTGCTTGGGGTGAGCTGGACAATCGAGCCACCCCGCAACGCCACACCGGCCGAGAAGCGCGATGCCGAGCTTATCCGGGAGCTGCTGGAGGACTTCACCTGGTTGGATGATGCCATCTTTGACGCCACCGACGGGATCCTCAAGGGGTTCAGTGCCCAGGAGTTCAGCGGCTGGGAGATGGTCGAGGGGCTGCAAATCCCCAAGGGTATCATCTGGCGCGACCCTGCCTGGTTCCAGACCCACCCGGACGATCGCAATCAGCTGCGCTTGCGAGACGGCAGCCAGGAAGGGGTTGCCCTCAACCCGTTTGGCTGGCTGCTGCACAAGGCCAAGTCCAAATCGGGGTATCTGGCCCGTACCGGCCTTGTCCGCACCCTGGTCTGGCCGTTCCTGTTCAAGAACTACAGTGTGCGGGATCTCGCCGAGTTTCTGGAGATCTACGGCCTGCCGGTGCGGCTGGGGAAATACCCGGAAGGGGCGACCGAGAAAGAGAAGGCTACCCTGCTGCAGGCGGTGCTCTCCATCGGTCATAACGCCGGGGGCATTATCCCGCGTGGGATGGAGATTGAGTTCGAGAACGCCGCCAGCGGTCAGGCTGATCCCTTCGTGGTGATGATGGATTGGTGCGAGCGTTCCATGAGCAAGGCCATCCTGGGGGGCACCCCTGACCTCACAAGCCGATGGCAAGAGCTCGACCAATGCCCTGGGCAATGTCCATAACGAGGTGCGTCAGGAGGTACGGGATGCCGACCTGCGTCAGTTGGCCGCTACCCTGACCCGCGATCTGGTCTATCCGCTCTATGCCCTGAACGGCAAGAGCTACCAGGGGCCGCGCCGTTGCCCCCGGTTGGAGTTTGATGTGACCGAGCCGGAGGATATGCGCGATTTGGCGTATCCGCTGCGGGCCCTGGTGGGGATGGGAATGCAGATCCCGGCGCAGTGGGTGCGGGATAAGTTGCAGATCCCGGCCCCCAAAGAGGGGGAAGAGGTACTGATCATCGTGGACAAACAGGCCGGGCAGGGAGACGCCGCGCTCAAGGCAAAGGGACTGGCCGCGCTGGCTGCAGAGCGTCAGATGCAGGATCGGGCAGACCTGCTGACAGGTCGGTTAAGCGCAGCCGGGGAGGATGCGATAGAGGGATGGACGCAAGAGGTCGAGCATCTGCTGGGCGAAGTTAACTCGCTCGATGAGTTTCGAGATCGGTTGCTTGAGCGCTATCGCAAGTTGCCGACTGAGGAGCTGGCTATGTTGATGCAGCGTGCGCTGGTTGCTGCTGAGCTGGCTGGAATGGCGGATGTGGGTTCGTCTGAGGAGGCATAATGGCAGAAAGCACCAAACGCAGTCGCCAGAGCCTTGGCCCGTTTATGGGCGGCCCGGAGGGGCCGATGGATGCCCGCTCTGGTAGCCAGTATTTCCAGCAGGCGATCGACTACTTCCGCGACAAGGTCAATGTCAAGGGTGATGCGTGGGATTCGCTCTGGCAAGGGCAGCATGCCACTGCCTTCACCGTGGCGGGAGCCATGAAAGACGATCTGCTCTGTGACTTGCGCCAGAGCGTGGACAAGGCTATTTCCGAGGGCATGAGCCTTGCGGAGTTTCGTGATGAGTTCAAAGACATTGTTACCAAGCGGGGTTGGACAGGTTTCAGGGGCGAGGGGAGCGAGGCCGGGATGGCCTGGCGGACGAAGGTGATCTATGACACCAACGTTCGGCAAGCCTACAACGCGGGCCGCTGGCAGCAGTTACAGCAGTTCCCTATCTGGGTATATCACCACGGCGACAGCCGCAACCCCCGTCAGTTACACCTATCTTGGAACGGACTGACTTTGTCAAAGGATGACCCTTGGTGGCGGGCGCACTTCCCCCAGAACGGCTGGGGCTGCAAGTGCCGGGTTGAGGGATACTCCAAGATACGGGCCCGGCTCAAGGGGATCGAGATAGGCGAGGCGCCAGATGATGGTACCTATGAGTACGTGAACAAGAAGACCGGCGAGGTACTGCAGGTGCCGAAGGGGATAGACCCCGGCTTTGACTACTCGGTCGGTGAGGCCAAGTTTGGCCGTCGATTAGCCCAAGAAGAGTTTGCTCAGTGGCAAGGGGAAAAGGGGAGTGCTTGGCAGAGCCTGAGCAAGGGAAACTGGCAGAGCACAAAGCGCCCGGAGCGTTTGACCTCAAGGGAGCTGCCTCAACCACTGCAACAACCGGTTGACCAAGCGGATGTCATCAAGGCGGTGCAGTCTGCACTAGGGGCAGATGAGGTACTGATCTCCACACCAGTTGGCACTGTGCTGGTCGATGCATCAGTGCTGGGGGCGCACATCGAGGCTGAGCGAACCGCGTATCTGCCTTTGCTGATGGATGCGCTGACCAACCCGCAAGAGATCTGGCAGAGCTTCGAGCAGCATCAAGGAACCGGCAAGATAGTGCTACGCACTCGGTTTGTCACGGTTTACCAGGTGAGAAAAGACCAGGCGATCTTGGTGGCGTTTAATGCTGTAAGGGGAGTGTTGACTGCGTGGACGCTGATTGGCACGTCCGACTTGAAGTATGTAAACCGCCAGCGGATTGGGCAACTGCTTCACACAGAAGGTGAGGCCCTCACTCCCTGACCGCCGGGCGGGCTCTCCTGCTCAGGTATAGCGGCGGCCCGCACCCGTCTCGGATCGAGTTAAGTATGACGGTAACATGATAAAGGAGGCAACATGGCAGGGGCATTTCTCACCATTACCCCATCGGGCTATGAGCCGGTGCTCGAACAACTACAGCTGTATTATGAGAAGACTGGTGACCTGAGCCCGGTGCTGGCAGATATCGGGGAAATGTTTTTGATCAGCCACCAAAAGCGCTGGCAGGTAGAGCAGGCCCCTGACGGTACTCCTTGGCAGCCCCTCTCCGAGGAGACCATCGAGCGTAAAGGGCACGACTTGATACTGCGAGAGCATGACTACCTAAGGGATATGCTCAACTATCAGGTAGATCCGCTGGCACTCTATTTCGGCACGCCGATGGGGTACGGTGAATATCACCAGTTAGGCTTAGGTGTGCCGGAGCGTGTTTGGTTAGGGGCTTCACCCACCGACTTGCAACAGGTGCTCGACTTGGTGGGGGCCTACTTTGAGGAATAACAAATGGCAATGAAAGCCAAACCAGTAAAGCTGGTGTATGGGCAAGGGTATTTTGAATGCCCCGTAAGCGAAGCTACGCATGTAGAGTTGAATATGCCGGGGCCGCTACCTCAGCGCTATCTGCCCGTTATTCTGCGTGGGACACGCGATGGCACAGGGTGCTGGTCATGGAATGGAGATACGGACAAGCCGACGCTACGCCCGAGCATCTTATCAGAAACACACCTCCACCGATGCCATACGTGGGTAACCGATGGGGAAGCGCAATTTCTCTCTGACTGCTCCCATGATCTTGCGGGTCAGACTGTGGCATTGCTACCCATAACAGCCCATAGGGAAATAGGAGGTTGAGCGGGAAGATAACGAAACGTCCTGAATGCTCCTGAGCGCGTTTTGGGGCCTTGTGCTGCTACGATGGCATGGCCCGTCTGCTATTCGCACGGCAAAAGAGCGTTTAAACACCATTAAACAGCGCCGCCACCCCTGCTGTTGCAGTAACCCACCATAAACCCCACCCAATTCTCAGTTCGATGACACTGGCCGCAATGAGGTTTGCTGTGACCAGCCGGAGTGAGAGTGATGCCCCTATCTGCCGCCAGTTCCGCCATTGCCGTGGCCATCTTGAATGCAAGACCAACCGCCCTGGGGTTGGCCGTGCTCGATGCAGCCCTTGGCCCGAGCGACGACGGTTGGCACCAGTTGCTACCGGTCGGCCCGTTCAAGGCCCGCGATGGCCGCCCCTTTGATGTTCCTGGTGGTCACTGGCAGCTCGACAAGAGCATCGCCACCACCCTGATCAATCGAGCCAAAGCGCTCGGGCAAGACATCCTGATCGACTACGACCACCAGACCCTCCATATCGAAAAGACTGGCAAGGAGGCTCCGGCTGCCGGTTGGTTCAACGGTGACGAGATCGAATGGCGTGAGGGGCTGGGCCTCTTTATCAAACCGCGCTGGACGGATCGTGCCGCTGCCATGGTGGCTGCCAAAGAGTACCGATTCCTTTCTGCCGTCTTTCCCTATGACGCCCAGGGCCGCCCGCTAGAACTGCGAATGGCCGCCATCACCAATGATCCCGGTGTGGTGGGTATGCAGGCTCTGGCGGCGCTCAGTGCGCTACCCGCTTCCCAACCTGGCCAGCTGGCCAACCCCTCCAAGGAGACATCCATGAATGAACTGCTGAAAAAGCTGTTGGCCAAGCTCGGCATCGAGCTGACCGGCGATCCCACTGATGAGCAACTGCAGAAGGCGCTCACCGAGCTCGATAGCCTGCAGGCCAGCGCCAAGAAAGCGCCGGAGCTGGAGGCGGCACTCACTGCCGAGAAGGCATCGCTGGCCGCGCTCAAAGCGCAGCCGGGTGGCCAAGTTGACCTGGCGCAATTCGTGCCGGTGGCGACCTATAACGCCCTGGTTGCCCAGGTAGCGAGTTTAAGCGCCAAGGTGGAAACCACGGATGCCGCAACCCTGATCAAGGAAGCCCGTACCCAGGGCAAGGTGGTGGCCGCCGAAGAAGAGTATTTGACCGCCTATGCCGCCCAGAAAGGGGTAGCTGCCCTTAAGGCGTTGCTGGATCCCCGTCCGGCGATTGCCGCACTGTCCGCCAGCCAGACCACTCAGGTGACCCTGCCCGAGAAGAAGGGGGATGCGGTGCTCTCGGCGGATGACAAGTATGCCGCCGACCAGCTCGGTATCAGCCACGAGGAGTTTGCCAAGGCCAAGCAGGCTTAAGCGCAGACCCTACCACGCCATTTATCCAGAGAAGGAACACCCGTATGGCCATGATTACACCCGCGCTGTTGCAGTCCCTCTTCACCGGCTTCAAGAAGAACTTTGAAGACGCCAAGAGTGAAGCGCCTGCCCAGTACACCAAGATCGCCACCGTGATCAAATCGACTACCAAGTCCAACACCTATGGCTGGTTGGGCAAGTTCCCCAATCTGCGTAAGTGGGTCGGTGATCGGGTGATCGAGTCGATGAAGGCGCACGGTTACCAGATCGTCAACGAAGACTTCGAGGCCACCGTCGGCGTCGATCGCAACGATATCGAAGATGACGAGCTGGGTATCTACGCGCCGATGTTTGCCGAGATGGGCCGTTCGGCTGGCATTCACCCCGATGAGCTCTGTTTCGGTCTGCTCGGTGCTGGCTTCACCACGCCTTGCTATGACGGCCAGTATTTCTTCGACACCGATCACCCGGTCTATCCCAAGGCCGATGGCACCGGTACCCCTGTGATGACTGCCAACGTGGTGGTGGATGCCGGTTATCAGGGGGAGCCCTGGTTCCTGCTCGATACCAGCCGTGCCCTCAAGCCGGTCATCTTCCAGGATCGCAAGTCACCGCAGCTGATTGCCATGACCAAGATCGATGACGAAGCGGTATTCACCCGCAAGGAGTTTCGTTACGGGGTCGATTGCCGTGATGCCGCAGGCTTTGGCTTCTGGCAACTGGCCTTTGCCAACAAGCGGGCGTTGACCCCCGACAACCTGTGGGATTCCTTCTCCAAGATGCGGGAGTTTCAGGCTGATGGCGGCCGCAAGCTTGGGGTGAAGGCCACCATGTTGGTGGTACCCCCCTCCCTTGAGAAGCTGGCGACCCAGATGTTGGAGCGAGAGCTGTCGAGCAGCAGCAGCAACGAGCTGAAAGGCAAGTTGGAGCTGGTGGTGGCTGACTACCTCTAACCCTGCGTTATGCCTGTTTAAAGCGGGGTTAAACAGCTGCCAGGCACTGTTTACCCCCGGTTTAAACAGCCTCTCTATCAGATACGACGAGGAAAACATGAGATGGAACAAGAGATGGAACTGGCTATTCGAGTGGGGATTACGTCAACAGTTCGTCAGGTCTATTTTCGCGCGGGCCTGCCGATTGTACCGGGCAAGTCTGAGATGGTTGTGTCGCCTGAGCAGTGCGCGACCCTGGAGAACGACCCGCGTCTGGTGGTCGTCCGGTTGGCTGAAGACGCCAGCCTTCAGGCAGGTGATGCACCATCGGCGCCTGGGGATCTGGACGCAACACTGGGCGTCCTGACTGGTTCGGGCTATCTGGCAGGGGTTGCCACCTTGGCTGGCAAGGTCACGCCGCTGGCCGAGATGAAGGTCGATGAGCTGCGCGAGCTGGCGCTGCAGATGGGTATCCCGGAGGCGGCCAAGCTCAAGAAGGCCGAACTGGTGACAGCGATCGCCGCGACCGAAGTGCAATACCCGGTCAAGGATGAGCAGTCATCCGGCCAGAACGGAGAGCAGTGATATGTATGCCAGCGTCAATGACATGGTGATCCGCTTTGGCGAGGCTGAGTTGCTGCGCCTGGCCATGACACCGACCGGTGAGCTGGATCAGGCGGCCATCACCATCGCCCTGCAGGATGCAGGCGCCTTGATCGATGGCTATCTGGCGGGTCGCTATCCCTTGCCGCTGGCCCATATCCCGAGTGCCCTGGTACCTATCTGCGCCGATATCGCCCGTCACCGTCTCTATGGTGAACAGGCCCCGGAGCAGATAGCCAAGCGTAATGAGGCGGCCCTGGCCTTTCTGAAATCGGTTGGCAAGGGGGAGCTGGCGCTGGGGTTGGCATCCGATGGCGCCACCCTGGAGAGCCAGAATCTGGCTCAACTGCAGTCAGATGGTCGGGTGTTCGGGCGGGATAAGGGGGGCTTTCTATGAGCCAGCCCACCAACCAGTCGGGTACCGAACTCGACTACCTGCAGGCGGGCGAGCGGCTGCGTGAGCTGCTGGCCCCACTGAAAACGAAAGGGCTCAAGGAGGTGTTTGTGGCCACCGATGTGGCGGCCATCGCCAATCTGGGCCAGCACAGCCCGGCGGTGCATGTGGTCTATCAGGGCGAACGTGAGAGCGAAGGCACCCAGTCAGGCCGGGCCAGCAGCTTTGATCAGCTCTGGTTGCTGGTGCTGGTGCATCGTGCCAGCCCCAAGGAGGTCAGTGCCGGAGTGTGGCTTGCCCGCATCCTGCAGGCCGTCAGTGGGCGAGCATGTGGTGACAGTACCTTTCGCCGCGAAACCCCACCGGTCAAACCCAGTTACAGCGGCGGTGCGGCTTATTTGCCGCTTGCCTTTACTACCCGAGTGAAATTCAAAGGAGAGCGATGATGAGCGAAACACTGCACCTGGAAGGGGATCTCTTTATCGAGACCTTTACCAACGGGGTCTCGGCCGGGGTGATTGGCCCCATCGATGTGGATAGCCTGGAAGTGAAACCCGACAGCCAGAAGATCTCCATTCCCAGTAAGCGCAAGGGGCAATACGGTCAGGCGCGGGAGAACTACCACATTCCCAAGCCTGCCATGGTCACCATCAAGACCACCGAGATCCCGCCCGTGCTGCTGGCCGCTGCCTTTATGGGTCTGGAGAGCCCCATCAATCAGGGGGCTGGGACGCTGACAGATCTGCCGGTCGTGCTGCCCGCTTGGCCGAAGTGGGCCCAGCTGGGCAAGAGCAATATTGCCTCGACTGGCCTGGCCATCAAGGAAGGGGTCACCGCGCTGGTGGTGGGTACCGATATCGAGGTCAACTATGCGCTCGGGCTGGTACGGGCGATTAAGGGGGGCTCGGTAGCGGATGGCGGTAGCCTGACGGTCAGCGGTACCTATAACGCGGTGACCGGTACCCGCATCGCGGGCAACATCCAGCCGGAGATCAAGGCGCGGCTGCTGCTCGATGGCCGCAGTATCGTCAGCGGCGAGGCCATCAAACTGACGGTGCCCCGTGCCAGCTTGTCCCCCAAGAAGGCGGTGGACTTTATGAGCGATAAGCCCATCGAGATCGAGCTGGAGGGGGAGTTGCTGGCCGTGGATGGCGAGACCGCCCCCTTCTATGTGGATCGACCGGTCACCGTTTAACCCCTGCTTGTTGTTCAACCGACGCAAAGGCCCCGATCTCTCGGGGCCTTTGCTTATGACTAATCCGCCATAAACCCGCCCCTCCCTGCCCATCCTGCACCATATGGCAATCGGCCCAGTAGCCTTATGAGCGCAGGAAATCTGATGAGCACCAACACCACCCTCAAACTTGCCCTGGAGCTGGCGGCTAAAGTCACCGGCCGGGAAGACCTGGCCGCGTTGGCGGGTGAGGTGCAGGAGCTGGGCCCTATCTCGGACGAGACGGCCGCTGAGACGACACGGCTGGCTGAAACCCTCGAATCGCTAAGCAGCCAGCAGGCGCTGATCCAGCAGTTCAATGACTCCAAAGCCGCCCTGACCCAGCTCGAACTGGCGACAGTGCTCAGCCGTGACAAGCTGGAGCAGTTGCGCCGTGAGCAGCAAGCAGGCGCCGGTGATGCCAAGGCGCTGGCCGAACAAGAGCGGTTGCTGGCTTCCGAGGTCAAGCAACTGGAGCGCCAGCTGGTCGCTCAGTCCGCCAGTCATACCCGCCTGCACGCAGGGCTCAAGCAGTCCGGGCTCGATACCAAGAACCTTGCCCAGGAACAGCAGCGCCTGCAGCGTGAGCTGACCAAGAGTGTCGCCCAGACCGAGCGGCTGGGGCGCGAGCTTAGCCAGGGTGGGCAGCATGCCGGTGGTTTTCAAGGGGCCATCGGCAGTCTGACCGGCCGCCTGGTGGCCATGGCCGGTACCTGGTTTGGTATCCAGACCTTGACGACCCAGTTGATTGCCATGTTCAAAAGCGGCGATCAGGCCGAGCGCCTCGATGTGCAGCTCAAGGCGGTGATGGGGTCGATTGCCGGTGGCAAAGAGGCGTCAGCTTGGATCAAGGACTTTGCCAAGAACACCCCCCTGCAGCTCGATCAGGTAACTCAGGTATTCGTGCGGCTCAAGGCGTTCGGCATCGACCCAATGAATGGTTCGATGCAGGGCATTGTCGATCAGGCGTTCAAATTGGGCGGCGGTTTTGAAGAGGTGCAGGGCATCTCCCTGGCGCTCGGCCAAGCCTGGGCCAAACAGAAGCTGCAGGGTGAGGAGATCCTGCAGTTGATGGAGCGGGGTGTTCCTGTTTGGGACATGTTGGAGAAGGTCACCGGACGCAATACTGCCGAGCTGCAGAAGCTCTCTGAGGCAGGCAAGCTGGGCCGCGAGACCATCTCTGCCCTGATGAATGAGATTGCCACCCAATCGCGCGGCGCGGCTGCCGACAACATGAGTCTGCTCTCCGGGCTGATTTCCAATGCCCAGGACAACCTAGAAACGTTCTACCGGATGGTAGCCGAGAGCGGTGCGCTGGCCTGGCTCAAAAACCAGCTGGCCAACTTAAACGCAGAGTTCGCTCGGATGGCCAATGATGGTCGCCTGCAGGAGTGGGCGCAGCGCCTATCCGATGGCTTTATCTCCATGGGGGAAACCCTCAAGTCGCTGATCCAGACCCTCTATGAGTGGCGCACTGCGCTGACCGTGTTGGCCCAGGCTTGGTGGGGATTAAAAATTGCCAGCTGGATCGGCGAGCTGCGCGGTCTTTATGCCCAGTTTATCGCCATGCCAGTGGCGACAGCGACAGCGGCAGGCGGCATGACCACTGCTGGAACTGCAGCGGCAGCGGCCTCGATAGGTGTTAGGGCCCTAGGCTTGGCCGTCAAGGGGTTGCTGGCCGCCATGACGGTCGAATCGATCAGTCAGATCATTCGTATGGCCACCGCCCTCAAGGAGTGGATCCAGGCTGAGCTAGCACTTCGAGAGTCTCAGGCTCTGCGGTCGCAGACCCAAGCCCAGCTCAATGGCCAATTGGCCGCCCTCTCTGCACAACTGGGTATTGCCATTACCAGTGTGGAAGACATGGATAAGGCGATCGCAGATGGCAAGGTGCATTACGACGAAGCAACCGGGAGCTACCAGCTCGGCGCGGCGGCCATCAAGGATACGGGGGAGCAGGCCAAGCAGACCCGTGACTATATGGATGAGCTTAATGCCGCTGCCCAGAAGACTGCGGCAGATGGCCCAGCCAAGCTGGCCGAGGCGTTTAAGGCGCTTGGCCTCGACTTCGAGCAAGCCAATGGCCGTATCGGAGCCGGTTTTCAAAAGACCCTGGATGCGCTGGATGTGCTGGTGCAGTACACCGGTGCCAGCTCACAGGCATGTGAGGATGCCTTGATGGTGGGCTTCAATCAGGCCAAAAACCGCGCCGAGATTGATGCAGTAACCCGCAAAATGGAGGAGATGCAGGCGCAAGGCAAACTCACTGGTGACAGCCTCACCCGCTCCCTTGGTGCCATGGCTGGCGCGTTGAACAAACTAACTGGCAGTAGCGGCGAAACCAAGAAATCAGTTGCCGCAATTGGTGATGGCTTTACCAAAGCGGCCAAAGACGCATCGAGTGCTACGGCCACCATGAAGGCTGGGCTGGCTGATGTGAAAGCTCAGGCTGATGCCACTGGCGCCGCTGTCGCCAGTGCCGGTGGCAGCTCTTCGGCGCTTTCCAGCACTGGCCGTGGCGAGGTGACTCGCACAGTAGGGGCGGGGTCTTTCTACTACAAAACCGTGGATCTCAATGGCCTGCGCGGCAATGCCGAGGGGCTGGCCAATACCTTGGCTGGTGTTGAGGATGAGCTGGCCCGCTACAGCCAGAAGGTCAAGGACATTCCGGCCTACAGCGAGTGGAGCAAGTATTACGGCGAGAAGTTCCAAAAGGAGATGGAGGCCATGCGGGCCCGCCTTAAGAAGGAGCTCGACAAGGCTCTTGCCAAAGAGAGTGCCAAAACCAACCAGGCCGCCACCCAGCCACCAGTCACAACTGTAGAGCAGCCAGCCCCCGGCCCCAACTACCCAGGGGCGCGCAGACCCTTGCCTGAGCGGATCACCATCGAGCTCAAAGGGGTGGGAGGCTCGGCCGAACTGCAGGCCGATGAGGCCAATGCCAACGCCTTTATCAACATTCTTAAACAGCAAGGACTGCGGCAATGAACGTGACCTTAAACAGCGTGCTGCTACCAGATGATCTGGTCTGGTGCGACGAGTTCGAGTGGGCGCCGGTTGAGCAGGTGGTGACCCCGACCCTGAGCGGCGCCCTGTTGGTGGAGGAGACCGCCAAGCCAGAGGGGCGGCCGCTGACCCTGATCGGGCATTGCTCCCGTGCCAAGGTGCAGGAGCTCAAGGTGCTGGAGGCGCAGGTGGCTCAGCTGATGACGTTGACCCTGCTTGATGGCGTAGCCCGCACCGTGATGTGGCGCCGCCCTGGCGTGGTGGCCACGCCACTGATCGAGATGGCCGACCCGGAAGGGGGAGACCCCTATGCCTTGACCCTGAATCTGACTGAGGTAACCCCATGACCATTCTATCTGGCGATATCAAGCTGATGGCCAGCCAGCGGATGACGGACACCGAGGATGGTGGCGGGCGCATCACCGGCAAGGAGATCGTCAGCGGCGAACATAACAGCATGTTTCCCGATATCAGCGATCTGGATCGGGCCTATGGGGTGGTGAACCTGCGCAAGGTATTTCTGGCGGTGCAGACGGACGACACCGACACCTACTATGGTGCGAATGCCGCCGTGCTGCTGCCGCCCTACGATCCGAACGTTGGCCTTGCCCTGATGACCACCAAAGACCACCACGACACCCGCAACAATGCCCGCGATGTGGTGGAGCGCTATCTGGCGCGTGGCCCAAAGTGGCAGGGTTTTCTCTACGATACCCAACTGGAAGGGCAGCGGGCGATCCGCTTCTTCCAGCGGGTTGAGGCGCGATTGCCAGAGGTGGGCGAAACCCTGGTGATGGTCGGCAACGAGAACAAGGCCGGGGAGTTCGAGCAGTATGTGCGGGTGCTGGATGTAACCCAGAAGCTGACCAAGTTCCAGATCCCTGGTGTACCCGAGTTCACCCGCAACGTGGTTACTTGCACCCTGGCGGATCCGCTGCGCTTCACCTTCGAGGGGGAGCAGCCGACCCCCTATGATGTGGTGACCAACCCCAAGACCGCCCTGCGCGAAACCGTGGTGGCGGATGCGGCCAATTACTTTGCATCTACCCGGATGGTGGAAGATGCCGCCTTTGGGTCGATGCAGGTACGGGCCAAGACCATCTTTACCCAGCTGGTGCCAGCGGCCCGCAGCGAAACCCCAGCGGTGGATCTGACCGCTGCCGGTGAGCTGGCCAGCCTGGTGGATTCTGGCCGTGGGCTGGTGAGCATCAACACCGCAGCGGTGATCGCCCCGAGCCGTGGCCTGTTCCTGGGCAGCGGAGCCAAGCCTGGCACGGTGACCATCACCATCGGCGCGGCCACCATCACCGATAAGGGGGGCGAGCTGGTTGTTGCCGGGTCGGTAGTCGGTTCCATCGACTATGGCCGTGGCCAGCTGGAGTTCAATGCCCAGTGCCCGAACTACGGCACCCAGAGCAAGACCGTCTCTTTCTGGCCAGCGGCCCGCCCTGCCCGTATCGCTGACACGGCGCGGATCGAGGTCAAGGCCAACAACCGGGGCTATGCCTACACCATCACCCTGCATCCGACCCCGGCGCCTGGCACCACTACCGTGAGCTTTATGGCGCAAGGAAAATGGTATGACCTGAAAGACAACGGGCGCGGGGAACTGCTTGGCGCTGACCGCTCTTATGGCTCTGGCACCATCAACCTGGCTACCGGGTCGGTGATGCTGACCCTGGGCGCCCTGCCGGATGTGGATACCTCCATCATGTTCAGCTGGGCCACCCCGGTGAACTACACCAACCGCAGCGGGCAGGCCATCAGCATCGGCAAAAGCGCCTGGCAGCTCCCCCACAAGGGGATCACCCCCAAGAGCGTGATCCTGACATGGGGCAGCGGCAAGCGGGCCACCGATGTGGCGGGGGACGGCAAGATAAGCGGCGATATCACCGGCATCATCAACTATGCCGAGGGGATCATCGATCTGGAGCACGTCACCCTGCCCGCACTGGGTCAGGAGTACGCCGCCCAGTACCAGTACGGTGAGCCGGTGACCGAGCACCATATCGAGCCAAACCGTCTGACGGGGCCGGGGGTGCAGGGGCACTTGTCCATCACCCTGGACGGCAAGGACGGCGGCGGCGCCCACAACCTCACGCCGGGATCTGTGCGGGTCAAGTTCAACGCCCTCTATCACAAGTTCGATGTGGACGATCAGCAGCTGGTGATCCAGACCCGCGATCCCATCATCACTCTGCGCGATGACGGGCTGGGCAAGCTGATCGATGCCAGCGGCGTGGTGCTGGGTGCCATCGACTATGCGGCGGGCACCCTGCACTTTATGCCGGATGGCTCCAGCCCATTGCCCAAGCCGAAATATGCCTGGGTGACCGTGGGCACCCGCTGGGAAGGCAACAACCAGATCGCGGTGCAGCGCTGGACGATGACCGGTATCGAGTACCACAACACCGCCTATACGTTCCCAGACGGCGAGCAGGGGTGGGTGGATGTGACCTACCGCAACAACAACAGCGCCGAGGCCCAGAATGCCACCCTGACCGCCCAGGCGCTACGCATAGACGTTACCCCAGGCTTTGCCGAGGCAATTCTGGAGGGGTCGATGCGCTTCACCCTGGGGGGCTCTACCTACGTTGACCGGCAAGGGCTGCTCTACCGCGACCCGGATCCCGAGACGGGGGCAGGCATCCAGGCAGGCACCATCGACTATTCCAACGGGTTGGCGGTGCTGGCCGACTGGGCAGCCGGGCAACCGGCCCAGCCATCGCTCCAGAGTCTGGCCACCTCATTCAGTGCCCAGTCGGTGGATGCGGTGACGTTCCGCACCCCTGGCGCCCCCTTGGCACCGGGCAGCCTCTACATCAGCGCCAACACCGCGAGCGGGCGCCGTATCGAGGCCACGGCAGACGGGGACGGCTTTTTCACCACCACCGACATGGATGGCAAGGTGAACTACCAGACCGGCATCGTCACCGTGCGCTTTGGCCGCTTGATCCTGGCTGCTGGCCATGAAAATGAGCCCTGGTATGACCCGGACATGGTGATCGATGAGGTAGGCAGCAATGGGGCTATCACCAAGAAGATCTGGCGCCCGAACAGCGTGGTAGCCGACTCCATTCGTTTCAACTGCGTGGTGTTCTCTTACCTCCCGTTGGACGCCGATATTATCGGGCTGGATCCGGTGCGGCTGCCGTCTGATGGCCGGGTGCCGTTTATCCGCAAGGGCAACATCGTGGTGGTGCATAGCACCAAGCGCGGTGCCTACCCGATGGGGGTGACGGCTGGCCAGCAGTTCAATACCGGTCGCCAGCGGCTGGCGTACTGCCATGTGGAGGATAAGAACGGCAAGCGGCTCGATCCTGCGCTCTACAGCGCCAATCTGGATAGCGGCGTGGTCACCTTAGCCACCCCGTTGAACCTGACCGGCTATGTGGAGCCGCTGGCGGTGGTTCACCGGATCGAGGATATGAGCCTGGTCACCGATGTGGAGATCTCTGGCCGCCTGGTGCTGGCCCGCCCCCTGTCTCACGCCTATGACGCCGCCGATACCCTGGTGTCGTCAGCGCTGATCATGGGCGACTTGTGGGCGCGTTATACCAACCTGTTTGACCAGCGCACCTGGACGAACAAATGGCAGGACTTTGTAGACGGCGACCAGAGCACGGCGCAGTACAACGACACCGACTTCCCCATCGTGGTAACCAACCGCGCCACCCTGGAGGAGCGCTGGGCCATCATCTTCCAGACCAGTACCAGCTTTGTGCTGGTCGGGGTGCATGTGGGCCAGATCGCGGTGGGGGATGTGAATACCGACTTTGCCCCAATCAACCCCAACAACGGCCAGCCCTATTTTCGGCTGGACAAGCGTGGTTGGGGGTCTGGTTGGGCGAGTGGCAACGTGCTGCGCTTCAACACCAAGGCGGCCAACTTCCCGATCTGGGCTATTCGTACCGTGCTGCAATCGGTTGCGGCCAGCGAGAGCGACCGCTTTGAGCTGCAACTGCGCGGCAACGTTAACCGCTAACCGGGTGGGGCACCGTGCCCCGCCCTTTATTTTTCGTGGGGCACTCTTTTGTAGAGCTGCGCCCCGCAATGGAGAACGGCAACATGGCTGAATACAAGGTCAAATGGTTTGCAAGCGAAATGCAAGGCGCCCCGAGTCTGGGCGATACCGCAGATGGCGCCCTGGCAGCGCTGCTCAAGGCGGTGCTGGTCACCGGCTTTGGCACCCTGACGATTAACGCCCTGTCGTTTGATGCCGACAAGGGGTGGGCGGTGGCCACCTTTAGCGGCGGCCATGCCTATCAGCAAGATTCAGTGATCCAGGTCGATGGGGTATCGCCTGCCGCCTACAACGGCGAGCATCGGGTGATGCAGGTAAGCAGTACCCAGGTGTGGTTCGAGATTGATGGTGGCAACCCTGGCGCTGCGGGTTCCGGCGCGGCTATGACGATGAAGGTGGCACCGCTGGGCTGGACGATTACCCATGAAAGTGGTGATGGTAAGGTGTTTATTGTGCGCCCCACCAACGTCAGCGAGTCGGGGAATGTCAGTTTTCGCATTGATAACACGGCGTTTACCGGGTGGACTGGAACTTATGTCGGCTCAACGCATTATCTGGCTAAAATCGCCATGGTAGAGGATGTGGTGGATATCAACACCTATACCACTATCTACGAACACCGTTGGCCAGCCACCCAGAGATACACCGCCAAGATCTGGGATCTTATAGGTGATCAGCAGCTGTTTTATTGGTTGCCATCTATTGGTCACTACAACTTTCAAACCGTCTATTGTGCTGGCTATTTACGCTCAATAAGACCAGGTGACCGTTATCATGCGGTAATCTGCCACTATGCCAGTACCAACCCCGCTGATCAAAACGTGTCGTGGGCCAATAGGGAAAATATGTCCCCTAATAACTGGGGTACACCACTAACCACCTTCGACAATTCAGGCCAGCGAGCGATAGCTCGCCCCTATCACCAACTGTTCGGTGCAACATCCTGGTGGTTAAAAGGTCTGTTTGGGCGATTTGGGTCTGGTTTGTCGCTCCCTAATGGCTCGGATAATGGATTCTATTTCTCCACCGACCCCTGCATGGTGCTAGAGACCGGCAACCACCTGCGCGGTTATATGCCTGGGCTTATAGTTCCATACGGTGACATCACAGCTTGGCACCGTAAAAACTTTAGTGACTTGCCAGCATTGCCGGGGAAAAAGTTGAGGTTTATCCGTGGACTTTATCAGGCGAACGTATACCAGTCTGATCCTCGCTCACTGATGGGGTTCGATATCACTGGGCCGTGGAGATAACGTATGGCGAAGATCGCTCATTGGCGATTTGATATCGCCCCAGTTAATGGTCTGGTGTTCGATGAAATGTCGGGAGCCAGCGGGTTAGTCGCCACCTGGGATGGCCCCCCGCCTGCTATTACTATTGAGGGGGGGGTGAGTGGGGTGAGGGTAGGATCTGGCCCATCAATCAATCTTGCTGGCTCACTAACCATTCAACCATCAAAGGGGGTTACGATTGCCTTCAAAGGGATGCTGGAGGCAAATCAAGGTTGGGGGACAATATTTGGCATCAACAATGGCAGCACGACCCCAGTAGGGGATAGCGCTATTCTATTGTCGATGCCATTAGAAACAAGCGTGGCAACTTATGGGCGTATTTATGCTGCATGGAAAGTTAATAGTAATGATTATGCGCTAGGTGGCATTGTAAAAATTGGTGAGCCAATAAAATGCTATGCAGCCATAAAGTCAGGATTGAAGTTGATAGAATGCCCTGCTGGCTTTACTAGAACAGCGGATATCAATGCAGCCACCCCAACAACCAACACATATACAAAAGGGAAAATGCTAGGGAGGATATACACCAACGATTCACTAATAAAAGGATTTTTTAGTGAAATCATCTTATTTGACCACATTGCTGACTTTATAGAGGTTTTCAGCGAAACGACTTTTAAGCCACATCAGATAAATGCAATACCAGCAAACCAGGAGCCCCGCAGCCAATTTCAGCCGCAAGATGTAGCCTGGCGCGGCACCCCGCCGATGTGTGCCGGGCCGCTTAATCTCCAGCAACAGACCCATACCCCGCTCTGCAAGGGAAGGGATTACTATTGGTGGCGTGATGGGGTGCGCAACGTGGAGCAGGGGTTTATTGAAAGCACGGTAACCATCAACGGGGTAGGGGTGCGGCGCCGGGTGCTCTGTTTTACCCAGGATGGCGAACTGGTTGGCGAGACCTACAGCCGCGCATCGGATGGGGTCTATCGGTTCGATCTGCTGTGGCTGAACAAGCGTTATATGCTGGTCGCCCAGGACGATCCCGCCTTTGGCCCCGCCGACTATAACGCCGTGGCCGCCGACTACCAGGCACCGAAACCCTACCCGCCTGGCGGGGGGGTGGCCCCTGCGCCCTTCCCCATGCTGGCCCCGCTCAAGAGGAAATAGCCATGCTCACCTATGTGGACACGCTGCGCACCAGCCGCGCCCAGTTGCTGGCAACGGCCATCGACACCGGCAGCGGCACCAGCGCTACCCTGACCATCTACACCGGCACCAGACCGGCGCCGGGGGCGGCCATTACCGACCAGCTGGCTCTGGTGGTGCTCAAGTTCACCCACCCCTGTGCCAAGACGGTCAGCGGCGGGGTGCTGACCATGAAACCCCTGGCCGAGCAGATGGCCACCGCCAGCGGCGCCCCCACCTGGGGGCGCATTACTGACCGGGATGGCGCCTTTGTGGCGGATCTCGATGTGGGTGTGCCAGGCAGCGGCGCCGATCTGGAGATACCGGCGAGCGAGTTTTTTGCCGGTGCGCTGATCCGCATCAATAACGCCACCATCACCGAACCGTAACCGGGGGCTATATGGCCAGAAAGGATGCGAGCTTAGAACTACGCAAGGCCCGCAGTACCACCGGCCAGCTGGAGCTGAACCAGGCCGAGGTGGTGCGCTATGAGGCGATCTTGGTTGGCGCCTCCATGCCGCCGCGCCTGGCCGTCTCCCCCGACCTGCTGACCCTGCCAGCCAGCTGGGCCAGCCAGCTAGACCGCCCCATAGCCGCGCTGGGCGGTGCCGTGGTGCTGGAGGGGAGTCTCGCCAGTACCACCGCCCCAGATTGCGCCATGGTGGGCGCATTCGTCATTGAGTGCGGTATGGCGGCCAGCAATCAGCAGCCGGTGCCGTTGCTGGCTGGGGAGTACGATATCAACGTATTCCGTGGCCCGAGCGCCACCGAGGAAAGCCGCTGGGAGCGAGCTGGGCTGGTCAGCAGTCTGGTAGATAGTACCTGGGAGCGGCCAGAGCTGACCCGCACCGTTGGCGCCGTCAGCTGGCAGGAGGCCGAACCCGCCAACAGTGAGCAGGTGGAGCAGAGCGCCATCATGCCCCAGCGCTATGAGCTGGCCCGCAGTCAGTACCAGGAGGGGCTGGCCACCGGTCACGATCATGGCCAGCAGGTGGAGCACCTTGCCCCCGGCCATGCCGTCAATCGCGCCCTCTGGGTCGAGGGGGACAAAGCCGGTATGTGGCAGGTCGGCGGTTATCGCAACCCGCCGCGCTTTGACAAGGTGTGGCAGGCCGACCAGTGGAGCCAGGGCGATGCCGTTGGCCTGCTGCTCTATGGCCGCCGCACCCGCCTTGGCCTGCCGCTCTGGAAGGGGTGGCGCGATGGCTGGGAGGAGGCGATGCAGCCGGGGCCAGGCACCAGCCCGGATCCGAAGCCGCCGATCATCCCGGAGCGACCAGACAAGCGCACCCTGCGCCTGGAGTTCGGGCGCAAGCGGGGCGAGGCCGAGCTGGAGTTTGTTTGGCACGGCAGTGATGCAGCAATCGTTATTCCAACCAGGAGGGTTTATCTGGTGAGCAATACAGCGAAGATCGTGCGGGTACGCGATGGGCTCGATATCCCTGCCACGGCGGTAAGTATCGAGCTCGATACCGACTCCTGGGCATGGCAGTTCAGCGCCCAGATCCCCCGTATCGCGGCGGCTGCGCTGACCGATGAGGAAGAGGTCAGCATTCATATCAACGGTCAGCAATGGGACTGCGTGTGTGATGGCTGGCAATCGAGCCAGAGCTTTGGCCGTGAGTCAGCAACGCTGACGGGACGCTCTCGCACTGCTTACTTGTCACCGACCCATGTATTGGCGCAGGCGGTAAGCGAGCCTGCTGCCGCGACCATGGCCCAGCTGGCTGCTGCTGTATTGCCGGTGGGTTGGACGCTGGATTGGCAAGCGGCTGACTGGTTGGTGCCTGCCGGATTCTTTAGCCTGGATAACCAGACCCCGATCGAGGTGGTTAGGTACCTGGCCGAGGCGGCCGGTGGCTTTGTGCTGCCACACCAGCGCAACCGCCATCTGGTCATCAAACCGCGTTACCCCACAGTGCCATGGCAGCTTGACACTGCTGTGGCCGATGTGGCGATCCCCCGCGCCATCATTACCACCTTGGGCAGTGACTTCCAGCCGGGTCATGCCGCCAACGGGATCTGGGTAAGTGGTGGCCATCAGGGCATCAGTGCGCGGGTGGTGCGCCAGGGGACGGCTGGCGAGCAACAAGCGCCGACCATCACCCACCCGTTGGTGTGTGATGTGACGGCAGCCCGTGCCCAGGGTGTGGTGGGGCTGGCCAAGACCATGCCCAAACGTACCCAGACCATTGAACTGCCGTTGTCAGCTGATACCGGCTTGATCCTGCCAGGTGCGCTGCTCGCCGTGGACGGTTGGAAGGGTTACAACCGGGGCGTCAGGGTCTCTGCTGCGTTGCAGAACAGGGCCATGACGGTGCGCCAGCAACTCAGTGTGGAGCGATTTGTATGAACCTGTTTAAGCGATTCCTTGAGTTGGTGCCGGGCGCTGATCCCTTGCTGGTTGGTACCGTGACCGCAGTAGGTACCACGACCACCACTCTTACCGCGTTGGCGGGTGGAACGGTCACAGTAAGGGGTACCGGGGTAGCCATCGGCAAGAAGGCGTTTTACAGGGGAGGGGAGCTGGCAGGAGAGGCGCCGGATCTACCCACCTTTGAGCTGGAGGTGTAGAGTGGAGGGCTCAAGTGAGTTTTTAGTGGAGGACAAATGAAACACTGGATGTTACTCGGCTTGGTCGCCTTGCTGCCCCTGACAGCAAATGCAGGCGCCATGCGCTGCAAGAACGCCTTAATCAGTGACGGCGACTCATCGTTCAATGTGCTCAAGAGCTGCGGCCAGCCGCAAATGAAAGAGGACATTATCGACGAGCGCCTGCTGGATGCCCCTAAGATAGGGGAGCGCTGGACGTATCAGCAAGGGGCGAATGCTATCCCCCAGGCCGTGACCATCATCAACGGCAAGGTGGTCAAGATAGAAGACCTCACCCGCTGAGAAAGACAATGGCCACGCGATGTGGCCATTTAAATACCTTCGTTTAACGCCTCGATACATCTTATCAAAGTCTGCGAAACCGGTTCACCAAGTTTGATAAAACCACCGTTGTGGCGGGTTTTCGTTTTTAGCGAAAACATTTTTCATTTTTCGCGGCGGGCTACAAGATAGCGGATAAGCAAAAGGGGAGCCAGGCTCCCCTTTTATCACAACAGCGAGCCTTACAGGCCAGCGGCAGAACGCAGCAGTTCGGCCTTGTCGGTCTGCTCCCACGGGAACTCGTCGCGACCGAAGTGACCGTAGGCAGCGGTAGCCTGGTAGATCGGGCGCTTCAGATCCAGCATTTCGATCAGGCCATACGGGCGCAGTTCGAAGTGCTCGCGCACCAGCTTGACCAGCAGTTCTTCGGCGACCTTGGCAGTACCGAAGGTTTCGACGCTGATGGAGGTCGGCTCGGCCACGCCGATGGCGTAGGAGATCTGGATTTCACAGCGATCGGCCAGACCGGCGGCAACGATGTTTTTGGCAACGTAGCGGGCGGCGTAGGCAGCGGAGCGGTCAACCTTGGACGGATCCTTGCCGGAGAAGGCGCCACCACCGTGACGAGCCATGCCGCCGTAAGTGTCGACGATGATCTTGCGACCGGTCAGACCGCAGTCACCCATCGGGCCGCCGATAACGAAACGGCCGGTCGGGTTGATGAAGTATTTGGTGTCCTTGTTGACCCACTCGGCCGGCAGTACCGGCTTGATGATCTCTTCGCGTACCGCTTCAACCAGATCCTTGTGGCTGATGGATTCGGCGTGCTGGGTAGACAGAACAACTGCATCGACACCTATGATCTTGCCTGCATCGTCGTAGGCGAAGGTCAGCTGGCTCTTGGCATCCGGACGCAGCCACGGCAGGGTGCCGTTCTTGCGCACTTCAGCCTGACGCTTCACCAGCAGGTGAGAGTAGGTGATGGGGGCCGGCATCAGCACGTCGGTTTCGTTGGTGGCGTAGCCGAACATCAGGCCCTGGTCGCCAGCGCCCTGCTCCAGCGGATCGCTGCGGTCAACGCCCTGGTTGATGTCCGGGGACTGCTTGCCGATGGCGTTCAGCACGGCGCAGGAGTCAGCGTCGAAGCCCATGTCGGAGTGGGTGTAGCCGATTTCACGTACGGTATCACGCACGATCTCTTCGATATCAACCCAGGCAGAGGTGGTTACTTCGCCGGCCACCATGACCATACCGGTCTTGACCAGGGTCTCACAGGCAACGCGTGCCTTGGTATCTTGCTTGAGGATGGCGTCCAGTACCGCATCGGAGATCTGGTCCGCAATCTTGTCGGGATGGCCTTCGGAGACCGACTCGGAAGTAAACAGCTTTGCCATGATTTTAATCTCAGCTTGTCTGGGTTATCGCCACGGCAATAACCGGATGAATGGGATGGTGTAGAGGTATCTACATCTGGACGTCTATTTTAATTAGCGCCCCCCGTGATTGCCAGCACTATTTTGTCGCGCAGTGTCCAATGGGTCACAAGCGGTGCTCTCCTATCCCGAAAGGGATGGAAATCAAACGTTTTTCTCTGGTTGCTTTGGTCAATAGGGGGCAAGAAAAGCGATTGTCCTCCCAAAGCCACTTTATTCATCCAGATAATATTTGCACGCCGCTCGCCCTGCTGGGACAATAACGCGCCTTAATCTTGGCCATCAAATGAAGCAATCGCAGGAGATTCAGATGCCTTCTCGTAAAGAGCTTGCCAATGCCATTCGTGCATTGAGTATGGATGCCGTTCAAAAAGCCAACTCCGGTCACCCGGGCGCCCCCATGGGAATGGCGGATATCGCCGAAGTGCTGTGGCGTAGCCACCTCAGACATAACCCGAACAACCCCAAGTGGGCCGACCGCGACCGTTTCATTCTCTCCAACGGCCACGGCTCCATGCTGCTGTACTCCCTGCTGCACCTCTCCGGTTATGACCTCTCCATCGACGATCTGAAAAACTTCCGCCAACTGCACTCTCGCACCCCGGGTCACCCGGAGTACGGCTATGCACCGGGCGTGGAAACCACCACTGGCCCGCTGGGTCAGGGCATCACCAACGCCGTTGGTATGGCGATCGCCGAAAAAGCCATGGCTGAGCAGTTCAACCAGCCGGGCCACGATATCGTTGACCACTACACCTACGCCTTTATGGGCGACGGCTGCCTGATGGAAGGTATCTCCCACGAAGCGTGCTCCCTGGCAGGTACCCTGCAACTGGGCAAATTGATCGCGTTCTGGGATGACAACGGTATCTCCATCGACGGTCACGTAGAGGGTTGGTTCACCGACGACACCGTCAAGCGTTTCGAAGCCTACGGCTGGCACGTAATCCCGGCTGTTGACGGTCACAGCCCGGAAGCCATCAATGCAGCCATCGAAGCCGCCAAGGCCGAGACCGGCAAGCCGACCCTGATCTGCTGCCGCACCATCATCGGTTACGGCTCCCCGAACAAATCCGGTTCTCACGACTGCCACGGCTCACCGCTGGGCAACGACGAGATCGCCGCTGCTCGTGCCTTCCTGAAGTGGGACCACGCTCCGTTCGTTATCCCGGCCGATATCGCTGCCGAGTGGAACGCTCAGGAGAAGGGCGCTGCACTGGAAGCCGACTGGGCTGCCAAGTTTGCTGCCTATGAAGCCGCTCACCCGACGCTGGCTGCCGAATTCAAGCGCCGCACCGCTGGCGAACTGCCGGCCAACTGGGCTGCCGAATCCGCCAAGATCATCGAAACCCTGCAAGCCAACCCGGCCAAGATTGCGACCCGTAAAGCGTCCCAGAACTCTCTGGAAGCCTTCGGCAAGCTGCTGCCGGAGTTCATGGGCGGCTCTGCCGACCTGGCTCCGTCCAACCTGACCATGTGGTCCGGCTCCAAGTCCCTGACCAACGACGATGCCTCCGGCAACTACATCCACTACGGTGTACGCGAGTTCGGCATGTCCGCCATCATGAACGGTATCGCCCTGCACGGTGGTTTCATCCCCTACGGCGCAACCTTCCTGATGTTTATGGAGTACGCTCGCAACGCCCTGCGCATGGCCGCCCTGATGAAGCAGCGCGCCATCTTCGTTTACACCCACGACTCCATCGGTCTGGGTGAAGATGGCCCGACTCACCAGCCGGTTGAGCAGATCGCCTCCCTGCGTCTGACTCCGAACATGAGCACCTGGCGTCCGTGTGACCAGGTTGAATCCGCCATCGCCTGGAAACACGCCATCGAGCGTACTGACGGCCCGACCTCTCTGATCTTCTCTCGTCAGAACCTGGCCCAGATGGATCGTACCGCCCAGCAGCTGGCCGATACCGCCAAGGGTGGCTACGTGCTGAAGGATTGCGCCGGTACTCCGGAGCTGATCCTGATCGCCACCGGTTCCGAAGTGGAACTGGCCGTTGCCGCCTATGAGCAGCTGACTGCCAAGGGCCGTGCCGTGCGCGTGGTCTCTCTGCCGTCTACCGACGTGTTCGACGCCCAGTCTGCCGAGTACAAAGAGTCCGTCCTGCCGTCTTCCGTCACCAAGCGTGTGGCCATCGAAGCAGGCATCGCTGACTACTGGTACAAGTACGTCGGTTTCGGCGGCAAGATCATCGGTATGACCACCTTTGGTGAGTCTGCTCCGGCCGAGCTGCTGTTCAAGGAATTTGGCTTTACCGTGGAAAACGTGGTTGCGACCGCTGAATCCCTGTAATCGCTGACCATTGGGCTGCTCTGGTCCAATAGTTGGAAAATAAAACGCTCTCCATCGCAAGATGGGGGGCGTTTTTTATGGTTTGAAATATAAAATATAAAATTTGTTATAGTTGCTTATATAGTGAGTTATTCTTCAATATAAATTTTAATTGTTCGGAGATATAGTCATGGATGCATGGGAGAAGCTAACAAATCCAACGAAGTTGAGAGAGAACTTGATGAGTGCCTCTGTATATATTTCATCATATGAAATGTGTAGAGATTTCATTATATCAAAACCAAGAGACTTTTTTACTGATAACTGGGGAATCAATGGTGAGACTATGAGTGAGGAATATTCAAAGGATGTTATGTCTTTTGGCCGAAGCCCTCTTAAAGCATCATTGTTATGGTTCAAAGAACAAGGAGCTATAAGTGACACCGATATAGAGCATTTTGAAAAAGCAATAGCACATCGTAATGAAATTGCACATAACTTACCTAAATTCATATCAGAGCCAGATTATGAGGTTGATGTAGGCATTTTTAATACAATGCTTGAGGTTACAAATAAAATTGGTGTCTTTTGGGTCATGAATTATGAACTATCAATCCACCCAGATTATTCAGTACAAGAAATAGACGAAAAAGGAATTCAAGTTGGAACCATTATGATGATCAAAATGATGATGCAGATCGCATTTGGTCAAGAGCCTGAAGAAGGCTATTATTATAATGAAATTAAAAAGGCTATAGATAAAAGATAAGCATTAAAAATTATTTTCTGCAGATTTGATTAGCCCGTAGCCCGTAGCCCGTAGCCCGTAGCCCGTAGGTTCGATTAGCGAAGCGTAATCGGACGTTCGCGTTTTTTAGACGTTGCCATAAAAATAATGTCCATCCTATTACCTAAAAAGAGACCGGCATATAGCCGGTCTCTTTTTTATTTCTGCAACCCTTACGCCTGCGGCGGGGTACTTTCCGCGTTGGATATCACCGCATCCACCTCGGCCTGCTCCACTATGGGCCTTATCAATCTGACGACAAGGGTGCCATGGTTAATACCAGCTTGCCGATATGGCGGCCTGAGTCCAGCAAATGGTGGGCGGCGGCGGCCTCATGCAGCGGGAAGGTCTGGTAAACCTGCGGTTTGACCTCGCCGCGTTCGATAAATGGCCAGACATGAGTTTGCAGCTGGGCAATCAGCTCGGCTTTTTCCTGCGGAGTACGCGAGCGCAGGGTGGAGCCGATATGGGTCAGCCGCTTTTGCAGCATGAGAAACAGATCCAGATTGGGGGCGGCGCCCGCAATAATGCCGATCTGGACTATGCGACCATTGATGGCGGCCGCCGCATAGTTGCGCGCGACATACTCTCCGCCAATGATATCGAGAATGATGTCGGCGCCATGGCCATCGGTAGCTGCATGCACTGCCTCGACAAAATCCTCCTCCTTGTAGAGCACGGCCACATCCGCGCCCAGCTTGATGCTGGCGGCCTGCTGCTCGGGTGAGCCGACCGTGGTGATGATTTTGGCGGCGCCAAATGCCTTGGCCAGCATGGTGGCTGTCGTGCCGATACCGGAGGCACCGCCATGGATCAAGATGATGTCGCCTTTTTTAAACTGGCCCCGTTCAAACATATTTGACCAGACCGTCATAAAGGTTTCCGGCAGTGCCGCGGCTTCGACAAAGCTCAATCCGGGCGGCAGGGGCAGGACATTGCTCTGGTGGGCGACGCTGTACTCGGCATAGCCGCCACCCGAAATCAGCGCGGCGACCTTGTCGCCAATCTTGAGATGAGTCACCTGCTCCCCCTTGGCGACCACGACCCCGGCGACCTCCAGCCCGGGAATATCCGATGCTCCTGCCGGAGGCGGGTAGAGCCCTTTGCGCTGCATCACATCCGGCCCATTGATGCCGGTCGCATAGTGCCGGATCAAGACCTCATCGGGCTTGGGCTCTGGTGTGGCGCGGGTGGTCAGTTGCAAGACATCGGGGCCACCGGGTTGGGTAATTTCTACCGCGCTCATGGTGGCGGGAATGGAATAGGCGTTAGGCATCAGCGGCTCCTTGTAACGAGGTGATATGAGGTTCCCCGAGTGGGATGAGCATCAAGATAGTGGAGATTGCTGATGAATAAACGCAGTATTATCCCTCACCTGTAATGCAAAAATGCATTTCAACCGAGAGTCGTGATGAACTGGGATGATGCGAAAATTTTTCTGGCGTTGCATCGGGAAGGGAGCCTGAGGGGCGCCGCCCGTGTGGTCGGGGTCGATCAGGCCACCATTGGCAGGCGGATTGCCGCACTGGAGCATCGTCTGGCGGCCACGCTGTTTCTCCGCACATC
Organism: Aeromonas sp. 55A; assembly: GCF_051919665.1. Classification (NCBI taxonomy): domain Bacteria; kingdom Pseudomonadati; phylum Pseudomonadota; class Gammaproteobacteria; order Aeromonadales; family Aeromonadaceae; genus Aeromonas; species Aeromonas sp. 55A. The sequence goes on along the minus strand of NZ_JBQBEH010000008.1, from coordinate 386,745 downwards.
CAAAGGGTATGTGCTGACTCATGTCGGAGAGATAGTGCTGGCCAGCGCCCAGCAGATGGAGCTGGCAGCCATTGATTTTGTGCGGGCGGCGCAAGGGGTCGACAACCGCCTGGTTGGGGAGGTCAGTGTGGCGACCACAGACACCCTGGGGATGGATTTTCTGATACCGGCCCTGACCGAGCTGCATCAGCGTTATCCCGATATCAGGGTCATCCTCAATACCTCGACCCAGGTAGTCAATCTGTCCCTGCGGGACGCGGATATCGCGATCCGGACGGTGAAGCCGGACAATCCCGACCTGATTATCCGCAAGCTGGCCTCCTGGCCGGTCGGGTTGTATGCCTCCGCCGACTATCTGGCTCGCCATGGCATTCCCGAAGCGGGCACCGGTTTTGCGGGCCATTCGCTGGTGGTGTATGAGCCCCACTGGCAGAGCGCTCGCTCGCCAATGATGCTCGAAGAGGCGGCCGAGGGGGCCACGGTCGCCGCGGGGGTCAATACCAGCCTGATGCTGCGTCAGGCCCTGTTGATGGGGTTGGGGCTTGGCGAGGTAGCGGTTCCGCTTGCCGAGCAAGCCGGGTTGGTGCGGGTCTGGCCCGAGCGGCAATTAGAGCAATCCTACGATGTGTGGCTGGTGACCCATCAGGATGTGCAGCATGCCGCGCGGGTCAGGGCGGTCATGGATGCCATCGTCAGGGCATTTGCCGCGATGCCCTAAGTCTGGCGGGCGCTCTGTTCAGGTTTTGTCGCAGCGTGGTCACACCTCTTGCCATAGTCATGGCGGTTGAGGGAAAACCCTCATTTACTTGCTCTCTGACAGTCAATACTGTGAGACCGAGTCCACCACTACTGGAGCCTGACCCATGACCGACATGCTTGTTGACGATAAACAACCGACCCCGGATCCGGCAGAGCAGAATGCCTTCTTCCCGTCGCCCTACTCCCTGAGCCAGTTCACTTCGCGCAAATCTGACCTTGCCGGGGCCGACTATCCCGCTCCCTATCGGGAGGGGCGCTGGAAGATCCTGCTGATCGGGGCCGATGAGCGCTATCTGCCCACCGACAACGGCACCCTGTTTTCCACCGGCAACCATCCGGTCGAAACCCTGCTGCCCATGTATCACCTCGACAAGGCGGGCTTTGCCTTTGATGTGGCCACCCTCTCCGGCAATCCGGTCAAGTTCGAGTGGTGGGCCATGCCCGGCGAAGATGAAGAGGTGCTGGGGCTCTATGGCAAATATCAGGCGCAGTTCCGCCAACCTGCCAAGCTGGCCGATCTGCTGAAAGAGGCGCTGGCCACTGACTCGGACTATATCGGCGTCTTTATCCCCGGCGGCCACGGCGCCCTGATGGGGTTGCCGCAGAGTGCCGAGGTGAAAGCGCTGCTGGAGTGGGCGATGGCCAACGATCGCTTCATCATCTCCCTCTGTCACGGGCCTGCTGCGCTGCTTGCGGTGGCCAATCCAGAGACCTTCGCCGGCTACAAGCTCTGCGCTTTCCCCGATGAGCTGGATGCCCAGACCCCGGCAATTGGCTATATGCCGGGCCACCTCACCTGGAAGTTTGGCGAGAAGCTTAAAGAGATTGGCTTCGAGATCGTCAACAACGGCATCTCGGGAGAGGTGTGCCGGGATCGCAATCTGCTGACCGGTGACAGCCCGCTGGCTGGTAATAACCTCGGCAAGCTGGCTGCTACCACCTTGCTGGAGGCGGTTGCCAAGCGATGAGGTTGTCGTCGTCGCCAGCAAATGCGCTGCAGGTCGCGGTGGCGCTCGAAGGGGGTCAGCGGCTGGAGGAGATCCAGCAACTGGTGCGCGCCTTTGCCACCCCGCTGGGGTATCACCGCTTTGCGCTCTTCTCCATCAGTGCCAGCGAGGAGGGGGTGGTCGAGCATCTCTACTGGCTGGAGGGGGAGTGGCTGGAGAGCGGCGAGGCGGTCGACCTGCATGCCTATATGCGCGAGTGCCCGATGGCGATGCATATCAGGGAGCGAGACCAGCCCTTCTTCTGGAGCAAAACGGTTGGCGCTGCTGGCGAGCAGTACCGTATCGTTCGCCAGCCTGAGGGGCCTGGCCGACATGGCTTGCAGGTTCCCGTCTATGGGCCGTTGGGACTGGAAGGGGCGATGAGCTTTGGCGGCGATCAGATCGATGCCAGTGCCCACACTCGGGTTGGCCTTGCGCTGATCGCGGCGGCGGCTTTTCATGCAGCTCGTCGGCTGATGGATATGCCTGTAGAGGGCCACGAGCGTGGCCTCACTGGGCGCGAGCGCGAAGTTCTGGAGTGGGTCTCCCGGGGTTGGCGCCATGCCGATATCGCCACCACCCTGAAGCTTTCGGTGCGCACGGTCGAGAACCATCTGCGCAGTGCTCGCCGTCGACTGGGGGTGGCCACTACCGCAGAGGCGGTCAGAGTGGCGATCAGGAACCGCGATATTGAGGGCTGAGGGGCTACCCCTTTGTCTGGCATGTAAAAAGAGACCGGCATATAGCCGGTCTCTTTTTTATTTCCGCAACCTTTACGCCTGTGGCGGGGTGCTTTCGGCGTTGGACATCACTGCATCGATTTGTACCAGAGCACCGGCGGGAAGTTCACTTACCCCGATTACGGTGCGGGCAGGCAGGTAGCCCGGGAAGTATTTGGTGTAGACGGCGTTGACCGCATCCAGATCGGTGATATTGCCGAGCTGGATATTGACCTTGACGATATCGTCCATCACATGGCCGATGCTCTCCACAATCGCTTTGATATTGCTCAGGCACTGGGCGGTCTGCTCCTTGATGCAGCCAGCCAGGATCTTGCCGGTGGCGGGGTCAATCGGCAGTTGCGCAGAGAGATGGTTGTAGTGGGAGAAGGCGACAGTCTGGCAATGGAGCGGGCTGCGTGGTGCCTTGTCGGTATTACGGGCACGGATCACCAGATTGTGACGGTCTTCCACCAGTTGCGGCGGGGTGCCATCACCGTGGGAGATGACCGCATCCATCTGCACCCGTGCACCCATGGGCAGAGCGGCGGCACTGACTACCGAGCGGGCGGGCAGATAGGCCACGGCGCGAGCGATGGCGGAGTCGGGGAAGAAGGTGGTGTAGACCTCGTTGACGGCCTCCAGATCGGCCAGATCGGTCAGATAGACGGTCACCTTGACGATATCGTCAAACGGCACGTCGATGCTCTCCAGCACCGCCTTGATATTGCGCAGGCATTGGCCCGCCTGCTCCGTGATGCCACCGGCAACCAGCTGGCCAGAGGCCGCATCGACCGGCAGCTGGGCGCCGATATTGTTGTAGTGGGAGAAGGCCACGGTATGGGTGGAGAACGGATTGTGCGGCGCCTTGTCACTGTTGCGGGCCAGTTTAACCAGCGGGCAAGGATCTTGCGGGAAGGTACCTTCGCCGTTGGAGATGATGGCATCGATCTGTACCAGCGCGCCCAGCGGCAGGGCGGCGACGGCGAGGGTGGTGCGGGTCGGCAGATAGCCCGGGAAGAATTCGCGATAGACGGCGTTGACCGCCTCCAGATCCGCCATCTCTTTCAGGAAGATGGTCGCTTTGACCATATCGTCCATCACATGGCCGATGCTCTCGATGATCGCCTTGAGGTTGCTCAGGCACTGTCTGGCCTGCGCGGTGACATCGCCACTCACCATCTTGCCGGTGGCGGGATCGACCGGCAGCTGGGCGGAGATATTGTTGTAATGAGAAAACGCCACCGTTTGGGTGCAGGGGCCCAGATCCTGGGGTGCATGGGGGGTATTTCTTGCCGACTTGATGATGGTGCCACTCATAGATATGCCTCTTTTTAATATTTGTTGTTCATTCAGGTACAGGTTTACCCCATCTTGTTGTGTGCCACGGCCACTGCGCCAGCGGCGGCATCCCCGGTTATTATTTGTGATCCACTCAATTACTGAGAGGAATAAGGGATAAGAGGACAGGGTAGATATTTCAGACGCTGCGATTCTATGAGTGGCTATCAGGGGTTGCAAACCGCTGATTGCATTTCTATGAGATGGCTCAATGGGTGCAAATTTAATCATATTGCTATTCAATTCATGCTGAATAGTCACCTGTTTGTCCGCCAATGGCCATGCATCGAACAATAGTCCAGTCCGGGCGGGGGTTGGGGCAGATACCTTGGCAGTGAAGGAGTGTAAAGAAAGGGTTAATGCGATGCATCAAGCTGCCATCAAACGATTTTATTGTGCATAGATATGTACTTTATGTTTTTTTAGTCATCTATCTTGCCGCGCAAAAATATGCTAGCAGAGATTACTGTAACAGTAGTTAAAGATGTGGCTGGAATATAATTCAAATATTTGCATGGGGGATGCTTGTTAATTATCGGTAGGCTGACGGTTGGCCCAGATTCGGAGCGTTTTTATCTTTTTATATATCTGGTGAAATATGCGTGACACAGCCCAGTGGTCCCATATCGAGGTGACCAGGGTTGGCAATATATCGGCTGACCAGGTGCGGCATGGTCAAGGCATCAAACAAGAGGATGACCTTGGCTCGACGCAGCGCTATGGATCGGGCTCTCTGCGCCGGTTGTAGTCTACAGCCTGCCAGGGATGAAAGGGTCGCGGGCGAGGCCAGCTGCCGTGGCATGGTTGTCTGCGGGATTGTTAACAAAAATGTGAACGAGATCACCGGATGGACAAGGGTTTAAGGCTGGAAATGGAGCAGAAAGGAGTAGAATGGCACTTTATTTTGAGGGTCATTCGATGCCCAACTATCACTTTTTCACGCTGGGCCAGGCGCTTACCTATCTCGATGCCAATGCCCCGCGCTATAGCGATGAGCGTCGTCAACTGGTTGAGCAGGGATTTGCCGCCATGGCGGCCCCCATCTTTGCAGATACGCCAGCTGAAGCACTGGCGTTGCTGCGCCAGCATCAGGCATGGAAGGAGGAAGCCATGGTCGATGCACTCTCCTTGACAGTTGCCACCGGGCCGACGCTCGTCTCCTGTTTGCAGGAGAACCTTTTATCCGCGAGTTGAACAGCATCATGGCACCATCGAGGTGGCGCCATGTTGCCGCTGTCCGCTTGCGATCTACCTCTGGTGCAGTTCGCCTTCCATTACCAGTAGAGTATCCATCCCTGCCGCCTTGCCAGCCTCAAGCCCGATCCGGGTATCTTCAAACACCAGACAGTTGGCGGGATTGGCGCCGAGCAGTTCGGCCACCCGCAAAAAGGTGTCGGGGTGCGGCTTGTGGTTGGTGACATCATCGGCGCTCACCAACACCGAAATATAGGCGTCGAGTCCGGTGCTTTTGAGGATGGAGTCCGCCTGATTGCGCGGTGAGCCGGTGCCAATCCCCATCTTCACCTTGCCGTGATAGTGCCTGACCAGCTCCCACATCTTGGGAAAGACGCTGACCTTGTCGATATGTTCCATATAGAGGGCAATCTTGCGACGGGTAAAGGCCTCGACATCCACCGTCAGCCCCTGCTGCTCGGCCAGCATGGCGATGATCTTGCGGGTGGGAATGCCGCCGTACTGATAGAGCTGATCCCGCTCGAAGGGGATGCCGAACTCGGCGCAGGTGAGCTCCCAGGCATCCAGATGGAGGGGCATGGAATCTACCAAAGTGCCATCCATATCGAAAATCAGGGCATCGTAGTGATCAAACCCGTACTGCTCACGCTCGCTCATGGGGGCTCCTCGAATCAAATAGAGCAGGTTAGCAGAAACGGTCGGCGTTTTGTGGGATCGGCTTCATGGTTGGGCATATTGTGGCCGCCGTTTTTTCTATCTCTTGCTGATTTGTGAGACAATAATCCGTTCATTGCCGGATACTTTGGCATATCAGATCTGCGAGTCCGCTTATGACCTCGAAAATATCCCCTAAAACCATCTTCTCCAGTGTGGCGCTGGTGATCGCGCTTGGTTCACTGGAAAAGAGCATAGTCACCACCCCGCTGCCCATGATTGGCGCCGAGCTGCACGCTGGGGCCGCCCTCACCTGGGTGGTCACCGCCTACCTGCTGGCGGCCACCGCCGTGCTGCCTCTCTACGGCAAACTGAGCGATCTCTTTGGCCGGGTGCGGATGCTCAATATCGGCATCGGCCTGTTTCTGGCGGGCTCGGTGGCCTGTGCTCTTTCCCAGGATCTGCCGACCCTTTTGGCGGCACGGGTACTGCAAGGGCTGGGGGGCGGCGGCCTGATTGCCCTCGCGTTTACCGTGATTGCCGACACCATTCCGCCGCGGGAGGTGGGCAAGTATCAGGGCTACATCTCGGCGGTCTATGCGGTCTCCAGCATCGCTGGCCCCTTGCTTGGCGGCTATTTCACCGAGCAGCTCAGCTGGCGCTGGATCTTCTGGATCAACCTGCCGCTCGGGGCGCTGGCGGTCTTTCTCATCAACCGCAACCTCAAGCAGCTCAACGTGCGTCGCCACAGTCGCTTCGACTGGAAGGGGGCGGGTCTGCTGATTACCGTCACCACGCTCACCCTGTTGCTGCTCTCGCCGGAGGCGGCGCTGCCCGCCGTCTGGCTCTCGGCGGCGCTGGGCGTTGCACTGCTGTTGCTCATTCTGATTGAGCGGCGTGCCCACGACCCCATATTGCCCGCCCATCTGGCCCGGCTGCCCGGCTATCTGGTGAGCGTGCTGCTGGTGATGCTCTCCCAGTTGCTGATGTTTGCCGTGCTGGTCTATCTGCCGTTGCAGATGCAGTGGCAGAAGGGGATGAGCGCCAGCGAGAGCGGCGCCATCATGGTCATCTTCATGATTTGCATCACTGCCGGTGCCTTTGTCGGCGGCAAGCTGATTGGCCGTACCGGCCACTACAAGAGCTTTGTCGCGGTGGGCTTTGGCCTCGCGGCGGTGGCTCTGTGGCAGATCCACTTCGATGCCTGGGTCAGGCTGGCGCTCGGGTTTGCCGGTATCGGTCTCGGTCTGGTGCTGCCCGCCCTCTCCGTGGTGGTGCAGAATGCCCTGCCACGGGAAGATCGCGGCATCGGCATGTCGCTGTTCAACTTCGGGCGGGAGCTTGGCGGTGCCGTCGGCGTGGCTATCTGCTCCATGCTGTTCCATTTCCGCCTGCCAGCTGGCAGCGGTGGCGATCTGAGCCGGCTCGCCCCCGATCTGCTGGCCCCGGGCTTCAGCGCGACCTATATCGGCATGGCATTGATCGCCACGCTGGCGCTGCTCATCACACTGCTGGCGTTGAAGCGCCACGAGCTGGCCTCCATCAGTGCCTGATCAGGCCTGCGCCGACATTGGCTCACCATAGATAGCATCAGGGCTCCCCGCGGGGAGCCCTGATGGTTATTTGGCGAATAGAGTGGCTGTTGCCATCAAGCCATTCGCATATTACTCCTGCGCCTGACTCTCCTTGCCCGCCAGCTGGCTCAGCCAGGCGAAGCGGCGATTGGCCTCCTGCTCTGCCTCTTCATAGAGCTGGCTGGCCACCTCAGGCAGCTGGCGCTCCAGCCGCTGGAAGCGGGGCTCATGGCGCAAGGTCTCGGCCAGCGAGGCGTTGGGGGCCCGCGAGTCGAGCGCCAGCGGCAACTTGCCCTCTCCAGCGCGGCGCGGATCGAAGCGGTAGAGCGGCCAGAAGCCGGTGGCGGTCAGCTGCTTCATCTGCTCATGGCTCTCGGCCATGTCGTAGCCATGCTCCTCGCAGGGGCTGTAGGCGATGATGAGCGAGGGGCCCGGATAGGCTTCCGCCTCCTGAATTGCTTTCACAGTCTGGTTCATCTGGGCGCCGAGGGAGATCTGCGCCACATAGACGTGGCCATACATCATCACGCTGGCCCCGAGATCCTTGCGCGCTTTGCGTTTGCCCTGCTCGCCAAACTTGGTGATGGCCCCAAGCGGGGTTGCCTTCGACTGCTGGCCGCCGGTGTTGGAGTAGCACTGGGTGTCGAGCACCAGCACATTGATGTTCTCCCCCAGACTCAGCACATGGTCGAGCCCGCCAAAGCCGATGTCGTAGGCCCAGCCATCGCCGCCGATGAGCCAGACCGATTTTTCCACCAGATAGTCCGCATCGCGAGCCAGCTCTTGGGCTGCCGGATCCTGGCTCTGTTGCAGCAGCTCCCGCAACTGCTGGATATGGGCCCGCTGCTCGGAAACCGGCAGGGTGGCATCGCCGAGCACCTCGCGCAGCGCTGCCGGAATGGTGTCGTCCAGGCTCGCCAGCAGACGGCGCACCCGCTCCCTGTGCTGATCGACGGTGAGACGGAACCCCAGTCCGAACTCGGCGTTGTCTTCAAACAACTAGTTGGCCCAGGCCGGCCCGCGCCCGTCGGCGTTGGTGGTGTAGGGGGTGGTAGGCAGGTTGCCGCCATAAATGGACGAGCAGCCGGTGGCGTTGGCAATCAGCAGCCGATCGCCATAGAGCTGGGTCAGCAGCTTGATGTAGGGGGTCTCGCCACAGCCGGAGCAGGCGCCCGAGTATTCAAACAGCGGCGAGATGAGCTGGGAGGTGCGGATGTCGATGCGCTCCAGCTGCTCGGCGCTGCGCTCTGGCAGGTCGAGGAAGAAATCGTAGTTGGCCTTCTGCTCGTCGAGGTGATCGAGCCGTGAAGCCATATTGATCGCCTTGCGATCCGGGTTGCTGCGATCCTTGGCCGGGCACACCTCGACGCAGAGGTTGCAGCCGGTGCAATCCTCCGGCGCCACCTGCAGCACGTACTGTTGGCCGCGCATGTCACGGGATTTCACATCCAGCGCATCGAGAGTGGCGGGAGCTGCGGCCAGCGCATCCGCTTCCACCACCTTGGCGCGAATGGCCGAGTGGGGACAGGCGGCGACACAGTAGTTGCACTGGGTGCAGAGCTCCGCCTCCCAGATGGGGATCTCCTTGGCGATATTGCGCTTTTCCCAGCGGGTGGTGCCGACCGGCCAGGTGCCATCCGGCGGGAAGGCGGAGACCGGCAGGCTGTTACCCAGCCCTGCCAGCATGGCGGCGGTGACGGTCTGGACAAAGTCGGGGGCCTTGGCCGAAACCACCGGTGGGCGGGGGCGGCTGGCGGGATCCAGCTCACCCAGCGGCACCCGGGTCAGGGCGGCGCAGGTTGCCTCCAGGGCCATCCAGTTGCGTTCGACCAGTGTCTGCCCCTTGCTGCCATAGCTGGTGGCGATGGCCTGCTTCAGCAGGCTGGTCGCCTCTGCGGGGGGAATGATGGCGCTGAGCTGGAAGAAGGCCATCTGCATCACGGTATTGATGCGGTTACCGAGCTGGCAATCGCGGGCAATTTTGGCGGCGTTGATGATGTAGAAACGCGCTTCTTTCTCGCGCAGGGCATGCTGCACCTCGCTGGGTAGTCGTTGCCAGATCTCCGCTTCGCTGTAAGGGGTGTTAAGCAGGAAGATGCCACCTGCTTTCAAGTGCTCCGCCATCCGGTACTTGTCGACAAACTGCCACTGATGGCAGCCGATAAAGTCCGCCTCGTCCACCAGGTAGGCCGACTGCAGCGGCCGCTCGCCCACCCGCAGGTGAGAGACGGTGAGACCCCCCGCCTTTTTCGAGTCGTAGACGAAATAGCCCTGCGGATAGAGCTCGGTGTGGTTGCCGAGGATCTTGATGCTGTTCTTGGCCGCCGAGACGGTGCCATCGCTGCCAAGGCCGTAGAAGAGCGCCTCCAGCTTGTGTTGCTGGCTGTGAATGGGGCTTGAGGTGTCCAGCGCGTTTAGCGGTAGCGAGAGACCTGTGATGTCATCGAAGATGCCGACGGTAAAGCGCGGACGCGGGTTCTCCTGCGCCAGTTCAGCAAACACCGCCAGCGCGCAGGCGGGACCGAACTCTTTGGAGGATAGACCATAGCGGCCGCCGATAACCCGCGGCAGGCTTGCCCGCTCGCCCCGGCTGACCGCTTCGGCCAGCGCCGTCATCACGTCGAGATAGAGGGGCTCGGCCTGTGCGCCCGGCTCCTTGGTGCGATCCAGCACGGCGATGGAGCGTGCACTCTCGGGAATAGCGGCCAGCAGATGCTCGGCCGAGAAGGGACGGAACAGCCGCACCTTCACCAGCCCAACCTTCTCCCCTTGGGCCAGCAGGCGCTCGATCACCTCCTCGCAGGTGCCGATGGCCGAGCCCATCAGCACCACAATCCGCTCCGCCTGCGGGTGGCCGACATATTCAAACGGCCGGTAGTGGCGGTCGGTCTGCTCGCCAAAGGCCTGCATCGCTTCGCTCACATGGCCATAGGCGGCGTCATACCAGGGATTGCTCGCCTCCCGGCACTGGAAGTAGGTGTCCGGGTTGGCGGCGGTGCCGCGAATGACCGGTTTGTCGGGGGTGAGCGCCCGGTCACGATGGGCGCGGATGGCATCAGCGGGCAGCAGGGCACGCAGGGTGTCGTCAGCGAGCGGCGCTATCTTGGCGATCTCGTGAGAGGTACGAAAGCCGTCGAAGAAGTGGATAAAGGGGAGGCGGCTGTTGAGGCTCGCTATCTGGGAGATCAGGGCAAAATCCTGCGCCTCCTGCACATTGCTGGCACAGAGCATGGCACAGCCGGTCTGGCGCACCGCCATCACGTCCGAGTGATCGCCAAAGATCGATAGCGCATGGGTCGCCACGGTGCGCGCCGCCACATGCAGCACGAAGGGAATGAGCTGACCCGCCAGCTTGTAGAGGTTGGGGATCATCAGCAGTAACCCCTGCGACGAGGTAAACGAGGTCGCCAGCGCGCCGGTCTGCAGGGCTCCGTGGACGGCGGCGATGGCGCCCCCTTCCGACTGCATCTCGACAACCCGGGGCACATCCCCCCAGAGGTTCTTGCCCCGTTCGCTCGACCAGGCCGACGACTGCTCAGCCATGGCCGAGCTGGGGGTGATGGGGTAGATGGCGATGACTTCGCTGGTGCGGTACGCCACCGAGGCGACTGCGTTATTCCCGTCTGTGGTGATCATCTGTTTTCCACTTTGCTATGCCAGTTTGAAAGCCGATAGTTGCATCGGCAATGGATAGGTCGCAGGCATAGTAAGAGGGGCAATGAGAGCGTATCAAACGGGATAAATAATCAATTAATAAGTCAGTAATAGTGGTTAATTTAATCCCGCCGCGTGGGGGAATGATTTTCTGCTGACAGCCGATGGATGGCGATTGACGGGCCATTGGCATGGCCCGTCAGCACGGGGTTAATCCTGATCCACTCGCAGCCAGATGGCACACTGATAAGGGGCGAAGAGTGGCAGTGGTTCGCCTGGGTAATTGGCCAGCAGCAACCGCATCTTGTCTGTCACCTTGTCGAAGTGGGGCATCGGCAAGGGGTTCGCAGTGAGATTGGCGAGCAGCAGCAGGGTGTGCCGCTCGCCGTTCGCCGGATCCTGCCAGTGGCGGCGATAGCTGATGCGCTCGGGATCATCCCCATCCAGCAGATCGAAATTGCCGTGGCGAACGACCGGGTGAGCCTTGCGCAGGGCGATGAGCTGGCGATAGCAGTGAAACGGGGAGTCGGGGCGGGCCAGCTGCTCGGCGGCATTTATCTCGACGTGGTTTGCATTGAGGGCAATCCAGGGCGTGGCCGTACTGAATCCTGCGTGGGGGACAGCGTCCCACTGCATCGGGGTACGGGCGTTGTCGCGGCCGATGGCATCGAGCCGCCGACTCAGCTCGGCAGGAGCCAGCCCTGACTGGCTGGCGCGGTAGTTGATTGCCTCCACATCGCGCAGCTCGTCCGGCTGCCAGTGGCGGTTGGTCATGGCGAGCTCCTCCCCCTGATAGATGAAGGGAGTGCCCTGCATCATGTGCAGCACCATGGCCCACAGCCTGGCACTGGTTTCCCGCCACTCGGGCCTGTCATCGCCAAAGCGGGAGACGGCGCGGGGCAGGTCGTGGTTGCCGAGAAACAGGCTGTTCCAGCCACGCCCGTGTAGCCCTTGCTGGTGGCGGGCCATGGCTCGCTTGAAGGCGAGGGGAGCAAAGCGGGATGACCACTTGTCACTGCCGAGCCCCAGATGCTCGAAGTTGAACACCATGCTGAACTCGCTGCCATCGTGGTTCGAATAGTTCTGCATATGGGCGAGATCGGCTCCCCAGGTCTCCCCCACCGTGATGATCCCCTTGCCGCCGAAGCTGGCGGCATTGAGCTCGCGGATATAGTCGTGCAGGCGCGGGCCATTGCTCATGGCAAGCTGGTCCCACTCCTTGCTCACCATATCGATCACATCGAAGCGAAATCCCTTGATCCCTTTGCCCAGCCAGAAGTTGATCACCGCCGCCATTTCGGCGCGCACCGCCGGGTTGTCCCAGTCCAGATCGGCTTGACTGGGATCGAAGTTGTGCAGGTAGTAGCGATCAAGCTCCGGCACGTACTGCCAGCCGCTGCCGCCAAAAATCGAGGTAATGGGGTGAGCGTCAACGAAGGCCTGGTCGCGAAACACGTAATAACTCTGATAACGGGGATCCCCGGCCAGTACCTTCATAAACCACTCGTGCTCGGTGGAGGTGTGGTTGGCGACGATATCCATCATGATGCCGATGCCGTGAGCGGCCGCTTCGGCTATCAGCAGCTCCATCTCGGTCAGGGTGCCGAAGGCGGGGTCGATGGCACGGTAGTCCGCCACATCGTAGCCGTTGTCCCGTTTGGGGGAGCGATAGATGGGGGTGAGCCAGAGCATATCGACCCCGAGGGTGGCCAGATAGTCGAGGCGCTGACGGATGCCGTTGATGTCGCCCAGTCCGTCGCCATCGCTGTCCTGAAAGCTCATGGGGTAGATCTGGTAGATGACGCAGCTATCGAGGTCTATATCGGGCGTGTGGAGGGGTTGCGGGTTCATCAGCGTGGCCGGTTGGGGGAGGAGATTTTCTATCTTACGCAGATGAGCTGCTACTCGACAGGGCAGGGGAAACCTTGAAAAGGGTTCCATTGTTGGCTGATTGCCAAAAGTGCGGGAAGGGTCACAAAGGTGCCATCCCAGGCCACGGCTGTGGTCGGGATGGCACGGCACTTAGCGTTGGATGCTATGCAGGAATACCGGTTATTGAGCAGCCTTGGCCTGCTCGCTGTGCTGCTCCTGCTGGCGCTCTGCCTTCTCTTGTTGGCTTTCCGCTTGCGCCTCCAGCTCCTTGCCGAGGAAGTAGTTCAGGAAAGTGCGGATCACCGCGATGATGGCGAGGCGGATCAGCTCCTCCTTGCTCGGTGCGACCGTGGTGGCCAGGATGTCTGCGGCCAGCTGGAACTCCAGCGCCAGAATGAGCCAACTGCCAAAGCAGAGACGAATACGCGGAAAACCGGGTTGGTGATCTCGCACCCGCGCCGCTAGCCAGAGGGTCTTGCCAAGCCCTATCACCACACAGGCGATGGAGATGATCTCCAGCAGCAGCTGGAACAGCTCGACCCCGTGCATCATCCCCTCTTTCAGGCTCGCTATCTCAAACACTCGGGTCACCTCCCTGATTCAAAAGAGGACACTATTAACACATCGCTTGGCAAAGGCCAAATCCGGTTCAGGCAATCAGTTTGAATTCAATCACATAGAGCGGCGGCAGAGCTGGGTAGATATCGCGGATCACCTGTTTGAGCTCGGGGAGGGCCATGTTCTCCTGACGGGCGTGCTCGTCGTTCAGTTCATCGAAGGCGACCGCCTTGACCGAGAGCACCTCTATGGTGCCAAAGGGCTGGTGCTCCGGGTTGGTAAACAGCGCCAACCGCTGGCCAGGCTGCCAGTTGGCTTCGCTCTCGTCGCGAATGGTGATGGTTTTGCGGCCCGCCTGAATATCGGCGACGAAGCGGCTGAAGAAGGTGAATTCGGGATGGGTAGACATGGCTCTCTCCTGACAGGGTTAATCGAAATGAGGTGAATGGAAATCAAAGGTCGAGATAGGCGCGCAGCCTGGTCAGATCGGCGATAACAGGGCCATCGCTGCCGTCGGCAACTATGCCCTGTTCGACCAGCTCCTTGAGGGCGCGGCGGTAGACCCGCTCTGTGGTGCCAAAGCGGGCCGCCTCGTGGGCCCGCTTGCGCGATCCCAGCATGGGGGTGCGCTGGCGTTCTCGCCACAGCTCATAGGCGATGTTGTAGGCAATGGGGTGGAGCAGCCGGCTGGTGGTGATCTCCAGGGTATCGAGATAGTCGCTGGCAAGCGCCGCGGCGAAGAAGAGGGTCAGCTCGGGCTCGGCCAGCAGCCGCTGGGCCAGCTTGTGGGCACAGATGACTCGGGCGTCCAGCTCGGTCTCGGCTACCACGTTCCACTGCACCGGGGTGGCACTGAAGAACTCCATCTCACCGAAGATCTGGCTGTGACACTCAATCTCGCCGAGCTGGAAGCGGCGGCCAGAGTGTACCGTGCTGTTGAGGGAGACCCGGCCACGTTCGACCAGATAGAGCTGCTCGCTCTGCTCCCCCTGCCGCATGATCAATTCGCCCGGCAGGTAACGACGCAGAAACAGGGTGCAGGCGTCGAGCGCCGCGGCAAAGCGGGGTTCAAGCTGCTGGAGTTCGGCGTGAAAACGGCCGAGGGGGTAGGGCTGTTGCTGCATGACGTACCTGTCGCACCGATGACGAGGGCCATGAGGCTAGCAAGAGTGCGGGCCGGATACCAGCCCGCACGGTAGCGGATGTGCCGCAGTTAACGGTTTGCGGCTTATTGCACCAGAGCGTGGAGGGCGGCGGCGATGGCTTGCTGCTCACCGGCCATCATCGCCTGTTCGGCGCTGGCGTAATCCGCCACCCCTTGTTGCACATCCTGCTCGAATAGCACCACGTTGCAGAGCACGGCGGCGACCCGCACCTTGCGCAGGCGACCCACGGTCAGCAGGGAGGCGGTCTCCATGTCAGCGCCGAGCACGCCACGGGCATGCCAGTAGCGGCACACCTCCTGTTCATCATCTCGATAGAAGCTGTCGTGGGAGCGTACCAGCCCGTGCCAATGAGGCTGGCTGCCGGTCGCTACATGGTTGAGCAAGGCGGCCTGCAGCCAGATATCGGCGCAGGCGGGGTACTCGGCGGGCAGATAGGCCTGTGAGGCCCCCTCATTGCGAACCGCCCCTTCCACCACGATAAGGTCGCCAAGGCCGATGTCGTGCTGCAGGGCACCGGCGGAGCCGACCCGGATCAGCGAGCGGGCGCCGGCTTGCACCAGCTCCTCCAGCGCTATGATGGCCGAGGCACCGCCAATGCCGGTGCTGCAAACCGTGATGGGCTGCCCCTGATAGGATCCGTTGATGAGGCGAAACTCCCGGTTTTGCCCCAGCACCTCACACTCTTCAAGCTGGCTGGCGATGCGATCGACCCGGGCCGGGTCGCCGCACAGTACCACCCGCTCGGCAATCTGGTCGGGGCGGCACTGGAGATGGGGTAACAGACTCATGGCTTACAGACCTTGTGGCTGGCGCTTTGCGGCAATCACCCAGAGGCGAGTGCCGTTGGCGGCGATAAACAGCAGGATCAGGTACTCCAGCGACATGGCGTAGACGCCCTGCGCGGCATAGACACCGATGCTGATGATGTTGATGACGACCCAGAGGATCCAGTTCTCCACGTATTTGCGGGTCATCAGGATCTGGGCGACGACCGAGAGCACCGTCATGCTGGCATCCCAGAACGGGAAGGCATCGGGGGAGGGCTCGGGGATGGCAAGGTTGGCACCAAAGAGGTTGAGCAGGGAGACCGAGGTGCGTGCCAGGGTGGCGAAGACCGGGTCGATATAGCGGGTCAGCAGGGCGATGGCCAGCACGCTCACGGCGGCGGTCACCATCAGTTTGGATTTGCTGAGCCAGCGGATCTGCAGGGTATCCCCCTGATCGTTGGCCGGGCGGGTCCAGGCGTACCAGCCGTAGACGTTGGCGCAGAAGAAGAACAGCTGCAGCATCAACAGCCCGTAGAGCTGGATCTGGAAGAAGATGATGGCAAACAGGCTGACGTTGATCAGACCGAACAGGTAGTTGATGGTTTTCTCCTGACTGGCGAACCAGATACAGGCCAGACCAAACAGGGTGCCGATGGCTTCAATCCATGACATGGCATAGCCGCCACCCAGCGGTATGGTCACTAGCGTGTTATTGATGCTGAACAGCTCGAATATGCTCATTTTCTGATCCTTGGGCATGAGGGTTAGTATGCGAGGGCGCCATTCTAAGGGGTGAGGGGGAGGAGGGGCAGGACTTTTGTCCGCCCCGGGCTTGGCCCATATCAAAGAAATCGCCGCTGCCGCCCGGTTATTCCAGCAGTGATGGGTTATGGTGCCCCGGCGGGCCGGACTTTATTGATATGTAGCAAGATGATAGCGCCGTGGCTGTGGTCTGATAGAGTCCACTCTCCGGGAGGAGAATCACGTGATAAAAGGAGGTTGTATTGAATTCCGAGCTTGTCTGGGTGCTCTGTTTGCTGGCTGGCGCCATCTATCTCTTTATGACCAACAAGGTGCGCATGGACGTGGTCGCCCTGTTGATCATTATCCTCTTTGTGCTGAGCGACACCCTCACCCTGCCGGAGGCACTGGCGGGCTTTAGCGATCCCAACGTTATTCTGATAGCCGCCCTGTTTGTTGTCGGGGAGGGGTTGGTGCGCACCGGTATCGCTTATCAGGTGGGGGATGCGTTGGTGAAGGTGGCGGGCAGCAGCGAGACCAAGCTGCTGGTGTTGCTGATGGTAGCGGTGGCGAGTCTGGGGGCTGTGATGAGCAGCACCGGAGTGGTGGCCATCTTTATCCCGGTGGTGCTGAGCGTGGCGAACCGGATGGGGATCCCGGCCGGTCGCCTGATGATGCCCCTCGGTTTTGCCGGGCTGATCAGCGGCATGATGACGCTGGTGGCCACGCCCCCCAACATGGTGGTCAACAGCGAGCTGATGCGCCACCGCATTCACGGCTTCGGCTTCTTCGATTTCACCCCCATGGGCGTGCTGATCCTGGGGCTGGGCATCCTCTACATGCTGCTGGTGCGCGGCTCCCTGGTGGGCGAGGGGGAAGAGGGCAAGGGCAAGCCGACCGGGCGCCG
Source organism: Aeromonas sp. 55A (assembly GCF_051919665.1). Classification (NCBI taxonomy): domain Bacteria; kingdom Pseudomonadati; phylum Pseudomonadota; class Gammaproteobacteria; order Aeromonadales; family Aeromonadaceae; genus Aeromonas; species Aeromonas sp. 55A. The sequence continues at coordinate 369,853 of NZ_JBQBEH010000008.1, read as the reverse complement.
CACCCTGCGCGATCTGATCCGTGACTACCGATTGGCCGGTAGGGCCCGTCGTCTGGCGCTGCGGCCGGACTCCCCGCTGATTGGTCACACCCTGGACGAACTGCAACTGCGCGCCCGTTATGGTGCCCACGTTATCGGGGTGGAGCGCTGGCGCAAGTTCCGCCGGGTGATGGTGCCGGTGTCGGGGATCAGTGAATTTCAGGCCAAGGATGTGCTGCTGATCGACATGTCAGACCCCGAGGTGGATGTGCGGGCGTTTTGCACCGAGGCACGGCTCGAACCCATGATCCTGCGCGGGGAGTATTTCTCCGATCAGGCGCGGGAGGTGGGGATGGCCGAGGTGTCGCTGATCCCTGAGTCCAAGCTGCTGGGTAAAAGCGTGCGTGAGGTGACCTTCCGCTCCAGCTATGGTCTGAGCGTGGTGGGGCTGCGCCGCGACGGTGAGGCACTGGCAGGCAAGCTGGTGGACGAGCCGTTGCAGATGGGCGACACCCTGCTGGTGGTAGGAAATTGGAGCCATATCAGACAGTTGCAGACCCATAGCCGCGACTTTCTGCTGATGGGGCTGCCCGCCGAAGTGGACGAGATGGCCCCCGCCCGCAGTCAGGCCATTCATGCCCTCTTCTGTCTTGGAGTGATGATCCTGCTGATGGTGACCGATCCGGTGCCCAACGTGATTGCCGCGCTGATCGCCTGTCTGCTGATGGGCAAGTTTCGCTGCATCGATATGGAAAGTGCCTACAAGTCGATCCACTGGCCGACCCTGATCCTCATCGTCGGTATGCTCCCCTTTGCGCTGGCGCTGCAAAAAACCGGCGGGGTGGATCTGATCGTCGGTGGTCTGATCAATGCGGTAGGGGAGATGGGGCCGCGGGTCATGCTGGCCAGCCTGTTTGCCCTCTGCGCGGTGATCGGGCTCTTTATCTCCAACACCGCCACCGCAGTGCTGATGGCGCCGATTGCGCTGGGCACGGCGCAACAGATGGGGGTATCGCCCTATCCGTTTGCCATGACCATTGCCATCGCCGCCTCGGCCGCTTTTATGACGCCGGTCTCGTCACCGGTCAATACCCTGGTGCTGGGGCCGGGCAACTACAAGTTTGCCGATTTTATCCGTATCGGGGTGCCATTCACCCTGTTGGTGATGGCGGTCAGCGTGGTAGCGATCCCCTGGTTCTTCCCGTTCTGATAACCGGGATGATGAATGTGTGCACCAGCGGCCTGCGGGCCGCTTTTTTGTGGCCGGGAGACAAGAGTGGCAAGGCGTGCTCGGAATAAATGAAGAGGGACGTGAACGGGAATTAACCTGGAGCTGGGTTAATAGAGGCGCGAGAGAAAAACTGGGGAGAGGCAAATTTCAGATACAAAAAAACCAGCGTGAGCTGGTCTGTTTGGTACTGCTATTAATGGTGCGGAAGGAGAGACTCGAACTCTCACGCCTAGGGCGCCAGAACCTAAATCTGGTGCGTCTACCAATTTCGCCACTTCCGCAATATTAATGGTGGCTATGACGGGATTCGAACCTGTGACCCCCGCATTATGAGTGCGATGCTCTAACCAACTGAGCTACATAGCCGTTTGTTATCGACCACAGATGTGGAAGAGAACAGAAAAATGGCTGGGGTACTAGGATTCGAACCTAGGGATGGCGAGATCAAAACCCGCTGCCTTACCGCTTGGCGATACCCCAACAGAAATAATGGTGGCTATGACGGGATTCGAACCTGTGACCCCCGCATTATGAGTGCGATGCTCTAACCAACTGAGCTACATAGCCGTTTGTTATCAACCACTGATGTGGAAGAGAACAGAAATATGGCTGGGGTACTAGGATTCGAACCTAGGGATGGCGAGATCAAAACCCGCTGCCTTACCGCTTGGCGATACCCCAACAGTGCTCCTCAACAGTCATGAGACTGGCAAAGAACTTTTAAAAATGGCTGGGGTACTAGGATTCGAACCTAGGGATGGCGAGATCAAAACCCGCTGCCTTACCGCTTGGCGATACCCCAACAGCGTTCCTCAACAGTCGCGAGACTGGCAAAGAACTTTTAAAAATGGCTGGGGTACTAGGATTCGAACCTAGGGATGGCGAGATCAAAACCCGCTGCCTTACCGCTTGGCGATACCCCAACTAGAGATGGTGGCTATGACGGGATTCGAACCTGTGACCCCCGCATTATGAGTGCGATGCTCTAACCAACTGAGCTACATAGCCAACCTTGCTTCCGGTGAGTCGTTACCTCGTCACCGTGCGGGCCGAATTATGCGTATCTGGCTCTGGGGCGTCAACCCTTTTTTTGCCAGAAAAACGCAATTTGAGTGCGTTTGACCAGTTATTGGTCTCTGTTGCGCAAAAGCCCAACAATCTGCTTTTTTTTACGACATTGCCATGATTGCCCGGGCAATGGCAGATAAAAAACAGGCCAGCAAATGCTGGCCTGTCATAGGATTAGACGTTGAACAGGAAATTCATGATATCGCCATCTTTGACGATGTAATCTTTCCCTTCAGCGCGCATCTTGCCCGCTTCCTTGGCGCCTTGCTCACCCTTGTAGTTGATAAAGTCTTCAAAGGCGATGGTTTGGGCGCGAATAAAGCCTTTTTCAAAGTCAGTGTGGATCTTGCCTGCCGCTTGCGGGGCAGTGGCACCGACCGGAATAGTCCAGGCACGTACCTCTTTCACACCGGCGGTGAAGTAGGTCTGCAGGTTGAGCAGCTGGTAGCCGGAGCGGATAACGCGATTCAGGCCCGGCTCTTCGATGCCAAGGTCAGCCATGAACTCGGCGCGATCTTCGTCGTCCAGTTCGGCGATGTCGGCTTCGATGGCGCAGCAGACCACGACCACGACCGCGTTCTCGGCGGCGGCGATTTCACGCACCTTGTCCAGATAGGGATTGTTCTCGAAACCATCTTCCGCCACGTTGGCGATATACATGGTGGGTTTCAGGGTCAGGAAGTTGAGGTGGCTGACGGCGGCCAGCTCTTCCTTATCCAACTTCATGCCGCGGATCATCTGGCCGTTTTCCAGCGCGACCTTGATCTTCTCAAGCACTTCCACTTCCAGCTTGGCATCCTTGTCGCCGCCTTTGGCGCGCTTGGACTGACGGTGAATGGCGCGCTCGCAGGCGTCCAGATCCGACAGGGCCAGCTCGGTGTTGATCACTTCGATATCGTCAGCGGGAGAGACCTTGCCGGCAACGTGAATGATGTTCTCGTCGTCGAAGCAGCGCACTACGTGGCCGATCGCTTCGGTTTCACGGATATTGGCCAGGAACTGGTTACCCAGACCTTCACCCTTGGAGGCACCGGCAACCAAACCGGCGATGTCGACGAATTCCATGGTGGTCGGCACAACGCGCTGCGGATTGATGATGGCAGCCAGCTGATCGAGGCGGGGATCCGGCATCGGCACCACACCTGTGTTGGGCTCGATGGTGCAGAACGGGAAGTTGGCGGCTTCGATACCGGCCTTGGTCAGCGCGTTGAACAGGGTGGATTTGCCTACATTGGGCAGGCCCACGATACCGCATTTAAAACCCATGGATTGTTACCTTACTTGATGGATGCTGTTGGGGGTCGCCCGCAGGCGGCCCATGTCATGCTTGTTCTGGTCGTTGCTCATGTAGTACCGGCACAATGCCCGTACAGGGTCAAACCGACCTAACCCTTTTCAGCCTTGAAGCTGTGCAAGCGATTCATGGCCTTGGTCATATCTTGTTTGAACAGGATGTCGGTGGCGCGCAGGGACTCGTCCAGCGCGGCGTCGATCAGGTTCTGTTCACTGCTGGGGGCCTTGGTCAGGACGAAGCCAGCCACCTGCTCTTTGCTGCCGGGATGGCCGATCCCGAGCCGCAGCCGGAAGAAATTATTGTTGTTGCCCATCTTGGCGATGATGTCCTTGAGGCCGTTATGGCCACCGTGACCACCACCCTGCTTGAACTTGGCGATGCCAGGCGGCAGATCCAGTTCATCATGGGCAACCAGTATCGCTTCCGGTTCAATCTGATAAAAACGCGCCAGTGCGGCCACCGCCTTGCCAGAGAGGTTCATATAGGTGTTCGGGATGAGCAGCCGCACATCCTGCCCCTCGACCAGGATGCGGGCAGTATGGCCGAAGAACTTGGGTTCTTCACGCAGGCTGACATTGTGCCAGCGGGCCAGTTGCTCCACATACCAGGCGCCCGCGTTGTGGCGGGTCTTGGCATATTCCGGGCCGGGGTTGCCCAGTCCGACGATCAGTTTGATTTCGCTTGTCACGCTTGATGTCTTCACTCGCAGCTGCCGTGGGCACACTACCCAGGGCAATAGGACGCAATATTCTAGCCGCCGAGTGGCGATCACTCAACCAATGCGCATGTTATGGCGGGATTTGCAGCATTATTGCGGCCAATGGGTGGCTAACGGTGGGCAAACGGGCCTCTTGCATGAGGCCCGTTTCAGCTTGCCGATGGGTTGTGCCCGGTTGACTACCGTCGTTATTTGGCACGCAGCAGGGTGACGGTCTCTTCATCCAGTGCGGTCAGGGTGGGACGGGCATCGCGCACATACTCCACGAAAGAGGCTGCATCGGTGCCGCAATCCACGCCGCTGGCTTTGCAATCGAGGGGCTGGCCTGGGGCATAGACGGCGCTCAGCAGTTCGCCGTTTTGTGCCACCTTCAGCACCGGGAAGGCGGTCAGCTTGCCGTTGATGCTGGCGATATCGACCCGCTCGCTCTTCTGACGCTGGGCATTGGCCAGTGCTTGCCAGCCATCGTTGCCGTTGGCGCTGTAGGCGTTCATCACCACCCGATAGTGCTGGCTATCCACCAGATCCTGCCACTCGCCGCTTGCGGTCTTGCGCTGCAATTGGGTCAGGGTGCCCGCTTTGCCTGCGTCGGTCTCCTGGAAGGTGTAACGCAGGTGGCCGCCATAGGGGAACTTGCCGGCATGGGCGCTGGCGGGCAGGGTGGCGGTGATGGTTTCGGTCAGGAGGGCGCGTACCTCGGCGCCGGTCAGGGTCAGCACCGAGAGCTGGTTCTTGAACGGCAGCAGGGTGAGGGCGCTATCCCCCTCGCGCCATTCGCCAGCAGGCAGGTCGGCGCGCACGCCACCCACCGCCACCAGAGAAAAATCGACCGGGCCGCCGGTCAGGGTTTGCACTGCTGGGGTATTGGCCCAGTAGAACTCCCCTTCGGCAACCAGCGGCGCGACATCTGAGCCGTGGCTGTCGCTGCCGTTGTCACCGGGGCGACGGGCATTTTGCAGCTGCTCGGGGATGGTGCCGATCACCGGGCCGTAGGCTTTCTCCAGCGCCGGTTTGTAGTGGCTGTCGATGATGCCGCGCAGGCGCGGATCTTCATCCACGGTCACCAGATTGGGCTGGTTGTCGACAAACTGGCTTGCCTCTTTGCTGCGGGCATCGTCGAGCGCTTGCTTGCGCGCCGCATCGGCGAAGAAGTCGCGGCTGGCCAGCAGGCTATTGTGGCCCTGGCAGTCGGTCACCTGACCCTGGCTGTCAAAGGTTATCTGTGCCAGACCGATGGCCTGGGCGTAGGAGCCCGCCTGCACCACGCAGGTTTTGCCGATGCCATCCGGATTGGTCACCAGCTTGGCGTAATCGCCGGTCTTGCCCCAGCCGATATTGCGAAAATCGCCGAGCAGGCTGTGGGAGTGGCCGCCGACGATGGCATCGAGGCCGTTTACCTTGGCCGCCAGCGCCAGATCCCGCTCGTTGCCGATGTGGGTCAGCGCCACGATCTGGTGGATCCCCTTGGCTTGCAGCATGTCGACCGTGGCCTGAGCCGAGGCGACCTCCTTGCCAAAGCGCAGCTTGCCGACGTTGGGGGCGATATTGCCCATGTCTTCCAGCACCAGACCGATGACGGCGACCAGCTGTTTGCCTTGCGGCAGGTTGTCGAGATCGGTGACCGGGCTCTTCTGGTTGCCGTCAAAGGCGTAGACCACGAAGGGCTTGAGGTTGTCAGCCTTGCTGAGGGCCGGATCGGCCTTGGTGTCGAGGTTGGCGGCCAGCACCGGGAAGTTGACCCCCTCGATGAAGCGGGCCAGCTTCTGGTTATCCAGATCGAACTCGTGGTTGCCCAGCGCCATGGCATCGAGGCCGAACTGGCTCAGCAACTCGGCGTTGGCCATCCCCTCGTTGAGCTTGAAGTAGCCACTGCCCTGCCAGGCATCGCCGCCGTGCAGCAGCAGCAAGGGCTGGTTCTTGGCCAGCGCATCGGCCTGATAGGCTTTCGCCATGGTCAGCAGGCGTGGATAACCGCCGAAGCGGGTATAGAGGGTGTCCGTCTCCCCCTGCTGGGCAAAGATCTGCCCTTTGATCTCGGCATTGACCGGATCAAACTGGGAGTGGGTGTCGTTCATGTGAGCCAGGGTCAGCACAAAGGGCGGGTTCTCTTTGACGGGCTGACAGGCGAACAGGGCGGAGGTGAGGGTCGCGAGCAGGAGGGGACGCAAGCAATTCATGGGTAAATCCTTAAGCCTGCCGGGGGCAGGGTCGTACCAGATAGCAGAAAGTTGGAAAGAGAAGGTCCAGAAAGACGAAAACCGCCTGATGGCGGTTTTCGTTATTGCTGAATCTATCAATGCTCAAACATGGCAGAGATGGACTCTTCGTTGCTGATGCGACGAATGGCTTCGGCCAGTACAGTTGACAGCGTCAGCTGCTTGACCTTGCCGACCGCTTTCATCTCCGCAGTGAGCGGGATGGAGTCGGTGATGATCAGTTCATCGATCACGGAGTTCTTGATGTTCTCGACGGCAGAGCCGGAGAAGACCGGGTGAGTGGCGTAAGCGAATACGCGCTTGGCACCGCGCTCTTTCAGGGCCTCTGCGGCTTTGCACAGGGTGCCGCCGGTGTCGATCATGTCATCAACGATGATGCAGTCGCGGCCGGCAACGTCACCGATCAGGTGCATGACCTGGGAGACGTTCGGGCGGGGACGGCGCTTGTCGATGATGGCGATGTCGGTGTCATCCAGCAGCTTGGCGATGGCGCGGGCACGCACGACGCCACCGATGTCCGGAGAGACGACGACAGGAGACTCGAGGTTCTTGGACTTCATGTCTTCCAGCAGCACCGGGCTACCGAACACGTTGTCTACCGGAACGTCGAAGAAACCTTGAATTTGCTCGGCATGCAGGTCAACGGTCAGCACGCGATCCACACCGACGCTGGAGAGGAAGTCAGCGACAACCTTGGCGGTGATGGGTACACGGGCGGAGCGGACGCGGCGGTCCTGACGGGCATAACCAAAGTAGGGGATAACGGCAGTGATACGGCCAGCTGAAGCACGACGCAGAGCATCCACCATGACGATCAATTCCATCAAATTGTCGTTGGTCGGGGCACAGGTGGATTGAATGATGAAGATATCGCCACCACGTACATTCTCATTGATCTGTACGCTGATCTCGCCGTCGCTAAAGCGACCTACGGCAGCATTGCCGAGTTTGATAAACAGGCGATCTGCGATCTTCTGGGCTAGTTCCGGCGTTGCGTTACCAGCAAACAGCTTCATGTCAGGCACGGTTTGAAACCTCGGGGTTGCATCCAGTATGTGGGGGAGTCTGAAATCAGACCCTATCGTTTTGGGGCAAACGATTTATCAAGATAACGTACAAGGTGTCTGCTGCCCAATGAATGTGATGATACCGGTAACCCGAATCCGTGGCCGAGTGCAAAACCGGCCACGTTAATCATCATCAATACCGTTCGGTAAAATTGGCTGGGGTACTAGGATTCGAACCTAGGAATGGCGAGATCAAAACCCGCTGCCTTACCGCTTGGCGATACCCCAATCATTTGAACTGTTGCAATGTGGAGAAGAGAGGTGATATGTTCTCGCCCTTGGCGACAAACCCATCAAGTCCCTTCGGCACGCAGGCCAACACTTCCCGAGCAGTCACTTCGTCTTCAAATTGAGCAAAGACGCAGGCTCCTGTGCCCGTCATTCTTGACGGCGCGTATTCTAGCAACCAGCCGAGCGCATTGGCAACCTCGGGGTGGCGCTTTTTCACCAGTGATTCGCAATCGTTTTTCCACTCGCCTTCCAGCAGGTTGTCCAGCGCCATTTTCGGCGTGGCTCTGGGCAGGTCCGGATCCTGGAATACGGCCGCAGTAGCTACATGGCAATCGGGTTTGAGTACCAGATACCAGGCATCGGGCAGTTCGACCGGTTGCAGTCGCTCGCCCACCCCTTCGGCAAAGGCCGCCTTGCCACGAACAAACACCGGTACATCAGCCCCCAACTGGACGCCGAGCGCAGCCAGTTCATCTTCACTCAAACCCGCTTGCCAGAGGTGGTTAAGCGCTACCAGCGTGGTCGCTGCATCGGACGAACCGCCGCCAATGCCGCCGCCCATGGGCAGCACCTTCTCCAGCCGGATATGGGCACCTTGCGGGCTCGGCAGGGTTGCCTGCAGCAGCCGCGCCGCCCGGATAATCAGATTCTGCTCATCCGGTACCCCGGGAATGGCCGGTTTCAGGGTGAGTGTGTCGCTATTCGGTATCACCTCGAACTCGAGCCAGTCGCTGTGGTTGAGGAAGATAAACAGGGTCTGCAGCTCGTGATAGCCATCGGGACGACGGCCATTGACGTGTAAAAACAGGTTGAGTTTGGCCGGTGCCGGCCAGCGTGTGGAAGCCATTAACGTGCAAGAGTCCATTGGTTGATCTGAAGCTTGAGGCGGCTGTTCTGGCCAGTCATGGTCAGCTGGTGCGGCAGGCGGTAGCCATCCTGATCCCGATAATCGCCATAGACGATCTGCCACTGGCCGTCGCGCACGCTGGCCAGACTGCTGTCGGGGTTGAGCGCAAATTCCGCCTGACCCGGCAGCCCCTTGATCCACTCTGGCAATCCGGCGACCGGAATATGCCAGCCGGTCAGTTGATAGATGAGCGCTTCGGCGTCTTGGCTCTGGTGGCGATTGCCGTCGCTGTCGAGCAGGGTGATCTCCCCCTTGCTGCGGGAGAGCTCCAGAATGTTGGTGCCAATCAGGCTGGTGAGGTTGAGACGATAATCCTCCCCATCCTGCTGCCAGTTGAGACGGGCGCTGCCCTTTTGCTGGGGGGTGATGATGGCCATCTTGCCGGATAGCTGCCAGTGGGTCAGCTGCTCGAGACGGGCCCGCTCCTGGTTCCAGTTCACCTGGTCACGCTGGGGCTGGGTGGTGGCACAACCGGCCAGCAACAGCAGGCTGGTGAGGGTAAAAATACGTAGCAGCAAGGGACGGCTCCAGAGAGAGGAATTTGCCACAGTATACGGGGCGGCCGTATTGCTTTTAAAGACTTACCCTTTCTCGTACAATTGGCAGCCTTTGCACCCAGCGTATGAAATGATCGTCGCCCACTCATGAGTTTGCTTGCCCTCGGAATCAACCACAACACCGCCAGTGTCGCCTTGCGGGAACGGGTCGCCTTTGGCCCGGACTGCATCGATCGCGCCTTGCGTGAGCTGGTGAGCCAACCCGGTGTCAGCGAGGCGGTGATCGTCTCCACCTGCAACCGGACCGAACTCTATTGCAATCTGGAGGAGGAGCGGCAGGAGCAAGTGCTGCGCTGGCTGCAACAGTTCCACGGGCTGGACGCGGCCGAACTGGTCACTGCCATCTATCAGCATCACGATGAAGAGGCGGTGCGCCACCTGATGCGGGTGGCGTGCGGGCTCGACTCGCTGGTGTTGGGGGAGCCGCAGATCCTGGGGCAGATCAAGCAATCCTACGCTCACGCCCAGCAGGCGGAGTCGGTGAAGGGGGCGCTGGAGCGGCTGTTCCAGAAATCCTTCTCGGTGGCGAAAAGAGTGCGTACCGATACCGAGATTGGCGCCAGTGCCGTGTCGGTGGCCTTTGCCGCCGTCAGTCTGGGTCGGCGGATCTTCTCCGATCTCTCCCAGACCAAGGTATTGCTGGTCGGGGCGGGGGAGACCATCGAACTGGTGGCCCGTCACCTGCGCGAGCAGAGCGTCACCAAGATGATGGTGGCCAACCGCACCTTGCAGCGCGCCCAGACCCTGGCAGCCGAATTCGGTGCCCAGGTGATGACGCTCGAAGAGATCCCCGACTATCTGCACGAGGCGGATATTGTCATCAGCTCGACCGCCAGCCCACTGCCCATCATCGGCAAGGGGATGGTGGAGCGCGCGCTGAAGGCCCGCCGCTTCAAACCCATGTTTCTGGTGGATATTGCCGTGCCGCGCGACATCGAAGCCGAAGTCGATGAGCTCTCCGATGCCTATCTCTACACGGTGGATGATTTGCAGGGGATCATTGAGCAGAACCTCGAAACCCGTAAACGGGCTGCCGCCCAGGCGGAAGTGATCGTGCAGGAAGAGCGCGACGAGTTTATGGGCTGGTATCGTGGCCAGAGCTCGGTCGACCTCATTCGCGATTACCGCCATCAGTCCCAGCAAGTGGCTGATGAAGAGTTGCAACGGGCCCTGCTGGCATTGGCGCAGGGCGAGAGTGCCGAACAGGCGCTCAAGGCGATGGCCCATCGCCTCACCAACAAATTGATCCACGCGCCGACCCAGGCGTTGCGCCAGGCTGCCTCCCAGGGGGATCAGAGCGAGCTCTCCCGCTTGCGGCAGGCGCTGGGGTTGTCACAAGAGCCATAATTTTCGGGCAACCTGCCGGTTGTCCCGTCCTCCATTGAGAATGCAAGAGTTATGAATCCGTCACTGATCAGAAAGCTGGAAGGCCTCATCGAGCGCCACGAAGAAGTACAGGCCATGCTCGGCGAGCCGGATGTGGTCTCGGATCAGGATCGCTACCGCGCCCTGACCCGCGAATATGCCCAGCTGGAAGATATCGTTCACGCCTTCCAGCGTTACCGTCAGGCGCAGGATGATCTTGAGACCACCCAGATGATGCTGGAGGAGGATGATGCCGACCTGCGCGAGATGGCGCAGGAGGAGCTGCCGCTGGCCAAGGCCAATCTGGAGGCGCTGGAGCAGGAGCTGCAACTGATGTTGCTGCCCAAGGATCCCAAGGATGACAACAACTGCTATCTGGAGATCCGCGCCGGTGCCGGTGGCGACGAAGCGGCCATCTTTGCCGGTGACCTGTTCCGTATGTATTCACGGTTTGCCGAGCGTCAGGGCTGGCGCGTCTCCATCGTCAGCTGCAATGACGGTGAATACGGTGGCTACAAGGAGGTGATCGCCAAGATCGACGGCGAGCGCGTCTATGGCCGCCTCAAGTTTGAATCCGGTGGTCACCGGGTGCAGCGGGTGCCGGAGACCGAATCCCAGGGCCGGGTGCACACCTCCGCCTGTACCGTCGCCGTGCTGCCGGAAGTGCCGGAAGCCGAGCAGATCGAGATCAACCCTTCCGACTTGAAGATCGATACCTTCCGTGCCTCCGGTGCCGGTGGTCAGCACGTCAACAAGACCGACTCGGCCATCCGCATCACCCACCTGCCGACCGGTCTGGTGGTGGAGTGTCAGGACGAGCGCTCCCAGCACAAGAACCGCGCCAAGGCGATGTCGGTGCTCTCCGCCCGCCTGCAAGCGGCCGAGGATGAGCGCCACCGCGCCGCCGAGCAGAGCACCCGCCGCAATCTGGTGGGCTCCGGTGATCGCTCCGAGCGCATTCGTACCTACAACTACCCGCAGGGCCGCCTCTCCGAGCATCGCATCAACCTGACCCTCTATCGCCTCTCCGAAATTTTGGAAGGGGATCTGGACTGCGTCATCACCCCGCTGGTGCAGGAGTATCAGGCCGATCAGCTCGCCTCGCTGGCCGAGAACAACTGATGCAAATGGTGATTCGGCAAGCTCGCATTAAGTGTCGTGCCCATAAGGTGGAGTGGCACTGATGCAGATCCAGCAGGCCCGCGCCCATATCATGACCATGCTGGCTGGGGGAGAATCCCCCCGCGCCGACGCCGATGTACTGCTCTGTCATCTGCTCGATTGCCGTCGCAGCTATCTGATGACCTGGCCCGAGCGTGAGCTGGATGCCGCCCAGCAGGCCACCCTGCAGACGTGGCTGGCTCGTCGTCTCAACGGCGAACCTATCGCCCATCTCGTTGGCGAGCGGGAGTTCTGGTCGCTGCCGCTGAAAGTGAGCCCGGCGACCCTGATCCCGCGCCCCGATACCGAGGTGCTGGTCGAGCAGGCACTGACCAGAATCCCGCAAGGGCCGTGCGCCGTGCTGGATCTCGGCACCGGCACCGGCGCCATCGCGCTGGCGCTCAAGTCCGAGCGGCCCGAGGTCGATGTGTGGGCGGTGGATCGGATGGCGGATGCCGCGGCGCTGGCCCGCGAGAACAGCGCCGCGCTGGGGCTACCCATCGAGGTGCGCGACGGCAGCTGGTTCGAGCCCCTTGGCGAGCCGGATCGCGACGAAGCGCCACGTTTTGCGGTGATTGTCTCCAATCCCCCCTATATTGATGGCGCCGATCCCCATCTCGAGCAGGGTGACGTGCGCTTTGAACCCCGCTCGGCGCTGGTTGCCGATGACGCCGGGCTGGCCGATATCCGCCACATCGTGGCCCACGCCCCCGCTTATCTGCTGACCGATGGCTGGTTGCTGCTGGAGCATGGCTGGGATCAGGGGGAGGCGGTGCGTCAGTTGCTGCGTGATGGCGGCTACCGTGAGGTAGCCACGGTGCGCGATTACGGGGATAACGACAGGGTGACGCTGGGCCTCTGCCCGCTGCGCTGACGGTTCCTCACTGTTACACGGCGGGTTGCCTGTGCGCCCCCATGCAAGGATTGAATATGGTTTTTGTGCTCAAACACCTGCACCTCACCCTGATTGCCGGGGCCGTGCTGATGTTTATGCTCCGCTTCTACTGGGTACAGACCGCTACTGGCCGTGCCTATAGCGCGCCGGTGATGAAGGTCAGCGGCTGGCTCAACGGGCTGGTGGTGCTCTCCGGCGTATTGCTTTGCATGGTGCTGGATCTCAACCCGCTCAATAACGGAACGCCCTGGCTCAGCGAGAAGCTGATGGCCATTCTGGTGCTGGTATTTCTGGCGGCGATGGCGCTGCGGCTGGCCAAAAGCAATCTGGTGCGCTGGTGCTCCTTTCTGGGGGCGCTCGGCTGGATCTACTTTATTGCCAAGTTGGCAGTGCTCAAACAGACGAGTGTGTTCGGCTAAGGCATGAAGAGAATGTTACACATAGACGAATGGACCGATTTCGAAGCCCACGACATCACCGAGCTGGCGTTGTCAGTCAGTGACGAAATTTATGGCTCGGTCGAGGAGGGGATGCGCGAGTTGAACCTGCTGGACGAATGGCTGGACGAGCAGATCGAAGAGGGCACCTGCGACGAGGTGCGCCAGCAGTTGCTGCAGGGCTTCTACCACAGCCTCGGTTTTCATGGCGACTGGCAGGATTATTTCTCTGCCAACAACTGCGATCTCAATCAGGTGCTGGTTCAGCGCAAGGGGATCCCGGTCAGCCTCGGCATTCTCATTATCCAGCTGGGGCGCAAGCTCGGGCTCGATGTGGAGGGGATCTGCTTCCCCGGCCACTTCCTGGTGAGCTTTGCCGGTGGCGAGGGGGAGGTCTATGTCGACCCCTTTACCGGCGACGAGCTGAGTCTGGCCCGCATCGAGCTGCTGCTGCGCGGTGCGTTGGGGGACTTGGCGACCCTCACTCCCGACTACCTGCAGCCCTCCGGCCAGTGGGAGATCATCGAACGGCTGCTCAACGTCAGCAAGGGGGCCCTGCTGCGGGAAGATCGCATGCCCGAGGCGCTGCGTTGCAGCGAGCTGTTGCTGCGGATGAAGCCCGGCGATCCGCTGGAGACGCGGGATCGCGGCTTTATCTACGAGCAGCTCGATTGCCCGCGCCAGGCCGCCGACGATTTTGAATATTTTATTGAACAATGCCCGGACGATCCGGTCGCCGATGTGCTGAAAGTACAGCTGGCCGCGCTGGATCTGAGCCCCAAGCCCCTCCATTAAGGGCGGCTTGAAACTGAAACAGAAGAATATCAAGGCCGCTGCGTCCGGTCGCAACGGAGTAACTAGGCTTCAAGCCCTTTTATTAAGGATGTCTTAGATGGAACAGAAGAATATCAAGATCAACCAGATCGACGTTGCCAACGACAAACCGTTCGTGCTGTTTGGTGGCATGAACGTGTTGGAATCCCGCGACATGGCGATGGCGGTGTGCGAGAAGTACGTGGAAGTGACAAGCAAGCTGGGCATCCCGTTTGTCTTCAAGGCGAGCTGGGACAAGGCCAACCGCTCCTCCATCCACTCCTACCGCGGTCCGGGTCTGGAAGAGGGTATGAAGATTTTCCAGGAGCTGAAAGCGACCTTCGGCATGCCGGTCATCTCCGATCTGCACGAACCCCATCAGGCCAAGCCGGTCGCCGAGGTGGTGGACGTTATCCAGCTGCCCGCCTTCCTGGCGCGCCAGACTGATCTGGTGGAAGCCATGGCCCGCACCGGCAACGTCATCAACATCAAGAAGCCGCAGTTCCTCAGCCCAAGCCAGATGAAGAACATCACCGACAAGTTTGAGGAGTGCGGCAACGATCAGCTGATCCTGTGCGAGCGCGGTGCCAACTTCGGCTACGACAACCTGGTGGTGGACATGCTGGGTCTGGGCGTGATGAAGAAGAGCACCGGTGGCTATCCGGTGATCTTCGACGTGACCCACTCCCTGCAGTGCCGTGATCCGCTGGGTGCCGCCTCCGGTGGCCGTCGCGAGCAAGTGACCGAGCTGGCGCGCGCCGGCATGGCGGTCGGTCTGGCCGGTCTCTTTATCGAATCACACCCGGATCCGAAAATTGCCCGCTGTGATGGCCCGAGCGCCCTGCCGCTCGACAAGCTGGAAGGCTTCCTCAAACAGATGAAGGCCATCGATGACCTGATCAAGGGTTTTGAGCCCCTGGATACCTCTGCTTGATGGGACAAGCACTTATCACAAGGCCTCGCAATGCGAGGCCTTGTTTTTTGCGCTTGCCCAGTGAAAGCACGTATAAAAAAACGGCCGACAGGCCGTTTTTTGTGCTGATACAGCAAGTATCAGCGGTTCACTGCAGGACGCTGATTACAGGCTCTGGGTGAAAGTACGGGTAACCACGTCACGCTGCTGTTCCGGGGTCAGGGCGTTGAAACGCACTGCGTAGCCAGATACACGGATGGTCAGCTGCGGGTACTTCTCCGGGTTGGCGATTGCATCTTCCAGAGTTTCGCGACGCAGCACGTTGACGTTCAGGTGCTGGCCACCTTCAACAGCAGGTTCAGCCTGAACCGGCAGTTCGCGGTATTCGAACTGACCCAGGTCAGCCAGTTGTACTTCTTGATCGGCAGCGAAAGCATCGCCTTTGACGCAGATGCAGCGAGCTTGTTGCTTCTCTTCGTCCAGCAGCCAGAAAGAGTTCAGCAGAGCGGTGTTGGCGGCCTGGGTGATTTGAATGCCTTTGATCATGGTATGACTCCTCAATGGGAACGCGAATCCAACTGTAAGGAAATTACCCTGATGTATTTAAGCTACCGTCGATAGCGATGACTTAAAGGGCCCTTGCCTTACACCTTTTCTTTGATGGGGTCATATATACCACGGTGGTAATATTACCAAAGTTGATCTGGATCAAGAAAATCCGACAAATCGCCATTTCAATGGGATTAAATTCTTGAGTTGAATCAAAAATAGGTCATTTTTCTGATTTTTTAAGATATCCAAATTATGCATCTTTTATCTCGTTAATCTAGTAATTTAACCACATCTTTTCGGCTTTTTCTGGGGTTAATTGAGGGGTTGGCTACACTCAGCAAAAAAAGCGAGGAGAGTGCCGGGTGAATAATGGGTGGCGAAAGTGGGCATGGCTGGCCCTGTTCTGTTGCTGGGCAAGCAGTGTTGCGGTACGGGCCGAGACGGTGCGTATTGCTGTGGGCGAGTGGCCGCCCTATATCAGTGAGGCGTTGCCCAATCAGGGCTTTCTCTGTGAGGTGGTGCGCCAGGCCTTTGCCGAAGAGGGGCTCGATGTCAGCTTTCACTTCTATTCCTGGGCCGAGGCTTACCGACTGACTCTGGAAGGGCGCTATGTGGTCACCATGCCCTGGTTTCGCTCCCGCGAGCGGGAGCAGCTTTTCTATCTCTCCGCCTCGCTCGGCCATTTCACCACTCGCCTGATGACGCTGACCGGTACGCCCGCGGTCAATCTGGGTGAGCTGAAACACGAGCCGGTCGGGGTGACCCGTGGCTACTTCTATGGCGATGGTTTTGCCGCTCGCCAAGCCGGGCTCACTCTCGAGTGGTCAGATTCCGATGAGCAGAGCATGGGCAAGCTGCTTGACGGGCGGATCCACTATCTGGTGATGGATGAGCAGGTGGCACAGACTCTGTTCCAGCAGGCGCTCGTTCGTCATCCCCAATCGCTGTCACTGACCGGTGCCGCCGACCCCATCTGGTCGCAACCGGGATACCTGCTGATGCGCAAGGCTGATCCCGAGGCACGCCGTCTGATGCTGCTGTTCAATACCGGCCTGCGCAAGCTGGAGCGCTCGGGACGCCTCGCCAGGCTCTGGAAAGCGTGAGCCACGGTTGCGTCTTGCGGGCTGGCCCCCTATCCTGAGCCCTTCGCCGTATCAAGTGAGGAGGCCGGGGTGCTGACCTGGAGTGATGTGATTGGCTCTGAGAAAGAGCAGGACTATTTCAAGAGTACGCTGGCAACTGTCAGAGCCGAGCGGGAAGCGGGCAAGGTGATCTATCCGCCAGCCACCGATGTGTTCAATGCCTTCAAGCTGACCGAGCTGGATCAGGTCAAGGTGGTGATCCTGGGGCAGGATCCCTACCATGGCCCGAATCAGGCACATGGTCTCTGCTTCTCCGTCCTGCCCGGGGTGCGTACTCCCCCCTCACTGGTCAACATCTATAAGGAGATGCAGCGGGATCTGCCTGGTTTCGTCACACCCAATCACGGTTTTCTGGAGTCCTGGGCCAGACAGGGGGTTCTGCTGCTCAACACAGTGCTGACAGTGCAGGCCGGTCAGGCACACTCTCATGCCCATCTGGGGTGGGAAACCTTCACCGATCGGGTCATCGAGCAGATCAATGCCAGTTGTAACGGGGTGGTATTTCTGTTGTGGGGCTCCCATGCCCAGAAGAAAGGGCGTTTTATCGACCGGCAGCGCCACCACGTGTTGACGGCACCCCATCCCAGCCCCCTTTCTGCCCACCGTGGTTTTATCGGCTGCGGCCACTTTTCCGAGACCAACCGCCTGCTGGAATTGCAGGGTAAAAGCCCGATCGAATGGCAATCTGTCTGCCAACCACTTGATTGAGTGCAAAGTTCGGGCGACAAATGACCGTATACTCAGGAAAGTAACATTTTATTTCAGCGCCAAGGAGTGCCCATGTTATCGAGTCTGCACAAGGATCACCTCAATATCGCCCGACTGCTGGATCTGCTGAAGCAGAAGCTGGCCGCCATTCGTGCCGAGCAACCTATCAGCTATTTTCTGGTGCGCGATGTCATCGATTATCTGCGGGAGGTTTCTGACAAGTATCACCACCCCAAGGAAGATCTTGTCTATGACTACTACCTGAAATACCGGGTGGTGGAGGGGGATGTCGCGAACCGCTTGCATGAGGAGCATCTCAAGTTGCTGGAGGCGGGGACCGAGCTCAAGGAGATGGTGGAGATGATCCTGATGGATGCGGTGATCCCGCTCGATCAGTTCACCGCCAAGCTGGAGCGCTTCGTGGAGCTGCAAGAGGCACACATGAACTACGAAGAAGGGGTGATCTTCCCCCATCTGCGTGACTCCCTGACCGAGGATGACTGGCGTCATCTGGAGCAAAACTGGCAGAACCGAGCTATCGGTGATCCTCTGTTTGGTGCCGAGATCAGCCAGCACTTCCAGGCGCTTGCCAAGCGCCTCTCCCTGCCTTTTGCTGCCAGCTGACGCACGCGGCTTTCGGTCATCAGTCATCTGACTGTGCAGGTGTTACCCGGCCAATGTGCCGGGTTACTTATTGTTACTCACGCCACATGATTTTGTTGTGCCATTTGTCGGGCACAGTGAGCTGCCAGCGGGCCAGCTCGCTCTTGCTGAAGACATATTCGCCGCGCAGGGCCGCTCGCGGGGAGATAGTACGGGGCAGGGTGCCCGCCAGTATGGTGTTGATAAGGGACGCTGCCTGCAACCCCTGATCGTGGCCGTCCAGTTCCAGCCCGCCGATGGCCATCCCCTTGCCGACGGCAAACTCCCAGAAACAGAAGAGAGGAACCGGTGTGTTGGCGCTGGTCCACTCCAGCACCGTCTGTTCGCTCACATGCTTGCCATTATCGTCGACCAGCGTGTGGTAGAGGCCGAGGAAGATTGCCTGATAGCCATTCTTCTTGGCGTTGAGCACCGCCTCCTGCCAGAGGCTGTAATCCCCCATCATCTGGCTTATTTCGCTGATGTTGCGCTTGAGCAGGGGGCGTTCCAGCACCCCGGTGATCTTGGGGTGGCCGACAAAGCCCTTGAGGCGGGGGTTTTCGTTCATGCCGAGAAAAACAACGGGAGTACCCAGCGAGGCGATCTCGTTGGCCAGATAGTTGATGGCATTGTCATCCCCCAGCACCACCAGATCCGGTTTGCTCTTGAGATAAAAAGCGATAGCCCGTTGAGCGATGTCGTCGAACGCCTCCCGTGGATGGCGTTTGGTATCCATATAGAAGTGAGAGATCTTGTGCTCCCCCTGCAACCCTTTGCGCAAACCTTCGTTGTAGCTCTGGTCCCAAAGGTATTCGGGATGGTAGCTGCTGATCACCAGAATGTTGGCGGCCCAGAGCGGCAGGGAGAGGGTGGAGAGCAGTAGTAACAGCAGGGAGGTGCGCATGGGAAGGCCCCTGTCGAGTGATAGTGTATGCATGCTCAGTATGGGCAGTGTTTGCCGTTACTGTCATCTCGAAACCGGTATGGCAGGGCGCGATTTTTTTTCGGTTGAGCGGATCGGACGCCAGCCCGCACTCTGCTTGGGGTCGGGTTTTATTGAGTCTTTTTTTGGTTGGTCGTGAACTGTCCCGCTCGCTGAAAAACCTGTTCTGGATCAAGAAATGAGGCTGCGCTTTGGTGCCTAATAGACACCACATATAGGGACGCATTCGTTTTTAATCCCTATATGTTGTGTTATTAAGCTGTGTATAAGCTGTTCCCCTCCTATCTTCAGCCCAGGCTTGTCAAGCCTCGGCTGAATTTATTTGCGTCCAGGACGAGATGCCGGGAGGGGGGCCCAACAAGGGTGAGCCAGAGGCAAATGCCTGGCCTTTTAACGGGGAAAATCCATGAAACCGGTTGTGATCAAACGTGACGGATGTCGCGCACCATTCAATGCCCAGCTGATTCGCGATGCGGTCAGCCGAGCGGCGGAAGCGGTCAATCAGGCCAATCCGGCACTCGCCTCCCGCATTGCCAATGCCGTGAGTCAGGAGCTGGAAGGGCGTGGTGAAGTTGATATCCACGAGATCCAGAACCGGGTCGAAAACCACCTGATGGCTTCCGACGACAAGGCCATCGCCCGTGCCTATATCGAATATCGCCACGACAGGGATCAGGCTCGCGAGGCGCGCGGCCGTCTGGCGCAGGAGATCCGTGGTCTGGTCGAGCAGACCAACGCCGCCCTGCTCAACGAAAACGCCAACAAAGACTCCAAGGTGATCCCGACCCAGCGCGACCTGCTGGCCGGTATTGTCGCCAAGCACTATGCCACCAGCCACATGCTGCCCCGTGATGTGGTTCAGGCCCACGAGAGCGGTGATCTGCACTTCCACGATCTCGATTACTCACCTTTCTTCCCGATGTTCAACTGCATGTTGATCGATCTGAAAGGGATGCTGACCCACGGCTTCAAGATGGGCAATGCGGAGATCGATACCCCGAAATCCATCAGCACCGCCACGGCCGTGACCGCCCAGATCATCGCCCAGGTGGCGAGCCACATCTATGGTGGCACCACCATCAACCGCATCGATGAAGTGCTGGCCCCCTATGTGACCATCAGCTGGCAGAAGCACCGTGAAGTGGCCGAAGAGTGGGGCATTGCCGATGTGGAAGCCTATGCCATGGCCCGCACCGAGAAAGAGTGCTACGACGCCTTCCAGTCGCTGGAGTACGAGGTCAACACCCTGCACACCGCCAACGGTCAGACGCCCTTCGTCACCTTCGGCTTTGGCTTGGGGGACAGCTGGGAGTCGCGGATGATCCAGCGTGCCATCCTCAGCAACCGTATCGCTGGTCTTGGCAAGAACAAGAAGACCGCCGTGTTCCCGAAACTGGTGTTTGCCATCAAGGATGGCCTCAACCACAAGCAGGGCGATCCCAACTACGACATCAAGCAGCTGGCGCTGGAGTGTGCCTCCAAGCGGATGTATCCGGACATCCTCAACTACGACCAGGTCGTGAAAGTGACCGGCTCCTTCAAGACCCCCATGGGTTGCCGCTCCTTCCTCGGTGCCTACGAGGAGAATGGCGAGCTGATCCACGAAGGTCGCAACAACCTGGGTGTGGTGAGCCTCAACCTGCCGCGCATTGCCCTGAAATCCCGTGACGAAGCGGACTTCTGGGATCGTCTGGATGCCTCCCTGCGGGTCGCCAAGAAGGCGCTGATGTACCGCATCACCCGTCTGGACGGGGTGAAAGCACGGGTTGCTCCGATCCTCTATATGGAAGGGGCTTGCGGCGTGCGGCTGAAGGCGGACGACAACGTCAGCGAGATCTTCAAGAACGGTCGTGCCTCCATTTCCCTCGGTTATATCGGGGTTCACGAGACCATCAACGCCCTGTTTGGTGACAAGGTGCACCTGTTTGACAGCGCCGAGCTGCAACAGAAGGCCATCGCCATCATCGCCCGTCTCAGGGCGGCCATCGATGAGTGGAAAGAGGAGACTGGCTACGGCTTCAGCCTCTACTCCACCCCGAGCGAGAACCTCTGCACCCGCTTCTGCCGCATCGATGCCAAGGAGTTTGGCGTGGTATCCGGCGTGACCGACAAGGGTTACTACACCAACAGCTTCCACCTCGATGTGGAAAAGCAGGTCAACCCGTACGACAAGCTGGACTTCGAGGCGCCCTATCCGCCCATCGCCAGCGGCGGCTTCATCTGCTATGGCGAGTACCCCAATATCCAGCACAATCTGGAAGCGCTCGAAAACGTCTGGGATTACAGCTATGACAAGGTGCCCTACTACGGTACCAACACCCCCATCGACGAGTGCTACGACTGCGGCTTCACCGGCGAGTTCGAGTGCACCTCCAAGGGCTTTACCTGCCCGCGCTGCGGTAACCACGACCCGGCCAAGGTGTCGGTGACCCGCCGTGTCTGCGGCTACCTCGGCAGCCCGGATGCGCGCCCCTTCAATGCGGGCAAGCAGGAAGAGGTGAAGCGCCGCGTCAAACATATGTAAGCGCACAGGCGATGAAGAGCTGGCCCCTGACTCAAGGGGCCATTTTCATTGGAGGGCGGCAGTTATGCCGCTGTCCCGTGAACGAGGCAGGAAACAAGCGATGCACTACCACCAATACTACCCGGTCGATGTGATCAACGGCCCCGGCACCCGTGCCACCCTGTTTGTCTCGGGCTGCGAGCACCAGTGCCCGGGTTGCTACAACCAGAGCACCTGGCGGCTCGATGGCGGCAAGCCGTTCGATGAGGCGATGAGCGATCGCGTCATTAGCGACCTCAACGACAGCCGGATCAAACGGCGAGGCCTGTCGCTCTCCGGCGGCGATCCGCTCCACCCGGCCAACGTGCCCCACGTGCTGGCACTGGTGAAACGGGTACGCGCCGAGTGTCCGGGCAAGGATATCTGGTGCTGGACCGGTTATCTGCTCGGCGAACTGTCAGAGGCCCAGCGCGAGCTGGTGGCCTTGCTGGATGTGCTGGTGGATGGCAAGTATGAAAAGGAGTTGGCAGACCCCGGCCTGCTCTGGCGTGGCAGCAGCAATCAGCAGATCCACGACCTCAACGCCTGGCGTGATGCGGGTGAGCTAATTCCCTGTCTGGTTTGCAGTTGAAGCCCGGGATGTTTATGGTTAGCCCATTCCAATCCTGACGACATTCATGAAGAGGAGAGCCGAGATGAACAATCTGCTCAAGATCCTGCTGGCCATTTTCCTGCCCCCGGTGTGCGCGTTTATCCAAGTGGGCTTTAGCCTGCACTTTTTAATCAACATCGTGCTGACCCTGATGGGCGGTCTGCCGGGCATGGTCCATGCGCTCTGGCTGGTGGTGAGCGACAAGCGCGGCTGATGCCAGCGGATGGTTAGTGAGCTTATTGACGATAAAAGGGCCAACCTCTCGGGGTTGGCCCTTTTGTTCATGTTCATACGAATACTTTTTCGTTAGGATGGGTGACTGACCAAAAGGGCGCGTGTTGAGCGGCCTGCAGTCCGGCAATAAGTACCGGCAGAGAACAAGGAGCGTTACATGAAGTGGAAAGTCGCAGTATGGTCAGGTCTGGCAGTGACACTGTTGCTGGGGTGCTCATCCCGTCAGGAGGTAGCGCACGAGCGCGCTCCGATCGCTATCTCTCTCGAGCAGTTGTCCAGCTACTGGGTTCAGGAGAAGCAGTGGTCATGGCTTGGCAATGACGAGCCCGCCCAGCCGGCCAAACCGGTCAAGGGGTATGTGGAAGTTCGCTATCAAATCGACGCCAGCGGCACGCCGGTCAAGCCGGAAGTGGTGGCGGCCGAGCCCCCCGGCGAGCTGGAACAGAGCGCGCTGGCGACTCTCTCGCGGATCCGCTACAGCCCGGCAGAGGGCAACCCGGATGCCATTCCGGTCGAGGTGACCAACCGCTTCAAGATCGAGATCAACTGATTCCCCACCACTCTGATGCCAGAGAAAGAGAGACCCCGGCCAGGCCGGGGTCACGTTTATTGCTGTTTGCAGTCGTTGTAGGCGGTCTGCCACTCGCCATCCTGATCCCGAAGCTCGACAAAGCCCTCATCCCCCTTGTTCCACCAGACGGCCTCATGTTCGTCTGTATAGCGGGCGCCGGAGGCCGAGACGGCCTGGGGCAGGGTGTAATCCTTGCCATCCGGCAGCGACAGCTTGATAAAGCTGAGGCTCTCGTCGGAGAGGGAGAAGTAGCGCACCTGCACCTTCTTGCCTTGCTCGCACTGGTAACTGACCGGTTCGCCACCAGTGACGGAGAGGGTATTGCCCTGATTGCAGCCAGCGAGCAGGCCGAGGGCCAGCGCACCAGCGGCCATCATATGTACCTTATTCATGATTACAGCTCCATTGGTGTCATACGGGCGTGAGCCTAACAGGTTGCCGTTATTGTGCAATCCGCGGGGCCATTCGGTGCGTCGCTGGCTGTCCGGCATACCGCGCGAGTATGAGAGGGTGCTATCAGGAAGGCATCGTCAATCAGTAGAGGCCAAGTCTGGTTTCAAACTGGCGGATCAGCGTCTCATAGATGCCGTTGTTTTTGATCTTCTGCAGCCCCTGCTCGAACTGCTTGGCCAGCGCTTCCCCTTGCGGGTGGTGGCGGGAGAAGGCGAGCCAGAAGCCATCAGTGGAGAGCTTGCCAACCTTGACCACCTTGCCGGTCAGCTGCTTCTGCTGGATCTTGAGGTAGCCCGGCATGCCGTTCATCAGGATGTAGTCGACCCGGCCACGTACCAGCATCTCGAGGATCTGGGCATCGGATTTGGCCTGAAAGCGGGTGATCCTGGGGTTCTCCATAAAATCGGTGGGGTAGGTGTAGCCGAGGGTGATGCCCACCCGCTTGCCCTCCAGCGAGGTGAGTTTGAGATCCCGTTGCGGGTCGCTGGCAAGGGCGAAGATGGCAAGATCCTCTTCGAACATGGGGGTATCGTGCCAATGGTACTGGTAGCGGTTCTCTTCGGTGATGGTGGCGTTGAAGCACCCCGCAAGTTTGCCGCTTTTCGCATCGTGCATGCAGCGGGCGAAGGGGAGGGTGCGAAAGACAATCTCGATCCCTTCGGCGGCGAACACCGCCTTGACCAGCTCAGGCGCCAATCCGTGGGGCTGGTCATCCTCATTGTCCTTGTCGCGCTCGCAGTAGGGGGCCCAGTCATCTTCGGCACCAATGACAAGCGAGGTGGCCCCGAGCGGGCTGGTAGCCAACAGCATCAGACAAACCAGCCATTTTTTTAACAACGGAACCATAAGTGTGCACCTCATCGACAGCAGCCTTACAAGCATAGCCACACTTCTGCGCTGACTTGTAGTGGCAGGAGTATTGGTGAGGGAGGTAAGCGAGGGCGAGAAAAAAAGCCCCGGCAGGCGACGGGGCGAAAGAGAGCTCATCCATGGGCTGACAACAGTGCTTACAACAGGAAATCAATAACCGAAGCGGGTTGCCTCGAAGCGGTTGAGCAGCCGATGGACGAGGTAGCAGGCCAGCAGGGTGACCACGATGGCAAACAGGATGCTGCTCACCCGGTAGAGGGCGCTGAACACCAGATCGTTGCCCGGGGTGAGGTACTGGCCAAACAGGATGCCGAGGGTAGTGAGGGCGCCAAAGCCGACTCCGGAGCCGCCAGCCTCCTTGACGTGGGCATGGCTGAACAGCATGGCGCCGAGCCACAGCAGTGGAGCGACCAGCAGCAGTTGCCCTGACCAGTCATAGAGCACCAGCTGGCCGAGCAAGCCGAAGGTGACACCCAGCAAGGTGCCCATCGCCCGTTTGCGGGCATAACTCAGCGCACCGTTCCAATGCATGGGGAACAGCACCAGCAGGGTTGTGGCCTGGGCAGACATGGAGTCACGCAGGTCAAACACCTGAAATACCAGAAACGACAGGGTGGCCACAGTGGCCCCCAGCAGAGCTTCATGGCGCATCCGGTGCGGCGCCTTGGGGGCCGAGGCTGGCTTGGGTCTGGCTTCCACATCCGGGATCAGCATGGTCATCAGGTAGGCGATCAGCACCGACAGCAGGCTCGCCCAGATATTGTTGAGGAGCAGGTCGTTGAGGTCGGTCTGCGGATAGCTGGCAAAGTGCAGCATGATGCTGAGGCTCAGCACCCCGTTGGCCCCGAACAGAAACAGGCTGCCCCGCGACATGGCGGCGAAGCGGTAGAGAAACAGCATGAAGGCGATAGGGGTCATCAGCGCCGGATGGCTGCCAAACAGTCCCCCCAGCAGCCCGACCTCCACCCCACAGACCACCGCCGCCGCGATCAGCTGGCGCGCGGCATGGCGATTCATCACCGGCACCATCCCCAGCAGCAGCACAGGCGTGACCGTATAGAAGACTCCGTAATTCCAGCCAAACAGCTTGCAGAGCAGAAAGCCCGTGGTGCAGCCAAAGGCGATGCGCAGGCACTGGCGCAGCTCGTTGCCGGTGAGGGGCCGATACCAGAGGTGAGCGGCAGCCCCACCGGCGGGGTGGGCTGGGGCGGTATCGGCCGACGGGTGAGTGGCGTGGTTAGTAGACATAATGGAGCAGGCTGAGCAGGTGGATCTGGCCCCGTGCCAGCATGGCAGTCAGGGCATTGTCCGGCAGCAGTTGCACCGTGGCCCGCGCCCCGGCTGGCAGATGGTCGGGGAGCTGCTCCAGCTCGAGGTGCAGCCGCATCCGCTGGGCATCCCGTACCCAGCGATCCGACTCCACCGGTGCGGCCAGTCGACCATTGGCATCAAACTGACCGGCACTCACCCCGGCATCCAGACTGCTTACCCGAGCAGGATAGAGCTGACCCGGCTCGCCATCGAAGGCGACCAGTGCGCGGGTTTGCGCGCCGACATGGCGCAGGCTTTTCTCCCGAAAATCGGCAATGACGTCCACCTGTTCCGACACCAGCGCCAGCAGCGGGCTGCCCGCGCTGGCGATACTGCCCGGCTTGAGCTGCAGGTTGGTGATGGTGCCATCCTGATCCGCGTGGACCCGGCTGTAAGAGAGGGCCAGTTGCGCTTGCGCCAGCTTGTTGCGGGCCTGGCGCAGCAACAGATTATCCTCACCGGTTACGCCACGACTGGCTTTGATCTGGGCCAGTTTGGCCTGACTGGCGCGCAGGTTGGCCTGGGCGCTGCGCAGGGCGCTGTCAGCTTCATCTTTTTGTTGCAGCGAAACCATATGACGTTGGTAGAGCGCATCGATCCGCTCAGCCTCGCGCCACTTCTGGCTGGCCAGGGTCTCCTTGGCGTTGATCTCGGCAACGGCAGCGGTCAGGGCGGCATCCAGTTCACTGTTCTGCTGCTCTGCCTGCGCCAGCGCAAGGCGGGCCTGCTCCACCGCCAGTTCAAAAGGGGCCGGATCCAGCCTGAACAGCAGATCCCCCTTCTTGACCTGCTGGTTGTTGTGAACGGCAACCTCGATCACCTTGCCGCTCACCTGGGGGGCCAGCTTGGTGACCACCCGGGTCGCCATCGCCTGAGGGGTGAGGGGCATCAGCAGGTCGGCTATCAGAAAATAGGCAAACAAGGTGGCAAAGCCAGCCATGGACCATTTGATCCAGCGGGTAAATTGTTGATCCGGGGTCATCTTATTCTCTCTCTGTGTCGGTCTCGGGAGGGCTTGTATCGCCTCCGGCTTGTCGGTCGTGGTGTTGTTCAATTTTGCTGAGGGCGTTGGCCGAGATCCGCTGCACCGTGGCTTCAAACAGTTGCAGGGTCTGCTCGTCGATGCCCCCCAGCAGCTCCCGGCGGATATTCATGATGCGGTCGGCGATCTGATCGAGCAGGGTCTGGCCGGCCGGGGTCACACAGACGATGCGGGCCCGCTTGTCCTGACTGCAGCAGTGGCGCTCAATCAGTCCCTGCTCTTCCAGCTGGCCCAGGGTGCGCATCAGGGAGGGGAGCTCTATCTCGAGGGCTTCGGCCAGGGTCTTCTGGCTGACATGGTTCCCCATGCGGGAGAGTTTCCACAGCGCGGTCCAGCGGGGATGGGTGAGGCCAAGGGGAGCCAGCTCCAGGTCGGCGGCAGTACGCCATAGCCGGTGCATCCGCGCTATCTGCTCGGCGAGCGACAGCTCGCGCAACCTTTCCAGATCCGTCATCTTCTCATCCTCAATGTACTTAGCATGCTAACTATCATACTTGTTTAGCAGGCTAAGTAAATAGTGTGATGCTGATCATGTTTCTGGTCAGATCTTTCGCTGGTGAGGGCGAGCAGCATTCGAGCCCCTGATATTATTCTCGGGGCTGATCCACTCGAGACTCTCTTGCCGATTCGGATATTGCGCCGTGAATAGAGGATATCCGGTGGTTATTTTCATGAAATTTTCAGCTTCAGCGAGCAGCTCTTTTTTTATCCGCTAATATTGATGGGGTTATAAAACAAGGGAGAAACGGGTTGTGGATGGATATGACAGTGGATGTGTGTATCTGGCAATTGAAGCGCTGTTGAGTGATGGAGAATATGGTGCAGAGTCACACCATGGCGTGAATCGGGAAGGCGCAATCAGAAGTACCGATATCAGTCATGATTTTGACCCCGCCAATATTCCATTGCTGTTGGCAGAATAGACCTGACCGTGTGTGATCCTTGTGAGTTCAAGCCAGTGCTCTGGTATTCGCTGGCTTGACTCATCACTATTTCAATCTCCCCTTTTTGCATCTTTCTCCTCACCCTTTTTCATCGTGCGTGCTTCCTGCACGCTGACTTAAACCCTGATGTGGCAAGCCGTGGCGCTCGCGTTATGACGATGACATTGCCCGCTGATTATCACTCACAGGATCTGTGGCGATAAATGGTCGCAGAGCTTGTCATCTGGCTCTGTTATTTCCCCGAAGGGGGGAGATCATCGCATCGTTATTACTGCTGATCACCGAAATATCCGCCATTGGGCTCGCTCGTTTTATCGCCCTATTTCCTGGTCGAGCAGGGCATCGATGGTCTGGTGTTCTATTGTGCAGCGCACGTTGGCGGCACCATGATGTTTAAGTTTTTAATGTTTTTATATGGCTTTGCAGTCTGGCTAACCGACAGGGGAGAGGGGGATCAATAAAGTAGCGGCCACAATCACACGCAGAGTACATAACAATGAAAAACCTCTCCCCCCTACAAACCACACAAGAAAAGGCCGCCTTTATGGGCGGCCAACAAATTGCCGGTATGCCGCTCTTTATATTTCTGGGGCTGGCGACCTGCGTTCTCTTTTCCGGCTGGAATGGCTCGTTGCCGCTCGGCATGGTCGGTGCACTGGCACTGATGTTTGTGCTGGGCACCCTGCTGACCGAGCTGGGTGAGCGGATCATGCCGATCCGTGAATACCTGGGGGGTGGCACCATACTCGCCATCTTTGGCGGCGCCGCCCTGTTCGAATACCAGCTGCTGCCGGTGCAGGCGGGGCAGGTCATCACCAACTTCATGAAGGAGGGAGGGTTTCTCAACTTCTTTATCGCCAGCTTAGTGACTGGCTCCGTGTTCGGCATGAGCGGCGCTTTGCTGAAAAATGCCGCCATGCGCTATCTGCCGGTCATTCTTGGCGGCGTCGCACTGGCACTGCTGAGTGTGGGGCTGGTCGGCTCCCTGATGGGGTATGGCTTCAAGAATGCGGTGCTG
This sequence comes from Aeromonas sp. 55A, assembly GCF_051919665.1. Taxonomy (NCBI): domain Bacteria; kingdom Pseudomonadati; phylum Pseudomonadota; class Gammaproteobacteria; order Aeromonadales; family Aeromonadaceae; genus Aeromonas; species Aeromonas sp. 55A. Next base: position 341,416 of record NZ_JBQBEH010000008.1, on the reverse strand, counting down.
CTGATCGGCCTGCCGATCATGGGCGGTGGCATGGGCGCCGGTGCGGTGCCTCTGGTGGAGATCCTCTCCGGCCCGATGCAGATGTCCAGTGCGGATCTCTTGTCACGCATGGTACCGGCGGTGGTGATCGCCAATACCCTGGCCATTCTGGTGGGCTCGCTGCTGGCGCGGCTCGGCCGCCGCTACCCCTCCCTGACTGGTAACGGCAAGCTGATGGTTAAAGAGAGTAGCCAGAGTATCGCCGAGGAGCAGGCTGAGGCGCCGACCCTGCAGAGTCTGGGCATGGGGCTTTTTATCAGCTCCAGCATGTTTGTGCTGGGCTCCCTGCTTGGCAACTTTATCCCCATGCACCCCTTCGCCCTGATGATTTTGGCGGTCGCCTTTATCAAGGTGAGCGGCCTGCTGCCGCGCCGTTATGAGCAGGCGGCGGCCGACTGGTATCAGTTTGTGGTGAGCAACCTGACCCCCTCCCTGCTGGTGGGGATCGGCGTCGCCTATACCAGTATTCCGGAGCTCATCAGCGCTTTTTCCATCAGCTACTTCGTATTGGTCATGGTCACCGTGATCGGTGGCGCCCTCGGCGCAGCGCTGGTGGGCCGGATGATCGGTTTCTATCCCATCGAGGCGGCCATCACCGGCGGACTCTGCATGGCCAACATGGGCGGCACCGGCGATGTGGCCGTGCTCTCGGCGGCCCAGCGGATGAAGCTGATGCCCTTTGCCCAGATCTCCTCTCGCCTCGGCGGCGCCGTGATGCTGATCTTGGCCACCGCCCTAATCTCCCTGCTTGCCTGATACCGGATTGAGGAACACATAAGATGAACGACATCATGATGGGCACCAGCCTGCCCTATGCAGAACGCAAGCGTCAGGGGGTGCGAGGCCGCATGCCCCACAAGGAGGAGTCACTCTCCCAACAGCGGCGCCGGATCTACCGGTTGGTCAGCGCGATGCAGAGCCCGTTTGACCAGCATCTGCTGCTACGCCAGTTGCAGGAGGACAACCCGGTGCTCTTCTACGATCTGGTGCGCCACCACCTGCCGGAGCTGCTGCCGATCATCTACACCCCGGTGGTGGGGGAGGCGTGTCAGCGCCACAGCGATCTCTATCTGCGCAGTCACGGCCTCTACCTCTCCTGGCACGACCGGGATGATCTTGACGACATCCTCGAGTCGGTGGAGCAGGAGGTGGATGTGATCGTCATCTCCGATGGCGAGCGGGTGCTGGGGCTCGGCGATCTAGGTATCGGCGGCATGGGGATCTGTATCGGCAAGCTGGCGCTCTACTCCGCCGCTGGCGGCATCAACCCGGCCCGTACTCTGCCGCTCTGCGTTGATGTGGGAACCAACAACCCCGAGCTGCTGGAGGATGACTCCTACCTCGGCTGGCAATCCCCGCGCATTGATGGCGAGAGCTACTACCACTTCATGGACAAGGTGGTGGCCGCCATTCGCAAGCGCTGGCCGCAGGTGGTGCTGCAGTTTGAAGACTTTGCCGGCAAGCACGCCGCCAACCTGCTAACCCGCTATCGGGACGAGCTCTGCATGTTCAACGACGATATTCAGGGCACGGCGGCTGTGGCCTCCGCCTGCGTGCTGGCCGGGTTGCAACAGGCGGGCACGGCCCTGTGCGATGCCCCGGTGCTGATCGTCGGGGCGGGCTCGGCCGGTTGCGGCATTGCCGCCATGCTGGCCCAGCTGGCGGGGAGTCACGACGGTGTCTGGCTGTTTGATCAGGATGGGGTGGTCTGCTGCGATCGTCCCAACTTGACCCGCGCCCAGCAGCCGTTTGCCCGCGCCGTGGAGGAGGGTAACTGCTCGCTGCTGGAGACCATCCGCCAAGTGCGACCGGCGGTCTTGATTGGCGTGAGTGGTCAGGGTGGCCTCTTTACCCGCGAGGTATTGCAGGCGATGGGGGCGGTGTGCGATCAGCCGGTGATCCTGCCACTCTCCAACCCGACCCGCAGCGCCGAGGCGACGCCCGAGCAGGTGTGGGCCGCCACAGATGGCCGCGCCCTGCTGGCCACCGGCAGCCCCTTTGCGCCGGTAACGGTGGCCGGGGAGCGGCGGGTAGTCTCCCAGTGCAACAACGTCTATGTCTTCCCGGGGATTGGTCTCGGGGCCTGCGCGGTCAAGGCGCGCCGCATCAGCGATGGCATGTTGCTGGCCGCGGTGCGGGCGGTCGGCGCCTATCCGTTGGTGGCGGGTCGGCTGTTGCCCCCCATCGAGCAGGTGGGAGAGGTGGCCCGCGCCGTCGCCAGAGCGGTGGCACTCTGTGCCCGCGAGGAAGGATTGGCCGATTTTGTCGGCGATCCGGCACCTTTGATTGACCAGACCTGGTGGCATCCGCACTATTGGGCTGCGTCCTGACGTTTTAAGGTATGTGCATGAAACTTCGCCACCAGTTGGTCACCCTCTCTCTTGGGCTCTCCTTGCTGCTGATCCTCATTCTGGGCAGCCTGCTGGCCCTCTTTATCCGCCATCTGCTGGAGAGCAATCTGCAGGATAAGGGGAGCGATCTGGCACGGGTCATGGCGGCGGACACCCGGGTGGTCGAGGCCCTGCGTCAGGGCAGTGATCCTACCCTGCGCGACTATGTGGAGGCGGTCTGCAACCGCACCGACGCCACCTATATGGTGGTGACCGACGAGCATGGTCGCCGCCTCAGCCACCCCAACCCCGAGCTGGTGGGGCAGAAGTTTCGCGGCGAGGATATCTGGCCCGCGCTGCAGGAGCGGCGCAGCTACTGCTCCAAGGATCGGGGCACCATGGGGCCAGCGATCCGCTGCTTCTCCCCGGTGGTGGGCGGGGATGGGCGCGTCATGGGTGCCGTGGTGGTGGGCTACCTGATGCAGCAGGTGGAGGGCATCTACATGGAGCGGGTGGCCCTGCTCATCAGCGCCATTGTGGCGGTGCTGGGGTGCGGCCTGCTGCTGGCGCTCTGGGTGCAATACCTGCTGCGCAAGACCCTGCTCGATCTGGAGCCGGAGGCGATCGTGCGCCGCTTTACCCTGCAGGATCTGGTGCTGGAGCACATCACTGAAGGGGTGATTGCCCTTGATGGTCGCGGCAATATCAACATGATCAACAGCACCGCCAGCTATCAGTTGCGGCTGCCGGTCACCGGGCGCCACGCCCTGCAGGGACAGTCGCTGGCGGAGCTGGTGCCGCCCCTTGCCCCCTGTCTGGAGCAGGAGGGTGGAGAAGTGAGTTTCACCATTCAGGGGGAGTCCTTCGTCGGTCGCTGGCAGGCGGTGCAGGGCAAGGCGCCGGGGCGGCTTCTGATCTTCAGTCGTCCGGAGGTGGCTGCCAGTCTGGGGGTACAGGTGACCCATCTGCGCCAGTATGCCGAGATGCTGCGGATGCAGAGCCACGAGTTCGCCAACAAGCTGAGCAGCCTCTCCGGCCTGTTGCAGCTGGGCCATGTGGATCAGGCGGTGGAGCTGATCCAGCAGGAGAACGAAGCGTGCCAGACCATGCTGCAGGAGCTGCTGCGGCTGATCGACAACAAGCCGGTGGCGGGGCTTATTCTCGGCAAGTTCAGCCGGGCCCGCGAGCTCGGGGTGACCCTGGAGCTAGATCCCGATTCGGCGCTGGCGGAGTATCCGGCCTCGGTCTCGGCCGATCTCATCACCCTCATTGGCAACCTGCTGGACAACGGTCTGCAGGCGGCTTGGCGCAACCGCCAGCAGCGGCCGCCGCGGGTGCTGCTCTCTCTGTGCGATGTGGGGCGGCGACTGGTGATCGAGGTGGAGGATAGTGGCGAGGGAGTCGACGAGGAGCTGGCCGATCACCTGTTCGATTACGGGGTGAGTCGCCAGAGCGGCGATCACGGGGTGGGTCTGTTCCTGGTCAAGGAGACCGTGGGTCGGCACGAGGGTGTGATAGAATGGCGGCGAACCGCCGAGCAGACCACCCTGTTTGGTATCTACTTGAATAAAAACCAATTAATGTGAGCCATGGACCCAATAATCACGCTTGTTATTGAAGATGACGATCGGATCGGTGCCATCTTGTCAGAACTGGTGGCGGCGACACCCGGTTTCTCCCTGCTGGGGCGGGCCGGCACCCTGGCCCAGGCCGATGCCATGATGGCCGGTGTGGTGCCCCAACTGCTGCTGGTGGATGTCTCCCTGCCCGATGGCTCCGGCCTTGAGTGGGTGAGCCGCCTGCGCAGCCACAACCGCGAAGCCTACGTCATCATGGTGACTGCCTCGCGGGATGTGGAGACCATCCAGCAGGCCCTCAACCTGGGGGTTCATGACTACGTCATCAAACCATTGCGGCTGTTTCGCATCCAGCAGAGTCTGGACGAGATCCTGCAACTGCACAGCCGCCTCTGCGAGCGGGGTCGGCTGGAGCAGGAAGATCTCGACAAGTTGCTGGGCAAGGGGGGGCGCTCCCAGATTAAGGAGATGCGCGTCACTCCCAAGGGGATCGACAGCATCACCCTGCGTCAGGTGCTGGATCTGCTGGCGGGCGAGCCGGAGAACGTCTTCTCCACCGACACGGTGGCGCTGCGGCTCTCCCTCAGCCGCACCACGGCGCGCCGCTATCTGGAGTATCTGGAGTCGGAAGACCGGGTGGATGTGGATCTCAACTATGGTCAGCGGGGGCGGCCGGAGCGGCGCTACCGCTGGCGCCGGGCGGGGTGAAGTAGGTTCACCGTCGTTAGAGCACGATAGAAATGAACAAGGGAGCCAGCGGCTCCCTTGTTGTTTTTTGCATGTTGCCCGTCAGGCCGCATTGCGTTCCGGCAGTGGGACACGCTTTTTCAGCTGGGAGATCATCACGCCTCCCAGAATAAGCCCGCCACCCAGCAGGTGGTAGCCATGGATCGGTTCCCCCAGACCGACGACGGCGATCAGCGCCGTACAGAGCGGCATCAGGTTCATAAAGACCGAGGTGCGCTCTGCCCCCATGCAAGCGAGGCCGCGCATCCAGCAGTAAGCCGCCAGCAGGGAGGAGGCGAGCCCGGCGAAGAGCACCAGTCCCCACCCTTCTGCCGGCACCGCCATCGAGTCGGCACTGAGAGCGAGCGGCACCAGCAGCAGTACCGCCAGCAGGATCTGCATGTAGAGGTTTAGCCAGGGGCCAAACGGCAGGTGCCAGCGGCGGATCAAGAGGCCGTAAAGGGCGTAGCTGGCGGACCCCAGCAGTATCATGCCATCCCCCGGGTTGATGCCGTTATGGAGCAGGGCAAGCGGTTCGCCCTTGCCAAGCAGCCAGAGCACCCCGAACAGGGAGATACTCATGCCGAGCAGTGCCTGTTTGCCGGGACGCTGGCCGAAGAAGAGCGACCCTTGCAGCAGGGTGAGCAGTGGAATGAGGGAGCCGATCACCCCCATATTGGTGGCCGAAGTGCTGTGAGCAGCGTAGTAAGCGAGGCACTGGTAGAGCACCATACCGAGGGCCGCCAGCACCAGCAGCTTGCCGAGCCAGGGGCGAACCTCGCTACGGCGGCGCCACAGCTGCGGCAGGCAGAAGGGGGTCAGTGCCAGAGCGGCGATCACCCAGCGATAGAAGGAGATAGCCGCGGGGTCGAGCACGCTAGCGGCCGCCTTGGACACCACGGTATTGGTAGCCCAGATCAGTACCGCCATCAGCGGAAAGAGAAGAGGGGAAAAGATTCGCATCAGAGGCTCCTTATTAACAGGGGGCCAAGTCTACCCTTGTCTTAATAATATCAAGTAGCGTAAAACAGACAGATGACCCAGCGGAAAAGACAACTCTTTCTGATGCACCTTATTCCGGCCCACACGGGCTGCGTTTGCTCGCAACTGATGGCTGCTTTTGGCCTGTGCCGGAGACCGAGCCAACAGGGCGTTGCATCACGCCTGCTCCTCTCTCTCACTGACAAGGGGCGCTGATGGCCACTCACCACTTTCAGCCGGTAGATGCCGTTCTGCCCGCTCCCAATCCGCTCTATTTCAGTTACCAGCAGATGCTGGCCGACAGCGCGACCGTGCTGCACTCCCACCCCTGGGGCCAGCTCAACATGATCAGCCTGGGGATCATGGAGATAGAGCTGGGGGATCAGCGACTGGTGGCCCCTGCCGACTATCTTATCTGGGTGCCGGCGGATCTCGAGCACACCTCCTACAACGAGCAGACCCTCGACTACACCTCCATCTACGTCAGTCACGAGCTGGCGGCCAAGCTGCCGCCAGAGCCCAGATTGCTGCTGCTCACCCCGCTGATCCGCGCCCTGCTGAGCGATTTTTGCGAACGGCGGGTGAGCCATATGGCGGATGAGTGGGATCAGCGTCAGGCCGAGTTACTGGTGGAGCGACTGGCGCGCACCCGCTGTCAGGAGAGCTACCTGCCGATGAGTCAGGACAAGCTGCTGGCTCCCATGCTGGCGGCGTTACACCGCGATCCTGCCGATCCCCGAACTCTGGCCCAGTGGGCCGGACAACTGCATACCACAGAGCGCACCCTGGCGCGGCGCTGCCTGCGGGAGCTGGGGATGAGCTTCGGTCAGTGGCGGGCGCGGTTGCGGCTGCTCAAGGCGCTGGCCTGGCTCAAGGGGGACATGCCCATTCAGGAGATCAGCTGGCGGCTCGGTTACGGCTCCACCTCGGCCTTTATCGCCATGTTCAACCGGGAGCTGGGATGTTCACCCCAGCGTTATCGCCAGCAATCGGCAGAACGGGGGCTCTAATGGGAAAAAACGGGAGCGATGCAGTGTGAATGCCATGATAAGTAGCCTGTTTCTTGTCGTTACAGGGATTATCATAGAGCCCTGTTATCATGGGCCATCTGGCAGCAACGATCGGTTGTCTGCCCGAGTGAATAGCTGTGCCTTCATATTCAGGGGTTAGGGTAAGCATGATCGCGTCCGGTTCCCGTTTGGCCGAGTCACTATTCTGGTATCTGCTGGCGCTCACCGGTTGTGCCATCCTGCTGTTCGAGTTCGGGCCAGAGCGAGTTCTCGATATCAAGGAGTGGCCGCTCTCCATCACAGTGCAGCAGCCACGAGATGCTGGGCCGGGGGCGGTGCGCTATCAACCCTCGGCGGATGATCATCCCGGAGTGGTCTGTACGTTAACCGCCAATCCGGCCAGCTACCCAAGTTGCGGCCTTATCCTCACCCTGACCCCCCGTGACAAGGGGATTAATCTGACCCGTTTTGGCACACTTCATATCCGTTTGAGCGTAACCGGGGCTGGCGAGCAGGATTGGCGCTTGTATCTGCGCAACTACAATCCGGTCTATGACCGGGTTGATGAGCCTGAGCAATCCAAGTTCAACGAGATCATTTTTCGGCCGGCGGATTACGGCCGGGATCACGAGGTGCCACTGGATGTGTTTACCCCGGCGACCTGGTGGATCACCCGTTACAATGTGCCGTTGCAGCAGCAGGGGGCCAATCTGGATCGGGTTTATGCCATCGAGGTTATGGCTGGTTCAGATATGCCGCCCGGTAAGCATGGCGTGGTGATCGAAGCGCTGCAGTTTCACGGTAGCTGGCTCGATGCCACCCTCTTCTATCGGCTGATCCTGTTTGTCTGGTTTCTTTACGGTTGTACCGTTTTTCTGATCAACCACCTTTTGATGAAGCAGCGCTTGCAGCATGCCCATCAGGCCAAACTGGAGGCCGAGGCGCTCAACCGGACCTTGAGTGAAGAGAATCGCCGCTCCCGCGAGGAGGCCTGTTATGATGCCCTGACCGGCGCCCTCAACCGGCTCGGCGGTGAGCGACTGCTGCTCGAGATAGGTGAGCAGCCCTGCACTCTTGTCTATATCGATGTGGATCACTTCAAACAGATCAACGATAGCCATGGCCATCCGGTGGGAGACGAGGTGCTCAAACTGCTGGTCAGCGAGATCCTGCGCCACTGCGATCCCCTCTGCCATCTGGTGCGCTGGGGGGGAGAGGAGTTTGTGTTGGTCTGCCTTGATTACGATGAGTTGCGGGCGTGTATCCTGGCCGAGCGGCTGCGTACCCTGCTGGAGGCATCTCCCCATTGGCCGCTGGCCTTGCGGGTGACCGCTTCGTTCGGGGTGGCCGAGCGGGGGGGAGAGCCATGGGAATGCGTACTCAAACGTGCCGACGAGGCGCTCTATCAGGCCAAGACGCAGGGACGCAACCGGGTAGTGGCGCATTGAGGGCGGTAGCATGACATGTTAAAGACGAGAGCAAGATGACCAGACAATCTATTGGTGCCCTGACCCTGCTGGTGGCCGACTATGACGAGGCTATCGCCTTTTTCACCGAGGGGCTGGGGTTTGCGCTGCTGGAAGATACCCGGCTCGACGAACCGGGTAAACCGGGCAAACGCTGGGTGCGGGTTGCTCCCGCTGGCAGCTCGGGTTCCTCGTTGCTGCTGGCGCGGGCTGCGACCCCGGAGCAGCTGGCCGCCATTGGCAAACAGGGTGGCGGACGGGTATTTCTGTTCCTCGAGACCGATGACTTCTGGCGGGATTACCGGCGGATGCAGCAGTATGGTGTCCATTTTTGTGAACAGCCTCGACAGGAGTCCTACGGCACCGTGGTAGTGTTCGAGGATATCAGTGGCAACCGCTGGGACCTGCTGCAACGCGCTGCTGCCAACTGAATCTGAAAACGTTTATCATCCCGCCTGTCATAAAGTCATAAAAGTGTCACAGAAAATTCTAATAATTGGCGCACCCATCTTCACAGAGGAGAGAGAAGGGAATGGCTAAGCGAATTCTGGTGGTCGAGGACGAAGCACCGATCCGCGAAATGCTCTGTTTCGTGCTGGAGCAGAAGGGGTATGAGACGATTGAAGCGGAAGATTTCGCCGACGGACTGGCGAAGGTGCGTGAACCCTACCCGGAACTGATCGTGCTGGACTGGATGATGCCGGGCGGCAGTGGCATCCAGTTTATCAAACAGCTCAAGCAGGATGAGGTGACCCGCCAGATCCCGGTGGTGATGCTCACCGCCCGCGGTGAGGAGGAGGACAAGGTGCGTGGTCTGGAGGCCGGTGCCGACGACTATATCACCAAGCCGTTCTCGCCCAAGGAGCTCACCGCTCGCCTCCATGCGGTGATGCGTAGAGTCTCCCCTACCTCGGTAGACGAGGTGATCGAGGTGCAGGGGCTCAAGCTGGACCCCGTCTCCCACCGGGTCAGTGCCGAGGAGAAGGCGCTCGACATGGGGCCGACCGAATTCAAGCTGCTGCATTTCTTCATGACTCACCCCGAGCGGGTCTATAGCCGTGAGCAGTTGCTCAACAATGTCTGGGGTACCAATGTGTACGTCGAGGACAGAACCGTGGATGTGCATATTCGGCGCCTGCGCAAGGCGATTGAAGAGACAGGGCACGACAGATTGATCCAGACGGTGCGTGGAGCCGGATACCGCTTCTCAACCCGTCTCTAGAGGCAGTTATGTTGCAACCTTACGCCTGGCGGCGACAGTTGTGGCGAATGGCGTTTTTCTACGCCCCCTTCGCATTGGTTGGCTGGTTGATTGATCATCTTGCCCTCTGCCTGTTGGTGGCGGCAGTGTTGCATCTGGGCTGGCATTACCGTTTTCAGAAGCGGCTGTCTGATTGGCTGTGGCACGACCGCAGCCTGGTACCACCTAACGGCAGTGGCAGCTGGGAGCACATTTTCAACGGGATCTACAAATTGCAACAGCGTCACCGGGCTCGGCGGCGCGAGCTGGCGGGGCTGATCCGCCGCTTTCGGGAGGGGGCCGAGGCGCTGCCCGATGCGGCCGTGGTGTTTCGCGAAGATGGCAGCATCCTATGGTGCAACCGGCTGGCAGAGCAACTGCTCGGTTTCCGCTGGCCGGAAGATGCAGGTCAGCACATTGGTAACCTGATCCGCCATCCTGCCTTTGCCGCCTATCTGGGGAAGGGGAGCTATGATGAACCACTGGAGATGACTTCTCCGATCAACGAAGAGAAGTTTCTCGAGTTTCGCATTATGCCCTACGCCTCCGATCAGGCGATGCTGGTGGTACGCGATGTCACCCGCCTGCGCAGTCTGGAGAAGACCCGCAAGCACTTTGTCTCCAATGTCTCCCACGAGCTGCGCACTCCGCTCACCGTGCTCAAGGGCTATCTGGAGATGACTGAAGATCCGCCCCCGCCTGCCATGTGGGCCAAGGCGCACCGGGTGATGATGGAGCAGACCATCCGGATGGACAATCTGGTCAACCAGCTGCTCACCCTGTCGCGCATCGAGGCGGCCCCGACCGTGGATCTCTCCCATCTGGTGGACATGCCTGCCATGCTCGGACTGCTGGAGCAGGAGGCGCGGGCGCTCTCGGGCGAACGGGCCCACCAGATCGAATTCATGGTGCAGCCAGACCTGTTTGTGCGCGGGGATAAGGAGCAGCTGCGCAGCGCCGTCTCCAATCTGGTCTACAACGCCATCCACTACACACCGGCAGGGCGCAAGATCAGCGTGGAGTGGCGCAAGCAGGGGGCAATGGCGCTGTTTGCCGTGAGGGATGAGGGGGAGGGGATTGCCCCCGAGCATCTGGCGCGGCTGACCGAACGGTTCTATCGGGTCGACAAGGCCCGCTCCCGCCACACCGGTGGCTCCGGACTCGGCCTTGCCATCGTCAAGCATGCCCTCAGTCATCATGACTGTCAGCTCGAGATTGAAAGTCGTGTCGGCCTTGGCAGTCGCTTCAGCTTCCTGATACCGGCTCGTATGGTGGTGTTAAAATAGCTTTTATGACAATGGGTTAGTAAATTCGAGAGGGCCACAATGCGGGCCCTCTCTGCATTTGTGCAACTTTGTTGTCATGTCATTAAAGTGTCACATTTAATCCATAAATTTGTCACTGCCAGGTCAGATACTGGCGCCGTCTTAAGAACGGACCTTCTGTAACTTTGGAGAGATTGGATGAAACTCAACAAACTGGCTGGTGTAATCGGATTTACCGCAGCAACCCTGTTTTCTGCCAGCACCCTGGCCTATGGTGTCGACAAGGATCTGCCGGATTACACTCCGACCAGCGGTATCTCAGGCAACCTGTCCTCTGTCGGCTCTGATACTCTGGCCAACATGATGACCCTGTGGGCAGAAGAATTTAAGCGTGTCTACCCCAACGTCAATGTCCAGATCCAGGCTGCCGGCTCTTCTACCGCACCGACCGCCCTGACCGAAGGGGTTGCCCAGTTTGGTCCCATGAGCCGCGCCATGAAGGCCGGTGAAATCGAAGCGTTCGAGAAGCGTTATGGCTACAAGCCGACCGCTATCCGCGTTGCCGTCGATGCCCTGGCGGTATTCGTCAACAAGGACAACCCCATCAAGGGGCTGACCATGCAGCAGGTTGATGCCGTTTTCTCCAGCACACTCAAGTGCGGCGAAGCCAAGGCGGCTACCAAGTGGTCTGATCTGGGTCTGGATGGCAGCTGGTCCGGCAAGGATCTGCAACTGTTCGGTCGCAACTCGGTATCCGGCACCTACGGTTACTTCAAGGAGCACGCGCTCTGTAATGGTGACTTCAAGAGCGGTGTGAACGAGCAGCCGGGTTCCGCCTCCGTGGTGCAGTCTGTTTCCGCTTCCCTCAACAGTATCGGTTACTCCGGTATTGGTTACGTTACCTCCGGCGTTCGTGCCATTCCGCTCTCCAAGGATGGCAAGACCTTTGTCGATGCTACTGCCGATAATGCCATCACCGGCAAATATCCGCTGTCACGCTTCCTGTACGTTTACGTGAACAAGCATCCGAACAAGCCGCTCTCTCCGATGGAGCAGGAGTTCGTCAAGATGATGCTCTCCAAGGCGGGCCAGAACATCGTTGCCAAAGATGGCTACGTACCGGTACCGGCCAAGGTGGTGCAGGCGGATCTGAAAAAGCTGGGCATCATGTAACCGCTTGCTGCCAGCATCTACTGATAAAACGAGCCCCAATCGGGCTCGTTTTGTTTTTGGTGACTGTCAGTTCTGTTAATAGCGCTGGATGGATGTTTTTCCGCCAGCCGGGGGCAGGTTCCCTTGCGTAGCAGGGCTGCATTTCCGAGAATAGGGCAACGTTATGGCAAAGGATCCCTTCATGATTGCGTCCCTCTCCAAGTTTGGCCTGGTAGCCCTCTGTAGTTCCCTGCTGGTCGCCTGCGCCCAGTCGCCGACTGGCCGCAGCCAGATGCTGCTCTACTCCCCCCAGCAGATGAACCAGCTTGGTGCCGACTCCTTCGAGCATATGAAAAAGCAGGAGAAGGTGAGCAAGGATGCCAAACTCAACGCCTATGTCTCCTGTGTCGCCAAGGCGGTGACCGCCCAGGTGCCGGCCAGCTATGGCATCACCAATTGGGAAGTGGTGGTGTTTGACTCCAAGCAGGTCAACGCCTTCGCCCTGCCCGGCGGCAAGATCGGGGTCTACAGCGGCCTGCTCAAGGTGGCCAAGAATCAGGATCAGCTGGCGACCGTCATCGGTCACGAGTTGACTCACGTGCTGGCCCAGCACTCCAACGAGCGACTCTCACGCAGCCAGTTGGCGGGGATCGGTCTGGCGGCTGCGGACATTGCCATGGGCACCAGCGAGTATCGCGGCGCCACCATGGCCGCCCTTGGCCTCGGGGTCGAGGTCGGAGTGATGCTGCCCTACGGCCGCACTCAGGAGAGCGAAGCGGATCGGCTGGGGCTTGAGCTGATGGCGCGCGCCGGGTTCAATCCGGCCGAGGCAATCCCCCTGTGGCAAAACATGAGTGCCGCCGCCGGTGGCAACACCCCGCCGCAACTGCTCTCCACCCACCCGAGCAACGAGAACCGGATCGCCGAGTTGCAGGCGCAACAGACGCAAGTGTTGCCGCTCTATGAGCAGGCCCGCGCCAACGGTCTGGTGCCCCAATGCAAGGCATAAGCCTGCGCATGGCGCGCAGCGACGATGCTGCCGCCATGACGGTGATGCAGCGAGCCAGCTGGCTCGCTGCCTATGGCCAGGTGCTCGGAGCCGACCTGCTGGAACAGCTCGATGTCACCGCGCATCTGCAGATCTGGCAGAGCCGTCTGGCCGAGCCGGGCCCAAGGCCCATGCTGCTTTGTCTCGATGAGGTGGTGATTGGTCTGCTCTACTGGCAACCACAGCAGGAAGCGGGACAGAGCCATGCCCTGATCCGCGCTTTTTACCTCCATCCCGACCACTGGCGACAAGGCTATGGCAAACGGCTGTGGCAGGCGGTGGCGATGCAGATGCGCCGCGCCGGTTGCCATAGCGTCAAATTGTGGCTGCTCGATGGCAACCACATTGGCGAGGGATTCTACCTGCGCCGCGGCTTCGTTTTTGATGGCGAGGAGCGCACCCTGATAAGCCTCGGGCAGCCCTGCCTGCAGCGACAAATGAGCCGTTTGCTCTGATCACTCTCCCGTTTTTCGCCTTCGGTCACTTTATTTTTTTTGCGAATTAATACAATGTCCCCCTTGGAACAGAGTTGGATAAACACGGGCTGACAAGGGAGTGCTGGCATGTATTACGGCTTTGATATCGGTGGCACCAAGATCGCCTTCGCGGTCTATGACGGTGCATTGAACCTCTGCCACGAGGAGCGCATGAGCACCCCGGGCAACGATTACGAGGGGCTGCAGCAGCTGATCCGCTCCCGGGTCGAGCAGGCGGATGCCCGCTTCGGCGCTCGGGGCTCGGTCGGCATCGGTTTCCCCGGTGTCATCAACAGCCAGGATCACAGCATAGTGGCGGCCAATCTACCCTCCATCAATGGTCGCCATCTGGGTGCCGATCTGGCCGAGCTGCTGGAGCGGCCGGTCAAGGTGGATAACGACGCCAACTGCTTCCTCTGGTCCGAAGTGCATCAAGGGGCAGCCGACGGCGCAGGCAGTGCGCTTGGCGTCACCATTGGCACCGGCATCGGCGGCGCCGTCTATCTGGCGGGCAAGCTTATTCAGGGGCGCAACTGGCTGGCTGGCGAGATTGGTCACTACCCCCTGCCCGCGACCATGCTGATGAAGTTCCCCGAGTTGCCCCGTCCCCGTTGCGGCTGCGGCCGTCTGGTCTGTTTTGAAACCTATGCCTCCGGCACCGGTCTGGAGCGTCTCTATCATCATTTCCATGGCCAGCGCGCCACGGGTCACCAGATTGTGGGACGCTTCGAGGCCCATGAACCCCATGCGGTCGAGACGGTCGACTGCTGGCTGGAGGTCATGGCCGCCGGGCTTGCCACCGCCATTTCGGTGATTGATCCCGAAGTGGTGGTGTTGGGGGGCGGCCTGAGCGGCCTGCCCGCCCTCTATGAACAGCTGCCGCTGCGTCTGCCCGGTCACTTGCTGCCCGGGGTCGCCCTGCCCGAGATCCGCCAGGCTCGCTTCGGCGGTGCCGGTGGTGTGCGCGGCGCAGCCTTGCTCAATCTATGAGATCAGATGTGGGGTCTGATCTCCCCGAAAAAGGAGTCCTCATGACCCGTCTTGAAATCTGTATCGACAACCTGGAATCCCTGTTTACCGCCCAGCAATCCGGGGCGGATCGCATCGAGCTCTGCTCTGCGCTGGGGCTGGGCGGTCTGACCCCCTCCTACGGCTTTATGCAACTGGCTGCCCGCCACGCCACCGTGCCGGTGTACGCCATGATCCGCCCGCGCGCCGGGGATTTTTGCTTCAACGACGGCGAGTTCGAGATGATGCTGCAAGATATCGCGGCGGCACGCGCTGCGGGGCTGCAAGGGGTGGTGGTCGGTTTGCTGGATGAGGAGGGGCGGGTGCCAGCCGCCAAGCTCAAACAGCTGGTGGATGCTGCCGGCCCGTTGGGGGTCACCTTCCATCGCGCCATCGACCTCTCCTCCGACTGGCGTCTGGATCTGGAGACCATAGTCGCGGCCGGTTGCGAGCGTATTCTGAGCTCGGGCCACGCCGCAACCGCGCTGGCTGGGCTCGAGACCCTGCAGGAGATGCAGCAGGCGCTGGCGGGACGTGCCAGCCTGATGCCGGGCGCCGGGGTCAATGCCGACAATGTGCGTACCATCATCGAGTTCACCGGGGTGAGTGAAGTGCATATGTCCGGCATGGGCTGGCGCGGTGGCATGGTGCCGCACGGAGTGAATATGGGCACTTCGGATGATGGTCGGGTCAATATCACCGATGGTGCCAAGGTCGCTGCGGTCAGAGCATTGCTGGATCGCGGTTAAGCAGATCGCCGCCGTTGGGCGGCGTTCATCCGCATCTTGTGTGAAGTTCCTCCCACTGACGGGGAAATCAGGGGCGCCCCCGGCAGCACCCCGGCCAAAAGTCTGATATTATCCCGCCTCTTTACTACATGGATCTGGAGCAACATCTCAATGTCCCAATACGACTCTATCGAACAGAAGGCCAGCTATGGCATCGGCCGCAACATGGGTGATCAGCTGGCGCAGCAAGCCTTTGCCGGTCTGGATATCCCGGCCCTGCAACAAGGTCTGGCAGATGCCCTGAATGGTCTGGAGTTCGCGGTCAGCCGTGACGATATCAATGATGCCTTCCAGGTGATCACTGCGCGTATGCAAGAAGAGCAGGAAGCCGCCGCCAAGGCCGCCGCTGCTGACGGCGAAGCCTTCCTGGCTGATAACGCCAAGCGCGCTGAAGTGAAGGTGACCGACTCCGGTCTGCAGTACGAAGTGCTGGTAGAAGGCAACGGTGCCGTTCCGGTAGCCGGTCAGTCCGTGCGTGTGCACTACCACGGTACCTTCACCCACGGTGGCGTATTCGACAGCTCCGTCGCTCGCGGCCAGCCGGCTGAATTCCCGGTGACCGGCGTGATCGCTGGCTGGGTTGAAGCGCTGCAGCTGATGCCGGTTGGTTCCAAGTGGAAGCTCTACATCCCCCACGATCTGGCCTACGGTGCCCGTGGCGCGGGCTCCATCCCGCCTTACTCTGCACTGGTATTTGAAGTCGAGCTGCTGGACATCCTGTGATCCTGCTGGCTTGATGCAAACGGCGACCCTCGGGTCGCCGTTTGTTTTTGGGTTATGTGATAGACAGCATTTGTCGCGGGCAGCGGGCTGGAGAGCAGAAAAGGACGGCGTTTTTGCGCCATTGACTGGTTTTTTCAGAAACGGAAACAGGCATACTGCGACTCATTAGAGAGGATAAGGAGAACCCGATGAGCAATAAGATGAAGAATGTAGCGGGGCTTGCTCTGTTGCTGCTGAGCATTCCGGCCAGCGCCGATGCCATGCGCTGCAAGAACGCCCTGATCACAGAGGGAGACACCACCGCCGAGATGCTGCTCAAGTGCGGCGAGCCGATGTTGCGGGAAGATATTACCCGTAACGAGGAGAATCAGTACGGCAACGTGGTCGAGGTCAAATATGGTGAACGCTGGACCTATAACTTCGGCAAGAACGAATTCATGCGTTTTGTCACCGTGCGCAACGGCAAGGTAATCGACATCGAAAATGGCCCGCGCGGCGAGTAGCCGGCGGGCGAAAGGCATGGATGCACAACAGACAGCAGGGCAAGACCCTTTGACTCACATGTCCGGCAAGGGGTCGTTGTGACCAAGTTGTCTGACCGCCAGATTGATCTGGCGAGCCAGTCTTAGCCGCTGGCGGCAGGTCAGGCCATGGAGGCTGATCCTGCCCGCGTTGAATTCAAATGTCCCCAGCGACTCGATGGCAAAATAGCCTCGATGAAAGCTCTTGATGTAGCGAGCGATCTGCCGTGGGGATAACTGCTTGAATACCTTCATCACACGGTTCCCTGATTGCCTGGACAGGGCACACTATGGTGTCGGTCAATGACATTGATATGACGGTTTATAAAGATTTGCATGAATCCTTATTTTGCCAGTGAGTTCGGCAAATTGACGTCATCATCGAAAAAGTTGTGCCATGGCAAACCACCGCACCGATATACTGCGGGCTTGAATGGAACAAACGAAAGGGCCTGTGCGTGGAATGGGTTGATGTGGTGGACGGGAATAACCGGGTGATTGGCGTGGCCGAGCGAGCCAAGGTGCGGCGGGAGAATCTCTGCCATCGCGCCAGCTATATTCTGGTGCTCGACGACGCGGATCGGATCCTGGTGCAGCGACGCACCCTCAGCAAGGATTTCTGCCCCGGCATGCTGGATGCCTGCGCTGGTGGCGTGGTCACCACCGGTGAGGAGATGGAGCGCTCCGCTCGGCGCGAGTTGGCCGAAGAGCTGGGGATTATGGATGTTCCACTGCAGGGCTTTGGCAGCTTCTATGCCGAAGGGGAGGGCTACCGGGTCTGGGGCGGTCTCTTCAGCTGCCGTTATCAGGGGCCGCTGCAGTTGCAGGCCGAAGAGGTGAGCGCGGTGCACTGGATGAGCCTGGCCGAGATTGCCGAGCGTGCCAGCGAATTTACCCCCGACTCCCTGCTCGCCATCGCCACCTGGCAGGCGAGACGCTGACAAGCGCCGCACATTTTCTTCGCCAGAGAGAAGACGGGCAGCCTGATGGCTGCCCGTCTGCATTTGTGAATTTACTTGGCCTGCTACACCAGTTTTAGGCGCCGGTTGGAGCGACCGCACGGGCTTGGCGTCGTGAGCCAGTGCCCCTGCCAGTCGGTGACGAGGCGCAGCAATGGATACTCTAGGTCAAGCCTGGTCAGCACCAGCTGGCCGGTCTCGTCGCCGCTCACCGGCTCGCCGCTGGCGGGATCGATGATCTCGATGATGCAACTCTCGCTCACAATAAATCCCTCTCCTGGTCGGCTCTCGTAAGCCACCACCCCCACATCTTGCCACACCAGACAGTTGAGGGCCGCAATGCCGTGAATGGCGCGCAGCGGCGCGGTTTCCGGGTGAGTGGCTTCACACAGCAGGGCGCGGCGCAGCGAGTCGCTCGGGATCTCCGCCGCTTCGGCCGCTTCCAGCAGATCGAGCAGGGTCACCAGCGGGCCGACGTAGCCGGTGGGTTGATAGCGCAGCAGCGCCTCCAGTTGGCGCTGGGTATCGTGGGGGCCGCAGGGTGCCACGGGAGCCCCGAGCTGGCGGGCTCCGTTATCGAAGATAAAGGCGGTGGGGCCGGCATGATAGTCGTGGCCATTGAGTATTACCTCACCTGGCTTGAAGCCGGCGGCAAACAGTGCTCGAGCGGCCCCCCACCAGTCTGCTCCCGCATACTCGGGGATGGCCAGCTGGCCCGGACAGGAGAAGACCCGCAGCGCCTGACTGGCGGGGCGGCCGGTGAGTCCGGCGAACGGAGGGTGAGCCTGCTGGGCGGCAAACAGCTCTTTGCTGTCGAGCAGTGGCAGGGTGGCCAGCTCTGCCAGATCCTCGAGGCGGCACTGGCGATAGACGCTGGAGTAACCGGCGCAATATTGACTGACATGGGTAAGCTGATGATTGAGCTGCTCCAGCTGCTGTTGTTCGCGCAAGGCGGGGGGGCGAATTTCCAGTCCATCGTAATAGTGCTGCATGAGGCCTCCTTGGTCGGCTGATCCTGCTCAAGGTTAGTTCAAATGATCCAGGCAAAGGGAGGTCTGTGTCACAGCTCGGCAGTGGGGTAGACTGGGGCCTCCTCCCTCCACTTAAGGACGAGCACAATGATTGCGATGGGTCAGACCCTGCCTTCGGGCGAATTTACCTTTATCACCGCCGAGGGCAAGCAGCTGCGGGATAGCCAGACGCTGTTCGCCGGTAAAAAAGTAGTGCTGTTTGCGGTACCCGGTGCTTTTACTCCCACCTGCTCCAATGCCCACCTGCCCGGTTATGTGGTGCTGGCCGATCAGTTTATGGCCAAAGGGGTGGATGCCATCTGCTGTCTGTCGGTCAACGATGCTTTCGTGATGCGGGCCTGGCAGACGGCCCAGAATGCCGAGGCGATCACCATGCTGGCGGATGGCGACGGCAGCTGGACCCGGGCGCTGGGTCTGGCCAAGGATACCGGCGCCTTTGGAGGTATCCGCGCCCAGCGCTTTGCGTTGATCGCCAACGATGGCGTGGTCGAGCAGCTGTTTGTGGAGGCGCCTGGCAAGTTTGAGGTCTCCGATGCCGCGAGTCTGCTGGCTGTGCTGTGAAATGTTAATCGCAGTTTGATTTCCCCTTGAAATGGGAGGCTGGCTCGTTACACTGGCGCCACTTTTGAATCGGGTCAGGAGCTTGTCCTGACTCTGTTGCTTACTGGCGATGGGATGGAGATGTTATGACCCTGGCTGTTGTTGCCCTGATTGCCGGACTGGCGCTGCTGGTCTGGAGTGCTGACAAGTTTGTGGATGGTGCTGCGGCGACCGCCCGTTATGCGGGGATGCCGCCGCTGCTGATCGGCATGGTGATCATCGGTTTTGGTACCTCGGCCCCGGAGATGGTGGTCTCGGCGCTGGCGGCGTCCCAGGGCAATCCCGGGTTGGCGCTTGGTAATGCCTATGGCTCCAACATCACCAATATCGCGCTGATCCTGGGTCTGACGGCACTGATCAGCCCTATCGCGGTGGCCTCTCAGGTAGTGCGCAAGGAGATCCCGATCCTGCTCGGTATTACCCTGCTCTCAGGTGCCCTGCTGATTGATGGTCATCTGGGCCGGATGGATGCGGTCATTCTGGGGGCCGTCTTCGTTGCCCTGATGGGCTGGTCCATCTGGGCTGGCATGAATGGCAAGGGAGATGCGCTGGATACCGAGACCGCCGAGGATATCGAGAGCGAGGGGATGTCCCTCAAGAGCGCCGTTTTCTGGTTGGTGGTCGGGCTGGTGCTGCTGATCGGCGCTTCCCGCCTGTTGGTCTGGGGGGCGGTGACCATCGCTCAGGCGCTTGGTATCAGCGATTTGGTGATTGGTCTCACCATAGTCGCGGTGGGAACCTCCCTGCCGGAGCTGGCCTCGTCCCTCATCGCCATTCGCAAGAACGAGCATGACCTGGCCCTTGGCAACGTGCTCGGCTCCAACCTGTTCAACACCCTGGCGGTGGTGGGGATTGCGGCGGGCATCCACCCGCTCGATGTGGCGCCGGAGGTGCTCACCCGTGACTGGAGCATCATGATGGGGCTGACCCTGCTGCTGCTGGTGATGTGTCTGGGCCGCAAGGGGCAGGGCCGTATCAACCGGTTGGAGGGGGGCGTGCTGCTGACTTGCTTCGTCGCCTACACCGGCTGGCTGCTGACCAGTCAGTTTATCTGATAGGTGTTGGTGAAATGAGAGAGGGGGAAGCTCAAGCTTCCCCCTCTTGTTTTTGCCCAGTGAACCTGTTGGCGAGCGAGCGGTGTGCTCAGGCTACTGCCACCAGCTTCTGCCCCTTCTGGCTGCTGTCCAGAATGAGGATGCTGGCCTTGGGGAAGAAGTTGAAGGTGGAGGCGGAGGCCCAGGTGTAGGCGCCCATCACCTTGCCAACCACCAACTCGCCGATAGCCAGATCCGGCAGCATGATGCCATCGCGGATCACATCCACGCTGTCGCAGGTGGGGCCGGAGAGCACCGAGTTGTGCTGCTCGCCGCTGGCATAAGGCGTGCTCACCGGATAGGTGACGTGGTCATAGAGCTGGCCGTTGTAGCTGCCGTAGAGGCCGTCATCCAGGTAGTACCAGATCTTGTCGCCGCGGTGGGCCTTGCCCATCACGCTGGATACCGAAGTCATGGCCGGCGCGCTGATAAAGCGGCCCGGTTCGGCAATCTTCTGCACGGTAGCGGGCAACTTAGCCAGCGCGTCGCGGATCGGCGCGCAGAAGCCGTCGATATCGAACTCGCCCCCCTCATAATCCACCGGGAAACCGCCGCCGATATCCAGCACCCAGGGCTTGAGCCCGAGCGCCCAGGCCTGCTCCATGATCTCGCGGCAGGCGTCGATGGCCTGCACATGGCGACGGGCATGAGGCACTTGCGAGCCGACGTGGAACGACAGCCCCATCACCTTGATCCCCTTGGCGTGGGCCAGTTGCAGCAGCGGCAGCGCCTGCTCCGGAGTGCAGCCGAACTTTTTGGAGAGATCGACCTTGGTCTCGGGGTTGGGGAAGCTGACCCGCAGCAGCAGTTTCACTTCGTCCTTGTAGGGAATGAACTTTTCCAGCTCCAGCGGGTTGTCGTAGACAAACACTGTGCAGCCAAACTCCAGCGCATAACGGATATCGCTGTCGCGCTTGATGGGATGGGTATGAATGCAACGTCCCGGGCGAACCCCCTGACTGCGCACCAGATCCACTTCGCCATTGGTGGCCAGATCGAAACAGGCACCCTCTTCCTTCAAGACAGAGACCACCGCCTCATGGGGCAGGGGTTTGAGTGCATAGTGCAATCGTACATCGGGCAGGGCGGCGGCCAGGGCCCGATACTGTTTGCGGACGGCTGCCTTGTCGAGCAGCAGCAGGGGGGAGCCGAATTGTTCAACCAGCTGACGGTAATCTTGTGCTACCAGGGTCTCGTTCATTCTCTTTTGGTCATCCTTAGGGGGCGTGATATGCCCAAGCCATATGCGATTGAACCGGCGACGGCCGGGTCAGGCGAGCGGTCCGGTGGGACCAACCGAACACAGTGCATAAATTGATGGCAAAGTGCTTGGTTATGCAGCGGATTATCGGCTTATTGATTCTGTGCGCAAGCATTTTGATTGGATATGTCGGCAAGATTTTCTTGGCGAAACGAGAGGGATCACTGTTCTCTATCCGCCATTTTTCCCGTTTGGGCCACATTTGATCCGTGAAAGCCTAACTTGTTGATAGTTAACTAACATTTAACATTCTTGCTGCGATTCTGGTGGTCACTAAAAAAATATAAATGGGGGCGGCCAAGTGCGAGACAGCTCACATTTTTTGGATTAACATGCCGACTTCCTAATCCAAACTAGTTCGGATGAAGGTAGCAGGAGAGCGATGGGCAACCATCCACCGAAGAAGTGAATCTTTCAGGTACCGGGCAACCGGTGTGGACTGCTACTGGACGATACTCTGGAGAGACCCGTTAAATCGGGCGCCGAAGGAGCAAGGCACCACGACTACCCGCAAGGGCAGGCAGGCGCCGGAAACTCTCAGGCAAAAGGACAGAGGGGATGGGATGGTTGTACCTGGGCTTGGCCCGCATCCGATCGCCTCTGGCCGATCGCGACACCTATGGGAAGATCATCCTTCTCCTCCTTAATTTCTGTTTCTTAAGGAGGATGCATGTCATCAATTCAATCGGCGTTAACCGCCATCGATAGCTTTATCTGGGGGCCGCCCCTGCTGATCCTGCTGGTCGGGACCGGTATCTATCTCACCCTGCGTCTGGGTCTGCTTCAGGTCGTGCGCTTGCCGCTCGCTCTGCGGCTGGTCTTTGGCCGCGATCAGGGGCATGGCAAGCAGGGGGATGTCTCCAGCTTCGGCGCCCTCTGTACCGCCCTCTCTGCCACCATCGGTACCGGCAACATCGTCGGAGTGGCTACCGCCATCAAGCTCGGCGGCCCCGGTGCCCTGTTCTGGATGTGGATGGCGGCGCTGTTCGGCATGGCCACCAAGTACGCCGAGTGTCTGCTGGCGGTCAAATACCGCGAGCAGGATGCCAACGGCCAGATGGCGGGCGGTCCCATGTACTATCTGGAGAAGGGGCTCGGTTCCAAGCCACTCGCCAAGCTGTTTGCCCTGTTCGGTATCGGCGTGGCCTTCTTCGGCATCGGTACCTTCCCTCAGGTCAATGCCATCTCCGACGCCATGAGTCTCTCCTTCTCGGTGCCCCGTGAAGCGACCGCCGTGGTGCTGACCCTGATCGTGGCGCTGGTGACCCTGGGGGGGATCAAGTCCATCTCCAGCGTGTCGAGCAAGGTGGTGCCCTTCATGGCCATCTTCTACATCGTCGCCTGTCTGGGCGTGCTGGTGAACAACGCTAGCGCCATGCCCGATGCCGTCATGCTGGTGATCGAGAGTGCCTTCACCGGCCATGCGGCGACCGGCGGCTTCGTCGGTGCCAGCATCATGCTGGCCATTCAGTCCGGGGTGGCGCGCGGGGTCTTCTCCAACGAATCGGGACTGGGCTCTGCGCCCATCGCGGCGGCGGCAGCCAAGACCGATTCGTGCGTGGAGCAGGGGTTGGTCTCTATGACAGGTACCTTCATCGACACCATCATCATCTGCACCATGACCGGCCTGACCCTGGTGGTGACCGGCGTGTGGAGCGGCGACGCAAGCGGTGCGGCCATGACCAGTCTGGCCTTTGCCCAGGGGCTCGATGCCCATGTCGGCCAGTATCTGGTGAGCATTGGCCTCCTGTTCTTCGCCTTTACCACCATCCTTGGCTGGAACTACTACGGCGAGCGCTGCACCGAGTACCTGTTTGGGGTGAAGGCAATCAAGCCCTATCGTCTGGTCTATCTGGCGCTGGTGGCGAGCGGTGCCTTCCTCCATCTGGACATGATTTGGCTGCTGGCCGATATCGTTAATGGCCTGATGGCGGTGCCCAACCTCATCGGCCTGATTGGCCTGCGCCATGTGGTGATCGCCGAGACCCGCGCCTACTTTAGCCGGGATCTGGATAGTGAAGCCGAGCCGGAGCCGCAGACGGCTTGAGCGCCTCAGCTCGTTTCACGCTTCCCTTGAAAAGAACAAGCCACGACTTCGGTCGTGGCTTTTTTGTGCGCTGTGTCTAAGGATAGGTACTTTCCCTCTCCCTTCGGAATAAGGTCAGGATGGGGGGGATAGCCCCTCGCTCAGCAGGCTATCCAGACGTGCTCGCACTTTCTCTACCAGTGCCTGATCGCTACCGTGCCAATCGATGCTGCTTGCCAGCGTGGTGGAGGTTCCCGCCATAAAACGCAGTTCGCCGCCCGCCAGCTCGTAGAAGCGGCTCGCCATCCTGGTTCCCTCATCCACATCACCCGCCACCAGCAGCATGGCTTGTGCCAGCACGGCGCCCTGGTGATCCTGCCCCGGCGCCAGCCAGCGCTGGGCAGTACCGGTGATCTTGCGTCCCCCGATCACCAGATTGTACTGACCATCGCAAAAGGATCCGGGCACGAAGTCATAGCTTCCCTCAAGGCCGTACTCCGCCAACAGGGTCAGCAGCGGCGCCCCCAGCAGCCGGTAGTAGTGGGCGAGATCTGTGGTGGTGCGGGGCAGCAGCAGGGATAGGTTGAGGATCCCCGCCCCGTGGGGCACGGCGGTACCGCCACTGTCGCGCACATGCACCGGCCAGCCTTCGTCTGCCAGCTGTTTGCAGGCGGCTTCGTAATGGGGGAGGCGGGTATCCTTGCGAGTGACAATCAGGCATTGGGGCGCCTGCCAGAGGTGAGCGCGGGGCTGGCCGTCATGGGCACAGTCGCGCAGCCAGCGCTGCTCTTGCGCCAGTATTTGTGCGGGTGAAGCGGTATCGGGGAGGGGAGAGAGCAGGCGATAGGGCATGGCGGCATCCTCAAAAAAGGCTGCCCAGCACACTACCCGTGGAGACTGGCAAGGTAAAGCCCCGCAGTGCGGGGCTTGGGTTGGCTATCGGTGGACGATGTCTCAGGAGTGACGCGCTTCGCGCTTGGGCAGCAGCAGGTTGAGCACGATGGCGGTAATGCCACCGGTGGCGACGCCGTAGGAGAGCACGCTCTTGGCCAGCTCCGGCAGGTGTTGCAGCACTTCCGGCACCTGCGCGACTCCCAGCCCCATGGCCAGCGACACTGCCAGGATCATCAGGGCGCGGCGATCCAGCTCCTCGCGGGCAATGATGCGCACGCCAGCGGCGGCGATGGTGCCGAACATCACGATGGTGGCACCGCCCAGCACTGGCTCGGGGATCTGCTGCACCAGACTGGCGACCGCCGGGAACAGGCCAAGCAGCGCCAGCATGGCGGCGATAAAGAGCCCGACGTGACGGCTGGCGACGCCGGTCAGCTGAATGACGCCGTTATTCTGGGCGAAGGTGGACATGGGGAAGGTGGAGAAAACTGCCGCCAGCATGGAGTTGGCACCATCGGCCAGCACGCCGCCTTTGATCCGCTCCATATAGACAGGCCCTTCCAGTGGCTCGCCGGAGATATCCGAGGTGGCGGTCATGTCGCCGATCGCTTCGAGCGCCGTCACCACGAAGATGATGGCGAGCGGCACGAACAACTGCCAGTCAAAGCCGAGACCGTAGTGGAGCGGAATGGGCACCATCACCAGCGGGCCGTCGAAGGTGGGGGCGCTCACTTTGCCCAACAGCAGGGCCACGGCATAGCCCGCCAGCATGGCGATCATGATGGCGGAGAGGCGCAACCAGGGGTTGCGACTGCGTTGCAGCAACACGATAAGGCCGAGCACCAGCAGGGAGAGGAAGAGGTTGGTGTGGCTGGCGAAGCTGCCATCAGAGAGGGCTGCATAGCCGCCGCCCATGCTGATCAGGCCCACTTTGATCAGGGTCAGGCCGATCAGCAGCACCACTATGCCGGTCACCAGCGGGGTGATGATCCGTTTCACCAGATGGAGGAAGCGGCTCATCACCACGATAGTGAGTGCGGCAACCATCATGGTGCCGAACAATGTGCCCAGCAGATCGTCGGTGGGCATGGCCGCCTGTTTGAGGGCGAGACCGGAGGCGATGATGGGGCCGAGGAAGTTGAAGCTGGTGCCCTGTACCGAGAGCAGGCCGGAACCGATGGGACCGAAGCGGCGGGTTTGAATGAAGGAGGCGATGCCGGACATGACCAGCGACATGGAGACGATATAACGGGTGTCGGCGGCAGGGAGGCCGAGGGCATTGGCAATAATCAGGGGCGGGGTAATGATGGCGACAAACATGGCGAGCATATGCTGCAGGGCGGCGAACAGCGTCTGGGGCAGAGGCGGGACATCCTCTATGCCATAGACCAGTTCGCTATGGGCTCGCCTGGGTGGATGTGCCTCTCGATTGGCGCGTGTGACAGCAGCCTGTTCCATAAGTACCTCGAATTGTGTGGGGAGGGGGAGAAAATTGGGCGCTATTGTAGTGATTGAAATGAGGCTGACCAGCGCTAATTATGCAAAAAAAGGTTTATTTTTTGATGGGTTGAAACGTTTGCGCGCTGAGATTATCATCTGTCGGTTTGTGTGACCGACCTCTCCTTTTTATTCTCCCCGCTAATGACATTTTTACCACTTTGTAGGTGTAGAATGAGCCCTCAGTATTCATCGTGGAGACTCTGGATGCTCAAGTTGTCAGAGTTCTGGAGTGCGAGGGTTCACTCCGAAGACTTTACTCGTACTCGCATGGGGTTTATGACAGTGCGTTTGCGCCTGCTGACCTGCTTGCTGATGCTCGGATTGCCCGCCTGGGCCGTGGTGGATTGGTTGACCTTGCCCGCCGTTCATTTCGAGCAGCTATTCCAGGCCAGGATCTTCTGCACCCTGGCGCTCTCGCCACTTATTCCGCTCTCGTACCTCATCCACTTCAAGCGAGAGCGAATGAAGCTGGCCCTTGGCTACCTGATGGCCGTGATGATGCTCTTCTCTCTCTTTTGCCTGAACAGCTTTGGCGCCGGACAGGAGTTGCAGGCGGGCTATGCGGCTTTTCCCTATTTGTTGATCACCCTGTTTGCCATCTTCCCCATCCCACTCTCCCTCGGCTTGCAACTGGCAGGCGTGGTGCTGGTGACCATGCTGCTGGGCCACTGGTTGCTGGTGGGTCAGAGCATCTGGAGTCAGGCCACCCTGAATCAGGTGTGGGTGCTCGGCATGTTTACCATGGCCAGTTGCTGGGTGCAGTGCGGCCAACTCAACATGCTGCTGCGGCTCTATCGGGAATCGACCACCGATGAGCTGACCGGCATGATGAACCGCCGCCTGCTGATGAAGCAGCTGGAGCAGGCCAGAATCCGGCTGCAACTCAAGAAGAAGCCCTTTGCGGTGATGTTGCTGGATCTCGATCGCTTCAAGCGGATCAACGATATCTACGGCCATCTGGCGGGGGATGCGGTGCTCAAGGAGGTGGCGACCACCCTGGGGGAGCAGCTGGAGCCTGACATGGTGCTGGGGCGTTATGGCGGCGAAGAGTTTGCCATCCTGATGCATAACTGCGCCGATCCGGCGCTGGCGAGCAAAATGGCCGAGCGGCTGCGCATTGCCGTCGAGGCGCGGTTGGTGAAGAGCCCCACCTCGGACGAATTGCTGGAGGTGACAGTAAGTATCGGGATTGCCATGGCTCGTGCCGATGACACCATCGATATTCTGATCAACCGTGCCGACGAGTGTCTCTATCAGGCCAAGATGGCGGGACGCAACTGCGTGGTGGTCGAGGGGCAGAACCGCGCAAAAACAGATGCCGCCTGAGGGCGGCATCCTGTTGGCAATGAGCTGGCGAGATCAGGCCAGCTTGTACTTGCCGGAGAGCTGCTGGGCCAGCAGCTTGAACATGTTGAAGACCGCCATGGTCTTGCCGGTCGGGGTACCATCTTCGGCCAGGAAATACTCCCCCTTGAACACCAGAATATCCCCCTTCTGCTCCACCGAATCGGCGCGCATACCGTGGATGAAGTCTTCATGCTCTTTGATGATCTTGTTGGCCATCTCAAGCAGGGCCGTCTCGGTGATCAGCTCTTTCTGTGGTTGCATGCTCGTCTCCTTAAACGACTACTGGACAGGGAAATCGTGGATCCCTGCCTCTGATTGAAGAGGCGCCCAGCATACTGCAAACAGGGTTTTTCTGTCATTGATATGACCCCGATTTGTGGCTGTTTATCCGATCACCAGATTCTTCAACCAGCAGCGTTGGCGAATACGGCGCTGCACCAGCAACACTTTGCTGAGCTCCTCCAGCAAGACCACCGCCACCACCCAGGAGAGGGGCCAGCCGAGCAGAGTGACCGCCACCCAGGCGAGCGGGATGCCGATGCACCACATGCCGACAATATCGATGAAGATGCTGTAGTTCACATCGCCGCCAGAGCGCAGCACCCCGATGATCCCCACCATGTTGAACACCTTGAGCAGCATCCCGAGGCACATGATGCCGAGCACCTGTCCCGCTTCCGTCATCAGCTCGGGGGGCAGGTTGCCGACCCACTGCAGCAGGTTGGCTTGCAGCAGCCAGACGATGATCCCCACCAGTAGCGCGCCAATCGGTGCCAGCAGCAGGAACAGCTGGGAGTGCTGCCAGGCAATCTCGTACTCCTCGGCCCCGAGCCGGTGGCCGAGCAGGGTGGAGCAGGCCACCGCCAGTCCGAAGAAGAGGGAGATAAGGATGCTCTCCAGGGTGCCGAGGGTGGTCATGATGGCCAGCGAATCGGTGCCAAGATGGGCATAGAGAAAGCCGTAAATCAGCATGCCGAAGGCCCAGAGGCCGTCATGGAACAGCAGCGGCAGGGCGATCAGGGTAAAGCGCACCACCTCCTTGCGTTTGAAGGCGGCCAGCCAGTCTGGTGCACGCGGGATCAGGCGCGCTTCATAACGCTTTACGTAGAGCAGCAGCAGGGCTGTCTGCAGCAGCCGTGAAATGGTGGTGCCCCAGGCCGAACCGGCCACCCCCATCGCCTCGAAGCCGAAGTGACCGAAGATGAGGGCGTAGTTGAGGATAACGTTGGCGATGATGGCGATAATGCCGATGCGGGTCGGCGCGGCGGCATTGCCGACCGAGCGCAGGGCTGACTCCAGCGGCACCACGATGGCGGTACAGAGGATGGTGGCGCCGGTGATCATCAAGAATTGATCCGCCAGCTCGCGCAGTGCCGGATCCTGACTGGCAAAACCCAGCACGCTGCCCGGTGATAACACATAGATGAAGGCAAAGGGCAGGGTGACCAGCAGGGCGCCCACTATGGCCAGCGCCAGGGAGCGGCGCACCCCGGCCATCTCACCGCGCCCGAAGTATTGTGCTGCCAATACCGAGACCCCGCCCGCGAGGCCCGCTATCACCAGCAGATTGAAAAAGAAGACCCGGTTACCCAAGCCGACCGCCGCCACAGCCGTGGTGCCAAGCTGGCTCACCATCATGATATCGATGAGGCCGAGCAGGGAGAACATCATGGATTGCAGCGAGACAGGCAGAGCCAGCCGCCACAATCGGGTCATGAACTCGCGATCGGTGGTTTGTTTTAAAATCGCTTGCCAATAATTCATAGTTGTTAACCGGGTATGAGAAAAGCAAGGTTTGTCAGGGGTATGATAGGGGCTGACGAGGCTCTTCTCACTGTGAGTAGCTCTCGGTTTTCTTGTGTAAAAATATCCTGTTGAGGTGTTATGCCATTTGCCAGCGAGTGTCTGGAGATAGCGCCAGCCTGTGAAGAGCAGATGTTGGGACGTGAAGGGCTGCCCCTGCTCGGCGAGGCAGGGATCTTCCTGACCGGCCTCTCCCGGGTGCGGGATCACTACCTCATCCGCCGCAATCGCCCCGAGTTTCACATCCTGATGATGAGTCATGATGAGGGGGGCGCGCTGCTCACCGACGAGGGGGAGCAAGCCATTCCGGCCGGGTCGCTGATTTTCCTGCCCGCCGCCGTGCCCGGTGGTCTCAAGCTGATTGGCGAAAGCTGGCAGATCAGCTGGATTTTGCTCGATGACGTGCCGCGCTGGCAGCACCTGCATCGCCTTGGTCACCGTATCTGGCAAGGGGATGGCGGCGATCAGCTCTACCATCTGCTCAGCCTGATGCAGGGGGAAGGGGTTCGCTCTTCGCTGCAACCCCAACTGCTCAGCCTGTTGCTGGCGCTGCTGGAGC
Source organism: Aeromonas sp. 55A (assembly GCF_051919665.1). Classification (NCBI taxonomy): domain Bacteria; kingdom Pseudomonadati; phylum Pseudomonadota; class Gammaproteobacteria; order Aeromonadales; family Aeromonadaceae; genus Aeromonas; species Aeromonas sp. 55A. Next base: position 311,992 of record NZ_JBQBEH010000008.1, on the reverse strand, counting down.
GCACCCTGCAAGGGGAGGTGCGTGGCACCCCTGAACTCAGATTGCAGGCACTGTTTCGCCGGGTGGAGGCGCGCCTGGACGAACCCTGGAGTGTCGCCCTGCTGGCCCGACAGATGGCCTGCTCCGTTCCCCATCTGCACCGGCTCTGTCAGCAAGCGTTCGGTATGGGGCCGATGGCGAGGGTGACCGAGCTCAGAATGAACAAGGCGCGCCAGCTGCTGCTCTATACCAACTGGCCACTTGGCGAGCTGGCGGCCCGGGTCGGTTACAGCGATGGGGCCAACTTTGCCAACCGCTTTCGTCGTCTGACTGGTCAGACCCCCGGCGCCTTTCGTCGACTGGGTCGCAAACCTTTTGCAACGGATGTGCAAACTCTTTGAAATTAATGAGACAAGCCCCTAGGATCGGCGGGTCCCTGCGTCTAGCTAACCGTTTAGGTACCAAGATCCATGTTTGAAGATAATAACCAGAAACGTCCTCTCTACATTCCCTACGCCGGTCCCGCCCTGCTGGAGACCCCCTTGCTCAACAAGGGCAGCGCCTTCACCAGCGAAGAGCGCAGCAACTTCAACCTCGAAGGTCTGTTGCCCCAAAATATCGAGACCATCGAAGAGCAGGCCGAGCGCGCCTATCGCCAGTTCATGGCGTTTGGCAACGACATGGACAAGCACATCTATCTGCGCAACATCCAGGATACCAACGAGACACTGTTCTACCGTCTGCTGCACAACCACCTGACCGAGATGCTGCCCATCATCTACACCCCGACGGTGGGCAAGGCGTGCGAGGAGTTCTCCAACATCTATCGCCGCGCCCGTGGCCTGTTTATCTCCTATCCGGACAAAGACAGGATCGATGACATGCTGCAAAACGCCACCAAGCAGAACGTCAAGGTGATCGTGGTGACCGATGGCGAGCGGATCCTGGGTCTGGGTGACCAGGGCATCGGCGGCATGGGCATTCCCATCGGCAAGCTCTCCCTCTACACCGCCTGTGGTGGCATCTCGCCCGCCTACTGCCTGCCGGTGGTGCTGGATGTGGGCACCAACAACCAGCAACTGCTGAATGACCCCTTCTATATGGGGTGGCGCAATCCGCGTATCTCGGGGGATGAGTACGCCGAGTTTGTCGATGCCTTCATTCAGGCGGTCAAGCGCCGCTGGCCCGATATCCTGCTGCAGTTCGAGGATTTCGCCCAGAACAACGCCATGCCGCTGCTCAACCGCTACAAGAACGAGCTCTGCTGCTTCAACGACGACATTCAGGGTACGGCTGCCGTGACGCTGGGCAGCCTCATCGCCGCCTGCAAGGCCTCCGGCGCCAAGCTATCCGAGAAGCGGGTTGCCTTCCTCGGGGCGGGCAGCGCCGGTTGCGGTATCGCCGAGCAGATCGTGGCGCAGATGAAGGCCGAGGGGCTGACCGATGCCCAGGCCCGCAGCCGTGTCTTTATGGTGGACCGCTTTGGTCTCATCACCGACAAGATCCCCAACCAGCTCGACTTCCAGCGCCGTCTCTCCCAGCCGGTGGAGCGCATTGCTGACTGGCCGGTGGGGGACAATATCTCCCTGCTGGAGGTAATGGAGCACGGTCGCCCGGACATTCTGATCGGGGTCTCCGGTCAGCCGGGGCTGTTCACCGAAGAGGTGGTCAAGACCATGCACAAGCACTGTGCCCGTCCCATCATCTTCCCGCTCTCCAACCCCACCTCCCGGGTTGAGGCGACGCCGGCAGACCTTATCCGCTGGACCGACGGTCAGGCGCTGGTGGCCACCGGCAGTCCGTTTGCACCGGTGGAGTACAAGGGCAAGCGCTACGTCATCGCCCAGTGCAACAACTCTTTCATCTTCCCGGGGATCGGCCTTGGCGTCATCGCCTCCGGCGCCACCCGGGTGACCGACGCCATGCTGATGTCGGCCAGCCGCGCGCTGGCGGAGTGCTCGCCGCTGGTGAAAGGGGAGGAGGGCTCCCTGCTGCCGGATCTGGCGGATATCCATCAGGTCTCCCGCTACATCGCCAAGATGGTGGCCAAGACCGCCATGCTGCAGGGCAAGGCGGTACAGACCCCGGATGAGGTGATCGATCAGGCCATCGACGCCAACTTCTGGCATCCGGAGTATCGCCGCTACCGCCGCACCTCGTTCTGATTTCTGCGGTAAGATGCAAAGCGAAAGGGATGCCTCGGCATCCCTTTTTACTGCACGTCTGACATGGTTATCGCCTCAAGATCAACTACTCGCTGCCGCCCTGTACGCCGGTGACACGCACCTCTACCCGGCGATCCGGCCCAAGGCAGTCGATGAGCGCCGCCTTCGCCTTGATGGCATCACACTGGTTGCCGGTGACCGGATTACTCGCGCCATTGCCCTGGATGCTCACCTTGTCGGCAGGCAATCCCTTGCTGATCAGAAAGTCGGCAACGGTTTGGGCCCGAGCTTCTGACAACCTCTGATTGTTGGCATCCGAGCCGATGCGGTCGGTATACCCCATCACGACTGCACTGCCATCCTTGGGCTGCACGTCGACGATCTGCTGGTAGAGATCGTCCAGCGCACTCATTCCCTCCTGTTTGAGGTCCGCTTTGCCAAAGGCGAACAACACATCGGAACTGAGGTTGAAGGTCTGATCCACCACCTCCGGTTCGGCCGGTGGCGGGGGAACCACGACCGGGGCGGGCGTGGGGGCGGCTTCTTTGGGTTGGCTGCGGTTCGGGTGGATCACCAGTTCCAGCGTGGCGGTGCTGATGTCGCTGACCCAGCGCTGGGTGCCGCTGTTGGCTTTGCCGTTATCCGGATCATCGCCAACGCGCACTATGTAGCGGTAGCGTGCCTGCAGATCGACCCAGTCATGGAGCCGGGCGGTCACTCCCAGACCCGCCAGCGGCGCCAGGTTGTCGTCCCCGCCATTGACCGACTCGACGTGATAGATATAGCCACCGCCCTCGGCAAAGAGCGAGAACATCTCGCTGAGCGGCAGGCGGCCAATGACTGACAGCGTGGCTCCCTTGCTGTTGAAGTCATGGCCGCTGATATCCCAGTCACCGGTGGAGAGATAACCAATCTCGGCCCCCAGATTTTCCGTGAAGTTGTAGCCGCCAAACAGGGAGAGCGCAGTCGCATCCTTGCCGACATCCTGACTGAAATCATTCAGATTGTGGGCAATGGCCCAGCCACCGCCGACCCCGGCATACCAGTCGTGAACCGGTTCCGCTTGTGCGCCTGTGCTCGCCAATGCCAGTGCAATCCACACAGGTTTTACTCTTATGTTCATCGCCTATCCTCGTCGATGTTTGGTGTAGTGGGGGTTGCCTGCTGGTCAAACCCCACACTTATGTATAGGTGACGGGTTGTTTTTAACCACTCAAGAGGTGTGGATTGCGGCAATAAGTGAACCTATGTCACTGAAACCATGCGGGAAGAGGGAAGATAGCCTGAGGTGGGCGGCATGGAAGACAATAAAAAGGAGGCCATACGGCCTCCTGCTTATCCAGGTGATCAGGATTATTGTGTGACTTGTTGCACACCGGTGACGCGCACTTCAACGCGGCGATCCGGTGCCAGGCAGGAGATCAGCTGAGCCTTGCCCTTGACGCTGTTGCACTGGGTACCGGTGACCGGATTGGCTTCACCGCGACCTTCGATGGCCACTTTGCCGGCAGGCAGACCTTTGCCAACCAGGAAGTCGGCCACGGTACGGGCACGCGCTTCGGAGAGTTTCTGGTTGTAGGCATCAGAACCGATACGGTCGGTGTAACCGACGACCACGGCGCTGCCATCTTTCGGCTGAACATCAACGATCTGCTGATACAGGGTGTTCAGCGCTGCGACACCTTCTGGCTTGAGGGTGGATTTGCCAAAGGCAAACAGCACGTCAGAGCTCAGGGCGAAGTTCTTGTCGACCAGTACCGGCTCGGGAACCGGCTCAGGCGCAGGGGCGGCAACCGGGGCAACATAAGAGGTGCGATTCGGGTGCATCACCAGCTCCAGGGTCGCGACGCTTATGTCGCTCTCCCAGGTTTTCTGCTCGTCACCCAGATTCCACAGATAGCGGTAGCGTGCCTGCACATCGATAAGGTCGGAGAGCTTGGCAGTCAGACCCAGACCCGCCAGCGGCGCAGTGCCATTGTCGCTGTTGCCATTGCCGTTGACGTGATTGAAGTAGGCACCGCCTTCAGCAAACACCGAGAAGATGTCGCCCAGCGGCAGGCGGGCGATACCGGAGAGGGTGGCACCCTGGGTTTTGAAATCGGCACCGTCAACGCCCGCTTTACCTGCGTAGAGGTATCCCAGTTCTGCCGAGTAGTAGTCGTTGAAGTTGTAGCCGCCGAACAGATTGAGCGCGGTGGCATCCTTGTCAGTGTCTGTCCCGAAGTCATCCAGGTTGTGAGCATAAGCCCAACCGGCACCGACACCGGTATACCAGTTATCGGCGGCCTGAGCCGTGGTTCCTGCGGCGGCGAGCGCCAGTGCAATCAGGGTAGGAGCCATTTTGAGTTTCATCGGTTTATCCTCGTTGTGTTAGCCCATGTCGGGCAATGCACTTGTTTTTATTGCTGCGAAAAATCGCCAGCAAAGTGGATAGCGAAGGCTTTGGACTCTCATGATGCATTGGCGTCATGGACAACAGACCGGACAAGAAGCGCTTTTTAGTGCTTATCCAATACCTTACAGGCGCAACTACTTTATGCTTTCGAGACGGGGCAGGCAAGGGCAGGGAGGCGGGAATGAGGGATGCAAGCGAGAACGAGACAAACAAAAAGGGATGCCGCAGCATCCCTTTTTTTCGCACTATCTGAACGAGGTCAGATTATTGCTGAACTTCTTGTACGCCAGATACGCGAACTTCTACGCGACGATCCGGAGCCAGGCAGGAGATCAGTTGAGCTTTAGCAGTTACGCCGTTGCACTTGGTGCCGGTAACCGGGTTGGCTTCGCCACGACCTTCGATGGCAACTTTGCTGGCAGCCATACCTTTGCTGACCAGGAAGTTGGCAACGGTGCGGGCACGGGCTTCAGACAGCTTCTGGTTGTAAGCGTCGGAACCGATACGGTCGGTGTAACCAACAACAACAGCGTTGCCATCTTTCGGCTGGAACTCAACGATTTGCTGATACAGACCGTTCAGGGCTGCAACGCCTTCCGGCTTCAGGGTGTCTTTGCCGAAGGCAAACAGCACGTCTGAGTTCAGGGCGAAATTCTTCTCTACCACTTGCGGAGCAGGAGCCGGAGCTTCTTCAACTACCGGAGCAGCTACCGGAGCTACGTAGGAAGTACGGAACGGGTGGTATACCGCTTCCAGAGTAGCGATGCTCTGGTTGGCTTTGTAACGCTCACCGTTGGCGTGCAGGTCAGCCACGTCCCACATGTAGCGGTAGCGAGCTTGCAGATCCAGCGCGTCATTTACCTTGTAAGTCACACCAGCACCGGCCAGCGGGGAAACTTTAGTGTCGCTGGTGCCCAGACCGTCGGTGTGACCCCAGTAGGCGCCGCCTTCAGCGAACAGGGAGAAGTCGTTGCCAACCGGCAGACGGGCGATACCGGACAGGGTGGCACCCTGGCTCTCGTAACGGTTGCCGTTGGTGTTGCCACGACCGGTGTACTGGTAGCCCAGTTCGGTACCGAAGTTTTCGGTGAAGTTGTAACCCATGAAGGCGTTGGCAGCAGCCGCGTCTTCTTGGCCTACATTGGTGCTTTCCAGCTTGTTCAGGCCGTTGAAGTGAGTAGCACCGACGCCGGCACCGAAGTAGATGTCATCAGCGGCGTGAGCAGCGGTAGCACCCAGAGCAGCCATGGCGATGGCGATCATGGAAGGAGCCATTTTCATCATAAAAAAATCCTCGTTGAGATCGCACGTTATTCACGTGCTTCACACTTTGTAATTTATGTAAGCTGCAGGCTCCGCCGTACGGCTGGCGTCGAGTCTGGCAGATGACCCGGTATAACCGGGTTGCACACTCTCCTGGTGTGTCGAGTGCGCTGGCATGGCACGCAATGCGTGAGAAACCACTGCCAGGCAACTGATGTCATTCCGATGACGAGGCGCACTCTATGCCGATTTTAAAACATGATCAAGCTCACAAATGAGCCTTGTGGCAAATTGTGTCGTGCCCTTAACTGGCTGTTTATTTTGATTAATTAGTGATCCAGATAGGCCCTATGCAGTTTCTTCTCCAGCTTCATATAAGCCTGAACCCAGTCGCTATGCGGGCTGGCAGGATTCGCTCTGGCGGCAAAGACCGCGAGGTAATCTGCCTGGGTTGCGCTCTGCAGCAGGGGGGTAAATGTCATCAAGAAATGTCGGGCCAGATAGGGGTCAAGGGGCCAGATGTTGAGGATGGCGCGAGCCACAGGCTGAACCGCAGCTGAACAGATGAAATGACGGTGTCCCGCCTCCAGCCAGTCGGCCATCTCGCACAGGCCCGATTCGGGCACCAGACCACCATCACCTTGAGTGGTTGCCAGAGCAATAGCCTGACCATTTACCGTGATGAGCTGCTCATTGTTATGCAGGGTGCCGTCGTGGCTGCGCAAGGCCAGGTCCGGGCATGCCTGTTCAAGAAACAGGCTGCAGCTCTCCGGCAGGGCGGCCAGCAGCTCGCTGGCGTGGCTGGACATCAAGGCCGGAAGCCAGAATGCTTCGGCACGATATTGTTCACCTTGCAGGCGCTGTTGTGCCAGTTCTTCTGTGCTGGATACGGGGTGCAGGCGAGAGATAATGCCGGGAAACGCCATACTTATTCCTCTTAATGGGTATCCGGCGGATTATACGAGTTATTGGGGGGGCCACAATAAAGGTTTCTTTTCGAGACTGTTTACCTGAGGCGGCTGAGCGATTACCATCCCCCCTTGAAGGCAAGGGTTGTCGCCGAAAGGCGCTCATAAGATAGAGGCTCGACCATAACGAGTCCGAACAAAACTGATACACTTGACTACGAGTCGTCGCGAAAAATAAAAGGCGGAGTAAATCCGCCAAACGGAGTATGGAACATTATGAATTCAAATATCGTCACTGTTGGCAAGAAGATCCGTCAGATCCGTGAAGCGGTCGGTTTGAGCCGTCCGAAGTTTGCAGATTTGCTGGGTGTTCCTCCCACCACGCTGAAAAACTACGAGCTGGGTTACCGTGAAGTTGGGGGCGCCTTCCTGGTTGCCCTGGCGCACCACCCTGATCTGCACAAGTTCACCCTATGGCTGCTGGCAGACAAGAAAGTCGCCGAAATCGGCCAGATTGGCCCGGATGACCTCGCCAAGGCGTGATCATCGATGTGAATAGAAATGCCGCCTTCGGGCGGTATTTTTTTGGGTCGCCGATCGATATTTTGAAGTAACGCGCTTTGAATTATCCATGCAGGCCAACGAGAATAAGCGGCCCCGAAAAGTGGGCCCCTGGTGGTATCTGGCCACCTGAACACTATTACATTCAGGATGATATGAGCAATCGTATGGAGTATGGGTATGAGCAGTAATGAGTTGGATAAACGTTATGGCCTGATGACTGCCATTGCGATGGTGGTCGGCGTGGTGATCGGCTCCGGAGTCTTCTTCAAGGCCGATGATGTACTGCGTCTGACTGGCGGTAATCTGGCCATTGCGCTGTTGGCATGGGCGCTGGGGGCATTTTCGATGATCTTCGGCGCGCTTGTGTTTGCCGAGTTTGCCCAGCGGATCGAAAAGTCCAACGGTATCGTCGATTATGCCGAAGCGGCATACGGCAAAATGTTTGGTTATCTGGTGGGGTGGTTCAAAGGCGTACTCTATTACGCCCCTCTTTCCGCCATCCTTGCCTGGGTCGCCGCTCTATACACCATGATCTTGCTCGGTAGTGATAATCCGACCAACTCTGGTGCGACCTGGATACTGGCGGCTGTCTATATGACGGTCACCTACCTGATTAACTTCTATACCCCGGTTCTGGCGGGCAAGCTGCAAGTGGGTTCTACCCTGATCAAGGTGATCCCGCTGATCCTGGTTGCCATTGTGGGCACCATTTCAGGGTTGCTCAATGGTGTCACCGTGACCAACTTTGTGCAGGCAATGGATGGGATAGGAAGCTCCGGAGGCACGCTGGCCACGGCCGTGGTTGCCACCGCCTTCGCTTATGAGGGTTGGATTGCCGCTGTGACCATCAACAGCGAAATTCGCGATTCCAAGAAGAATCTGCCCAGAGCGCTGGTGATTGGTACCCTGATAGTCTTTGTGGTCTATGTCACCTATTTTCTGGGGATCGCCAGCGTCTTGCCGACGGACGAGATAGTGGCGCAAGGGGATAACGCGGTAAATCTCGCGACAACCAGCCTGTTTGGCGGGACTGCCTCGACCATTTTGACCGTGTTCGTGATTATCTCCTGCCTCGGAACCCTCAATGGTCTGGTGTTGGCGACCATGCGTATTCCCTACTCGCTGGCGATCCGCAATCAGGGGCCAGCCCCCAAGTGGATGAGCCGTATCGAACCGCATCACCACATGCCAATCAATTCGGCCCTCGCGGCAGCCTTGTTGTCGGTGATCTACTCAGTGCTGTGGTACTGCAGTATCAACGAGACATTCGGTCGTTACATCGCTCTGGACGAGATGCCGATCGTGCTGATTTATGGCCTCTATCTGTTCCTCTATGTCTGGTACATGCGCACCTTTACCGAGTTGGGCTGGATAAAGCGGTTTGTGATCCCGACCTGCGCCACTCTGGGCGCGCTCATCATTCTGTATGGCGGTATCACCAATCCCAGTCTGGGGCTCTATCTGCTGGTCTCTGTGGGGGTGATTCTGCTCGGGTTGCTCTTCTACCGTAAGGAGTCACCGGGTAAGTGAGTTGAAAAAAAAAGCGCCGAATGGCGCTTTTTTCATGTGTAAACCGCAGCATGTCGACAACTAACTGCCCAGCAACCCGAGGCGGCCCAGTTCATCCTTGAGCTGATCGAGATTGCGCTCGACACAGGCTTCCCCCTCGTTGATGGCATCGCTGGCGCGATGAAAATCCATGATGGAGAAGCTGCCCAGGCGCGGGCAGAGCTGGATCTCCGGCGGGTCACCGGCCATCCGGGCGCGGGTGATCCGCTCCTGCATGATGTTGATGGAGCCACTCATCACGCTCCACAGACCCGGGGTGGCTGGCGCGGATTCACCGCGATTGAGCCACTGGCTGAGCAGGCCGCCGCTGCCGGGTTGATCCGGCTCGTCGGTCCAGGGTTGGTGCATGTCGGTGTTGAGGTTGACCGCAATCACCACCTCGGCACCCATGGCGCGGGCCAGCGAGATGGGCACCGGATTGACCACGGCGCCATCGACCAGCCAGCGGTCGTTGATCCGGGTCGGGGTGAGGATCCCCGGCATGCCGCAGGAGGCGCGTACCGACTGGCGCAGCGGGCCCTGTTGCAGCCAGATCTCGCGGCCGGTATCGAGTTCGGTGGCAATGCAGGCGAAGGGGATGGGCAGGCTCTCGAGATCGGGATCCCCCAAATGGCTGGCGGCAAGGCCAAACACCTTTTCGCCGCGAAACAGACCGCCGGAGAGGGCCGGGTCGAGCAGGCTGACCACCTGCAGGCGGGTAAAGCCGCGCACCCAGGTTTCCAGCCGATCCAGTTCTCCGGCGGCATAGGCGGCACCGACAAAGCTGCCGATGGAGCAGCCAGCGATCAAATCCGGTTTAATGCCGAGACGTTCAAGGGCGCGGATGACGCCGATATGGGCCCATCCTCTGGCGGCGCCGCTCCCGAGAGCGAGCCCTACGCGGGGTTTACGTGCCACGACAGTCCTCCAAAAAAGGGGTTGAGGGGTCAGCTTACTCCGAGAGTCAGGAGGCGTCATCCTGCCATCTTTCGCTGCGGTTGCGACCGTTGGCCTTGGCCTGATAGAGCGCCACATCGGCGCGGCGTACCGCTTCGTGCAGGGGAAGGTTCTCCTGGTGGGGCAGATAGCCGAGGCTGATGGTGACCTCCAGCTCGGGCTCGATGGCGGCCCAGTCGTGATCTGCCACCGCCTTTCTCAGCCGCTCCGCCAGTTCGCCGATCTGTGCGGCGTTACTGCGGCCAATCAGCAGCAGAAACTCTTCACCCCCCCAGCGGATCAGGCGATCTGTGGGCCCAAGCTGCTGCTGGCAGATCTGCACCAGCCGGATCAGCACGATATCGCCGACTGCATGGCCGAAGTTGTCATTGACCCGTTTGAAGTGATCCGCATCGAACATCAGGATCCCCGCTTGCAACCGGGCCAGCTCTCCCGCCTGCTCCAGCAGCACCAGATAGTGGCGGTTGAAGGCGCCGGTGAGGGCATCGTGGCAGGAGAGGTAATTGAGCCGTTGGTTGAGGCGATGGGATCTCAGGTTGGAGAGGGCGGCCAGCAGCATAAAGAGGATGGCGAGCAGGGTCGGCGTGGACTGGCAGAGCATGGCCCACACCAGCGGCAGCAGGGTGACGTTGTGCACCAGTCGCAACGGGGTATCTGGGATTGCCATGGTCAGCTGCAATGTGCCTTGCCGCCATTGATATTCGCCGGTCGGTTCGGTGTTTTGCGGCGCCACGGGTTGGCGCGCGCTGCTGGCCAGCACCTGGTGGTACTGATTGAGCAGCAGATATTCCCCCAGCGCCGGGGTCATCTGATCGAGCTGCTGCTGCAGGCGGGCGAGCAGCACATCCATGTTGATCATTCCCACCAGAGTTCCCTCTTTGTAGAGGGGCTGGGACATGGTGACCATGGGGCCGCGCCCGATAAAGTCCTCATAGGGGCGCGAGAGAACGGTCTTCTTGTCCGGATTGGTGCTGTGCAGCGCATCTTGCCAGAAGCTCTTCTGGTAGATGGTGGGATAAAAGCGAAACCGGCTGGAGGGTTGCCAAGGGTAGAGATAGATAAAGTTGTCCACACCGGTGAAGTAAACCCAGGCGATCTCGTTGCCAAGGCGCTGGCTGGCGGTGGCAAGCAAGGGGGAGAGGCTCAGGGCCAGATGAATGCGTGCCTCACGCTCGCTGCCGGGGGGCGGCAGCGGGCCATCACCGGTGAGGTTGCCTGCCAGTCCGGCCGGCAAATCACCGGGGAGCTTGTCGAGAGCCAGCCCCTCTGGCAGCGCCTCGATATGGCGATAGAGCTGGCGGGTGAGCACCGACTGGGGGTCGCTGCGCAGTCGCTCCTCAGCCTGCCCGCGCATCGCCTCCAGAAATACTTCGGTCCGTTTGAACCGATCCCGCAGGTAGATGGCACTGTTGAGGGTATCGCTTTGATAGAGGCGTTCAATCTGTTTCAGGCTTTGCCACAAAGTCAAACCAATCAGCAGGATGACCACGGCGAACAGGAGCCAGGTCAGGCGTGTGAGAAAACGGTGGCCAGACATGTTGGGCATAGGCAGTCAGTCGGGTTGCGAAGGAAATTGTCGTTAGTGTATGCGATGTGGTGTGAAAACAAACTGAACTACCTGAAACCGGGTGAGTTCACCATGCACCTGTTACGTTTTGTCACATTTATACATAGTCACGGCATAGTCTGGGGCTAAAATGGCCCCCACTCAGATTTCCCCTTCTTAACACTTCATGGATTGTTTGATGAAAATGCGTATCTGGATTGGCCTCGGCCTGCTCTCTCTGGTAGCGGCCATCTGGTGGGCGGTTGGCCACTTGCAACCAGCAGCCAAAGCCCCTTCCCGCGAGATAAATATTCGTACCCAGACCGTCGAGCAGAGTCTGGCCGAGCCGACTCTCAAGCTGGTAGGTAAACTGGCGGCCAACCACTCGGTGGTGATCACTCCCGAGGTGACCGGGCGCCTGGTCAAGATTGCGGTGCAGTCGGGTCAGCAGGTCAACAAGGGCGATACGCTGGTCGCGCTGGATGCGGGCAAGCAACAGGCGGAGCTGGCCGAGCAGAGTGCCAGTCTGCGCGACGAGAATCGCAAGCTGACCGAAATGCGCAAGCTGGTCGCCCGTGGAGCCGTCACCCAGTCGGTGCTGGAGGGGCAGGAGGCCACCGTTGATCAGGTGCAGGCGCGGGTCGATGCCGCCCGTTACGAACTCTCCCTGCGCACTCTCACCGCTCCCTTTGCCGGTACCGTGAGCCTGATTGATTTGAGCGAAGGGGCCCTGGTCAATAGCGGCGATACCCTGCTGCACCTCGACGATATCGACACCCTGCGCCTCGATCTGGCAGTGCCGGAGCGCTACCTTTCCCTGCTGCGCCCCGGCATGGCGGTGACAGCGACCAGCGCAGCCTGGCCGGATCAGCGCTTTAACGGCACCCTCACCACCCTCGATAGCCGTATCTCCAACGAGACCCAGAACATCAAGGCGAGGGTCGAGTTACCCAATAATAACGGCCAGTTGCGCCCGGGCATGCTGCTCAACGTGGAGCTCTTGCTCCCCTCCCGCCAGCTCACTCTGATCCCTGCCCAGTCGGTGGAGTACGCCGGCGAGCAGCGTTTCGTCTATCGCCTTGAGGCCGATGGCCGGGTCAAGCGGGTGCCAGTGGTGCTCGGCGAGACCGAGGGTGAGACTGTCTGGGTTACCGAGGGGCTGAAAGTCGGCGATCGCATCGTGGTCGAGGGGCTGGTCAACTTGCGTGATGGTGCCAAGGTGCACGATCTGGCGGAGGTGAATGGCTGATGTGGCTCTCCGATATCTCAGTACGCCGACCGCTGGTGGCGGTGGTGCTCAGCGCCCTGCTCAGCGTGTTCGGTCTGGTCGCTTTTAGCAAATTGACGGTGCGGGAGATGCCGGACGTGCAGATCCCGTCGGTCTCCATCACCACCACCTATGAGGGAGCGGCTCCCGCAGTGATGGAGAGTCAGGTCACCAAGCCCATCGAGGATCAGCTCTCCGGCATCAGCGGTATCAAGAATATCAACTCGGTGACCCGCAAGGGGCGCTCGATGATCACCGTCGAGTTCAAGCTTGGCTGGAACATGGTGGAGGGGGTCTCCGATGTGCGCGACGCCCTGACTCGCGCCAAGAGCAAGCTGCCGGAGGATGCCGACGAACCGCTGGTGACCAAGGATAGCGGCAGCGGTGATGTGGCGGTCTGGCTCAACTTCAGCAGCAGCCAGATGGATCGCACCGCCATGACCGACTACGCCAACCGGGTGCTGGTCGACCCCTTGAGCCTGGTGGATGGGGTGAGTGAAGTGGCGCTCTCCGGCGATCTGACCCAGGTGATGTATGTGCGGTTGAGGCCGGCCGATATGGCGGCCCGCGGCGTGACGGTGGCGGATGTGCAGGATGCCCTCAAGCGCGAGAACATCGAGCTGCCGGGTGGCGAGATCCGCAACAACTCCATGACCATGTCGGTGCAGATTGCCCGGCTCTACCACACCGCCGAAGATTTCCAGCAGTTGCAGGTCCGTACCGCGACCAACGGTCAGAGTGTCTATCTGGCCGATATTGCTGATGTGGAGGTGGGAGCCAAGAACGAAGACAGTGCCTACCAGCGCAATGGCCGCGAGAGTCTGGGTATCGGCATCGTCGCCCAGTCCACCGCCAACCCGCTGGCGGTGGCACAGGGGGTGGAGAAGAAGCTGGTGGAGATGCAGCGCTTCCTGCCGGAGGGGGCCACCCTTGAGGTTGACTACGACTCCACCATCTTTATCAAGCAGGCCATCGACGAGGTATATGAAACACTGGCCATCTGTGCCGTGCTGGTGGTGGCAGTGCTCTATCTGTTCCTCGGGCAGGGGCGCACCACACTCATTCCGGCCATCACGGTCCCGGTGTCGCTCATCTCCGCCTTTATCGGCGCCTGGTATCTCGGTTTTTCCATCAACCTCATCACCCTGCTGGCGCTTATTCTCGCCATCGGTCTGGTGGTGGATGATGCCATCGTGGTGGTGGAGAACATTCACCACCATCTGCAGCGGGGTGAGCCCCCCTGCTGGCGGCCTGGCACGGCACCCGCGAGGTGGGCTTTGCGGTCATCGCTACCACCGCCGTGCTGGTAATGGTCTTTATTCCCATCGCTTTTATGGATGGTATGGTGGGCAGGCTCTTTACCGAGTTTGCGATGTTGCTTTCGTTGGCGGTGCTCTGCTCCTCGCTGGTGGCGCTGACCCTCACGCCAGCCATGGGCTCCTGGCTGATGCGCCCGCTCGACAAGCCGAACCGGCTGACGGCGGCCCTCGATCGCGCTTTGGGCCGGATGGAGGGGCACTATCGTCATCTGCTGCAGGGGCTGCTGCGTCGCTCGCGCTGGATGCCGCTGGCGCTGCTGCTCTGTCTGGCCGGTATCGGTGCCCTCTTTACCCAGCTGCCTAGCAGTCTCACCCCGACCGAGGATCGCGGTGTGGTCTTCGTCTTCGTCAAGGGGGCGGAGGGGACCAGCATCGAGCGGATGAAGCGCAACATGCAGCAGGTGGAATCGACCATCATGCCGATGCTGGGCCAGGGGGTGGTCAAGGCGATGAGCTTCAGTACCCCCGCCTTTGGCCGTGGCGGCGATCAGACCGGCATGGTGATCATCCAGCTCACCGACTGGGCCGAGCGCGATGTGACCGCCACCGAGTTTTCCCGCTCGCTCGGGGCCAAGCTGTCGGTTATTCCCGATGTGATGATCCGCACCTTCCAGCCAGGCTTCCGTGGCGGCTCTACCGCTGCGGTGCAGTTCGTGCTGCAGGGCAACGACTATGCCGAGCTCTACCAGCAGGGGCTAGAGCTGCAAAAAGCGGCGCAGGCCAGTGGCCTGATGATAAGCCCGGATCTCGACTACGCCGAGAAGACTCCTGAGCTGCAGGTGACCGTCTCGCGCGACAGCGCCAGCCAGCTCGGCATACCGGTCTCCACCGTTGCCAGCACCCTGCAGGCGATGTTGGGCGGGGTGAGCAAGACCACCTATGTGGACAGGGGCGAGGAGTATGACGTCTATCTGCGCGCCAACCAGAAGGAGTTCAACGGCATCTCGGATCTCGGCCGCATCTACCTGAAAGCGGCCAATGGCGAGATGGTGAGCCTCTCGACCCTGGCGACCGTCAAGCAGGTGGCGACCGCCAATCGCCTCAACCACTATCAGCGCCAGAAGGCGGTGACCCTGACCGCCGATGTGGCACCGGATCACACCCTGGGCGAGGCGCTCGACTTCCTCGACGGCTGGGCCAACGAGCATCTGCCGAGCGGCATGACGGTCGATTACGCCGGTGACTCCAAGGATTACCGCGACAATCAGGGGGAGATGGCGATGGTCTTCGGCCTCGCCCTGCTGGTGGTCTATCTGGTGCTGGTGGCCCAGTTCGAGAGCACCCTCACCCCGACCGTGGTGATGATGACGGTGCCGCTCGGCATCTTCGGCGGTCTGCTTGGCCTCTGGCTGACGGGGCAGGAGATGAGCATCTACAGCCAGATCGGGATGATCATGCTGATCGGCATGGTGACCAAGAACGGTATTCTCATCGTCGAGTTCATCAACCAGTTGCGTCAGCGCGGTGAAGGATTCGAAGAGGCGATCATCGCGGGTTCGGTGCGCCGTCTTCGGCCGATCCTGATGACCTCGCTCACCGCCATCATCGGCGCTGTGCCGCTGATGCTCTCCATGGGGGCTGGCTACGAGAGCCGGATGGCGGTGGGGACCGTGGTCTTCTTCGGTCTCTCCTTGGCGACCCTGGTTACCCTGCTGGTGGTGCCCGCCACCTACCACCTGATCGCCCGTCACGCCGGCATGACCGGGCAGCGGGATCAGCAGGTAGATGAGGCGCTGGCCGCCAGGGGGGACACTTCTGAGCCATAACGGCAGTGTCCGATGCCAGCTTTGACTGGGGCCGTGGAGCGCATCAGTCCGCACCCACAAGCGTGCAGAGCCCGATAGCCGGCTCTGCACGCGCCATCCCCCCGGACTGATAGCCCGTCGAGTGGTTAATCTTCACAACAAACCACTGGTCAAGTGGCTCGACAAACATCACGGTTCTACGGTGTGGCCGGTTACGGAGCCGTGCCGTGCGTGAAGCGGCCTATTCCCCGATCCCCCTCATCATCTCTTTTTCCCCTCCATTTCTGCGGCTTGAGATCGTTTTTACCTAATTGGCACTTTTATTGCTTTTGGTCCGTCAGCGTCAATGAATTGTCTGGGGATGGAAAATGGAAATTAGTGCAAGCAGCCTGATGCAAGAGATGCAGGCGCTCAAGATCGAAGCAGGCGCAACGCCGCTGGCACAACCCGGTCGTCAGGTAACCTCCGACTTTGGTCAGCTGCTGCAACAGGCGCTTGGCAACGTCAACGAACTGCAAGGAGCCGCCAATGATCTGCGTACCCGTTTCGACATGGGCGACAAGTCGGTGGATCTGGCCGAGGTGATGATCGCGGGCCAAAAATCCTCCATCGCCTTTGAAGCCACGGTACAGGTGCGCAACAAGATGGTCGATGCCTACAAGACCATCATGAACATGCCGGTATAAGCGACGCCAATAAACCATGACGACTGAACATCATGAACATGTCAGCAATAAGGACATAAATCGTGGCTACTGACCAAAATGGCGATCTGCTGATAAACGATGAGGGCACCGCCGCCCTCGATGAAAATGAGCAGAAGAGTTCGGCGCTGGGCTTCCTGTCCAACACCGATGTGCTGCGGCAAATCACCCTGATCCTGGGGCTTGCCATCTGTCTGGCCATTGCGGTGTTTATCCTGCTGTGGGGCAAGGAGCCGGACATGCGTCCCCTCGGCACCTACACCACCCAGGAGCTGGTGAAGACTCTCGATTTCCTCGATCAGCAGAAGATCCCCTACGAGGTAGATGGCAAGAGCGTGCTGGTCAACGCCGAAAGCTACCCTACTATCCAGCTGGCCCTGACCCGTGCCGGTCTTGCCAATGCCACCGATAGCAGCATCGGTGGTGAAGATATCCTGCTGAAAGATTCCAGTTTCGGCGTCAGTCAGCGAATGGAGAGCGAACGTCTGAAGCTGAGCCGCGAGCGCCAGCTGGCGAGCGCCATCGAGCAGTTCCAGAATGTGGCCAAGGCCCAGGTGCTGCTGGCTATCCCGAAAGACAACGTGTTTGCCCGCAACGAACGCAAACCTAGTGCCACCGTAGTGCTCAACCTGAAAGGGGCGGCGCTGGGGCAGGGGGAGGTGGACTCCATCGTCGATATGGTGGCCTCCGCCGTCCATGGCCTTGAGCCGACCCGCGTCACCGTCACCGACCAGAATGGCCGCCTGCTCAACTCCGGCTCGCAAGACCCGATCTCGGCCCAGACTCGCAAAGAGTTTGCCATGCAGCAGAAGCAGGAGCTGGAGTACAAACAAAAAATTGACGCCATCCTGATCCCGGTGCTGGGGGCCGACAACTATACGGCGGAAGTGGATCTCTCCCTCGACTTCTCCCAGCAGGAGCAGACCCGCAAGACTTACAACCCGGACCTGCCTGCAGTGCGCTCCGAGATGACCATGGAAGAGAACAGCGCCAGCGGCAGCAACGGTGGTGTGCCCGGCGCCCTCTCCAACCAGCCCCCTGCCGCCTCCAATATTCCCGAGGAGGCGACCGGTGGTGATGGTGCCAGCGCTGCTGCTTCGGGCCGTTCCCGCAAAGAGGCGACCCGCAATTTCGAGCTGGATACCACCGTCAGCCATACCCGTCGCCAAATGGGTGGCATTCGCCGCATGACTGTTTCGGTTGCCGTGGATTACAAAGCGGTGCCCGGTGCCGACGGGGCCGTGACTCGTGAGGCGCGCACCCAGGCAGAACTCGATACATTGCGCCGTTTGCTGAGCGGTGGCCTTGGCTTTGATGTGACCCGTGGTGATACCCTTGAGGTGATCGCGATTCCGTTCAATCGCCCAGAGCTGGATACCGTGGCCGAGGTGCCGCTCTACGATCAGCCCTGGTTCTGGCGTGCGGTGCGGATTGCCGCCTCGGTACTGGTGATCATCGTCTTGATCGTCACCGTGGTTCGCCCCATGCTCAAGCGACTGCTCTACCCGGATGCCAAACCGGAAGGGGAAGTGGATTTCGACAACCACACCGTACTGGGTGGCGACGACGAGTTGAGTCTGCTGTCAGCACAAGTCGAGAACGATCAGGTATTTGGTGTCCGCGATGGCCAGCTGAAACTGCCGGATCTGCACCGTGATGAAGACTTGCTCAAGGCGGTACGTGCGCTGGTGGCGAACGAGCCGGATCTGGCCGCTCAGGTCATTAAAGAATGGGTAACGAACAAAGATGCCTGAAGAAAAGAAGAGTCAAGTCACCGGCAATGACATTACCGACAGTCAGCGCCAGATCCTCGACCAGATGTCGGGGATGGAAATGGCTGCGGTGTTGATGCTGAGCCTCAATGAAGAGGATGCCGCCCAGATCTTCCGTCATCTCGAGCCCAAGCAGGTGCAGCGGCTCGGTATGTCGATGGCTTCCATGTCCGACTTCAGTCACGATCGGGTGGCGGCGGTGCACCGTCAATTCATCGACGATATCCAGAAGTACACCAACATCGGTATCGGCAGCGAAGACTTCGTGCGCAAGGCGTTGGTGGCGGCCCTTGGCGAGGACAAGGCGAGCAATCTGGTGGACCAGATCATTCTCGGTTCCGGCGCCCGTGGCCTCGATTCGCTCAAGTGGATGGATGCCCGTCAGGTGGCCAGCATCATCCAGAACGAACACCCGCAGATCCAGACTATCGTGCTCTCCTATCTGGAGCCGGAGCAATCCGCCGAGATCCTGAGCCAGTTCCCGGAGCAGGTGCGCCTCGATCTGGTGATGCGTATCGCCAACCTCGAAGAGGTACAACCGGCGGCACTGCAAGAGTTGAACGACATCATGGAGAAACAGTTCGCCGGTGCCGCTGGTGCCCAGGCAGCCAAGATGGGCGGCCTGAAGGCTGCCGCCAACATCATGAACTATCTGGATACCAATATCGAAGGCCAGTTGATGGACTCCATCCGCGAGTCGGACGAGGAGATGAGCCAGCAGATCCAGGATTTGATGTTCGTGTTCGAAAACCTCATCGATGTGGACGATCGCGGCATCCAGACCATGCTGCGGGAAGTGCCGGGGGATCTGCTGCAACGCGCCCTCAAGGGCTCCGACGATCAGATGCGCGAGAAGATCTTCAAGAACATGTCCAAACGGGCGGCCGAAATGCTGGCGGACGATCTGGAGGCCATGGGGCCGATCCGGGTCTCCGAAGTGGAAGCGGCCCAGAAAGAGATCCTCTCCATCGCCCGTCGTCTGGCGGATGCCGGCGAGATCATGCTGGGCGCCGGTGGCGGCGAGGAGTTCCTCTAAGCCATGGCCCATAAACAGAACCGCGATGCCAAGCCCGCATCAGGCAGTGGTGAGGAGCCGCGCAAAGCATGAACAACAAACTGCGTGGGTATGTGCGCCCCGAGGGTGATGATGCCCGGGTTGAGACCTGGGGCTGGCCCGAGATGGAGGTCGAGGTAGAGGCGGGAGCGCCTACCAATGCTCTTGGCCTGGCCCCTGACTGGTATCAGCAGGAAGAGGAGGTGGTGGAGCCGGAGCCCGAACAGGAGCCGACCCCCAGCATCACCGCCGAAGAGCTTGAAGCGATCCGTCAGGCCGCCTGGGAAGAGGGGATGGCTGAGGGGCGCGAGTCCGGTTATGCCAAGGGAATGGAAGAGGGCAAGCTGGAAGGATTGCAACAGGGTCATTCTGCCGGTCTCGAACAGGGGCGCGAGGAGGGGCTGGCTATGGGCCGCGAGCTGGTGGAGCAGGAGATCGCCCACTGGCAGGGGCTCGCCGCGCGCCTTGCCAATCCGCTTAACGAGCTGGATCAGGCGGTGGAGCAGCAGTTGGTCTCGCTGGTGATGCAACTGGCCCGCGCGCTGATTCGTCACGAAGCGGAGACCTCCCCCCGCATTCTGCTGGAGGCGCTTAAAGAGGGGCTGGCCTTGCTGCCTGCCGCCGAACAGGGGGTGACTCTGATGTTGCATCCCGACGATATAGCGCGAATCGAACAGGCATTTGGCCCCGAAGAGTGCGCCAAGCGCCACTGGCGATTGCAGAGCGATCCCACCCTCTCCCCCGGCGATCTGCAACTGGCGACCGAGCTATCCAGCATCGATTTGACCCTCTCCGGGCGCATCGATCAGTTGCTGCGCAACTTCTTGCGGGACAATGCGTCGCAGAAACCGGCTTCGCAGGACTCACGCCCATAACCGATGCCGGACGTTGCCGTCCGGCTGCACTTTTTAGCTCTCAGGAGGCCAGATGAGCGGCTCGCTACTGAACCGTTTGCAAGGGTACAAGGTACGCGACAGCGCCCCCAAACCGCCGGTCGCCGGCAAATTGACCCGGGTGGTGGGGCTGACCCTCGAAGCCATCGGCTGCCGTGCCGCTATCGGTGCCCTCTGCCGCATCGATACCCTTGATGGGACGCTGGAGGCTGAAGTGGTCGGTTTTTCTGGCGATCGCCTCTATCTGATGCCGAGCGAGCAGCTCAAGGGGGTGATCCCCGGTGCCCGGGTGGTGCCCATCACCGAAGAGCACGGCATTCCGGTTGGGATGAACCTGCTTGGTCGGGTCATCGACGGCATCGGTCAGCCACTCGATGGCCTCGGCCCCATTCTCTCCTCCCAGACCGTGCAGTTTGCCCAGCACCGCATCAACCCGCTCTCTCGCCGCCCGATCCATCAGCCGATGGACGTGGGGGTGCGCGCCATCAACGCCGTGCTGACGGTCGGTCAGGGCCAGCGGATGGGGTTGTTTGCCGGTTCCGGTGTCGGTAAATCGGTGCTGCTTGGCATGATGACCCGTGGCTCGGTGGCGGATGTGGTGGTGGTCGGCCTCATCGGTGAACGGGGCCGGGAGGTGAAAGAGTTTATCGAAGACATTCTGGGAGAGGAGGGCCGTGCCCGCTCCGTGGTGGTAGCGGCTCCCGCTGATGCCTCGCCGCTGATGCGGCTCAAGGGATGTGAAACGGCGCTTGCCATCGCCGAGTATTTCCGCGATCAGGGGCTCAACGTGTTGCTCTTGATGGATTCATTGACCCGTTATGCCCAGGCCCAGCGTGAGATCGCGCTGGCGGTGGGCGAGCCGCCAGCGACCAAGGGTTATCCGCCCTCGGTATTTGCCAAATTACCGGCGCTGGTGGAGCGTGCGGGTAACGGCAGTGACGGCCAGGGCTCCATCACCGCCTTCTTCACCGTCCTGACCGAGGGGGATGACCTGCAAGATCCCATTGCCGATGCGGCGCGGGCGATCCTCGATGGCCACATAGTGCTGTCGCGCGAGCTGGCCGATGCGGGCCACTATCCGGCTATCGATATCGAGAAGTCCATCAGCCGGGTCATGCCCATGGTCACCTCGCCGGAACATATGGATCTGGCGCGCACCCTCAAGCAGTTCTACTCCCTCTATCAGCAGAACCGGGATCTCATCACCATCGGCGCCTACAGTCAGGGTTCCGATCCGCGCATCGACCGCGCCATCATTCAAAAACCCTATCTGGATCAGTTCTTGCAGCAGGGGATGCGCGAGGTCATTCACTACGATGATGGCCTGCAAGCCTTGCAGATGGTGGCGATGCCATTGATGCGCTGATGATGGTCGGTAACAGAGAGGTCGACGATGAGTAAAGGGTTGGTATTGTTGGCCGATCGGCTGGTGGAGGCGGAGCAGCAGTGTGCGCTGGCACTGGTGAAGGCGCAGCAGGATCTCAAGCTGTTCATGGATCAGCAAAATGCCCTCAACCAGTACCGCCAGATCTATCACCAGCAGTGGACCGATCGCGGCCTGCAGGGGATTTCGCCCCAGCAAAATACCCAGTATCACGCCTTTATCAACAAGCTCGAACAGGCAGCGACCCAGCAGTACGAAGGGGTGTTGCAGGTGCGTCAGGCGCTGGAACAGCGCCGTGAAGAGTGGCTGGCGGCCCAGCAGCGGCGCAAGGCGGTGGAGCTGTTGCTGGAGAAGCAGGCGAGCCGCGAGCAGCAGAAAGCCCAGCGTCAGGAGCAGAAGATGCTGGATGAGTACGCCATGTTGCGACGCTTTCATCAATCTGGCCTGTAACTTGCTTTGATATGGACATTGTCGGCGGCCATCTTTTTGGGGGCCACCAGAATTCAGGGATCCCATCATGATGCAGACACTGTTGACACAAACGCCTTCGGCTGCGGCCAACGGGTTGGATAAAGCGCCTCTGAGCGGTTCCGTCGAGAGCAAAAGCATCGATGGTGGGACCGGCAGCGACAGTAAGGGGGATTTCGCCACCCTGATTGCCAAGGCCCGGAACAGCGAACAGGGCGCCGCCGAGGCCACTCAGGGCGGTAACCATGTCCGATCAGCCAAATCTTTGGCGACCGAGAGCGCCTCTCCCAAAGAGGAGACCGGCAAGGAGCAGGCTTCTGACGCCGACAACAAGGTGGAGGAGGTTCCTGCCAACGACTTTCTGCTGCGTCTGCAAGACTCCCTCAAGCTCGATACCTCGCTAGTGACACCCCAGCTGGCGGTAGCAGCCCAACAGAGCGCCACTGTGGTAGACGGCAATCCGTTGCCGCAAGAGGGTGAGCTGGAGGGGATTGCGCTTGATGAAAGCGAGCAGACTCCTGCCGCTGCCAGAATTGCCAGCCAGCTTGCCGGTCAGACCGGGGCGCAGTCGCCGCTGGCGACGACCGCCAATTCGACTTCAGAAACCACCGTATCGTCCTCAGCGGCGCGAGTGGTGGTGCAGGGCGATGCCTCTGCTGCCGTTCTCTCCTCTGAAGGTGAAGATGCCGCCACCACTGCGGATGGGCAGACCGGGGAGAAAGCCTCTGCCAAGGGCGAAACCCTCGGAGCAGATGGCAAGCACACCAAGCCCCTCACGGGGGCAGAGCGGATGGCCCAGCTGGCCAAGGTGCTGCCGGTCGATGAGTCGGCAAGCACCGCCAAATCCGCGGAGTCACTCGCGGCAAAAGAGGCTGGCGACAGCAAATCCGATCCCGCCGCCAGCAATGCTTTGACTAACAAGGGGCAGGCGACGCAAGCCGCGACTCAGGGGGCTGCGCTCAAGGCCTTCAGCGAGGGGCTCAAGCAGCCTGAAGCTGGCGCTGCAACCACCTCAGCAACTGTGGATGGAAGTGGGGTAGCTGGCAAGGGGGCAGAAAAGGGGGCCGCCGAGGGTAGCCAGCAGCAAGCCACCGCCGCTAATCAAAGTTCGGCGCCCGTGAGGACGGCGCAGAGTGTCGCAGAAAGTGCCGCAGCCCAGAGCAGCGTAACGACAAATGCGATGGCTCAGACCGATAGTGCTGCCGCCCCCGTGATGGTGGCGCCGCAGCAGGTGTTGGCACAGGCTGAATCTCAGGGGCCGCAAGCGCCGCTGTCGACTATTTCAGCCGGCATCAAGCAGATGGAAGTGACCGGCACCGACGAGGTGCGCAAAGCGGTTTCGCTTGAGGTAAAACCGAAGGCCGGTGAGGCGGAGAAGAGCCTGGTTGCGACGACATCTAGCGGCGAGAGCAGCCCGAGCCAGACCGTTCAGCATGGCCAGAACAGCCAGACTCAGCCACAGGTGGCCGATAGCCGGGCGCCCGCCGCTGAGACGACGCTGCGCCGTGAGCCGCAGAATTTACCCCATTTGAAACTGGCCAGTCAGGAAGCACCTGCCGAATTGCACCAGAAGGTCAATGTGATGCTGGCCGAAAAACTGCAACAGGCGGAAATTCAGCTCGACCCCCTCGGCCTTGGCAAGATGAAGATCCAGATCCAGATGGGGGCCGACAGCCAGGCAAACGTCCATTTTGTGGTACAACATGGACAGACCCGCGAGATGCTGGAGCAGGCGATGCCCCGGCTACGTGACATGCTGGCAGGGCAGGGGATCCAGCTTGGCCAGACGCAGGTGCAGCAGCAGTCGCAGCAACAGCAGCAACAGGGCCAGCCCACCTTTAACGGGCAGGGTCAGCAAGGTCAGAGTAGTGGTCAGCCGCGGTCCGGTAACGGGCTGGTTGAAGGGGAACTCACCACTTCCAACCCCAGTTTGCTGGTGGAATCGACAAACGGTTCCGGAATTGATTTCTATGCTTGATGCAATCCCGAGTAAGTTTATGATATCGAACAAGTTTGAGACTAGGGTGGACAAGGGATGGCTGACGATAACGAGTTGACGCTAAAAGACCCGGCTGCGGGCAAGAAAAAGAAGCTGATCATTATCATTGCCCTAGCGGTTATTTTGCTGGGCGGTGGTGGTGCTGGCGCCTTCCTGATGCTCTCCGGCTCCGATAAACCGCCCGCTGAAGCGGCGGAAGGTGCCGAGGCCGCACCCAAGGAGGAAGCGCCTAAACCTTCCCTCTATGTCGGTATGCCGCGCCCCTTTGTCTTCAACGTTGCAGGTGCCCAGCGAGATCGACTGGTGCAGATCAAGATCCAGCTGATGGTGCGCGGTACCGCCGACGAGACGCTGGCCAAACAGAATATCCCCCTGATTGAAGGCACCTTGCTGCGGGTATTCAGCGCAGCCAGTGCCGAACAGCTGATGACCTTTGAAGGCAAGGAGAAGCTGCGCAAGGATTCACTGGAAGAGTGCCGTCGGGTGCTCAAGGACCTGGTCTCTTCCCCCGTTATCGAACAAGTGCTGTTTACCGGCTTTGTAATGCAGTAGGTGAAGCGTGAGCGATCTGTTAAGTCAGGACGAAATTGATGCCCTCTTGCACGGTGTCGATGATGTCGAAGAGGAAGAGATAGGCGGCGCTGGAGACCCCGGCGTAGCCCAGTTTGACTTCTCCTCCCAGGACCGCATCGTCCGTGGTCGCATGCCGACGCTGGAGCTGGTGAATGAACGTTTCGCCCGCCATATGCGGATCAGCCTGTTCAACATGATGCGTCGTACCGCCGAGGTCTCCATCAACGGGGTGCAGATGCTCAAGTTTGGCGAGTATGTTCATACCCTGTTTGTGCCGACCAGTCTCAACATGGTGCGGTTCCGCCCGCTCAAGGGGACGGCACTCATCACCATGGAGGCCCGACTGGTCTTCATCCTGGTGGAGAACTTCTTCGGTGGCGATGGCCGTTATCACGCCAAGATTGAAGGGCGCGAATTTACCCCGACCGAGCGGCGCATTATCCAGATGCTGCTCAAACTGGTGTTTGAGGATTACAAGGATGCCTGGGCGCCGGTGATGGACGTGGGGTTCGAGTATCTCGACTCCGAAGTGAACCCTGCGATGGCCAACATCGTCAGCCCGACCGAAGTGATCGTGGTCAGCTCGTTCCACATCGAGCTCGATGGTGGCGGCGGCGACTTCCACGTGGCGATGCCTTATTCCATGCTGGAACCGATCCGCGAGCTGCTGGATGCCGGTGTGCAGAGTGACAAGGGGGATACCGACGTACGCTGGAGCAAGGCGCTGCGTGACGAGATCATGGACGTCAAGGTGGAGCTGCGGGCCAAGCTGCTGGAGACCGAACTCACCCTGCGTGAACTGATGGAGCTGCGACCCGGCGATATCATTCCGGTCGATATGCCGGAAAATCTGCTGGTTTTTGTCGAGGACTTGCCCACTTTCCACGCCAAGATGGGCCGCACCAAGGATAATGTGGCGCTCAAGATCACCGACAAGCTCAAACGTCCGGAAGGGGTCAAGACGGAGATGCATCTGGTGACCCGGGGCGGGGTACGAATTGATGGCGAGGCCGAGCTGGAAGAGCTCGAGCGCAGTATCGAAGATCAACAGCGATAATTGACGGTTTATTACGGTAAACGGTCACGAAGTAGCATAAGGAAACAAGATGAGCGGAACTGAGGAAGAGGATCTGATGGCTGATGCCTGGGCTGCGGCTCTGGAGGAGCAGGTGACGGCGGAGGCCAAGCCAGCCCCGCTGGAAGAGTTGAAAGATGATGCCCCCATCAGTGCCGAGGAGCGTCGCAAGCTCGACACCATTCTCGATATTCCGGTCACTATCGCCATGGAGGTGGGCCGCAGCCAGATCAGCATTCGCAACCTGTTGCAGCTGAACCAGGGCTCGGTGGTGGAGCTGGATCGGGTTGCAGGCGAGCCGCTGGATGTATTGGTCAACGGTACCCTGATCGCTCACGGCGAGGTGGTTGTGGTGAACGACAAGTTCGGTATCCGCCTGACCGATGTCATCAGCCAGATTGAACGGATCAAGAAGCTCAAATGATGCGCCTCCTGTTGTTATTGCTGCCTGTTCCGGCCTTTGCCGAGACAGCGGCATCTGCCAACGTGCCTAGTCTGAGCTCCTGGTTGCTCTCCAGTCTGATGGTGATTGGTCTCATTCTGGTGCTGGGCTTTCTGCTCAAGAAGAGCAAGCTGGCAACCGCCATGGGGGGCGGCCAGATGCGGGTCATCGCCTCGTTGCCGGTGGGTTACAAAGAGAAGCTGCTGGTGGTCAAGGTGGGCGAACAGCAACTGCTGGTCGGCGTAACACCGCAGCAGGTCAACTTTCTCTACCGGCTGGAGGAGCCGCTGGACGAAAACCAGCCGCAGGCGTTTTCCCAGCAGCTTGGCAAATTGATGGGCAAGCATGAAAAAAGCTAACGGCTTATGGCTGAAAACGGGGCTGCTGGTCAGCCTGCTGATACCACTGTTTTGCTCCTGGCCTGCGCTGGCACAGGACGCCATGTCGGCGGTGACCGTCAAGACCATGGGGGATGGCTCTCAGGAGTACAGCCTGACCCTGCAAGTACTGGCGCTGATGACCGCGCTCTCCTTCTTGCCGGCCATGGTGATCATGATGACCTCGTTTACCCGCATCATTGTGGTGTTGGGTATCTTGCGCCAGGCGATCGGTCTGCAACAGAGTCCCTCCAACCAGGTGTTGATTGGCATCGCCCTGTTTATGTCGTTTTTCATCATGTCGCCGGTACTGGATCGTATCAATGATGAGGCATTGCAGCCCTACCTGGCCGAGACCATTCAGACAAAGGAGGCGCTGGAGCGGGCCGAGTTGCCCATCCATCAGTTCATGCTGGCCCAGACCCGGATCAAGGATCTCAACACCTTTATGGAGATCGCCAACGTGCAGGTGGAGAAACCTGCCGATGTGCCGCTACGGGTGCTGATCCCTGCGTTTGTCACCAGCGAGCTGAAAACCGCCTTCCAGATTGGTTTTATGCTGTTCTTACCGTTCCTGGTCATCGATCTGGTGGTCGCCAGTATTCTGATGGCGATGGGGATGATGATGCTCTCGCCGATGATCGTCTCGCTGCCTTTCAAGCTGATGCTGTTTGTGATGGTGGATGGCTGGAACCTCATTTTGGGGTCACTGGCCAACAGTTTCGGACTGGGTGCCGGTTAGCCGGTCGAGCGCAAGGAGCCCGAACATGAGTCCTGAAACCTTTGTCGACGTCTTTCGCGAGGCGCTCTGGTTGGTCAATATCATGGTCAGCGCCGTGATCCTGCCCAGCCTCGCTATCGGGCTGGTGGTAGCCATCTTTCAGGCGGCCACTTCCATCAACGAACAGACCCTGAGCTTTCTGCCCCGTCTTATCGTGACCCTGCTGGCCCTGGGAATTGGTGCTCACTGGGGAATGCAGAGTCTGATGGACTTCTTCATACTGATGGTCAATCAAATCCCCGAGGTGGTGGGATGACCTACACAACCGCTCTGATCATGGAGTGGTTGTCTTCCATCCTCTGGCCGCTGGCGCGGGTGAGCAGTCTGCTGATGGTGATGGCGGTGTTCGGCAGCCGCCTCGCTCCTGCGCGGGTACGGATGGGGCTGGCTTTGGCCATCACCTTTCTGATTGCCCCGCTGCTTCCGAAAATGCCCCCCATTGAACTCTTCTCTGCCGGCAGCTTTCTGGTATTGGGCCAGCAATTGCTGATCGGTATTGCCCTTGGTCTGATGACCCAGTTTCTGATGGAGAGCTTCGTGATGGCCGGTCAGGTCATCGCCATGCAGACCAGTCTGGGTTTTGCCACCCTGGTGGACCCGATGAATGGCCAGTCGGCCCCCGTAGTGGGTCAGTTTTATCTGATGCTGGCGACCCTGGTGTTTTTGGCGCTGGATGGTCATCTGGTGATGCTGCGGCTGGTCATTCTTAGTTTCGAGACACTGCCTGTCTCCGAGCACGGCCTCTCGGTTTCATCCATGAAAACCCTGAGTGCGTTTCTGGGTGTGATGTATCAGGCTGCTTTGGTGATGTCGCTCTCAGCCATCGTCGCCTTGCTCTTAATCAACTTTGCCTTTGGTGTCATGACCCGGGCGGCGCCGCAACTCAACATTTTCAGTATCGGTTTTGCGGTCAGCATGATGTCGGGTCTGCTGATCCTCTGGCTCACTATCGGCGGGTTCCTCGGTCACTACGACATCATGTGGGAGCGGGTGCAGGAGGTCAGCTGCGAGCTGATCAACACCCAGTGCTTCGGAGGCGCTCATGGCTGATACCGACCAGGAACGTACCGAACAACCCACGGGCAAACGACTGCAACAGGCCCGTGAAAAAGGGCAGATTGCACGTTCAAAAGAGTTGGGGACCGCCAGCGTTCTGCTCTCGGCGGTCTTTGGCCTGTTGATGCTCAAGGGCTCGCTGGCGACTGCCATGATCAAGGTTGTCACCATGGGCTTTACTCTGGACAGGGAGCAGGCTTTCGATCCCAATGCCATGATCGCCATGGTGCCGGCGCTGCTGGGGGAACTGGTGCTTCCGCTGGGACTCTTGTTTGCACTGGTGGCGATTGCCGCTTTTATCGGCAACACCCTGATGGGGGGGATGAACTTCTCCACCGAAGCCATGATGCCCAAGATGAGCAAGCTGAGTCCACTCAGCGGCCTCAAGCGCATGTTCGGGGTGCAGTCGCTGATCGAGCTGGTCAAATCCATCGCCAAGGTGGTGTTCATCACCCTGTTTGCCTGGTGGATGTTATCCAGCCAGTTCAATCACCTGCTCAACCTCTCAATGGAGGGTTTCCCCGGCGGCATTATTGATGCGCTGGAGCTGTTTCTCTGGATGTTGATCATCCTCTGCTGCGCCCTGCTTCCCATCGTTGCCATCGACGTGCCGTTCCAGCAGTGGAACCACATGCGTCAGCTCAAGATGACCAAACAGGAGGTCAAGGACGAGTTCAAGGACAGCGAAGGCAAGCCAGAGGTAAAGGGCAAGATCCGTCAGCTGCAGATGCAGATGGCGATGCGCCGGATGATGGGGGATGTGCCCAAGGCCGATGTGGTGATCACCAACCCGACCCACTACTCGGTAGCGCTCAAGTATG
This sequence comes from Aeromonas sp. 55A, assembly GCF_051919665.1. Taxonomy (NCBI): domain Bacteria; kingdom Pseudomonadati; phylum Pseudomonadota; class Gammaproteobacteria; order Aeromonadales; family Aeromonadaceae; genus Aeromonas; species Aeromonas sp. 55A. The sequence goes on along the minus strand of NZ_JBQBEH010000008.1, from coordinate 282,937 downwards.
ATGCGGGCAAACCCGGTGCCGCGCCCAAGGTCGTGGCCAAGGGCACAGATGAAATTGCAATGAAGATCAGGGAGATCGCCAGAGAGTACGAGATCCCGATCATGCCGTCACCGGCTTTGACCCGGGCTATTTACCACTCAACCGAGCTGGGCCACGAGATCCCGGAAGGGCTGTTTGCGGCGGTTGCCCAGGTGCTCGCCTATGTCTTCCAGCTCAAGAAATTCCGCCGTGGTCAGGGTCGCCGTCCCCAGCCGCTGGCTAAAGATCTCCCCATTCCGACCGAATATCGAAAATGACAAAGTTCTGACGTAGTCAAAATAAACCCATTGTATTTCAATGCCTTGTATTATTGGCTTGATGTTTGCTTTAATCTGGCACCAGCAGGTTGAAATTGAGAAGCGCGATGGAATTCAAGGCAGTATTGGGCCAGTTCAAAGAGTACCGGGGAGTATTGGGCAAAGGCCTTGGCACCCCTCTGCTGGTATTGGCCGCGCTCGGCATGGTGGTGTTACCCATCCCGCCGCTGATGCTGGATGTGCTCTTCTCCTTCAACATTGCCCTCTCCATCGTGGTGCTGCTGGTATCCGTTTATACCCGCCGCCCCCTCGAATTTGCTGCCTTCCCGACCGTACTGCTGCTCGCTACCTTGCTGCGGTTGGCGTTGAACGTTGCCTCGACCCGGGTGGTGTTACTGGAAGGTCATAATGGCAGTGCGGCGGCCGGCCATGTGATCGAGGCGTTCGGTAACGTGGTGATCGGCGGCAACTATGCGGTCGGCATCATCGTTTTCACCATCCTGATGATCATCAACTTTGTGGTGATTACCAAGGGTGCTGGGCGGATCGCGGAAGTGAGTGCCCGTTTTACCCTTGATGCGATGCCGGGCAAACAGATGGCCATCGATGCCGATTTGAACGCCGGCCTCATCAATCAGGAAGAGGCGAAGAAGCGTCGCCAGGATGTGACCCAGGAAGCTGACTTCTACGGCTCCATGGATGGTGCCTCCAAGTTTGTCAAAGGGGATGCCATTGCGGGCATCATGATCCTCTTTATCAACATCATCGGCGGCTTCATCATCGGGATGATGCAGCACCAGCTGACCTTCAGCGAATCGGCCGAGATCTATACCTTGTTGGCCATCGGTGACGGTCTGGTGGCGCAGATCCCCTCCCTGCTGCTCTCCATCGCCGCCGCCATCATAGTGACCCGTCAGAATACCGATCAGGACATGGGTACCGCAGTACTAGGCCAGCTGTTTGACAATCCCAAGGCGCTGATCATCTCGGCCGGGATTCTGCTGATGATGGGGCTGGTGCCGGGGATGCCGCATTTCGCCTTCCTGAGTCTGGGGGCTCTTGCCGCCGCTGGCGCCTGGTGGTTGCTGCGCCGCGAGAAACTGGCGGCCGCCAAAGCAGCCAAGGGCGAGCTGCTGCCTGCCACTGCCGAACAACCTCATGAGCAGAAAGAGCTGAGCTGGGACGATGTGATGCCGGTGGACATCATCGGGCTTGAAGTGGGTTATCAGCTGATCCCGCTGGTGGATCGCAATCAGGGTGGCGAACTACTCAACCGGATCAAAGGGGTGCGCAAGAAACTCTCGCAAGAGCTGGGCTTTCTGGTCCCGGCCGTCCATATTCGCGACAACCTGGATCTGGCGCCAAACCAATACCGCATCACCTTGATGGGGGTCAGTACCGGCGAGGCCAATGTCTACCATGATAAGGAGATGGCCATCAATCCGGGGCAGGTGTTCGGCCAGATCCAGGGGATAGCGACCCGGGATCCCGCCTTCGGGCTGGAAGCGGTCTGGGTTGCCAAGGAGATGGTCTCTCAGGCACAGACGCTGGGGTATACGGTGGTAGATACCGCGACCGTGGTGGCTACCCATCTGAGCCAGATCCTGACCAACCATGCGGCTCTGTTGCTGGGTCATGACGAGGTACAACAGCTGCTCGACATGATTGGCAAACATCAGAGCAAGCTGGTCGAAGGGCTGGTGCCGGAAGTGATCAGCATGGGTAACCTTGTGAAGGTATTGCAGAATTTGCTCAATGAAGGCGTGCCAATCCGCGATATGCGCACTATCCTGCAGACCCTGGTTGAATACGCACCGCGCAGTCCGGATCCGGAAGTGCTAACGGCCGCTTGCCGGATTGCCCTGCGTCGCCTGATTGTGCAGGAGATTGCAGGCCCCGATCCCGAGCTGCCGGTGATTACCTTGGCGCCGGAATTGGAACGTATATTGCATCAATCTCTGCAGGCTGGTGGCGGTGATGGTGCCGGTATTGAACCGGGTCTGGCAGAGCGGATGCAGCGTTCGCTGGTGGAAGCCACTCAACGACAAGAATTGGAAGGCCAACCGGCCGTGCTTCTGACATCGGGGATCTTGCGCAATACCCTGGCGAAATTTGTCAAGAATGCCATTCCTGGATTGCGCGTTCTGTCTTATCAGGAAGTGCCCGACGACAAGCAGATCCGCATCGTCAGTGCGGTAGGGCAGAACTAGTTAGCGGAGACGACGGGTGAAGATTAAGCGGTTTTTTGCCAAGGATATGCGAACGGCTCTGGCCGAGGTCAAGGAGACTCTCGGGCCTGACGCCGTCATCATGTCCAACAAGAAGGTCACCGGAGGGGTAGAGATAGTCGCCGCAGTCGATTATCAATCCCAGGTCCCGGGGCCCAAAGATGCGCCGGTTCGCCGTCAGCTGAACGATGAGAGCGTCAATATTTCGTCTGCTGCACGGCAGATGATCCGCCCCGAGCCGTCGCCGGCGAAGGAGCAGAACGAACATTATGCCGATACCCTGGCCGCCTTGCTGGCGCGCCAGCAGAAGCTCAAGCCGGGCAACGGGGCGCCAATGGGCAATACCCAATCGGCCGGGCTGGCCGCTGCCAATGCAGCGCCCAGAACATTGGCCGAGCAGGGGCAGTGGGGCGCAGCTCCCGAACCTGCCAAGCCCAAAGCCCGGGTTGCGTCCGGCCAGCGCCCCCCTCAACCTGCCCAGCGGGATCAGGAGATGGAAGGGATGCGCAAGGAGATGGCCAGCATCCGTAAATTGCTGGAGCACCAGATCTCCGGGCTGATGTGGCAAGAGGTGGAGCGCCGCGAACCGATGCGGGCCCTGTTGATCAAGGAGCTCAAGAAACTGGGCTTTGATGATGCGTTTGCCGATCAACTGGCGGGACTGATCCCCGAAGATATGTCCATCCATCAGGCGATGGCCCAGTTGGCCGAGGTGCTGACGGCCCAGCTCAAGATCAGTGAGGACGAGATCATGCGTCAGGGCGGCGCGGTGGCGCTGCTTGGCCCGACCGGGGTGGGCAAAACCACCACTATTGCCAAGCTGGCGGCCCGTTTCGCCATGAAGTATGGCGCCGAGCAGGTGGCGCTGATCACCACCGACAACTACCGGATTGGTGCCCATGAACAGCTGCAGACCTATGGTCGCATCATGGGGTGTCCGGTGCGGCAGGTGCGTGATGCAGAAGAGCTGGCCAATGCCCTTTATCAGTTCCGCCACCGTCGGCTGGTACTTATCGATACGGCTGGAGTTGGCCAACGGGATATCCGGCTGACCGAGCAGCTCGATACCCTGGTCAAGAATGCCAAGGTGCGGATCCGCAGTTATCTGGTGATGTCGGCAACTTCCCAGCGTCGGGTGATGCAGGAGGCGGTTGACCATTTCCGGCGTATTCCATTAAGCGGCTGCATACTTACCAAATTGGATGAAAGTCTGAATCTGGGCGAAGTGATTAACGTGTGTATCCAGAATTCATTGCCCATCAGCTATATCACTGACGGACAAAGGGTTCCGGAAGATATTCAGGTTGCCAATGCGGCGCAGCTCGTCGGGGCTGCCATGGGCTCGCTGGAGCGAGAAACAGAGGAGCCCTATTTCTGGGGCGCAGGCTTTGGCGAGGCCGAAGATTCGGAGTTTTATGAGTAACATGTATATGGATCAGGCGAGTGGTCTGCGCAAAATGCGTCAAAACAATCGAGTAAAAGTAATCGCCGTTTCCGGTGGTAAAGGGGGCGTGGGCAAGACCAACGTGACCCTGAACGTGGCCGGAGCCATGGCTGCCCAAGGCAAGCGGGTGATGGTGCTGGATGCCGACCTGGGTCTGGCCAACGTCGACGTCATGCTGGGGCTGCGGGTTCATCGCAACCTCTCTCACGTGCTGGCGGGTGAATGCACCATCGACGATATCATCGTCGAAGGTCCATACGGCATGATGATCGTGCCTGCGACCTCGGGCACCCAGTCCATGGTCGAGCTTTCTCCGGTGCAGCATGCCGAACTTATCCGTGCCTTCAGCGAAATGAAGACCCAGGTCGACATCCTGCTGGTGGATACGGCTGCGGGGATCTCCGACATGGTGCTGAGCTTCACCCGCGCAGCGCAAGACATCATGGTGGTGGTCTGCGATGAACCGACCTCCATCACCGATGCCTACGCCCTCATCAAGATCCTCTCCAAGGATCACGGTGTGTTTCGTTTCAAGGTGGTGGCCAATATGGTGCGCAGTCTGCGCGAAGGGCAGGAGCTCTTTGCCAAACTGACCCGGGTCACGGATCGTTTCCTCGACACCTCGCTGGAACTGGTTGCCTGTGTACCTTATGACACCAATCTGCGTGCCGCCGTGCGCAAGCAGAAGCTGATTGTCGAGGCGTTTCCCAAGTCGCCGGCCGCACTGGCGTTCCGGGCCCTTGCCAACAAGGCTGCGAGCTGGCCGGTGCCCAACCAGCCGGGCGGCCATCTGGAGTTTTTCCTGGAAAATTTGTTGCAGAAACCGGCCACAACACAGGAAGGTTCCCGTGAATAAAGCCCAAGCGTACTTGCGTCATCAGGATTCCTACGTGCTGGTGGAGCGTCATGCTCCCCTGGTCAAGCGAATTGCCCAGCATTTGTTGGCTCGCCTGCCCAGCAGTGTCTTGCTGGATGACCTGATCCAGGCAGGTATGATTGGGCTGCTTGAAGCCTCCCGCAACTTTGACGGTAGCAAGGGGGCCAGCTTCGAGACGTATGCCGGGATCCGCATCCGAGGCGCCATGCTGGATGAGATCCGGCGTGGTGACTGGGTACCCCGCTCTGTGCATCGCAACAGCCGGGCTATTGCAGAAGCGATCGAGAATGTCGAGCAGACTCACGGGCGTGACGCGCGAGATACCGAGGTTGCTGCCGAGATGGGGGTCTCCATCGCTGATTACCATGCGATGCTGCAAGATGTCTCCTGCGGCAAAATTATCGGTATCGAGGATCTGGGGGTCAGCGAGGATGTGATCGGCAACCCCGATGATGCTCCTTCAGGCTCGGGATTCGATGAATTGGCTGCCGAGCGATTTCAGATTCAATTATCCGAGCAAATTGGTCGTCTACCAGAGAGAGAAGCTTTGGTTCTCTCTCTTTACTACGATGAAGAGCTGAATTTGCGTGAAATTGGCGAGGTTTTGAATGTCAGCGAGTCGCGTGTGAGCCAGATCCACAGTCAGGCAATGCACAGATTGCGTGCTCGTTTGAGAGATTGGCATCTATAAGTGTTTGTACTGGCTACACTGAGATGAAACTCTAAGGCATAATCCGCACGACACAACCCGTTTTTAGCATCATGTAAGTGAGCCACTCTGGTGGCTATTTAGGAGGGAATTTTGGACAAGAACATGAAAATCCTCATTGTTGACGATTTTTCAACGATGCGCCGGATTATCAAGAACTTGCTGCGCGACTTGGGATTCAACAATACCCATGAGGCGGATGACGGCAATACAGCGCTGCCGATGCTGAAAAATGGTGATTTTCAGTTTGTAGTTACCGACTGGAACATGCCTGGCATGCAAGGTATTGACCTGCTTAAAGCCATCCGTGTCGATGAGAAGCTCAAGCATCTGCCGGTACTGATGGTAACTGCTGAAGCCAAACGTGAGCAGATCATTGAAGCCGCCCAAGCTGGCGTCAACGGTTACATCGTCAAGCCCTTCACCGCAGCAACGCTCAAAGAAAAACTCGACAAAATTTTCGAACGAATTGGCTAAGGAGCTGCAGGGATGATGGCCAAAACGAGAGCAATGATTTCGCTCGACCAGGCAAGGATGCTTGTTGTTCATCTGGAGCAAGGCGAATTTGAGCTGGCCGATGAACTGCTTGCCGAAGTATGTGCCCCCAACGCAGCCGATCTGTTTGAAAAAGTAGGTCAGCTGACCCGACAACTGCATGATTCACTTCAAGAATTTCGCCTCGATCCCCGTATTCCCGATTTGGCTACCCATGACATTCCCGATGCTCGGGAGCGTTTGAGCTACGTTATCGATATGACCGACAAAGCGGCCAATCGCACAATGGATGCGGTGGAAGCCAGTTTGCCGATAGCGGATCGCCTGAATGACAATATCCAGCTGGTGATGCCGAACTGGAATGCCCTGATGTCTCGTGACATGAGCGTGGGGCAGTTCAAATCCTTATGTCACCAACTTGATGATTTTATTAAGGCTTCAGAGTCTGATGCCGATAAATTACGGCAACTGCTGACAGAAATCCTGATGGCACAAGATTTTCAGGATTTGACAGGTCAGATGATCCGCAAGGTCATCAAGCTTGTTCAGGAAGTTGAAACAAAATTAATAGAAATGCTGACCATGTTTGGTGAGGCTTCTGCTGAGCATTCAACTCGTAGTATTCCTGTTAACGGGATTGAAGCAGAGGGCCCTATCATGAACCCCGAGGCTCGTGCCGATGTGGTCAATGGTCAGGATGATGTGGACGATCTGCTGTCTAGCTTGGGATTCTAATGGAGTGACGCATGGCCTTCGAAGTTGATGAAGACATACTGCAAGACTTTCTGGTCGAAGCATCCGAAATATTGGAACAGTTGTCTGAACAACTGGTCGACTTGGAAAAGCGGCCCGATGACAAGAACCTGTTGAATGCTATCTTTCGCGGTTTCCATACCGTGAAAGGGGGGGCAGGTTTTCTGTCGCTCGGTGAACTGGTTGATGTATGCCACGGTGCGGAAAACGTGTTCGATATCTTGCGTAATGGCAAGCGAACCGTTACTGCGGAGCTGATGGATGTGATCCTGCAAGCGCTGGACGCCATCAATGTCATGTTCGCCCAGGTTCAAAATCGCGAAGCCCCCAGCCCTGCGTCAGATGATTTGCTTCATGACCTCCATGAGTTGTGCAAGCCAGAAGGGGAAGAGCAACTGCGCACTGCTACCAGTGCGGCTGCGGCTGTAGAATCTGAACCTGCAGCACCGGTAGTTGTTGAAGAAGTTGCTCCAGAAGTTGTTGAACCCGCAGCCACCAGCAGCGAGCCTGCTCCTGTCAATGGCGGCGGCTCGATAGATGAAATTTCTGCAGACGAATTTGAACGCCTGCTGGACGAGCTCCACGGCGTGGGTGGGGCACCGACCAAGACGGTTGCAGCAGCGCCTATCGCTGGTGGCTCTGGCGATATCACCGATGATGAGTTTGAGGCCTTGCTGGATCAACTCCATGGTCAGGGACAGCACATGGGGGCGCCAGAGGTGAATCCTCTGAAATCGGTGCAAAAAGAGGTGGACGAGCTTATCGATGATGATGAGTTTGAACGCCTGCTTGATGAATTGCATGGTCGTGGTCAAGGGCCTCAGAGTACTATGGCACCTGCCGCACCTGCCGCACCTGCCGCACCTGCCGCACCTGCCGCACCTGCCGCACCTGCCGCACCTGCCGCACCTGCCGCACCTGCTGCGGTGACTCCGCCCAAACCGGCCACTCCTGTTGCCAAACCAGCACCGGCTGCCCCCGCAAAACCTGCCGAAGCAGCCAAGACACCAGCGCCTGCCGCCAAGGCGGCACCTGCGCCAGCAGAAAACAGTGCCGTACAAAGCGATACGACGGTGCGGGTGGATACCAAGACCCTCGATGTCATCATGAACATGGTAGGTGAGTTGGTACTGGTCCGTAACCGTCTGGTGAGCCTGGGTATTGCCAGCAATGATGAAGAGATGTCAAAGGCGGTTGCCAATCTGGATGTGGTAACGGCTGACCTGCAAGGTGCGGTGATGAAAACCCGCATGCAGCCAATCAAGAAGGTCTTTGGTCGTTTCCCGCGCGTGGTACGTGATCTGGCAAGAACCCTCAAGAAAGAGATTGAGCTGGTGATGGTGGGGGAAGAGACCGATCTTGATAAAAACCTGGTAGAGGCGCTCGCCGATCCTCTGGTTCACCTTGTTCGCAACTCATGCGATCACGGGGTCGAAATGCCGGATGTGCGGGAGAAAGCGGGCAAACCGCGGCAAGGGACGATCACCCTTAGCGCCTCCCAGCAAGGTGACCATATTCTGCTTTGCATCGAGGATGATGGGGCTGGTATGGATCCTGAGAAACTCAAGTCCATCGCAATCAGTCGCGGTGTTCTGGATGCAGATACTGCCGCTCGCATGAGCGACAACGATGCCTATAACCTGATCTTTGCCCCGGGCTTTTCAACCAAGGCCGAGATCTCCGATATCTCTGGCCGTGGTGTCGGAATGGATGTGGTTAAAACCAGCATTGTCAGCCTCAATGGATCGGTGCACATCGATTCCACCTGGGGGAAAGGTACCCGTCTCGAAATCAAGGTTCCGTTGACGCTAGCCATTCTGCCGACTCTGATGGTTGAGGTGGGTGAGCAGACCTTCGCACTTCCCCTCGGTTGTGTGAACGAGATTTTTCATCTGGATCTGAAAAAGGCCAACATGGTTGATGGCCAGCTCACCATCATTGTGCGCGAGAAGGCGATACCGCTCTTCTATCTGCACAAATGGTTGATTCGTGGCGCCAACAAGCGTTCACGCCAGGATACCGGACATGTGGTTATCGTGCAGATTGGCACTCAGCAAATCGGGTTTGTGGTAGATAGCCTGATTGGTCAGGAAGAGGTAGTGATCAAGCCACTTGATAACCTGCTGCAAGGCACCCCTGGCATGGCCGGGGCGACGATTACCAGTGATGGCGGAATTGCTCTTATTTTGGATGTGCCGAGTCTGCTCAAAGCATATGCGCGTAGACATTAATAGCTCAGGCCCAAGGAGTTAGAAAAACAACAATGGCAGTCAAGGTATTAGTTGTCGACGATTCGAGCTTCTTTCGCCGTCGGGTGAGCGAGATCATCAATCAGGATCCCATGCTGACGGTGATTGATACGGCCCAGAATGGACGTGAGGCGGTGGACAAGGCGATGTCGCTGCGCCCTGATGTGATCACCATGGACATCGAAATGCCCGTGATGGATGGCATCAGTGCGGTGCGGGAGATCATGGCCAAGTGCCCAATCCCCATTCTGATGTTCTCCTCCCTGACCCATGAAGGGGCCAAGGCTACGCTTGATGCGCTGGACGCCGGTGCCCTCGACTTCTTGCCCAAGAAGTTTGAGGACATTGCCAGAGACAAAGATGAAGCGGTCAGACTGTTGCAACAGCGGGTGAAGGAGATCTCCCGCAAGCGCTTCCTGATGACATCCGCTGCTCGCCCCAAAGCACCTGAACCGGTTGCTCGTGCTCCCCTGGGCAGCACTGCACCCAGAACTCCTGATCGTCAGCCTGACCTGCAACGCACTGTGCCAAGTGCTTCATTCAAGCGCAGTGGCAAGAGTTATCAGTTGGTGGCGATTGGTACTTCTACCGGCGGACCTGTTGCTTTGCAAAATGTGCTGACCAAGTTGCCGGGGGATTTTCCCCATCCAATCCTGCTTATCCAGCATATGCCAGCCACTTTTACCGCCGCGTTTGCTGCCCGTCTCAACGGGTTATGCCAGATTGGCGTCAAGGAAGCGGAAGATGGCGATGTGCTTAAACCCGGGCATGCCTACCTTGCTCCTGGTGGCAAACAGATGCTGCTAGAAGGTCGTGGTGCAGGGGCTCGCATTCGCATCGTGGATGGCAACGACAAGGTAAATTACAAGCCTTGTGTGGACATCACCTTTGCCTCTGCGGCCAAAACTTATGCCGACAAGGTGCTGGCGATTGTGCTGACCGGTATGGGGGCTGATGGCCGTGATGGCGCCAGACTGCTGAAAGAGCAGGGATCAACCATCTGGGCTCAGGATGAGGCTTCCTGCGTGGTATATGGTATGCCCCAAGCAGTAGCTAAAGCGGGGATTGCCAGCGAATCACTCCCTCTGGACAAGGTGGCCCAGCGTATTCTGGTTGAGTTGGGGCGCTAATCATGGGCTTGCTCGGTCTGCTCCTGGCATTGGGGGCTATTGCCATTGCCCAACTGTGGCATGGCGGCTCCCTGTTGACGTTGGTGGACGGCCCCGCTTTTTTGATCGTGCTGGGTGGTACCGTTGGTGCCGTCACGTTGCAGACTCCAGCCAAGTACATTCTGCTGGCGTTGCGCCAGCTGTTATGGATTTTTACCCCTCCCCACCAAGATCTCGCGGCGCAGGCCGAACGGTTGCAGTCATGGGCCGTCTTTGCGCGCCAGCAAGGGCTGCTGGCCCTTGAAAATCAGGCCGAGCAGGAGGAAGACAACTTTACTCGCCAAGGGCTTGGCATGATTGTCGATGGGGTCTCCACGGAGGATATTCGCATGTTGCTCGAAGCCGATATCGATATCGAGCAGGAGCGTAATGAACATGCCGCCAGGGTATTTGAAGCAATGGGGGGGTACAGTCCGACCATCGGGATCATCGGTGCCGTGCTGGGCCTGATCCAGGCCATGTTTCATCTCGAAGACCCATCAGCACTGGGAGCTGGGATCGCAGTGGCATTTGTGGCAACCATCTATGGAGTGGGGTTTGCCAACCTCATCTACCTGCCTATCGCCAACAGGCTACGCGCATTTCACTATCACTATGCACTCTTTCAGGAGATGACCCTGGAAGGGCTGCTGGCTATCGCCCATGGTGAAAACGGCTTGCAGGTTGAACGCCGGCTCAGGGCCTATTTGAAAGGAGAGTAGCCATGCGCAAGCGCTATCGGTTGCACTTGCAGGGTCGCGAGCATCTTGACCGCTGGCTGGTCTCCTATGCCGATTATATGACGCTGATCTTTGCCTTGTTCGTGGTGCTCTACTCTGTTGCACTGGTGAACAAGGACAAGTATCGCGCGGTGATTGATGGTATGAGCCAGGCGTTCAGTGTCATGCAGTCTGGCGGCAATGGCTTGCTTGAAGGGCAGGGTAATTCCCTGCTGGATAACCCGGTATCTGCCTCTCCATCATTGCTGGAAAGCCCAGCATCCCCCTCTCCTTCACTTGCTCCTATTTCTGGTGTGCCAGTGCTGCAAGATGGCGCGACACTTGCAAAACTCGATATGCAGTTGCAACAGAGCATGGGCTCGCTGGTAGATGCCGGTATCGTCAAACTGACGCAAGATGAGAACTGGCTGACGGTTGAACTCAGTTCCGGCTTGTTGTTTGGTAGCGGCAGTGCCTTTTTGGGACCAAACGCAGCACCGGTCATTAATACTCTTTCAAGTATTCTCAAACCGGTCGATAACTATGTAAGGGTTCGGGGTTATACCGATAACCAACAGATAAATAATGAAATTTATCGTTCTAACTGGGCGCTTTCTGCTGCTCGGGCCGAAGCGGTACTCAATGGTTTGATTGCCGATGGGATCGCCCCCCAGCGTCTGGCGTTCGAGGCATATGGCGAGTTTTCCCCCTTTGCTGACAACGGCAGCGAGCAGGGCAGACGGCAGAATCGCAAGGTTGTGGTTGCTATCTCCAAATTTGCCTGGGTGCCGCCGGCACCTGTGGTTGCAACGCCTACGGTAGTTGCCGAACCGGTTCCTGCTGTACAACAGGCGGTGGATGCAGGAGAGATAAAGGTGATCACCTTGCCCGGTGGTGGCATACGCATAACAACAAGGCAGGATTGATACAGTGATTGTTTGGACGGTTGCCAACCAGAAAGGTGGTGTGGGTAAAACCACCACAGTGGTCTCGCTTGCGGGGATCCTGGCCCAGCGTGGCCAGCGGGTGCTGTTGATTGATACCGATCCCCATGCTTCGCTGACTGCATATCTTGATTTTGATTCAGATCGCCTGGATGGAACCCTCTATGAGTTGTTTCAAGCTGTCAAACCGACAGCCGAGCTTGTCAATAAACTGACGCTCAAGACCAAGTTCGAAAATATCAACTTACTGCCAGCATCTATTACCTTGGCGACCCTTGATCGGGTGATGGGCAATCGTGAGGGGATGGGACTGGTACTGAAGCGGGCACTGCTGCGCATTCAGGATCAATATGATTACGTGCTGATCGATTGCCCGCCAGTGCTGGGAGTGATGATGGTCAACGCGCTGGCTGCCTGCGATCGCATTCTGGTGCCTGTCCAGACCGAATTTCTGGCCCTCAAGGGGTTGGAGCGGATGATGAAAACATTCGAGATCATGCAGCGTTCCAAGCGTGACAAGTTCCGTTATACCGTGATCCCGACTATGTTCGACAAGCGTACCCGAGCCTCTCTGATGACCTTGAAGTCGATCAAGGATCAATATGGGGATTCAGTATGGAATGCGGTGATCCCTATTGATACCAAGTTTCGGGATGCCAGCTTGCTGCATATCCCCCCGTCTATCTATTCTCCCGGGAGTCGTGGAACCTATGCATATGAAACGCTGCTCAATCATCTTGATGCCCTTGAGCGGCAACGGGTTCATGAGGTGACGGCATGAGAGATACCATTCAAGTTCGGGCGATGGATGACTATTTCCACTCCCTGCTGCTCGATGAGCCACTGGTGCCGGATGAGGTGGAAGAGGCTCAATCCGCCCCTGTTTTACAGTTGCAACGTCAGCCCCAAAGCGTCCCTGAGGTAGTCGCCGCACCTTACCTCGAAAGCGATCCACGGCTTGCCCAACTTGGTGAGCTATTGGCTCAGGTGGGACAAGTCCAGTTTGAGAATGACGCCTTCACCCAGGAGATAACACTCACCGCACCGCTGGAGATTGTGGCGGAGGAATCACTGCTGCCGGTGGAGCCTGAGTGGCCTGCGGAGGTGCAGCTCCCCGAGGTTGCGGAGCCCCATACTACTATCCTGACCGAAACGGCGCTGGAGGTTGCTCCGGTAGAGGCCAGTGAACCTGTTACCTGGGAAAATATCGATACCGGTAAGGAGTTTCAGGCCCTTTTCTTTGAAGTCGCGGGTGTGACGTTTGCGGTGCCGTTGACCGAGCTGGGGGGGATTCATCAGCTGGGCGAGATCACCTCCCTGTTTGGCCAGCCTAGCTGGTACAAGGGGATCATGACCTCTCGCGAGCAGAAGATGAATGTGGTCGATACTGCCCAGTGGGTCATGCCGGGTCAGCATCTCGAGATGGATGATTACAAGTATCTGATTATGCTTGGTGAATCGCCGTGGGGATTAGCCTGCCATCATCTCAAAGGGACTGAATTGTTACACCGTGACCAGGTGAAATGGCGCCATCAGGAGGGTAAGCGCCCCTGGTTGGCTGGCATGGTCAAAGAAAAAATGTGTGCCCTGTTACACGTCCGCGAATTGCTCCTGTTGCTGGAGCGTGGGGTTAACATAGAAGGTCGCTGATAACTTCTGCAATCGAGCTGTTTTATTGCTAGTTTTAGCAGTAGACGTTTTCATAAAAGGAATAAAAACATGACAGAAAAGCGCAATATTGCACAGAATCTGGCCGAAGATGAAGTGCTGCAATGGGTAACCTTCCAACTGGAAAACGAAACCTACGGCATCAATGTGATGCAGGTTCAGGAGGTGTTGCGCTACACCGAAATTGCACCGGTGCCGGGTGCGCCTGAGTACGTACTGGGGATCATCAACCTGCGTGGCAATGTGGTGACTGTCATCGATACCCGTTCCCGTTTCGGTCTACCTTCCGGTGATGTGAGTGAAAACTCCCGGATTGTGATCATTGAGGCCGAGAAGCAGGTGATCGGCATCATGGTCGACAGCGTGGCTGAAGTGGTTTATCTGCGCTCTTCCGAGATCGATGCGGCACCTGCGGTCGGTACTGAAGAGAGCGCCAAGTTTATTCAGGGGGTGAGCAACCGCGATGGGCAACTGCTGATCCTGGTTGACTTGAACAAGCTGCTCTCCGATGAAGAGTGGGAAGATATCGGTTCCCTCTGATAAGTAAGGTGATGTTTTGATAATCGAGATGGTTGCCTTGGGGATGTCCCTGATTGCCTTGGCGTTTGCCTCTTATATCTGGTTCAAGAGCAAGCGCAGCAAGCAGGAGTCCGAGGCCAGTGTGGCAAGCCTGCAAGGTCAGTTGGAAAGCTTGCGCAAGCAGATGATGGAACTCCATACCGGCGCCATTGGCATGGGGCAGCGTCTGCAGTCGGTGGAAGGGGCGATGCAGCAGGTCAATGAGCGCCAGCAAGAGCTGACCATGCAGGATCCCGAACGCAGGCTCTACAGCCGAGCGGCAAAGATGGTCGAACTGGGTGCCGATCTTGATGAAGTCATGAGTGAGTGCGAGTTGCCAAAGGCAGAGGCTGAGCTCTTGATATCGTTGCGAAAAGGTCGCTCTTGATGATTCAGGAAGGCAATTGCCTTCCTGAATTTTATGGCGTGCAGCCGCTTGTCCCTCGGCTGCGTTGAGCAGGCGGTTTCTACCGTATTTTCTTTGTGATCCCGGTCGCCAGTCAGTTCAATTGTTGCATCTTTGAAAAGACGTATTCCAATACTGTGTTAAGATGCAGACCGCTTCATTTTCTCTGAAAAAATCCCCATGCTGCTTCAAGTTAACAATCTGAGCTGCGTGCGCGAAGATCGCACTCTGTTTGAACACCTCTCTTTCTCTGTTGCGCCTGGCGATCTGGTGCAAATTGAAGGGCCCAACGGGGTTGGCAAGACAAGCCTGTTGCGGTTGTTGACCGGGCTGTCGCAGCCGTTTGCCGGTGAGGTGTGCTGGAATGGGGAGAATATTCGTCACTGTCGCGATGAGTATCATGCCAATCTGCTCTATCTCGGCCATCAGCCCGGTGTCAAAGCGGCGCTGACCCCTTTTGAAAACCTGAAATTCTACCAGCAGTTACATCACCCGCAGCAAACAGAGACTGACTTGTGGCAGATATTGGCCCGGGTTGGGCTGGCCGGATTTGAAGAGAACCCGACCGGGCAACTCTCTGCCGGTCAGCAACGCCGGGTGGCCCTGGCCAGACTCTGGCTGTCACAGAAACCGGCACTCTGGATCCTCGATGAGCCCTTTACCGCCATCGACAAGCAAGGGGTCAAGGTGCTCGAGCAGCTCTTTCTGGCCCACGCCGAGCGGGGCGGCATGGTGATCCTCACCACTCATCAGGATCTGACCCTGATGCAGGGACGCCTGAAGACTATCTCGTTGACCCCCTTCGCCTCGACATTGCAGGAGTAACGCCATGTTGCGCGCTGTTATGCACCTTATTCACCGTGAACTGCTGATGGCTCTGCGCCAGCGTTCCGATATTCTCAATCCGCTCTGGTTTTTCCTCATCGTCATCACCCTGTTTCCGTTAGGGATTGGCCCGGAGCCCAAACTGCTGGCCCGTATTGCCCCGGGGATTATCTGGGTGGCGGCGCTATTGGCGGCCATGTTGTCGTTGGAGCGGCTGTTTCGCGACGACTTTGCCGATGGCGCGCTGGAGCAGATGATGCTGATGCCGCACCCGCTGGGCTTGCTGGCGCTGGCGAAAGTGGTCGCTCACTGGCTGCTGACCGGCTTGCCGCTACTACTGATCTCTCCCTTGTTGGCGATTTTGCTGTCGCTGGATATGAACACCTATCTGGCTGTCGTAGCGACGCTGGCACTTGGCACTCCGGTATTGAGCCTGCTCGGCGCGGTCGGGGTTGCGTTGACGGTAGGATTGCGCAAAGGCGGGGTTCTGCTCAGTCTGCTGATCCTGCCGCTCTATATTCCGGTACTGATTTTTGCCACCTCAGCCATCGATGCCGCGGGGATGAGCTTGCCCTATGGCGGACAGCTTGCCATTCTGGCCGCCATGCTGGTGGGGGCTTTGACACTGACACCGCTGGCAGTGTCGGCGGCGTTGCGGGTCAGCCTCAACTGATGGCCGTGAGCTGAGCTGAATTTGGCTCCGAATGGGGTCTTTTTGCAAAAAATAATGTTGCGATGGATCAAGGAGAGTGCCGCTTATTGCTTTCGGGGTATTTGATGCTGCCCCGTGGTCGGTATGGTAGGCCTCGCCAAACGATTAATAACAAAAAGGTTTTGTGAGCTATGTGGAAATGGTTGCACCCTTATGCCAAACCGGAGCGGGCCTATCAGCTGGCAGGCACGCTGTTGCCTTGGTTTGCGGTGATTAGTCTGCTCTCGTTTGTGATCGGTACTGTCTGGGGCCTCGCGTTTGCGCCAGCGGATTACCAGCAGGGAGATTCGTTCCGGATCATCTATATCCACGTGCCTTCCGCCATTCTCTCCATGGGGGCCTACTCCACCATGGCGGTGGCCGCCTTTATCGGCCTGGTGTGGCAACTGCGGATGGCGGACATGACGGTTGCAGCCATTGCGCCGGTCGGCGCCGTATTTACCTTTATTGCCCTCTTTACCGGTGCCGCCTGGGGCAAACCCATGTGGGGAACCTGGTGGGTGTGGGATGCACGGCTCACCTCTGAACTGATCCTGCTGTTTCTCTACCTCGGCGTGATTGCTCTCTACAACGCCTTCAGCGACAAGGTGGTCGCTGGCCGTGCTGCCGGTATTCTGGCACTGGTTGGGGTGATCAACCTGCCGATCATCCACTACTCGGTGGAGTGGTGGAACACCTTGCATCAGGGGGCCACCATCACCAAATTTGACAAACCCTCCATTTCACCCGAGATGCTCTGGCCGCTGCTGATCATGATCCTGGCGTTTGCCGCGTTTCTCGGTGCCCTGACCCTGATGCGTTTTCGCAATGAACTCCTGATGCGGGAGTGGCATCGCCCCTGGGTCAAAGAGATTGCAGAGCAGGAGAAGTAAGCATGCACTTTGCCTCTTTCAGTGATTTTATGGCGATGGGCGGTTACGCCTTCTATGTCTGGCTCTCTTTTGGCCTGACGCTGGTGTGTTTGGTCGGCATCATCATTTCTACCCGCATGAAAACCCGCAGCCTGCTCGCCGAGTTGCGCAGCAAACAGGCGCGTGAGGCCCGTCGCAAGGCGGCCCAGCAGATGGAGCACACCCTATGAACCCGAGACGCAAAAAACGCCTCACCATCATTCTTGCCATCACCCTGGGCCTCGCCACCGTTAGCGGCCTGGTGCTTTACGCCCTCAGTCAGAATATCGACCTCTTCTACACCCCGAGCGAGCTGGTGGAGGGGAAGGGGCCGGACAAGATCAAGCCGGAAGAGGGGCAGCGCCTGCGCATCGGTGGATTGGTCGTGCCGGGATCGGTACAGCGGGATCCCCAGAGCCTCAAGGTTGCCTTCAAGCTGGTGGATAACGGCGGTCATCTGGTGACGGTCGAGTTTGACGGCATCCTGCCGGATCTCTTCCGTGAAGGGCAGGGGATTGTTGCCCAGGGCACCCTCAAGGATGCCACGACCGTAGAGGCGTTCGAGGTGCTGGCCAAGCACGATGAGAACTACATGCCGCCGGAAGTGGCCGATGCCACCAACGGCATGCACTTCAAGCCGGAGTATACCGAGGCGCAGTTGAAGGGAGCCAAGCAGTGATCCCTGTGGTGTTTGCCTTTTCCGCTTTGCCTGCCGTGCGTAGTGCGGCTGTTGTCACCGTTCAATTGAAAGGAATGCCTTCATGATCCCGGAATTAGGTCAGTTTGCGCTGATCCTGGCCTTTGCCACCGCCCTGCTGCTGGGCAGCTACCCGCTGCTAGGCGCCAGTTGGGGGCGTCTTGGCATGATGTCGGCGGCCCGTCCGCTCGCCTATGCCCAGTTTTTGCTGCTGCTGCTGTCGTTTCTCTGCCTGACCTGGGCCTTTATCGATAACGACTTCACCGTGCAGTATGTGGCCACTAACTCCAACAGCCTGCTGCCGCTCGCCTATCGCATCTCGGCGGTGTGGGGCGCCCACGAAGGTTCCCTGCTGCTGTGGGTTCTGACCCTGGGTGGCTGGACTGCGGCGGTGGCCATGTTCAGCCGCCGTCTGCCGCTCGATGCGGTGGCTCGGGTACTCGGCGTGTTGGGGCTGATCTCGGTCGGCTTCACTGCTTTCGTGCTGTTCACCTCCGATCCCTTCACCCGCACCTTGCCCTATTTCCCGGTAGATGGTCGTGACCTCAATCCGCTGCTGCAGGATCCGGGTCTTATCTTCCATCCGCCGATGCTCTACATGGGTTATGTGGGCTTCTCGGTGGCGTTTGCCTTTGCCATTGCTTCGCTGATGACCGGCCGTCTCGATGCGACCTGGGCTCGCTGGTCGCGCCCCTGGACCATGGCGGCCTGGGTATTCCTGACCCTTGGCATAGTGCTTGGCTCCTGGTGGGCCTACTACGAGCTCGGTTGGGGCGGCTGGTGGTTCTGGGATCCGGTAGAAAACGCCTCGTTTATGCCTTGGCTGGCGGGTACTGCTCTGCTGCATTCGCTGGCGGTGAGCGAGAAGCGAGCCACCTTCAAGGCGTGGACCGTGCTGCTGGCCCTCTCTGCCTTCTCACTGAGCCTGCTGGGTACCTTCCTGGTACGCTCCGGCGTGTTGGTGTCGGTTCATGCGTTTGCCTCCGATCCGACCCGCGGCCTGTTTATTCTCGGCTTCCTGCTGGCGGTGATCGGCTCATCCTTGCTGCTGTTTGCCTTCAAAGGCTCGCAAGTGAAGAGCCACGGCAAACACGAGCTGTGGAGCCGCGAGACCCTGCTGCTTTGCAACAACATCATGCTGGTGGCGGGTCTGCTGACCGTGCTGCTCGGTACCTTGCTGCCGCTGGTGCACAAGGAGCTGGGGTTGGGCAGCATTTCCATCGGTACTCCCTTCTTCAACCACATCTACAGCTGGCTGATCATCCCGTTTGCCCTGCTGCTGGGGGTTGGCCCGCTGTTTCGCTGGCGTCGTCAGGAGCTGGGGGAACTCAAAAGCAAGGTGCTCGTGGCACTGGTGCTGAGTCTGGCCGCAGCCTTGCTGTTGCCGCTGCTCTTTGCCGAAACCTTCAAGCCGTGGGCGGCGGTAGGGATTGGTCTGGGGGCCTGGATCATCGTCACCAGCGTGCAGGAGACTTGGGCGCGGGCCACCCACAAGCACAGCTTTGCAGTCGGTGTGCGCAAGCTTGGCAACAGCCACTGGGCCATGATCCTCGGCCATGTGGGGCTGGCAGTCAGCATCATAGGTATCGCCTGCACCCAGAACTACAGCATCGAGAAGGATCTGCGGATGCAGGCAGGTGATCGGGTGCACTTTGCCGATTACGAGTTCGTCTTTGCCGGGATCAAGGAGAAGAACGGCCCCAACTACGATGGCTTCAAGGGCGTGCTGGAAGTGCACCGCAATGGCAAGCAGGTCGCCCTGCTCAAGCCCGAGAAGCGGATGTACAAGGTGACCCGGATGCCGATGACCGAAGCGGCCATCGATGCCGGTATCACCCGCGATCTCTATGCGGCGCTGGGGGAACAGCTCGACAACGGTGCTTGGGCGGTGCGGATCTACTACAAGCCGTTCGTGCGCTGGATCTGGTTCGGCGGCGTCTTTATGGCCATTGGTGGCGTGCTGGCGATGCTGGACAAGCGTTACCGTTTCGGCCGTCGTGAGGAGGAGGCCAAGGCATGAACAAAAAGACCTGGTTGTTTTTAATCCCCTTTATCGTCTTTTTGCTGGGGGCGGTGTTCCTGTTCAAAGGGCTCTACTCCGATCCCACCAAGCTTGAGTCCGTGATGGTGGGTAAAGAGGTGCCGGTGTTCACCCTGCAGGACATTTACGATCTGAACAAGCAGCACGATCGCAGTATCCTGACCGGTCGCCCCATGCTGCTCAACGTCTGGGCTACCTGGTGCCCGACCTGCTACGGCGAGCACACCTACCTCAAACAGCTGGCGGGGCAGGGCATTCCCATCATCGGCATGAACTACAAGGATGAGCGCGACAAGGCGATCAAATGGCTGGCGGAGCTGGGCAACCCCTATCAGGTCAACCTCTATGATCCGGACGGCATGCTGGGGCTGGATCTCGGGGTATATGGCGCGCCGGAGACCTTCTTTATCGACAGCAAGGGGATCATCCGGTATCGCCACGTGGGGGATATCAACCCCGAGAACTGGGCGTCGACCCTCAAACCCATCTTTGATGCCATGAAGTGAGGGGAGTCCTGATGAGAGTATTTATTGCTTCCCTGCTGCTGTTGCTGGGATGGGTGGTGCAAGCGCCGGCCATGGCCGCTATCGATGTCTACACCTTCGACAACGACAATCAGGAGCAGGTCTTTCGCGAACTGACCAAGGAGCTGCGTTGCCCCAAGTGTCAGAACCAGGATATCGCCGACTCCAATGCTGGGCTGGCCAAGGACTTGCGCGACAAGACCTACCAGATGGTGCGCGAGGGTAAGGATAAAGAGGAGATCGTGGATTACATGGTGGCCCGCTACGGCAACTTTATCCTCTATAACCCGCCCCTGATGGCCTCCACCCTGATCCTCTGGCTCGGCCCGTTGCTGGTGATCCTGATCGGTGGTGCCGTGGTCGTGATGCGCAGCCGCCGGCCCCCAGCGGTGAAAAAACAACTGGATAACGCCTTGAGCGAGGAGGAGCAGCGCCGACTGGCCGAGCTGCTCAAAGAGGAAGAGAAACAATGACCGCTTTTTGGATAGTGATTGCGGGCTTGCTGGTGCTGGTGAGTCTGGCGCTCGTCGTGCCGCTGTGGCGTGGTGAAGGCAAACAGAGCATCAGTCGCTCGGCGCTCAACAAACAGCTCTATCGCCAGCGGCTGCTGGAGATTGGCGAAGAGCGCGAGCAGGGTGTCCTGGCTGAGGAGTCCGACTCGCTGGTCGAGCTGCAACGAAGCCTCTTGGATGATATTCCCGATGTGGAGCAGACCGCCCGCAGTGGCAAGAGTCTGATCTGGATCCCGGGTGTACTGGTGCTGTTGGTGGTGAGTCTGGGGCTCTACTACAAGTTGGGCTCCTGGCAAGAGGTGAGTCGCTGGCAAGATGCCAGCAGCCGTCTTGGCGAGCTGAGCAACCGCATTTTGGTGGAACGCGATGCCCAGGTGACCGAGCAGGATCTGCTGGATTTCACGCTGGCACTGCGTACCCGCCTCAAGGATGAACCGAACGACTACCGCGGCTGGCTGCTGCTGGGACGCTTGGCGCTGGATGGCAATGATCCCGAGATGGCCAGCGAGGCGCTGGAGCGGGCCTACACGCTGGCTCCCCAGAAGTCGCTGGTGGCGGTGCCCTATGCGCAGGCGCTGATGATGACGGGGGATGAGGCGCAAGCGGATGCCCTGTTGCAGGCTGCTATCGCGCAGGATCCGGACAATATCGAGGCGCGTTCCGTCTATGCCTTTATGGCGCTGCAAAAAGAGGACTTCCAGACCGCGCTGGCTCGCTGGCAGGCGATGTTGCCACTGATGGAGAAAGGTACCCCCCGTTACGTGATGGTCGAGCGCTCCATGGAGTACGCCCGCGCGCAGCTCAAGCAGCGCGGCATCGAGGTGACGAATTCAGGCGCAGCCAAAGCGGGCGCAGTTGAGGGACAACCGCTGGCGGTGAAGGAGGGGGAATTCCCCATCCACGTCACGTTGGCGGCGGGCATTCAGATGCCGGAAGATGCCCATCTCTTCGTCTTTGCCGTGGTGCCCAACGGGCCGCCCATGCCTATCGCCGTGAAGCGTATCGCAGGGCCAACCCTGCCAGTTACCCTGTCACTCGGGGATGGCGATGCCATGATGGAAGGTAGCAAACTGGAGGCCTATCCGGAGCTGCAGTTCAAGGCGCGTCTCTCGCGCGGTGGCAATGTGATGAACAAGGAAGGAGCCTTCGAAGGGGTATCCGTGCCGGTCAAGACGGCCGAGATCCCTGCTGCTCCGATTGACATCCGCATCGATCACGCCCTCTAATATGCCTTTGGATAACCCGGCCCCTGGATAGGGGCCGGGTTATCTATACTTCTGATAAATCAAAATAAAACGTCAGGACAATCATATGTATCTTCGTTCAGGGGCCATACTGGCAGCCCTCTTGCTGGCTGGCTGTGCCGGTGGCCCACCCAAGCCTGGCCCAGAGAGTCTGGATCTCAATCCCGGCATGAATAATCCGGGTGCCACCAGTACGGCGGCCGATCCGCGCGATCCCTTCCAGGGGGCCAACCGGGCCATGTGGGCGGTCAACTATGATGTGCTGGAGCCCTATGTGGCACGTCCTGTGGTACATGCCTATGCCCGCTACATTCCGGTAGGGGTGAAGGATGGCATTGCCAACTTTGTTGCCAACTTTGATGAGCCAAGCAGCATGGTGAACCATCTGATCACCGGTGATTTGAAAGGGGCAGGCACCAACCTGGGGCGCTTTACCCTCAACACCACGGTCGGTCTGCTGGGTATCTTTGATGTGGCCAAACATGCCGGCCTCGAGCGCAACAAGCTGGAGATGGACACAGTGCTGGGCAGGGCCGATATCGGTAATGGTGCCTACATCATGGTGCCTGTCTACGGCCCGACTACCACCCGGGAGCTGGTTGGCGATGCGATTGACAGCTTCTACTTCCCCTATGCCCTGTTGACCTTCCCGATGAAGGTCGCACACTGGGCGCTGGATGGCTTGGGCACACGTGCCAAGCTGATCGATCAGGAGCGGATCATCGACAACTCCCTCGATCCTTATGCGCTGACCAAGGACTTCTACCTGCAATATAACCAGGGCAAGGTGACGGGCAAGCAGGACGAGCTGAAAGCGTCTCAGCAAGAGCAGGCCGACGATGCCAATCTGGATGAATACATGGACGAGCTGGACCAGTAAGCGGGTCATCTCGATATGTAAAAGGCGCCTGCGGGCGCCTTATTCATTTTCGCAGCCATATCGAGATAAAAAAACGCCCCGCAGTGCGGGGCGTTTTGGCAAGCGAGGCTGATTAGGCAGCCAGATTCTTGGCCACGAATTCCCAGTTAACCAGAGCCCAGAAGGTTTCCATGTACTTCGGACGCAGGTTGCGGAAGTCGATGTAGTAGGCGTGCTCCCACAGGTCAACGGTCAGCAGCGGGGTGGTACCGGCTTCAGTCAGCGGGCAGCCAGCGTTGGAGGTGTTGACGATAGCCAGAGAGCCGTCAGCTTTCTTCACCAGCCAAGTCCAGCTGGAACCGAAGTTGCCGATGGCAGATTTGGTGAAGGCATCTTTGAACTCGGCGAAGGAGCCGAATGCCTTGTTGATGGCCTCAGCCAGGGCGCCAGTCGGCTCGCCACCGCCATTCGGGGAGAGGCAGTGCCAGTAGAAGGTGTGGTTCCAGATCTGGGCGGCGTTGTTAAAGATGCCGCCGTTGGAGGTCTTGATGATCTCTTCCAGAGACTTGCCTTCAAACTCGGTACCCGGCACCAGATTGTTCAGGTTGACCACGTAGGTGTTGTGGTGCTTGCCGTGGTGATATTCCAGAGTTTCCTGGGAGATGTGCGGTTCCAGAGCGTTGATTGCATAGGGCAGAGCGGGAAGTTCGAATGCCATTTTCTACTCTCCATTGGCTGGACCGTGCGAAGGCGACGGTTGCAAGACATTGCGTACTCTTTTCTATATGTGAAAAGAGTTGTTTTTAAAATGATGGGGCTGGGTAGCCCAAAGCCAAGGGATTGTAGCAGTATCAAAGATGGCCTAACAACTCTTGATTGGCGCCATGATCGCGATCAATCCTGTGTGGGTTCTTTGCGCAATTCGAGCCGGGTCACCCCTTTGTCAGTTTGTGCTCGGGCAAGATTGCAGTAGAATGGCCGCCGAAATCGCTCTAGTGAGGCACCTATGGAAACTATTGAAAAGATTAAGCAGCAGCTGGCTGACAACCCCATCATCATCTACATGAAGGGCTCCCCCAAGCTACCCAGCTGTGGCTTCTCTGCCCAGGCCTCCCAGGCTCTGATGTCCTGCGGCGAGCCGTTTGCATACGTTGATATCCTGCAAAATCCGGATATCCGCGCCGAATTGCCAAAATTCGCCAACTGGCCGACCTTCCCCCAACTGTGGGTTGAAGGTGAGCTGATCGGTGGCTGTGACATCATGATCGAGATGTTCCAGGCTGGCGAGTTGCAGGCTCTGATCAAAGAGACTGCTGCCAAGTACAAGAAAGATGATGCTGCAGCCGAATAATCGGTTCTGTGTTGTCGAGAGGGAGCCTTATAGGCTCCCTTTTTTATTGTCCCGGTTCTGGCAGGCAAGCAACTGATTGCCGGTTGCAAAAAGCAACGCAATTGCCCTGAAAAATCTAATCTTTACGGCTTTGTTTTGGAGTTGTTAATTATATTCTTTGCAAATATCTGATTACTTTTTTTAATCCATTTGGATTCAAGTGTTGCTGCTATCACATTTTTTGATAATTTCACCGTAACGCAGTCTCTTTGTAGATTTTTTGTGTTTATGCTCACATTAATTGCAAGTGATAGAACCTAGTATCGCTTCGCCCTGTGGGTGATGCATCCGATCGGTTGAGTTGATATGATGAACTCTTTTGAGACCGACAGCTTCATGGCATCCATCACCGTTCACTGCCCTCGCTGCAACTCTGACCACGTATATCGCCATGGGAAGACCCCTGCCGGCCATGTTCGCTATCGTTGCCCCGTCTGTCCGCACGTGTTTCAGCTCACCTACACCTATGAAGCCCGCAAGCCTGGCGTCAAAGACAAGATTGTTGATATGGCGTTCAACGGCTCAGGTGTTCGTGATACTGCTCGCGTCCTCAAGATTGGCATCAACACAGTCATACGCACCCTAAAAAACTCACCCCAAGGCAAGTAACCTCCGAAAAGGTGGTGCTCGATGACGTGGCACTTATCTGTGAACTTGATGAGCAATGGGCCTATGTTGGCAACAAACAGCATCGACATTGGCTTTGGTATGCTTTTGATACCAAGAGAAAACGAGTCGTGGCATATACCTTTGGCCCACGCAACGATGAGACATGCCGTCGGTTGCTGAGCCTGCTTTCTCCGTTCCAGATAGGCTTTATCACCAGTGATGATTGGGGAAGCTATGCCAGAGAGGTGCCGAGCGAGATGCATCTGACCGGGAAGATATTCACCCAGCGTATCGAGCGTAACAACCTGACGCTCAGAATGCGCATCAAGCGATTGGCTCGCAAGACCATCTGCTTCTCTCGTTCCGTTGAGCTCCACGAGAAAGTGATTGGTGCCTTTATAGAAAGACACCATTTCAACTGATTGGAGTCATTACCTTTTGAAGCGTATGGCCGGGAGATGGATCCCGAATTTGAATATACCTTTAGCGAATTGCGAAAAACCCATAATCAGGGAGTGTTCGACGTCTACTCTCCCGAGATGTTGCGCTGCCGAAAATCAGGGATTTTGACCGGTTTGCCGGATGGTTACGGTCGTGGTCGCATTATCGGAGATTATCGTCGGGTCGCGCTCTATGGCATAGATTATCTAATCCGTGAGCGGGAGCTGCAGTTTGCCGATCTGCAACCGGCTCTTGAGCGGGGAGAACAGTTGGAGCAGGTGATCCGCCAGCGCGAGGAGCTGGCCGAGCACAAGCGGGCACTGGTGCAGATCAAGCAGATGGCGACCAACTACGGCTTTGATATCTCCGGGCCGGCACGCACGGCGCAGCAGGCGGTGCAGTGGCTCTACTTTGCCTATCTGGCGGCGGTGAAGTCGCAAAATGGCGGGGCCATGTCCCTCGGTCGTACCGCCACCTTCCTCGACATCTATATCGAGCGGGATCTTAAGGCGGGGCTTATCAGCGAGCAGGATGCCCAGGAGCTGGTCGATCACTTCATCATGAAGGTCCGCATGGTACGTTTCCTGCGTACCCCCGAGTTTGACTCCCTCTTCTCCGGCGATCCCATCTGGGCGACAGAGGTGATCGGCGGCATGGGGCTGGATGGTCGCACCCTGGTGACCAAGAACTCCTTCCGCTACCTCCACACCCTCAAGACCATGGGGCCAGCGCCTGAGCCCAACCTCACCATCCTCTGGGCGGAAGGGCTGCCGCGGGCCTTCAAGATCTATGCTGCCCGCGTCTCCATCGATACCTCATCCCTGCAGTATGAGAACGATGACCTGATGCGCACCGACTTCGAGAGCGATGACTATGCCATCGCCTGCTGTGTGAGCCCCATGGTGATCGGAAAGCAGATGCAGTTCTTCGGTGCTCGCGCCAACCTCGCCAAGACCCTGCTCTACTGCATCAACGGTGGGGTGGACGAGAAGCTTAAGATCCAGGTTGGCCCGAAAGTCGCGCCCATCATGGACGAGGTGCTGGATTACGACACTGTCATGGCCAGCCTCGACAGCTTTATGGATTGGCTGGCGGTGCAGTACATCAGTGCGCTCAACCTTATTCACTACATGCACGACAAGTACAGCTACGAGGCCTCACTGATGGCGCTGCACGATCGCGACGTCTATCGCACCATGGCCTGCGGTATCGCCGGTCTGTCGGTGGCGGTCGATTCGCTGGCGGCCATCAAGTACGCCAGGGTCAAGCCGGTGCGCGATGCCGACGGGCTGGCGGTCGATTTCGTGATTGAGGGGGAGTATCCCCAGTACGGCAACAACGACGAGCGGGCCGACTCCATCGCCTGCGATCTGGTCGAGCGCTTCATGAAGAAGATCCAGGCGCTGCCGACCTACCGCAATGCGGTGCCGACCCAGTCGATCCTGACCATCACCTCCAACGTGGTCTATGGCCAGAAGACCGGCAACACCCCGGATGGCCGCCGCGCCGGTGCCCCGTTTGCCCCGGGGGCCAACCCGATGCACGGTCGGGATCGCAAGGGGGCGGTTGCTTCGCTCGCCTCGGTGGCCAAGCTGCCGTTCAAATACGCCAAGGACGGGATCTCCTACACCTTCTCCATCGTGCCGGGGGCGCTCGGCAAGGAACCCGCCAATCGCGAGAACAATCTGGTGGGGCTGATGGATGGCTACTTCCATCACGAGCGGGATGTGGAAGGGGGGCAGCACCTCAACGTCAACGTGATGAACCGCGAGATGCTGCTGGATGCCATCGACAATCCGGACAAGTACCCCAGCCTGACCATCCGGGTCTCCGGCTATGCGGTGCGCTTCAACGCCCTGACCCGCGAGCAGCAGCAGGACGTCATCTCCAGAACTTTCACCAACATGATGTAACTCTCATGCCCGGGGTGAGCAGGCTTGCTCCGGGCCTACTTTTTGTTTGTCAGCACGAGGAAGTAACAGATGCGACAGGTTATCACTACCAAAGCGGCGCCGGGCGCCATCGGCCCCTATGTGCAGGCCACCCGGATTGGCGACATCCTCTACACCTCCGGTCAGATCCCGCTGGACCCGGTGAGCGGCGACGTTGCGGAGGGGATCGAAGCGCAGACCCTGCGCTCCCTGCAAAACGTACAGGCGATTGTCGAGGCGGCAGGCGGCGAGGTGCGAAACATCTTCAAGACCACGGTGTTTGTCTCGGATCTGAACGTCTTTGCTGCGGTAAACCGGGTCTACAACGACTTCTTCACCGAGCACGATGCCATGTATCCGGCGCGATCCTGCGTAGAAGTGGCTCGGTTACCAAAGGATGTGAAGATCGAGATAGAGGCGATTGCTGCGCTGGAGTCCTGACGCGGCGATCCTTATCAATAAAAAGAGCGGCAGCTCGAGGGCTGCCGCTCTTTTTTCATCGAACCCGCCGTGCGCGATAAGGGCGCAAGGAGCAGGTCATTCTGGATCAGGCGATCCGTTCGATACGAGCCATGTAGAAGCCGTCGAAGCCGGTCTCGGACGGGCTCACGGTGTGATCGTCACGCAGACGGAAGTTTTCGTTGGCGGCGAGGAACTTGTCCACCTGCTGGCGGTTCTCCTCGGGCAGGATGGAGCAGGTTGCATAGACCAGCAGGCCGCCGACTTTCACCATCTGGCTGTAACGCTGCAGGATCTCTTCTTGCAGCGCGACCAGCACCGGCAGACGCTCGGCGGTATCACGCCACTTGGCATCCGGATTGCGCTTGAGTACGCCCAGACCGGAGCAGGGCACGTCCAGCAGTACGCGGTCGGCGCTCTCTTTGAGGCGCTTGACGGTCTTGCTGCTGGTGATGACCCGGGTCTCCACGTTGTGGGCTCCGGCGCGACGGGCGCGCTGCTTGAGGTTCTCCAGCTTCCACTCTTCCACATCCATTGCCAGCAGACGGCCTTTGCCCTGCATCATGGCGGCGATATGCAGGGTCTTGCCACCGGCACCGGCGCAGGCGTCGATAACGCGCATGCCCGGGGCAACTTCTAGCGCGGCGGCGACGAGCTGGGAGCCTGCGTCCTGCTGTTCGAAGCAACCATCGGCAAAGGCCTTGGTACGGAACAGGGCTGCGTCGGAGGTGACCTGCAGGGCTGTCTCCACACCTTCAACCGGAATGGTGGTGACATGCTCTTTGGCCAGCATGGCTTGCAGCTCATCACGGGTGCACTTGAGGGTATTGACCCGCAGGTAGCGTTTGGGCATCCAGGCCAGGGCGGCACGCTCGGCAGGCCAAGCCTCACCCAACTGCTCGCTACCCAGTTTCTCCAGCCAGCTCGGGCAACCATCCATCAGCACCGGGTTCTTCTTCGCCTCGGTCAGACGGCGGCGGAATGCCTCTTCATTGAAGCGATCCAGGGTCGGGTGGTTGGGCTGGGCAATTTTGTGGAAGGCATGCCAGCTGTGCAGCAGCGGCCAGACATTCTTTTCGGCCTGACGCACCTGAATACCGGTGAGGAAACAATAGAGGCTGAGACGGCGCAGCAGGTCGCCGGTGACCAGGGCAATCCTTGCCTGTTCTTGCGGTTTGAGTTCGATGCCGGAGAAGTGACGGGCATAAGCGCGGTCGAGGGTAAGACCCTGACCGAGCACATCGTCAATAATGGCAACGACCAGATCCCCGAAACGGGGCAACAGTGGGGATTTGAGCATGAGATTAACCTTGGCCAGATAAAGATGAATCACCCCGGTAGCGGGATGATTCTGAAACAGACAAACGGCGCAATGATAGGTGGAAGGGGGATGCGGTGCAAGGTGGATATTCGGCGAGTCATGCAGTATCTGGCTCGGTTGCTCCATATAAATGAGCAGCAACTGACCAGCCGCGATTCCTGATTGCAGGGAAATTTAAGGCAGTGTGACTTGCCAACTGTATAGCCATGGAAAATAAGTCGGAAATATGGGCGAAAGAGGCGCCATGTTGCCAAGGAAGGGTGAATGTTGTCCCTGATACCAGGTTTACAAGGTCGGTTTATCGAGCGCACAATGCCTGCGTCACTCTCTTGATGGTCGTGGAACCATTATTTATTTGAAGGAAAATCAAGATGATGGATGTTGCTGATCTGCGCCGTGAGTATACCCGTGGCGGGCTGCACCGGGCCGATCTGCCGGCCGAGCCGCTGGCGCTGTTCGAGAAGTGGTTGGCGCAGGCCTGTGAGGCCAAACTGACCGATCCCACCGCCATGGTGGTGGCGACGGTGGATGCCGAGGGTCAGCCCTGGCAGCGCACCGTGCTGCTCAAGCACTACGACGCCCAGGGGATGGTTTTTTACACCAACATGGGCAGCCGCAAGGCGCAGCAGCTGGAAGGCAATCCCCGTATCAGCCTGCTCTTTCCCTGGCATACGCTCGACCGTCAGGTGCATGTGACCGGTCGGGTGGAGAAGATGAGCACTTTCGAGGTGATGAAGTATTTCCACAGCCGTCCCAAGGATAGCCAGATTGCCGCCTGGGTCTCCAAGCAGTCGACCCGCATCTCGGCCCGTGGCGTGCTGGAGGCCAAGTTCCTCGAGCTCAAGCAGAAGTTTGCCAATGGCGAAGTGCCGCTGCCGAGCTTCTGGGGCGGATTCAGAGTGGTGATCGAGACGGTGGAGTTCTGGCAGGGGGGCGAGCACCGGCTGCACGACCGCTTCTACTACACCCGCGAAGGGGATGGCTGGCATATCGAGCGTTTGGCACCCTGAGCGCGCTGTTCAATTCTGTTTTCACAAGGAGTGTGTATGCGTCTGTATGGTGATCTGCGTTCCGGCAACTGTTACAAGGTGTGGCTGCTGGCCCGCTGGCTGGAGCTGCCCCTTGAGTGGGGTGAGGTGGATATTCAGGCGGGGGATACCCGTACCCCCGTATTTCTGGCCATGAACCCCAACGGCAAGATCCCGGTGCTGGAGATTGGCCAGGGCGATACGCTGGCGGAATCCAATGCCATCCTCTTCTATCTGGCGCAAGGTAGCGCCTTGTGGCCAACCGATCCGCGCCTGCAGGCCGAGGTGCTCAAATGGATGTTCTTCGAGCAGTACAGCCATGAGCCCTATATCGCGGTAGCGCGCTTTATTGTTCACTATCTCGGCCGCCCCGAGTCCCAAGAGGCGCGTCTCGACGGGCTGAAAGCCGGTGGCGAGAAGGCGCTGGCGGTAATGGAGCAGCAGCTGAAACAGAGCCCCTACCTGTGCGGTGATGCGCCGACCATCGCCGATATCGCCCTTTATGCCTACACCCACGTGGCAGAGGAGGGGATCTTCTCCCTGCAGGGGTGGCCCGCTATCCGTAGCTGGATCGCCCGTATCGAAGCCCATCCCCGGCATCTGACGCTGCCAGCGGCCTATCAGGCCAGCTGATGGAACTGCTGATCGAGGCCAGTCTGTGGCAACCGCAGTGGGCTGCGCTGTTGCCGCACTGGCAGCAGCAGGGTCATCGCTGGCAGCTGCTGCTGGGCAAAGAGGCGGCGGCTGCCCTCGATCAAACCGATGCACCCTGGGCGAGCAGCCCTCCAGACGGGGTGCTCTGCCCGGGAGCCCTGCTGGCTGCCTGGCTCGATGGGGATCTGCTGGCGGATTTTCATGTTGATCCCAGCCGCCAGGTTCTGATCAGTGCCTCTACCTCCCTATTGACCCTCGCCAGGGAGCAGGGACTGCTCACCCTTGGCCCTGTGGGGGCCGATCTGCCGCTCACCCCCGAGGCCGATTTGGGTGCCGTGCTTAATCGCCTGCTGGCGCGCCGCGTGATGATACCGACGTTGGCCGAGGATTCGCACGCCGCTGGCGTCGTGCTGCGACCACTGCAGGCCGCCGATGAGCGCGAGATAGTGCGCTACTGCAGCGACGAGGCGCTGGCCCGCTATACCCTCAATATTCCTCACCCCTATCCGCCGGAGGGGGCCCGCGACTGGCTGGCCCTTAGCTGGCGCAAGGCGGCGCTTGGCCTTGGCTGGAGCTGGGCCATCACCTTGCCAGAGGAGCAAGGGGCGGCGCTGGTTGGGGTGATCTCCCTGCACTGGAATGGCGAGCTCGCCTGGTGGGTGGGCGTACCTTGGCAAAATCGCGGTCTGGCGACTCGGGCCGCCAGCTTGGTCAAGGAGTTTGCCTTTGACCAACTTAAACTGCCGGCGCTGACGGCTCGCCATATGCCAGACAATTTAGCCTCCGGCCGGGTGATGGCAAAACTGGGGATGCACTATCGCGGGCGGCGCCATATCAGCGGTCGTCAGCCGTGCGAGGTGAGCTACTGGCGGCTGGATCGCGCGCCCTCCTTGCCCAGCCCCTTGCCCGAGGAAATTGCCCGCTGGCTGGCAGATGAGCGGATCGCCGTGGTGATCCTGTGGGATCCTGCCACGACCAATCGGCAGAGTGCCAACGGCAAGCTGGCCATCTCGCTCTTTGTGGATGAGAGGGGCGAGGGGGAGAAGCCCTGTTTTCTGCGTTGCCCGCCGCATCTTGAGAGGTTGCTGGCGCTGCACTGTTACCCCGTCGATCTGCTGGAGCAGGCCGAACCGGAGCAGTTGTCCCATCTTGGCGGCGTCTTGCTGAAAGACAGGGATGAACGGGGGCTGGCGTGGCTGCTGCAACTGGTCGCGCTGCAGCGTCAGGGGCCCGAGCTGCTTAGCCGCGAGGAGCGCGTATCACGGCTCCACTGGTTCAACCAATTGATGGCGCAGGCGCTGGGCGGCAACGGTGACTCTTCGCAGATACGCTATCAGCAGTTACGGCTGCTGGTGGAGCTGCCGGAGCTGGTCGACGAGCTGGATGGCTGTTGGCATCAAACGCCCGAACTGACCTTTGAGCGGTTGGCGCGGGAGGCTCCCGCCCTCTGGCTGGCCTACCGCGAGGCGATGAACAGGGCCACCCCGGCTACGCTAACAGCCTTGCAGCAGCAGTTTGCCGCTCGTTTTCCTGAGTGCACCCTCCCATTTTTGGACAAAGGTACTCAGAATGACCAGCCGTTGTGTGGAATAATGCCCGCTCTGCTGTACGAGGAGTAATACCTGATGTTGAGAACCGAGCGCCCCGGTGACATGCTGCCGGTCTATGAGCTGCTGAGTGCCGCCTTCGGTCGTTCCGATGAGGCCGAACTGGTCAACCGCCTGCGCGAATGTGGTGCCGCCGTAGTGACCATGGTCGAAGAGGAAGAGTACGAGTTCATGGGGCACCTGATGCTAAGCCCGATCACCATTAACGGCATGGAAGGGCCCTGGCTCGGTCTGGCGCCGGTCGCGGTTCATCCTGACTGGCAAGGTCAGGGGATTGGCTCGGATCTTATCCGTGAAGGGCTTGATACGGCGCTCGAGATGGACTGGAAAGGGGTGGTAGTACTCGGGGATCCGGCCTATTACAGCCGTTTCGGTTTCCGCCCGGCCAGCGAGTTTGGCCTCCACTGCATCTATGAGGTGCCTGCCGACTGCTTTATGGCGATGGAGCTGCAGGAAGGGGGGTTTGCGGGAGTGCAGGGGGAGGTGCTCTATCACCCCCTGTTTGATGAACTCCCTGACGAGCTGCCGGACGCGCAGGCAGAAGAGTCCTATTTATAGCGAGAAGTCGCAGCGACAAGCCATAGCGAAAAAGCCCTCATCGAGGGCTTTTTCAGTTTATATCAGTCCCTGCCGGACTTATTCGAGCAAATTGGCTCAGGCAATGATGTCGAGCTGGGTGCCCTTGCGATTATCTTCGCCCACCATGTCACCCATCTGCTGGGCGAGCGGGCTCTGCTGGAATTGCATGTAGTCGCTCAGATTCTGCTGGCGCTGGTTGCGATTGGCCGCCTGATAGAGTTCAGCCGTGCTCGGGCCCGACTTGCTGTCGCTCTCCTGACCGCTGGCCTCCAGGTAGCGCTCCACCACGGCTTTATCTTGCTGGTTAGCCGTATAAGAGACCGCCATGGTTCTGCGAGCCGTTGCTTTCTCTTCGCTCTGTGCCTGCAATTCATCCTTCTTGGTCAGTGCTTCGTTACGGGCCTGACTGACCTGCTCGGGTGTGACAGCGGGAGAGGAGGGGTATTTGCCGTAATCGGGCAGCGGCATGGGCCGGGAGGTGATTTGCATGGTGGCGCTTCTCTTGTGAACAGGGACGGACGCATGATACCCATCCATGTTAGCTCAATAAATCACCACTTGTCGGTTCATCAAGAGTGGGTTCAGCTTCACGCATCGATTGTTAATTGAACCGCCTCTGAATGACAAAAAAGGCGCCATAAGGCGCCTTTTTATCCTTCGCTTACCGCCGGATCAGTTGAAGAACCAGTAACCACGGTTGACCAGACGGGTCAGCAGTTGCAGGAAACCGGCCTGATCGGCCAGCTCCACCATATCGGCCTGAGTGATGATGTCCTTGTCACACAAGAGGGAAATGGCTGCCGCGTCTTCGCTCTGCAGCGTCCAGGCTTCGCCGTCGATGAAGCATTGCTGGCTCTCGCCGCTGAACCAGACGGTGCGCAGACCCGGCACCTTGATGGCTGGCTCGCCCTGGGTCAGCAGGTCAGCTACCTCCTCGGCGCTATAGTCCGGCTCGACCGGATTGACGTCCAGATCGTGCTTGGCCTCGGAGATCATGGTGCCGAACCACTCCTTGAACAGGGTCTCGTCATCGAGGGCCTGTTGCATCAGCTCGCGCAGACGGTGCAGCTCGTGGGGCTGGATCTCGCCGTGACGGGCACGGGGTTTGAGGTCGGCATCGCCGTAACGCTCGGTACGCACCTCGTTGTCGATCAGGTGATCGGCAAAGGAGGAGATAAGCGCCTTGGCGTCCGGCGCGCGGAAGCCCACCGAGAAGTTCATGGAGGGCTCGATGGCGTAGCCTTCGTGGGGGAATCCGGGCGGAATGTAGAGGATGTCACCCGGCTCCATGATGACGTCGATGATCGCCTCGAACGGCTCGCAGTGCAGCAGGGCGGCGTGGGCGGCAAACTCGTTGAGCGGCTTGGCATCGCCAACCCGCCAGTGGCGTTTGCCCAGCCCCTGGGTGATGAACACATCGTAGTTGTCGATGTGGGGGCCGACACCCGCATGGGGGGTGGAGAAGCTCACCATCACATCGTCAAAGCGCCAGCCCGGGATGAACTGGAACGGCACCGCCAGCTCGTTCACCTCGGGAGCCCAGTGGTTGCAAGCCTGTACCAGAATGGTCCAGTTCTCTTCGCCCAGATGGTCGTAGGATTCGAAGGGGCCGTGGGCGGCATCCCACTTGCCGTCGAAACGGGTGACGAGGCGGGACTCGACCACCTCTTCCATGGCCAGACCCGCCAGTTCATCCGGGCTGATGGGATCCTGAAAGTCCTTGAAGCCACCCTTGATAAGGAGCGGGCGCTTCTGCCAGTAGTGCTCGAGGAAGTGAGCGATATCCAGATTGAGTTCGTACATGCTGTTTCTCGTGTCTCGCAAAGAGGTTTTGCCCAAGGCAGGCTTGGGAAAAGCCACTCGGGATCCTGCCGTGGCAGGGAAAATAACAGGGGCCCTGTGGCATATCGTGCACAGGGCCCCTTCGTCACTGCCGGTTGGCTTACTTCAGCAGATCGACCAGACGCTGGGCGTCGCCGATATAGTTGGCCGGGGTCAGCTTTTTCAGCTCGACCTTGACCGCTTCCGGCAACTCCAGAGTGTCGATAAAGGTACGCATCCCTTCGGCATCGACGCGGCGGCCACGGGTCAGCTCCTTGAGCTTCTCGTAAGGCTTCTCGATACCGTAGCGGCGCATCACGGTCTGGATCGGCTCGGCCAGCACTTCCCAGTTGGCATCCAGATCGGCGGCCATGGCGGCGTCGTTTGCTTCCAGCTTGGAGATACCCTTGAGGGTCGCCTGATAGGCAATCAGTGAGTAACCCACCGCCACACCCAGGTTGCGCAGCACGGTAGAGTCGGTCAGATCACGCTGCCAGCGGGAGATGGGCAGCTTGCTCGCCAGATGCTGGAACACGGCGTTGGCCAGACCCAGATTGCCTTCGGAGTTCTCGAAGTCGATGGGGTTGACCTTGTGCGGCATGGTGGAGGAGCCGATTTCCCCCGCGATGGTGCGCTGCTTGAAGTGGCCCAGGGAGATGTAACCCCACACATCGCGGTCGAAGTCGATCAGGATGGTGTTGAAGCGGGCCATGGCGTCGAACAGCTCGGCGATGTAGTCGTGCGGCTCGATCTGGGTGGTGTAGGGGTTCCAGGTCAGGCCCAAGGAGGTAACAAACTCCTCGGAGAACTGGTGCCAGTCCACATCCGGGTAGGCGCTAAGGTGGGCGTTGTAGTTGCCGACCGCACCGTTGATCTTGCCGAGGATCTCCACCGCCATGATCTGCTTGAACTGGCGCTCAAGACGATAGGCGACGTTGGCCATCTCCTTGCCCATGGTGCTCGGGGTGGCAGGCTGACCGTGGGTGCGGGAGAGCAGCGGCATGTCACGGTACTCGTGGGCCAGACGCTTGATCTCGCTGATCAGCTTTTCGCAATAAGGCTTGATGACCTCTTCGCGAGCGGTTTTCAGCATCAGACCGTGGGAGTTGTTGTTGATGTCTTCCGAGGTGCAGGCGAAGTGGATGAACTCGCTGACAGCCGCCAGCTCCGGGTTCACTTCGACTTTCTCTTTGAGGAAGTACTCCACCGCTTTCACATCATGGTTGGTGGTGCGCTCGATCTGTTTGATACGGGCGGCGTCACTCTCGTTGAAGTTGCTGACGATGCCGTCGAGCAGGGCGTTGGCGGCCGCGCTCAGGGCAGGGACTTCCGGGATCCCGGCGTGGCTAGCCAGTTTTTGCAACCAGCGCACCTCGACTTCGACGCGAAAACGCAGCAGGCCGAATTCGGAGAAGATAGGGCGCAGGGCATCGGCCTTGTCGCCATAACGACCGTCAATCGGGGAAACAGCAGTCAGCGCGGACAGCTCCATGGGGTGAACTCCTGATGATTTGTGTGGGGGATCCGTATCCACTCGCGCGTGGGGCTGAGTCGTCATCAAGGCGGATGTGCGGCTGTTCACCCTGATGTTGACCTCGCTTGCCCGCGCGCGAGCCGATGATTAGTAACGTTTGGCCAGCTCCACCATCTTCTTGCGAGCGAAGATGATCTGGGTGCGGCTGCCACCGAGCTGACGCCACAGCACGCAGGCACGAATGCCCGCCAGCAGCAGGGCGCGCACCTTGTGCTGCACCAGCGGTTGCTGCAGGAACAGCGGGGTACCCGCCACCTGGATGCGTGGCCCGATGGGGCTGATAAGATCGCTGTAGATGCTCGCCATGTTGGCCAAAATCTGCTCGTCGAGCAGATCGAAGTGCTGTTGCTGGCGGCCAATCTGGCTGATCCGCTCACCCAGCATGTTGAGAATGTCCTTGCGCTTGGCCAGCTTGCGCTCCAGCGCAATCAGGCTTACCACGTAGCGGGTCAGCTCGGCATTTTTCTGGCTGCCGTCGGCTCCCAGCTGCTCGACCAGCGCACGGTAGCCGTCGCGTATGGCCAGATGGGTGTTGTTGAACACCTCGAGCGGCTGGCTCGGGTTGGTCACCAGAATGCTGGAGAGGCTCTCGCGCAGGGCGGCCTCGTCACAGCTGCCGTCTCGGGCCACCTTCTGCACCAGATACGCGGCCTGGCAGATGCCGGCAAAGGCCATGGTTCTGTCTTGGAATTTATCGCTCACGTCTGCTGCCTTCTGTTAAGGATTCAAACCGGATGGCTGAAACGTTGTTCGATGATGCCGCCGCCCAGACACACTTCCCCGTCGTAGAAGACGGCGGACTGGCCCGGGGTCACCGCAGCCTGTTTCTCGTCGAAGATGACCCGGATGGTCTCGTCGTCGATGGGCTGGATCAGGCAGGGGATATCCTGCTGACGGTAGCGGGTCTTGACGGTGCAGCGACGCGGTTCGCGAATGGGAGTGCGATCCACCCAGTGCAACTGGCTTGCAATCAGGCCATCGGAGTAGAGACGGGGATGCTCGCCCTGCGCCACCACCAGCACGTTGCGCTCGACCTCTTTGTCGACCACGTACCAGGCCTCTTCGGTGGCATCTTTGCGACCACCGATACCGAGCCCCTTGCGCTGGCCCAGGGTGTGATACATCAGACCCTGATGCTCGCCGATCACCTTGCCATCCACGGTCTCGATTTTACCGGGCTGGGCGGGCAGGAACTTGGCCAGGAAGTCCTTGAACTTGCGCTCACCGATAAAGCAGATGCCGGTGGAGTCTTTCTTCTTGGCGGTGATGAGATCCAGCTGCTCGGCGATGCGGCGCACCTCCGGCTTCTCCAGATCGCCAACCGGGAACAGGCTCTGACCCACTTGCTTCTCGCTCAGGGTATAGAGGAAGTAGCTCTGATCCTTGTTGTTGTCGAGACCGCGCAGCAGGCGCGGGCGGCCGGTGCTGTCGTCACGGCGCACATAGTGCCCGGTGGCGATGTAGGTGGCACCCAGCTCTTCGGCGGCAAATTCGAGGAACGCCTTAAACTTGATCTCCTTGTTGCAAAGGATATCGGGGTTCGGCGTGCGGCCAGCCTTGTACTCTTCGAGGAAGTGCTCGAACACATTGTCCCAGTACTCGGCCGCGAAGTTGATGGTGTGGAGTTTCATCCCCAGCTTGTCGCAGACGGCCTTGGCATCAGCCAAATCCTGGGCGGCAGAGCAGTACTCGTCCGTGTCGTCTTCTTCCCAGTTCTTCATGAACAAGCCTTCGACCTGATAGCCCTGCTGCTGGAGCAGGTAGGCCGAGACGGAAGAATCCACGCCGCCGGACATGCCGACGATCACCTTGATTTGGCTGTTGTCTGTCATTAGTCGAAGTTACCAGTTCGTTTAAACGGGGCGTATTCTACCAGAGTTTTGCGCCCCCGGTCACATATCCATGCCGCAGTTCCCATCAGGAGCCTGATAGCAGGAAATCGTTTTTCTGTTGTTGGCCTTTGTCACCGAAAAAGAGTTTCAAATGGCCTCAGATAAAGGCCTTGAGGGCCGAGAGTGGCAGCCGTGTCCCCGCCAGATAATCCTGAATGCACTGCCACACCAAGGGGCTGCGCAGGGCCGGTTTGCATTCCGCTATTTCTTCCTGAGTGAGCCAGTGGCAAGCCAGCACATCACCGTCAGGATCCTCTGGATGGTGCTGACCGGGCGCTTTTTCAAGGTCGAAGATGATGGCGGTGCGCACATAGGTGGCCTCGCTGTCGGCCGGTTTGAACAGATAGGTACCAAGCCAGGCGGTCGGCGCGGCGGTCAGACCCGTCTCCTCTTTGAGCTCGCGGCAAGCCGCTTCAAGCAGGTTTTCCCCCGGCTCCACATGGCCGGCGGGTTGGTTGAAGCGGCGCTGGCCTTTTATCTCCTCTTCCACCACCAGAAAGCGGCCCTGCCACTGCACCAGGGCGGCGACCGTCAGGCGCGCCTCCATGCGGGCGTGGCTGGTGGCCGATTGCTCTGCCTGATTGCTCATCATGACTCCTTGTCGCTGCTATTGGGATTGCCCGTACGGGCGGGTCTGCGTGCCGTTCCTCGCCCGCTGCTGCGGGGTTTGCCGCCGGTCGGGTTCGTGGCTGCGCGCTCGGTTGGGTGAGTGCTGCGGGGACGCTCGTCCCGTCTCGGCTGGCTAGCCCGCCGTGGCGCATCTCCTGCCGGTTTGGCCGGTTTGGCGGTATGAGCGCCTGAACGGGATGAGGAGGGACGCGGGCGGCTGCTGGAGCTTGGCGCCAGCTCGGGGGCGGGTAGGCTGCGGCTCTCGCCGGGTGCCAGTCCATCGAGGGTCCAGTCACCGATGGCGTAGCGAATAAGGCGCAAGGTGGGGTGGCCGATATGGGCGGTCATCCGCCGCACCTGGCGGTTGCGCCCCTCGATGATCTTGATCTCCAGCCAGCTGGTGGGGATCTCCTTACGCTCGCGGATCGGCGGATTGCGCGGCCACACCGCAGGTTCATCCATGATGCGCGCCCCGGCGGGCAGGGTCATGCCGTCATTGAGCTCCACACCGGCGCGCAGGGCGGCCAGTTTCTCCTCGCTCGGGATCCCTTCCACCTGCACCCAGTAGGTCTTGGGGGTCTTCTCCCCCGGCTGGGTGAGGCGCGCCTGCAGCTTGCCATCGTTGGTGAGCAGCAGCAGCCCCTCGCTGTCGCGATCGAGCCGCCCTGCGGCATAGATGCCGGGCTCTTTGATGTAATCCTTGAGAGTCTCGCGGCCCGCCTCGTCGGTGAACTGGCAGAGCACCATGTAGGGCTTGTTCAGCAGGAGCAGCTTGCGATCCTCGGGGGCCAGCTCCGGCTTGCGAGGGGATGCATGGTGGGGGGCGGCTGGTTTGGCCGCCGTGCGCGGGGCGTTATCGCGCGGCGCGCGGCTGACAGAGAGACGGGAGCGGGGAGATTTCATCGGATACACACTTCAGACAGACGATGGCAGCGAGTGTACCACAGGGTGCTGAGGGCTGGATGAATGGCTGGTGTTTCAACAAGCAGCGCCCAGAGCCAATTCGCCTAGCTCAGCAGGCTCTCGATCACGATAGCCTGACGGGCGGGGGCCGAGCCCGCCAACAGCAGGGCGTGGCTGACCACATCGTCGATCATCGCCTGCGCCAGTCGGGTGAGGGGGCGCAGGGTCTCCCGTCCGCTACCAACCGGCACCGCCAGCAGAATAATGGTCTGCACCGGTCCGATTTGAGAGCCCCACTCGATGGGCTCCTTGCAATTGAGCAGGGTCAGCGCTGGCTGGCTGATCCCTTCGCTCAATACATGAGGCATGGCAAGGCCGGGGCGGATGATGGTGGCCGAGACCTGCTCGCGCCGACTGATCGCCTCCTCCAGCGCGGCTCTGTTGCTGACCAGCTCGGCGGGCAGCAGATCGATCAGATGCTCGAGCGCTTCGGCCTTGGTCACCGGTTCGGTGCTGTGGGCCAGCTGGCGCAGGGCAAAATGGTAGTCGGGCAGGGCGTTGGCCAGTCGCAACTCTGCCAGCGCGGCGGTGCGCGGGCGCACCAGTGGTTGACCCAGTTCCCCGCACCAGCAGGTGAAGGCCATGTGGGCCAGCTCGGCATCGCACCCTTCAATCTGCAACTGGCAGAGATCGCCGGGTTGGGTGGCGAGGGTCAACAGGGAGAGCTGGTTGCTGGCGGCAACGGTCTGACGCCGGGTGAGGTTGGCGCAGCGGATGGTGGATTTGAACATCCCCGCCAGCCGGTTCAACTGCTTGGCCTGGGTGATGCTCAACCCCTGCTGGCAGTAGAAGGTGATTTCGCGGGTCAGCATCAGGCCGGGATCGGCAGGGCCTTGAGTACGGCGTTGGCATCCAGCAGCACGGTTTCCAGTCTCACCTGATGGATGGTGCAGCCGAGGAAGCGCTCTTTCTGCTCAATCTCGATATCGGAGGCAATCAGCACCAGGTCGGCGCTGGCAATATCGCGGGCGGTCAGCATGTTTTCCATGCCCATGGCGCCCTGAGTCTCGACCTTGATCTTGAGTCCCAGCCCAGTGGCGGCTTTTTGCAGGGCATCGGCAGCCATATAGGTATGGGCGATACCGGTCGGGCAAGCGGTGACGGCGACGATCTTCATCTGCTCTCTGTGATGCTGACAAGGGGGAGCAACAAGATAGCGCCAGCGGGGGGCTTTTACCAAAAGCGCATATGAAAAGTGGGATCTTGATGGGGATATGCCCGTCCCTTGAACGACAGTGCAGGCTGATATGGGCCAGCCGGGAGTGGGGTTTCCACAAAAAACAAGGGCCACCCCTGTGGGTGACCCTGAACAATCTGCGTCTGTTGTTATGGCTATCAGGCGGTCTGGGCGGCCAGCTCGGCGGCTTTCAGTTCGCGCTTGATGCGGCGGATCTTGCGCTCTTCGGCGACCGCGACACAACCCATCAGTACCAGACAGGCGGCGGCTGCGATATCCAGCGCCGCGAAAGTGCCGGTCCAGCCGGTCAGACCGAAGATGGGGGTGCCATCGGCGATCATGCCCAGACCCAGTTTGGCGAAGCTGTCACCAATCAGGTAAGCAAAGGTGCCCTTGACGCCATCGGCTACGCTGATGCCCTGCTTGGGGACGAAGCCCACGGCGGCGACGCCGATCAGCAGCTGTGGACCAAACACCAGGAAGCCCAGGGTGAACAGGGAGCCCAGGAACATGAACTGGGTAGTCGCATGCTGGTATAGACCCAGAGTCGCGATGATCAGCGCCAGTGCCACACAGGCAACCAGACCACGACGGCCATTGGCCAGATCGGAGAGGTAACCCCACATCAGGGTGCCGACCAGAGCGCCCACTTCGAAGAAGGTAAAGCCCTGAATGGCCACGTCTTTGGAGAAGCCCAGCTCCTGGTGGGCATAGACGGTAGACCACTGGTCGATACCGATACGCACCACGTAGAGGAAGATGTTGGCAAAGCAGAGCAGCCAGATCACCTTGTTGAGCAGCACATACTTCACGAAGATCTGCCACTTGGTCAGCTGCTGCTCTTCGGTGGCGATATCCTCTTCGCTCGCCACTTCGTCAAACAGCTCTTCCACCTTGCCAAGGCCGTAGGCTTCCGGCGAATCGCTACCAAAGCGCAGGCCGATAAAGCCGACGATCAGCGCGATGATGGAGGGGAAGATAAACATGCCGAGCACGTTGCCATCGAACAGGTAGTTGGCACCGAACAGCGCCACACCGGCCGCACCGGCACCGCCCACGTTGTGGGAGAGGTTCCACATACCGAGATAGGTGCCGCGCTTGTTGCGAGGGGTCCACTTGGTGATGGTGGAGTAGCTGCACGAACCGCCACAGCTCTGGAAGAAACCGCTCAGCGCATAGAAGAAGATCATGAAGTAGAGGCTGAAACCGGTGCCGCCCATGCTGGCACTGAAGCCCAGCATGCACAGCGCGGAGAGGATCAGCATCAGCGGCAGGAACTGCTTGGTGTTCTTGCCATCGGCGTAGTAGGAGACGATGGTCTTGCCCACCCCGTAGGTGATGGAGAAGCCAAGGCCGATCATGCCAAGCTCGGTCATGGAGAGACCGTACTCCTGGATCATGTCATTTTGCGCAATGTTGAAGTTCTTGCGGATCAGATACATGGTCAAATAGCCAATAAATACAACCAGATAAGATTGCATAAACGGCTTGAACCAGAGCTTGCGCCGGGCTTCGACCGGCAGGTCCAGGGTGGGGACCCGGACCTGTTGGAGCAATTTCAACATCTTCGTTCATCCTCTGCGAGATAGACGGTATTTCCGCCGCGCCCCTCATTTGTAGATAGGTTGTTCGAGGTCACGCCACGGAAGGGGGAACGGAACGTCGGGGCTGTCAGCCGTTGCTGCGCTCGACGCTCCATCCATATAAACCCGGGCCCGGCACGGGATGACGGGGCGCATTGCCCGTCGCGGTGCGGGTCACGACATCAGGTGAGGTGACTCTAATAAGAGGGGCAAGAAATGGCTTGAGAGCCATCCCTAGTGGGGCTAGGAAATTTTCCTAGTTTTTGCGCTTTCGCGGACAAAGCGTGAGAAACATCACACCGCTGACGCCGGATTGCTGCCATTTCAGCCAGTTTGGCGTTCTGTGCGAGTGCTGGTCTGGGCTGGGGAGGTGGGATGGATTGGCCAGAAGGGAGCCAGGGAAAGGCAAGGAGAGAGGTGAAGGGAGAGATGAGGGAAGAGTGCTTATCGACCACTATTTCTCGAGGGGGCGATATTGGGAAATACGGCTCGCCAGCCATCCCCAAAAACAAGAGGCCACCCCGTGGGGTGGCCTCTTGTCATGTTTTACGAGCCGCGATGGCGAGGGGGGCACTCAGGCCGCCTTGGCCAGGGTCACCTCGTCACTCTTCTTGACCCGCAGTTTTTTCAGGGCAACCGCCACCACGCCGGTGACGATGGCACCGCAGATCATGCAGAGCAGGGCCAGCAGGGGCTTGTTGACCGCACCCAGCAGGGCCACGATGGGGCCACCGTGGGCGACGCTGTTGGTGATGCCAAACAGGAAGGCCATCACTGCGGCGGTCATGCTGCCCAGAATGTTGGCCGGGATCACTGCCAGCGGATCACGGGCGGCGAACGGAATCGCCCCTTCGGAGATCCCCACCAGACCCATGGCGCCGGCGGCTTTGCCCGCTTCGATTTCAGAGGCATCGAAGATACCGAGCTTGCGACCGAGTACGGTAGCCAGCGACATGCCAAGGGGCGCGGCCGGGATGGCGCAGGCCATGGCACCCATAAACTGGGTCTGACCGGAGGCGATCATGCCCACCGAGAACAGGAACGCCACCTTGTTGACCGGGCCACCCATATCAAAGCCGGCCATACCACCCAGCACGATACCCAGCAGCACCAGACTGCCGCCGCTCATGGAGAGCAGCATGGCGTTGAGGCCGGTCATCATGTCGGCAATCGGGGCGCCGATAATGAAGATAAATACCGCAGCGATAAACAGGGAACCGACGATGGGGGCGATCAGGATCGGCACCAGCGGTTGCACCATCTTGTGGTACTGGCGAGTGGCAATCCAGCGCACCAGATAGCCGACCAGCAGGCCCGCGATGATGGCACCGATAAAGCCGGTACCGGCGTCAGCGCCGTAGAAGCTGCCGTTGTTGGCGATCCAGCCGCCAATAAAGCCCGGTGCCAGCGCCGGACGATCACCGATGGCGTAGGCGATATAGCCCGCGAGAATGGGGATCATCAGGGTGAAGGCGGCCACGCCCACGTTGAGGATCTGGTTCCACATGCTCCCTTCCGGGATCTGCATGCCGCTCGGGGTCGGGTTACCGCCGATGGCAAGTGCCAGCGCAATCAACAGACCGCCGGTCACCACGAACGGGATCATGTGAGAGACACCGTTCATCAGGTAGCGATAGAGATCGGAACTGCCGCCCGCGCTCTTCTCTTCACCTTTTTTATCTTCTTTGCCAGCCACATAGGCGGGGGCTTTCAGGGCCTGCTCGATCAGACCCTTGCCATCCTTGATGGGGGCTTTTACGCCGGTCTTGATGAGGGGCTTGCCAGCGAAGCGGGCCATGTCCACCTGCTTGTCACAGGCCACCACGATGGCGGTGGCGCGGGCGATCTCGTCCGCGGTCGGGTTGTTCTTGACGCCGATGGAGCCGTTGGTCTCCACCTTCACCTCATAACCCAGCTCCTTGGCGGCGCGCTCCAGCGACTCGGCAGCCAGATAGGTGTGGGCGATACCGGCCGGGCAG
The DNA here is from genome assembly GCF_051919665.1 of Aeromonas sp. 55A. Taxonomy (NCBI): domain Bacteria; kingdom Pseudomonadati; phylum Pseudomonadota; class Gammaproteobacteria; order Aeromonadales; family Aeromonadaceae; genus Aeromonas; species Aeromonas sp. 55A. Next base: position 238,562 of record NZ_JBQBEH010000008.1, on the reverse strand, counting down.
CCGGTGACACCGATGATAAAGCCCTTGCTGGTGGTCGGGGCCGCGCTCTGCTCCTCTTTCTTGGCCAGCAGCAGCGCCAGCGCATCGGCCGGAGTTTTCGCCGCCAGCAGCTTGGCGATAAAGCCCTCTTCGATCAGCTTGGCGGAGAGCTCGGCCAGCACCTCGATATGGTGGTTGGCGCCGCCATCGGGGGAGGCGATCATAAAGAAAATATGGGACGGCTTGCCATCTTCGGCGCCGTACTCGATGCCGTTGCGGCTGATGCCGATGGCGACCGCCGGGTTGCATACCGCTGCACTCTTGGCGTGGGGCAGGGCCACGCCCTCTTCAAAGCCGGTGTTGCCCAGCTCTTCGCGGGCCCACAGATCCTTGATAAAGGCCTGCTCGTTGCTGACCTTGCCTTGCGACGCCAGCAGGCGGGCCATCTCGGTGAAGACCTCTTCCTTACGCGTCGCTTTCAAATCGAGGTTGATCAGATGTTCATTGATCAAGGTGGTGATCATGGCGCTCTCCCCGCTTCCGGTGACGGAAGCTATGCGTGAGTACGTATCGACGTACTGGATAAAAATGACCTTATCATTATCGCGGCTCGCCCGCCCCCTCCCTATCGGACAAATGTGCTAATCACTGGATTTTTGTGCGCAGTAAAACGCGATGTGATGAAGATCCCGTTTTCAGGCAGGACTCACCATTTTCAGGTTATTGCTAATTTTGTCTTTAAAAACAAATAAATGGATTGTGGTTGGTCTCGTGGCCAGGTTTGTAATGTGTCATGTCAATAAATTAATCACCAGCAGGGTCTGGATTTATATGTGGTTTTAAGGCGTTATCAGATGTGACCCTTCTCACAAAAAGTCGCCATTTCGTCGGGCGGATTAGGATTTTTATGCGCCTGATGGCGGAGGCCAATCGCATTGGCTGGGCGAGCGCAGAGGGGTGTTGTTTGGGAAGAAAGTGTGGTGGCAAGAGAGGGATGGCTGAAAAGATAGAGGTGATAACGCGAACGTTCGAATACGCTGCGCTATTCGAACCTGCGGATTACACAATATGCGCCACCGACCCCAGCCAGTTGGGAACTTGTTGCCGATACCACTCCAGATATTGCTGTGCCTGCGGCTTCTCTCTTCTGGTCAGCAGATTGGTGACCTCAATAATCAGCCAGCACTTGGCCATGACGAGATGGCGGAGCAACCGGTCGCCAGAGAGCAGCGAACTGTGGCGCAGATAGCGTTCAATGATGGTTTCATACTCAGCCAGCGAACCCATCCGCGGCACCAGCGGGGCCAGATCGATGGCCGGACTGCCATAACCAAATCGCTCCCAGTCAAACAACACCAGCTCACCATTGTTGCGGGTGCCCCAGTTGCCCTCATTGCTATCTCCCGAAATCAGGCATGACTCCTCGAATAGTTCGTGACCAAGTTGCTGGATATGGCGGATCTTCTCGTTTACCGCTTCCGGCAGGCAGAGTACAGAGAGCGCCTCGTTGGTGTCGGCGAGCGACCAGCCGTGAGTTTTAACCGCAAAGTCGGGCTGATAGTTGGCGTTATGCAGGCTGGACAGCTGAGCAAAGGTCTGTTCGTTGTGGTGCAGCTGCGTGAGCGTGACCGGATGAGGGATCTGCTCAAGGAACAGGATCTCTCCTTCGGCCCTGAGCAGGGCAGGTGTGTTGAGCCCGCTCAAATGCGGGGCTGCACGTTGGTAGAAATGGCGCTCGACCGGTGATGCGCCGCTTTTTCTGATACAGGGCTTGCCATCCAGCAGCTGGATATTGACCGAAGCGCCCCCCATTTTCGCCAGCTCCTGTTGCGTCATCCTCTACCCCGTTAGCTATGAGTGGTCAGGTGCGTGAGATAGCTATTTACCTCTGCCCGAGTCGTGAAACGGTGCTTGTCGTTTGGGAATCGATCAAACAGCTCGTGATGGAATTGGCGGGAGCTTTTGCCGGCTCGCTGCCCATATTCCGATGCCCACACCAGCAGTTGTTGAAAGCTCTCTTCGGCTGCCACTGCATCCCGTTGCCTGGCACTTTGTGATCCGCGAGATAGCAGTGAATCACGGCATACCGACCAGTCGAGATCCAGAAATAGCAGGGTATCAGCGGCATCAAGTAGTTGCTCGGCCAGGGCACCAAATACCCCTTCGACCACCCATGATGGCTCTTGAGCAAGTGTCTGAATGGCATGATCAATCTCATGCTGGGGCCGTTTTTGGTTAAAGCCGCCCGGCTGCCAGACAATGGTGTCCAGATTGACCTCGCGGATAGTTAACCCCTCAGCCAATCGAGCTGCCAACCAGCTCTTGCCCGATCCCGAGTTACCAATAATCAGAATGCGTTTCATCTATGAGCACTCTTTTCTGGAACATCTCGTATGTTGGGCCAAACATCGTAGGTTGGAGCTGAACGAAGTGAAGCCCAACGTTTACCGCGACAATATCTTAATTGCTTACATCGACTTCAATCGCCCTTGGAAATGGCGGTAAACATCATCGTTATTAAAGCCATCCACATTCTGGCTGGAGAAAATAAGCGGGGTGACGCCTTGTGCCAGCGCCAGTTTCTGCGCTTCGACTACCAGCGTATTGATCAGAACCATGCCGGAGATGGAGGAGAAGGCGCCGGTGACCCGATCATTGACTTCGCACAGGCCATCGCCCGGCGGCACGCAGTTATCCAGTACCAGATCGGCCAGCTCCATCAGTTTTTGGCCAGAAGGGTGACGACTCGGGTTTTGCGCCGATTGCGCCACTGAGGTAATAGGGATCACCTTGTGGCCGCGTGCTCTGGCAAGCTGGGCCCACTCGATGGGCAGGGCGTTGCGTCCCGAATTGGAGATGACCACCATCAGATCCCCCGGCGCAATCGGCTGCTCCTCCCACAGGATGGCGGCAAGCCCCGGCAGCTTCTCCAGCGCCGAGCTGCGCAGGGCGCCATCGGCGGTGGTGACGGTGGAGTCGAGCACGGCGTTGATATTGCCAAGGCCACCGGCACGGATAAACCCCTCCAGCCCGACCATATGAGAGTGCCCGGTGCCCAGCATATGGATCATCTTGTTGTGGACGATGGACTCGCTAAACCAGTGGGCCGCCTGCCGGATCCCGGCTTCGTTCTGGCTGACCATGGTTGCAATGCGCGCTTGCAGTTTTTCGACGTACTCAAACATAACGGCGGGCTCCTTTTCTGTTGCCGGAGAGGGGCACCTCATCCTGTGAACGGGTTCTATTGAGTGACTCTTAAGATCCGCTGAGATTTATCAACCTGCTTGTTTAATTCTTTGAGCTTGTTAAGAGAGATTTGGTATTGACCATTTGAGGGCAGGGGTTTCCCGTCAAACTGCTGCCATACCAAGTTTCCCGGGCCATTAAAAATCTCTTCGAATGTGCCGTTGGGAAGAATTTTGATGGCGATGGTGTGTTCTGGCTGGCTGCGGAAGGCGACTGATTTTGCCTGCGTGGCTTTGATTTCAACTTGCAGCCCGGATGGAGATAAAGCGTCATATCCCTTGTTTGATGCATTCATCAATTCTAACCCGTAAGCATCTGCAACCAGACATTCGCCAATACTGCCGACCATATGGCCATCGGGCGTAAAGTGTCTTCCCGGAAACATTTCTTCAAGTTCCTCTACTGTCGAGTAGAGCTGTTGTACCAATCTCTGGAATCGCTTGTGATCGATCATGTTTTTTACCGCTTTGATTGTTCAGTTTTGTCGGTCGGATTGTCGAAGCGTAATTGGACGGTCACGAGGAAATTATCGCTCCATCCCATTTCTTGCTGGCACGCTACCGCCTTTGGACGACAGCCTCCACTCTGCTGCTGTTAACCGATGATGTGGCGGGAGGTGATGGCGCTATGGTGGCCAGAGCGATCTCGGCAATGCCCTTCCCAATCCAGGTTGCCAAGTGAGCCATGGTAATCAAGGTGGGGGCGATGCAAAACCGGCAGCAGGTAAAAACCTGCCAAGGATCAACAAACTACTTGCTGGATGGCGGGACTTGATTCGGTTGGTTGTGTGACGGATGACAGATGACAGACTGGAGCCATCAATACTCCAGAAACTTCTCCCCGCAGCGTTCGCAAATTAGATGTTTTACATGGGGGGTCTGGTAGGCCAGTGTTTCACCAAACGCCCAGTTGGTGATGCTGCTGGAAGTAAAGGCTTGCCAGAAGGCTTTACGCGGATCCTTGGGCATGATGTCCTGGCTGTGATCGCGGGCGACCAGCACCACGATATGGCGGGTACGCTCCCTGCATTTGTCACAGCGATGGATTTCAGTTGGCGGATTCTGGTCGTGCGGGTTGCTCATAAATGGGCTCGTGAAGAGAGTGGACGCCCATCATATTCCTCTCCACTTGGCTCTCAATCTCTCCTTGCCGGCGCAGTGAGCAACCTCACATTTTGCGCTGCTGTAGGCTTGCCCAGCCAGTTCAGGCTGATGCCCGCTTCTGCGGTTTGCTGGTGAGCGGTGATGATATGGCGGGTGGGGTGAGCTCGGGCTTGTCCAGCCAGCTTAGGCCGATGCCCGCTTCTGCGGTGTGCTGGTGAGCGGTGATGATATGGCGGGTGGGGCGAGCTCGGGCTTGTCCAGCCAGCTCAGGCCGACTCCCGTTTCTGCAGATTGGGGGTGATGATATGGCGGTTGGGAGCGAGCTCGGGTTGCTGCATCCGGGTCAGCAGTCGTCTCGCCGCCTGACGGCCGATTTCGCGGGCCGGTGAGCTGACAAAGGTGAGGGCGGGGGAGGTGAGTTCTGCCTCCGCCACATCGTCAAAACCGAGCAGGGCCACCTGCTGGCCGATGTAGTTGTCCTTGCCCACGGTGCGGCCGCTCGCCTCGACGCCATAGATGGCGCCGAGCGCCACCTCGGGGTAGTGGCAGAGCACTGCGGTCACCTTGGGGTGCTGGTGCAGCAGCTGGGCGATGGTATCGGCGGCGCTGCGCTGGGTGCGCTCGCACTCCAGTACCCACTCCGGTTTGAAGGGCAGGCCATATTGCAGCAGGCTGGCGCAGTAACCGCCGATGCGCTCGGCGCGGGTGAGGGAGTCGGCCCGACCGCCGACGTAGGCGATATGGCGGTGCCCCTGCTCGATAAGATAGGTGGTGGCCTGCTTGGCGGCGTGGGTGTTGTCGGGGCCGATAAAGTCCACGTCATCGCGATAGTAGGAGCGGGCGGCGCACACCACCGGCAGTTCGGAATCGAGCAGGGTCTCCAGGGTTTTGGCCGCCGCGCCGCGCACCGGATTGAAGATGATGCCCGCCACCCCTTGGCGTGACAGGGAGTGGATGCTCTGCTGCAGTCGCTCCGGGCTGTGGCCGCACTGGGTCAGAAACAGCAGATAACCCTGCTGCTCCAGCACCTCGCTCACCCCGGCGGTCACCTCGGTATAGAAGGGGTCGGTGATGTCGCGCAGGATCAGCCCCACCAGATTGGACTGCTGGCTGCGCAGGTTGGCGGCGGCGCTGTTGGGCACATAGTCGAGCTCTTTTATCGCCTGTTGCACCCGCTCGGCGGTGGCCGGCGAGATGCGCCCCTTGCCGTTGAGCACCATGGAGACGGTGGTGACCGACACTCCCGCCCGCTGGGCGACATCAGTGATCTTGGTGGCTTTGGCAGAGAGGGATTTGGGCGACATAGGGCGAATGGACGACGGACAGTTGAAAGCGAGGCCCCAGCATACCTGCTTGGGTTGCCAAGTGAAACGTTACATCACCATCTGGCCGATCCGGCTCACAAATTTGGATCCTGCTGCCAGCCAGCCCCCCTATTCTGTGATCCTGTCGGCACTTGCAAATTGATAAAACGTTTTATCATCCAGCAAAACCTGATGCTGACCCGCGCCTCTGCGTCGAGATTGCTACGAGCAGCCACGGGGAAAGCCGCAGATATTGCTGTCTATTCACAAGGAGCCGTTTCATGGCCAAGCCTCAAGCCAAATCCACCATCTGGGAGTTCCTGCAGAGCCTCGGCAAGACCTTTATGTTGCCGGTCGCCCTGCTGGCCTTCTCGGGCATTTTGCTCGGTGTCGGCAGCTCGCTCACCAGCGACGCGGTCAAGCAGAGCATGCCCTTCCTCGACAATACCGTGCTGCAACTGCTGTTCCTCTGGATGACCAAGGTAGGGCTGGTGGCCTTTATCTACCTGCCGGTGATGTTTGCGGTGGCCATTCCGCTCGGGCTGGCGCGGGAAGAGAAGGGGGTCGCGGCCTTTGCCGGTTTCGTCGGCTATGCGGCGCTCAACCTCTCCATCAACTTCTACCTCACCGTGGCCAACGTCATCGGTGACGCGGCGGCGGAGAAGGCCTACGGGGTGAAATCGATCCTCGGTATCAGCTCCATCGACACCGGGATTCTGGGGGCCATCATCGTCGGGGTGATTGTCGCCAAGTTGCACGCCCGTTTCTACACCTACAAGATGCCCGATGCGCTCGCCTTCTTTGGCGGTGCCCGCTTCGTGCCCATCATCACCGCGCTGGTGCTGGGTGTGGTCGGTCTGGTCGTGCCGTTCGTCTGGCCCTGGTTTGCCGCCGGCATCAACGGCATCGGGGCGCTCATCTCCCACGCTGGCCCCTTCGGCCCCTTCCTGTTCGGTACCGGTGAGCGTCTGCTGCTGCCGCTCGGCCTGCACCACATTCTGGTGGCGCTGATCCGCTTTACCGAAGCGGGCGGCACTCAGCTGGTGTGCGGTCACGAGGTGAGCGGCGCCCTCAATATCTTCTACGCCGAGCTCTCCTGCGCCGACACTTCCGGCTTCTCGGTCTCTGCTACCTCCTTCCTCTCTCAGGGCAAGATGCCTGCCTTCCTCGGCGGCCTGCCGGGTGCGGCGCTCGCCATGTATCACTGCGCTCGCCCGGAAAATCGCGGCAAGATCAAGGCGCTGCTGGTCTCCGGCGTGGTGGCCTGCGTCATCGGTGGCATCACCGAGCCGCTCGAGTTCCTGTTCCTGTTCGTGGCACCGATGCTCTACGTCATTCACGCCATCCTGACCGGTCTGGGCTTTATGACCATGGGGCTGCTCGGCGTCACCATCGGCAACACGGACGGCAACCTCATCGATTTTCTGGTGTTCGGCGTGCTGCAAGGCACCGCCACCAAGTGGTATCTGGTGCCGGTCGCGGCCGCGATCTGGTTTGCCATCTACTACAGCGTGTTCCGTTTCGCCATCGTGCGCTTTAACTTGAAGACCCCCGGCCGTGAAATCGAGACCAGCGAGACTGCCCAGCCCGCAGGCAAGAAGGCCGGCAACAGCGGTTACAACGGTGAAATCATCCTTAACGCCCTGGGCGGGGCCGATAACATTCTGGCGCTCGATAACTGCATCACCCGCCTGCGGATGTCGGTGCAGGACATGAGCCGGGTTGATGACAAGGTATTGAAAGCAAACGGCGCCATCGGGGTGATCAAGCTCGACGAGCACAACCTGCAGGTGGTGATCGGCCCGCAGGTGCATCTGGTGAAAAACCAGCTGCAGAGCCTGATGGGGGCCTGAACCGGCCAATAAGATCCGAACGGGGGGCGCAAGCCCCCCTTGTTTGCCTCTCCCAATATGTCTCCTGTTTATGGAGGGAGAAACTTCATGCACGATATTTATGACTTCGACCGCGTGGTCGACCGCCACGGCACCTACTGCACCCAGTGGGACTATGTGGCCGACCGTTTTGGCCATGCCGATCTGCTCCCCTTTACCATATCCGACATGGATTTCGAGACTGCCCCCTGCATTCGCGCAGCCCTGGCAGCCCGCCTTGAGCACGGGGTATTTGGCTACAGCCGCTGGAATCACGACGACTTCAAGGGGGCGGTGAGCCACTGGTTTGCCCACCGTTACGGCGCGACCCTCGACCCCGAGACGCTGGTCTACGGCCCTTCGGTCATCTATGTGATTGCCCAGCTGGTGAGCCTCTGGTCGGCGCCGGGGGAGGGCGTGCTGGTGCATACCCCCGCCTACGATGCCTTCGGCAATATGCTGGCCGCCAACGACAGGGTGCTGCTGCCTTGCCCGCTTAAAAAAGAGGAGGGGAGCTACCAGATCGACTGGGCGTGCTTTGAGCAGCAAGCCGCCCGCACCGACTGCCGCATCCTACTGCTGTGCAGCCCCCACAACCCCACCGGCCGGGTCTGGACGCGGGATGAGCTCGGTAAAATGGCTGCCATCTGCCAGCGCCACGGGGTCAAGGTCATCTCGGACGACATCCATATGGATGTGAGCTTTGCCCGCTATCTGCCGTGGAGCGAGGTGGCACCGGACGATCACTGGGCGCTGGTGAGCTCGGGCTCGAAATCCTTCAATATTCCCGCCCTTGGAGGCGCCTATGCCTTTATTGCCAACGCCGCGGCGCGGGCCGCCTATCTGCAGCGGCTCAAGGCGGCCCATGGCCTCTCATCGCCGCCCATTCTCGGGGTGCTGGCCCATATCAGTGCCTATCGCGATGGCGCTGCCTGGCTCGATGCGCTCAAATCCTACCTGCACGGCAACCTCACTCATGTGGCGGCGCGGCTCAACGCCGCTTTCCCCGCCATCGACTATCGGGTGCCCGAGGGAACCTATCTCGCCTGGATTGACCTGCGCGGCCTCGGCATCGACTCCACCGAACGGATGGATGCGCTGCAAACCTTGCTGGTGGAGAAATACCGGGTCGCCATCATGCGCGGCGACACCTACGGCCCGGAAGGCACAGGCTATATCCGCCTCAACGTCGGCTGCCCGCGCTCGAAGGTCGATCAAGGACTCGACGCTCTGATCGGCGCGCTGGGGGAGCTGGTGTAAGGCAAATCCATTCAACATGAGAAACATAACGGGGCCATCAGTGATGGCCCCGTTATGTGGGGAAATATAAAAAACCGCCCCGGAGTTCCGGGGCGGTTTTTTATTTGGTGATACTGTGACGAGCCGTGGGCGACATAAGGGCTCAGCGATAGCGGCCACGTACCGAGCTGCTGGCGCGGCCGGCCATCTTGATCAGGCTCTGGCGGGTGTGCAGGTGGCAGAGCGCGACGCCGAGGGCATCTGCTGCGTCCGCCTGCGGGGTGGCGGAGAGTTTCAGCAGATGGGTCACCATATGCTGCACCTGCTCCTTGGCGGCACCGCCAGTGCCGACCACTGCCTGCTTGATCTGGGTAGCGGAGTATTCGCTCACCGGCAGATAGGCGTTGACCGCGGCGACGATGGCACTGCCCCGGGCCTGCCCCAGTTTCAGGGCCGAGTCGGCGTTGCGGGCCATAAAGACCCGCTCGATAGCAAACTCGGTGGGTTTGAACTGGGTGATGATCTCGCATACCCCGTCATAAACCTGCTTGAGGCGCTCCGGCAGCTCGCCGCAATCGGTGCGGATGCAGCCAGAGCCAAGGTATTCAGCCTTGCCGCCCACGACCCGAATAACCCCGTATCCGGTGATCCGCGATCCCGGATCGATGCCCAAAATAATGCTCATGGGTGTTGATTGCTCTAAACGCGAGTGATGGCCGCCAAGATAGCAAACTGTGGCCCGTTTGGCTGTATGTCCCGGGTCAAGCGGGCAAAGATTGGCCAGCCTGCGTCGAGCGTGGTTAGCCCTTGAACAGCGCTATGGTGTCGCCATCCTGCAGGCTGCCTGCGCCACGCACCACCACCCGATCCCCCTGCTTGAGGGCGCCGCTCACCGCCACCTGCTGGCTGTCGCCAAACAGCACGGTGACCGGCACCCGATTAACCTTGAGCGACTTGCCGCTTCGCGCCACCTGATAGACCACGCTGCCATCGGTGCCGAGCACCAGGGCGTCCCGGGGCAGCAGCATGCTCTGCTGATCCCCCAGTGGCAGGGCAACCCGTACTGGCGAGCCGATGATGAAGGTGCCCGCTTCCGGTTTGAGGCGCAGCTCGATGAGGCGCGATTTGGGATCGGCGCTGGCGGCCCGCTGGTAATAGACGCCGTGACCACTCAGCTGCTCCCCCTCCACCCGCAGCCGGGTTTGCGGCGCCAGCTGCTGGGCCCAGAGAATGGGGGCCTGCAGGCGGATATCCGGCTGATCCGGGTTGACCAGCTCCAGCGCCTGCTCGCCCGCGTCCACATGCTCGCCGGGCTGGATGAAGTGGTTGTTCACCACCCCGTCGAACGGGGCATAGATGTGGCTGCGTCGCAGCTGTTCTTCAATCTGGTTCACCTGTATGGCGGCCAGTCGCTCGGCCAGCGCGGCCTGCTCCACATCGTAGCTGGCCTTGTCGTACTGGCTCTGGGAGGCGCTCTTTTGCTGGTGCAGCCGGGTGATCCGCTGGGATTCGGCGCGAGCGAAGCGCAAGTTGCTCTGCCATTTCGCCTGCTCGGCGCGGGCCTGCTCCAGCGAGAGGCGCAGTGCTGCGCTGTCGAGGCGCAGCAGCTCGTCCCCTTTTTTGACCCGGCTGCCAAATTCGGCGATCCACTCAACCCGGCCGCTCACTTCGGCGCTGAGCGCCGCCTGCTGGCGACTCGCCACCGTGCCGCTGACCCAGATATTGGCGGCCGCATCCCCTTGGGTCACATCCGCCAGGGTCACCATCTTGCCCTGATCGGCCAATACCGGTAGCGCACTGCCTGCAATCAGCACAGCGCCAGCCAACATTCGGGTAATCATGTGTGTCATCGATGAGCTCCTTGCTCAGGCCCGCTGGCGCAGGGGTTGTGGGATCGCCACCTGCTCCCCGAGACGCAGGAAGGCAGGCAACAGGATCAGGGTAAACAGAGTGCTGCAGCTCATGCCGCCAACAATGACGGTGGCGAGCCCGCGGTAAATTTCGCTCCCCTCGCTCGGGCTCAGCATCAGCGGCAGCATGCCGAAGATGCTGGTGAGACTGGTCATGGCGATGGGGCGCATCCGGCTTTGCAGGGCATCGGCCACCGCCAGCTGACGGCTCATGCCGTCCCGCTCGGCGGTGCGGGTCTGATGCACCAGCAGGATGGCGTTGTTGACCACCAGTCCCAGCAGGATGACAAAGCCGATGATGGTGAGCAGGTCCATCGGCAGCGGCACCAGCAGCCCGCTCAGTTGCAGCGCCAGCACGCCGCCAACCGAGGCAAGGGGCAGGGTGAGCAGCACCAGCAGGGCATCCTTGAGGGAGGCAAACACCCCCCACAGCAGCACCAGCAGGATCACCACGGCAAACAGGAAGATGGTCCCCAGATTGTCGAGCGCCTGTTGCAGGCTGTCGGCATTGCCGGCAATGCGCAGTTCGCCACCGGCGGGCAGCAGGGGGCGGATAGCGGCAAAACTGCGGTTTTTCAGGGTGTCGATCACCTGCTCCATGGTCATGCCTGCCGGGGGAGCTATCTGCAGGATGATGCTGCGCCGCCCATCGGCCCGGAAGATGCTGGCTGGGCCCATGTCGTGCTCTACCCGCAGTAGCTCGCCAAGGGGAACGATGCGCCCGGAGGGGGTGGCCAGCGGCACTGCCTTCAGTTCGTCCGGATTGGCGGAGCTCTGCCCCATCAGCATGATGTCGAGCCGATCCTCGCCATCGAAATACTCGCCGACCCGCAAGCCGTCGCCAAAGGTCTGGATGATGGTGGGCAGGGGCGTGCGATCCCAGCCCACTTCGGCGAGACGCCGATCTTGCGGCACCAGTTTGAGCTCGGGGGCGGTGAAGTCGAGACTCGGCTCGGGCCGGATCTGTGCTCCCGGCAGGTCCTTGCTGAGGATCCCCATGCTGGCACGGGCCGCCTGATAGAGCTCGGGCAGGTTGCCCCCCTGCAGCAGCAGGGAGACGCCGTTCTCGCTGTCAAAGCCGCCAAACAGCGACCCCTGACCGCCGAACACCCGGGTGTCGGGAATACCTATCAGCAGCTGTTTCATCAACAGGCTCTCCAGCTCCTTGATGCGGGTCTCGTCCTTGGGGCGCACGCCAATCTGGGCGCCCCCCGGGTAGCGCAAGATGTAGTAGTTCTTGAGGGCAGGCTCTTTCTCCCCCTTCATGTAGGGGGCGAGGCGGGCGATCAGGGTATCGATCACCTCTTCGCGCTGGGCCTTGAGGTTGACCCCGGGGGTGAAGTTCATCCAGACATCCACCGCGTCCCGTTTCACGTCTGGCAGATAGTCCATCTTGGGCAGCAGCGCCCAGGTGGCTAGGGCTGGCAGGCTCATCATCAGGGTAATGACCGTCCAGCGCTGGCGTGAGGTCGAGGTCCAGCGGATCACATGACGGGTAGTGCGCTGCCACAGCGACTCATAGGGATCGGTCAGCGTTTCATGTCCCATCCAGCGCGCCGCCACCGCAGGCAGCACGGTGACGGCGACCAGCATGGAGACTGTCACGGCGCAGGCGATGGTGAGCGCCAGATCGGCAAACAGCTGACCCTCCACATCGTTGAGCAGCAGCACCGGCAGGAAGATGGCAACCGTGGTGAGGGTGGAGGCGACCAGCGCCGTCCACACCTGACGGGTGCCTTCGAGCGCCGCCTCCGCCTTGCTCAAATCCCCCCGCTCGTGGCGCCGGTAGATGCTCTCCAGCACCACGATGGCGGCATCGAGCACCATGCCGACGGCAAAGGCGATGCCCGCCAGTGAGATGATATTGAGGGTGCGATCCATCACCTTGAGCAGGCAGAAGGTGAGCATGATGCTGATGGGGATGGCGAGGGCAATCATCAGGGTCGCCTTGAGCTGGCGCAGAAAAAGCCAGAGGATGGCGCAGGAGAGCAGCACCCCGAGCCCCAGGTTGGCGGTGACCATGCTGACGGCGCGATTGATGTAGAGGGAGGCATCGAACGACTGCTCCATGTGCAGCCCGACCGGCTCCAGCACCTCGCGGTTGAGCTCGTTCACCCGAGCCTTGATCGCCTCAAGGGAGGCTAGGGCATTGGCACCGCTCTCCTTGAAGATCTGGGTGGCGATGGCGGTATTGCCGTTCTGGATCCGCAGCACCGGGTTCTCCTCCCGTGCGACCCTTACCTCCGCCACATCCCGCAGATAGATGGGTAGGCCATTGCGCCAGTCCACCACCTTGTCCCCCAGCGTCTCGACATCGTAACGACCGGCGAAGCGCAGCTTGTACTCCCAGCGCCCGATGTCGAGGGTACCGGCCGACACGTCCCAGCCGGTGGTGGCCCGGCTGGCCAACACCGGGATCTCCACCCCCAGCTCGGCGGCGCGATAGGGGTCGAAGCGGATCTGGATCTGGCGCTCGTTGATCCCCTCGACTGCGACCGTCGAGACCCCTTCAATGCGCTCCAGCTCGGGTTTGACCCGCGCCTCGATCAACGCCTGATGATCATCGATCACCCCCTTGGCGCCGGGCAGCTGCTGGATGAAGAAGAAGGTGAGGGTATCGTTGCTGCTGTAGTTGTTGACGTAGGGGCCGCCAATCTTGTCCGGCAGTCCCGAGACCCGGTTCAGTCGCGAAATCACATCGAGTTGGGCCCGTTGCATGTCGGTGCCGAGGGCAAACTCCATGTCGATTTCGGTAAAGCCGGGATAGCTGTTGCTGACAAGGCTCTTGAGCCCTTGCACCCCCTGCATCTCCTGCTCGATGGGGTCGGTGATCTCCGACTCCATCTCCTGGGGAGAGGCTGAACGCCAGCTCACCGAGATGTTGAGGTGTGGACGGTCGATGTCGGGGAACAGCTGGATCGGCAGTCCCCGGATGCTGAGCAGGCCCAGCAGGAAAATCAGCACGATCGAGACCGCCACCCAGATGGGGCGTTCGATCGCCGTTTTGGCGAGGTTCATTCACTCTTCCTGAGTTGTTGTTATCGGCCATTCCGCTGGCCTTGCTTCCAAAGTCCCTGCAACAGGGATTCAAGCATTTAACTGGAATTCTCCTTGCTTGTAAATGCATGGTTAACAAACAAAAAAAACCGGCCACGAGGGCCGGTTTGGGGCAGGTTTGCAAGGGGATCAGGCGGCGTGCTCGACCTTGTTTGGCTGCTTGTTTGCTTGCTGGGAAAAGCCTTCCAGCTCGCCCGGGGCGAAGTTGTCCACCTGAATGGCTTCGTAGCGCAGGGCATCGGCGGCCAGCAGCTTGTCCGCCTCGTCCTTGCTCAGGATGGACTGAGACAGAGCAGCTTCCACCAGTTCCGGCAGCGCCAGTTTGCGGGGCAGTTTGCCCTCTTTCTGGGCCTGCACCAGTTTCTTCTCGTAGGGCTGCACTGCCACCATGGCCTGGAAGGCACGCTCCATCAGGCCGACCGGATCCGCCTCGTCCTTGCCTACGTAGCACAGCGCCGTCAGACGGTCGCGGAACTCGCCCGGCTTCATCATGGCCAGACAGATGGCGTGGCAACGATCGTCGGCCGGCATCTTGTAACCGACGCCGAACGGGAACACCACGCGCTTGAGTACAGCACCCACCACCTTGTTCGGGAAGTTCTGGAAGAAGCCCTCGAACGCTTTGCCAATCAGGTAGAGGTTGCGCTCCACCGCGTACTGCACGAACGGCAGATCGGAGACCATACGGCCCTGATCCTCGTAGTGTTTGAGGGTGGCGGAGGCCAGATAGAGGTGGCTCAGCACGTCACCCAGACGGGCAGAGATCATCTCCTTGCGCTTGAGATCGCCACCCAGCATCAGCATGGAGACGTCGGCGCACAGCGCCAGCCCTTTACTCATGCGAGAGAGCTGCTTGTAGTAGCGAGCGGTTTCACCGGCTACCGGCGCGCTGTTGAACTGACCCAGGGTCAGCCCCTGGAACAGGGAACCGAAGAAGTTGCCGGCGCCGAAGGCGATGTGCTTCATCAGCAGGGCGTCAAACTTCTCGAGACCGCGCTCCACGTCGGTATCAGCCGCCGCTTCCAGCTCGGCAAAGACGTACGGGTGGCAGCGGGTGGCCCCTTGCCCGAAGATCATCAGGTTGCGGGTCAGGATGTTGGCCCCTTCCACCGTGATGGCCACCGGAATCCCCATGTAGGCGTAGCCGGTGTAGTTTTTCGGGCCCAGCTGGATGGCGCGACCGGCGTGGATGTCCATGGAGTCATCCATGATTTGACGCGCCATTTCGGTCATGTGGTACTTGGAAATCGCGGTGACGATGGCCGGCGCCTGACCCAAGTCCAGGGAACCGGCGGTCATGCGGCGAGCCCCTTCCAGCTGATAGGTGAGGCCGCCGATGCGGGCCAGCGCCTCTTGCACCCCTTCAAACTTGCCGATGGACATGCCGAACTGCTTGCGCACGTAGGAGTAGGCGCCCACGGTGCGGCTCGCCATGTGACCGCAAGCGGTGCCCAGAGCAGGCAGCGAGATGCCGCGACCGGCGGAGAGGCACTCCACCAGCATGCGCCAGCCGCGGCCGGCGTAATCGGGGCCGCCGATGATCCAGTCGAGCGGGATGAACACATCCTTGCCGAAGGTCGGGCCGTTCAGGAACGCCAGACCCATGGGGTAGTGGCGATCGCCCACCCGCACGCCCGGGTGGCTGGTGGGGATGAGCGCGCAGGTGATGCCGAGCTCTTCCTTGTCACCCAGCAGTTTTTCCGGGTCATAGAGTTTGAACGCCAGTCCCAGCACGGTGGCGCGCGGCGCCAGAGTGATGTAGCGCTTGTTCCAGTTGAGACGAATACCCAGCACCTCTTCACCTTTGTGCATCCCTTTGCAGACGATCCCCTTGTCAGGAATGGCGCCTGCATCGGAGCCCGCTTCCGGCCCGGTCAGGGCGAAGCAGGGCACCTCTTTGCCATTGGCCAGCCCCGGCAGCCAGAAATCTTTCTGGGCTTGGGTGCCGTAGTGCATCAGCAGCTCGCCCGGGCCAAGGGAGTTCGGCACCATGACGGTGACCGCCACGCTCAGGCTCTTGGTCGCGATGCGGGTGACGATGGTGGAGTTGGCAATCGCCGAGAACTCGCGGCCGCCGTAGGATTTCGGGATGATCAGGGAGAAGAAGCCTTCCTTCTTCAGATAGTCCCACACTGGCTCCGGCAGGTCTTTGGTTTCGTTGACGATCTTGAAGTCGTCAACCATGGCGAGCAGGGTTTCGACCTGATTGTCGATAAAGGCCTGCTCCTCTGCAGTCAGCTCGGCCTTGCCGTAGCCGTGCAGTTTTTTCCAGTCGGGATTGCCGCGAAACAACTCGCCATCCCACCAGACGGAGCCGGCTTCCATGGCCTCCCGCTCGGTAGCTGACAAGGGCGGCAGTATCTTTTTGAAGATGCCGAACACCGGACGGGTTACCACCTTTTTACGGATGGAGGGTACGCCGAGCACAACGGCTATCGCCAGCACCAGCAGGACAAGCAATGTGATCATACCGAAGTTCCTTCTATTTCACTGTTTCCGTTGATTTATTGTTGGTTGTTACACGGCCAGGGAGAGCCTGGTCGACTCCACTGGTGCCCCGACTCCGGACGCCAGATAAGGAATAACGTTGCGTACCAGCCCCTCGACATCGAGTTGCTGGCCAAAGTCGGCCAGGGCGATGTCGCGCAGCGCATCGGCAGAGGCCATGGTGAAGACGACGGTGCCCAGGGTGAAGTGCAGGCGCCAGAACAGATCCGCTGGCGAGAGGGCCGGGTTGGCCTTGGAGATAGCCTGGGTGATCCGCTGCAAAATGGGGCCATAGTGGGCGGTGATAAAGCGGCGCAGGTGGCCCTGGCTGTCGATATAGCCGCGCCCCAGCAGCTGCATGAAGATGGCCGGGCCGTTGGCCCGCACGGCCGATAGCTTCATCAGCGGTTCGACAAAACTTTCAAACAGTTGCAGCAGGGTCAGCTGCTCCTGCTCCATCAGTACCCGCAGGCGGGCATCCAGATCGGGCATGAACAGGCTCAGGTAACGGTCGAGCACTGCCTGGATCAGCTCCTTCTTGGAGCCGAAGTGATAGTTCACCGACGCCAGATTGACATCGGCCTCGCTGGTGATCAGACGCAAAGAGGTATCGGCAAATCCCCGCTCGGCAAACAGCACTTCAGCGGCGTCGAGAATACGGTTTTTGGTATCGATTTTACTCACTGGACACCTCACTTAAACGAATGTTTAAAAAGTACGTTTCATAACGCGAGGTGTCAAGAGATTGTGAACGGGTGTTAGCAGAATGTTTTTTGTGAAAAAGCGCAAAAAGGTCGGAACTAACTCCACAGCGCGAGACTCTATATCTATGCCACTGCAATTAAACATTAAGTCTCGCCCAACCTGCTTCTTGCTAGTTGGGCATTTTTTTGCCCGGTTGACGGTGGCAGAGGGTAACAAACAGGTAAAAAAAACCGCCGCGGGGAGCGACGGTGGGGAAAGTGAGTTTGCATCATCCTGATGGCAAACTGTCGATGCGAGTTCAGGCATGTATCGACGGGAGCCAGTATGCCAGTCAGTCCGGCTCAGACTATGTCAGTTCCTCGGTATTTTGTGACAAAGTGTGGCAAGTGCCGGCGTGGCCCAATTCCCCCTACTTTGTTATGCTGCCCCTTCAAAATATGAGGGGAGAGAAGATGAAGTACCCGGTCGATACCCACACTCACACCATTGCCAGCACCCACGCCTACAGCACCATCCACGACTATCTGCCTGTTGCCAGAGCCAAAGGGATCAAGCTGTTCGCCACCACGGATCATGGCCCCGAGATGGCCGATGCCCCTCATGTCTGGCATTTTGCCAACTTGCCGATATTGCCAAGAGTGGTGGAAGGGGTGGGGATCCTGCGGGGTATCGAAGCCAACATCAAAAACCTCGACGGGGAGATCGATTTTCCCGAGCGCTATGAGTCGCGCCTCGACATGATCATGGCGGGTTTTCATGAGCAGGTATTCCCTCCCTGCGATCAGGCAACCCATACCCAGGCGATGATCAACGCCATCAAGAGCGGCCGGGTCGATATGATCAGCCACCCGGGCAACCCCGCATTTCCCATCGACATTCAGGCGGTGGTCAAGGCGGCGGCGGACTATCGGGTGGCGCTGGAGATCAACAACTCCTCCTTCATTCACTCGCGCCCGGGTAGCGAAGGCAACTGTCGCGCCATCGTTGAAGCCGCGCGAGATCTGGGGGCCTATCTCACTTTCGGCTCCGATTCCCACGTGGCATTTACTCTTGGCGATTTTGACCACTGCCACCGTCTGGTGACCGAAGCGGGCTTTCCGCTGGAGCGGATCCTGGTGCGCACCCCCCGCGCCCTGCTCGATTTCCTCGAGAGCCGCGGCCGGGCCCATATCCCCGAGTTTGCCGACCTGTAAATCTGGCTCTAACACCATGAGCCAACTCATAAAATTGAGTTGGCTCGATTGACACGCCTGCCATTTTTCATGAATCTGACTGGCGACAAGCCGGTATAGCTCAGTTGGTAGAGCAGCGCATTCGTAATGCGAAGGTCAGGAGTTCGATTCCCCTTATCGGCACCATATAAAACAAAGGGTTAGCTTCTCAGCGAAGCTGGCCATTTGTACTTTTTGGCTTGGGGTACCACGTGGGGTACCACATCTAGCAAACGGTAGGAACATTACTGTATCCACTTACCTGGCCACCGGCAGGTCCTCCCAGCGGGTGGTGTAACAGGGGCTCAGGTGCTCTTGTCGCATCATCCACTCAGGCGACCCCGTGCCTTGGCTGGCAAAGCCTACGCGCCCCAATCCCTTGGCTTTGATCTGGTCCATCACAGCCATCAGCGCGTCCGATTGAGCGGAGGACGGGGCAAACAGATCTGCCTGTTGCTGCCCCTTGGGGGTGAACTCACTCAGCATGACGCCCCCCTTCTGATAACGGTAACCGTCGCGCCAAATCTGCGCTAGCAGCACGTTCACTTGCTGCAGCAACAACCGGGTATCATCGCTAGGGCAGACCAGCCGGACGCCAGCCTGCTCACTGTAGTAAGGGGCTCGTTCGTCAAAGGGGCTGGTTCGCACGAACAGATGCACCCGCTGGCAACACATTCCCTCGGCCCGCAACTTCTCGGCAGCGCGAGCCATAAAGCCTGACAACGCTTGGGCCATTTCCCCACGGTCAGTCACGCGCTCACCAAAGGAACGGCTCGAGAGGATCTGCTGCTTCGCCACCGGTTCAACGGTCAGCTCCGCGCAAGGCAGGCCACGCAGCTCCTGTACGATCCGCTCGACCACCACGCCGTATTGGGCGCGCAACCCTTTGGCATCACTGGCCACCAGGTCTGCCACGGTGTTGATGCCTTGTGCCGCCAACTTGGCCCCCAAGCGCCGCCCTATGCCCCACACCTCGTCCACCGGGGTGATAGCCATCAGCCGGGCACGGCGCAGCTCGTCACGCAAGTCCACGACGCCGCCCGTGGCAGGCCACTTCTTGGCTGCATAGTTGGCCAGCTTGGCGAGGGTCTTGGTGGGGCCGATCCCAACCCCTACCGTGAGGCCGGTCCACTGCCACACTCGCTGCCGGATCTGTTGCCCATAGGCCGTCAGGTCCCCGGCAAACGACTCCGACAGTGACAGGAATGCTTCATCGATGGAGTAGACCTCCAGCTCGGGGGCCATTGTCTCCAACGTGCTCATCACCCTGCCAGACATGTCTCCATAGAGCGCGTAGTTGGAGCTGAATGCCACACCGCCATGCGCCTCGAACTGCTCGCGGATCTTGAAGTAGGGCCCGGCCATCTTGATACCCATCGCCTTGGCTTCGGGGCTGCGCGACACCACGCATCCATCGTTGTTGGAGAGCACAACGATCGGGCGGCCACGCAGCTCAGGGCGAAACAGCCGCTCACAGCTGGCGTAGAAGTTGTTTACATCAACGAGCGCTATAGCCATCACGCTGCCTCAGATTGCCAATCACATGGGTGACTACTCCGAACAACTCCAGGGAGAGGCTCATACAAGGGTCGATAGGCGCGAACGCCGGATTGGCTGGCAACAGCCGCAACCTCGGCTTGAGCTGCAAGGTCTTTACCGTGAAGCCGCCATCGAGTAGTGCAATCACCACATCACCATGGCGCGGGGTGAGGCTCTTATCGACCACCAGCAAGTCACCGGGAAAGATGCCGACCCCGGTCATGCTCTCCCCCTCGGCACGCAGATAGAAGGTGGCTGCAGGGTGCGGCACGCAGTGGGTGTTGAGGTCCAACTTCCCTTCCAGATAGTCGCTGGCTGGGCTGGGAAAGCCGCAAGAGGCGCGGTGCAAGAACAGCGGGATGGTCACCTCGGCGGGTGATGGGTCTGGGGTTAACAGCTTCATGGTAATAACGCCTGTGTTTATATACAGGCATTATAGCGCGCCACCTTTGAACCAGCGCAAGTCCCGCATGCCACTGATGGCGTACCATGGCGCCAACAAATAACAAAGAGGTCAGTATGAGTCACAATCTGTGTGCCCTACCGAAAGAGCAGCAAGAACGGGTCGAGGTCGAGAAGGCTGCCGCATATGCCGTATGGAAAGAGCGCAACGGTCACTTGGCCAGCGCAGAAAGCGAAGCAAGCCAGCATAAGGGTGAGCTGGGCAGCTACTTTCTTGAGCAAGTGGGTAAATACAAACGAGGTTAATTATCTCAAGCTGGACTGAACGCGCCTCAGTGGACGTCTTGCCATCACGCATCCGCCTGAAAACACGACATGTTAAAAACCTCAGTATCGAAGCTGAGCGGCTGGCCCGGTATAGTCAATCGAGTTCACGTCAGAGGAGAGATGCAATGAGTCACCAACCCGGCTTTTGGCTAGCGACACGCCAGTGGTCGCTGGCCGCACTGCTGCTGAGCCTAACGCCGCAAGTCGTGTTTGCAGCCGACTGCACCTATCGAAAAGATGCATTGGGCCATACCCGCTATCAATGTGACGATGGCAAGCAGGGCACCTTACGTGAGGATGCGCTTGGCAACATCAAAGACTCGGGAACCGGAACGACCTGGCGTAAGGACGCGCTCGGCAATCTTAAGGGGAGCGATGGCACTACCTATCGGCAAGACGCGCTGGGCAATATTCGCGGCAGCAATGCCAAAACCGGTGAACGGGTGACATGGCGTGAAGATGCACTTGGTCAGTTGCGTGCATCTGATGGCACCGTCTGTCGAACCAACGCGCTGGGGCAACTCAAATGCCGTGGCGAGAGCACACCGCCGGCCTTGCTGGAAGGCAAATGATGGCTTTTGCAGCAAACGATCTGCCTATCCGTCACTGATGTGATATCCACCATGGTTGCCACGGGGTCAAGTGGGTAAACTCGTTGGCAATCTCTGGCGTGCTCACCCGTATGGGTGCAAACAATCGCCTCTTTTCGTTTTCCATGCGCCCTTGGCGCAAACTGACTCTTATTGGAACCCTTTCCATGGCTATCAAGAAAAACGAACTCTACTCCTCCCTGTGGGCCAGTTGCGATGAACTGCGTGGCGGCATGGATGCCTCCCAGTACAAGGACTATGTGCTGACCCTGCTGTTTGTGAAGTACGTTTCCGACAAGGCCAAGGGTAACCCCTACGCCATGATTGAGGTGCCGCACGGGGCGAGTTTTAGTGACATGGTGGCGCTCAAGGGGACCGCGAATATCGGCGAGGCGATCAACCTCACCATCTCGGCGCTGGCCGAAGCTAATGATCTTAAGGGCGTTATCGACATCGCCGACTTCAACGATGAGGATAAGCTGGGCAAGGGTAAGGAGATGATCGACCGCCTGACCAAGCTGATCGGCATCTTTGAGGGGCTGGATCTCTCTGCCAATCGCACCGAGGGCGATGATCTGTTAGGCGATGCCTACGAATACCTGATGCGCCACTTCGCCACCGAATCAGGCAAGTCCAAGGGGCAGTTCTATACCCCGGCCGAGGTGTCGCGCATTCTGGCCAAGGTGATCGGCATCAGTCGCCAGACGCCGCAAGATGCCACCGTCTACGACCCCACCTGCGGCTCCGGCTCCTTGCTGCTCAAGGCCAGTGACGAGGCGGGCCCCAAGGGGCTCACCATCTACGGTCAGGAGATGGATAACGCCACCAGCGCACTGGCGCGCATGAACATGATCCTGCACGACAACCCGACCGCCAAGATCTGGAAGGGCAATACCCTGGCCGCGCCCCAGTGGAAGGAGGGCAACAACCAGCTCAAGTGCTTCGACTTTGCCGTCGCCAACCCGCCCTTCTCCAACAAGAACTGGACCAGCGGCCTGGATGCCGAGCACGATGAGTTTGGCCGCTTTGTCTGGGGCGTACCGCCGGAGAAAAATGGCGATTACGCCTTCTTGCTGCACATCATCAAGAGCCTCAACAGTCGCGGCAAGGGGGCTGTGATCCTGCCCCACGGCGTGCTGTTCCGTGGCAATGCCGAGGCGCGCATTCGCGAGAATCTGCTCAAACAAGGCTTTATCAAGGGCATCATCGGCCTGCCTGCCAACCTCTTCTACGGCACCGGCATTCCGGCCTGCATCATCGTCATCGACAAGGAGACGGCGCACCAGCGCGCCATCCAGGCCAACGGCTACAGCAGCCAGAGCCTGTTTATGATCGATGCCAGTAAAGGCTTTATCAAAGATGGCAACAAGAACCGGCTGCGCGAGCAGGACATCCACAAGATCGTCGATACCTTTACCCGCGAGCAGCTGATCCCCCGTTACAGCCGCGCAGTGCCGCTGTTGGAAATCGCCGCCAACGACTACAACCTGAATATTCCGCGCTATATCGATGCCAGCGAGGCCGAAGATCTGCACGATCTGGCCGCCCACCTTAAAGGCGGCATTCCCAATCGCGATATCGACGCCCTGGGCGCTTACTGGCAGGTGTTCCCGACCCTGCGGGCCGATCTGTTTGCTCCGGCCCATGCGGGTTATAGCCATGGTCTGGTGGAGGCCGCCAAGGTCAAGGGCACCATACTGGCGCACCCCGAGTTTGTCCGTTTTGCATCTGCTTCGCTCGAACCCTTCTCGCGCTGGTTTACCGAGTGCCATCTGGCGGAGATTGAGCAGGGTGAGTCGCCCAAGGCATTGATCGAAGAGATCAGCGAATCGCTGCTCGCCGCCTATGCGCCGCTGCCGCTGCTGGATAACTACGATATCTACCAACTGCTGCTGGACTACTGGCATGCCGTGATGCAGGACGATGTTTATGTGCTCTCCCAGGATGGCTGGGCGGCGGGCAAGGTGCTGCGCGAGCTTAAAGTCGACAAGGGCGAAAAGCTTAAAGAGACGCCGGATCTGGTGCTGGGCAAGAGCAAATACAAGGCCGAGCTACTGCCACCGGCGCTGCTGGTGGCCCGTTTCTTTAGCGATAAGCAGGCCGACATCGACGCCCTGCAGGCCGCCGCGGATGAGGCCAACCAATCCTTGGAAAGCTATCTGGAAGAGCAGGGCGGCGAGGAGGGGCTGCTAAGTGACGCTGCCAACGACGCAGGGAAGATCAACGCCGCCAGCCTGAAGGCGCGGCTCAAGCAAGCCAGTGATGCCGAGGAAAAGGCGGCGCTAAAAACCGCCATCAAGCGGTTCGAAGCCGAAAGCCAGGCTAAAAAGGCGGTAAAAGAAGCGCAAGAGGCGCTGGATCGGGCGGTGGTGGCCCGTTACCCCAAGCTGACTGAGAGTGAGATCAAGCAACTGCTGGTGGAGGATAAGTGGCGCGCCAGCTTGCAGGCCGCCATCGAGGCGGAGATTGAGCGCATCACCCAGCAGCTGGCCAACCGCGTCAAGGAGTTGGAGGAGCGCTACCGCGCCACCCTGCCGCAACTGACCCAGCAGGTCGCAGATCTGGAGGCCAAGGTGGCCGCGCATCTCAAAAGCATGGGGCTGGAGTGGGCATAATGACAGAGCAGATGATGCAAGAGACAGCAGGCAAGGCGATCCCGGCGGGTTATAAGCAAACGGAAGTGGGGGTTATTCCGGAGGATTGGGATGTTTTTTTAATTGATAATTGTGCGGTAAAGGTTGGCAGTGGAAAAACTCCAACTGGAGGTTCTTCTGTATATGTTGATAGTGGGAGACCATTTGTTAGAAGCCAAAATGTCGGATGGGGGAAACTCGATTTATCTGATGTTGCATATATAACGGAGACTGTTCACTCTACTTTTCTTGGTTCAGAAATCAAACGTGATGATGTACTACTAAATATAACTGGAGCATCAATCGGGCGCTGTGCAAAAGCAGATATTCAAGTCATCGGTGGCAATGTAAACCAGCACGTCTGCATAATCAGAGTCGACGGTTCTAAATTTGTTCCAGTTGTTTTGGTTGAGCTTATTAATTCAAGTGTTGGTCAAAATCAAATCGATAGCTTTCAAGCTGGTGGTAATAGGGAGGGATTGAACTTTGCTCAAGTAAGGCAGTTGAAATTTGCATTACCTCTTACGGTTGTAGAACAAACCGCCATTGCCAATGTGCTGTCGGATAGTGATGCGCTGATCGATGCGCTGGAGCAGCTGATCGCCAAGAAACAGGCCATCAAGAGCGCCACCATGCAGCAACTGCTGACCGGCCGCACCCGTCTGCCCGCCTTCGCCCTGCGCCCCGATGGTACTCAAAAGGGCTATAAACTCAGCGAACTGGGAGATATTCCGGAGGATTGGGAGGTTGTGTCACTTGGAGATGCGAGCCAATTTATTAATGGTCGAGCTTACGCTTTACACGAATGGGAATCGTCCGGAGTACCCGTCATTAGATTGCAAAATCTGACTGGGAGGGGAGATGAATATTATTATTCAAATTTGCAACTTCCAGAAAGGCAGTATTGCGATTTTGGAGACCTTCTATTTATGTGGTCGGCAACTTTTGGACCCGTAATATGGAAAGGAAGCAAGGCTATTTATCATTATCACATTTGGAAAGTTGAATGTAAGAGTGGCAATAATAAAGCATTCTTGTTCTATTTGCTGGGTGATATGACCGAGAGGTTAAAGAATAGTTCTTCGAGTGGCGGCACAATGTTGCATGTCACAAAGGAGAAAATGGAGTCAACAAAATCCATTTTCCCATCGATTGAAGAACAAACCGCCATCGCAACTATTTTATCCGATATGGATAACGAGCTGCAGGCGTTGACCCAGAAGCTGGAAAAGGCCCGCGCCCTGAAGCAAGGCATGATGCAGCAACTGCTGACCGGCAAAATTCGCCTGCCGCTGGCGGCGGGGGCATAGACGGGGGCATAAGTGCAGCCCAACCGGATGACCGCCTCTGCCGCGAGCCTGGCCACCGGAGCCACCCAGCGCCGGATTTGCTTGACTGTTGCGTGACTGGGGCGTTGTTAATTGGCGCGATAGATGTTTATCTATCTGAAAAGAAAGAGATACTTTTATTGTGAGTTGTTTGATGGCGTGCACAGCGGCCACCCGCATACGAAAAGCGGGTGGGGTCATCGTTGGCGTGTTTATCAAGCGCTGGGTATCGCAGGAGCTAGCCACCCATGGCCTATGACTATAGCCAGAGCCTGAATCCGCAGAAGGCGCTGATATTCCGGATCGTGCATCGGGATAACCTGGAATGGATCCTGACCCATGGCCTGTGGGCGGGGAATGGTCAGCAGCAAAACCCGCACTGGGTGCATATCGGGCTGCCGGAGCTGATTGCCAAGCGCGCGCCATCCAGTGCCGCTGGCCCCTTACGGCGTGTTGAATGACTATGTGCCCTTCTACTTCACGCCGTTTTCTCCCATGCTCAGCAATATTCACTCAGGGCGCGGTGTTCCCCAGCGTGAAAATGATGAAATCTTGATCCTGGTTTCCAGCCTGCATCGCATGGCTGAATTGGGGCTGCCGTTTGTATTTACCGATAGCCATGCCTATTACCAGTGGGCCAATTTCTATGTCGACCTTGGCGATCTGGGGCGTATTGACTGGCCACTGCTGCAGCGCCGTGATTTCAAGCGTGATGCGGAAGATTTGAGCAAGCTGGAACGCTATCAGGCCGAGGCCTTGATCCATCAACATTGCCCCATCGAGGCGTTGCTGGGCGTGGTGTGTTACAACGAAGAGATAAAGAACCGCGTGGAACAATGCATGAATCGGGTCGGGGTCGCGCGCCCCGTCTATGTCCGTGATGGGTGGTATTTCAGATGATTCGATATACAACAGGCAATCTGCTGGATGCTCCGGTGGAAGCGCTGGTGAATACCGTCAACACCGTCGGTGTCATGGGCAAGGGGATCGCCTTGATGTTCAAGGAGCGGTTCCCGGCCAATATGCGCGCCTATGCCGAGGCGTGCAAACAGGGTGATGTCGTCACCGGCAAGATGTTTATTACCCAGACGGGTGAGCTGCTGGGGCCGCGCTGGATCGTGAATTTTCCGACCAAACAGCACTGGCGCAATCCGGCACAGATGGCGTGGATCCAGGATGGTTTGCAGGATCTGCGGGCCTGGTTACAGGCGCAGCAGGTCTCTTCGATTGCCATTCCGCCGCTGGGGGCTGGCAACGGTGGTCTGCCTTGGCCAGAGGTCAAACAGGCGATTGAAACGGCACTGGGCGATCTGGATATCGATATCCTGCTCTATGAGCCCAGTAGCCAATACCAAAATGTGGCCAAGCGCGGCGGGGTGGCGGAGCTGACTCCGGCTCGGGCCTTGATTGCTGAACTGGTACGTCGCTACTGGTTTTTAGGGATGGAGTGCAGCTTGCTGGAAATCCAGAAGCTGGCCTGGTTTCTGGCTCGGGTCATTGGCCGCAACCCGCTGGGGGATCCGCTGCAGTTGCAGTTTAAGGCCCATCGTTATGGCCCTTATGCCAACAATCTGACCCATCTGCTCAATGCGATGGACGGCAGTTATCTGCAGTCCGACAAGCGCATTCCGGATAGCAAGCCGTTTGATGTCATCTGGTTTAATGAGGCCAAAAAACAAGAGCTTGCCGTTTATCTCCATACCGAGGCCAAAGCATTTTTACCGATACTGGAGCAGACGACCGCGTTAATCGACGGTTTTGAGTCGCCCTATGGCATGGAGTTATTGGCCACGGTCGATTGGTTGATAGCCGAAGAGGGCTGTGCGCCGACGCTGAGCGCGCTGCGAGAGGGGTTGCATCGCTGGCCAGCGGGAACCCCGTGGGGTGAGCGCAAGGCGCGGCTGTTTGATGATCGCAGTCTGCAGATCGCCTTGACCCGTTTGCAGCAGGGATTGGTGTAACGAAGTGGGTGTAACAAATAAGAGCGGCTGCGCGGTTGTCGCGGCGGCTTGAGAGAATAACAGGGATAGAGAGCATGATTTCAGTCGGCCAACGGGAGCGGGCAACCCAGAACCGCGTCATCAAGTTATTTCAAGCGGAGCTGGGCTATCGCTATCTGGGGGATTGGCATACACGGGAGAACAACCGGAATGTCGAGCCGGAACTGCTGACCGCCTGGCTGGCGGGGCGTGGTGTGGACGCGGCGCTTATCCCCAAGGTGCTAAGGCAACTGGATCGGGCGGCAAGCCTGGGCGAAGGGCGCATCCTCTATGACGCCAACAAGGAGGTCTATCGCCTGCTGCGTTATGGCGTGAAGGAAAAAGTAGGGGCAGGCGAGCAGAACCAAACCGTCTGGCTGATCGACTGGGCCAATCCGCAGGCCAACGACTTTGCCATTGCCGAAGAGGTGACGGTCAAAGGCGAGCATAAGAAACGGCCGGATCTGGTGCTCTATGTCAACGGCATTGCCCTTGGCGTCATTGAACTCAAGCGATCTACCGTCTCTGTCTCCGAAGGTATCCACCAGAACCTGGATAACCAGAAGAAGGATTTTATCCGTAACTTCTTCACCACCATGCAGCTGGTGATGGCGGGCAACGACACCCAAGGGGTGCGCTACGGCACTATCGAAACCCACGAGAAATACTATCTGGAGTGGAAAGAGCCAGCCGATCCAATCCATTCCGACCATGTCGATCTGCCGGGTGCCAATCTGCTGGACCAGCATCTGACGCAGTTGTGCAGTAAGGCGCGCTTTCTGGAGCTGATCCACGACTTTATCGTGTTTGATGCGGGCACCAAGAAAACCTGCCGCCATAACCAGTATTTCGGCATCCGTGCCGCCAAGGCTTATATCCGCCGCCGGGATGGCGGCATCATCTGGCACACCCAAGGCAGCGGCAAGAGCCTGACCATGGTCTGGCTGGCCAAGTGGATCCGCGAAAATGTGACCGACAGCCGGGTGCTTATCATCACCGACCGTACCGAACTCGATGAGCAGATCGAGAAGGTATTCAGTGGGGTGGAGGAGGAGATCCTGCGCACCAAAAGCGGTGCCGATCTGGTGACCCGTCTGCATGCCCATAACCCTTGGCTTATCTGCTCGCTGGTACACAAGTTCGGTCGCACGCCAGAAGGCGAGTCGGATGACGAAGATGATGGCAGCTCGGATGATTTTATTGCTGATATGCGCCGCAGTTTGCCCTCGGACTTCAGCCCCAAGGGGCAGCTGTTTGTGTTTGTCGATGAGTGCCACCGCACTCAGTCCGGCAAGCTGCATGGGGCTATGAAGAGCCTGTTGCCAGAGGCGCTGTTTATCGGTTTTACCGGCACACCGCTGATGAAGCAGGACAAAAAAAAGTCCATCGAGGTCTTTGGCCCCTACATTCACACCTACAAGTTCAACGAGGCGGTGAGTGATGGCGTGGTGCTGGATCTGCGCTACGAGGCGCGGGATATCGATCAGCGGGTCAAATCCCAGAAGAAAGTGGATGAGTGGTTCGATACCAAGACCAAGGATCTCTCGCGGCTGGGCAAGCAGCAGCTTAAACAGAAGTGGGCCTCCATGCAGAAGCTGCTCTCCAGTCGTTCGCGGCTGGAGCAGATAGTGGCCGATATTCTGCTCGACTTCGAGCGCAAGCCCCGGCTGGCCGATGGTCGTGGCAATGCCATGCTGGTCTGCGCCAGCGTCTATCAAGCCTGCAAAAGTTACGAGATGTTCAGCCAGGCCGGTTTTGCTGGCAAGTGCGCCATCGTCACCAGTTACCAACCCAATGCCAGCGAGATCAAGGGCGAGGAGACGGGCGAGGGGCTGACGGAGAAGCTGGCCAAGTACAACATCTATCGCAAGATGCTGGCCGACTATTTCGAGCAGCCGGAGGATGAGGCGGCTAAGCGGGTCGAAGAGTTTGAAAAACTGGTCAAGCAGCGTTTTATCAAAGAGCCGGGCCAGATGCGGCTGCTCATTGTCGTGGATAAGCTGCTGACCGGTTTTGATGCCCCCTCTGCCACCTACCTCTATATCGACAAGAAGATGGCTGATCACAACCTGTTCCAAGCCATCTGTCGGGTGAATCGGCTGGATGGTGACGACAAGGAGTACGGCTACATCATCGATTACAAAGACCTGTTCAAGTCGCTGGAGAAGACGGTCAACGACTATACGGCCGAGGCCTTCGCGGGTTATGACAAGGAGGATGTGGCCGGGCTGCTCAAGGATCGACTGGCCCAGGCCAAAGAGGATCTGGATAACGCTC
The DNA here is from genome assembly GCF_051919665.1 of Aeromonas sp. 55A. Classification (NCBI taxonomy): domain Bacteria; kingdom Pseudomonadati; phylum Pseudomonadota; class Gammaproteobacteria; order Aeromonadales; family Aeromonadaceae; genus Aeromonas; species Aeromonas sp. 55A. Next base: position 209,375 of record NZ_JBQBEH010000008.1, on the reverse strand, counting down.
TGGAAGCCGTTCGTGCCTTGTGTGAGCCGGTGAAGGCGCCCAAGTCGCAACTCGATTATCAGCATTATTTCTGTTGTGAGCCGGGAGCCGATGAAGAGACGTTGAGCGAGAAAGAGGCATTGCGGCTGACCCTCTATCAGTTGGTGGCCAAGTTGATCCGCGCCTTTACCAATCTGGCGGGTGAGCTGGAGGAGGCGGGTTACAGCGCCTCGCAGGCCGCCTCGATCAAGCAGGAGGTCGAACACTTCGCCAAGGTCCGGGATGAGATCAAGCTGGCCAGTGGTGATCTGGTGGACATGAAGCAGTTCGAGCCGGGCATGCGCCAGATGCTGGATCTGTGGGTGGATGCCGACCCCAGCGAGACGCTGATGGACTTTGAGGAGCTGGGGCTGCTGGAGCTCATTATCCAGCGCGGCCCCGAGGCGCTGGATGGGTTGCCCAAGGAGATGCGCGACAATCAGGAGTCGATGGCCGAGGCGATTGAAAACAACGTGCGCCGGACCATCGTCGATGAGAACCCGGTCAACCCCAAATACTACGAGAGGATGTCGGTGCTGCTCGATGAGCTGATCGATCTGCGCCGCCAGCAGGCCATCTCCTATCAGGAGTATCTGGAAAAGGTCCGCGAGCTGGCCAAGCAGGTGAAATATCCACAGAGCCATAGCCAGAGCGCCTACCCAGAGAGCATAGACACGGCAGCCAAACGGGCACTCTATGACAATCTGGGCAAGGATGAGCTGCTGGTGGCCAGGATTGATACCGCCGTGCGTTATACCAAGAAGGCCGATTGGTATGGCGATCGCTTCAAGGAGCGGGAGATCGCGTTTGCCATTGCCGAAGAAACCAAGGGATACGATGTGACCGTTGCCGAGGTGATGGAGCTGGTGAAAGCGCAGCAGGAGTACCACTGATGCCCCTGATCACCATTGGTGAGCTCACGCTGGAGTTGCAGCATAAGGGGATCAAGAACCTGCACATCAATGTGCTGCCCCCTGATGGTCGCGTGCGCGTCTCGGCCCCGGCGTCGCTGTCACAGACGGCCATCAGAATGGCCGTGGTCAGACGCTTGCCGTGGATCCGGCAGCAACAGGCCCACTTTCAGGCGCAGCCACGTCAGAGCGAGCGCCAGATGTGCAGCGGCGAGACGCACTACCTTTGGGGACGGGGCTATCGATTGGAGGTGATCCCGGTTGAGGGAGCGCACAGCGTCAAGCTACAAGGGGGGTGGATCCGGATGCGGGTTCCCGCTCATTATGACGCCGCGAAGCGAGAAGCCTTGCTACTGGGCTGGTATCGCCAATTGCTGCGCCAGCGGTTGCCGATATTGATTGCCAAGTGGCAGGCCTTGCTCAACGTCACCCCTTCGTTTGTCGGTATCAAACGGATGAAGACCATGTGGGGGAGCTGCAAAACAGATACATCCCGCATCTGGATCAACCTCGAATTAGTCAAGAAGCCCCCCGAATGCCTGGAATTTATTGTGGTGCACGAGCTGGTTCACCTGTTAGAGCGCAAACATAACCAGCGATTTATCACACTGATGGATACCCATCTGCCCAACTGGCGCGAGCATCGCGAGAAGCTCAACAAGATGCCGCTGGCGTTTAACCGGTGGGGGTATTAGGGAAGAGTAGTTAGGTAAGTTTGTGGTATGGTGCCGGCAAAACCAGATCCTGATTACCCATGATTAGCAGTCAGTTACCACGAACTATACTGATCTTACGTACAGTTATCGAGGTGCGAGATCATGGCCAAAAGCAAAATCCAATTAACAATGGCATGCAGCGGACGGTGCTGCCGCACCACCGCTGATGCCAAGCGTTAGCGGATAGGAGAACTACCCATGCTCGTCGATTGGCTCATTTACGGACTGCTCGTGTTTGGTGCGGCAAAGCTACTGAACGTGACTGCATTTAAGCAGAAGTCGGCGTCTCGCCTGGCTGCATGGTCGTTGACCATTTTGATGTTTATTGTGAGTGTGGTCGCGCTATCGGTCCTGAAGGTGCTCAGGTATCAGGCCATTTCCGATAGCGTCGGCGTGCCGATCAGTCCACAAAACCCACTCGATATGGGGGGCGCATTTGTATTTGCTTGGCTGTTTTTCTCATTTCTTAATAGACAAGAGAAAAAGCAACCGCCTAGCGCAGGAGGGGAGCAATGAGAGTGAATATCAAACATCTATTTCTTGCCGCGTTTATTGCCTTAACGCTGCTTGCACATTCAGCATTCGCGCAAGACACTTCATTTCGTAGTGTTCAGTTGGCCTACGGCATCTCACTCGATGTTCCATCTCATTGGACGGTATTGTCTCTGGAAAATCGCAAAAATCTCGGCGCTGCTGGCCAAGCAATGACTGATAATGCCGGCATCGAAGGATCAAGTGGTCGAAAAGAATCCTTACTGGCGATGAATGCTACGCCTAATCCAACCGGTGCGATGATTCGTGTAAGTGTCACGTCCCCCCCTGATTACACACAATCCGATCTTGCAGCAGCTACCCCCGCAGACCTCCAAGAGGTTGGAACTGAAATGTTAAAAATGTTCAGGCAACTTGAGGCGTCTGGCGGCCCAAAGATAATTGAGATGCAGCCTGTCCGCATTGAGCGGCTCAATAATTACCGAGTGCTCGTAATGCCTTACATTCGCGCGGGGGTTAATGGGCCTTCTCCTTGGCAAGTGACGCAATACAAGATTCCTGTTTCCAATCGTCTTATTGAAATAACCTTGTCGCACAGGCAGTCGGATGCGATTGTATGGCGCCCGATACTTGAGCGAGTCAAACGCTCGATTAAATTCTGATGTATTCCGCTAAGGAAGGTGCGAATAAGTCATATGGCACGAGAGCATTTACTGGTAACCCATTGATATTAAATGACTAAAATTTTCATTTTTTGTTCGTGGGATACTTGTTCGCACTTTCCCTGATTGACGGCCATGATGATCCTTGGTGCTCAACTGCAATGTCACCCCCACGGTAGGGAGGGCAGTGTTCATATTCGATTGGGCACAATGGTAAACCATTGATGCAGCAAGACACGATACCCAATGTTTCAGAATCAGAACGGTGTGTAGAGGACGCAGCTACAAAGCAGTACAAAATCAAAAAACTGTGATTTATTTCAAAAAAATAAAGCCACCCTGTGTGGATGGCTTGAGGTTGATTACAGCTCTCCCCGCTCTGCCAGCGACACCACACCCTCTGTACCGACGACCAGATGATCCAAAATCCGGATATCCACCAGTGCCAGGGCATTCTGTAGGCGCAGGGTGATCTCGATATCTGCCCGGCTGGGTTCCGGGTATCCCGACGGGTGGTTATGCACCAATATCAGGGCGGCAGCATTGTAGTGCAGTGCCCGCTTGACCACATCGCGGGGGTAGACGGTTGCAGCGGACAGGGTGCCAAGGAACAGCTCTTCATAGGCCAAGATCCGATGCTGGTTATCAAGGAACAGTGCAGCAAACACTTCGCGATCTCGTGTTTGCAGCAGTCCTTGCAGGGCTTGATGGGCCAAGTGTTTATCGGTAATAGCTTCTCCCTTGGCCAGTTTCTGCCGGGCAACAGCTTGGGCGATGGTGAGCAGGTCATCGTCGGTGACAAGGTCAGTCACCCGGTAGGTGCCGGGGATCTCCCCGGCGGTGAGTTTTTGATGCAACATGATTAGGCTCCATACGCCATCGCCCCACCGCATTGGACGCGGCAGGGTCGGCGAGGTGTTTGGTTAATAGGTTACTCAATGGGATGTAACAACAGGATTGGCTGGCGGCGTTCAGGCCGCCAAGGTGTGCGGGGTGTAGTCGTGCAGTGGAATGTGGTAACTGGTCGCGATCAGGTTGCCTAAGTGGGCTAGCCAGCGGCGATCCGGGTGATCGCACAGCCATTGCGCCAGTGCATCGCCCCGTTCGTTTTCATAGCGCAGATAGAGGGCATAACCGTCCACCGCCTGGCCTTGGTCATGCACCACTTCAATCTGACCATCGTGTTCAAGATAAGCCTCCAGCTCGATAGCGATCATGGTATTAATCATCCTTATTCTCCTGTTGCTCAATGGGGTCACTCTCTACCCGATAGCCGCGATGGATGCAGATGCGCTGCAGGTCAGTCAGGAAGCTTGCAAGCACGCGAGGCTGATCGGTGAGTGAGACTGGCCCTGCTTGGCAACGCCAGAAACAACTGCGCTTGGGGTCAATGCAGATCTCATCCCTCGGCTGGCTCATGGTGTGCCAGTCCCCAGCATTGGTGAGAGAGAGCAGTTGCCACCGCACGCCAGACCAGCGCACTTGTAAGGTGACTGTGCTGGCTTGTGGGCTATCCGGTGTCAGGTGCAGCAGCCAGCGCTGGCCACTGCGGGTGGGGGTTAGCTTGGCGTTGGCGGCGATTTGTCCCAACCATTGACGTGAGTAGTGGGAGAGCGCTAATTCTTGGCTCATCGTGACCTCCTAATCCCCTGCGACCGTGACGCTGAAGCATTCCAACCGGCAGTAGGCAATGAAGTTGCTTTGCCAGATATCGAACAACTCCCGCGCTTCGGCCAGCCGCAGCGGTCCCCAGCCCAACATGGTGTGTTCCCCATCGAGGAAGTTGAAATCGAGCTCTTTGCAGAGCTCAGCATCCTGGGCGAGCCCTTGGTAGCTGAAGTCGGTGACGTAATCGAACAGCCAGCCATCGAGCCCGCGGATCAGGCGGATCTCGACCGGGTGCACGCCGCCTTGCTCGGCGCTGTAGCCGGGATTGCGAAAGTTGAAGGTCAGTTGGGTTAAGCGCTCAAGATTGAGCTCGGTTTTAGCGACTTCCTGGTTGAGCAGAATCAGCAATGCTTGGTCAACGGGCAGGGCAAAGCCGTCCCGGAAAAAGGGAATGGTCATGGAGTTCTCCGAATAAAGGGTTGGGACTAGCGCAGTCGCCAGGGTATTAGCCAGGTTGTCAGCTTGTTCGTCAGCGGTGTGAGTAGTGCGGGGAACGTAGGCACGGTGGTGCGGATCGGCGGCAGGGGCGTTTGTGCAAGCGTGATGGCTAGCAAGACGGTACTCCACGCCTGGTCTACCTGCTCACTGTGGTGCACACCCTGGATACACCAGGTCACGAAGTGCTCGCAGTTGTTGAACTGCAGGTTGTAGGCCCGCTCTCCCAGCCGTTGATACGCTCGCGCCAGGCTTTCGCTCGGACTGTAGTAACGGTGGCTGTATTCACGCCGGTAGCAGTCGCTATTGCCTGTAAATATCTCCAACGATGAAACAATAATCCGCCCTGTCACCGGGCCTTCACTCGAGAAAGGCCCGGTATAGTGGATGACTTGGTTATTGCCCGCGTAGAGGCCGTGATGGTCGTAGCCCCATCGGCTTACGACCAGATGGTCACCAGGTTGCATGTCTACTCCTTTTAGAAAACAAAAAGCCCGGTACGAGACCCAATGCTGTTCACTTAAGAGAATTTGAGTTCCAGTCCACGTAGTATCAGGACAAAAAGCGAGGGAGGCATGATGCCTCCCTCTTTCTATTGCAAGCCTCGCTGGATAAAGGCTGGAGGAAGAGCGACTGGACACAGCCTTGTCCCCCCAACTCAAATCTAATTTATGAATAATCAGTCAATAAAGTGCTTATCTGAACAGCATTGCGGTACGAGACCGGGCATAGCGAAGTGGAGTGGGCTCACTCGAAGGTGTAACCGGCATCTCCCCGGTCGGTATGAATAACCACCTCCAATACTCGGCACAGCGGTGTTGACTTGAGGGTGAACCGAGCTTGCTGTCCAAAGTTCATCGCAACAGGGAACACTTGCTTGATGTACTCTGGTTTTAACCGGTCTTTACTGGCGAGACAGGTGCTCCATTTCACACGACCGCTGACACAATCATCACTCGGCACTTCCCGAACCAGCTGACACTGGCCACGGTTGATGGTGATGTCTTTAATCGTGACAGGGTCATTACGAGACACAATCTGCAGTACGCCCTGTTGTGCGCGCAGTTCAAAGTTCAAGGGGGCGGCGGCTGGCTCAGGCTCTGGAGCCGGAAAGGCACAACCAAAGGCCGCGTCCGTAGCGGCAGTTAGCGTCTCTTGTACACCCGCGACCGGCAGCTCAACGGTGCGGCCATCCTGGGTGATGGCTTGCAGCGACTTGGCTGAGCGCAGCGCGGCCCACATGTCATAGAACGCCTTACTGTCATTCCCTGCCACCATGCCGGATAGCGGGGGATAGGTATGGCCATCGATGCGTAGCCAAACGGTTTCAGTCGGTGCTTGGCCTGCTTGGTTGAGTTCGATGCGGCTAAGCTGGCCCATCCGGCACGATAGATAGAGATAGGTCGCGTCATCGACCGTTGCTGAGTACTCCGTTACCCCCTGACCCCAGCCATCGTTCCAGCGGCCATGGTCTCCAAACGCCAGCACGGCGGGCGTTAGCAGCAAGCCCAGTAGAGCTATTATCCATTGATGCATCCCACACTCCTTACACGGCATAGCCGAGGATATTGTTCATAAAGCCCTGAAAGGCGAAAAAGCCAATCAGTGCCCCGATGGCCTGCGGCCCCATAAGCCAAAACACTTTGGCCTTGAAGGTCTCGACTGCGCCGCTGGTCGAGATCCAGTCCGGGTGGGTAAAGCGGCGAAACCACTCCCCGATACACATGCCAACACCGGTAAAAAGCGTGCCGAACACGAAGGTGGCGGTCAGCCCCCAAAATCCAAGCCAGGGAGCTTTGCCGGTCCAGGCGATGTTGATGGTCAGGGCCAGAAAAAGCAGGCCCGCGATAGCAAAGTAACGTTTCATGATGTCTCCTTATGGATAAAAATGACTTTTCATTTCCCGTTGTCATGCGGTGGTTGCACAGCGGGAAATGAGGGTTGTGGAGTATTGGGTGATGGATTTCCTTTCGTTCTGAAATTCCCTGCCAAAGCACCAATGTCAACCTGATCGGTTGATCCTCACCCTTCAGGGTTCTTCATGTCAATGGGTCTATATCCAACCATAGAGGTTGGTTGGAGGACTTATGACAGATATCAACTTTGAGCAGTTAGCCAAGAACGTGGGCAAGGCTATTGGGCGTCAGCGTAACCAGGCCGGGTTTACCCAGGAGCAGGTGGCTGAACACCTCAATATCGGGATGGAGGCCGTCTCTCGAATGGAGCGGGGAATTGTGGTGCCGACCGTGGTGCGGCTGGCGGAGCTCGCTCAACTGTTTGGTTGTGAGCTAGCCGACTTTCTGCGTGAGACCAGTAACCGCCCGACCGAGCAGGGCATTGTGCTGAGCCAGCAATTGGCCCGGCTTGATGATGCCGACCGAACCCTGTTGCTGGAAACAGTGGAGCGGTTGGTAGATCGGTTGGCTCGTCCCCGCTGATCACCCGCCAGTTACTGGAGGAGGGGATGGGGTCCCTTTTCCCAATTTGTTGGTGAGCGGACTCCTTCTTGGTTGCGGCCTCTGTGACGTTTTGGTTGCTTGGCTTTGCGGTGCGTTAAGCGAGGTAGTCGCCACTGCATCAGCGTTACCATTCGCTGTCTCGTCGCTGTTAGCTTCGGGATAGAACTCCTCCAGCAGCATCGGCACCTCTTCATCGATATCCTCAAACTGGCCGTTACGCAGCAACTCGCGCGCGGCCTGCTCCATCTGGTCGATGGCGAGTCCCGCCTCTTGGTCACGCTGGGCGGCCTCGTGTGCCTGTCTGATTGCCTCGGTCAGGTTGGTCTCTTCCCGCAAGGTCAAATCCACGTAGTAGACCGGTGTGCGGTAGGACTGGGTGGTGCTTTTGGCTCGCAACCGCAGGGTGAGCGGCAAATAACGGGTGTGACCACCGCTCACGGCCTCCAGGTATTTCAGTCGAGCCGACAGAGTGCGCACCGAGTTGTAGCCGGTGGTTCGGAAGATAAAGCTGCCCAGCTCATCCCCTTGCCCCTCCACAAACAGGTTCAGTCGCCCGTACAGCTTGCAGCCCTGTTGCCCGGCAAAGGCGCAGCGCTCTGGTCCAGAGCAGCTGACCTCCTCCATGCCTTGTCCCCCCACACGTCTTGCCACCTCCCCATTCCCGACACAGAGCGGCCTGCCGGTTTGTCGGTCAAACGCGCTGTATTCCGCCCGCAGATTCAGGTCGCTATCGTTGAACAGCACCCGCACCGGAATGGCGCGGATCTTGGTCTGCTCCTGTCCTTGGCCACTCTTTTGCGATGAGTAGTGTTGGTGCAGGGGATGGAGCAACCATCCCCCCTTTTGTTGTACCTGGGTGGTGAGGGTGAAGCTGTCGTCCTTCTCCGGCACCCACTTATCCTGTTTTTGCACCAGCTTGCCGATACAGATCCGTCCGATCACGGGCGGAGTAATCGCCAGTCCTTTGATCATGGTGTTTGCCTCAAGGGTTGAATGGTGAAACGGCGCACGCCGGGCACCGGTTTGACGTAACGGGTGAGCAAGTCGGGATGATCCTGCCCGAGCTTTTCGAGATCCGGTGCCAGCCGGTCTTTGCTGCGCTTCCAGGTGATCTTGCCATCGGCAAACAGCCCGGCTGTCGCTTCACCCAAGGTCGCTTGCAGCCGCTGTTTGAGTTGAGACTCTTGTTGCTCGACAGCTTCCTTTTGCTGACGCAAGCGCAGTAGCTCCCCAAACAGCTGGTTGAACTCGGAAGAATCGGAGAGATCCACCGTCTGGCCATCGTCACGGGGGAAGAGCCAGCTCAGAGCATTGGCAGCATCACTGGAGCCGTCAGGTTCAGGCTGCTGATCTTGTTGCACCATCTGCCAGAACTGCGCTTCCCGTTCGGTGAGATCCTGGATCTTCTCTTCGTCACGCTCGATGCGGTAAATCCGAAAATCCTGGCCGCCGATCAGCACAGCCACTTCGGCCCAGGCATGGCCGGTGACGGCCAGTTGATGGAGTACCTGACACTGGTAAGCCACCGGCACCCCTTCTTCCCACTGGGGGGCGCTGTGATAGCTGGCGGTCTTGATCTCCAGAATGCCCGGCCCATCGGGGTGGCCCACTACCTCCCGATCGAGGTTGGCGAGCATGAAGGGTTGTTCGGGGTGTTGCAGCACAGCATTGACCCGGCGTACCTTGTAGCCGGTGCGTTTGGCATAGACCTGTGCCAGCACAGGTTCGAGCTCGATGCCCCACAGCACCGCTTCCTTGTGGGAGATATCCTCCGGCTCCTTGCGACCGGTCTTCTCCAACCACAGGCTGAGCGGGCATTTGTAGGGGGAGAGCCCCACTGCCACGGCGGCATCGGAGGAGCCAATGCCGAGTTTGCGGATAGCGAGCCACTGCTCGCGGGTTAATTGGGTAGTGGAGGCCAGCCGCAGGGCTTGGCCGTATTTGGTTTTTGCTTTCATGACTATTCCTTGTTAACGGCATAAACGCCAACGCCCGGATTGGCTTGCGCTAGTCCGGGGGAGGTCGTTATGCGGCTTAGATAGGGAAGAGGAATTACTGCAGCAGGGTAAGAGCTTGATTCAAGGCTTGGGATTTGAGTTGGGCGCCCTGACCAAACCAGGCGGAATCGAGCCGGTGATCCTGGCTGCGGGCACGGCGGTGGTGATCCACGTATTCGGTGACCGCATTGACCAACCCCCAGGCGGTATTGCGGGAGCTGGCAAGCTCTGAGCCCATACCCGCGCCCTGATAGAGCTCATGCAGCCGTTGTACCGGCTTGGTGAGAATGATGCTCTCCTCATCCAGCGGTTGCGCCAGCAGGTCGCTGAAAAAGCGCAGTGCCTCTTCGGGGGCGACGGGCCGTTGTGCCAGCGCCTTAGTCTGTGCCTTGAACTCATCCCAATGAGAGAGTCCGAGCCCAAGCGACTCTTTGACGGCAGCAGCATCGAACTGAGTGGAGTGGGGCACCTTGATGGCACCGGTAGCGCCGCGCAGTGCCATCTGCAGGGTGTTGTTGCAGACTACTCGCAGCGAGGTGAACTGCGCCGTGGTGCAGAGCGTGCCGTCGCAACTGGTCGCCAGCAGCAGATAGGACTTTACCAAGTCATTGCCTTTGAGTTTTAGGTCTTGGCCGGTCTTAGCGAGTGCCCACAGCTTGCGGCCACCTTTGAGCGAGCCTGCTGTTTCCAGCTCAAAGCCACCGGCTTCCACTAGGTCTTGATAGAAGTGCAGCACCTCATGAGGCTGTACCACGTTGTAGCGACTTGAGACCACCGACAGGGGGGCAAGGGTATCAGAGCGATAAAGTACCTTGCTGTCGCTGTAGGGGCGGATATGTAGTGCATCGGAGGCGACGTTAAACATCACGTCGCTCTGCTCGATGGTCCAATCCATCCCGGCTGCCTGTAGCCAGATATCGAGAGATTGTTGCGGGGGCAAAACATTGCCAAGGCCATGCCAGGGGGTTTGGCCGGTGTAGGCCATGGTGTCAATTAAGTGAGCCATATTTCCTCCAGGAATTGTGAAATGCAGACATTCAGCCTACTAACTCATGAAGGTGATATAGGTTTGAAACATCCTGGGATAATATCTAACAGCAGCCTTTAAAGGCTGCTGCCAGGTACATGAGGTGCGGAAAGAGCAGGCGCGAATGATGCGAGTATTGGCGCAATGAAAACACCGTTGGATATACGATGAATGCTAATTTCCTGGTTGTACTCTAATATCGCCAAGGCTGCATTCAATTGTTCCTTTTTACGTAATTTAGAGGGGCCTCTTTGCAGTAGCAAAGTTTTACTGATGACTGGGGTTGGTAACAAATAATGAGGCCTCGCATGCTGAGTAATAAACTTTAGTAAATTATCAACTAGCTGAACTGTCAACTCATTGTAATCTATAGCTTGTTGATATCGGCGCGAGTATTCCATGGTCATTCTGATTGCTGCGTCCAGAACAGTATCAGAAACAGTGTCTTCATCAGATAAAAAAGCATGCATGACACCGGCTAACCGTAACGCATGTTCCGTTGCACGTTGCATAAACTCAGGGGCGTCCAGCACAGCATTAGATGCATTGTAAGCGAGCGTTTGCTCTTTATTCTGCTCGAAATCATACAGCACTGCATTGTTTTTGGCTTTTAATAAACGACGCTCGGAGAGTTGCTTTGAAATAAAGCGCTGATAAGCATCATTTAATATACCCTCCACTCGAGTAAGAAACTTGGTGAGATGAGATGTTTGTGTCGGCTCTATTAAGGGATGGTTGGCGCGGTATAACGGGCGAGGCAATGCAAATAGACAACGAGCAAAAAAGCCACTCTCTCGAGCAGACTCTCCATAACGATGAACATACTTCGCAAAAAGTGAGGGCTGTAACATGAGGTTCATGCTAAATCGATAATCCTTCCCAGCTTGATGTCCGGATGCTACGCGTGTCATTGATATTTCATTTGCATCCCAGAGGTCGTTATAAAAGCTCGGTGTAGAGAAGTTTTTGCTGTTGAGTATTTGTCCTGCTTCATCAGTACTCAAGCAAAGATTACTCCATGGTGCGCACAGCTCTTTCATTAATGCAGATGGTGTGATGTCACTGACCAAGATAGTAGGTGCAGGTATATGTGATGGGGCTCGCTGGTTTAACTCAAAAATTTCACCCTCAATTACCTTAGCGGCAGAGGCATCATCGCTGGCATATGCTTTCCTTAGTTTTAATTTGAGTGCGCCGAGCTTTATCTGATGAATGGTTTTTTCGTGTTCATGTTTTTCTTTTAATTGTTGGTTGCTTTTTAGTTGTGCTTGTTCAAAGCGTTGAAATGGTGCTGAAAATATATTGTCCACTGTACTTTTACGTGTTCCGGAATCAGCTACCGTGACGCAATAAAGTGAGAGAGGAATAGGGGTGTGAGTAAAAGGATGAAGCATATCGGCGGTTGCTTGTACGGCAATAGCCATGGCATTGAGCATGCTGTTGATGATGATGTCATCATCTGCCTGCGTGAGTTGACGTACGTCGATGACAACGTGCTGCAGCTCCTTGGGTAGGAGATTGCACATTGGACTGTTGGTCCGGGGAAAGGGATAAGAGGGCGGTGGTTCGCGACGATGCATGCGAGTAACTCCATTTGTTGATATGTCAAACTCTCATTCTTGCTAATGACTAGCAAGAAACTGGAGCTATCAAGATGGAGTTGTGTGAAATATGTCAAAAATTACGGCGTAGGACAGTGATATGAGAACGCGCCGGGCTCGATGAATGAGACCTGAGTGAGTTCTTGCTGGGCAACGAGCTTACCCAGCGTTATCCATATCACTATCAGGAGTGCAAGACTATGACGAACCATCGACCGGTGCGAGTGCTGCGTTTAAAGGACGTGTTGTACAAGCTCAATATTGCCCGTAGTACGTTGTATGACTGGATGGATGAACGATCTCCCCGTTATGCCCCGACGTTCCCCAAACGAATAAAGATAGGGCAACACAGTGTGGGCTGGTTGGAGTCCGAGATTGATGACTGGATCTTGTCCCGCTTCGCAGCGACTACCGCATGACGTTGGTGCTGGAATATAACTTCAGAGTAAGGCTTGTATTTACTTTCTAAGGAAACATGGCCTGTTGGTTGCAACAAATGTGTATATCGCTGCAATAAGTGACAGGAGGGATTGTCGGTATATGTAATATACCCATCAACAGAACACTCTATGTTACATACCTACCACGGGAATATCAGCCACACTAAGTGGCTGTACAGCCTACGCAGCATTGCTCAGACCTGACTCAATGGGTATGTCCGCTAGGGCAACATACCCTCTGTACTGACGTACTACTGTAATAAATTACATCATCCACTTAATAGATGAGTGGACTTGTACGGCCACTCCTGACCCATCCACAAAATCTACATGCATTAAATCGGCATGGGACTAACCATGCGTGCCGAAAGGAGGCGAGATGAATTCATCATTGGGCTACCAGCTTAGCCCTGAGGAGCTTAATAACCTGCTCGCAGCAGCTGAGCAGCGTTATGGGAGTGTTTCACCTTATTACTTAACCAAGTTGTCACAGGTCATTGCAAACTGCTTGGATATATATCCCCGTGTGTTTGCCGTGCGTGTGGACTTGCGTTTACCACAAGCTAATTGGCCGGAGGAGCCTGATATACCACTGTGTTTTCCTCGGCAGGACTCAGCGGTAATTACACGTTTCTTTGGTGCACTTAAAAGCCAATTAGTGGCGGACCACTACCGTAAAGGCAGACGAGGGCCGACAGCCTTCCCTGCGTATATCTGGGTGCGTGAGCAGGACTCGAGTGCGAGTCAGCATTACCACGTGGTGCTGCTTTTTAATAAAGACATTTATGCGTTCTTGGGAGATTACCATAATGCTGAGAGCGACAATATGGCTATTAGAATACAGCGTGCTTGGTGTAGTGCCCTTGGGCTTACCTACCCGGACTATGCGTCTTTAGTGCATTTTCCGAAGAACCCTGCGTACGTATTTGACCGCCGTGCTGCGACGGTACATTCCCCTGTGTTTCGCGAGTTTTTATTGCGAGCTGCTTATTTAGCGAAGACCAGAACAAAGGTTCCCGGTCAGCGTAATTTTGGTAGTAGTCAACCTTTTTCAAACTAAGGAGTGTAAGATGACGGAAATTAACGAAAATGTAGCAGTCGGTGAAAAGGTGCCGCCGCAGCAGGAACAATATTTAGTTCAAATCGCCAACGACAGCTACACAGAGGAAAGGTTTGAAGTGTATCCGGACCTGGAAAAGATGGACTTCCAGAAACTGTGGCTGAGGGTCATCGATTCGGGCAGACTTCAGCACTCGGTTAGTTTAGAGATTTACTTTGGTGCGGCGTACTTCGAGTACGTTTGTGCAGCAAGCGAATGGATGACAACTTGGTTAAGTCGGCGTATCCAGACCAAAGGGATATTTAGTAAGTTAGATGGCGTACTGTGCCGCGTTAGCTTATCAGGCGAGTGCTCGTTGTTGCGTGTTGTATTTGTATTTGAAGAACAGGTTCGTCTAGCCCCTGAGGTGTTTGCTTATAAAGTGGCTGCTTACTGGCGTGAGTGCGTGATGCGGCGATTTAATTTTTGGAAAGAAATTGAACGGATTCCACTTGAGCCTGGGTTGGGGCCAATAGCCTATCATTGCACCAGCAGTGAGGTAGTACAGTTCGAGCGGTTTGCATGGCTGCTCAGTGGGCACCGGATCTACGGTGATAACACCGCCCAGAAGGAGTATTTCTGCGGTCGTCATACCACAGAGAAAGAACCTAGAGACAACGTATAGGTCCTTGCCGCAGGAGGGAGCCTTGGCTCCCTCCTTTATTCACGTTCTTATGTGGGACATCATAAAGCCCTTAACTCTCGCGTAAATCCGGGCTTCGGAGCTTGAAGATGCAGCCCTTGGCTACCAACTCGTCCCGGTTTGCCAGCACCAGCGGGTAGAGCAGCGGATGCTGTTCATGATCGCCGTTATAGCTCACTTGCATGCGCTCCAGCGCGTAATGCATCAAAGGGATGCGCTGGTTGAGCAGCAGCTTGCCATCTGGCATGGCATAGTCACTGGCAATGATGGCCTGTTGTCCTGCGCTGAGGGTTGGATTGGGTATGACTACCGCAGTGACTTGAGTGTTCCACTCAAGATCCTGATCTCGGCCGTGAGGAGAGGTATCAAGTAGCTCAGGTTCCCCACGAAACCGGCTCATCACAAAATCCAGATATACCCCTTTCTTCTCGCAGTAAGCGCGCACGTGCCAGCGGATCCCGTCATAGACCAGGGTATGGGGCACGATATTGCGGCCGCTTTGCTCCTCTGAGCTGAGGGATACGTAATCGACATCGACCCGCAACTGACCGCGAGCCGCTTGCACCAGACCCCGCACAATCTTGGGGTCGATATGGCGGTTGGGTACATCCAAGATCTCGATATGGCCGTAGCGCAAATCCATCAGCGGCAGGGTCAACAGCCCCGCTTCATGTTGGCGTTGGTGCTGTTTTTCACGATGTAACAGCATCAGGTACTCATCTACTTTTCCTTCACTAAAGCGCGGCATAAACTGCTCGGTCGGTTTGTATCCCTTCAGGCTTCGGTCATAGATCAACCCTTCTGGTGAGTAGTGGGTCAGGTAGTGATTGATATCCCGGGATGCTTGCTGGCGGCCGATATTGAAGGCGGTTGTCAGGTGATTGGTGGTCAGCCGTCCTTCCCATTGCAACACGATCTCTAGGAGGCGAAAGCGCAGGGTCTGATCCCAAGTGAGATCTCTGGGGGTCATATGTGCTCCAAAATGCGACATGTGTATGTAACCAGTATCGGCATGAGTATACAGGCGACATATACTGAGTTAATCATAGTGTGGCGAAAGGGATTGTGCTGTCTGTACCACTTATATCGGTGCCTTAACTTCATCATGATGCTGGTGTCAGAAAGCCACTGGTTGATGGTATTGAAGGGCTGACGTACCAATTGGCGCAGCTCCAGCAGATGGCGGAAGTTCATGATGGTGGCGCGATCGGGGATAGCTTGGTCTAGGGAAAGTTTGGCAAACAGATACATCGAGGCGCTCTTGTAGAGCGCATCCTCCATGAAGGCCGTCGCTGAAGCTGTACTACTGCTGCATTCATACAGTGAAAGCGCAGCATGGTAACGAGTATAGGGAAAACGCACGTTACCTGCCTTGTGATAGACAGGCTTGATGGCCTCCTGCATCATCTCTCATGGGAGCCACATATCCATACGAGCCAGAAATAAATCCTTGCGGGTTTTACGACGTTTTCCATTGGACTCGCCATCCGCAAAGTGAACAGGTGATTCATGCTGAACCTTATCCCTGATACCAAGTGAGACTCATGACCTCACAAAGAGGCATCGTTTGATGCCCACCTAAAGGTCCTGTACTTGATATAAGACAAAATCTAACATCTTGGTCCGATTAAACAAGCAACACAACTGAAAGCGTAGTGTTATGAACAAAAGAACAAAATTTATACTCATTGCTGCCTCTATGAGTGCCGGGAAGTCTTCACTAATTAATGCACTTATCGGTAAAGAGCTTCTGCCTGCCGGCAACGAAGCAACGACTGCCAAAGTCGCACGCATAACTGTAGGCTCGAAAACAAAGCCGAATGCAGTGGCCTATTCCCACTTGGGGGCCGTTGTTGCAACAAGCAACACCATTTGCTCTGAACAAATTCGGGCATGGAACTTATCAGACGACATAGCCGCTTTTGATGTCGTCATTCCTCATTCGGGAAGCAAACAACATTCAATGGTGGCGGGTTACACCTTAGTCGACACTCCCGGAGCTAACAACAGCAGAGACGACCGACATAAAGAGCAGTTTGTCAATGCGGTAAAAGCTTACCCGAAAAGTCCGATTCTTTACGTGCTAAATGCAACACAACTCGGCACCAATGATGACGCGGAGATCATTCGCACCATTCGAGAAATTAACCCAAAACAACGCATCATCTTTGCATTGAATAAAGTAGACGCTTTGGATGAGGAGAAGGGCGAAGACGCTAAGCATTACGTGTCCTTAGCACGCACATATTTAGCAGGTCTTGGTTATTCCAATGCCAATATTATACCGCTTATGGCGCAATCTGCGTTGATAGCTAAGAAATCGCTCAATCACCTTGACCTAGGGCGCGCAGAGCGTAATATCCTACGCACTGAATTAGAACGTTTTAGAGAACACCCTTTTCACTTCAACAGTGCTGCAATTGTTCCACAATTACTGAAAAAAAATGTCAGGAAAAGGCTAACGAAAATTTCGAAAGGAAAAATTCCTGCGATGAGCAAAGAAGAGCTGCATGCCTTCGTTGACTATACCGGCTTAAGCGCGGTGAGTGCACTCATCATGGGGGCTGCGTAAACGCTTCTTGACTAGAACAATTTATCTCATATAAAGACGAGACTTTACTATGAATCACATTGCAATAACGCATAACCCGTTTTTAGTCGAAACCGAATTTCTTATTAATGGTCATTCCCCATCTGAAAGTTCGAACATCACGGCATATGGCTCTAAGCGATTACAGCTATGGGTAGAACAGATTTTTGATGACCTTCAGGCACTGTTTAATGGCAGCAACGACTTCTTTATTGAATTCACAGGTGTAGAATCGGACTTCAATGACATTAAAGAAGCTGCCAACAATGCAATCCAAAAAGGCATGTATGTTGAGCTGAAGTTCAACCTTGTTGCGCCTGCTGAGGAACGCCTAGAAAAAATCAAAGCCCTCATGACACGTGTCAGCGAAGAGTCGCCAAAGTTTGCTAACTACTTAGCGAATAGCGACTTAAAAGCTAAGCAAGACTTTGAAGACGCATTGAACAATGATTTTGACGCTTATGTGGTCGCCACCATGTCTTCAGGCAAATCCACCTTTATCAACGCCATGCTGGGGCAAGACTTGCTGCCCGCAGCAAATGAAGCAACCACTGCAACCATTGCCCACATTTTTGACGACAAATCCAAAAGTGATGCTTTTTACGGCGAACGTTTCGACAGCAATGGCAATCATATTGAGTGTAATGAAGCCGTTGATTTGGCGACAATGAAGGTGTGGAACGCCAACAGTGAAACCAAAACCATCAAGTTGCACGGTAATATCCGAGCTATCAAAGAAAACAACAATGTCCGTCTCGTGCTAACCGATACCCCTGGGCCTAATAACAGTCAAGACCCTGAACACCAGCGTACAACACTGGGGTTTATCCAAGATTCAAAGCGTAATCCACTCATTATCTATGTGTTGAATGCGACACAGTTGGGCACTAACGACGATGCTCAGTTGCTAAGACTTGTTGCTGACACAATGAGCAAAGGCGGTAAGCAAAGTAAGGATCGCTTCCTGTTTGTGGTGAATAAAATGGACATGTTCGACCCCGAGCGTGGTGAGAACATTGAAGACGCGCTAAATCGCGTGAAAAGCTATCTCGAAGAGAACGGTATTCACGACCCGAATCTCTTCCCTGTATCCTCGCGCATGGCTTACCTGCTGCGTAAGCAAGGTGAATTAACTCGTGCAGAGCGTAACGACAAAACAAATATTGCCGACTTATTACTTGAAGAACCAAGTATGGAGTTTCCGAAATATATGTCGCTCAGTACCTCTGTAATGTCAACGATGCAAGAAAAAGCGCAACATGATGAAGCTTTGCAAGACAAAACCATGTGGCGTGCTCTGCTCAACAGTGGTTTACCTAGTGTTGAAGCTGTTATTGGTGAATACATTAATAAATACAGCTTTCCAATGCGACTCAACCGCGCCCATTTGGCCATGACCGCTGCTATCGAGCGTGGAATGCAAGAAGCAGAGTTAATCAAACAGCTGGAGATTGATAAGCAAACCCTTTCCATGCTTCAGTCTGAAATTCATAGCCTAAAAGCGCGTCGTGACAAGGGCTTCAATACGCAGGCCTACAAAGAGCAGCTCAAACAAGAAGGTCGTGACTTGCCGATGGATGTGCACAATGCTCTGAATGATTTAGAAATAGACATCTACACACGAATCGGGGAGTTGGGCGACCTGTTTATCGGTGATGTCAGTAGCAGAGAGGCAGAATCGAAAATCGATGTTGCGTCTAAAGACATTAAGTTTCTGTTTAATCGCAGCATAAATGAGTACGAGAAGGCATTCCTGAGCTCACAAGAAATTATTAAACAAGAATTGCATCAAGAGTATCAGAATCATGTAGCGCAACTGTTTCCTGAGAGTCGCACATTGGAGTTGCCCGTATTTCAGTCACTGAAGAAATCTATAAGCTCTTTCTCTCTCAATATTGAATTGAAGAGTGATGAAGTGCAAACTAAAAGAGTGGTGGTTGATTCATACGAAAGAAGCACTTCTACTTGGTATAAACCCTGGACTTGGGGAGATACTGAGACAGTTAAAGTGTATGGCGATAAAGAATACGTTGATCTTCAAGAACTTTGGAAAGAACGAATTATCGTAATCCGTAATCAGTTTGCTTCCTTAAAGGGCGGTGCACTTCAACGTATTAGAGAAGACAAGGATAAGCTAATTGATAACTATCTCGCCTTCTTGGAAGGCGAGTTTAGCACCAAGTTCGTAGCCATTCTCGCCGATCTAGAACAAAAAGTTGAAAGCCAAGCTCAGCGCGAAAATGCCATTGCTCAAGCAAAAACTGATATCGACGAGATTCGCGCTATCAAGCAAGAGCTGGAAGCCATCTTGCAGTTTTAACCGGTTACTGGATCACTGATAAGATCAGTGTACCATCAGAGGAGAAATACCATGACTGCATCCACGGTACTTATAGCGCCAAATTTAACAGCCGCAGAGTTTAAAACAGAAATAATAGATTTTATTAAAAGTAGGGATTTTAAAGCGGAGTTGCTCCGTCAAATATTGTCAGCACTGCCTGATGACAAACTTGTACTTTTGGAAGAATATCGAACAGATAGCACAACGGATCCAATTTGTGAAGACAGTTATAAGTGGGAGCGTGAGTCGGGGAGATATTTCTTCTCGCAACTCAGTATGGCAGAAAAAAATTTCTGTTTAAAACGACTGGAACACCTTATTCAGGTTAAAAGTCACTTAACTGAACAAGGTATCGCCGGTTTTTCACGCTCAGTCTCCAGTTCGAGAACAAGCCGCGAAGAGGCAAAAAATACAAAGGAATACACGATGAGTGCTGATTTTTCGTCTGTCGATTTAACAGGCTTCACCCCCTCCCGTTCATTAAGCAACAGCGTTAACAGTAATGACCTTTCCTCAGTTCGCATCTCATTATTTATGGAAATGAACGATAAGCGTCTATCAACAGAGACTATTAGACAAGCTATTGCATGGGTACTTTCTAAATGCCCAACCCTTTTTGTTGTTTACGAAGAAAATGCATATTCCCAGCAAATGGAACACGACAAGACAAAGTGGGACAGTCGCTACTACCATACGCAAGAGTTATATGCTACATCTAATTTCTCATTGGAACGCATTCGCCATATGATCGCAGTGCGTGAGCATGTGTTTACAATTGCACAAAATGACGCTCGCCCTGCAACATTACCAAAAACACAATCACAAAGAACGATGCAACAAGCCACACCACGTCAGCATCAACAGTTGTCTACAGGAAATACTCTACAAACCGCATCTAAATCTGAAGATAATATTTTTAATTTATTGCTATTAATTGGTGGTATCGCAGCAACTATCGCCTTAGTCATACTGGCAGTTATTGTTTAGTGGGTCTTACGATGAATCAATCTACGACTGAAAGAGAATATCTGCCTTCCGAAACCGGATTGCTTCCCGCACAACAAGAGGCGCTGACTACGCTATCGAGTGCGCATGCATTGGTTAACAAAAGCTACCTTGCTGAACTCAAACACTACGATGTGTTACCGGTGGAAAACCAACAAAGCGTGCCACTTAACCGAGGTGGCGATGTACGCATTTTCCGTGTGGAGCGTTTGGTGCAGGAAAACAAGCAATCCGTACTAGAAAGCACCACCGCGGCTTACACTGCATTGGGCGCTACCGGATACACAGTGTTCCTTTATCTAAAATCTAACGGAAAAGAGACACAGCTCTACATTGGCACACGTGGTGAGCCTGGGAAAATGCTGGGCCAAAATTCGGGAGACTTATTGCAAGAGACTTTCAAAGGACATTTCCCGGGCAGCAAGCTTTCCCCACTTAACGGCATCGATGTTGACGCCTTGTTGGACGAACTCAGTGCGGACAACACTTGCAAAACAGTCACTGCGGTCAGCAGCGTGCCTGGGCTTTCTACTGAAGACCAGACCCACTTCATGCAAGGGCTAGAGCGTTTTATCGATGCTGCAGAAAACCGCACTTATGAGGGACTGATCCTCGCCGAGCCGGTTTCTATGCAAGCATTGAATACTGTTCGAATAGGCTATGAGCAGGTCGCGACCCAGCTTTCCGCTCTGTCAAATCGACAATACAGCTACGGCATTCAGGACAGCGATGCTATCAACCTCAGCATCAGTGAAGGACTGAGCCACTCTCTGGGCGAAAGCCTCGGGCTGACCGAAACAACAGGTACCAGTGAAAGTACAACTACTTCAAGTACCCAGACTCACACCACAAGTACAAGCAAGACATCACCGAACAAAAAAGACAGAGTCATGGGAATTGGCGCCATGGCAATAGGTGCATGCTTTGGCCCAATTGGCGTGATCGCTGGTGGTCAATTTGCGAGCATGTTCCAAACAACTGACACTGTCGGCACCTCTGATTCCACCTCAACAAGCGAAAGCAATAGCCATTCGATTAACCAGTCGACAGCAACAAGTACCACAACAACAGAGACTGACACACATAGCACGACCAACACCAAAGGCCTAACGCAGACACACGGCTCAACACAGCAAGTTAGCTTTGAAACGGCAGATAAGAGCATTCTTAGTATGCTTGAGAAGGTCGACCACCACCTAAATCGTATCAACGAAGCGAAAAGCCATGGTGGCTGGCTCAGTACCGCTTACTTTGTCAGTGACAGCGCAGCCTCCAGTGAGGCACTATCCAGCATTTTCTTAGGCCTAACCCGCGGGACTCAATCGTCCATGGAAGATTTTGCTCTGACCACATGGGCTGGCAAAAAAGCCAATGCGATAACACAATGGCTGGGGCAGCTCATGCACCCTCGACTTGATCCAAGTTTTGTAGGGAATACTCACATTCCCTACCTCACTCCTGCGACCTTGGTATCGAGCAAGGAAATGGCACTGCAGCTAAGTCTTCCTCGTCGTTCTACGTCTACAGTCGTGGTTCAGGAAACCGCCGCATTTGGCCGGAAAGTGCAAATGCTGAACACTGAAGTCGCTAACACCAACTCACGAACTATATCATTGGGCCAAGTACGTCACCTGTGGACCGACTTGCCACAAACTGTAGAATTAGACCTTGACCAACTGACAAGCCACACCCTGATCACTGGCTCAACAGGTTCAGGCAAAAGCAATACGGTCTACGCGCTACTGAATCAAGCAATACGGCAAGACATTCCATTCTTGGTCATTGAGCCTGCAAAGGGCGAGTATAAGCACGTCTTTGGAAATCGCCTAGATGTGCGTGTTTTGGGCACAAACGACCGATTTACAGAACTACTGAAAATTAATCCGTTTTCTTTCCCTGAACAAACGCATGTCCTTGAACATGTGGATCGCTTGATAGAAGTGTTTAACGTCTGCTGGCCAATGTATGCCGCAATGCCTGCCATTCTCAAAGATGCAGTGCTGAGAAGTTATGAGGCCTGTGGTTGGGATTTGAGTGACTCGACGTCAACACTCGGTACATCGTTGTTCCCGACGTTTGCCGATTTGCTTATGCAGCTAGAGTCCGTCATCGCCCAATCTGCATACTCTGACGAAATGAAGAGCAACTATACAGGTGCATTAGTCACGCGTGTTCGGTCAATGGTTAACGGACTGAACGGCCAAATCTTTGCCGCTGATGAAATTAGTAATGTCGACCTGTTCGACCGCAACGTCATCATCGATTTGAGCCGAGTCGGGTCGCAAGAAACCAAATCACTTCTAATGGGATTATTGATCATTAGACTTGGTGAATACCGTGCTGAACAAATGCTCATGAACCAGCCTCTCAAACACATTACTGTGTTGGAAGAAGCCCACAATATCTTGCGAGCAAACCCATCAATGAGTGGCGCTGAAGGCAGCAGCGTTGCCGAGAAATCAGTCGAAATGCTGTCGAATGCCATCGCAGAAATGCGAACGTATGGTGAAGGATTTATCATCGCGGATCAATCACCGTCAGCGGTACATATTTCAGCTATCCGCAATACCAACACTAAAATCCTAATGCGCTTACCGGATGAAGCTGACCGTTTGTTGGCTGGTAAATCTGCAGCACTAACGGATGAGCAAGTTGACGAAATGGCCCGTTTACCTAGGGGGGTTGCGGTAGTTTATCAGAATGAATGGATCGAAGCTGTGTTATGTAAGGTTAGCCGTTGTCCTGGACAAGACAGGCTTTACCGTTATGAAAGAGCATCAACCAAAGCAATGAATGAAATGACATTTCGCTTTAATCTACTCATTCATCTTTTGAGTGGGTACAATCAAGTGCCATCAGTAGCGAATGAAGAGCAGCTGGCAGAAGAACTCTATAGAAGTAATTTACCCACTGAAATGAAAATTCGACTCAGAAATTATTTACACTCTGGCCTAACTGAAATGCAATTCAGTGACTTCGCATCTCTTTTACCACACTTATTAGATTGTAAGAACAAGCTAGATAGCGCTGTTTGCCGAGCTAATAGCATAGAGCAAATACACTCTAATATTCAAAGCCTAGTTTTCGAAAAGTTCCATGCCGCGTCTCAAGAACAGATAGTTATGTTCATTCAACCTCTACTCAGATCATTAGTTCCCAATGGAGAATTATACACCAAACTCTACTCTGAATGGATACAGTTTGCTAAAAGGAGCCTTGCAGGATGATGGATTTAATGACAATAAAAGAGATTGCAAATAAGCTGCAACCCGAACTGTCGAAAATGTTAGAGAGTATTGATGCAAAAAGCATCGATTTAAATGAGCTTGACCGCCCTATCTTAGAGCAAGTGGATGCGAAACCTGAATGCGAAGAGGGCGAGGTCAGACCTTTGACCCAAGAAGAGAAGGATTACTATAAAGAAAAGATCGGTTGCTCAGGGAGTTTACTTGAGAATGCGACTATCGATGAAAATGGAAAAATTTTCCTAAAAACAATAAATGAAAGCAAAGAGGGTCAAACAGGTGAAGATGGCGTTATATATGAACGCAAAACAGTTGAAGTTAATGGCGTAGAAATTGAAGGTGTGTTCCCGCAATTCAATAGCACCATTGATCTACAACTGCCCGAACAGTTGATCCAAGCAAGAGACTCTGCACAAGCAGAATATGCGAATGAAGTACTTAAACAAAAAATTGACAACGATCCTGAGTTTGCAAAGCAATTCAGCGATGAACAGCTAGAACAGATTGGAAATGGTGAAACTCCCGATGGCTATACTTGGCATCACAGTGAAGAATATGGTGGAATGCAGCTGATTAACACGGAAGAGCATCAAAACAACCGACATACTGGCGGTAAAGCCATTTGGGGCGGTGGAAAAGAAAATCGTTGATATAGAGGAGCTAGAAAATGAAAGAATGGCGTTATATAAAACCATTGGAGACGGAAAACCTCATTTTAGAGGTCGAGGAGAAACTTGGCTGCAAATTCACGGATTCCTATGTGGATTTTGTTAAGAAGTATAATGGTAGTCGTCCTCCTGTAAGTGTATTTACAACGAGCTCATTGCAAGAGAAAACAATTAAATCCTTTTTATCCTTCAACCCTAGTGATGTAGAAAACATCGTCAAATTGAACAAAGCTGTCGCTGGAATATCAAAGCTACTCGTTGCTTTTGCAATTGATAACTTTGGTAACTACATATGCTTCGATAGAAATAATCATATGGTCTTCTTTTTGGATTTTGAGACAGGAAAAACAGAATTTATAGACAAGACGTTTTCTGATTTCTTGCTCAAAATCGATAATTAAAACGATATGAAATTTAGGCTTGGCAAAGCTTATCTGGGCGGGGAGAAGGTATCAGTAGATCCCGCTTTGGGTCGTGACTGGCTAGAGCTGGCCGCTAATGGTGGCACAACCAAGACATTGTTCGAACTGGCGGAGTTACAGCATATGCAAGGTGAACTGGAACAGGCCAGAGCCAGTTATGCCAAGGCTGCCAAACAAGGGCACATTCTCCCGCAGTACACCTATGGTGAAATATTACGTCTGGGACAAGGTGGCACGCGTAGGCTCTCAAGTAGTATCGTCTGGCGGCCCAACAAGGCGACCGCATGGCACAATACCGGATGGGGACACTGCGTGAAGAAGGCCTCGGGGCTCCTCCTAACCGAGTACATGCTTACGCCGGGCTCTCACTAGTGGCAACAGAATGGATGACCGAAGTAGTACAAGTTCGTGACGAGCTGGAGGCTATGATGACCAAGCAAGAAGTCAAACAGGCTCAGAAACTGTCGGAACACTGGTTTGGCAAGATGCCATCAACGGCGAGGAAAAGCTAAAAAGGAGCATAGAAGGAAGCGGCCATCGGCCGCTTCCTTCTTAGGTCTGATTGGGCTGAAAACTCAGCGTTTACCGAATGCCCCTTGGATTACGTTCCCCATAACATCAGGTGATTTTTCTACTTCATGTTGGGCTATTTGATGTTTCACAATATCCCCCCACCGAAGAAATAAACTCCTCAGTTTTTCAGGGTTACGTAAAGAGCCTGCCTGATAAGTTCGCAGGAGTTTGTCACTGATTTGGTGGTTCAGCATATGCTCTATCTCTAGAGGTCCTGCACCAAGTTCAATTCCACAGCAGTTTGCAACACTGCGCCGCAGGTCGTGTACGCTAAAAGGCTCAAGTTCAGCCAGCTTACGCTTCTGTAGCCGGTCAAGGGCGCGCATAAGTGCGTCACCTGTGATGGCATGACCCAGCTTCGTCGTTGATTCGAACACATATGGACTGGTAGGGGAGGTTATCATTCGCTGCTCTGCAATGATTTCCTGAGCCAAATGCGACAAGGTCACCACATGCGGGCGCCCATTTTTGGTTTCCGGAATCGTCCAGCGATCACCATCCAAGTGTGCCCACTGCATCGATATCACTTCACCTCGACGAACCGCGCTCAATATGACGATTTTAATTGCATTGGCGACACTTCCAGAAAGAACAGAAGTCGTAGCAATGCCACGGCCACCAGCTGTTAACGCTCCGCCACCTTCAACACCCTCTTCTAATGCATGCCACAAGGCTCGTAATTCAGAGATTGGTAGCCAACGTTCTCGAGGTGGATTGGGAGTCGCATTGTAAACTTTGGGTTTGAGTGCCAACGTGGGGCTCATCTCGATAAGCTGTCGTCGCATAGCCTCTTCCATCACCTGGTTCATTATCCCCATTGCTTTACGAAGTCCTTCAAGAGAGACCTTCTGTAGCTTCTGATAATGTTGGTGGAGGACAGCCATGGTTATATCGCAAATTCGATATTTACCAAGGACCTTTTGCAAGTGTGTTTGGTAAATTCGACGATAATCAGTGACTGTTCGAAGGCTAATCTCTGATCGAACGCCATCACGACGTTTTACGCTGGCTTTGTGGCTAAGCCATTGCTCAAACAGTTCATCAAGCACGAGCATCTGTTCGTTCTTTTGTTTAGCCTCTGCAACAACCTGACGGGGATCGATGCCCTGTTTGACTTGCCCCACCGCAACACAATGTCGCTCACGAGCTTGAGCAAGTCCCATCGCAGGGTATAGTCCAAGGACCATGGTTTGTTGCTTGCCAAGTAGCCTAAATCTATACACGAAGCGTTTTTGCTTACCGGCCCGAACCTCGAGTGATAAACCGTTACCATGTTTAGAGCTGATAGCAAATCGGGTTGCGGTTGCACCTTCTTTAAGCTCTGCTACCGCGACTTGTCGATCTTGAGAAATCATCCTAAAACCTCGTTTTGGGGTACCACATGGGGTACCACATTTGGCATCGTATAGGGTTGTATGTCGTTGGACAAGAGTGAATTCGTCGCATACTTAAACAATTGAATTTAAAGTGAATGAATTTGTTTGTTGGATTTATCAAGACAGGATTAAACGTGAGTTTATTGACTTCGTAATGCGAAGGTCAGGAGTTCGATTCCCCTTATCGGCACCATATGCATATTCCGGCCGATCATGAACACCGATTCCGGTTCAACGTGAACACCATTTCCGGACCAATGTGAACGCTCATTCCGGCTCAACCTGAACACTTTGCTCCTCCTTTCCGGAAACAGTGTTCAACATCCCGGAATCACTGTTCACATTCACCGGAATCATCCTTAACGCATTGATTTAACAACCTTTGATACGCTCTCCCTTTTGCCAGGGAAGAGCCTATGTCTGCCAAGAGGATTGCAATGCGTAAAATTCGTGAAGTGCTGCGACTGCGGCTGGAAGCTGACCTCTCTGTTCGCCAGATAAGTTGCTGCACCAAGGTCAGCGTTGGCTCCATCCAGAAACTCCTCAAAAGTGCCCAGACGCTCGGCCTGACCTGGCCCTTACCTAGCCAGCTTGATGATGGCCAACTGGCGGCCCTGTTCTATCCGCAGGCCGATACCACCATCTCGGCCCGCCATGTTGTACCGGATTGGCCCTCTGTCCATCAGGAGCTCAAGCGTAAGGGGGTCTCCAAACAACTGCTCTGGGAGGAGTACACCCAGCGCTATCCCAACAGCTGTTACAGCTACTCCCAGTTCTGCGACCGTTACAAATCCTGGTGTCAGTTGCAAAAGCGCTCCATGCGCCAGATCCACAAGGCGGGGGAAAAGCTCTTTATCGACTACTGCGGGCCCACGGTGCCCATCGCCTCGCCCTCCACGGGGGAGGTCCGTCAGGCCCAGATCTTTGTCGCCGTGCTTGGTGCGTCCAACTACACCTTTGCCGAGGCTACCTGGTCACAGTCACTGCCGGACTGGTTGCAAAGCCATGTCCGTGCCTTTGAGTTTTTCGGCGGTACACCTGCACTGCTGATCCCCGACAACCTCAAAAGCGGTGTCAGCAAGGCTTGCCGATACGATCCCGAGCTCAACCCCAGCTACCAGCAGTTGGCCGAGCACTATCAGGTGGCAGTGATGCCAGCTCGCCCTTACAAGCCCAAGGATAAAGCCAAGGCTGAGGTGGGTGTGCAGATCGTCGAGCGCTGGATCCTCGCCCGCTTGCGCCACCAGACCTTTTTCTCGCTGGCCGAGCTCAACCAGTGCATCCGGGCCTTGCTGGACGAACTCAACGAGCGCCCGTTCAAGCAACTGCCCGGTAACCGGCGCGAGGCGTTTGAGCAGTTGGACCGCCCGGCGCTGGGACCACTGCCGGTGCATCCCTATCGCTATGTCGCCATCAAAACGGTCAAGGTCAACATCGACTATCACGTCAGCTATGAGCAGCACCACTACTCGGTGCCACACCAGTATGTGGGCCAGCAACTGGAGCTCCATGCTGGCGACACTTTGCTTCAGGTCTATCACCAGCAACAGCTGGTCGCGAGCCATCCGCGTAAAACCATCCCGGGGATGAGCACGATCCCGGAGCACATGCCGGAACGCCACAGCAAGCAGCAACGCTGGACGCCAGGCCGTCTCAAGCAGTGGGCTGCTGATATCGGACCGGGCACCTTGTGCTGGGTGAGCGAACGGCTGGAAGAGAAAGCCCATGTCGAGCAGGCATACCGACTCTGCCTGGGGCTACTGAGTCTTAGCCGGGAGTATCCGCCATCACGGGTCGAGGCCTGCTGTCAGTTGGCTAATCGGGAAGGACTGGTGCGACTCAAACAGCTCAAGTCGGTGCTGACCAGTGGCCGCGACCAACTGCCCGAAAGCCCGCTGAGCTACCCAGAGTTACCGCAAGAGCACGAGAACATCCGTGGCCCCCAGAGCTTCCACTAAAGAGGATACGCCCCATGACCCAACAAACCCTGACCCGCCTGAGAAACCTGAAACTGACCGGCATGGCGGATGCAGTGCAACAACAACTGGAACAGGCCAGTACCTACGAAGGGCTGCCCTTCATCGAGCGTCTAAGCCTGCTGGTCGAACACGAACAACTGAGCCGGGAGCAACGTAAACAAGCTCGGCTAGTCAAGCAGGCGCGGCTCAAACTCCAAGCCACGGTGCAAGAGGTGGACTACCAGTCTGCACGCAACCTGGAGCGGTCACAGGTTGCAAACCTGGCCCAAGGAGAGTGGCTGCGCCGAGGCCAGAACCTGCTCATTACCGGCCCCTGTGGCTGTGGAAAAACCTACCTGGCTTGTGCGCTGGGCTACCAAGCCTGTCAGCAAGGGCATAGCACTCGTTACTACCGGCTGCCGCGTCTGCTACTTGAGCTGAGCCAGGCCAAGGTAGATGGCAGTTACGCCAGACTGCTGGGTCAACTGGCCAGGATAGAGCTACTGGTCCTCGATGACTGGGGACTGGAAGCGGTGAATGCCGAGCAGCGCAACGCCCTGCTGGAGATCATGGATGATCGGTACGGGAAATACTCGACGGTAGTAGTCAGTCAGCTGCCAACTGAAGAGTGGTACGCGAGCTTGGGTGACAACACCCTGGCAGATGCGATCCTGGACCGGCTGATGCACAACGCTCACCGGCTGTCACTGAAGGGAGAATCGATGAGAAAGAGGAGAAGTGAGTTGACCCAATCTGAACAGTCGAGTTAGAAACGGGATGACGTGAGCGCGTTAAGGATCAGGGTGTTCACGTTGGCCGGAATGGCTGTTCAACTTCGCCGGAATACGCACCATATAAAACAAAGGGTTAGCTTCTCAGTGAGGCTAACCCTTTGTGCTTTTTTGCTTCATACCCCTCCCTGTACCCCTCCTTTGCAATTCATTGCATCAAGATTGGGACTGGAGAAAACCTGACAAAACTTAACTCTGAATCTCTGTTTGTTGGTCTGCATCTCATTTTCGGATGTCAGTGGGATGCAAATTATGATGATTACTAGCCTGTAACTTTGCCCGCTTTTTTCTTATATCTCTCGATCCTTTTATCCCAATCACCAGACCAGCCTTGCATGTGTGCTTGTCTGCAAAGGTCTATAGCTCTCTGGGTAATGACTCCAATCAGTTGAAATGGTGTCTTTCTATAAAGGCACCAATCACTTTCTCGTGGAGCTCAACGGAACGAGAGAAGCAGATGGTCTTGCGAGCCAATCGCTTGATGCGCATTCTGAGCGTCAGGTTGTTACGCTCGATACGCTGGGTGAATATCTTCCCGGTCAGATGCATCTCGCTCGGCACCTCTCTGGCATAGCTTCCCCAATCATCACTGGTGATAAAGCCTATCTGGAACGGAGAAAGCAGGCTCAGCAACCGACGGCATGTCTCATCGTTGCGTGGGCCAAAGGTATATGCCACGACTCGTTTTCTCTTGGTATCAAAAGCATACCAAAGCCAATGTCGATGCTGTTTGTTGCCAACATAGGCCCATTGCTCATCAAGTTCACAGATAAGTGCCACGTCATCGAGCACCACCTTTTCGGAGGTTACTTGCCTTGGGGTGAGTTTTTTAGGGTGCGTATGACTGTGTTGATGCCAATCTTGAGGACGCGAGCAGTATCACGAACACCTGAGCCGTTGAACGCCATATCAACAATCTTGTCTTTGACGCCAGGCTTGCGGGCTTCATAGGTGTAGGTGAGCTGAAACACGTGCGGACAGACGGGGCAACGATAGCGAACATGGCCGGCAGGGGTCTTCCCATGGCGATATACGTGGTCAGAGTTGCAGCGAGGGCAGTGAACGGTGATGGATGCCATGAAGCTGTCGGTCTCAAAAGAGTTCATCATATCAACTCAACCGATCGGATGCATCACCTCATCCTGCAGCGAGGGCAGTGAACGGTGATGGATGCCATGAAGCTGTCGGTCTCAAAAGAGTTCATCATATCAACTCAACCGATCGGATGCATCACCTCATCCTGTACGTAGTTGGCTGGAGGACGGGATGCCGTGGGATGGTCAATTACGAGTGGATAAGGTGATAGCCACCCTAGGTGCGGTCAACCCAGGTTATGCCGCTCAGGTAATAAATCCATGGTTGATTGGATGTGTTGCTGCATTATATGAACCCAATTGGATATCAAAATTGGTTCCGGTCCTCGCGGGTGGCCAATCATTCAAAAAATCTGCATGGATACGCCATATTGCCACTGTGGTACCTGGGTCAACACTGGATTGCTCCATCAATCCCGATGTGCCTGATGATGTGAGACGCGCAGTTTCCGCGTGGGTGGTAGAATTGGCCGAACTTGAGAGTACTACCAGGCATGAGGCTGGCAGCCTGAAAGCGTTTTTAACGAGAGATCATGACCGTTTTCGAGTGCCGTATGGGCGTAATTTCACTGTTAAGCGGCGTCAAACTAGTTTTATTGGCACGGTTAACGGCACTGGTTTCCTGAAAGATGCTACTGGGAGTTCGCGGTTTGCGGTGATCGAGTTGGCGTCACCAGCAAATATGGATGTTCTGAATGAAATTCTTGGTTGGAGTTGGGATGAGGGGCGAGTGCGTCACACCGAACCCGAGAAATTACGTCAGTTTTGGTTGGAGGTAAAGGCAAAATATGATGATGGGGGCTCTTGGTATCTGGATGAAACGACAGTCATTCAAGCTGCGTCTGTAAACGATGCTCACACTGATAAGGGGGCTTGGTACGATATTATTTGCCATCATTATCTGTCAGGGAAATATAATGATACTAAATGGGTTGTTGCGAGTGAATTGTGCAAGCTACATGGAGAGAAGGTCAATATGGCAACATCTTGTGGTAAGGCACTCAGGATGCTTGCGAGCGAGGGGAAAATAAAGAGCAAAAAAGGCCGATCTAATCAAACTCTATACTGTTTGCCAGTGATTGGAACAAATAGGATAGATAAAGTAATAAAGTAATAAAGTAATAAAGTAATAAAGCAATAAAGTAAAAAAACACCCGCCACTGAGGCGGGTGTTTTTATCAAAAGATGCGACTAATGGTTAATGTATTATATTCTGGTTAAGTGAGCATTATGATGTTGCTAACCATCCGTAAGCCACATTATTACTGATTGAGTGATAGTTATGGTTAGGTGGTTAAGTAATTTCAATGAAAATAATATTGTGAGGTATGGATGAGTATAATTCAACGTTGTCAATATACTTATCGCTTTATAGCGAACCTACTTAACCATCTAACCATTAGCGAAAATAAGCCTACGAATATGGTTCCTTAGGTTGGTTGGGTAGTATAAATAATGATTAACCAATAGCTTGACCAATTATTTTTAATTGCCGTTATTCAACGGCAAACGATCCACAGTCACACTGGAGGTATATTCAGGTTAACATGAACAGTAACTTCAAACTAGGACAGCATTTCTGACGATAAATAACTTTGCGAGAAGATTTTACGCCGATCGTCTTTGAGCTGCGCTTGTGCGTTTCGAAGAGAAGCTGGGCGCAATCATAGGATACATGGTTAAGTTCCCCCGATAGATTAGCGGTGTTGAGCCATCCGTGTTTACAGATATATCTTGCTTGTAAGGTCTTCAGCCCCTTTGAACTACATTACCTGATTCACAAAAAATGATCATTGGAACTCATTTGGGTTTCCTTTGGAGTAGGATATAGTCAGCTTTTGTACCTGAGGTTGGATGCTATGGGATACGAAGATAAGGAGTCTAGGCCAGAATTTCCGGTGTTTGATGCCTTTGAAGCTGCTTTGGTGCGATGTATTCGCACCGGCCGACCAATCATCAAGTGGATCCATGAACCAACAGGTAGCGGTAAAACCTATTCCGCAGCCAAATTCGCCATAGACACAGTCATCGCATCCAATCCAGCAATTCCTATCTACATCGCACCAATCAAACGCCTGGTTGAAGATTTCGAGAAAGCTATCTCTGATGAGATGAAGAAAAGAGAGATCGTTGATATCCCAATCTATCGATTGTATGCGCGAAGCGATTTTGCGAACGACGAGGCTGCTCTGGATGATGTCCTACCATTCTGTAGAGATGCTAGGCAGGTACTTGATGGGAGCAATCCGATTGAAGAGGCGTTTCCTTCTGAGGTGGTAGATAGCTCCAGCAAATCTCGTAAGGGGAAGCTCCCTGGGGATTGGATCAAACAGGTTGAGAATTCTGTATATCAATACCAGCGATGTCGAGAATGGGTAAAAATTAGCCCTTTAGACACAGTTCTTTCCGAGCAAATGTCAGATGCGTTAAACCGGATATGGGCAGGGCTGACGTCCTTATGTTCTGAGATTATTCGGCGTGAGGTGCTGGGTAATTACAGATGTGGTTATATTAATAGACCTGCACTGAGAGTGATTTTGCATAAACTCATGCCTGTTAATTTATTTGTTCACAGGCCAGGAATTATCATTTCAACAGCAAGTAAATTTGTATCTCAAGCAAGAGAAGTTCAAAAGAAAATAAATAAGTTAGGTGGTGTGAAAGCTGTTTATCGTACCTATGATAGCTTTTTTGAGTGGGTGGCGTCTCGTGATGAACGATTTTGTCTCCTAGTTGATGAAGAAGAGGAGGTATACTCTTACATTTTTAATTCTCAGAAAAAAGAGTTAACGAATCGAGACGTTGATTTACATCGAGTAGTATATGCATTTTTCCATCACTTCGATCTTGGTAGCTTCGCCAATTATGCCGATACTGAAGGTGAGTATTTTGCCAGAAACCTTTTCGATTCTACCAGTCAGATTGTTGCTCAGCTGATAGACATAAAAATAGCAATGGAGGTTGGTAGTACAATATACGAGAAGATTGATTCCCTAGAAAAAATATCAAGCCTGTCAACGTTTAATAGATCGCAACTTAGAGTCTTGGTTGATGACTTTTTTGGTAAAAGCGATTTTCAGAATGAATTTAAAAATCTTAAACAAAAGTTACATATTCTCGAAAAAATAAAGAGATTTATTGTTGATGTGCATAGACCATGGCCATTAACAGAAACTGCTGAAACACCTTTTGATGTCTATCGGCGTTTACAAAGAGTTTTTCAGGACAAGAAACAAATTCTTGCGGGACGGCAAGTCATTAAGGAGCTAAGGACTGATCTCGAATATCTATTCTTCAATGAACAGCTAGAGTTATTTGACCATGCTGTACTTGAAAAAGTTCGCGTAGTGCCATCCATAGCTCATCGAAATCTTGAACTAGTAACTGTTGATACTCTTAAACAGGAATCGATATCAAAGCAGAAAGAGAGCTTTTCGCTTGGTGAGCTCCTTCGCTTCATCATGATGATGACCCGAATCCTATTGAATACACCAATTCCCGTTCAGGATGACAATAAATTTTCGAGAATCAGCGATGACCAGTGGAAGGTTTTATTTAGATATCGCCAGAAAATTGGTCACTGGGGTATTAGTCGAGATCACTTTCTAGAAGACTCTGTAACTGCCGATGATCCATTTTTATCTGAGGCTTTGGTTTTTCAGCAAAGTAAGTTTGCTCTGAGTCTTGTAGAAGACTTTGGGCGTAAAAATGAATACTCTACCGACCTTAGAATTATCTCCATAGCTGCGACAGTACTTCGTAAGACCCCTGAAAATTTATTACTTACTTTCCTTAGAACAAACGCTCCCGATAAAAATAGTATAATGCCTACCGGTAATCTGGTTTATCTAATGTCAGCAACAGGTGGAATGCAAGGCTGTTGGGGGGGATATAACTTGCCATACTTATCCCATCGATTGGGCTTGGCTGAGTCGGTATTGGAGAACGCTACAGAAAATGAAGTTCAATTCATGAAAGACTTCAGGCGTTATCGTACTTCAAAGCGGAAAATTCATGTGAGTGACTTTGATGCTGAGCGAGCTAGCTTGATAACTGGGATAAAACCAGGCTTTCTTTATAGCCGACTGGAGAAAGAGTTTCTGGATGAGTTTAATGCACGTAGCACAGATGGTCATGCCGAGAACAATCCACATAAATGTAACGAGATCCGTTATCTAACTGCGCTCCTATCTAGGCTTATATGTGGTCAGGAGCGGTCAGCAATGGTTTTTACGCAAACTGTTGAGAAGTTAAAGGGGATCCTGAACCGGATGGCTGCACGAGGTATTGGAGTTGAGGCATCAGGACAAACCAAGGGGCTTTATACCTTTGATCCACAAGTCTTTGGTGTTGCTTGTGATCCCATTCGCATCATCGCATATACTGCAAGTTTCGGTAAGGATACCCCTAAATTAATTAATAATGAGATTCTTATATTAGATGAAGCAGATGAAGCTGATGAAGATGTTGATGAGTCTCTGCTATCAACTCTTTTGGATGAAACTGGACACAAGATTTTTTTTGCGAGCAGTTTCCGCTCTGCTGCGCGAGGACTGAATTTGACGTTGAAGCACTCCGGTTTCGACAGAGCATCAGTTCAGGGTTGCAATCGGAAGGACTTTGACATCCTAATGGTTGCAATGTCTCCATATTATGATGGCTTATACCGAGCACCGGATGATGCCGCGACGTTGACTGAGCGCCTTCAGGCTATGTTGCAACACTTGTATCTTAATAATACCTTGGGAATGTACCGCTATCGTGATCTGCCCCAAGCCATTGCGGATGGTCGTGAAGAGGCGTTTCATCCGGAGTATTATCGGAAAATTGGGCGAGAGCTCATTCAAACGATTGGTAGGGTAGAACGTGTCGAGGGTATGCCTACAGTTCAGAAAATACTCCTTAATAAGGAAGTTGTACAAGAGTTGGTCCAGTTTTACAAAATGGAACCTCACTTTGCGACACGTCTCTCTGCCGGAAACTATGCTGTATTTCAACATATTGAAGCGGTCAAGCAAAGAACAGCCATGTTCCATACAGAGCACGATTGGACGTGTTATATAAAACATGAAATACAAAGTGGTGATTCATTTCTTGCCGCAAGTGCTTCGCTTTACCGCGGGTTTCGCAATAGCGAAAAGCGTGAGGTATGGGAAAAGATCAGAAATCCCATGATGTTTACTGATCCAATAGGATACTTGCATTCACTCGATCGTGGACCTGCCAGTATGCCGGCCGAAAGATGGATATCTTTTATTGGTTATGCATTTATCTCCAGAAAGAAAAGTGATCTATATCTAGTTTCAGCTAGCAAAGCTGTGGTTGCTATCTCTAATGCTGATGAGGCATTAGGAGAGGATGTTATTGACGCCGTCAATGGTAGATTGAGCTCATTGCCCATCATTACTGATTTGTATCACACCGATGGTCGAAGATATAAGCCAGAAGAGCAGCTGGTTCCAGCAGGTTTACGCAGTTCCCCTGATTTTATGGCGGCACTTCAAAAGACAGTGATTAATCTTGATTCGCTATTTGTTGATTGGGTTCCAAGACCACAATTCTTCATGGACTATGCGAAGGGTTACTTCGCTGAGTTAGTTTTTATCAACCTGATTTCGAGCCGTCCTTGGATCAAGACCATAGATGCAGCAAATCATCCAAGCGCTGGGGAAATTTTTGAGCGATTTGATGTGTTCATAGAAGGGAGGATGCAGATTTTGGCTATCGACTTAAAAAATTGGGGACGGCGTACAGATCGCCTTGTGGGGCGCAGACTACGAGACGCCGCTGCTAACAAAACTCTGATAGTTGAGAAGTCTTTGCAGATCCCGATAAAAGCACAGAGGATTGCTATCCGTGGGGCCAAAATCGTTGAACGGAAATTGGGTTCTAAAACAGTATTGCCTATCTACCTCAACTTATGTGGTGCCAGATCTAGTGGTCAGGAAACATTGGATGGCAAAATCGTACGTTTTTTCAACCTATTTGTCGCTGAACGTGATAGCGATGGCTGGACTAGATATGTCCTGAACCAAGACTTCATGACCTTAATTGACTCTATCTATAGGGATGATGCCAATGTTTGAACCGATTATGCCCGGAGCCAAGGCTCGAGCCTTGACGAATTTCATTGCACTAGAGGATTCTCCAGAACAAGCAGCACAGAAGATGCTTGGTTACCTTTCGACTCAACAGATACCATGGTGTCCTAGCGTTGTAACGCTAGATAACTTTCAAAAGAAGAATCCAGCACTGCTAATTAATAATTTAAAGAGAGAGATAGCTGCTAGCATTGGAAATGGCATTCGTGCAGAGTCAATACCTTTTTTTCAGAGTAAAAAGAACAAGCAATGGCACTACTACTATCTCCATCCTGGACATACAAATAGGATGGTAACTGATTCTCAGAATATAGATGCAGATGTTACTCTCCGACTCGGTATGATTGCTGCCCTGCTGGGTGAGATAGAGTTTGGGGCTCGTAAGCCACATGCTTTTATGATTGGTCCTTATATCTACGTCGGAGCGCGTTGCTTTTCGACTAAGAAGGGCGTTTCAATTATTGAGGCCTTCCGTCTTGATTTGGCTTTTTTACATGGACAACTTCAGGTCCTGCTAGTTGCTCAAGCGTTTAAGAACGAAGATAGTGCTGTCATATCTGGTGACTTAACCTCGCCAGGGGAAGAGGATTTGGGGCTGACACTTTCACTTATACAGGCTGAGCGATTAAAAAAATTGGATGGTCGTAAGAACAAGTTACCGGACATTACTTTCAACGATAAGGATATTCGTCGCTCAAGAATGTATCTCTTTAATCGCCTCACTGAGTTTTTCAGCGATATATTCACCAAGGCTGGAATATTGCATTCTAGGGTGGTATTTGAACCTACACATGTCACTTCGGAACCTCACCTAAAGCTTGACGCTATCAGGAAGGTATCGCGTGAACTGACGATCATCAACAATACTGATACTCAACTCTCGCAAACAGATCAATCGAATATCATAGAGGCTCTTTCTTTAGATAATGTGCAGTTTGATGCATTCAAGTTTTACAATGATGGCCGAACAGCAGACTCTGCGGCCTGGGTGGAAGAGTTGAGTACGCAAGATGCTTGGCTTGTACTCAATAAGGCCAGTAATGACGACAATGACAGTAGTATCCGGGTCGAGGAGGACTCACTCAAGCGTCCGTGGGATGCCTATCATGCACTATCCAACCAAATGGCATCAAAAGAAGATGTCGATGCTTACACATGGGCTAAGTTTTCAAAACTGTACAGACGAGGTGGTGGGTCCGCAGCGGTCAATATTCCGGTCATGCAGGGGATAGACATCACGGCCGGGAATGCT
Organism: Aeromonas sp. 55A; assembly: GCF_051919665.1. NCBI lineage: Bacteria > Pseudomonadati > Pseudomonadota > Gammaproteobacteria > Aeromonadales > Aeromonadaceae > Aeromonas > Aeromonas sp. 55A. The sequence goes on along the minus strand of NZ_JBQBEH010000008.1, from coordinate 171,791 downwards.
ATAGACATCGCTGGCAAGAAAGATGCCTTACGCAGATGTGCTGTCGAGCTTGCAATAAAACACTGTTTTGCTATCGGTTCCATCCCGCTTTCGCCTCTTACTCCAGAAGGAAAATATACTCTGGTATTTATAGACAAAGTTTTTCTTCAAGAAAGCGGGGAGTTTCGAAAGCCACTGGAATATCTCGCATCTGCGAGGGTCATTGTTACTGATGGGCAGTTGAGCATTGTAGACAGTGATTTTTACCCCGAAGTCGGGTTAGAGCAGAAAGAAACGTTGCGACGACGATTCCCATTCATCAAAAACTTTCAGGGGGATAGCATGTATGTCATCGACGAGTCGTCGGGCCGCTACTTGCGACGATTCTCTGGAAGCTTCATTCCCAAGATTATCCTTAACAGTCGCTATCAATCTATAGATACTGCTCTTGCAACTATCGCTGATGAAGGTGGTTTACTCAAGGGGTACTATAGTCGCTCCCGAGATAGTGCATTGCTTCCTTTTTATTTAACACCTGCTGAAAAGGTTGCAGAGAATGTCAGATGGCGAGACACTTCATTTATTGAAGATAATGGGATATTTATTCGCTACTTTGTGCCCCCACAGCTTGCTGTACAATCTGCTTTTGGCTTCTCAAATTTGCATGACTTGATGGTGTTTGCACCAATAAAAACAGGAAATAGTGGCCTGGTTCAGTACTCTGTGGTTGAAGCTGACTTGCTTGATGAGCCACTGATACGTCTTTATCTTTCGACACTAACAACTGGCATCCTGCGCCTCAGGGAGAACAGCAAGTCATCGCTGTTGGAAAAGGTTGCTAGCTTGGCTGGCATGGATACCTAAAGGTATGGGGAGATGATGAGTGGCCTTGGTTTGCAGATCTTGGCCACTTTTTGTTCTCTTGCAACAAAGCATTACCATCTCCTTTGTCCTGCATACAATCTAAGCGGTGTCAGGCAACTATGATGGGTATTAATGTCCATACAAGTCCTAGCACTTATTTAATGAGCCAACCTGAGTATTTCTCCACCCAACATCGGGAAGTGATTTCATGTGCTGCTGCGTATGACTGAGTTGCTAACCAGAAAGAGATTGATTATATAAACAACAGCTCTCTGGTTTTAAGGGGAAGGAGTGGCCAAATAATTCTCGCAAAGCGAGGAAAGACCATATTGTTATAGATTTATTCTGTCAGCTAAATAACTGATCCTAATAGTGCTACATCTTGCCGGCAGACTTGTGGCGTAAGGGATTTTTGCAATCTGACGGCAACACCTGAAGTGACAAGGCTCAGCGACGATGTGTGCTCCATGTCACCTGTAGAAGCGGTACGAGTACCGTGATCTACTATTCGGAAAAACTATTTAGCCAGTTCAGTAGCAAACTTATTTTCCATGCATGAGTATGACCTTCTTACAGATTCCTAATGCACCTTCCAGATCTAACCTAAGTGAGGAGAATGATTTACGCAAAAGCCTATCAGGAAGTGCCCAATCCCACTTTTCTCTATTTAAGTTTTGGACTCCGTTTAGTAGATTTGTCGATAGTATATGTGAGTCATTAATGCTGGCCATAATATTCAGCATTTTTTCTTTGGTACAATTAATTAAGATGTAAATGCCTTCATTAACAGCATCAATATCATTTTTTTGCATCAACAGAACAAACGCATCATGCGCAATATCACTGGACCATGGGAATAGCTGCACGGCATTACTGCCCACTTCAATCAATGTGGTCGAGTCAAGTTCATAGCGTTTAAAGTTTTCTCTCGCTTCGGCCAGTAGTTCTTGTGCTTTGGCATCAAGAAATGGAACATCAAAGCCACCAGCAAGCACATTGCGCATTTCTCCTCTGACTCTTTCGTGTACAGAGGCCAAGCAGTTATCGAAGACAGGAGGAGTCCCACCTTTTGAGGGGGCCACCAGTATAAATTTCTTTTTTTCATTGACTTGGAGAACTTGCCAGCGGCGACCGGCAAAAATGATCTTCTGGCCTGTAATCAGAGGTCTGCTTATCGGGATCAACCCAACCTGAGTAGAGGCGCAGATAAGTCGGTATTCCTCATCACTGACAAATGATGCGTAGAATTCGTGATTGTTAACGAGTTTTTCGCCTACTTCACCGTGCAGCAGCAAACCTGATGAGTCCTGTTGTATCAATTTCAAGCTGCCCATCTGCTTGAGAAGCCCAATAAAGTCATCAGATGTGAATCCTTCAAAAGGCGCACCAGGGGAGAGTAGACTATGCCAAAGGTCTCTGGCCATGATGCCGCCGCGCTCACTGATAACAGAAAGGATCTGTTGAACTAGAGTTGAGGCGTGCAAGCCACCAGCAAGGGGAGGCTCAAACCAACCACCGATCAGTAGCCTGACCATGGCGATAGTTTGGATCAGGTCCTCACGTAGTGAATCTGAGATACTTGTATTGGGGGAGAGTTCGCGCTCGATGATGTAGCCGCGAAGGATTGCGGATTCTCCCTTACGGCGTCCGGACCTACCAAGACGTTGCCGCAATGAAGACACCGCAGGTGGTCGACCGATTTGGCAAATACTTTTAACGGAGCCAATGTCGATCCCGAGCTCCAACGTACTGGTGCAAATCGCTGTCGCTGGCACATCACCCGACTTCAAAGCCTGTTCCGTTTCTTCACGATATGTTTTCGACAAACTGCCGTGGTGTGCCCAGAACTGGTTTGGGACCTTATCTTGTTCGCAAAGGCGACGTAAACGGTCTGTGTACTTTTCAACGTTCGATCTGGAGTTGGGAAATACCAGGTTGTTTGACCCGCGGAGTACACGATACAAGTCGTTACTGATGGCTACATAGGGAGATGTTGGGTCGTCTTCATCTCGTTCTTCGTCTGGTTCCGTTTTACCTTCGAGATAGCCTTTGATGAGGACCTTTAGCTCCTGGCCACCATCCTTTGACTCGATGAGCTGGACGCTATCAGGTAGGGAAGGGCGCAAGAATTTTGCCGCGAGCGACATATCCCCGAGAGTAGCAGAGAGCCCAACGCGGGGGACCTGACGACCGATGGCCAGCTCAACACGATGCATCAGGGATTGGATCTGTTTTCCTCGCTCAAAGCCGATGAAGGCATGCAGCTCATCAATCACGATGTACTTGATGTTGGCCATCATCCCAGGGATGGATGACCCCCGATTCACAAAGAGGGCCTCCAGGGATTCAGGGGTGATCAACAACACCCCATTGGGACTCTTCAAGAACTTCTGCTTCTTGCTGTAGGCGATATCACCATGCCAGCCAGTAACAGGGATCTCCAACGAGTCACAGAGCTCGTTGAGCCGTCCCCATTGATCATTGATCAGCGCTTTGAGAGGACTGATGTATAGAACCGTAGCGGGCTCGGGGCTGTTCAGTAGCACCGTGAATATCGGCAAGAAGGCAGCTTCAGTTTTACCCGCAGCAGTGGCAGCAGCGATGATCACGTCTGTATCTGCCCCCAATAATGCCGGTATCGCCCGCTCTTGCGCATCACGAAGAGAGGTCCACCCCTTTTGCCACACCCAGCGCCGGATCCGCTCATCCAGCCGTTCAAAATGTCGGGAGTCAGAGCTGGAACGAGGTGAATTCATCATCGGGCTCCACTGCCAATTCTAACTCCGCTCCCTGATCAGATTTGATGTCAGTAAAGCCAATGAGCTCTTTCCAGTTTGCATCAGGGTTCTGCTCTAGGACGGCCAGCAGGTTCACAAAGGCGGTGATCGTCGTTCTGGGGGTTCTGAAATAGCTTTCCCCCAACCGGCTCTCACAATGGGCCATAAATGCCGGTAACGCTTCGTCTGGCAATGTGTAACGGGTTTCATCACCACAGGCATAGACATGCCGCAACTTCTCAAGGAGAACATAGAAATCCTCAGGGGTCAGGCTTGAGAGGCGCAGTACTGGCCCTGAGTAATCCACCAGCCCATCCTGAGCAAAGCTGTTCTCGGCCAAACGGGATTGCAGGGCTGAATAGCTGAAGAGGCCGCGTCGGGTGTCCATCAAAAACTCGGGAGTGCCGCCAAGGATGAACCCGAGCCCGACCGACGTCCCTTGCAAGGAGTCATTGAGGATCCGCAGGATTTGTTCGTAGTTGGAGTTGCGAGCCTGGGTGTTGGCAAGCTTATAGAGGTTCACCATCTCATCAAGGCATACCAGCAAGCCTGAATAGCCTGCCAGCTGAACGAAACGGGCCATCAGCTTGAGCTGATCATACATGGTGGCATCATCAACGATGGTCCGGACACCCAGCGCTATGCGGGCATCGGTCTTGGTTGAGAATTCGCCCCGAAGCCATCTGATGGCGTCATGCTTCAGCTGGTCATTTCCATCTTGGAACCCTTTGCAGTAGGCGGCAATCACCTCGGCAAAGTCATAGCCATTGACCATCTCGGCTAGATCTTCCAGCTTCTTCCGGATGACCGCTTCAGGTTGTGAGCCATTCGCCTTGGCTTCATTTTTCGCCTGAGCGATGAACTTCTCCACTACACCCGCAAGTGCACCGCCATCAGGTTTCGTGCGGGTGGACATATTCTTGGCGAGCTCAGAATAGAGGGAACGCGCTTGGCCGCCGCTGGCATGCAGTCGGCGATCGGGATTGAGATCGGCGTGAACGGTAACAAGCTGCTTCTCAAGCGCGATTGCTCGCACAAGGTTGAGAAGGAAGGTTTTACCGGCACCATACTCCCCGACAACGATCCTGAATGATGAACCTGTATCGGCAACGCGATTGATGTCTGTCATGAAGGCGTCAATTTCGTTTTTGCGGCCAACTTGGATGAGATGCTGACCCACCTTGGGCACGACACCCGCTCTTAAGGATTGGATGACGGCGTCACGCTCTTTTGGCCTGATTTTACTCATGAGGAATTTGCTCCAGAAGGTCAGTGTTCAATTCAATGGTGTCATCACCCTCGATCAGCATTTCATCAAAGTGATCGAGCATGGCTTCATTAATTTGTTCAAGTGCACCATCGAGCATCAGGCCCATGGTGTTGGCAAGTGCAGACAAATCATCACGAGCCCATTCCGGACGGGCAAGCAGAGCCCTGAGGAATTGGCTTAGGTCATCATCAAGGCCAAATAGAGAACGAGTGTCCCCAAGGGTTGTCGGCTCGTCCGCTTGATCTGATGACGCTTCTGTCTTGGCCTGTTGTGGCTGGTAGATATCATCATGTTCACCATCATTCTCTGTAAACACGGATGCAAGCATTGCAGTGACTTGAGAGGTCTCCTGTTTGAGCTGTGCCACCCGAGCCATATCCAAACTGGAGGCACTGCCAGTAGCCTTGGTCACGCTGCCAGATTTGCTCGTTGATACGATCCTGGCCTCATTTGAATGGAGGTCTGAGTAGACCTGTTTCACATCCAAAGAGATCAGCTTATACAGCTGCTCCAGTACCTTCACTTTGGCTGGGGTGATCGAGTTGTCAGCTTTCACAAAGGCGACGAGCAGCTTGCCGACTAATGCCTTTTGTTCACCATCCAAGGCATCGATGGCTTTCTTTACGATCGACAGGGTAGGAGGTGCCTGAGTGCCCAGTAGCGCTTTTGCGATCAGTCGAACTGATTGAGAGTGGGTCAGGAAGTTCATTGAACCGATCTGCTCCTTGAGGAAAGCGATCGTGACTTCCGATTTATCTTCGTCGGTATTCAGGACAACACAGGCCAGATCTACAAATGCGGACACAGTATCCACACTGCTCTGATTTTTGTTCAGCGTCTCTTGCGGATTTATCGGATAGATGACAACAGGCTCGTCTCCCTTCGGGCGCTTATTGCTTCCCTCTGGGTGAGGCTCGATGCTCATATGGTGGTGAGCCAAGATGTTAGCCAAACCTTCATACTGCGCTTTATTGAGGCCTCCCGTGCTGTTGATGTTGATACGCGCTGCAAGGTCAGACCAAGGCAGGAGCATGGCATCAACACCAACAACCTCTGCCAGCGTCACGAACGTTTGTTTCATGGCTGTTGGCCAATACTGATATGGCAGATGAAGCAAAGCTTCCAAGGTGTTTTCTGCCCCAACATTTCTCCCTAGATACCGGCTATATGGCTCAAGCAAGGAGGTGCAAAGGTCAACAACCTTACTCAGCTTTTTGATGTATGGCTGCGAGAAGGAGACATCAGATAGATTGGTGACGCAGCGCTCAATGAATTGGCTGACGGCATAAGAAGACGGCGCATAGGAAACCTCGACACGGGATTTGAGCTCTTTCAGTTTGATGCCATCGCCATACTCCCGTTTATAGGTGTCGATGAACATAGCCTTGAAGATATCAAAGCAGCGCTGCGCGGGGGTCCGTAAGGAAATTGTCGGGGTACAGGTCGCCCAGAGCAAAGCCCAATCGGCAGGAACCGGCTTGCCGTCTCTAACCAGTTGCCCGAGGCAGATTTTCAGCGAAATAGGGACGTGGTAGCTGAGCGGATCGGCCTCTTGTGCGGGGAAAAGGTAATATTCCTTGCTGATGTTCTTCGCCATCCCATATTCGAGAAAATTGGTGGCATATCTTGTGAAAGAGGGGTGCGCCGAATAGATGGTCACCAATCTGGCTATTTCGGCAAGAATAAATGGCATCTCTCTTTTGGCTAGCTCGTCTCTTTTGGCATCAATAAAATACCGGCGCTCAAGGCCATAGAAAAAGATGAAAACAAACCCAATTGCGACGTCGGGGTCTTTGCGCCCATTCGCAATCCATTGCAAATATCTTTTCTTGGCGTCGGCAGTGAGATTTTTATAGCTCGGATAATATCCATGCAGAGGAAGATCTGAGGGCGCATCTTTGATGGTAACAAGGGCTTGTGGATCGATAAGTGATGGCTCTTCAAAGAGGCCTCCATCCAGCCTGGTGTTGCCGACATAAAACATACCGCCGCTAATTTTGAGACCAGCAAGAGTGATCTCTTCACCTGGGGACATCCAGCGGCCAACCATGCAGGGCCCCGCAGGCATTAGCTCAGAAGAGGTGAAGAGTACGTTTTGCTCAGAAGGCACAACGGATGGGCTGCGTTCTCTGAATGAAAAAGATATGCTGAACTCGGGCGCGGGTAGTTCCGTATCGTTATCTGTCAGGGACAAAACAGTAAAAACATCGTCATCAAAATCAAGGGAGGCTGGTGGCGCATCAATAGCTGGATCTGGCTTTGTCTTGGCAAAAGAGTTTGCATCCAAGGTCGTGGGCTCAAAAGGGGTTGATACTCCAGAAATCATGAGGTCAGAGGCCGATACCTTGATCAGATCTTCAGTGTTTGGATTCGGTTGTTGGTGTGGTAACGCCTCTGGTTGCATCTTTGTATCCGCGTTGGCTATAGCTTTCGAATGACTGGGGGCATGTGATGGCGTGAAAGCTGCCCTCGGCGGCTCTCGATGCACTGGTGAAGTGTGCTTAGTTGGATGAGGTGTGGCTGTAACTGTTGGTTTTTCTGGTTTTTCTGGTTTGTCGGTGGTTTTTTTGTAACGGTATGTGAAAAAAAGAAATAAAACGCAGAATGCACCCACCCAAAATTGCCAAGGAACCGCTTTAATAGCTTCAATTATCTTGATAGTAATAAAGATGACGATGGCAAGTATAATTAGATAAAAATCTCCAAGTTTCTTTGATGTCCGCCTTTTCCTTGCCATTTATTCTCTCCAAACAGTAATGCTTCAGCTAAGTAAAATCACTAAATTAAATAGCTACCTTAAAGTGTGATGTGCCTAATGATAAAGTTCACGTATACACGAGTAAAGGTTCTATCACCTGAAGATGTTCACTCTGTGAGGATAGATTAGTGATTTCTTACGGGACCCTTAGGATAGCTTGAACAGCAAAATGAGAAGTATTTTCATCATGTGCTCGAGTGATCTTGCAAAATAGAGCGAACTCTGCTTGCTCTTTCGGTGTGATGAATAAAGATGCGGGGCGTTCTTGCCCAAATCGATGCTTCGGGATGGAACTAACTGAGAAGGCGAGAATCCGATCGGCACTCCCCCCCTACAAGTTAGCATTCATGGACAAGGTGCAAGTGTCTGGCTCTATGGGGCAAATCCAGTAATCACCCACCTCATATTATAAATTGGCTTACTTTTCAGGTGTCAATTTGAGCCGATATCGTGTGTTTCTGCCTCCACCAGGCTCTTTTTCTAGGCAGTTTTTTTCCAGTAGATCAGTAAGATGGCGCGTGGCTGTAGATTTGCTCACCTGAGCAATAATTTGATACTGACTGGCACTAATGCTCTGCAAACAGCGATCATCATCACTGCCTATCAAATAGTTCAGGATCATTACCTGTTCAGGGCACAATTGGTCATTAGCGTGTTGCTGCCAGAAACGTTGCCGGGCCAGAGTTTGGGTGCATGATTGTTGTGCCTGTTCCAGCGTGACGTTGAGTGTGTCCAAAAACCAAACCAGCCAAGGGGTGATATCCAGACCACCTCTCTGGGTCTGCTCCAGAGCGCGATAGTAATCAGCTCGACGCTCAAAAATCACTGTCGAAATTGCATACAGACTGATGCTCTGGTTGTCGGCCTGAGAGAGTGCTAGATCGGTGAGGGCTCGGGTAATCCGTCCGTTACCGTCATCAAACGGATGTAACGTGACAAACCAAAGATGACAGATGGCGGCTCGCAGTAATGGGTCTAGGCAGGGATCATCGAGACTAGTTCTGAACCAGTCGATGAAAGTGGCCAATGCCTGCCCTAGTCCCTCACGTGGTGGGGCCTCGAAATGCACGATCAGTCGATCTCGCGCACCGGATATAACCTGCATCGGCTCATCACCACGCAGCTGGCCAACACGTATCTGATGCGATCTCCGGTCATCTGCGGGAAAAAGCCAGCGATGCCATTGCAGCAGGCGTTCAAGCGTTAACTGCTCATCGCTGCTAATTGCATCCACAATCATCGCGGCCAGTCCCTCGGATCTAACTGAGGTAGGGTAGGGGGACTGCTCCACTATCCCGAGGCGACATGCCAGAGATGCACGTAACGACTGAGAGTTCAGTTGTTGATTCTCGATAGCCGAGGACGCGACGACATTGGCCAGCAGCGTATCTAGGGCATGTGTCTGATGCGCCAGTGTTGTGTTGTGAGCTGATAAGTGAAGGCCCTGGAGCAACCCCAGATTACGGTGCACTTGGCGTAGCTTTGGCAGTAACTGCCGGTCTTGCCAGCAAAAATGAGGCCAGTTCTCGTGTTGCCAGATCCAGTCTGCTGCCATCGATAACCTCGTTGATTATGTGTCGCGGGCAAGCAGTGCAATGCCAAAAATGAGCCGAATTGACACCTTATTCGGCTCACGGTATGAACCGATAATAGCCCTCATTCGGCTCATTCCACAACTCACAGCGCTGCTTGACAACTGGCTGGGAACACGATTGATAGGCCAGGATTGCTTGACCAATTCCGTAAAACAGTTACCTGTGCGGTGACTGGTTCAAGGCATCGGATCTCGGCTTGTAAAGACTGACTCTTCGTGCAGTTATTCAGCAGGGACAGCCTACTGCTTGATCCATGCATGCAGGCTGTGGTTGGATACCCCGGTTTATCGTGCAACGGTAGTCACCGACCACACGTACTCTATGACTTGTTTAATCGCTTCGATTCTGATTGTTTCCGGATAAGGCTGGCGGATCATACATCACCAATAGTTGCCTCATTCAAGGCTGTGAGGTTTCTAGAGTACTAGGGGCGATTCAGGGATACCTCCACTGATACCGGCAAACTCCGCTAACATCGGTGCAATATGGTAGAGTGGTATATCGAATTGCTAATGAAGTTTCTCGGATTTTCAATTAGATATGAATTATAGGTGAGAGTTTTTCCAGCCTTTACGAAGCTAGCTTTCTGTCTTCACTACCCACGGAAACTATGGCGTGACAAGAACGAACATCTGAGAACACAGCCAAGAGCGATTAGTTAACAGCAGGAGAAGATATGTCACTTAAGGCTATTGCTGCCGAACTCGGAATTTCTGTCACCACTGTCAGCCGAGCGCTTGGTGGGTTTTCTGATGTCTCGGCAGAGACCCGTATGCGTGTGGAGATGGAGGCACAACGTCGGGGTTACCGTCCAAACACCCAAGCAAGACGACTTAAAACTGGGAAAATTGATGCGGTTGGCTTTGTGTTTCCTGAACATGCCGTACCATTTAACAGCAGTGTGTTCATGGATATGGTCAGTTGTATAAGCCGTGAACTGGCCAAGCATGATATCGACTTACTGCTGATAGCTGATGATGAGGGGGCTGACAGTCACAGCTATATGCGTTTGGTCAAAAGCCGCCGGGTTGATGCTCTTATTGTGGCTCACACGTTGGACAACGATCCGCGCCTGATACACCTTCTTGAGGCTGGCATACCGTTTCTAGCTCTCGGAAAAGTGTTGTCCGGTCTTCCCTGTGCTTGGTTTGACTTTGATAACCATGCGGGCACATGGCATGCCACGCAGCATCTCATTGCACTTGGGCATCAGCGAATTGCATTACTTAGTGAGGATAGTTCCCGGGCCTATGTCATGGCTCGACGCCAAGGTTGGCGAGATGCCCTAAGTCTACATAGCTTGCCTGAGACTTGGCTACGTTTAATTACCCCTACACGACGCGCTGGTTACCAAGCTGTGAACGAGCTAATGTCACTTCCACTTCCCCCTACCGCCATTATTACCGATAGCGACTTGAGTGGTGACGGTGCAGCCACATCGCTGTTGCTTTCTGACCATCTATATGGAGAGCATGCAGTCTCTCTAGTTGTCTACGACGGTTTGCCACAGGACAGTATCATAGAATTGGATGTGGCAGCCGTTCTTCAGTCAACAAGAGAGCGTGTCGGCCGTCAGGTTGCTGACATGATACGTAAACTCATCACAGATGTTTCTCCGGAAACGCTGCAAGTGCTCTGGCAGCCGGATTTTAATCCGGGTAAAACAGCCCTTCCCCCTTCGTCTTAGTTTTAACCAGATCACACATCCGAAACGTTTCGGTTGATTGCCGAAACGTTTCGGATCAACAGTAGGACATACTCGAAAACGGAGATGTCTTATGGAACCGACGTACCGCAGGCTGAGCAGCCCCCACTCAAACCTGATTATTAAAACTCACCCTTATGCAGAGATAGTTTGGTGGGGATCCGCTCTGCAACACTTTAATCAAGATGACTGTATTAGCCTCGAAAGACCGGTTGCGAATGGTCGTCTAGATATAGACACGCCGTTGACGTTAATGGCTGAGAACGGACTAGGACTTTTTGGCTCTCCAGGGCTGGAGGGACACCGAAATGGTCTCGATGCATCGCCAGTGTTCAGAACCGTCAGAGTCGAGCAGATCGGAGAAGTGCTCACTCTGACGAGTGAGGATCCGGTGGCGGGCCTACGGATGGTGAGTGAGTTGATACTGACATCTTCAGGCGTACTGAAAATGCGGCATGCCCTAACTAACCTCCGTGAAGGGGATTGGCAGGTTAACCGTTTCGCGATCACTTTACCTGTGGCTGAGCGAGCGGGAGAAGTGATGGCCTTTCATGGACGCTGGACACGCGAGTTTCAACCGCACCGGGTCCGACTAACACATGATGGTTTTGTCTTAGAAAACCGCCGGGGCAGAACGTCCCATGAGCATTTTCCAGCGCTGATTGCAGGTACTCCTGGCTTTTCTGAACAGCAAGGTGAGGTGTGGGCTGCACATCTGGGCTGGAGCGGAAACCATCGCATGAAATGTGAGGTCAAAACTGACGGGCGACGTTACCTTCAGGCGGAAGCCTTATGGATGCCTGGAGAGAAAGCACTTAAGCAGGATGAAACCCTGTATACCCCTTGGTTGTACGCCTGCCATTCCCCTGATGGTCTCAACGGCATGAGCCAGCAATATCACCGTTTTTTGCGTGATGAAATCATTCACTTCCCTGATCAGAAACCTCGTCTGGTGCACCTCAACACTTGGGAAGGTATTTATTTTGACCACAACCCTGACTACATCGCGCAGATGGCTGAGCGCGCAGCAGCACTTGGTGTCGAGCGATTCATTATCGACGATGGCTGGTTCAAAGGGCGCAATGATGATCATGCAGCCCTAGGTGACTGGTATCTAGATGAACAGAAATATCCAGATGGGCTAATGCCAGTGATTAATCATGTGAAATCTCTTGGCATGGAGTTTGGAATTTGGCTAGAACCCGAAATGATCAATCCAGACTCTGACCTCTTTCGCCTGCATCCCGATTGGGTGCTATCAATGCCGGGCTATACACAACCAACCGGAAGACACCAGTACGTTCTCAACCTGAATATTCCCGAAGCTTTTACATACATTTATGAACGTTTTTTATGGCTACTGGGCGAACATCCTGTTGACTATGTGAAGTGGGACATGAACCGTGAACTTGTCCAAGCGGGGCATGAAGGTCGTGCAGCGGTAGATGCACAGACCAGACAGTTTTACCGGCTATTGGACCTTTTGAGAAAACGTTTCCCCCAAGTTGAGTTTGAATCCTGTGCTTCTGGTGGCGGGCGTATCGACTTTGAGGTACTTGCTCGCACACATCGTTTTTGGGCTTCTGATAACAATGATGCCTTAGAGAGATGCACCATACAGCGTGGGATGAGTTACTTCTTCCCTCCGGAGGTTATGGGAGCACACATTGGTAGCCACCGTTGCCATGCCACCTTCCGGCAACACAGCATTGCTTTTCGCGGCTTGACGGCTCTTTTTGGGCATATGGGCCTAGAGCTGGACCCGGTGACCGCAAGTGAAGACGAATCTGCTGGTTACTGTCGATATGCTGCGCTCTACAAAAAATGGCGTCAGCTTATTCACACCGGCACGTTGTGGCGGGGTAATCCCCCCGAAAAACTGAGGTGCTCATAAGTAGAATTTTCCCGTACCTTGATACCCGGAGGTTCTACATGAAAACATCACGCTTCAGCGATGCCCAGATCATCGCCATTCTTAACCAGGCCGAGGCTGGCTCCCCCGTTCCAGAGCTCTGCCGCGAACATGGCATCAGCTCCGCCACCTTCTACAAGTGGCGCTCTAAATACGGCGGAATGGATGCCTCCCTCATGGCTCGCCTCAAAGAGCTGGAGGACGAGAACCGCCGCCTCAAGAAGATGTACGCCGAGGAGCGCCTCAAAGCCGAGATCATCGCTGAGGCCATGGCAAAAAAGTGGTGACGCCATCTGCCCGCCGGGAGATGGCAACCAGGGCCGTAGCGGATTACGCCATCTCCATCCGCCGGGCTTGCCAGGTGTTCAAGGTCAGTGAGGGCTGCTATCGCTATCAGCCGGTGCTGGCCGATGAAAATCAGGAGATTGCCGATTGGCTGCTGCGCCTCACCGCTAATCAGCGTAATTGGGGTTTTGGACTGTGCTTTCTGTACCTGCGTAACGTCAAAGGCTTTGGCTGGAACCACAAGCGGGTGTACCGGATTTATCGCGCCCTTGAACTTAATCTGAGGATAAAGCCGCGAAAACGGCTGGTACGGGCCAAACCGGAGCCGCTGGCGGTCCCTGAAAAACCCAATCACTGCTGGTCGATGGACTTCATGCATGACCAGCTCGGTGATGGCCGTTCGGTGCGGCTGTTTAATGTGATCGACGACTTCAACCGCGAAGCACTGTGCATCGAGGTGGATTTCTCCTTGCCTGCCACACGGGTCAAACGGGCGCTGGAGCAAGTGATCGCGTGGCGGGGAAAGCCGGTGGAGATCCGCTGCGATAATGGCCCGGAATATATCAGCGAGGAGCTCAAGCGCTGGGCTCAGCAGGAAGGGATAGCGCTACGGTATATCCAGCCGGGCAATCCCCAACAGAACGCGTATATCGAGCGGTTTAACCGCACGGTACGTTACGACTGGCTGGGTCATTACCTGTTTGAGTCACTGAATGAATTGCAGGCATTTGCCACAAACTGGTTGTGGACGTATAACCATGAGCGGCCCAATATGGCGCTGGGTGGCTACACACCAAAACAGCGCCTAATGCAGGCCGCATGACCTCTACTTTTGAGTGCCCCTAAGAATGGGGGGAATACCGCGGGTTGATATGCCAGACGTTGCAACTCAGGTTCAAGGCGTCGTGAGCTCAGATCAAACGCAGGCGCTTTTTCTCGTGAGTCAGCTCGCGATGCCTGATAACACCTTGCCAGGAACCCTGCGTATCCCGGGGTTGGAAGCGCAGGCCCGTTATCGCCTCCACGTTGTTGATCATCCCGATCTTCAACTGGTTGGTGAGGGGGGGCATACCATGCGTAGGTTGCCAGAATGGATGTGCCAGAACACCGAGGTTTGCGGAGAATGGCTAGCACTGGCTGGTATTCAGCTTCCCATACTGGATCCGGAAAGCGCCATGCTAATAGCTCTTGAGCGTTTGGCATAATAAGACCTGGGCCGGTCTCGGCCCTTTCTATTCTATCCCGAGAGGATAAAAATAATGAATGCGCCTAGTACTCATAAGAAAAAGGATTTCTGGATTTTCGGCCTGTTCTTTTTTCTCTACTTTTTCATTATGGCAACCTGTTTTCCATTTCTACCTGTTTGGTTGTCTGACGTTGTTGGATTAAGTAAAACAGATACCGGAATTGTTTTTTCATGCTTGTCATTGTTTGCCATTAGTTTCCAGCCTCTGCTGGGGATTATCTCAGATCGTCTTGGCCTAAAAAAACATCTGATGTGGCTCATTAGCCTGCTTCTGGTACTGTTCGCCCCTTTCTTTCTGTACGTGTTTGCACCGCTCTTGCGGTTTAGCATCTGGGCTGGAGCTCTGAGTGGTGGATTATATATCGGATTTGTTTTTTCAGCTGGGGCCGGTGCTATTGAGGCATATATTGAACGCGTCAGCCGCAGCAGCGGGTTTGAATACGGTAAGGCTAGGATGTTTGGTTGTCTAGGATGGGCTCTCTGTGCCACCACGGCAGGACTACTATTCAACATCGATCCATCCCTAGTGTTCTGGATGGGTTCAGGCTGCGCGTTACTGTTGGTCCTTTTATTGGCGTTGGCGCGTCCGGGAACCAATCAGACGGCGATGGTTATGAATGCGTTGGGAGCGAACTCTCCAGTTATTTCCGGCAAAATGGTATTTAGTTTATTTCGTATGCGTCAGATGTGGATGTTTATGCTCTACATGATAGTGGTGGCCTGCGTTTATGACGTGTTTGACCAGCAGTTTGCTACATTCTTCCGATCCTTTTTTGATACGTGTCACCGCC
The DNA here is from genome assembly GCF_051919665.1 of Aeromonas sp. 55A. Lineage (NCBI taxonomy): Bacteria > Pseudomonadati > Pseudomonadota > Gammaproteobacteria > Aeromonadales > Aeromonadaceae > Aeromonas > Aeromonas sp. 55A. Next base: position 156,609 of record NZ_JBQBEH010000008.1, on the reverse strand, counting down.
GATGTAAAAATGACCCACTAACGCCGGAGTAAAGTTGACCCACCTGGGCCAAGATCGTGGCTTTTGAGCCACGCCCATGTTGACCCAGGAGTTATCAGTGGAAATCAGAGTGTTGGCCCGTCAGGGCATGAGCATCCGGGCTATCGCCCAGCAATTGCGGGTGTCCCGTAACACGGTTCGTAAGTATCTGCGCAACCCGGGCCTGCCAATCTATCCCAGCCGAGCTGCCCGACCAACCAAGCTCGATCCTTTTAAACCCTATCTGCAAGCGCGTATCCAGGCAGCGAAGCCACACTGGATCCCGGCGACGGTTCTGCTCAGGGAACTGCGAGAGCATGGTTACACTGGCGGGCTCTCCCAGCTCAAGGCCTGGTTATCTCCTCTGCGCCATGACGCCTCTGGCACTGTCGTCCGTTTTGAAACGGCCCCCGGTAAACAGATGCAGGTCGATTTCACCATTATCCGCCGCGGCAATCGGCCTCTGAAGGCCTTTGTTGCTACCCTGGGATTTAGTCGCGCCAGCTATGTCCGTTTCTTCGATCACGAACGTAATGATGCCTGGTTGACCGGACTGCGTGAGGCTTGTCATTTCTTCGGTGGGGTCCCGCAGGAGGTGCTATTTGATAATGCCAGTACCATCATCCGCGAACGGGATGCCTATGGTGAAGGTGACCATCGTTGGCATCCGGCCCTGCTCGCCTTGGCCGAAGAGTTCGGTTTTCGCCCCCGCGTCTGCCGTCCCTACCGGGCCCAGACCAAAGGCAAGGTCGAGCGCTTCAATGGCTACCTCAAGCGCAGTTTTGTCACACCACTGGCAGCCACCCTCAAGCAGGCAGGACTGGCGCTAGATGTGTCAACCGCCAATGCCCATATAGGCCCCTGGTTGCAAGACATCGCCAACCAGCGTAGCCATGGCACTACCGGTGAAGTCCCGGCTATCCGATTGCAACAAGAGCTGCCTCATTTTCTACCCCTGCCACAGGCGCTACCCGTTAGTCCCGGCACCACGGCCACTGCGCGCCCCATGCCGCTGGAGAGCTTGCAGCATCCGCTATCGGTATACCAAGACCTGCTGGAGGTGAACGTATGAACTTGCAGCATGAACGCCTGATGGCCCTGAGTCAGGCGCTGCGCCTGGAAGGGATTGCTGCCCAGTGGTCAGCACTAGCTCAGAAGGCTGCCAACGAGGAGGCGAGCTTCGCCGATTATCTGGAGTGGTTGCTGCACGCAGAGCAGACCTTGAGGACCGAGCGCACCCGCCAGACCTTGCTCAAACTGGCCACTTTACCCGTGGTCAAAACGCTGGAGCAGTACGACTTCGGCTTTGCCAGTGGCGCACCTCGCAGCCAGTTGCAGGAGTTAGCCAGTCTGGCCTTTATCGAGCGTAGGGAAAACATAGTGCTGCTGGGCCCAAGCGGAGTGGGCAAGACGCATCTTGCCATCGCACTGGCCTATCGGGCTCTGATGGCTGGCATCAAGACCAGATTTATCAGCGCAGCAGACCTGATGTTGCAGCTTCAAGCAGCTCAACGACAGGAGCGGCTTAATGCCTACTTCAGCCGTGTCGTGATGGGGCCGCGTTTACTGGTGATCGATGAGATAGGCTACTTGCCGTTTGGGCGTGAGGAAGCAAACCTGTTTTTCAATGTGATCGCCAAACGTTATGAGAAAGGGAGCCTGATCTTGACGAGCAATCTGCCCTTTAGCCAGTGGGCCAGCACCTTTGCCGATGATCAGACACTGACGGCAGCTATGCTCGATAGGCTGTTACATCATGCACACATCGTTCAGATCAGCGGTGAAAGCTATCGTTTGAAAGAGAAACGCAAAGCGGGGGCCACACCCAAAACCAATTAACCCCATGTCCGGGTGGATCACTTTTCAATCGGCGAAATTAGCCAGAGTGGATCAGTTTTCGGTCAGCGTTGACAGTATAGTCCCTGAGTAGCCCGCATAGTGAGGTTGAAAATCCCCTTATCCATCAGGAAAGTGACGATGATCTGATCGGTGTAGAACTGGCTACGCCCGTAGTCCATGATTCTCTTGGACTGTTCTGTCAATTCGGATATGATTTGTCGCGGCTGACCAGCCAGACTTTCGCACGAGTCAAAATGGTTACTACTCTCAAGCCACATGATCTCAACCTCAAATCCTCACCTTGGATGGATTAAACGTGCGATGTATACCCCAGGGTAGGACTAGGAGATTGGATCATGACCATCAAAGCGTTCGTCCACACAACCCAACTTGAGCTCAAAGATGTACTAGGCATCTCCCTCAAACGTAGTCATATCTACGAGATGATTGCTGCGGCCTATGGCTACAGTACTTACGCGTCATTGCAAGCTGATGCGATTCTGCTCAGTAATACGAAATGGCAGGTTGCGTTGGATGTAAGTGCAATTGAGGCTAGAGCTAATATTCTGGGTATTAGTATTCCTGAGCTTATCGCTCAGAAGTTGGCCACATTGTTAGTGCAAGATGGTATTATAAGCCTACGCGTAAAAGAGATTTTGAGGAATCGCCTAAACGACGATTACATTACTCAGCTTTATATTAAGAGTAATCAACTTCCTCCTAATTCGACTACTGCTAGCCGCTTTAGCTCCTCAGACCATTATGCTGGGGAATTAATGAGTATGTTTAAACAGAATGAATTTAATTCGCCATTAGTACACCAGGGATTGATCCAGTTAAGTGCATTTGCAGACCGAAATGCCTCGTCATTTACCGATTTTGAACTTCATCAAAAATTGTACAGAATAGCCAGTGGCTTTAATGGCGCTGATATTAATGCATTAGTTGACACAGATAAAGAACGATACATTTATTGGTATCATCACTTGAAAAAAGCTGCAATGTCATTTGATATGGATGCTGTTTTCGAGTTGGCATCACATGGACTTGATTCCTCTTTATACATTGGCTATATGGGCGGCAGTAAACGTAGTGAATCTATTGCAATCGAATGTGAAACTCGTGGCATGGTGGTGAATGCTTATTATTGGTGGATTGTTAGTGCAATCAATGGTTCTGTTGACGCAATATATAAGCTGGTTAGTGATTATGATAAGGAAGACTCATTCCGGTGTTGGGTATGGATATTTCTTGCTAAAGAGTTAGGGTTTGATTTACTGACGTCGACAGATACAACTACAAGTTATGATATGCACAGTGGCGATGAAAGTTATACTTTCTCATTGCCAGGTAAAATTCTTCCTGCATTGACTCCCCCTGACGTGGATACAAGTATATCCAATATGGCTCAACAGTTAGCATATAAGTTGTATGCTCAATATTTAGAAGATGACATTTTTTTTGAAGAGTATGCTCATAATGAGTAATAATGATTTTTATAGATGTTTTTACGGAATGCAAGGGGGGACACCCCCTTTAATTATAATAAGTCTGGATCTTTTCTCGCAACGCGAGGAAAGACTAAAATTATGGCAGCCAGATGTGTTGTCTTATATTAGTAGACACCATGTTCAATTCGTCCTACTAAGTCTACCACTGCTTGAACTCCTACTGATGTACTCAACAGTTCAGCTGGCATTTTCCCGCCAAGTCCCTTAGCTGGTTGATGTAGCCATGCTATGGATTTGGTATTATCATTTTCATTTAGGGAGCGAGCCGCATCCAGAGCCAATATAACACCATAAACCCTAGAACCTTGTTGAATAGTCAGAGGTGTATTTGTTCTGAGTTTACGTGAAATAGTATTCTTGCTAATGCCGGTGAGGCGGCATATCGTGCCAACATCTGTCATAACCATTTTTGCGAGCTGAGGAATAGTCTCTGGTGCTACGCCAGCAACAATCCATAGGTGAACTCTCAATAGCTCGCTCGGAATGTTAAGGGCATGTGCAAGTGATCTACTTATGGTGATGTGAGGACTCATACCATCGTCTGCATAGGTTATCACGTAGCTCTCCTATTTCTATGAGCGATTCTACACCAAGATTTCACCTAGAATAGTTTTGTCGTCTAGAGTGGCAGTCACAGTCAATACAATGTGTCGGTCTGCAAATCTCCATATCTTTGACTTTTGTGAGCTGAATATCGGTAGGTGGATAGGGCCTTCAATATTTCTTTACGTCCAAATTCCATATAGTCCGGGCAATTAGTCAGATGTGGGCTACTCGCCCACAACTGTCAATGCTCTAAAACCGCTAGCCAGAGAGAGGTTCCCTTGGCTAGCCTGTTCAATGTGGTTGCTCCACCACATCATCATTATCACTCGTTGCTCAAAGTAATCTGCACGATTATAGGCACGGCGGATCTCGTTCTCGTCTGCGTGAGACAGTGCTGCCTCGATGGCATCAGGGTTGAATCCCTGTTCGTTTAGAGTGGTGCTACCCAGCGAGCGCAAACCGTGGGCCACCAGTCGTCCGCCATAGCCCAGTCGCTTGAGGGCGGCATTCGCGCTCTGGTCGTTGATGTGGCCGAGTGGATCACGGTAGCCGGGGAACACGAAGGGGCGGTGGCCACTAATCGGTTTCATCCGTTCCAGCAGGGATATTGCTTGTGGTGTCAGAGGGACTCGGTGCGGGCGTTCCTTCTTCATCCGATCTTCAGGGATGTTCCAGACTTTGGCATCGATATCGATCTCATCCCAGCGAGTACCTGCGGATTCGCCTGGGCGAACCAAGGTATGCAAGCTCCATTCAATTTGGCAGCGTGTTGTGAGGTCTAACCTCCCATTTGCAATGTCTGCCATCAGATGTGGCAACTCTGCTGGCTTGAGGGTCGGCATGTGCTTTTTGGTGGGTTTCTTGAATACCTTACGAATGGCAGAGCAAGGATTAGCCTGGAGAAGGCCATGATTGACGCTATAGTCGAGAATTTCGTTAATCCTCTGGCAGAGGCGACGTACAGTCTCATGTTTGCCATCTGCTTCAATTGGGCGAAGAATTTCAATAACTTTAGGCGCACGTATCTGGTCTATGGGCATTGAGCCAATGAAGGGCAACACATAGAGTTCAAGGGAGCGCCACGAATCGGTGGCATAGGCGTCTGTCACATTGTGGCGTTTCAATTCCAGCCATTTGCACGCCATGCGTTCGAACGTGTTGGCACTAGCTTCTTGCTTGGCTTGAGCTGTGGCGATCTGTTCTTCTTTATGGAGCTTGGGATCAATGCCTTGGGCCAGTAGGGTGCGGACTTCTCGCCGCCGCACTCTAGCAGCGGCAAGGGAGACTTCTGGATAAGTACCAAATCCCATGTTGGTGCGCTTTTTATCGGCTGGTTTTTGGTACTTGAAAACCCATCTTTTCCCTCCGTTAGGCTTAACTCTCAGCTCTAACCCTTCCCCATCAGGCAAGGTTAACTCTTTGATGTCTGCTTTGGCTGTTTTCACTTTAGTGTCAGAAAGCCGGTTTGTTCCTGTCTTACGCGTCTTCTTGTCCATGCCGCCTCTTAGTACCACTGAATTTAGTACCATCGCCCTTGTGGTACTAGTAATGGTACTAAATGAGCTGGTTTCTGGCGACTTCCTCGGACTACTGAGGACAACAAAAAACCCGCAAAGCCTTTGGCAATGCGGGTTTCTGTACTTCTTCGTTCCCGGCCGGAACATGATTTGGTGGAGTTCTTTTTCTCTGATTGTTATCAAATGAATGAACGAACGAATAAAATCTATTACTAACAGTTACTTAGCGTGTGTTAATTCGGTTAGGCGGAAGAAAATCAGGAACATTAGTCCCAATTTCTCAAGAATTACAGCCAAAACCCTCATCAGGCAATAATTTTCTTCCTAATTGTACTTTTTTGCATCTCTGTGGTTGTTGCACGAGCTAAGACATCGCTGACCAGTGACTTTGGGCCTTCCTCTGGCGATACTAGCTGTAAAACAAGAGCCATGGTGTAACATTCGAAGTGCTCAACCCGAGCTACACGCCAGAAGATAAAGCTTTTCAACTTTAAAATTTTCTACAGGTAAACTGAGTCGGTTGCCCAGCGATGTAAACAGGCATCATTGACCTCAATTTTGGTTAGTGATGCGTGTCCACTAAAGCGGGGCAAGTCCATGTCACAGTGGACTCGCTTGTTAGGTGCATTTCAAAATTAATAATTCCCATTCCAATCTTTTTCACCGTCAATAGCCCATTGAGATGATATTGATATTTCATCATGATCCAAAATCTGTTGAGCGAGAATATTCATTTTATCGCCTATCGGTGGGAATACTGTCACAATTGAAGAATATCCCTGAAGACCAAGAGCTAGTAACTTTTTGATATTTTGACTAGGTCTAAGAATTTTAAACGCAATATTTATTCTATCTGTATTTTCGTAGAATACGATTTCAGTTAGATCATCAAAGTCGCTAGGATTAATCAAAAAAGATGGAAAGTAATACTTTCCAGGTGTGGGTTGAGAAACCCACACAACATTATCAGAATTCACGCTGGCATTTAATGATAAGTATTTATTGATACGACAGTCTTTCAATTTCAACTTATCAATTTTTTCTCGTTGTTTTTCACCCATATTAAACAACTGACCAACATCGCTACTTTCAAAGCTTTCTACTTTTAGCTTTACTGTTCCTCTGGTTTTATTGCAACTAATTCTTACTGCCTCATTTTTAAGCATTCTTCTCAATGTTTTTGATCTGATTCCTATAACATCATTTCCGTACTTATCGACTAGGCTATCAAACGAAAATATATTAGATGTAGGACTTAAAAATAGAGTTTCACCATGGCTTAACCGCTCAAGTTTATCCAAATCTATTTCTGCGAAGTCTCGCAGTAAAGTTTTATTGTAAGTGAGCAAATCTTTTAATTTAACAAACACTTCAATTGTTGCAAGCGTATCACTTTTAGATCTATGCTGGAATTTATAGTTAATTGATAGACGTTCACAAACAGATGTCAATCGAGGGTGCCTTTGATAATCTAGATGTTTTTCACACCACCTCATCACACAAAATCTTTTAGTTACAACAGTTCCAAATGTTTGATTTAGCATTGTGCAATCAAAGTCAGCATTAAAACAGATAATAACCTTACCATTAAGCAATTGATTAATTTCATCTCGACAGTCATCAATCAGTTTTCCGCTGCTTATTTCATGTGCTGTTATGCCATGTGTAGCAAATGCCTTCTCTGAGCAAGGAATCTCAGGATTAACAACGGAATAGTAGATCAGCTCTCTGTCGATATTATAGATTGATATCTCTATTATTTTGTCATTAGCTAATAACCCTGTTGTTTCGGTATCAACAAAATATGCGTTTCCATTTTTTATTTCATTAACCACTTCAGGAAAGCTAACCTCATCACCTAAGATTATTCCACTTTTATCTGCGAATCTGTCTTCCATTCATCTCTCTCTAAATTCAGATACAAAGCACTTAACATTTTAGTTATGAGGCGCGCGGATTTATCCGCGTCCCAGTGAGCGAAGCGAAGACTTCAACTATTTGTTATGTCTAAGTGGTATCACCTATTATTCAATCGCTTCTTTACATGCAACTTGAGCTGCAACTGTGCAAATAAATTTCTTATTCTTGCATGTGGCGACCCAAGTATATTGCTGATTATCTGATACTTGTATATCTTTCGGGGCGCAACCAATTTGCCCTGACGAAACAGTTTGCCTCTCTTCGGATATTGTGGTGCAGCCTGATACACATAGGATAATAAACAACGCACTTAAATTTTTCATGTTGCGATACCTTTTAGTAATTATTGGATTACAGGGTCTGTTTTGATGTTTTTACGGCTCATGTAAATAAAGTGGGTGGATTCAGTATAATGTCGCATTGAGCTAAAACGTCTTTATAGGAGATGTTAAGTTCTATTTCTGACTCTCGATAGTCTTTGTGTTCGACTTTGCAGTTATAAACGCCATCGCAAGCACAAACAAAGCGTCTGATCGATTTTGCTAATTCAGGGTGCCGACAATAGCTTCCTGCAAGATACTTTAGTTCATCATGATGAGTTGCGAAGTCTTCATTTAATGTTTCTACATGAGAGTGCCTTATAACTATTTCTTGAATCAGTCCTAGCTTCTCCTCTAAAAGCTGAAATCGTTCAATTTCTTTTTCCCATATCACCATTCGCTTTTCTTTGTGTAGTGTAAGTTTTGAATTTAATACCAATGTTATAATCGATGTTACTGCCGCAAGCCCCCCCGCTGCAATCAATGTAAAATATTCTGTTGTCACGAATGTGGATTCCTTAAACATAACAATTTATTACCCTGAACAAATCCACATATAACGCTGTATTTCGCGGAATAGTTTGTCATGGTTGACAGCCGTGTGAGTCAAAAAAACTTTTGCTATCAAACTGATGTGTCGTGCGCTTTGTAGATCTAAATGACCACCTATCACGGTATAAGCCCTGCTCGTATCTCATCTTCTTGCTGATCTATCAGGAACGAGGAACGCAGGAAAACGCACCAATATGGCCCACTCGAAGCTAGAACGGTCTAGATAGCATTATATTGGCGTTAGCTACCGCAGGGCCGTGTCATTGTACCCACGCATGAATTCCGTTTAGGTCTCTATCTGGTGGCATTATTGAGTCTCTATCCTACTCTTCCCTGTTTTTGTTGAAAATCCCTTTTCTTCAATTGTTAACAAAAACATAGTGTTCGTGCTTACTGGGTAGTGAACGTAGGCATAGCGTATGTTCTCTGCCTTGCGTATGACCCTTATGGGTGATTTTTGCAGTTAGGGAGGAACGAGGAATGCGCAGATGTCCAGCAGAAACACTGTGTTTGATGCTTACATTGCATATAAAAGTAAATAAAGAGTAAGCAGAGCCGTGATTGTATGAGTCATCCTGATCCTTCTTACACCTTGACCAGCACAGTGTTCAGACCTTCTCTTTGCCCTGGCCTGCACGGTGTTTGAGCCATACCGAGTCTTTCAACACCTTGGCCAGAAAGAAATCCAGTCAGTCCAGTCCTACTTACAACTTTGCTAACATACTGATTTTATCGCGATGATCCGTAAAACACTTGGGTCAACACGTTGACTTAACCGACACCGATCCGAGGAACACCTTACATTTCTAGCTGGTTCTGATCCTCGGAACACCTTGCTGCTCTCTGGGGTAGGCCAGCGTGTTACTTGCAGCACCTTAGCTAAACACTGATTTTATAGTGATGATCCGTAAAACACCTCGGCCAACATGCTTACTTCGCGGACTCTGATCCCAGGAACACCTTACCTATCTCTGGCTGGTTCTGATCCGTGGAACACCTTGCTTCTCTGGGGTAGGCCAGCGTGTTACTTGCAGCACCTTAGCTAACACACTGATTTTATAGCGATGATCCGTAAAACACCTGGGCTAACATGCTGACTTCGCGGACTCTGATCCCAGGAACACCTTACCTACCTATGACTGGTTCTGATCCTTGGAACACCTTGCTGCTCTCTGGGGCAGGCCAGCGTATTACTTGCAGCACCTTAGCTAACACACTGATTTTATAGCGATGATCCGTAAAACACCTGGGCCAACACGCTGACATTACCGACTCTGCTTCCTGGAACACCTTACCTCTCTAGCTGGTTCTGATCCGTGGAACACCTTGCTGCTCTCTGGGGCAGGCCAGCGTGTTACTTGCAGCACCTTAGCTAACGCACTGATTTTATAGCGATGATCCGTAAAACACCTGAGCCAACACGCTGACATTACCAACTCTGCTTCCTGGAACACCTTACCTCTCTAGCTGGTTCTGATCCTTGGAACACCTTGCTGCTCTCTGGGGTAGGCCAGCGTGTTACTTGCAGCACCTTAGCTAACATACTGATTTTATAGCGATGATCCGTAAAACACCTGGGTCAACACGCTGACGTTACCGACTCTGATCCGAGGAACACCTTACCTCTCTAGCGGGTCTGATCCGTGGAACACCTTGCGGCTCTCTGGGGCAGGCCAGCGTGTTACTTGCAGCACCTTGGCTAACATACTGATTTTATGGCGATGATCCGTAAAACACCTAGGCCAACACGCTGACTTTACCGACTCCGCTCCCAGGAACACCTTACATCTCTAGCCATTATTCTCACTATCATTACCCACTAACTCCGACAGTCCTACTATCCTTTTGTCAGCCAGATTGCCGGATTTAATAGCCGAATTAATCAAATTCTTGTCACCAAACAGGAATAGTTTTTTCTCTGGTCTAGTAACAGCCGTATACAGTAATGAACGATCAGTCATAAAAACACCTCCATCAGAGAGAACAAGTATTACCGTATCCCACTGTGATCCTTGGCTTTTGTGGATAGTGACGGCATAACCAAGGTCAAGTTTACTGATTACACTATCGTCAATTTCAATGGTTTGACCGTCCAACTCCATCACTCCATAGACCCCATCAGAACAGTCATCGAAGATTTGGGTTATTGTCGCAAGTTCGCCGTTCCGAATGCCTTTTGCGTAATCGTTTTCAGTGACCATAACTTGATCACTTATGTGTAGGTAACGGCCTTTAATACGCCATGGGAGCTTCACGCCATCTTTATCCATGTGGTGAAGACGTTGGCGATTTAGGCCAACTTGTTTTTGAATATAGCTATTGATGTTATCAACACCCAGGTGGCCGATATTGGTTGGTGTTAGGATAATCGAACGCTTTGCGCCACCTTCTGACTCCCAAACAGAATAAATGAATTCAAGCGTGGGGCTGGTGTGATGGATTACATCATTCAGACCAGCCAAGCATGACAATGCAAGTGTCGCTTCACCTTTACGTATGTACGTTGCAAGCTTGTGAATTCCGCTATATTCGTCTTGTCGCTTAACCGCCGTTAGGTGGTAAGTTGGAACTCGTGTTTTTATAATTTCATGGAAGACTAAGCCGCATCCGACAGGGGGTAGCTGAGCGGTATCACCGATGAAGATAATGCGAGTTGCTGTTGGAAGTATGCAGATGAGCTGATACATACTATGAAGATCAACCATTGATGCTTCGTCAATCACAATGAGATACTGATCAGATTTCTCATTACTTTTTTTGCTTCGCCTTATGCTGTCATAGATAAATTTTGAAATTGTTACAGCGGGGAGGCCAGTGCTTTTTTTTATTCGCATCGCTGCGCGACCAGATATAGCCATTAACTTGATTTCTAGACCGTTAGGTTCGAAGGCCTGATATACCCCGATAATGGCTTTAATAATCGTTGTTTTACCGACACCTGCACCACCACTGATACAGCTAACTGGCGATAACACTGAACCTATGACAGCGCTTCGCTGCTCACTGGTTAATCGGAATCCAAGCTCGGCAGATTCGTAGTGGGTTAGCTTACGGGACACTTCAGTGTCGGTGAGGAATTTTTCCCATTCAGCTAGATGTGTGCCATGTTCTTTGCAACGGTCAAGAAACTCGGAGATGGAATGGCCGACAACAGCCTCCATTCGTGCCATGCCGATAGTTTGATATCCATCACCAACCGAGATTAGAGTACCCAGTTTTACTGCATATTCAGCTACGTTGTCTGAGACTTCATAGCCCATGGAAAGTGCTTTTTGTTTGATATACTTTAAACTAACTACCGTAGAGCCATTCATGCTGCGTGTATGCACGATATCTTCCGCTAAAGCGGACTCTCTGCTCTCTGTAGATACCGTGATGCCCAATTTTGTAATGATGTTTTCGACTTCAGCAAAAGGTATTCCTAGAGGAACAAGAAGGTAGGGATCTTCTCTGATCAGCTTCTCAGTGCTGCGGCCATATATCTTAGTAATTGGATCTGCAAGTCTAGGGGGTAATCCGCAGCTATTGAGAAAGCAAATTGAGTCATATATATCAGGTTCAGGCCATCCCATCATCAGCGCATGAGCCTTGCTCGCTGACATACCATCAATTCTTAGAAGTGTGTCTATATCGCCAGCTAGCACAACACTATTCAAATCCTTGATACCGCGAGTCAATTTAATCGCTGTTGCTTCACCAATTCCTGTAATGTTTTTTTCTATCCAGACTGCTAATGCTTGGCCTTCTGGGCAAATGGGTTTAGCTACAGAGAGAATGCAGATCTTTTCTGTAATTTCCTTACCCGCTTTAGCCAGATAGGTTCTGAAGTCCCATGTACCATCAACTTCCCAAACCGAACCATCTGTTACACAGTCAGTTAGATGAAAAGGGAATTTAACAACAATCGGGTAGTCTTGAGGATTACAGACCCACGATTGTTTATAACTGACACTGATGCGTAGTTGTAGGCTCGTAAACGGTTAATAAGGACTCTGAACAAATCAATCACCCTCAAGCGGTCTGCGAGGTGCTCTGGCTGTTTTCAGGAGCAATTCATCTATCGCTTCATATTGTCTTAAACGAGAGCGCAAAAGGCGATTCTCGACCTGTAGTGCCGTGTTTTCGCCTTCCAGCTTGCTTGCTTTTGATTTAGCACGTTTTTCAGCGTTTATTTCTCTCTGCGTTTCGGCTTTAATTGCTTTCGAATCTACTTCTTTCGATACGTAGGTTGCTGTCCAACGGTATTCTGCGTTCTTTAATTCAGCAGCGGCTTCGTTTGCATTAAGGGTCGATGTGCTGATACCAAGTAGCTTTGCTAACTCCTTACGTTTAACACCTTTCAGTGCTTTGGGGCCAGTTGTCTGTATCCAGTCATAAAAATCACGTTGAGTATCACGTTCAGCAATCCATGCTCGGATATTGTGTGCTATTTCTTTTGCGCGTTCGATATTCGCCTGAACCATATTTAACGCCCCCTGGATTGAATCGTTTCTTGACTAACTGGCAATGACCTATTCAATTCGGCTTCACTCATGCCACGATCAGCGGCGTTCTTCTGCCATACAACAAAGCGATGTAATAGTGCAGAATTTTCGCGTTCTAATCGGCGTATTTTGCTTTCTAATTCCTCGATTCGTTTAGCTGCGTGACTCAGTGAACTAGGCTTCTTCGCTGATGCCGAAACTCCCGTTTTAAGTTCAGTTTTTCGCTCTTGAATTCGATTCGATATTCGCGGATGGTTTCGGATTGCTCTGTCCGAAGGTGCTGCGCCATATTTTAACTTTAGTCTGTCAAGTAGTTTAGGCGTTGATAGTGTTCCTTGGTCAATACCCCAGGTGTCAATCAAGTGGAGTAGGTAGTCTATGTGTTCCTCTTTTAATCTCATTCATCATCCTCATTATAATCTGACAAGAACTCTTCAAACTTAACTTGTTCAAGAAGATTGAGTTTACGCTCCGAGGATTCAAGCTTGGGTAATACTCTGGCTAGCCCAAGTTGTTTTATTGCTTCTGCATGTTTGATTATGGTTAAATTATTGCCATTCTCAATTTGTTTAGCTATTTCTTTTGCTTGGTAAATCAGTCCTGAGTCGGGGGCTTGTTCGTAAGTCAGCATTACAAGCGCACCATCTTCAAGTGGTGATTCATCACCCAATATTTTCACCAGTCCATCTACAATTTCATGGCGGATCTTCAAGCGTTTCAGTCCGAATGAATCACATTCAGATGTAGCTAAATAAATTTTATTGTTGACGTCGTCTAGTTCTTTTCTAAGTTCTTTAAGCGTTCTCTTATCTCCTTTGCAGTGAAGGTTTTCAGGGCACTCAACACAGTTACAGCTTCTAGTACAGGGGGACTCACTGTAATTGTGTGTGCATGTACCAAGTGGTGTTTTGAAAGTGAATCCACCTGTAGCTTGGTCAACAAGTTCAAATTTCAGACCAAGATTTTTCCGAGTGAGAGGTAGGTTGTGGTTAATTTGATCAAGACGCTGATGTGGTGTTAGCTCCGTTGCTTCGAAGTTTCCACCTGTAGAGATCATGATCCGTTTTTGTTCGGCGGTTCGATGGTCGTACACAGACCCCATTTCTTTACGATGGCTCCACCAGTTAACTTGGAATTCACTCATCCCGCCTAATCTTGCTGCCGTATTCACCATATGACGGTAAGCATGAGAGTTATAGTCATCAGGGTTTAATTCGAGATGTTCGTATCCAATTCGCTCAAAAAAGCTGGGTGTATAAATATCATTTCCTGACCAGGCACTCTTATTTATTTTGGCACGTAACCAATCTCTAAAATGGAATTTATTGATTTTGATGGCACAATTTTCCACAGTGCTTCTAGAGGCATGAGTTTGGTGTTTGAGCATTACCATTAATGCTTCAGAATATCGAACTTTGTTTTGTGCGGAGTAAATCGGAAAGTCAGCAGGGATCCAGCCGTTCTCTAGAGCCTTTTGGTATGCGGCTGGGCTATATTCTGGACACTCTTTGTCCCAAGTTTTGAACACTTGGCGAGCAGGTTCAGTTACAAGTTTAATGCGCTCGATAGCCTCTTTAATGGCGTTCTCAAACTCTCCGGTAGCTGTTGATGGTACTAATTTCCAGTGATCCATATCAGTTTTTTTGGCATACCAAGTGATGCCATAAACTGTTGTATCATCTACTTTTGCAGACACTAGGCAATCAACAGAAAGTTGTTCAAAAATATCTTGAGAGCGAGCAGGGACCATCATCAATATTGTCAATGCAGATGAGACTATGACGTTTTTGAAATCTTTGTCTATTTCATCAGCATTGTCGCCACAAGATAGCCACGGTTGATTACGAAAGTAGTCTGCTGCTGCAATTACTGCTTCGTAATTAGGAAGTTTGTAGCTGTTGTCATCCGTTAGCTTCTCTCTGTAGGCATCACTGTCCTTTTTTTTGAGTGCTTTTACTCTTGGATTTATCCATTGCAGAACACTCTGTGACTTAATGATACCGAGAAGACCGAAGGTTTCTACGATGGACTTCAGATATTCAAAAGTGAAATCCATATTCTTCTGTAGGGTGTTATTCAGGTCAATTACAGAGATACTAGCGAAGTCAGCTTCGCCATTCAAAGCTCGTTCCCTAAGAACGCATTCCAGAGCAAGGTAATCAGAAAGAACAGAGTTAACTTTTGTTCTTGAAATACCTCCATTCATGACATACATATGTAATATGAGGGCTTGAATTAACTCTCGTGAGCCATGCGAAAGTAGATGTTTTTCATCAGGGTTAAGACTCTTGACGATATCCTTTAATTCGTATTTTATAAAACGGCCTGCGCCGTGCCATCTATTCGCTCCCCATACCCAAGTTTTTGAGGGATCAAAGGGGCATGTCAGTGGTTCAGACATTACATGGCGATAGTGGGATACGAAACTTTCAATTGCTTTACGCCCTTCAAGTTGCTCCCTGTTAACGAAGTTTACAATGTTCATTCTGGATCGCCCCCATCATAAGGTAGTCCGTGGACTGCTGGGATCTCATTCAGCATTTTAATACGCACTTGATCAGCCATGAACTTACGTTCTAAAACAGCTATTTGAATGGTTCGCCAGTTTTCCACTCCCCGAAAATCTCCAAATTCGCATGCTTCATTAATTTTGTTTTCTACATAGCTAAGTACGGCTTGGTGATTTCCAAATGGGTTTGGAACAAACAGTTCGCACTCATAACAAGCAATAGGAAAATCATCGGTACAGAAGGCTTCTTTACCACATATACCAACATCATGAGCTCCATGCTTAGTGTAGAGTTTAATAACCTTTTCGGTGTCAACAGATATTACTTGATTTTTATCAAACCGCTTAGCTAAAGCTGAAAGTGTTTTTTCAAGCTGTTCGCCAATTTTTACAGCTAGAACGGGCAGGGCATTTACGTAAGCCATAGCAGCCTTGTACCCTGCATGGTCTAGAGAGTTGGCGACTTCGGCTATAGAAGCACCAGATATTGCTAACTTAGTTGCATGAGTATGCCGTAAGCGTCTTGCGTTAATTTTTAGAATCTTACCTGTACGTTCGGATGAAACGGAAAATATGTTTTGGTTCGCGAAAGCGGCATTTATCGCTGTGCTGATTCCTCTATAGGCATGTAGTATTTTCCCGCTCAGGACTTTATCTGTTCCCAGTCGGTCGATCTCTGATAGTGCCAACGCAGATAGCGAATTAATACAGAATAGGGGTATGTGTTGCTTTTGCTCTGGTGTCAGACAGCCTAGAATGCTTTCCGCTGACGTTATTGATATTTTAGCAACAGCAGCAATATCTTTCTCAAATTCCAGATCCCAAGATAATGGTATTTCATTGAATTCAGAGCGAAATGTCTGTGCCTTCTGTTTTGCAACAGGACATTGGTAAAGTGTAACTTTTCTGGGCGAGCCACCTATTTGCATAATTTCAGTTCGAAAGTCACAGAGCTTGGTGCTTGCTAGTTGTTCTACTCGTTTTCCAGTAATATATATCAATTTTATGGTTAAATAGGTTTTCTCACATATTTGCCCAGTATAATGAGCCCGAACAAGCTGGTACATAAATTGCTTGCGCTCGTACTCAGTTAATGCGCGTGTTTCTTCACTTTTCTCATGATTAAATCTATTTCCTCGCTCACCTATAACAAGCTGAGTCAAATAATCACCCATCCCTGGTTCGAAGGCTTTTTCATAACCATCTGTAAGGCAGCACTCAAGAATAACCTTCACGTCTGATTTAATTGACTTCGGTTCATCGGATGAAAAAAAGTCCAAAACTGCATCTATCGAAATACCTTCATCAGCATTGATATAAATACTTAAAAATCGCTTGAAACGACCGGAAGATGCTTGCAGCGTGGCGACAGCTAATCGACTGGCACGGCTAGCCAAAACACGCCTAAGCGCTTCTTCTTGATTTGGTGGTAAGTAGTCCGACAGCCAGCCAACATTGAGGGAATTATTTACATTTAACTGCCAGCGATTAGCGTAAATATGAAACTCCAGCCCCTCTTTCGATGTGTATTGCTCACGCTCTCTAAACGGAATGTTTTCACTATGCTTTCGGTGTTGACTCATTATTACCCCCACCACTCAACAAACTCAAAATACCTGATATTTCTCGCGAATATTCATCCTGATGCTCTATCTGGCGCTCGAAAAGCTCTTCTTGAATAAATTTGCGTGCATACAGGCGCACAGTCGTTGATTTTTCACTAGCCCATCCGAATTTGAGCAAGAGGAGTTCTACAAAATCACCCCACTTCTTGCCTTCCTTCTTCATGCGAACACAATACTTCCATGTTGCAGTATGCCTAAGTACATGGGGGGTTAAATCAATGGAGGTGATTTCACGTATGCCCTCCGTAACACTGTGGATACTGTGTAATGGTTTTCCTTGGCTGCTGTTGCTGTGGCTGACGAAAATGTATTCTGTTTTTTGTGCGTTAGGCGTCTTTGCCTTTATCTCTGTAATGTAGTGGTTCAGTGCTTTAAATGTGGTGTCAGTGATTGGAACTTCACGCTGAACGGTCTTCGGTAATCTTTGTTTTTTGCGAGGGTCGTTTAGAGAGCCAGACCGTTGAAGTATGCGTAGACCGTGTTGTTTGGTCTTGCCACGAATTACATCAGTAATCTTCAAGTTAAGCAGCTCACCACTTCTCAGTCCTGAATCAAGTAAAACTAAGATAATCGCAAAATTGCGAATTCGTGTTGCCTCTCCTTCCCATGGATTTTCAGGTGAGAGTGGATTTACGACCTCAAGGATCCGCTTGATCTCTGCGTTTCCAAGTGACTTCGATGCACCAAAATTTTCTTTAGGCACTAATGCATTGTGAGTGCATAAGTAAGTCTTAAAGTCATAGCCAACAGCTCGTATCTGTTCTCTTGTTACACCGTTTCCATGGTTGTCAGAGAGTATATTTGATAACCACTCAATGTATTTGCCAATATACTGGATCTTATCGTTTAGATTAGCTGGAGAAACCTGTCGTGGTATAGCGTCAAATTTTTTCCAGATGGTTCTTGTCTGCCCCGTTTTGATATCTATTTCATTTGTGTTTTTACATGCTGCTGCAATGAGTTTTGGTAGTTCGTCAGCACGTAATTTTAAAATCGAAGCGAGTGAGTCAATCTCATTAATACTAAACGCTTTGCCATTTGAGATTCGAGTTATGAGATTGATACTTCTGAGCTCAGTCCAGGTGAAGAGTGATTGAATTGCTTTTAGGTGCTTTTCAATAGTTCCAAGGCGAAGTTGGCGTGCGCGGAGAGAGTTTGTTACATACAAAGTTGACCAGTAATCAGGCACACCTGATTCACTATCGAGTAGAAGCATATTTCTCTGACCAGATGGTTCTATGTATAACCTCGTTGTTAGCACGCAACTTCCTCAAAAGTCTCAGATAAAGGAAATGCTAGTAGACGGCCAAAAAAAAAGCAAACTAAATTTCCTAATGGAAAATGCTTGCTTTCTTTAGATATAGAGACTTATGTGGATTTTTTTGGAGTAAATCTTCCTAAAAAGTCTCAGTGTAAAAATGGTGGAGCTGGGGGGATTTGAACCCCCGTCCAAAATTACTACATCCTTGGCACTACATGCTTAGTCACTCTTTACATTCGCCAACCCGCTGCGGAGAGACACGCCACGCATTGACTAGCTCGATTGGTTTTAATGCTTCCGCCCCGAGCAGGACTTCCACACGATCCTGTGAAGGATGACCTTCCGATTCCCTAGGACACAGGCAAGCTAGGGTAGAAGGGCTCTATGCAGGTTATTAAGCTGCTAGTGCGTAGTTTTCGTCGTTTGCGACTATTTTTTTGCGGTTTATTAACGAGGCCTACCGCACCTCGGCATGCACCTTGGGTTTCGTGAATCTTGTCGAATCCAGAATCAGCCCCAAGTTGTTAATTGCGATTGTACGCAAAAATGCTGTCATAGCAAGGCGTTGATACCCATTCCCTCTGGCAACCAGTCTGTTTGCCGATTTATTGTACGCAGCTGAGCCTGAAGAGTCAGCTGCGCCGGGGGAAGGTGTACTGGCGTTCTGATCCTGCCAGTCGCAGGTTAGCCGCGATGCTTGTTCTTCATGATGCGAGCTTTCTCCCGATCCCACTCGCGGGCCTTGGTATCTTCGCGCTTGTCGTGCTCTTTCTTGCCCTTCACCAGGCCGATCTCGACCTTGACCCAGCACTGTTTCCAGTAGAGGGCGAGGGGAACTATGGTGTAGCCCTGACGGGCGATCAGGCTTTCGAGCTTGTCGAGTTCACGACGGCTCAGCAGCAGTTTGCGGGTGCGGGTCGGGTCACATACCACATGGCTGGAGGCCGCTTGCAGTGGCAGGAAGCTGGAGCCGAACAGATAGGCCTCGCCATCGCGGAAGATGACATAGGCTTCACTGATGTTGGCCTTGCCCGCCCGCAGGGATTTGACTTCCCACCCTTGCAGGGACAGACCCGCTTCGATCTTCTCTTCGATGAAGTATTCGTGGCGCGCGGTTCTGTTGAGTGCAATGGTGCTGGACCCGGCTTTGTTTTTACTGTTTTTTTTGCTCATGACGGGCGATTTCCGGCAATGACTAGGAGGCTCGTATTATACGTAGGCAGGGACGGCTGTAAAACGCGCAGCAGGTCAAGTGGTGGCTTTCTGAGCGGTTTGGCTGAGGTTTTACCTCCACAACCCTAAACATGGTGATAAAATCGCGCCGATTGGATGAGGAAAAGCCATGCCCCGAATTACGCGCAGTGCCCTGGTGATGTTCAGTGCAGAACAGATGTTCAAGTTGGTTAACGATGTGGATGCCTACCCGCAGTTTTTGCCCGGCTGTGTCGGCAGCCGTGTCCACGAGGCTGGCGATGACTACATGATGGCGTCGGTCGATGTGGCCAAGGCGGGGATTGCCAAGACCTTTACTACCCGCAATCAGCTGGATGTGAACCGCCAGATCAGGATGGAACTGGTGGATGGCCCGTTCCGCAAGCTGGCGGGCTGGTGGACCTTTACCCCGCTCGATGTCGACGCCTGCAAGGTGGAGTTCGATCTCGATTTCGAGTTTACCTCCAAGCTTATCGAGGTGGCCTTTGGTCAGGTATTCCGCGATCTGGTGAGCTCCATGGTCTCCGCTTTCTCCAACCGGGCGAAGGAGGTCTACGGTGTCTGACCAGCTCAATATCGAGGTTGTCTATGCCTTGCCGCAGCAGCAGACGGTGATTGCCCTGCGGG
This sequence comes from Aeromonas sp. 55A, assembly GCF_051919665.1. NCBI lineage: Bacteria > Pseudomonadati > Pseudomonadota > Gammaproteobacteria > Aeromonadales > Aeromonadaceae > Aeromonas > Aeromonas sp. 55A. The sequence goes on along the minus strand of NZ_JBQBEH010000008.1, from coordinate 136,668 downwards.
TGGCGCCCGAGACCTGTGTGCTGGCAGCCATCGAGCAGTCCGGCATCGTGCAAAAGCACCCCGAGATCGATCTGGCGGTCAACAAGTTCGGCATCTACAGCCGACCGGTGAAAGGGAGCGAACCGCTGCACGACGGGGATCGTATCGAGATCTACCGCCCGCTCATCGCCGATCCCCGCGAGATGCGTAAAAAGCGCGCCGAGAAGGCTAAAGAGGAGGGGAGAGCCGATAGCGTGACCGGTGGTCGCCCCGATGTGCATCGCAAGCTCCGCGAGTAGCGCTCAGGTTTTTCTTGCAGAAAAAAGGCGCCGAGGCGCCTTTTTTTGATCCCGTTAACCAGTGAGCTGGCCGAGGGGATATCAAGAGAGGGTTGCTTCTACCACACCCAGTCGGGCACGGGCCCAGGCGGCCAGTAGCTCTACCCCGCTTTGCATCACTCGCTCATCGAAATCGAATTCGTTGTGATGGTGTGGTGCCGCCAGATCGGCCCCCAGGATGAGGTAAGCCGCTTCGCCCCCCTGCTTTTGCACCCGCTCCATCAGAAAACCGGCATCTTCGCTGGCGCCAAAGCGGCGAGTCTGGATGGTGGCGAGCCCCTGCTTGCGGGCCAGCGCCGCCAGCTCGGCCTGCAGTGCCGGGCTGTTGTCGAGGGCAATGGCCTCGCCCTGTTTGATGATGCGATAGGTGACACCGTGGGCGAGGGCAGTCCCTTCGACGATGCGCTGTACCTGACTGAACATGTAGTCGTTGAGCGTGCTATCGGCGCCGCGGGTTTCACCGCGCAGCTCGGCATGATCGGGGATGACGTTGCGGCCGCTGCCAGCGTGAAGCTGGCCGACGTTGATGCGGGTCATGCCGTCGCGGTGGCGGGGAATGCCGAGCATGGCGGTGGTGGCCATGCAGGCGGCTGCCAGCGCATTGCTGCCGGCATTGGGTTCGAGCCCCGCGTGGGCGGCGGTGCCCATAAAGTGGACGTCGAACTTGGTGGAGCAGAGAAACTCGGTGGGGTTGATCACCAGCTCGCCGCTGCCAGCGTGAATGCCGATATGGAGCGAAAGCAGGGCATCCACGTCATCGAGTGCACCACCGGCAGCCAGCGCCTTGCCACCGCGACACCCCTCTTCGGCGGGTTGGAAGAAGAGCTTGATGCGGCCGCAAAGCTGCTCCTTCATCGCCATCAGCTGGCTGGCCAGCCCCATGCCGATGGCGGTGTGGCCATCGTGGGCGCAGGCGTGCATCCACCCCTTGTTGTGGGAGGCAAAACCTTCCTGTTGCGGTTGGTGCTGTTCGGCGTCGGACTCTTCCACCTCCACCGCATCGATGTCGAAGCGAAAGGCCAGGGTCGGGCCGGGACGGCCGGTATCCAGCTCTCCCATCAGGCCAGTGACATCGCCAATCCGCTCCAGCCAGTCGGGATGGGCCCCCTGACGGCGGGCGCGAGCCTTCTCTGCCGCCACATCCACATCACGCCCCATCATCAGATTGCTGGCCAGCAGTTTGTCACCGAGCACGATGCGATAACCGAGCTCGCTCAGGTGGTGGGCAATCAGGCTGGTGGTGCGAAACTCTTTCCAGGCCGCTTCCGGCAGGCGGTGCAAGTCGCGGCGCCACAGGATCAGGTGCTCAAGGGTCATCTTGGCTTCCTTGGTGATTCGATTTGTCGGCTATTGTGCCTTTTTTCCCGGCTGACCACACTGGGCCTGCAGCTGGTCGGGGGAGCTGTGCGTGCGAGTAATGTCTGTGAGGGCAGTGAATAGTGGTGAGCGCCCATAAAAAAACGCCTCCACAAGGGAGGCGTTGTCGATAGCTGGTTATCAGGCCGCGTGATGGTAAGCGGAGGCTTCAAACAGCTTCTTGTTGGCCACCAGATCGATGGGGTCAAAATCATCGACGTTGATGGTGCGCAGGCGACTCACTTCGGCGCGGCGCAGCAGCTCGGCTTCGCTCTGGGTCAGTACGCCAGCGGCCAGACCCATGTCGGCCACCTTGTCCAGTGCCATGAAGGGGCGCTTGATGCCATCGCTCTTGCAGACTTTCTCGAACAGTGGCTCGGCGGCCAGTACGTCATCGAGCGCCTGCTCCAGCAGACCGAAGGGGTTGCCCTCTTCGCGAGTCAGGTATTGGCCCTTGGCCAGGCGGCTGCGGGTCTCGCTCGGGGTTTGCAGCAGACGGGCAACCTGTTGGTCCAGCTTGTCGCACGGACGGTTCAGGTCACGACCCAGCGGCAGCACCACGGCACGCAGGGCAAGCCCAATCCAGCGGTTCGGGAAGTTGCGCAGCAGCTCGTCGATCGCCTCTTGTGCCTTGAACATGGCATCTTGCAGTGCCCAGTGCAGCAGCGGCAGGTCGGCCTGCTGGCGTCCCTCGTCCTGATAGCGCTTGAGGGCGCTGGAGGCCAGATAGAGCTGGCTCAGCACGTCGCCAAGGCGGGCGGAGACCCGCTCCTTGCGCTTGAGCTCGCCACCCAGGGTGCCCATCGCCATGTCTGACAGGAACGCCAGGTTGGCCGAGAGGCGGGAGAGCTGCTGGTAGTAGCCCTTGGTCTGATCCTTGTAAGGGGCCGCGGCAAAGCGGGCGCCGGTGATACCCAGCCAGAAGCTGCGTACCAGGTTGCTGATGGCAAAGCCGACGTGGCTAAATACTGCCTTGTCGAAATCCTTCAGCGCCTGCTCCTTGTCGGGATGGCTGGCAGCCAGCATCTCCGGCAGTACATACGGGTGGCAGCGGATAGCGCCCTGACCGTAGATGATCATGCTGCGGGTCAGAATGTTGGCCCCTTCCACCGTAACGGCGATGGGGGCACCCTGATAGCCACGGGCCAGATAGTTGTTGGGGCCCATGCAGATGGCCTTGCCGCCGTGGATGTCCATGGCATCGATGATGCACTTCTGGGCACGGTCGGTGAGGTGGTATTTGACGATGGCGGAGATGACCGAGGGTTTCTCGCCAAGGTCGATACCAGTCACGGTCAGGTTGGCTGCGGCGCCCATGATGTAGGCATTGCCACCGATGCGGGCCAGCGGCTCTTCAATCCCTTCCATCTTGCCGATGGGCAGCTTGAACTGGCGACGGATGCGGCTATATGCGCCGCTCGCCAGGGCCAGCATCTTGACGCCACCAGTGCTGTTGGAGGGCAGGGTGATGCCGCGACCGACCGACAGACACTCGACCAGCATGCGCCAGCCCTGACCGGCCATGGCCGGGCCACCGATGATGAAATCGAGCGGGACGAACACATCCTTGCCCTGGGTCGGACCGTTCTGGAACGGCACGTTGAGCGGAAAGTGGCGACGTCCGATGCCGACCCCCTTGATGTGAGTGGGAATGAGGGCGCAGGTGATACCGAGATCTTCCTCTTCACCCAGCAGGTGCTCGGGGTCACGCAGTTTGAAGGCCAGACCCAGCACGGTAGCAATGGGGGCGAGCGTGATGTAGCGCTTGTTCCAGGTGAGGCGCATACCGAGCACCTCTTTGCCTTCCCACTCGCCCTTGCAGACGATACCGAAGTCGGGGATGGAACCGGCATCAGAACCCGCTTCCGGGCTGGTCAGGGCGAAGCAGGGGATCTCTTTACCGACCGCCAGGCGGGGCAGGTAGTAATCTTTCTGCTCGTCAGTGCCATAGTGCTGCAGCAGTTCGCCCGGGCCCAGTGAGTTGGGCACGCCGACGGTGGAGGCGAGCACGGCGCTGGCACCGCACAGCTTTTGCAGGACACAGGACTGGGCGTAGGCCGAGAACTCCAGACCGCCATATTTCTTCTTGATGATCATGGCGAAGAACTTGTTGTCCTTCAGGTATTGCCACACCTCGGGGGAGAGATCCGCGCGCTCGTGGGTCACTTCCCAGTCGCTCACCATGCGGCACACTTCCTCGACCGGACCATCCATAAAGGCCTGCTCTTCGGCAGAGAGGGTGCTGACCGGGATGGCGTGCAGCTTTTTCCAGTCCGGGTTGCCCGCGAACAGATCGGCTTCCCACCAGGTGGTGCCCGCTTCAATCGCCTCTTTCTCGGTGCGGGACATCTCCGGCATGATCGATTTGTAGATCTTGAACAGCGGCTTGGTTATTTGATTGCGGCGAAATTCCACCAGATTGAGCGGGATGGCGATCACCGCGAACAGCGCCCATACCAGCAAGGGCACATGACCATAGATGGCGCCAAGCACCAGGGCGGCGCCGGTGACCAGGGTGGAGATGAACAGGGATGCCCGGCGATAGGCCAGGGCTCCGATAACCAGGATCACCCCGAGCAGAGTGAGGGTCGTCGTCATTGCTTGCTCCTTGCGTGTATAAATGTGCCAACGTGGTGTAACTCATCCAGAGGTCTGACCTGTTGGATATGGCCCCTGTTGTAATTCATACGCACAAAGTTATCAAGCTGTTTACATCTTCATTACCTTCTCTCTGTGATCCTCATAACGCTCACGCGCCGCCAGCGCTGTGGCTCGCAGGGGGGCGACTGTGCGATTCGCTTGTGCGAGAATAGCCGCGATCTACACGCACACTAAAAACAGTGGAAGAGACATCATGTACCAAGAATTGATCCGCAATGAACTGACCGAAGCTGCCAGCGTGCTGCAGGCCTTCCTGGCTGATGAGCAGAACCTGAAAAACATCGAAGCGGCCGCCAAACTGCTGGCCGACTCTTTCAAGGAAGAGGGCAAGGTGCTCTCCTGTGGCAACGGTGGCTCCCACTGTGACGCCATGCACTTCGCCGAAGAGCTGACCGGTCGTTACCGTGAGAACCGCCCGGGTTATGCCGGTATCGCCATCTCCGATCCGAGCCACCTCTCCTGCGTCTCCAACGACTTTGGCTATGACTATGTCTTCTCCCGCTACGTAGAAGCGGTCGGCCGCCGTGGCGACGTGCTGCTTGGTATCTCCACCAGCGGTAACTCCGGCAATATCCTGAAAGCCATCGAGGCTGCCCGCGCCAAAGGGATGAAAGTGATCGCCCTGACCGGCAAGGATGGCGGCAAGATGGCAGGTCTGGCGGATGTCGAGATCCGGGTTCCGCACTTTGGCTATGCCGACCGTATTCAGGAAGTGCACATCAAGGTGATCCACATCCTGATCCAGCTGGTCGAAAAAGAGATGGCCAAGTAATCAGGCCATCGTCACCAGACAAGGGCAACGCCGGAAGCATGCTTCGCCATCTGCCGGTTGTTGCCAGTCACAGGGGAAGGGATTGCGCATTCCCCTGCTGTCTGTCGAACCAGCGTGCTGGTCGAACATGACACAAGCCAAATCATGAAAGGAGTCTGCCGGATATGTGCGAACTGCTCGGCATGAGTGCCAATGTGCCGACCGATATCTGCTTCAGCTTTACCGGGTTGATGCTGCGCGGCGGCAAGACCGGGCCCCACAAGGATGGCTGGGGGATCACCTTCTACGAGGGGAAGGGCTTTCGCACCTTCAAGGATCCCGAGCCCAGCGCCCAATCTCCCATCGCCAGACTGGTACAAGCGCTGCCCATCAAGAGCTGCGCCGTGGTCAGCCACATTAGGCAGGCCAACCGTGGCTGCGTGTCGCTGGAAAATACCCACCCCTTTACCCGTGAGTTGTGGGGCCGTTACTGGACCTTCGCCCACAACGGTCAGCTGACCGGCTACAAGAAGCTGCCCACCGGCCGCCACCGTCCGGTGGGGGATACCGACAGCGAACACGCCTTCTGCTGGCTGCTCGATCGGCTGGAGCAAAAATATCCCAAGCGTCCAGCCAACTTTCCCGCCATGTTTCGCTATCTCGCCACCCTGTGTGACGAGCTCAGAGCGTTCGGGGTGTTCAACATGCTGCTCTCGGACGGGGAGTATGTGATGAGCTACTGCAGCAACAACCTGCACTGGCTGACCCGCTGTGCGCCCTTTGGCGAGGCGAGCCTGCTGGATGAGGAGGTGGTGATCGACTTTCAAAGGGAGACCACCCCCAACGATGTGGTGACCCTGATCACCACCCGTCCGCTGACCGGCAATGAGAATTGGGTCAAAATGGCGCCCGGCGAATTCAATCTGTTTCGCATGGGGGAGCGGGTGGCGACCAACCAGGTCGCGCTTGAGCAAGATAAAAAAATACCAGGGTAGATACCTACCCTGGTTCTTCGCAGCAGCCATAAAAGGCAAAAGGGATGAGAGGTGTTGCTGAGCATCATCACTCTGACGGCATTGAGTGTTGATCAATTGTTAATTTGTGGCAATCAAGTTGTTGTCTTGACGGGCGTTTCAGCATCGCTATTTCGATACCGATCACATTTTTTGCCACTTTATTCCCTGAGCCATCCAATCGGGTGCTTCATCACTGCCTGGCCGTGAGCCACGACATCGAAAACTATCTATAGTATGGTCTGTTTGAATACTGTTCAGGAGGAGCCTCGCATGGAGTGGGTGGATCGCAAGGTGTTGCAGCAGCTGGCAGAGGATATCGGTCCGGATATGCTGCCCGTGGTCATCGCAGTCTTTATTGAAGAGGTGGGCGAGCAGCTGAGTCAGCTCAGACCCCTCTATGAACAGGGAGAGTGGGAGGCGCTGGCTCGGGTGGCGCACAGCATGAAATCATCCTGTGGCAGCTATGGCGCCATACCGAGTTATCAGCAGGTGATGGCGCTGGAGATGGCCAGCAAGCAGGCCGATGTGGCCGAGGCAGAGCGCCAGTTGCAACTGCTGGAGGCCTCCTTGCCCCAGGTGCTCGCGTTTCTTGCCGATTATCAGTAACGGCGCCATGCAGGGATGCCGGGGCGCCGTGACCGTTGCCTAACGCTGGTTGAGCAGTTGCTGGATGATCCGGTCCAGCGCCAGTTTCAGCTTCAACCGATCGTGCCGATGGGGCAGCTCAAGCTCGCCCAGCTCGGCTTCGATCACACGCCCTTGCCAGTCCCCCGTATCACCCGCGCCTTGTGGGGCCAGGATGGCATCCAGCCGACCCTGACCGACCCGGGACTCCAGCCAGCGACACTGACTCATCAGATCCAGCTGGCTGGCAGGGCCGTTTTCCGCTACCAGATTGCAGACGAAAACCAGCATGGCGCTGCTCTCGTTGATGGCCTGTGCGATCTCGGCCAGCAGCAGTGGCGGCATGATGGAGGTGAGGAAACTGCCCGGCCCCAGAATGATCATGTCCGCCTGCTGCAATGCCAGCACCGCTTCCCGGGTCGCTTGCACCTCCGGCATCAGGCCGAGGGAGAGGGGCGGTGTTGCCAGTTGATCGATGGATACCTCTCCCAGGATCTGGGTGCCACACTCCATATGGGCGCAGAGATCGGTGGGAAATTCAGACATGGGTAGCAATTGTGACTCTATTTTGAGCATGTCACTGATCAGCTTGATAGCATCAAGAGGACGGACACAGAGATTATCGAGCGCCAGCAGCATCAGGTTGCCAAGGTTGTGGCCCGCCAGCTCGCCTTTGCCGGCAAAGCGGTATTCGAACAACAGGCTGCCGATGCTGGGATCGGTGACCAGCTGGTTCAGGCAGTTGCGCAGATCGCCCCAGGCGATGCACTCCTGACTCTTGCGCAGGCGTCCGGTCGAGCCACCATCATCTGTGGTGGCGACGATGCCGGTGAGCCGTTGACCGAGAAACGAGAGGGACGAAAGCACTCGTCCCATGCCATGGCCACCACCGATGGCAACGACCCGATCGAAGTCATTGATGTTTTTTTGCCACATATGGGCGTCCTGTTATTGGTCTCAGTTGACCGCTATGTTAGCAAGCGAAGCGAGATAATTGTTTGATAAAGGTATGATTTTTGCTTGAGGCAGCCATTCGATAAAACAAGGAGATGGTGTTGAAATTTCTGACCGTTCACTCCCTCGCCCAGAATTCATCGCTGGCGGCCCAAGATATCTGCGCGCAGCTGCGCCACCATGCCGATCAGGCCCCCTCCCTGCTGTTACTCTATTTTACCCAAGCCCATGAGGGGGCGATACTGCGCGAAGTACTCAAATGCCAGTTCCCGACGACCCGTCTGCTGGGGTGCAGCTCTTGCGGTGGCGTCATGACCGAGATGGGACACCACGCCCGAGACGGATATGGGCTGGCCGTTGCTGCCCTGTACGATGAGAAAGGGGCATTCGGGGTGGCCGGTGCCTGCGGTGACGGGGTGGATGTGCGGCAGTTGCTGCGCCGAGCCATGAGCGACTGTGGTCGACCGGGCGAGCTGCCCCAGCTGATCCTGTTTCACGCCAGTCCCGGCAAGGAAGAGGGGCTGCTGGCCGGAATCGAGGCAGAACTCGGTGCCTCGGTGCCGATTGTCGGTGGGTCCGCGGCAGATAACAGCGTCAGCGGTGACTGGCAACTCTGCTGGGATGAGGCGGTGAGTCAGGATGGCATCGGTCTGGCGGTGCTCTATCCCGATTGCCAGCTGGCTTTTCAGTTTCACTCCGGTTATGTGCCTGCCGAATTCAGTGGCGAGATCACAGCCTGCAACGGGCGGGAGATACTCACCATCGATCACCAGCCTGCTGCCGAGGTCTATGCCCGCTGGTGCGGTCGCGAGCAGCCCTGGCCGGTGGGGGCGATTTTGCGGGAGACCACGCTCACCCCGCTGGCTCGTCAGGTGGGAGCGCTGGATGGCATTCCTTACTACAAACTCTCCCATCCTGAAGCGGTGACCGAACAGGGCGGGCTACGGCTCTTTACCGATGTGGTGCAAGGGGAGCGTCTGCTGTTGATGTACAGCAGTCAGGAAGGGTTGCTGCAGCGCAGCCTCAATGCCATGCGCGTCGAGCCAGGGTATGGGGTCGATGTGGAATTGCAGCCTATCGGCGCGCTCATCATCTTTTGTGCTGGTTGCCGTTTGGCGCTAGGTGATATGTTGTGCCAATTTGTCGAGCAGAGCCAGGCTCGCCTCGGCAAGATCCCCTTTATCACCCCCTTTACCTTCGGCGAGCAGGGGCGGTTGCCCAATGGCGAGCTGGCTCACGGCAACCTGATGGTATCGAGCGTGATTTTCCTGACCCGTTGAGTCGGCAGAACATAACAGAGCAGGCAACAAGATGATTGGCAACAGTGAACTGGAAGCCCTCGGCGACAAATTGCAGACCACGCTGGTCGACCTTATGCGTTGCCGCGAGCGCGAGGCCAAGTATCGTCACGAGTCCCAGACTCTGCTGGGGGGCGTTGCCACCCTCGCCGATGCCAAGACGCTGGAGCAGGTGCTGGAGAGCCTTATCCAGGTGCTCAAACCCTTTATCGGCTTTGAGCACGCCGATGTGGTGGCCTGGGAAGGGGAGCAGGGAAGTACCCACCTCAGTACCGAGCCAATGCTATCAGCCCGCAGTTGGCGCATGACCCCGGCATTTGCCCGCGCCATCTCGGGTGAAACTCTGGTGATTTACGATCCAGCCCAGCTCCCTGAGCTTGCGCCGCTGGCGAGTGAGCCGGGCTGGGCCAGCGTGATGCTGACCGGGCTGCAGGCCCCCGGTTTTACCGCCACCCTCATCTGCCGCCACGCTCGGGCGGGCACTTTCGATCTCACCAGCAAGGCCGCCATGGAGCGTTGCCGTCCGCTTATCGCCCAGGCGCTGGTCAACATCACCTATCGGGCCCGCTTGCAGGAGCAGGTTGCGGTAAAAACTGAGGCGCTGCAGGCGAGCGAACGCCGTTTTCGCAGCTTCGCCGCCATGGCTTCTGACTGGTTCTGGGAGACAGATGCAGAGCATCGCCTCAGTTATGCCTCAGAGCCGGGTTATCTGGATGAGATGACCCCGCAGGCGACCCGGCCGACCCTCTATGACTACGTCTGCAACAAGCAGAGCTGCGATGCCCAGAAATACCTGCAGCTTTTGGCGCTGCGCCAGCCGGTGCGAGGGGTGCGGATGCAGGTTGCGCTGCAACACGGCCCCTGCTGGATGGAGGTGAGCGCCGAGCCCTGTTTTGACCATGATGTCCAGTTTATCGGTTATCGTGGCACTGCCCGGGATATCAGCAACCAGATCCGCCGTGAGGAGGAGCTGGCGCGGGCACGGGATGAGGCCGAAGCGGCCAACCGTGCCAAGTCCCAGTTTCTCGCCATGATGACCCACGAGATCCGCTCGCCCATGAATGCGGTTTTGGGGATGCTCGATCTGGTGCAGCATGCCGAGCTGGCGCCGGAGCAACAGAGCCTGCTGCGCCATGCCACCCACTCGGCCAGATTGCTGCAAACCATCATCGACGACGTGCTCGATTTTTCGAAAATCGAGTCGCAAACCCTGGTGTTTCACTGCGAGACCCTGCAACCCGTCCAGCTTTGCCAATCCCTGGTCGAGCCGCTGCAAGCTCGCGCGACCGCCAAGGGGATCGCGCTGGTTTATCGGGTCGATGAGTCTGTGCCACGGGAGTTGCAGGGGGATCCGATGCGTCTGTCTCAGGTGATGGGCAATCTGCTGGACAACGCCCTCAAATTTACCGAACAGGGGCAGGTGACACTGCATCTGGGTTGGCAGGATGAGAAGCTGCTGATCTCGGTCTCCGACACCGGGATCGGGATCGCTGATGCGGATCAGGCGCTGCTGTTTGAACCCTTCTCCCAGGTCGACAACTCGGCCACCCGGCGTTTTTCCGGTACCGGCCTCGGTCTTGCCATCAGCAAGCGTCTGGTGACGCTTATGGGGGGAGAGATCCACCTGAAGAGCGAGCCGGGCAAGGGAAGCTGTTTCTGGTTCGAACTGCCCGGCATGGCGCTACCCTGCCATAGCCAGCCGCAGCGGGAGGAGGGGGCTTCGGCACTGCTGCCACTGGATGTGCTGGTGGTGGAGGACAGCCCGGTGAATCAGTTGGTGGTGTCGCTGATGCTGCAAAAACTGGTGGGCAAGGTACGGCTCGCAGCCAATGGTCTGGAGGCGCTGGCGCAGGTGGATGAGCAGCTCCCGGATCTGATCCTGATGGATATGCGGATGCCCCTGATGGACGGACTGGAAGCCACCCGACGCTTGCGTGAGTTGGGATGCACCATGCCTATCGTCGCCCTGACAGCCAATGCGATGGCGGAGGACAAGGCGTGCTGTCTGGCGCAGGGGATGGATGACTTTCTCGCCAAGCCTATCACCTTGTCACGGCTGAGAGAGTGTTTGCAGCGTCACTTTGGTCAGCGGTTGCCGACGCGCGGATAAAAAAAATGGTCAACTTTGTGGGTTGACCAGTTCTTCAGCAAATACTGAAGAGAGCACGGGATAAATCGGGTTGTATCAATCTATATGAAAAATCTGTGCCAACTTTTTTGGGACTCTTTTGTGTTCAATTTTGGCCGTTTAGCGCAGCGGCTCTCTCTTGTTATGGCGTTTTGCGTTCCTACTTACTCGCAAAATGCGAATTTCACATTTTCATTGTTGGAATAATTGCATTTTGCAACGCTGTTTTTGTCATTGTGAAATCAGGCGATGCAGGAATTTACGGGCTGCTTCGCTGTTTTGTTTGGCAATCAGCATCTGCTTTTCATAAATCGGCATCGGCAATATCTCGAGCCAGCGTTGGCAGAGCCAGGCGGCATCTTCAAAGCGCTTGTCCGGATAGAGCTCATCAAGCTCCGGATACTGCTCGAACACTTCCCGCAGGCGATTGACCAGCAGCTTGTCGTTGAAATCTGAGTGGGTGCTCGGCCAGTTGGGCAGCATCTCCACCTTGGCCCGGCGCAGGCCCATCTCGTCTGTTTCCATCTCGTGGATGCAGAAGCGCTCCAGTCCCAGCACCGTCACCCCCAGCAGGCCATCATTGAGGGTGTAGAAGTCAGTCACCTTGACCCGGGTGCCCACCGGCAGAATGCGGCCGGATTGTCCCGAGGTGGTCGACTCTTCCATCACGATGCCAAAGCCCTGATCGTTAATGAATGACTCCTTGAGCATCTGCAGGTGGCGTGGCTCGAACAGACGCAGAGGAAGCTTGCCGCCCGGCAGTATGTGGGAAGGCAAGGGGAACAGTGCCAAAGGTTGTAGTTTCATGTTCCATCCTCCATTGAGTAGTTGCTGAATATGACAATGCAGCGACTGTGCCAGAGAATGAAAAAAGCCACCGGAGGGTGGCTTTTCGGGAGGTTGAGGGCGCTTAGTTGCGCTGCTCCAGATACATGACAGCCGCTTCCACGCGGCTTTGCGCCTCGAGTTTCTTCAGCAGGCTCTTCACGTGAACCTTGACCGTTCCCTCGGAGATATGGAGTACCGAGGCGACCTGTTTGTTGGAGAGGCCTTTTGCAATTTCGCGCAGGATTTGCATTTCGCGACGCGTTAAGCTTTCCAGCTTCTGCTGCAGGTGATCCAGCTCGTAGATGTTTTCGAGATAGGGGCGCAGCGGTTCGCTCAGGATCTGCTTGCCGGTCATCACGTCGGCCAGCTGGGCCAGCAGCAGATCAGGCTCGGTATCCTTGAGCAGGTAGCCGTCGGCACCCGCCTTGAGCAAAGCCACCACATCCTGACGGGCATCGGAGACGGTGAGGATCACCACCCGGGAGGTGATCTCTTCGGCCCGCAGCGCCTTGAGGGTATCGAGGCCGGAGAGCCCCTTCATATTGAGGTCGAGCAGGATCAGGTCCGGCTCGGACTCTTTGGCCAGCGCCACGGCATCTGTGCCGTTGGAGGCTTCACCGGTCACCTCCATGTTCTCTTCCAGAGCCAGCAACTGCACAATCCCTTTGCGCATGAGGGGATGGTCATCTACGACCAGAACTGTGTATTTCATCTCGTCCATCAGGCGTCTCTCGCTAGACTGGTGGGAAAGGTCAGATGCACGCAGGTGCCTTGTGGTTGCTGCTCGTTGATGGTCAGCAGACCGTGCAGTTTGCTGGCGCGCTCGTTCATGATGCTCAAACCGTAATGGTTGATCGCCGAGCTGGCGAGTCCGATCCCGACACCGTCATCTGAAATCTGAACCTCAATGTTACCACTGGCGAGGGTCTCACAGCTAACATCAATCACTTGCGCGTTTGCATGTTTGATGGCATTGAGCACTGCCTCACGGATCAGCTGCAAAATGTGGATATGCTGGCCCGCCTCCAGGTCGTTGTCGGCCAGTCCGTAATGGAACCGGATTTCGGCCTGGGTCTGAGGTTGCAGTTGATCAAGCATGACGCGGATCGCTTCCCCCAGATTGGCATCGCCAATGGTGAGACGGAAGGTACCGAGCAGTTCGCGCAACTGTGTATAGGCATTGCTAAGCCCCTCGTCGATCTGCTGCATCGCCTCCTGCGCCTTGTCATGCTGCCCCTTGGCGTAAGAGCGCTTGAGCAGGGTGGACTGGATCTTGAGATAAGAGAGGGCCTGCGCCAGCGAGTCGTGCAGCTCGCGGGCGATCACCGCCCGCTCCTCCATCAACAGCAGTCGCTGCTGTTGCAGCAGGGTCTGGTCTTTGTGCAGCACCTGAGCCAGCAGCATGGTGAAGTTTTTAATCAACCGCTCATCGATGGGGTGTTGGCTGATGATGTCGAGGCGGCCGAACTCCTGCTCATCCATCTGCAGATAGAAGCTGGCGACCGCATCGAGATCGCCGGGCCAGCCGGTGCGCCCCGAGATGTAGACCGGCATGGCGTTGTGTTCGAAGCGGGTCAGCCGGATATGGTCGATATGCTGGTGGGCGGCAGCGCGGTCCAGCAGTTTGATGAGGGTACGGGTGCTGAGCGGGGCGGCATGCAGCTTCTGGGCGGTCGAGTAGAGAAACGAGAGGGTGTCGTTGGCCTGTTGCAGCTTGGCGGTTTTCTCTTCCACCTTGTTCTCAAGCTCCCGATAGAGCTTGCCCAGCTCGTCCGCCATGGTAACGAAGGCGCGCGACAGCTCCCCCAGCTCGTTTTCGCCGTGGGCGGGCAGCTGAAGATCGAAATCCTGCCGCTGGATCTGGCGGGCGCAGTAGACCAGCTGGTTGAGGGGGGCGACCACCTGCTGGCGGGTGAAGCGCACCGTGAACCAGGCGATGGTGATGATGGCCAGCAGGCCGAGCCCCTCTGCCAGTGCCAGCATCCGCACCTTGAATTCCACGTGGTACTGCATCTGATTGACGAAATTGTCGATGGCCGCCACAAACTGCTCGGTGTTATCGGTGTACCGTCTGGGGGTACGATCCTCGATGTGCTGACGCATTACCTGCCACTGGCCGAGCACCTCGCCATAGGTGCGACGCAGGGAGGCAGGAGTGATCCAGCGCTGGGTCTCCTGCAGCTCTTCGGCGTGCAGGGTCTCTTCAAACTGGGAGAGGCGCCCCAGCACGCTGTCGCCCCGCTCGATTTCGTAGGCCATCCGGTAGGCTTGCATCCGCAGCGAACCGGAGAGGTTGATCGCCTTGGCATCGGGTACCGAGTAGAAGAGGGTGACCATGGCGACCAGCGCGATCAGGCTGGCCATGAAGAGGATCAACACCATGGCGCGGCCAATGGCACTGCTGACCGAATGGACCCTGAACCGTTTTCCCATACTGATGCGCACCTCTGAATAGTGATAAGGACCCCGCAAGATGCGTGGGAGTGTACTCCAACTTGTGTTAGCATCGAAAAACTAGATGAACTCCGAGCGGTTTTGCCTAAGTCCTAGCGATAGGGGAAAACCAGCCGTCAGCCGACGTTCGAGCTGTAAGGGTCAGGAAAGAAATGCCCTGGCCTCCCGTATTTGGAAAGGTGTTTATGTTGCCACTTGAAGATGGTTTTTCCCGTCGTTTTTACTATTTGCGTCTGTCAGTGACCGATGTGTGCAATTTCCGTTGCACCTATTGCCTGCCTGACGGCTATCGCCCCCCGGAAGGTCACAAAGCGGGGCGTCAACCCTTTCTCTCGATTGACGAGATCCGCCGCGTGGTCAGCGGTTTTGCCGCCATGGGCACCCGCAAGGTGCGCATCACGGGGGGCGAGCCCTCCCTGCGCCGCGATTTCACCGAGATCGTCAAGGTGATTGCCACCACCCCGGGCATCGAGAAGGTCGCCATGACCACCAACGGCTATCGCCTCAAGGAGCGGGCTCAGGAGTGGTTTGATGCCGGACTCAACGCGCTGAATGTCAGTGTCGACAGTCTCGACCCGCGCCAGTTTCACCAGATCACCGGCGAGAACAAGCTGGCCGAAGTGATGGAGGGGATCGAAGCAGCACTGGCCGCCGGTTTCAAATCGGTGAAGATCAATGCGGTGCTGCTCAAGGGGCTCAACGACTACCAGCTCGATGCCTTTCTGGGCTGGATCAGGCACAAGCCTATCGAGCTGCGCTTTATCGAGCTGATGCAGACCGGCGAGATGGATACCCTGTTTCGTGACCACCATGTCAGCGGTGAACAGATCAAACAGCGCTTGCTGGAGAGCGGCTGGGTGCAGCAGTTGCGGGGCACGGATGACGGTCCGGCGCAGGTCTTTATGCACCCCGATTCGCAAGGTGGGGTGGGGCTCATCATGCCCTACAGCAAGGATTTCTGTGCCGGTTGCAACCGGCTGCGGGTCTCCTCGCTGGGGAAGCTGCATCTGTGCCTGTTTGGCGACAACGGCATCGACTTGCGGGATCTGCTCGGCGCAGATGCACAATCCGATGAGCTGCAACAGCGCATTCGCGCGGCACTGGCGGGCAAGAGTGCTACCCATCGTCTCCATGAGGGCAATGCCGGTATCACCCCTCATCTCGCCTCGATCGGCGGATAACCGCAAAAAATCGCCAACGATTAAATAGCAATCCTCACATGGAGGTATTTTAACCGATACCTCCATTTTTATTGCGCTGCAAGGCTTTGATCTGGCGCAAGAATCCCCCCTGTTTATCTCCCTGGTGGTATATCCCTTACCTTGTCAGGGCCGCAATATACACCCACTCTTATAATTGGTATCAAGAATGCCAATCATGGACTCGCACTGTCCCCTTTTTCACCAGAACAGGAGTCAACATGCCGGATGAGATCGATCTTGCCCGCCGCGGCCTGTTCCGGGGGCGGCTGAGAACCGCCGAACCGCCGGTGCAGTTGCCCTGGTCAGTCAACTGGTCGGCATTTGTCGCCGACTGTACCCGCTGCGGGGACTGTCTGGCCGCCTGTCCGGAGCAGATCCTGGTGAATGGCGAGGGCGGTTTTCCGGTGGTCGATTTCCAGCGTGGCGAATGCACCTTCTGCACCGAGTGCGTCACGGTCTGCAAGGTGCCGCTGTTTCGCCCGACCAGCGAGTCCCCCTGGCACTACAAGGCCCATATCGAGGCCAACTGTCTGGCCAATGGTCAGGTGTTTTGCCAGCGCTGTCAGGACAGCTGCGAGCCCAATGCCATTCGCTTTATTCCGGTGCTGGGGCGTGTGCCCACCCCGACGGTCGAGCCGGATCGCTGTAATGGCTGCGGCGCCTGCGTGCAGGATTGTCCGGTTGGCAGCATCAAGGTCGATGGGCGAGCCGCCCCATCCGGTGTTACGAGCCAGTCCACCCTCAAGCAGGAGTCAGAATGAGTCAGAAGCCGTGTGACACAGAAGCCACAATGGATCAGGAGTTCCATGTATCGAGTCTGGTGGTGCTGACCCAGCCCCCCTTGCGCCATCAGCTCGCCGAGCAGATTGGCGCCCTTGAAGGGGCCGAGATCCACGCCGTCAGTGACGAGGGCAAGCTGGTCGTGACCCTGGAAGGTCCGAGCCAGCGGCCGATCATGGCGGCCATTGATGCGATACAGGCGATGCCGGGTGTGCTCTCTGCCGCCCTGATTTACCACCAGTTCGATGAACTGGGCGGTCACTGAAAAGAGTGATGGGATGCCGGGCGTGCCCTCTGCCGCTGATGGCTGGCTCCCGTTCGACAGATTCGACAACTATTACGCGATAAGCAATGTGAGGATATGCCATGAAGCTGAGTCGACGCGACTTTATGAAGGCCAACGCGGTGGCAGCTGCCGCTGCCGTGGCCGGTGTCAGTGCCCCCACGCTGGCAGCCAATCTCATCACCAGTACCGACAAGACTGCCATCCATTGGGATAAGGCTCCCTGCCGCTTCTGCGGTACCGGCTGCTCCGTGCTGGTGGGCTCTCAGGATGGTCGGGTCGTGGCGACTCAGGGCGACCCCGATGCGCCGGTCAACCGTGGCCTCAACTGCATCAAGGGTTACTTCCTCTCCAAGATCATGTATGGCCAGGATCGCCTGACCCAGCCGATGCTGCGGATGAAGAACGGCCAGTTCGACAAGGATGGCGACTTTGCCCCCATCAGCTGGGATCAGGCGTTCGACGTCATGGCCGAGAAGTTCAAGGCGACCCTGAAAGAGAAGGGGCCGACCGCCGTCGGCATGTTCGGCTCCGGCCAGTGGACCGTCTGGGAAGGTTACGCTGCCGCCAAGCTGATGAAGGCCGGTTTCCGCTCCAACAACATCGACCCCAATGCCCGCCATTGCATGGCCTCTGCGGTCGTCGGCTTCATGCGTACCTTCGGCATGGACGAACCGATGGGCTGCTATGACGATATCGAGCAGGCCGATGCGTTCGTGCTGTGGGGCTCCAACATGGCCGAGATGCACCCCATCCTCTGGTCGCGGATGTCCGATCGCCGTCTCTCCAACCCGGATGTGCAGGTGCATGTGCTCTCGACCTTCGAGCACCGCAGCTTCGAGCTGGCGGACAACGGCATGGTGTTTACCCCGCAGACCGACCTGGCGATCCTCAACTATGTCGCCAACTACATCATCCAGAACGACAAGGTGAACTGGGACTTCGTCAACAAGCACACCGTGTTCAAGAAGGGGGTCACCGATATCGGTTACGGCCTGCGCCCGACCGATCCGCTGCAGCAGAAAGCGAAGAACCCGGACAGCGGCGATGCCACGCCGATGACCTTCGAGGAGTTTGCCAAGTTCGTGGCGGATTACGATGTGGAGTCGGTCTCCAAGCTCTCCGGCGTCTCCAAAGAGAAGCTGGAAAAGCTGGCCAAGCTCTATGCCGACCCGGGCAAGAAGGTGGTCTCCTACTGGACCATGGGTTTCAACCAGCATACCCGTGGCGTCTGGGCCAACAACCTCTGCTACAACATCCACCTGCTGACCGGCAAGATCTCCGAGCCGGGTAATGGTCCTTTCTCACTGACCGGCCAGCCCTCTGCCTGTGGCACTGCGCGTGAAGTGGGTACCTTTGCCCACCGTCTGCCTGCCGACATGGTGGTGACCGAGCCCAAACACCGCGCCATTGCCGAGAAGATCTGGAAACTGCCGGAGGGGACCATTCCCGACAAGGTGGGTTTCCACGCCGTGCTGCAGGATCGCATGCTCAAAGATGGCAAGCTCAACGCCTACTGGGTGATGTGTAACAACAACATGCAGGCCGGCCCCAACATGAATACCGATCGCCTGCCTGGCTATCGCGATCCGCGCAACTTCATCGTGGTCTCCGACCCGTACCCGACCGTCACTGCCCAGGCCGCTGATCTCATCCTGCCGACCGCCATGTGGGTGGAGAAAGAGGGGGCCTATGGCAACGCCGAGCGCCGCACCCAGTTCTGGCACCAGCAGGTGAAAGCGCCGGAAGGGGCCAAGTCCGACTTGTGGCAGCTGATGGAGTTCTCCAAGCGCTTCAAGGTTGAGGAAGTGTGGCCGGCTGAGCTGATTGCCAAGATGCCGGAAGTGAAGGGCAAAACCCTGTTCGACGTGCTCTATGCCAACGGTCAGGTCAACCAGTTCCCGAAAGAGCAGAGCAAAGGTCTGCTGAACGACGAGGCCGAGCACTTCGGGTTCTACGTCCAGAAAGGCTTGTTCGAAGAGTACGCCACCTTCGGTCGTGGCCACGGTCACGATCTGGCTCCGTTCGATCAGTACCACGAAGCCCGTGGTCTGCGCTGGCCTGTGGTAGATGGCAAAGAGACCCTGTGGCGCTACCGTGAAGGGTTCGACCCCTATGTGAAAGCGGGCGAGGGGGTACGTTTTTATGGCAAGCCCGATGGCAAGGCGGTCATCTTCGCCCTGCCGTTCGAGCCCGCCGCCGAGTCGCCGGATAAAGAGTACGATCTGTGGCTCTCCACCGGTCGCGTGCTGGAGCACTGGCACACCGGCACCATGACCCGTCGGGTGCCCGAACTCTATCGCGCCTTTCCGGATGCGGTGCTCTTCATGCACCCGGACGATGCCAAGGCCCGCGGCGTGCGTCGTGGTGAAGAGGTGATCGTCTCCTCCCGCCGTGGCGAGGTGAAGACCCGTGTCGAGACTCGTGGTCGCAACCGTCCGCCGAAAGGACTGGTCTTCATGCCCTTCTTTGATGCGAGCCAGCTGGTCAACAAGCTGACCCTGGACGCCACCGATCCGCTCTCGAAAGAGACCGATTACAAGAAGTGCGCCGTCAAGGTGATGAAGGCTTAAGGCGGGGGAGTGCGAGATGAGTCGTAGTCGTCGCCAGTTTCTGGCCGACATGGCCAAGGGGGCCTGCGGTGTGGGCCTGCTTGGCGTGGGGCTAGGTGGCATGGCCCGCCAGCAGGCGCAAGCTGTGCCTGCCCAGGCGCTGCGCCCGCCTGCCGCCCTCGATGAAGCAGAGTTTCTCGGCGCCTGCGTGCGTTGCGGGCTCTGCGTTGAGGCCTGCCCCTACGACACCCTCAAGCTCGCCCGGCTGTTTGACCCTGTGACCACCGGCACCCCCTATTTCAAGGCGCGTGCCGTGCCCTGCGAGATGTGTGATGACATCCCTTGCGTGGTGGCCTGCCCGAGCGGGGCGCTGGATCAGCAGATGACCGACATCGATCAGGCCCGGATGGGGGTAGCAGTGCTCATCGATCACGAGACCTGTCTCAACTATCTGGGGCTGCGCTGCGATGTCTGTTATCGGGTCTGCCCGTTGATTGACAAGGCGATCACTCTTGAGCTGCAGCATAACCAGCGTACCGGCAAACACGCCATGTTCCTGCCCACGGTACACAGCGATGTCTGTACCGGCTGTGGCAAGTGCGAGCATGCCTGCGTGCTGGAGGAAGCGGCCATCAAGGTGGTGCCACGCCAGCTCGCCAAAGGTGAGCTGGGTCATCACTACCGGCTCGGCTGGGAAGAGAAGGCCAAGGCGGGGAACAAGTCGCTCATCGGCGACAGGCTCACCCTGCCCACCCGCAAACCGGAGGGGTTATGAGTCGTTATCCGGGGGAAGAGGCGCGCATCAAGCTGGGGTGGTGGCGTTCCCATCGCTTCCTGCTGCTGCGTCGGCTGAGTCAGTTCAGCGTGCTCGGGCTGTTTTTGCTGGGGCCGTTGGCGGGTATCTGGATCCTCAAGGGCAACCTCTCCAGCTCGCTGTTGCTGGAGACGGTGCCGCTGACCGATCCCCTCACGCTGTTGCAGTCGCTGGCGGCGGGTCACTGGCCCATCACCACTCTCTGGCTGGGGGCTGCCATTGTGCTGGCCGGCTACTGGCTGGTGGGGGGACGAGTGTTCTGCTCCTGGGTCTGTCCGGTCAACCTCATCACGGATGCCGCAGCCTGGCTAAGGGGGCGACTTGGCCTCAAGGGCAATGGCCAGTTCAGCCGTGCGACCCGCTACTGGCTGCTGGTCATGGTGCTGGTGGTGCCTGCGGTGGTCGGGGTGATGGCGTGGGAGCTGGTCAATCCGGTGTCGCTCGCCATGCGCGGTCTGCTGTTTGGCATGGGGGCGGGCTGGGCCCTGCTGGTGGCGCTGTTCCTGTTCGATCTTTTCGTGGTTGAGCGGGGTTGGTGCGGTCATCTCTGTCCGGTGGGGGCCTTCTATGCCCTGGTCAACCGGGTCGGATTTATCAAGATTTCTGCCAAGGGGCGCGAGCGGTGCAACAACTGCATGGATTGTTATGCGGTCTGCCCGGAACGTCCCATCCTGCGCGGGCCTGTTCACGGTGCCAAGCGCGGTCACGGGCCCTTGATTGCGGCTCAGGAGTGTACCAACTGTGGCCGCTGCATCGATGTCTGCGCGGAGCAAGTTTTTGAAATCACTGTAGGTTTTGCCGTCAAGGCAGAAAAAACGTCGGAGAACAAATAATGAAAAAGCTGATTGGAGCAATGCTGGCCTGCCTGATGGCGGGATCCTTGATGGCAGCGGCCCCCGAGATCACCAACAGTACCGGTGGCCTCAAGTCCGAGCGTGGCGCCACCGATCTGGTGACCGATGCCACCGCCGCGCCCCTGAAAAACTTCCGCAAGGATGGCGCGCCCTACGATCGCCAGTACATGCATCAGCCGCCGCTGATCCCCCACGACATTCGCAACTATGAGGTGGACACCAAGGTCAACAAGTGCCTGGCTTGCCACAGCTTCAAGAATGCCAGCGCCATGAAGGCCCCCAAGATCAGTCCGACTCACTTCGAGACCCGCGACGGCCTGACCCTGGGTGAAGTGTCGCCGCGTCGCTACTTCTGCCTGCAGTGCCATGTACCGCAAGCAGATGCCAAGCCGCTGGTGGAAAATACCTTTAAACCGGTTGAAGCGCTGAACTGAGGAATCCATAGATGAAATTACCCGGCTTTATCCAGCGTCTGTGGACCACCTTCAAGTCACCATCGAAGGCGGCTCTCTGGGTCATCCTGCTGATGGGCTTCTTCGGTGGCGTGATTTTCTGGGGTGGCTTCAACACCGCCATGGAAGCATCCAACACCGAGGCCTTCTGCACCAGCTGTCACGAGATGAAGGACAACGTGTTCGAGGAGTATCGCGATACCATCCACTACGCCAACCGCTCCGGTGTGCGGGCCAGCTGCCCGGATTGTCACGTACCCCATGAGTGGACCTACAAGATCATCCGCAAAGTGCAGGCTTCCAAGGAGCTGTGGGGCATGATCACCGGCAAGGTGGATACCCGCGAGAAGTTCGAGTCACACCGACGCGAGATGGCGGAGCGGGAGTGGCAGCGGATGAAAGAGACTGATTCGCGCGAGTGCCGCAACTGCCACAACTTCGAGTACATGGACTTCTCCCTGCAGGGGCAGCGTGCCGCCAAGATGCACTCTACCAATCTGGCCAGTGGTGAAAGTACCTGCATCGACTGTCACAAGGGGATAGCTCACCAGCTGCCCGACATGACCGGGGTGAAAGGGTTCTGATCCTGCGACGACAGGCCGGGTTTGCCCGGCCTGCGTTTTGTTCATATATGGGACAAGCATCAGATTTGTGTGTCTTTTAAATCCCATATCTCGTGAAACCTTTGATAGAATCAGCCCGCCGTCACACGCTTGAGCAAGTTGGTCACCCCTGTCTGCGTCCGTTTTTGCGCCCTGACAGCTGGCCTCTCATACCCCTTCTCTTCCTGCCTCGTTGACGGCCCATAGCCACAAGGAGCTGCCCGATGGGACAGAAACACAACGCATTTATTCCCCTCAAGATCGCCGTGCTGACGGTCTCCGACAGCCGCACCGCCGCCGATGACAGCTCGGGCGACTATCTGGTCTCGGCCCTTACCGACGCGGGCCATCAGCTGGCCGATCGGGCGCTCTGCCCGGACAACCTGTTTCGCATCCGCGCGCGGGTGAGCGAGTGGATCGCCGATGAGGGGGTGCAGGTGGTACTGATTAACGGCGGTACCGGCTTCAACGAACAGAACCGGGTGCCGGAAGCGGTCGGTGTGCTGTTCGAGCGCACCGTACAGGGTTTTGGCGAGATGTTCCGTCAACTCTCTTTTGCCGAGATTAAAGGCTCCGCCATGCAGAGCCGTGCGCTGGCGGGACTCGCCAATCGCACCCTGATCTGCTGCCTGCCCGGCTCCACCGGCGCTTGCCAGCTGGGTTGGGAGCAACTGATCCGCGATCAGCTCGATGCCCGCACCAAGCCGTGCAACTTTGTCTCCCACCTCTGAGAGCAAGTGATGAACCAGACCGATACCAAGCAGACCCAGCCCAACCTGACGCATCTGAACCAGAGCGGTGAAGCCCATATGGTGGATGTGACCGACAAGCAGGTGACCGAGCGCGAAGCCCGTGCCGAGGCGTTTGTTGCCATGGCCCCCGAGACGCTGGCGCTGATCCTGAGCGGCCAGCACCACAAGGGGGACGTGTTCGCCACCGCCCGCATCGCCGGCATCATGGCCGCCAAGAAGACCTCCGATCTTATCCCACTCTGCCATCCGCTGGCCTTGACCAAAGTCGAGGTGGAGATAGTGCCGCTGCCCGAGCAGCAAAAGGTGCATATCCGCACCCTCTGCAAGCTCTCCGGCAAGACTGGTGTCGAGATGGAAGCGCTGACCGCCGCGTCGGTAGCGGCGCTGACCATCTACGACATGTGCAAGGCGGTGCAAAAGGACATGGTGATCGAACAGGTGCGGCTGGTAGAGAAAAAGGGCGGCAAGTCCGGCCATTTTCAGCTGGGGTCAAATAGCGGGGAGCAAGCATGATCAAGGTACTCTTTTTTGCGCAAGTAAGAGAGCTGGTGGCCTGCGATGAGCTGAGCCTGCCGTGCGACTACGCCACTGCCGAACAACTGCGCGCGGCGCTCTGTGAGCGCGGCGACAAGTGGGCGCTCGCCCTCGAGGCGGGCAAACTGCTGGTGGCGGTCAATCAGACCCTGGTGCCCCTCGATACCCCCATCAACGATGGCGATGAGGTGGCCTTCTTCCCGCCGGTGACCGGAGGTTAAGGATGAGCGAGATAATGACAGCGGATCACACCACTGAGCTGAGCAGTGTTGACGAAGTGGCCTTCTTCCCTCTCCCTTCAGTAACGACCGGAGGTTGAGGATGAGCGACGCCACCATCACAGATCGCATTCTGGTGCAGCGGGAGGATTTCTCGCTGGCGGACGAATATGCCCGCCTCGCCACCCGCCCCGACAGTGGCGCTATCGTCACCTTCGTTGGCAAGGTTCGCGACTTCAATCAGGGGGAGGAGGTGAAGGGGCTGGCCCTCGAGCACTACCCCGGTATGACCGAGAAGGCGCTGGCCGATATCGTGCAGGAGGCCCGCCGCCGCTGGCCGCTGCAGGAGTGTACCCTCATTCATCGTATCGGCGAGCTGTGGCTTGGCGATCAGATTGTGCTGGTGGCGGTGAGCAGTGCCCACCGCGACGCTGCCTTTGATGCCTGTCACTTCATCATGGATTTCTTGAAAACCCGGGCGCCGTTCTGGAAAAAAGAGCTGACCGCCGAGGGTGTGCAACGCTGGGTCGAGGCACTTGATCGCGACAACGCCGCCGCTGCCCGCTGGCAAGCCTGACCTGTTCATCACGAGGGGCGCAGGTTCAACGGGAACCACAGCCCCGCCAAGGGGCGCGGATGTGCGGGCCCCATCAGGAGAAAGGGAATGAAACCGCTGTTATCTGTTGTCATCGCAGGCGTCTGCGCCGCCACCTTGCATACCGGTGCCGTGCAGGCCGATGAAGTGAAAGTGGCCGTGGCGGCCAACTTCAAGGGCACCATAGAGCGTATCGGCAAGGAGTTCACCGCCAAGACCGGCCACACCCTGACCATCTCGTCTGCCGCCACCGGGGTGCTCTACACCCAGATCAGTCACGGCGCACCGTTCGATCTCTTCCTCTCCGCCGATGCGGCGACCCCCGAGAAGCTGGAAAAAGAGCGCAAGGGGAGCGATCGCTTCACCTACGCCATTGGCCAGCTGGGGCTGTGGAAGAAGGGGGGGCCGGCCCCTGACGAGGCGACCCTGCGTAGCTGGAAAGGCAACCTCGCCATCGCCAATGCCCGCACCGCACCCTATGGTGCTGCCGCCATGGCGACTCTCACCCATCTCAAGATCGATCCCAAGCAGTACCGGCTGCTGACCGGCGCCAACATCGGCCAGACCTGGCAATTTGTCGACACCGGCAATGCCGAACTGGGCTTTGTCGCCTGGGCCAATCTTGTGGAAGCGGGCAAGACTGGCGAAGCCTGGGCCGTACCGGCTGACCTCTATCCCCCCATCGAACAGCAGGGGCTGGTATTGAAGAAAGGGAGTGCGGTCGAGGCGCTGGTGGCCTGGCTCAAGGGGCCGGGTCAGGCGCAGATCAAGGCAGCGGGTTATGCCTTGCCCCAATAAGGGATAGGGCTGACGTAATACTCTGAGTGGTAGGCCTTCGGGTCGGCCACTCTTTGCAATAAGGATGGATACCATGCCGTTGGAGGCATTTATCAACCGGGAGGTCGGCAATGAGTGAAGGGGATCTGCTGGCGGTCTGGCTCACCCTGAAGCTTGCGGCCAGTACCACAGCGATTTTGCTGTTGCTGGCTCCGCCGCTGGCCTGGTGGCTGTCGCGCAGTCAGAATCGGCTGCGGCCGCTGGTGGAGGCGCTGGTGGCGCTGCCGCTGGTGCTGCCCCCCACAGTGCTGGGTTTTTATCTGCTGCTCGCCTTCTCCCCTGAATATGGCTTCGGCGCCTGGTGGCGCGACACCTTTGGTACCCCTCTTGCCTTCAGCTTTCTCGGCCTGCTGTTTGCCTCCATCCTCTATTCGCTGCCGTTCGTAGTGCAGCCGCTCACCTCCGCCTTCGTCAACATGGGCAACAAGGAATTGGAGGCCGCCGCTACTTTGGGGCTCGGCCCGCTGGAACGCTTCTTCCACATCATCTTGCCGATGACCCTGCCGAGCTTTGTGATGGCGGCGGCCCTCGGCTTTGCCCATACATTGGGGGAGTTTGGCGTGGTGCTGATGATTGGCGGCAATATCCCCGGCGAAACCCAGGTGCTCTCCATCGCCCTGTTTGATCATGTGGAGGCGATGGACTATCAGAACGCCCATATTCTGGCGGGCGGCCTGATGGCCTTCTCGCTGGTGATGCTGGTGCTGGTCTATGGTGTGTTGCAGCGCAGACAGCGGAGAGTGTTTGGATGAACCAGCCCGCCACTATGCCGCCTGTGAACGTGCCGCACCGCCATGCCCTGAACCTCCATGCCCGACGCGAGTTTGGCCCTTTTACCCTCGACTGCGCACTGACCCTCGAACTGGGGGGGATCCTCGGCCTGTTCGGCCCCTCCGGCTGCGGCAAGAGCACCCTGCTGCGCATCATCGCCGGGCTCGATCGCCAAAGCGGGGATCGCTTGCGGTGGCTCGCTCGGGAGTATGCTCAACTGCTGCCCGAAGCGCGCCGGATCGGACTGGTGTTTCAGGACTCGCGCCTCTTCCCCCATCTGACGGTGCTCGGCAATCTGCAACTGGCGGCCCGCAAGGGGCGAGGGCGCTGGCAGCCCGAAGCGCTGGCGGCTCGGCTCGGTTTTGCCGAGTTGCTGGGGCAGCCTGCCCATGCTTTGTCGGGTGGGCAACGCCAGCGGGTGGCATTGGGGCGGGCGCTGCTGGCCGAACCCGATCTGCTACTGCTCGATGAGCCTTTCTCGGCGCTCGATCGGCGCAGCCGCATCCATCAGGCCCATGTGCTCAAGGGCTTGCAGCAGGAGAGCGGTATCCCGATGATCTTCGTCAGCCACGCCATGGAGGAGGTGAGCCTGCTCTGCGATCAGCTGGTGTTGCTGGAAAGTGGCAGGGTCGAGGCGCAAGGTCGGCCGAGCGAGATCTTCGCCCGAACCGATCTCTCGCTCGCCAGCCGTGACGATGCCGGGGTGATGCTGAATGCCACCTTGGCCCACTATGATGACGACGAGCAGATGGCGACCCTGCAACTCGGTGAGCAGCGACTGCGGGTCACCATGACCCAGGTGCCGGACGAGAGCAGCCCCTTGCAGATCAAGGTGGCGGGGCGCGATGTGGTGATTGCCACGGCACCCATCGAGCACTCCAGTCTCTCCAACTGTCTCGTCACCCGTCTGCTGGCGGTGCGCGAGGTGCGCCCCGGCCAGACCCTGTTGCAGTTGGCGCTGGGTGAGCAGATACTGCTGGCCCGGATCACCAGCCGCTCCGCCAGGCGGCTGGCGCTGTCGCCGGAGCAGCAGATCTACGCTTATATCAAGGCGGTGAGTCTGGTCAGCGAAGGCTGATTGGGCGCCGTGCCGTGGCAGGATAACCACGGTGACATAACAACAAGAGATGGTTCAGGTGATGAATCGAGAGGCAATACACTGATGCGCCGCAATCAGGTGATGAAATTCAATGGTCTTGCCCTGCGCAGTGCGGGAGAGGGCCCCTTGCTGTTGCTGCTGCATGGGCTGGGCTCCTCGAGCCTCGACTGGCAGGCGCAGATCGAACGGTTTTCCGAACACTACCGGGTGGTAGCGCTGGACTTGCGCGGCCACGGCCAGAGCATGCAGGAGGGGCCGTTCGATGTGGCGACCCTGGCAGCCGATGTGGTGAACTGGCTCGATGCACAGCCAGAACCCGCCTGGGTGGTGGGATTGTCGCTGGGGGCCATGGTCGCGCTGGAGCTGGCACTGCAACTGCCCCACAAGGTGCAGGGACTGGTGCTGGTCAACGGTTTTAGCGAGTTTCTGCTGGAGAGCCCCAAAGAGCAGGAGCGTTACGCCCAGCGCCTCAAGTGGCTGCGCTGGTTCGGTATGCGCCCGCTCGCCTGGTGGCTGGGACGCGAGCTCTTCCCGGGCCCGGATCTGGCACAGGTGCGCCACACCTTCCGGCTGCGTTTCGTGCGCAATAAAAAGAAAACCTACAAGGCGCTGCTGGAGGCGTTACCCGGCTGGTCGGTACGCGCCCGGCTCGGCGCCATCTGGCAGCCGGTGGCCATCATCTCCACCAGTCACGACTACCTGCCGCTGGCCAAACGGGTAGAGCAGTTTGCCGCCTTGCCCAACGCCACCATCCACACCCCCAACGGCCACCACGCCTGGCCTGCGGAAGACCCCTCGGGCTTTAATCACCTGTTGCAACGGATCCTCACGACCCATTGAGGAAGGGGCTGTTAGGTGCAGGTACCAAAAAGCCGAACCACAGGGTTCGGCTTTTTTGATCCCGTTTGCGTCAAGGATGGGAGCAGACGGGGCAGTCGGGACGCTTGGGCAGCTTCATCTCGCGGAAGGTGCCGCTTAGGCCGTCGATCATCAGCAGGCGGCCGCTGTAGCTTTTGCCCATGCCTGCCAAGAGTTTGATAGCTTCCAGTGCTTGCAGGCTGCCCACCAGCCCCACCACGGGGGCGAGCACTCCCGCCTCGACACAGGTGAGAGCCTGCTCGCCAAACAGGGCGCTGAGGCAGGCGTAGCAGGGTTCATCTTCCTGCCAGGTGAAGCTGCATAGCTGTCCCTCCAGCCGGATTGCGGCGCCACTGACCAGCGGCACCCTGTGCTGGCGTGCCTTTTGATTCAGCAGGTTGCGAATGGCCAGGTTGTCGGTGCAATCGAGCACCAGCTGATGTCGGGGCAGCTGGGTATCGAGCAGCGCCTCATCGGCCACGGCAGCGTGGGTCTCCACGTTGAGCCAGGGATTGAGGGCACGCAGCGATTGCGCTGCTGAGTCTACTTTGTAGTGACCAATGCGCTCATCGTTGTGCAGCACCTGACGCTGCAGGTTGGAGAGCTCCACCTTGTCGAAATCGACCAGGGTGAGCTGGCCAACCCCGGCCACCGCCAGATACTGGCTGGCGGCGCAACCAAGGCCACCGGCGCCGATCACCAGCACACGGGCCTGCTTGAGCGCCTCCTGTCCCTCGAAATCGAAGGATTTGAGGATGATCTGGCGGTTGTAGCGCAGCAGTTCGGCGTCGCTCAGGATCTCGCTCACAGCAGCAATCCCCCGAATGGCTCCACGGTCACCGTCTCGCCCGCTGCGACGCGGCCCCGCTCGCGCTCAAGAACGATGTAGCAGTTGGCTCGCGACAGGGAGCTGAACACAGCGGAGTCCTGCGAGCCGGTGCTGCGCACCTCGAGGCCGTTTGGTCCCTGACTCAGGATGCCGCGTTGGAAGTCGAGTCGGCCCGGGCTCTTTTTGAGTGGCTCGGCCGCAATGGCTTGCAGCTGGAGCGGGCGCTCGAACTGCTGGCCCGCCAGCTTGGCCAGCGCCGGTTGCACCAGCTGGTCGAAGGTGACCATGGCGGAGACGGGGTTGCCCGGCAGGCCGAAGAACCAGGCGCGGGGCAGACGACCGAAGGCAAACGGCTTGCCCGGCTTGATGGCCAGCTTCCAGAAGCCAATCTCGCCGAGCTCGTCCAGCAGCTGTTTGGTGAAATCCGCTTCCCCCACCGAGACGCCGCCGGTAGTGATGAGTACATCGGCCTCTTCGTCGGCGCGGATAAAGGCAGCGCGTAGCTGGGCCGGGTCGTCGGGGATGATGCCAAGGTCGAGGCAGTCGCAGCCCATGCGCGCCAGCATGGCCCGCACGCCGTAGCGGTTGGAGTCATAGATATCGCCGTGGGCAAGCGGGGTACCGACCGGTTTGAGCTCGTCGCCGGTGCTGAAGATGGCCACTTTCAGCGGTCGGCGCACCGCGACGGAAGCCACGCCAAGGGAGGCCAGCAGTGGCATCTCTCTTGGGGTGAGGCGAGTACCGGCTGGCAGCACGCAGGCGCCCTTGCCGATATCGCTGCCGGCGCGGCGGATGTTCTGGCCCGGTTCGGGTTGTGCCAGAAAAGTGATCCGATCGCCGTCGGCCTGCGTTTCTTCCTGCATTACCACCGCATCTGTGCCTGCGGGGACCGGGGCGCCGGTCATGATCCGCACGCAGTGGCCGGCGGGCCACTCGCCCTGATAGGGCTGACCGGCAAACGCTTTGCCCGCCATGATGAGCGGGGTGCCAGCAGTGAGATCCGAAAGGCGCACGGCATAACCGTCCATAGCGGAGTTGTCGAAGGGGGGCACGGCGAGGGGAGAGGCGATGTCGCTGGCAAGAACCCGGCCAAGGGCCGCTGGCAGGGGGAGTTGCTCGCTGTCGCAGCAGCAGGCGAGTTGTTCCAGCATCCCTTGCAGGGCATCGCTTAAGGGGAGTAGTCCGCTGGTATCAAATCCCATCGTCATGACCTCTTTCTATGATTGAAGGCGGGATTATCACAAAAATCCCCGGGGATGGGCAGGTTATCTCGAGGGAATCTCGGGGTAATCGGCGCAAAAACGGGGGTAGATGGCCATAAAGTATGAGGTGACGCACAAGTTGACTTGAATCTTGGCGGTAATGGCCGTTTACTATGCCGCCATAACAGATGGCCGTCACATCCTGTGTGGCTACCATTACAGCGATACCGTCGGCCCTGTACGCCGCCATAACATAAGGGGTTGCTCCTTGAGCGGCCCTCACAGTCCCTGAGCGTGGGAGAGAAGATAATGACAACCTTAAGTCCGGAAGCCTTGCTGGTCAGGGCTGCCCTCGAAGCCCAGGGACTGGAAACTCCCCTGGTCACCAACGAGCTGAACAGCCAGCAAAAGCGGGAGAAGATCGAAGGCCATATGCGCTCCATCATGGAGACGCTGGGACTGGATCTGGCCGATGACAGTCTGGCCGAGACGCCGCATCGCATCGCCAAGATGTACGTCAACGAGATCTTCTCAGGCCTCGACTATTCCACCTTCCCCAAGGTGACGGTGATCGAGAACAAGATGCAGGTGGACGAGATGATCATGGTGCGGGACATCAGCCTCACCAGCACCTGCGAACACCACTTCGTCACCATCGACGGCATGGCCCATGTGGCCTATATCCCTCGGGGCAAGGTAATTGGCCTGTCGAAGATCAACCGCATCGTGCAATTCTTCGCCCGCCGTCCCCAGGTGCAGGAGCGGCTGACCCAGCAGATCCTGCTGGCGCTGCAGACCCTGCTCGGTACCAAGGATGTGGCTATCAGCATCAAGGCGACCCACTACTGCGTCAAGGCACGCGGCGTGATGGACTCCACTTCCTATACCACCACCACCTCCCTCGGCGGGGTGTTCAAGACCCAGCCCGATACCCGGGCCGAGTTTCTCGGTGGCCTGCGCGGATAAGATGGCGGTTGTTTTGTAACCGCCACGCTGAATAAACGAGACGCCAGCAGCCATTGCTGGCGTTTTTCATTGGTCTCGGATGAGAGTGGCGGCCTGCAACGGTTTGACCCGCGCTGCTTGCCTTATGCAAACGTTATGCATTTTTCCGATTTATTCATCTGAGCGGTATATTTAATCGAACACGAAAAACCCCTCGTTTTCACCTTACAAAAAGTAACCGGACAGACTCTTTCCGAACCATCACAATCCGGTTACTCTAGCGCCCCCTCACGGCTCTCGCTGCCGCTCATGGAATTCAGAGATATTCATCAAGGTTGGATGGTGCGCCACTGAACAGGTGGCCAGATAGTTCATGCCAGGAGGGCGTGAACCGGACGAGTGCTACGAATTTAACGACCACCAGGATATCCCATGAATACCAGTACCATGACCATAGGTAAAAAACTCACCGCCGGCTTTGCCGTGCTCGGTTTGATGGTCGCCTTTATCGGCGGTTTTGCCCTTGTCCAGTTTGGCAACATGAATGATGTTGCCATCCGGTTTACCGACAGCATCTTGCCAGCGGTCAATCGCACCAGCGCGATCGGGGATTCTCTCGGTGAGTTGCGTCGTTATGAGCTGGGTTATTTCGTGGTGGCTGCCGAGCCGCTGAAAAGGGCTGAATATCGGAATATTGCCAGTCAACAGCTTAACTCGATCGCGCAGCAGCTGATTGCCCATGACAAGACGATCTGGCCTGAGGATGTGGCGGAGCGCCGTACCTTCGATACGGTGAAATCTGACTGGGATCGTTACGTCGCCCTGCACCAGCGAGTCAAACAGCTGCAAGACAGCGATCAGCTTGCCGAAGCCCAACGCATCTTCCTTGAGGAGGGGGTTCCCCTTTACACCGCGCTGAGCAAGTCAGTGGCCTCCCTTATCCAGATTAACCATGGTTATGCGTCTGAATCCCGCAGCGACATTGTCGACTCTTATCAATCCGCCAATCTGAGTGTCACCATCGCGCTGGTGATCGGTTTGATCCTGGTGGTGGTGCTCTCCATGGTACTGACCCGCCAAATTCGCGACCCGCTGATCATGCTGGCCCGTCAGGCCCAGCGTATTGCCAATGGCGATCTGGGTCAGGGCGAACTGCAGCAGTGGATCCGTGACAGCCGCTTCAACCGTGATGAACTGGGTCAGCTGGGTTCCGCCATCAACCGGATGCAGGGTTCCCTCTCCGATCTGGTGAGCGAGATCGCCGGCTCCGTGAGCCAACTCAGCAGCGCAGTGGAGGAGGTGAGCGCCATCTCCAGCCAGTCTGCCAGCGGCATGGCTATCCAGCAGAACGAAGTCTCCCAGGTGGCGACCGCCATGAACGAGATGCAGTCCACCGTCAACGAAGTGGCCCGCAACACCACGGATGCCATGAGCGCCGCCAAGGATGCCTCCCGCACCTCTGCTGCCGGCAGCGAAGTGGTACGCAGTTCGATTGCCAGCATCGAAGAGGTGTCGGTCAAGATTGAGCAAGCAGGCACAGTAGTGCAGCAGCTGGAGGCCGACAGCGCCAACATCAGCGTGGTGCTGGATGTGATCCGCGATATCGCCGGTCAGACCAACCTGCTGGCCCTTAACGCGGCCATCGAAGCGGCCCGTGCCGGTGAGCAGGGGCGTGGTTTTGCGGTCGTTGCGGATGAAGTGCGTTCATTGGCCCAGCGTACCCAGGACTCCACCGCCGAGATCAGCAAGATGATCGAGCTGCTGCAGAGCCGCGCCGCCGAGGCGGGCAACGCCATGCAGCTGAGTCGTCACCAGATGCAGGAGAGCGTCGGTCTGGCGCGGGATGCCGGTACCAGTATCGAGACCATCAACGGTGCCGTGGTGCGCATCACCGACATGAACACCCTGATCGCCACCGCCACCGAAGAGCAGAACGCGGTGACCGAAGAGCTCAATCGCAGCATCGTCAACATTCACAATGCCGCTGACGAGAATGCCCAGGGCGCTCATCAGATCGCCCAGGCTTGCGTCGAGCTGAGCAAGCTGGCCAACACCCTGCACCATATGACCCAGCGCTTCACCCTCTAAGGGTTGATGCATGGGTAACAGAAGGCCCCGCAATTGTCGGGGCCTTGTTGTTTCTGGCTGGTTTGTTGAGCGTAGGGTCGATTAGCGAAGCGTAATCGGCCGACGCTAGCCCCTCACTGACCTTTAGCTAAGTCCAATGATCTCTCCATCTTCATCAATATCGATATGGCGATAGGCAGGCAGACTACCCAGCCCCGGCATGGTCATGATGGGGCCCGCCAGCGCATAGACGAACCCGGCACCGGCGCAGAGCTTCACCTCGTCGATGGGCACCTCGAAATCGGTCGGTACCCCTTTGAGGGCGGGGTCATGGCTGATGGAGAGCGGCGTTTTGGCTACGCAGATGGGCAAGTGATCCCACCCTTCGGCGGAGAGTTGCGCCAGCTGCTGGCGCGCTCTGTCGGAGAGCTGCACTCCGCGGCCGCCGTAGCCGCACTCCACCAGGGTCGCCAGCTTGGCATCGAGGCTCGCCTCGTCGGGGTAGAGCAGTTTCACCTTACCGGGTTGCTCGCAGGCGGCGATCACGGCGCGGGCCAGCTCGCTGGCACCGGCACCACCCTGGGTGAAGGCGTTGGAGATGGCTGCGCCACAGGCGCCGGCTTGCTGGGCTTCATGGGCCAGCAGCGCCAGTTCGGCCTCGCTGTCGGTGGGGAAGCGGTTGATGGCGACCACTACCGGCACCCCGTAGCGGCGGGCGTTCCGGATATGCCAGGCGAGGTTGGCGCAGCCTTGCTTGAGGGTCGGCAGATCTTCCCCTTGCAGGCTGGCTGGCAGCGGCTGACCCGGACGGATATCGAGCAGGCCGCTGTTGGCCTTGAGGCCGCGCACAGTGGCCACCAGCACCACGCAGGCAGGGGTAATGCCGGATTGGCGGCTCTTGATGTTGAAGAACTTCTCCAACCCCATGTCGGAGCCAAAACCCGCCTCGGTCACCACATAGTTGGTCAGACCAAGGGCGATGCGATCGGCGATCACCGAGGAGTTGCCGTGGGCGATATTGGCAAAGGGGCCGGCGTGTACCAGCACCGGCGTCTGCTCGGTGGTCTGCATCAGGGTCGGTTGCAGCGCATCTTTCAGCAGCACCGTCATGGCGCCCGCTACTTCCAACTGTTCGGCGGTAATGGGCTTGCCGTGAATATCGCGGGCCAGCTGGATGCGGCCGATGCGCTGGCGCAGGTCTTTCAGATCGCTCGCCAGCGCCAGAATGGCCATCAGCTCGGAAGCGGCGGTGATGACGAAACGATCGCTGCGTTCCACACCATCGGCAGCGCCCCCCTGTCCAATCGTGAGGTGGCGCAGGGCGCGGTCATTCATGTCGAGGGTGCGCGGCCAGAGGATGTTGTCAGCATCGATATCGAGCCGCGGGAGGCCGGTTTTGGCGGTGAACTCGGCACCCAGTTTCTGTTCGTGGAACAGGCGGGCATCGAGGGCTGCCGCCGCCAGATTGTGGGCCGCCGTCAGGGCGTGAAAATCGCCAGTGAGGTGGAGGTTCATCTCCTCCATCGGCACCACCTGGGCGTGGCCGCCACCGGCAGCGCCCCCCTTGACCCCGAATACCGGCCCGAGGCTCGGCTGGCGGATAGTGGCGATGCTGGGCTGGCCGATATGGTTGAGCCCCATGGAGAGGCCAAGGGTAGTCACCGTCTTCCCTTCACCGAGCGGGGTCGGGGTTATGGCGCTCACTAGTACCAGCTTGCCGCGCTGTTTGGGCTGAGACTTGAGCAGGTCGAGGCTGAGCTTGCCTTTGTAGTGGCCATGGGGGCTGAGCAGGTGCTGGGGGATGGCGAGGCGGTCGGCCAGCGCGTGGATTGAGAGACGGGGGGACTGGCGGGAGATCTCGATATCGCTTAGCATCAGCACCTCGTTGGCATATCGGGGTAAAATATGCGGCGCAGTCTAGTGGAATATAACGGGTAATCCAATGACGAAAACGATTTTATTTGGTGAGGGTGAGGTTCGTCAGAATCCTGTTCTGCTGGATCTCAACGCACTCTATCATCCCCCCAAGCAGCCGATGACGGCGCTGGGGATTGTCAGCGCGCTGGTGCCGTTGTTCGGTTTCGGCTGGCAGGCGATGACCCAGGACCCCGAAACCCAGCTGCGCCACGAGATCCGCAAACGGGTCAACAAGCACAAGACCGACGAGGCAAACCTCATTTTGATCCTGCAGCTGGCCGCCATGTTTGACTGCCCCGAGATTGAAGTGGCGCTCCCCTATGCCTTCAGTGAGCAGCAGTTGTCGGTTGTCCGCACCCGACTGCCACGCTGGCAGTTGCACCCCGAGCAGGAGCGTCTGCTAGCCAAGCTCACCCCTGTTGCCGCATCCACCAACGCATCCGGCCAGCGTTAGGTTTCAAGCCGGACCAGCAGGCCGGACAGTCAGGCCGTATCCTCTGCTCTGGCAATCATGCCGGCTTATCCCACTGTTGCGGGGCGAGATAGCGCTCCTGCACGAACTCGATAAAGCAGCGCACCTTGGCCGAGACGAAGCGGCGGTGCGGATAGACCGCATAAAGTCCCACATCTCCCTTGTCCCACTCTGGCAGCAGGCTGACCAGCTGCCCTGACCGCAGCGCCTCCCCCACGATAAAGGTGGGCTGCAATATGATGCCCTGATCATCACAAGCGGCGCGGGTCAGCGCCACCCCGTTGTTGGCCCGCAGCGGCCCCTGTGGCCGGATGCTCTGCTGCTCGTTTCCCCGTTTGAAGTGCCACTCCGGCTGGGTCAGGGTGTAGATCAGACAGTCGTGCTGCTTGAGATCCTCGGGTTTTTCCGGTCTGCCCTTGCGCGCCAGATAGGCGGGGCTGGCGCACAGCTCGACCCGAATGGTGGCAAGCTGGCGCGCCACCAGCGAGGAGTCGCTGAGGTGGCCGATCCGCAGCGCCAGATCGAACCCCTCTTCCACCAGCGCTACCCGCCGGTCGCTGTACTCGATATCGAGCTTGAGATCGGGAAAGCGCTGGCGAAACAGCGGCAGGGCCGGGGAGAGGTGTAGATAGCCAAAGTCCATCGGCACCGAGAGCTTGAGGGTGCCGTTCGGCTGCTGGTTGTGGTGGGTCAGCTGGCTGTGGGTCTCTTCCAACTCCGCCAGCAGGGCGAGGGAGCGCTGGTAGTAGAACTGGCCCGCTTCGGTGGGATTGACCTGACGGGTGGTGCGCGACAGCAGCCGGGTGGCGAGGGACTCCTCCAGCTGCTGCATTAGCTTGGAGGCCATGGCGACCGAGATGCCGAGCTGGTTGGCGGCCTTGGTAAAGCTCTGGCACTCCACCACCTTGATAAAGGTGCGCATGGCGGCGATTTGGTCCATTTTCCATCCTCAGTAAATAATGAATTTAATAAATCACTGATTATTCATCTTCAGAACGAGGTTAGCATTTTAACCACTGATGTGAACCCCAAGATGAAGGAACGAACGGATGAAAATGACCAAGGCTCTGCTGGCCTCCTGCCTGTTTATGGCTACCCCTCTGATGGCGGCGGATTACGATGTGGATGCGGCGCACACCACGGTGCAGTTCAAGGTGGGTCACCTGGGTTTCTCCGAGCTGGTGGGTCGCTTCAACACCTTCAGCGGCACCTTCAGCATGGATGACGCCAACCCGGCGGCCGCCAAGGCGAGCTTTGAAGTGGATGCCGCCAGCGTCGATTCTAACCACGAAGCCCGCGACAAACATCTGCGCAGCCCGGACTTCCTCGACGTGAAGCAGTATCCCAAGATGACCTTCGTCAGCTCCGCTTACGAGGGCACCAAGGATAAAGGCGTACTGAAAGGGACGCTGACCTTGCACGGTGTCTCCAAGGAAGTGGCCTTCGAGCTGGTCAAAATTGGCGAAGGCAAGGATCCCTGGGGCGGCTACCGCAGCGGTTTCAACGCCTCCACCACCATCAAGCGCAGTGACTTTGGCGTGAGCTACATGCTGCCCGGCATCCCGGACGAGATGAACATCAACCTGTTTGTCGAAGGCGTGCGCAAGTAATGGGCGCGGAACTTCTGCTGCAAACCCTGGCGGCTCCTCTGGGAGCCGCTTTGCTATCGTGGCGCTGGCCGCGACTGGGTTATCTGTGGGGCGCGCTGGCGCTCTGGCTGGTGGGCTCCTTGCTCGGCGGTCTCTATGGTATTCCGGCCAAGGCGTGGCAGTGGCTGCCGCTGACCCTGCTGGTGCCCGCCATTGCGGCTCAGGTGAACGATCTGCGCGGTTCACTGCTGCTCTTTGCCGTGTTCAGTGCGCTGGTGTGGTGGCAGGGATTGGCCTCGGTATTGGCGAGCGAACCCGGGATCTGGCTGGCGCTACTGCCCGCCATCCTCTGGTTTGGCTGGAGCACCTTGCGCGGTGACAGCCGCGAGGGGCTCGGGTTTGCCCTCGGCTTTATCTGGTTGGCGCTGGTGATCGGCATCGATGGCAGCCTGCTGATTGCCCAGCTGGCCGGTGCGCTGGCCGCTTTCGCCGGTTTTCGCGCCCTGCTTGCCACCTTTGTTGACATCAAGGTAGCACCCGCCGGTCTGGCGCTGGCCCTCGCCTTCGTCCAGATGCTGGCCTGGCAATATGTGGAGGTGCCGCTGGTGGTGTTGCTGCCGGTCTGGTTGCTGCCGTTGCTAGAGTGGGCATTGCGTGACAAACCGTTGCCAGTGCGTTGGGGTGGGCTGATATTGCTCGCCGCGGCGGGAACCGGGCTCAGCCTGTGGTGGGTGTGGCCTGCTGCTTCTTTGTACTGATTTTTGCATGAAAAACAGGCAATTACAGTCATTTTTGCATACTCGCTCATACTCTTGGCAGATAATGATTGAGCCCCATATGTGTTTCAGATAAAAAGGATTTTCATTTTATTTGGACACACACAGAACCCGGCCGCGCCGGGTTCTGTTTGCCTGCTTTGCGGCACATAAGGAGGCCACAGTTGCGCAGTCAAGGATCTGAGCATCTGTTTTTTCGCCATTTCACCGGACAGGGACGTATCGATGGTCTCTGCATTCTGCTGGTCACTCACCTGCTTCCCGATCGCCCCCGTTTTATCGATGCCCTCGGTCAGATTGGGCGGATTGGCGCGATTTTACCCAAACCGAAATCGGTACACGGACCTACCTTCGAGTGGGTATCCCGGCACTATCCGGTACAGCCCCTTAACAGGCACTGGACCAATGATCCCGACAGCATAATCCAGCAGATTGCGCCGCTGGTGGCCCCCCACGAGCGGTTGCTGATCCTCGATATTGGCGGTTACTTTGCCAAAACCCAGGTGATCTTGAGTGAATACTTCGGGCCCCGTTTCCTCGGGGTGGTGGAGATGACCGAGAACGGCCATCAACGCTATGAGCAGGAGGTGCTGGCGACCCCGGTGGTGTCGGTGGCGCGCAGCCCCCTCAAGCAGGCCGAGGATATCCAGATTGGTTTGAGCGTGGTCTACTCCGCGGAGTCGCTGGCTCGTAATCTCAACCGTACTTTCAACGTCTGCGAAGCCGTGCTGTTTGGCTATGGCAAGGTGGGGCGCAGCATCGCCCGCGACCTGCGCTGTCGCAATCTTCATCTCGGGCTGGTGGAAACAGATGTGCTGCGACAGGTCGAAGCGCTCTCTCACGGTTTTCGCTTGATCACCAAGGCTGAAGCCTTGAGCCGCGCCGAGCTGGTGATCTGCTCTACCGGCAACGGCTCGCTGGATTTGGCGGATCTGCAGGCGCTGCGCCCCGGCACCATGGTCGCCTCGGTCACCTCGGCCGATGACGAGTTTGCCTTCTCGCTGGCCCAGTTGCCGTGGCCGAGCGAAGAGGTGTGCCCCCATGTGCTGGCCCTCAACCGGCCGGATGGTACCCAGATCTACCTGCTCAACCGGGGCGAGGCGGTCAACTTCGTCCATGGCGCCGTGATTGGCGAATATGTCTATCTGGTGCTGGCGGAGATCATGGAAGGGATCCGGATGCTGGCGGCAGGCCCTCTTGCTCCCGGCCTGTTCGAGCTGCCAGAATCGGCGATGCGTACCATTGCCCGCCATTGGCTGGCCGATTTTCATGGGGTTGATCAGCGCTGATTTGACCGAACCGGGATTGGCCATTGGGTGGCGGTACGCCATTTCCCGCCATTGGCCGCTTTTTTATGGAGTCACTCATGACCGAGTCTGAAACCCTGATCAGCAAACCCCGCATCGAAATCCGCTACTGCACCCTCTGTCGCTGGATGCTGCGCGCCGCCTGGCTGGCGCAGGAGCTGCTTTCCACCTTTGACAGCGATCTGGGGGAGGTGGCGCTGGTGCCGGCCAGCAAGGGGGAGTTCCGCATTCTGGTGAACGGGGTGCAGGTGTGGGATCGGGTGGTCGATGACGGCTTCCCCGAGGCCAAGGAGATCAAGCAGCGGGTGCGCGATGTTATCGCCCCTGAGCGGGATCTCGGCCACTCGGATCGCAAGGCTGCCGAGTAACGCCAGATGGGCCGAGCGCCTCGAAAAGGTGCTGAGCATGAGAGCGAAAGGAGAGGGAGGCGATGGCCTCTCTCTCCTTTTTTGCCTTTGGCTGTTTGCCTGGCGCCTGCAGGGCTATGAGCGCGGCTCGGCCAGATGACTGCCGATATAGCGGGCCCGCTTGTGGGGCTTGATGCGGCTCACATCGACCCACACCAGCCCGTCGATGCAGTGGTTGAAGTCGGGGTCGATACCAAAGTCCATAAATTGCACCCCGCCCGGCTCGCACAGCTCGGAGTACTGCTTGTAGAGGGTGGGGATGGCGCAGCCCAGATTGTCGAGACGGGCCTTGAGTGCTTTGAGATCGGCGCCGTAATCCACCCCTTCGAACAGAGGCTGCGTCTCGGGGTAGGGACGGCGGGAGGGGGCCAGCGCCAGCTCGGGGGCAAAGTGCTGGCGGTAGAAGCTCACCAGCAGATCCTTGGCCGCCGGCGGCAGGCTGCCGGAGAGCGACACCGGGCCAAACAGGTAGCGGTAGCGGGGATAGCGGGCCAGATAGGCACCGATGCCGAACCAGAGATAATCGAGCCCCCGCTTGCCCCAGTAGGCGGGCTGGATAAAGCTGCGGCCAAGCTCGATAGCCTGCTCCAGCCGGGGCAGCAACTTATCCTCAAAGCCGAACAGGGTGTGGCTGTAGAGGCCATCCTTCCCCTTGCTGGCCAGCAGCTCCGCCACCGGGGCAAAGCGGTAGGCGCCGATAATGTCGAGTCGGGCCGGATCCCAGAGGATCAGGTGGTGATAGTCGTTGTCAAAACCATCGAGATCCCGCCGCTTGCCAGACCCTTCCCCCACTGCGCGAAAGGCGATCTCCCGCAGTCGCCCCAGCTCGCGCAGGATCACCGAGTGGCTCAGTTCGTGGCGGCGGTAGAGGTAGATCCCCTGACCATCCGGGGTGGTGCCGAGCTGTTCGCAGCTCTCGATGGCCTGTTTGAGCTGGCGGCGATCCCCCGGCAGGGCGATGGGGGCCTCGGTCTGCAGCCGTCCCGCCTTGCCACGGCCAATCCGGTAGAGGTGGTTGCGCACCAGCCGCGCCGCCGTCTTGGCGGGTAGATCCTGAAAACTGCCGAGTGGAATGCGCGCCCCTATGGTCACCGGCAGGGTCTGCCCCTGCTGGCGAAACAGCTGACGCACCAGCAACAGGGCGGAGGCGGGCTTGTTGAGCCAGGAGGCGAGATAGAACCAGAGGCTGTTGCGCCCCCCCAGATGGATGGGCACCAGCGGGGTGCAGGTGCGCTGGGCCAGCTTGATAAAGCCTGCCTGCCAGGGGCCATCTTTCACCCCCTTGAGGCCAAGCCGCGAGACTTCACCTGCGGGGAAGATCACCAGCGCCCCTTCATGGGCGAGGTGTTCATTCATAGCGAGGATGGCTTGCCGATCGGTCTTGCCCTCCATGTTGTCCACCGGCAATAGCAAGGGGCGCAGCGGCGCGAGCTGGGCCAGCAGCTGGTTGGCGACGATCTTCACATCGGGGCGGATGCGGCCGAGCAGTTGCAGCAGCGCCAGTCCGTCCAGCGAGCCGATGGGGTGGTTGGCGACTAGAATGACCCGGCCGCTGGCGGGAATATGCTCCAGCTGCGCCTCGCTGACCCGATAGTCGAAATCGAGCTGGGTCAGCGCCTGCTCGACAAAGTCGAGGCCGCGCAGGTGCGGGTAGCGGGCGGCAAAGTCGGCAAAGGCACGTTCGTTGAGCAGCCAGCCCAGCAGCCGCTTTAACAGCGGGGTGAGCAGGGGGTAGCCAAGCAGGCGGGGGAAGTGCTGGGTCAGCAGGGTATCGATAGTGAACATCTGGGGGGCTCCGGCGATCCGTTGCTCCCAGCATGATGTGACACTGTTCCCGCGACATGTCAGCGGGATGACAGTTTGATGGCAGCGGCGGCCAGTTGCTCCTGAGCGACCCTCCCCGGTTTCCCTTTCTTGATGGGTGATGGCCAGATAGCAAGGGGGGAGCCGGTTAACCGGCTCCCCCCCTCGGTGGTCGTGGTAAGGATAGCGACTCGATTAGCCGCGCCAAGCCGCGGTGAGGCGCACCAGCTCCACCAGGGTGGCGACCGATTTCTCCATGGATTGCAGCGGGATGAACTCGTGCTTGCCGTGGAAGTTGTGGCCTCCGGTGAAGAGGTTGGGGCAGGGCAGACCCATAAAGGAGAGACGGGCGCCATCGGTA
This sequence comes from Aeromonas sp. 55A, assembly GCF_051919665.1. NCBI lineage: Bacteria > Pseudomonadati > Pseudomonadota > Gammaproteobacteria > Aeromonadales > Aeromonadaceae > Aeromonas > Aeromonas sp. 55A. Next base: position 95,403 of record NZ_JBQBEH010000008.1, on the reverse strand, counting down.
CCGCCGCGAATGGGCTTGATCTTCGGCACCACGTCGGCGGCCTCCATGGCGGCCTTGGCGAGCTCGACGATATGCATGTGCGGCTCGATCTGGCTGCGCATGTTACGGTAGCTGTCGGTCAGGGTCAGCTCGATGCGGGCCTTCGGATACTCGGCCTGCAGGGCGGCCACCCGGTTCTGCATCTCGGCTTTGCGCGCGGCGAAGTGCTCGTCGTCGAAGTCACGGATGATGTAGTGCAGGGTGCTCTCCTCCACGGTGCCGCTCATCTGGGCCAGATGGAAGAAGCCCTCATACCCGTCGGTGCACTCCGGGGTCTCGTCGGCTGGCATGGCGGCGTGGAAGCGGGCGGCCAGGGTTTGGCTGTTGATCATGCTCCCCTTGGCGGTGCCGGGGTGGACGTTATTGCCGATAAAACGAACCGTGGCGCTGGCGGCGTTGAAATTTTCATACTCCAGCTCGCCCAGTTCGCCGCCATCCACGGTATAGGCCCACTTGACCGGGAATCTCTCCAGCGGGAACAGGTTGGCGCCACGGCCAATCTCCTCATCCGGAGTAAAGCCGACCCAAATATCGCCGCGGGGGATCTCGGGGTGGGCCTGCAGGTGGTCGATGGTAGTGAGGATCTCGGCGATGCCCGCCTTGTCGTCGGCACCAAGCAGGGTGGTGCCGTCGGTGGTGATGAGATCCTGACCCAGGTAGTTTTTCAGGAAGCGGTAGTCACGAATGGCGAGCACCTCGTCACCCTTGCCAAGGCAGATGTCGCCGCCCTGATAGTTTTCGATGATTTGCGGTACTACGTGCTCCGCCTCGTAGTCGGCGGTGTCCATGTGGGCAATCAGGCCGATAGCGGGGGCGTCCGGCTGGTTGCCCGGCAGGCAGCCGGTGAGGTAGCCGTGCTCATCCAGGGTGACCCGGGTTAGCCCCAGCGCCTTCATCTCTTCTTGCAGGGCACGGGCAAAGATCAGTTGGCCTTCGCTGCTGGGGCAGGCTGGATTGGTCTCATCGGAGCGGGTATGAAAAGTTACGTAACGCAGAAAACGCTCAAGCAGGGTATCCATTAGTCAGCCTCTAACCGATTGTGAGCGGTCATTGTGGCCAATCCGTGCGGGGCACTCATTGCGTCAGCGCAGGTTTTTCCCATTTTTTGACGCAAGGGAAGAGCGGCGAATGTGCGGCGCGCGGGGCAACGTCCGGGAGGGAGATCGCATAAATGTGGCATTTATTGCGATATTTAGGCGCTGGCGGTGGCGACCAAATTCCCCTCAGCGACCGCACAGCAAGGCGTCAGCCCAATCATGGCGTTTTCACATACTTTTCAAGGGGAAACCGGGCTGTCGCATAACCTGCGCCATCCCAGAGCCCGCCTGCCCGCCAGCAAGATTTGATCGACTTATTAAAAGGGGATTTTGAACACTATTTTTTATTGTCACTGCCCGCGGTAAGTGTGTACACTCCGCGCCGATCCAAGGGCAACCCTGAAGCAGGCAGAGCCGCCAGAAACCCGACCGATCATACGCCTATAGGGCGAGGCACGCAGAAACGACAGACACTGCTGGGGAATGGTTTCTTTAATACCGGTTAGGCTCCGGTATCAGGGAGAACAACAGACTCTCATCCTTCATTTGACCGAGTGGGCCACCGGCTCATCATCTTCCCTTGTCATGGGCGGTCACTGATGGTGAGGTGGGCTGTGGTTGTTGTCGTCTATCAACACGCATGCGTGCTGGCGCCTTCGCTTCTCTTCCTTGGAACCCTCTCCTTCTGTCGGGATCGCTGCCGAATGATGAACTGACGGCGTGGCTGATGTCGTCTGTCATCAAAGTACCGCGGCGCTACGGCATAGTGGCACCGCATACCGTTGAGCTTGATGTAAAGCCACCAGCCCCACATCAAGACTCGTTACTTCCCCAAGATCCACCAGGCAGCCTCTGGCTTGCCGCGATGTGCAAAGGGTTGGTTTGGGTGGCTGCGTCTCGTGATAGCAGCGCTCGCCGTACTCTGCACTAGATGGTCTGGATGTGATTGAGGGTAACGAAGGCGACTTTGGGTCGCTCATTTGCGAGGCATAGCCCATGACTAACTGGTCCAGCAAGGACTCCTTGAAGGTCTACAACGTTCCCTACTGGGGTGCGGGTTTTTTCAATATCAATGACGCCGGTCATGTGACCGTCGCCCCCGACAAATCACGCCCTGACGCGCATATCGTGCTCTCTGACGCCATCGAACAGTTGCGTCAGTCCGGGCTGACCACCCCCGTGTTGCTGCGCTTCCCTGACATCCTCAAGAGTCGGGTCGATGCGCTGTTCAACGCCTTTGGTCAGGCCATCGAGAAGTCTGGCTATGAAGGGGACTACCTCTGCGTTTACCCGATCAAGGTAAACCAGCAGCGTCGTGTCATCGAGACCATCAGCCAGTCCTACAGCGACAAGCCCCGGCTTGGCCTGGAAGCTGGTTCCAAACCGGAACTGCTTGCCGTGCTGTCCCATCACCATGAGCAAGGCTCGGTGATCGTCTGCAACGGTTACAAAGACCGCGAATATATCCGCCACGCCCTCTTGGGCAACCTGATGGGCCACAAGGTCTACATCGTGGTGGAGAAGCCCTCCGAGCTGGAAATGGTGCTGGACGAGTCAGCTCGTCTCAACATCAAGCCCAACATCGGGGTGCGTGCCAAGCTCGCCTCCACCGGCTCCGGCATGTGGGAATCGAGCGGTGGCTCCATGTCCAAATTTGGTCTCTCCGCCTCCCAGATCCTGGCGCTGATCGAGCGTCTGCGCGGGCTGGGCAAGCTGGATTGCCTGCAACTGCTGCACTTCCATCTGGGTTCCCAGATCGCCAATATCCGCGACATTCAGGGCGGCATCCGCGAGTGCGGCCGTTTCTACGCTGAACTGCGTCGCCTCGGTGCCAACATCGAAGTCGTGGACGTCGGTGGTGGCCTGGGGGTGGACTACGAGGGAACCCGTTCCCAGAGCCACTGCTCCGCCAACTACAGCCTCTCCGAGTACGCCAATAACGTGGTATGGGGCATCGGCGATGTCTGCCGCGAGTTCGATCTGCCGCACCCGACCATCATCAGCGAGTCCGGCCGTGCCCTGACTGCCCACCACGCCGTGCTGGTCACCAATATCATTGGTGCCGAAGGTGTGGAGATGAACGACATCAGCGCGCCGGACGAAGATGCGCCGACCATTCTGCAGAACATGTGGAAAGGCTGGCTGGATCTGCGCAGCGAAGATCCCTCCCTGCTGGAGATCTTCCACGACTCGGTTGCCGATCTGGGTGACGTGAATACCCAGTACACCATGGGCCTCTTGAACCTTGAACAGCGTGCCTGGGCCGAGATGCTGCACCAGAACACCTGTCTGGCGCTCAAAGAGATGCTCAACCCGGTCAACCGCAACCACCGTGCGCTGGCTGACGAACTGAGTGAAAAGCTTGCGGACAAGTGCTTTGCCAACTTCTCTCTGTTCCAGTCCCTGCCGGATGCCTGGGGTATCGGTCAGGTATTCCCGGTGATGCCGCTGGCCGGCCTCGATCGTCCGCTTAGCCGTCGCGGTATCCTGATGGATATTACCTGTGACTCCGACGGTCAGGTCGAGCACTATGTTGACGGTCTGGGGGTCGAGAGCACCCTGCCGATGCCGGTTTATGGCGAAAACGAAGAGTGCCACGTCGGCTTCTTCCTGGTCGGTGCCTATCAGGAGATCCTCGGCGATCTGCACAACCTGTTCGGTGACACCCACTGCGCGGAAGTGTGGCTGGACGAAGAGGGCAAGATGGACATTCGCAACGTGGTGCGTGGCGACACCGTCGACCAGCTGCTGCGTTACGTCAACATCGACCCGTCCGTGATCCGCGAAAACTACCAGCGGATCGCCGCTCACCCGGCGCTGGACGATGCCACTCGCAAAGCCCTGCTCGACGAGCTGGAGCTGGGCCTGCAAGGCTACGCCTATCTGGAAGACGAATAAGCCTTATGTTTGCCCCTCGCTTTTGAGGGAAAATGAAAAACGGCGCCTGCGGGCGCCGTTTTTGTTACCGGGGATCATCCGGCGATATGACGGGGCACTCGGCCTGTCTTCATTCGGATAACTATGGTGGCTCGGGGCATCCGCAGGCCACAGATCTGGCTGATATCTGTCCCTTTCAGTCGCTTCCCTTGATCTGCATCAAGCGTGAACCTCGGTGGTTATTTTACGGTCAGAAGTGATGTTGATGGGATGTAACAAAAGGATGTGTATATGGAACTGAAAAGGGACCCGAGATGCTATACCGACGTCTGTATCGACGGTAAGTGGTATCACTACGACCACTGCAGCACCAACGTCTACATGCTGATGGGAGGCGCCGCGCCGAGCCTTCAGCTGGCCTATGAGCCGAGCAGCGAAGAGGAGCTGATCGAGATGCTCCAGCAGCTGGGGCGCTTCTGACTTACCGAATTGATGTCTTGCCATATGGCCATCGGGCGCGTTGCCACGATGGCCACCACTCTTCACCGCGGTGCCTTATCTCAGCGGGTTTTATTGCCCAATAACCCCTTGCCAATCTCCAGCATGGCGACGGCCGCGGCGTAGCTGCTATCGGACTTGCCTATCTCATCCGCTACATAGAGAAAATTGGATTGGTACTTCTCGACGGCCTCCCGTGGAGTGGTCGCGTCAATAAAGTCCTCCTCCACCTCGAATCCTTGGGTCAGCAGTGCCGCCTTTTCACTCAGAAAAGTCGGAGACGCCATGTCGATAAAGGTGTATTGCTGCCGATTGGACGCCGGAATGGTAAAAAACTGGTATCTGGCCATGGGTAAACCCTCGCTTGAAGCGGGTGATAGATGACGTGACGCTGGTTTTAATCTGTGGCTCGCAGGCGGCTTGGTTTCCCTCGACATCGCAGACCGTGCGTGTCGGGAATGCCGCATTTTGTTTTCGTTCGAGACTACTTTGTTGGCGTTTGCCCGGCAAGTGGGCCGCAGAGATTTTCTGGATGATCCGAGCAACCGAGATGTTGTGGGCAGGGGCGAGACCGGGATAATGCCGGGCTCACGTTGAGCCCGGCTTGTCAGCGCTCTGTTACAGCACGAAGCTCTGTACCATGGCGCGCAGCTGTTCGGTGAGCTGGTGGATCTGGCGGGCGGCATCGCGGGCGGCGTTGGCCACTTGCAGCGCCTCGTCGCTGCCATCCGAGATGCGCACCACGTTGCGTTCGATCTCGTTGACCACGGCGCCCTGCTGCTCGATGGCGCTGGCGATGATGGCGTTGGTATCGACCATCCGATCCACCTTCTCGGTGATGGCGCCGAAGGCCTGTTTTGCCTCCTGCGCCAGCCCGACCCCCTCCTGCGCTTCATGGCTGGCCGCCGACATGGCGGTGACCGAGGCGCGTGCGCCGGATTGCAGCTGTTCAATCATCTGCTGGATCTCGACGGTAGCCCCCTGGGTGCGGTTGGCAAGAGACCGCACCTCGTCGGCCACCACCGCAAAGCCGCGACCCTGCTCACCGGCCCGGGCCGCTTCGATGGCCGCGTTGAGGGCCAGGAGGTTGGTCTGTTCGGCGATGCCGCGGATCACGCTGATGACGCCGCCAATCTGGCTGCACTGCTGCTCCAGCTGGCCGATGGTATCGGCGGTGCGCAGCACCTCGCGGTTGATATGGTCGATGGCCTTGATGGTGCGCTCCACCACATCCTCGCCCTGACCGACCACGTTCTGCGCCTCCTGGGTCATGCGGGCGGCTTGCAGGGCGTTGCCCGCCATGTCTTGTGAGGTGGCGGCCAGCTCCTTGATAGCGGTGGCTACCTGATGGGTCTCTCCTTGCTGATCAGCAATCACCTCCTGTGAGCGGCAGGTGCGCGCTTCGATCTCGGTGGCGCTCTCCACCACGGTGACGCCATTTTCCCGTACCCGTCGCATCAGGGTGCGCAGGGTATCTAGGGTGATGTTGTAATCCCGGCTGATGGCGGCCAGCTCATCCTGACCAACTATCTCGATATGCTGGCTGAGATCCTGGGCGTTGACCCGAGCGGCGATATCACGCACCCGCCCTACGGTTTCGCGCAGGGAGAGATAGGCGCCGATCATCAGGTAGAGGTAGAGCAGCAAACTGGCGGTCAGCGGCGCTGTGACCCACCAGAAGTGGCGCTGGTTGGCGGCCAGCCGCTGGCGCAGATCGACCTCCATGCGCTGGCGTACCTGATCTGCCAGCGCGTTAATGGTGCTATCGAGCCCATCCCCCAGTGCCAGTACCTCCTTGGTTGAGAGCTGCACCAGCTGATCCTTCATCATCTTGTTTTCCATGGTCTCGACCCCCTGACGCACCTGTTGCAGCAGGGTATCGGTCTGCTGACCCAGCTCGGCGCGGTAGGCTGGTTCAATCTGGTAGAGCAGGGTCAGGTCTGCCTCCAGCTCCTGCAGGGTGGCGCTGATCAGGTCGAGACGAAAACGCAGGCCGCTGTACCCTTCCGCCTGAAACAGGCCGAAATCGGCAATAGTGGCGGCGCGATCCCGTACTTGGGCCAGCAAGTCGCGCAGCTGCGGCAGACGTTCGCTGGTGAGGATCACCATGTAGTAGGTGCCGAGTGCCGGATCCTGGATCAGGCTGCTACTGGCGGTAATGTGCTTGTAGAGATGGCGCACCTCGGTCAGCAGCTTGTCGTGGCGCAGATTGCTCTGCTCCACTTCCAGCTTGCCCACTTCACTCTGCAAAGCGGCCCACTCCTGTTTGAGAGCGTCGAAAGCGGGATTTTCCTGACGCGTATCGGCAAAGGCGCGCAAGCTATCGTCCACGGCTTGGGCGGCGGCTTTAACCTTATCCTCTCCCACCGGGTCTTGTTCGTAGGCGTGCTGGGTGACCAGATTGCGGTGGGTGAGTAGCGCCTGTTCGATCGCAGGCACGGGGGCGAGGCTGATAACGCCAGCCAGTTCCTTGCGCGCCTGTGCATTGTCATCCTGCAACCGCCCCAGCAGATTGGCCATGCTGTATGCCAGCGGCAGCAGCATCAGGCAGGACCAGAGCAGGAATTTGTATTTGAAGGAGAGCTGATTGCCCAGCTTGATGGCCGGGTTGAAAATCCATTTCATATGAGGCCTCGATACCCGATAAGACGGGGGCATGCGGTGATGCCTGAATATTACTCCGCACCAGACCCCTTGGGGGAGGTCAGCTTGCAAGTTGTGATCCCCTTGGCTTTTTGCCCCCGCGGGGCGACTTGGCAGCCGCAGCGGCAGAGAGGCGGGTTGCGCCAATAAAAAACGGGCTACCCGAAGGTAACCCGTGGTCGATAGGGGAAACCGATCAGTTGAACGCCAGGAAGGGCGAGACACAGAGCAGCAGGCCGGTGACGATAATGATGTAGAGGGAGGTGCCCTTGTACTTGTGCAGCGCCGGTACCTGATAGACCAGATAGGCCGGGATGAGACAGCCCACCATGCCGAAGATGGGGCTGCAGATGGAGGTGAAGCTCAGTACCGGTGCGTTGAGCACGATGGCCCCCCAGGAGAGCATGACGGTAAACACCATGATCCCTTTGCCCACCAATCCTTTGTTGATGCGGTTTTCCGGCATGACGCGGCGCAGCAGGTTCATCGCCAGACCCTGACAGGCTTCACGGAAACCGAGGTAAACGCCGAAGTAGGCGGTCATCACCGCGAAGATGTTGAGGGTGAGGCTCAGGAGCTTGAGGGTCTGGCCGGGCATCCCCTGGGCTACCATCGCCAGCGCGGAGATGTTCTCTTCAGAGGCTTTGACCGCCTGATCGTGGCCCATGGCCAGAGTGAAGGAGACCGCGTAGAAGAACACCACCACGAACAGGATGCCGAAGGCGATATTCATGGCGCGCATCGCCTTGAAGCGGGCCACTTCCAGCGACTTTTCCCGCGAGCGGTAGGAGATCACCATGGGGCTCAGGCTCTGGATAAAGAGGATGGAGGTGAGGGTAAAGGGCAGCATGATGATGGCATCCTTCATCCAGTCACCGGCGGCGGGAATGGCGGTGATGTTGGCCGCATCCCACTTGTCCACCATCATAAGGCCGAGCACTGCGACCACGCTGATCTTGGTCAGCACCATAAAGGTGGAGATCTTGAACAGCAGGTTCTCGCCGCGCGAGGCCAGAGCCACCAGACCGCATATCAGCACCAGACCGTAGAGCGGGTTTTCGGAGAGCAGGCCGTCGGTGACGCCGAAGCTCTGCAGGAAGGAGGCGCTGTCATTGGTGATGGCGGTGGAGTAGACGAAGACCCAGATCACCAGCATCACGAAGTAGAGCGCGCCGAGCAGCACACCCCAGTTCTTGCCAAGGTAGCCGGTGATGACGCTGGGGTAATCCTTGCACTCCGGCGAAGTGGCCAGGGTGTTGATAAAGAGGCGCTGGAACATGTACATGGCGGGGTAGCCGATCACCGCCGAGAGCAGAAAGACCCACAAGCCCATCAGACCCACCTGTACCGGCAGGAAGACGATCCCTGCGCCGATGGCCATGCCGATGCTCATGATGATCCAGCCCCAGTCGGTGCTGTCGAAGCGAATCGCTTCTTTCCATTCCAGCGTGCCCATCACGGGGCTGGCGAGTGTAGTGCTATGCGCGTCCATTAAAACCTTCTTTTTTGTAGGGATGTGGGAAAGCGGCGCAAATATAGTTGAATGAAACTGTCATAAACAATGCCCATAAGAGTACTTTTGTTCAAATCAGGATGGTGATCACGGTTTATATTGAGGCCGAAAGGTGCCTTTAAACGCCATTTTTGTATCTTTTTGTTGAATGGATAAAATAAAAAGCAAATAATGTTGAACGGAACGAGATTCATGATTGCAAAAAAAATTGCACAAACAGGAGTGGCTATATGAAACGCATCATCACAGCAGCAGCGGCACCTGACGCTATCGGTCCCTACAGCCACGGCACTGCCTATGGCGACCTTATCTTTACCTCCGGTCAGTTGCCGGTCTGCAAGCAGCAGGGTGGTGTGGTGGAAGGGGGCATTGCCGCCCAGACCCGCCAGTCACTGGAAAACCTGAAATCCGTGCTGGAAGCCGCTGGCGGCTCGCTGGATACCGTGCTCAAAACCACCTGCTACCTCGCCGAGATCAGCGATTTTGCCGCGTTCAACGAGGTCTATAAAGCCTATTTCCAGAAAGATTGTCCGGCGCGCAGCTGCTTCGCAGTGAAGGATCTGCCGATGGGCGTCAAGGTTGAAGTGGAAGCGATCGCCCATATCGCTCGTTAATGCTGATAAAAAGGTTCAAGTGATGAAACAAGCGTGGCAGCAGTATCTGCAGATTATTCAACAGGTTGTCAAACCAGCGCTGGGTTGTACCGAGCCAATCGCCGCTGCCTATGCCGCGGCTGTCGCCACCCGGCAACTGGGCTGTGAGCCCGGTCGCCTCGAGGTTGCGGTGTCGGACAATCTCTATAAAAACTCGATGGGTGTTTATGTGCCGGGCACCGGCAAGATCGGTCTGGCCATTGCGGCCGCGGCCGGTGCCATCGGCGGCAACGCCGATGCCGGGCTGGAGGTGCTGGCCGCGATCCAGCCAGAACAGGTGGATCGTGCCCAGCAGATGATCGATGCCGGCAAGGTGCAGGTGAGCCGCACCGCCGCCCCCGAGTTTATCTTCTGCCGCGTGACCGTTTATGGCACTGATGACAAGGGTGAAGAGCACAGTGCCGAAGTGACCCTCTGCGGCGGCCATACCCGCATCGTCGAGCAGCGCCGCGATGGCGAGGTGACCTTCACCGCCGATCAGAGCCAGGGTGGTGCAACCGGTTCCATCTGCGATGGCGTCGATATCAGCATCGCCGCCATCTACGAGTTCGCCACCCGGGTGGAGTTCGAGCAGATCAGGTTCATCCTCAAAGCCTCCGAGCTTAACGGCAAGCTCTCCGCCGAGGGGATGAACAACCCCTATGGTCTCGAGATCGGGCGCACCATGCAGCAGAACATCGATGCCGGTCTCATTGGCGAGGATGTGATGAACCGCATCGTGATGATGACGGCGGCTGCCTCCGATGCCCGCATGGGGGGCGCGACCCTGCCAGCCATGAGCAACTTCGGCAGCGGCAACCAGGGCATTGCCGCCACCATTCCGGTGATGGTGATTGCCGAGCGCTTTGCGGCCAGCGAAGAGCAGCTGGCTCGCGCCCTCATCATGAGCCATCTGGGCGCCATCTATATCAAGTCCCACTATCCGCCGCTGTCGGCCTTCTGTGGCAATACCGTGACCAGCGCGGCCGCCTCCATGGCCATGGTCTATCTGGCCGGCGGCAGCTTAGAGCAATCCTGCTTCGCCATCCAGAATGTGCTGAGCGACAGTGCCGGCATGGTGTGCGACGGGGCTAAGGCCTCCTGCGCCATGAAGGTGAGTACCTCCTCCGGCGCGGCGGTGCGCGGTTTCCTGATGGCCCTCAACAGCCACTCGGTGTCGGGGCAGGGGATCGTCGCCGGCGACGTGGATCAGACCATCCGCAACGTCGGCCAGATGGTGAAGGAGGGCATGTCTGCCACAGACAGCACCATTATTGATATCATGTCCGCCTGATGTCCCTGTCGGTTGCTGCCCGGCGCCCATTGTCCGGCAGCAACCCTTGCAAGAAGGTCCCATTGTGAAGCTGCAAGAGTTGAGTCCGAGCGATTTTGAGATCCTCAAGTCGATGGAGAACATAGTGGATGGCATCGCCGCCATGTATGGTCAGCACACCGAAGTGCTGCTCCACAGTCTGGATGCGCGCAATCCCTCGATCGTCAAGATTGCCAACGGTCATATCACCGGCCGCAGTGTCGGCGCCCCCATCACCAACCTGGCGATGATGAAGCTCAAGAGCGGGCAGGATATCTCCAGCCCCTACATGACCAAGTGCGCCACCGGCAAGACCCTGCGCTCCATCACGACCGTGATCCGCAACGGGGAGCACAGGGCCATCGGGTTGCTCTGTATCAACAGCGACATGGATGCCCCGCTGCAATCCGTGCTGCGCACCATGATGCCGGAGTGCATGCATCCCCACGAGAGCCATGCCACCCCGGAGGTGTTCGCCCGCAACATCGATGAAGCGCTCAACAGCACCATAGATACCGTCAGTGCCGAGGTGCGCGGCAACGAGGCGGTGCCTCCGTCCCAGAAGACCCGGGTCATCGTCAACCAGCTGCACGACATGGGGATCTTCGAACTGAAAGACAGCGCCCAGATTGCCGCGCGTCAGCTCGGCATCTCGGTCCACTCCATCTACCGCTATCTGCGGGAGATCAAGAAGGGCTGAGCCGGTTTAATCTGGCCAAATTGGCAACAAACGGGTCGGCACTGACCCGTTTTTTACGCCTGTTTTAGCCTCTCTGTTTGGGCCATCCCCCGGGCTCATCTGCTATCATCGTCCCCTTCATTTTTCTATCTCTCTGAACGTGCTGGAGAAACCATGTCCCGACTCATCTATCTGCTGCGCCACGGCCAGACCCGCTTCAATGCCGAACAACGTCTACAGGGGCGTTGCAACTCCGAGCTGACTGACAAGGGTGAGGCGCAAGCCATCGCCATGGGGCGGCGGCTTGCTGGCGAACTGGTAGATCCAGCCCGCTGGACCGTCTATGCCAGCCCGCTCGGTCGTGCCCGTCAGACTGCACTGCTGGTGTGCGAGCAGTTGGGGTTGGCGGCAGAGCGCATCGTCTGGGACGATCGATTGATGGAGCTCGGCATGGGGGAGTGGGAGAGCTGCCAGATCCCGGCGCTGCGTCTTGCCCACCCCGAGCTCGATACCGGCAAGGGGGACTGGTATCTGCAGGCACCGGGGGCCGAGAGCTTCGAGAACATTCAGCGCCGGGCACACCAGTGGTTGCAGGATCCTGCCATCGCCGAGCGGGCCATTGTTATCTCCCACGGTCTGCTCGGTGCCATGTTGCGTGGCGTCTATGCCGATCTCGACTATGAGGCGACCTGGTCACAGGAGTTGCCGCAAGATGCCTTCTATAAGCTGCAGGATGGCCACATCACCCGCATTGCCTGCTAGTTGCCGTGAGGTGGCACCATGGCATGGACCATGATTGCCACCTTCGGATGCCCATTTTTGCCGCAGTTCAACACATCAGAGCACCTTATCGCGGCAAGATGAGGTATCTTATGCCCCGATTTCATCCATTAAACGGATCCGAGACCCCATATGATCATCAAACCCAAGGTTCGCGGCTTTATCTGCACCACCACTCATCCGGTCGGTTGTGAAGCCAATGTTCGTCGCCAGATCGCTTATACCAAGGCCAAGGGCACCATCGAGAATGGTCCCAAGAAGGTGCTGGTGATCGGCGCTTCCACCGGTTATGGCCTGGCCTCCCGGATTGCGGCTGCCTTCGGTAGCGGCGCCGCCACCCTCGGCGTCTTCTTTGAAAAAGCGGGCACCGAGTCCAAGACCGGTACCGCTGGCTGGTACAACTCTGCCGCCTTCGACAAGGCAGCCAAAGAGGCGGGTCTCTACGCCAAGAGCGTCAACGGCGATGCCTTCTCCAACGAGTGCCGCGCCAAGGTGATCGAGCTCATCAAGCAGGATCTGGGTCAAATCGATCTGGTTGTTTACTCCCTGGCCTCTCCGGTGCGCAAGATGCCGGAAACCGGCGAAGTGGTGCGCTCTGCCCTCAAACCGATCGGTGAGGTCTACACCACCACCGCCATCGATACCAACAAGGACCAGATCATCACCGCCACCGTCGAGCCGGCGAACGAGGAAGAGATCCAGAACACCATCACCGTGATGGGTGGTCAGGATTGGGAGCTGTGGATGGCCGCCCTGCGTGATGCTGGCGTGCTGGCTGACGGCGCCAAGTCCGTGGCCTACTCCTACATCGGTACCGATCTGACCTGGCCAATCTACTGGCACGGTACTCTGGGCCGCGCCAAGGAAGATCTGGACCGCGCCGCTGCCGCCATCCGTGGCGACCTGGCTGCCAAGGGCGGCACCGCTCACGTGGCCGTGCTGAAATCCGTGGTGACCCAGGCCTCTTCCGCCATTCCGGTGATGCCGCTCTATATCTCCATGGCTTTCAAGATCATGAAGGAGAAGGGCATTCACGAGGGTTGCATGGAGCAGGTAGATCGCATGATGCGCACCCGTCTCTACGCGTCCGACATGGCGCTGGACGATCAGGCTCGCATCCGCATGGATGACTGGGAACTGCGTGAAGATGTGCAGCAGACCTGCCGCGACCTGTGGCCATCCATCACCAGCGAAAACCTCTCCGAATTGACCGATTACACCGGCTACAAGCAGGAGTTCCTGCGCCTGTTCGGTTTCGGTCTGGACGAGGTCGATTACGATGCGGATGTAAATCCGGATGTGAAATTCGACGTGGTCGAGCTCTGAGTCTGACTCAAGTGAAAACAGGGCCCCGCGGGGCCCTGTTTTTTTGGCAAACATTCCGCTAATTTGCGGAATTTTATTATCAGCGATCACCTTTTTCCCCTATCAAACCCGCTAGTCTTGCGCTGATCGGATCACAGACGGCATTGCCGAGGTACGGAAGCTATGACCACTCCAAACGAGGCGCCCAAGAAGTGCCAACTCCCCACTGTTTATACCCTGCTTTTCATCATCATCGCCCTGATGGCCGCCCTGACCTGGGTGCTGCCAGCGGGCAAATATGACTATGTCACCGCCAAGACCCAGCAGCCGGTGGCGGCAGCGGCCGTGGCCGATTACAGCGGCGACGAGCGGCTGTTGCCGGTGCCCGGCAGCTACACCGAGTTACCCGCCCACCCGCAAGGGGTATTCGAGGTGCTCAAGGCGCCCATCCAGGGTTTTCACAAGGCGGCCGATGTGGCGCTGTTCGTGCTCATCATCGGTGGTTTTCTCGCTGTGACCATGCAAAGCGGTGCGCTTGATGCCGGGGTGGGGGCCATTGTGCGCGGCTTTGCCGGGCGTGAGCGGCTGCTAATTCCTGTGTTGATCGCCCTGTTTGCCCTCGGCGGCTCCACCTTCGGCATGGCGGAGGAGACGGTAGCCTTCTGGGCGCTGATCGTGCCGGTCATGATGGCGGCTGGCTTCGATCGCATGGTGGCTGCGGGCATTATCCTGCTTGGCTCCGGGGTCGGGGTGCTCGCCTCCACCGTCAACCCGTTTGCCACCGGTATCGCCTCCGGTTTTGCCGGCATTCCCATCGGTGAGGGGATCGGTTTGCGGGTCATCCAGTGGCTGCTGCTGGTGATCTTTGCCTCTTGGTTCGTGATGCGCTACGCCAAGCAGGTGCAGCAGGACAAGTCCCGCTCCGTGCTGGCCGATATCGTCTATGACGACGAGTTCTCCCAGATGAAGAGCGGCAACCTCGCCTTCACCGGCAAACAGAAGCTCACCATGCTGGTCTTCTTCGGCACCTTCCTGCTGATGATCTATGCGGTGGTGCCCTGGTCGGACTTGGGGATCGATGTGCTGCCCACCTTTGGCTGGTGGTTTGATGAGCTCTCCACCCTGTTCTTCAGCGCCTCCATCCTGATCGCGCTGATCAACCGGATGCCGGAGTCCAACTACGTTGCGACCTTCCTGAGCGGCGCTCGGGATCTTATCGGGGTGGCCTTGGTGGTGGCGGTGGCGCGCGGCATCTATGTGGTGATGGAGCAGGGCGTCATCATCGACACCATCTTGCACTGGGCCGAGGGGCTGGTGAGCGGACTCTCCTCGTCGGTCTTCATCCTGATGGCCTATCTGGTGCACATCATCCTGAGCTTCTTTATCCCCTCCACCTCGGGACTGGCGACCGTCTCCATGCCGCTGATGGGGCCGCTGGCGGATTTCTCTGGCATCTCCCGGGATCTGGTGATCACCGCCTATCAGTCCGCCTCCGGCTGGATCAACCTGTTTGCCCCCACCGCCGCTCATCTGGTGGCCGGTCTGGCGCTCGCCAAGATCCCCTACGATCGCTTCGTGCGTTGGGTGCTGCCCTTTATCATCGGCGTAGCCCTCATCACCATGGCGGTGCTGGTAGCCGGTGCCCTGCTGCACGGCTGATGGCACGGATAAAACCACAGATAACAAAAAGGCTCCCGCGGGAGCCTTTTTCATGAGCCTTGCTTACTGCTTGTAGCCCTTGAGGAAGCGGGCGAGGCGGCCGATGGCATCCTCCAGCTCCTCTTCGCGGGGCAGGAACACCAGCCGGAAGTGATCCGGCGCCGGCCAGTTGAAGCCGGTGCCCTGTACCAGCAGCAGCTTCTCCTGTTGCAGCAGGTCGAACACCATCTTCTGATCGTCGCGTATGTCATACACCTTGGGGTCGAGGCGCGGGAACATGTAGAGCGCCCCCTTGGGTTTGACGCAGGATACCCCGGGGATCTCGTTCAAGAGCTCCCACGCCTTGTCCCGCTGCTTGCGCAGGCGGCCGCCCGGCAGGATCAGCTCGTTGATGCTCTGGTAGCCGCCAAGCGCTGTCTGGATGGCGTGCTGCATCGGCACGTTGGCGCACAGTCGCATGGAGGCCAGCATCTCCAGCCCTTCAATGTAACCGCGGGCACGGCCTTTTGGACCGGTGATGACCATCCAGCCCTGACGGAAGCCGCAGGCACGGTAGGCCTTGGAGAGGCCGTTGAAGGTCACCACCATCACATCGTCACACAGGGTGCAGACGCTGGTGTGGGAGATATCATCGTAGAGGATCTTGTCGTAGATCTCGTCGGCGAAGATGATGAGATTGTGCTGGCGGGCAATCTCGATCACCTCCAGCAGGAACTCGCTGCCGTAGACGGCACCGGTCGGGTTGTTGGGGTTGATCAGTACCAGGCCGCGGGTGCGCGGGGTGATGCGGGCGCGGATGTCGTCGAGATCCGGGTACCAGTCAGCCCCTTCGTCGCAGCGATAGTGCACCGCATGGCCACCGGAGAGGGTAACGGCAGCGGTCCAGAGCGGGTAGTCGGGGGAGGGCACCAGCATCTCGTCGCCATTGTTGAGCAGCGCCTGCATCGCCATCACGATCAGCTCGCTGGCGCCATTGCCAATGTAGATGTCGTCGATATCGACCTTGCGCATCCCTTTTTGCTGGTAGTACTGCATCACCGCTTTACGGGCAGAGAACAGCCCCTTGGAGTCGCAGTAGCCCTGGCTCAGCGGCATGTTGAGGATCACATCCTTGATGATCTCTTCCGGCGCATCAAAGCCGAACGGGGCCGGGTTGCCGATGTTGAGCTTGAGAATGCGGTGGCCTTCGTCTTCGAGACGGCGAGCCTCTTTATGCACCGGGCCGCGGATGTCATAGCAGACATCGTCGAGCTTGTGCGACTTGTCGATTGTGAACATGGTGACAGTGATTCCTTCCCCACAGGGACGCGTTGGCGAAAAAGGCGATTTTTAGTATCAAATTTCTTTTCCCCTATTCTTCACAGAATTGAATGCTAGAACAATCCTCTTTTTAGAAGAATTCCCTGATTTTTAGCCCTAAAACAGGGTTGCTAGAACGTTAAATTCAGCACGATCTTTGGTGCTAACCAAGGTTAACTAGTGAAACATGGGGAACGAATTAACAAAGCTGCCTGACTGTGTTGCAATATCCGGATCCTGTGGCACGATTGGCTTGTGTAAAAAATCGTCTTCGTCCCCCTTTTCGATGAGTTGAATGGCACTCATGGTGTCATCTTTATGTGGTTCCTCATCGGTGTTCACTTCTGCGAGGTTTTCCCATGCAAGCACCCGTTCCAGGCCGCTATCGTCACTTCAAGGGGGGTTACTATCAAGTGCTTGCCTTGGCTCTGCATACCGAAACCCAGGAGCAGCTGGTAATTTATCAATCCGAGCAGGATGGTCAGGTCTATGCCCGCCCCGTCGCCATGTTTATGGAGTGGATTGAGTATCAGGGGCAGGTTGTCAGCCGTTTTGCCCCGGCAGGAGACTGACCATGCCTCCGTTTTTATCGCTCAAGGGATGAGCACTCGAGCTAAATGGTGTCACAAGTTGTCGCATGACGCCCTTGGGCATGAGACGTGCAGCCAGCTGTCTTAATGATAAATCTCTTATCTAATCAACAAATTGTGACGAATATCACATTCAGTGAGCCCTGCCTGCCGGGTTCGCAATCTGGACTCACACTCCCATAATGCTGCGCTTGTTCAAGCATGGGCCCTTCTCGGGTCTTGTTCGGTGTTATCTCAAATGGGAGAAATAATGTGAAACCTGTTGCTGCTGAGTTTATGGGCACTTTCTGGCTGGTATTGGGCGGGTGCGGCAGTGCCGTGCTGGCTGCAGCCTTCCCTCACGTCGGGATTGGTCTGCTGGGGGTCTCGCTGGCTTTCGGTCTGACCGTGCTGACCATGGCGTTTGCCATAGGCCATATCTCCGGTTGCCACCTCAATCCGGCCGTGACCGTTGGTCTGTGGGCGGGTGGTCGTTTTCCGGCATCCGGTGTACTGCCTTATATCGTGGCGCAAGTGCTGGGTGGCATTGCCGCTGCTGCCGTGCTTTACGTGATTGCCAGCGGTCAGGCCGGGTTTGATCTCTCTGCCGGTTTTGCTTCCAACGGCTACGGTGAGCACTCTCCGGGTGGTTACAGTCTGACTGCCGCACTGGTGTGCGAAATGGTGATGACCGGTTTCTTCCTGTTCGTCATCATGGGCGCCACCGATAGCCGTGCGCCTGCCGGTTTCGCGCCGATCGCCATCGGTCTGTGCCTGACCCTGATCCACCTCGTCAGCATTCCGGTGACCAATACCTCGGTCAACCCGGCCCGCAGTACCGGTGTTGCGCTGTTTGTCGGTGACTGGGCTATCAGCCAGCTGTGGCTGTTCTGGGTTGCCCCGATTGTCGGTGCCATTCTGGGTGCGCTGGCTTATCGCCTGGTGGCGACTGAGCAGAAGTAATCATTTGCGAAACAAAGTGTGGTATCGACACGCCTGCGGGCGTGTTTTTTGTTTCTGGAGGGGCGGGAAAAGAGCATTAGCCGAGGCTAACCTCAGAGCCCTTTAGCCTGTAGCATCTCTTTGTAGCGCAGGTGGAGGAGCTGGACGCGCTCCACATAGGCACGGGTTTCCGCATAGGGCGGGATACCGCCATGTTTTTGTACGGCGCCCGCGCCGGCGTTGTAGGCCGCTGTCGCCAGCGCCACGTTGCCATCATACTGCTTGAGCAGTCCCGCCAGGTATTTCACTCCGCCGAAGATATTCTGCTCCGCCAGCAAGGCATTGCCGACCCCCAACTCCCGCGCTGTGGCGGGCATCAGCTGGGTCAGCCCCATCGCCCCCTTGCGGGAGACCGCCAGCGGATTGAAAGCGGATTCCGCATGGATCAGCGCCCGGATCAGCGCCGGCTCAACCTGATAGGTTTTGGCGGCCGCCTTGATGGTGCTGGCATAGTCATAGAGAAACAGCCCTGTGGTCTGCCAGTTGACGCTGGATTTGGGGTCGCAGGCGAAGCAGTCGTTGAACAGCAGCAGCTCGTAATGGCCCTGTTCGGGCGCCATGTCGGAGTAGCGTACCACCCCGTTTTGCTGCACCGATTTATAGACCTGGATCTGCTTCTTGCCGCCAGCGGCGGTTGCCGCCGTTTGAGCGGTTTCGGGTTGTGGGGCGGGCGCAGCATGATTGACCGGGCGCAAGGGAGAGGGGGCTGCGGTCAGGAAGACCACCTCCGCGGGAGGGGGCGTCTGGCTCCATCCACTCAAGGGGATCAACACCATCTGCCCTGCCAGCATCCATGCTTTCAACCCTAATACTCCTTCTTGTGATGACCATGTTGAGTAAAGCATCATGACGAGGGCAGAACAAGCTGCCAACAGGGGGCAAATGATCCGATTCGGTGACCGGGATCAAAGTATCCGCCGCAATAAAGGATTGTCATCATAAAGCACAGTTTTGGCAGTCGGGCGGTGGGTCATGGCCTCTTCCACCGGGTAAGCAAGCTGCCCACGACGTCCGCTTTTTTGTTGACGAAAGGCATGCTATCGTGCTGGCGTCATGTGGTCGGATTAGCGCACCGTATCTGGCACTAATAACTGATTATCAAAGGATTTGTCTGTGACAAGCAAGCTGGCGATGGAACTCACTTTCGAAGAGTACTGCGACGCCGACCTCTCCCTTATCAGGACTATTACGAGACGACGTTTTCCCACTATGTGCCGGATCTGGCCGAGCGGATCTTTGTCGTACGTGATGCTCACTGGCTGGTGGGGGCGGTACGGCTGCGGGACGAGGAGGAGTTTTACCATCTGTGCGGCTTTCGCCTGTTGCCCCACTACCAGTCGCTGGGATTGGGATCTCGGCTGTTGCAGCACGCCTGTCACGGTCTGTTGGACAAACCTGTGGTCTGTCAGGCGCTGCCCTTCGAGAAGCCTTTCTATCTCAAAGCCGGGTTTGCCGATATGCCCCTCAATCAATTGAGCGGGTCGCTTTTCTCCCTCTACGAGCGGCAGCAGCAGCAGGGGTATCAGGTGGAGCTGTTGGTACGGGATACCACCCAGCCCCTCCTGAATTGAGCGGTTTAGCGAGGTTTGGTCAGCAGGTGGATCTTGCCCGGTGACAGCTCCAGCCCCAGCAGGTTTTCTTTCAGCCAGGCTTGTTGCGGATCCTTGTCATCCAGTCGGTAAACCGGTTTGCTCTCAAGACGCTTCTCCATGCTCTGCAGCAGCATGTTGAGCATCAGCCCGAACTTTCTCTCTGCCGCCTCCGGTTCCAGTTTGTACTCCACCAGTTTCATGTTGTCGAGAAACAGCGCGCTCTGGCTCTTGTCATAGCGGGGTCTTGCCTCATAGGTCATCTGCAGGCGGGCGTCATATTCGGTATTGTCGGGCAGGGCGATCTTGAGCTTGCCCTTGCCATAGACTCGGGCGGTGTCTGGCTGTTGACGGCCAATCTGGACATCGCTCTGCTCCAGCTTCACATGGGCCTTTATGATGCCGGGCAGCTCCAGCTGTTTGTCGACTTGCACCTGGGATTGCAGGTACTGATTGATCTGCTGCTCATTGATGTCATATGAGCCTTGACCTAGCATGGCCAGGCTGAGCAGCATGGATTGCAGAATCATGGGGGCAACCTGATAGAATGGATTTGCCTTACAGCATACCATTCCTGACTGGCAGGATCTGCCGACCACTGTTTGTTGATGAAAAGGAGTTACCGTTGCTAAACGGTCTGGAACATGATCTCCACCTGCTGTTCTCCCGCTTTCTGGGGTGGCTGCTACTGCTTTTTCATACCGTTATCGTCGCGGGTGTGTCGTTTCGGGTAGTGATGAAACGCCGCCCCATCGGGGTGTCGCTGGCCTGGCTGGCGCTGATCTACGCCATTCCGTTTGCCGGCGTCGGCTTTTACTTGCTGTTTGGTGAAATCAAGTTGGGGCGCCGCCGCGCCGAGCGGGCACAGGCCATGTATCGCCCTTACGCTATCTGGATTCGTCAGTTGGCCCGCCTTTTCCCCCAGCATTGCTGCGAGGTGGGGGAAAAGGCCCAACCATTGCACGATCTGATCCAGGGGCGGTTGGCCATGCCCATGCTCTCCGGTAACCGGATGACTCTGCTCAGCCAACCCGACCAGATCCTGCATGAGATTGCTCAGGATATTCGCCGCTCGACGCTCTCATGCTATCTGGAGTTCTATATCTGGCACCCCGGCGGTGATGCCGACGAGGTGTGTGAAGCACTGATGGAAGTCGCGCTGCGCGGCGTGGATTGTCGTTTGTTGCTCGATTCGGTGGGCAGCAAGCACTTCTTCCGCTCCGGGTGGCCGAAAAAGCTGCGCAAGGCGGGGGTCAAGCTGGTGGAGGTGCTGCCGGTCGGCGCCTGGCGCATTCCGTTCCAGCGGCAGGATTTGCGAATGCACCGCAAGTTGGTGGTGATCGATGACAAGGTCGGCTATACCGGCTCCATGAACATGGTGGATCCCCGTTTTTTCAAGCAGGATGCCGGGGTCGGCCAGTGGGTCGACATCATGATCCGGGTGCAGGGGCCCATGGTGCCGCTGATGTGGTCGATCTTTGTCTGGGACTGGGAGATGGAGACCGGCGAGCGGCTGCTCGACAGTCTGCAGCATGAGCCGGAGGCCTGGCCCCAGACCAACTACCGCGCCCAGCTGATCCCGTCCGGCCCCTTCGTCGGCGGCGACTGCATCCAGCAGAGCCTGCTGCTGGCCATCTATCAGGCGCGCAGCCATCTGGTGCTGACGACCCCTTACTTTGTGCCCGACGATCCGCTGGCGGCCGCACTCAGTTCGGCGGCGGCGCGCGGGGTGCAGGTGCAGCTGGTGTTGCCGGCACGCAACGACTCCATCATGGCCAATTACGCCTGCAACGCCTTTATGGAGGAGCTGCTGGCGGCCGGGGTGGAGATCTACCGCTACGATGCCGGTCTGCTCCATACCAAGAGCGTGCTGGTGGATGATGACTTCGCGCTGGTGGGGACGGTCAATCTGGATCGGCGCAGCCTCTGGCTCAACTTCGAGGTGACCCTGCTGGTGGATAACCCCTCGTTCGTGGCCCAGATGACCCGGCTGGTACAGGGCTATATGGCGGAAGCCACCCCGATGACCCTGGCCCAATGGCAGGCCCGCCCCTGGTACAAGAAGGCGATGGAGAACATCTTCTATCTCTTCAGCCCCTTGCTGTGAGGTGATGGCGAGCCACAAGAATGTTGGCTCGCCCTCTGATTGGACTTGCCTAGTCCCGAGTCCGCCCCGTAGAGTGCAGTGACAACTCCCTGGAGACACATGGATATATGAAAAAGATAGTGGCCCTCGCCGTGGGTGCGGCACTGGTAGGTGGTGGTCTGGCTGCGTGCTGGTACACGGGCAACAGCTTCGACAGCATCATGGCGGAGCAGATCGCCAAGGTAGAGCAAGAGACCGGTATCGATATGCAGTGGCAGCCGAGTAGCAGCAGCCTCTTCACCCGTGACGGGGTCCTGAAGGTCGTGGTGACGCCCGAGGAGCTGGCCTCCATCGATAGCGAGCTGGAGGGCAGTCAGCCCATCGAGTTACAACTGGTGGTCAAGAGCAGGATACTGCCGCTCTACATCAAGAGCCACTTCCTGCTCGATACCCATAATGGCACCTTGGCGCCGGTTTTCACCGCACTGGGTATGGAGCAGTGGCAACTTGGTCTGGAGTCGGCAACCAGCCTCTGGACCCAGGGGAACAGCAGCCGCTTCTGGGCCAATGAATTCAAGATCAAACAGGGGCTGGACGAGTTCAGCTTCCTGCCCCTGAGCGGTGAGTTCCACGGCAATCTGGAGGGGAATGGTCACCTCACCATGACCTGGCAGGGGATGACAGTTCACGAAGAGCAGAGCAAGATGGACTTGGTGCTTGCCGATCTGAAAGGGAGTGCCGACATTGCCGAGATCAGCGGTGTGCTCCTCTCGCCCCAGAGCGAGATGACCCTCTCGGCCCTCACGGTACAACTGCCTGACAGCGTCAAGGTTGCCCTGCAGGGGATGACTACCGAGACTCAGCTGACCGGTGATGATGCCCAGACCCTCTCCAGCAGCTATCAGATGAAAATTGCCAAGCTGGATCTGGAGAACGAGACCGACACCCTGGCGGTGACCGACAGCAAGTTGGCGCTCAACCTCAACGGTCTGGATCTGGAAGGGTATCAGGGGCTGCAGGCCGCCGGTGGCAAGGGAGTTGAAGATGCCGCCATCCAGCAGGCGCTGGACAAGATGCTCAAACGTGGCGCGACCCTTGAACTGGCCGATCTCAGCGCCAAGCTCAACGGTGAGGCGGTGACCATGAAGGGGGACGTGAAGCTGGCCTCTACCTCGCTGGAGCAGCTGTTCAACAGCGACGCGGGGATGCAGGCCCTCTCCGGCGTGCTGCATGCCAGCCTCAGCGACAAGTTGGGCAAGGCGGTGCCGCAACTGGCCCCCATGCTCGATCAGCTGACCCAGATGGGTTATCTGAAGGCCGACAAGCAAGCGCTGACCTCCGAGTTGAAGCTGGAGAAGGGCGCGGTGACGGTAAACGATCTGCCGCTCTGACACTCGGCGCAGAAACAACAACGGCTCCCGCGGGAGCCGTTGTTGTTTCTGGCGTTTGCATACGGGCCGTGTGGGCGGATTACTTGAAGACAACCGTCTTGTTGCCGTAGACGAACACCCGCTCGTTCAGTACCAGCTCCAGCGCGCGGCTCAGCACCGATTTCTCCACATCCCGACCCGCCTTGGCCATGTCGTCCGCACTGAAGGCGTGACCGACGTGGATCACGTCCTGTTCGACGATGGGGCCTTCATCCAGATCGTCGGTCACGAAGTGGGCGGTGGCGCCGATCAGCTTGACGCCACGGTCGAACGCCTGCCGGTAGGGGCGGGCACCGATGAAGGCGGGCAGGAAGGAGTGGTGGATGTTGAGGATCTTGCGCGGGTATGCCTCGACGAAGCTCGGAGTCAGCACCCGCATGTACTTGGCCAGGATCACATAGTCAGGCTCATAGCTGTCGATGATGGCGCGAACCTGCTCCTCATGCTCTGTCCGGCTCAGACCCTCGTGACTGACGGTGTGGAACGGGATATCGAACTTGCCGGTGAGCTCGGCCAGGGTGTCGTAGTTGCCGATCACCGCGACGATATCCATATCCAGCGCGCCCGCGTAGTTCTTCATCAGAATATCGCCGAGGCAGTGGGTCTCCTTGGTCACCAGGATGACGATGCGCTTCTTGCCCGCCTTGACCAGACGGCGCTGGGCACCGGTGGGCAGGGCATCATCGAGGTCGGCCAGCAGGGTCTCGTCGTTGAAGCGCCCCTCCAGCTCGGTACGCATAAAGAAGCGGCCATTCTCGTGATCCACAAACTCATCGTTCTTGATGATGTTGAGCTGGTGCTTGTAGCAGATGTTGGTGATCTTGGCGATGAGCCCTTTGGCATCCGGGCAATCCGTGAGCAGTATTTTCTTTTCCATCTCTGTCATTTTCCGTTTGTGGTGTTGGCGCTGCTGTCTGCGCCGGCAGCGTTGTTCAGGCTCTCTTTTCGGGCCCTGTTTTTTGGTTTCGGGAACTATGCCATAAACCGATCCGCGCCATAAAGAAATTCGCCAGTCATAGCCTCGCACGCTGGCGAGCAGGCCGCAGAGCGGGATCCCGGGCGCAATGTTGAAACGCTTTTCAGCCTGCGGGGGATTTTGGCTGGTATCTGCAACCGTTTTTCTTTAGGCTGTCTGCGCTTATTCTCAGGGCGGGGTGCAATTCCCCACCGGCGGTATCCCGATTGACTCGGGGAGCCCGCGAGCGCCCGACCCGGCTGATTGCCAGGTCGGGGTCAGCAGATCCGGTGAGATGCCGGAGCCGACGGTCATAGTCCGGATGAAAGAGGATAAGACAGACCTTGCCGTGTTGGCCCTTGTGGGCTGGCCGCTGCATGCCCGTCTCTGTCTGCCTTTCCATGCCCTGATTCTGGTCCTTGTCTTGTTTAGGAGTTTTACCATGAATCAGTCTCTACTCAGTGAATTCGGTGATCCCGTTGCCCGTGTCGAAGCGGCGCTGTCTGCTTTGCGTGCCGGAGGCGGCGTGCTGGTGGCCGACGATGAAGATCGGGAGAACGAGGGCGACCTCATTTTCGCCGCCGAATCCATGACCAATGAACAGATGGCGCTGATGATCCGCGAGTGCTCCGGCATCGTCTGCCTCTGCCTGCCCGACGAGCGGGTTCGCCAGCTCGAACTACCGATGATGGTGGAGGCCAACTCCAGCCACTACCAGACCGCCTTTACCGTGACCATCGAAGCGGCGCAGGGGGTCACGACCGGTGTCTCGGCGGCTGATCGCATCACCACTATCCGTGCAGCCATCGCAGACGGCGCCAAACCGGGTGATCTGCACCGCCCGGGTCATGTTTTCCCGTTGCGTGCGCGAACCGGTGGGGTGCTTACCCGCCGTGGTCATACCGAAGCGACGGTCGATCTGATGCTGCTGGCTGGTCTCAAACCGTTTGGTGTGTTGTGTGAATTGACCAAAGAAGATGGCTCGATGGCGCGTCTGCCAGATCTGGTTGCGTTCGGTCGCAAGCACCAGATGCCGGTGCTGACCATCGAGGATCTGGTGCAATATCGTCAATTGTTGTCAGAACGTACAGCCTGAGCCTCATACGAAATTGTAATAAGGCAAAAATTTGGTTAACCTTTGTCCGTGCCCCCACCACACGGCACTCATTTTTTAGACGAATCTGGACAAAAACTGTTCATTCAAAAAAAAATGAGGGTTTTAATGCATTTATCTGTGGTGGGGACTATGCAAAGTAGGATTTTTTTGTGCCATAATCACGCCGCTTGCTAAACGTCTGGCGAGTTCAAGGGAGCTTTAAAAATGAAAAAATTGTTGTTGGTAGGTGTTGTTGGTCTGTCCGCTCTGCTGGGCGGTTGTGCAAACACCAGCGAACTGGAAACTTCCGTTCAGAATCTGTCTAACAAAGTTGACCAACTGGCTCAAGATGTTAGCGCAGTTCGTGCTGATCAGTCCAAAATCGCTGCTGATGTTGCCGAAGCCAAGCAAGAAGCTATGCGTGCTAACCAGCGCATCGACAACATGGCTACTTCCTACAAGAAGTAATCCATGCGAGAAAAATGGCGCAGTTTTGCGCCATTTTTTTTTGCCTGAAATTCACTGTATCTCCACTATTCCCACAGCAACTTATTTCCACAATACCTTCTTCGTACTTGACCCATGAGGTCATGCCGGTCTCCCGGCACTCCCCCATCATTACCAGCCAGTTCGATTCCGATCAGTAGAGCAGACTATAGAGTTTGCGACGGTAGCTCTGCGCCGCCGGTGTGCTGCCCATGGTCGCCAGAATATCGAGATAGGTCTTTCTGGCATCGCCGAATGCCAAATCCCGCTTGAGGATCTCCAGCAGCAGTCCCAACGCCTCTTCCTGACGGCCTGCCTGGTTGTATTGAACCGCCAGCTCCTGAGTCAGGGCAAAATCATCAGGCTGTTCTGCATGGCGGGCTTCCAGCGCGCGCAGCTCCGGGCTGTCTGCCGCTTGCAGGGCCAGCGCCAGCCGTGAGCTCAAGGTATGGAAGTGGCTATCTTGCGCCGCCATCGGGATGGTGCCGAGGCGCTCCTGCGCTTCATCCAGCAGGTTGAGGTCGAGCGCAGCTTGAATGAGCCACAGGCTGATGTCGTGACGTTCAGGAGCCAGCTGGTGTGCCTTGGTCAGATGGGCATAAGCGATGCTGGGCTGCTCGTCAGCCAGTGCTTGTTGCCCCTTGGCCAGCAACTCTTCCTCTTCTTTGGGGGCGAAGGCGGCGAAATAGTGACGCAGGGTGGCTTCATCCTGCGGTCCTTCGATGATCCCCTGTTCGTCAGGGCGACCCTGATGGAACAGCACCAATGCGGGCAGGGCGCGCAGGCCGAGCTGACTGGCCAGCGGCTGCAACTGGGGATCGTTCATATCCACCTTGGCCAGGGTGACCTGCTCATTGGCGGGCCCAACCAGTGATTCGATCAGCGGTGTCATCCCCTGGCACTCCGGCATCTGCGGAGCATGGAAATAGATGACGACCGGCTTCTTCATGGACGCATCGATAAGTTCAGCGTGAAAATTCTGGGGAGTAATGTCGACGATCATGAGTTGGACTCTTCAGAAAGGGTGTTGAGTAACATGGGGTTAAGCGAGTGGCAATTCAAGCGCTCATCCAGCCGGTAAAAGGTCACGGGGGCTGCCGTCGCCGCGAGACTGAGCCAGCCGCTGGCAAAGGGCCAATCCTGTACCTGATAAGGGGTGTCATCGAGTCGGTTGTCGAGTCGCCATCCTTCCTCCGGGATAAATCGTACCTTCTCCAGCCCCGCCGCTATGCCGCCACCGTGGGCTTTCAGTACCGCCTCCTTGCGCGACCAGAGCCGGTAGAAGGCACTCTCCTGCTCTTGGGCAGGCAGTGCGCAGAGCCACTCATATTCACTCTGTGCATAAAACCGGCGGGCCAGGGGGAGGGGATGATGCCGCCGTTTGCCCAGTTCGATATCCACCCCAAGCGGCCCATGCGGGCAGAGCGCCAACACCAGCCAGCTGCCACTGTGGCTCAGATTGAACTGCCAAGCATCATCATGCAGTCGGGGCTTGCCGTGGGGGGCGTTGCAAAATTGCAGACTGGCGGCGGGTTGTTGCAGCCGCTCAGCCAATAGCTGGCGCAGCAGGGAGCGGCTCACCAGATATTCCTGACGCCGTTCGGGATGGGTCATGGCTTGCCAGATATGTTGCTCATCGGTTGACAGCCATTCAGGCAATTGAGCAAGCAGTTCCTGGCATACCCTGGCCGGTTTTAACAAAAAAAGATCGGTTTCGATCATGATTTTTCACTTTAAAAAGGTGCTGAAGCAGGGATAAAAGCCAGTTATCTATGAGGCCCAAGGCTCTTTTTGCGATTGTATATTGTTTGGGCATGATCACATTAATTATGAAAAATCGTGCATTTCCTTGCAAAAATGTGAGCTTGATAGGGATTTTCACTTGCCTCGATAGAATTCTTGGATATAGTCGGGTGCTGTTGCCTTATAAATTGCCCTTTGGGGCCGTATTTTAACAAGATTTACTATTTAGCGGGGATAAAGGATTGCGCCACCTGATGCTACTGCTGGTCGCGCTCGGAATGGTGGGTTGTGCCTCGGCACCCCAACCCGAGGTCGCGAGCAAGATCGAAGTTTCCATGGTTGAACCTGTCATCGAACCGGAAGCTTCCCAGACACCCGATGTGAATGAAATCCTGACTGTATATAAAGAGTGGCGTGGTGTTCCGTATCGGATGGGTGGCAGCAGCCAGCGCGGTATCGACTGTTCCGCCTTTGCCCGTGAAGTGTTCCGCAATGCCGTCGGTATCGAATTACCCCGCGATACCCGCTCCCAAGTCCATGAAGGGACGCGCGTTTCCAAGCAGGATCTGGTCGAGGGTGACCTGGTCTTCTTCAAAATCAATCGTCGTCTCAACCACGTTGGTATCTATGTCGGCAATGGTGAATTTATCCATGCCTCGACCCGAGCCGGTGTTACGCGCTCCAAGTTGGATAGCCAATATTGGCGCAACAAGTTCTGGCAAGCTCGCCGGATCGATATCTGAGTCAGGCTGGACAAACGGCTCGCAGTACGGACTGTTTTTCCAACCTCACTTGAACCGGGCTCGATAGCCCGGTTTTTTATTGCCCTCGTTTAGACTTTCCCGAGTCAAATCACTATAGTGTGGGCCCGTTTTCTTCGGCAGGCTCAGCATGAAATCCCGCATCCCATCAGCCGGTGGCCCCAAGTCGGGCGACCGCAAATCCGGACTTCACTCCCGTAATCGCCATCAGGCGGGTTACGACTTTGAGGCGCTCTGCCTGCGAACTCCCGAGTTGGCTGCCCACGTCTTTATCAATGACTACGGCACCCGCACCATCGATTTTGCCAATCCCGATGCAGTGAAGACCCTCAATCGCGCCCTGCTGGCCCATCACTACGGGATTGCCCACTGGGACTTGCCTGCCGGTTACCTCTGCCCGCCTATCCCGGGACGGGTGGACTACCTGCACTGGGCGGCCGACCTGTTGGCCGAGAGCGCAGGCCAGCTCCCTACCGGCAAGGGGGTGAGGGTGCTGGATATCGGGGTGGGGGCAAACTGCATCTATCCGCTGCTGGGTGCCCGCGAATATGGCTGGCGTTTTGTGGGATCGGATATCGATCCGGTCTCGGTCAAGGCGGCCACCCTGCTGGCCAAGAGCAACGGACTCGGCAACCAGATTGAGTGTCGTTTGTAGGGTAACCCCAACCATGTGTTTCGCGGCATCATAGGGCCGAAGGAGCGCTTCGCCCTGACGCTGTGCAATCCGCCGTTCCATGCATCGCTGGAAGAGGCGAGCAAGGGGACGGAGCGCAAGCTGCGCAATCTGGGCAAGGAGGTGACAGGCGCCCCTGTGCTTAATTTTGGCGGCCAGAAGGCCGAGCTCTGGTGCCAAGGGGGCGAGGCGGCGTTTCTGGCCAACATGATTGCCCAGAGCAAGGAGTTTGCCACTCAGTGCCTCTGGTTCAGCTCGCTGGTGTCGAAAAAAGAGAACCTGCCGGGGGCGAAAAAGGCGTTGAGCCGAGTGGGTGCGCGTCAGGTACGGGTGATCGACATGGCGCAGGGCAACAAGGTGAGCCGGATCCTCGCCTGGTCCTTCCTGGATGAAGAGGGATTGCGTAGCGGCTGGTCGAGCGCGCGCTGACTCCCCACCACAAGGCCCGATGAGGGCCTTTTTTCATGATGAGTCCCGCGAGTTTCCCCTGCTGGCGGCATCTTTGGCAATCGATTTCCTCATTGGCAGATCGTGCTGGTTTACATGGTGTAAGTAGTTACTTCCGCCTTGGTACAGGTGTACGCCGAGATTTTTTTGCACTTACAGCTGAAACTTTAATAAAATAGGACTGGTTAGACCTCTTTACAGGCATTGAATCAAATAGGGATCGGTAGATGAAAGTTGTCGATTTTCTGAAGCGCAAGCGCGAAATTCTGGCGCAGCACCCCTTTGAGCTCAAGGATTGGCTCTCTCCGGCGATCCGCGACTACTGGCGTGAGTTTCAGCAAAAGGCACATCTTCACCCTTTGCTGGGGCGTGTACTGGACTTGCAAGCCGAGCCCCAGAGCGAGCAGCAACAGGATGCAGCAACCGTGGCACAAGTAGCCAACGGTCAGCCTGCCGTGGCTCAGGAACCCGCTGTTGAGCTGGGGGCCGAGGCGGCCGAGCTCTATGCCGCCCTGCAGGCCCGCATTGGTGAAGAGACCCATGTCGGCGAGTGGCTGCACGTCAGCCAGCAGATGATCGATCAGTTTGCTGCAGTGACCGGGGATCACCAGTGGATCCACACCGATCCGGAGCGTGCGGCCGCCGAGTCGCCTTTCAAGACAACCATCGCCCACGGCTTCCTGACCCTGGCGCTGCTGCCACAGTTGACTGGCTCGGTCGATGAGGCCACCCCCGAGTTCCCGACCGCCCGCATGGTGGTGAACTTCGGGCTGGATCAGGTGCGCTTCCCGTATCCCATCAAGGTGGACAGCAACATCCGCGCCCGCACCAAGCTGGCCCGGGTCACCCCCATCAAGGGTGGGCTGGAGCTGCTCAAAGAGATCAAGGTCGAGATCGAAGGGATCCGCCGCCCAGGTTGCGTCATCGAGTCGGTGACCCGCATCTACTTCTGAGCCCCCTCATCGGCATGAATGGTGAAACGGGCCCGCTGTCGTGTGCAACGAACAGCGGGCCCGTTTTTTTGCCTGTTTGTTGCAAGGGGTGAGGCGTCAGCCATAGCGCGCCGACCCCAGCTTGATATGACTCACAAAACGGGGCGCCGTGCAGTTAGCCAGCTCTCATTTTAGCGAGTTGGCGGCATGAGGCGATAGCATGTTATGCCACTATTGGCTTCTTACTCCCGATCCTGGAGACAATAGTGCCCATCAATAACAAGATTATTCTGCCACTGCTGCTGAGCCTCACCATCCTGCTGATCCCGACCCACAGGATCCCGCTGGAGGGGATCACCGTCATCGAGCAGCGGGTCGTGGCCATTTTCGTGCTGGCCGCCCTCTGCTGGATCCTGGAGCCCATCCCTATCTTTGCTACCTCGGTGCTGATCATCGTGCTGGAGCTGCTGCTGCTCTCCGACAAGGGGCTCTGGTTTATGACTGCCGACAAGGCTGAACCGGGCTTTGGTGAGCTGCTCAAGTCCACCGAGGTGATGGCGACCTTTGCCTCGCCGGTTATCATGCTGTTTCTCGGCGGTTTTTTCCTCGCCATTGCGGCGACCAAGTACCATCTGGACGTCAATCTGGCGCGGGTGTTGCTGCGCCCGTTTGGTCAGGATCCCCGGATCGTCATGCTGGGGCTGATGTTGATCACCGCCACCTTCTCCATGTTTATGAGCAATACCGCCACCACCGCCATGATGCTGGCCATCCTTACCCCTGTGCTGGCGGCATTTCCCGACAAGGACCCGGCCAAAATCGGCTTTGTGCTGGCCATTCCGCTGGCGGCCAACCTCGGCGGGATCGGCACTCCCATCGGCACTCCGCCCAACGCAGTGGCCCTCAAATACCTGACCGGCGAGCATGCCATCTCGTTCGGTCAGTGGATGGGATTTGCGGTGCCCTTTGTGGTGTTGCTGTTGCTGCTTGGCTGGTTCCTGCTGGGGCGCTTCTTCCCGAGTTCCCTCAAGCGGATGGATCTCAAGATTGAGGGGCGCTTTATGCAGACCCCTCGCGCCTGGGTGGTCTACCTCACCTTTATCACCACCATAGTGCTCTGGCTGCTGGGGGATCTGCATGGCATGAGCTCCTACGTGGTCGCCATGATCCCGGTAGCGGTGTTCCTGACCACCGGCATCATCACCAAGGACGATCTGCACAAGATCTCCCTCGATGTGCTCTGGCTGGTCTCGGGTGGTATCGCGCTGGGGCTGGCGCTGGAGGACTCCGGGTTGGCCGAGCGGCTCATCACCCACATTCCGTTCCACGAATACTCCACGCTGGCGGTGCTGATTGGTGCCTGTCTGCTGGCAGTGGTGATGGCCAACTTCATGTCCAACACCGCAACCGCCAATCTGTTGCTGCCACTGGTGGCGGCACTGGCGGTCAGTATGCCGGAGCTGGCAGAGTGGGGCGGCAGTCACACCCTGATCCTGGCGGTCACCATTTCGGTTTCGCTCGGGATGTCGCTGCCCATCAGTACCCCGCCCAATGCGCTGGCCCACGCCACCGGTCTGGTGGAGAGTCACCAGATGGTGCGCATCGGCGTCATCATGGGGTTGGTCGGCACCCTGCTGGCGATGGTATGGATCTACCAGATTGCCGCCTGGGGGCTGATCTAGCGAGCCTGTCTGCCTAAAGCAAAGAGGAGCCGAATTGGCTCCTCTTTGCGTGTTGGGGATCCGGGGCTAGAAACTGACGCCAAGGCTGAGCAGGTGTCTTAATTCGCTCTCGCGGGGTTCCGGGCTGCCTGTGTCGACAAGGATGTCAGCATCTTCCCAATTCAGCTCACTCGACCAGGAGAGGCGCAGATGGTCATTGAAGTAGTAGCGCAACCCTATGCTGCCTTTCAGGTCCTGATTACGGGTGACATAGGGGGAGGGTTGTGCCAGATATTTCAGATAGCGCCCCTGGCTGAACAGTTCCATTTTCTCCTGCCAGAGGGAGAAAGGTTGGCGATAATCCCAGTTCAGGCCAGCGAAGGGGTAGTCTATGACCCGTTCACCCAGAAAAACGCCGGTGATCTTGCTATCTTCACGGAAGTAGAGCCGACTTAGCCCCCCTTGGGCCATCAGCTCCAGTCGGCGGCGCTTGTCGTTCCAAAAGCGATAGCCAGGCCCCGAGCCATAGTCCATGTAGAGATAGCGATCTTTATCCAGCATGTCATATTCGGCATCGAGTGAGGTGCGCAAGAACCACTGCTGGTTGAAGAAGTAGTCCAGCGTAGGGTTGAGCTGATAATCATGGCTGTCGGTGACGTTGTCAGCGGTCTCATAGGTATATTCACCGGAGAAGCTGTAACGCCAGTCCAGATTGGCCAGCTCGCTTTTCCACTTGAGGTTGACGTTGTTGGTCTGCTTGTCATTCTGTTTGAGTTTGACATTGAGATCGCCGCTGCCGGTCCAGAGCCAGGCGTTGCGTTCATCCTGGTCATCCTCGAACAGCTTGAGCCCACCCTTTGCCGTCGCCTTGGGTTTGTCCTCTTTATCGATGCGCCAGCGTTTGATGGCCTCCCGCTGGACGGTGACTGCGCCGCTGTAGGGCAGGGCGATGCGCACCGACTGTTCGGTCACCTCCTCGATGTTGCCGGTCAGACGATCGCCATTGTTCATCCAGAGAATGTCCTTGGCCCACAAGGAGTGACAGGCCAACAGGAGCAGGAGGGGCAGGAATTTCATGAGGTAAGGTGACTCCGGTGCGATTCGGACGCTGATGACTTAACCACTGACAAGTTGGCTGCTGATGGGGCGGGGCAGGCCATTTTTGCTCTCCAGCGCCGCCGTCACCTCATCCTGCATCACGTCAGGTGCACTGATAAAGCTCTCTATGGCCGGAGATAGCACCAGCGGGGCGCCATTTTCAAGCTCCTCTTCGGTGCGGGAGAGCGGGGAGTGTACCTCCAGCCAGCGCCGACCATCCGGTTCGATGGCGACCTTGACCGGTTGATTGATGACCCGAACCGGCGTGCCGATCGGCACAATCTTGAACAGGGCCTCAATATCGTCAGGTCGCAGCCGGATGCAGCCTGCACTTACCCGCAGGCCAACGCCAAAATCCTTGTTGGTGCCGTGGATCAGGTAGTCGCGCTTGCCATAGCCAAGGCGCATGGCGAACTTGCCAAGGGGATTCTCCGGGCCGGGGGGCACCATGGCGGGCAGGGTGATCCCTTTTTGCTCCAGCCAGGATTTGCGCACCATGGGGCCGGGAACCCAGGTCGGGTTGGGATTCTTCTCGATGACGGTGGTGGTCATCTCGGGTGTTTCGCGGCCGATATCGCCAATCCCGATGGGCAGCACGATGACCTCGCTCTTCCCTTTGGGGAAGTAGTAGAGGCGCAGTTCGGGCAGATTGATGACGATCCCCTCGCGAGGCACATCAGGCAGCAGCATCTGGGTGGGCAGCGTCAAGCGGGTGCCCGGCTTGGGTAAATAGGGGTCTACACCCGGATTTGCTTCAAGCAGCGCCAAAAATCCAATTTGTGTATTTTTGCCAACCAGCTCCAGATGTTCATTCTGCTGGATGATGTAATCCTCCAGCTCACCGATGAGGCGACTCCCGGCAGGTGGCAGCGGGTAGCGTTTGGCCTCTGCCGGCGTGGCGCAGAGCAGGATCGCTGCCAGCAGCAGGGAAAGGGCGGGCGTTATGGAGAGGGGCATGAGTTTCGGCAATCGCATAAGGAGATCCATCAGTTCAATCGGGGCGGAACATCATCAACACAGCCGCCAGGATGGCGCGATTGTTCCTCAATCAGCCCATGATTACCAGCTTGCCGCGCACCCGCAATGATTTGGGGATACATAGGAAACCAGCCAAAATCGGCATCACCCATAAATTTGAGTGCCAAGCAGGAAAAAGAGGCGCCTCATGGCAATGGGGGAATATCACGACGTGGATAATGGCCGGGTGTGCGAGCGGGTGGATACAGAGCCATACAAGAGTGGCCTCGCAACGCAGGCCGTGCGTGAAGCATTGTGAGCCTGCTCCCAGATAGCTGATTCAGCCATTTGATATCTAAGAAATTTTTATTGCATCCTCGGTCCAGCTCGGGTAAAAATCTCATCCCACGGAGAGATGCCGGAGTGGCCGAACGGGATTGACTCGAAATCAATTGTGGCAGCAATGCCACCCAGGGTTCGAATCCCTGTCTCTCCGCCACATACCAAGCCCAAGCAATTAAATTGCTTGGGCTTTTTCGTTTCGTGTGATGCCTGATATGCCATCTGATGTTGGCGGGCTTGAAGCGTCCCCTCTATCGACCACCTGTTAGTCGACTCGAGCCCATATCGAGATGTCTTATCGTCGTGCAATAGGGGCCCCCTTTTACTTGCCCGATCGCCTATCGGTTGCAAGGTTGGCCCCAACGGCTTGCTCGCCAGTCATGATGGCGACACAATGGAGTCCCTTTGGTTGGCCGCTCGCAGCTGGGGCTCGTGGCCGAATGGCCAGCGATAGTATGAGCGCGCCCGAGTGTTATGGGCCGGTGACAACGGGAAACATGGCGAGAACAGGAGCAAAAGAGGATGAGGGAAGGGCTTGAATGGTTCTGGCTCAATGAACCGGCCGAATGGCACAAAACAAGCGACGGCTTGCTGGTGGTAACGGACAAGCAGACCGATTTTTGGCGCAGCACCTGGTATGGTTTCGAGCGCCACAGTGGGCATCTCTATGGCTGTGAGGTCGAGGGGGAATTTACCTTTCAGGTCTGTGTCGAAGGGGAGTTCACGACCCTCTACGATCAGGCGGGGCTGATGTTGCTGCAAGACGAGGCGCACTGGCTCAAAGCGGGGATAGAGTACAACGATGCCCAACCGATGATCGGCAGCGTGCTCACCAATCAGCGATCTGACTGGGCCACCGGTATTTTCAGCGGCAATCCGCGCCGTTTCTGGCTGCGCCTGACCCGGCTGGCCGATTGTCTGCGTCTGCAATACTCCACCGATGGTGAGGTGTGGCCACTGCTGCGGCTCGCTCCGTTCCCGCCAGGCGAGCGCTGCTTTATCGGGGTGATGTGCTGCACCCCCGAGCGGCAGGGGTTGGCGGTGCGTTTTTCGGATCTGCGCCTCACGCCGCCCCTTGGCAAGGCACTGCATGATTTGAGCTAGCCAGCCCATGGCTGGCATTGCGTGTCAACCGGCAGAGTGAACAATGCCATCGGCCCGCAGCGTCAGTTGCAGGGTCTATCGAGCGGGAGGGCCGTTACCCTCCCGCTTTTTTATGCTGGTAGGTCGGGAATGGCGGGTGGCTGTGATGGGCAAGCCTTAGCAAGCAACGTCGAAAAGCATGCGGTATGCGATGTAGCGACAACAAGTTGCCGGAACTGGGATCTCGATCGGGGCAACAGGACTTTTGTCCTGCAAGGGGCGAGGGGGCGGGGGCTAGGATGCCCTCATCCACACGAGTCAAACTGGAGCACAACAACAATGACCGCTCATATCAATGCCAACCCGGGCGATTTCGCCGAGACCGTCATCATGCCGGGAGACCCGCTGCGGGCCCGCTATATCGCCGAGACCTTTCTGACCGACGCGCGCGAGGTGACCAATGTGCGCAACATGCTGGGCTACACCGGCTACTACAACGGCCAGCGCATCTCGGTGATGGGCCACGGCATGGGGATCCCCTCCATGGTGCTCTACGCCCACGAGCTGGTGAATGACTTCGGCGTCAAGCGCATCATCCGCATCGGCAGTCTGGGGGCGACCCAGCGCCACGTGCAGATGCGTGACGTCATTCTGGCGCAGGCGGCGGGCACCGACTCCCCGACCAATGCCAAGCGCAGCGCCGGTTACCAGATGGCGACCTCGGCCGACTTTGCCCTGCTGCACAAGGCGTTTACCAAGGCGCAGGAGAAGGCGATTCCGGTCAAGGTGGGCAATATCTTCACCGGCGACCTCTATTACGATCCGGACGAAAACCTCATTCCGGCGCTGGAGAAGTTTGGAGTGCTTGGCATCGACATGGAGGTGGCCGGTCTCTACGGGCTGGCCCATCAGCAGGGGATAGAGGCGCTCGCCATCCTGACTGTCTCCGACCACTGCCTGACCGGTGAAGAGACCACTGCCGAAGAGCGGCAACTCTCCTTCAACCAGATGATCGAGCTGGCGCTGCACACCGCGCTGTAAGCGCCGCAGTCCGCCCACCCCTGCACGCACCCTGACCCCAAGAGAGATCCAATATGAACAATAAGCTCTCCCTCACTGCCATCAGCTTCCTGGCCAACTTTGTGATGGCCGGTTTTGCGACCCAGTTCGGCATGCTGATCGACCCCATCGCCGCCAAGTTCGGCGCCGACGTCAATCATGTGGCCTCCATCTTCTCCCTGCTCAACGGCGGGGCGCTGGCGGGCACCATTGCCGCCTTCTTCCTTATCGAGAAGGTGGGGCTCAAGCGGATGACCCTGCTCTGCTACGGCCTGATCGCGCTGGCGGCGGCTTCGCTCCATCTGACCGGCTCGCTCTATGTGGTGATGGCTGCCATGACGGTGATCGGCCTGTGTGGCGGGGTGGGACTCTGCATTGCAGGGACGCTGGTGGTGAGCGTCTGGCAGGCGCGGATGCAGAGCACCATGCTGGTGGTGCAGGATGCCACCTTCAACGTGGCCGGGGTGGTCTTCCCGCTTATCACCACCTACACCCTGACTCACGCCATGGCGTGGAGCTGGAGCTATCTGGCGGTGGGCGTGGTGGCGCTGGCGACCATGCTGGTGGCGGTGCTGACCAACTTCCGCAGCTGCGAGGCGGGTGGCGAAAGCGCAGGCAACGAGCACTCGGAGTGGAACCTCGGCATCATCAGCGGCGGGTTGGGGCTCTTTCTCGGCATGCTGGCGCTCTACACCTTCCTCACCTGGGCTCCCATGTTCGTGAAGAATAAGTTCGGCATCCCCTTCGAGGAGGCGGGCAATATCATCACCCAATACTGGACGGCTGCCCTGCTCGGCGCACTGGTCTCCACCGCCATCGTGACCCGCATTGCGATCCGAACCTTCCTGCTGGTGATCATCACCCTGGCGATGGGGATGACGGCGCTCATCGTCACCACCGATAACCTGAGCCAGTTGCCATACCTCACCTATGGTTACGGCTTTGTCTGCGCGGCGCTCTACAACGCCTTTATCGCCTACGGGGTGTCGTTTGTGCGCCAGGCGTCGAGCAAGAACGTCTCCTACATCCTCATCAGCGGCAGCGCGGGGGCCATGTTCAGCCCGGCCATCAGCGCCATGTTCGAGCAGGTGATCGGCTTGCAGGCGGTGATGTACGCCATCCCGCTTATCTACGCCGTGATCCTCGTCATGCTGGTAGCCTCGCTGCGCATGGCCCGGCCTCAGCCCTGTCTCGCCTGAGCGGGGGAGTAAACAGCAAGAGGGGCGGTATAAACCGCCCCTCTTTTTTGTTGCTGTTCCGCTTGTTGCTGCTCAGTCGGCAACTGAGGCCTGCGACTTATGGCTGCTCCAGAAAGGCCTTGAGCCCCGCCAGATCGCGGATCTGCAATCCCTCTTCGCCGCGCTCCACCAGTCCCTTCTCCATCAGCTCTTTCACCGCCCGCCGGTAGACCCGGTCGGTCGTGCCGAAGCGTTCCGCCTCCTGATACCCCTTGCGAAAGCCGCTCACCGGGTTGTGGTGGCAGTGGCTGTGATAGAGGTCGAGGGCGATGTTGTAGCTGATGGGGTAGAGCATGCGGCAGGTGAAGATATCCACCGTGTCCTGATAGTCGATGGCAATGGCGGTGGCAAAGAAGAGCGCCACCTTGGGGTGGGCGACCAGCGCCTGCTCCAGCTGCTCGCCGTCGATGCGGGCCACTTCCAGCGGCTCCTCGGCGATGATGTCGAGCTGGCAGCGGTAGCCGGTGAAGAACTCCATCTCGCCAAACAGCTGGTTGTCGCACTCCAGGGTGCCGAGCTGAAAGCGGCGGCCATTCATGGCGGTGTGGCCCATGGCGATGCGGCCGCCCGGTACCAGCACCAGATCCCGCAATAGCTCCCCCTGACGCATCAGGGGCTCCCCCTCGGGGATCAGATGCTGCTCCGTGATGCAGGATTGCACTACCTGCACGATAAGATCATGACTGGCCTGCCAGTGGGGCTGAAAGCGTCCCTTGAGAAGGGGTTTGAGTTGCATGGGATTTCGAGTCGTCGCCAAACAGAAACGACTATTACACACCCTTGCATACGGATATGCCAGTTTTGTACCGCAAAGTGGGGCTTACTGGTGTAGAAGTGCAATCTGGAAGCATAAAAAAGCGCCCGAAGGCGCTTTTTCATTGAGCGGTGGTCAGCAAGGGTTAGCTAATCAGGCTGGCCCACAGGTCATATTCGTCGGATTCGTCGATCCGCACCTTGACCATGTCGCCCGGCTTGAGGCCGGTTTCGCCGTTGAGGTAGACCAGACCGTCGATCTCCGGCGCATCGGCGAAGGAGCGGCCAGTGGCACCCTCTTCGTCCACTTCGTCGATGATAACGGTCATCTCCTGGCCCACTTTGCGGGCCAGCTTGCGGATGGAGACCTGCTGTTGCAGCTCCATAAAGCGCTGGAAGCGCTCTTCCTGAATCTCTTCCGGCACCGGGTCCGGCAGCTCGTTGGCCAGCGCCCCTTCGACCGGGCTGTATTTGAAGCAGCCGACCCGATCCAGCTCCGCCTTGTCGATAAAGTCCAGCAGCATCTGGAAATCTTCCTCGGTCTCGCCCGGGAAGCCAACGATAAAGGTGGAGCGCAGGGTGATCTGCGGGCAGATTTCGCGCCACTTCTGGATCCGCTCCTGAGTGCGCTCGACAGTACCCGGGCGTTTCATCAGTTTCAGGATGCGCGGGCTGGCGTGCTGCAACGGAATATCGAGGTAGGGCAGTACCTTGCCATCGCGCATCAGCGGGATGACGTCATCTACGTGTGGGTAGGGGTAGACGTAGTGCAGACGTACCCAGATATCGAGCTTGGCCAGCTCTTCGCACAGGGCGACCATGCTGGTCTTGACCGGCATACCGTCGTAGAAACCGGTGCGGTGTTTCACATCGACGCCGTAGGCGGAGGTGTCCTGGGAGATCACCAGCAGCTCCTTCACGCCCGCCTCTTTCAGGCGCTTGGCTTCTGCCAGCACGTCGCCGATGGGGCGGCTCACCAGATCCCCGCGCATGGAGGGGATGATGCAGAAGGTGCAGCGGTGGTTGCACCCCTCGGAAATCTTCAGATAGGCGTAGTGGCGCGGGGTCAGCTTGACGCCGTGGGCCGGAACCAGACTGGTGAAGGGGTTGTGCTGCGGCTTCTCCACATATTTGTGGACGTGACCCAGCACCTCTTCATAGGCGTGGGGGCCGGTGATCTCGAGCACCTTGGGGTGGATCTCGCGGATCTGGTTCTCTTTGGCACCCAAGCAGCCGGTGACGATCACCTTGCCGTTTTCGGCCAGCGCTTCGCCGATCGCTTCCAGCGACTCTTGCACCGCGCTGTCGATAAAGCCGCAGGTGTTGACGACGACCAGCTCGGCATCGTCATAGCTGGGCACCACGTCGTACCCTTCGGTACGCAGCTGGGTCAGGATGCGTTCTGAATCGACCAGGTTTTTGGGGCAACCCAAGGAGACGAATCCTACTTTGGGGGCCTGTTTTGTGTTGGACATCGCTCAATCACTCTTAGGTGGCTCTTCTTTAAGGGCGCGGATTTTACCGGAATGGTTAACCAAAAACTATACAGCCAGCATGGCAGAACTGAACAATATCTCCGAGTGGGCAGGATTGGGCCGTGCGAATAGCGGCTGATGGTGGAGCCCTGACTGGCGCGCAGTCCCTGCTGCACAGGTTTGTGGCTGGCAATATGCATTGCTGACTTATTAGTCAATTTCGCGGTCTGTGGCTGGGAACCCTGTCACGGGTGCCCCTATACTCCCATCATGGTGATCCGGTGGAGAAGGCAATGGAAAGTTCATTTGGCGAAAGAATGCAGAATCTGCACGCTACGCTACGCGAGCGTTTTGACAAGCTGAGTCGGGTGGCCATTGCGATTTACGATCCCCATACCGATCAGCTCAAGACCTTCGCTCACAGCACCGAGGGGCCCTCGCCGCTGGTGCAGTATGAGGTGAAGCTGAGCGATGTTCCCTCCTTGCGCTATCTGGCGGAGCACAAGCACCCCCGGGTGCTTGGCAATCTCGATGCCCTGCGTGGTTCCGCGTCGGAACACAGCCGCAAGCTGCTGGAGGCGGGCTATGCCTCCAGCTATACCGAGCCGCTGTTGTTCAACAGCAAGCTGTTTGGTTTTCTGTTTTGCGATGCCATGGAGCCGGGCTATTTCGATGAGTCGATCCAAAGCGAACTGTCGGCCTATGCCCAGATGTTGTCCGCCATCATTGCGGTGGAGTTCTTCTCTATTCAGACCCTCGGCGGCGCGCTGACCACGGCACGGGAGTTCAGTCGCTATCGGGATGAGGAGACCGCCAACCATCTGCATCGGATGTCGGCCTACTCCCGACTGATCGCCAAGACGCTGGCCCCGACTTGCGGGCTGAGCGACGAGGAGGTGGAGTTTGTCTACCTCTTCTCCGAGCTGCACGACATCGGCAAGATCGCGGTGCCGGATGCCATTTTACTCAAGCCGGGCAAGCTGACCCCGGAAGAGTTCGAGATCATGAAGGTTCACACCAGCAAGGGGCGAGAGATGATCAGCCTGATGATCAATGAGTTTGGCCTCGATGGCATTCACCACACCGATATGCTGACCAACATCATCGCAGGCCATCATGAGCGTTTTGATGGCACCGGTTATCCGCTGGGCCTGGCGGGGGAGGCGATCCCGCTGGCGGCGCGTATCGTGACGGTGGCTGATGTTTTTGATGCCCTGACCAGCGAGCGCCCCTACAAGCAGGCCTGGCCGTTCGAGACGGCGTTTGCCTATCTGGAGGAGCATGCCGGCAGCCAGTTTGATCCCACCTGTGTCGCTGCGGCCCTGCACAACAAGGCCGAGTTTTATGCCATCTATCAGCAGTATCAGGATCCCGCCAGTTCATCAGGTGTGGCGGCCAGTGGCGCAGAGCCGGGTTGAGCGCGTGTGATGAGCGTAAGGGGGAAAGAGGCGGTTCAAGCATGACGAGGAATAAATAGGGAGGGGGCACCAGCAGGTGCCCCCTCCCTTTTATGCGCCTTTTCTATTTCATGCGCCCTTTTTTTGCCGACCTTCTATCTGCGGTTATGGCGTGTGCAGTCAGGTTGTTTTTTGGGCGTCGGCTCGCTGATCTGGTAGAGGTGATCCGCGCAGGCGCTGGAGCAACCACAGGGGCGCACCTCTTTATCTTCCCGTTTCTGGGCAAGCTGATATTGGCGCCACCAGATGATGGTACCCATGGCCAGGATCAGTACGAACGAGGCGAGCAGGCTCAACAACCAGATGGACATGATCTCTTCTCCTTGATGGTGATGACATGCACGGCGATGGCATCAGTGATGATGGCAGCAACCGCCCTGTTGGCCTGCGCCCTCACTGCCTTGACAACAAGTATGGCCTTGCCGTGGGCTATCTGCCTGATGGCCACCACTGGCGCAACAGTGACCTGAGCTGCTGTTACAACCACCGTGACAATGGCCATGACTCGAGCCTGCGCCGACGGGCTGGATGGCACGGATAGTCGCCTTGCTCTGATGACGACGAGATGGACGGCCCTGACTGGCCTCGGTAAGAGGTTGCAAATTGGTGGAGGCTAGCAGCGCGGGCAGCGGCAGGCGGGCAGAGCGACACTGCAGCACCCGGATATTGGCCGCCAGCAGGCGACTCAGCATTCGCTCGCCGATATTGCGCACCACCACCTGACCCACCTGATAGTGGGTGAGGGCGTCGAGCAGCGCTTGCTTGCCGTGGCAGCCTTCGGCAGCGGCCGGGTTGGTCAGGGTGGCGATAACGTTCCCTTCGGGGTTAAGAATTTGCAGCTGCTCGGCACGGGTAAAGTGGCCGGCCAGCAGCCCCTGACTCAGCATCAGGGCGCTGTTGCTGGGGTTGGTGGTCATGGTTGTGACAGCATTCATGTCGGCTCTTCTCCACTGGTTGGGTGGTCGGGCTCGGCGGGTTGCATCATCAATGCCTTGCCCAGACTCAGACACTCCACCACCTTGTAGCGCCCTTTTTTCAGGATATTGGCCAGGGTCTGGCGGGAAACCCCCATCACCAGGGCGGCCTCCTGCTGCTGCATTCCTTGAAGGTCGACGAGGCGCAGTGCCTCGAACTCGTCAGGGGCCAGCGTGACCTGTTCCAGCTGATGCATGGGGCGGCCGTTGGGTTTGAAGCAGCTGTTGGCGGGGCGGCCACAGATCTGGCGGGCAATCTTGGGTCTTGGCATGGTGGCTCCTAATTGGCATAAGCCATTTATACGCTCATATGTGGCATATGCCAATAATTTTGTCTGATGCAGCGGGCAGCGCGAGTGCTGTTTACGGCAGAGGGGGGTAAAGAGGGGGAGGAGGAATACGCACAAACACTGTGAAGGTGGCAGAAACGACGCAGGCCCGAACATGGTTCGGGCCTGCGGTTTTGCAGAGGATGGTCGAGCTATCCCGGCGAGCTTACGCCTGTTCGGCCTCGGCCACTGGAGCTGCGCTCTCGCTACCGTTGGCGAAGCGATCCGCCCACAGGGCGATCACGCCGTCACCGGTGACGTTGCAGGCGGTGCCGAAG
This sequence comes from Aeromonas sp. 55A, assembly GCF_051919665.1. Taxonomy (NCBI): domain Bacteria; kingdom Pseudomonadati; phylum Pseudomonadota; class Gammaproteobacteria; order Aeromonadales; family Aeromonadaceae; genus Aeromonas; species Aeromonas sp. 55A. The sequence continues at coordinate 52,657 of NZ_JBQBEH010000008.1, read as the reverse complement.
CTGTCCTGCGCCAGATAGAGGGCGATCATCAGGGCGATGGAGGCTTCACCAAAGCCGAGCATGGAGGTGAGCAGACCCAGTGCCGACATCACGCCACCACCCGGGGCGCCCGGGGCGGCGATCATGATCACCCCCAGCATCATGATGAAGGGGAGCATGGTCTCGATACCCGGAATGGCCAGATGCTCGGAGAGGAACATCACCGCGGTGGCACAGGTGACCAGGGTAATGGTGGAGCCACAGAGGTGAATGGTGGCGCACAGGGGCACGGTAAAGTTGGCGATGCCATCGCTCACGCCGTTGTTCTTGCTCGACTGCAGGGCGACCGGAATGGTGGCGGCGCTCGACATGGTCCCCAGCGCGGTGAAGTAGGCGGGCAGCATGTTCTTGATGAGCTGGACCGGTGAGCGGCCAAGGGCCAGACCGGTGCCGATAAACAGCACGGAGAGCCAGATCCAGTGCATCAGGATCGCCATCACCAGCACCACGCCGAAGGTCTTCAGAGTGGCGAATACGGTGCCTTCCACCGTCATCTCGACAAAGACGCCCGCGATATAGAATGGCAGCAGCGGAATGATCACCTTGGCCAGCAGGCGGTCGATGATGTCACGACCCTGATCGGCGACCCGGCGCAGATCGGTGGCCTGGGTGGCGCTGATGCCGATGCCGAACACGAAGGCAGCGGCCAGTGCCGACATCACGCCAAACAGCGGCGGGATCTCCAGATTGACGTAGGAGGCGAGTTTGATGGCCGTGGCCGTGGTGGGCTCGGCAGCGGTGGTGAACTGCGGGATCAGGTGGCTCGCCACGGTAAAGGCGAACAGCCCCGCCAGAATGGTGGAGCAGTAGGAGAGGGCCACGGTTTTGCCCAGCAGCTTGCCGGAGTTTTTCGGCAGGCTGGCGATGCCGCTCATGATAAAGAACAGAATGATGAGCGGAATGGTGAAGGTGATGAGCTGACCTATCACTGTCTTGGCCGTAAACAGCACGCGCGCCACCCACTCAGGGGCGTATAGACCGAGCAAGAGACCGGCAAGGATGCCAGCAATGAGTTTCAGGACAAGTTTCATAAGGAAATCCGGAGTTGGTTGTATTGTCTGTTTTGTTATTAAAATTTGATATTAATCACACTTTTTAACACGTAAGCCGTGTTATGTCTGCCTTTTCTGCGTTAACGCCGAGTTAAATATTGTCGAGAGCCAAGATCGCCGACTAGCTGTCGGCTTGGCGTTGAACGGGAAAATCCGTGATGAATTAGCCCGTTAGGTGGCCTGATGATCGCCACGCAGCAACATGACGTACTGGCTGGCGTGTTGACCTGTGCATGATGGCGTGTTGGTCGAGGGGGTTTCTATTGGCGCCAGTTGCAGCGCTATCCTGGATGTGGTGACCAGTTGCTGTAGCTCATCGTGACTTATCTTGCCGCTTGGCGGCAGGGGGAAGCAGAGCGGAGCGCCCGCTTTGAGCAGGGTCGCCAGCTGTTGCAACAGGGGGACAAGGGTGGCCGCGTCGCTATCAAGAGGGCGGCTTAACCAGATGCCATCGTAAGGGAGCACCGAGAGCATCTTCGCCAGCGGGCAGACCCGCACAGCTTGCCCGGATTGCTGCGAGGCAACTTTGGCGTCGGCCAGCACAGCGTCACAGGCGGTGACCACATACCCTTCTGCACGCAGCCAGCACAGATCCTCCCCCATACCGCATTGACCATTGAGCAGGTGAGCACCGGGTTTGAGACGCGCCACAAAGGCAGCCCGAGCGCGGGCGTGCTGGTCGTTCAATGGCCAGGAAGCGGGGATGGCGTCAGAGTGTGGCACAGGGGTTACCTCAAGCAGGGGGCGCACAGGGTAACAAATCGGGGCCTGACTGCCAAAGCGCGCGGTCAGGCCCCGATTTGGATGTGATGAAGTTGCCGGAGCCGGTTAGCGGCAGCAGGCAGGCCCGTGGGGCTGGGCCAGCATGGTGAACATGCTCTCTATCATAAAGGCGGATTCGCCCTGCAGGTCGATCCGCCCCGGAAAGTGGAGCCAGTTGATGATGTAGCCATCCAGAGTGCAGTGGAGCAGGGTGGCGGCGCGCTGCAGGTTGAGGTTGGCGGGCAGTTGCCCCCGCCGTACCGCATTGGCCAGGGTGGTCTCCAGGTCCCGAAAGAAGTTGGCGGACTGGCTGCGGATATGCTCGCGCAGTGAGATGGCTTCCCCCTCCAGCGATTCGAGATTGAACAGTATGGTGAACATCTGCCGCTGGGCCGGATTGTGAATGAAGCTGTGGAGCACCCCTTCGAAGAAGAGGCGCAGTTGCCCCAGCGGATCCGGCTCATCTGGATTGAGGCAGGCATCGAGCTGGTGGGCAAGGGGGCTGCAGAGCTCCTGCCAGAGCGAAATGAAGAGTTCATCCTTGTTCTTGAAGTGCCAATAGATGGCCCCGCGGGTCAGGTCTGCCGCCCTGGCGATGTCGGTCAGGCTGGTCTTGGCCAGGCCCTGAGAGCAGAACAGATCCAGCGCCGTGCTCATGATGTGGCAGCGGGTTTGCTGCGCCTCTTCTTTGGTTCGTCTGGCCATCGAAATTTGTGCCTCATGCAAGCAAAAAGTCACTTACATACATTTATGAATGTATGTATATTGCCTCATCTTTCGACTATTTACCAACAGGGCCCATGCGGCCCTGATTGTTCATTGACTGGCAAAGGCTCAGGTGTTTCATGCATAAACATATTCTTGCTCGTTCAGTTGGTCTTGCCTTGCTGGCTACAGGCTTGCTGGCAGGTTGTGGTGACAAGGGGGGCGCACCCCAGGGACAGGGCGACATGCCCCCCGCGGCGGTCAACGTGGTGACCCTGCAGAGCGGTCCGCTGATGCTGACCACCGAATTGACCGGCCGCAGCGCCCCGTTGCGGGTGGCCGAAGTGCGTCCGCAAGTGAGCGGCATCATCCTCAAGCGCCTCTTTACCGAGGGAAGTGATGTGAAGGCGGGCGATCTGCTCTATCAGATCGATCCAGCTGTTTATCAGGCGGCAGTCGCCAGCGCCAAAGCCAATCTGGCCAAGGCCGAGGCCAACGAGCAGAGTGCCCGCCTCAAGGCGCAGCGCTATCAGGAGCTGCTCAAGGTCAAATCCATCAGCCGTCAGGACTATGACGACGCCGACGCCAGCTGGAAGCAGGCCAAAGCGGAGATCATGGCGAGCAAGGCGGCCCTGCGCACTGCCGAGATCAATCTCGGTTACACCCGCATCACCGCCCCCATCAGTGGCCGCATCGGTAAATCCGCGGTGACCGAGGGGGCGCTGGTGACTGCCCAGCAGGCTGACAGCCTGACCGCCATTCAGCAGCTCGATCCCATGTATGTGGATGTGCGTCAGTCCACCGCTGATCTGCTGCGCCTGAAGCGACTGGTCGCCGAGGGCAAGTTGACCCAGGACGAGCAGAAGGGGGCCAAGGTAACCTTCCAGTTGGAAGATGGCTCCACTTATGGCGAAGAGGGCTCGCTGCAGTTCTCCGATGTGACCGTAGACGAGACCTCCGGCATGGTGACCCTGCGGGTAATTGTGCCCAACCCTCATCAGCTGCTGCTGCCCGGCATGTTTATGCGCGCCACCCTGCAAGAGGGTGAGCGGGCGCAAGGGCTGCTGGTGCCGCAAACGGCCGTGACTCGCACCCCCAATGGCGGTGCCACCGTGATGGTGGTGACCGCTGACAACAAGGTGGAGCTGCGCAACGTGCAGCTGAGCCGTGTCGTTGGCAGCAACTGGGTGGTGGAGTCAGGGCTCACCTCCGGCGAGCGGGTGATCGTGGCTGGCTTGCAGAAAGTACGACCGGGCGCCGTGGTCAATCCCGCCGAGCAGGGGGCTGATGCACCGTCTGCTCAAGCTGCGTCCAACACCCCGGCCAACAAGTAGGATGGAGTAGTCGCTTCATGGCTCGATTTTTTATAGACAGACCCATTTTTGCCTGGGTGATCGCGCTGGTGATCATGCTGGCGGGCAGCCTGGCCATCATCAAATTGCCGGTCGCCCAGTATCCGAGCATTGCGCCGCCTGCTGTAGGTATTTCTGCCAGCTATCCGGGCGCATCCGCCAAAACGGTGGAAGACTCGGTGACCCAGATCATCGAACAGAACATGACCGGGCTGGATCACCTGCTCTACATGTCCTCCCAGTCTGACTCCGCGGGTCGGGTGTCGGTGACCCTCACCTTCCAGCCGGGTACCGATCCCGATATCGCCCAGGTGCAGGTGCAGAACAAGCTGCAGCAAGCCATGTCGCTGCTGCCACAAGAGGTTCAGCAGCAGGGGATCCGGGTTCAGAAGACCTCCAGTAGCTTCCTGATGGTCGCGGCCTTCATCTCCAGCGATGGTTCGATGAACAACGACGATCTGGCGGATTATGTGGTCTCCAACATCAAGGAGCCTCTGAGTCGTCTGGACGGGGTAGGGGATATCACCTTGTTCGGCAGCCAGTACTCGATGCGGGTCTGGCTCGATCCCAACAAGCTCAACCGGGTGCAGATGAGCCCAGGTGATGTGCAGGCGGCCATCAAGGCGCAGAACGCCCAGGTAGCGTTTGGCAAGCTGGGTGGCACACCATCGGTGGAAGATCAGCAGTTCACCGCCACCATCATGGGTCAGACCCGCCTATCTACCGTGGAGCAGTTCAACGACATCCTGCTGCGGGTGAATCAGGATGGCTCCAAGGTACGGCTGAAAGATGTGGCCCGGGTCGAGCTGGCGGGCGAAAGCTATGACGCCGATGCGCTCTACAACGGCCAGTCTACCGCCGCGGTCGCCATCAAGCTGGCGACCGGTGCCAACGCGCTGGATACCGCCGAGAAGGTGCGTGCCAAGCTCAATGAACTGTCGGATTACTTCCCGGCCAACATGGAGATCGTCTACCCCTACGACACCACGCCGTTTGTGAAGATCTCCATCGAGGAGGTGGTGCAGACCCTGATCGAGGCGATCTTCCTGGTGTTCTGCGTCATGTATCTGTTCTTGCAGAACTTCCGCGCCACCCTGATCCCGACCATTGCGGTACCGGTGGTGCTGCTTGGTACCTTCGGGGTGATGGCGGCGTTTGGCTTCTCCATCAACACCCTCACCATGTTCGGTATGGTGCTGGCCATCGGCCTGCTGGTGGATGACGCCATCGTGGTGGTAGAGAACGTGGAGCGGCTGATGAGCGAGGAAGATCTCTCCCCGCTGGAAGCGACCCGCAAGTCGATGACCCAGATCACCGGCGCGCTGGTGGGGATCGCCTTGGTGCTCTCCGCCGTGTTCGTGCCGATGGCTTTCTTCGGCGGCTCGACCGGTGCCATCTATCGCCAGTTCTCGCTGACCATCGTCTCGGCCATGGTGCTGTCGGTGCTGGTGGCGTTGATCCTGACCCCGGCGCTCTGTGCCACCCTGCTCAAGCCGATGAAACATGGCGAGTTTGGTGCCAAGCGCGGCTTCTTTGGCTGGTTCAACCGCGCCTTTGATGCGGGTACCAACCGCTATCAGAGCGGCGTGCGCAAGGTGATCAAACAGGGAGTGCGCTACAGCCTGATCTACGGTGCCATGCTGGCGGTACTGGCAGTGCTCTTTATGCGGATGCCCACCTCCTTCCTGCCGGAAGAGGATCAGGGGGTCATCATGTCCATGGTGCAACTGCCGGTGGGGGCCACCAAGCAGCGCACCGAGGTGGTACTGGCGGATATGCGCGACTACTTCCTGAAAAACGAGACGGATAATGTTGACTCCGTACTGACCGTATCCGGCTTCAGCTTCGCCGGTAGTGGCCAGAATGCGGGTATGGCCTTTATCAAGCTCAAGGACTGGAGCGAGCGCAAGAGCCCGGATCGTAGCGCCAATGCCATTATCGGTCGTGCCATGGGCTATCTGTTCAGCATCAAGGAGGCGCAAGTGTTCGCCTTCAACCTGCCTCCGATCCCGGAGCTGGGGACGGCGACCGGTTTTGACTTCTTCCTGCAGGATCGCGGTGGTATCGGTCACGACAAGCTGATGGCGGCGCGTAACCAGCTGCTCGGTATGGCGGCGCAGGATCCCACCCTGGTGCGGGTACGCCCGAACGGGATGGAAGATACGCCGCAACTCGACATCAAGATTGACTACGAGAAGGCGCTGGCGCAGGGGCTCTCCATCGCGGATATCAACAACACCCTGGCTACCGCTTGGGGCTCGTCCTACGTCAATGATTTCGTTGACCGTGGCCGGATCAAAAAGGTCTACATGCAGGCGGATGCCCCCTTCCGGATGAACCCGGAAGATCTGAAACTCTGGTATGTGCGCAACAGTGCCGGTCAGATGGTGCCCTTCTCCGCCTTTGCCAGCAGCGAGTGGAGCTTCGGCTCGCCGCGTCTGGAGCGTTATAACGGCGTGCCGGCGATGGAGATCGTCGGTGAAGCGGCGCCTGGCAAGAGTACCGGTGATGCGATGGCCGCCATCGAGCAGATGGTGAAACAGCTACCGGAAGGGGTGGGTATCGAGTGGACCGGGCTCTCCTTCCAGGAGCGTCAGGCCGGTTCACAGGCACCCGCGCTCTACGCCATCTCCTTGTTGGTGGTGTTCCTCTGTCTGGCGGCCCTCTACGAGAGCTGGAGCATTCCGTTCTCGGTGATGCTGGTAGTACCGCTCGGGGTGTTGGGGGCCATTGTGGCTGCCACCCTGCGCGGGCTGGAGAACGACGTCTACTTCCAGGTCGGTCTGCTCACCACCATAGGCTTGTCGGCGAAAAACGCGATTTTGATCGTGGAATTTGCCAAAGAGCTCTACGACAAAGGGATGGGCTTGGGTGAGGCGGTGGTGGAGGCGGCGCGTCTGCGTCTGCGCCCGATCCTGATGACCTCGCTCGCCTTTATCCTCGGGGTGTTGCCGCTGGTGATCAGCTCCGGCGCGGGCGCCAGCAGCCGTAACGCCATCGGTACCGGCGTGATGGGGGGGATGATCAGTGCCACCGTGCTGGCCATCTTCTTCGTGCCACTCTTCTTCGTGCTGGTGATGCGCTACTTCACCAGCCACCAGAGCAAAGAGGCGCGCATGGCTGCAGCGGTTGAGTCAAAAGGTGACTGAGCAAAAGCGTGTCCATCTGTTCTGAGCGACAGATCACAATTTGATAAATGAGCCAGTTAAAGCTGACTATAAAATGGGGCAACACGAGCGGTTGCCCCATTTTTTTCGCCTGAAAAACGGTAACTTGGCTGTGATCTGTTCGATTTTGAATGGTGATCCTGAAAAGTTCATAATAGTTTTTTGATTCTCTATTGAATCCTATCTTGGCCGTTATGGAAAGCACTTTTGCTGTGCAGGTTTCCAGAAAACGAGATAGAATCTGCCCCTTATCGGGCTGGTAGACTATGTGTCGTTTGGTTTTGTACACCCTCTTTTGGCTATAAAATGCGAGCGGGTAACACTGTTATCGACCATCAAAACATAAAAATGCTGGAGGGTACGATGACCAACAGCAAGCAAAATCTGGTTAAAAGCAGCAAACTGGGGGCTGTAACCCAGGGGCGGTAGCCATGGTGTTATCCTTGGTTTTTGTTCAACGTATATGCATGACGGTTGTGTCATGCGGTTTTGGCAATACACGTTATTTGCTGATTTTTGGCGCTAATACAGCTGTTTTCTATTCCATATCCCCGATACCCAATTCCGTATTCACTCCTCGCAAGAGAACGCATATCTATGAAAATTCTCGTGACCGGCGGTGCCGGCTTTATCGGCTCTGCCGTGGTGCGCCATATCATCCGTGATACCCAGGATGCCGTTATCAATCTCGATAAACTCACCTATGCCGGCAATCTGGAGTCCCTGGCCGATGTATCGACAAGCGAGCGTTATGCGTTTGAGCAGGTGGATATCTGCAATCGCGCCGAGCTGGATCGGGTGTTTGCCCTGCACCAACCGGATGCGGTGATGCACCTGGCCGCCGAGAGCCATGTTGACCGCTCCATCACAGGCCCGGCTGACTTTATCGAGACCAATATCGTTGGCACCTATATGTTGCTGGAAGCGGCACGTGCCTATTGGAACGGTCTGGACGAGGTACGCAAGGCGGTCTTCCGCTTCCACCATATCTCCACCGATGAGGTGTATGGGGATCTGCCCCATCCGGATGAAGTGGCTGCCGGTGAGCCATTGCCGCTCTTTACCGAGACTACCCCCTACGCCCCCAGCAGCCCCTATTCTGCCTCCAAGGCTTCCAGTGACCACCTGGTACGCGCCTGGCGCCGTACCTACGGCCTGCCGACCATTGTCACCAACTGCTCCAACAACTACGGCCCTTATCACTTCCCCGAGAAGCTGATCCCGCTGGTGATCCTCAATGCACTGGATGGCAAGCCGCTGCCGGTCTATGGCAAGGGCGACCAGATCCGTGACTGGCTCTATGTAGAAGATCATGCGCGCGCGCTCTACAAGGTGGTGACTACTGGCTTGGTGGGGGAGACCTACAACATCGGCGGCCACAACGAGAAGCAGAATCTGGAGGTGGTACACACCATCTGCGATCTGCTGGACGAGATGGTGCCGAAGGCGGGCTCTTATCGTGAGCAAATCACCTATGTGGCGGATCGTCCCGGTCACGATCGTCGCTATGCCATCGATGCGACCAAGATGAGCAGTGAGCTTGCTTGGCAACCGCAAGAAACTTTCGAGTCTGGCATTCGCAAAACTGTGCAGTGGTATCTGGATAACCAGCAGTGGGTCAACAACGTCAAGAGCGGTGCCTACCAATCCTGGATTGAGCAGAATTACGGGGAGCGTGCCTGATGCATATTCTGCTGTTTGGCAAAAATGGTCAGGTAGGCTGGGAGCTGCAGCGCGCACTGGCGCCGCTGGGGCGCATCACTGCCGTTGATTTTGACTCCACCGACTATTGCGGCGATTTCAGCAACCCGGCAGGGGTGGCCGAAACGGTACGACTGGTCAAGCCGGATGTGATTGTCAACGCCGCGGCCCATACCGCAGTCGACAAGGCGGAGAGCGAGCGGGAGTTTGCCGAGCTGCTCAACGCGACCAGTGTAGCGGCGATCGCCAAAGAAGCGGAAGCATTGGGTGCCTGGTTGGTGCATTACTCCACCGACTATGTGTTCGATGGTAGCGGCGAGCGCCCCTGGGTTGAAACCGATGCAACTGCACCGCTCAACGTCTATGGCGAAACCAAGCTGGCGGGTGAGCAAGGTGCGTCCCTCTGCTCCCGTCATCTGATCTTCCGTACCAGCTGGGTCTATGCCGCCCGCGGCGCCAACTTTGCCAAGACCATGCTGCGCTTTGGCAAAGAGCGTAGCGAGATGTCAGTGATCAATGACCAGTTCGGCGCACCGACCGGCGCCGAGTTGCTGGCTGATTGCACCGCCCATGCGATCCGTGTTGCGCAGAGTAAACCCGAGGTCGCCGGGCTGTACCATCTGATTGCCTCCGGTACCACCACCTGGTTTGACTACGCCCAGCTGGTGTTTGCCAAAGCCAGAGAGGCTGGCGTTGAACTGGCGGTGACACAACTCAATGCGGTGCCGACCAGCGCCTTCCCGACTCCGGCCAAACGCCCCCATAACTCCCGCCTTGATACCGGCAAATTCCAGCGCACCTTCGATCTGGTGCTGCCGGAGTGGACAGTCGGTGTGGAGCGGATGTTGACCGAGATCCTCGGTAAGTAAATTACTGGCCTGGGATGTAGTGACTGCCTCCCTGGCTGGCAGGGATAAAACAGAAAGGAGTGGCTGCAAGCCACCCTTTTCTTTTGCAATTTAAAAATAAGAAACAAGCATCATGACCAAACGTAAAGGCATTATTCTGGCCGGTGGCTCTGGCACCCGTCTCTATCCTGTGACCATGGCGGTGAGCAAGCAGCTGCTGCCCATCTATGACAAGCCGATGATCTACTATCCGCTGAGCACCCTGATGCTGGCGGGAATTCGCGATATCTTGATCATCAGCACGCCGCAAGATACTCCCCGCTTTGAGCAATTGCTGGGTGACGGTAGCCAGTGGGGTCTGAATTTGCAGTACAAGGTACAACCAAGTCCGGACGGGTTGGCACAAGCCTTTATTCTGGGTGAAGAGTTTATCGGGTCAGACCCCTGTGCTCTGGTACTCGGCGACAACATCTTCTACGGTCATGACCTGCAGAAACAGTTGGAAGCCGCAGCGGCCAAAGAGAGTGGCGCTACCGTCTTTGCCTACCATGTGCATGACCCCGAGCGTTATGGGGTGGTGGAATTTGATAAAGAAGGTACCGCTATCTCTCTGGAAGAGAAGCCGTTGAAGCCCAAGAGTAACTATGCGGTCACCGGCCTCTATTTCTACGACAACAGCGTGGTGGAGATCGCCAAGAGCCTGAAGCCGTCGCCCCGTGGTGAGCTGGAAATCACCGATGTGAACCGTATCTACCTGGAGCAAGGTAATCTGTCGGTGGCCATGATGGGCCGTGGTTATGCCTGGTTGGATACCGGTACCCATGAAAGCCTGATTGAAGCGAGCAACTTTATTCAGACCATTGAGACCCGTCAGGGGTTGAAGGTGGCCTGTCCGGAAGAGATTGCCTATCGCCAGAAGTTTATCAGTGCTGACCAGATACGTATTCTTGCAGCGCCACTGGCAAAGAATGCGTACGGCCAATATTTGTTAAAAATGGTTGCCAAAGCCTGATGTGATATGGGGGAGGGAAGTTGCGCCCCCATAAAGATTGAATTGAATGCGGGTAGACAGATGAATGTAATCAAGACAGCAATCCCTGATGTGCTTATTTTTGAACCAAAAGTATTTGGTGATGAACGTGGTTTTTTCTTTGAGAGTTTCAACCACAAGTTGTTTGAAGAGGCGGTAGGATATCCGGTGACTTTTGTACAGGATAATCACTCCAAATCGTCAAAAGGGGTATTGCGCGGCTTGCACTATCAGTTGCCGCCTCATGCTCAAGGCAAGCTGGTGCGTTGTGTAGCTGGTGAAGTATTTGATGTGGCGGTCGATATCCGCAAAAGCTCACCGACCTTTGGACAATGGGTTGGAGTACACCTATCCGAGGAAAACAAGCGACAGTTGTGGATCCCGGAAGGGTTTGCACATGGTTTTGTCACACTGACAGAAACGGCTGAGTTTTTGTACAAAACAACCAATTACTATGCTCCACAGTGTGAGCGTGCAATTATTTGGAGTGATACATTCTTGAATATTGAATGGCCATGTCATGGACGTCCAAATATATCTAAAAAGGATAAGTCTGGTTTATCTTTCCTTGATGCTGATTATTTTAATTACATCTCAGTTGAAAACTATTGATCAACCATGTTTCTCATGTTGTGATTTTTGCCGCAAAAAGGCGAATTAATATGTCAAAGCAAATTGTTAATTTTATAAAATCCATTCTATCCAATAGAAACATACTGATTTCTTTAGTGAAAGACGACTTTCGAAGTAAGTATGTCAATAACTTGCTTGGTGTTTTTTGGGCTTTTATTCAACCGACTTTCACAATAGTTATTTTTTGGTTCGTGTTTGAAATGGGCTTTCGAAATGGCCCCATTAATGACACTCCATTTATATTGTGGCTTATATCTGGAATGATTCCATGGTTTTACATTAGTGAGAGCTTAAGCATTACAACTAACTCTATAAAAGATAATGCTTTCCTAGTTAAGAAAATTGTTTTTGAAGTAAGCTTATTACCTATAGTTAAGTTGTGCTCAGCATTTATCGTTCATGCATTCTTTGTAGCTTTCATGTTGGTAATGTTTATTTTATATGGATATGAACCAAACTTATATTGGTTGCAACTTTTTTATTATGTTTTTTGTGCAACAGTAATGATGTTAGGAGTTGCATGGTTAACCAGCAGCATAGTTGTGTTTTTTAATGATTTAACTCAAATCATATCGATGGTTATACAGTTTGGCTTTTGGTTAACTCCTATTTTTTGGCAATTAAATATGTTGCCTAATAGTTTGCAGTGGATCTTTAAACTAAATCCCATTTATTATATTGTACAGGGTTTTAGAGATAGCTTGATTGATAACGTTTGGTTTTGGGAAAAGCCTGCACAAATTCTATGTTTTTGGTTATTAACGCTAACTATTTTAATTTTAGGTTCTTCAGTTTTTAAAAAGTTAAGACCTCACTTTGCGGATGTTTTATAAAATGAAAAATGAAATCGCAATTTCCGTCAAACACATTTGCAAAAGTTATAAACTATATGATCAGCCCAAGGATCGTTTGAAAGAAGCTTTGAATTTTTTTAATAAAAAATATCATCATGAGTATCATGCGCTCAATGATGTATGCTTTACCGTAAATAAGGGTGAAACAGTCGGTATTTTAGGTAAAAATGGTGCGGGTAAGAGTACTTTACTTAAAATAATTACCGGTGTGTTAACTCCATCCTCTGGGAACGTTGAAGTTAATGGAAAAATATCTTCCCTTCTAGAGTTAGGCGCTGGTTTTAATGCTGAGTATACTGGATTGGAGAATATATACTTTCAAGGTGCTTTGATGGGGTTTACACATGATGAGATGCGGAATAGATGTGATGAAATTCTTTCCTTTGCTGATATAGGTGAATTCATTCACCAGCCAGTTAAGATGTACAGCAGTGGTATGTTTGCTCGGTTGGCATTTTCCGTTGCTATTCATGTTAGTCCAGACATTCTAATTGTTGATGAAGCCCTAGCTGTTGGAGATCAGGCGTTTCAACATAAATGTATGGATAGAATGCATCAGATGATGCAAGAGGGAATTACAATTTTGTTTGTATCTCATGATATAAATAGTGTGAAACGATTTTGTAATAAGGCAATTTGGATTTTAGATGGAAAAATAAAGCTTAGCGGCAATGTAAATGAAGTTACCGACCGCTACCTTGATTTTTTGAAAATTGCTGACGCACCCACTTCGGGAAGTGAGTTAAAAAGCAACAATGATGTGCAAACTCAAGAACAGTTCAATCCTAACGCTGTAGTTACTATAAAAAAATTAACTATCAAAGATGATTGTGGTCACATCGTTAGTCGGGTTAGTAAATATACTCCGTTGTTCATTGATATTGAATATGAAGTATTTGATGACTCTATCGATAGCCCTGTGTTAGGTATCGCTCTACATAGTCTTGATAATAAATATATTTGTGGTTTGAATACACTGCTCGATAAAAAAGAAATACCTTGGGTAAAAGGAATAAATTGCTACCGATTAGAGTATACTTGTGGTATTCGTGTTTTAGGTGGAACATATTTTTTTGATTGTGCGATCATGGAAAAAACAGCCACAATTCCTTTTGAATATAGAGCCCGTTTCAGAGAAATAGTAGTTGCTGGGGAATATGAAGCTGAGGGAGTATTTGTTATTCCTCATGAATGGAGCGAAACACCATAATGAGTAAATACAACGTTGAGTTGGATCTTGAAACCGAAAACAGCTTATCAATAATAATAAAACAAATTCGCCCCAAAGCAAGAGTTTTAGAGTTTGGTCCTGCTCACGGTCGCTTAACTAGATACTTAAAAGAGTCATTGGATTGTATAGTTGATATCATTGAATTAGATGAAAACGCAGGTAAAGAAGCATCATTCTACGCGAGGCATGCTCTAATAGGTAGTGAGCTGGGTAATATTGAAAATTACCAATGGGAAAGCAAGCTAGACGGCAATAAATATGATTTTATAATTTTTGCTGATGTGCTAGAACATTTGTATTCGCCCAGTAAAGTATTGCAATCAATTAAGTCATTCCTTTCCAATAATGGGGTTGTTATTATATCTGTACCTAATGTTGGGCATGATGGTGTATTATTGGAGTTATTTAATGAGGAGTTTAATTACCGAGATACCGGCCTTTTGGATGATACGCACATCCGATTTTTTACCTATCAAAATCTCTTGAATATGGTGAATGATAGTGGATTTTTTGCTATAAAAGAGGCTGCTTATTATGCCGAGGTTTTGCAGACAGAGTTTTCTAAATATTTTACAAAAACAACGCCGATTAACTTTGATGAGCGTGTTTATGGGAACGTATATCAGTTCATATTTACGCTAGCCCCTCGCGAACGTTGTATAGCTGAGGTTAACATTGAGAAATTAAAATCAAAAAGAGATTCGAGGCATCTGGTAAAGTTATATATAAAGGAAGCTGGAGACATCGATTTTTCAGAGGAAAAAGCGTTATGTGCACGGCTTACGGATGATAGAGTTTCTTTTAATTTAGATAAGTTCTCTAATGTTGTTGAGTTAAGGCTGGATCCTGGTGAACAAAGTGGAATAGTAAGTGTGGTTGATTTTTCTCCAGCTATAAATTTAATAAAACATAATGCAAATATCAAGATCGATAGAAATTTCATATTTGATAATATAGATCCTCAACTTTTATTTACAGTTGAACATGCTATTAAAGATGTATACTTTGATATTTTGATAGACGCAATCCCTTTAAATGTTATTAATAAACTTCTATTGCCAATTAATAAAACAATAAAAGAAATAGAGTCCATAGCGACATTACAGAAAAAAATAATTATTGAGCAACAACTTTGTTTGGATGAGATTAATAACTCAAGGGCTTGGAAGTTAATTGCTTTTTTAAAGCGCATATCTAACGCATTTATTAGATGATTTTATTGCTCTGAAATCTGTTCTTTAACTTCCCATGTTATCTTTGAATTGCATAATCCAAATTTAAGGTAAGAGTATGAAAAATAGAAACTCTCTTGATATTATTATTCCTGTTTATCGTGGTTTGGAAGAGACCCGAGAGTGTATTTTATCATTATTGCCAAGTATGCCTGAATGGGCACAATTAATTGTTATTAACGATTGCTCACCAGAACCTGAACTAACAACATGGCTGAGAGAACAAGCCGATGTACTAGGTTTTAAACTTTATGAGAACGAAGTTAATAAGGGCTTTGTTGGCACAGTTAACTTTGGGATGCGTTTGCATAAAGATCGAGATGTACTCTTGCTTAATAGTGACGTAGAAGTCTCTCATTCAGATTGGTTGCATCGGATGCAACAAGCCGCATACAGCAATGAGCGGGTTGCCAGTTTGACACCTTTTTCTAATAATGCGACGATCTGTAGTTTCCCTCATTTTTGTCAAGATAATGCTCTTTATTCTGGCCTCGATGTTAATGCACTTGATCGCCTTTTCTCTACATTGCCCCTCGAAAATGAGCTAGTTGAAGTACCAACAGGGGTTGGATTTTGCATGTATATCCGGCGTGATTGCTTGGATGTTGTCGGTTATTTTGATGAGGAGACCTTTGGCAAGGGGTATGGAGAGGAGAATGATTGGTGCCAACGAGCACAAAAGTTGGGATGGAAGAATTATCACCAATTAAATGTGTTTGCCTACCATAAAGGCGGTGTCAGTTTTCTGGATGAAGGGGATCCAAGAAAAGCTCGTGCATTAGAGCTGCTTAATACACTACACCCTAATTATACCCGCGATGTCATGGCATTCATTGCACAAGATCCTGCAAGACAGGCTAGGATGATGGCTAAAGTAAGATACATTGCTGAGACGGGTCTCCCAGTAGTCTTAGCCGTAGCACATCACCTCGGTGGTGGGGTAGCTCAACATGTTTCTGAGCTAGCATCATATTATTTGGGAAAGGTATTGTTTCTCCGTCTAACTCCTGGGGGTAGAGAAGGATATGTTAATCTTTATTTGAGTGCCTTTAACGGTGATAAGAGCGATGCATTTGTATTCAATATTCACACAGAATATGAATTATTAGTGAGCTTCTTGCGAGACCTCAGAGTTAGTCGTGTACATTTTCACCATAGCATGGGTCTGCCACCACGCACCTGGTTGCTACCTAGTTCGCTAGGAATTTCCTATGATGTGACGATTCATGATTATTATATGTTAAATGGTAATCCAACGCTTACAGATCGCTATGGACAATTTGTGAGCGAGGATAATCAAAATTATGATGATATATGTAGAGATGCTGCACAAATCAGTGTTTCTGGCGAGGAATGGCGCAGCGGTATATTTCCCTTACTTTCTCGAGCTGAGCGAATTATTTATCCTAGTCAAGATGTATATCAGCGCTTTAGTAGGCTTTATGGGAATAAGAGCGAGCTATCTAGCAAGGCAATTATTACATACCATCCAGATGCTTATCGTTACCCAGAACCTAAGCAGGCCCATAAACCAGGCGACCCCCTACGTGTACTTATCCTTGGTGCTTTAAGTCGGGAAAAGGGAGCTGATCTACTAGAACAAGTCGCCTTGCTGTGTGATCCAAATAAGATAGAGTTTCATCTACTAGGTTATGGTTATCGCCCCTTGCGTGGGGTTGTGAATCATGGTGCGTATAGACTGGATCAACTTGAAGAGAAACTTGATAGTATTAAACCTCATGTTGTCTGGTTCCCTGCTTTATGGCCTGAGACATACAGTTATACATTATCCATTGCACTTGAACATACATATCCTGTTGTATGTCCGAATATTGGTGCTTTTGTCGAGCGTATCGAAAATAGAAATCACTCTTTACTATTACCATGGAATATCAAACCCATTGATTGTGCAGCATTTTGGCGTGCTTATGCCCAAGGCGCCGAGTTAAGCGATTTCGTGGTGTCGAGTGAAGTTTGTGATGAAATAGAGAGAGATGATATCTTCTATCAAGAGAAATACCTGAGTGGCTTGGCAGTTTTGACACCTGTTGATGGTTCTAAATTAGTCAAGAAGTGGAATGAAAAGCTAAATATTGCTCCTAGTGCTGTACTGTTATCAAGAAAAGAACAATTTTTACAGTATCTATGGAAAGTTAGAAATATGCCCTTTGTTAGTTCATTGGCACGTTTCATTCCGTTTAAATTGCAGAGAGCAATAAAGCGCTTGCTGAGTCGTAAACCAATGCACGAGATTATTAAATGACTGCTCGATTAGAATCATTGGACGTATTGCGAGGTGTTGCGGCTTTATTGGTATTGTTTTATCACATGGAAGAGTTAAGTGTGGCCGTTTGGCCACATATATTTTATTGGGGATGGGTAGGCGTTGATCTATTTTTTGTGTTAAGTGGATTTTTTATTTGCCTTTGTGTAATTAGACCTCGTGAGTGGAAAGTAATTAATTTTCTTAAACGTAGATTCCTGCGCATCGCACCACCTTACTATGTATCTATGTTGCTCACTATTACATTTAGTGGTTTTTATTTCATTACTACATCCAATGGTATTGTGCATACCGTAGCGCACCTTTTATTTATACACTCTTATTTAGAACAAACACATGGTTCCATTAATGGAGCTTATTGGTCGTTAGGTGTTGAATTTTCGTTCTATATATTCATGGCTGTTACTGCTTGCTTTTTACGCTCTACTAGTAAGAAGTATATTATATTGTTTGGTATGTTTATAGTCGCTTGGTTATGGCGTTATATTATTTATTTATATTTTAATGGTCAACCCATGCAGGAATTCATCTGGTCTACTCAAGTGATTGGTATGTTGGATGAATTTGCTATAGGTTGTTTCATCGCCTTTGTTTATGCCGATTGTTTAGTTCAAGCAAAACATCCAAGGAACTATGTTGCATTTTTGCTGCTTATTACAGGCTTTATTTTAATTGTCAGTTTCGTTAAAAATTTGGACGATACATTTTGGATAGAAGTATCTTCGATGGTATTTTCCAGAACCTATTTGGCTTTGGGATTTGGGATGATTATTTTTGCATTTATCATGCTTGAGCGAAATAAATGGTTTGTTCGTTTATGTCGATGGTCTGGTCTATCATTTATCGGCATGATCAGTTTCAGCATCTATCTTTATCACATGCCGATCATAAATGCTGCGAATCAGGTGAAGGGCATGATTTCGTCACCAATGTTATTATCAACATCTATTATTGTGATGGTTTTATTTATGGGGTCATTTTCATTTTATTTTATTGAGCGTAGGTTTATGCGATGATTCTTACAAAATAACAATGTCGTATTTAAAAACATATGTTTTAGTGTAATGTCTGCAGTGGGCTTTTAATTTCACGCTCGTTGTGATTGATACAATGATTTTTATGTATTGTAAAGCTAATGGTTTAAGCGTTCTCTATTTTATGGACCATGCAATTAACCATGTCAAATGAACCTATAATAATCGATAGAAAGCGCTGGCTCGATACTTGTACAGTCAGCTTTTATTATCATGGCATGAAAGGTTAATATAGTTACTATGCTAACTCTATCTTTTTTCACTTGTGACTTTGTGAGCGCAATATTTTGCTATGGTAAATAGTATGCCCAAGTCCTATCTAACTATTGGTGTGGTCGCTTATTGTACTGAAAAGGCGATGATAGCAAGCACTCTCAACAAACTACAGAGAGCAATCACTGAAGCTGGGGTTGTTAGTTCCTTGATAGTTGTAGATCACTCTCCATCGAGTGATTTTGCTATTCAAAATGAAGATATAAGCAAGAGCTTTATAGGTGTTCACGACTTGATTTTTGCACAGTCAAATCCTGGATTTGGTGCTGGCCATAACCGCGCATTGCAGACTGATGCTAAATATCATCTTATCCTTAACCCCGATCTTGAAGTCGCCCCGGATGCACTGAAAAATGCACTCGAATTTATGGAGCAACATCCGGATTGCGGATTATTGACGCCTTTCGCAACATGGGAGGATGGTAAGGTACAACGGCTCTGCAAACGCTATCCAACCGTATTTGATCTATTGTTGCGTGGATTTGCTCCTGCGAGTGTGAAGAAGTTATTCCAGACGCGCTTGGCAAAATATGAGATGGCAGATCAGCTCAACAATCATGACGTGCTGTGGGACCCACCCATTGTCAGTGGTTGTTTTATGCTGTTTCGCACAGATGTATTGCAGCAGCTCGGAGGATTTGACCCTCGCTTTTTCCTCTATTTTGAAGATTTTGACATCAGTTTACGGGCAGGAAAGATCAGCCGGATTGCCTATGTCCCTCAGGTGAAGGTCGTTCATCACGGTGGTCATGCATCCCGCAAAGGCTGGCGCCATATCTGGATGTTTGGGCGTTCCATGGTGACGTTCTTCAATATTCACGGTTGGCGTTGGTGGTAATGGCAGATATCAAAAGTACAGTCTTGGTCACCGGTGCCAACGGATTTGTAGGCAAAGCGGTCTGTGAACACCTGATTAGATGTGGAGCCAATGTGAAAGGTGCGGTGCGATGTTACCCGCTGGCTTCTTACCAGGTTCAGGCTCCCTCTTTGACTGAGGATGCCGACTGGACGGCCCAATTGCAACAAGTGGATGTGGTTGTTCACTGTGCAGCCAGGGTCCATGTGATGTCGGATACCGCGACAGATCCCCTGGCGGCTTTTCGAGCAGTGAATACAGAGGGGACGCTCACGCTTGCTCGCCAAGCGGCTGACGCAGGAGTAAAGCGCTTCATTTTTATCAGTTCGATCAAAGTGAATGGCGAGCACACCGAGCCAGGCAAGCCATTTGATGAGCATGTGCAGAGTCCGCCAGAAGATCCCTATGGACGCTCGAAGTATGATGCGGAACAAGGGCTGATGGCGCTTGCGAAAGAGTGTGGTATGGCTGTTACCATCGTTCGTCCTCCTCTTATCTATGGAGAAGGAGTGAAGGCTAACTTTGCCAGTATGATGACGTGGGTGCGCAAAGGGATCCCGCTACCCTTTGCCCGTCTGAACAATGCGCGCAGCCTGTTGGCGTTGCCTAATCTGTGTGACTTTATTTCCCATGCGATGGAGCACCCAGCCGCAGTGAACCAGGTCTTTCTGGTTGCAGATCCTGTCGCGATGTCGACATCAAAGTTGCTTGCAGCGATTGCTGATGCAGAAGGTGTTCCCTGTAGGCTGTTTTATACCCCACCAAGGTTGATAAGGGGGCTTGGCCGCTGTTTGGGGATTGATTCCAAGTTGCAGCGTATTTATGGCTCTCTGGAAATGGATACCAGTAAGGCACAGAGCCGATTACAATGGTCGGCACCCTGTTCGCTCTCTCAGACCCTATCTTTGATGGCATCTTCCCATAACGAGTCACCTTGATGTTTGCATTTGTTCTTTTTTTGATGTTGTGCCTGCTTTGTTCAGTTACTGGTACTGGTTTACTCCGGCGTTATGCTCTGAACCACTTGCTTGACCAGCCCAATCATCGCAGTTCACATCAGGTGCCTACTCCGAGAGGTGGTGGCATGGCTATCGTGGCGACCTTTCTGCTGGCAGCGCCTTTGTTTGTCGCCCTGCTCCCGCTGCCCTATGGCATATCTCATGGTAGTTTCGCTTTGATATGGACTGCAGCATTGGCCATTGCATTGGTTGGTTTTATCGATGATCACATCTCTCTCAAGCCCAGAACCCGCCTGATTGTGCAGAGCATGGCGGCAGCCTTGGTGGTATCTGCTGTTGATGGTTTGCCAGAGCTGACCTTCTTTGGCTGGCAGCTGGATCTTGCCTGGTTTGGTTATCTAATCGCTTGGCTGGGGGTGATCTGGTTTATCAATCTGTACAACTTTATGGATGGCATCGATGGCTTGGCGGCCAGTGAGGCCGTTATCGTTTGCCTGTTCATGGCTTTATTTCATTATCTCGTTGGGGGTGAGTGGTCATCTGCCAGTTTGCCCCTGCTACTGGGGGTCTCGGCGGCGGGCTTCTTGTGCTGGAATTTTCCGCCAGCCAGGATCTTTATGGGGGATGGCGGCAGTGGTTTTCTTGGCTTGATGCTGGCTTCTCTGATGTTGCTGGATGCCGCTTCTGCCCCTCAATTTCTGTGGGGCTGGCTTGTTATGCTCGGAGTCTTTGTAGTCGACGCCACCTGGACCTTGTTGAATCGCTATCGTCTAAAGTGCCGCCTGAGTGAAGCCCATCGTACTCATGCATTTCAATATGCTGCAAGGCGCTGGCAAAGCCATCGACGCGTGACTTCGGCGGTGCTGCTGATAAATTGCCTCTGGCTTGCGCCTATCGCTGCGATGATTGTTTCTGATCAGATCGATGGTTTTCTCGGGTTGTCGATTGCTTACTTGCCGTTAACCTATCTTGCGTATTACCTGAATGCAGGAGTGCCGGAATGAAACATCAGTTGTTGCCTATGGGGAGTTGGTTGCTCACTTTCCTTGGTTCCTTGTCCCGGACTAGTAAGCGCGCAGTGTCTGTCACAGTCGATGTCATGCTCATCACAATGACATATTGGGGGGCCTACTGGATCAGGCTGGAGCGCAGCTGGCCAATCGATAGCCCTCATCACTGGGCACTGCTAGGGGCAATCATCATTGTCAGTATCGGTCTATTTGTTCGTCTGGGGTTGTATCGTGCGGTATTGCGATATGTCAGTTTTCGAGTGCTCTGGACAATCTTGTTAGGGGCATTTCTTTCTACCTGTTTCTTCGTTATATCTGCGTTTTACTTCGATATCTTCTTGCCCAGAACGGTATCGGTTATCTATCTCTCCTTTCTGGTGCTGCTGGTCGGTGGTGTGCGCTTGTTCTTTCGGGCCTTGCTTAATACTACCCGTTTGGCTCGTACGCAGGTATTGATCTATGGAGCTGGCTCTTCTGGGCGCCAGCTACAGGTGGCATTGCTGCAAGGTAATGAGTTTTATCCAGTCGCCTTTGTTGATGATGATCCCGCCAAACAGGGCTGCGTTATCCAGGGATGCACCGTCTATCACAGTGCCCAACTGCCAACTCTGATTGAGCTCCATGGTGTCCAGAAGATCTTGCTGGCTATGCCGAGCAGCACCAGGGCTCGCCGTCAGGAGGTGATCAATGCACTTGAGCCCCTCTCTTGCGAAGTGCTCTCTATCCCGGGCATGGCCGATTTGGTTAATGGTTCTGCACGTATCGATCAGCTCAATGAGGTCTCTATCGACGATCTGTTGGGCAGAGACCCTGTAGAACCTGTGACGAGATTGATGGAGGCCAATATCACAGGTAAGGCTGTCATGGTGACTGGTGCCGGAGGATCAATCGGTTCTGAGCTCTGTCGCCAGATCTTGCGGTGCCACCCCTCTACGCTTGTATTGTTCGAGTTATCTGAATATGCCCTCTATGACCTGCATAAAAATTTAAGTGAGCAGTGCCAGCGCGAAGGGATCGCAACTGAGCTAATACCGCTATTAGGATCTGTGCAGCGTCAGCATCGCCTCAAAACAGTGATGCAGAGCTTTCGGATCCAGACCGTCTACCACGCAGCAGCTTACAAACATGTGCCACTGGTCGAGTTCAATATCATCGAAGGGGTGCGTAACAACGTTTTTGGCACCCTCTATGCGGCACAAGCTGCTATTGAAGCCGGAGTGGAAACGTTTGTACTGATCTCAACTGATAAAGCGGTACGCCCGACCAATACCATGGGGGCTAGCAAGCGTATGGCTGAGTTAGTCTTGCAAGCGTTGACCCGTGAAAAGCATCAAACCCGTTTTTGCATGGTGCGTTTTGGTAATGTGCTCGGTTCTTCTGGCTCAGTAGTCCCGTTGTTTAGACAACAGATAGACAAAGGTGGGCCCATCACCTTGACTCACCCCGATATCATTCGTTATTTCATGACCATTCCTGAGGCAGCCCAGTTGGTGATCCAGGCGGGCGCAATGGGGGAGGGAGGCGATGTTTTCGTGCTCGATATGGGGCAACCGGTACGGATCATGGAGTTGGCCAAACGCATGATACGCCTCAGCGGCCTGACACTGCGTGATGAGCAGCGGCCCGATGGTGATATCGCCATCGAGGTAACGGGGTTGCGGCCGGGTGAAAAGCTCTACGAAGAGTTACTGATTGGTGATGATGCCAGAGGAACCGAGCATCCCAGGATCATGGTGGCACAAGAGTGCTGGTTGCCCTGGTCGCGACTGCGCCCTTTGTTAGCGTCATTGGATGATGCTTGCCACCACTTTGATCACCAGCAAGTACGTGACATCCTGATGAATGCTCCGGCTGCATTTGAACCAACAGATGGTATTTGTGATCTGGTGTGGCTTGCCAGAAAACAGGCCAAATCACAAGATAATGTCGTGTCGTTGCCCTCTCACAACATCGAGTTTTTGCTTGCAAAAAACTGATTTGCTTGGATGCTGGTGTCATTGGGCTGCTTGTGCTTTTGGTTAAATAACCTGCATTTGGACTAACTTGGCTACTAATTTCATCAAACGGCTGGTATTATAAGGCCCTTATTGAAAGGGCATATCTGTGTTTCTGTGCCCCTAAATAGGTTGATTAGGCAAGACCCATGATATCTTGCACGAAAGGCGGCAAGTCTTGTCGGTCACACCACGAGTAATGGATTGAGCTGTGGTGCGATGATCTCGTCATGTCTCTTACCATTTGTTTGACAATTAGGTAGATTTTTGAGCGGGCTGAGGGCTGTAACTCAGGGGCGGTAGCTTATCTTTTTTACGGTAATTCGAACATTGCTTGGTCAAATGAGTGGCCGCAAAAGATAATAAATACAACATATTACACTGCGATAACAAATACAACATATTACACTACTGTTGTGGTGCATATTTTGTATGTTTGCTCAAAGTGTTAGCGCGAGGCTAGCCCAAGCATTGTGTATTGGGGTGGAAAAACCTCTGACAGAGATATTGCTATAACAAACCCTTTACTATTTGAAAGGGGAAGGCACATTCAATGATCTCTACGAGCTTTACGTGATGCCAGAGACTTGATCTGTAACAGATGTGAAATCTTATTTTTAATAGCTTTTATAAGAACAATTATGCAGTTCAGTAAGATGTCGTTAGGACACGGGGTTGATTTAGTAGATTAATGATGCGCTCAAGTTCGCAAGGATGCGCTCTTTTGTGCAATTAAAGAGATAGTACAGGGATAAAATCATGGAAATGTCAGGTTTAGTAGCTTTTATTGGCACGGCATTAGCGATCGCATTGTTGCGTCCGCTGGCTGGTAAGTTGCAACTGGTAGACATGCCGAACCAACGCAAACAGCATGTGGGGGCCATTCCACTGATTGGTGGTTTGGCTGTCAGTATAGGTGTGTATCTCAGTGTTTTTATGACGATGCCGCTTTCTCTTCCTTTGTTGATGTTACTACTCTGTGCTGGTGCTATGATGGTGATTGGTGCGGTGGATGACGCGCTCGATATCTCACCCAAGTTACGACTCGGACTGCAAGCGTTACTCATCGTTATTCTATGCCTCTCAACTGAAGTCGGTTTGCATAACTTCGGTGACCTACTGGGACTCGGTGATATTCACTTGCCTTGGGGTGAGGTTATTGTCGCAGTGCTGGCTGTTTGTGCTGCGGTGAATGCCTTCAATATGATGGATGGCATCGATGGGCTCGCGGGCTCAATGGCTGGGATCAGCTTGGTTGGGCTGGCTACGTTGTTCAGCAATACCATGCCAGAAATGGCAAATTTCTGTTTAGTGATTGCAATTGCACTAGTGCCTTATCTGGCAATCAACCTCACCATCCCACCCTTTAAGCGCAAGATCTTTATGGGTGATGCTGGCTCTATGTTTTTGGGTTTCATCATTGGTTTTTTGGTTATTTATGGTTCACAAGTCACCGAGCAACGCCCCGCATTCAGGCCTGTGATGGCTCTTTGGCTGATGGGGCTGCCGCTGATTGATATGGTAGGGATTATGATCCGCCGTATTCGCAAAGGTCAATCGCCGCTCAAGGCTGACCGTAATCACCTGCACCATATTCTGTTGCATGCTGGATTTACCCATCGTGAAGCACTACTACTAATGGTTGTTAGTAATGTTGGTATTGTTTTTATGGGTATATTGGCTGAAATAGCAAAGTTATCTGAATGGTCAATGATGGCTATCTATTTGCTGTTCATTGCTGGTTATGTGCTTGCCATTAATTACGCCTGGCGAGTGGGGCGCTGGATAAAAAGCAGCAAGAGTCAAGTTCGTAACAATAGTCATTGACTAGTGCACGTGCACTATCAAACCTAGGCTAAGAACATATTAACACCCTTCATTTTTGTCTCTCGGAGAGAGGCATTTAACTTCAACATGGCCTAATAAATAGAATGAAAATCCTTGTAACAGGCGGCGCAGGCTTTATCGGCTCTGCCGTGGTGCGCCATATTATCCGTGATACCCAGGATGCCGTTATCAATCTCGATAAACTCACCTATGCCGGCAATCTGGAATCCCTGGCCGATGTATCGACAAGCGAGCGTTATGCGTTTGAGCAAGTGGATATCTGCAATCGCGCCGAGCTGGATCGGGTGTTTGCCCTGCACCAGCCGGATGCGGTGATGCATCTGGCCGCCGAGAGCCATGTTGACCGCTCCATCACAGGCCCGGCTGACTTTATCGAGACCAATATCGTTGGCACCTATATGTTGCTGGAAGCGGCACGTGCCTATTGGAACGGTCTGGACGAGGTACGCAAGGCGGTCTTCCGCTTCCACCATATCTCCACCGATGAGGTGTATGGGGATCTGCCCCATCCGGATGAAGTGGCTGCCGGTGAGCCATTGCCGCTCTTTACCGAGACTACCCCCTACGCCCCCAGCAGCCCCTATTCTGCCTCCAAGGCTTCCAGTGACCACCTGGTACGCGCCTGGCGCCGTACCTACGGCCTGCCGACCATTGTCACCAACTGCTCCAACAACTACGGCCCTTATCACTTCCCCGAGAAGCTGATCCCGCTGGTGATCCTCAATGCACTGGATGGCAAGCCGCTGCCGGTCTATGGCAAGGGCGACCAGATCCGTGACTGGCTCTATGTAGAAGATCATGCGCGCGCGCTCTACAAGGTGGTGACTACTGGCTTGGTGGGGGAGACCTACAACATCGGCGGCCACAACGAGAAGCAGAATCTGGAGGTGGTACACACCATCTGCGATCTGCTGGACGAGATGGTGCCGAAGGCGGGCTCTTATCGTGAGCAAATCACCTATGTGGCGGATCGCCCCGGCCACGATCGCCGCTATGCCATCGATGCGACCAAGATGAGTGCCGAGCTTGCTTGGCAACCGCAAGAAACGTTCGAGTCTGGCATTCGCAAAACTGTACAGTGGTATCTGGATAACCAGCAGTGGGTCAGCAACGTCAAGAGCGGTGCCTACCAGTCCTGGATTGAGCAGAATTACGGGGAGCGTATCTGATGCATATCCTGCTGTTTGGCAAAAACGGCCAGGTAGGCTGGGAGCTGCAGCGTGCACTGGCCCCGCTCGGGCGCATCACTGCCGTTGATTTTGACTCCACCGACTATTGTGGCGATTTCAGCAATCCGGCAGGGGTGGCCGAAACGGTACGACTGGTCAAGCCGGATGTGATTGTCAACGCCGCGGCCCATACCGCAGTCGACAAGGCGGAGAGCGAGCGGGAGTTTGCCGAGCTGCTCAACGCGACCAGTGTAGCGGCGATCGCCAAAGAAGCGGAAGCATTGGGTGCCTGGTTGGTGCATTACTCCACCGACTATGTGTTCGATGGTAGCGGCGAGCGCCCCTGGGTTGAAACCGATGCAACTGCACCGCTCAACGTCTATGGCGAAACCAAGCTGGCGGGTGAGCAAGGTGCGTCCCTCTGCTCCCGTCATCTGATCTTCCGTACCAGCTGGGTCTATGCCGCCCGCGGCGCCAACTTTGCCAAGACCATGCTGCGCTTTGGCAAAGAGCGTAGCGAGATGTCAGTGATCAATGACCAGTTCGGCGCACCGACCGGCGCCGAGTTGCTGGCTGATTGCACCGCCCATGCGATCCGTGTTGCGCAGAGTAAACCCGAGGTCGCCGGGCTGTACCATCTGATTGCCTCCGGTACCACCACCTGGTTTGACTACGCCCAGCTGGTGTTTGCCAAAGCCAGAGAGGCTGGCGTTGAACTGGCGGTGACACAACTCAATGCGGTGCCGACCAGCGCCTTCCCGACTCCGGCCAAACGCCCCCATAACTCCCGCCTTGATACCGGCAAATTCCAGCGCACCTTCGATCTGGTGCTGCCGGAGTGGACAGTCGGTGTGGAGCGGATGTTGACCGAGATCCTCGGTAAGTAAATTACTGGCCTGGGATGTAGTGACTGCCTCCCTGGCTGGCAGGGATAAAACAGAAAGGAGTGGCTGCAAGCCACCCTTTTCTTTTGCAATTTAAAAATAAGAAACAAGCATCATGACCAAACGTAAAGGCATTATTCTGGCCGGTGGCTCTGGCACCCGTCTCTATCCTGTGACCATGGCGGTGAGCAAGCAGCTGCTGCCCATCTATGACAAGCCGATGATCTACTATCCGCTGAGCACCCTGATGCTGGCGGGAATTCGCGATATCTTGATCATCAGCACGCCGCAAGATACTCCCCGCTTTGAGCAATTGCTGGGTGACGGTAGCCAGTGGGGTCTGAATTTGCAGTACAAGGTACAACCAAGTCCGGACGGGTTGGCACAAGCCTTTATTCTGGGTGAAGAGTTTATCGGGTCAGACCCCTGTGCTCTGGTACTCGGCGACAACATCTTCTACGGTCATGACCTGCAGAAACAGTTGGAAGCCGCAGCGGCCAAAGAGAGTGGCGCTACCGTCTTTGCCTACCATGTGCATGACCCCGAGCGTTATGGGGTGGTGGAATTTGATAAAGAAGGTACCGCTATCTCTCTGGAAGAGAAGCCGTTGAAGCCCAAGAGTAACTATGCGGTCACCGGCCTCTATTTCTACGACAACAGCGTGGTGGAGATCGCCAAGAGCCTGAAGCCGTCGCCCCGTGGTGAGCTGGAAATCACCGATGTGAACCGTATCTACCTGGAGCAAGGTAATCTGTCGGTGGCCATGATGGGCCGTGGTTATGCCTGGTTGGATACCGGTACCCATGAAAGCCTGATTGAAGCGAGCAACTTTATTCAGACCATTGAGACCCGTCAGGGGTTGAAGGTGGCCTGTCCGGAAGAGATTGCCTATCGCCAGAAGTTTATCAGTGCTGACCAGATACGTATTCTTGCAGCGCCACTGGCAAAGAATGCGTACGGCCAATATTTGTTAAAAATGGTTGCCAAAGCCTGATGTGATATGGGGGAGGGAAGTTGCGCCCCCATAAAGATTGAATTGAATGCGGGTAGACAGATGAATGTAATCAAGACAGCAATCCCTGATGTGCTTATTTTTGAACCAAAAGTATTTGGTGATGAACGTGGTTTTTTCTTTGAGAGTTTCAACCACAAGTTGTTTGAAGAGGCGGTAGGATATCCGGTGACTTTTGTACAGGATAATCACTCCAAATCGTCAAAAGGGGTATTGCGCGGCTTGCACTATCAGTTGCCGCCTCATGCTCAAGGCAAGCTGGTGCGTTGTGTGGCCGGTGAAGTGTTTGATGTGGCGGTAGATATTCGTAAAAGCTCCCCGACCTTTGGGCAATGGGTAGGCGTTCATCTTTCTGGAGAAAACAAGCGACAGCTGTGGATCCCGGAAGGATTTGCGCATGGCTTTGTTACTCTGACAGAGACGGCCGAGTTTTTGTATAAAACAACCAATTACTATTCACCGCAGAGTGAAGGCTCAATCCATTGGGATGACCCACTAGTCGGGATTAGGTGGCCGATGACAAGTAAGGTGAGTTTGTCAAAGAAAGATCAAGAGGCTGTTACATTGAATTTGGCGGTTACCTTTTAAATGTAAATAGATGCCCACAAGGTGAATGTTTGTACCCGCCTAATTTTGAATACCATATTACAATATTTTGAAAAGTTAGTCAGGCAGTGGCTATTACTGTAAGATGTATTACTGGCCGCGAGTTTATGATGTTTGGTGATAGGTGCTTTATTGTATTATCGGTTAAATATTGGGGTTCGATAAGGTGAGTATCGCATTGTATAAGTTGGCAGGAAAATGAGTTTTAAGTGCAACGTGAAGATGAATCAAAAGCTGGTGAGTAAGAACAATTAGTTCCTTTCTCAAATCCTTTAAGCATATCAGATTTCGTAATCTGGTGAACAGGTACTTAAAAGTGAATTTAAAAGGCTATTGATATGTTAAAAAAGAGAGTGTTGACGGTATTTGGTACCCGACCAGAAGCAATAAAGATGGCACCTGTGGTACATGCTTTAGCTGCTGATGAACGTTTTGAGGCGAAAGTCTGTGTCACCGCCCAGCATCGTGAAATGCTAGATCAAGTATTATCATTATTTGAGATTAAACCAGATTATGATTTGAATATTATGAAGGCTGGGCAGACATTAAATGATATTACAGCCCGTATTTTGCTTGAGATAAAACCGGTTCTACAAGAATTTAAACCTGATGTTGTGTTAGTACATGGCGATACTGCAACTACCTTTGCTGCTAGTTTGGCGGCGTATTATGAGCAAATTGCTGTAGGACATGTCGAAGCAGGCTTGCGCACAGGGAACATTTATTCTCCATGGCCTGAAGAAGCAAATCGCAAGCTCACTGGTGCATTGGCAAAATACCATTTTGCACCTACTGAAACATCTAAGCAAAATTTGATTCAAGAAAACTATGCCGAGGATAGCATAGTCGTTACCGGAAATACCGTAATTGATGCACTACTTATGGTAAAAGATAAGATTGAAAAAAATAGCGTTCTGCAAGCTACATTAGCCTCTCAGTTCTCATATTTAGACGAGACTAAAAAGTTAATTTTGGTCACTGGACATCGCCGTGAAAGTTTTGGATGTGGGTTTGAACGAATATGTGAAGCTTTAGCTATCACAGCTAAAGCCAACACTGATGTGCAGATTCTCTACCCAATGCACCTAAATCCTAATGTACGTGAGCCAGTTAACCGCATTTTAGGTGATATCGAAAATATTATTTTGATTGAGCCTCAAGAGTACCTACCATTTATTTATCTAATGATGCGTAGCTATATTATTTTAACCGATTCGGGTGGTATCCAAGAGGAGGCTCCTTCACTGGGGAAACCTGTGTTAGTTATGCGTGATACAACAGAACGCCCCGAAGCTGTTGCTGCAGGTACCGTTAGGTTGGTTGGTACGGAAGTCGAAAAAGTTGTTTTCGGATTGTCTGAATTACTAAATGATCCGCAAGCATATCATTCAATGAGTTTTTCCCATAATCCTTATGGAGATGGAATGGCATCAAAAAGAATATTAGATTTACTAGTATGATAAAAAATTATGTATACTCGGGATTGTCATTTTCGTTAAGATTAGTTGCTAATACAGTTGTTTATTTAATAGCGGCAAGAGTTTATGGACCCACTTTATTTGGTGAGTTAAGTGTTGCATTGTTAGCTGGGAGCATGCTTACTCTTTTTTCAGATTTGGGGGTTCATCAGCGTTTTTTTAGGGGTGTAGCAATAACAGATGAAGCTGAAATTAAAGATAATATTTATCTAAAATTTTTATTTTCCATAATTTGCATGGTTAGTTTAGTTATCTATTTCATATTTTCTGTTGACTATGTAGTGTTGCTAGTCGGTATGTCATTCATAGTGAACGGATATTATGATTTTATGTTGACTGAAATACGGGCAAAAGGTGAGTTTTCGGGCGAGCTAAAATTTTCGCTATTAAATAATATAGTTTTTACTTTTTTTTGTCTCTTTGTTGTTTTTAGTAAAAGCAGTTTAATTATTTTTGCGTTTTGTATTTTTATTTCAAGAATGGTAAGTTTCATTATTATAACCTATAGGCTCAAGTTGTTGAGCTATTTTAGCTTTAACTTTACCTGGAATTCCTCATTACTGTTGAAACAAGTTAATTATACTGTCGATTTTTTATTGACTAATATTTGGCAGGTCTTGGATGGGTATTTAGTTAGTCTGTATTATAGTTCAATATTTGGCATATATAGTTCATATACGCGAATTACTAATGGGGTAAGTGCATTATCTGCTGTTGTTGTGAATGTTATATTTAGAGAAATAGCAAATGAAGTAAAAGTAGGTAAACATAAATCCCTATTTATAGGGACAACATTTTTTATTTTTATAAGTTTAGCTTTATTCTGGTTTTTAAGTGTATTTGATACATATTTGATTTCTTCTGTTTTAGGTGAGGAGTATATCGCGTATTCGTATTTATTGCCGTTGATGTTTGTCCCTATATCCTTGAAATGGATATCGAGTTGTTTGGGGATATATATGGTTGTGACAGGAAGGATTAAAAGTAGGGTCCTCGTTCAAATAATTGGTTTATTGGCCTTTTTTGCATTGATTATTATGGGGGTGTCTTTGGGGTTAGATATCGCTATAATTGTGTATGGTGTTATTTTATATTACGCGATAGTTTTATTGGGTTATATTCTTTTGTTTTTGAGAGCTATTAAATGAAAGTCAAAATAGGTTTTTTGTGGCACAACGTATCTTCAGGTAATTTGGGGGTTGGAGCACTTTCTATTGGCAATATGATTTTAGTTGATTGAGTTTGTCGAAATTTGGGAATTGATGCTGAGTTTTTTACTATAGGTGATAATGAGGTCACCAGTGAGAAAAATAAGGCTCTGGTAGAGCTTCAAATAGGTCGTGAATTTGAGCATATAACAATCAGTGTCAAAGAATTGATTTCTAACCCAATAAAGTTGAAATCTTATATAAAAATGATAAAAGATTTTGATCTTGTATTAGATATTGGAGCCGGTGACAGTTTCTCTGATATATATGGTAATCGTCGTTTTCTTATTCAAGTCTTTACTAAGCTAGTTAATGCAATTTTTGCTCGAAAATCAGTGTTGTCGCCCCAAACAATTGGCCCCTTTAAATCTAAGTTTGCTGAAGTTGTATCTAGATTCATTGTCAGAAATACAAGTTTAGTATTTGCAAGGGACGATATTAGTTTTCAAGTTGGTAAGGAATTTGGAGTTTGTCATCTAGGCACTGATGTAGCATTATCCATGCCTTATTCTACGGTTCGTGAAGTTAGTGATAAGATTAAAGTTGGAATTAATGTTTCTGGATTACTCTGGAATGGCGGATATACAAGAGATAACCAGTTTGGTTTGGCTCATAACTATAAAGATTATATTAATGAGCTAATAGAAAGTTTCTTATCAATTGAAAATGTTGAAATACACTTGGTTTCTCATGTAATAGCTACCTCACCCGTTCAGAAAATCGAAGACGACTATGCTGCATGCATCGAGGTGGCTGAGTTATTTCCACGCTGTATTGTTGCGCCAAGATTTACGAATCCTATTGAGGTGAAAAATTATATAAGCAGTTTTGAATATTTCACTGGAGCAAGAATGCACGCCACAATTGCAGCCTTTTCAAGTGGTGTACCTGTTACG
Source organism: Aeromonas sp. 55A (assembly GCF_051919665.1). Taxonomy (NCBI): domain Bacteria; kingdom Pseudomonadati; phylum Pseudomonadota; class Gammaproteobacteria; order Aeromonadales; family Aeromonadaceae; genus Aeromonas; species Aeromonas sp. 55A. Next base: position 20,540 of record NZ_JBQBEH010000008.1, on the reverse strand, counting down.
CCTTATGCTTACAGTCGCAAGTTTAAGGGATTATATACAACTTTAGGCTATGGTAATGTTTTAGAAGCTAAAGAATTGTCATTAAATAATGCTATAAAAATGAATCTTGACCATTTTAATAATCGAAATCAAATCAAGTTAGAGCTTCAAGGTTTGACAGACAAAAAAAATCAGTTGACTGAAAAATACACAAGCGCTTTGGAAGAGGTGTTGAAATAATAGTATGGATGTGATTCAGAAAGTTTTAAAAAACGATTTATGTACAGGTTGCGGTCTGTGTTCATCTCTATTCCCTAGTAAAGTTGTTGTCAATAAGGGGGAATATAATCGCCCTGTATGCAGCGAAAAGTTAAACGGAGATGAGCAGGCCATTTTCAAAACTGTTTGCCCAGGCATAAATCAGGCAAGTATTAAAACTAATTCAAGCCACCCAATCTGGGGGCCAATTGAACAATCCTATATCGGTCATTCAAATGATAAAGAGATACGCTATTTAGGCTCATCTGGTGGCATTGTTACTCAAACGCTACTTTATGCATTAGACTATAATATAGTCGATATTGTTATTCAGATAGGTGTAGATAAGCATAATCCACTAGAGAATATATCTAAAGTCAGCAGGTCCAGAGAGGATTTACTTGAAGCTACAGGATCCCGTTATAGTCCGGCATCACCATTAGAGTATTTTTTGCAGACTCTAAGCGACAATCCTAACAAGAGGATTGCGTTTGTTGGTAAACCGTGTGATTGCGTAGCTTTGCGTAACTTAATGTCAATAGATAATGAGGTAAAAAATGCTGTTAAATTAATTGTTAGTTTCTTCTGTGCGGGCACCCCGAGTCGATTAGGTGTTAGAAGGGTCGCTGAAGCTTTAAATTATAATGTTGATATGCCTGTTGAAAACTTCTTTTTTAGAGGTAAAGGCTGGCCGGGAAAAACGACTTTAGTGCAGAATAGCACTTCTACAACGATGGAGTATTCTCGTTCTTGGGGCAAAATTCTCGGACCAACAATACAAAGTAGATGTAAACTTTGTGCTGATGGTACTGGCGAGGTTGCAGATATTGTTAGTGCTGACGTTTGGAATTGTGACGACAAGGGATATCCTTTATTTACTGAGTCAGATGGACAAGGTCTTGTACTTGCAAGAAGCGAGATAGGAAAATCTATAGTAGCAAAAATGATTCGTGAAAATATAATAACCGTTGCTGATTATGATATTGAGCAACTCTCTAAAGTACAAGTTACACAATTTGAAAGAAAATCAACAATATTAGTGCGTTATATGGCAAAGCAATTAGGTGGTCTAATTATTTTTAATATGCCAAATCAAAGGAAAATTGTAGCTACAAAGTATGCGACATTATATAAACATTTACGTGTCTTTGTTGGTTCATTTCTTCGTGTAATTAAGGGGCGAATGTGATAAATGTATTCGTTTTAAATTGGAATAGTTGTCACGATGTAAGGTTTTTTTTTGATGCAATAAAGTTATCAGAGAACTGCCCTTTTAGAATAATTTTAATACAAAACAGTAAGGACGATACTCTAGAGTTAATTAATCTAGCTAATAAATATTCTCGAGAGTTAGATATTCATTTTGTAGAGAATGACTCTAACTTGGGATATGCTGCTGGTAACAATGCAGGATTAAATTATTTAATTGAAAAGAATCTTCTGGGTGATATTGTAATAGCAAATCCTGATATTAAAGTCGGTAGGAGGGCATTGAATGCATTAAGCTCGCAACTGATAAATTATCCAAATGTTGGTGCGTCAATGATAAGAACACTTAATTCTGAAGGTGTAAGGATTTACGATTCAATAAAACTAAACGGATTAAGTCAAAAATATAGATTAACTGACTCTGGTGAAAAATTTGTTGTTACGGATTATGTGGCTGGTGCTTTTTTTATTATAAGAAGAGACCTAGCAGAAAAATTAAAGCTTTTCGATGATGATTTTTTTATGTATTGGGAGGAGGTTGATTTATCATTAAGAATAAAAAAATTAGGTTATAGTCTAACTTCAGTTGTAACCGACTCTATAGAGAGAAGATTGAATCCCTTAAGTAGAACACCGAATGCAATATTTTATTCAACTCGAAATTCTTTTTTATTATATAGGAAGCATTCTGAGATAAATTTCTTTCATCTCTCAAGGTACCTTATAAATATGTTTTTAATTTCAACTTTAAAATCTTTTAAAAATTCATCATTCACTTGTGTTATGGCATTCTTTCAGGGTCTTACTTATGGAGTTAGAATGTTAAAAAATAAAAAAAATTAAATTGAGATTTCAATTTATAAGGGTTGAGATGAAATGAAAAAAATAATACTTCATACAAATTTCTGTAATCCATTTCTTATTTTTTTTGCAGTTAGTTTCACAACAGCATTATATCTTTTCAGATTAAGTACGCAAATAGAATTGCCTGATGAACGTACTAGTCTGTACCTCATCTTAAGTCTATTTATACTGGCTGTCGGCATTCTTTGGGGGATGAAAAAAATTCCTATTGGCGTTGTAACTTTTTTGGTATGTCAAGATGGTGAGGTTAATGCCAGTAATAGAAGGATTGCAATATATATAGTTATTTTTTTGATTTTTATTTCAACAATGTTTTTTTTGTTTGAACATTTTGTTTTTTACAGGAAATATGGCTCCATTCCTATTTTAAATAAAGACTTTGAAATTTTAAGAATGTCATTTCCTATATCTGGGTATGTACATTTGATTGCAATGTCAGGCCTCACTTTTTTATTATATCTATATTTCGAATGTTTGTCTCGGAAAGTTAATTTCGGTCAGTTTAAGTCTTTATTTAATTTATTTGTTTTTTTCTCTATATTACACATTATTTTATCTTTTGCAGTTGGCAACAGAGGTGTTATAGCATTTTTTTTTCTACAATGCTTTCTAGTTAGAAGTGTCTTTCTGAAATTGTCACTTTTAAAGTGCTTACTAATTATTTTCATTTTTCTATACCTTATTGGTGCAGCGAAATTCTATAGGGATTTTATTTTTTTGGGTGATACTCTTTTTGAAGATATTCAGCGAGTTTGGTTTTTTGGTGATACCTTTATATTGATTCCTCTTTATTATTTATATGTTACTTTTACGATGAACTTTGAGATTTTAAATCAGTATGTAATATCTGATTTTGATTTTGGCTTGGGGTATTTTACCTTTGTATTGCCATTTGATTCGCTTTTTACTGGTAATGCTTATGAGTTAATTGATTTTCAAAGAGATGTTTTAGGATTTGATTTTTATGGTGTTCTTACTGCAACTGGCTTCGGCGTTCCTTTTTTTGATTTCGGATTTTTTGGTGTTATAGTTACTTTAGCTTTATCTTATGTGTTGGGTTTGACTTTTTATTTGATTTTTTTTAAGGGTAAAGTTTTTTTAATCCCTTTTTATATTTACTTTTTTACTACTATGTTGACTTTTATTTATACATATAACTTCAATAAGCTGTATGTGATTATTTATTCTACATCCTTAGTGTTTATATGTTTTTTGGGGCGTTATAACTACAGTAAGAGGTTATAGAAAGTGAAAGTTCTCTTTATTACAAGGCCGACAGTTTTTTCCGGTCCTGGTGGTGATACAATACAGTTATTGAAAACTAAAGAACATTTAGAGCGGCTAGGAATTATTGTTGATATCGCAGATGATAGTGAACCAAATTTCATTGACTATGATTTAATTCATTTCTTTAACCTGAGAAATCCACAAGATATTTTACATCATGTGATAACAGCAAAAAATCTCTCTATTCCAACAGTACTTTCAACCATTTGGGGGAGTTACAATGAATGTGATCGAAAAACTAGGAGAGGCCTTCAGAAATGGATTGCTAATAATGTTTCTGAATATTCGCTAGAATATCTAAAAACTACTGCAAGAATTATTTTTAATGGTAATTTCCATTTTGGGATGTTGCGTTACCTATTCAAAGGTCATTATCGCTCCCAGCAATTCATTGCAAAAAATATAGATGTCCTTTTACCAAATAGTCCTACTGAGCTCGATCGTGTTGTTTCTGATATGAAGCTTGATGTATATAACGGTCTATGGGTAGCTAACGCTGTTGATACATCAGTTTTCGACCATTCAAAAAAATTCTCTGGTAAATATAAGAAGTTCGAAGGCTGCTTGCTTAGTGCTGCTCGTGTTGAAATCCGAAAGTGTCAATTAGACCTTATTAAGGCTGTAAAAGATTTACCCTATCAATTAGTGATCGTGGGTAAGCCAAGTCCCAATAGTAAAGCCTATTATGATGAATGTGTTCGTGAAGCTGGCACGAATGTGGTGTTCATTAATCATGTAGATCAAGATGAACTCGCAGAGTTGTATCATGTAGCAAAGGCTCATGCGTTAATTTCTTGGATGGAGACTCCAGGTCTATCCTCTCTTGAAGCCGCAATGATGCATTGTAATATTCTGGTTACTGATCGAGGGGATACAAAATTTTATTTTGAGGATTACGCAGAATATTGTGAACCGGGCGATGTTGAGTCAATAAGGAAGGGGGTTGTATCAGTTATGAGCAAAGAATTTAATCCTGATTTAAAAAATAGAATTACTTCTATGTTTACTTGGCACCACACTGCTCAACAAACATTAGAAGCATATCAACTTGCTTTACGGTTAAAAAATAAAGATTAGATTTAAAGCTCTAGGGGCTTCCAAGCAGCTTAAATAGCACATTCTCTATAAAATATACTCTTGTTGGCCAAGATATCCCCTGATATCATGTTTTTACATGACTTGAACAATCTAAACATGAGCTCTAAGGACGGGAAATAGCTAGGGTGAGTATTTGTCCTGTTATAGATGACAGAATGCCTAGCCATGTCTCTATGCAGTCAGTGATAACATGTAATCTTTTTATAAGTGTACTACCCATTACAATCTGTCTATCGAAGAACAAACATTTTGGCATAACAAAGATATAATTGCCCATTTCTGAAATTACTAACTCTTTCAGATAAATAATTTGCGGTGCTAAATATTGATAATCAGGACTCGCTTTGATGAATAATATTGCTGTAATTGGTACTGTCGGTATACCTGCTTGCTATGGTGGTTTTGAATCTTTAGTACAAAACCTTGTCGATTATCAGTCAGATAATATAAAATATCATATATTTTGCTCTTCTCACTCTTATCAAACAAAGTCTGAAAACTATAAAGATGCGTCGTTGTTATATCTCCCCATCAAGGCAAATGGGGTCTCTAGCATACCTTATGATATATTAAGCCTGATAATTTGCCTTAAGAAAAAACCTGATGTCACATTAATATTGGGGGTGTCAGGTTGTTTATTCTTGCCCATCTATCGGTTGCTTAGTTCGTCACGTATTGTTACGAATATTGATGGGCTGGAATGGCGGCGCGACAAGTGGGGATGGCTGACGAAAAAATTTTTAAAGTTTTCGGAAAAACTTGCAGTTCGCTTTTCAGATATTGTCGTATCAGATAATCAGGGCATTGCTGATTATGTAATGGATGAATATGGTGTTGTCAGTGACGTGATTGCTTATGGTGGAGATCATGCACTACAAGTTGAACACCAAGAAAATTATGTCAAAGATGATTTTTATCTTTCACTTTGTCGGATAGAGCCTGAGAATAATATTGAATTGATTTTGACTGCTTTTTCTAAATCTAGAGAGAAATTGTGCTTTATTGGTAACTGGGAGGTGAGTGAATATGGTCGTGCGCTTAAAAGCAGATTTTCGCATTATGCGAATATAGAGATTGTTGATCCTGTCTATGATATCTCAGTGCTCTATAAGATGAGAAGGCAATGTAAGGGATACGTGCATGGTCATTCTGCTGGTGGCACCAATCCTTCTTTGGTCGAAGCTATGCAATTTGGCATGCCAATATATGCGTATGATTGTATTTTCAATCGATATACAACTGAGAATAAAGGGTTGTATTTTAGCGATGAGGCATCTTTATTAAACCAGATTAATGCTGAACTTAATATTGCTGAATTCGGTGATGCAATGAAAGATATTGCTTTTAAAAAATATCAGTGGATAAATGTTGCATCTGAATATGAACGCTTGTTTTTAGATTGATTTTTGCTTGTCTAAACTTATACATATAACATTGATGTGGTGAGTATATTAATGTTTAGGTGTTCTTATTGGATCTTTTTGAGTTATTTTGATACGATAGAATAATCCTAATAATTGAATTTTCTGATGCTTTGCGAGTTTTCATGATGAAAAAAAAGGGATTGCTTCTTTCTCTGGCTTTGGTGGGCTTGCCGCTTATGGCGGTGCCACAAATTACGCCCGAGATGATGGCCAAATTTAAACAGCTGTCTCCTGCCCAGCAGCAGGCGCTGGCTGTTCAGTATGGTATCGACCCATCCCAGTTGGGAGGGAGTAACAGCCAAAGCAGTGTCACACCGGTCAATACTGCGCCTGTGGCGGCTCCACGCGAAGTGGATTACAGCCAGGCATCTCAGCGGCCCTTGGTTGCAGGTGCGACGCAAGAGGGGGCATTACAACCTTTTGGCTATAGCGTGTTTGCTGGTGAGCCATTGACCGATGCGCCTGTGGTGGATATGCCGGTTGCCGATGATTATGTGATGGGCCCGGGTGACGAGATCCGGGTTCAGCTTTATGGCAAGGAGAATGCGAATTACAGCCTTGCGATTGGTCGTGAGGGTTTTATCGACTTCCCATCACTTGGCCCTATTGCTGCCAGTGGTCAGACTTTCCAGCAACTACGCACTGAACTGGAAAACCGGATCAAGGAGCAAAAGATTGGTGTAGAGGCGTTTATCAGTTTTGGTGCTTTGCGCACCATGCAGGTCTTTGTGATGGGCGATGCCTATCGCCCCGGTGCATACAACGTCAATGGCATGGCGACAGTGACCCAGGCTTTGCAAGCCGCAGGTGGTATCGACACCGTGGGGTCGCTGCGCAAGATCCAGGTCAAGCGTGCCGGGCAGAAAGTGATCGATGTCGACCTCTACAAGATGCTGGTATGGGGCGACACCAGTCAGGATATTCGTTTGCGTTCCGGTGACACCGTGTTTATCCCTACCAAAGGGAGTGAAGTGAGCATCGATGGTCTGGTTAAACGCCCAGCTATTTATGAATTGAGTGGCCCGGCTGCCCTAGTTAATGTGCTGGGGTTGGCTGGCGGCATGAAGGCTGCTGCGCTCAAAGAGGTTTCGGTGACCCGTTATGGTGAAACCGGAATGCGGGTATTCAACTTGAATCTGGCAAGTCAGCATGATCGCCAGTTTGTTGTGCGCGATGGTGATAAGGTCACGGTCAAGCCGAGCAGTACCGAATATAGCCAGGCGATTGTGGTAAAAGGTGCCGTGGTTCGTGAAGGTGTATTCAGCTTCCAACCTGGAATGCGGATCAGCCGAGTTCTACAAAGTGCCGATCGTGATCTGACCTCGGTCACAGATTTGAATTACGCCCTGGTTGTCCGTGAAGTGGATGCCCAGCGCAATATCGAAGTGTTGCAGTTCAATCTGGGTCGAGCCCTGCAAATGCCGGGTGGTGAAGATGACATTCGCTTGCAACCGCGTGATCAGGTACTTGTCTTTAGCAATGATGCAACCGACCGATTGAAACAACAGGCGAATACTCGAACCTCCTCGGCGAGTATCAATCGGCAGGCGCAACAACGTATTGCTCAACAAGTAGATGTGATTGATAGCACTACGGGGGCTGAGGTCAGCCGTGCGCAGCTTGCCAAAGAAGAGAAGATGACGTTGGCGGAGGTGTCTGGCACAACCACAACAGAGGCAGTCGTGGGGGTTTCTCGTCAGACTCTGCTTGCGCCCGTTCTCGAACGTTTGAAAGCGCAAGCTGCACAAGGCAAGCCGGTACAGATTGCTGAAGTGCGCGGCGAGGTGAAATACCCAGGGATCTATCCCTTGACGCCCTATAGCCGTACCCATGATTTGATCATGGCAGCGGGCGGTTTTAACGAACAGGCGAATGTGATTGAGTTGTCTCGTATTAGCGAACGAGGGAATGATATTGCGATTGAAAATCAGCGCCTTGATTTGGCAACTGCAAATCGGGTAATCGGTTCACCTTTGGTGCAATCAAAAGATAGCTTGAACGTGTTGCCTCATCCTCAGTGGCGTGAAGAAGCAACCGTACAGGTGTTTGGTGAGGTGAAGTATCCAGGGACCTATACAGTTCGTCGTGGCGAAAGCCTACAGGACTTGATCCAGCGAGTCGGCGGTATAACCCCTTATGCGAACCCGAATGGTGCAGTGTTTGCTCGCGAGACGCTGCGCAAGCAGGAAGCTGAACGTATTGCATTGTTGCGTGATGAGCTCAAGCAAGAGATCGCCACGATGACGTTGCGCCGTCAATCCAGCATTGCCAACTACACCAGCTCGCCTGCAGAGGCGATGACGGTCGTCAACCAGCTGGAAAACAGCAAGGCGGTCGGTCGCATGACTATCGACATGCCGGCGATATTGTCTGGTGACAAGCAGGCTGATGTAATGCTGCAAGATGGCGACAAGCTCTATGTGCCCGCATTGCAAAATGTGGTCTCAATTCAGGGGATGGTGCAGTTCCCATCTTCCCACGTCTACGATGGTGGCCTGAGCGTCAACGATTACCTGAGTCGGGCTGGTGGCACCAAGAAGCAGGCAGATACCGACCGCATTTATGTGATCAAGGCGAATGGCAGTGTGATGTTGCCAGGTGATAGCTGGTTTGGTGGTCGTAAGCACCTGGAGCCTGGCGATACAATCGTGGTGCCTGTTGATTCCGATTATCTGGATAACCTGAGCATCATGACTTCTGCTACCCAGATCCTCTATCAACTGGGTGTCGCGTGGAGTGCCATCAAGTAATTCCACACCTCATTTGATAGTCCATTCAGTCAGGTGGAAAGGCCACCTGGCTCTTTTGAGATTTGGCTAGTTATGACACAGATAAAAGAACACCCTCCCTTGCCTGTTGCGATGAGCGGTGGTGGGGAAGATGAGATCGATTTGCGTGAATTGTTTGCAGCGCTTTGGCGCGGTAAGTGGTGGATTGCCGCCAGTACCCTGGTGGGGGCGGTCATTGCCGTGCTGGTTGCTATTTCACTGCCAAATATTTATCGCTCCGAGGCTCTGCTTGCTCCTTCAGCTGAACAACAAGGCGGCGGGCTTGCTGCTATGGCAGCCCAGTTTGGCGGGCTTGCCAGCTTAGCGGGGGTTAACCTCAGTAGTGGGGGGCCGGACAAGACGGCTATTGCGGTCGAGATTGGGAAATCTCGCCAGTTTCTCAGCCATTTTATTCGCCAACATCAGTTGGAAGTGCCGTTAATGGCCGTAGTCAAAGCGGACAAGACGACTGGCGAATTGGTGATTGATGAAGAGATCTATGATGTGGCCAGCAAAAAGTGGGTGCGCGAAGTGCCTCCTGGCAAGTCGGTTGAACCAACGGACTGGGAGCTGGTCAAGGCATTTCGCGATGTTGCCAGTATCAGTCAGGATGCCAAATCGGGGCTGGTTACGGTGGCGGTGGATTACTACTCGCCGGAGCGTGCCAAACAGTGGGTTGACTGGTTGGTCGCCGATCTCAATGAGGCCATGAAGCTGCGTGATCAAAGCGATGCGACACGTAACATTACCTATCTCAAAGCTCAGCTCGAGAAAACCCCGGTCGCAGATATGCAGAAGGTGTTCTATCAACTGATAGAGGATCAGACGAAAACCTTGATGTTGACAGAAGTAAACCAGGAGTACGTGTTCAAAACCCTTGATCCTGCTGTTGCCGCTGAGGAAAAAGCGAAACCCAAACGTGCGTTGATTACCGTATTGGGGACGCTGCTTGGCGGCATGCTAGGCGTTATACTTGTATTGGTACGCCATGCAATCGCACGTCCGGCTCGGAGCTGACGAAAGGGCTCATCTGAGCGACTGACTCTGGTCAATTGGTCTGTTTCAAGGTATCCTGTTAATACTTCAAGTCATGTTTAAATAAGGAAATTAGTAATGAAAAAATCAGCGTTGACTCTGGCTGCTCTATTGGTTCTCTCTTCAAACGCATTTGCGGCTGAAGAAGTTACGGGTACTGCGGCAGGTTCCACTGGTGTAGCTGGCACCGCGGCTGTGGGTACTACTACTCTGGTTGCCGTTGGTGTCGGTGCAGCAGCACTGGCAGCAGTTGTTATTTCTAATGCAAATGACAACTCCACCAGTACTAGCACCACAACTTCTACCAAGAAGTAAGTTTTCTGATGTTGAAATAAGGCTGCCATATTGGCAGCCTTATTTTTGTCACTTTGCAATCATTTTCCAATTCCACCGAGTGACCTGTCTATGTTTTCATCTCGTTTTTTTATGTATCTGGGATTGTTACTTTTGAGTGGTTGTTCCACTACTAGTTCTGATACTTACGCTACGCTCCATTACGCCTTTATGGGGGTGGATGATGTTGTGGTAACTGCAGAGAAAGTGCGTGAGTTGCCTTATGCAAGCGCATATCTGCGCGTGGGTGATAATCCACAGGCATTGGTGGTGCTTGCATTTGCAGATCCCGATGGTTCTTTGAGTTGGGTCAGCGCAGATAATAAGCTGTTTGTTACCAATGCAGGTCGGTTGAACAAGACGGTGGGTTTGGAAAATGATCTCTATTTGACGAAATCATCTTGGGTTGACCCATTGAAAAAAATTGCAGACTCACCTGATAAAACCATTAATCCAAGCGTGATGAATTGGCAATATAATGCAGAGTGGGAAAAGGACTATTTAAGTGGCTATAAAATAAGGACTGAATTTATATCTGTAGTGCCGGAAAAATTGATAATTCTTGATAGAACACATGATGTTATGTTGATTGATGAATTAATTACGGTTGAGCATAATCGTGCATCTTGGCATAACTACTATTGGTTTGAGCACAGTACCGGCAGAATACTGAAGAGCCAGCAGCAGTTGGGGCCGGACTTGCCGGTAATTGAAATTACAATCTTAAAGCCTTACTCCTTATGAAAAAATATCTGATACTCGGTCTTATGCCTTTTTATGCCTTAGCTCAAGCCGATATAGACGTGATTTATGAACGTCATTCTGTAACCAAGATTGAAGTTCATGATGGAGCTAGACTGGCTGACCTGTTATTTAATACCAAGCTGCCTAATGATATTTATTGGCGCAGTGCACAGATAGCTAATCCTAGAAAGATGGCAGAGCTCCAGGCAACTAAAGAGACCCTACTCAAAGATCTTAAATTACTGCAAGTTTTTTGGATGAGGGGGGGGGAGCAGGGCGCATTGATCCAGTCAACCCAACAGTTACTACAAGAGCTGGATAGAATTCCTGTCAGTGGTCGTTTGTCAGTTTTTTTAGATCCTGCCAAGAGTAGAGTTGATCCTGAAGGTAATCCTCTGCTGAAAGGAAACTACACGCTTTTTGTTGCTCCAAGACCTGATTTTATCTACTTCGTAGGATTGATTAATGGTCGTAGTAAACAGCCTTTACAGTCTGGTGCTGGTTTGGCTGACTATTGGCAGGGTTACAGCTTGTTAGCTGGGGCTGAGCCAAGTGAAGCATTTCTGATCCAGCCTGATAGTTCTATCAGTCGTGTTCCTGTGGCTAACTGGAATCAGCTGCATCGAGAACCAATGGCTGGGGCGACGCTGTTTGTCGGATTTAACCCCGATGTGTTGCCCGCACAATATAGAGATATCAATATTCGCATTGCTAACTTGCTTGCTAATCGAGTGCCTGAATAATGCTTCCTAAATGTAAATATATTGCGTTTTTTGTTTCATGGGTTGTTTCTGGGGCAGTATGCGCTACAGAGTCGATTTTTGATTCTTATGGCCCATCGCAAGGTGATTTTGGTGGTGTTGGTTTGTTGCAGATGCCAACAGCTCGTATGGCTAAGACTGGCGAATTCAGTGCCAACTATGCTGATAATGACCAATATCGTCGGTGGTCTATCTCTGCGCAGCCATTTGATTGGTTTGAGGCAACACTTAGGTATACAGATACTCGGACTATGCCATACAGTTATGATCCTACCTTTAGTGGCGGTCAATCTCATAAAGATAAGGGTATGGATTTTAAGTTTCGTCTTTGGCAAGAATCTAACTATCTGCCACAAGTATCTATGGGCTTTAGAGACCTGATGGGAACTGGTCTTTTTGACGGTGAGTTTTTGACTGCCAGTAAACAGTATGGCTCATTTGATTTTACTATCGGTATTGGCTGGGGAAATATGGCCGAAAGCGGTAATATTAAAAACCCGTTTTGTGAGTACAAAGATGCTTGGTGTCAAAGGAATGAAAGTTACTCCGGGAATGGCGGTAAGTTTGAGTTTGATAGCCTGTTTCATGGGCCTGCAGCACTCTTCGGTGGTATTGAGTATCAAACGCCATGGCAGCCACTTAGGTTGAAGCTGGAATATGATGGCAATGACTATAGTAAAGAGTTTGCAGGCCATATTTCTCAAGATTCGCCGTGGAATGTTGGGGCGGTATATCGCATTTTTGATAACTTGGATAGCCATCTGAGTTGGCAGAGGGGAAATACCCTGATGTGGGGGGTGACTATGCGGACCAACTTTAACGAGCTGAAACCTGCCCAGATTGACCAGCCAAGACCCGTTTATCAACCAGGCCTGGTGCCAGATTCTGTTGCTGACGTGAAGTGGCCTACGTTGGCGAATGAGCTAAAAGATAATGCAGGGTGGCAGGACACAGATTTTTATACTGAGGCAGGCTCAGTCACGATCATTGGTACGCAGAGCAAGTATCGTGATGAACGTGAGGCGATGAAGCGAACATCTCTTCTAGCGGCCAATCATTTGCCAAACACAATCCGTGACCTGAATATTATTGAGCGTAAGGCAAACTTCCATCTGCAGGAGACCCAAATTGATCTCCAATCTGTTCGTCGAGCCAACGTGGTGCAAGTATTGGGAGAAGAGCAGCAAGAGAAATCGACTGTTCAGGCTGCCAGAGAAGTTCAGGGGATACCCATTTATGCTGCTGGACGTAAATCTTTTTCATACTCCTTTGATCCTGATCTGACACAGTCGTTTGGTGGTGCAGAGTCTTTCTATATGTACCAGCTCGGTATCAATGCCAATGCTGACTGGCGGATGAGTGAAAACAACAGCTTGCAAGGGACGTTGTTTTTTAATCTGCTTAATAACTATGATGAGTTCAACTATAAAGCCCCCCCTCCTGATGGGGCGGCATTGCCACGAGTTCGAACTTGGGTTCGTGAGTATGTTGATTCCTCAAATGTATTACTTAACAACTTGCAGTTAACTCATATGCAGCCACTCTCTCGGGATTGGTATGGGCAAGTTTATGGTGGTTATTTGGAGATGATGTATGCCGGTGTAGGCAGCGAGGTTCTCTATCGTCCATATGGTAAGACTTGGGCGATTGGCGTTGATGCCAACTGGGTGAAACAGCGAGACTGGAACAATACTCTGAAAATGGCTGATTACGATGTAATGACTGGTCATGTTACAGCTTATTGGCAGTTACCATTCATGAGTAATGTCACCGCCAAAGTCGCCGTGGGGCAGTATTTGGCTGGTGATAAAGGCACTACTCTCGATTTCTCAAAGCGATTTGATTCGGGCGTTATTTTAGGGGGGTATGCGACATTTACAAATGTTTCTGCTGATGAGTATGGTGAAGGTAGCTTTACCAAAGGTATCTACATAACGATCCCCTTCGACTTGATGCTGCTAAAACCAACAACAGCAAAAGGAACCGTTGGATGGGTTCCTTTGACTCGTGACGGTGGACAGATGTTGAGTCGTAGAAATGGTCTTTACGATTTGACTGAATTGCAATAGAAGTCAGAGACATAGGGCTTAGAGTTTTCCCTATAGATAGAGCGGACAGTTGTTAACTGCCCGCTCTTTTATTATCTGCTTAATGTATACTGGGATCTAAAATTATTACGCTAGGGATGCATGATGATTAAATATATAAATGGTGCTTTTTCTGCACTATTTATCACTTATTGGCTATTGGGCATGCACTTTTTTATGCACAACCCGGGCGGTGCCGGACTGTATCTTCCCTTTAATGCATGGGGATGGGTGTTTGCCTCGTTGACTATTGGGCTGGGATTGTGGCAAGTGACGTTACGCCAGCGTCTGGTATTTTCTTCATTACAGGCTGCGTTATGGGTAGGGGCTCTCTTAATGCTGCTCCCCATGCTCTATCTAGGTTTTGCTCTCAAGGATTATGCCATCCCAAGATTGCTGGGGCTGTTTGCTGGTCTGCTGTTTTTGTTCGGTCTCTACCAATGGCGATTTAATCGGTTGCAGCGTGACCGATTGCTCTATCTCGTCCTGATTGCGATCGCTATGGAGGCAGTGCTCGGTCTGGTACAGTTCTATCTGTTGACGCCAGGTAACTGGATTGGCTATGACGCCAAAGCCAATCGTCCATACGGGATCTTTCAACAGCCAAATGTGATGGCAACCTTTATGGCCACCGGGATTGCGTTGGCTATTTGGCTGGAGCTACGCAGCAATGAGCATGTTTGGTTGCGCAGGGTGAGCTATGGGGTGATTGTCGCCGCCAGTCTATTGTTGATTGTTCTGCAGTCTCGGGTGGGGCTGCTTGGGGGATTGCTGGCGTTTATCCTGCTTGGACCCCAGTTGCATCGTCAACGTTTATTGGTACGAATGCTCTGTCTGGTCTTGCTGGGGGCCGTGGTTGGATTAGCTTCTCAGTATTGGGTGTCAAGTGTCAGTCGGGGGATGAACGAATATCTCTCTGGCGGAGCTCGGTCAGATATCTGGCCTTTTACATTGAATTTACTCTTTCAAAACTGGTTATTGGGAATAGGGTATGGTGGATTTGAATCCACATTCTTCCACGCATACACAGAGGCTCGGCATGTAGATCCAAATATTGGAATGGTAATTTACAACCTCGACCACCCCCACAACGAGTTTCTCTATTGGGCTGTTGAGGGCGGTATTGCACCCATGGTCGGCATGGTGATCATGGGAGGTGCATTATTATGGCGTCTGGCGAGTGTGCGCTGGGTACATGCCATGGGGCTGCTTGCCTTGGTTGCCCCAATATTGCTTCATACCCAGACGGAATACCCTCTCTACCATGCGATCGTGTTATGGTGGCTGTTGCTGACGCTGATTTATATCATCGATACCGAAATTGAGGAGACCAACCTGGCGAGTCAGGGTTTCTCATCATGGTGGGATATGGAGTGCCGCCCATGGCTGTTACTGCGATTTATGGCGATCGCTATCCCGCTGCTGGTCGTTCCCTTTATGCTCACAGCAATTCACACCGCATGGGTAGTCACCAAATATGAACGGGGTGGGTATAAAGAGCCGACCTTGCTACTTGATATCGTCAATCCCATGGCTTGGTTGACCCGAGTCGAGTTTGATGTGAACTCAGTTCGTCTGATGGTGGGCTTGCAGACAAATAACAAGACCGAACTGGAAGCTTATCTGGAGTGGGGGCAGGCATTCGTACGCCATACACCGCGTGCCAACATATACGCCAATATGGTGATCGCGCTTAATGCATTGGGTCGTACAGAGGAAGCCAATGCGATGCGAGCTGAAGCACTTAAGCTCTATCCAACCGAGCCCCTTTTAACTGGGTCTGCTTCACAGGCAGTGATTACCGGTGTTGACCAATCAGGCAAGAATATAACTAAAAATAAATAGTGCTATTTGGATACATAGAAAGCCAGCTCTTAAAAACGGCTGGCTTTTTTATTTTTTCCCTTCTGGACAACCAGTATCTGAACAGTCTGTTTTCGGACGCATGCGTCTGTCAAACGGGCTATGAAAGGCATATTTGAAATGTCATGTGGCGATTCCAACCAATTGATTAATATGTAATTTTGTCGATGGCGTTGAAGGGGTTGATAGTGAATTGGGAGTATTCCCTTCATCATCGGGTGAAGGGACAGGTTCTAGACGTGTTCATTGCTAAACAGACAGGCATAGTCTTGTCACATGATGTTGAACGTATGGTAGAAATGTTCGCTCAGGCTTATAAAGCAGGTTACAGAGTTAGGGAAGGTGCGAATAAGTCATATGGCACGAGAGCATTTACTGGTAACCCATTGATATTAAATGACTAAAATTTTCATTTTTTGTTCTTGGGATACTTGTTCGCACTTTCCTTAGTTTTGTTGGATGCTGAACTGGAAATTAATGAGTCTTGAAATACTGATGTTTCTTGAACACAAGATGGTAATCACCACTCTACCCAGAAGATCTGCATTCCAGCCAGTTTGTTATTGATAGTGGCAAGCATTCGATCTTGATGGTGAAATTTAAGAAAAAAAGAACGTTAATATAGAAAAACTGTATGTTCTCGCGAATTGTCCATGCTATTCTGAAACGGTATCCCTGTAACCGACTTTTTGTGAGGAAATAATGAACGAGTTTCTGAAAGTTCTGCTGAACATTCGCAGTCTGCGTGCGGCTATTCGTGAGCTGCCGTTTGAGCAACTGCTGGAAGCTAAAGAGAAGTTTGACCTGGTTTACCAAGAGCGCGCCGATTCTGTTGAACAGGAGCGTGCAGAACAGGAAGAGCGTCAGCGCAAGCTGAATGAATTCACCGAAATGCTGCAGCAGGCTGGTATTGATCCTCGCGAGCTGCTGGCGACTGCCGCTGCTCCGGCTGCTGCGACTGGCGCTGCCAAGAGCAAGCGTGCTCCGCGTCCGGCTAAATACAAGTACGAAGAAGATGGCCAGGAAAAAACCTGGACCGGTCAAGGCCGTATGCCGAAAGCCATTGCTGCTCAAGTAGCACTGGGTAAAGACCTGAACGATTTCCTGATCTAATTCGTCAGGTTCAGAGATTGAATAATGCCGCCTTTGAGCGGCATTATTTTTGCCGTTTTACTCGTGGTTATCCAATCTGCCCCTTCACCCCATTGTTATCTACATCCTCGCTTGTATCCTTTTTTAGCGTCGTTTCACTTCACTGTTACTTTGCTCAATATCACTCTTTGTTTGCGATTAATTTCGTCGTGCAGGATTAACAGCGTGATATCGCTATTTGTATGCGTCGTGCAGATATGCGCTTCGGATATGTCTCTCATGATTCGCGGGGAGCCGCTCGGCAAGAGCCGCGAGCTCTCTGCTGATGGAATATCCGGTAATCGTTATCTCCACAGGGTGCGTGAGGGATAGAGATAGCCGCAAGGTATAGCCGGGATATTCTGGGTCGCCGATGCATGTAATTGGCTGCGCTGCCGTAACTGCCCCTGATGATGAGCAATGGCGTTCGTATGCCGTGTGGGCGAGGGAATTCGGTGCGGTCGATGGCGATGGTATTCCCCACTCTACAGGCAGAGTGGGGAATATTGGGGGGAGGCGTTATCGGGGCGTCACGCTATCGCTGCCACCTAGGGCGCGATAGATTTTGGCAGTGGTGGTGAGCTGCTCTTTTTGCTGGGCCAGCAGGCTCTGCTGGGCATCCCACAGCCGGTTCTGCTCATCAAGCCAGGCTTGCACGCCGGTTGCACCCGCCTGGAAGCGAGCCTTGGCCAGTCGTTCGGCCTCCTGGGCATAACTCAGTTGTTCCTGCAGATAATCGAGTCGCTGCTGGCCATAGTGGCGTGCGGCCAGGTTGTCTTCCACCTCCACCAGTGCGGTGTAGAGCTGTTTGCGAAACTCGGTTTCAGCAATCTGGTAATCCAGCTCTGAGCTTTCGATGGCGAGCTGGGTGCGGTTGTATTCAAGGAAGGGGAGGGCGAGGCTGGCTCCCAGCGTACCAACCGGATTTTGCAGCACCTGCGCCAATCTATCGGATGCGGTGCTGGCACTGCCGGTCAGGGTCAGGCTGGGGTAGAAGCTGGTGCGGATCTCATCCCCTTTAGCCAGCGTCTTGCGCAGCCGCAATTCGGCCGCTTTGACGTCGGGGCGGCGTGCCAGCACATTGGCCGGAATACCCACCGCAAGTTCAGGAATGGTCTGCTTTGCAAGGGAAGCGGGTGCATACTCCAGTGGCCCGCTGCTGCTGCATATTCCGGCCGATCATGAACACCGATTCCGGTTCAACGTGAACACCATTTCCGGACCAATGTGAACGCTCATTCCGGCTCAACCTGAACACTTTGCTCCTCCTTTCCGGAAACAGTGTTCAACATCCCGGAATCACTGTTCACATTCACCGGAATCATCCTTAACGCATTGATTTAACAACCTTTGATACGCTCTCCCTTTTGCCAGGGAAGAGCCTATGTCTGCCAAGAGGATTGCAATGCGTAAAATTCGTGAAGTGCTGCGACTGCGGCTGGAAGCTGACCTCTCTGTTCGCCAGATAAGTTGCTGCACCAAGGTCAGCGTTGGCTCCATCCAGAAACTCCTCAAAAGTGCCCAGACGCTCGGCCTGACCTGGCCCTTACCTAGCCAGCTTGATGATGGCCAACTGGCGGCCCTGTTCTATCCGCAGGCCGATACCACCATCTCGGCCCGCCATGTTGTACCGGATTGGCCCTCTGTCCATCAGGAGCTCAAGCGTAAGGGGGTCTCCAAACAACTGCTCTGGGAGGAGTACACCCAGCGCTATCCCAACAGCTGTTACAGCTACTCCCAGTTCTGCGACCGTTACAAATCCTGGTGTCAGTTGCAAAAGCGCTCCATGCGCCAGATCCACAAGGCGGGGGAAAAGCTCTTTATCGACTACTGCGGGCCCACGGTGCCCATCGCCTCGCCCTCCACGGGGGAGGTCCGTCAGGCCCAGATCTTTGTCGCCGTGCTTGGTGCGTCCAACTACACCTTTGCCGAGGCTACCTGGTCACAGTCACTGCCGGACTGGTTGCAAAGCCATGTCCGTGCCTTTGAGTTTTTCGGCGGTACACCTGCACTGCTGATCCCCGACAACCTCAAAAGCGGTGTCAGCAAGGCTTGCCGATACGATCCCGAGCTCAACCCCAGCTACCAGCAGTTGGCCGAGCACTATCAGGTGGCAGTGATGCCAGCTCGCCCTTACAAGCCCAAGGATAAAGCCAAGGCTGAGGTGGGTGTGCAGATCGTCGAGCGCTGGATCCTCGCCCGCTTGCGCCACCAGACCTTTTTCTCGCTGGCCGAGCTCAACCAGTGCATCCGGGCCTTGCTGGACGAACTCAACGAGCGCCCGTTCAAGCAACTGCCCGGTAACCGGCGCGAGGCGTTTGAGCAGTTGGACCGCCCGGCGCTGGGACCACTGCCGGTGCATCCCTATCGCTATGTCGCCATCAAAACGGTCAAGGTCAACATCGACTATCACGTCAGCTATGAGCAGCACCACTACTCGGTGCCACACCAGTATGTGGGCCAGCAACTGGAGCTCCATGCTGGCGACACTTTGCTTCAGGTCTATCACCAGCAACAGCTGGTCGCGAGCCATCCGCGTAAAACCATCCCGGGGATGAGCACGATCCCGGAGCACATGCCGGAACGCCACAGCAAGCAGCAACGCTGGACGCCAGGCCGTCTCAAGCAGTGGGCTGCTGATATCGGACCGGGCACCTTGTGCTGGGTGAGCGAACGGCTGGAAGAGAAAGCCCATGTCGAGCAGGCATACCGACTCTGCCTGGGGCTACTGAGTCTTAGCCGGGAGTATCCGCCATCACGGGTCGAGGCCTGCTGTCAGTTGGCTAATCGGGAAGGACTGGTGCGACTCAAACAGCTCAAGTCGGTGCTGACCAGTGGCCGCGACCAACTGCCCGAAAGCCCGCTGAGCTACCCAGAGTTACCGCAAGAGCACGAGAACATCCGTGGCCCCCAGAGCTTCCACTAAAGAGGATACGCCCCATGACCCAACAAACCCTGACCCGCCTGAGAAACCTGAAACTGACCGGCATGGCGGATGCAGTGCAACAACAACTGGAACAGGCCAGTACCTACGAAGGGCTGCCCTTCATCGAGCGTCTAAGCCTGCTGGTCGAACACGAACAACTGAGCCGGGAGCAACGTAAACAAGCTCGGCTAGTCAAGCAGGCGCGGCTCAAACTCCAAGCCACGGTGCAAGAGGTGGACTACCAGTCTGCACGCAACCTGGAGCGGTCACAGGTTGCAAACCTGGCCCAAGGAGAGTGGCTGCGCCGAGGCCAGAACCTGCTCATTACCGGCCCCTGTGGCTGTGGAAAAACCTACCTGGCTTGTGCGCTGGGCTACCAAGCCTGTCAGCAAGGGCATAGCACTCGTTACTACCGGCTGCCGCGTCTGCTACTTGAGCTGAGCCAGGCCAAGGTAGATGGCAGTTACGCCAGACTGCTGGGTCAACTGGCCAGGATAGAGCTACTGGTCCTCGATGACTGGGGACTGGAAGCGGTGAATGCCGAGCAGCGCAACGCCCTGCTGGAGATCATGGATGATCGGTACGGGAAATACTCGACGGTAGTAGTCAGTCAGCTGCCAACTGAAGAGTGGTACGCGAGCTTGGGTGACAACACCCTGGCAGATGCGATCCTGGACCGGCTGATGCACAACGCTCACCGGCTGTCACTGAAGGGAGAATCGATGAGAAAGAGGAGAAGTGAGTTGACCCAATCTGAACAGTCGAGTTAGAAA
>NZ_JBQBEH010000007.1:0-30988 GCF_051919665.1 Aeromonas sp. 55A | reverse complement strand
GGAGCCCCAGTATGTGTGGCAATCCACCTCCGCCAGCAACGACTTTGAAGCCAAGCTGAGCCTGGTTACCGCCTACTTCATGTCGGCGGGGCTGCGCAAATACGTCAAGCCGACGGTCGAGATCATGGCGGCGCTGCCGACCGTTATCTTGGGCTTCCTGGCGGGTCTGTGGCTGGCACCCATCATAGAGGGGGCGCTGCCCGGGGTGATCCTGCTGCTGGTGCTGCTGCCGATGGGGATGCTGCTGACTGCGCTTATCTGGAACTATCTGCCGGAGCGAGGCAAGTCCTGGCTGCCGGAGGGGTGGCACGCCATCCTGCTTATTCCAGTGCTGCTGCTGATTGGCTGGGGGGCCTTCGCCCTGAGCCCGCTCATCGAGAATGCCTTTATGCACGGTGATTCGCGCATCTGGCTGACCCACGAAATGGGTATCAAGTTTGACCAGCGCAATTCGCTGGTGGTCGGTATCGCCATGGGCTTTGCGGTCATCCCCACCATCTTCTCCATCGCCGAAGATGCGGTCTTCTCGGTGCCCAAGCATCTGACCCAGGGCTCGCTGGCGTTGGGGGCTACCCCGTGGCAGACCCTGAGCCGGGTGGTGATCCTCACTGCCAGCCCGGGCATCTTCTCGGCGGTGATGATGGGCCTTGGCCGTGCCGTGGGCGAAACCATGATCGTACTGATGGCCACCGGTAACACCCCCATCATGGACTTCTCCATGTTCCAGGGGCTGCGTACTCTGGCCGCCAACATTGCGGTGGAGATGCCGGAGTCGGAAGTGGGCAGCTCCCACTATCGGGTACTGTTCCTCGCGGCCTTCGTCCTGTTTGTGTTCACCTTTATGTTCAACACCCTGGCCGAGTTTGTCCGTCAGCGGTTGCGTGAAAAATACAGCTCGATGTAAGGGGCGGCTCTGTAATGGACAAGGAATCGACAATGGGTAAGTGGTTTAAATCAGGGGCCCCCTGGATCTGGATGACCGGCGGCGCCGTCAGCCTGAGTCTGGTGGCGGTACTGGGTCTGCTGCTGCTGATCGGCTGGCGTGGTCTGGTCTACTTCTGGCCGCACCCAATCTATGAGTGGCAGCTGGAGGACGCCAGTGGCAACAAGAGCGTGTTGATCGGCGAGATCAACGATCGCGAGCTGGTGCCGGTGGAGCGGCTGCGCGCCGCAGGTCTGCCGCTGGAGGGGGAAGAGCGCGAGCTGCTGACCCGCTATCTGGTCAAGACCGGCAACCGTGAGTTCGTCGACCTCGATTTTCGCTGGGTACTGGAGACGGACATCAAGTCCCAGAGCCAGCCAGCCGAGCTGGCCATGGTTGAGCGTGCCACCAACGGTAACTTCTACGGTTACATCGTCGGGGTAAAAGAGGATGGCCGCGAGCTGACTTCGGATCTGCATCCTGCCCTGCAGCGGGTGCTGGCGCGAGCCAATGCCCTCTCCGAACAGGCCAACGATCTGCAAAAAGGGGACATCGGCAGCATCAACTATCAGCTGGAGCGGCTGCGCCTGAAAGAGCGCAAAGCCGAGCTGGAAGAGAAGCTGACCGATCAGCTGAAAGCTCAGCTGGAGCGTGAACGTCAGGCCCTCAACGATCGTTATCTGGTGCTGGAAAAAGAGCTCTTCTCCCTGCGCAGTCAGGCTGACCGGGACAGCATCACCGTCAAGGATATGCGTGGCGAGCTGGTGACCATGCCCATGTCCAGGGTACTGGATGTGGTATGGCCCAACGACATGAGCCTGCTGGCCAAGGTGGGTCACTGGTTCCACCAGATCGGCAAGTTTGTCTCCGACGATCCCCGTGAGGCCAATACCGAGGGCGGGGTGTTCCCGGCTATCTTCGGCACCGTCTTCATGGTGTTCCTGATGGCGATCATCGTCACCCCGCTGGGGGTGGTGGCAGCGGTCTACCTGCACGAGTATGCGGGCAAAAACAGCTTGACCAAGATCATCCGCATCGCGGTGATCAACCTGGCGGGTGTACCCTCCATCGTCTATGGCGTGTTTGGTTTGGGCTTCTTCGTCTACACACTCGGCGGTTCGTTAGACCAGCTGTTCTACCCGGAAGCGCTGCCGAGCCCGACTTTTGGTTCACCCGGCGTGATCTGGTCGGCGCTGACCCTGGCCATCCTGACCCTGCCGGTGGTGATCGTCTCCACCGAAGAGGGGCTGGCGCGGATCCCGAGCACCATCCGTCAGGGCTCGTTGGCACTGGGCGCCACCCAGGCCGAGACCCTGTGGCGCATCGTGCTGCCGATGGCGAGCCCGGCCATCATGACCGGCCTTATTCTGGCGATTGCCCGTGCAGCCGGTGAAGTGGCGCCACTGATGCTGGTGGGGGTGGTGAAACTGGCACCGACCCTGCCGATGGATGGCAACTTCCCGTATCTGCATGTGGAGCGCAAGTTCATGCACCTGGGCTTCCACATCTATGACGTCGGCTTCCAGAGCCCCAACGTCGAGGCGGCCCGCCCGCTGGTCTATGCCACCTCCTTCCTGCTGGTGACGGTGATCGTGGGTCTGAACCTGACCGCTATCGGTATTCGTAACCACTTGCGCGAGAAATTCCGGTCGCTGGAACATTGATAGGCCAGCCACCACAGAGACGGGCAGGGGACAGGGTTCCCTGCCAGCCAAGCGTTCCGGCCGCGGGCGATGAGATTGCCCGCCGCCACCGACAGATTTTGAGGTAACAGATGATCAACGTAACGACCACGTCTACCCAGCACACCGCGCTGGACCTGCTTAACCTGAGCCCGGAGCAGACCGCGCTGGAGGTGAAGGATCTCAACCTGTACTACGGCAGCAAGCAGGCGTTGTTCAACGTCAACATGAAGATCCCCAAAGGGCAGGTGACCGCCTTTATCGGCCCGTCAGGCTGTGGCAAATCGACCCTGCTGCGCTGCATCAACCGGATGAACGATCTGGTGGAGATCTGCCGCATCGAGGGGGAAATCCAGCTGCACGGCCACAACATCTATGACAAGAACGTCGATGTTTCCGCCCTGCGCCGTCAGGTGGGCATGGTGTTCCAGCGTCCGAACCCGTTCCCCAAGTCCATCTACGAGAACGTGGTCTATGGTCTGCGCCTGCAGGGGATCAACGATCGTCGCACTCTGGATGAGGCCGCCGAGCGCTCCCTGCGCGGTGCGGCCTTGTGGGACGAGGTGAAGGATCGTCTGCATGACAACGCCTTCGGTCTCTCCGGTGGTCAGCAGCAGCGTCTGGTGATCGCCCGTGCCATCGCCATCGAGCCGGAAGTGTTGCTGCTCGATGAACCGACCTCGGCGCTCGACCCCATCTCCACCCTCACCATCGAGGAGCTGATCAACGAGCTCAAGAGCCAGTTCACCGTGGTGATCGTGACCCACAACATGCAACAGGCTGCGCGAGTGTCGGATCAGACCGCCTTCATGTATATGGGCGAGCTTATCGAGTACTCGGATACCAACACCATTTTCACCACCCCGGCCAAGAAAAAGACCGAAGATTACATTACCGGTCGTTACGGCTAAGGAGAGGAGAGGATGAATCTCAGCAAACAGATTGGCAGTCGGTTCAACGGCTAAGGCATAATCGGAGCAATCAAGGATTATTTGTATGGACAATATGAACCTCAATAAACACATCTCCGGTCAGTTCAATGCCGAGCTAGAGAGCGTGCGCAACCAGGTGCTGGTGATGGGCGGTCTGGTAGAGCAGCAGCTCACCGACGCCATTGCGGCGATCCACGATCAGGATCTCGATGCGGCGCGCAAGATCGTGGCCAACGACCACAAGGTCAACGCCATGGAAGTGGCGATCGACGAGGAGTGCACCCGCATCATCGCCAAGCGTCAGCCGACTGCCTCCGACCTGCGACTGGTGATGGCCATTATCAAGACCATCACCGATCTGGAGCGCATTGGCGATGTGGCCGACAAGATCGCCCGCATGCTGACCGACAACGCCAACAAGCCGCAGCCGCCGTTGGTGTCGCTGGAGAACATGGGCCGTCGCACCATCAAGATGCTGCACGATGTGCTCGACGCCTTCGCCCGCATGGATCTGGATGCAGCGCTGGCGGTCTACAAGGAAGATGACAAGGTAGACCGCGAGTATGAGTCCATCATCCGCGAGCTGATGACCTATATGATGGAAGATCCCCGCACCATCCCCCAGGTGCTCAACGTGCTGTGGGCGGCGCGGGCCATCGAGCGGGTCGGCGATCGTTGCCAGCACATCTGCGAGTACATCGTCTACTACGTGAAAGGCAAGGATGTGCGCCACACCAAGGCGGACGATCTGGGCACCTTGCTGGGCAAGGGCTAACCGGAAGTGAATAAAAAGGCGCGTGAAGCGCCTTTTTTGTTGCATAACTGGTCGGAGTAAGATAAAGCCCCCAACTGGCTGTTTTCTGATAGAATACTCCCCCTGTGTGAGTCCCGGATGGGCTCACGGTCCGGTCTCCCGGGCCCAGTTTGCCGTCTTGTGCTAAGGCGGGTGTAGCAATAGGTTAATCATGAGTTTTGCCGATAGTTTGTTCTTTTTAATGCTGCTGGTTGGCGGCAGTGTGTTCTTCTCCCTCTCCGAGATCTCTCTCGCCGCGTCTCGCAAAATCAAATTGCAGGTAATGGCGGATGAAGGTAATCGCCAGGCCGAAAAGGTGCTGGCCCTGCAGGCCCAGCCGGGCAACTTTTTCACTGTGGTGCAGATTGGCCTCAATACCGTCGCCATTCTGGGCGGTATCCTGGGTGAGTCTGCCCTCAACCCCGCCATCAAGGGGATTGTCTCCCAGTTCTACCAAGGGCCCTGGCTTGGCGAGATCAGCTCCGGTGCCTCCTTCGTGTTCGTCACCGGCATGTTTATCCTGATCGCCGATCTGATGCCCAAGCGTCTGGCCATGACCATGCCCGAGCAGATTGCCGTGGTGGTGGTGCGCCCCATGCTCTTCTTCGTCACCGTGTTGATGCCGCTGGTGTGGGTCTTCAACGGATTGGCGAACTCCCTGTTCCGTCTGATGCGCGTCTCCACGGTGCGTAACGACGAGATCACCTCCGACGATATCTATGCGGTGATGGATGCCGGTGCCGAGGCGGGGGTTATCCAGCGCGAGGAGCATCAGCTCATCGAGAACGTGTTCGAGTTGCAGTCCCTTGGTGTCACCTCTGCCATGACGGCCCGCGAGAGCCTGATCTATTTCACCCTGCAAGAGAGTGAAGAGAGCATCAAGGCGAAGATCGCCGAACATCCCCACAACAAGTTTCTGGTCTGTGACCACAACCTCGACAGCATCAAGGGCTTTGTCGATGCCAAAGAGCTGCTGATCCGCGTTATCGGTGGCCAGAGCATCGACCTGATCGGTGGCAACCTGGTACAGAACGTCATCATCATCCCCGATACCCTGAACCTCTATGAGGCGATGGAGTACTTCAAGAATCATCGTGGTGACTTTGCCGTGGTGATGAACGAGTACGCGCTGGTGGTGGGGATTGTCACCATGAACGACCTGATGAGCACAGTCATGGGCGAGTGGGCGACCCACGTGGTGGAAGAGCAGATCGTCCAGCGCGACGAGAACTCCTGGCTGGTAGACGGGGTCACCCCCATCTCCGACGTGATGCGCGCCTTCGATATCGAAGAGTTCCCCGAGAACCAGAACTACGAGACCATCGCCGGCTTTATCATGTATATGCTGCGCAAGATCCCCAAGCGTACTGACTCGGTCAAATATGCCGGTTACAAGTTCGAAGTGGTGGATATCGACAGTTACAAGATTGATCAGCTGCTGGTTACCCGGGTCGAACCGGCTGTGGCCGAGAAGCCAGCTCAGGAATCGTAAAAGGAGCGACATAAGAGTCATGAAGATGCAGTCTCATTCCCGTGCGCTGGCCTGTGTCGCGCTCGCCCTGGCACTGGGTGCCTGTAGCCAGAGTGCGCCGCGCAAAGCCACAGTGGCAGCCAAGCCGGTTGCCCCCAAGCCTGCTGTGGTGGTGCCGCAGCCGGATCCCGATGCGGTGGTACAAAGCGGCATGGCAGAGCCGAGCCCGGTCTTTGATGAGCAGTACCACGGCCCGGATCAGGGGTCGCTGGAGTCGGTGACCGCCCTGTTTGCCCGAGGTTACATCGAGTCCGCCATGCGCGAGACCATGCTGGCGGCGGTGCACAACGACTATCCGCTGCTCGGCATGCGGGATGTGCGGTTGACCGATCCGGTCTCCAAATTCCTCACCTCCGAGCATGCGGCCACCACGGCCCATGACTACCTCTATGCGGGTGTGCAACGTCGCCTCGGTCGTCCGCTCAGCCCTGCCCAGTGGGAGCAGATCTGGCGCGGTTTGCCGCAGCAGGGTCGGGTCTCCGACTGGGTCAAACAGATCAAGCGCGTGCTGGCCGGGCGTTAAGCTGCCAGCGGATCAAGATTGTGATGAGGCCACCTTAGGGTGGCCTCTTGCATTTCTGCGTTTGCCTCGCCGTTTGCACGCTGATTTCTGCTGATACTGATTGCCGCCCGTGGCACTTTGTTTTATCTTGCTTTGGCCATCTAAACATCTATATGTTTTTATGGCTGCATAATAAAAGGGCTTCCCAGGATGAAGCGGGACGATCTGCAGCGATTCGATGCGAAACCGCAGATCAACAAAACAAACAGATAAATACGCAAATAAACAACGCACATAACTAAGAGACACGACAGATGGAAACCAGGGAATTGTGGGTGCTGGATGGGGGTATGGGGCGCGAGCTGGCACGGCGGGGTGCACCGTTTCGTCAGCCGGAGTGGTCGGCGCTGGCCCTGATGGAGGCGCCAGAGACGGTGCGCGACGTGCATCAGGCCTATGTGGCGAGCGGAGCCCGGGTCATTACTACCAATAGCTATGCGCTGGTGCCGTTTCATATCGGCGATGAGCGTTTCTTTGCCGACGGGGAGGGGCTGGCAGCGCTGGCCGGACAACTGGCCCGTGAGGTGGCTGACGCGCAGAAGGGCGCCGTGCAGGTGGCGGGTTCTCTGCCACCGCTGTTTGGCTCCTACCGTGCCGACCTGTTCAAGGCGGACCGGGTGAGCGAGCTGGCGATGCCGCTTATTCGGGCGCTATCCCCTTATGTGGATATCTGGCTGGCCGAGACCATGAGCCTGATTGCCGAGCCACTGGCCCTGAAAGCGCTGCTGCCTGATGACGGCAAGCCGTTCTGGGTCTCCTTCACGCTGGAAGATGAGGCGCCGGGCAACGAACCGCGACTGCGTTCCGGCGAGCAGGTGGCTGATGCGGTGACCACGTTAGTGGCGGCCGAGGTCGATGCCATCCTGTTCAACTGCTGTCAGCCCGAGGTGATCGAGGGTGCCCTCGAGGTTGCTCGCGCCCGATTGCAGGCGCTGGGCCGCGCAGACATTCGCCTCGGTGCTTACGCCAACGCCTTCCCGCCGCAACCCAAAGAGGCCACCGCCAACGATGGGCTGGACGAGATCCGCGCCGATCTGGGGCCGCTGGATTATCTCGGCTGGGCCGAGCGCTGGCGCGCGGCCGGTGCGAACTTGATCGGCGGTTGCTGCGGTATCGGCCCCGAGCATATTCAGGCGCTGAGCAGCCGGTTGCGCTAAGGAGCTTTCATGAAAGAGAACAAGATTGGGCTCTGGTCTCTCACCGCGCTGGTGTTCAGCTCCATGGTGGGGGCGGGGATTTTCAGCCTGCCCCAGAATATGGCCGAGGTGGCAGGCGCCCGCGCCGTGCTGATCGGCTGGGGTGTGACGGGTGTGGGCATCCTGGCGCTCGCCATGAGTTTTCTCTATCTGTCGCGACTCAGACCGGATCTCGACGGCGGCATCTACAGCTACGCCCGCGCCGGTTTTGGCGATCTGGTGGGCTTCTTCTCCGCCTGGGGGTACTGGCTCTGCGCCACCATCGGCGTGGTGGGTTATCTGGTCATTGCCTTTGCGGCGCTGGGCAGCTTCGTCGATACGCCGGAGCAGATCTGGTTTGGTGACGGCAATACCCTGGCGGCGTTTGTCGGCGAGTCCTGCATCCTCTGGGCTGTGCACCTGCTGGTGGCCCGCGGCGTGCAGCAGGCGGCGTTGTTCAATCTGGTGGCGACCCTGGCCAAGAGCCTGCCGCTGCTGCTGTTTATTCTGTTTGCCTGCTACTGGTTCGATCCGGTCACCTTCGTGGCGGATCAGCAGGGCAGCACCCTGGCGGTGCCGGTCTCCGAGCAGGTGCGCAACACCATGCTCATCACCCTCTGGGTCTTCACCGGTATCGAGGGGGCAGCGGTGCTGTCGGCCCGCGCTCGAAACCGGCAGGATGTGGGCACTGCCACCGTGCTTGGGGTGGTGCTGGCGCTGCTGCTCTATGTGCTTATCTCGGTGCTGGCGCTGGGGATATTGAGTCGGCCCGAGCTGGCGGCGCTACCCAACCCCTCCATGGCAGGGCTGATGGCCCAGATGACCGGCTCCTGGGGCAAGCTGCTCATCAGCCTCGGTCTTATCGTCTCGGTGCTCGCCTCCTATGTGAGCTGGACCCTCTTCTCGGCCGAGGTGCCGTTCAGCGCGGCCCGCCACGGTGCGTTTCCCGCCATCTTCCGGCGCCAGAACCGCAACGGGACGCCTATCGCCTCGCTCTGGCTCACCAGCCTGACGGTGCAAACATGCCTGCTGCTGGTGTGGCTGCTCGGCAAGGGCTACACCAGTCTGCTGCTTATATCGACCTCGATGATTTTGGTGCCTTACCTGTTGATCGGGCTGTTTTTGCTCAAGCTTTCGTTCAGCAAGGAGGGGGAGAGTGGGCAGGGCAGCGGTCTGATGCGGGCAGTGGCGCTGGTGTCGAGCGGTTACGGCTTCTGGCTGCTCTATGCTGCCGGGGTGGAGTATCTGCTGCTCTCCTTGCTGCTCTACGGGCCGGGTCTGCTGCTGTTTCTCTACAGCCGCCGCCAGCTGGGCGCAGGTCTTTGCCTGAGTGGTCGCGAACGGCTATTGGCCGGCGTGACCTTGCTGAGCCTGATCCCCGCCGTCTGGTCGTTCGCCCATCTCTGATATCGAAGATATGACTGACCATAAAAGAGAGCGCCACTGTGGCGCTCTCTTATTATCAGGGACTGGTTATCAGTGGCTTGCTATCCGGGGCGAAGGCTCAGCTGCTGGCAGGTCCGGCCGGTTTGCCAAACAGCACCGCGAGTTTTTGTCGCCATGGCAGGCCACGGGCGTCACGCAGCATGTCGCGCCACTCATGGAAGGTGAGAGTGAGGGGGTTAAAGCTGTGGATCGGCTTGGTGATGCCGAAGCGGCATGGCTCGGCAGGATCCTCCTCGACAAAGGTGCCGAACAGTCGATCCCAGATAATCAGCACGCCGGCAAAGTTGCGGTCTATGTACTTGGCGTTGCTGGCGTGGTGCACCCTGTGGTGGGAGGGGGTGTTGAAGATCCACTCAAGCCAGCCGAGCTTGCCCACCACCTGAGTGTGGACGAAGAACTGGAAACCCAGACTCAGCAGCACGGTGGCGACCACCGCCTCGGGCGGGAAGCCGATGACAATCATCGGGATCCAGAACAGCCACATGCCGGAGATTGGATACATCAGGCTCTGGCGAAAAGCGGTGGAGAGATTGAGCCGCTCCGAACTGTGATGTACCACGTGGGAAGCCCACAGCCAGCGCACATGGTGGCTGGTGAAGTGGAACAGCCAGTAGCAGAGATCCTGCAACAGGAACAGCAGTAGCACACTCCAGAGATTCAGCTCGATATCGAACAGTCGCCAGCCCCAGAGGGTGTCATACAGATAAGCAATGGCGATGGCCGCCAGGGCATCGCCCCCTTGGTGCATCAGGGCCAGCGTGGCGTTGGCGAACAGATCCCGCCACTGGTAGGTGGCGGTGGGAAAGGCCGAGCCATGTTTGCGCAGGTAGAGCATCTCCCAGCCGATAAAGGCCAGAAAAATCGGGGAGAGGTAGAGCAAAAGCAGTTGCACATCCATATGCGGCCATCCATTCAGAGCAATTGCTCTCCAGCATAAAGGATGGTTTTAATATTTCATTAACATTTTTCAGCCAACGAAGAGATGGCATGAAATATGGCGCGCCAGCAGAGGAAGGCGCAGTGGATGGCTATGCTTGATGCAGGCTTTTTCAGGAGGTGCTGGCTTATGCGCGTCTGGTGTTGCTTGTTGTTGGGGTTGTGCATGATGGCGCACGCCAAGACCCGGGTCGAGATCCTGGCGGATGCCGCCTATCCCCCCTACTCCTGGCAGGAAGGGGAGGAGGTCAGGGGGATCTATGCTGACATCATCCGCGAGGTGACCTCTGCCATGCCTGACTATGAGGTGGTGCTCAAGCCCATGCCGTGGCGGCGCGGTCTGAGCATGGTGGAACAGGGGGCCGCCTTCGCCATCTTTCCACCCTACTACATGCCCGATACCCGCCCTTATATGTGGCCCTACTCCCAGCCGATGCTGGATGAAGAGCTGGTGGTGATGTGCGGCGCCAGTGTGGCGGCCAATACCCCGCAGGCCAGATTTCCGCTCGACTATCATGGTTTACGCTTTGGCATGAACGCCGGTTTTGCCGTCGGCGGCGATGCCTTTTGGCTGGCGGTAAAAGAGAAGCAGATCGACGTGGAGGAGGTGAAAAGCAATCGGGAGAACCTGCTCAAGATTGTTCGCGGCCGGGTCGATTGCACCATCAATGATCGCCTCTCCCTGCTCTATGAGTTGCTCAACATGATAAAGGCCGATCAGCTGGCGGTGGCCGATATGTCCCTGCTCAAACAGGGGCCGGTGCTCAGCAAGGAGCAGGGGTTTCTCGGCTACAGCCGCAAGGGAGAGTATCCCTACAAACAGGCCTTTATCGACCAGTTTGACAAGGAGCTCTATCAGCTCAAAAAACGTGACGGAGTGAAAGTGATCGTGGAGCGCTATCTGGGAAAGTCCCCGCGCTGAGCCGATGAGAGGGGCACTCGGGTTCAGCTGGGTTAAGCCTGCTCAGCGTGACGCACAAGAAGAGGGACCTTGCGGTCCCTCTTCGTTTATCCAGCAGAGCGTGTTGGCTACAGTACCTGACTCAGGAACTGGCGCAGGCGTGGGGAGGGGGGATTGTCGAAGAAATCGGCCGGTTTTTCATCCACCAGCAGTTCGCCACTCTCCATAAAAAGCACCCGATCCGCTACCTCACGGGCAAAGCCCATCTCGTGGGTCACCACCACCATGGTCATCCCCTCACGAGCCAGCCCCTTCATCACATCCAGCACTTCCCCCACCATCTCGGGGTCGAGCGCACTGGTGGGCTCGTCAAACAGCATGATGCGTGGCTGCATGGCGAGCGCCCGGGCGATGGCCACCCGCTGTTGCTGACCGCCGGAGAGTTGGGAGGGATAGCTGGCCGCTTTCACCGACAGCCCCACTTTCAGCAGCAGCGCCTTGGCTCTGTCTTCGGCCTCACGGCGCGACAGGCCACGCACCTTCTGAGGGGCGAGGCAGATATTATCCAGCACCGTCAGGTGGGGAAAGAGGTTGAAGGACTGGAACACCATACCTACCTCTTCCCGCAGCTTGTTGACATCGCCCGGCTCGGTCAGGCAGATGCCGTCGACCACGATATTGCCGTCGTTGATGGTCTCCAGCTGGTTGAGGGTGCGCAGGAAGGTGGATTTGCCCGAGCCGCTGGGGCCGACGATCACCACCACTTCCCCTTCGGCCACCTCGGTGCTGACATTTTTCAGGGCGTGCACTTCGCTACCGTAGAACTTCTCTACGCCGGTCGCTTTGATGATGGGATCAGTTGCTTTTCGCATATTTCACCTCGAGACGGCGTACCAGGAAGGAGAGGGTGCCGGTCAGCACCAGATAGAGCAGGGCGACGGTAAACCACACCTCGAAGGGACTGAAGGTGGAGCTCACCACCTCGCGACCCGCCTTGGTCAGGTCGGTGATGGAGATGACCGAGACCAGCGAGGAGTCCTTGATCAGGTTGATGAATTGGCCTGCCAGCGGTGGCAGTACCCGCTTGAACGCCTGCGGCAGAATGACATAGCGCATGGTCTGGGCGGAGGTCATACCCAGGCTGCGGCCAGCCTCCATCTGCCCCTTGTGGATGGAGCTGATACCGGCGCGGACGATCTCCGCCACATAGGCCCCGGTAAAGACGGCCAGCGCGGCGACCCCGGCGGTGAAGCGGTCGAGGTTCAGCACGGTGCCGATAAAGAAGTAGACGATGAAGATCTGCACCAGCAGCGGCGTGCCGCGGATGAGCTCAACGTAGGTGACCGCCAGATTGCGCAGGGCCGGATTGGGGGAGAGGCGGGCCAGTCCGGCCAGGGTGCCGAGCAGGATGGCGAAGATGCCTGCTACCAGCGAGAGCTTGACGGTGACCCAGACGCCCCATGCGATGGGGCCTGCGGTCCAGCTTAGTTGGGTGTCGAGGGTATCGCCACGAAAAACGGTATCCCCTTCGGCGACTTGTACGCCGGTGCTGGCGATGGCTTGCCGCACATTGGGGTCGAGATCGTCTTGCAGGAACAGCTTGCCCTTCTCGGCCTCGCTGGTGCCCGCCATCACGGTGCCGTCAAATTCGGCGACATTCTTCTGCTCCGCCTGATAGGCGATGTATTGGGGAATGCGTTCCCAGCGCCAGGTGTAATCCACTGACTGGACAGCCTTGTAGATGCCGAATACGGCAACCAGCAGCATCAGCAGGAAAACCCCATGCCAGAGCAGCTGATTGGGCTGTTTTTCCATCTGTCTTGTCGGTTTGGGTGTGTGCACAGTCACAACCTCTTCTCGTTATTGTGTGGGGAGCTGCGTGGTGCAGGGGCGGCATGTGCCGCCCCCCGGAGGTTATTTGAGCTGATTCAGCCAGGCGTTGGATTCGAACCACTTCTTGTAGAGACGGTCGTAGCTGCCATCGCCCTTGATCTGGCGCAGGTAGTTGTTGAACCAGTTGAGGGTGTCCTGATCCCCTTTGCGGATGGCCCAGGCCAGCGGCTCGAAGGTGAACGGCTTGTCGAGGTGTACTACGGCGCCCTGATTCTGGGAGGCAAAAATAGCGTTGTAGGGCAGGTCATAGACGAACGCATCGACCTTGCCGTTGATCACTTCCAGCTTGGCGTCATCCTGGGTTTCAAACTGCAGCAGGGTAGCTTTGGGGATCAGGCGCTTGACTGCCTGCTCGCCGGTGGTACCGAGCTTGACCGCGATCTTGTATTTCGGGTCGTTGAGGTCGGTGAAGGATTTGATTTCGCCCGCCTTCTCTTTGCGCAGGACTATGGTCTGGCCGACCACGATGTAGGGATCGGCGAAGTTGACCCGCAGGTTGCGCTGGGGAGTGACGGTCATGCCGCCCATGATGACGTCGAACTTGTTGGTCAGCAGCGCCGGAATGATGCCATCCCAGGCGGTGTTGACGAACTCGACCTTCACGCCCATCTCTTTGGCGACCATCTTGGCGAGATCCACGTCAAAGCCGATGTATTGGCCCTGCTTGTTGGTCATCTCGAAGGGTTGATAGCCGGCATCGAAACCGACTCGCAGCACGCCGCGTTCGAGCACGGCATCCAGGGTGGAGGTAGGGGCTGGGGTCGGGGCCGCCGTGGCGATCCCGCAAAACAGCAGGGTAGAAAGAATCAGTTTTTTGATCATAAGTGACGTCTCTGTCGGTGGTGTGTTCGGCCTTGAACCTGATCCCGTGCGACTCCGTGGCACAAGAGACTGCTGCATCCGGCAACAGGCAAGACAGGATGAATGTCTTGAGCGGGACAAAAGCCCCATATGAGATGCTATGAATAGTGGTTGAGTGAAAAATGTACCAAAAACAGATTGTGTCAGAAGACTCAACAGGTTAGAGACATTTATTGCTCATGGCTTCATTCATAAAATCACACGAAAACAACATATCTATCTAATGGGGTGGGTTCAAGCCCAAATTATCCCCAAGACATTTTGTTACAAACTCAGGGCGCCGCTTGCAACTCTTATTGAGTTATTGGGCTCCGTAAGAGGCTTTTTGTGGGGCTGATACGAATACGCATTGGTGGGATATCACACGCATTGCTCTGTTTGTCAGCAAACGAACGGGCTTTATTGTGAAAACCATCAAGTCGCACTGGGTCTTGGCAAACGCTTCTCATATACTCAGTTACCCTCTCTGCATGGCTTTGGTATGGACGCCTCACTACTGCTTAAGCTGGATATTTTTACCTTGATGATCATGGCCTTGTGCGGCTATTGTCTCGGTTTCCTCACTCTCACCATCATTCGCGTTACCCACAACGATATTCCCGGCGTCGGGGTCTGGTGGTGGTCCAGTCTGTTTGCCATGCTGGGTCAGGCGGGATTTGCCAGTCTGCTGCTGACACCCACCCCCTATGGCTCCTGGGTGGGCAATGTCTTCCTGATTTTTCATGTGTCGTTATTGCTGGTCGCCCAACGCTGTTTCTTCCGTCAATCGCCGGGCTGGCCTGCCTGCTGGGGATTCATCCTGCTGTTTGCCGCCGTCATGACCTGGTCGGTCGCCATCGATGGCCGGATTGCGGTACGGGTGATGATAAGCAGCGCCACCTTCATCGTGCTCAGTACGCTCATCATCTGGCAGCTCTGGCGTCATGGTCGACCCGATTATCAGGTGGCGGTATGGGTGCTGATTGGCCTCAATCTGGTGCTGATTGCCATGACCCTGATGCGGATTTTTACCGTGTGGGGCGAGGTGATCGAAAGCCCGTTCCAGCGTCAGCTGTTCAACGTGTTGCCCTATGTCTCCATGCTGGTGGGTAGCTCCATGCTCACCTTCGGGGTGCTGCTGCTCTGCAACCAGCACCGGGCGCTGGAGCTGCGCTATCAGGCCAGTCATGATCCGTTGACCGGCTTGTTCAATCGCCGTGGTTTTATGGAGCGTCTGGCCCGGGGACGCCCTGCACAGCAGGGGGCGCTGGCGGTGCTCGATCTGGATGACTTCAAGCAGATCAACGATCGGCATGGTCATGAGGTGGGGATCGGGTGCTGGAGCGGGTCGGGTTGGCACTGCGCGAGCTGGAAGGAGTATTGGCCAGTCGCTTTGGGGGCGAGGAGTTTGTGCTGCTATTTCGCCATGCCACCGCAGAAGAGGCGATCGCCCGGTGCCAGTCACTGCGGGTTCAGCTTGCGGCCAGCGAGGTGGAGGGGATCCATATCACCGTCAGCATGGGTGTTGCTCACTGGCAGGGGGAGTGGCACTTTGACAGCCTGTTCAGCCGTGCGGATGACGCTCTCTATCGGGCTAAGCGGGAAGGAAAGAACCGGGTCTGTCAGGCTGCCTGATGCCGGAATAGGTTCAGGAATAACAGCAGGGCGCGGTGATCCGCGCCCTGTTTGTTTCTGCTTGCCGGATATAGCTCGTCAGCTGCCGTCCATTACTCTGACGGAGCTTGAGCTGTTCTCGGTGCCTGCGCCTTGAGGAAGGGGAGCAGCAGCAGGGCCGAGACGCCTGCCGCCACCGAGATCACCACGAAGAAGCCGTTCCAGTGCCAGATCTCCATCACCTTGGCCAGCGGATAGCCTGACAGCGCCGCCCCCATGTAGGCAAAGAGACCAACAAAGCCGGTGGCCGCCCCCGCCGAGTTTTTGTGGGAGCACTCCGCCGCTGCCATGCCGATCAGCATCTGCGGGCCAAACACGAAAAAGCCGATGGTAAAGAAGCAGGCCGCCTGCATCACATAGCTGAAGAAGGGCATCAGCCAGAGCGACCCCACCGCCAGCAGGATCCCCACCGCAAAGATGAGGTTCATCGGGCCACGGTTGCCGTTGAACAGCTTGTCCGATCCCCAGCCCGCCACCAGCGCACCGATAAAGCCCCCCACCTCGAACATGGAGATGGCCGAGTTGGCGCTCATCAGATTGAAGCCGCGCTGCTCGGTCATATAGAGATTGCCCCAGTCATTGATGGCGGTGCGCACCACATAGACCAGTACGTAACAGCAGGCGAGCAGCCAGATATAGGGGTTGCCCAGCACATATTTGCGCAGGATCTGGCGGTGGGAGAGCCCCGCATCCTGGGTCTGCTGGGCCAGCTCCATGGCATCCTTGCGCCACTCGCCCACCGTTGGCAATCCCATGGCGCTCGGGGTATCCCGCAGTCGCCAGCAGAGGAACAATCCCGCGATGATGGCGATAAGGCCGGGCACTATCATGCCGTAGCGCCAGCCATGCTGCAGGGCGATGGTGCTGACGATAAGAGGGATGAGCGCGCCGCCGACGTTGTGGGCGGTGTTCCAGGCCGACCACCAGACCCCGCGTTCGGTGCGCGAATACCAGCTGGTGAGCAGCTTGGAGCAGGGGGGCCAGCCCCAGCCCTGGAAGAAGGCGTTGGCGACCCAGAGGGCGGCAAACATCCAGAGTGCCGACGAGAGGCCGAACAGTATGTTGATAACGCCGGTGGCTATCAGTCCGACACCCATAAAGTAGCGCGGGTTGGCGCGGTCACTGATGATGCCGGAGAAGAACTTGGAGCAGCCGTAGGTGATGTAGAACAGGGTCCAGAGCATGCCGATATCGGACTTGTCCAGCATGCCGCTCGCCAGCATGTCCGGCATGGCGAAGTTGAAGCTCTTGCGGGTGAAGTAGAAGACCGCATAGCCCAGATACATGGTCAGCAGCAGGTGCAGCCGCCAGTGGCGATAGGTGGCATCGATCTCGGCCTGATCCCGGATAAGGGGCCGGGGCGGCGCGCTTCTCATAAAACTCAGCACAGGCAGGCCCTCTGGTGGTGATTAGCCATGACTCTCTTCCCGTCTGCGACTGGGCAGATTGACCGTCAGCTGGGTGCCGTGGATGCAGGAGAGTTGCAGACTGCCCCCTAGGGCCTGTACCCGCTCGCGAATGCCGAGCAGGCCATAGCCCTGCTGCGGGCGGCTTTCCGGCAGACCGCGGCCATCATCTTCCAGCACCAGTTGCAACTGCTCGCCGCTGGCCCGGGCGCGAATGGTGACCGAGTGGGCGTTGGCATGTTTGACCACGTTGTTGAGCCCCTCCTGACAGACCCGAAACAGGGTGACCCGCTGGGCATCGGAGAGATCGCCATCTGCCAGTTGCCATTCCAGACGGGTGACGATGCCGTGACGCTCCAGCTCCAGCTCCCGCAGCAGTGCCCGTACCGCCTGTTCAAGAGTCATGTCGTCGAGCTGGCGCGGGCGCAGCCGCCCGAGCAGACCGCGCACCGCGTCATAGATCCCGAGCGATAGCGTGTCGATCAGGGCACTGCTCTGGCCCACCCCGGCATTATCGGGGGCGAGGCGGCGCACGATCCCTGCCTGGGTTCGAATTGCTGTGATGGTCTGGCCGATGTCGTCGTGCAGCTCGCGCGCCACCTCCTTGCGGATGCTCTCCTCGGTCTCCAGCAGCCGCTCGGTGAGCTGGCGATTGTGGGCGAGCTGGCGGGTCAGCGCCTGATTGAGTTCCCGCTGGCGCTGGATCCCGGCACCCAGCAGCAGGCCGGTGAGGCTCTGGGCCAGCAGGGAGAGCAGCAGATCCAGCGGGTGATCATGCCAGGCCTGACTGGCCAGCAGGGCGATGGTGTTCATCAGGGTGGCGAGCAGCGCCCCTTGCCAGCCGTAGCGCCACGCCATGGCGATGATGGGGATGGCCAGACAAAACGGGGTGAAGCGTACCAGCGAGTTGGGCAATCCCAGTTGCAGCCAGAGGCTCAATACGAACAGCAGCAGATACCAGACCAGATGGCGAAAGCGCCACTCCACCGGTTGATCCACCAGCGCAGGCCCCAGCGGCACCCAGGTGGCGCGGGTGAGGTAGTGCCAGATCAGCATACAGGTGGAGGTCAGCGTCAGCCCGCCGGTCAGGCTGAGCAGCAGGGCCGAGAGGCCATCTTCCCCGGCCAGATGCCAGAGCAGGGCTTGCAGCAGCGCCGCCGCCGTGACGGTGGCGAGCAGCAGCAACAGTTGCTGCCAGTCGTTGCGCACCTGCCGGTGACGGGCAATCAGCAGCGGTAGCAGGGTCAGCAGACTGCCCGCGACCAGCCAAGGCCAGTGGGGCAGCCCCACTTCCAGATTGAGCCAGTAGAGCAGCAGCCCTTCGCACAGCAACAGCGGCGGCCAGTAGTGGCCGGGACTTTGCAGCAGCAACCCGAGGCGCAGGCCGAAGGGGAACAGCAGCACCGCCAGCGCTGGGCCACCCGCCAGATGCAGGCTGATGCTCCAGAGGCAAAACCAGCCGGCGGCAAAGATGAAGCAGGCCGCCAGCGCGATGGCGACATAGCTGGCAAGACGGGAGATCACCAGCTATCCAGCATGCGGTGGGCCAGCTCGACGTTGTTGCTGACCTTGAGCTTGTCCATCAGGTTGGCGCGATGGACGTGAACCGTCTTGGGGGAGAGTCCAAGCTGCTCGGCGATGGCTTTCACCTCCAGCCCCTGTGCCAGCAACTGGGCAATCTCCCGCTCCCGATTGGTGAGGGGATCCCGGCTGCTGCTGGCCAGTTTCTGGGCGATGTCCGGCGTCAGATAACACCCCCCCTGTGCGGCGGTGCGCACGGCGGCGATCAGCTCGTCCGGACTGCAGCGCTTGGAGAGAAATCCCTTGGCACCGGTCTGCAGTGCCTGCTCGATGAGGGCGGGGCTGTCGTGTACCGAGAGCATCACCACCGCGAGACCGGAGGGGAGCTGCTTGAGCAGATCCAGCCCCGATTGGTCGGGCATCGAGATGTCGCAGACGCAGACCCGCGCCCCGCTGCCGGGCAGGCCGGCAAGGGCATCGCTGGCGGAGCCGAATTCGGCGACCACCTGCAGGTCGGGCTCCAGATTGAGCAGTTGGGCAAAACCGGATCGGACGATCTGGTGATCGTCGATAAGGGCAATTTTTATCATGATGTCAGCCTGAAATTCGGTGCGTCATGACCATGACGCGGCCAACAAGATACCTGCCCCCCGAGTCAGGCTCAAGCAGCAGCAGGAAAAGGGGCTAAAAACCGGGGGGCAAGGTGCGCAAAGCTTGATCGGGATCAGCTGGCAAGAGCGAGCAAGCGGGCTGATCAACAGGGAGATGACCAGCCCGGGGGACTCAGCGGTGCAGTTCGCCGGCGCGCTCCGGCTGATAGACCACTTCCAGAATTTCTACCTCGATGGTGCGACCGGCCGGGCCCGGCCAGGCGATGCTGTCGCCCACTTTCAGGCCGAGCAGGGCGCTGCCTACCGGCGCCAGTACAGAGATGTTGCTCTCGTCGCCCTTGGCATCGCGCGGGTAGACCAGGGTGAGGCAGAACTCGTTGCCGCTGCTCTGCATCTTGAAGCGTACCTTGCTGTTCATGGTGACCACGTCCGGCGGCATGTCGGCCGGTTCGCGGATCTCGGCGCGGTCCAGCTCCTCTTGCAGGGCCAGATGCTGCGGATGGTTGCCGAGCAGTTGTTCGATACGGTCCAGATCAAGGCTGGAGATAACCAGATGAGGTTGTTTCATAAGATATTCCTTATCAATAGCGGATAGGCCCATACCGGCGGGTGCAGGTTGGCCATCACGCAAAGTGTTACAAAAATGGATTCAACAGGTTCAATCGATTGAAAATGCCATGCCCCCAAGCGACTCGCGGCCGAAGGAGCGAGGCGGGGGCTCAGCAGGGTGTGAGCAAATGCGAGGAAATAGCGAGTATTTTCATGGGGCTACCATAACCATTCTGGCCGGCCTTGGCAACCGTGATTGAGTGACTACTCAGGAACCTGATAGTTGTACTGACGGATGATCCGCGCCAGTGTGCCATCATGGCGCATCTCGTCAATCACGGCTTGCCAGCGACGCCCTTCGGTGAAGGGAAAATCCTTGCTGGCCGCGATAAATAACTGGGTACGCATCAAGGATTCGCCTTTTACTATCTCATCGATGGAAAATCCGCCCGTCTGCTGGTTGTAGAGGATGACGTTCCAGGCTGCGACCCAGGCATCGATGCGTCCTCGTTGCAGTTTGAGGGCATTGAGGTCTTCGGTGGCGACGGTTTGGCTGGCGAGATTCAGCCTCTGCTTGAGCAGATACTGGCCGAAGGAGTGACGCAAGGTGCCCACCTTGAGTGAAGGAAGCGCGTTTATCATGAGCGGGGTGGTATGCTTGTGGCGATTGCTGACAATGAGGAACTCTTCATCAAGGATGGGGGAAACCCAGTAGTAGAGATGCTCCCGTTGAGAGCTGCGTACTGGCGGTATCAGCAGTACATCCTTGCGATGGGCGGTTTGGGTGAGGGCTCGGGCCAGCGGCATCAACTCGATGGTGAGCGGTTCTTTAAGGCGTCGCGCGGCCTCTTCCATGATCTCGATGGCGACACCGCTTGGTTTGCCGTGAGAGGAGCGAATGACGTAAGGGGCAGCTCGGCCGCCACCAGCACAATAGCCTGGGCACCGGTGTGTACCAGCAACAACAGCAGTGCAAAAAAGGGCAGGCAGAGAGCGCGCATCAAGGTCGTGAGCCAGAGTCGAATATGCAGAGTGTAACATTCCTGCCTGCGTTGTCGTTGGGCTCGCTGAGGGGTTGGGATCTCAGTCGAAGAAATCGCGCAGATCGCGCACTTCGTAATCAGCGAGTTGCTGCCAGGGGAGCTGAGCAGGCAGCTTGCGCAGGGTCACCTCCATCCGGTAGCTGCGATAGCCGTCGAGACTGGCCGATTCGACCACCAGCGGGAGCTGCCACTGACTCGACCAGAGAATGCGGGTTCGTTGCTGCCCTTCGCGCTTCTCATACCAGCGGGCCTGCTCGGGGGCGGCCTCATCCAGCGGGGTCATCCCCTCGATCAGCGCCGGGTTGACGAGATGGCGGATCCGTGGCCAGTCGGGTTTGAAGGCCACCTGGCCATACTCTTCCACCGGCACCTCAACCAGCTGGTTGTGCCAGCTGTCGGCATAACGCAGTTGCAACTCACCTTCATCACTGCGACTGACCCAGCGGGCTGCCATCTGGTGGGT
The DNA here is from genome assembly GCF_051919665.1 of Aeromonas sp. 55A. Classification (NCBI taxonomy): domain Bacteria; kingdom Pseudomonadati; phylum Pseudomonadota; class Gammaproteobacteria; order Aeromonadales; family Aeromonadaceae; genus Aeromonas; species Aeromonas sp. 55A. The sequence goes on along the minus strand of NZ_JBQBEH010000007.1, from coordinate 10,108 downwards.
AAAGTGCTTGTGGCCGGGGGTGGCATCGTGAGTGGCGTGATAGGCACGGGCAAGGGGGAGGGGAATGAGCCGCTGGCTCCACACCTGATTGCCCACCCGCAGCCACTTCTCTTGCCAGACACTCTCTCTGGCGATGCCATCGCTGCCGGTGTTCCGGTCGTGATAGCTGATCCGGGCGGCGAAGATCCGGGGGCGTGTCGTCAGCATGCAGGGGGAAGGCGAGGGTGCTGCCAAGCAGCCATAACGAAAGCAAAAGTCGCATCATCATCTGTCGCTCGAAAGAGCCGGGGCCCGGGCCGCTGAGTCCATTGCTCAGATGCACCCGGGCCCCTGCTGCTTACAGGCCGAGCGCCTCCCGCAGTTTGCCAAACACCTTGGTGTTATCCAGCGTGCCTTTGAAGCGGTTGCTGCCGGCGCCATCGGCAAACAGCATCACATCGCCGCCGCCGTGGGTTTCCGATGTCAGTTTGACGCCGGTCTCCTGCAGATAGTCATTGGCCATCACCTGATCGCTGGTGAGGACGGGACGCACATCGGGGCGGTTGGGGCCGTTACCGAACACCAGGGTGGTGAAGGGCTTGCCATCCACGTCGTTCTGGGTCGAGCCATCGCCATTTTTCACCAGATCCAGCACCGGATCGCCCTTGGCGGAGTAGCCGTTAATGGTCATGGTGTGGTCATGGTCGGCGGTGACCACGATCAGGGTATTGTTGAGATCCACTTTACCCAGCGCCGTCTTGACCGCCTCATCCAGAGCCACTGCGTCGGTGAGCGAGCGCTTGGCATTGGTGCCGTGCAGGGCGTGATCGATACGGCCACCCTCTACCATCAGGAAGTAACCCTGACTGTTCTTGCTCAGCAGGTCGATCGCCTTGGCGGTCATTTCGGAGAGGGACGGCTGGGTATTGGCAGCCCCCTTGGCGACCCGATCCCAGCTCGTAGTCCAGGTGGGATTTTCGCCGCTGAACAGACCGAGCACCTTGCCGCTGGTGACCTTGGCCAGTTCACTTTGGGTGGTGACATAGCTGTATCCCTGCGCCTTCATCTCGGCGGTCAGGTCGCGGTTGTCATTGCGACCGCCCTTGTTGCTGGCGCTGTAGGGGGTCCAGTGGTTGGCACCACCGCCCATCAGCACGATCGCACCCCATCCCCCAGCGCCTGGTTGAAACCAGCGCCCCCCGGGACGGCCTGTGCGGCGATGTCATAGGCAGCATCCCGATGGCAGATGTGGGCGTAGGTGGCCGCCGGGGTGGCGTGGGTCAGCTCGGTGGTGGTGACGGCTGCCCGACCGATTTGCCTGCCGCCTTGGCCAGCTCCAGGATGGTGGGCACCGGCTTGCCGTTATCGCTGCTGCAATTGTTGACGGTTTTGTTGCCATTGACGTCTTTGCCGGGGGCGACGGCTTTGGTGTCACTGCTCATTGCGATCACCTCGTTGTTCATCTTGACCCCGGTGGTGTAGGCCGCCATGGAGGGGGCCGAGTCGGTGGTCTGGGCATCGTTGGAGAAGGTCTTGATGCGGGCACTGCGCGGCAGTTTCATCATCTCCAGATTGCCCTCTTCTCCCACCTTGAACAGGCGGGTGGCGGTGAGCACGGTGGGCCCCATGCCATCACCGATAAAGAGAATGACGTTTTTGGCATCAGCGGCCTGTGCCTGGGAGGTTGCGCCCAGCGCACTGAACAGGGCTGCGCAGACCAGCGTGTGCTTGATGGATGTGTTCATCTGTTTGCTCATGAAAGTGCTCCTTACAGCTTGGCCGCAGCCTTGATCTTGCCGAACACGGCGGTGTTATCGAGTGAGCCATGGAAGCTGTCAGCCCCCTTGCCGATGGCGCCGAGGAAGACATCGGTGCCGCCGTGGGTCTCGTTGCCGATCTCCGCCATCCCTTACCACTACTTCCTGGTGGTAGTCATTGGCGGAGACGGTGGCATCGTCGAGCGGGGCGACGCTGCTGCGCGGGCCATCCACCCGGTTGTAGCCGTTGCCAAAACCTATGATGGTGTAGGGCATGCCCTCGCTATCCTTGCTTGGCTCGCCAGTCTCGTAGTTCTTCACCAGCCCGAGTACGCCGGGGTTGTCGGCAGTGGTCTTGCCGGTGCGCTTGGCATAGCCGTTGAGCACGAGCGTGTGGTCGTGGTCGGCGGTGACCACGATCAGGGTGTTTTTCAGCTCGGGGTCGCTCTTTTTCACCTCGTCGATGGCGGCCTTGATGGCGTTGTCGAAGGCGATGGTGTCTTGCAGCGCACGCTTGGCGTTGGTGTCGTGCAGTGCGTGGTCGATGCGGCCCCCTTCCACCATCAGGAAGTAACCCTTCTCCTTGCCCTTGAGCTGCTTGATGGCGGCCAGGGTCATCTGGGCCAGTGACGGCTCGCTGGCGGGGCGGTCCAGGTCATATTTCATATGGCTGGAACCAAACAGACCCAGCAGCGGCTTGCCCGCATCGGCCTTGTTCAGCTCATCCAGATTGCTGGCAAACTGGTAGCCCTTGGCCTGCATTTCGCTGATGAGGTTGCGGCCATCCTCCCGCTTGCCCTTGTCGGCTTTGGGCAGGAAGAAGCTGCTGCCGCCACCGAGCACCACATCCAGTCCCTCCTTGAGGGCGCTGTTGTAGCCTTTGCCGTCCGGTACCAGCTGGACGGCGATATCCGCTTCCAGATCCCGGTTGCAGATATGGGCATAGGTAGCCGCCGGGGTGGCGTGGGTCACCCGGGTACTGGTTACCACGCCGGTACCGCGGCCATCGGCTTTGGCCAGCTCCAGCAGGGTAGTCACCGGCTTGCCGGCGCTCTTGCTGCAGTCGCTCTCATAGGTGGCGTCGCCGTCCATGCTGATGACGCCGTTGTTGCTCTTGACCCCGGTCATGTAGGCCGCCATGGAGGGGGCCGAGTCAGTGACCTGGGCATCGTGGGAGAAGGTCTTGATAAAGGCCGTCTCTGGCAGGGTATCGATGGTGAGATCACCCTCTTCGCCGACACCGTAGATGCGGGCGGCCGTCAGGGTGTTGAGGCCCATGCCGTCACCGAGGAAGAAGATGACGTTGGTGGGTTGGGCTGCGGGCTTGGTCGCCACCGTGTCATTGTCTGATTTGCAGCCAGCAGCCAGGGCGGCGCCGATCATCACTGCAAGTCCTGCCATTTTTCTCATTGGGGTTCGCTCCTTGTAAAACCTGAGCGCAGCCTAGAGGGGGCAGATGACACTTTTACTGACTATCGGTGACGGTTGTGTGAAAAAGTGATAAAAATGTTACACTATATCAATATGTTATCTATCAATTGAGCCAGTTGGTCCGGTCGCTTCCGGCAAGGTTGCTCCGCCTCGGCGGTTTGCTGATTTGATGAGGTGATGGTTAGAATGACCTGTCAAAAGAGGCCCGCAGCAGGTAAAATGCGCCCCCTTCGTTCGATGCCCGCGGCAGAGCGCCTGTTGTTCCATGCGCGCGCCCGCAGCCCCCACAGAGAGTAACGGATATGTCCATCAACTGGTTCCCCGGTCACATGCACAAGGCCCGCAAAGAGATTGCCGAGGTCATGCCCCAGGTCGATGTGATCATCGAGATGCTCGATGCCCGCATCCCCTTCTCCAGCGAAAACCCGCTGGTGCCCGAGCTGCGTGGTGATACCCCGGTGATCAAGGTGCTGAACAAGGCGGACCTGGCCGATCCGGCGATCACCGATCTGTGGGTGGCGCACATGGAAAAAGAGAAGGGGATCAAGGCGCTGCCCCTGACCCAGCAGGAGCCCGAGAAGATCAAGCAACTGCTGACCCTCTGCCACGAGATGCTGCCGGAGCGCAATCTGGAGCTGCGCGGCGTGCGCGCCATGATCATGGGGATCCCCAACGTGGGCAAGTCCACTCTGATCAATACTCTGGCGGGGCGCATCATCGCCCGTACCGGCAACGAGGCGGGGGTGACCAAGTCCCAGCAGCGGATCAAGCTGGATAACAACGTTATCCTGACCGATACCCCGGGTTTTCTCTGGCCCAAGCTCAACCCGCCCTCCTGTGGTTATCGTCTGGCCATCACAGCAGCCATTAAAGACACTGTGTTCGACTATGCCGATATCGCCATGTTTGCCGCTGACTACTTCATCAAGGCCTATCCGGAGCGGATCAAGGCGCGCTACCAGATTGACGAGCTGCCCGAGACCGAGATCGAGCTGCTGGAGATGATCGCCCGCCAGCGAGCGTTTATGCGCAAAGGGGGGCTGGCCGACTTGCACAAGGCGTCCGAGATCCTGATTAACGAGTTCCGCTCCGGTTTGCTTGGCCGCATCTCGCTGGAGACGCCGGAGATGGTGAGCGTCGAGATTGTCGAAGCCGCCGCAGAAGCCGAGCAAAAAGCCAAAGAGAAGGCCGAGCGGGAAGAGGAGCGTCAGGCCCGCGCCCGTCGCAAGTACGCCCGCAAGCGTCAGAAATAGTTATCCTCAGGCGTCCCGAGCTTGCCTGACAACGAGCGAGCTTGTGTGACCCAGATGACGAAACATGAAGAGGCGGCCCCAGGGGTCGCCTCTTCTGTTTTATCTAGAGAAATCTCCTCCCACTCTGATGGCGTGTCCGCGCCATATAAAGCCATGCCATCAGCCAAAACGGTGGCGCGCCGTCTCAAACAGCGACATATGAAGCGGGATCAGCTGTCGCCAGTCGCGGCGATAGCCGCCACCGGGCACCGCCGCGATGGGTAACCCATGCTTGATTGCACAGTCAAATACCATGGCATCGCGCAGGCGAACCCCTTCATCGCTCAGGGAGAGATAGCCAAGCTCGTCGGCATGATGCACATCGACCCCCGCCTGATAGAGGATGAGATCTGGCGAATAGAGCCGCAGCGCCAGCGATAGTGCCTGTTGCAGTGTGGTGAGATAGGCATCGTCCGTCATGCCGCTTGGCAGTGGAAAGTCGAGGTGAGAGGCGGCTTTGTGATGGGGAAAGTTGTGCTCCTCATGGAGGGAGAGGGTGATGATATCGCGCCGTCCGGCGCACAGGGTCGCACTGCCATCTCCCTGATGCACATCGAGATCGATGATCAGCACCTGTTCACAATGCTTTTCGTCGAGGCAAGCCTGCGCCGCAATCACCAGATCGTTGAACAGGCAAAAACCGCTGCCGTGATCGCGATGGGCGTGGTGATAGCCGCCGGAGATCTGCAAGCCGCAGCCCTGCTCAAGTGCATAGCGGCTGGCAGCAATAGTGGCTCCGACTGAGCGCAAGGTGCGCTCCATCAGCATGGGTGACCAGGGAAAACCGATCTTGCGGATGGCGCGCTCTTCAAGCTGGCCGCTCAGGGCCGCCGCGACATAATCGGCATCGTGAATGCGACAGATTTGCTCCCGGGTGGCCGATGGCGCTTCGCCAAGGGGGTAACCCTGCACCTGCAGGCGCTCAAACAGCCCCTGATACTTGGCCAGCGGGAAGCGATGGCGCTCGGGTAGCGTCAGGGAGGAGTAGAGAGGGTGATAGAAAATGCGCAACGACATGGTGCCATTCTCCCTGGCAAGGTGGCGCTTTCTATATATGAAATCAGCAGATGAATCCATATATGTACTCCCTATATAAAGGGGAAGTGGCAGCGCATAAATCAAGACGCGTCGTGAGTAAGACCGCAAGATGTGGAAAAGGGGAGCTTGGCTCCCCTTTCAGTCAATATCCCAGCCCGGCTTATTGCTGCTGGATAACCCAGATCTGGAAGGCTTTGCGGGTTTCCGCATCGGCCTTGTTGTACCAGTTTTGCAACTGGGTCAGCGCTTCCGGATTGCTTTGAGCCTTGCTGGGGGCAACCTGAACCGGTGCGCTGGCGGCAGCCATCACGGCAGCAGAAGAGACGGCCACTGCTTTGGGCTGGTTGAAGGCTTTCCCCATGTTGATCAGCTCTTGCTGATAGTCACGGGTCAGCTGGAAGCCCTCTACTTTCGGCATCACGAACTGTTCGCTGCTCACTTGCTGACCACTGACCTTGTCTTTCAGCGCCACTTTTTGATCTTTGACAAACTGCTTGGCTTCGGCTTCGTTGCGGGGCTTTTTATAGTCCAGCACCAGCTGCTGATTGTCGGCGGCGGTGAAGTTCAGCACCAGCGGCTCGGCGGTCACCAGCTTGATTTCGTTACGGCTGGAGTAGTTGCCTTCAAAGGCGACGACCAACTGGTGTTTGCCGGCAGAGAGGGGGAAGGTGCTGGTTTTGTCGAGCAGCTTGGGGTTGATGGATTGACCATCGATCAGCTGGACGACATAAGGGGTGGTCACTTCCAATTGGGCATCAGCCAGAGCGCTACCGGCCCACAACAGACCAGCCAGCGCCGGTACCAGAACAGTCAGTTTCATTTCATCTCCTTGAACAGTCAGGCGATTGCCCACTGAAAACAGGGGCTCATTTTTACAGGTTTGGCCTACTGCGGCAATGGCTCTTTCTGGTGGTCGATGTTCGCGCTGCTGTCAGTTTGTTTATCAATAGCGACCGACTTATTTATTCGATCCGCCGTGTAAACGGGGGGAGGGCGTCGAGCAACCCCTTGCCATAACGTTTGGTCAGCAGGCGGCGGTCGAGAATGGTGACCCGTCCCCGATCAGCCTCTTTGCGGATGAGGCGGCCACAGGCCTGGATAAGCTTGCGCGATGCCTCCGGGACCGTCAGTTGCAGGAAGGGGTTGCCGCCTCGTTGCTCCACCCACTCGGCAGTAGCCTCCTCGACCGGCGAGTTGGGCACCGCAAAGGGGAGCTTGGTGATGACCAGATTGGTAAGGTAGTGACCCGGCAGATCCAGCCCCTCCGAGAAGCTGCCGGTACCAAACAGGATGCTGGCCTGACCGCCATCGCATTTTTGTTTGTGCAGGGTGAGCAGGGCATTGCGGGAGGCTTCCCCCTGCACCAGCAGTGACAGTCCCTTGGCTCGCAAGCCAACAGCCACCTCATTCATCTGGCGGTAGGAGGAGAAGAGCACCAGACTCGCCTCCTTGCCCGCAAGAATACGTGGTAGCACGCTGATGAGTTCGTTGGTAAAGGCCGGCGAGTTGGGTTCGTGCTCCATCTTGGGCAGATAGAGCTCGGCTTTCTGATAATCAAAGGGGGAGCGCAGGCGCAGATAGCGGGTACCGTCGTGCTCCTTGAGCCCCACCTGATGGCGAAAATAACTAAAGGAAGAGAGGGCGGTGAGGGTCGCAGAGACCAGAACGGCTCCCAGACATTTCGACCAGAGCCACTCCTCCAGCAGATAGCCTACCTCAATCGGTGAGGCGTGCAGCCAGATATCGCCGTCATCGCTCTTGGCCATCCAGCGGGCGAGCGGGGTTTTACCGGTCGGCACATGGCGCCCCAGCATCTCCCAGAGGGCGCAGAAACTCTCCAGCCGTTGCAGATGAAAACCGCTCTCTGCCAGCAGGGGTTCGGCCTCCTTGCGGCGGATCTCGCCATCTTTCAGCGCTTCACCTATGGCCCCTTGCATCCGATCCAGCGCTCGCAGCGCCTTCTTGCTCGACTCCTTGAGATTCTCCGCCAGCATGGGCAGGGGATCAGGCAATACCCCTTCGGCGAAGCGGTAGTGGGGTTCCGCGCCAAACAGCCGATCGTTGGCGCTGAGCCACTGCTCGACCGCCTTCAGGTCGGGCTGGATGGAGGCCAGCGCATCCTGCAGTTTGAGTTGGGGGTCGAGCAGGCTCTCCTTATTAAGAGTCCGCGCCAGCTTGCCTGCACTTTGTACCAGCTTCTCCAGCCAGCGACGTGAGCCTTTGACGCTGGCCGACGCCGCGCCGTGATCCCGGGCGATGGTGGGCAGGTGATGGGCCTCATCCAGCACATAGATGCACTCATCGGGGGGAGGCAGAATGATGCCACCGCCCATGGTGAGATCGGAGAGCAGTAGCGCATGGTTCACCACCAGCACATCGGCGCTTTCCATATCGTTGCGGGCGCGATGAAAGGGGCAGTGCTGGTGATGGCTCAGCGCCTTGTTGCAGGTGTGACGGTCGGCGGCGATGCGATCCCAGCAAGTGTCGGGAATGGGCTCCGGCCAGTTGTCCCGATCCCCGTCCCATTTGCCATTGGTGTAGGCCTGCCACATGGCCTGGTAGCGAGCTTTGTCGCTGTCAGATGGTTTGGTTTTGCTCAGACTGCCAAAGTCGAGCTCGAAGTTGGCCATCTCGGCGCCACTGGCTGCCTGTTCCAGCAGATGTTCGCAGCAGTAACGCTGACGCCCCTTGACCAGCATAAAACGAAACGGCAGCTCGCTGTGGCGATGGTAAAAAGGGAGGTCTTTGTGGATCAGCTGCTCTTGCAGGGCCACGGTGGCGGTGGAGATCACCAGCTTCTTCTGGGTGAGCCGCGCCACCGGGATGGCTCCTTGCGCATAAGAAAGAGATTTGCCGATACCGGTGCCCGCTTCGGCCACCAGAATACGGCGCTGTTTGTCGTACTCGCCGGTCAGGGTTTTTGCTATCTCAGCCACCAGAAAGTTCTGCTCTTTGCGCGGCACAAAACCGGGTAATCCATCCGAAATCTGGCGATAGGTTTGACGAATGGTGGTTTTAAGGCGAGTAGAGAGCATGAAGAGAAGGCCAGTTAGGGGTTAATCGAAAAACAAGGATACCCGCAACCCCTCGGTGAGGTCGAGGCAACAGCCATTATCACGGCAGTTTTACGCTGATCAGACCACTTTGGTTGTTTATCAGGTAGTTAGCGTCATTTGCATGCAAAATAGACTATTTGAGTCCAAATAATCAGCAGGATTCATTGTAAACGTTTTCCTTTTGCCTTGCCGTCAGGTGAGACTTGGCTCACATTTTTGCCTCCGTGACTATGGTTTGCGTAAAAAGTTCCAAGTTTTTTCATTGCGGTTCAAAAAATCCGGTGCTAGTCTCGGCGGCATAGTGATGCAAAGAACATCGCTAACACAGGGAATAACAACAACTTAGTGTTTAATTACAGTAGGCATTGGAAACTATGAAAAAGACAATTCTGGCTATTGCTATTCCGGCTCTGTTTGCATCCGCCGCTAACGCCGCAGTGATCTATGACAAAGACGGTACCACTTTCGACGTGTACGGCCGTGTACAGGCTAACTACTACGGCGAAGCTAACGACAAATCAGCAGAACTGGTTGGTGCAACCCGTCTGGGCTGGTCTGGTAAAGTAGCTCTGAACAACACTTGGTCTGCCATTGCTAAAACCGAGTGGCAAGTAGCTGCTGAAAACTCTGGTAGCAATACCAGCGACATCGATCCGCGTCACATCTATGCCGGTTTTGATGGTTCCCAGTACGGTAAAATCATCTTCGGTCAGACCGACACCGCTTTCTACGACGTACTCGAGCCGACCGATATTTTCAACGAGTGGGGCGATGCCGGTAACTTCTATGACGGTCGTCAAGAAGGTCAAATCATCTACTCCAACACCTTCGGTGGTTTCAAAGGTAAAGTTTCCTACCAAACCAACGATGACGTAGCGGTCAAGATCACTGACGTTGGTCAGAAGGTCAAAGAAGATGCCATCTTTGGTTCCGACGTTAAGCGTAAGAAAGCTTACGGCGTAGCTGCTGGTTATGACTTTGACTTCGGTCTGGGCTTCAATGCCGGTTATGCCTACTCTGACCTGCAAAACAAAGTTAATGGCCATACTGGTAAGAAAGACGAGTGGGCTGTGGGCGCGCACTACGCTATCAATGGTTTCTACTTCGCTGGTGTTTACACTGAAGGCGAAGTGAAGAACAAGAGCTTGGGCATGAAAGATGACGGCCGTGGTTACGAGCTGGCTGCTTCTTACAACGTAGACGCTTGGACCTTCCTGGCTGGCTACAACTTCAAAGAAGGCAAGGCTAACGCTCAAGCTGCCGGTTCTACTTACAAGGATCTGGTTGACGAGACCCTGCTGGGTGTTCAGTATGCCTTCACTCCGAAGCTGAAAGCTTACACCGAGTACAAGATCCAGGGCATCGACAAGCAAGACGACGAGTGGACTGTTGCTCTGCAGTACAACTTCTAATAAGTTGCACATGAGTAATATCCAGGCTTGAGTCTTTGACCAAGCTACGAATGGCCGAGATGATATCTCGGCCATTTTCTTTTTTGGCGACTACGTACTGGCGCCATGATGAATCGCCGGATTGCTGTGTTACGTGATATTTG
>NZ_JBQBEH010000006.1:0-69907 GCF_051919665.1 Aeromonas sp. 55A | reverse complement strand
CCGACAGGGAATACCTGGGTCTTGCTGTTGGTTGTCAGGCGCAGGCTGTTCCACAGATACGCCTCGATCCGCGCGCGCCATGTGTGCAGCTGCGCCTTGTCGTGATGCAACACCACAAAATCATCCATGTAGCGGATGTAGTACCGGATGCCGAGATCGTGCTTTGCGTAGCGATCCAGCTCGTTGAGATAGAGATTGGCAAACAGCTGACTTGTCAGGTTGCCGAGCGGGATCCCGACACCCGGCCGCCCTGGGCTCGAGTCGATAATGGCATCGAGCAGCCTGAGCGTGCGATCGCAGTGGATGTGGCGGCGCAAGATCGCCTTGAGGCGGGCGTGATCGATGCTGGCGAAATACTTGCTGATGTCCGCCTTCAGGCAGAATAGTGGGCCGTGAGCTTGCCTGATCGCCCGCATCCAGCACTGTGCCCTGTTTGCCCCGGCATGTACCCCCTTGCCTTTGCGGCAGGCGTAGCTATCGAATATAAAGCGCGGGTCAAGCGTTGGCTCCAGTACATTCATGATCGCCCGGTGGACAACTCGATCCACGAAGCGGGGTGCCGAGATCAGGCGCTGTTTCGGCTCAAAAACATAAAACTCCTCGTATCCGCCGGGCTGATAGCTGTCGTGCAGCAGATGATTGTGGGTGTCGTGCAGGTGCTCTTCCAGGCGCTGCATGTAGCGCAGGGCGGCGGGCGAGGTGCGTTTTCCGCACAGGCAGCGCAGGGCAGCCTGGTGCAGATTGTCAAACGATATGATTTGGTCGTACATGAGGGCCTTAAAGTCGGCGGCCCGGCGCACCGGTGCCGCCTGTTCAGTTTTTCGGCGATAGCCGAGGCATCGACATCCCTTTGATAATGCACTGGACAACGCCCCGTGAGGTGTTGCCTTCTGGCTGCTGCCAAAGGCGGGGCGAAACCCAATGTTCGTGTTCGTGTTCGCGCGGGAATTGTTCAGATTCACAGCGGCGAGGCCGGCATTGGCACCGTTGTTCCAATTGCCGCCACGATACGGGAGTCGCTTGATGTCGGAGCCCATGATTAGGCGGCTCGCTCGTATTTGAGCCAGCCGCCGATCATTCTGCCGATCTCGAGATTGAGACCGCTCCAGTGTTGGTATTTGTTAATTGGCAGGTAGGCCAAGTCTTTCGCGAGCCTGACCTGATTTTGCAACACGGCTAACTCAACATCGAGATCCGTGAGTGTGGTCTTTTTGTGGTAACGCTTGGCCGCCGTGATGACCAACCGCAGCAGTGTCAACATGCTGCACCTGATCTCTGCGGCCAGCACGTGGCGCTCCGCCTTCGGGAACTGCCGCATGGCGACATACCCATACTGCATCATATCGCGGATCCGTTGCTCGATAACGAGCGGTTGTTTATCCATATCAATCCTGATTTACCTAAGCGCCGCTATCGCGGCGCCGTCAAAACTCAAGGCCCAAAGCTCAAGCAAAGGCGGGGCGAAACCCAATGCTCGTGTGCGCGTACGCGCGGGAATTGTTCAGATCCACAGCGGCGAGGCCGGCAGCGGCACCGTTGTTCCAATAGCCGCCACGATACGGGAGTCGCTCGCCGAAATTGCGCATATAGATGCGCCCCTGTGGCAGGATAGTGGCCGGCTCGATCAGCAGGCGCCTGAGCGCCTGATTGGACACATAGCCCCCCGCCTTGGCCATGATCCGCCAGTCGCTGTTTGCGGAGTTGCCCGCGTTGGCATTATCGCCGATGGCGCCGAGCCGATTGGTGATGGCATTGGAGAGGATTGGGCTACCCCCTGTGGGGGATGAGGCATCGAGGTAGGCATCGGTAAAGGCCCAGTCGGCCTCTGCCTGGGCGTTAAAGGCAGACAGCTTGAAGCGGCCGTCTTGCAGCAGGAACCCGTCCTGCCACTCCCATATGTTGCCTACCAGATCGGCGATGCCGATGGGCGTGCGGTTATGTGTCGCCTCCGCGCCCATCGAGCCCGTTTGCGTCCGGCCCGTACCGGCGCCATCGCCAGGTGCCCGGTTGTCGGCCCGGTCGCCAACAATCCACGTCTTGGCATGACTGCGCCCCCAGTTGGTGTTGCCAATCGGCTCGTAGCCGTTGGCCATGCACCACAGGGCGATTGCCGCCCATTCGTGCGCCGTCATCAGATGCCAGCCTGCGCCTTTTGCACTACAGGCGTTGCGGGCGGCGGTGTGATCGAGCGAGGCGCGGGGATCTTGCCGCGGCGCGCTGACAGCGCCGGAGCCGGACGCAAGATAGGCGCCGATGAATATCTCGCTCTTGATGCTGCCGCTGCCAAAATCGAACGCCGTCACATCGCCAGTGCCCATATCGGCGGTCATGCCGAGGTCGGCGTAGCTGAAGCGCGGCAGCACGAACATAGCATTGGCGTTGCCAGCGCTGTCGCGAATGATGGTCTGGCTGCCGCCGGTTGCCCGCTCAAGAGAGTAACGCTCCGAGTCCAGGATCGCAGGGCCGCCGACACGCATCAGCTTCCCTGCGCCGGCTTCCGGATTGATGCTGTCTGCTGCGGCTTTCGCCCGGTCCGCCTCTTGCTTGGCGCGGGCCGCCTGGCCTTCACCCTCGCTGGCAACCTTCTTCCAGCTGGGGATGGTGACGGTGGCGCCGGTGTCCGGGTTGAGAATGCCCACATCCCCCGAGCCGGTCAGCCAGGTCATCATGGAATCAAACCAGGTGCGGTACTTGCCCACCAGGGCCGACAGCTCGGCAGAAAACTGGCTGATGGTCGAGGTGCGGGTGATGTCGATCTTGTAGGGTTGATTGGCCAGCGTCCCGCCGCGATATGCCTCGACAAGCAGGATCTCGGTATCGCTGACCACGGTATCCACTTCGTTCGCCACCCCATCGGGGCCATAGAAGGCATGACCCTTCTGGATGGGAAGGGTGCCCGTTTTCCACTTGGTGCCAAAACCGGTGACGGTACGGCTGCCATTCGTCACCGTCACGTTACCGGTGCGCTGCCAAAGTCCTGCCATTGCTGGGCTCCTGAGACTGAAAAAAAGAAACCCGGCGCTGGGCCGGGTGTGGTGGTGTTAGCCGACGGAAAATCCGCCGCCCTTTTTGTTGATGAAAAACGTCTTTCTCTGCGCATAGAAAGACCAGTTTGAGCGCCGCTCGGCCACGTAATAGATGACCAGTGACGATGACCCTGCAGGAATGGAGATGGTGCAAGCCGGGATCTTTTCAAATATCGGCGTCTGGCTTGAACCGGTCGTGGCAACTGCAATAAGAACCGCAGCCGCCCCAGCCGCTTGAGCGTAAATTCGCGCCGTGGTCGCCCCCTCGTCATACGGGGTTATCCTGACCGCGAGTTCCTCCATCGTCAGTTCCTGATCGTAGGGGGACGCATCGAAATAACACTGAACCATCGTCACAGCCGTTCCTGGCTGGATAATGATCCCGCTCTTTGCTGGCAAGTCGAACACCCGAACCTTGGTGATATCACCCACGATTCGAGCCGCTGACAGCTGAGCCAGGATCTGGCAGTTCTCCCTGATGGTGACATTCTGGAAGGTGCCTGAGTTGGCCAGCACGTTTCCCTGGAATGTACCGCTGGTAAAGAACACTTCAGAGCCATAGAAGCGGCCGAGCGAATCAATGCCCGCATTCCAGCGCTTGCCGTAGGCACTGAACTGGCCATTGGCATTTTCGCCCAACCAGAGATCACCCCCCCTGAAAGAGCCGCCCTCGATCAGGGTGCCTTTCAGATGCTGGACGTTGATGTACTTGGCGATCACGTTGCCGATCTCGGCCGTGTCCATCAGCGCGTGGTTCATGTAGACGCTGCCGTTTTTGACGACCAGCGGGTGTACCTTTGACGATACCCCCGTTGCCCGCGACATCACGGCAAACACATCGGCATCGAGCAGGAAGCTGGTCAGCACCGAGCCGTCAGGGTTGAGCTTGACCGACAGGCCGAAGCCGCCGCCCTCGCCGTTGATCTGCGCCTTGGTGTACCAGCCAGCCTCGACATCCCCCTCCAGATCCGCCACGGCGGATGCCACGGTCTGCACCGCCGCCGAGGTGTCATCAACCACGGCCTGCACCTGGTCAATCTTCTCGGCGTTGGCCTTGTCGCCGTCAACCCGCGCCTGGTTGCTTTCAGAGATCGCGGCACTCAGGGCGCTATCCCCCTTCGTTACCTCGGCTTTCAGGGTCGATAGCTGTTCAGCCAGCGCCTGATCACCTTCCGCCTGGGCGCGGTTGGTCTCCTGGATGGCAGCTCCAAGGGTGTTGTCACCCTCGGTGATGGCCGCTTGCAGCAGCTCGTCACGCTCGGCGAGCGCCTTGGCGGCATCACTGAACGCCTTGCTGGTCTCCTGCAGGGCGGCGTTGGTCTTGCGATCCCCCTCTTCAAACTCGGTTTTGATCTGGCTCAACTGCTGGGCGGTCGATTGCTCGACCCCCGCCACCACTTCGCGCACCTCGGTAAACTGCGCCTTGGTGCTGGCCTGCTCCCCTTCAAACTCGGCGGTGAGCTGGGTCAGCTCCTTGGCCATCGCCTGCTGTTCGTCTGCCATCGTCTCCTGACGGTGAACGATCGCGGCGCGGGCGGTGCGGGCGCGTTGTTCGCCCGCCTCGTCAGCCAGGGCGTTGCCGATATTGGCCAGCGCAGTCAGGTCAACTTCTGATGACAGTTCATCCTGCTTGGCGGCCAGCGCCTTGCCCTGCTCGGCCACCACTTCGGAGAGGCTGCCCACGGTGGCGTTGGTCTGGTCGGTCTTGACCTCCAGCTGCTCCAGCGCCTCGGCGCTCGCCTGCTGGTTGTCGCTGACGACCTTGGCCAGGGTGGTGATGGCGGCCCCTTGCGATCCGGTCTCGGTCTTGAGCTGTCCGATCTGCTCGGCCAGCGCCTGATCACCCTCGACCTGGGCGCGGTTGGTCTCCTGAATGGCGGCGCTGAGGGTTTCATCCCCCTCGGTAATGGCCGCTTGCAGCAGCTCGTCACGCTCGGCGAGCGCCTTGTCGGCATCGCTGAGCGCCTTGCTGGTCTCCTGCAGGGCGGCGTTGGTCTTGCGATCCCCCTCTTCAAACTCGGTTTTGATCTGGCTCAACTGCTGGGCCGTTGCCTGTTCGACCCCGGCAATCACCTCCCGAACGTTGGTGAAGTTGGCAGAGGTGTTGGCCTGCTCACCCTCAAAGCTGGCCTTGAGTTCGGTCACTTCGCTGGCGAGCGCCTGGTGCATGTCGAGCTGCACCTTTTGATCGCGGCGGATAGATGCCTCGGCCTGGCGGGCGCGCTGCTCACTCCCCTCACCGGCCAGCGCATTGTTGATACCGGCAAGGCCAGCCTGTTCGGCAGCGGCGGCGGTCAGGTCAAGGGCGGCGGTGATCTCGTCAAAGCGACCTGCGGTGATCCCGCCGTCATCCTCGACAATCTGCTCCAGGGCCTGGATCTTGCCCTCGGCGGTATCGGTGCGGGTTTCCAGTCCGCTGACCCGCTCGGCGGTCACCTTGTCAGCCTCGGCGCTGACCCGCGCCACTTCGGTGATGGTCGCTGTCAGCAACTCGTCACCCTGCGCGACCTCTGCCTTGAGCCCCGCCACACTCTGCGCCAGGGCAGAGGTGGCATCGCTGTTGGCGGTGATCTTCTGCTCGGCAGCGGCGAGGCGCTCACCCTGGGCGGTCACGGTAGACTGGGCGGCTTTCTGGGCCAGCTCGCCCTTGGTGGCGTCCAGTGAGTTGCTGACCTCGGTCAGTCGCTCCTGCTCGTCAGTGAACTCCGACTTGGTGACGGTCTGCGCCAGTCTGGCGTTGATGCCATCGAGCACCTGCTCGGCCTCGGTCAGCCGCTCCCCCTGGGCATCAACCACTGTGTGATCGGCCTTGGTGGCAATGGTGCCCTTAACGGCATCGAGCGTCTGATTGACCTGGGTGAAACTGGCGTGGGTCTCATCGCGCAGGGCGCGCACGGCGTCCATCTCGATCTGACCGTTCTCGGGGTTGACGCTAAAAATGGCATCGCGCAGGTCGCCCATCTCGGACTGCACCCGGTCAATCTTGCTGTGGATCTTGTCTTGCTGCAGGGCGTTGTTGATGCCCATCTCGCCGAGATTCGCCTGCTCATCGCGCAGCAGATCTTCGGTTTGTTGCGAGCGGTCATCGAGCGCGGCCAGCGCATCACCCAGCCCGACCAGCTTGCTATCCAGCTCAGGCACCCGATCGGCGATCGGCTTGATCTCTTGCACCACCTTGTCGAGATCAGTCAGCCCCTCGCTGATACCGGGGATCAGCTCGATGGGTTTGCGCAGCTCCTCGCGCAGGTGCTCGGCGCCGATCTCCCCGTCAATGATGTCGAGAATGGATGAGGCGTCATAGGTGGTCTTGCCACTGGCAGCCAGCAGGGCCGACTTGCCATAAGCGTTAACCGCCCGCAGCCACACATAATAGGTGGTGTCCGGCTTGAGCTGGCCGAACTGCATATAGGTGCCCATGCCAGCGGCGCGGGCCTTCTCCATCACTTCGCCGATCGGCAGATTGATGGTCGAGACCCACCACTCACAAAGCACCCCATAGCCATCGCCGCCCGCAAACTTGGGGCGAAACGCCAGCGTCCAGTTGCCCGCCTCTACCTCCACTCCGATCGGGGTGGCTGGCGCGGCGATGACGAAGTTGACCGCCGCCACCGGTGAGGCGGCACCGGTCAGCGCCAGCGCCCTGACCATGGCGGTATAGTTGCCAGCGGCCAGCCCATTGACCCGGCATGACTGCCCCGGCACCTGGGCGGTCAGCACGGTGACCGGCGCCTTGCCTGGCTCGATGCGCTGCACGATCACCTGGTTGTAATTGACGGTGCCACTGTTGCGCCAGGTGAGCACCCCCTGCACCACCTCGCCGACCGTCTCCACGTCATAGCGCAGCTGATCCGGCATCGCCACGCCGCCGGTAGGCAGCTCGGTGATCTCCGGGCGCTCCATCGGCTTGCCGATGGCATCGGCCCAGAACAGCGGTGAATCCTCGCGCAGGGTGAGATCTACCCCGCCGTTCAGGCTGAATGCCCAATCGGTGACGCGAAACTCTGGGCCATTGATGCCAAGGGCAGGCAGATAAAACCGGATGGTCTGGCCGGGGCGATAGCGCCAGCCAGAGAGGTTGACCGAGCAGGTGATGGTGCGGGCAGCGCGGCGCTGGCGCAGGATGATGTTGGCGATGCGCTGGGCCTGGTACTCGCTGGTGACACAGCGCAAATCCAGATCTTCCAGCAGCGGGACGCCGCCATCCTCCTCCACCCACTCAGGCACGATGACCGCCGGGAAGTCGGTCTTTTTAAAGGTGATCGGGTCAACGAAGGTGCCCGCCACCTGGTTGATTTTGTCGCTGCTCGATGGCTCCGGCAGCAACTCCAGATCGCCGACCAGCTGATGGTGGCGCAGCTCATCACTGGCGGGGCCATAGTAGGCCCCGGCCAGGATGCCGAACTTGCCGCCGATATAGGTCGGCTGACCGCAGCATGCCATGTGCAGGGCTTCCAGCACCTTGGCGCGGGGCTCGGTCAGGTCGAATTCCACGTTGGTGGTATAGCGCGGCTCCACCTTGCCATCGGCGACCGTGACTATCTCATCACAGATATTGGCGGCAACGATAAACTCGTCCATACGGATTTCGTCATCGGGCACCTTAAGCCAGCTGCGATAGTAGTCGAGGATCACCAGGGCGCTGTTGTCGCTCCACTTCCACTGGCCATCGCGGGGATCCCAGACCTCCTTGCCGAACTTCTCGACCTTGATATTGGGCAGACCGGCGGGGAACTTCTCGGCGTTAAACTTGAGCGAGAGGCGCAACCAGGTGATGCCCTGGCCGATCATGTCCGACTTCCAGTCGGCGCACTTCTCCAGCATATAGGGGTCACAGGTCTGGCGGTCGGCATGCAGCTCCCAGCTGACCAGATCGCCATAGGTGCCGACCAGATCATCGCCGAGCCAGATATCACCGATGCGGCTTAATTTGGTGCCCGCCAACACCAGGGCAAGGTGCAGCCATTCGCCCTCGTCCTGCTCGCCCGCCTCCTCTGCAGCTATGCTAAGCAAGCCGGAAGAGATCACCCGACCATAGATACAGACCTTGTCACTGGCGGCAGCCCTCATAACCTGACTGCGTTCACTGGCGCCGCGGTAATCGCCAAGACTCGGTTTTTTCATGGTGAGCATCATGGTGGCGCTCATCACTGCCGAACCGATGGCGATCGCGGTCGCCGTTGAGACAACCAGGGCCGAGCCCACACCAGCGGCGGCACCGGCGATGACAGGAATAAACGCAGCAGGCATTACTCGACTCTCCAGGCAAACAGGGGAACAGCGTCAGGAATGGGGCGGGCGCCCTGCTCGGTCATGGCCCACACCTGACCGGCCCACATCACGGCGGCGGTCTGGCCCTGCGGGCCGTCAAACACCAGGGCATCACCGCGCTGGGCCATCGCCACCGGGATCCGCGCAAACAGCGCATCGAGGGCGGCGGGGATATCGCCGTGGGTTTTGGCGAGCACCCGCTTGGCGCCGATCTCGGTGCGATAGCGCCCGCGATACTCGGCCGCCGGGTCTTTGTCACAGGCCGCCAGACAGACATCCGCCACGAGCAGGCAGCAATCATTTTCACCCCAACAAAAAGGCCGCTCGCTGGCGGCCTGAATGGTCTGGATGATGCGGAGTTGCCAATCTGGGTGGCGCATGATTAGTCCTTGTAAATAAACCCCGGGGCGTCCTTCTTGCTGCCCCAGTAGATGGAGCGGTCGGCCATCTCGTTCTGGTAGCGAAAGAAGCGGTCATCGGGGTGCAACCGGCGGTGACTCTCGTCGGTGTTGCGCATGTTCAGCCCCTTCTGCCAATCCTCGAAGATATTGGAGATGGTGAGCTGAATGGTGTTGGTCTTGCCCGCCTTGACGGGGGTCTGGGCGATGCGCCCCTTGAACTGCAGGCAGGCTTTGAGCGGCACCTCGGCGGGGCCGATCACCACCAGATAGAGCCAGGCCATCCGGTCAACGATGCGCTCGCGCATCACCTCGGCCAGCATGCTGTCATCGAGCCCGGAGAGGCTGACGTTTAGCTTGGTTGGCGAGGTGGACAGCTGCTCTTTCTGTGGGCTGACAGCCCCCATCGAGCCCACGCCGTAATAGGTCTCGCCGCCGATCACCAGCTCACCGAGACCGGAGTGAATGCGGCTGATGCCGCTCACCAGATCTAGCTTGAGCGCGTAGAGCGCCGACACATGGGGCAGGTTAAGGGCAGCCATCACCTCGGGATCAAGGCCGACAATCATGGATAGAATGCCTCCGTGAACGAGAGGGATACATCGGTGAACACACCAGGCACCCGGTTAAAGGTGGCGGCCTTGTCATCCTTGATGCGAAACACGCCACAGGGCCGGTCAACAACCAGCGGGGTGCCGGATGGATGGTTGGCCCGCAGCATGGGGGCAACCCTGATCAGGGCGGCCCCGCTCAAATCAGAGGTGACATCCGCAATCACCCGCTTTAACTCATCCCCCACCTGCACCCAGTCACCACGGCACAGCACCAGGGTGTTTGGCGTCCAGCCGCGACTGGTCAAACTGGTTCGCATGGCCAGCGCCTCGGTCACCATCGGGGCGCCATGCACCGGTTGGGGAGAGCCGACCAGACGGGCGGCGAAATCCCACATCCTGACCCGCCCGCGCTGACCGTCTAGCGAGAAGATCAGCGCCTCAAGACGGCGGGCCTTGTCGGCTGGCAGGTTTCTGAACGTCACCTGCATCACCACCTTCGACCCCGGCGAGTCGGCGGTTTGCACCGACCCCGTCCATGGGGATTCAAACGTCCTGGTCATGGTCTCCAGCCCCAACCCCATGTCGCTCGGGATCAGGTCTACCGGCCAATCAATTACCTCTGACATAGCGATATCACCCTAATAATCTGCGAATTTGGCCGTAGTTCGAGACATCCTCGACAACCATCTGATATGCCCGCTTGGCCCCGGCCTCGGCGCCTTGCTCTGCCGCCGAGCGCATCGCATTGGCCAGCGCCTCGTCACCGGAACCGGTGACACTGATGTGCTGGATAATCGTCACCCCCTCACCCGACTGGCCACGCCCGGCGGCACGGTCAAGAATTGCGGCGGACTCGCGGCGGCTGGTCACATTGGCAGGGCCACGAACCAGGGTGCCGTTGACGAACTCGTCACCCAGCTCGGAGACGATCCCGAACTGGTTGGCCGGAATATAGCCGCCCTTGTCGAACAGACCGGCGATGGCCTGCCCTGCCACGATACCAGCAGAGGCGTAACCCATCGTCTTGATACTGGCCGCCAGCGGCATGCTGTAGGGCGGCGGAAAGGCGGCCAGCGCCTTGGCCGCTGCCTCTTCGGTCGATACGATGATCGAGGGAATGGCGGCGGCCTTCTGCATGGCAAACAGCGCCTTGTAAACACCGGAGTGCTCAAGGCCCGCCTGTTGCAGTGCCGAGGTGGTAATGCTCATCGACTGTTGGGTGAAGCTCAGCAGCTCGGCGCTGACGCTGGCCTGATACTCCCTCTGCTTGTTCACCCGGTCGTTTTCGATCTGCAGGAGACGGGACTGGTGATCCTGCTCCAGCATTTCGCGGCTGGCGTGGTACTCCATCTGGAGCTGGAATTGCAGATCGTTATGACCGGCCGCCGCGTCATACGCCTGGGCATACTGCTGTTGCAGGCGCTGCTGCGACTGCTGCCAGCGGCTCTGCTCCTCAATGACCGAGGCGCCATACTGCTCGATGCGGGCCACGTTGCGGGCGTCATAGTATTGCTGATCGACCCCCGCCATCGCCTTGTTGCTGTTGTCCAGCAGTTGGAGCCGCTTATCCAGCTCCATGGCGATGGCTTTGTTCTCCTGCCGGAACGAATCGACCGGCCCCCAGTTGGTGGCTTTTTTCTTCTTGGTTTTGGTCTTTGGATCGTCAGGGATCTCCACCACCCCGCGTGGCGCACTGCCAGGGGGTGGCAGCGGGGTCGGGCCATCACCGCCGCTGGTCACCGCGTTCTGAATGGACTGCTTCAAGGTGTCCAGGTTCTGGAAGTAGGTTGCCCACCCCTCAGAGCTGGATTGCGACAAGAAGGCTTCCATGTCGCCCTTGGCGAGCTGCATCGCGGTACCAAGCTCATCCAGCCGCCCCAGCATGGCGTCTGGCTCTCCCGCATCCTGGTAATCGTTCAGCGCCTCATTGTAGTCCATACGGGCGGCAGAGTAAGCCGCCGCCGCTTTCAGGTAACCGTTGCGGGTTTCAGGGTCGGTGCCGATATTGAACACCAGCGAGGCTTTTTCGAGAGTGGTGTCGATGTTGCGGATGAACTGCTCAAGGGCCAGCGAGGCAGAGCGCACCCCGTCAATGACATAGAGCGCAATGCCCTTGCCAAGCTCGGCAAAGCCGCCCTTGGTTTCGGCCGCATCGACAATCCACTGGCGCATCAGGCGGGAGCCCTCGGCGATGGCCGGGGCCATGCTCGCCTTCACCTGCTCCCACAGCGCACCCATGACCGACATCAGCCGCTGGATCTCCTGACGCGCCTCCCGCACGGCGGCGAACTGGCCGCCAGAGAGCGCCATCCCCATGCCGTTGATTTCATCGGCAAAGCGGAACAGCTCCCCCTTGTTGGTGTAGAGGGTATCGAACAGCTCGGCGGCGGCATCATTCAGCTCATCGAGCCAGAAGCGCGCATCGGCGGCGCTCATCTTTTGCAGCTCTTCCGAGAAGCGGCGGAACTGCTGATCCGGCGCCATCGCCGCCCACTCTTGCGCCGACTGTCCAATCTGCTTGAAGAAGTCAGCCAGCGGGCCGCCGCCGGTTTTGGCCGCATCAGAGATGCGGACGTTCAAGTCCTTGACGACATCAGCCAGGCGCTCGCCGTTGGTGCCTGCCCACTCGGCGGCCTGGGCGTAGGCATGCCACTGCTGCGCGGCGATACCTACGTTGCGGCCAAGGTTGGCAGTTTGATCAAGGTTGTCATAAGCCGCCTTGATGCCCGCCAGCGCGGCGCCAGAGCCCAGGGCGATCAGGGCGCTGCGCAGGGAAAACACTTCCGTGATAACGGTTTTGATCCCGCCAGCCACCACCTTGCCACCGGCCACGATATGACCGCCGAACGAGGTGAAGTCTTGACGGGAACGGGCCAGCTCTTCCCTGAACTGGGCCGCATTCAAGCCGAGTGTGGTGACAAGGCTGCGCAATACGGCCATGGGGTTTCCTCCCTATCAGGCAAGAATCGACCGGAGTGCCAATCTCGACTCTTGCGGGGTGATGGTTTCGGGGGTGTTGACGGGAGGGTGCAGGCGCTCATGTTCGAGCGAGTAATGGGCCAGCCAGGTGGTCAGTTCCGAAACGGGCAGCGCCTCGATTTCGGTGATCGTCTTATGCAGATCGATCGCTAACCTGATCACCAGCTGCTTGGTCTGACTGGCCCTTATCGTTTTTTTCCTCGACAAGCGCCAGCTCACCCATGCGATTGAGCCGCTTGGCCGCTGGCAACAGGCGATCGATAACCGACATGGGCAACGATTCCATCAGCTGCGGCACATCGTCCTGGGTGGCGATCGAGTTGCCCTCTTCATCCACCATGCAGGCGACCAGCAGCGAGACCATCCACTGAAACGGGTTGTCAGCCAGCGGCTGGCCGGTGGTCTGGTCAAAGTTCCGCAGCTGGTACTCCAGCAGCTTGCTGACCGGCATCTCCCGCACGATGATCTCGGCATCTTCGCCAAGCTCCGGCACGGCAACCCGTTCGTGGCGAAATGCCAGCTTGTTGAGCAGTTGCAGCGCGGTGACTGCCTTCGGTTTTGCTTTTGCCATTATGCGGCCGCTCCCACTTTGCCCCAGGTGGTCTTGCCGTTCTGTTTGCACGGCACCACGAAGTCGATGGTCTTGTCACCCTGGGTCTCATTGCGCAGATAACCCAGCAACACCACCTCATATTCGGCGGTGACGTTATCCGGCCAGATATGCTGGATGACCGCAATCTGACGCGCCTGCGCCGCCGCGATAAATGCCAACTGCCCTTCGTCAGTGGGATAAGACTGGAATTTCAGCTCCTTCTCCGGGCCATCAAAGAGACCGGCGATGGAACGCTTGGCGGTATCTTCCAGGGTGGTCTGGTCGGCAAGTGGCGCCTTTTCACCGACCTGACCGATGGCCAGCGCACCGGGTAGCGGGGTGAATGAAGAGGCCCCCTTGAGTTTGAACTGGGTCTGAGTACCAGCGGCCAGCACCGCATCTTGCGGGGTGTATTGGTAGCGAGTCGGAGCGGTCATGCTCTGTTCCTTCTGTTGGTGGTTTCAATTTCAACGATGGACTGGCGGGCAGTCGTGTCAGGGGTGGCCGGTGAATCGCGGGGCTCTGACACGGCTATCCGCTGGAAGTCATCGGTGGTCACGCCATCGAGCTGGCGCAACTTCTCACCGATGGCATCCCCCTCAAGGCGGGTAGCGGCCAGGATCTCTATCTGCCAGAAGTGGCGCTGCAGGGTGACGCCCCCCTCAATGGTGCGCTCGCCATCTGGCGAGCTGACCAGGAGGTAAGAGATCGCCGGGAGCGGCGCATCTTGCGGGATGAAATCCTGATAAGCGGTCACCCCGCTGGCCGCTTCTATCAGCTGAAAAATCGCGGTTCGCTTTATCATCTGAGTGCCTTGTCGATTGCGGCGCCAAGCTGCTCCTTTTGCAGGTCAAGGCAGTTTTCAACGTTCTCATCCAGGCCGGGGCGAATGAATGGCCCAGCCGGAATACCGGGGTGGATCATCGCCTCCTGCCCCGGGCGGGTGCGGCGCAGGTGCGCCCGCTTGTTGGCCTTTGCCGTGTCCTTGTGCCCCTTGAGGCTGGCCCCGCTGGCGAGGCTATGCTCGCGGGTGCCGTGCTCAAGCCAGTAGGCATAGACGGGGGCCTCGACATACTTGCCCGCCGCCTGTTGCACCTTGTAGGACTTGAACACCCCGATCGAGGCGACCACATCGGCGAACCCCGGATTTTTCGGAATGCTCACCCGCAGCTTGATCGACTCGCCAAGCAGGCCGGTGTCGTGGTTCCATTTCTGTTCATAGAGGGAGCGAGTACGGGCCAGCACCGGCATGGCCGAGGTTCTTGCCACCTCCCGCAAGATCCGTTTCTGGGCGGCGAGTTCAAGGCGGGCCAGCTGGTCGGCCAGCTCGGCAAAGCCATCCACCTCGAAGGTCGCGGTCATGAGTCCACCTCGCAGGTCAGGATTAGCCACTGACGGCGGGCATCAGGCTGCACCAGCTTGATATTGAGGCTCAGCTGGTCTTGCACCAGGTAGAGCCGCTGGGCAGTCGTCACGCCGGGGCGGTAACGAAACTGGATGGTGTACTGACCGGCGGCAATCTCCTTGCCTGCCCGCAGCTGCTCGCGGCCACCGATCATCCTTACATCGGCCCAGATGGGCGGCGAGGGTTGCCACTGGTCAACGGCTTGCCCGGCTCCATCGCGGCCAGGCGCCCTGGTCAGCAGGGTGACCCGATCTCGTAGCTTGCCGGCTGCCATAAAACCTCCAATAAAAAACCCCGCCGAAGCGGGGTTTGTTGTGATGACCGGTTATCTGTGGTGCCACCAAATTCTGATCTGGTTGACTATCTGCCAGAGCACACCGCCAAGCAGGACACAGCCGCCATAAGAGAGGCTGGAGAGCGTCCAGCCAATGCCCTTGGCGTTGAGCCAGAGCGGGGTGAACACCGTCATGGCCACGCCGATAGCCATCACCAGATAAGCCCAGAGCACCTGCTCCTTGAGCTGCTTTGATGTCTGTTGGGTGGTGGTCAGTCGGTCGCCGGTATCCACCACGTCAGCCAGTTGCATGACCGGCGCCCCGCAATGGGGGCAGCTTGCCGCCTTGTCAGACACCTTGCCGTTACATTCGCCACACTCGATAAGCGCCATTGTCCCTCCCGTATCAATATCGGTAGGGTATATCCGAACAGGGCCGTGATCCAGCAATCACGGCGTGGGCGGCAACTCGGGAAACAAGATCCGGTATGGCCCAAGCGCATGGGAATAGGCCAGCGGCAACTCGGCCACGATGGGGCCGGTGATGATGGGCTCGCGGTACTCGTAGAACTGCGCCGCCGACATCAGGATCGCCATGGTGATGGCGGGATTCTTCACGCTGATACCATAGTGGTCGGTGTCCGGGATATCCGCATCAGAGGCATAGAGCGTGCGGCCCATGTAGTTGGAAGCCGCCACCTCGGCGGCCCCCAGGTAGAGCTCAAGCAGCTCGTCCTCATCCTGCATCCCAGCATCGAGCTTGAGCTGCATTTTCAGCAGCGAGATGTTGAGCAGTGCCATCTGATTACGCCTTATCGGTTTTGGCCTTGACCTGCTTGACCTGTTTCGGGTCGGCCTCTGCGGCCTTGGCCTTTGCTGCTGCCTCATCTTCGGCAGCCTTGGCCTGTGCGGCGGCTTCATCCTCTGCCGCTTTGGCTTGCGCGGCCACCAGGGCATCAGCCTCTTCCTGCTGCCGTTGCTCGCGGGCCTGATACTCGGCCAGCTGGCGCTTGAGTTCGGCCTCGGTGTCAGGGCGGGCGATGCCCTTCGATATCAGTTCGTCCGCCTCTTCCTGGCTGGCAACCGGCAGTTTATCGCCTACGTTGCCCCGCTTTTCACCAAACAGCGAGGTGAGCAAAATTACGTGCATGGGTTCTCTCCATCCAGCCGGGGGCATAGCCCCCGACGTGGTTGATTAGGCAGCCTTGAGGGTCAGCGCCTTGACGGCGGCGGTATCTTCCAGCAGCGCATCGAAGCGGTGGAACATCAGGAAACCGACCAGACCGGCCTCGGCATACTTCTCATCCAGACGGCGCAGGGCCATCCCTTTGACGCGGCGGATCTGGAAATAGCTGAAGTCGCCATAGAGCACCGCTTTTTTGCCAGCGGCCACATCCGGCATGCCCTGGTCAATCTGGTACTGATCGCCGTCAATGGTCGCCGGGGCAACACCGGCCACATCCGGCAGCCACAGCGGGCGACCTGTGCTGTCTTTCAGCTCTTTGAAGCCCAGCAGGGTGTTGTCGTTGAACACCCAGCGGGTGTTGCCTGCGCGATAGGCCGGATCCACCGAGTGCTTGAGATGGAGCAGGTCGCTGTGGGTGACAGAGCCAGCTACCGCAGAGGTAGCGCCACCGGTCAGCTGGTTGAGCAACCCCTTGATGTTGTTGCCCTGGCCGTCACCGGTCAGCAGTTGCTTGGCCTCACCACGGCCAAGGCGGGAAGCGATGCGGCGAACGATCAGACCAACGATGTCAACGCCGCTATCCTGCAGCAGCTCTTCACTGATCTTGATGGTCTTGGAGGTCATCTTCTTGGCCCCGATCTGGATTTGGCCAAAGTCCATATCCTTATCGCCACCCTCTTCGGTCTCGCCGATCATGACGCCTTCATCCAGGGTGCCATCGGTGGTAACCCAGGTGATGGGGTTGCCGCCATCGGTTTCGAACACGGTGGAGATATTGGCCACCCCGCCGAACGCCTTCATGGCTTCCACAACCCGGTTGCGGAATTCGGTTGGCACGGTAAAGCCACCCTTGGCGTCCACGTTGGTCGCCTGGGCGCGCATCTCTTTGTACAGCGCGCGCTCCTCGCTGGAAAGGGCCTGATAGCCACCGCGCAACACGTTTTCCAGCACCTTCATCTGGCGGGCTTCGGTGACACTGGTGTTGAGGTCAATCCCGGTGCGGCGCTCTGGCTCGTCGTTGACCTTGTCAGAGTCCAGGCTGAGCAGGCGCTCTTCGCGGGCGATCTGGGCGTCCAGCTCGTCCAGCTCTTTGAGCGCGTCACCCCACTGCTTAGTGGCGGCCTCATCCCAGCGCTTCTCGCTGTACTCATCGTTCAGCTTGCGCATCTGACCGGCGATGGTGCTGCGCTTCTGCTTCAGTTCGTGCAATTTCATGGGCATATGCTCCGTTATGGCAATAAAAAACCCGCCGAAGCGGGTCAGGTTTCACAGCACCATCAGGCGCCAATCAGTTGTAAATGTCGTTCGCGCCGCTCGCGGGCCTCATCTTCCTGGGCGCGGCACTCTTTATTCTTGAACTCCTGCATGGAGCGGGAGGCGGCCGTTGCGTCAGGGTAGGCAGGGAAGGCCACCGGCCCCACATCGTAGAGGCGGGCGAACTTGGTGATCTCCCGCGTCAGTAACCCATCGTCATCGTAAAACCAGCGCTCGCCATCGTGGGCCACCTTGAACTGGAATGAGCTGGAGTCGATGTCGCCGCGCCGCATCGGGGCCAACACCAGATCTTGCACCGTCTGGGTCGAGGGGGCGTCAATCTCGTAGCCAAGTCCCTCATCATCGATCGCTAACCGCATGGTGTTGCTTTTGGTGCGACCCAGTACAAAATTCGGGTCGTGGTTGAACAGCCCGCGCACATCGTCCTGCATCACCCCATCGAAGGCGCCAGGCTTGATGATTTCACGAAAGCCGCCGAGGTTTTCACTCAAGCGATTAAACACCGCAGCATGGCCGACAATCTTCGTGCCTTGCCCGTCAGCGCCAGGCTCGGCCCGCACTTCGCAGCGAAAGAAGCGGCGTTCGCTATCATTCGGCATTGGTCACCTCATCTTGTGAATTGTTGTTCTGCTGGTTGGCAGCGTTGACCGAGATCAGGAACTCATCGAGCCCATCAACCTGGTTCAGATCCTCCAGCACCCTGACCTCGTTGCGACTCATCCAGCCATCGGTGATGGCGTAGTGGTAGAACTCGGCCCGCTCCTTGGCGGTACCGCGCAGCAGACCCGCCAGGTTGAACTTGACGTAGTAACCGGCGCGCAGCTCGGCCTCGGTGAACACCTTGCGGTTGATCTCCTGCTCCCAGCGCACCACCCAGGGCATCACGCTATGGCGGACAAAGTGGATCGCCTGCTCGCTGATGTTGGAGAAGGTGGCCTTGTCCAGGTCGTTGATCATGTGACTCGGCACGTTGTAGATCCCCGCGATCTCGCTGCGGTTCATCTTCTGCGTTTCGAGAAACTGCGCCTCTTCCGGCGGGATGGTGATCGCCTTGTAATCCAGATCACCGGTCAGCAAGGCGGTGCGCCCGCTGCCCTTGCCGATCCCCCCTTCACGCCATGAGCTTTTCAGGTTGGCGCGATGTTGCTTGCCTTGGTCTGCCGCCATGTTCGGCGTCTTGTCGATCAGGATGCCGGATGGGCGACCGCCGCCGCCAAAGAACTGGCTCCCATATTTCTTGGTAGCCAGCCCCAGGCCAATGGTCTCGGCGTGATAGCGGATAGGGCTGGCGCCCCACAGCTTGTCGGCGCCAAAGCCCTTGATATGCACCGCGTCATAGATGGGCAGGGCAAACCAGCGATGCTCCTGATCATCGTATGCCGGGTAGTACCAACCGGACTGGCCACGCTGCGGCTTGCCGATATGCGCAGGGTCAAACAATGCCAGCTCGGTCAGCTGGCCCGTTCGGCGATCCCGGATCAGCCGCGTCACGGCGTTACCATGGGCCAGCGCCACTTGCTGCGACTGCTCCCGCCAGTCATAGCTGCTCTGGAACATATTGGGGGAGGCCGACAGCAGGTAATGGGCGGGATGGTCGGTGCCAGGCACCACGTCATCACCACTCTTTTTCAGCACATGGAGCGGCATCTGGGCCATGCTGCTGGCCAGCCGGTGAATACAGGAGTAGACCGCCGCCAGCCGCATGGAGCTGGCAGGTGTCACCGATACCCCGCTCTCCGTGGTGGCCCCCAGGCCAAACCATTCAGCGAGACCAGGATCGGATGAGCTGATGGTTTCACTGCGGGCCTCAGCCCCGAACAGCAGACTGAACATCACGGCCCCCTTGTTGCTTGAGCTTTACCAGTATCAAGACGATCAGCAAAACCAGACCGACCAGCAGCCCGCCCGCCAACAACATGGCAGGGCCAAGCCCCCACATCAGGTAGGTGCCGCCGCTCATCAGCAGGACGCCGAGCAGCAGGGCCGCATCAATCAAGTACCGCGTCCGTTGGGTCATAATCATCATCCAGGTAGGGGCTGCTGTAAGCGCCCTTGTTGAGCATGGCGCGGCCGATTGCCATGATGGCAGCCATCGCACCGTCTATCTTGTTGTCTTTGCCCTCCTTGCGAGGGAACACGTTTTCGTTGGCATCCTCGCGGGCGGTGACGTTGCCGACCATCCAGTTCATCACCGGGTTGTCGTCATGGTGCAGGCGGCCAGCCGCCAGCGCGGACTCCATCTCCTTCATCGGTGGCGACAGGTGCGCCGTGGTTTGCGGGATCGCCACCGGCAACCAGCCAGCGTTCGCCAGCTGTTGGGCCAGCTGGGCACTGTTCCAGGGGTCGTGCGGGATCTCGCGGGGCGAGTAGGTGCTGGCCAGGGCCGCCACCTCTTCGCCTATCTCGCCGAAATCAATCTCGGCCCCATCGGTTGGGGTCAGTGCCATGCCGCCAGAGTTGGGCCAGACCGTGGAGATCCACTGCTGGTACTTGTCCAGGTTGCGGTTGTCCGGGTCGTTGGTGGTGTCCTCCGGCAGCCAGTGGCGGGTGAACAGGTAGTAATGGAGCAGGCCATCCGACTCGTAGCGAGAGAAGCAGATCGCCAGTGAGCAGATGTCCAGCTTGCTGGCCAGGTCGAGCGCAAACCAGCAAGGGCAACCGATGAAGTCCTCAATCTTCAAGCTCGCATCGGCAGCACTGCGCCAATGGTCGTAGTTGAAGAAGGTGGAGCTGGCGGTTGTCCATTTGTTGAGGTGCTTGATCAGGTACTTGGTGAGGTGCCGCGCATTGCGCTTGGCCCTCATCAGCTGGGCAAGCAGGTAATCCTCAAACACCGACACCCCGTAATTGGGGTTTGCCTTGCGCAAGCTGGCCGGGTCAAAGATGTCGTCGTCATCGTCAATGGTGTAGATCAGGGCGAACAGCTCTTCGTCAGGCTCGGCACCACTGAGCATTCTGACGCACTCATCCCAGAACTGTTTGCATGGGCCAGCCGGGTTAACCCCTGCCGTGCTGATCACCAGCATCATGGGCTGCTCTCGCGCCCCCTGGCCGGTCTCCATGGTGTCATACAGTTCTGGGCTGTCGTGTTCGTGGTACTCATCGACTATCGCCAGGTGCGGGCTTGAGCCATCGCCCGGATTGCCGATCACCGGCTCAAACACCGAGCCATCCTGCCGCAGCATCTTCTTGGCGCAGACCTGAATGCCAAACGTGCGGCGCAGGTTGGGCAGCTGGGCCGCGATCTGCATCGCTGGTTTGAACACTTCCCACGCCTGTTTTTCCGTGGTGGCCCCGCAGTACACCTCCGCGCCGGGTTCATCGTCCGCCGCAAACATGTAGATGCCATTGCCCGCCGCCACGATGGACTTGCCATTCTTGCGCGGCACAAACAGGGCGGCCCGCCGGAACCGGCGCAGCCCATCCTTCTTGCGAATCCAGCCGTACACACACGCATGAAAGAACAGCTGCCAGGGCTCCAGCGTTATCCGGCGCTTGTCCAGCGGCAGGCGCCGCCATTTGCCCTTGGTGTGCGGCAGCAGTTGCAGGAACTTGCAGGCCCGTTCTGCCTTGGCGGCATCGAACCGGTAGGGGTAGTCCTTGTCTTTGGACTTCTCCAGATCATCCAGGTGGCGCTGACATGCCTGCTGAACATACTTGCAGGCGATGACCCGACCCGACACCACGTCGCGGGCGTACTTGTTCGCGGCGTTGACGTTCGGGTTCTTGGCCATCAGAAATCCTCGAACTCATTTCCGCCATCAGGGCCAGACCCGCCACCGCCACCCATCAGGCGGCGATAGCTGGTCGGGTCAAGGCCAAGCAGCGAGCCGATCCTGACCATCGAAGAGATCGCGTCCTGACGGACAGCAACGGCGGGATGTTTCTTGATGCCCTCAGAGGTGGCGGATGTGATGCCGTCATCCAGCACCATCTTCTCGGCCGTGAGATACAGACCGAACGAGTTGCAGTACGCCAGCACCAGCGGCAGATGATCTTCGGTAAGCTGCTGACGACCGATCAAGGTTTTGACCGTGCTGCGCCAAAGCAGGCGAGCCTCGTCATAGTGCAACTCCGGCGGGACGGGTGGCGCCCGCTTGATAACTTGATTGGATGGCGCGGCGGGGAGGTCACCGCCTCCCTTGCGGCCACCCCCGGCGGCTCTTGCCATGTTCAACACTCCAATCATTAAACCGTGACAGCGATGACGAATGTCACGCCAGTCACACCAAAAGGATCCCCATTTCAGGAAATTTTTCTTATTTCTCGCTCGCGTAAATGTTCTTGGGCGGCGGTACTAAGGGGCTTGAGGCGGTAGGGATTTGACCACCCCCGCCCCGCCTGACCCGCGCCGCGACTGGATCTCGGTGGCCTTTTTGGATCTCTTGAGGATCTCGCCGAAAGGGTGCCTGGGGAGGGCTGTTTTCTTGGTTGGTGTTCAGTTTCACGCCAGTTCACCGGCGGTTCAGCCGCTCGTTCGCGGTCTTAACCTTGTGGTGAGCGGTACAAATGGACGCCAAGTTGCTCGGGTCATCCGTGCCGCCGTGCGCCTTTGGCACCACATGGTCAACAATGTTCGCGGGGGTGTATATCCCCTCGCCCAAGCAGGTAAGGCAAAGGTATCCATCACGCTGCAAGATAGTTTCCCGCAGCTTCTCCCATGCCGAACCATACCCGCGCTGATGCCTGGACAACCCAGCCTGATATCGCTCCCACCCAGAAACGCGGTGAGCCTCGCACAAGCCGGACTTGTCATTGGTCAGAGCACTGCAACCGCCAGGATGGCGGCATGGCCTCATCCGTCTTGGCGGCATGGTCACTCCACAATAAGGGCCGCCCGCTGCTGCTATGGGCATCGCTGCAAGGCGCTAGCATTGGGCGGCAAGGTAAATCAATGTCTGCGCATGTTGCCAGTATCAAGCAACGAGGCGGGGGCAACGTCAAAGCGCTGCACCACGCCGACATGAACCTCTGGGCCAAGCCTGCGGATAGCAGCCTTCAACGCAGCATGGCTCGCATCCAGTGTTCGCGTGGCTCTTCGCAGCTTGAGCAGCGCATAAACGTTAAGGCAAAACGAAAGCAACAGGATGGCACCGGTTAACATGGCATTACTCCTTTCACAAAGGCATGGACTTCACCAGGTTGGTTCCCCTCCCTCGCTGTCCGTTGAGGTTAAGAAGCCCATGACTTTGTGTTGGTGAGGCGCTGGCATCACGGTCGAGCCCAAATGGTCAATCGTATCTGATGCTGCTTGGTCGCCGGTCAGTCAGCGCCTCGGTACTCATTGCTTGATGCACTCACGCACATCGATGATCCAATTGGTCAGCTCGGCCTGCGAATCAGGTGGAAGATGCGCCCACCCATCAGGACTGACCATCCACACCAGCCTCGGTGGCGTGGTGTAGCAGCTGGCGTTCGGCGCTGGTGCCGTGGACGTACACCCCAGCAGCAGGGCCGAAGAGGCCAGCAAAGGCAGCAGCGGGAGCCGCTTTCGCCTGCTCCCGCCTATCGTCTTGCTCGGCATAGTACGCAGCCTCACGGGAGGCGTTGAGCTGCTCGGCTACCAGCAGGGCGAGCCGGGTCAATCCGCTTATCAGTGCCGGTTCCATTCTTCGCGCTTCCCCAGTTCGCTGCGAGCACGTCCAGAACAACCAGCACCGGACGGGGCAACTTATCCCACCATGCTTGCGGGATGGCGGCTCGCAACTGCGCCCACACCACCAGGCAAACCCCCACCACCGCCACCCAGGCGGCAGCCTTCTCGCCGAACACCTGCAGCAGCAGGTTGGCCAGATTCAAATCACCCATCAGGATTCCCCTTTAGTCATTTCACTAACACCAGTGGCGAGCTTGACCGAGGGGACATCAAACCCAGCAGGCCAGCGCAGCGCAGTCACCCGCGAACGAGGGAAGGCGCGCACATTGACCTCATCAGACTGATTGCCACCGAGAACGAGCAGATTGCCCGCCTTGTCCTGCCCAACCACAAATCCAACATGGCCGCCGCCGTCACGGCTAAACACCACCACGCACCCGGCAACCGGCTCGGCCAGCTTTTGCCCCCAAGAGGCATAAGAGCGAGCCCCCTCAAAGCGAGTTGACTCAATGCCCGCCCGCTCAAGGCAAGCGCCAACAAATGCGGCACACCAAGGCACCTCATCTGACTTGATTCCGCCGCGCTTGATATCACGCCACATCTGCAAAATTTCGGGGTTGTGCTGAGCTCCAGGCACCTCTTTGACACCCTTGAGTGACTCAGCAAAAACCATCCACGGAAGTTTCATCACTCCTCCTCTTTGCGCTGTTTGCGCTTGTCCAGGTAAACGAAGATGTCGAAGAACAGGCGGCCGGTAATGACCAGCAAGCCACCGATACCGACCACATCATTGACGGCCAGCTCGGGGATAGGAATGTCGGGGAGTTTGTCGGCAGCAGATGCCGCCTGAGACCAGAGGCTGACAAGCGTTCCACCGCCGTAGGCGATGCACTGGCCTGTGTGGCGATGGAGCGATTCGAGCATAAGGCACCATAAAAAAAGGGCTCATCGGTGAGGATGAGCCCAAAAGCATGGGATAAACGTACAGAGACAGGGTGGAGCACTTGCAACCTTCACCACCATAGCCAGAAAGGTACACCGGCATTCCGGTTCAATCAACACAAAAACAGATAATTTATCTTGCTGTGTGATAACTGTGACACCGATCACCGTGACACCTTGAACAAAAAAGTGAATTGTCACGCTTAAAACGGGGTTTGCCTTCTCTTGTCTGGTGAAGGCAGAAAAATGGCTCTATCCTGCGCCAGCGTTGGCCTGACATGGATTGTCAAGAAACAACGCATCTTGGCACTGTCTAGGTGTCGCGCCTCGTTTTTTACCTGCTTGGAGCACACGATGGAAAAGAGCCTGTTTGAGCAGATAACAGCTCTCGACAGCATCACAGACCCCGATGAACTGACCGCCGCCATCGAGCGGCTGATCACCTCCATCGGGTTTGACTATTACCGGCTGGCCATCATCATCCCCGTCAGCCATCAGCGGCCCATCATCCGAATTCTCAATTCATGCCCGAACGAGTGGATCGAGCACTACAACCACCACGGCATGATTGCCAGAGATCCAGTTGTGGCAGCAGCACGAAGCCAGCTCAAACCAATTCGTTGGGACGAACTGCAAGGCACCGATGAGCAGATGGATGTAATGGTCGAGGCGGCCAAATGCGGATTGCGCTGCGGAGTGTCGCATCCACTGCACGGCCCAAGAGGCGAACAGGGCGTGATGAGCTTTATCACAGAGAGGTATCGGCCAGGGTTCTATCTGGAAGTGGCGCCGACACTGGCGATGGTTATTCCGTTCGTGCTCGATGCAGTATTGAGGTCATGCAGGCCAAGCGGATCACGGCCACCAACCATCGTCGAGGCCGATTGCCTGTTCTGGGTCAGCGAGGGCAAGACCAGCGCCGAGATCAGCATCATCATGGGCATACCAGAGCGCACTATCACCCATCACCTAAACTCGGCCACTCGCAAGCTGGGCGCGGCAAATCGCTATAACGCGGTGGCGCGGGCTATGGCGGGTGGCGAGCTGGCGATCACACTAGACCGGACGAAGGTGATCGACCATATCAATCACCAAGATCCAGCAGTCGCTGGGCCGCCTCCTGCACCAGTGGAGTATAAAGGGGAGGGAGAGCAGGAAGCAGATCAAGCAGACGCTCGGCCAACTCGGCATTCGTCAGATTAACGGGATGGTCATGGGGGAAACCGAGATCAGAGGATTGGATCGGGCACATGGCGATACTCCATCATTGGCCATGTTGTGATGATAGTCTGGTATCAAAAAGCCCGCAGGTGCGGGCTTAACAACGCTGGGCGGGCCACTTCGGCAATGTCGAGAATCGAGCGTATTTTAGGTCGGCTGACTCACGATTAAATGCAATCCAGCCTCTATTTTCCTCTGTCGTCCAGGCTTGCAGAACGGGCTCCAGCACTTCCCACGGCTGCGGTTGTATAACCCCGTTTTCATGAGGCGCAACGTGTGAAAGAAGCTCGGCAGAATACAGATTGCCGACTCTAAAAATCCATGGCCAGCGGCCACCTACAACCGCCTGCGGAGCCTGACGCTCATCGCCGTCATCCCACCACGTCTCACCAACGCAGACGCACTCCTCAAAAGCCTCATCACCATCTTCATCATGATCGTTGAAGAACGCCTCTTGCTTGACTGGCGAGCCATCCTTAAACAGCGTGACAGACCATCCAACAAGACCGCCGGGTTGGCTGCTATGTGCTGACTCAATCTTGTATGTACGCATGTCCTTTTCCTCGATCAGTTGGTGAGGTGCTGTTCGCACTCGCGCACCAGGGCGGCGAGCTGGTCATCAGACCAATCCGGCTTGCTGCGGATCAACAGCAGTTGGAAAAACATCCCCTGCGCCTCTTCGTCCAGCTTCGTAGAGAAGGCAAACAGGCTAGGGGCCGGTGCTGCTGGCAGGTAGTAGGAGACAACAGCCTGAGCCAACCAGCGGGCAGATTCGCCCCCTTCCTCAAGGCGCTGGCGGATCTGCTCGGTGGTGAATAGCTGGTGATTTTCGTTACTCATGAGTCCGTTTTTCCTCCATCAACCCAAAGCTACTCATTGATACAAATTGGAGAGCCACACTTAGGGCAAAAAACAAAGTCCGAATCCGCATCTTCATCATCCGAACGTCGAGGGACGGGAATTACTCCCAAAAAATCACATTCGTCACATACACAGATTTTGCTACGGCCCTCGGGCGTGTCCATTACTGCGTCCAAGCTATTCGGTGTAATTTTCATATTTTTCCTCGATAAAGAGGCCGGATAACCGGCCCGCAGTAATTAGTGGCGAGAGACGTGGTGCCCTTCAATCTCAAGTTTGCAGAGAGTCGTGAGGCATTCCGCTACATCGCGGCGAATATCGCCTGATGCGCTTTCGCCGTTCGGTTTTTGCCATGAATGATAAACTTCGCTCCATGGCGCAGTGCGCGACTCATTGAGGCCGTCTTCGTACTGACGATAAATCACTGGGGCCATCCCGTTATCTGGATTGCGCAGGTTCACCGCCACGTAAACAATGGGGCGTCCCTCAAGTTGAGCCTCCCGTTCAATCAGATCGTTCAGTGCGCGGGACAGCAGCCGAGCTGCTTCCTTTGTTGTGTGGCGGTTGTCGTCACAAATAGCCCTGGCCTTGCAGACCGTTTGCAAGAACTGCAAATCACCCTCGTCAAGGTTGGAGCAATCCACGCCATACCCACGGAAAGCATCGAGCACCTTCTCGGCAGAATTGAAATCATCGCCAACCTTGAATCCATCGATCATCCAGTAAACCAAACCATCCTTGCTTTTCAGTAACTCGATGCGCTTGCTCATTATTCCTCTCCTTGTCGGGGTTCATCCCCGTCTCGATGAATTAACTATAATATCGTGCGCACGATACATCAAGGGGTTTCGGATGGGTTTTCTGATATTTTTTTGAGCAGCTCTAACCCTCTGAAAATGGCTGCTTTTTTGGATCCGTGAATGGCCGCCAGTTCATCCAGCAAATCAGCCTCTTCCTGTGTCAGATAGCCACCAGGGAGGCGGGCCATGCCTGCCCTTTTTGCCTCATATCGCCCATCGGCGGCCTGCTGAGCTGCGCCGCGCTTACCCTTAGTCATCACACAATCCTCTTGATCAGGTCACCCAGGCGCACCGGGTCGGTGTCGCATAGGGTCTTAATGGCCTTGATGCTGGTCATCCCCAGGATCTCGCCGATATGGCGCTCGTCTATCCCCTTGCGCTTGAGCTTCACCGCCAGCGTTCGACGGGCAGATTGAGCCGTAGCCCCCTCAATGCCAGCCTGAGCGAACAAGCGAGCAATCAGGGCCGTCAGCTGGTCAGCCCGATAGCTCACCCGACCATCCCGCTCGATGCGCGTCAGCTTGAGCGGCTGACCGGTGCGACCAGAGACAAACAGACCGCTCTGCGGGTCGAGCCCACGATAGGCTGTCAGCCTGCCAGTGATGCCATGCCCACGCTTGAGCCGGTCGGCCAGGTGTTCATCAATGGCGGCGATCAGCTTCTTGTTGACCCAGCACAATGGGCGAGCCCGCCCGTTAAATGCGATCTCCGGCCTGACCACCGTCTCGGCAAGCGGCTCACCACCAGGGGAGAGATAATCACTAACCCGTAGCTGCGCCAGCTCGGCTGGCTTCATACCCGTACCGAAGCAGCAGAGCAACAAGGCCGCATCCCTGCTCCCGTTCTCTGGGCTCGATGCCTTGGCCACTGCAACGGCATGGGCCAGCTGCGGATCTTCAACAACAATAGCCTTTGGCATTAACTGTATAATCTCGATTATCGGCACTAAACAGAGAGACTACAGCAAAAGAGAGGGGCCATAAAGGCCCCTTGTTCAATTCTGGTCAGTGGTTCACGGAAAGTTGCGGGGGTGTGGGTAGAAGCAGGGGATGCCTGACTTGTCCCACGCTCCCCAGGGGCCGGTGATCACCCCGTAGCGGCCCGCCTGCAGGCCGTACTCGAAGTGGAACACCTGGCCACAACGGCAGCAGGGCCAGGCCAATATGCCGCACTCATCCCGGCGCCCCATCTGCGCCCCGACAAACACATGGCGGCATGGTCTGGCGCGGCGCAGGGTGGCAATGAGGCGGCGGATCATGGTTCCCCTTACAGAATACGGCCGCCCAGCACATAGCAGAGCGTGGTGGCGGTACTGTTGATGGTGTCCTGGTCATTGTTGGCCAGGGCGTAGTACAGGCGCTCGATAAGGTCAGAAGGTGTTGAG
Source organism: Aeromonas sp. 55A (assembly GCF_051919665.1). Classification (NCBI taxonomy): domain Bacteria; kingdom Pseudomonadati; phylum Pseudomonadota; class Gammaproteobacteria; order Aeromonadales; family Aeromonadaceae; genus Aeromonas; species Aeromonas sp. 55A. Next base: position 42,146 of record NZ_JBQBEH010000006.1, on the reverse strand, counting down.
TCAACGGGCGAGCTTTTCTCGCCCTGGACTACATACCCCCGAGATTCAAGCTCCTCAATGAGGTCGCACGAATCGAACTCATCAAGGTCAATGTCAACGGTTACTGATGCCATCGTGATTTCCTCTATCAAGCGGCGCGGGTGAGCAGGTGGCTGATGCCGTTCGGCACATTGAAGCGGCCGCCGCGATCCCAGACCATCCAGGCGTATTCGCAAGAGTCGGTGCCGCCCTTGGCAAAGCGTGGGCGCGGAATGATGACCGGCGTCTTGTTCGGAAAGCCAATCCGGGCAAAGAACGGCACCCGCTTGATGGAGCCCAGGAAGTTGACCCGCTGCAGGTAAATCAGGGTGCCATCCGGTTTCAGCTCGGCCAGGCTCTTTTCCAAAAACTCCTCGGTCAGGCTGAACGGCGGGTTGGTGATGATCACATCGAACTTACGGCCGAAATCGTGGGCCAGGTAATCGCGGCCCATCGAGATCTCCGCCCAGTCCTTTTGTGATTCAGGTAACGGCACCCGGTCATAGATACGGCTCTCATCACCGCGGCACGGCTCCAGGAAGGTATCACCGGGGCGCCAGCCCATCTTTGCCAGCATGGCGTTGATCACATCGACTGGGGTCGGGTAGTTATCGCGCTCGATTTTGTCGCCAGTGGTTGAACTCATCTCACACCCCCATCACGCCGCTTGCTGGCTTGAGTAGCCGTTGTAATCGACCGGCTCCATATCCGCCGGATGCACCACCCCACCCTGCAGGCTGTTGACCTTGAACAGCCAGTTATGGGCGAACTCCTGGGTGGCCGCACTCGGTTTCAGGCCGCCTTTTGGTGACTGGGCCAGCACGGTGCCATCCTGCTCGTTGTAGTAGAACAGCGCGGCACGGCCGGACTGGTGCATATAGAGCAGCGAGCGACCCTCGAAGGTGCTGCCATCATCGCGCTGCAGCTTGGTTTTTTGCGGCCAGATGATCAGGTGATGCTCACCGTTGTGATAAAGGCCGCTGCCGGTGTCGTGGGCAAGCTGGCGCTGCAGCTCGTCTATCTTGGTGTGAGCCTCGATCGTCTGGCGCTGAGTGGCCGTGAGGTCGTGGCGGTACTGCCCGTTTTCACGCTCCAGCTGGCCGATGCGCGCATCCTTATCAGCATTGCCACTCTTAAGCCGCTTGTTTTGCTCCTTGAGCTTGTCGATGCCGTTCACGCCACCATAGGAGGCGATCACCTTCTGCAACTGTGCCAGCTGCTCCTGCAGGCGGGCTTTCTCTGTCTGCAGGGCGATGGAGTCCTTGCCTATCTTTTCAGCCTTACGAGCCGCCTCGCGGCAACTCTCGTTCTCCTGCTCAAGGTCGGCTATGCGTGACTGCGCATCGAGCAATTGGGTGTGCTTAGCAGCCAACTGAATATCCAGCTCGTCCCGCTCCTGGGATACCTCATCCAGCTGGCCGGTGAGGTCGTTAAAACTCGGGACAAAGGCGGCCAGCAGCTCATGGGGCTGGGCCAGTTTCAGGGCTTCTTCAATGGTTCCGACGGTGCGATTAGTCGTGTTCATTTGCGTACTCTCTCGTTATTGCCTGACCCCGCATGACCGGGGCACTGATTAGGTGACATACCTAACCACAACCATAATATATAGCTTTTATATGAAAAGCATACATTATCTATATAAATATTTGCTGTTTGCCCTGCTCTGCCAGCCAGTCGTGATAGAGCGACAGCGCCTCACGCATCTGGTCGCGCATGGATGAGTTGATATAGATGCCCGCCAGCTTGCCCATGGCGTGATTGATCAGCACCTCGCCGACCAGGTGGTCGGTGCCCTGGTCGGTAAAGCGGGTGCGGGCCAGCTTGCGCAGGTCATGGGCACACCAGCGGCCACCCGAGACGGCCGCCACGGCGCGGGTCGCATCGCGGGCACCGATGGGGCCGGGGCGAGTGTCAGCGGGGAACAGGTAGACCCCGCGATATCCGGCGGCCTGCTGGCTGGCGCGATAGCGCAGCAGCAGCTCCAGGGCCATTGGCGTTAGCGGCAGCACATGCTCGCGGCGGCTCTTGGTGTGGGCTGGCGGAATGTACCAGCAACCACCCGGCACCAGATCGAACTCGCGCCACTCGGCCAGCCTGGTCTCGCCGATGCGGGTGCCATGCAGCAAGGCCAGCAGGCAGAGCATGGTGGAAGCAGTGAGCGGGCCTGACAGCTCGGCCAGCACCGACTGGGCCTGTGATGGGCGCAGGCGGCCCGGGCGCTGCACCGGCTTGTGGGTGACCAGATCACCAAAGGCGAGACCGGCCAGCGGGTCGTGATGCAACAGCGCCACCTTGCGCGCCTGCTTGGCTGCTTGCTTCAACACCCCCCATCCGGCGCGAACGGTATCGATCACGTAGTGCTGCTGATACTGCTGCACCACCCGATCGAGATCGTCTCTCGATGAGTGCAGGGACAACTCGCCGAACAGCGGCAACAGCTGGCGCTTGATCTGGGATGCCACGGCGGTGCGGCGGGACTTTGACAGGGTGCGGGATTTTGCCACCCGATCACCATGCCAGCGCAGCAGGTCGGCAAAGGTGATCAGCTCGCTCATGGCCACGGCAGCGGCGGGATCGGCGATCAGCGATGAGATCATGCGGGGCAGGTCTGCGACCACGGTCGCGGCAGGCACGGACGGCCAGGGGGCGATTTTGCGCCAGCGGGCCTCGCCCCTGATATGCAGCACCAGATGTACGGAGCCGCGCTGGCGGCACTTGGCCCAGCGAAACCGGATGGGGTGGCGCGGGTCGCGCAGCTCGTGGATCTCTGGATTGGCAGAGTGCCGCCGGATGGCGGCATCTGTGATGGATGCGGTCAGGATCACCCGATACGCCCCCGGATGATATCGGCCTGGGCGGCGCCCGCCTCGCGCAGACGGCGGAAGGTGAATGACACCGCGCTGGCCAGCTTGGTCATCAGGCCGCCGGTGGTCGCTGCCGAACGCGCAACGTCCCGCATGTTGGCGACACCTATCGAGCCAGCCGGGACGGGCTCGCCGTTTATGGATACGGACATCATAGAGATGTGAGAGATGCGGCGGCGTGAAAGCAACACCAGCGCCCACCCCTTGGCCGCCCCCGACCGCTTATGGGCCAGCTTCTTTTTATGGCTCAGTCTCATAGCTTCAGTCCTCTTGCGTACACGCTCAGGTTGCAATCGGACTCAAGGTAAAAAGCCCGGTTGCAGTTATCGGGGAAAACGGCGCCGCAGTTTTTGCAGGGCGGGATCTCGGCGAGTTGCCGCTCCAGCTTCTCGCCATCGCGCAGGATCAGAGTGCTGAGATACTCCTGCATGTCGTAATTGCTGGTTGACCAGAGGGCGCGCAGCTTCATCGCCTTGCCGAGATAGGCGGACTCGCCTGCCGTTAGCTTGATGGTGATGGAGCAGGGCTGACCCGGCACAAAGGCATGCTCGCGGGCCTTCTCACGCGCACGCTGGTTGCGCTTGCGCTCGGCCGCCTTGTCTCGCTTGGCCTGCAATTGCGCCTCGGTGGGCGGCTGCTTGCTCCGCTTCTTGGTCTTCGTCAGCTCTGCCAGGGCGCTCATAGCCGCTCCTTTGGGCTGAGCCCCAGCGATTTGAGCATGGCGCGCTCCTCTATCTGGGCGCGTTGCTGCTGGCGGCGCTTGAGCGCGGCGCGGGCGGCGAGGTCTTTGTTGTAGGTTCTGGGTCTGAATGTAGTGGTCATGTCAATCCTCTCACGATTGGCGGTTAGTGGATGTTCTGTGCCCGACCGGCCCATCCAAGGCCGAGGCGAGCGCCCTACGGGCATTCATCAAATCTTTGCGGTACTTGGTCAGCGGCAAGCCGAGGCGGATCGCCCTGACCTCCTGAGCGCGGCTGCTTTCCAGCACCGGCACCAGATACTCGGTGCGCAGCACCAGGGCGCGGCGATGACCAGCGTCACCCGAGGCCGCCATGGCCATCAGCGCCGCCTCGATGCGCGGCTCGATGCCATCCAGAATCGGCCCCTTGCCGCCGCCGTTATTGCCTGGCCCTGTGATCCCTGTCGCCAGGATCTCCATCAGCAGGGCGGTCTGGCTGCTGGTCTGGGTTGGCACGATTTGCCCCTGATGACACCATCGCGCCCAACGCTCCAGGGCATCATCTAGCTGCATGACGAAATCCCTTCTTGTTTGTTGGTTTGCTGGCTGGCTTGGCCGCCGACTTGGCGATGGCGTCATAATGGCGAAGCCAGCCACGCAGCCCCTCGCGCTCTGCATCGTCCGCAATCTGCGCCAGCTCGACCCGCACCCGCTCCCGCGTCCATCCAGGCTTGCCGGTGTTAACCCAATAGACCCAGAGCGAGGCTCTCTTTTGCAGCTCGAACTGCTGCTGGATCTCCTGTGGCATGGCGGCGATGTTGTACGTCATGGCGCTCAGGCCCGCTTTTTGGCTGGCCGCTCCCGTGACGCCAGGGTGATGGAGCGCAGCTGGGAATAGAGATCGGCTGCCTGCACCACATGGGCGCCACGGCGACCACCCGGAACGGCAACCATCAGATCACCCGGGGTGATCAAAATGGAGGGGTGCGCGCACATCGAATAGAGATGGGCGACACGGCCGCCAATGGCCCGGATAGTGGCCACCTCTTCGGGGTGCGACACCGGAACGATGGTGAGCCAGTCAGCATTGAAGCGATCGCGCTCCAGGGCGGAACGCAGGGCAAAGGCGCGGGCATTCAGCGGACGATGAGAGACAGAGAAGCGCTGCACCTTGGCGCGCTCATCCATCACGACACCGATCACCGCCTCGACTTCATCAGGCACGGCACCAACCAGCGCGACAATCATGACGCCCCCTTTTTCTGGCGGGCCTTCAAATACTGCTTGCGCCACGCATGCACATCGAGCGCAGGCCAGGCGCGGCAAAACACATCCAGGGTCTTGGGGGTTGGGTAGCGGTCGAGCTGAAAATACTTCTGCACCGTGCCAGCCTTGACGCCGACCTTGTCGGCCACGGCCTGAGCTCGCTCTTGCTGAGTGGCGGTCGGCATCTCGGCGGCAAAGAAATCTGATACGCACATATGCAATCCTGACAGTATCTGCTAACCAGATAACTGTAACACCAACAGCACATAAATACATCATCACCACTGTTAAATATCACGTTTTGTGCTATCTTTTTTTCTAGATCAAAAGGGCCAAACGAAACATGAACACACCTCAAAGCCTCCGCACGATCGGTGACATCACCGAGGAAATGGTCGAAGAACAAAAAGCCATCCTGGGCCATGCTCTGGCACAGGCGCGCAAAGGCAGGTATGCCAGCGCCCTGCAGGCCAGCAAGGATCTCGGCATTGGCCAATCGACCTATCTGTCATATGAGAATGGGCAGCGTCAGCAGGTGCTGGCATGGTGGCTGATTGCCATCAACAAAGTGTTCGCGCCGCGATTCGGCGTAGACGCCAGCTATTTACTGGGGCTGACCCCGGCAGAGCCGCGCCAGGAGGCGCCGGTCTGGCTGCTGAGCAAGATCGCCCCGCATATAAAGAACAGCGATGACGTGCTCCAGCTGAGCATCAGTGATGAATCCATGGCGCCCAACCTGGGCAGCGGCGACATTGCGGTGTTTGAAAAGGCGGACACAGTCTCACAGGGCGGGATCTACGCCATCGAGTATCCGAACGGAGAGACACTGGCGCGCTGGGTTGTCCCGAGCGCCGTGGGCGGATGGCACATCAAGGACGCCAGCGGCACCCTGGAGAGTCTCGATAACCAGGCACTTGAGCAGCTCAACGTGAAGGGGAAATACCTCTTTAGAATTACCAAATAAAAGAAACGCACGATAAGCCGTGTGTTTTTTCGCGCCTCCAGATATCTGTTTTTGTGACAATTTCGGACTCTAATATGCAAAACAAAGATAACAATATCATGGTAATTTTCGAGGCATTGACCACCGCCTCACGGCAGCACGAGAGCGACACCGTTTTGCTGCACCAGACCCTGCTGGCAGCCAGCACCATTGTTGAAGGGATTGAAGGGCCAGCCGCACGGCAGCTGGAACGCATGATCGATGCCTGTGTGCTGGCCACCCAGCGCACCCTCAACACCCTGGCCGCCAGCAATGGCGAACTGCACGAAATCAAAATGGACATAGGCCACCACCTGCGGGCGCAACAGGCCCTGCTCAAGGACAAGCAATATGATCATCGGCAATGAGATCATCGCCACACCGGGATGTGGCCTGACAGAATCTGAACTCGCCATCCTGCTGTTGCATGGCGAGGGGGAAACCAGCTGTTACATCCAGCAGGCGAGCGGCCTCGACCAGGCCAGCCTGCACATGGCCGAGAAGGGGATCCGCGCCAAGTTGGGCGCCAAGACCCAGACCCACATGATCAGCCGGGCGTTTCAGCTCGGCGTACTGGCCAGCCGAACCCTGTGCCTGTTGCTGGCCATCGCCGCCGCCGACTACGACCACGGACTCAAAAACCGCAGCCCCATCAAGAGCGGGCGCCCCGGCACTGTCATCGTCAGGATCAAGACCGCAGGCCGCAATATCTGGGCGTGACTGGCGTGACATAAAAGAAAGCAAGCAGCGTGACCGAAGAGACAGCCCCGCCATTGAGCGGGGTCTTTTTTTGCCTGTTCGCTTGCTTTTATATAATAAACATATAATATTGATATGTAACTTATACAAATCACCTTGGAGGACACATGGGAAAGATCATCACGGTAGCGCACAGCAAGGGCGGAACAGGCAAGACCACAACGGCCCTGCAGCTGGCCGGAGAGCTGGGCATCAAGACGCTGGTAGACCTCGACCGCCATCTCTGCCTGGCGACACTCAACCGGTTGCGCCCTGACGATATGAAGTGGGACGTTCACGGCGATGTGACCGGCCCGCAACTGGCGGCACTCATCGAATCGGATCTCGACCTGCTGATCGACTGCGGCGGTTATGACAGTAACCTGACCCGCTTTGCCATCGCCTATTCAGACATCATCATCTGCCCGGCAAACGACGACATCACCGAACTGCGCGGCCTGGTCGCCTTCAATGAAACCCTGGCCAGCATCGAGCAGGATTTCAAACTGCCCGCCCCGTTGATCGGCCACGTATTGATGACCAGAACCCACCCGAGCCGCCGCGATGTCAGCCGCCTGGCTGATGCGGTATCCGGCCTGAACAACCTGACCATGATGACCAGCAAGCTGAGTCGCCGCGCCGACTTCGGGATGATGATGGATGCGGGCCTTGGCGTCACCGAGCGCGTGGCCACCGCCAGCAGCGAAGCAGGTAAAGAGGTTAGGGCATTCGGCAAAGAAGTCCTGGCCATTCTGGAACAGAAATAAATATATACTTAACATATAAAAAGCATATGATAGTTATATGCTTTAAGGCTTTAGAGGTGAGAGATGGCAAAGAAGATTGTTGATATGAGCATGCTGAGCGGGGTAGGTAGCTCGGCACGTCTCATCGAGAAAGAGGCGACACCGGCAGCAGCCACCAAGAGCAAACTGCTGACCGGCCTGCCTGTTGCGTTTGAAGAGCGCCACAAGGCACTGAAAGCGGCGGGGGTGACATCGCTGCTGTTAAACCCGTACATCATCGAAGCACTGAGAGAGAAGCTGGAGCGAGACGAACAGCGAGCCTGAAACGACACAGGCCGACTGTGAGAGAGTCGGCCTGTAGTTGCGAGCACCTTGGAGGGACACTATGCAACAGAGCAATAATACCAGAGCGGGCCACCGCATTATAGACTTTTTGGCGATGCCGCTGACCCAGCGCAGAGCATTACTGGAAATGATGTCACCCTGGGTGATTACCAGGGCGCGGAAGTCCGGCCTGATTTAAGAGAGCAGCCCCCACCCAGGGGGCTGTTTCATTTTGGGTGATCGCCAGCCCCTCTTTCATCAACTCAACCAACTCGGCCGAACAGTTATCGGGGCCAGCCAGATCAAGCATTTGTTTCATGATATCCCGTAGTTTTGATTTCATTTTTATCTAATACCGAAATTGATGAATCAGTGATTAATTGAACCATTCCTATACTACTCCGACCAGATGGCGAGCGCCTGCCAGATCTGGTTGCTGGCTCTATCATTACAATCAAATGTGGTTGTCAGATCTGACATAACGGCAGACGAACGACAGATCACGGCGAGCGCTGGAGCTCACAAGGAGTGTGACATGAAACCCGCCTATGCCTATCTGACCGATGATGATCGGGAATATGTAATCGCCACCAAAAAGCACCTGGCGCAGCTGATGCAGCGTCACGGCGTCTCAGTCGATGACCTGTCATTCGAGACGGGCATCCCCACCACATCCATCAGGCGGTGGCTCAACGTGCGCCACAGCGGGTTCATGCCCCTTCCTGCGGCCCGCCGCATCTGCGACTACCTCGGCATAGAGATCAGCGACCTGCTGCTGCCTATCGGCCGCCAGCGCCACCTGGACAGATCGCTGCGCATCTTCCTACGCCTCCCACCTCGCCTGGCCGACACAGTGATCGACCAGCTGATGGTCATGGCTGACGCCCTGGGCGCCCCCATCCAGCTCAGGGCATCCGGCAGTGACGACCAGGGCGACCCGCCATAATTGCAAAAAATCATGTGCGCATAACGTGCATTATGTTCAATGCGGGTTCGCGGGCGGCGTTGGCCTGCGCCTGACGGCGAACGGCCCAAAACTGACAACAAAGGGGCGGTGCCACCCCTGGTTCTCCCACCTTAAAAAATGTTGCAGTCCTGTTGTATTTCGATGGCCGGTTTCATTATCTGGCCTTGCCCCTCTTTAAAGCGCCTGAGCCTCGTTTTACGCAATCTCACCCCTCGCCCATGCCGTGGCATGGATTTTCTTTTTGGTGCTCACAGCGGCGGCGGGGTTGAGGAATGACTGCGGTATCGAAGCGACAGCCACCCCCCTCCCTGCTGAACGTCTTTTATCTTTAGGGCCACAACAGCCTGACGCCCCCATGAAGTTGATCGGCCCCTTTATGGGGCATGGCTGGTTCGATCTGTGGTGTTGGGGATGGGGTGTGGGGGCTTGCCCCCACGAAGGGGGTTACCTGCTGACCGGCGGGCGCTTGCGCCCTGCAAGGTCAGGCATTCTTGCAGTTGACCTTGCTCTGGCGGCGGCCAGCTTGCTGGCCTGCATAGCCAGGCATTCTCCCTGGGGAGCCTGCGAGCCAGGAATGATCTGAAAAGGGTTTTAATACCCTAGAAATAATGAAGAACACTTAAATATGGATATCCACAACGAGTGGGCACACCTATGGTTTATTTCTGACGGGATAGGGGGGCAGCTGACGGCGGGGATCTGTGGATAACTCGCTAGGTTTGGCGCGAACGAGTCTTGGTTAATGGGGGCAGCTGACGGCGGGGAGTCTGGGAGGTGATCGCAGGATAGTGAAGGCGGCAAGCGGACAAGCAGAAGCGCCCAGCGCGAAGGCTGGGTTATTGTCATGGTGGCGATACGGGTCTACGAGAACGGCTTGCCAGCCGCAGCCCTGGCTCGATACTGATTCCAGTCAAGCTGCTCAACCACGGCAGGAGCCTCTACCGGCTTCTTGCATGGCGCGGACGGCAGGCGATAGAAGCTGCTTTGCTTTGCACCTGACGTGCTGGCCTTGGCGCGCTGGCGCTTGGAGGCGCGCTCACGCTCGCGGCGCAACCAGAAATCGATCTTGAGTGCGGCAAACAGTCGGGTGGAGATAGCCTTGATGCCAACCAGACCGCGCACCTGGCCAGCCGAGTTGGTCATACGGGGCTGACTGATGGAGAGCAGGCGGGCGGCCTGCAGGTCTGCGATGGCGCGCTTGAAACGTGGCCAGCTGATGGTGGTCTCTCCCTGCAGGCGCTTCAAGCTCAAGCCAACTCGGCCATCCTTGGTCGGAACGCCGACCGTGAGGGTAACCAGATCGGTATATTTGAGCAGCACTTTGAGCACCTGAATGATCGACTCACGGCGCTCCGAGCGCTTCTTGCGGTGCGGGTTCAGGGTGTCCAGCTGAGGCAGATCTTTGAGGCGGTAGTAATAGTGCTCAACGAGATCGATGGAGCGGGCGATAAACTTTGGCATATTCTGCACATGAGACTGCACAAGGAATCGCGGGGCTGTCGGGTTGTGGCCGCATCTGTTGCCTGAGCACACATTCAGCCCATCATGGGCCACTGAAAAAGTCATGTTTCCGCCTAAAAAAGTGGCGGCAAGGTTGCCAACTATCGGCTGCTCCAGTAAACTGACTTTGCGATTAGTCGTTTGTATCTGTTTGTTTACTAGCTTACTGGTGCAATCGAATCAGAAAGCCCGCCCTGCAAGGCGGGCTTTCGTCATTTTGGAATCCTGCCAGATTTAATCTTCCGCCTCGGACGCTCCGAGACCCTATGACCACAACTCTAGCACAAAATGTGATAAGTTCAAAAGGTCATATCTCACTATAAGATCAGCTTTCTGCTGCTGCCAATATGGCCGCCTCCTGGGCGGCGAGGGTGATCTCTTTGGTGATCACCGCATCACACACATCCGGGCCGAGTAACGGCAGCAAGCTGGCCAAACGCTGAGCGAGTCGCCCTATCGTATATGATCCAGATGAAGCGATCACCTGATCATCTTGATCACCCATCACATTATCTCCACTCATCTGCAACCCTCCCGGCTGGCACTGTATTTTTATACAGGCAATTTTGGCACCGACCGCCCTGACGGGCAAGCCGAAAAAAGAAAAGCCCCGGCACATGGCCGGGGCGGGGTTCGACACTACTTGGGCAGCACCTCGGCGCAGGGGCGCGGCACCAGGATGGTTTTGCCCTGGTGAACCTCCTGCACCTGGCAGACGGGGCCGGGTGCCGTGGCGGTATTCCATGCCCAGCCAAGCAGCGCGGCGACCACGCTCGCCGTGATGGGCTCGAGACGGACGATCACTCTTCCGCCCCACGGGCCACCGGGTAGCGCAGCTTGATCTCCGCCACCTTGTCGCGCCATGCCTGCTCGGCCGCTGCTGTCTTGTCGTATTGCCACTCCAAGAAAAGGGGGTCGGACTCCGCCTCGTAGGCGCGCTGGCGGCGCGCCAGTTGCCCCTCTGTCAGCTCATAGTTGTGCTGGGCGAGCACGGAGGCTATGACCTCCTCACTCATGCCCAGCTTCGCCATAAAGGCCGGATCGTAGTTGTCGTGCGTTTCGCCGTCATATAAGTAGCTCATCTATTTGCCCCGCTCGAAATGTTAAACAGGCTGCAGCGCAGCCGCCAGGTGTTTGCATGCGCGGCGTGCGCACACCACGATTGGATGCATGGTCGGCAGTCGCCTGCCGTTAGCCTTCCTGCCGCTATCGCCCGTTTGAAGCGGCGCAGCTTGTAGCGGATGCGCTTGATGCTGTTTTTGCGCAACAGGCGGTGGGTGGGGTAGATGCGGTAGCCCAGGAAGTCGAGCGCTCGCCCCTCCGGGCCGACAGGGAATACCTGGGTCTTGCTGTTGGTTGTCAGGCGCAGGCTGTTCCACAGATACGCCTCGATCCGCGCGCGCCATGTGTGCAGCTGCGCCTTGTCGTGATGCAACACCACAAAATCATCCATGTAGCGGATGTAGTACCGGATGCCGAGATCGTGCTTTGCGTAGCGATCCAGCTCGTTGAGATAGAGATTGGCAAACAGCTGACTTGTCAGGTTGCCGAGCGGGATCCCGACACCCGGCCGCCCTGGGCTCGAGTCGATAATGGCATCGAGCAGCCTGAGCGTGCGATCGCAGTGGATGTGGCGGCGCAAGATCGCCTTGAGGCGGGCGTGATCGATGCTGGCGAAATACTTGCTGATGTCCGCCTTCAGGCAGAATAGTGGGCCGTGAGCTTGCCTGATCGCCCGCATCCAGCACTGTGCCCTGTTTGCCCCGGCATGTACCCCCTTGCCTTTGCGGCAGGCGTAGCTATCGAATATAAAGCGCGGGTCAAGCGTTGGCTCCAGTACATTCATGATCGCCCGGTGGACAACTCGATCCACGAAGCGGGGTGCCGAGATCAGGCGCTGTTTCGGCTCAAAAACATAAAACTCCTCGTATCCGCCGGGCTGATAGCTGTCGTGCAGCAGATGATTGTGGGTGTCGTGCAGGTGCTCTTCCAGGCGCTGCATGTAGCGCAGGGCGGCGGGCGAGGTGCGTTTTCCGCACAGGCAGCGCAGGGCAGCCTGGTGCAGATTGTCAAACGATATGATTTGGTCGTACATGAGGGCCTTAAAGTCGGCGGCCCGGCGCACCGGTGCCGCCTGTTCAGTTTTTCGGCGATAGCCGAGGCATCGACATCCCTTTGATAATGCACTGGACAACGCCCCGTGAGGTGTTGCCTTCTGGCTGCTGCCAAAGGCGGGGCGAAACCCAATGTTCGTGTTCGTGTTCGCGCGGGAATTGTTCAGATTCACAGCGGCGAGGCCGGCATTGGCACCGTTGTTCCAATTGCCGCCACGATACGGGAGTCGCTTGATGTCGGAGCCCATGATTAGGCGGCTCGCTCGTATTTGAGCCAGCCGCCGATCATTCTGCCGATCTCGAGATTGAGACCGCTCCAGTGTTGGTATTTGTTAATTGGCAGGTAGGCCAAGTCTTTCGCGAGCCTGACCTGATTTTGCAACACGGCTAACTCAACATCGAGATCCGTGAGTGTGGTCTTTTTGTGGTAACGCTTGGCCGCCGTGATGACCAACCGCAGCAGTGTCAACATGCTGCACCTGATCTCTGCGGCCAGCACGTGGCGCTCCGCCTTCGGGAACTGCCGCATGGCGACATACCCATACTGCATCATATCGCGGATCCGTTGCTCGATAACGAGCGGTTGTTTATCCATATCAATCCTGATTTACCTAAGCGCCGCTATCGCGGCGCCGTCAAAACTCAAGGCCCAAAGCTCAAGCAAAGGCGGGGCGAAACCCAATGCTCGTGTGCGCGTACGCGCGGGAATTGTTCAGATCCACAGCGGCGAGGCCGGCAGCGGCACCGTTGTTCCAATAGCCGCCACGATACGGGAGTCGCTCGCCGAAATTGCGCATATAGATGCGCCCCTGTGGCAGGATAGTGGCCGGCTCGATCAGCAGGCGCCTGAGCGCCTGATTGGACACATAGCCCCCCGCCTTGGCCATGATCCGCCAGTCGCTGTTTGCGGAGTTGCCCGCGTTGGCATTATCGCCGATGGCGCCGAGCCGATTGGTGATGGCATTGGAGAGGATTGGGCTACCCCCTGTGGGGGATGAGGCATCGAGGTAGGCATCGGTAAAGGCCCAGTCGGCCTCTGCCTGGGCGTTAAAGGCAGACAGCTTGAAGCGGCCGTCTTGCAGCAGGAACCCGTCCTGCCACTCCCATATGTTGCCTACCAGATCGGCGATGCCGATGGGCGTGCGGTTATGTGTCGCCTCCGCGCCCATCGAGCCCGTTTGCGTCCGGCCCGTACCGGCGCCATCGCCAGGTGCCCGGTTGTCGGCCCGGTCGCCAACAATCCACGTCTTGGCATGACTGCGCCCCCAGTTGGTGTTGCCAATCGGCTCGTAGCCGTTGGCCATGCACCACAGGGCGATTGCCGCCCATTCGTGCGCCGTCATCAGATGCCAGCCTGCGCCTTTTGCACTACAGGCGTTGCGGGCGGCGGTGTGATCGAGCGAGGCGCGGGGATCTTGCCGCGGCGCGCTGACAGCGCCGGAGCCGGACGCAAGATAGGCGCCGATGAATATCTCGCTCTTGATGCTGCCGCTGCCAAAATCGAACGCCGTCACATCGCCAGTGCCCATATCGGCGGTCATGCCGAGGTCGGCGTAGCTGAAGCGCGGCAGCACGAACATAGCATTGGCGTTGCCAGCGCTGTCGCGAATGATGGTCTGGCTGCCGCCGGTTGCCCGCTCAAGAGAGTAACGCTCCGAGTCCAGGATCGCAGGGCCGCCGACACGCATCAGCTTCCCTGCGCCGGCTTCCGGATTGATGCTGTCTGCTGCGGCTTTCGCCCGGTCCGCCTCTTGCTTGGCGCGGGCCGCCTGGCCTTCACCCTCGCTGGCAACCTTCTTCCAGCTGGGGATGGTGACGGTGGCGCCGGTGTCCGGGTTGAGAATGCCCACATCCCCCGAGCCGGTCAGCCAGGTCATCATGGAATCAAACCAGGTGCGGTACTTGCCCACCAGGGCCGACAGCTCGGCAGAAAACTGGCTGATGGTCGAGGTGCGGGTGATGTCGATCTTGTAGGGTTGATTGGCCAGCGTCCCGCCGCGATATGCCTCGACAAGCAGGATCTCGGTATCGCTGACCACGGTATCCACTTCGTTCGCCACCCCATCGGGGCCATAGAAGGCATGACCCTTCTGGATGGGAAGGGTGCCCGTTTTCCACTTGGTGCCAAAACCGGTGACGGTACGGCTGCCATTCGTCACCGTCACGTTACCGGTGCGCTGCCAAAGTCCTGCCATTGCTGGGCTCCTGAGACTGAAAAAAAGAAACCCGGCGCTGGGCCGGGTGTGGTGGTGTTAGCCGACGGAAAATCCGCCGCCCTTTTTGTTGATGAAAAACGTCTTTCTCTGCGCATAGAAAGACCAGTTTGAGCGCCGCTCGGCCACGTAATAGATGACCAGTGACGATGACCCTGCAGGAATGGAGATGGTGCAAGCCGGGATCTTTTCAAATATCGGCGTCTGGCTTGAACCGGTCGTGGCAACTGCAATAAGAACCGCAGCCGCCCCAGCCGCTTGAGCGTAAATTCGCGCCGTGGTCGCCCCCTCGTCATACGGGGTTATCCTGACCGCGAGTTCCTCCATCGTCAGTTCCTGATCGTAGGGGGACGCATCGAAATAACACTGAACCATCGTCACAGCCGTTCCTGGCTGGATAATGATCCCGCTCTTTGCTGGCAAGTCGAACACCCGAACCTTGGTGATATCACCCACGATTCGAGCCGCTGACAGCTGAGCCAGGATCTGGCAGTTCTCCCTGATGGTGACATTCTGGAAGGTGCCTGAGTTGGCCAGCACGTTTCCCTGGAATGTACCGCTGGTAAAGAACACTTCAGAGCCATAGAAGCGGCCGAGCGAATCAATGCCCGCATTCCAGCGCTTGCCGTAGGCACTGAACTGGCCATTGGCATTTTCGCCCAACCAGAGATCACCCCCCCTGAAAGAGCCGCCCTCGATCAGGGTGCCTTTCAGATGCTGGACGTTGATGTACTTGGCGATCACGTTGCCGATCTCGGCCGTGTCCATCAGCGCGTGGTTCATGTAGACGCTGCCGTTTTTGACGACCAGCGGGTGTACCTTTGACGATACCCCCGTTGCCCGCGACATCACGGCAAACACATCGGCATCGAGCAGGAAGCTGGTCAGCACCGAGCCGTCAGGGTTGAGCTTGACCGACAGGCCGAAGCCGCCGCCCTCGCCGTTGATCTGCGCCTTGGTGTACCAGCCAGCCTCGACATCCCCCTCCAGATCCGCCACGGCGGATGCCACGGTCTGCACCGCCGCCGAGGTGTCATCAACCACGGCCTGCACCTGGTCAATCTTCTCGGCGTTGGCCTTGTCGCCGTCAACCCGCGCCTGGTTGCTTTCAGAGATCGCGGCACTCAGGGCGCTATCCCCCTTCGTTACCTCGGCTTTCAGGGTCGATAGCTGTTCAGCCAGCGCCTGATCACCTTCCGCCTGGGCGCGGTTGGTCTCCTGGATGGCAGCTCCAAGGGTGTTGTCACCCTCGGTGATGGCCGCTTGCAGCAGCTCGTCACGCTCGGCGAGCGCCTTGGCGGCATCACTGAACGCCTTGCTGGTCTCCTGCAGGGCGGCGTTGGTCTTGCGATCCCCCTCTTCAAACTCGGTTTTGATCTGGCTCAACTGCTGGGCGGTCGATTGCTCGACCCCCGCCACCACTTCGCGCACCTCGGTAAACTGCGCCTTGGTGCTGGCCTGCTCCCCTTCAAACTCGGCGGTGAGCTGGGTCAGCTCCTTGGCCATCGCCTGCTGTTCGTCTGCCATCGTCTCCTGACGGTGAACGATCGCGGCGCGGGCGGTGCGGGCGCGTTGTTCGCCCGCCTCGTCAGCCAGGGCGTTGCCGATATTGGCCAGCGCAGTCAGGTCAACTTCTGATGACAGTTCATCCTGCTTGGCGGCCAGCGCCTTGCCCTGCTCGGCCACCACTTCGGAGAGGCTGCCCACGGTGGCGTTGGTCTGGTCGGTCTTGACCTCCAGCTGCTCCAGCGCCTCGGCGCTCGCCTGCTGGTTGTCGCTGACGACCTTGGCCAGGGTGGTGATGGCGGCCCCTTGCGATCCGGTCTCGGTCTTGAGCTGTCCGATCTGCTCGGCCAGCGCCTGATCACCCTCGACCTGGGCGCGGTTGGTCTCCTGAATGGCGGCGCTGAGGGTTTCATCCCCCTCGGTAATGGCCGCTTGCAGCAGCTCGTCACGCTCGGCGAGCGCCTTGTCGGCATCGCTGAGCGCCTTGCTGGTCTCCTGCAGGGCGGCGTTGGTCTTGCGATCCCCCTCTTCAAACTCGGTTTTGATCTGGCTCAACTGCTGGGCCGTTGCCTGTTCGACCCCGGCAATCACCTCCCGAACGTTGGTGAAGTTGGCAGAGGTGTTGGCCTGCTCACCCTCAAAGCTGGCCTTGAGTTCGGTCACTTCGCTGGCGAGCGCCTGGTGCATGTCGAGCTGCACCTTTTGATCGCGGCGGATAGATGCCTCGGCCTGGCGGGCGCGCTGCTCACTCCCCTCACCGGCCAGCGCATTGTTGATACCGGCAAGGCCAGCCTGTTCGGCAGCGGCGGCGGTCAGGTCAAGGGCGGCGGTGATCTCGTCAAAGCGACCTGCGGTGATCCCGCCGTCATCCTCGACAATCTGCTCCAGGGCCTGGATCTTGCCCTCGGCGGTATCGGTGCGGGTTTCCAGTCCGCTGACCCGCTCGGCGGTCACCTTGTCAGCCTCGGCGCTGACCCGCGCCACTTCGGTGATGGTCGCTGTCAGCAACTCGTCACCCTGCGCGACCTCTGCCTTGAGCCCCGCCACACTCTGCGCCAGGGCAGAGGTGGCATCGCTGTTGGCGGTGATCTTCTGCTCGGCAGCGGCGAGGCGCTCACCCTGGGCGGTCACGGTAGACTGGGCGGCTTTCTGGGCCAGCTCGCCCTTGGTGGCGTCCAGTGAGTTGCTGACCTCGGTCAGTCGCTCCTGCTCGTCAGTGAACTCCGACTTGGTGACGGTCTGCGCCAGTCTGGCGTTGATGCCATCGAGCACCTGCTCGGCCTCGGTCAGCCGCTCCCCCTGGGCATCAACCACTGTGTGATCGGCCTTGGTGGCAATGGTGCCCTTAACGGCATCGAGCGTCTGATTGACCTGGGTGAAACTGGCGTGGGTCTCATCGCGCAGGGCGCGCACGGCGTCCATCTCGATCTGACCGTTCTCGGGGTTGACGCTAAAAATGGCATCGCGCAGGTCGCCCATCTCGGACTGCACCCGGTCAATCTTGCTGTGGATCTTGTCTTGCTGCAGGGCGTTGTTGATGCCCATCTCGCCGAGATTCGCCTGCTCATCGCGCAGCAGATCTTCGGTTTGTTGCGAGCGGTCATCGAGCGCGGCCAGCGCATCACCCAGCCCGACCAGCTTGCTATCCAGCTCAGGCACCCGATCGGCGATCGGCTTGATCTCTTGCACCACCTTGTCGAGATCAGTCAGCCCCTCGCTGATACCGGGGATCAGCTCGATGGGTTTGCGCAGCTCCTCGCGCAGGTGCTCGGCGCCGATCTCCCCGTCAATGATGTCGAGAATGGATGAGGCGTCATAGGTGGTCTTGCCACTGGCAGCCAGCAGGGCCGACTTGCCATAAGCGTTAACCGCCCGCAGCCACACATAATAGGTGGTGTCCGGCTTGAGCTGGCCGAACTGCATATAGGTGCCCATGCCAGCGGCGCGGGCCTTCTCCATCACTTCGCCGATCGGCAGATTGATGGTCGAGACCCACCACTCACAAAGCACCCCATAGCCATCGCCGCCCGCAAACTTGGGGCGAAACGCCAGCGTCCAGTTGCCCGCCTCTACCTCCACTCCGATCGGGGTGGCTGGCGCGGCGATGACGAAGTTGACCGCCGCCACCGGTGAGGCGGCACCGGTCAGCGCCAGCGCCCTGACCATGGCGGTATAGTTGCCAGCGGCCAGCCCATTGACCCGGCATGACTGCCCCGGCACCTGGGCGGTCAGCACGGTGACCGGCGCCTTGCCTGGCTCGATGCGCTGCACGATCACCTGGTTGTAATTGACGGTGCCACTGTTGCGCCAGGTGAGCACCCCCTGCACCACCTCGCCGACCGTCTCCACGTCATAGCGCAGCTGATCCGGCATCGCCACGCCGCCGGTAGGCAGCTCGGTGATCTCCGGGCGCTCCATCGGCTTGCCGATGGCATCGGCCCAGAACAGCGGTGAATCCTCGCGCAGGGTGAGATCTACCCCGCCGTTCAGGCTGAATGCCCAATCGGTGACGCGAAACTCTGGGCCATTGATGCCAAGGGCAGGCAGATAAAACCGGATGGTCTGGCCGGGGCGATAGCGCCAGCCAGAGAGGTTGACCGAGCAGGTGATGGTGCGGGCAGCGCGGCGCTGGCGCAGGATGATGTTGGCGATGCGCTGGGCCTGGTACTCGCTGGTGACACAGCGCAAATCCAGATCTTCCAGCAGCGGGACGCCGCCATCCTCCTCCACCCACTCAGGCACGATGACCGCCGGGAAGTCGGTCTTTTTAAAGGTGATCGGGTCAACGAAGGTGCCCGCCACCTGGTTGATTTTGTCGCTGCTCGATGGCTCCGGCAGCAACTCCAGATCGCCGACCAGCTGATGGTGGCGCAGCTCATCACTGGCGGGGCCATAGTAGGCCCCGGCCAGGATGCCGAACTTGCCGCCGATATAGGTCGGCTGACCGCAGCATGCCATGTGCAGGGCTTCCAGCACCTTGGCGCGGGGCTCGGTCAGGTCGAATTCCACGTTGGTGGTATAGCGCGGCTCCACCTTGCCATCGGCGACCGTGACTATCTCATCACAGATATTGGCGGCAACGATAAACTCGTCCATACGGATTTCGTCATCGGGCACCTTAAGCCAGCTGCGATAGTAGTCGAGGATCACCAGGGCGCTGTTGTCGCTCCACTTCCACTGGCCATCGCGGGGATCCCAGACCTCCTTGCCGAACTTCTCGACCTTGATATTGGGCAGACCGGCGGGGAACTTCTCGGCGTTAAACTTGAGCGAGAGGCGCAACCAGGTGATGCCCTGGCCGATCATGTCCGACTTCCAGTCGGCGCACTTCTCCAGCATATAGGGGTCACAGGTCTGGCGGTCGGCATGCAGCTCCCAGCTGACCAGATCGCCATAGGTGCCGACCAGATCATCGCCGAGCCAGATATCACCGATGCGGCTTAATTTGGTGCCCGCCAACACCAGGGCAAGGTGCAGCCATTCGCCCTCGTCCTGCTCGCCCGCCTCCTCTGCAGCTATGCTAAGCAAGCCGGAAGAGATCACCCGACCATAGATACAGACCTTGTCACTGGCGGCAGCCCTCATAACCTGACTGCGTTCACTGGCGCCGCGGTAATCGCCAAGACTCGGTTTTTTCATGGTGAGCATCATGGTGGCGCTCATCACTGCCGAACCGATGGCGATCGCGGTCGCCGTTGAGACAACCAGGGCCGAGCCCACACCAGCGGCGGCACCGGCGATGACAGGAATAAACGCAGCAGGCATTACTCGACTCTCCAGGCAAACAGGGGAACAGCGTCAGGAATGGGGCGGGCGCCCTGCTCGGTCATGGCCCACACCTGACCGGCCCACATCACGGCGGCGGTCTGGCCCTGCGGGCCGTCAAACACCAGGGCATCACCGCGCTGGGCCATCGCCACCGGGATCCGCGCAAACAGCGCATCGAGGGCGGCGGGGATATCGCCGTGGGTTTTGGCGAGCACCCGCTTGGCGCCGATCTCGGTGCGATAGCGCCCGCGATACTCGGCCGCCGGGTCTTTGTCACAGGCCGCCAGACAGACATCCGCCACGAGCAGGCAGCAATCATTTTCACCCCAACAAAAAGGCCGCTCGCTGGCGGCCTGAATGGTCTGGATGATGCGGAGTTGCCAATCTGGGTGGCGCATGATTAGTCCTTGTAAATAAACCCCGGGGCGTCCTTCTTGCTGCCCCAGTAGATGGAGCGGTCGGCCATCTCGTTCTGGTAGCGAAAGAAGCGGTCATCGGGGTGCAACCGGCGGTGACTCTCGTCGGTGTTGCGCATGTTCAGCCCCTTCTGCCAATCCTCGAAGATATTGGAGATGGTGAGCTGAATGGTGTTGGTCTTGCCCGCCTTGACGGGGGTCTGGGCGATGCGCCCCTTGAACTGCAGGCAGGCTTTGAGCGGCACCTCGGCGGGGCCGATCACCACCAGATAGAGCCAGGCCATCCGGTCAACGATGCGCTCGCGCATCACCTCGGCCAGCATGCTGTCATCGAGCCCGGAGAGGCTGACGTTTAGCTTGGTTGGCGAGGTGGACAGCTGCTCTTTCTGTGGGCTGACAGCCCCCATCGAGCCCACGCCGTAATAGGTCTCGCCGCCGATCACCAGCTCACCGAGACCGGAGTGAATGCGGCTGATGCCGCTCACCAGATCTAGCTTGAGCGCGTAGAGCGCCGACACATGGGGCAGGTTAAGGGCAGCCATCACCTCGGGATCAAGGCCGACAATCATGGATAGAATGCCTCCGTGAACGAGAGGGATACATCGGTGAACACACCAGGCACCCGGTTAAAGGTGGCGGCCTTGTCATCCTTGATGCGAAACACGCCACAGGGCCGGTCAACAACCAGCGGGGTGCCGGATGGATGGTTGGCCCGCAGCATGGGGGCAACCCTGATCAGGGCGGCCCCGCTCAAATCAGAGGTGACATCCGCAATCACCCGCTTTAACTCATCCCCCACCTGCACCCAGTCACCACGGCACAGCACCAGGGTGTTTGGCGTCCAGCCGCGACTGGTCAAACTGGTTCGCATGGCCAGCGCCTCGGTCACCATCGGGGCGCCATGCACCGGTTGGGGAGAGCCGACCAGACGGGCGGCGAAATCCCACATCCTGACCCGCCCGCGCTGACCGTCTAGCGAGAAGATCAGCGCCTCAAGACGGCGGGCCTTGTCGGCTGGCAGGTTTCTGAACGTCACCTGCATCACCACCTTCGACCCCGGCGAGTCGGCGGTTTGCACCGACCCCGTCCATGGGGATTCAAACGTCCTGGTCATGGTCTCCAGCCCCAACCCCATGTCGCTCGGGATCAGGTCTACCGGCCAATCAATTACCTCTGACATAGCGATATCACCCTAATAATCTGCGAATTTGGCCGTAGTTCGAGACATCCTCGACAACCATCTGATATGCCCGCTTGGCCCCGGCCTCGGCGCCTTGCTCTGCCGCCGAGCGCATCGCATTGGCCAGCGCCTCGTCACCGGAACCGGTGACACTGATGTGCTGGATAATCGTCACCCCCTCACCCGACTGGCCACGCCCGGCGGCACGGTCAAGAATTGCGGCGGACTCGCGGCGGCTGGTCACATTGGCAGGGCCACGAACCAGGGTGCCGTTGACGAACTCGTCACCCAGCTCGGAGACGATCCCGAACTGGTTGGCCGGAATATAGCCGCCCTTGTCGAACAGACCGGCGATGGCCTGCCCTGCCACGATACCAGCAGAGGCGTAACCCATCGTCTTGATACTGGCCGCCAGCGGCATGCTGTAGGGCGGCGGAAAGGCGGCCAGCGCCTTGGCCGCTGCCTCTTCGGTCGATACGATGATCGAGGGAATGGCGGCGGCCTTCTGCATGGCAAACAGCGCCTTGTAAACACCGGAGTGCTCAAGGCCCGCCTGTTGCAGTGCCGAGGTGGTAATGCTCATCGACTGTTGGGTGAAGCTCAGCAGCTCGGCGCTGACGCTGGCCTGATACTCCCTCTGCTTGTTCACCCGGTCGTTTTCGATCTGCAGGAGACGGGACTGGTGATCCTGCTCCAGCATTTCGCGGCTGGCGTGGTACTCCATCTGGAGCTGGAATTGCAGATCGTTATGACCGGCCGCCGCGTCATACGCCTGGGCATACTGCTGTTGCAGGCGCTGCTGCGACTGCTGCCAGCGGCTCTGCTCCTCAATGACCGAGGCGCCATACTGCTCGATGCGGGCCACGTTGCGGGCGTCATAGTATTGCTGATCGACCCCCGCCATCGCCTTGTTGCTGTTGTCCAGCAGTTGGAGCCGCTTATCCAGCTCCATGGCGATGGCTTTGTTCTCCTGCCGGAACGAATCGACCGGCCCCCAGTTGGTGGCTTTTTTCTTCTTGGTTTTGGTCTTTGGATCGTCAGGGATCTCCACCACCCCGCGTGGCGCACTGCCAGGGGGTGGCAGCGGGGTCGGGCCATCACCGCCGCTGGTCACCGCGTTCTGAATGGACTGCTTCAAGGTGTCCAGGTTCTGGAAGTAGGTTGCCCACCCCTCAGAGCTGGATTGCGACAAGAAGGCTTCCATGTCGCCCTTGGCGAGCTGCATCGCGGTACCAAGCTCATCCAGCCGCCCCAGCATGGCGTCTGGCTCTCCCGCATCCTGGTAATCGTTCAGCGCCTCATTGTAGTCCATACGGGCGGCAGAGTAAGCCGCCGCCGCTTTCAGGTAACCGTTGCGGGTTTCAGGGTCGGTGCCGATATTGAACACCAGCGAGGCTTTTTCGAGAGTGGTGTCGATGTTGCGGATGAACTGCTCAAGGGCCAGCGAGGCAGAGCGCACCCCGTCAATGACATAGAGCGCAATGCCCTTGCCAAGCTCGGCAAAGCCGCCCTTGGTTTCGGCCGCATCGACAATCCACTGGCGCATCAGGCGGGAGCCCTCGGCGATGGCCGGGGCCATGCTCGCCTTCACCTGCTCCCACAGCGCACCCATGACCGACATCAGCCGCTGGATCTCCTGACGCGCCTCCCGCACGGCGGCGAACTGGCCGCCAGAGAGCGCCATCCCCATGCCGTTGATTTCATCGGCAAAGCGGAACAGCTCCCCCTTGTTGGTGTAGAGGGTATCGAACAGCTCGGCGGCGGCATCATTCAGCTCATCGAGCCAGAAGCGCGCATCGGCGGCGCTCATCTTTTGCAGCTCTTCCGAGAAGCGGCGGAACTGCTGATCCGGCGCCATCGCCGCCCACTCTTGCGCCGACTGTCCAATCTGCTTGAAGAAGTCAGCCAGCGGGCCGCCGCCGGTTTTGGCCGCATCAGAGATGCGGACGTTCAAGTCCTTGACGACATCAGCCAGGCGCTCGCCGTTGGTGCCTGCCCACTCGGCGGCCTGGGCGTAGGCATGCCACTGCTGCGCGGCGATACCTACGTTGCGGCCAAGGTTGGCAGTTTGATCAAGGTTGTCATAAGCCGCCTTGATGCCCGCCAGCGCGGCGCCAGAGCCCAGGGCGATCAGGGCGCTGCGCAGGGAAAACACTTCCGTGATAACGGTTTTGATCCCGCCAGCCACCACCTTGCCACCGGCCACGATATGACCGCCGAACGAGGTGAAGTCTTGACGGGAACGGGCCAGCTCTTCCCTGAACTGGGCCGCATTCAAGCCGAGTGTGGTGACAAGGCTGCGCAATACGGCCATGGGGTTTCCTCCCTATCAGGCAAGAATCGACCGGAGTGCCAATCTCGACTCTTGCGGGGTGATGGTTTCGGGGGTGTTGACGGGAGGGTGCAGGCGCTCATGTTCGAGCGAGTAATGGGCCAGCCAGGTGGTCAGTTCCGAAACGGGCAGCGCCTCGATTTCGGTGATCGTCTTATGCAGATCGATCGCTAACCTGATCACCAGCTGCTTGGTCTGACTGGCCCTTATCGTTTTTTTCCTCGACAAGCGCCAGCTCACCCATGCGATTGAGCCGCTTGGCCGCTGGCAACAGGCGATCGATAACCGACATGGGCAACGATTCCATCAGCTGCGGCACATCGTCCTGGGTGGCGATCGAGTTGCCCTCTTCATCCACCATGCAGGCGACCAGCAGCGAGACCATCCACTGAAACGGGTTGTCAGCCAGCGGCTGGCCGGTGGTCTGGTCAAAGTTCCGCAGCTGGTACTCCAGCAGCTTGCTGACCGGCATCTCCCGCACGATGATCTCGGCATCTTCGCCAAGCTCCGGCACGGCAACCCGTTCGTGGCGAAATGCCAGCTTGTTGAGCAGTTGCAGCGCGGTGACTGCCTTCGGTTTTGCTTTTGCCATTATGCGGCCGCTCCCACTTTGCCCCAGGTGGTCTTGCCGTTCTGTTTGCACGGCACCACGAAGTCGATGGTCTTGTCACCCTGGGTCTCATTGCGCAGATAACCCAGCAACACCACCTCATATTCGGCGGTGACGTTATCCGGCCAGATATGCTGGATGACCGCAATCTGACGCGCCTGCGCCGCCGCGATAAATGCCAACTGCCCTTCGTCAGTGGGATAAGACTGGAATTTCAGCTCCTTCTCCGGGCCATCAAAGAGACCGGCGATGGAACGCTTGGCGGTATCTTCCAGGGTGGTCTGGTCGGCAAGTGGCGCCTTTTCACCGACCTGACCGATGGCCAGCGCACCGGGTAGCGGGGTGAATGAAGAGGCCCCCTTGAGTTTGAACTGGGTCTGAGTACCAGCGGCCAGCACCGCATCTTGCGGGGTGTATTGGTAGCGAGTCGGAGCGGTCATGCTCTGTTCCTTCTGTTGGTGGTTTCAATTTCAACGATGGACTGGCGGGCAGTCGTGTCAGGGGTGGCCGGTGAATCGCGGGGCTCTGACACGGCTATCCGCTGGAAGTCATCGGTGGTCACGCCATCGAGCTGGCGCAACTTCTCACCGATGGCATCCCCCTCAAGGCGGGTAGCGGCCAGGATCTCTATCTGCCAGAAGTGGCGCTGCAGGGTGACGCCCCCCTCAATGGTGCGCTCGCCATCTGGCGAGCTGACCAGGAGGTAAGAGATCGCCGGGAGCGGCGCATCTTGCGGGATGAAATCCTGATAAGCGGTCACCCCGCTGGCCGCTTCTATCAGCTGAAAAATCGCGGTTCGCTTTATCATCTGAGTGCCTTGTCGATTGCGGCGCCAAGCTGCTCCTTTTGCAGGTCAAGGCAGTTTTCAACGTTCTCATCCAGGCCGGGGCGAATGAATGGCCCAGCCGGAATACCGGGGTGGATCATCGCCTCCTGCCCCGGGCGGGTGCGGCGCAGGTGCGCCCGCTTGTTGGCCTTTGCCGTGTCCTTGTGCCCCTTGAGGCTGGCCCCGCTGGCGAGGCTATGCTCGCGGGTGCCGTGCTCAAGCCAGTAGGCATAGACGGGGGCCTCGACATACTTGCCCGCCGCCTGTTGCACCTTGTAGGACTTGAACACCCCGATCGAGGCGACCACATCGGCGAACCCCGGATTTTTCGGAATGCTCACCCGCAGCTTGATCGACTCGCCAAGCAGGCCGGTGTCGTGGTTCCATTTCTGTTCATAGAGGGAGCGAGTACGGGCCAGCACCGGCATGGCCGAGGTTCTTGCCACCTCCCGCAAGATCCGTTTCTGGGCGGCGAGTTCAAGGCGGGCCAGCTGGTCGGCCAGCTCGGCAAAGCCATCCACCTCGAAGGTCGCGGTCATGAGTCCACCTCGCAGGTCAGGATTAGCCACTGACGGCGGGCATCAGGCTGCACCAGCTTGATATTGAGGCTCAGCTGGTCTTGCACCAGGTAGAGCCGCTGGGCAGTCGTCACGCCGGGGCGGTAACGAAACTGGATGGTGTACTGACCGGCGGCAATCTCCTTGCCTGCCCGCAGCTGCTCGCGGCCACCGATCATCCTTACATCGGCCCAGATGGGCGGCGAGGGTTGCCACTGGTCAACGGCTTGCCCGGCTCCATCGCGGCCAGGCGCCCTGGTCAGCAGGGTGACCCGATCTCGTAGCTTGCCGGCTGCCATAAAACCTCCAATAAAAAACCCCGCCGAAGCGGGGTTTGTTGTGATGACCGGTTATCTGTGGTGCCACCAAATTCTGATCTGGTTGACTATCTGCCAGAGCACACCGCCAAGCAGGACACAGCCGCCATAAGAGAGGCTGGAGAGCGTCCAGCCAATGCCCTTGGCGTTGAGCCAGAGCGGGGTGAACACCGTCATGGCCACGCCGATAGCCATCACCAGATAAGCCCAGAGCACCTGCTCCTTGAGCTGCTTTGATGTCTGTTGGGTGGTGGTCAGTCGGTCGCCGGTATCCACCACGTCAGCCAGTTGCATGACCGGCGCCCCGCAATGGGGGCAGCTTGCCGCCTTGTCAGACACCTTGCCGTTACATTCGCCACACTCGATAAGCGCCATTGTCCCTCCCGTATCAATATCGGTAGGGTATATCCGAACAGGGCCGTGATCCAGCAATCACGGCGTGGGCGGCAACTCGGGAAACAAGATCCGGTATGGCCCAAGCGCATGGGAATAGGCCAGCGGCAACTCGGCCACGATGGGGCCGGTGATGATGGGCTCGCGGTACTCGTAGAACTGCGCCGCCGACATCAGGATCGCCATGGTGATGGCGGGATTCTTCACGCTGATACCATAGTGGTCGGTGTCCGGGATATCCGCATCAGAGGCATAGAGCGTGCGGCCCATGTAGTTGGAAGCCGCCACCTCGGCGGCCCCCAGGTAGAGCTCAAGCAGCTCGTCCTCATCCTGCATCCCAGCATCGAGCTTGAGCTGCATTTTCAGCAGCGAGATGTTGAGCAGTGCCATCTGATTACGCCTTATCGGTTTTGGCCTTGACCTGCTTGACCTGTTTCGGGTCGGCCTCTGCGGCCTTGGCCTTTGCTGCTGCCTCATCTTCGGCAGCCTTGGCCTGTGCGGCGGCTTCATCCTCTGCCGCTTTGGCTTGCGCGGCCACCAGGGCATCAGCCTCTTCCTGCTGCCGTTGCTCGCGGGCCTGATACTCGGCCAGCTGGCGCTTGAGTTCGGCCTCGGTGTCAGGGCGGGCGATGCCCTTCGATATCAGTTCGTCCGCCTCTTCCTGGCTGGCAACCGGCAGTTTATCGCCTACGTTGCCCCGCTTTTCACCAAACAGCGAGGTGAGCAAAATTACGTGCATGGGTTCTCTCCATCCAGCCGGGGGCATAGCCCCCGACGTGGTTGATTAGGCAGCCTTGAGGGTCAGCGCCTTGACGGCGGCGGTATCTTCCAGCAGCGCATCGAAGCGGTGGAACATCAGGAAACCGACCAGACCGGCCTCGGCATACTTCTCATCCAGACGGCGCAGGGCCATCCCTTTGACGCGGCGGATCTGGAAATAGCTGAAGTCGCCATAGAGCACCGCTTTTTTGCCAGCGGCCACATCCGGCATGCCCTGGTCAATCTGGTACTGATCGCCGTCAATGGTCGCCGGGGCAACACCGGCCACATCCGGCAGCCACAGCGGGCGACCTGTGCTGTCTTTCAGCTCTTTGAAGCCCAGCAGGGTGTTGTCGTTGAACACCCAGCGGGTGTTGCCTGCGCGATAGGCCGGATCCACCGAGTGCTTGAGATGGAGCAGGTCGCTGTGGGTGACAGAGCCAGCTACCGCAGAGGTAGCGCCACCGGTCAGCTGGTTGAGCAACCCCTTGATGTTGTTGCCCTGGCCGTCACCGGTCAGCAGTTGCTTGGCCTCACCACGGCCAAGGCGGGAAGCGATGCGGCGAACGATCAGACCAACGATGTCAACGCCGCTATCCTGCAGCAGCTCTTCACTGATCTTGATGGTCTTGGAGGTCATCTTCTTGGCCCCGATCTGGATTTGGCCAAAGTCCATATCCTTATCGCCACCCTCTTCGGTCTCGCCGATCATGACGCCTTCATCCAGGGTGCCATCGGTGGTAACCCAGGTGATGGGGTTGCCGCCATCGGTTTCGAACACGGTGGAGATATTGGCCACCCCGCCGAACGCCTTCATGGCTTCCACAACCCGGTTGCGGAATTCGGTTGGCACGGTAAAGCCACCCTTGGCGTCCACGTTGGTCGCCTGGGCGCGCATCTCTTTGTACAGCGCGCGCTCCTCGCTGGAAAGGGCCTGATAGCCACCGCGCAACACGTTTTCCAGCACCTTCATCTGGCGGGCTTCGGTGACACTGGTGTTGAGGTCAATCCCGGTGCGGCGCTCTGGCTCGTCGTTGACCTTGTCAGAGTCCAGGCTGAGCAGGCGCTCTTCGCGGGCGATCTGGGCGTCCAGCTCGTCCAGCTCTTTGAGCGCGTCACCCCACTGCTTAGTGGCGGCCTCATCCCAGCGCTTCTCGCTGTACTCATCGTTCAGCTTGCGCATCTGACCGGCGATGGTGCTGCGCTTCTGCTTCAGTTCGTGCAATTTCATGGGCATATGCTCCGTTATGGCAATAAAAAACCCGCCGAAGCGGGTCAGGTTTCACAGCACCATCAGGCGCCAATCAGTTGTAAATGTCGTTCGCGCCGCTCGCGGGCCTCATCTTCCTGGGCGCGGCACTCTTTATTCTTGAACTCCTGCATGGAGCGGGAGGCGGCCGTTGCGTCAGGGTAGGCAGGGAAGGCCACCGGCCCCACATCGTAGAGGCGGGCGAACTTGGTGATCTCCCGCGTCAGTAACCCATCGTCATCGTAAAACCAGCGCTCGCCATCGTGGGCCACCTTGAACTGGAATGAGCTGGAGTCGATGTCGCCGCGCCGCATCGGGGCCAACACCAGATCTTGCACCGTCTGGGTCGAGGGGGCGTCAATCTCGTAGCCAAGTCCCTCATCATCGATCGCTAACCGCATGGTGTTGCTTTTGGTGCGACCCAGTACAAAATTCGGGTCGTGGTTGAACAGCCCGCGCACATCGTCCTGCATCACCCCATCGAAGGCGCCAGGCTTGATGATTTCACGAAAGCCGCCGAGGTTTTCACTCAAGCGATTAAACACCGCAGCATGGCCGACAATCTTCGTGCCTTGCCCGTCAGCGCCAGGCTCGGCCCGCACTTCGCAGCGAAAGAAGCGGCGTTCGCTATCATTCGGCATTGGTCACCTCATCTTGTGAATTGTTGTTCTGCTGGTTGGCAGCGTTGACCGAGATCAGGAACTCATCGAGCCCATCAACCTGGTTCAGATCCTCCAGCACCCTGACCTCGTTGCGACTCATCCAGCCATCGGTGATGGCGTAGTGGTAGAACTCGGCCCGCTCCTTGGCGGTACCGCGCAGCAGACCCGCCAGGTTGAACTTGACGTAGTAACCGGCGCGCAGCTCGGCCTCGGTGAACACCTTGCGGTTGATCTCCTGCTCCCAGCGCACCACCCAGGGCATCACGCTATGGCGGACAAAGTGGATCGCCTGCTCGCTGATGTTGGAGAAGGTGGCCTTGTCCAGGTCGTTGATCATGTGACTCGGCACGTTGTAGATCCCCGCGATCTCGCTGCGGTTCATCTTCTGCGTTTCGAGAAACTGCGCCTCTTCCGGCGGGATGGTGATCGCCTTGTAATCCAGATCACCGGTCAGCAAGGCGGTGCGCCCGCTGCCCTTGCCGATCCCCCCTTCACGCCATGAGCTTTTCAGGTTGGCGCGATGTTGCTTGCCTTGGTCTGCCGCCATGTTCGGCGTCTTGTCGATCAGGATGCCGGATGGGCGACCGCCGCCGCCAAAGAACTGGCTCCCATATTTCTTGGTAGCCAGCCCCAGGCCAATGGTCTCGGCGTGATAGCGGATAGGGCTGGCGCCCCACAGCTTGTCGGCGCCAAAGCCCTTGATATGCACCGCGTCATAGATGGGCAGGGCAAACCAGCGATGCTCCTGATCATCGTATGCCGGGTAGTACCAACCGGACTGGCCACGCTGCGGCTTGCCGATATGCGCAGGGTCAAACAATGCCAGCTCGGTCAGCTGGCCCGTTCGGCGATCCCGGATCAGCCGCGTCACGGCGTTACCATGGGCCAGCGCCACTTGCTGCGACTGCTCCCGCCAGTCATAGCTGCTCTGGAACATATTGGGGGAGGCCGACAGCAGGTAATGGGCGGGATGGTCGGTGCCAGGCACCACGTCATCACCACTCTTTTTCAGCACATGGAGCGGCATCTGGGCCATGCTGCTGGCCAGCCGGTGAATACAGGAGTAGACCGCCGCCAGCCGCATGGAGCTGGCAGGTGTCACCGATACCCCGCTCTCCGTGGTGGCCCCCAGGCCAAACCATTCAGCGAGACCAGGATCGGATGAGCTGATGGTTTCACTGCGGGCCTCAGCCCCGAACAGCAGACTGAACATCACGGCCCCCTTGTTGCTTGAGCTTTACCAGTATCAAGACGATCAGCAAAACCAGACCGACCAGCAGCCCGCCCGCCAACAACATGGCAGGGCCAAGCCCCCACATCAGGTAGGTGCCGCCGCTCATCAGCAGGACGCCGAGCAGCAGGGCCGCATCAATCAAGTACCGCGTCCGTTGGGTCATAATCATCATCCAGGTAGGGGCTGCTGTAAGCGCCCTTGTTGAGCATGGCGCGGCCGATTGCCATGATGGCAGCCATCGCACCGTCTATCTTGTTGTCTTTGCCCTCCTTGCGAGGGAACACGTTTTCGTTGGCATCCTCGCGGGCGGTGACGTTGCCGACCATCCAGTTCATCACCGGGTTGTCGTCATGGTGCAGGCGGCCAGCCGCCAGCGCGGACTCCATCTCCTTCATCGGTGGCGACAGGTGCGCCGTGGTTTGCGGGATCGCCACCGGCAACCAGCCAGCGTTCGCCAGCTGTTGGGCCAGCTGGGCACTGTTCCAGGGGTCGTGCGGGATCTCGCGGGGCGAGTAGGTGCTGGCCAGGGCCGCCACCTCTTCGCCTATCTCGCCGAAATCAATCTCGGCCCCATCGGTTGGGGTCAGTGCCATGCCGCCAGAGTTGGGCCAGACCGTGGAGATCCACTGCTGGTACTTGTCCAGGTTGCGGTTGTCCGGGTCGTTGGTGGTGTCCTCCGGCAGCCAGTGGCGGGTGAACAGGTAGTAATGGAGCAGGCCATCCGACTCGTAGCGAGAGAAGCAGATCGCCAGTGAGCAGATGTCCAGCTTGCTGGCCAGGTCGAGCGCAAACCAGCAAGGGCAACCGATGAAGTCCTCAATCTTCAAGCTCGCATCGGCAGCACTGCGCCAATGGTCGTAGTTGAAGAAGGTGGAGCTGGCGGTTGTCCATTTGTTGAGGTGCTTGATCAGGTACTTGGTGAGGTGCCGCGCATTGCGCTTGGCCCTCATCAGCTGGGCAAGCAGGTAATCCTCAAACACCGACACCCCGTAATTGGGGTTTGCCTTGCGCAAGCTGGCCGGGTCAAAGATGTCGTCGTCATCGTCAATGGTGTAGATCAGGGCGAACAGCTCTTCGTCAGGCTCGGCACCACTGAGCATTCTGACGCACTCATCCCAGAACTGTTTGCATGGGCCAGCCGGGTTAACCCCTGCCGTGCTGATCACCAGCATCATGGGCTGCTCTCGCGCCCCCTGGCCGGTCTCCATGGTGTCATACAGTTCTGGGCTGTCGTGTTCGTGGTACTCATCGACTATCGCCAGGTGCGGGCTTGAGCCATCGCCCGGATTGCCGATCACCGGCTCAAACACCGAGCCATCCTGCCGCAGCATCTTCTTGGCGCAGACCTGAATGCCAAACGTGCGGCGCAGGTTGGGCAGCTGGGCCGCGATCTGCATCGCTGGTTTGAACACTTCCCACGCCTGTTTTTCCGTGGTGGCCCCGCAGTACACCTCCGCGCCGGGTTCATCGTCCGCCGCAAACATGTAGATGCCATTGCCCGCCGCCACGATGGACTTGCCATTCTTGCGCGGCACAAACAGGGCGGCCCGCCGGAACCGGCGCAGCCCATCCTTCTTGCGAATCCAGCCGTACACACACGCATGAAAGAACAGCTGCCAGGGCTCCAGCGTTATCCGGCGCTTGTCCAGCGGCAGGCGCCGCCATTTGCCCTTGGTGTGCGGCAGCAGTTGCAGGAACTTGCAGGCCCGTTCTGCCTTGGCGGCATCGAACCGGTAGGGGTAGTCCTTGTCTTTGGACTTCTCCAGATCATCCAGGTGGCGCTGACATGCCTGCTGAACATACTTGCAGGCGATGACCCGACCCGACACCACGTCGCGGGCGTACTTGTTCGCGGCGTTGACGTTCGGGTTCTTGGCCATCAGAAATCCTCGAACTCATTTCCGCCATCAGGGCCAGACCCGCCACCGCCACCCATCAGGCGGCGATAGCTGGTCGGGTCAAGGCCAAGCAGCGAGCCGATCCTGACCATCGAAGAGATCGCGTCCTGACGGACAGCAACGGCGGGATGTTTCTTGATGCCCTCAGAGGTGGCGGATGTGATGCCGTCATCCAGCACCATCTTCTCGGCCGTGAGATACAGACCGAACGAGTTGCAGTACGCCAGCACCAGCGGCAGATGATCTTCGGTAAGCTGCTGACGACCGATCAAGGTTTTGACCGTGCTGCGCCAAAGCAGGCGAGCCTCGTCATAGTGCAACTCCGGCGGGACGGGTGGCGCCCGCTTGATAACTTGATTGGATGGCGCGGCGGGGAGGTCACCGCCTCCCTTGCGGCCACCCCCGGCGGCTCTTGCCATGTTCAACACTCCAATCATTAAACCGTGACAGCGATGACGAATGTCACGCCAGTCACACCAAAAGGATCCCCATTTCAGGAAATTTTTCTTATTTCTCGCTCGCGTAAATGTTCTTGGGCGGCGGTACTAAGGGGCTTGAGGCGGTAGGGATTTGACCACCCCCGCCCCGCCTGACCCGCGCCGCGACTGGATCTCGGTGGCCTTTTTGGATCTCTTGAGGATCTCGCCGAAAGGGTGCCTGGGGAGGGCTGTTTTCTTGGTTGGTGTTCAGTTTCACGCCAGTTCACCGGCGGTTCAGCCGCTCGTTCGCGGTCTTAACCTTGTGGTGAGCGGTACAAATGGACGCCAAGTTGCTCGGGTCATCCGTGCCGCCGTGCGCCTTTGGCACCACATGGTCAACAATGTTCGCGGGGGTGTATATCCCCTCGCCCAAGCAGGTAAGGCAAAGGTATCCATCACGCTGCAAGATAGTTTCCCGCAGCTTCTCCCATGCCGAACCATACCCGCGCTGATGCCTGGACAACCCAGCCTGATATCGCTCCCACCCAGAAACGCGGTGAGCCTCGCACAAGCCGGACTTGTCATTGGTCAGAGCACTGCAACCGCCAGGATGGCGGCATGGCCTCATCCGTCTTGGCGGCATGGTCACTCCACAATAAGGGCCGCCCGCTGCTGCTATGGGCATCGCTGCAAGGCGCTAGCATTGGGCGGCAAGGTAAATCAATGTCTGCGCATGTTGCCAGTATCAAGCAACGAGGCGGGGGCAACGTCAAAGCGCTGCACCACGCCGACATGAACCTCTGGGCCAAGCCTGCGGATAGCAGCCTTCAACGCAGCATGGCTCGCATCCAGTGTTCGCGTGGCTCTTCGCAGCTTGAGCAGCGCATAAACGTTAAGGCAAAACGAAAGCAACAGGATGGCACCGGTTAACATGGCATTACTCCTTTCACAAAGGCATGGACTTCACCAGGTTGGTTCCCCTCCCTCGCTGTCCGTTGAGGTTAAGAAGCCCATGACTTTGTGTTGGTGAGGCGCTGGCATCACGGTCGAGCCCAAATGGTCAATCGTATCTGATGCTGCTTGGTCGCCGGTCAGTCAGCGCCTCGGTACTCATTGCTTGATGCACTCACGCACATCGATGATCCAATTGGTCAGCTCGGCCTGCGAATCAGGTGGAAGATGCGCCCACCCATCAGGACTGACCATCCACACCAGCCTCGGTGGCGTGGTGTAGCAGCTGGCGTTCGGCGCTGGTGCCGTGGACGTACACCCCAGCAGCAGGGCCGAAGAGGCCAGCAAAGGCAGCAGCGGGAGCCGCTTTCGCCTGCTCCCGCCTATCGTCTTGCTCGGCATAGTACGCAGCCTCACGGGAGGCGTTGAGCTGCTCGGCTACCAGCAGGGCGAGCCGGGTCAATCCGCTTATCAGTGCCGGTTCCATTCTTCGCGCTTCCCCAGTTCGCTGCGAGCACGTCCAGAACAACCAGCACCGGACGGGGCAACTTATCCCACCATGCTTGCGGGATGGCGGCTCGCAACTGCGCCCACACCACCAGGCAAACCCCCACCACCGCCACCCAGGCGGCAGCCTTCTCGCCGAACACCTGCAGCAGCAGGTTGGCCAGATTCAAATCACCCATCAGGATTCCCCTTTAGTCATTTCACTAACACCAGTGGCGAGCTTGACCGAGGGGACATCAAACCCAGCAGGCCAGCGCAGCGCAGTCACCCGCGAACGAGGGAAGGCGCGCACATTGACCTCATCAGACTGATTGCCACCGAGAACGAGCAGATTGCCCGCCTTGTCCTGCCCAACCACAAATCCAACATGGCCGCCGCCGTCACGGCTAAACACCACCACGCACCCGGCAACCGGCTCGGCCAGCTTTTGCCCCCAAGAGGCATAAGAGCGAGCCCCCTCAAAGCGAGTTGACTCAATGCCCGCCCGCTCAAGGCAAGCGCCAACAAATGCGGCACACCAAGGCACCTCATCTGACTTGATTCCGCCGCGCTTGATATCACGCCACATCTGCAAAATTTCGGGGTTGTGCTGAGCTCCAGGCACCTCTTTGACACCCTTGAGTGACTCAGCAAAAACCATCCACGGAAGTTTCATCACTCCTCCTCTTTGCGCTGTTTGCGCTTGTCCAGGTAAACGAAGATGTCGAAGAACAGGCGGCCGGTAATGACCAGCAAGCCACCGATACCG
Source organism: Aeromonas sp. 55A (assembly GCF_051919665.1). Classification (NCBI taxonomy): domain Bacteria; kingdom Pseudomonadati; phylum Pseudomonadota; class Gammaproteobacteria; order Aeromonadales; family Aeromonadaceae; genus Aeromonas; species Aeromonas sp. 55A. The sequence goes on along the minus strand of NZ_JBQBEH010000006.1, from coordinate 7,403 downwards.
ACCACATCATTGACGGCCAGCTCGGGGATAGGAATGTCGGGGAGTTTGTCGGCAGCAGATGCCGCCTGAGACCAGAGGCTGACAAGCGTTCCACCGCCGTAGGCGATGCACTGGCCTGTGTGGCGATGGAGCGATTCGAGCATAAGGCACCATAAAAAAAGGGCTCATCGGTGAGGATGAGCCCAAAAGCATGGGATAAACGTACAGAGACAGGGTGGAGCACTTGCAACCTTCACCACCATAGCCAGAAAGGTACACCGGCATTCCGGTTCAATCAACACAAAAACAGATAATTTATCTTGCTGTGTGATAACTGTGACACCGATCACCGTGACACCTTGAACAAAAAAGTGAATTGTCACGCTTAAAACGGGGTTTGCCTTCTCTTGTCTGGTGAAGGCAGAAAAATGGCTCTATCCTGCGCCAGCGTTGGCCTGACATGGATTGTCAAGAAACAACGCATCTTGGCACTGTCTAGGTGTCGCGCCTCGTTTTTTACCTGCTTGGAGCACACGATGGAAAAGAGCCTGTTTGAGCAGATAACAGCTCTCGACAGCATCACAGACCCCGATGAACTGACCGCCGCCATCGAGCGGCTGATCACCTCCATCGGGTTTGACTATTACCGGCTGGCCATCATCATCCCCGTCAGCCATCAGCGGCCCATCATCCGAATTCTCAATTCATGCCCGAACGAGTGGATCGAGCACTACAACCACCACGGCATGATTGCCAGAGATCCAGTTGTGGCAGCAGCACGAAGCCAGCTCAAACCAATTCGTTGGGACGAACTGCAAGGCACCGATGAGCAGATGGATGTAATGGTCGAGGCGGCCAAATGCGGATTGCGCTGCGGAGTGTCGCATCCACTGCACGGCCCAAGAGGCGAACAGGGCGTGATGAGCTTTATCACAGAGAGGTATCGGCCAGGGTTCTATCTGGAAGTGGCGCCGACACTGGCGATGGTTATTCCGTTCGTGCTCGATGCAGTATTGAGGTCATGCAGGCCAAGCGGATCACGGCCACCAACCATCGTCGAGGCCGATTGCCTGTTCTGGGTCAGCGAGGGCAAGACCAGCGCCGAGATCAGCATCATCATGGGCATACCAGAGCGCACTATCACCCATCACCTAAACTCGGCCACTCGCAAGCTGGGCGCGGCAAATCGCTATAACGCGGTGGCGCGGGCTATGGCGGGTGGCGAGCTGGCGATCACACTAGACCGGACGAAGGTGATCGACCATATCAATCACCAAGATCCAGCAGTCGCTGGGCCGCCTCCTGCACCAGTGGAGTATAAAGGGGAGGGAGAGCAGGAAGCAGATCAAGCAGACGCTCGGCCAACTCGGCATTCGTCAGATTAACGGGATGGTCATGGGGGAAACCGAGATCAGAGGATTGGATCGGGCACATGGCGATACTCCATCATTGGCCATGTTGTGATGATAGTCTGGTATCAAAAAGCCCGCAGGTGCGGGCTTAACAACGCTGGGCGGGCCACTTCGGCAATGTCGAGAATCGAGCGTATTTTAGGTCGGCTGACTCACGATTAAATGCAATCCAGCCTCTATTTTCCTCTGTCGTCCAGGCTTGCAGAACGGGCTCCAGCACTTCCCACGGCTGCGGTTGTATAACCCCGTTTTCATGAGGCGCAACGTGTGAAAGAAGCTCGGCAGAATACAGATTGCCGACTCTAAAAATCCATGGCCAGCGGCCACCTACAACCGCCTGCGGAGCCTGACGCTCATCGCCGTCATCCCACCACGTCTCACCAACGCAGACGCACTCCTCAAAAGCCTCATCACCATCTTCATCATGATCGTTGAAGAACGCCTCTTGCTTGACTGGCGAGCCATCCTTAAACAGCGTGACAGACCATCCAACAAGACCGCCGGGTTGGCTGCTATGTGCTGACTCAATCTTGTATGTACGCATGTCCTTTTCCTCGATCAGTTGGTGAGGTGCTGTTCGCACTCGCGCACCAGGGCGGCGAGCTGGTCATCAGACCAATCCGGCTTGCTGCGGATCAACAGCAGTTGGAAAAACATCCCCTGCGCCTCTTCGTCCAGCTTCGTAGAGAAGGCAAACAGGCTAGGGGCCGGTGCTGCTGGCAGGTAGTAGGAGACAACAGCCTGAGCCAACCAGCGGGCAGATTCGCCCCCTTCCTCAAGGCGCTGGCGGATCTGCTCGGTGGTGAATAGCTGGTGATTTTCGTTACTCATGAGTCCGTTTTTCCTCCATCAACCCAAAGCTACTCATTGATACAAATTGGAGAGCCACACTTAGGGCAAAAAACAAAGTCCGAATCCGCATCTTCATCATCCGAACGTCGAGGGACGGGAATTACTCCCAAAAAATCACATTCGTCACATACACAGATTTTGCTACGGCCCTCGGGCGTGTCCATTACTGCGTCCAAGCTATTCGGTGTAATTTTCATATTTTTCCTCGATAAAGAGGCCGGATAACCGGCCCGCAGTAATTAGTGGCGAGAGACGTGGTGCCCTTCAATCTCAAGTTTGCAGAGAGTCGTGAGGCATTCCGCTACATCGCGGCGAATATCGCCTGATGCGCTTTCGCCGTTCGGTTTTTGCCATGAATGATAAACTTCGCTCCATGGCGCAGTGCGCGACTCATTGAGGCCGTCTTCGTACTGACGATAAATCACTGGGGCCATCCCGTTATCTGGATTGCGCAGGTTCACCGCCACGTAAACAATGGGGCGTCCCTCAAGTTGAGCCTCCCGTTCAATCAGATCGTTCAGTGCGCGGGACAGCAGCCGAGCTGCTTCCTTTGTTGTGTGGCGGTTGTCGTCACAAATAGCCCTGGCCTTGCAGACCGTTTGCAAGAACTGCAAATCACCCTCGTCAAGGTTGGAGCAATCCACGCCATACCCACGGAAAGCATCGAGCACCTTCTCGGCAGAATTGAAATCATCGCCAACCTTGAATCCATCGATCATCCAGTAAACCAAACCATCCTTGCTTTTCAGTAACTCGATGCGCTTGCTCATTATTCCTCTCCTTGTCGGGGTTCATCCCCGTCTCGATGAATTAACTATAATATCGTGCGCACGATACATCAAGGGGTTTCGGATGGGTTTTCTGATATTTTTTTGAGCAGCTCTAACCCTCTGAAAATGGCTGCTTTTTTGGATCCGTGAATGGCCGCCAGTTCATCCAGCAAATCAGCCTCTTCCTGTGTCAGATAGCCACCAGGGAGGCGGGCCATGCCTGCCCTTTTTGCCTCATATCGCCCATCGGCGGCCTGCTGAGCTGCGCCGCGCTTACCCTTAGTCATCACACAATCCTCTTGATCAGGTCACCCAGGCGCACCGGGTCGGTGTCGCATAGGGTCTTAATGGCCTTGATGCTGGTCATCCCCAGGATCTCGCCGATATGGCGCTCGTCTATCCCCTTGCGCTTGAGCTTCACCGCCAGCGTTCGACGGGCAGATTGAGCCGTAGCCCCCTCAATGCCAGCCTGAGCGAACAAGCGAGCAATCAGGGCCGTCAGCTGGTCAGCCCGATAGCTCACCCGACCATCCCGCTCGATGCGCGTCAGCTTGAGCGGCTGACCGGTGCGACCAGAGACAAACAGACCGCTCTGCGGGTCGAGCCCACGATAGGCTGTCAGCCTGCCAGTGATGCCATGCCCACGCTTGAGCCGGTCGGCCAGGTGTTCATCAATGGCGGCGATCAGCTTCTTGTTGACCCAGCACAATGGGCGAGCCCGCCCGTTAAATGCGATCTCCGGCCTGACCACCGTCTCGGCAAGCGGCTCACCACCAGGGGAGAGATAATCACTAACCCGTAGCTGCGCCAGCTCGGCTGGCTTCATACCCGTACCGAAGCAGCAGAGCAACAAGGCCGCATCCCTGCTCCCGTTCTCTGGGCTCGATGCCTTGGCCACTGCAACGGCATGGGCCAGCTGCGGATCTTCAACAACAATAGCCTTTGGCATTAACTGTATAATCTCGATTATCGGCACTAAACAGAGAGACTACAGCAAAAGAGAGGGGCCATAAAGGCCCCTTGTTCAATTCTGGTCAGTGGTTCACGGAAAGTTGCGGGGGTGTGGGTAGAAGCAGGGGATGCCTGACTTGTCCCACGCTCCCCAGGGGCCGGTGATCACCCCGTAGCGGCCCGCCTGCAGGCCGTACTCGAAGTGGAACACCTGGCCACAACGGCAGCAGGGCCAGGCCAATATGCCGCACTCATCCCGGCGCCCCATCTGCGCCCCGACAAACACATGGCGGCATGGTCTGGCGCGGCGCAGGGTGGCAATGAGGCGGCGGATCATGGTTCCCCTTACAGAATACGGCCGCCCAGCACATAGCAGAGCGTGGTGGCGGTACTGTTGATGGTGTCCTGGTCATTGTTGGCCAGGGCGTAGTACAGGCGCTCGATAAGGTCAGAAGGTGTTGAGTCAACGGGCGAGCTTTTCTCGCCCTGGACTACATACCCCCGAGATTCAAGCTCCTCAATGAGGTCGCACGAATCGAACTCATCAAGGTCAATGTCAACGGTTACTGATGCCATCGTGATTTCCTCTATCAAGCGGCGCGGGTGAGCAGGTGGCTGATGCCGTTCGGCACATTGAAGCGGCCGCCGCGATCCCAGACCATCCAGGCGTATTCGCAAGAGTCGGTGCCGCCCTTGGCAAAGCGTGGGCGCGGAATGATGACCGGCGTCTTGTTCGGAAAGCCAATCCGGGCAAAGAACGGCACCCGCTTGATGGAGCCCAGGAAGTTGACCCGCTGCAGGTAAATCAGGGTGCCATCCGGTTTCAGCTCGGCCAGGCTCTTTTCCAAAAACTCCTCGGTCAGGCTGAACGGCGGGTTGGTGATGATCACATCGAACTTACGGCCGAAATCGTGGGCCAGGTAATCGCGGCCCATCGAGATCTCCGCCCAGTCCTTTTGTGATTCAGGTAACGGCACCCGGTCATAGATACGGCTCTCATCACCGCGGCACGGCTCCAGGAAGGTATCACCGGGGCGCCAGCCCATCTTTGCCAGCATGGCGTTGATCACATCGACTGGGGTCGGGTAGTTATCGCGCTCGATTTTGTCGCCAGTGGTTGAACTCATCTCACACCCCCATCACGCCGCTTGCTGGCTTGAGTAGCCGTTGTAATCGACCGGCTCCATATCCGCCGGATGCACCACCCCACCCTGCAGGCTGTTGACCTTGAACAGCCAGTTATGGGCGAACTCCTGGGTGGCCGCACTCGGTTTCAGGCCGCCTTTTGGTGACTGGGCCAGCACGGTGCCATCCTGCTCGTTGTAGTAGAACAGCGCGGCACGGCCGGACTGGTGCATATAGAGCAGCGAGCGACCCTCGAAGGTGCTGCCATCATCGCGCTGCAGCTTGGTTTTTTGCGGCCAGATGATCAGGTGATGCTCACCGTTGTGATAAAGGCCGCTGCCGGTGTCGTGGGCAAGCTGGCGCTGCAGCTCGTCTATCTTGGTGTGAGCCTCGATCGTCTGGCGCTGAGTGGCCGTGAGGTCGTGGCGGTACTGCCCGTTTTCACGCTCCAGCTGGCCGATGCGCGCATCCTTATCAGCATTGCCACTCTTAAGCCGCTTGTTTTGCTCCTTGAGCTTGTCGATGCCGTTCACGCCACCATAGGAGGCGATCACCTTCTGCAACTGTGCCAGCTGCTCCTGCAGGCGGGCTTTCTCTGTCTGCAGGGCGATGGAGTCCTTGCCTATCTTTTCAGCCTTACGAGCCGCCTCGCGGCAACTCTCGTTCTCCTGCTCAAGGTCGGCTATGCGTGACTGCGCATCGAGCAATTGGGTGTGCTTAGCAGCCAACTGAATATCCAGCTCGTCCCGCTCCTGGGATACCTCATCCAGCTGGCCGGTGAGGTCGTTAAAACTCGGGACAAAGGCGGCCAGCAGCTCATGGGGCTGGGCCAGTTTCAGGGCTTCTTCAATGGTTCCGACGGTGCGATTAGTCGTGTTCATTTGCGTACTCTCTCGTTATTGCCTGACCCCGCATGACCGGGGCACTGATTAGGTGACATACCTAACCACAACCATAATATATAGCTTTTATATGAAAAGCATACATTATCTATATAAATATTTGCTGTTTGCCCTGCTCTGCCAGCCAGTCGTGATAGAGCGACAGCGCCTCACGCATCTGGTCGCGCATGGATGAGTTGATATAGATGCCCGCCAGCTTGCCCATGGCGTGATTGATCAGCACCTCGCCGACCAGGTGGTCGGTGCCCTGGTCGGTAAAGCGGGTGCGGGCCAGCTTGCGCAGGTCATGGGCACACCAGCGGCCACCCGAGACGGCCGCCACGGCGCGGGTCGCATCGCGGGCACCGATGGGGCCGGGGCGAGTGTCAGCGGGGAACAGGTAGACCCCGCGATATCCGGCGGCCTGCTGGCTGGCGCGATAGCGCAGCAGCAGCTCCAGGGCCATTGGCGTTAGCGGCAGCACATGCTCGCGGCGGCTCTTGGTGTGGGCTGGCGGAATGTACCAGCAACCACCCGGCACCAGATCGAACTCGCGCCACTCGGCCAGCCTGGTCTCGCCGATGCGGGTGCCATGCAGCAAGGCCAGCAGGCAGAGCATGGTGGAAGCAGTGAGCGGGCCTGACAGCTCGGCCAGCACCGACTGGGCCTGTGATGGGCGCAGGCGGCCCGGGCGCTGCACCGGCTTGTGGGTGACCAGATCACCAAAGGCGAGACCGGCCAGCGGGTCGTGATGCAACAGCGCCACCTTGCGCGCCTGCTTGGCTGCTTGCTTCAACACCCCCATCCGGCGCGAACGGTATCGATCACGTAGTGCTGCTGATACTGCTGCACCACCCGATCGAGATCGTCTCTCGATGAGTGCAGGGACAACTCGCCGAACAGCGGCAACAGCTGGCGCTTGATCTGGGATGCCACGGCGGTGCGGCGGGACTTTGACAGGGTGCGGGATTTTGCCACCCGATCACCATGCCAGCGCAGCAGGTCGGCAAAGGTGATCAGCTCGCTCATGGCCACGGCAGCGGCGGGATCGGCGATCAGCGATGAGATCATGCGGGGCAGGTCTGCGACCACGGTCGCGGCAGGCACGGACGGCCAGGGGGCGATTTTGCGCCAGCGGGCCTCGCCCCTGATATGCAGCACCAGATGTACGGAGCCGCGCTGGCGGCACTTGGCCCAGCGAAACCGGATGGGGTGGCGCGGGTCGCGCAGCTCGTGGATCTCTGGATTGGCAGAGTGCCGCCGGATGGCGGCATCTGTGATGGATGCGGTCAGGATCACCCGATACGCCCCCGGATGATATCGGCCTGGGCGGCGCCCGCCTCGCGCAGACGGCGGAAGGTGAATGACACCGCGCTGGCCAGCTTGGTCATCAGGCCGCCGGTGGTCGCTGCCGAACGCGCAACGTCCCGCAT
>NZ_JBQBEH010000005.1:0-32669 GCF_051919665.1 Aeromonas sp. 55A | reverse complement strand
AAGCTGCTCAACCACGGCAGGAGCCTCTACCGGCTTCTTGCATGGCGCGGACGGCAGGCGATAGAAGCTGCTTTGCTTTGCACCTGACGTGCTGGCCTTGGCGCGCTGGCGCTTGGAGGCGCGCTCACGCTCGCGGCGCAACCAGAAATCGATCTTGAGTGCGGCAAACAGTCGGGTGGAGATAGCCTTGATGCCAACCAGACCGCGCACCTGGCCAGCCGAGTTGGTCATACGGGGCTGACTGATGGAGAGCAGGCGGGCGGCCTGCAGGTCTGCGATGGCGCGCTTGAAACGTGGCCAGCTGATGGTGGTCTCTCCCTGCAGGCGCTTCAAGCTCAAGCCAACTCGGCCATCCTTGGTCGGAACGCCGACCGTGAGGGTAACCAGATCGGTATATTTGAGCAGCACTTTGAGCACCTGAATGATCGACTCACGGCGCTCCGAGCGCTTCTTGCGGTGCGGGTTCAGGGTGTCCAGCTGAGGCAGATCTTTGAGGCGGTAGTAATAGTGCTCAACGAGATCGATGGAGCGGGCGATAAACTTTGGCATATTCTGCACATGAGACTGCACAAGGAATCGCGGGGCTGTCGGGTTGTGGCCGCATCTGTTGCCTGAGCACACATTCAGCCCATCATGGGCCACTGAAAAAGTCATGTTTCCGCCTAAAAAAGTGGCGGCAAGGTTGCCAACTATCGGCTGCTCCAGTAAACTGACTTTGCGATTAGTCGTTTGTATCTGTTTGTTTACTAGCTTACTGGTGCAATCGAATCAGAAAGCCCGCCCTGCAAGGCGGGCTTTCGTCATTTTGGAATCCTGCCAGATTTAATCTTCCGCCTCGGACGCTCCGAGACCCTATGACCACAACTCTAGCACAAAATGTGATAAGTTCAAAAGGTCATATCTCACTATAAGATCAGCTTTCTGCTGCTGCCAATATGGCCGCCTCCTGGGCGGCGAGGGTGATCTCTTTGGTGATCACCGCATCACACACATCCGGGCCGAGTAACGGCAGCAAGCTGGCCAAACGCTGAGCGAGTCGCCCTATCGTATATGATCCAGATGAAGCGATCACCTGATCATCTTGATCACCCATCACATTATCTCCACTCATCTGCAACCCTCCCGGCTGGCACTGTATTTTTATACAGGCAATTTTGGCACCGACCGCCCTGACGGGCAAGCCGAAAAAAGAAAAGCCCCGGCACATGGCCGGGGCGGGGTTCGACACTACTTGGGCAGCACCTCGGCGCAGGGGCGCGGCACCAGGATGGTTTTGCCCTGGTGAACCTCCTGCACCTGGCAGACGGGGCCGGGTGCCGTGGCGGTATTCCATGCCCAGCCAAGCAGCGCGGCGACCACGCTCGCCGTGATGGGCTCGAGACGGACGATCACTCTTCCGCCCCACGGGCCACCGGGTAGCGCAGCTTGATCTCCGCCACCTTGTCGCGCCATGCCTGCTCGGCCGCTGCTGTCTTGTCGTATTGCCACTCCAAGAAAAGGGGGTCGGACTCCGCCTCGTAGGCGCGCTGGCGGCGCGCCAGTTGCCCCTCTGTCAGCTCATAGTTGTGCTGGGCGAGCACGGAGGCTATGACCTCCTCACTCATGCCCAGCTTCGCCATAAAGGCCGGATCGTAGTTGTCGTGCGTTTCGCCGTCATATAAGTAGCTCATCTATTTGCCCCGCTCGAAATGTTAAACAGGCTGCAGCGCAGCCGCCAGGTGTTTGCATGCGCGGCGTGCGCACACCACGATTGGATGCATGGTCGGCAGTCGCCTGCCGTTAGCCTTCCTGCCGCTATCGCCCGTTTGAAGCGGCGCAGCTTGTAGCGGATGCGCTTGATGCTGTTTTTGCGCAACAGGCGGTGGGTGGGGTAGATGCGGTAGCCCAGGAAGTCGAGCGCTCGCCCCTCCGGGCCGACAGGGAATACCTGGGTCTTGCTGTTGGTTGTCAGGCGCAGGCTGTTCCACAGATACGCCTCGATCCGCGCGCGCCATGTGTGCAGCTGCGCCTTGTCGTGATGCAACACCACAAAATCATCCATGTAGCGGATGTAGTACCGGATGCCGAGATCGTGCTTTGCGTAGCGATCCAGCTCGTTGAGATAGAGATTGGCAAACAGCTGACTTGTCAGGTTGCCGAGCGGGATCCCGACACCCGGCCGCCCTGGGCTCGAGTCGATAATGGCATCGAGCAGCCTGAGCGTGCGATCGCAGTGGATGTGGCGGCGCAAGATCGCCTTGAGGCGGGCGTGATCGATGCTGGCGAAATACTTGCTGATGTCCGCCTTCAGGCAGAATAGTGGGCCGTGAGCTTGCCTGATCGCCCGCATCCAGCACTGTGCCCTGTTTGCCCCGGCATGTACCCCCTTGCCTTTGCGGCAGGCGTAGCTATCGAATATAAAGCGCGGGTCAAGCGTTGGCTCCAGTACATTCATGATCGCCCGGTGGACAACTCGATCCACGAAGCGGGGTGCCGAGATCAGGCGCTGTTTCGGCTCAAAAACATAAAACTCCTCGTATCCGCCGGGCTGATAGCTGTCGTGCAGCAGATGATTGTGGGTGTCGTGCAGGTGCTCTTCCAGGCGCTGCATGTAGCGCAGGGCGGCGGGCGAGGTGCGTTTTCCGCACAGGCAGCGCAGGGCAGCCTGGTGCAGATTGTCAAACGATATGATTTGGTCGTACATGAGGGCCTTAAAGTCGGCGGCCCGGCGCACCGGTGCCGCCTGTTCAGTTTTTCGGCGATAGCCGAGGCATCGACATCCCTTTGATAATGCACTGGACAACGCCCCGTGAGGTGTTGCCTTCTGGCTGCTGCCAAAGGCGGGGCGAAACCCAATGTTCGTGTTCGTGTTCGCGCGGGAATTGTTCAGATTCACAGCGGCGAGGCCGGCATTGGCACCGTTGTTCCAATTGCCGCCACGATACGGGAGTCGCTTGATGTCGGAGCCCATGATTAGGCGGCTCGCTCGTATTTGAGCCAGCCGCCGATCATTCTGCCGATCTCGAGATTGAGACCGCTCCAGTGTTGGTATTTGTTAATTGGCAGGTAGGCCAAGTCTTTCGCGAGCCTGACCTGATTTTGCAACACGGCTAACTCAACATCGAGATCCGTGAGTGTGGTCTTTTTGTGGTAACGCTTGGCCGCCGTGATGACCAACCGCAGCAGTGTCAACATGCTGCACCTGATCTCTGCGGCCAGCACGTGGCGCTCCGCCTTCGGGAACTGCCGCATGGCGACATACCCATACTGCATCATATCGCGGATCCGTTGCTCGATAACGAGCGGTTGTTTATCCATATCAATCCTGATTTACCTAAGCGCCGCTATCGCGGCGCCGTCAAAACTCAAGGCCCAAAGCTCAAGCAAAGGCGGGGCGAAACCCAATGCTCGTGTGCGCGTACGCGCGGGAATTGTTCAGATCCACAGCGGCGAGGCCGGCAGCGGCACCGTTGTTCCAATAGCCGCCACGATACGGGAGTCGCTCGCCGAAATTGCGCATATAGATGCGCCCCTGTGGCAGGATAGTGGCCGGCTCGATCAGCAGGCGCCTGAGCGCCTGATTGGACACATAGCCCCCCGCCTTGGCCATGATCCGCCAGTCGCTGTTTGCGGAGTTGCCCGCGTTGGCATTATCGCCGATGGCGCCGAGCCGATTGGTGATGGCATTGGAGAGGATTGGGCTACCCCCTGTGGGGGATGAGGCATCGAGGTAGGCATCGGTAAAGGCCCAGTCGGCCTCTGCCTGGGCGTTAAAGGCAGACAGCTTGAAGCGGCCGTCTTGCAGCAGGAACCCGTCCTGCCACTCCCATATGTTGCCTACCAGATCGGCGATGCCGATGGGCGTGCGGTTATGTGTCGCCTCCGCGCCCATCGAGCCCGTTTGCGTCCGGCCCGTACCGGCGCCATCGCCAGGTGCCCGGTTGTCGGCCCGGTCGCCAACAATCCACGTCTTGGCATGACTGCGCCCCCAGTTGGTGTTGCCAATCGGCTCGTAGCCGTTGGCCATGCACCACAGGGCGATTGCCGCCCATTCGTGCGCCGTCATCAGATGCCAGCCTGCGCCTTTTGCACTACAGGCGTTGCGGGCGGCGGTGTGATCGAGCGAGGCGCGGGGATCTTGCCGCGGCGCGCTGACAGCGCCGGAGCCGGACGCAAGATAGGCGCCGATGAATATCTCGCTCTTGATGCTGCCGCTGCCAAAATCGAACGCCGTCACATCGCCAGTGCCCATATCGGCGGTCATGCCGAGGTCGGCGTAGCTGAAGCGCGGCAGCACGAACATAGCATTGGCGTTGCCAGCGCTGTCGCGAATGATGGTCTGGCTGCCGCCGGTTGCCCGCTCAAGAGAGTAACGCTCCGAGTCCAGGATCGCAGGGCCGCCGACACGCATCAGCTTCCCTGCGCCGGCTTCCGGATTGATGCTGTCTGCTGCGGCTTTCGCCCGGTCCGCCTCTTGCTTGGCGCGGGCCGCCTGGCCTTCACCCTCGCTGGCAACCTTCTTCCAGCTGGGGATGGTGACGGTGGCGCCGGTGTCCGGGTTGAGAATGCCCACATCCCCCGAGCCGGTCAGCCAGGTCATCATGGAATCAAACCAGGTGCGGTACTTGCCCACCAGGGCCGACAGCTCGGCAGAAAACTGGCTGATGGTCGAGGTGCGGGTGATGTCGATCTTGTAGGGTTGATTGGCCAGCGTCCCGCCGCGATATGCCTCGACAAGCAGGATCTCGGTATCGCTGACCACGGTATCCACTTCGTTCGCCACCCCATCGGGGCCATAGAAGGCATGACCCTTCTGGATGGGAAGGGTGCCCGTTTTCCACTTGGTGCCAAAACCGGTGACGGTACGGCTGCCATTCGTCACCGTCACGTTACCGGTGCGCTGCCAAAGTCCTGCCATTGCTGGGCTCCTGAGACTGAAAAAAAGAAACCCGGCGCTGGGCCGGGTGTGGTGGTGTTAGCCGACGGAAAATCCGCCGCCCTTTTTGTTGATGAAAAACGTCTTTCTCTGCGCATAGAAAGACCAGTTTGAGCGCCGCTCGGCCACGTAATAGATGACCAGTGACGATGACCCTGCAGGAATGGAGATGGTGCAAGCCGGGATCTTTTCAAATATCGGCGTCTGGCTTGAACCGGTCGTGGCAACTGCAATAAGAACCGCAGCCGCCCCAGCCGCTTGAGCGTAAATTCGCGCCGTGGTCGCCCCCTCGTCATACGGGGTTATCCTGACCGCGAGTTCCTCCATCGTCAGTTCCTGATCGTAGGGGGACGCATCGAAATAACACTGAACCATCGTCACAGCCGTTCCTGGCTGGATAATGATCCCGCTCTTTGCTGGCAAGTCGAACACCCGAACCTTGGTGATATCACCCACGATTCGAGCCGCTGACAGCTGAGCCAGGATCTGGCAGTTCTCCCTGATGGTGACATTCTGGAAGGTGCCTGAGTTGGCCAGCACGTTTCCCTGGAATGTACCGCTGGTAAAGAACACTTCAGAGCCATAGAAGCGGCCGAGCGAATCAATGCCCGCATTCCAGCGCTTGCCGTAGGCACTGAACTGGCCATTGGCATTTTCGCCCAACCAGAGATCACCCCCCCTGAAAGAGCCGCCCTCGATCAGGGTGCCTTTCAGATGCTGGACGTTGATGTACTTGGCGATCACGTTGCCGATCTCGGCCGTGTCCATCAGCGCGTGGTTCATGTAGACGCTGCCGTTTTTGACGACCAGCGGGTGTACCTTTGACGATACCCCCGTTGCCCGCGACATCACGGCAAACACATCGGCATCGAGCAGGAAGCTGGTCAGCACCGAGCCGTCAGGGTTGAGCTTGACCGACAGGCCGAAGCCGCCGCCCTCGCCGTTGATCTGCGCCTTGGTGTACCAGCCAGCCTCGACATCCCCCTCCAGATCCGCCACGGCGGATGCCACGGTCTGCACCGCCGCCGAGGTGTCATCAACCACGGCCTGCACCTGGTCAATCTTCTCGGCGTTGGCCTTGTCGCCGTCAACCCGCGCCTGGTTGCTTTCAGAGATCGCGGCACTCAGGGCGCTATCCCCCTTCGTTACCTCGGCTTTCAGGGTCGATAGCTGTTCAGCCAGCGCCTGATCACCTTCCGCCTGGGCGCGGTTGGTCTCCTGGATGGCAGCTCCAAGGGTGTTGTCACCCTCGGTGATGGCCGCTTGCAGCAGCTCGTCACGCTCGGCGAGCGCCTTGGCGGCATCACTGAACGCCTTGCTGGTCTCCTGCAGGGCGGCGTTGGTCTTGCGATCCCCCTCTTCAAACTCGGTTTTGATCTGGCTCAACTGCTGGGCGGTCGATTGCTCGACCCCCGCCACCACTTCGCGCACCTCGGTAAACTGCGCCTTGGTGCTGGCCTGCTCCCCTTCAAACTCGGCGGTGAGCTGGGTCAGCTCCTTGGCCATCGCCTGCTGTTCGTCTGCCATCGTCTCCTGACGGTGAACGATCGCGGCGCGGGCGGTGCGGGCGCGTTGTTCGCCCGCCTCGTCAGCCAGGGCGTTGCCGATATTGGCCAGCGCAGTCAGGTCAACTTCTGATGACAGTTCATCCTGCTTGGCGGCCAGCGCCTTGCCCTGCTCGGCCACCACTTCGGAGAGGCTGCCCACGGTGGCGTTGGTCTGGTCGGTCTTGACCTCCAGCTGCTCCAGCGCCTCGGCGCTCGCCTGCTGGTTGTCGCTGACGACCTTGGCCAGGGTGGTGATGGCGGCCCCTTGCGATCCGGTCTCGGTCTTGAGCTGTCCGATCTGCTCGGCCAGCGCCTGATCACCCTCGACCTGGGCGCGGTTGGTCTCCTGAATGGCGGCGCTGAGGGTTTCATCCCCCTCGGTAATGGCCGCTTGCAGCAGCTCGTCACGCTCGGCGAGCGCCTTGTCGGCATCGCTGAGCGCCTTGCTGGTCTCCTGCAGGGCGGCGTTGGTCTTGCGATCCCCCTCTTCAAACTCGGTTTTGATCTGGCTCAACTGCTGGGCCGTTGCCTGTTCGACCCCGGCAATCACCTCCCGAACGTTGGTGAAGTTGGCAGAGGTGTTGGCCTGCTCACCCTCAAAGCTGGCCTTGAGTTCGGTCACTTCGCTGGCGAGCGCCTGGTGCATGTCGAGCTGCACCTTTTGATCGCGGCGGATAGATGCCTCGGCCTGGCGGGCGCGCTGCTCACTCCCCTCACCGGCCAGCGCATTGTTGATACCGGCAAGGCCAGCCTGTTCGGCAGCGGCGGCGGTCAGGTCAAGGGCGGCGGTGATCTCGTCAAAGCGACCTGCGGTGATCCCGCCGTCATCCTCGACAATCTGCTCCAGGGCCTGGATCTTGCCCTCGGCGGTATCGGTGCGGGTTTCCAGTCCGCTGACCCGCTCGGCGGTCACCTTGTCAGCCTCGGCGCTGACCCGCGCCACTTCGGTGATGGTCGCTGTCAGCAACTCGTCACCCTGCGCGACCTCTGCCTTGAGCCCCGCCACACTCTGCGCCAGGGCAGAGGTGGCATCGCTGTTGGCGGTGATCTTCTGCTCGGCAGCGGCGAGGCGCTCACCCTGGGCGGTCACGGTAGACTGGGCGGCTTTCTGGGCCAGCTCGCCCTTGGTGGCGTCCAGTGAGTTGCTGACCTCGGTCAGTCGCTCCTGCTCGTCAGTGAACTCCGACTTGGTGACGGTCTGCGCCAGTCTGGCGTTGATGCCATCGAGCACCTGCTCGGCCTCGGTCAGCCGCTCCCCCTGGGCATCAACCACTGTGTGATCGGCCTTGGTGGCAATGGTGCCCTTAACGGCATCGAGCGTCTGATTGACCTGGGTGAAACTGGCGTGGGTCTCATCGCGCAGGGCGCGCACGGCGTCCATCTCGATCTGACCGTTCTCGGGGTTGACGCTAAAAATGGCATCGCGCAGGTCGCCCATCTCGGACTGCACCCGGTCAATCTTGCTGTGGATCTTGTCTTGCTGCAGGGCGTTGTTGATGCCCATCTCGCCGAGATTCGCCTGCTCATCGCGCAGCAGATCTTCGGTTTGTTGCGAGCGGTCATCGAGCGCGGCCAGCGCATCACCCAGCCCGACCAGCTTGCTATCCAGCTCAGGCACCCGATCGGCGATCGGCTTGATCTCTTGCACCACCTTGTCGAGATCAGTCAGCCCCTCGCTGATACCGGGGATCAGCTCGATGGGTTTGCGCAGCTCCTCGCGCAGGTGCTCGGCGCCGATCTCCCCGTCAATGATGTCGAGAATGGATGAGGCGTCATAGGTGGTCTTGCCACTGGCAGCCAGCAGGGCCGACTTGCCATAAGCGTTAACCGCCCGCAGCCACACATAATAGGTGGTGTCCGGCTTGAGCTGGCCGAACTGCATATAGGTGCCCATGCCAGCGGCGCGGGCCTTCTCCATCACTTCGCCGATCGGCAGATTGATGGTCGAGACCCACCACTCACAAAGCACCCCATAGCCATCGCCGCCCGCAAACTTGGGGCGAAACGCCAGCGTCCAGTTGCCCGCCTCTACCTCCACTCCGATCGGGGTGGCTGGCGCGGCGATGACGAAGTTGACCGCCGCCACCGGTGAGGCGGCACCGGTCAGCGCCAGCGCCCTGACCATGGCGGTATAGTTGCCAGCGGCCAGCCCATTGACCCGGCATGACTGCCCCGGCACCTGGGCGGTCAGCACGGTGACCGGCGCCTTGCCTGGCTCGATGCGCTGCACGATCACCTGGTTGTAATTGACGGTGCCACTGTTGCGCCAGGTGAGCACCCCCTGCACCACCTCGCCGACCGTCTCCACGTCATAGCGCAGCTGATCCGGCATCGCCACGCCGCCGGTAGGCAGCTCGGTGATCTCCGGGCGCTCCATCGGCTTGCCGATGGCATCGGCCCAGAACAGCGGTGAATCCTCGCGCAGGGTGAGATCTACCCCGCCGTTCAGGCTGAATGCCCAATCGGTGACGCGAAACTCTGGGCCATTGATGCCAAGGGCAGGCAGATAAAACCGGATGGTCTGGCCGGGGCGATAGCGCCAGCCAGAGAGGTTGACCGAGCAGGTGATGGTGCGGGCAGCGCGGCGCTGGCGCAGGATGATGTTGGCGATGCGCTGGGCCTGGTACTCGCTGGTGACACAGCGCAAATCCAGATCTTCCAGCAGCGGGACGCCGCCATCCTCCTCCACCCACTCAGGCACGATGACCGCCGGGAAGTCGGTCTTTTTAAAGGTGATCGGGTCAACGAAGGTGCCCGCCACCTGGTTGATTTTGTCGCTGCTCGATGGCTCCGGCAGCAACTCCAGATCGCCGACCAGCTGATGGTGGCGCAGCTCATCACTGGCGGGGCCATAGTAGGCCCCGGCCAGGATGCCGAACTTGCCGCCGATATAGGTCGGCTGACCGCAGCATGCCATGTGCAGGGCTTCCAGCACCTTGGCGCGGGGCTCGGTCAGGTCGAATTCCACGTTGGTGGTATAGCGCGGCTCCACCTTGCCATCGGCGACCGTGACTATCTCATCACAGATATTGGCGGCAACGATAAACTCGTCCATACGGATTTCGTCATCGGGCACCTTAAGCCAGCTGCGATAGTAGTCGAGGATCACCAGGGCGCTGTTGTCGCTCCACTTCCACTGGCCATCGCGGGGATCCCAGACCTCCTTGCCGAACTTCTCGACCTTGATATTGGGCAGACCGGCGGGGAACTTCTCGGCGTTAAACTTGAGCGAGAGGCGCAACCAGGTGATGCCCTGGCCGATCATGTCCGACTTCCAGTCGGCGCACTTCTCCAGCATATAGGGGTCACAGGTCTGGCGGTCGGCATGCAGCTCCCAGCTGACCAGATCGCCATAGGTGCCGACCAGATCATCGCCGAGCCAGATATCACCGATGCGGCTTAATTTGGTGCCCGCCAACACCAGGGCAAGGTGCAGCCATTCGCCCTCGTCCTGCTCGCCCGCCTCCTCTGCAGCTATGCTAAGCAAGCCGGAAGAGATCACCCGACCATAGATACAGACCTTGTCACTGGCGGCAGCCCTCATAACCTGACTGCGTTCACTGGCGCCGCGGTAATCGCCAAGACTCGGTTTTTTCATGGTGAGCATCATGGTGGCGCTCATCACTGCCGAACCGATGGCGATCGCGGTCGCCGTTGAGACAACCAGGGCCGAGCCCACACCAGCGGCGGCACCGGCGATGACAGGAATAAACGCAGCAGGCATTACTCGACTCTCCAGGCAAACAGGGGAACAGCGTCAGGAATGGGGCGGGCGCCCTGCTCGGTCATGGCCCACACCTGACCGGCCCACATCACGGCGGCGGTCTGGCCCTGCGGGCCGTCAAACACCAGGGCATCACCGCGCTGGGCCATCGCCACCGGGATCCGCGCAAACAGCGCATCGAGGGCGGCGGGGATATCGCCGTGGGTTTTGGCGAGCACCCGCTTGGCGCCGATCTCGGTGCGATAGCGCCCGCGATACTCGGCCGCCGGGTCTTTGTCACAGGCCGCCAGACAGACATCCGCCACGAGCAGGCAGCAATCATTTTCACCCCAACAAAAAGGCCGCTCGCTGGCGGCCTGAATGGTCTGGATGATGCGGAGTTGCCAATCTGGGTGGCGCATGATTAGTCCTTGTAAATAAACCCCGGGGCGTCCTTCTTGCTGCCCCAGTAGATGGAGCGGTCGGCCATCTCGTTCTGGTAGCGAAAGAAGCGGTCATCGGGGTGCAACCGGCGGTGACTCTCGTCGGTGTTGCGCATGTTCAGCCCCTTCTGCCAATCCTCGAAGATATTGGAGATGGTGAGCTGAATGGTGTTGGTCTTGCCCGCCTTGACGGGGGTCTGGGCGATGCGCCCCTTGAACTGCAGGCAGGCTTTGAGCGGCACCTCGGCGGGGCCGATCACCACCAGATAGAGCCAGGCCATCCGGTCAACGATGCGCTCGCGCATCACCTCGGCCAGCATGCTGTCATCGAGCCCGGAGAGGCTGACGTTTAGCTTGGTTGGCGAGGTGGACAGCTGCTCTTTCTGTGGGCTGACAGCCCCCATCGAGCCCACGCCGTAATAGGTCTCGCCGCCGATCACCAGCTCACCGAGACCGGAGTGAATGCGGCTGATGCCGCTCACCAGATCTAGCTTGAGCGCGTAGAGCGCCGACACATGGGGCAGGTTAAGGGCAGCCATCACCTCGGGATCAAGGCCGACAATCATGGATAGAATGCCTCCGTGAACGAGAGGGATACATCGGTGAACACACCAGGCACCCGGTTAAAGGTGGCGGCCTTGTCATCCTTGATGCGAAACACGCCACAGGGCCGGTCAACAACCAGCGGGGTGCCGGATGGATGGTTGGCCCGCAGCATGGGGGCAACCCTGATCAGGGCGGCCCCGCTCAAATCAGAGGTGACATCCGCAATCACCCGCTTTAACTCATCCCCCACCTGCACCCAGTCACCACGGCACAGCACCAGGGTGTTTGGCGTCCAGCCGCGACTGGTCAAACTGGTTCGCATGGCCAGCGCCTCGGTCACCATCGGGGCGCCATGCACCGGTTGGGGAGAGCCGACCAGACGGGCGGCGAAATCCCACATCCTGACCCGCCCGCGCTGACCGTCTAGCGAGAAGATCAGCGCCTCAAGACGGCGGGCCTTGTCGGCTGGCAGGTTTCTGAACGTCACCTGCATCACCACCTTCGACCCCGGCGAGTCGGCGGTTTGCACCGACCCCGTCCATGGGGATTCAAACGTCCTGGTCATGGTCTCCAGCCCCAACCCCATGTCGCTCGGGATCAGGTCTACCGGCCAATCAATTACCTCTGACATAGCGATATCACCCTAATAATCTGCGAATTTGGCCGTAGTTCGAGACATCCTCGACAACCATCTGATATGCCCGCTTGGCCCCGGCCTCGGCGCCTTGCTCTGCCGCCGAGCGCATCGCATTGGCCAGCGCCTCGTCACCGGAACCGGTGACACTGATGTGCTGGATAATCGTCACCCCCTCACCCGACTGGCCACGCCCGGCGGCACGGTCAAGAATTGCGGCGGACTCGCGGCGGCTGGTCACATTGGCAGGGCCACGAACCAGGGTGCCGTTGACGAACTCGTCACCCAGCTCGGAGACGATCCCGAACTGGTTGGCCGGAATATAGCCGCCCTTGTCGAACAGACCGGCGATGGCCTGCCCTGCCACGATACCAGCAGAGGCGTAACCCATCGTCTTGATACTGGCCGCCAGCGGCATGCTGTAGGGCGGCGGAAAGGCGGCCAGCGCCTTGGCCGCTGCCTCTTCGGTCGATACGATGATCGAGGGAATGGCGGCGGCCTTCTGCATGGCAAACAGCGCCTTGTAAACACCGGAGTGCTCAAGGCCCGCCTGTTGCAGTGCCGAGGTGGTAATGCTCATCGACTGTTGGGTGAAGCTCAGCAGCTCGGCGCTGACGCTGGCCTGATACTCCCTCTGCTTGTTCACCCGGTCGTTTTCGATCTGCAGGAGACGGGACTGGTGATCCTGCTCCAGCATTTCGCGGCTGGCGTGGTACTCCATCTGGAGCTGGAATTGCAGATCGTTATGACCGGCCGCCGCGTCATACGCCTGGGCATACTGCTGTTGCAGGCGCTGCTGCGACTGCTGCCAGCGGCTCTGCTCCTCAATGACCGAGGCGCCATACTGCTCGATGCGGGCCACGTTGCGGGCGTCATAGTATTGCTGATCGACCCCCGCCATCGCCTTGTTGCTGTTGTCCAGCAGTTGGAGCCGCTTATCCAGCTCCATGGCGATGGCTTTGTTCTCCTGCCGGAACGAATCGACCGGCCCCCAGTTGGTGGCTTTTTTCTTCTTGGTTTTGGTCTTTGGATCGTCAGGGATCTCCACCACCCCGCGTGGCGCACTGCCAGGGGGTGGCAGCGGGGTCGGGCCATCACCGCCGCTGGTCACCGCGTTCTGAATGGACTGCTTCAAGGTGTCCAGGTTCTGGAAGTAGGTTGCCCACCCCTCAGAGCTGGATTGCGACAAGAAGGCTTCCATGTCGCCCTTGGCGAGCTGCATCGCGGTACCAAGCTCATCCAGCCGCCCCAGCATGGCGTC
This sequence comes from Aeromonas sp. 55A, assembly GCF_051919665.1. Classification (NCBI taxonomy): domain Bacteria; kingdom Pseudomonadati; phylum Pseudomonadota; class Gammaproteobacteria; order Aeromonadales; family Aeromonadaceae; genus Aeromonas; species Aeromonas sp. 55A. The sequence continues at coordinate 19,620 of NZ_JBQBEH010000005.1, read as the reverse complement.
TGGCTCTCCCGCATCCTGGTAATCGTTCAGCGCCTCATTGTAGTCCATACGGGCGGCAGAGTAAGCCGCCGCCGCTTTCAGGTAACCGTTGCGGGTTTCAGGGTCGGTGCCGATATTGAACACCAGCGAGGCTTTTTCGAGAGTGGTGTCGATGTTGCGGATGAACTGCTCAAGGGCCAGCGAGGCAGAGCGCACCCCGTCAATGACATAGAGCGCAATGCCCTTGCCAAGCTCGGCAAAGCCGCCCTTGGTTTCGGCCGCATCGACAATCCACTGGCGCATCAGGCGGGAGCCCTCGGCGATGGCCGGGGCCATGCTCGCCTTCACCTGCTCCCACAGCGCACCCATGACCGACATCAGCCGCTGGATCTCCTGACGCGCCTCCCGCACGGCGGCGAACTGGCCGCCAGAGAGCGCCATCCCCATGCCGTTGATTTCATCGGCAAAGCGGAACAGCTCCCCCTTGTTGGTGTAGAGGGTATCGAACAGCTCGGCGGCGGCATCATTCAGCTCATCGAGCCAGAAGCGCGCATCGGCGGCGCTCATCTTTTGCAGCTCTTCCGAGAAGCGGCGGAACTGCTGATCCGGCGCCATCGCCGCCCACTCTTGCGCCGACTGTCCAATCTGCTTGAAGAAGTCAGCCAGCGGGCCGCCGCCGGTTTTGGCCGCATCAGAGATGCGGACGTTCAAGTCCTTGACGACATCAGCCAGGCGCTCGCCGTTGGTGCCTGCCCACTCGGCGGCCTGGGCGTAGGCATGCCACTGCTGCGCGGCGATACCTACGTTGCGGCCAAGGTTGGCAGTTTGATCAAGGTTGTCATAAGCCGCCTTGATGCCCGCCAGCGCGGCGCCAGAGCCCAGGGCGATCAGGGCGCTGCGCAGGGAAAACACTTCCGTGATAACGGTTTTGATCCCGCCAGCCACCACCTTGCCACCGGCCACGATATGACCGCCGAACGAGGTGAAGTCTTGACGGGAACGGGCCAGCTCTTCCCTGAACTGGGCCGCATTCAAGCCGAGTGTGGTGACAAGGCTGCGCAATACGGCCATGGGGTTTCCTCCCTATCAGGCAAGAATCGACCGGAGTGCCAATCTCGACTCTTGCGGGGTGATGGTTTCGGGGGTGTTGACGGGAGGGTGCAGGCGCTCATGTTCGAGCGAGTAATGGGCCAGCCAGGTGGTCAGTTCCGAAACGGGCAGCGCCTCGATTTCGGTGATCGTCTTATGCAGATCGATCGCTAACCTGATCACCAGCTGCTTGGTCTGACTGGCCCTTATCGTTTTTTTCCTCGACAAGCGCCAGCTCACCCATGCGATTGAGCCGCTTGGCCGCTGGCAACAGGCGATCGATAACCGACATGGGCAACGATTCCATCAGCTGCGGCACATCGTCCTGGGTGGCGATCGAGTTGCCCTCTTCATCCACCATGCAGGCGACCAGCAGCGAGACCATCCACTGAAACGGGTTGTCAGCCAGCGGCTGGCCGGTGGTCTGGTCAAAGTTCCGCAGCTGGTACTCCAGCAGCTTGCTGACCGGCATCTCCCGCACGATGATCTCGGCATCTTCGCCAAGCTCCGGCACGGCAACCCGTTCGTGGCGAAATGCCAGCTTGTTGAGCAGTTGCAGCGCGGTGACTGCCTTCGGTTTTGCTTTTGCCATTATGCGGCCGCTCCCACTTTGCCCCAGGTGGTCTTGCCGTTCTGTTTGCACGGCACCACGAAGTCGATGGTCTTGTCACCCTGGGTCTCATTGCGCAGATAACCCAGCAACACCACCTCATATTCGGCGGTGACGTTATCCGGCCAGATATGCTGGATGACCGCAATCTGACGCGCCTGCGCCGCCGCGATAAATGCCAACTGCCCTTCGTCAGTGGGATAAGACTGGAATTTCAGCTCCTTCTCCGGGCCATCAAAGAGACCGGCGATGGAACGCTTGGCGGTATCTTCCAGGGTGGTCTGGTCGGCAAGTGGCGCCTTTTCACCGACCTGACCGATGGCCAGCGCACCGGGTAGCGGGGTGAATGAAGAGGCCCCCTTGAGTTTGAACTGGGTCTGAGTACCAGCGGCCAGCACCGCATCTTGCGGGGTGTATTGGTAGCGAGTCGGAGCGGTCATGCTCTGTTCCTTCTGTTGGTGGTTTCAATTTCAACGATGGACTGGCGGGCAGTCGTGTCAGGGGTGGCCGGTGAATCGCGGGGCTCTGACACGGCTATCCGCTGGAAGTCATCGGTGGTCACGCCATCGAGCTGGCGCAACTTCTCACCGATGGCATCCCCCTCAAGGCGGGTAGCGGCCAGGATCTCTATCTGCCAGAAGTGGCGCTGCAGGGTGACGCCCCCCTCAATGGTGCGCTCGCCATCTGGCGAGCTGACCAGGAGGTAAGAGATCGCCGGGAGCGGCGCATCTTGCGGGATGAAATCCTGATAAGCGGTCACCCCGCTGGCCGCTTCTATCAGCTGAAAAATCGCGGTTCGCTTTATCATCTGAGTGCCTTGTCGATTGCGGCGCCAAGCTGCTCCTTTTGCAGGTCAAGGCAGTTTTCAACGTTCTCATCCAGGCCGGGGCGAATGAATGGCCCAGCCGGAATACCGGGGTGGATCATCGCCTCCTGCCCCGGGCGGGTGCGGCGCAGGTGCGCCCGCTTGTTGGCCTTTGCCGTGTCCTTGTGCCCCTTGAGGCTGGCCCCGCTGGCGAGGCTATGCTCGCGGGTGCCGTGCTCAAGCCAGTAGGCATAGACGGGGGCCTCGACATACTTGCCCGCCGCCTGTTGCACCTTGTAGGACTTGAACACCCCGATCGAGGCGACCACATCGGCGAACCCCGGATTTTTCGGAATGCTCACCCGCAGCTTGATCGACTCGCCAAGCAGGCCGGTGTCGTGGTTCCATTTCTGTTCATAGAGGGAGCGAGTACGGGCCAGCACCGGCATGGCCGAGGTTCTTGCCACCTCCCGCAAGATCCGTTTCTGGGCGGCGAGTTCAAGGCGGGCCAGCTGGTCGGCCAGCTCGGCAAAGCCATCCACCTCGAAGGTCGCGGTCATGAGTCCACCTCGCAGGTCAGGATTAGCCACTGACGGCGGGCATCAGGCTGCACCAGCTTGATATTGAGGCTCAGCTGGTCTTGCACCAGGTAGAGCCGCTGGGCAGTCGTCACGCCGGGGCGGTAACGAAACTGGATGGTGTACTGACCGGCGGCAATCTCCTTGCCTGCCCGCAGCTGCTCGCGGCCACCGATCATCCTTACATCGGCCCAGATGGGCGGCGAGGGTTGCCACTGGTCAACGGCTTGCCCGGCTCCATCGCGGCCAGGCGCCCTGGTCAGCAGGGTGACCCGATCTCGTAGCTTGCCGGCTGCCATAAAACCTCCAATAAAAAACCCCGCCGAAGCGGGGTTTGTTGTGATGACCGGTTATCTGTGGTGCCACCAAATTCTGATCTGGTTGACTATCTGCCAGAGCACACCGCCAAGCAGGACACAGCCGCCATAAGAGAGGCTGGAGAGCGTCCAGCCAATGCCCTTGGCGTTGAGCCAGAGCGGGGTGAACACCGTCATGGCCACGCCGATAGCCATCACCAGATAAGCCCAGAGCACCTGCTCCTTGAGCTGCTTTGATGTCTGTTGGGTGGTGGTCAGTCGGTCGCCGGTATCCACCACGTCAGCCAGTTGCATGACCGGCGCCCCGCAATGGGGGCAGCTTGCCGCCTTGTCAGACACCTTGCCGTTACATTCGCCACACTCGATAAGCGCCATTGTCCCTCCCGTATCAATATCGGTAGGGTATATCCGAACAGGGCCGTGATCCAGCAATCACGGCGTGGGCGGCAACTCGGGAAACAAGATCCGGTATGGCCCAAGCGCATGGGAATAGGCCAGCGGCAACTCGGCCACGATGGGGCCGGTGATGATGGGCTCGCGGTACTCGTAGAACTGCGCCGCCGACATCAGGATCGCCATGGTGATGGCGGGATTCTTCACGCTGATACCATAGTGGTCGGTGTCCGGGATATCCGCATCAGAGGCATAGAGCGTGCGGCCCATGTAGTTGGAAGCCGCCACCTCGGCGGCCCCCAGGTAGAGCTCAAGCAGCTCGTCCTCATCCTGCATCCCAGCATCGAGCTTGAGCTGCATTTTCAGCAGCGAGATGTTGAGCAGTGCCATCTGATTACGCCTTATCGGTTTTGGCCTTGACCTGCTTGACCTGTTTCGGGTCGGCCTCTGCGGCCTTGGCCTTTGCTGCTGCCTCATCTTCGGCAGCCTTGGCCTGTGCGGCGGCTTCATCCTCTGCCGCTTTGGCTTGCGCGGCCACCAGGGCATCAGCCTCTTCCTGCTGCCGTTGCTCGCGGGCCTGATACTCGGCCAGCTGGCGCTTGAGTTCGGCCTCGGTGTCAGGGCGGGCGATGCCCTTCGATATCAGTTCGTCCGCCTCTTCCTGGCTGGCAACCGGCAGTTTATCGCCTACGTTGCCCCGCTTTTCACCAAACAGCGAGGTGAGCAAAATTACGTGCATGGGTTCTCTCCATCCAGCCGGGGGCATAGCCCCCGACGTGGTTGATTAGGCAGCCTTGAGGGTCAGCGCCTTGACGGCGGCGGTATCTTCCAGCAGCGCATCGAAGCGGTGGAACATCAGGAAACCGACCAGACCGGCCTCGGCATACTTCTCATCCAGACGGCGCAGGGCCATCCCTTTGACGCGGCGGATCTGGAAATAGCTGAAGTCGCCATAGAGCACCGCTTTTTTGCCAGCGGCCACATCCGGCATGCCCTGGTCAATCTGGTACTGATCGCCGTCAATGGTCGCCGGGGCAACACCGGCCACATCCGGCAGCCACAGCGGGCGACCTGTGCTGTCTTTCAGCTCTTTGAAGCCCAGCAGGGTGTTGTCGTTGAACACCCAGCGGGTGTTGCCTGCGCGATAGGCCGGATCCACCGAGTGCTTGAGATGGAGCAGGTCGCTGTGGGTGACAGAGCCAGCTACCGCAGAGGTAGCGCCACCGGTCAGCTGGTTGAGCAACCCCTTGATGTTGTTGCCCTGGCCGTCACCGGTCAGCAGTTGCTTGGCCTCACCACGGCCAAGGCGGGAAGCGATGCGGCGAACGATCAGACCAACGATGTCAACGCCGCTATCCTGCAGCAGCTCTTCACTGATCTTGATGGTCTTGGAGGTCATCTTCTTGGCCCCGATCTGGATTTGGCCAAAGTCCATATCCTTATCGCCACCCTCTTCGGTCTCGCCGATCATGACGCCTTCATCCAGGGTGCCATCGGTGGTAACCCAGGTGATGGGGTTGCCGCCATCGGTTTCGAACACGGTGGAGATATTGGCCACCCCGCCGAACGCCTTCATGGCTTCCACAACCCGGTTGCGGAATTCGGTTGGCACGGTAAAGCCACCCTTGGCGTCCACGTTGGTCGCCTGGGCGCGCATCTCTTTGTACAGCGCGCGCTCCTCGCTGGAAAGGGCCTGATAGCCACCGCGCAACACGTTTTCCAGCACCTTCATCTGGCGGGCTTCGGTGACACTGGTGTTGAGGTCAATCCCGGTGCGGCGCTCTGGCTCGTCGTTGACCTTGTCAGAGTCCAGGCTGAGCAGGCGCTCTTCGCGGGCGATCTGGGCGTCCAGCTCGTCCAGCTCTTTGAGCGCGTCACCCCACTGCTTAGTGGCGGCCTCATCCCAGCGCTTCTCGCTGTACTCATCGTTCAGCTTGCGCATCTGACCGGCGATGGTGCTGCGCTTCTGCTTCAGTTCGTGCAATTTCATGGGCATATGCTCCGTTATGGCAATAAAAAACCCGCCGAAGCGGGTCAGGTTTCACAGCACCATCAGGCGCCAATCAGTTGTAAATGTCGTTCGCGCCGCTCGCGGGCCTCATCTTCCTGGGCGCGGCACTCTTTATTCTTGAACTCCTGCATGGAGCGGGAGGCGGCCGTTGCGTCAGGGTAGGCAGGGAAGGCCACCGGCCCCACATCGTAGAGGCGGGCGAACTTGGTGATCTCCCGCGTCAGTAACCCATCGTCATCGTAAAACCAGCGCTCGCCATCGTGGGCCACCTTGAACTGGAATGAGCTGGAGTCGATGTCGCCGCGCCGCATCGGGGCCAACACCAGATCTTGCACCGTCTGGGTCGAGGGGGCGTCAATCTCGTAGCCAAGTCCCTCATCATCGATCGCTAACCGCATGGTGTTGCTTTTGGTGCGACCCAGTACAAAATTCGGGTCGTGGTTGAACAGCCCGCGCACATCGTCCTGCATCACCCCATCGAAGGCGCCAGGCTTGATGATTTCACGAAAGCCGCCGAGGTTTTCACTCAAGCGATTAAACACCGCAGCATGGCCGACAATCTTCGTGCCTTGCCCGTCAGCGCCAGGCTCGGCCCGCACTTCGCAGCGAAAGAAGCGGCGTTCGCTATCATTCGGCATTGGTCACCTCATCTTGTGAATTGTTGTTCTGCTGGTTGGCAGCGTTGACCGAGATCAGGAACTCATCGAGCCCATCAACCTGGTTCAGATCCTCCAGCACCCTGACCTCGTTGCGACTCATCCAGCCATCGGTGATGGCGTAGTGGTAGAACTCGGCCCGCTCCTTGGCGGTACCGCGCAGCAGACCCGCCAGGTTGAACTTGACGTAGTAACCGGCGCGCAGCTCGGCCTCGGTGAACACCTTGCGGTTGATCTCCTGCTCCCAGCGCACCACCCAGGGCATCACGCTATGGCGGACAAAGTGGATCGCCTGCTCGCTGATGTTGGAGAAGGTGGCCTTGTCCAGGTCGTTGATCATGTGACTCGGCACGTTGTAGATCCCCGCGATCTCGCTGCGGTTCATCTTCTGCGTTTCGAGAAACTGCGCCTCTTCCGGCGGGATGGTGATCGCCTTGTAATCCAGATCACCGGTCAGCAAGGCGGTGCGCCCGCTGCCCTTGCCGATCCCCCCTTCACGCCATGAGCTTTTCAGGTTGGCGCGATGTTGCTTGCCTTGGTCTGCCGCCATGTTCGGCGTCTTGTCGATCAGGATGCCGGATGGGCGACCGCCGCCGCCAAAGAACTGGCTCCCATATTTCTTGGTAGCCAGCCCCAGGCCAATGGTCTCGGCGTGATAGCGGATAGGGCTGGCGCCCCACAGCTTGTCGGCGCCAAAGCCCTTGATATGCACCGCGTCATAGATGGGCAGGGCAAACCAGCGATGCTCCTGATCATCGTATGCCGGGTAGTACCAACCGGACTGGCCACGCTGCGGCTTGCCGATATGCGCAGGGTCAAACAATGCCAGCTCGGTCAGCTGGCCCGTTCGGCGATCCCGGATCAGCCGCGTCACGGCGTTACCATGGGCCAGCGCCACTTGCTGCGACTGCTCCCGCCAGTCATAGCTGCTCTGGAACATATTGGGGGAGGCCGACAGCAGGTAATGGGCGGGATGGTCGGTGCCAGGCACCACGTCATCACCACTCTTTTTCAGCACATGGAGCGGCATCTGGGCCATGCTGCTGGCCAGCCGGTGAATACAGGAGTAGACCGCCGCCAGCCGCATGGAGCTGGCAGGTGTCACCGATACCCCGCTCTCCGTGGTGGCCCCCAGGCCAAACCATTCAGCGAGACCAGGATCGGATGAGCTGATGGTTTCACTGCGGGCCTCAGCCCCGAACAGCAGACTGAACATCACGGCCCCCTTGTTGCTTGAGCTTTACCAGTATCAAGACGATCAGCAAAACCAGACCGACCAGCAGCCCGCCCGCCAACAACATGGCAGGGCCAAGCCCCCACATCAGGTAGGTGCCGCCGCTCATCAGCAGGACGCCGAGCAGCAGGGCCGCATCAATCAAGTACCGCGTCCGTTGGGTCATAATCATCATCCAGGTAGGGGCTGCTGTAAGCGCCCTTGTTGAGCATGGCGCGGCCGATTGCCATGATGGCAGCCATCGCACCGTCTATCTTGTTGTCTTTGCCCTCCTTGCGAGGGAACACGTTTTCGTTGGCATCCTCGCGGGCGGTGACGTTGCCGACCATCCAGTTCATCACCGGGTTGTCGTCATGGTGCAGGCGGCCAGCCGCCAGCGCGGACTCCATCTCCTTCATCGGTGGCGACAGGTGCGCCGTGGTTTGCGGGATCGCCACCGGCAACCAGCCAGCGTTCGCCAGCTGTTGGGCCAGCTGGGCACTGTTCCAGGGGTCGTGCGGGATCTCGCGGGGCGAGTAGGTGCTGGCCAGGGCCGCCACCTCTTCGCCTATCTCGCCGAAATCAATCTCGGCCCCATCGGTTGGGGTCAGTGCCATGCCGCCAGAGTTGGGCCAGACCGTGGAGATCCACTGCTGGTACTTGTCCAGGTTGCGGTTGTCCGGGTCGTTGGTGGTGTCCTCCGGCAGCCAGTGGCGGGTGAACAGGTAGTAATGGAGCAGGCCATCCGACTCGTAGCGAGAGAAGCAGATCGCCAGTGAGCAGATGTCCAGCTTGCTGGCCAGGTCGAGCGCAAACCAGCAAGGGCAACCGATGAAGTCCTCAATCTTCAAGCTCGCATCGGCAGCACTGCGCCAATGGTCGTAGTTGAAGAAGGTGGAGCTGGCGGTTGTCCATTTGTTGAGGTGCTTGATCAGGTACTTGGTGAGGTGCCGCGCATTGCGCTTGGCCCTCATCAGCTGGGCAAGCAGGTAATCCTCAAACACCGACACCCCGTAATTGGGGTTTGCCTTGCGCAAGCTGGCCGGGTCAAAGATGTCGTCGTCATCGTCAATGGTGTAGATCAGGGCGAACAGCTCTTCGTCAGGCTCGGCACCACTGAGCATTCTGACGCACTCATCCCAGAACTGTTTGCATGGGCCAGCCGGGTTAACCCCTGCCGTGCTGATCACCAGCATCATGGGCTGCTCTCGCGCCCCCTGGCCGGTCTCCATGGTGTCATACAGTTCTGGGCTGTCGTGTTCGTGGTACTCATCGACTATCGCCAGGTGCGGGCTTGAGCCATCGCCCGGATTGCCGATCACCGGCTCAAACACCGAGCCATCCTGCCGCAGCATCTTCTTGGCGCAGACCTGAATGCCAAACGTGCGGCGCAGGTTGGGCAGCTGGGCCGCGATCTGCATCGCTGGTTTGAACACTTCCCACGCCTGTTTTTCCGTGGTGGCCCCGCAGTACACCTCCGCGCCGGGTTCATCGTCCGCCGCAAACATGTAGATGCCATTGCCCGCCGCCACGATGGACTTGCCATTCTTGCGCGGCACAAACAGGGCGGCCCGCCGGAACCGGCGCAGCCCATCCTTCTTGCGAATCCAGCCGTACACACACGCATGAAAGAACAGCTGCCAGGGCTCCAGCGTTATCCGGCGCTTGTCCAGCGGCAGGCGCCGCCATTTGCCCTTGGTGTGCGGCAGCAGTTGCAGGAACTTGCAGGCCCGTTCTGCCTTGGCGGCATCGAACCGGTAGGGGTAGTCCTTGTCTTTGGACTTCTCCAGATCATCCAGGTGGCGCTGACATGCCTGCTGAACATACTTGCAGGCGATGACCCGACCCGACACCACGTCGCGGGCGTACTTGTTCGCGGCGTTGACGTTCGGGTTCTTGGCCATCAGAAATCCTCGAACTCATTTCCGCCATCAGGGCCAGACCCGCCACCGCCACCCATCAGGCGGCGATAGCTGGTCGGGTCAAGGCCAAGCAGCGAGCCGATCCTGACCATCGAAGAGATCGCGTCCTGACGGACAGCAACGGCGGGATGTTTCTTGATGCCCTCAGAGGTGGCGGATGTGATGCCGTCATCCAGCACCATCTTCTCGGCCGTGAGATACAGACCGAACGAGTTGCAGTACGCCAGCACCAGCGGCAGATGATCTTCGGTAAGCTGCTGACGACCGATCAAGGTTTTGACCGTGCTGCGCCAAAGCAGGCGAGCCTCGTCATAGTGCAACTCCGGCGGGACGGGTGGCGCCCGCTTGATAACTTGATTGGATGGCGCGGCGGGGAGGTCACCGCCTCCCTTGCGGCCACCCCCGGCGGCTCTTGCCATGTTCAACACTCCAATCATTAAACCGTGACAGCGATGACGAATGTCACGCCAGTCACACCAAAAGGATCCCCATTTCAGGAAATTTTTCTTATTTCTCGCTCGCGTAAATGTTCTTGGGCGGCGGTACTAAGGGGCTTGAGGCGGTAGGGATTTGACCACCCCCGCCCCGCCTGACCCGCGCCGCGACTGGATCTCGGTGGCCTTTTTGGATCTCTTGAGGATCTCGCCGAAAGGGTGCCTGGGGAGGGCTGTTTTCTTGGTTGGTGTTCAGTTTCACGCCAGTTCACCGGCGGTTCAGCCGCTCGTTCGCGGTCTTAACCTTGTGGTGAGCGGTACAAATGGACGCCAAGTTGCTCGGGTCATCCGTGCCGCCGTGCGCCTTTGGCACCACATGGTCAACAATGTTCGCGGGGGTGTATATCCCCTCGCCCAAGCAGGTAAGGCAAAGGTATCCATCACGCTGCAAGATAGTTTCCCGCAGCTTCTCCCATGCCGAACCATACCCGCGCTGATGCCTGGACAACCCAGCCTGATATCGCTCCCACCCAGAAACGCGGTGAGCCTCGCACAAGCCGGACTTGTCATTGGTCAGAGCACTGCAACCGCCAGGATGGCGGCATGGCCTCATCCGTCTTGGCGGCATGGTCACTCCACAATAAGGGCCGCCCGCTGCTGCTATGGGCATCGCTGCAAGGCGCTAGCATTGGGCGGCAAGGTAAATCAATGTCTGCGCATGTTGCCAGTATCAAGCAACGAGGCGGGGGCAACGTCAAAGCGCTGCACCACGCCGACATGAACCTCTGGGCCAAGCCTGCGGATAGCAGCCTTCAACGCAGCATGGCTCGCATCCAGTGTTCGCGTGGCTCTTCGCAGCTTGAGCAGCGCATAAACGTTAAGGCAAAACGAAAGCAACAGGATGGCACCGGTTAACATGGCATTACTCCTTTCACAAAGGCATGGACTTCACCAGGTTGGTTCCCCTCCCTCGCTGTCCGTTGAGGTTAAGAAGCCCATGACTTTGTGTTGGTGAGGCGCTGGCATCACGGTCGAGCCCAAATGGTCAATCGTATCTGATGCTGCTTGGTCGCCGGTCAGTCAGCGCCTCGGTACTCATTGCTTGATGCACTCACGCACATCGATGATCCAATTGGTCAGCTCGGCCTGCGAATCAGGTGGAAGATGCGCCCACCCATCAGGACTGACCATCCACACCAGCCTCGGTGGCGTGGTGTAGCAGCTGGCGTTCGGCGCTGGTGCCGTGGACGTACACCCCAGCAGCAGGGCCGAAGAGGCCAGCAAAGGCAGCAGCGGGAGCCGCTTTCGCCTGCTCCCGCCTATCGTCTTGCTCGGCATAGTACGCAGCCTCACGGGAGGCGTTGAGCTGCTCGGCTACCAGCAGGGCGAGCCGGGTCAATCCGCTTATCAGTGCCGGTTCCATTCTTCGCGCTTCCCCAGTTCGCTGCGAGCACGTCCAGAACAACCAGCACCGGACGGGGCAACTTATCCCACCATGCTTGCGGGATGGCGGCTCGCAACTGCGCCCACACCACCAGGCAAACCCCCACCACCGCCACCCAGGCGGCAGCCTTCTCGCCGAACACCTGCAGCAGCAGGTTGGCCAGATTCAAATCACCCATCAGGATTCCCCTTTAGTCATTTCACTAACACCAGTGGCGAGCTTGACCGAGGGGACATCAAACCCAGCAGGCCAGCGCAGCGCAGTCACCCGCGAACGAGGGAAGGCGCGCACATTGACCTCATCAGACTGATTGCCACCGAGAACGAGCAGATTGCCCGCCTTGTCCTGCCCAACCACAAATCCAACATGGCCGCCGCCGTCACGGCTAAACACCACCACGCACCCGGCAACCGGCTCGGCCAGCTTTTGCCCCCAAGAGGCATAAGAGCGAGCCCCCTCAAAGCGAGTTGACTCAATGCCCGCCCGCTCAAGGCAAGCGCCAACAAATGCGGCACACCAAGGCACCTCATCTGACTTGATTCCGCCGCGCTTGATATCACGCCACATCTGCAAAATTTCGGGGTTGTGCTGAGCTCCAGGCACCTCTTTGACACCCTTGAGTGACTCAGCAAAAACCATCCACGGAAGTTTCATCACTCCTCCTCTTTGCGCTGTTTGCGCTTGTCCAGGTAAACGAAGATGTCGAAGAACAGGCGGCCGGTAATGACCAGCAAGCCACCGATACCGACCACATCATTGACGGCCAGCTCGGGGATAGGAATGTCGGGGAGTTTGTCGGCAGCAGATGCCGCCTGAGACCAGAGGCTGACAAGCGTTCCACCGCCGTAGGCGATGCACTGGCCTGTGTGGCGATGGAGCGATTCGAGCATAAGGCACCATAAAAAAAGGGCTCATCGGTGAGGATGAGCCCAAAAGCATGGGATAAACGTACAGAGACAGGGTGGAGCACTTGCAACCTTCACCACCATAGCCAGAAAGGTACACCGGCATTCCGGTTCAATCAACACAAAAACAGATAATTTATCTTGCTGTGTGATAACTGTGACACCGATCACCGTGACACCTTGAACAAAAAAGTGAATTGTCACGCTTAAAACGGGGTTTGCCTTCTCTTGTCTGGTGAAGGCAGAAAAATGGCTCTATCCTGCGCCAGCGTTGGCCTGACATGGATTGTCAAGAAACAACGCATCTTGGCACTGTCTAGGTGTCGCGCCTCGTTTTTTACCTGCTTGGAGCACACGATGGAAAAGAGCCTGTTTGAGCAGATAACAGCTCTCGACAGCATCACAGACCCCGATGAACTGACCGCCGCCATCGAGCGGCTGATCACCTCCATCGGGTTTGACTATTACCGGCTGGCCATCATCATCCCCGTCAGCCATCAGCGGCCCATCATCCGAATTCTCAATTCATGCCCGAACGAGTGGATCGAGCACTACAACCACCACGGCATGATTGCCAGAGATCCAGTTGTGGCAGCAGCACGAAGCCAGCTCAAACCAATTCGTTGGGACGAACTGCAAGGCACCGATGAGCAGATGGATGTAATGGTCGAGGCGGCCAAATGCGGATTGCGCTGCGGAGTGTCGCATCCACTGCACGGCCCAAGAGGCGAACAGGGCGTGATGAGCTTTATCACAGAGAGGTATCGGCCAGGGTTCTATCTGGAAGTGGCGCCGACACTGGCGATGGTTATTCCGTTCGTGCTCGATGCAGTATTGAGGTCATGCAGGCCAAGCGGATCACGGCCACCAACCATCGTCGAGGCCGATTGCCTGTTCTGGGTCAGCGAGGGCAAGACCAGCGCCGAGATCAGCATCATCATGGGCATACCAGAGCGCACTATCACCCATCACCTAAACTCGGCCACTCGCAAGCTGGGCGCGGCAAATCGCTATAACGCGGTGGCGCGGGCTATGGCGGGTGGCGAGCTGGCGATCACACTAGACCGGACGAAGGTGATCGACCATATCAATCACCAAGATCCAGCAGTCGCTGGGCCGCCTCCTGCACCAGTGGAGTATAAAGGGGAGGGAGAGCAGGAAGCAGATCAAGCAGACGCTCGGCCAACTCGGCATTCGTCAGATTAACGGGATGGTCATGGGGGAAACCGAGATCAGAGGATTGGATCGGGCACATGGCGATACTCCATCATTGGCCATGTTGTGATGATAGTCTGGTATCAAAAAGCCCGCAGGTGCGGGCTTAACAACGCTGGGCGGGCCACTTCGGCAATGTCGAGAATCGAGCGTATTTTAGGTCGGCTGACTCACGATTAAATGCAATCCAGCCTCTATTTTCCTCTGTCGTCCAGGCTTGCAGAACGGGCTCCAGCACTTCCCACGGCTGCGGTTGTATAACCCCGTTTTCATGAGGCGCAACGTGTGAAAGAAGCTCGGCAGAATACAGATTGCCGACTCTAAAAATCCATGGCCAGCGGCCACCTACAACCGCCTGCGGAGCCTGACGCTCATCGCCGTCATCCCACCACGTCTCACCAACGCAGACGCACTCCTCAAAAGCCTCATCACCATCTTCATCATGATCGTTGAAGAACGCCTCTTGCTTGACTGGCGAGCCATCCTTAAACAGCGTGACAGACCATCCAACAAGACCGCCGGGTTGGCTGCTATGTGCTGACTCAATCTTGTATGTACGCATGTCCTTTTCCTCGATCAGTTGGTGAGGTGCTGTTCGCACTCGCGCACCAGGGCGGCGAGCTGGTCATCAGACCAATCCGGCTTGCTGCGGATCAACAGCAGTTGGAAAAACATCCCCTGCGCCTCTTCGTCCAGCTTCGTAGAGAAGGCAAACAGGCTAGGGGCCGGTGCTGCTGGCAGGTAGTAGGAGACAACAGCCTGAGCCAACCAGCGGGCAGATTCGCCCCCTTCCTCAAGGCGCTGGCGGATCTGCTCGGTGGTGAATAGCTGGTGATTTTCGTTACTCATGAGTCCGTTTTTCCTCCATCAACCCAAAGCTACTCATTGATACAAATTGGAGAGCCACACTTAGGGCAAAAAACAAAGTCCGAATCCGCATCTTCATCATCCGAACGTCGAGGGACGGGAATTACTCCCAAAAAATCACATTCGTCACATACACAGATTTTGCTACGGCCCTCGGGCGTGTCCATTACTGCGTCCAAGCTATTCGGTGTAATTTTCATATTTTTCCTCGATAAAGAGGCCGGATAACCGGCCCGCAGTAATTAGTGGCGAGAGACGTGGTGCCCTTCAATCTCAAGTTTGCAGAGAGTCGTGAGGCATTCCGCTACATCGCGGCGAATATCGCCTGATGCGCTTTCGCCGTTCGGTTTTTGCCATGAATGATAAACTTCGCTCCATGGCGCAGTGCGCGACTCATTGAGGCCGTCTTCGTACTGACGATAAATCACTGGGGCCATCCCGTTATCTGGATTGCGCAGGTTCACCGCCACGTAAACAATGGGGCGTCCCTCAAGTTGAGCCTCCCGTTCAATCAGATCGTTCAGTGCGCGGGACAGCAGCCGAGCTGCTTCCTTTGTTGTGTGGCGGTTGTCGTCACAAATAGCCCTGGCCTTGCAGACCGTTTGCAAGAACTGCAAATCACCCTCGTCAAGGTTGGAGCAATCCACGCCATACCCACGGAAAGCATCGAGCACCTTCTCGGCAGAATTGAAATCATCGCCAACCTTGAATCCATCGATCATCCAGTAAACCAAACCATCCTTGCTTTTCAGTAACTCGATGCGCTTGCTCATTATTCCTCTCCTTGTCGGGGTTCATCCCCGTCTCGATGAATTAACTATAATATCGTGCGCACGATACATCAAGGGGTTTCGGATGGGTTTTCTGATATTTTTTTGAGCAGCTCTAACCCTCTGAAAATGGCTGCTTTTTTGGATCCGTGAATGGCCGCCAGTTCATCCAGCAAATCAGCCTCTTCCTGTGTCAGATAGCCACCAGGGAGGCGGGCCATGCCTGCCCTTTTTGCCTCATATCGCCCATCGGCGGCCTGCTGAGCTGCGCCGCGCTTACCCTTAGTCATCACACAATCCTCTTGATCAGGTCACCCAGGCGCACCGGGTCGGTGTCGCATAGGGTCTTAATGGCCTTGATGCTGGTCATCCCCAGGATCTCGCCGATATGGCGCTCGTCTATCCCCTTGCGCTTGAGCTTCACCGCCAGCGTTCGACGGGCAGATTGAGCCGTAGCCCCCTCAATGCCAGCCTGAGCGAACAAGCGAGCAATCAGGGCCGTCAGCTGGTCAGCCCGATAGCTCACCCGACCATCCCGCTCGATGCGCGTCAGCTTGAGCGGCTGACCGGTGCGACCAGAGACAAACAGACCGCTCTGCGGGTCGAGCCCACGATAGGCTGTCAGCCTGCCAGTGATGCCATGCCCACGCTTGAGCCGGTCGGCCAGGTGTTCATCAATGGCGGCGATCAGCTTCTTGTTGACCCAGCACAATGGGCGAGCCCGCCCGTTAAATGCGATCTCCGGCCTGACCACCGTCTCGGCAAGCGGCTCACCACCAGGGGAGAGATAATCACTAACCCGTAGCTGCGCCAGCTCGGCTGGCTTCATACCCGTACCGAAGCAGCAGAGCAACAAGGCCGCATCCCTGCTCCCGTTCTCTGGGCTCGATGCCTTGGCCACTGCAACGGCATGGGCCAGCTGCGGATCTTCAACAACAATAGCCTTTGGCATTAACTGTATAATCTCGATTATCGGCACTAAACAGAGAGACTACAGCAAAAGAGAGGGGCCATAAAGGCCCCTTGTTCAATTCTGGTCAGTGGTTCACGGAAAGTTGCGGGGGTGTGGGTAGAAGCAGGGGATGCCTGACTTGTCCCACGCTCCCCAGGGGCCGGTGATCACCCCGTAGCGGCCCGCCTGCAGGCCGTACTCGAAGTGGAACACCTGGCCACAACGGCAGCAGGGCCAGGCCAATATGCCGCACTCATCCCGGCGCCCCATCTGCGCCCCGACAAACACATGGCGGCATGGTCTGGCGCGGCGCAGGGTGGCAATGAGGCGGCGGATCATGGTTCCCCTTACAGAATACGGCCGCCCAGCACATAGCAGAGCGTGGTGGCGGTACTGTTGATGGTGTCCTGGTCATTGTTGGCCAGGGCGTAGTACAGGCGCTCGATAAGGTCAGAAGGTGTTGAGTCAACGGGCGAGCTTTTCTCGCCCTGGACTACATACCCCCGAGATTCAAGCTCCTCAATGAGGTCGCACGAATCGAACTCATCAAGGTCAATGTCAACGGTTACTGATGCCATCGTGATTTCCTCTATCAAGCGGCGCGGGTGAGCAGGTGGCTGATGCCGTTCGGCACATTGAAGCGGCCGCCGCGATCCCAGACCATCCAGGCGTATTCGCAAGAGTCGGTGCCGCCCTTGGCAAAGCGTGGGCGCGGAATGATGACCGGCGTCTTGTTCGGAAAGCCAATCCGGGCAAAGAACGGCACCCGCTTGATGGAGCCCAGGAAGTTGACCCGCTGCAGGTAAATCAGGGTGCCATCCGGTTTCAGCTCGGCCAGGCTCTTTTCCAAAAACTCCTCGGTCAGGCTGAACGGCGGGTTGGTGATGATCACATCGAACTTACGGCCGAAATCGTGGGCCAGGTAATCGCGGCCCATCGAGATCTCCGCCCAGTCCTTTTGTGATTCAGGTAACGGCACCCGGTCATAGATACGGCTCTCATCACCGCGGCACGGCTCCAGGAAGGTATCACCGGGGCGCCAGCCCATCTTTGCCAGCATGGCGTTGATCACATCGACTGGGGTCGGGTAGTTATCGCGCTCGATTTTGTCGCCAGTGGTTGAACTCATCTCACACCCCCATCACGCCGCTTGCTGGCTTGAGTAGCCGTTGTAATCGACCGGCTCCATATCCGCCGGATGCACCACCCCACCCTGCAGGCTGTTGACCTTGAACAGCCAGTTATGGGCGAACTCCTGGGTGGCCGCACTCGGTTTCAGGCCGCCTTTTGGTGACTGGGCCAGCACGGTGCCATCCTGCTCGTTGTAGTAGAACAGCGCGGCACGGCCGGACTGGTGCATATAGAGCAGCGAGCGACCCTCGAAGGTGCTGCCATCATCGCGCTGCAGCTTGGTTTTTTGCGGCCAGATGATCAGGTGATGCTCACCGTTGTGATAAAGGCCGCTGCCGGTGTCGTGGGCAAGCTGGCGCTGCAGCTCGTCTATCTTGGTGTGAGCCTCGATCGTCTGGCGCTGAGTGGCCGTGAGGTCGTGGCGGTACTGCCCGTTTTCACGCTCCAGCTGGCCGATGCGCGCATCCTTATCAGCATTGCCACTCTTAAGCCGCTTGTTTTGCTCCTTGAGCTTGTCGATGCCGTTCACGCCACCATAGGAGGCGATCACCTTCTGCAACTGTGCCAGCTGCTCCTGCAGGCGGGCTTTCTCTGTCTGCAGGGCGATGGAGTCCTTGCCTATCTTTTCAGCCTTACGAGCCGCCTCGCGGCAACTCTCGTTCTCCTGCTCAAGGTCGGCTATGCGTGACTGCGCATCGAGCAATTGGGTGTGCTTAGCAGCCAACTGAATATCCAGCTCGTCCCGCTCCTGGGATACCTCATCCAGCTGGCCGGTGAGGTCGTTAAAACTCGGGACAAAGGCGGCCAGCAGCTCATGGGGCTGGGCCAGTTTCAGGGCTTCTTCAATGGTTCCGACGGTGCGATTAGTCGTGTTCATTTGCGTACTCTCTCGTTATTGCCTGACCCCGCATGACCGGGGCACTGATTAGGTGACATACCTAACCACAACCATAATATATAGCTTTTATATGAAAAGCATACATTATCTATATAAATATTTGCTGTTTGCCCTGCTCTGCCAGCCAGTCGTGATAGAGCGACAGCGCCTCACGCATCTGGTCGCGCATGGATGAGTTGATATAGATGCCCGCCAGCTTGCCCATGGCGTGATTGATCAGCACCTCGCCGACCAGGTGGTCGGTGCCCTGGTCGGTAAAGCGGGTGCGGGCCAGCTTGCGCAGGTCATGGGCACACCAGCGGCCACCCGAGACGGCCGCCACGGCGCGGGTCGCATCGCGGGCACCGATGGGGCCGGGGCGAGTGTCAGCGGGGAACAGGTAGACCCCGCGATATCCGGCGGCCTGCTGGCTGGCGCGATAGCGCAGCAGCAGCTCCAGGGCCATTGGCGTTAGCGGCAGCACATGCTCGCGGCGGCTCTTGGTGTGGGCTGGCGGAATGTACCAGCAACCACCCGGCACCAGATCGAACTCGCGCCACTCGGCCAGCCTGGTCTCGCCGATGCGGGTGCCATGCAGCAAGGCCAGCAGGCAGAGCATGGTGGAAGCAGTGAGCGGGCCTGACAGCTCGGCCAGCACCGACTGGGCCTGTGATGGGCGCAGGCGGCCCGGGCGCTGCACCGGCTTGTGGGTGACCAGATCACCAAAGGCGAGACCGGCCAGCGGGTCGTGATGCAACAGCGCCACCTTGCGCGCCTGCTTGGCTGCTTGCTTCAACACCCCCCATCCGGCGCGAACGGTATCGATCACGTAGTGCTGCTGATACTGCTGCACCACCCGATCGAGATCGTTGCTCTTCGATGAGTGCAGGGACAACTCGCCGAACAGCGGCAACAGCTGGCGCTTGATCTGGGATGCCACGGCGGTGCAGCAGGACTTTGACAGGGTGCGGGATTTTGCCACCCGATCACCATGCCAGCGCAGCAGGTCGGCAAAGGTGATCAGCTCGCTCATGGCCACGGCAGCGGCGGGATCGGCGATCAGCGATGAGATCATGCGGGGCAGGTCTGCGACCACGGTCGCGGCAGGCACGGACGGCCAGGGGCGATTTTGCGCCAGCGGGCCTCGCCCCTGATATGCAGCACCAGATGTACGGAGCCGCGCTGGCGGCACTTGGCCCAGCGAAACCGGATGGGGTGGCGCGGGTCGCGCAGCTCGTGGATCTCAGATCGGCAGAGTGCCGCCGGATGGCGGCATCTGTGATGGATGCGGTCAGGATCAGATACGCCCCCGGATGATATCGGCCGGCGGCGCCCGCCTCGCGCAGACGGCGGAAGGTGAATGACACCGCGCTGGCCAGCTTGGTCATCAGGCCGCCGGTGGTCGCTGCCGAACGCGCAACGTCCCGCATGTTGGCGACACCTATCGAGCCA
>NZ_JBQBEH010000004.1:0-45436 GCF_051919665.1 Aeromonas sp. 55A | reverse complement strand
TTTAACTCAAATCATATCGATGGTTATTTTGGCTTTTGGTTAACTCCTATTTTTTGGCAATTAAATATGTTGCCTAATAGTTTGCAGTGAATATTTAAACTAAATCCCATTTATTATATTGTACAGGGTTTTAGAGATAGCTTGATTGATAACGTTTGGTTTTGGGAAAAGCCTGCACAAATTCTATGTTTTTGGTTATTAACGCTAACTATTTTAATTTTAGGTTCTTCAGTTTTTAAAAAGTTAAGACCTCACTTTGCGGATGTTTTATAAAATGAAAAATGAAATCGCAATTTCCGTCAAACACATTTGCAAAAGTTATAAACTATATGATCAGCCCAAGGATCGTTTGAAAGAAGCTTTGAATTTTTTTAATAAAAAATATCATCATGAGTATCATGCGCTCAATGATGTATGCTTTACCGTAAATAAGGGTGAAACAGTCGGTATTTTAGGTAAAAATGGTGCGGGTAAGAGTACTTTACTTAAAATAATTACCGGTGTGTTAACTCCATCCTCTGGGAACGTTGAAGTTAATGGAAAAATATCTTCCCTTCTAGAGTTAGGCGCTGGTTTTAATGCTGAGTATACTGGATTGGAGAATATATACTTTCAAGGTGCTTTGATGGGGTTTACACATGATGAGATGCGGAATAGATGTGATGAAATTCTTTCCTTTGCTGATATAGGTGAATTCATTCACCAGCCAGTTAAGATGTACAGCAGTGGTATGTTTGCTCGGTTGGCATTTTCCGTTGCTATTCATGTTAGTCCAGACATTCTAATTGTTGATGAAGCCCTAGCTGTTGGAGATTAGGCGTTTCAACATAAATGTATGGATAGAATGCATCAGATGATGCAAGAGGGAATTACAATTTTGTTTGTATCTCATGATATAAATAGTGTGAAACGATTTTGTAATAAGGCAATTTGGATTTTAGATGGAAAAATAAAGCTTAGCGGCAATGTAAATGAAGTTACCGACCGCTACCTTGATTTTTTGAAAATTGCTGACGCACCCACTTCGGGAAGTGAGTTAAAAAGCAACAATGATGTGCAAACTCAAGAACAGTTCAATCCTAACGCTGTAGTTACTATAAAAAAATTAACTATCAAAGATGATTGTGGTCACATCGTTAGTCGGGTTAGTAAATATACTCCGTTGTTCATTGATATTGAATATGAAGTATTTGATGACTCTATCGATAGCCCTGTGTTAGGTATCGCTCTACATAGTCTTGATAATAAATATATTTGTGGTTTGAATACACTGCTCGATAAAAAAGAAATACCTTGGGTAAAAGGAATAAATTGCTACCGATTAGAGTATACTTGTGGTATTCGTGTTTTAGGTGGAACATATTTTTTTGATTGTGCGATCATGGAAAAAACAGCCACAATTCCTTTTGAATATAGAGCCCGTTTCAGAGAAATAGTAGTTGCTGGGGAATATGAAGCTGAGGGAGTATTTGTTATTCCTCATGAATGGAGCGAAACACCATAATGAGTAAATACAACGTTGAGTTGGATCTTGAAACCGAAAACAGCTTATCAATAATAATAAAACAAATTCGCCCCAAAGCAAGAGTTTTAGAGTTTGGTCCTGCTCACGGTCGCTTAACTAGATACTTAAAAGAGTCATTGGATTGTATAGTTGATATCATTGAATTAGATGAAAACGCAGGTAAAGAAGCATCATTCTACGCGAGGCATGCTCTAATAGGTAGTGAGCTGGGTAATATTGAAAATTACCAATGGGAAAGCAAGCTAGACGGCAATAAATATGATTTTATAATTTTTGCTGATGTGCTAGAACATTTGTATTCGCCCAGTAAAGTATTGCAATCAATTAAGTCATTCCTTTCCAATAATGGGGTTGTTATTATATCTGTACCTAATGTTGGGCATGATGGTGTATTATTGGAGTTATTTAATGAGGAGTTTAATTACCGAGATACCGGCCTTTTGGATGATACGCACATCCGATTTTTTACCTATCAAAATCTCTTGAATATGGTGAATGATAGTGGATTTTTTGCTATAAAAGAGGCTGCTTATTATGCCGAGGTTTTGCAGACAGAGTTTTCTAAATATTTTACAAAAACAACGCCGATTAACTTTGATGAGCGTGTTTATGGGAACGTATATCAGTTCATATTTACGCTAGCCCCTCGCGAACGTTGTATAGCTGAGGTTAACATTGAGAAATTAAAATCAAAAAGAGATTCGAGGCATCTGGTAAAGTTATATATAAAGGAAGCTGGAGACATCGATTTTTCAGAGGAAAAAGCGTTATGTGCACGGCTTACGGATGATAGAGTTTCTTTTAATTTAGATAAGTTCTCTAATGTTGTTGAGTTAAGGCTGGATCCTGGTGAACAAAGTGGAATAGTAAGTGTGGTTGATTTTTCTCCAGCTATAAATTTAATAAAACATAATGCAAATATCAAGATCGATAGAAATTTCATATTTGATAATATAGATCCTCAACTTTTATTTACAGTTGAACATGCTATTAAAGATGTATACTTTGATATTTTGATAGACGCAATCCCTTTAAATGTTATTAATAAACTTCTATTGCCAATTAATAAAACAATAAAAGAAATAGAGTCCATAGCGACATTACAGAAAAAAATAATTATTGAGCAACAACTTTGTTTGGATGAGATTAATAACTCAAGGGCTTGGAAGTTAATTGCTTTTTTAAAGCGCATATCTAACGCATTTATTAGATGATTTTATTGCTCTGAAATCTGTTCTTTAACTTCCCATGTTATCTTTGAATTGCATAATCCAAATTTAAGGTAAGAGTATGAAAAATAGAAACTCTCTTGATATTATTATTCCTGTTTATCGTGGTTTGGAAGAGACCCGAGAGTGTATTTTATCATTATTGCCAAGTATGCCTGAATGGGCACAATTAATTGTTATTAACGATTGCTCACCAGAACCTGAACTAACAACATGGCTGAGAGAACAAGCCGATGTACTAGGTTTTAAACTTTATGAGAACGAAGTTAATAAGGGCTTTGTTGGCACAGTTAACTTTGGGATGCGTTTGCATAAAGATCGAGATGTACTCTTGCTTAATAGTGACGTAGAAGTCTCTCATTCAGATTGGTTGCATCGGATGCAACAAGCCGCATACAGCAATGAGCGGGTTGCCAGTTTGACACCTTTTTCTAATAATGCGACGATCTGTAGTTTCCCTCATTTTTGTCAAGATAATGCTCTTTATTCTGGCCTCGATGTTAATGCACTTGATCGCCTTTTCTCTACATTGCCCCTCGAAAATGAGCTAGTTGAAGTACCAACAGGGGTTGGATTTTGCATGTATATCCGGCGTGATTGCTTGGATGTTGTCGGTTATTTTGATGAGGAGACCTTTGGCAAGGGGTATGGAGAGGAGAATGATTGGTGCCAACGAGCACAAAAGTTGGGATGGAAGAATTATCACCAATTAAATGTGTTTGCCTACCATAAAGGCGGTGTCAGTTTTCTGGATGAAGGGGATCCAAGAAAAGCTCGTGCATTAGAGCTGCTTAATACACTACACCCTAATTATACCCGCGATGTCATGGCATTCATTGCACAAGATCCTGCAAGACAGGCTAGGATGATGGCTAAAGTAAGATACATTGCTGAGACGGGTCTCCCAGTAGTCTTAGCCGTAGCACATCACCTCGGTGGTGGGGTAGCTCAACATGTTTCTGAGCTAGCATCATATTATTTGGGAAAGGTATTGTTTCTCCGTCTAACTCCTGGGGGTAGAGAAGGATATGTTAATCTTTATTTGAGTGCCTTTAACGGTGATAAGAGCGATGCATTTGTATTCAATATTCACACAGAATATGAATTATTAGTGAGCTTCTTGCGAGACCTCAGAGTTAGTCGTGTACATTTTCACCATAGCATGGGTCTGCCACCACGCACCTGGTTGCTACCTAGTTCGCTAGGAATTTCCTATGATGTGACGATTCATGATTATTATATGTTAAATGGTAATCCAACGCTTACAGATCGCTATGGACAATTTGTGAGCGAGGATAATCAAAATTATGATGATATATGTAGAGATGCTGCACAAATCAGTGTTTCTGGCGAGGAATGGCGCAGCGGTATATTTCCCTTACTTTCTCGAGCTGAGCGAATTATTTATCCTAGTCAAGATGTATATCAGCGCTTTAGTAGGCTTTATGGGAATAAGAGCGAGCTATCTAGCAAGGCAATTATTACATACCATCCAGATGCTTATCGTTACCCAGAACCTAAGCAGGCCCATAAACCAGGCGACCCCCTACGTGTACTTATCCTTGGTGCTTTAAGTCGGGAAAAGGGAGCTGATCTACTAGAACAAGTCGCCTTGCTGTGTGATCCAAATAAGATAGAGTTTCATCTACTAGGTTATGGTTATCGCCCCTTGCGTGGGGTTGTGAATCATGGTGCGTATAGACTGGATCAACTTGAAGAGAAACTTGATAGTATTAAACCTCATGTTGTCTGGTTCCCTGCTTTATGGCCTGAGACATACAGTTATACATTATCCATTGCACTTGAACATACATATCCTGTTGTATGTCCGAATATTGGTGCTTTTGTCGAGCGTATCGAAAATAGAAATCACTCTTTACTATTACCATGGAATATCAAACCCATTGATTGTGCAGCATTTTGGCGTGCTTATGCCCAAGGCGCCGAGTTAAGCGATTTCGTGGTGTCGAGTGAAGTTTGTGATGAAATAGAGAGAGATGATATCTTCTATCAAGAGAAATACCTGAGTGGCTTGGCAGTTTTGACACCTGTTGATGGTTCTAAATTAGTCAAGAAGTGGAATGAAAAGCTAAATATTGCTCCTAGTGCTGTACTGTTATCAAGAAAAGAACAATTTTTACAGTATCTATGGAAAGTTAGAAATATGCCCTTTGTTAGTTCATTGGCACGTTTCATTCCGTTTAAATTGCAGAGAGCAATAAAGCGCTTGCTGAGTCGTAAACCAATGCACGAGATTATTAAATGACTGCTCGATTAGAATCATTGGACGTATTGCGAGGTGTTGCGGCTTTATTGGTATTGTTTTATCACATGGAAGAGTTAAGTGTGGCCGTTTGGCCACATATATTTTATTGGGGATGGGTAGGCGTTGATCTATTTTTTGTGTTAAGTGGATTTTTTATTTGCCTTTGTGTAATTAGACCTCGTGAGTGGAAAGTAATTAATTTTCTTAAACGTAGATTCCTGCGCATCGCACCACCTTACTATGTATCTATGTTGCTCACTATTACATTTAGTGGTTTTTATTTCATTACTACATCCAATGGTATTGTGCATACCGTAGCGCACCTTTTATTTATACACTCTTATTTAGAACAAACACATGGTTCCATTAATGGAGCTTATTGGTCGTTAGGTGTTGAATTTTCGTTCTATATATTCATGGCTGTTACTGCTTGCTTTTTACGCTCTACTAGTAAGAAGTATATTATATTGTTTGGTATGTTTATAGTCGCTTGGTTATGGCGTTATATTATTTATTTATATTTTAATGGTCAACCCATGCAGGAATTCATCTGGTCTACTCAAGTGATTGGTATGTTGGATGAATTTGCTATAGGTTGTTTCATCGCCTTTGTTTATGCCGATTGTTTAGTTCAAGCAAAACATCCAAGGAACTATGTTGCATTTTTGCTGCTTATTACAGGCTTTATTTTAATTGTCAGTTTCGTTAAAAATTTGGACGATACATTTTGGATAGAAGTATCTTCGATGGTATTTTCCAGAACCTATTTGGCTTTGGGATTTGGGATGATTATTTTTGCATTTATCATGCTTGAGCGAAATAAATGGTTTGTTCGTTTATGTCGATGGTCTGGTCTATCATTTATCGGCATGATCAGTTTCAGCATCTATCTTTATCACATGCCGATCATAAATGCTGCGAATCAGGTGAAGGGCATGATTTCGTCACCAATGTTATTATCAACATCTATTATTGTGATGGTTTTATTTATGGGGTCATTTTCATTTTATTTTATTGAGCGTAGGTTTATGCGATGATTCTTACAAAATAACAATGTCGTATTTAAAAACATATGTTTTAGTGTAATGTCTGCAGTGGGCTTTTAATTTCACGCTCGTTGTGATTGATACAATGATTTTTATGTATTGTAAAGCTAATGGTTTAAGCGTTCTCTATTTTATGGACCATGCAATTAACCATGTCAAATGAACCTATAATAATCGATAGAAAGCGCTGGCTCGATACTTGTACAGTCAGCTTTTATTATCATGGCATGAAAGGTTAATATAGTTACTATGCTAACTCTATCTTTTTTCACTTGTGACTTTGTGAGCGCAATATTTTGCTATGGTAAATAGTATGCCCAAGTCCTATCTAACTATTGGTGTGGTCGCTTATTGTACTGAAAAGGCGATGATAGCAAGCACTCTCAACAAACTACAGAGAGCAATCACTGAAGCTGGGGTTGTTAGTTCCTTGATAGTTGTAGATCACTCTCCATCGAGTGATTTTGCTATTCAAAATGAAGATATAAGCAAGAGCTTTATAGGTGTTCACGACTTGATTTTTGCACAGTCAAATCCTGGATTTGGTGCTGGCCATAACCGCGCATTGCAGACTGATGCTAAATATCATCTTATCCTTAACCCCGATCTTGAAGTCGCCCCGGATGCACTGAAAAATGCACTCGAATTTATGGAGCAACATCCGGATTGCGGATTATTGACGCCTTTCGCAACATGGGAGGATGGTAAGGTACAACGGCTCTGCAAACGCTATCCAACCGTATTTGATCTATTGTTGCGTGGATTTGCTCCTGCGAGTGTGAAGAAGTTATTCCAGACGCGCTTGGCAAAATATGAGATGGCAGATCAGCTCAACAATCATGACGTGCTGTGGGACCCACCCATTGTCAGTGGTTGTTTTATGCTGTTTCGCACAGATGTATTGCAGCAGCTCGGAGGATTTGACCCTCGCTTTTTCCTCTATTTTGAAGATTTTGACATCAGTTTACGGGCAGGAAAGATCAGCCGGATTGCCTATGTCCCTCAGGTGAAGGTCGTTCATCACGGTGGTCATGCATCCCGCAAAGGCTGGCGCCATATCTGGATGTTTGGGCGTTCCATGGTGACGTTCTTCAATATTCACGGTTGGCGTTGGTGGTAATGGCAGATATCAAAAGTACAGTCTTGGTCACCGGTGCCAACGGATTTGTAGGCAAAGCGGTCTGTGAACACCTGATTAGATGTGGAGCCAATGTGAAAGGTGCGGTGCGATGTTACCCGCTGGCTTCTTACCAGGTTCAGGCTCCCTCTTTGACTGAGGATGCCGACTGGACGGCCCAATTGCAACAAGTGGATGTGGTTGTTCACTGTGCAGCCAGGGTCCATGTGATGTCGGATACCGCGACAGATCCCCTGGCGGCTTTTCGAGCAGTGAATACAGAGGGGACGCTCACGCTTGCTCGCCAAGCGGCTGACGCAGGAGTAAAGCGCTTCATTTTTATCAGTTCGATCAAAGTGAATGGCGAGCACACCGAGCCAGGCAAGCCATTTGATGAGCATGTGCAGAGTCCGCCAGAAGATCCCTATGGACGCTCGAAGTATGATGCGGAACAAGGGCTGATGGCGCTTGCGAAAGAGTGTGGTATGGCTGTTACCATCGTTCGTCCTCCTCTTATCTATGGAGAAGGAGTGAAGGCTAACTTTGCCAGTATGATGACGTGGGTGCGCAAAGGGATCCCGCTACCCTTTGCCCGTCTGAACAATGCGCGCAGCCTGTTGGCGTTGCCTAATCTGTGTGACTTTATTTCCCATGCGATGGAGCACCCAGCCGCAGTGAACCAGGTCTTTCTGGTTGCAGATCCTGTCGCGATGTCGACATCAAAGTTGCTTGCAGCGATTGCTGATGCAGAAGGTGTTCCCTGTAGGCTGTTTTATACCCCACCAAGGTTGATAAGGGGGCTTGGCCGCTGTTTGGGGATTGATTCCAAGTTGCAGCGTATTTATGGCTCTCTGGAAATGGATACCAGTAAGGCACAGAGCCGATTACAATGGTCGGCACCCTGTTCGCTCTCTCAGACCCTATCTTTGATGGCATCTTCCCATAACGAGTCACCTTGATGTTTGCATTTGTTCTTTTTTTGATGTTGTGCCTGCTTTGTTCAGTTACTGGTACTGGTTTACTCCGGCGTTATGCTCTGAACCACTTGCTTGACCAGCCCAATCATCGCAGTTCACATCAGGTGCCTACTCCGAGAGGTGGTGGCATGGCTATCGTGGCGACCTTTCTGCTGGCAGCGCCTTTGTTTGTCGCCCTGCTCCCGCTGCCCTATGGCATATCTCATGGTAGTTTCGCTTTGATATGGACTGCAGCATTGGCCATTGCATTGGTTGGTTTTATCGATGATCACATCTCTCTCAAGCCCAGAACCCGCCTGATTGTGCAGAGCATGGCGGCAGCCTTGGTGGTATCTGCTGTTGATGGTTTGCCAGAGCTGACCTTCTTTGGCTGGCAGCTGGATCTTGCCTGGTTTGGTTATCTAATCGCTTGGCTGGGGGTGATCTGGTTTATCAATCTGTACAACTTTATGGATGGCATCGATGGCTTGGCGGCCAGTGAGGCCGTTATCGTTTGCCTGTTCATGGCTTTATTTCATTATCTCGTTGGGGGTGAGTGGTCATCTGCCAGTTTGCCCCTGCTACTGGGGGTCTCGGCGGCGGGCTTCTTGTGCTGGAATTTTCCGCCAGCCAGGATCTTTATGGGGGATGGCGGCAGTGGTTTTCTTGGCTTGATGCTGGCTTCTCTGATGTTGCTGGATGCCGCTTCTGCCCCTCAATTTCTGTGGGGCTGGCTTGTTATGCTCGGAGTCTTTGTAGTCGACGCCACCTGGACCTTGTTGAATCGCTATCGTCTAAAGTGCCGCCTGAGTGAAGCCCATCGTACTCATGCATTTCAATATGCTGCAAGGCGCTGGCAAAGCCATCGACGCGTGACTTCGGCGGTGCTGCTGATAAATTGCCTCTGGCTTGCGCCTATCGCTGCGATGATTGTTTCTGATCAGATCGATGGTTTTCTCGGGTTGTCGATTGCTTACTTGCCGTTAACCTATCTTGCGTATTACCTGAATGCAGGAGTGCCGGAATGAAACATCAGTTGTTGCCTATGGGGAGTTGGTTGCTCACTTTCCTTGGTTCCTTGTCCCGGACTAGTAAGCGCGCAGTGTCTGTCACAGTCGATGTCATGCTCATCACAATGACATATTGGGGGGCCTACTGGATCAGGCTGGAGCGCAGCTGGCCAATCGATAGCCCTCATCACTGGGCACTGCTAGGGGCAATCATCATTGTCAGTATCGGTCTATTTGTTCGTCTGGGGTTGTATCGTGCGGTATTGCGATATGTCAGTTTTCGAGTGCTCTGGACAATCTTGTTAGGGGCATTTCTTTCTACCTGTTTCTTCGTTATATCTGCGTTTTACTTCGATATCTTCTTGCCCAGAACGGTATCGGTTATCTATCTCTCCTTTCTGGTGCTGCTGGTCGGTGGTGTGCGCTTGTTCTTTCGGGCCTTGCTTAATACTACCCGTTTGGCTCGTACGCAGGTATTGATCTATGGAGCTGGCTCTTCTGGGCGCCAGCTACAGGTGGCATTGCTGCAAGGTAATGAGTTTTATCCAGTCGCCTTTGTTGATGATGATCCCGCCAAACAGGGCTGCGTTATCCAGGGATGCACCGTCTATCACAGTGCCCAACTGCCAACTCTGATTGAGCTCCATGGTGTCCAGAAGATCTTGCTGGCTATGCCGAGCAGCACCAGGGCTCGCCGTCAGGAGGTGATCAATGCACTTGAGCCCCTCTCTTGCGAAGTGCTCTCTATCCCGGGCATGGCCGATTTGGTTAATGGTTCTGCACGTATCGATCAGCTCAATGAGGTCTCTATCGACGATCTGTTGGGCAGAGACCCTGTAGAACCTGTGACGAGATTGATGGAGGCCAATATCACAGGTAAGGCTGTCATGGTGACTGGTGCCGGAGGATCAATCGGTTCTGAGCTCTGTCGCCAGATCTTGCGGTGCCACCCCTCTACGCTTGTATTGTTCGAGTTATCTGAATATGCCCTCTATGACCTGCATAAAAATTTAAGTGAGCAGTGCCAGCGCGAAGGGATCGCAACTGAGCTAATACCGCTATTAGGATCTGTGCAGCGTCAGCATCGCCTCAAAACAGTGATGCAGAGCTTTCGGATCCAGACCGTCTACCACGCAGCAGCTTACAAACATGTGCCACTGGTCGAGTTCAATATCATCGAAGGGGTGCGTAACAACGTTTTTGGCACCCTCTATGCGGCACAAGCTGCTATTGAAGCCGGAGTGGAAACGTTTGTACTGATCTCAACTGATAAAGCGGTACGCCCGACCAATACCATGGGGGCTAGCAAGCGTATGGCTGAGTTAGTCTTGCAAGCGTTGACCCGTGAAAAGCATCAAACCCGTTTTTGCATGGTGCGTTTTGGTAATGTGCTCGGTTCTTCTGGCTCAGTAGTCCCGTTGTTTAGACAACAGATAGACAAAGGTGGGCCCATCACCTTGACTCACCCCGATATCATTCGTTATTTCATGACCATTCCTGAGGCAGCCCAGTTGGTGATCCAGGCGGGCGCAATGGGGGAGGGAGGCGATGTTTTCGTGCTCGATATGGGGCAACCGGTACGGATCATGGAGTTGGCCAAACGCATGATACGCCTCAGCGGCCTGACACTGCGTGATGAGCAGCGGCCCGATGGTGATATCGCCATCGAGGTAACGGGGTTGCGGCCGGGTGAAAAGCTCTACGAAGAGTTACTGATTGGTGATGATGCCAGAGGAACCGAGCATCCCAGGATCATGGTGGCACAAGAGTGCTGGTTGCCCTGGTCGCGACTGCGCCCTTTGTTAGCGTCATTGGATGATGCTTGCCACCACTTTGATCACCAGCAAGTACGTGACATCCTGATGAATGCTCCGGCTGCATTTGAACCAACAGATGGTATTTGTGATCTGGTGTGGCTTGCCAGAAAACAGGCCAAATCACAAGATAATGTCGTGTCGTTGCCCTCTCACAACATCGAGTTTTTGCTTGCAAAAAACTGATTTGCTTGGATGCTGGTGTCATTGGGCTGCTTGTGCTTTTGGTTAAATAACCTGCATTTGGACTAACTTGGCTACTAATTTCATCAAACGGCTGGTATTATAAGGCCCTTATTGAAAGGGCATATCTGTGTTTCTGTGCCCCTAAATAGGTTGATTAGGCAAGACCCATGATATCTTGCACGAAAGGCGGCAAGTCTTGTCGGTCACACCACGAGTAATGGATTGAGCTGTGGTGCGATGATCTCGTCATGTCTCTTACCATTTGTTTGACAATTAGGTAGATTTTTGAGCGGGCTGAGGGCTGTAACTCAGGGGCGGTAGCTTATCTTTTTTACGGTAATTCGAACATTGCTTGGTCAAATGAGTGGCCGCAAAAGATAATAAATACAACATATTACACTGCGATAACAAATACAACATATTACACTACTGTTGTGGTGCATATTTTGTATGTTTGCTCAAAGTGTTAGCGCGAGGCTAGCCCAAGCATTGTGTATTGGGGTGGAAAAACCTCTGACAGAGATATTGCTATAACAAACCCTTTACTATTTGAAAGGGGAAGGCACATTCAATGATCTCTACGAGCTTTACGTGATGCCAGAGACTTGATCTGTAACAGATGTGAAATCTTATTTTTAATAGCTTTTATAAGAACAATTATGCAGTTCAGTAAGATGTCGTTAGGACACGGGGTTGATTTAGTAGATTAATGATGCGCTCAAGTTCGCAAGGATGCGCTCTTTTGTGCAATTAAAGAGATAGTACAGGGATAAAATCATGGAAATGTCAGGTTTAGTAGCTTTTATTGGCACGGCATTAGCGATCGCATTGTTGCGTCCGCTGGCTGGTAAGTTGCAACTGGTAGACATGCCGAACCAACGCAAACAGCATGTGGGGGCCATTCCACTGATTGGTGGTTTGGCTGTCAGTATAGGTGTGTATCTCAGTGTTTTTATGACGATGCCGCTTTCTCTTCCTTTGTTGATGTTACTACTCTGTGCTGGTGCTATGATGGTGATTGGTGCGGTGGATGACGCGCTCGATATCTCACCCAAGTTACGACTCGGACTGCAAGCGTTACTCATCGTTATTCTATGCCTCTCAACTGAAGTCGGTTTGCATAACTTCGGTGACCTACTGGGACTCGGTGATATTCACTTGCCTTGGGGTGAGGTTATTGTCGCAGTGCTGGCTGTTTGTGCTGCGGTGAATGCCTTCAATATGATGGATGGCATCGATGGGCTCGCGGGCTCAATGGCTGGGATCAGCTTGGTTGGGCTGGCTACGTTGTTCAGCAATACCATGCCAGAAATGGCAAATTTCTGTTTAGTGATTGCAATTGCACTAGTGCCTTATCTGGCAATCAACCTCACCATCCCACCCTTTAAGCGCAAGATCTTTATGGGTGATGCTGGCTCTATGTTTTTGGGTTTCATCATTGGTTTTTTGGTTATTTATGGTTCACAAGTCACCGAGCAACGCCCCGCATTCAGGCCTGTGATGGCTCTTTGGCTGATGGGGCTGCCGCTGATTGATATGGTAGGGATTATGATCCGCCGTATTCGCAAAGGTCAATCGCCGCTCAAGGCTGACCGTAATCACCTGCACCATATTCTGTTGCATGCTGGATTTACCCATCGTGAAGCACTACTACTAATGGTTGTTAGTAATGTTGGTATTGTTTTTATGGGTATATTGGCTGAAATAGCAAAGTTATCTGAATGGTCAATGATGGCTATCTATTTGCTGTTCATTGCTGGTTATGTGCTTGCCATTAATTACGCCTGGCGAGTGGGGCGCTGGATAAAAAGCAGCAAGAGTCAAGTTCGTAACAATAGTCATTGACTAGTGCACGTGCACTATCAAACCTAGGCTAAGAACATATTAACACCCTTCATTTTTGTCTCTCGGAGAGAGGCATTTAACTTCAACATGGCCTAATAAATAGAATGAAAATCCTTGTAACAGGCGGCGCAGGCTTTATCGGCTCTGCCGTGGTGCGCCATATTATCCGTGATACCCAGGATGCCGTTATCAATCTCGATAAACTCACCTATGCCGGCAATCTGGAATCCCTGGCCGATGTATCGACAAGCGAGCGTTATGCGTTTGAGCAAGTGGATATCTGCAATCGCGCCGAGCTGGATCGGGTGTTTGCCCTGCACCAGCCGGATGCGGTGATGCATCTGGCCGCCGAGAGCCATGTTGACCGCTCCATCACAGGCCCGGCTGACTTTATCGAGACCAATATCGTTGGCACCTATATGTTGCTGGAAGCGGCACGTGCCTATTGGAACGGTCTGGACGAGGTACGCAAGGCGGTCTTCCGCTTCCACCATATCTCCACCGATGAGGTGTATGGGGATCTGCCCCATCCGGATGAAGTGGCTGCCGGTGAGCCATTGCCGCTCTTTACCGAGACTACCCCCTACGCCCCCAGCAGCCCCTATTCTGCCTCCAAGGCTTCCAGTGACCACCTGGTACGCGCCTGGCGCCGTACCTACGGCCTGCCGACCATTGTCACCAACTGCTCCAACAACTACGGCCCTTATCACTTCCCCGAGAAGCTGATCCCGCTGGTGATCCTCAATGCACTGGATGGCAAGCCGCTGCCGGTCTATGGCAAGGGCGACCAGATCCGTGACTGGCTCTATGTAGAAGATCATGCGCGCGCGCTCTACAAGGTGGTGACTACTGGCTTGGTGGGGGAGACCTACAACATCGGCGGCCACAACGAGAAGCAGAATCTGGAGGTGGTACACACCATCTGCGATCTGCTGGACGAGATGGTGCCGAAGGCGGGCTCTTATCGTGAGCAAATCACCTATGTGGCGGATCGCCCCGGCCACGATCGCCGCTATGCCATCGATGCGACCAAGATGAGTGCCGAGCTTGCTTGGCAACCGCAAGAAACGTTCGAGTCTGGCATTCGCAAAACTGTACAGTGGTATCTGGATAACCAGCAGTGGGTCAGCAACGTCAAGAGCGGTGCCTACCAGTCCTGGATTGAGCAGAATTACGGGGAGCGTATCTGATGCATATCCTGCTGTTTGGCAAAAACGGCCAGGTAGGCTGGGAGCTGCAGCGTGCACTGGCCCCGCTCGGGCGCATCACTGCCGTTGATTTTGACTCCACCGACTATTGTGGCGATTTCAGCAATCCGGCAGGGGTGGCCGAAACGGTACGACTGGTCAAGCCGGATGTGATTGTCAACGCCGCGGCCCATACCGCAGTCGACAAGGCGG
Source organism: Aeromonas sp. 55A (assembly GCF_051919665.1). NCBI lineage: Bacteria > Pseudomonadati > Pseudomonadota > Gammaproteobacteria > Aeromonadales > Aeromonadaceae > Aeromonas > Aeromonas sp. 55A. The sequence goes on along the minus strand of NZ_JBQBEH010000004.1, from coordinate 31,042 downwards.
AGAGCGAGCGGGAGTTTGCCGAGCTGCTCAACGCGACCAGTGTAGCGGCGATCGCCAAAGAAGCGGAAGCATTGGGTGCCTGGTTGGTGCATTACTCCACCGACTATGTGTTCGATGGTAGCGGCGAGCGCCCCTGGGTTGAAACCGATGCAACTGCACCGCTCAACGTCTATGGCGAAACCAAGCTGGCGGGTGAGCAAGGTGCGTCCCTCTGCTCCCGTCATCTGATCTTCCGTACCAGCTGGGTCTATGCCGCCCGCGGCGCCAACTTTGCCAAGACCATGCTGCGCTTTGGCAAAGAGCGTAGCGAGATGTCAGTGATCAATGACCAGTTCGGCGCACCGACCGGCGCCGAGTTGCTGGCTGATTGCACCGCCCATGCGATCCGTGTTGCGCAGAGTAAACCCGAGGTCGCCGGGCTGTACCATCTGATTGCCTCCGGTACCACCACCTGGTTTGACTACGCCCAGCTGGTGTTTGCCAAAGCCAGAGAGGCTGGCGTTGAACTGGCGGTGACACAACTCAATGCGGTGCCGACCAGCGCCTTCCCGACTCCGGCCAAACGCCCCCATAACTCCCGCCTTGATACCGGCAAATTCCAGCGCACCTTCGATCTGGTGCTGCCGGAGTGGACAGTCGGTGTGGAGCGGATGTTGACCGAGATCCTCGGTAAGTAAATTACTGGCCTGGGATGTAGTGACTGCCTCCCTGGCTGGCAGGGATAAAACAGAAAGGAGTGGCTGCAAGCCACCCTTTTCTTTTGCAATTTAAAAATAAGAAACAAGCATCATGACCAAACGTAAAGGCATTATTCTGGCCGGTGGCTCTGGCACCCGTCTCTATCCTGTGACCATGGCGGTGAGCAAGCAGCTGCTGCCCATCTATGACAAGCCGATGATCTACTATCCGCTGAGCACCCTGATGCTGGCGGGAATTCGCGATATCTTGATCATCAGCACGCCGCAAGATACTCCCCGCTTTGAGCAATTGCTGGGTGACGGTAGCCAGTGGGGTCTGAATTTGCAGTACAAGGTACAACCAAGTCCGGACGGGTTGGCACAAGCCTTTATTCTGGGTGAAGAGTTTATCGGGTCAGACCCCTGTGCTCTGGTACTCGGCGACAACATCTTCTACGGTCATGACCTGCAGAAACAGTTGGAAGCCGCAGCGGCCAAAGAGAGTGGCGCTACCGTCTTTGCCTACCATGTGCATGACCCCGAGCGTTATGGGGTGGTGGAATTTGATAAAGAAGGTACCGCTATCTCTCTGGAAGAGAAGCCGTTGAAGCCCAAGAGTAACTATGCGGTCACCGGCCTCTATTTCTACGACAACAGCGTGGTGGAGATCGCCAAGAGCCTGAAGCCGTCGCCCCGTGGTGAGCTGGAAATCACCGATGTGAACCGTATCTACCTGGAGCAAGGTAATCTGTCGGTGGCCATGATGGGCCGTGGTTATGCCTGGTTGGATACCGGTACCCATGAAAGCCTGATTGAAGCGAGCAACTTTATTCAGACCATTGAGACCCGTCAGGGGTTGAAGGTGGCCTGTCCGGAAGAGATTGCCTATCGCCAGAAGTTTATCAGTGCTGACCAGATACGTATTCTTGCAGCGCCACTGGCAAAGAATGCGTACGGCCAATATTTGTTAAAAATGGTTGCCAAAGCCTGATGTGATATGGGGGAGGGAAGTTGCGCCCCCATAAAGATTGAATTGAATGCGGGTAGACAGATGAATGTAATCAAGACAGCAATCCCTGATGTGCTTATTTTTGAACCAAAAGTATTTGGTGATGAACGTGGTTTTTTCTTTGAGAGTTTCAACCACAAGTTGTTTGAAGAGGCGGTAGGATATCCGGTGACTTTTGTACAGGATAATCACTCCAAATCGTCAAAAGGGGTATTGCGCGGCTTGCACTATCAGTTGCCGCCTCATGCTCAAGGCAAGCTGGTGCGTTGTGTGGCCGGTGAAGTGTTTGATGTGGCGGTAGATATTCGTAAAAGCTCCCCGACCTTTGGGCAATGGGTAGGCGTTCATCTTTCTGGAGAAAACAAGCGACAGCTGTGGATCCCGGAAGGATTTGCGCATGGCTTTGTTACTCTGACAGAGACGGCCGAGTTTTTGTATAAAACAACCAATTACTATTCACCGCAGAGTGAAGGCTCAATCCATTGGGATGACCCACTAGTCGGGATTAGGTGGCCGATGACAAGTAAGGTGAGTTTGTCAAAGAAAGATCAAGAGGCTGTTACATTGAATTTGGCGGTTACCTTTTAAATGTAAATAGATGCCCACAAGGTGAATGTTTGTACCCGCCTAATTTTGAATACCATATTACAATATTTTGAAAAGTTAGTCAGGCAGTGGCTATTACTGTAAGATGTATTACTGGCCGCGAGTTTATGATGTTTGGTGATAGGTGCTTTATTGTATTATCGGTTAAATATTGGGGTTCGATAAGGTGAGTATCGCATTGTATAAGTTGGCAGGAAAATGAGTTTTAAGTGCAACGTGAAGATGAATCAAAAGCTGGTGAGTAAGAACAATTAGTTCCTTTCTCAAATCCTTTAAGCATATCAGATTTCGTAATCTGGTGAACAGGTACTTAAAAGTGAATTTAAAAGGCTATTGATATGTTAAAAAAGAGAGTGTTGACGGTATTTGGTACCCGACCAGAAGCAATAAAGATGGCACCTGTGGTACATGCTTTAGCTGCTGATGAACGTTTTGAGGCGAAAGTCTGTGTCACCGCCCAGCATCGTGAAATGCTAGATCAAGTATTATCATTATTTGAGATTAAACCAGATTATGATTTGAATATTATGAAGGCTGGGCAGACATTAAATGATATTACAGCCCGTATTTTGCTTGAGATAAAACCGGTTCTACAAGAATTTAAACCTGATGTTGTGTTAGTACATGGCGATACTGCAACTACCTTTGCTGCTAGTTTGGCGGCGTATTATGAGCAAATTGCTGTAGGACATGTCGAAGCAGGCTTGCGCACAGGGAACATTTATTCTCCATGGCCTGAAGAAGCAAATCGCAAGCTCACTGGTGCATTGGCAAAATACCATTTTGCACCTACTGAAACATCTAAGCAAAATTTGATTCAAGAAAACTATGCCGAGGATAGCATAGTCGTTACCGGAAATACCGTAATTGATGCACTACTTATGGTAAAAGATAAGATTGAAAAAAATAGCGTTCTGCAAGCTACATTAGCCTCTCAGTTCTCATATTTAGACGAGACTAAAAAGTTAATTTTGGTCACTGGACATCGCCGTGAAAGTTTTGGATGTGGGTTTGAACGAATATGTGAAGCTTTAGCTATCACAGCTAAAGCCAACACTGATGTGCAGATTCTCTACCCAATGCACCTAAATCCTAATGTACGTGAGCCAGTTAACCGCATTTTAGGTGATATCGAAAATATTATTTTGATTGAGCCTCAAGAGTACCTACCATTTATTTATCTAATGATGCGTAGCTATATTATTTTAACCGATTCGGGTGGTATCCAAGAGGAGGCTCCTTCACTGGGGAAACCTGTGTTAGTTATGCGTGATACAACAGAACGCCCCGAAGCTGTTGCTGCAGGTACCGTTAGGTTGGTTGGTACGGAAGTCGAAAAAGTTGTTTTCGGATTGTCTGAATTACTAAATGATCCGCAAGCATATCATTCAATGAGTTTTTCCCATAATCCTTATGGAGATGGAATGGCATCAAAAAGAATATTAGATTTACTAGTATGATAAAAAATTATGTATACTCGGGATTGTCATTTTCGTTAAGATTAGTTGCTAATACAGTTGTTTATTTAATAGCGGCAAGAGTTTATGGACCCACTTTATTTGGTGAGTTAAGTGTTGCATTGTTAGCTGGGAGCATGCTTACTCTTTTTTCAGATTTGGGGGTTCATCAGCGTTTTTTTAGGGGTGTAGCAATAACAGATGAAGCTGAAATTAAAGATAATATTTATCTAAAATTTTTATTTTCCATAATTTGCATGGTTAGTTTAGTTATCTATTTCATATTTTCTGTTGACTATGTAGTGTTGCTAGTCGGTATGTCATTCATAGTGAACGGATATTATGATTTTATGTTGACTGAAATACGGGCAAAAGGTGAGTTTTCGGGCGAGCTAAAATTTTCGCTATTAAATAATATAGTTTTTACTTTTTTTTGTCTCTTTGTTGTTTTTAGTAAAAGCAGTTTAATTATTTTTGCGTTTTGTATTTTTATTTCAAGAATGGTAAGTTTCATTATTATAACCTATAGGCTCAAGTTGTTGAGCTATTTTAGCTTTAACTTTACCTGGAATTCCTCATTACTGTTGAAACAAGTTAATTATACTGTCGATTTTTTATTGACTAATATTTGGCAGGTCTTGGATGGGTATTTAGTTAGTCTGTATTATAGTTCAATATTTGGCATATATAGTTCATATACGCGAATTACTAATGGGGTAAGTGCATTATCTGCTGTTGTTGTGAATGTTATATTTAGAGAAATAGCAAATGAAGTAAAAGTAGGTAAACATAAATCCCTATTTATAGGGACAACATTTTTTATTTTTATAAGTTTAGCTTTATTCTGGTTTTTAAGTGTATTTGATACATATTTGATTTCTTCTGTTTTAGGTGAGGAGTATATCGCGTATTCGTATTTATTGCCGTTGATGTTTGTCCCTATATCCTTGAAATGGATATCGAGTTGTTTGGGGATATATATGGTTGTGACAGGAAGGATTAAAAGTAGGGTCCTCGTTCAAATAATTGGTTTATTGGCCTTTTTTGCATTGATTATTATGGGGGTGTCTTTGGGGTTAGATATCGCTATAATTGTGTATGGTGTTATTTTATATTACGCGATAGTTTTATTGGGTTATATTCTTTTGTTTTTGAGAGCTATTAAATGAAAGTCAAAATAGGTTTTTTGTGGCACAACGTATCTTCAGGTAATTTGGGGGTTGGAGCACTTTCTATTGGCAATATGATTTTAGTTGATCGAGTTTGTCGAAATTTGGGAATTGATGCTGAGTTTTTTACTATAGGTGATAATGAGGTCACCAGTGAGAAAAATAAGGCTCTGGTAGAGCTTCAAATAGGTCGTGAATTTGAGCATATAACAATCAGTGTCAAAGAATTGATTTCTAACCCAATAAAGTTGAAATCTTATATAAAAATGATAAAAGATTTTGATCTTGTATTAGATATTGGAGCCGGTGACAGTTTCTCTGATATATATGGTAATCGTCGTTTTCTTATTCAAGTCTTTACTAAGCTAGTTAATGCAATTTTTGCTCGAAAATCAGTGTTGTCGCCCCAAACAATTGGCCCCTTTAAATCTAAGTTTGCTGAAGTTGTATCTAGATTCATTGTCAGAAATACAAGTTTAGTATTTGCAAGGGACGATATTAGTTTTCAAGTTGGTAAGGAATTTGGAGTTTGTCATCTAGGCACTGATGTAGCATTATCCATGCCTTATTCTACGGTTCGTGAAGTTAGTGATAAGATTAAAGTTGGAATTAATGTTTCTGGATTACTCTGGAATGGCGGATATACAAGAGATAACCAGTTTGGTTTGGCTCATAACTATAAAGATTATATTAATGAGCTAATAGAAAGTTTCTTATCAATTGAAAATGTTGAAATACACTTGGTTTCTCATGTAATAGCTACCTCACCCGTTCAGAAAATCGAAGACGACTATGCTGCATGCATCGAGGTGGCTGAGTTATTTCCACGCTGTATTGTTGCGCCAAGATTTACGAATCCTATTGAGGTGAAAAATTATATAAGCAGTTTTGAATATTTCACTGGAGCAAGAATGCACGCCACAATTGCAGCCTTTTCAAGTGGTGTACCTGTTACGCCTTATGCTTACAGTCGCAAGTTTAAGGGATTATATACAACTTTAGGCTATGGTAATGTTTTAGAAGCTAAAGAATTGTCATTAAATAATGCTATAAAAATGAATCTTGACCATTTTAATAATCGAAATCAAATCAAGTTAGAGCTTCAAGGTTTGACAGACAAAAAAAATCAGTTGACTGAAAAATACACAAGCGCTTTGGAAGAGGTGTTGAAATAATAGTATGGATGTGATTCAGAAAGTTTTAAAAAACGATTTATGTACAGGTTGCGGTCTGTGTTCATCTCTATTCCCTAGTAAAGTTGTTGTCAATAAGGGGGAATATAATCGCCCTGTATGCAGCGAAAAGTTAAACGGAGATGAGCAGGCCATTTTCAAAACTGTTTGCCCAGGCATAAATCAGGCAAGTATTAAAACTAATTCAAGCCACCCAATCTGGGGGCCAATTGAACAATCCTATATCGGTCATTCAAATGATAAAGAGATACGCTATTTAGGCTCATCTGGTGGCATTGTTACTCAAACGCTACTTTATGCATTAGACTATAATATAGTCGATATTGTTATTCAGATAGGTGTAGATAAGCATAATCCACTAGAGAATATATCTAAAGTCAGCAGGTCCAGAGAGGATTTACTTGAAGCTACAGGATCCCGTTATAGTCCGGCATCACCATTAGAGTATTTTTTGCAGACTCTAAGCGACAATCCTAACAAGAGGATTGCGTTTGTTGGTAAACCGTGTGATTGCGTAGCTTTGCGTAACTTAATGTCAATAGATAATGAGGTAAAAAATGCTGTTAAATTAATTGTTAGTTTCTTCTGTGCGGGCACCCCGAGTCGATTAGGTGTTAGAAGGGTCGCTGAAGCTTTAAATTATAATGTTGATATGCCTGTTGAAAACTTCTTTTTTAGAGGTAAAGGCTGGCCGGGAAAAACGACTTTAGTGCAGAATAGCACTTCTACAACGATGGAGTATTCTCGTTCTTGGGGCAAAATTCTCGGACCAACAATACAAAGTAGATGTAAACTTTGTGCTGATGGTACTGGCGAGGTTGCAGATATTGTTAGTGCTGACGTTTGGAATTGTGACGACAAGGGATATCCTTTATTTACTGAGTCAGATGGACAAGGTCTTGTACTTGCAAGAAGCGAGATAGGAAAATCTATAGTAGCAAAAATGATTCGTGAAAATATAATAACCGTTGCTGATTATGATATTGAGCAACTCTCTAAAGTACAAGTTACACAATTTGAAAGAAAATCAACAATATTAGTGCGTTATATGGCAAAGCAATTAGGTGGTCTAATTATTTTTAATATGCCAAATCAAAGGAAAATTGTAGCTACAAAGTATGCGACATTATATAAACATTTACGTGTCTTTGTTGGTTCATTTCTTCGTGTAATTAAGGGGCGAATGTGATAAATGTATTCGTTTTAAATTGGAATAGTTGTCACGATGTAAGGTTTTTTTTTGATGCAATAAAGTTATCAGAGAACTGCCCTTTTAGAATAATTTTAATACAAAACAGTAAGGACGATACTCTAGAGTTAATTAATCTAGCTAATAAATATTCTCGAGAGTTAGATATTCATTTTGTAGAGAATGACTCTAACTTGGGATATGCTGCTGGTAACAATGCAGGATTAAATTATTTAATTGAAAAGAATCTTCTGGGTGATATTGTAATAGCAAATCCTGATATTAAAGTCGGTAGGAGGGCATTGAATGCATTAAGCTCGCAACTGATAAATTATCCAAATGTTGGTGCGTCAATGATAAGAACACTTAATTCTGAAGGTGTAAGGATTTACGATTCAATAAAACTAAACGGATTAAGTCAAAAATATAGATTAACTGACTCTGGTGAAAAATTTGTTGTTACGGATTATGTGGCTGGTGCTTTTTTTATTATAAGAAGAGACCTAGCAGAAAAATTAAAGCTTTTCGATGATGATTTTTTTATGTATTGGGAGGAGGTTGATTTATCATTAAGAATAAAAAAATTAGGTTATAGTCTAACTTCAGTTGTAACCGACTCTATAGAGAGAAGATCGAATCCCTTAAGTAGAACACCGAATGCAATATTTTATTCAACTCGAAATTCTTTTTTATTATATAGGAAGCATTCTGAGATAAATTTCTTTCATCTCTCAAGGTACCTTATAAATATGTTTTTAATTTCAACTTTAAAATCTTTTAAAAATTCATCATTCACTTGTGTTATGGCATTCTTTCAGGGTCTTACTTATGGAGTTAGAATGTTAAAAAATAAAAAAAATTAAATTGAGATTTCAATTTATAAGGGTTGAGATGAAATGAAAAAAATAATACTTCATACAAATTTCTGTAATCCATTTCTTATTTTTTTTGCAGTTAGTTTCACAACAGCATTATATCTTTTCAGATTAAGTACGCAAATAGAATTGCCTGATGAACGTACTAGTCTGTACCTCATCTTAAGTCTATTTATACTGGCTGTCGGCATTCTTTGGGGGATGAAAAAAATTCCTATTGGCGTTGTAACTTTTTTGGTATGTCAAGATGGTGAGGTTAATGCCAGTAATAGAAGGATTGCAATATATATAGTTATTTTTTTGATTTTTATTTCAACAATGTTTTTTTTGTTTGAACATTTTGTTTTTTACAGGAAATATGGCTCCATTCCTATTTTAAATAAAGACTTTGAAATTTTAAGAATGTCATTTCCTATATCTGGGTATGTACATTTGATTGCAATGTCAGGCCTCACTTTTTTATTATATCTATATTTCGAATGTTTGTCTCGGAAAGTTAATTTCGGTCAGTTTAAGTCTTTATTTAATTTATTTGTTTTTTTCTCTATATTACACATTATTTTATCTTTTGCAGTTGGCAACAGAGGTGTTATAGCATTTTTTTTTCTACAATGCTTTCTAGTTAGAAGTGTCTTTCTGAAATTGTCACTTTTAAAGTGCTTACTAATTATTTTCATTTTTCTATACCTTATTGGTGCAGCGAAATTCTATAGGGATTTTATTTTTTTGGGTGATACTCTTTTTGAAGATATTCAGCGAGTTTGGTTTTTTGGTGATACCTTTATATTGATTCCTCTTTATTATTTATATGTTACTTTTACGATGAACTTTGAGATTTTAAATCAGTATGTAATATCTGATTTTGATTTTGGCTTGGGGTATTTTACCTTTGTATTGCCATTTGATTCGCTTTTTACTGGTAATGCTTATGAGTTAATTGATTTTCAAAGAGATGTTTTAGGATCTGATTTTTATGGTGTTCTTACTGCAACTGGCTTCGGCGTTCCTTTTTTTGATTTCGGATTTTTTGGTGTTATAGTTACTTTAGCTTTATCTTATGTGTTGGGTTTGACTTTTTATTTGATTTTTTTTAAGGGTAAAGTTTTTTTAATCCCTTTTTATATTTACTTTTTTACTACTATGTTGACTTTTATTTATACATATAACTTCAATAAGCTGTATGTGATTATTTATTCTACATCCTTAGTGTTTATATGTTTTTTGGGGCGTTATAACTACAGTAAGAGGTTATAGAAAGTGAAAGTTCTCTTTATTACAAGGCCGACAGTTTTTTCCGGTCCTGGTGGTGATACAATACAGTTATTGAAAACTAAAGAACATTTAGAGCGGCTAGGAATTATTGTTGATATCGCAGATGATAGTGAACCAAATTTCATTGACTATGATTTAATTCATTTCTTTAACCTGAGAAATCCACAAGATATTTTACATCATGTGATAACAGCAAAAAATCTCTCTATTCCAACAGTACTTTCAACCATTTGGGGGAGTTACAATGAATGTGATCGAAAAACTAGGAGAGGCCTTCAGAAATGGATTGCTAATAATGTTTCTGAATATTCGCTAGAATATCTAAAAACTACTGCAAGAATTATTTTTAATGGTAATTTCCATTTTGGGATGTTGCGTTACCTATTCAAAGGTCATTATCGCTCCCAGCAATTCATTGCAAAAAATATAGATGTCCTTTTACCAAATAGTCCTACTGAGCTCGATCGTGTTGTTTCTGATATGAAGCTTGATGTATATAACGGTCTATGGGTAGCTAACGCTGTTGATACATCAGTTTTCGACCATTCAAAAAAATTCTCTGGTAAATATAAGAAGTTCGAAGGCTGCTTGCTTAGTGCTGCTCGTGTTGAAATCCGAAAGTGTCAATTAGACCTTATTAAGGCTGTAAAAGATTTACCCTATCAATTAGTGATCGTGGGTAAGCCAAGTCCCAATAGTAAAGCCTATTATGATGAATGTGTTCGTGAAGCTGGCACGAATGTGGTGTTCATTAATCATGTAGATCAAGATGAACTCGCAGAGTTGTATCATGTAGCAAAGGCTCATGCGTTAATTTCTTGGATGGAGACTCCAGGTCTATCCTCTCTTGAAGCCGCAATGATGCATTGTAATATTCTGGTTACTGATCGAGGGGATACAAAATTTTATTTTGAGGATTACGCAGAATATTGTGAACCGGGCGATGTTGAGTCAATAAGGAAGGGGGTTGTATCAGTTATGAGCAAAGAATTTAATCCTGATTTAAAAAATAGAATTACTTCTATGTTTACTTGGCACCACACTGCTCAACAAACATTAGAAGCATATCAACTTGCTTTACGGTTAAAAAATAAAGATTAGATTTAAAGCTCTAGGGGCTTCCAAGCAGCTTAAATAGCACATTCTCTATAAAATATACTCTTGTTGGCCAAGATATCCCCTGATATCATGTTTTTACATGACTTGAACAATCTAAACATGAGCTCTAAGGACGGGAAATAGCTAGGGTGAGTATTTGTCCTGTTATAGATGACAGAATGCCTAGCCATGTCTCTATGCAGTCAGTGATAACATGTAATCTTTTTATAAGTGTACTACCCATTACAATCTGTCTATCGAAGAACAAACATTTTGGCATAACAAAGATATAATTGCCCATTTCTGAAATTACTAACTCTTTCAGATAAATAATTTGCGGTGCTAAATATTGATAATCAGGACTCGCTTTGATGAATAATATTGCTGTAATTGGTACTGTCGGTATACCTGCTTGCTATGGTGGTTTTGAATCTTTAGTACAAAACCTTGTCGATTATCAGTCAGATAATATAAAATATCATATATTTTGCTCTTCTCACTCTTATCAAACAAAGTCTGAAAACTATAAAGATGCGTCGTTGTTATATCTCCCCATCAAGGCAAATGGGGTCTCTAGCATACCTTATGATATATTAAGCCTGATAATTTGCCTTAAGAAAAAACCTGATGTCACATTAATATTGGGGGTGTCAGGTTGTTTATTCTTGCCCATCTATCGGTTGCTTAGTTCGTCACGTATTGTTACGAATATTGATGGGCTGGAATGGCGGCGCGACAAGTGGGGATGGCTGACGAAAAAATTTTTAAAGTTTTCGGAAAAACTTGCAGTTCGCTTTTCAGATATTGTCGTATCAGATAATCAGGGCATTGCTGATTATGTAATGGATGAATATGGTGTTGTCAGTGACGTGATTGCTTATGGTGGAGATCATGCACTACAAGTTGAACACCAAGAAAATTATGTCAAAGATGATTTTTATCTTTCACTTTGTCGGATAGAGCCTGAGAATAATATTGAATTGATTTTGACTGCTTTTTCTAAATCTAGAGAGAAATTGTGCTTTATTGGTAACTGGGAGGTGAGTGAATATGGTCGTGCGCTTAAAAGCAGATTTTCGCATTATGCGAATATAGAGATTGTTGATCCTGTCTATGATATCTCAGTGCTCTATAAGATGAGAAGGCAATGTAAGGGATACGTGCATGGTCATTCTGCTGGTGGCACCAATCCTTCTTTGGTCGAAGCTATGCAATTTGGCATGCCAATATATGCGTATGATTGTATTTTCAATCGATATACAACTGAGAATAAAGGGTTGTATTTTAGCGATGAGGCATCTTTATTAAACCAGATTAATGCTGAACTTAATATTGCTGAATTCGGTGATGCAATGAAAGATATTGCTTTTAAAAAATATCAGTGGATAAATGTTGCATCTGAATATGAACGCTTGTTTTTAGATTGATTTTTGCTTGTCTAAACTTATACATATAACATTGATGTGGTGAGTATATTAATGTTTAGGTGTTCTTATTGGATCTTTTTGAGTTATTTTGATACGATAGAATAATCCTAATAATTGAATTTTCTGATGCTTTGCGAGTTTTCATGATGAAAAAAAAGGGATTGCTTCTTTCTCTGGCTTTGGTGGGCTTGCCGCTTATGGCGGTGCCACAAATTACGCCCGAGATGATGGCCAAATTTAAACAGCTGTCTCCTGCCCAGCAGCAGGCGCTGGCTGTTCAGTATGGTATCGACCCATCCCAGTTGGGAGGGAGTAACAGCCAAAGCAGTGTCACACCGGTCAATACTGCGCCTGTGGCGGCTCCACGCGAAGTGGATTACAGCCAGGCATCTCAGCGGCCCTTGGTTGCAGGTGCGACGCAAGAGGGGGCATTACAACCTTTTGGCTATAGCGTGTTTGCTGGTGAGCCATTGACCGATGCGCCTGTGGTGGATATGCCGGTTGCCGATGATTATGTGATGGGCCCGGGTGACGAGATCCGGGTTCAGCTTTATGGCAAGGAGAATGCGAATTACAGCCTTGCGATTGGTCGTGAGGGTTTTATCGACTTCCCATCACTTGGCCCTATTGCTGCCAGTGGTCAGACTTTCCAGCAACTACGCACTGAACTGGAAAACCGGATCAAGGAGCAAAAGATTGGTGTAGAGGCGTTTATCAGTTTTGGTGCTTTGCGCACCATGCAGGTCTTTGTGATGGGCGATGCCTATCGCCCCGGTGCATACAACGTCAATGGCATGGCGACAGTGACCCAGGCTTTGCAAGCCGCAGGTGGTATCGACACCGTGGGGTCGCTGCGCAAGATCCAGGTCAAGCGTGCCGGGCAGAAAGTGATCGATGTCGACCTCTACAAGATGCTGGTATGGGGCGACACCAGTCAGGATATTCGTTTGCGTTCCGGTGACACCGTGTTTATCCCTACCAAAGGGAGTGAAGTGAGCATCGATGGTCTGGTTAAACGCCCAGCTATTTATGAATTGAGTGGCCCGGCTGCCCTAGTTAATGTGCTGGGGTTGGCTGGCGGCATGAAGGCTGCTGCGCTCAAAGAGGTTTCGGTGACCCGTTATGGTGAAACCGGAATGCGGGTATTCAACTTGAATCTGGCAAGTCAGCATGATCGCCAGTTTGTTGTGCGCGATGGTGATAAGGTCACGGTCAAGCCGAGCAGTACCGAATATAGCCAGGCGATTGTGGTAAAAGGTGCCGTGGTTCGTGAAGGTGTATTCAGCTTCCAACCTGGAATGCGGATCAGCCGAGTTCTACAAAGTGCCGATCGTGATCTGACCTCGGTCACAGATTTGAATTACGCCCTGGTTGTCCGTGAAGTGGATGCCCAGCGCAATATCGAAGTGTTGCAGTTCAATCTGGGTCGAGCCCTGCAAATGCCGGGTGGTGAAGATGACATTCGCTTGCAACCGCGTGATCAGGTACTTGTCTTTAGCAATGATGCAACCGACCGATTGAAACAACAGGCGAATACTCGAACCTCCTCGGCGAGTATCAATCGGCAGGCGCAACAACGTATTGCTCAACAAGTAGATGTGATTGATAGCACTACGGGGGCTGAGGTCAGCCGTGCGCAGCTTGCCAAAGAAGAGAAGATGACGTTGGCGGAGGTGTCTGGCACAACCACAACAGAGGCAGTCGTGGGGGTTTCTCGTCAGACTCTGCTTGCGCCCGTTCTCGAACGTTTGAAAGCGCAAGCTGCACAAGGCAAGCCGGTACAGATTGCTGAAGTGCGCGGCGAGGTGAAATACCCAGGGATCTATCCCTTGACGCCCTATAGCCGTACCCATGATTTGATCATGGCAGCGGGCGGTTTTAACGAACAGGCGAATGTGATTGAGTTGTCTCGTATTAGCGAACGAGGGAATGATATTGCGATTGAAAATCAGCGCCTTGATTTGGCAACTGCAAATCGGGTAATCGGTTCACCTTTGGTGCAATCAAAAGATAGCTTGAACGTGTTGCCTCATCCTCAGTGGCGTGAAGAAGCAACCGTACAGGTGTTTGGTGAGGTGAAGTATCCAGGGACCTATACAGTTCGTCGTGGCGAAAGCCTACAGGACTTGATCCAGCGAGTCGGCGGTATAACCCCTTATGCGAACCCGAATGGTGCAGTGTTTGCTCGCGAGACGCTGCGCAAGCAGGAAGCTGAACGTATTGCATTGTTGCGTGATGAGCTCAAGCAAGAGATCGCCACGATGACGTTGCGCCGTCAATCCAGCATTGCCAACTACACCAGCTCGCCTGCAGAGGCGATGACGGTCGTCAACCAGCTGGAAAACAGCAAGGCGGTCGGTCGCATGACTATCGACATGCCGGCGATATTGTCTGGTGACAAGCAGGCTGATGTAATGCTGCAAGATGGCGACAAGCTCTATGTGCCCGCATTGCAAAATGTGGTCTCAATTCAGGGGATGGTGCAGTTCCCATCTTCCCACGTCTACGATGGTGGCCTGAGCGTCAACGATTACCTGAGTCGGGCTGGTGGCACCAAGAAGCAGGCAGATACCGACCGCATTTATGTGATCAAGGCGAATGGCAGTGTGATGTTGCCAGGTGATAGCTGGTTTGGTGGTCGTAAGCACCTGGAGCCTGGCGATACAATCGTGGTGCCTGTTGATTCCGATTATCTGGATAACCTGAGCATCATGACTTCTGCTACCCAGATCCTCTATCAACTGGGTGTCGCGTGGAGTGCCATCAAGTAATTCCACACCTCATTTGATAGTCCATTCAGTCAGGTGGAAAGGCCACCTGGCTCTTTTGAGATTTGGCTAGTTATGACACAGATAAAAGAACACCCTCCCTTGCCTGTTGCGATGAGCGGTGGTGGGGAAGATGAGATCGATTTGCGTGAATTGTTTGCAGCGCTTTGGCGCGGTAAGTGGTGGATTGCCGCCAGTACCCTGGTGGGGGCGGTCATTGCCGTGCTGGTTGCTATTTCACTGCCAAATATTTATCGCTCCGAGGCTCTGCTTGCTCCTTCAGCTGAACAACAAGGCGGCGGGCTTGCTGCTATGGCAGCCCAGTTTGGCGGGCTTGCCAGCTTAGCGGGGGTTAACCTCAGTAGTGGGGGGCCGGACAAGACGGCTATTGCGGTCGAGATTGGGAAATCTCGCCAGTTTCTCAGCCATTTTATTCGCCAACATCAGTTGGAAGTGCCGTTAATGGCCGTAGTCAAAGCGGACAAGACGACTGGCGAATTGGTGATTGATGAAGAGATCTATGATGTGGCCAGCAAAAAGTGGGTGCGCGAAGTGCCTCCTGGCAAGTCGGTTGAACCAACGGACTGGGAGCTGGTCAAGGCATTTCGCGATGTTGCCAGTATCAGTCAGGATGCCAAATCGGGGCTGGTTACGGTGGCGGTGGATTACTACTCGCCGGAGCGTGCCAAACAGTGGGTTGACTGGTTGGTCGCCGATCTCAATGAGGCCATGAAGCTGCGTGATCAAAGCGATGCGACACGTAACATTACCTATCTCAAAGCTCAGCTCGAGAAAACCCCGGTCGCAGATATGCAGAAGGTGTTCTATCAACTGATAGAGGATCAGACGAAAACCTTGATGTTGACAGAAGTAAACCAGGAGTACGTGTTCAAAACCCTTGATCCTGCTGTTGCCGCTGAGGAAAAAGCGAAACCCAAACGTGCGTTGATTACCGTATTGGGGACGCTGCTTGGCGGCATGCTAGGCGTTATACTTGTATTGGTACGCCATGCAATCGCACGTCCGGCTCGGAGCTGACGAAAGGGCTCATCTGAGCGACTGACTCTGGTCAATTGGTCTGTTTCAAGGTATCCTGTTAATACTTCAAGTCATGTTTAAATAAGGAAATTAGTAATGAAAAAATCAGCGTTGACTCTGGCTGCTCTATTGGTTCTCTCTTCAAACGCATTTGCGGCTGAAGAAGTTACGGGTACTGCGGCAGGTTCCACTGGTGTAGCTGGCACCGCGGCTGTGGGTACTACTACTCTGGTTGCCGTTGGTGTCGGTGCAGCAGCACTGGCAGCAGTTGTTATTTCTAATGCAAATGACAACTCCACCAGTACTAGCACCACAACTTCTACCAAGAAGTAAGTTTTCTGATGTTGAAATAAGGCTGCCATATTGGCAGCCTTATTTTTGTCACTTTGCAATCATTTTCCAATTCCACCGAGTGACCTGTCTATGTTTTCATCTCGTTTTTTTATGTATCTGGGATTGTTACTTTTGAGTGGTTGTTCCACTACTAGTTCTGATACTTACGCTACGCTCCATTACGCCTTTATGGGGGTGGATGATGTTGTGGTAACTGCAGAGAAAGTGCGTGAGTTGCCTTATGCAAGCGCATATCTGCGCGTGGGTGATAATCCACAGGCATTGGTGGTGCTTGCATTTGCAGATCCCGATGGTTCTTTGAGTTGGGTCAGCGCAGATAATAAGCTGTTTGTTACCAATGCAGGTCGGTTGAACAAGACGGTGGGTTTGGAAAATGATCTCTATTTGACGAAATCATCTTGGGTTGACCCATTGAAAAAAATTGCAGACTCACCTGATAAAACCATTAATCCAAGCGTGATGAATTGGCAATATAATGCAGAGTGGGAAAAGGACTATTTAAGTGGCTATAAAATAAGGACTGAATTTATATCTGTAGTGCCGGAAAAATTGATAATTCTTGATAGAACACATGATGTTATGTTGATTGATGAATTAATTACGGTTGAGCATAATCGTGCATCTTGGCATAACTACTATTGGTTTGAGCACAGTACCGGCAGAATACTGAAGAGCCAGCAGCAGTTGGGGCCGGACTTGCCGGTAATTGAAATTACAATCTTAAAGCCTTACTCCTTATGAAAAAATATCTGATACTCGGTCTTATGCCTTTTTATGCCTTAGCTCAAGCCGATATAGACGTGATTTATGAACGTCATTCTGTAACCAAGATTGAAGTTCATGATGGAGCTAGACTGGCTGACCTGTTATTTAATACCAAGCTGCCTAATGATATTTATTGGCGCAGTGCACAGATAGCTAATCCTAGAAAGATGGCAGAGCTCCAGGCAACTAAAGAGACCCTACTCAAAGATCTTAAATTACTGCAAGTTTTTTGGATGAGGGGGGGGGAGCAGGGCGCATTGATCCAGTCAACCCAACAGTTACTACAAGAGCTGGATAGAATTCCTGTCAGTGGTCGTTTGTCAGTTTTTTTAGATCCTGCCAAGAGTAGAGTTGATCCTGAAGGTAATCCTCTGCTGAAAGGAAACTACACGCTTTTTGTTGCTCCAAGACCTGATTTTATCTACTTCGTAGGATTGATTAATGGTCGTAGTAAACAGCCTTTACAGTCTGGTGCTGGTTTGGCTGACTATTGGCAGGGTTACAGCTTGTTAGCTGGGGCTGAGCCAAGTGAAGCATTTCTGATCCAGCCTGATAGTTCTATCAGTCGTGTTCCTGTGGCTAACTGGAATCAGCTGCATCGAGAACCAATGGCTGGGGCGACGCTGTTTGTCGGATTTAACCCCGATGTGTTGCCCGCACAATATAGAGATATCAATATTCGCATTGCTAACTTGCTTGCTAATCGAGTGCCTGAATAATGCTTCCTAAATGTAAATATATTGCGTTTTTTGTTTCATGGGTTGTTTCTGGGGCAGTATGCGCTACAGAGTCGATTTTTGATTCTTATGGCCCATCGCAAGGTGATTTTGGTGGTGTTGGTTTGTTGCAGATGCCAACAGCTCGTATGGCTAAGACTGGCGAATTCAGTGCCAACTATGCTGATAATGACCAATATCGTCGGTGGTCTATCTCTGCGCAGCCATTTGATTGGTTTGAGGCAACACTTAGGTATACAGATACTCGGACTATGCCATACAGTTATGATCCTACCTTTAGTGGCGGTCAATCTCATAAAGATAAGGGTATGGATTTTAAGTTTCGTCTTTGGCAAGAATCTAACTATCTGCCACAAGTATCTATGGGCTTTAGAGACCTGATGGGAACTGGTCTTTTTGACGGTGAGTTTTTGACTGCCAGTAAACAGTATGGCTCATTTGATTTTACTATCGGTATTGGCTGGGGAAATATGGCCGAAAGCGGTAATATTAAAAACCCGTTTTGTGAGTACAAAGATGCTTGGTGTCAAAGGAATGAAAGTTACTCCGGGAATGGCGGTAAGTTTGAGTTTGATAGCCTGTTTCATGGGCCTGCAGCACTCTTCGGTGGTATTGAGTATCAAACGCCATGGCAGCCACTTAGGTTGAAGCTGGAATATGATGGCAATGACTATAGTAAAGAGTTTGCAGGCCATATTTCTCAAGATTCGCCGTGGAATGTTGGGGCGGTATATCGCATTTTTGATAACTTGGATAGCCATCTGAGTTGGCAGAGGGGAAATACCCTGATGTGGGGGGTGACTATGCGGACCAACTTTAACGAGCTGAAACCTGCCCAGATTGACCAGCCAAGACCCGTTTATCAACCAGGCCTGGTGCCAGATTCTGTTGCTGACGTGAAGTGGCCTACGTTGGCGAATGAGCTAAAAGATAATGCAGGGTGGCAGGACACAGATTTTTATACTGAGGCAGGCTCAGTCACGATCATTGGTACGCAGAGCAAGTATCGTGATGAACGTGAGGCGATGAAGCGAACATCTCTTCTAGCGGCCAATCATTTGCCAAACACAATCCGTGACCTGAATATTATTGAGCGTAAGGCAAACTTCCATCTGCAGGAGACCCAAATTGATCTCCAATCTGTTCGTCGAGCCAACGTGGTGCAAGTATTGGGAGAAGAGCAGCAAGAGAAATCGACTGTTCAGGCTGCCAGAGAAGTTCAGGGGATACCCATTTATGCTGCTGGACGTAAATCTTTTTCATACTCCTTTGATCCTGATCTGACACAGTCGTTTGGTGGTGCAGAGTCTTTCTATATGTACCAGCTCGGTATCAATGCCAATGCTGACTGGCGGATGAGTGAAAACAACAGCTTGCAAGGGACGTTGTTTTTTAATCTGCTTAATAACTATGATGAGTTCAACTATAAAGCCCCCCCTCCTGATGGGGCGGCATTGCCACGAGTTCGAACTTGGGTTCGTGAGTATGTTGATTCCTCAAATGTATTACTTAACAACTTGCAGTTAACTCATATGCAGCCACTCTCTCGGGATTGGTATGGGCAAGTTTATGGTGGTTATTTGGAGATGATGTATGCCGGTGTAGGCAGCGAGGTTCTCTATCGTCCATATGGTAAGACTTGGGCGATTGGCGTTGATGCCAACTGGGTGAAACAGCGAGACTGGAACAATACTCTGAAAATGGCTGATTACGATGTAATGACTGGTCATGTTACAGCTTATTGGCAGTTACCATTCATGAGTAATGTCACCGCCAAAGTCGCCGTGGGGCAGTATTTGGCTGGTGATAAAGGCACTACTCTCGATTTCTCAAAGCGATTTGATTCGGGCGTTATTTTAGGGGGGTATGCGACATTTACAAATGTTTCTGCTGATGAGTATGGTGAAGGTAGCTTTACCAAAGGTATCTACATAACGATCCCCTTCGACTTGATGCTGCTAAAACCAACAACAGCAAAAGGAACCGTTGGATGGGTTCCTTTGACTCGTGACGGTGGACAGATGTTGAGTCGTAGAAATGGTCTTTACGATTTGACTGAATTGCAATAGAAGTCAGAGACATAGGGCTTAGAGTTTTCCCTATAGATAGAGCGGACAGTTGTTAACTGCCCGCTCTTTTATTATCTGCTTAATGTATACTGGGATCTAAAATTATTACGCTAGGGATGCATGATGATTAAATATATAAATGGTGCTTTTTCTGCACTATTTATCACTTATTGGCTATTGGGCATGCACTTTTTTATGCACAACCCGGGCGGTGCCGGACTGTATCTTCCCTTTAATGCATGGGGATGGGTGTTTGCCTCGTTGACTATTGGGCTGGGATTGTGGCAAGTGACGTTACGCCAGCGTCTGGTATTTTCTTCATTACAGGCTGCGTTATGGGTAGGGGCTCTCTTAATGCTGCTCCCCATGCTCTATCTAGGTTTTGCTCTCAAGGATTATGCCATCCCAAGATTGCTGGGGCTGTTTGCTGGTCTGCTGTTTTTGTTCGGTCTCTACCAATGGCGATTTAATCGGTTGCAGCGTGACCGATTGCTCTATCTCGTCCTGATTGCGATCGCTATGGAGGCAGTGCTCGGTCTGGTACAGTTCTATCTGTTGACGCCAGGTAACTGGATTGGCTATGACGCCAAAGCCAATCGTCCATACGGGATCTTTCAACAGCCAAATGTGATGGCAACCTTTATGGCCACCGGGATTGCGTTGGCTATTTGGCTGGAGCTACGCAGCAATGAGCATGTTTGGTTGCGCAGGGTGAGCTATGGGGTGATTGTCGCCGCCAGTCTATTGTTGATTGTTCTGCAGTCTCGGGTGGGGCTGCTTGGGGGATTGCTGGCGTTTATCCTGCTTGGACCCCAGTTGCATCGTCAACGTTTATTGGTACGAATGCTCTGTCTGGTCTTGCTGGGGGCCGTGGTTGGATTAGCTTCTCAGTATTGGGTGTCAAGTGTCAGTCGGGGGATGAACGAATATCTCTCTGGCGGAGCTCGGTCAGATATCTGGCCTTTTACATTGAATTTACTCTTTCAAAACTGGTTATTGGGAATAGGGTATGGTGGATTTGAATCCACATTCTTCCACGCATACACAGAGGCTCGGCATGTAGATCCAAATATTGGAATGGTAATTTACAACCTCGACCACCCCCACAACGAGTTTCTCTATTGGGCTGTTGAGGGCGGTATTGCACCCATGGTCGGCATGGTGATCATGGGAGGTGCATTATTATGGCGTCTGGCGAGTGTGCGCTGGGTACATGCCATGGGGCTGCTTGCCTTGGTTGCCCCAATATTGCTTCATACCCAGACGGAATACCCTCTCTACCATGCGATCGTGTTATGGTGGCTGTTGCTGACGCTGATTTATATCATCGATACCGAAATTGAGGAGACCAACCTGGCGAGTCAGGGTTTCTCATCATGGTGGGATATGGAGTGCCGCCCATGGCTGTTACTGCGATTTATGGCGATCGCTATCCCGCTGCTGGTCGTTCCCTTTATGCTCACAGCAATTCACACCGCATGGGTAGTCACCAAATATGAACGGGGTGGGTATAAAGAGCCGACCTTGCTACTTGATATCGTCAATCCCATGGCTTGGTTGACCCGAGTCGAGTTTGATGTGAACTCAGTTCGTCTGATGGTGGGCTTGCAGACAAATAACAAGACCGAACTGGAAGCTTATCTGGAGTGGGGGCAGGCATTCGTACGCCATACACCGCGTGCCAACATATACGCCAATATGGTGATCGCGCTTAATGCATTGGGTCGTACAGAGGAAGCCAATGCGATGCGAGCTGAAGCACTTAAGCTCTATCCAACCGAGCCCCTTTTAACTGGGTCTGCTTCACAGGCAGTGATTACCGGTGTTGACCAATCAGGCAAGAATATAACTAAAAATAAATAGTGCTATTTGGATACATAGAAAGCCAGCTCTTAAAAACGGCTGGCTTTTTTATTTTTTCCCTTCTGGACAACCAGTATCTGAACAGTCTGTTTTCGGACGCATGCGTCTGTCAAACGGGCTATGAAAGGCATATTTGAAATGTCATGTGGCGATTCCAACCAATTGATTAATATGTAATTTTGTCGATGGCGTTGAAGGGGTTGATAGTGAATTGGGAGTATTCCCTTCATCATCGGGTGAAGGGACAGGTTCTAGACGTGTTCATTGCTAAACAGACAGGCATAGTCTTGTCACATGATGTTGAACGTATGGTAGAAATGTTCGCTCAGGCTTATAAAGCAGGTTACAGAGTTAGGGAAGGTGCGAATAAGTCATATGGCACGAGAGCATTTACTGGTAACCCATTGATATTAAATGACTAAAATTTTCATTTTTTGTTCTTGGGATACTTGTTCGCACTTTCCTTAGTTTTGTTGGATGCTGAACTGGAAATTAATGAGTCTTGAAATACTGATGTTTCTTGAACACAAGATGGTAATCACCACTCTACCCAGAAGATCTGCATTCCAGCCAGTTTGTTATTGATAGTGGCAAGCATTCGATCTTGATGGTGAAATTTAAGAAAAAAAGAACGTTAATATAGAAAAACTGTATGTTCTCGCGAATTGTCCATGCTATTCTGAAACGGTATCCCTGTAACCGACTTTTTGTGAGGAAATAATGAACGAGTTTCTGAAAGTTCTGCTGAACATTCGCAGTCTGCGTGCGGCTATTCGTGAGCTGCCGTTTGAGCAACTGCTGGAAGCTAAAGAGAAGTTTGACCTGGTTTACCAAGAGCGCGCCGATTCTGTTGAACAGGAGCGTGCAGAACAGGAAGAGCGTCAGCGCAAGCTGAATGAATTCACCGAAATGCTGCAGCAGGCTGGTATTGATCCTCGCGAGCTGCTGGCGACTGCCGCTGCTCCGGCTGCTGCGACTGGCGCTGCCAAGAGCAAGCGTGCTCCGCGTCCGGCTAAATACAAGTACGAAGAAGATGGCCAGGAAAAAACCTGGACCGGTCAAGGCCGTATGCCGAAAGCCATTGCTGCTCAAGTAGCACTGGGTAAAGACCTGAACGATTTCCTGATCTAATTCGTCAGGTTCAGAGATTGAATAATGCCGCCTTTGAGCGGCATTATTTTTGCCGTTTTACTCGTGGTTATCCAATCTGCCCCTTCACCCCATTGTTATCTACATCCTCGCTTGTATCCTTTTTTAGCGTCGTTTCACTTCACTGTTACTTTGCTCAATATCACTCTTTGTTTGCGATTAATTTCGTCGTGCAGGATTAACAGCGTGATATCGCTATTTGTATGCGTCGTGCAGATATGCGCTTCGGATATGTCTCTCATGATTCGCGGGGAGCCGCTCGGCAAGAGCCGCGAGCTCTCTGCTGATGGAATATCCGGTAATCGTTATCTCCACAGGGTGCGTGAGGGATAGAGATAGCCGCAAGGTATAGCCGGGATATTCTGGGTCGCCGATGCATGTAATTGGCTGCGCTGCCGTAACTGCCCCTGATGATGAGCAATGGCGTTCGTATGCCGTGTGGGCGAGGGAATTCGGTGCGGTCGATGGCGATGGTATTCCCCACTCTACAGGCAGAGTGGGGAATATTGGGGGGAGGCGTTATCGGGGCGTCACGCTATCGCTGCCACCTAGGGCGCGATAGATTTTGGCAGTGGTGGTGAGCTGCTCTTTTTGCTGGGCCAGCAGGCTCTGCTGGGCATCCCACAGCCGGTTCTGCTCATCAAGCCAGGCTTGCACGCCGGTTGCACCCGCCTGGAAGCGAGCCTTGGCCAGTCGTTCGGCCTCCTGGGCATAACTCAGTTGTTCCTGCAGATAATCGAGTCGCTGCTGGCCATAGTGGCGTGCGGCCAGGTTGTCTTCCACCTCCACCAGTGCGGTGTAGAGCTGTTTGCGAAACTCGGTTTCAGCAATCTGGTAATCCAGCTCTGAGCTTTCGATGGCGAGCTGGGTGCGGTTGTATTCAAGGAAGGGGAGGGCGAGGCTGGCTCCCAGCGTACCAACCGGATTTTGCAGCACCTGCGCCAATCTATCGGATGCGGTGCTGGCACTGCCGGTCAGGGTCAGGCTGGGGTAGAAGCTGGTGCGGATCTCATCCCCTTTAGCCAGCGTCTTGCGCAGCCGCAATTCGGCCGCTTTGACGTCGGGGCGGCGTGCCAGCACATTGGCCGGAATACCCACCGCAAGTTCAGGAATGGTCTGCTTTGCAAGGGAAGCGGGTGCATACTCCAGTGGCCCGCTGCTGCTGCATATTCCGGCCGATCATGAACACCGATTCCGGTTCAACGTGAACACCATTTCCGGACCAATGTGAACGCTCATTCCGGCTCAACCTGAACACTTTGCTCCTCCTTTCCGGAAACAGTGTTCAACATCCCGGAATCACTGTTCACATTCACCGGAATCATCCTTAACGCATTGATTTAACAACCTTTGATACGCTCTCCCTTTTGCCAGGGAAGAGCCTATGTCTGCCAAGAGGATTGCAATGCGTAAAATTCGTGAAGTGCTGCGACTGCGGCTGGAAGCTGACCTCTCTGTTCGCCAGATAAGTTGCTGCACCAAGGTCAGCGTTGGCTCCATCCAGAAACTCCTCAAAAGTGCCCAGACGCTCGGCCTGACCTGGCCCTTACCTAGCCAGCTTGATGATGGCCAACTGGCGGCCCTGTTCTATCCGCAGGCCGATACCACCATCTCGGCCCGCCATGTTGTACCGGATTGGCCCTCTGTCCATCAGGAGCTCAAGCGTAAGGGGGTCTCCAAACAACTGCTCTGGGAGGAGTACACCCAGCGCTATCCCAACAGCTGTTACAGCTACTCCCAGTTCTGCGACCGTTACAAATCCTGGTGTCAGTTGCAAAAGCGCTCCATGCGCCAGATCCACAAGGCGGGGGAAAAGCTCTTTATCGACTACTGCGGGCCCACGGTGCCCATCGCCTCGCCCTCCACGGGGGAGGTCCGTCAGGCCCAGATCTTTGTCGCCGTGCTTGGTGCGTCCAACTACACCTTTGCCGAGGCTACCTGGTCACAGTCACTGCCGGACTGGTTGCAAAGCCATGTCCGTGCCTTTGAGTTTTTCGGCGGTACACCTGCACTGCTGATCCCCGACAACCTCAAAAGCGGTGTCAGCAAGGCTTGCCGATACGATCCCGAGCTCAACCCCAGCTACCAGCAGTTGGCCGAGCACTATCAGGTGGCAGTGATGCCAGCTCGCCCTTACAAGCCCAAGGATAAAGCCAAGGCTGAGGTGGGTGTGCAGATCGTCGAGCGCTGGATCCTCGCCCGCTTGCGCCACCAGACCTTTTTCTCGCTGGCCGAGCTCAACCAGTGCATCCGGGCCTTGCTGGACGAACTCAACGAGCGCCCGTTCAAGCAACTGCCCGGTAACCGGCGCGAGGCGTTTGAGCAGTTGGACCGCCCGGCGCTGGGACCACTGCCGGTGCATCCCTATCGCTATGTCGCCATCAAAACGGTCAAGGTCAACATCGACTATCACGTCAGCTATGAGCAGCACCACTACTCGGTGCCACACCAGTATGTGGGCCAGCAACTGGAGCTCCATGCTGGCGACACTTTGCTTCAGGTCTATCACCAGCAACAGCTGGTCGCGAGCCATCCGCGTAAAACCATCCCGGGGATGAGCACGATCCCGGAGCACATGCCGGAACGCCACAGCAAGCAGCAACGCTGGACGCCAGGCCGTCTCAAGCAGTGGGCTGCTGATATCGGACCGGGCACCTTGTGCTGGGTGAGCGAACGGCTGGAAGAGAAAGCCCATGTCGAGCAGGCATACCGACTCTGCCTGGGGCTACTGAGTCTTAGCCGGGAGTATCCGCCATCACGGGTCGAGGCCTGCTGTCAGTTGGCTAATCGGGAAGGACTGGTGCGACTCAAACAGCTCAAGTCGGTGCTGACCAGTGGCCGCGACCAACTGCCCGAAAGCCCGCTGAGCTACCCAGAGTTACCGCAAGAGCACGAGAACATCCGTGGCCCCCAGAGCTTCCACTAAAGAGGATACGCCCCATGACCCAACAAACCCTGACCCGCCTGAGAAACCTGAAACTGACCGGCATGGCGGATGCAGTGCAACAACAACTGGAACAGGCCAGTACCTACGAAGGGCTGCCCTTCATCGAGCGTCTAAGCCTGCTGGTCGAACACGAACAACTGAGCCGGGAGCAACGTAAACAAGCTCGGCTAGTCAAGCAGGCGCGGCTCAAACTCCAAGCCACGGTGCAAGAGGTGGACTACCAGTCTGCACGCAACCTGGAGCGGTCACAGGTTGCAAACCTGGCCCAAGGAGAGTGGCTGCGCCGAGGCCAGAACCTGCTCATTACCGGCCCCTGTGGCTGTGGAAAAACCTACCTGGCTTGTGCGCTGGGCTACCAAGCCTGTCAGCAAGGGCATAGCACTCGTTACTACCGGCTGCCGCGTCTGCTACTTGAGCTGAGCCAGGCCAAGGTAGATGGCAGTTACGCCAGACTGCTGGGTCAACTGGCCAGGATAGAGCTACTGGTCCTCGATGACTGGGGACTGGAAGCGGTGAATGCCGAGCAGCGCAACGCCCTGCTGGAGATCATGGATGATCGGTACGGGAAATACTCGACGGTAGTAGTCAGTCAGCTGCCAACTGAAGAGTGGTACGCGAGCTTGGGTGACAACACCCTGGCAGATGCGATCCTGGACCGGCTGATGCACAACGCTCACCGGCTGTCACTGAAGGGAGAATCGATGAGAAAGAGGAGAAGTGAGTTGACCCAATCTGAACAGTCGAGTTAGAAACGGGATGACGTGAGCGCGTTAAGGATCAGGGTGTTCACGTTGGCCGGAATGGCTGTTCAACTTCGCCGGAATACGCAGCTGCGGCCCAGCAACAGACGCAGGGCATTGCGAGCCTGTTCCTGCTGCGCTTTGAGGGAGGCCAGCTCAGCCTGCTTGCCTGCCAGTTGCTGGCGTGCCTGCGCCAGATCGAGTCGGGTAATGGCGCCAGCCTGGTATTTGGTCTGGGTCAGCTGCTCGGTACGGGTCAGGTTGGCCAGCTGCTGTTCCCCAAGGGTGATGGCAGAGCCGAGATAGCCGAGCTGCCAATACTGCTCCAGGGTATTGCCGATCAGCAGCAGTCGGGTGCTGGCGAGATCCTGCTCGCTTGCCGCCGCCTCCCAGCTTGCCTGATCCCGCACCGAGGCAAGCTTGCCCCACAAATCCACTTCGTAACTGAGGCTCAGCGAGGGACCCAGACTGTTGGTGTCTTTGCCGGTTTTCAGATCCTTGTTGCCACTGGCTGCGATAGTGCCATTGACCGAGGGGGTGAGGTTGGTATCGGCCTGCTCGGCGCCCAGTCTGGCGCTTTTGAGCTTGAGGGCCGCCACATGCATGTCCGGGTTGGCGGCTAGAACCGCCTCGACCAATTTGTCGAGTTGGGGATCATGAAATTCCCGCCACCAGGGGCCAGCCTGCGCAGCCAGTTGGGCGCCCTCTGCTTGTTGCCATGTGGGGGCGATCGCCAGCTCGGGTCTTTGATAGGTGCTGTGCTGACTACAGCCGCTGAGGGCCATAGAGAGAGCCAGCCAGGAGAGTTTGTGCATTGTTATTCCCTCGCCAGTGCGACAACAGGGTCGAGCCGCGCCGCATTGCGTGCCGGCAGGTAACCAAACAGGATCCCGATGAGTGACGAGCAGCCAAAGGCCATCAGGATGGAGAAGAGCGAGAACTGCATCTTGATGGAGTCCACCAGCAGTGCAAAGAGCGCACCAATGCCTAGCGAGAGGCCGACGCCGAAGATACCCCCCAGCAGGCTCACCATCACAGCTTCAATCAGGAACTGCTGCAAAATATCCGACTGGCGGGCGCCCACGGCCATGCGAATGCCGATCTCGCGGGTGCGCTCGACCACCGACACCAGCATGATGTTCATCACGCCCACCCCACCGACGATCAGCGAGATCACTGCGATGGCCGAGACCATCAAGGTCATGGTTGCCGTGGTTTTCTCCACCGATTTGATGATGCTGTCGCTGCTGAAGGTGAAGAAATCCTTCACCCCGTGGCGCTTGGTGATCAGCTCGATCACCGCCTGCTCGGCCAGTGCCGGTTGTACCCCGTCTTTGACCCGGATGGTGATCTGGCTGAAGTGGTGCTGCGAGATGAGGCGACTCATCACCGCGCTGTAGGGCAGCCAGATATTGACTGACTGGCTGGTGGGGCCGAAGCCGGTCTCCTGCGAAACCACACCGACAATCCGCACCGGCAAGGTGCCGACCAGTACCACCTTGCCGACCGGCTCCTCCTTGCCAAGCAGGCTGGTGATGCTCTTCTTGTCCACCACGGCGACGGCGGCACGCTGCTGGATATCTTGCCATTCCAGTAAGCGACCACTGACCAGCGTCATCCCCTTCACCTTGAAATAGTCGTTGCCGACCCCGGTCACGTTGCCGCTGTTGGTCTTGTTGCGATAGCGCAACTGGCCGGAGCTGCCAATCTCGGGGCTGGCGCCCGCAAGATAGGGTTGCCCCAGCAGAGCATCGAGATCCCCCTTGTTGAGGGTCTGGATGCTGGCCATCTTCTCATCGCCCCATCCCTTGCCCGGGAAGATTTCGATGGTGTTGGTGCCCATCGCATTGATCTGGTCGATCACCTTGGCGCGCGCCCCTTGCCCCAGCGCCACCACGCTCACCACGGCGGCGATGCCGATGATGATGCCGAGCATGGTGAGGAAGGTGCGCATCCGGTGGGCGAGCATGGCATGCATCGCCATCCGTCCCGCTTCCCGATAACGATCCCAGTCGTGGCCCATGGCGCCTGTAGTGGGCACTATTTTTTGAGGGGCTGTGGTGGTGGCTGGAGCCAACACGGCCGTTTGGCAGGGGCCGCTATCTTGTTCAATCCGACCATCCTTGAGAGTGATGATCCGGTCGGCATGGCTGGCCACGTTCATATCGTGGGTGACCAGAATGATGGTGTGGCCCAGAGCGTGCAGCTCCTTGAGGATCGCCATCACCTCCTTGCCGCTCTGGCTATCCAGTGCGCCGGTCGGTTCATCGGCGAGGATCACTTCGCCGCCATTGGCCAGCGCCCGGGCGATACTGACCCGCTGCTGCTGACCGCCGGAGAGTTGGCAGGGGTATGGTGGCTGCGATCGGCCAGACCCAGTCTGCCCAGCAGCTGACGCGCGCGCGCCTGGCGATCCGGGCGGCTGGTGCCGGCATAGACGGCCGGGATCTCCACGTTGGCGGCGGCATCGAGATGGGGCAGCAGGTGGTAGCGCTGAAAGATAAAGCCGAAGTGGTGGCAGCGCAGGCGGGCCAGCGCCAACGCATCCATGGTGGCGGTGTCCTGACCGCGAAACAGATACTGGCCGCTGCTCGGGCTATCGAGACAACCCAGCAGATTCATCAGGGTCGACTTGCCGGAGCCGGACGCGCCGACAATGGCGATCATCTCTCCTGCCGAGATGGTGAGATCAAGAGGGTGGAGCACGGTGACTTCGCTGTCGCCGCTCTGGTAGCGTCGCTCGACCCCTTTCAGCTGGATCAACGGCAGCTGGTTCAGGGGCTCACTCATAGCATCACCGCCATCTCATCATTGTCGGCGGGGGCTCCGTGATTGAGCTGCACCTCCTCCTTCTCACTCAGCCCGCTGATCACCTCAATGCGGATCTCGTCCTTCATACCGGTCTTGATATGACGGGTTTCGGTTGTCTCATCGTCCTTGATCACGGTGACTTCATACTCGTTGTCACCCAACGACTTGCCGAGGGCGGTTTGCGGCACAGTGAGCACCTGCTTGCGCTCGCCGAGCACAATGGTCACCTGGGTGGTCATTGCGACCCGCAGGGTATGGTCGGGATTGGGTACATCGAACAGGGCGTAGTAGTAGACAGCCGCATTGCTGGTGGTGGTACCTGTGGTGGCCTGATCGTTGATGTTGGTAGGCGCTAACTCTACGGCGCGAAGGGTACCCTGATAGCGGGTATCCGGATCGCCGATCAGGGTGAAGTAGACCGGCATGCAGGCTTTGACCTTGGTGACATCAGCTTCGGAGATCTGCGCCTTGACCGTCATAGTCTCGAGGTTGGCAAGCTTGAGCACGGTCGGCACCGTCTGGCTGGCAGCCAGGGTCTGGCCCTGACGGGTCACAATGCTGATGACGGTGCCATCCATCGGCGCCAGGATCTTGGTGTAGCCCAGCTCGGTCTTGGCCCGATCAACCTTGATCAGGGCGTTGTCGATATTGGCCTGACTATTTTGCAGTTCGGCGCGGGTGACCGCCAGCAGTGCCTCGGCACTCTCCAGATCGGCCCGTGAGCTCGCCTCCTGCTTGAACATCTGTTGCTGGCGCCGCCAGGCGAGCTCGTTCTGTTTGAGTTGCGCCTGTTTGATCTTGAGCTGGGCGCGATTGCTGGCAAGTTCCGCCTCGGCAGTCTTGAGGTTGTTCTGGGCAATCAGGGGATCGATCTCGGCCAGCAGGTCTCCCTGCTTGACCTGATCACCAGCCTCGACGGCCAGCTTGGTAACCTGACCGGAGACTTGTGCCCCCACATCCACCTGCTCCACGGCCTGCAGCACACCACTGGCCAGTACAGTTTGGGCAATATCCTCGCGGGTCACCTGAGCGGTCAGCATCGCCTTGGGTGGTTGACTGGGCCAGAGCAGCCAGCCGAGGAGTACCACGGCGATCAGCATGGTGATAGCCAGGGTTCTCTGCTTGGGGGTTATGTTCATCGATCACCTGAATGGAAACGGAAAAGGTTGTGCGCGGCGATTATCCTGCAGCAAAGCCCTGTTGACATCCTCCTCTCCCTAAAGGGAGGGGATTCCGATTAGTCACCTAACCGGGTTTCCTGATTCAACGAGAACTGCTGAGGTAACATGCGTTACACCAGACTGACATTCTCTCCACAGGCTTTAACGGCGAGCCCCGCCGCAAGAATATTCTTGGCCGCATTGTGGTCACGGTCGTGGTGTTCCCCGCATTCAGGGCACTCCCAGTCACGCACTGACAGCGGCAATTTTGAAAGTGTGTATCCGCAACAAGAGCAGCGTTTTGAGCTGGGGAAAAATTGGTCTATGGCAACCACCGAGCGCCCCACCCATTCGCCCTTGTACGACAGCTGGCGCACAAACTCACCCCAACTCGCATCGGCTATCGCCTTTGCCAGTTTGGGGTTGCGGATCATGTTCTTCACCTTGAGGGATTCAACGCACACAACTTGGTTCTCGTTAATCAGTGTGCGGGACAGCTTGTGCAAGTTGTCCTGTCGGCAATCGGAGATTTTGGCGTGAATACGGGCAACCTTGGCTTTGGCTTTGGCACGATTGGCGGAGCCGAGTTTCTTTTTACTCAGGCGGCGCTGGGCGCGGGCAAGCAGGGTTGCGTATTTTGCCGTGTGACGGGGATGGTCGACCTTATTT
>NZ_JBQBEH010000003.1:0-77906 GCF_051919665.1 Aeromonas sp. 55A | reverse complement strand
CGGGTCAGACCCCTGTGCTCTGGTACTCGGCGACAACATCTTCTACGGTCATGACCTGCAGAAACAGTTGGAAGCCGCAGCGGCCAAAGAGAGTGGCGCTACCGTCTTTGCCTACCATGTGCATGACCCCGAGCGTTATGGGGTGGTGGAATTTGATAAAGAAGGTACCGCTATCTCTCTGGAAGAGAAGCCGTTGAAGCCCAAGAGTAACTATGCGGTCACCGGCCTCTATTTCTACGACAACAGCGTGTGGAATATCGCCAAAGAGCCTGAAGCCGTCGCCCCGTGGTGAGCTGGAAATCACCGATGTGAACCGTATCTACCTGGAGCAAGGTAATCTGTCGGTGGCCATGATGGGCCGTGGTTATGCCTGGTTGGATACCGGTACCCATGAAAGCCTGATTGAAGCGAGCAACTTTATTCAGACCATTGAGACCCGTCAGGGGTTGAAGGTGGCCTGTCCGGAAGAGATTGCCTATCGCCAGAAGTTTATCAGTGCTGACCAGATACGTATTCTTGCAGCGCCACTGGCAAAGAATGCGTACGGCCAATATTTGTTAAAAATGGTTGCCAAAGCCTGATGTGATATGGGGGAGGGAAGTTGCGCCCCCATAAAGATTGAATTGAATGCGGGTAGACAGATGAATGTAATCAAGACAGCAATCCCTGATGTGCTTATTTTTGAACCAAAAGTATTTGGTGATGAACGTGGTTTTTTCTTTGAGAGTTTCAACCACAAGTTGTTTGAAGAGGCGGTAGGATATCCGGTGACTTTTGTACAGGATAATCACTCCAAATCGTCAAAAGGGGTATTGCGCGGCTTGCACTATCAGTTGCCGCCTCATGCTCAAGGCAAGCTGGTGCGTTGTGTAGCTGGTGAAGTATTTGATGTGGCGGTCGATATCCGCAAAAGCTCACCGACCTTTGGACAATGGGTTGGAGTACACCTATCCGAGGAAAACAAGCGACAGTTGTGGATCCCGGAAGGGTTTGCACATGGTTTTGTCACACTGACAGAAACGGCTGAGTTTTTGTACAAAACAACCAATTACTATGCTCCACAGTGTGAGCGTGCAATTATTTGGAGTGATACATTCTTGAATATTGAATGGCCATGTCATGGACGTCCAAATATATCTAAAAAGGATAAGTCTGGTTTATCTTTCCTTGATGCTGATTATTTTAATTACATCTCAGTTGAAAACTATTGATCAACCATGTTTCTCATGTTGTGATTTTTGCCGCAAAAAGGCGAATTAATATGTCAAAGCAAATTGTTAATTTTATAAAATCCATTCTATCCAATAGAAACATACTGATTTCTTTAGTGAAAGACGACTTTCGAAGTAAGTATGTCAATAACTTGCTTGGTGTTTTTTGGGCTTTTATTCAACCGACTTTCACAATAGTTATTTTTTGGTTCGTGTTTGAAATGGGCTTTCGAAATGGCCCCATTAATGACACTCCATTTATATTGTGGCTTATATCTGGAATGATTCCATGGTTTTACATTAGTGAGAGCTTAAGCATTACAACTAACTCTATAAAAGATAATGCTTTCCTAGTTAAGAAAATTGTTTTTGAAGTAAGCTTATTACCTATAGTTAAGTTGTGCTCAGCATTTATCGTTCATGCATTCTTTGTAGCTTTCATGTTGGTAATGTTTATTTTATATGGATATGAACCAAACTTATATTGGTTGCAACTTTTTTATTATGTTTTTTGTGCAACAGTAATGATGTTAGGAGTTGCATGGTTAACCAGCAGCATAGTTGTGTTTTTTAATGATTTAACTCAAATCATATCGATGGTTATACAGTTTGGCTTTTGGTTAACTCCTATTTTTTGGCAATTAAATATGTTGCCTAATAGTTTGCAGTGGATCTTTAAACTAAATCCCATTTATTATATTGTACAGGGTTTTAGAGATAGCTTGATTGATAACGTTTGGTTTTGGGAAAAGCCTGCACAAATTCTATGTTTTTGGTTATTAACGCTAACTATTTTAATTTTAGGTTCTTCAGTTTTTAAAAAGTTAAGACCTCACTTTGCGGATGTTTTATAAAATGAAAAATGAAATCGCAATTTCCGTCAAACACATTTGCAAAAGTTATAAACTATATGATCAGCCCAAGGATCGTTTGAAAGAAGCTTTGAATTTTTTTAATAAAAAATATCATCATGAGTATCATGCGCTCAATGATGTATGCTTTACCGTAAATAAGGGTGAAACAGTCGGTATTTTAGGTAAAAATGGTGCGGGTAAGAGTACTTTACTTAAAATAATTACCGGTGTGTTAACTCCATCCTCTGGGAACGTTGAAGTTAATGGAAAAATATCTTCCCTTCTAGAGTTAGGCGCTGGTTTTAATGCTGAGTATACTGGATTGGAGAATATATACTTTCAAGGTGCTTTGATGGGGTTTACACATGATGAGATGCGGAATAGATGTGATGAAATTCTTTCCTTTGCTGATATAGGTGAATTCATTCACCAGCCAGTTAAGATGTACAGCAGTGGTATGTTTGCTCGGTTGGCATTTTCCGTTGCTATTCATGTTAGTCCAGACATTCTAATTGTTGATGAAGCCCTAGCTGTTGGAGATCAGGCGTTTCAACATAAATGTATGGATAGAATGCATCAGATGATGCAAGAGGGAATTACAATTTTGTTTGTATCTCATGATATAAATAGTGTGAAACGATTTTGTAATAAGGCAATTTGGATTTTAGATGGAAAAATAAAGCTTAGCGGCAATGTAAATGAAGTTACCGACCGCTACCTTGATTTTTTGAAAATTGCTGACGCACCCACTTCGGGAAGTGAGTTAAAAAGCAACAATGATGTGCAAACTCAAGAACAGTTCAATCCTAACGCTGTAGTTACTATAAAAAAATTAACTATCAAAGATGATTGTGGTCACATCGTTAGTCGGGTTAGTAAATATACTCCGTTGTTCATTGATATTGAATATGAAGTATTTGATGACTCTATCGATAGCCCTGTGTTAGGTATCGCTCTACATAGTCTTGATAATAAATATATTTGTGGTTTGAATACACTGCTCGATAAAAAAGAAATACCTTGGGTAAAAGGAATAAATTGCTACCGATTAGAGTATACTTGTGGTATTCGTGTTTTAGGTGGAACATATTTTTTTGATTGTGCGATCATGGAAAAAACAGCCACAATTCCTTTTGAATATAGAGCCCGTTTCAGAGAAATAGTAGTTGCTGGGGAATATGAAGCTGAGGGAGTATTTGTTATTCCTCATGAATGGAGCGAAACACCATAATGAGTAAATACAACGTTGAGTTGGATCTTGAAACCGAAAACAGCTTATCAATAATAATAAAACAAATTCGCCCCAAAGCAAGAGTTTTAGAGTTTGGTCCTGCTCACGGTCGCTTAACTAGATACTTAAAAGAGTCATTGGATTGTATAGTTGATATCATTGAATTAGATGAAAACGCAGGTAAAGAAGCATCATTCTACGCGAGGCATGCTCTAATAGGTAGTGAGCTGGGTAATATTGAAAATTACCAATGGGAAAGCAAGCTAGACGGCAATAAATATGATTTTATAATTTTTGCTGATGTGCTAGAACATTTGTATTCGCCCAGTAAAGTATTGCAATCAATTAAGTCATTCCTTTCCAATAATGGGGTTGTTATTATATCTGTACCTAATGTTGGGCATGATGGTGTATTATTGGAGTTATTTAATGAGGAGTTTAATTACCGAGATACCGGCCTTTTGGATGATACGCACATCCGATTTTTTACCTATCAAAATCTCTTGAATATGGTGAATGATAGTGGATTTTTTGCTATAAAAGAGGCTGCTTATTATGCCGAGGTTTTGCAGACAGAGTTTTCTAAATATTTTACAAAAACAACGCCGATTAACTTTGATGAGCGTGTTTATGGGAACGTATATCAGTTCATATTTACGCTAGCCCCTCGCGAACGTTGTATAGCTGAGGTTAACATTGAGAAATTAAAATCAAAAAGAGATTCGAGGCATCTGGTAAAGTTATATATAAAGGAAGCTGGAGACATCGATTTTTCAGAGGAAAAAGCGTTATGTGCACGGCTTACGGATGATAGAGTTTCTTTTAATTTAGATAAGTTCTCTAATGTTGTTGAGTTAAGGCTGGATCCTGGTGAACAAAGTGGAATAGTAAGTGTGGTTGATTTTTCTCCAGCTATAAATTTAATAAAACATAATGCAAATATCAAGATCGATAGAAATTTCATATTTGATAATATAGATCCTCAACTTTTATTTACAGTTGAACATGCTATTAAAGATGTATACTTTGATATTTTGATAGACGCAATCCCTTTAAATGTTATTAATAAACTTCTATTGCCAATTAATAAAACAATAAAAGAAATAGAGTCCATAGCGACATTACAGAAAAAAATAATTATTGAGCAACAACTTTGTTTGGATGAGATTAATAACTCAAGGGCTTGGAAGTTAATTGCTTTTTTAAAGCGCATATCTAACGCATTTATTAGATGATTTTATTGCTCTGAAATCTGTTCTTTAACTTCCCATGTTATCTTTGAATTGCATAATCCAAATTTAAGGTAAGAGTATGAAAAATAGAAACTCTCTTGATATTATTATTCCTGTTTATCGTGGTTTGGAAGAGACCCGAGAGTGTATTTTATCATTATTGCCAAGTATGCCTGAATGGGCACAATTAATTGTTATTAACGATTGCTCACCAGAACCTGAACTAACAACATGGCTGAGAGAACAAGCCGATGTACTAGGTTTTAAACTTTATGAGAACGAAGTTAATAAGGGCTTTGTTGGCACAGTTAACTTTGGGATGCGTTTGCATAAAGATCGAGATGTACTCTTGCTTAATAGTGACGTAGAAGTCTCTCATTCAGATTGGTTGCATCGGATGCAACAAGCCGCATACAGCAATGAGCGGGTTGCCAGTTTGACACCTTTTTCTAATAATGCGACGATCTGTAGTTTCCCTCATTTTTGTCAAGATAATGCTCTTTATTCTGGCCTCGATGTTAATGCACTTGATCGCCTTTTCTCTACATTGCCCCTCGAAAATGAGCTAGTTGAAGTACCAACAGGGGTTGGATTTTGCATGTATATCCGGCGTGATTGCTTGGATGTTGTCGGTTATTTTGATGAGGAGACCTTTGGCAAGGGGTATGGAGAGGAGAATGATTGGTGCCAACGAGCACAAAAGTTGGGATGGAAGAATTATCACCAATTAAATGTGTTTGCCTACCATAAAGGCGGTGTCAGTTTTCTGGATGAAGGGGATCCAAGAAAAGCTCGTGCATTAGAGCTGCTTAATACACTACACCCTAATTATACCCGCGATGTCATGGCATTCATTGCACAAGATCCTGCAAGACAGGCTAGGATGATGGCTAAAGTAAGATACATTGCTGAGACGGGTCTCCCAGTAGTCTTAGCCGTAGCACATCACCTCGGTGGTGGGGTAGCTCAACATGTTTCTGAGCTAGCATCATATTATTTGGGAAAGGTATTGTTTCTCCGTCTAACTCCTGGGGGTAGAGAAGGATATGTTAATCTTTATTTGAGTGCCTTTAACGGTGATAAGAGCGATGCATTTGTATTCAATATTCACACAGAATATGAATTATTAGTGAGCTTCTTGCGAGACCTCAGAGTTAGTCGTGTACATTTTCACCATAGCATGGGTCTGCCACCACGCACCTGGTTGCTACCTAGTTCGCTAGGAATTTCCTATGATGTGACGATTCATGATTATTATATGTTAAATGGTAATCCAACGCTTACAGATCGCTATGGACAATTTGTGAGCGAGGATAATCAAAATTATGATGATATATGTAGAGATGCTGCACAAATCAGTGTTTCTGGCGAGGAATGGCGCAGCGGTATATTTCCCTTACTTTCTCGAGCTGAGCGAATTATTTATCCTAGTCAAGATGTATATCAGCGCTTTAGTAGGCTTTATGGGAATAAGAGCGAGCTATCTAGCAAGGCAATTATTACATACCATCCAGATGCTTATCGTTACCCAGAACCTAAGCAGGCCCATAAACCAGGCGACCCCCTACGTGTACTTATCCTTGGTGCTTTAAGTCGGGAAAAGGGAGCTGATCTACTAGAACAAGTCGCCTTGCTGTGTGATCCAAATAAGATAGAGTTTCATCTACTAGGTTATGGTTATCGCCCCTTGCGTGGGGTTGTGAATCATGGTGCGTATAGACTGGATCAACTTGAAGAGAAACTTGATAGTATTAAACCTCATGTTGTCTGGTTCCCTGCTTTATGGCCTGAGACATACAGTTATACATTATCCATTGCACTTGAACATACATATCCTGTTGTATGTCCGAATATTGGTGCTTTTGTCGAGCGTATCGAAAATAGAAATCACTCTTTACTATTACCATGGAATATCAAACCCATTGATTGTGCAGCATTTTGGCGTGCTTATGCCCAAGGCGCCGAGTTAAGCGATTTCGTGGTGTCGAGTGAAGTTTGTGATGAAATAGAGAGAGATGATATCTTCTATCAAGAGAAATACCTGAGTGGCTTGGCAGTTTTGACACCTGTTGATGGTTCTAAATTAGTCAAGAAGTGGAATGAAAAGCTAAATATTGCTCCTAGTGCTGTACTGTTATCAAGAAAAGAACAATTTTTACAGTATCTATGGAAAGTTAGAAATATGCCCTTTGTTAGTTCATTGGCACGTTTCATTCCGTTTAAATTGCAGAGAGCAATAAAGCGCTTGCTGAGTCGTAAACCAATGCACGAGATTATTAAATGACTGCTCGATTAGAATCATTGGACGTATTGCGAGGTGTTGCGGCTTTATTGGTATTGTTTTATCACATGGAAGAGTTAAGTGTGGCCGTTTGGCCACATATATTTTATTGGGGATGGGTAGGCGTTGATCTATTTTTTGTGTTAAGTGGATTTTTTATTTGCCTTTGTGTAATTAGACCTCGTGAGTGGAAAGTAATTAATTTTCTTAAACGTAGATTCCTGCGCATCGCACCACCTTACTATGTATCTATGTTGCTCACTATTACATTTAGTGGTTTTTATTTCATTACTACATCCAATGGTATTGTGCATACCGTAGCGCACCTTTTATTTATACACTCTTATTTAGAACAAACACATGGTTCCATTAATGGAGCTTATTGGTCGTTAGGTGTTGAATTTTCGTTCTATATATTCATGGCTGTTACTGCTTGCTTTTTACGCTCTACTAGTAAGAAGTATATTATATTGTTTGGTATGTTTATAGTCGCTTGGTTATGGCGTTATATTATTTATTTATATTTTAATGGTCAACCCATGCAGGAATTCATCTGGTCTACTCAAGTGATTGGTATGTTGGATGAATTTGCTATAGGTTGTTTCATCGCCTTTGTTTATGCCGATTGTTTAGTTCAAGCAAAACATCCAAGGAACTATGTTGCATTTTTGCTGCTTATTACAGGCTTTATTTTAATTGTCAGTTTCGTTAAAAATTTGGACGATACATTTTGGATAGAAGTATCTTCGATGGTATTTTCCAGAACCTATTTGGCTTTGGGATTTGGGATGATTATTTTTGCATTTATCATGCTTGAGCGAAATAAATGGTTTGTTCGTTTATGTCGATGGTCTGGTCTATCATTTATCGGCATGATCAGTTTCAGCATCTATCTTTATCACATGCCGATCATAAATGCTGCGAATCAGGTGAAGGGCATGATTTCGTCACCAATGTTATTATCAACATCTATTATTGTGATGGTTTTATTTATGGGGTCATTTTCATTTTATTTTATTGAGCGTAGGTTTATGCGATGATTCTTACAAAATAACAATGTCGTATTTAAAAACATATGTTTTAGTGTAATGTCTGCAGTGGGCTTTTAATTTCACGCTCGTTGTGATTGATACAATGATTTTTATGTATTGTAAAGCTAATGGTTTAAGCGTTCTCTATTTTATGGACCATGCAATTAACCATGTCAAATGAACCTATAATAATCGATAGAAAGCGCTGGCTCGATACTTGTACAGTCAGCTTTTATTATCATGGCATGAAAGGTTAATATAGTTACTATGCTAACTCTATCTTTTTTCACTTGTGACTTTGTGAGCGCAATATTTTGCTATGGTAAATAGTATGCCCAAGTCCTATCTAACTATTGGTGTGGTCGCTTATTGTACTGAAAAGGCGATGATAGCAAGCACTCTCAACAAACTACAGAGAGCAATCACTGAAGCTGGGGTTGTTAGTTCCTTGATAGTTGTAGATCACTCTCCATCGAGTGATTTTGCTATTCAAAATGAAGATATAAGCAAGAGCTTTATAGGTGTTCACGACTTGATTTTTGCACAGTCAAATCCTGGATTTGGTGCTGGCCATAACCGCGCATTGCAGACTGATGCTAAATATCATCTTATCCTTAACCCCGATCTTGAAGTCGCCCCGGATGCACTGAAAAATGCACTCGAATTTATGGAGCAACATCCGGATTGCGGATTATTGACGCCTTTCGCAACATGGGAGGATGGTAAGGTACAACGGCTCTGCAAACGCTATCCAACCGTATTTGATCTATTGTTGCGTGGATTTGCTCCTGCGAGTGTGAAGAAGTTATTCCAGACGCGCTTGGCAAAATATGAGATGGCAGATCAGCTCAACAATCATGACGTGCTGTGGGACCCACCCATTGTCAGTGGTTGTTTTATGCTGTTTCGCACAGATGTATTGCAGCAGCTCGGAGGATTTGACCCTCGCTTTTTCCTCTATTTTGAAGATTTTGACATCAGTTTACGGGCAGGAAAGATCAGCCGGATTGCCTATGTCCCTCAGGTGAAGGTCGTTCATCACGGTGGTCATGCATCCCGCAAAGGCTGGCGCCATATCTGGATGTTTGGGCGTTCCATGGTGACGTTCTTCAATATTCACGGTTGGCGTTGGTGGTAATGGCAGATATCAAAAGTACAGTCTTGGTCACCGGTGCCAACGGATTTGTAGGCAAAGCGGTCTGTGAACACCTGATTAGATGTGGAGCCAATGTGAAAGGTGCGGTGCGATGTTACCCGCTGGCTTCTTACCAGGTTCAGGCTCCCTCTTTGACTGAGGATGCCGACTGGACGGCCCAATTGCAACAAGTGGATGTGGTTGTTCACTGTGCAGCCAGGGTCCATGTGATGTCGGATACCGCGACAGATCCCCTGGCGGCTTTTCGAGCAGTGAATACAGAGGGGACGCTCACGCTTGCTCGCCAAGCGGCTGACGCAGGAGTAAAGCGCTTCATTTTTATCAGTTCGATCAAAGTGAATGGCGAGCACACCGAGCCAGGCAAGCCATTTGATGAGCATGTGCAGAGTCCGCCAGAAGATCCCTATGGACGCTCGAAGTATGATGCGGAACAAGGGCTGATGGCGCTTGCGAAAGAGTGTGGTATGGCTGTTACCATCGTTCGTCCTCCTCTTATCTATGGAGAAGGAGTGAA
Source organism: Aeromonas sp. 55A (assembly GCF_051919665.1). Taxonomy (NCBI): domain Bacteria; kingdom Pseudomonadati; phylum Pseudomonadota; class Gammaproteobacteria; order Aeromonadales; family Aeromonadaceae; genus Aeromonas; species Aeromonas sp. 55A. The sequence continues at coordinate 68,396 of NZ_JBQBEH010000003.1, read as the reverse complement.
GGCTAACTTTGCCAGTATGATGACGTGGGTGCGCAAAGGGATCCCGCTACCCTTTGCCCGTCTGAACAATGCGCGCAGCCTGTTGGCGTTGCCTAATCTGTGTGACTTTATTTCCCATGCGATGGAGCACCCAGCCGCAGTGAACCAGGTCTTTCTGGTTGCAGATCCTGTCGCGATGTCGACATCAAAGTTGCTTGCAGCGATTGCTGATGCAGAAGGTGTTCCCTGTAGGCTGTTTTATACCCCACCAAGGTTGATAAGGGGGCTTGGCCGCTGTTTGGGGATTGATTCCAAGTTGCAGCGTATTTATGGCTCTCTGGAAATGGATACCAGTAAGGCACAGAGCCGATTACAATGGTCGGCACCCTGTTCGCTCTCTCAGACCCTATCTTTGATGGCATCTTCCCATAACGAGTCACCTTGATGTTTGCATTTGTTCTTTTTTTGATGTTGTGCCTGCTTTGTTCAGTTACTGGTACTGGTTTACTCCGGCGTTATGCTCTGAACCACTTGCTTGACCAGCCCAATCATCGCAGTTCACATCAGGTGCCTACTCCGAGAGGTGGTGGCATGGCTATCGTGGCGACCTTTCTGCTGGCAGCGCCTTTGTTTGTCGCCCTGCTCCCGCTGCCCTATGGCATATCTCATGGTAGTTTCGCTTTGATATGGACTGCAGCATTGGCCATTGCATTGGTTGGTTTTATCGATGATCACATCTCTCTCAAGCCCAGAACCCGCCTGATTGTGCAGAGCATGGCGGCAGCCTTGGTGGTATCTGCTGTTGATGGTTTGCCAGAGCTGACCTTCTTTGGCTGGCAGCTGGATCTTGCCTGGTTTGGTTATCTAATCGCTTGGCTGGGGGTGATCTGGTTTATCAATCTGTACAACTTTATGGATGGCATCGATGGCTTGGCGGCCAGTGAGGCCGTTATCGTTTGCCTGTTCATGGCTTTATTTCATTATCTCGTTGGGGGTGAGTGGTCATCTGCCAGTTTGCCCCTGCTACTGGGGGTCTCGGCGGCGGGCTTCTTGTGCTGGAATTTTCCGCCAGCCAGGATCTTTATGGGGGATGGCGGCAGTGGTTTTCTTGGCTTGATGCTGGCTTCTCTGATGTTGCTGGATGCCGCTTCTGCCCCTCAATTTCTGTGGGGCTGGCTTGTTATGCTCGGAGTCTTTGTAGTCGACGCCACCTGGACCTTGTTGAATCGCTATCGTCTAAAGTGCCGCCTGAGTGAAGCCCATCGTACTCATGCATTTCAATATGCTGCAAGGCGCTGGCAAAGCCATCGACGCGTGACTTCGGCGGTGCTGCTGATAAATTGCCTCTGGCTTGCGCCTATCGCTGCGATGATTGTTTCTGATCAGATCGATGGTTTTCTCGGGTTGTCGATTGCTTACTTGCCGTTAACCTATCTTGCGTATTACCTGAATGCAGGAGTGCCGGAATGAAACATCAGTTGTTGCCTATGGGGAGTTGGTTGCTCACTTTCCTTGGTTCCTTGTCCCGGACTAGTAAGCGCGCAGTGTCTGTCACAGTCGATGTCATGCTCATCACAATGACATATTGGGGGGCCTACTGGATCAGGCTGGAGCGCAGCTGGCCAATCGATAGCCCTCATCACTGGGCACTGCTAGGGGCAATCATCATTGTCAGTATCGGTCTATTTGTTCGTCTGGGGTTGTATCGTGCGGTATTGCGATATGTCAGTTTTCGAGTGCTCTGGACAATCTTGTTAGGGGCATTTCTTTCTACCTGTTTCTTCGTTATATCTGCGTTTTACTTCGATATCTTCTTGCCCAGAACGGTATCGGTTATCTATCTCTCCTTTCTGGTGCTGCTGGTCGGTGGTGTGCGCTTGTTCTTTCGGGCCTTGCTTAATACTACCCGTTTGGCTCGTACGCAGGTATTGATCTATGGAGCTGGCTCTTCTGGGCGCCAGCTACAGGTGGCATTGCTGCAAGGTAATGAGTTTTATCCAGTCGCCTTTGTTGATGATGATCCCGCCAAACAGGGCTGCGTTATCCAGGGATGCACCGTCTATCACAGTGCCCAACTGCCAACTCTGATTGAGCTCCATGGTGTCCAGAAGATCTTGCTGGCTATGCCGAGCAGCACCAGGGCTCGCCGTCAGGAGGTGATCAATGCACTTGAGCCCCTCTCTTGCGAAGTGCTCTCTATCCCGGGCATGGCCGATTTGGTTAATGGTTCTGCACGTATCGATCAGCTCAATGAGGTCTCTATCGACGATCTGTTGGGCAGAGACCCTGTAGAACCTGTGACGAGATTGATGGAGGCCAATATCACAGGTAAGGCTGTCATGGTGACTGGTGCCGGAGGATCAATCGGTTCTGAGCTCTGTCGCCAGATCTTGCGGTGCCACCCCTCTACGCTTGTATTGTTCGAGTTATCTGAATATGCCCTCTATGACCTGCATAAAAATTTAAGTGAGCAGTGCCAGCGCGAAGGGATCGCAACTGAGCTAATACCGCTATTAGGATCTGTGCAGCGTCAGCATCGCCTCAAAACAGTGATGCAGAGCTTTCGGATCCAGACCGTCTACCACGCAGCAGCTTACAAACATGTGCCACTGGTCGAGTTCAATATCATCGAAGGGGTGCGTAACAACGTTTTTGGCACCCTCTATGCGGCACAAGCTGCTATTGAAGCCGGAGTGGAAACGTTTGTACTGATCTCAACTGATAAAGCGGTACGCCCGACCAATACCATGGGGGCTAGCAAGCGTATGGCTGAGTTAGTCTTGCAAGCGTTGACCCGTGAAAAGCATCAAACCCGTTTTTGCATGGTGCGTTTTGGTAATGTGCTCGGTTCTTCTGGCTCAGTAGTCCCGTTGTTTAGACAACAGATAGACAAAGGTGGGCCCATCACCTTGACTCACCCCGATATCATTCGTTATTTCATGACCATTCCTGAGGCAGCCCAGTTGGTGATCCAGGCGGGCGCAATGGGGGAGGGAGGCGATGTTTTCGTGCTCGATATGGGGCAACCGGTACGGATCATGGAGTTGGCCAAACGCATGATACGCCTCAGCGGCCTGACACTGCGTGATGAGCAGCGGCCCGATGGTGATATCGCCATCGAGGTAACGGGGTTGCGGCCGGGTGAAAAGCTCTACGAAGAGTTACTGATTGGTGATGATGCCAGAGGAACCGAGCATCCCAGGATCATGGTGGCACAAGAGTGCTGGTTGCCCTGGTCGCGACTGCGCCCTTTGTTAGCGTCATTGGATGATGCTTGCCACCACTTTGATCACCAGCAAGTACGTGACATCCTGATGAATGCTCCGGCTGCATTTGAACCAACAGATGGTATTTGTGATCTGGTGTGGCTTGCCAGAAAACAGGCCAAATCACAAGATAATGTCGTGTCGTTGCCCTCTCACAACATCGAGTTTTTGCTTGCAAAAAACTGATTTGCTTGGATGCTGGTGTCATTGGGCTGCTTGTGCTTTTGGTTAAATAACCTGCATTTGGACTAACTTGGCTACTAATTTCATCAAACGGCTGGTATTATAAGGCCCTTATTGAAAGGGCATATCTGTGTTTCTGTGCCCCTAAATAGGTTGATTAGGCAAGACCCATGATATCTTGCACGAAAGGCGGCAAGTCTTGTCGGTCACACCACGAGTAATGGATTGAGCTGTGGTGCGATGATCTCGTCATGTCTCTTACCATTTGTTTGACAATTAGGTAGATTTTTGAGCGGGCTGAGGGCTGTAACTCAGGGGCGGTAGCTTATCTTTTTTACGGTAATTCGAACATTGCTTGGTCAAATGAGTGGCCGCAAAAGATAATAAATACAACATATTACACTGCGATAACAAATACAACATATTACACTACTGTTGTGGTGCATATTTTGTATGTTTGCTCAAAGTGTTAGCGCGAGGCTAGCCCAAGCATTGTGTATTGGGGTGGAAAAACCTCTGACAGAGATATTGCTATAACAAACCCTTTACTATTTGAAAGGGGAAGGCACATTCAATGATCTCTACGAGCTTTACGTGATGCCAGAGACTTGATCTGTAACAGATGTGAAATCTTATTTTTAATAGCTTTTATAAGAACAATTATGCAGTTCAGTAAGATGTCGTTAGGACACGGGGTTGATTTAGTAGATTAATGATGCGCTCAAGTTCGCAAGGATGCGCTCTTTTGTGCAATTAAAGAGATAGTACAGGGATAAAATCATGGAAATGTCAGGTTTAGTAGCTTTTATTGGCACGGCATTAGCGATCGCATTGTTGCGTCCGCTGGCTGGTAAGTTGCAACTGGTAGACATGCCGAACCAACGCAAACAGCATGTGGGGGCCATTCCACTGATTGGTGGTTTGGCTGTCAGTATAGGTGTGTATCTCAGTGTTTTTATGACGATGCCGCTTTCTCTTCCTTTGTTGATGTTACTACTCTGTGCTGGTGCTATGATGGTGATTGGTGCGGTGGATGACGCGCTCGATATCTCACCCAAGTTACGACTCGGACTGCAAGCGTTACTCATCGTTATTCTATGCCTCTCAACTGAAGTCGGTTTGCATAACTTCGGTGACCTACTGGGACTCGGTGATATTCACTTGCCTTGGGGTGAGGTTATTGTCGCAGTGCTGGCTGTTTGTGCTGCGGTGAATGCCTTCAATATGATGGATGGCATCGATGGGCTCGCGGGCTCAATGGCTGGGATCAGCTTGGTTGGGCTGGCTACGTTGTTCAGCAATACCATGCCAGAAATGGCAAATTTCTGTTTAGTGATTGCAATTGCACTAGTGCCTTATCTGGCAATCAACCTCACCATCCCACCCTTTAAGCGCAAGATCTTTATGGGTGATGCTGGCTCTATGTTTTTGGGTTTCATCATTGGTTTTTTGGTTATTTATGGTTCACAAGTCACCGAGCAACGCCCCGCATTCAGGCCTGTGATGGCTCTTTGGCTGATGGGGCTGCCGCTGATTGATATGGTAGGGATTATGATCCGCCGTATTCGCAAAGGTCAATCGCCGCTCAAGGCTGACCGTAATCACCTGCACCATATTCTGTTGCATGCTGGATTTACCCATCGTGAAGCACTACTACTAATGGTTGTTAGTAATGTTGGTATTGTTTTTATGGGTATATTGGCTGAAATAGCAAAGTTATCTGAATGGTCAATGATGGCTATCTATTTGCTGTTCATTGCTGGTTATGTGCTTGCCATTAATTACGCCTGGCGAGTGGGGCGCTGGATAAAAAGCAGCAAGAGTCAAGTTCGTAACAATAGTCATTGACTAGTGCACGTGCACTATCAAACCTAGGCTAAGAACATATTAACACCCTTCATTTTTGTCTCTCGGAGAGAGGCATTTAACTTCAACATGGCCTAATAAATAGAATGAAAATCCTTGTAACAGGCGGCGCAGGCTTTATCGGCTCTGCCGTGGTGCGCCATATTATCCGTGATACCCAGGATGCCGTTATCAATCTCGATAAACTCACCTATGCCGGCAATCTGGAATCCCTGGCCGATGTATCGACAAGCGAGCGTTATGCGTTTGAGCAAGTGGATATCTGCAATCGCGCCGAGCTGGATCGGGTGTTTGCCCTGCACCAGCCGGATGCGGTGATGCATCTGGCCGCCGAGAGCCATGTTGACCGCTCCATCACAGGCCCGGCTGACTTTATCGAGACCAATATCGTTGGCACCTATATGTTGCTGGAAGCGGCACGTGCCTATTGGAACGGTCTGGACGAGGTACGCAAGGCGGTCTTCCGCTTCCACCATATCTCCACCGATGAGGTGTATGGGGATCTGCCCCATCCGGATGAAGTGGCTGCCGGTGAGCCATTGCCGCTCTTTACCGAGACTACCCCCTACGCCCCCAGCAGCCCCTATTCTGCCTCCAAGGCTTCCAGTGACCACCTGGTACGCGCCTGGCGCCGTACCTACGGCCTGCCGACCATTGTCACCAACTGCTCCAACAACTACGGCCCTTATCACTTCCCCGAGAAGCTGATCCCGCTGGTGATCCTCAATGCACTGGATGGCAAGCCGCTGCCGGTCTATGGCAAGGGCGACCAGATCCGTGACTGGCTCTATGTAGAAGATCATGCGCGCGCGCTCTACAAGGTGGTGACTACTGGCTTGGTGGGGGAGACCTACAACATCGGCGGCCACAACGAGAAGCAGAATCTGGAGGTGGTACACACCATCTGCGATCTGCTGGACGAGATGGTGCCGAAGGCGGGCTCTTATCGTGAGCAAATCACCTATGTGGCGGATCGCCCCGGCCACGATCGCCGCTATGCCATCGATGCGACCAAGATGAGTGCCGAGCTTGCTTGGCAACCGCAAGAAACGTTCGAGTCTGGCATTCGCAAAACTGTACAGTGGTATCTGGATAACCAGCAGTGGGTCAGCAACGTCAAGAGCGGTGCCTACCAGTCCTGGATTGAGCAGAATTACGGGGAGCGTATCTGATGCATATCCTGCTGTTTGGCAAAAACGGCCAGGTAGGCTGGGAGCTGCAGCGTGCACTGGCCCCGCTCGGGCGCATCACTGCCGTTGATTTTGACTCCACCGACTATTGTGGCGATTTCAGCAATCCGGCAGGGGTGGCCGAAACGGTACGACTGGTCAAGCCGGATGTGATTGTCAACGCCGCGGCCCATACCGCAGTCGACAAGGCGGAGAGCGAGCGGGAGTTTGCCGAGCTGCTCAACGCGACCAGTGTAGCGGCGATCGCCAAAGAAGCGGAAGCATTGGGTGCCTGGTTGGTGCATTACTCCACCGACTATGTGTTCGATGGTAGCGGCGAGCGCCCCTGGGTTGAAACCGATGCAACTGCACCGCTCAACGTCTATGGCGAAACCAAGCTGGCGGGTGAGCAAGGTGCGTCCCTCTGCTCCCGTCATCTGATCTTCCGTACCAGCTGGGTCTATGCCGCCCGCGGCGCCAACTTTGCCAAGACCATGCTGCGCTTTGGCAAAGAGCGTAGCGAGATGTCAGTGATCAATGACCAGTTCGGCGCACCGACCGGCGCCGAGTTGCTGGCTGATTGCACCGCCCATGCGATCCGTGTTGCGCAGAGTAAACCCGAGGTCGCCGGGCTGTACCATCTGATTGCCTCCGGTACCACCACCTGGTTTGACTACGCCCAGCTGGTGTTTGCCAAAGCCAGAGAGGCTGGCGTTGAACTGGCGGTGACACAACTCAATGCGGTGCCGACCAGCGCCTTCCCGACTCCGGCCAAACGCCCCCATAACTCCCGCCTTGATACCGGCAAATTCCAGCGCACCTTCGATCTGGTGCTGCCGGAGTGGACAGTCGGTGTGGAGCGGATGTTGACCGAGATCCTCGGTAAGTAAATTACTGGCCTGGGATGTAGTGACTGCCTCCCTGGCTGGCAGGGATAAAACAGAAAGGAGTGGCTGCAAGCCACCCTTTTCTTTTGCAATTTAAAAATAAGAAACAAGCATCATGACCAAACGTAAAGGCATTATTCTGGCCGGTGGCTCTGGCACCCGTCTCTATCCTGTGACCATGGCGGTGAGCAAGCAGCTGCTGCCCATCTATGACAAGCCGATGATCTACTATCCGCTGAGCACCCTGATGCTGGCGGGAATTCGCGATATCTTGATCATCAGCACGCCGCAAGATACTCCCCGCTTTGAGCAATTGCTGGGTGACGGTAGCCAGTGGGGTCTGAATTTGCAGTACAAGGTACAACCAAGTCCGGACGGGTTGGCACAAGCCTTTATTCTGGGTGAAGAGTTTATCGGGTCAGACCCCTGTGCTCTGGTACTCGGCGACAACATCTTCTACGGTCATGACCTGCAGAAACAGTTGGAAGCCGCAGCGGCCAAAGAGAGTGGCGCTACCGTCTTTGCCTACCATGTGCATGACCCCGAGCGTTATGGGGTGGTGGAATTTGATAAAGAAGGTACCGCTATCTCTCTGGAAGAGAAGCCGTTGAAGCCCAAGAGTAACTATGCGGTCACCGGCCTCTATTTCTACGACAACAGCGTGGTGGAGATCGCCAAGAGCCTGAAGCCGTCGCCCCGTGGTGAGCTGGAAATCACCGATGTGAACCGTATCTACCTGGAGCAAGGTAATCTGTCGGTGGCCATGATGGGCCGTGGTTATGCCTGGTTGGATACCGGTACCCATGAAAGCCTGATTGAAGCGAGCAACTTTATTCAGACCATTGAGACCCGTCAGGGGTTGAAGGTGGCCTGTCCGGAAGAGATTGCCTATCGCCAGAAGTTTATCAGTGCTGACCAGATACGTATTCTTGCAGCGCCACTGGCAAAGAATGCGTACGGCCAATATTTGTTAAAAATGGTTGCCAAAGCCTGATGTGATATGGGGGAGGGAAGTTGCGCCCCCATAAAGATTGAATTGAATGCGGGTAGACAGATGAATGTAATCAAGACAGCAATCCCTGATGTGCTTATTTTTGAACCAAAAGTATTTGGTGATGAACGTGGTTTTTTCTTTGAGAGTTTCAACCACAAGTTGTTTGAAGAGGCGGTAGGATATCCGGTGACTTTTGTACAGGATAATCACTCCAAATCGTCAAAAGGGGTATTGCGCGGCTTGCACTATCAGTTGCCGCCTCATGCTCAAGGCAAGCTGGTGCGTTGTGTGGCCGGTGAAGTGTTTGATGTGGCGGTAGATATTCGTAAAAGCTCCCCGACCTTTGGGCAATGGGTAGGCGTTCATCTTTCTGGAGAAAACAAGCGACAGCTGTGGATCCCGGAAGGATTTGCGCATGGCTTTGTTACTCTGACAGAGACGGCCGAGTTTTTGTATAAAACAACCAATTACTATTCACCGCAGAGTGAAGGCTCAATCCATTGGGATGACCCACTAGTCGGGATTAGGTGGCCGATGACAAGTAAGGTGAGTTTGTCAAAGAAAGATCAAGAGGCTGTTACATTGAATTTGGCGGTTACCTTTTAAATGTAAATAGATGCCCACAAGGTGAATGTTTGTACCCGCCTAATTTTGAATACCATATTACAATATTTTGAAAAGTTAGTCAGGCAGTGGCTATTACTGTAAGATGTATTACTGGCCGCGAGTTTATGATGTTTGGTGATAGGTGCTTTATTGTATTATCGGTTAAATATTGGGGTTCGATAAGGTGAGTATCGCATTGTATAAGTTGGCAGGAAAATGAGTTTTAAGTGCAACGTGAAGATGAATCAAAAGCTGGTGAGTAAGAACAATTAGTTCCTTTCTCAAATCCTTTAAGCATATCAGATTTCGTAATCTGGTGAACAGGTACTTAAAAGTGAATTTAAAAGGCTATTGATATGTTAAAAAAGAGAGTGTTGACGGTATTTGGTACCCGACCAGAAGCAATAAAGATGGCACCTGTGGTACATGCTTTAGCTGCTGATGAACGTTTTGAGGCGAAAGTCTGTGTCACCGCCCAGCATCGTGAAATGCTAGATCAAGTATTATCATTATTTGAGATTAAACCAGATTATGATTTGAATATTATGAAGGCTGGGCAGACATTAAATGATATTACAGCCCGTATTTTGCTTGAGATAAAACCGGTTCTACAAGAATTTAAACCTGATGTTGTGTTAGTACATGGCGATACTGCAACTACCTTTGCTGCTAGTTTGGCGGCGTATTATGAGCAAATTGCTGTAGGACATGTCGAAGCAGGCTTGCGCACAGGGAACATTTATTCTCCATGGCCTGAAGAAGCAAATCGCAAGCTCACTGGTGCATTGGCAAAATACCATTTTGCACCTACTGAAACATCTAAGCAAAATTTGATTCAAGAAAACTATGCCGAGGATAGCATAGTCGTTACCGGAAATACCGTAATTGATGCACTACTTATGGTAAAAGATAAGATTGAAAAAAATAGCGTTCTGCAAGCTACATTAGCCTCTCAGTTCTCATATTTAGACGAGACTAAAAAGTTAATTTTGGTCACTGGACATCGCCGTGAAAGTTTTGGATGTGGGTTTGAACGAATATGTGAAGCTTTAGCTATCACAGCTAAAGCCAACACTGATGTGCAGATTCTCTACCCAATGCACCTAAATCCTAATGTACGTGAGCCAGTTAACCGCATTTTAGGTGATATCGAAAATATTATTTTGATTGAGCCTCAAGAGTACCTACCATTTATTTATCTAATGATGCGTAGCTATATTATTTTAACCGATTCGGGTGGTATCCAAGAGGAGGCTCCTTCACTGGGGAAACCTGTGTTAGTTATGCGTGATACAACAGAACGCCCCGAAGCTGTTGCTGCAGGTACCGTTAGGTTGGTTGGTACGGAAGTCGAAAAAGTTGTTTTCGGATTGTCTGAATTACTAAATGATCCGCAAGCATATCATTCAATGAGTTTTTCCCATAATCCTTATGGAGATGGAATGGCATCAAAAAGAATATTAGATTTACTAGTATGATAAAAAATTATGTATACTCGGGATTGTCATTTTCGTTAAGATTAGTTGCTAATACAGTTGTTTATTTAATAGCGGCAAGAGTTTATGGACCCACTTTATTTGGTGAGTTAAGTGTTGCATTGTTAGCTGGGAGCATGCTTACTCTTTTTTCAGATTTGGGGGTTCATCAGCGTTTTTTTAGGGGTGTAGCAATAACAGATGAAGCTGAAATTAAAGATAATATTTATCTAAAATTTTTATTTTCCATAATTTGCATGGTTAGTTTAGTTATCTATTTCATATTTTCTGTTGACTATGTAGTGTTGCTAGTCGGTATGTCATTCATAGTGAACGGATATTATGATTTTATGTTGACTGAAATACGGGCAAAAGGTGAGTTTTCGGGCGAGCTAAAATTTTCGCTATTAAATAATATAGTTTTTACTTTTTTTTGTCTCTTTGTTGTTTTTAGTAAAAGCAGTTTAATTATTTTTGCGTTTTGTATTTTTATTTCAAGAATGGTAAGTTTCATTATTATAACCTATAGGCTCAAGTTGTTGAGCTATTTTAGCTTTAACTTTACCTGGAATTCCTCATTACTGTTGAAACAAGTTAATTATACTGTCGATTTTTTATTGACTAATATTTGGCAGGTCTTGGATGGGTATTTAGTTAGTCTGTATTATAGTTCAATATTTGGCATATATAGTTCATATACGCGAATTACTAATGGGGTAAGTGCATTATCTGCTGTTGTTGTGAATGTTATATTTAGAGAAATAGCAAATGAAGTAAAAGTAGGTAAACATAAATCCCTATTTATAGGGACAACATTTTTTATTTTTATAAGTTTAGCTTTATTCTGGTTTTTAAGTGTATTTGATACATATTTGATTTCTTCTGTTTTAGGTGAGGAGTATATCGCGTATTCGTATTTATTGCCGTTGATGTTTGTCCCTATATCCTTGAAATGGATATCGAGTTGTTTGGGGATATATATGGTTGTGACAGGAAGGATTAAAAGTAGGGTCCTCGTTCAAATAATTGGTTTATTGGCCTTTTTTGCATTGATTATTATGGGGGTGTCTTTGGGGTTAGATATCGCTATAATTGTGTATGGTGTTATTTTATATTACGCGATAGTTTTATTGGGTTATATTCTTTTGTTTTTGAGAGCTATTAAATGAAAGTCAAAATAGGTTTTTTGTGGCACAACGTATCTTCAGGTAATTTGGGGGTTGGAGCACTTTCTATTGGCAATATGATTTTAGTTGATCGAGTTTGTCGAAATTTGGGAATTGATGCTGAGTTTTTTACTATAGGTGATAATGAGGTCACCAGTGAGAAAAATAAGGCTCTGGTAGAGCTTCAAATAGGTCGTGAATTTGAGCATATAACAATCAGTGTCAAAGAATTGATTTCTAACCCAATAAAGTTGAAATCTTATATAAAAATGATAAAAGATTTTGATCTTGTATTAGATATTGGAGCCGGTGACAGTTTCTCTGATATATATGGTAATCGTCGTTTTCTTATTCAAGTCTTTACTAAGCTAGTTAATGCAATTTTTGCTCGAAAATCAGTGTTGTCGCCCCAAACAATTGGCCCCTTTAAATCTAAGTTTGCTGAAGTTGTATCTAGATTCATTGTCAGAAATACAAGTTTAGTATTTGCAAGGGACGATATTAGTTTTCAAGTTGGTAAGGAATTTGGAGTTTGTCATCTAGGCACTGATGTAGCATTATCCATGCCTTATTCTACGGTTCGTGAAGTTAGTGATAAGATTAAAGTTGGAATTAATGTTTCTGGATTACTCTGGAATGGCGGATATACAAGAGATAACCAGTTTGGTTTGGCTCATAACTATAAAGATTATATTAATGAGCTAATAGAAAGTTTCTTATCAATTGAAAATGTTGAAATACACTTGGTTTCTCATGTAATAGCTACCTCACCCGTTCAGAAAATCGAAGACGACTATGCTGCATGCATCGAGGTGGCTGAGTTATTTCCACGCTGTATTGTTGCGCCAAGATTTACGAATCCTATTGAGGTGAAAAATTATATAAGCAGTTTTGAATATTTCACTGGAGCAAGAATGCACGCCACAATTGCAGCCTTTTCAAGTGGTGTACCTGTTACGCCTTATGCTTACAGTCGCAAGTTTAAGGGATTATATACAACTTTAGGCTATGGTAATGTTTTAGAAGCTAAAGAATTGTCATTAAATAATGCTATAAAAATGAATCTTGACCATTTTAATAATCGAAATCAAATCAAGTTAGAGCTTCAAGGTTTGACAGACAAAAAAAATCAGTTGACTGAAAAATACACAAGCGCTTTGGAAGAGGTGTTGAAATAATAGTATGGATGTGATTCAGAAAGTTTTAAAAAACGATTTATGTACAGGTTGCGGTCTGTGTTCATCTCTATTCCCTAGTAAAGTTGTTGTCAATAAGGGGGAATATAATCGCCCTGTATGCAGCGAAAAGTTAAACGGAGATGAGCAGGCCATTTTCAAAACTGTTTGCCCAGGCATAAATCAGGCAAGTATTAAAACTAATTCAAGCCACCCAATCTGGGGGCCAATTGAACAATCCTATATCGGTCATTCAAATGATAAAGAGATACGCTATTTAGGCTCATCTGGTGGCATTGTTACTCAAACGCTACTTTATGCATTAGACTATAATATAGTCGATATTGTTATTCAGATAGGTGTAGATAAGCATAATCCACTAGAGAATATATCTAAAGTCAGCAGGTCCAGAGAGGATTTACTTGAAGCTACAGGATCCCGTTATAGTCCGGCATCACCATTAGAGTATTTTTTGCAGACTCTAAGCGACAATCCTAACAAGAGGATTGCGTTTGTTGGTAAACCGTGTGATTGCGTAGCTTTGCGTAACTTAATGTCAATAGATAATGAGGTAAAAAATGCTGTTAAATTAATTGTTAGTTTCTTCTGTGCGGGCACCCCGAGTCGATTAGGTGTTAGAAGGGTCGCTGAAGCTTTAAATTATAATGTTGATATGCCTGTTGAAAACTTCTTTTTTAGAGGTAAAGGCTGGCCGGGAAAAACGACTTTAGTGCAGAATAGCACTTCTACAACGATGGAGTATTCTCGTTCTTGGGGCAAAATTCTCGGACCAACAATACAAAGTAGATGTAAACTTTGTGCTGATGGTACTGGCGAGGTTGCAGATATTGTTAGTGCTGACGTTTGGAATTGTGACGACAAGGGATATCCTTTATTTACTGAGTCAGATGGACAAGGTCTTGTACTTGCAAGAAGCGAGATAGGAAAATCTATAGTAGCAAAAATGATTCGTGAAAATATAATAACCGTTGCTGATTATGATATTGAGCAACTCTCTAAAGTACAAGTTACACAATTTGAAAGAAAATCAACAATATTAGTGCGTTATATGGCAAAGCAATTAGGTGGTCTAATTATTTTTAATATGCCAAATCAAAGGAAAATTGTAGCTACAAAGTATGCGACATTATATAAACATTTACGTGTCTTTGTTGGTTCATTTCTTCGTGTAATTAAGGGGCGAATGTGATAAATGTATTCGTTTTAAATTGGAATAGTTGTCACGATGTAAGGTTTTTTTTTGATGCAATAAAGTTATCAGAGAACTGCCCTTTTAGAATAATTTTAATACAAAACAGTAAGGACGATACTCTAGAGTTAATTAATCTAGCTAATAAATATTCTCGAGAGTTAGATATTCATTTTGTAGAGAATGACTCTAACTTGGGATATGCTGCTGGTAACAATGCAGGATTAAATTATTTAATTGAAAAGAATCTTCTGGGTGATATTGTAATAGCAAATCCTGATATTAAAGTCGGTAGGAGGGCATTGAATGCATTAAGCTCGCAACTGATAAATTATCCAAATGTTGGTGCGTCAATGATAAGAACACTTAATTCTGAAGGTGTAAGGATTTACGATTCAATAAAACTAAACGGATTAAGTCAAAAATATAGATTAACTGACTCTGGTGAAAAATTTGTTGTTACGGATTATGTGGCTGGTGCTTTTTTTATTATAAGAAGAGACCTAGCAGAAAAATTAAAGCTTTTCGATGATGATTTTTTTATGTATTGGGAGGAGGTTGATTTATCATTAAGAATAAAAAAATTAGGTTATAGTCTAACTTCAGTTGTAACCGACTCTATAGAGAGAAGATCGAATCCCTTAAGTAGAACACCGAATGCAATATTTTATTCAACTCGAAATTCTTTTTTATTATATAGGAAGCATTCTGAGATAAATTTCTTTCATCTCTCAAGGTACCTTATAAATATGTTTTTAATTTCAACTTTAAAATCTTTTAAAAATTCATCATTCACTTGTGTTATGGCATTCTTTCAGGGTCTTACTTATGGAGTTAGAATGTTAAAAAATAAAAAAAATTAAATTGAGATTTCAATTTATAAGGGTTGAGATGAAATGAAAAAAATAATACTTCATACAAATTTCTGTAATCCATTTCTTATTTTTTTTGCAGTTAGTTTCACAACAGCATTATATCTTTTCAGATTAAGTACGCAAATAGAATTGCCTGATGAACGTACTAGTCTGTACCTCATCTTAAGTCTATTTATACTGGCTGTCGGCATTCTTTGGGGGATGAAAAAAATTCCTATTGGCGTTGTAACTTTTTTGGTATGTCAAGATGGTGAGGTTAATGCCAGTAATAGAAGGATTGCAATATATATAGTTATTTTTTTGATTTTTATTTCAACAATGTTTTTTTTGTTTGAACATTTTGTTTTTTACAGGAAATATGGCTCCATTCCTATTTTAAATAAAGACTTTGAAATTTTAAGAATGTCATTTCCTATATCTGGGTATGTACATTTGATTGCAATGTCAGGCCTCACTTTTTTATTATATCTATATTTCGAATGTTTGTCTCGGAAAGTTAATTTCGGTCAGTTTAAGTCTTTATTTAATTTATTTGTTTTTTTCTCTATATTACACATTATTTTATCTTTTGCAGTTGGCAACAGAGGTGTTATAGCATTTTTTTTTCTACAATGCTTTCTAGTTAGAAGTGTCTTTCTGAAATTGTCACTTTTAAAGTGCTTACTAATTATTTTCATTTTTCTATACCTTATTGGTGCAGCGAAATTCTATAGGGATTTTATTTTTTTGGGTGATACTCTTTTTGAAGATATTCAGCGAGTTTGGTTTTTTGGTGATACCTTTATATTGATTCCTCTTTATTATTTATATGTTACTTTTACGATGAACTTTGAGATTTTAAATCAGTATGTAATATCTGATTTTGATTTTGGCTTGGGGTATTTTACCTTTGTATTGCCATTTGATTCGCTTTTTACTGGTAATGCTTATGAGTTAATTGATTTTCAAAGAGATGTTTTAGGATCTGATTTTTATGGTGTTCTTACTGCAACTGGCTTCGGCGTTCCTTTTTTTGATTTCGGATTTTTTGGTGTTATAGTTACTTTAGCTTTATCTTATGTGTTGGGTTTGACTTTTTATTTGATTTTTTTTAAGGGTAAAGTTTTTTTAATCCCTTTTTATATTTACTTTTTTACTACTATGTTGACTTTTATTTATACATATAACTTCAATAAGCTGTATGTGATTATTTATTCTACATCCTTAGTGTTTATATGTTTTTTGGGGCGTTATAACTACAGTAAGAGGTTATAGAAAGTGAAAGTTCTCTTTATTACAAGGCCGACAGTTTTTTCCGGTCCTGGTGGTGATACAATACAGTTATTGAAAACTAAAGAACATTTAGAGCGGCTAGGAATTATTGTTGATATCGCAGATGATAGTGAACCAAATTTCATTGACTATGATTTAATTCATTTCTTTAACCTGAGAAATCCACAAGATATTTTACATCATGTGATAACAGCAAAAAATCTCTCTATTCCAACAGTACTTTCAACCATTTGGGGGAGTTACAATGAATGTGATCGAAAAACTAGGAGAGGCCTTCAGAAATGGATTGCTAATAATGTTTCTGAATATTCGCTAGAATATCTAAAAACTACTGCAAGAATTATTTTTAATGGTAATTTCCATTTTGGGATGTTGCGTTACCTATTCAAAGGTCATTATCGCTCCCAGCAATTCATTGCAAAAAATATAGATGTCCTTTTACCAAATAGTCCTACTGAGCTCGATCGTGTTGTTTCTGATATGAAGCTTGATGTATATAACGGTCTATGGGTAGCTAACGCTGTTGATACATCAGTTTTCGACCATTCAAAAAAATTCTCTGGTAAATATAAGAAGTTCGAAGGCTGCTTGCTTAGTGCTGCTCGTGTTGAAATCCGAAAGTGTCAATTAGACCTTATTAAGGCTGTAAAAGATTTACCCTATCAATTAGTGATCGTGGGTAAGCCAAGTCCCAATAGTAAAGCCTATTATGATGAATGTGTTCGTGAAGCTGGCACGAATGTGGTGTTCATTAATCATGTAGATCAAGATGAACTCGCAGAGTTGTATCATGTAGCAAAGGCTCATGCGTTAATTTCTTGGATGGAGACTCCAGGTCTATCCTCTCTTGAAGCCGCAATGATGCATTGTAATATTCTGGTTACTGATCGAGGGGATACAAAATTTTATTTTGAGGATTACGCAGAATATTGTGAACCGGGCGATGTTGAGTCAATAAGGAAGGGGGTTGTATCAGTTATGAGCAAAGAATTTAATCCTGATTTAAAAAATAGAATTACTTCTATGTTTACTTGGCACCACACTGCTCAACAAACATTAGAAGCATATCAACTTGCTTTACGGTTAAAAAATAAAGATTAGATTTAAAGCTCTAGGGGCTTCCAAGCAGCTTAAATAGCACATTCTCTATAAAATATACTCTTGTTGGCCAAGATATCCCCTGATATCATGTTTTTACATGACTTGAACAATCTAAACATGAGCTCTAAGGACGGGAAATAGCTAGGGTGAGTATTTGTCCTGTTATAGATGACAGAATGCCTAGCCATGTCTCTATGCAGTCAGTGATAACATGTAATCTTTTTATAAGTGTACTACCCATTACAATCTGTCTATCGAAGAACAAACATTTTGGCATAACAAAGATATAATTGCCCATTTCTGAAATTACTAACTCTTTCAGATAAATAATTTGCGGTGCTAAATATTGATAATCAGGACTCGCTTTGATGAATAATATTGCTGTAATTGGTACTGTCGGTATACCTGCTTGCTATGGTGGTTTTGAATCTTTAGTACAAAACCTTGTCGATTATCAGTCAGATAATATAAAATATCATATATTTTGCTCTTCTCACTCTTATCAAACAAAGTCTGAAAACTATAAAGATGCGTCGTTGTTATATCTCCCCATCAAGGCAAATGGGGTCTCTAGCATACCTTATGATATATTAAGCCTGATAATTTGCCTTAAGAAAAAACCTGATGTCACATTAATATTGGGGGTGTCAGGTTGTTTATTCTTGCCCATCTATCGGTTGCTTAGTTCGTCACGTATTGTTACGAATATTGATGGGCTGGAATGGCGGCGCGACAAGTGGGGATGGCTGACGAAAAAATTTTTAAAGTTTTCGGAAAAACTTGCAGTTCGCTTTTCAGATATTGTCGTATCAGATAATCAGGGCATTGCTGATTATGTAATGGATGAATATGGTGTTGTCAGTGACGTGATTGCTTATGGTGGAGATCATGCACTACAAGTTGAACACCAAGAAAATTATGTCAAAGATGATTTTTATCTTTCACTTTGTCGGATAGAGCCTGAGAATAATATTGAATTGATTTTGACTGCTTTTTCTAAATCTAGAGAGAAATTGTGCTTTATTGGTAACTGGGAGGTGAGTGAATATGGTCGTGCGCTTAAAAGCAGATTTTCGCATTATGCGAATATAGAGATTGTTGATCCTGTCTATGATATCTCAGTGCTCTATAAGATGAGAAGGCAATGTAAGGGATACGTGCATGGTCATTCTGCTGGTGGCACCAATCCTTCTTTGGTCGAAGCTATGCAATTTGGCATGCCAATATATGCGTATGATTGTATTTTCAATCGATATACAACTGAGAATAAAGGGTTGTATTTTAGCGATGAGGCATCTTTATTAAACCAGATTAATGCTGAACTTAATATTGCTGAATTCGGTGATGCAATGAAAGATATTGCTTTTAAAAAATATCAGTGGATAAATGTTGCATCTGAATATGAACGCTTGTTTTTAGATTGATTTTTGCTTGTCTAAACTTATACATATAACATTGATGTGGTGAGTATATTAATGTTTAGGTGTTCTTATTGGATCTTTTTGAGTTATTTTGATACGATAGAATAATCCTAATAATTGAATTTTCTGATGCTTTGCGAGTTTTCATGATGAAAAAAAAGGGATTGCTTCTTTCTCTGGCTTTGGTGGGCTTGCCGCTTATGGCGGTGCCACAAATTACGCCCGAGATGATGGCCAAATTTAAACAGCTGTCTCCTGCCCAGCAGCAGGCGCTGGCTGTTCAGTATGGTATCGACCCATCCCAGTTGGGAGGGAGTAACAGCCAAAGCAGTGTCACACCGGTCAATACTGCGCCTGTGGCGGCTCCACGCGAAGTGGATTACAGCCAGGCATCTCAGCGGCCCTTGGTTGCAGGTGCGACGCAAGAGGGGGCATTACAACCTTTTGGCTATAGCGTGTTTGCTGGTGAGCCATTGACCGATGCGCCTGTGGTGGATATGCCGGTTGCCGATGATTATGTGATGGGCCCGGGTGACGAGATCCGGGTTCAGCTTTATGGCAAGGAGAATGCGAATTACAGCCTTGCGATTGGTCGTGAGGGTTTTATCGACTTCCCATCACTTGGCCCTATTGCTGCCAGTGGTCAGACTTTCCAGCAACTACGCACTGAACTGGAAAACCGGATCAAGGAGCAAAAGATTGGTGTAGAGGCGTTTATCAGTTTTGGTGCTTTGCGCACCATGCAGGTCTTTGTGATGGGCGATGCCTATCGCCCCGGTGCATACAACGTCAATGGCATGGCGACAGTGACCCAGGCTTTGCAAGCCGCAGGTGGTATCGACACCGTGGGGTCGCTGCGCAAGATCCAGGTCAAGCGTGCCGGGCAGAAAGTGATCGATGTCGACCTCTACAAGATGCTGGTATGGGGCGACACCAGTCAGGATATTCGTTTGCGTTCCGGTGACACCGTGTTTATCCCTACCAAAGGGAGTGAAGTGAGCATCGATGGTCTGGTTAAACGCCCAGCTATTTATGAATTGAGTGGCCCGGCTGCCCTAGTTAATGTGCTGGGGTTGGCTGGCGGCATGAAGGCTGCTGCGCTCAAAGAGGTTTCGGTGACCCGTTATGGTGAAACCGGAATGCGGGTATTCAACTTGAATCTGGCAAGTCAGCATGATCGCCAGTTTGTTGTGCGCGATGGTGATAAGGTCACGGTCAAGCCGAGCAGTACCGAATATAGCCAGGCGATTGTGGTAAAAGGTGCCGTGGTTCGTGAAGGTGTATTCAGCTTCCAACCTGGAATGCGGATCAGCCGAGTTCTACAAAGTGCCGATCGTGATCTGACCTCGGTCACAGATTTGAATTACGCCCTGGTTGTCCGTGAAGTGGATGCCCAGCGCAATATCGAAGTGTTGCAGTTCAATCTGGGTCGAGCCCTGCAAATGCCGGGTGGTGAAGATGACATTCGCTTGCAACCGCGTGATCAGGTACTTGTCTTTAGCAATGATGCAACCGACCGATTGAAACAACAGGCGAATACTCGAACCTCCTCGGCGAGTATCAATCGGCAGGCGCAACAACGTATTGCTCAACAAGTAGATGTGATTGATAGCACTACGGGGGCTGAGGTCAGCCGTGCGCAGCTTGCCAAAGAAGAGAAGATGACGTTGGCGGAGGTGTCTGGCACAACCACAACAGAGGCAGTCGTGGGGGTTTCTCGTCAGACTCTGCTTGCGCCCGTTCTCGAACGTTTGAAAGCGCAAGCTGCACAAGGCAAGCCGGTACAGATTGCTGAAGTGCGCGGCGAGGTGAAATACCCAGGGATCTATCCCTTGACGCCCTATAGCCGTACCCATGATTTGATCATGGCAGCGGGCGGTTTTAACGAACAGGCGAATGTGATTGAGTTGTCTCGTATTAGCGAACGAGGGAATGATATTGCGATTGAAAATCAGCGCCTTGATTTGGCAACTGCAAATCGGGTAATCGGTTCACCTTTGGTGCAATCAAAAGATAGCTTGAACGTGTTGCCTCATCCTCAGTGGCGTGAAGAAGCAACCGTACAGGTGTTTGGTGAGGTGAAGTATCCAGGGACCTATACAGTTCGTCGTGGCGAAAGCCTACAGGACTTGATCCAGCGAGTCGGCGGTATAACCCCTTATGCGAACCCGAATGGTGCAGTGTTTGCTCGCGAGACGCTGCGCAAGCAGGAAGCTGAACGTATTGCATTGTTGCGTGATGAGCTCAAGCAAGAGATCGCCACGATGACGTTGCGCCGTCAATCCAGCATTGCCAACTACACCAGCTCGCCTGCAGAGGCGATGACGGTCGTCAACCAGCTGGAAAACAGCAAGGCGGTCGGTCGCATGACTATCGACATGCCGGCGATATTGTCTGGTGACAAGCAGGCTGATGTAATGCTGCAAGATGGCGACAAGCTCTATGTGCCCGCATTGCAAAATGTGGTCTCAATTCAGGGGATGGTGCAGTTCCCATCTTCCCACGTCTACGATGGTGGCCTGAGCGTCAACGATTACCTGAGTCGGGCTGGTGGCACCAAGAAGCAGGCAGATACCGACCGCATTTATGTGATCAAGGCGAATGGCAGTGTGATGTTGCCAGGTGATAGCTGGTTTGGTGGTCGTAAGCACCTGGAGCCTGGCGATACAATCGTGGTGCCTGTTGATTCCGATTATCTGGATAACCTGAGCATCATGACTTCTGCTACCCAGATCCTCTATCAACTGGGTGTCGCGTGGAGTGCCATCAAGTAATTCCACACCTCATTTGATAGTCCATTCAGTCAGGTGGAAAGGCCACCTGGCTCTTTTGAGATTTGGCTAGTTATGACACAGATAAAAGAACACCCTCCCTTGCCTGTTGCGATGAGCGGTGGTGGGGAAGATGAGATCGATTTGCGTGAATTGTTTGCAGCGCTTTGGCGCGGTAAGTGGTGGATTGCCGCCAGTACCCTGGTGGGGGCGGTCATTGCCGTGCTGGTTGCTATTTCACTGCCAAATATTTATCGCTCCGAGGCTCTGCTTGCTCCTTCAGCTGAACAACAAGGCGGCGGGCTTGCTGCTATGGCAGCCCAGTTTGGCGGGCTTGCCAGCTTAGCGGGGGTTAACCTCAGTAGTGGGGGGCCGGACAAGACGGCTATTGCGGTCGAGATTGGGAAATCTCGCCAGTTTCTCAGCCATTTTATTCGCCAACATCAGTTGGAAGTGCCGTTAATGGCCGTAGTCAAAGCGGACAAGACGACTGGCGAATTGGTGATTGATGAAGAGATCTATGATGTGGCCAGCAAAAAGTGGGTGCGCGAAGTGCCTCCTGGCAAGTCGGTTGAACCAACGGACTGGGAGCTGGTCAAGGCATTTCGCGATGTTGCCAGTATCAGTCAGGATGCCAAATCGGGGCTGGTTACGGTGGCGGTGGATTACTACTCGCCGGAGCGTGCCAAACAGTGGGTTGACTGGTTGGTCGCCGATCTCAATGAGGCCATGAAGCTGCGTGATCAAAGCGATGCGACACGTAACATTACCTATCTCAAAGCTCAGCTCGAGAAAACCCCGGTCGCAGATATGCAGAAGGTGTTCTATCAACTGATAGAGGATCAGACGAAAACCTTGATGTTGACAGAAGTAAACCAGGAGTACGTGTTCAAAACCCTTGATCCTGCTGTTGCCGCTGAGGAAAAAGCGAAACCCAAACGTGCGTTGATTACCGTATTGGGGACGCTGCTTGGCGGCATGCTAGGCGTTATACTTGTATTGGTACGCCATGCAATCGCACGTCCGGCTCGGAGCTGACGAAAGGGCTCATCTGAGCGACTGACTCTGGTCAATTGGTCTGTTTCAAGGTATCCTGTTAATACTTCAAGTCATGTTTAAATAAGGAAATTAGTAATGAAAAAATCAGCGTTGACTCTGGCTGCTCTATTGGTTCTCTCTTCAAACGCATTTGCGGCTGAAGAAGTTACGGGTACTGCGGCAGGTTCCACTGGTGTAGCTGGCACCGCGGCTGTGGGTACTACTACTCTGGTTGCCGTTGGTGTCGGTGCAGCAGCACTGGCAGCAGTTGTTATTTCTAATGCAAATGACAACTCCACCAGTACTAGCACCACAACTTCTACCAAGAAGTAAGTTTTCTGATGTTGAAATAAGGCTGCCATATTGGCAGCCTTATTTTTGTCACTTTGCAATCATTTTCCAATTCCACCGAGTGACCTGTCTATGTTTTCATCTCGTTTTTTTATGTATCTGGGATTGTTACTTTTGAGTGGTTGTTCCACTACTAGTTCTGATACTTACGCTACGCTCCATTACGCCTTTATGGGGGTGGATGATGTTGTGGTAACTGCAGAGAAAGTGCGTGAGTTGCCTTATGCAAGCGCATATCTGCGCGTGGGTGATAATCCACAGGCATTGGTGGTGCTTGCATTTGCAGATCCCGATGGTTCTTTGAGTTGGGTCAGCGCAGATAATAAGCTGTTTGTTACCAATGCAGGTCGGTTGAACAAGACGGTGGGTTTGGAAAATGATCTCTATTTGACGAAATCATCTTGGGTTGACCCATTGAAAAAAATTGCAGACTCACCTGATAAAACCATTAATCCAAGCGTGATGAATTGGCAATATAATGCAGAGTGGGAAAAGGACTATTTAAGTGGCTATAAAATAAGGACTGAATTTATATCTGTAGTGCCGGAAAAATTGATAATTCTTGATAGAACACATGATGTTATGTTGATTGATGAATTAATTACGGTTGAGCATAATCGTGCATCTTGGCATAACTACTATTGGTTTGAGCACAGTACCGGCAGAATACTGAAGAGCCAGCAGCAGTTGGGGCCGGACTTGCCGGTAATTGAAATTACAATCTTAAAGCCTTACTCCTTATGAAAAAATATCTGATACTCGGTCTTATGCCTTTTTATGCCTTAGCTCAAGCCGATATAGACGTGATTTATGAACGTCATTCTGTAACCAAGATTGAAGTTCATGATGGAGCTAGACTGGCTGACCTGTTATTTAATACCAAGCTGCCTAATGATATTTATTGGCGCAGTGCACAGATAGCTAATCCTAGAAAGATGGCAGAGCTCCAGGCAACTAAAGAGACCCTACTCAAAGATCTTAAATTACTGCAAGTTTTTTGGATGAGGGGGGGGGAGCAGGGCGCATTGATCCAGTCAACCCAACAGTTACTACAAGAGCTGGATAGAATTCCTGTCAGTGGTCGTTTGTCAGTTTTTTTAGATCCTGCCAAGAGTAGAGTTGATCCTGAAGGTAATCCTCTGCTGAAAGGAAACTACACGCTTTTTGTTGCTCCAAGACCTGATTTTATCTACTTCGTAGGATTGATTAATGGTCGTAGTAAACAGCCTTTACAGTCTGGTGCTGGTTTGGCTGACTATTGGCAGGGTTACAGCTTGTTAGCTGGGGCTGAGCCAAGTGAAGCATTTCTGATCCAGCCTGATAGTTCTATCAGTCGTGTTCCTGTGGCTAACTGGAATCAGCTGCATCGAGAACCAATGGCTGGGGCGACGCTGTTTGTCGGATTTAACCCCGATGTGTTGCCCGCACAATATAGAGATATCAATATTCGCATTGCTAACTTGCTTGCTAATCGAGTGCCTGAATAATGCTTCCTAAATGTAAATATATTGCGTTTTTTGTTTCATGGGTTGTTTCTGGGGCAGTATGCGCTACAGAGTCGATTTTTGATTCTTATGGCCCATCGCAAGGTGATTTTGGTGGTGTTGGTTTGTTGCAGATGCCAACAGCTCGTATGGCTAAGACTGGCGAATTCAGTGCCAACTATGCTGATAATGACCAATATCGTCGGTGGTCTATCTCTGCGCAGCCATTTGATTGGTTTGAGGCAACACTTAGGTATACAGATACTCGGACTATGCCATACAGTTATGATCCTACCTTTAGTGGCGGTCAATCTCATAAAGATAAGGGTATGGATTTTAAGTTTCGTCTTTGGCAAGAATCTAACTATCTGCCACAAGTATCTATGGGCTTTAGAGACCTGATGGGAACTGGTCTTTTTGACGGTGAGTTTTTGACTGCCAGTAAACAGTATGGCTCATTTGATTTTACTATCGGTATTGGCTGGGGAAATATGGCCGAAAGCGGTAATATTAAAAACCCGTTTTGTGAGTACAAAGATGCTTGGTGTCAAAGGAATGAAAGTTACTCCGGGAATGGCGGTAAGTTTGAGTTTGATAGCCTGTTTCATGGGCCTGCAGCACTCTTCGGTGGTATTGAGTATCAAACGCCATGGCAGCCACTTAGGTTGAAGCTGGAATATGATGGCAATGACTATAGTAAAGAGTTTGCAGGCCATATTTCTCAAGATTCGCCGTGGAATGTTGGGGCGGTATATCGCATTTTTGATAACTTGGATAGCCATCTGAGTTGGCAGAGGGGAAATACCCTGATGTGGGGGGTGACTATGCGGACCAACTTTAACGAGCTGAAACCTGCCCAGATTGACCAGCCAAGACCCGTTTATCAACCAGGCCTGGTGCCAGATTCTGTTGCTGACGTGAAGTGGCCTACGTTGGCGAATGAGCTAAAAGATAATGCAGGGTGGCAGGACACAGATTTTTATACTGAGGCAGGCTCAGTCACGATCATTGGTACGCAGAGCAAGTATCGTGATGAACGTGAGGCGATGAAGCGAACATCTCTTCTAGCGGCCAATCATTTGCCAAACACAATCCGTGACCTGAATATTATTGAGCGTAAGGCAAACTTCCATCTGCAGGAGACCCAAATTGATCTCCAATCTGTTCGTCGAGCCAACGTGGTGCAAGTATTGGGAGAAGAGCAGCAAGAGAAATCGACTGTTCAGGCTGCCAGAGAAGTTCAGGGGATACCCATTTATGCTGCTGGACGTAAATCTTTTTCATACTCCTTTGATCCTGATCTGACACAGTCGTTTGGTGGTGCAGAGTCTTTCTATATGTACCAGCTCGGTATCAATGCCAATGCTGACTGGCGGATGAGTGAAAACAACAGCTTGCAAGGGACGTTGTTTTTTAATCTGCTTAATAACTATGATGAGTTCAACTATAAAGCCCCCCCTCCTGATGGGGCGGCATTGCCACGAGTTCGAACTTGGGTTCGTGAGTATGTTGATTCCTCAAATGTATTACTTAACAACTTGCAGTTAACTCATATGCAGCCACTCTCTCGGGATTGGTATGGGCAAGTTTATGGTGGTTATTTGGAGATGATGTATGCCGGTGTAGGCAGCGAGGTTCTCTATCGTCCATATGGTAAGACTTGGGCGATTGGCGTTGATGCCAACTGGGTGAAACAGCGAGACTGGAACAATACTCTGAAAATGGCTGATTACGATGTAATGACTGGTCATGTTACAGCTTATTGGCAGTTACCATTCATGAGTAATGTCACCGCCAAAGTCGCCGTGGGGCAGTATTTGGCTGGTGATAAAGGCACTACTCTCGATTTCTCAAAGCGATTTGA
Organism: Aeromonas sp. 55A; assembly: GCF_051919665.1. Lineage (NCBI taxonomy): Bacteria > Pseudomonadati > Pseudomonadota > Gammaproteobacteria > Aeromonadales > Aeromonadaceae > Aeromonas > Aeromonas sp. 55A. The sequence goes on along the minus strand of NZ_JBQBEH010000003.1, from coordinate 42,243 downwards.
TTCGGGCGTTATTTTAGGGGGGTATGCGACATTTACAAATGTTTCTGCTGATGAGTATGGTGAAGGTAGCTTTACCAAAGGTATCTACATAACGATCCCCTTCGACTTGATGCTGCTAAAACCAACAACAGCAAAAGGAACCGTTGGATGGGTTCCTTTGACTCGTGACGGTGGACAGATGTTGAGTCGTAGAAATGGTCTTTACGATTTGACTGAATTGCAATAGAAGTCAGAGACATAGGGCTTAGAGTTTTCCCTATAGATAGAGCGGACAGTTGTTAACTGCCCGCTCTTTTATTATCTGCTTAATGTATACTGGGATCTAAAATTATTACGCTAGGGATGCATGATGATTAAATATATAAATGGTGCTTTTTCTGCACTATTTATCACTTATTGGCTATTGGGCATGCACTTTTTTATGCACAACCCGGGCGGTGCCGGACTGTATCTTCCCTTTAATGCATGGGGATGGGTGTTTGCCTCGTTGACTATTGGGCTGGGATTGTGGCAAGTGACGTTACGCCAGCGTCTGGTATTTTCTTCATTACAGGCTGCGTTATGGGTAGGGGCTCTCTTAATGCTGCTCCCCATGCTCTATCTAGGTTTTGCTCTCAAGGATTATGCCATCCCAAGATTGCTGGGGCTGTTTGCTGGTCTGCTGTTTTTGTTCGGTCTCTACCAATGGCGATTTAATCGGTTGCAGCGTGACCGATTGCTCTATCTCGTCCTGATTGCGATCGCTATGGAGGCAGTGCTCGGTCTGGTACAGTTCTATCTGTTGACGCCAGGTAACTGGATTGGCTATGACGCCAAAGCCAATCGTCCATACGGGATCTTTCAACAGCCAAATGTGATGGCAACCTTTATGGCCACCGGGATTGCGTTGGCTATTTGGCTGGAGCTACGCAGCAATGAGCATGTTTGGTTGCGCAGGGTGAGCTATGGGGTGATTGTCGCCGCCAGTCTATTGTTGATTGTTCTGCAGTCTCGGGTGGGGCTGCTTGGGGGATTGCTGGCGTTTATCCTGCTTGGACCCCAGTTGCATCGTCAACGTTTATTGGTACGAATGCTCTGTCTGGTCTTGCTGGGGGCCGTGGTTGGATTAGCTTCTCAGTATTGGGTGTCAAGTGTCAGTCGGGGGATGAACGAATATCTCTCTGGCGGAGCTCGGTCAGATATCTGGCCTTTTACATTGAATTTACTCTTTCAAAACTGGTTATTGGGAATAGGGTATGGTGGATTTGAATCCACATTCTTCCACGCATACACAGAGGCTCGGCATGTAGATCCAAATATTGGAATGGTAATTTACAACCTCGACCACCCCCACAACGAGTTTCTCTATTGGGCTGTTGAGGGCGGTATTGCACCCATGGTCGGCATGGTGATCATGGGAGGTGCATTATTATGGCGTCTGGCGAGTGTGCGCTGGGTACATGCCATGGGGCTGCTTGCCTTGGTTGCCCCAATATTGCTTCATACCCAGACGGAATACCCTCTCTACCATGCGATCGTGTTATGGTGGCTGTTGCTGACGCTGATTTATATCATCGATACCGAAATTGAGGAGACCAACCTGGCGAGTCAGGGTTTCTCATCATGGTGGGATATGGAGTGCCGCCCATGGCTGTTACTGCGATTTATGGCGATCGCTATCCCGCTGCTGGTCGTTCCCTTTATGCTCACAGCAATTCACACCGCATGGGTAGTCACCAAATATGAACGGGGTGGGTATAAAGAGCCGACCTTGCTACTTGATATCGTCAATCCCATGGCTTGGTTGACCCGAGTCGAGTTTGATGTGAACTCAGTTCGTCTGATGGTGGGCTTGCAGACAAATAACAAGACCGAACTGGAAGCTTATCTGGAGTGGGGGCAGGCATTCGTACGCCATACACCGCGTGCCAACATATACGCCAATATGGTGATCGCGCTTAATGCATTGGGTCGTACAGAGGAAGCCAATGCGATGCGAGCTGAAGCACTTAAGCTCTATCCAACCGAGCCCCTTTTAACTGGGTCTGCTTCACAGGCAGTGATTACCGGTGTTGACCAATCAGGCAAGAATATAACTAAAAATAAATAGTGCTATTTGGATACATAGAAAGCCAGCTCTTAAAAACGGCTGGCTTTTTTATTTTTTCCCTTCTGGACAACCAGTATCTGAACAGTCTGTTTTCGGACGCATGCGTCTGTCAAACGGGCTATGAAAGGCATATTTGAAATGTCATGTGGCGATTCCAACCAATTGATTAATATGTAATTTTGTCGATGGCGTTGAAGGGGTTGATAGTGAATTGGGAGTATTCCCTTCATCATCGGGTGAAGGGACAGGTTCTAGACGTGTTCATTGCTAAACAGACAGGCATAGTCTTGTCACATGATGTTGAACGTATGGTAGAAATGTTCGCTCAGGCTTATAAAGCAGGTTACAGAGTTAGGGAAGGTGCGAATAAGTCATATGGCACGAGAGCATTTACTGGTAACCCATTGATATTAAATGACTAAAATTTTCATTTTTTGTTCTTGGGATACTTGTTCGCACTTTCCTTAGTTTTGTTGGATGCTGAACTGGAAATTAATGAGTCTTGAAATACTGATGTTTCTTGAACACAAGATGGTAATCACCACTCTACCCAGAAGATCTGCATTCCAGCCAGTTTGTTATTGATAGTGGCAAGCATTCGATCTTGATGGTGAAATTTAAGAAAAAAAGAACGTTAATATAGAAAAACTGTATGTTCTCGCGAATTGTCCATGCTATTCTGAAACGGTATCCCTGTAACCGACTTTTTGTGAGGAAATAATGAACGAGTTTCTGAAAGTTCTGCTGAACATTCGCAGTCTGCGTGCGGCTATTCGTGAGCTGCCGTTTGAGCAACTGCTGGAAGCTAAAGAGAAGTTTGACCTGGTTTACCAAGAGCGCGCCGATTCTGTTGAACAGGAGCGTGCAGAACAGGAAGAGCGTCAGCGCAAGCTGAATGAATTCACCGAAATGCTGCAGCAGGCTGGTATTGATCCTCGCGAGCTGCTGGCGACTGCCGCTGCTCCGGCTGCTGCGACTGGCGCTGCCAAGAGCAAGCGTGCTCCGCGTCCGGCTAAATACAAGTACGAAGAAGATGGCCAGGAAAAAACCTGGACCGGTCAAGGCCGTATGCCGAAAGCCATTGCTGCTCAAGTAGCACTGGGTAAAGACCTGAACGATTTCCTGATCTAATTCGTCAGGTTCAGAGATTGAATAATGCCGCCTTTGAGCGGCATTATTTTTGCCGTTTTACTCGTGGTTATCCAATCTGCCCCTTCACCCCATTGTTATCTACATCCTCGCTTGTATCCTTTTTTAGCGTCGTTTCACTTCACTGTTACTTTGCTCAATATCACTCTTTGTTTGCGATTAATTTCGTCGTGCAGGATTAACAGCGTGATATCGCTATTTGTATGCGTCGTGCAGATATGCGCTTCGGATATGTCTCTCATGATTCGCGGGGAGCCGCTCGGCAAGAGCCGCGAGCTCTCTGCTGATGGAATATCCGGTAATCGTTATCTCCACAGGGTGCGTGAGGGATAGAGATAGCCGCAAGGTATAGCCGGGATATTCTGGGTCGCCGATGCATGTAATTGGCTGCGCTGCCGTAACTGCCCCTGATGATGAGCAATGGCGTTCGTATGCCGTGTGGGCGAGGGAATTCGGTGCGGTCGATGGCGATGGTATTCCCCACTCTACAGGCAGAGTGGGGAATATTGGGGGGAGGCGTTATCGGGGCGTCACGCTATCGCTGCCACCTAGGGCGCGATAGATTTTGGCAGTGGTGGTGAGCTGCTCTTTTTGCTGGGCCAGCAGGCTCTGCTGGGCATCCCACAGCCGGTTCTGCTCATCAAGCCAGGCTTGCACGCCGGTTGCACCCGCCTGGAAGCGAGCCTTGGCCAGTCGTTCGGCCTCCTGGGCATAACTCAGTTGTTCCTGCAGATAATCGAGTCGCTGCTGGCCATAGTGGCGTGCGGCCAGGTTGTCTTCCACCTCCACCAGTGCGGTGTAGAGCTGTTTGCGAAACTCGGTTTCAGCAATCTGGTAATCCAGCTCTGAGCTTTCGATGGCGAGCTGGGTGCGGTTGTATTCAAGGAAGGGGAGGGCGAGGCTGGCTCCCAGCGTACCAACCGGATTTTGCAGCACCTGCGCCAATCTATCGGATGCGGTGCTGGCACTGCCGGTCAGGGTCAGGCTGGGGTAGAAGCTGGTGCGGATCTCATCCCCTTTAGCCAGCGTCTTGCGCAGCCGCAATTCGGCCGCTTTGACGTCGGGGCGGCGTGCCAGCACATTGGCCGGAATACCCACCGCAAGTTCAGGAATGGTCTGCTTTGCAAGGGAAGCGGGTGCATACTCCAGTGGCCCGCTGCTGCTGCATATTCCGGCCGATCATGAACACCGATTCCGGTTCAACGTGAACACCATTTCCGGACCAATGTGAACGCTCATTCCGGCTCAACCTGAACACTTTGCTCCTCCTTTCCGGAAACAGTGTTCAACATCCCGGAATCACTGTTCACATTCACCGGAATCATCCTTAACGCATTGATTTAACAACCTTTGATACGCTCTCCCTTTTGCCAGGGAAGAGCCTATGTCTGCCAAGAGGATTGCAATGCGTAAAATTCGTGAAGTGCTGCGACTGCGGCTGGAAGCTGACCTCTCTGTTCGCCAGATAAGTTGCTGCACCAAGGTCAGCGTTGGCTCCATCCAGAAACTCCTCAAAAGTGCCCAGACGCTCGGCCTGACCTGGCCCTTACCTAGCCAGCTTGATGATGGCCAACTGGCGGCCCTGTTCTATCCGCAGGCCGATACCACCATCTCGGCCCGCCATGTTGTACCGGATTGGCCCTCTGTCCATCAGGAGCTCAAGCGTAAGGGGGTCTCCAAACAACTGCTCTGGGAGGAGTACACCCAGCGCTATCCCAACAGCTGTTACAGCTACTCCCAGTTCTGCGACCGTTACAAATCCTGGTGTCAGTTGCAAAAGCGCTCCATGCGCCAGATCCACAAGGCGGGGGAAAAGCTCTTTATCGACTACTGCGGGCCCACGGTGCCCATCGCCTCGCCCTCCACGGGGGAGGTCCGTCAGGCCCAGATCTTTGTCGCCGTGCTTGGTGCGTCCAACTACACCTTTGCCGAGGCTACCTGGTCACAGTCACTGCCGGACTGGTTGCAAAGCCATGTCCGTGCCTTTGAGTTTTTCGGCGGTACACCTGCACTGCTGATCCCCGACAACCTCAAAAGCGGTGTCAGCAAGGCTTGCCGATACGATCCCGAGCTCAACCCCAGCTACCAGCAGTTGGCCGAGCACTATCAGGTGGCAGTGATGCCAGCTCGCCCTTACAAGCCCAAGGATAAAGCCAAGGCTGAGGTGGGTGTGCAGATCGTCGAGCGCTGGATCCTCGCCCGCTTGCGCCACCAGACCTTTTTCTCGCTGGCCGAGCTCAACCAGTGCATCCGGGCCTTGCTGGACGAACTCAACGAGCGCCCGTTCAAGCAACTGCCCGGTAACCGGCGCGAGGCGTTTGAGCAGTTGGACCGCCCGGCGCTGGGACCACTGCCGGTGCATCCCTATCGCTATGTCGCCATCAAAACGGTCAAGGTCAACATCGACTATCACGTCAGCTATGAGCAGCACCACTACTCGGTGCCACACCAGTATGTGGGCCAGCAACTGGAGCTCCATGCTGGCGACACTTTGCTTCAGGTCTATCACCAGCAACAGCTGGTCGCGAGCCATCCGCGTAAAACCATCCCGGGGATGAGCACGATCCCGGAGCACATGCCGGAACGCCACAGCAAGCAGCAACGCTGGACGCCAGGCCGTCTCAAGCAGTGGGCTGCTGATATCGGACCGGGCACCTTGTGCTGGGTGAGCGAACGGCTGGAAGAGAAAGCCCATGTCGAGCAGGCATACCGACTCTGCCTGGGGCTACTAAGTCTTAGCCGGGAGTATCCGCCATCACGGGTCGAGGCCTGCTGTCAGTTGGCTAATCGGGAAGGACTGGTGCGACTCAAACAGCTCAAGTCGGTGCTGACCAGTGGCCGCGACCAACTGCCCGAAAGCCCGCTGAGCTACCCAGAGTTACCGCAAGAGCACGAGAACATCCGTGGCCCCCAGAGCTTCCACTAAGAGGATACGCCCCATGACCCAACAAACCCTGACCCGCCTGAGAAACCTGAAACTGACCGGCATGGCGGATGCAGTGCAACAACAACTGGAACAGGCCAGTACCTACGAAGGGCTGCCCTTCATCGAGCGTCTAAGCCTGCTGGTCGAACACGAACAACTGAGCCGGGAGCAACGTAAACAAGCTCGGCTAGTCAAGCAGGCGCGGCTCAAACTCCAAGCCACGGTGCAAGAGGTGGACTACCAGTCTGCACGCAACCTGGAGCGGTCACAGGTTGCAAACCTGGCCCAAGGAGAGTGGCTGCGCCGAGGCCAGAACCTGCTCATTACCGGCCCCTGTGGCTGTGGAAAAACCTACCTGGCTTGTGCGCTGGGCTACCAAGCCTGTCAGCAAGGGCATAGCACTCGTTACTACCGGCTGCCGCGTCTGCTACTTGAGCTGAGCCAGGCCAAGGTAGATGGCAGTTACGCCAGACTGCTGGGTCAACTGGCCAGGATAGAGCTACTGGTCCTCGATGACTGGGGACTGGAAGCGGTGAATGCCGAGCAGCGCAACGCCCTGCTGGAGATCATGGATGATCGGTACGGGAAATACTCGACGGTAGTAGTCAGTCAGCTGCCAACTGAAGAGTGGTACGCGAGCTTGGGTGACAACACCCTGGCAGATGCGATCCTGGACCGGCTGATGCACAACGCTCACCGGCTGTCACTGAAGGGAGAATCGATGAGAAAGAGGAGAAGTGAGTTGACCCAATCTGAACAGTCGAGTTAGAAACGGGATGACGTGAGCGCGTTAAGGATCAGGGTGTTCACGTTGGCCGGAATGGCTGTTCAACTTCGCCGGAATACGCAGCTGCGGCCCAGCAACAGACGCAGGGCATTGCGAGCCTGTTCCTGCTGCGCTTTGAGGGAGGCCAGCTCAGCCTGCTTGCCTGCCAGTTGCTGGCGTGCCTGCGCCAGATCGAGTCGGGTAATGGCGCCAGCCTGGTATTTGGTCTGGGTCAGCTGCTCGGTACGGGTCAGGTTGGCCAGCTGCTGTTCCCCAAGGGTGATGGCAGAGCCGAGATAGCCGAGCTGCCAATACTGCTCCAGGGTATTGCCGATCAGCAGCAGTCGGGTGCTGGCGAGATCCTGCTCGCTTGCCGCCGCCTCCCAGCTTGCCTGATCCCGCACCGAGGCAAGCTTGCCCCACAAATCCACTTCGTAACTGAGGCTCAGCGAGGGACCCAGACTGTTGGTGTCTTTGCCGGTTTTCAGATCCTTGTTGCCACTGGCTGCGATAGTGCCATTGACCGAGGGGGTGAGGTTGGTATCGGCCTGCTCGGCGCCCAGTCTGGCGCTTTTGAGCTTGAGGGCCGCCACATGCATGTCCGGGTTGGCGGCTAGAACCGCCTCGACCAATTTGTCGAGTTCGGGGATCATGAAATTCCCGCCACCAGGGGCCAGCCTGCGCAGCCAGTTGGGCGCCCTCTGCTTGTTGCCATGCGGGCGATCGCCAGCTCGGGTCTTTGATAGGTCACTCAGATCCGTGACTTCAAGGGCGATGGCGCGGTGGATCTTCTGATCCCCGAGCACTATCGCAAAGCCTTCATCAGTGCCGACAAGGACGGCATCATCAGCTTCTTCCACGCCACTGGCGAGACCAAGCTGCTGACCGAGACGGTGGAAGGGGGTGAACTCTCTGCTCTGGCCATCTCCCCCCGTCACAACCTGTTGCTGATGCAGCAAGGGGAGACCTTCAAGCTTTTCTCGGTGGAGAACGATTGCCCCGAGGTGACCTGGTCGGCCCTGTGGCAAAAGGTATGGTATGAAGGGTATCCGGAGCCCCAGTATGTGTGGCAATCCACCTCCGCCAGCAACGACTTTGAAGCCAAGCTGAGCCTGGTGCCACTGGTATTCGGTACTCTGAAGGCATCTTTCTACGCCATGGTGTTTGCTGTGCCGCTCGGCGTGGCCGGTGCCATCTATACCGCCTACTTCATGTCGGCGGGGCTGCGCAAATACGTCAAGCCGACGGTCGAGATCATGGCGGCGCTGCCGACCGTTATCTTGGGCTTCCTGGCGGGTCTGTGGCTGGCACCCATCATAGAGGGGGCGCTGCCCGGGGTGATCCTGCTGCTGGTGCTGCTGCCGATGGGGATGCTGCTGACTGCGCTTATCTGGAACTATCTGCCGGAGCGAGGCAAGTCCTGGCTGCCGGAGGGGTGGCACGCCATCCTGCTTATTCCAGTGCTGCTGCTGATTGGCTGGGGGGCCTTCGCCCTGAGCCCGCTCATCGAGAATGCCTTTATGCACGGTGATTCGCGCATCTGGCTGACCCACGAAATGGGTATCAAGTTTGACCAGCGCAATTCGCTGGTGGTCGGTATCGCCATGGGCTTTGCGGTCATCCCCACCATCTTCTCCATCGCCGAAGATGCGGTCTTCTCGGTGCCCAAGCATCTGACCCAGGGCTCGCTGGCGTTGGGGGCTACCCCGTGGCAGACCCTGAGCCGGGTGGTGATCCTCACTGCCAGCCCGGGCATCTTCTCGGCGGTGATGATGGGCCTTGGCCGTGCCGTGGGCGAAACCATGATCGTACTGATGGCCACCGGTAACACCCCCATCATGGACTTCTCCATGTTCCAGGGGCTGCGTACTCTGGCCGCCAACATTGCGGTGGAGATGCCGGAGTCGGAAGTGGGCAGCTCCCACTATCGGGTACTGTTCCTCGCGGCCTTCGTCCTGTTTGTGTTCACCTTTATGTTCAACACCCTGGCCGAGTTTGTCCGTCAGCGGTTGCGTGAAAAATACAGCTCGATGTAAGGGGCGGCTCTGTAATGGACAAGGAATCGACAATGGGTAAGTGGTTTAAATCAGGGGCCCCCTGGATCTGGATGACCGGCGGCGCCGTCAGCCTGAGTCTGGTGGCGGTACTGGGTCTGCTGCTGCTGATCGGCTGGCGTGGTCTGGTCTACTTCTGGCCGCACCCAATCTATGAGTGGCAGCTGGAGGACGCCAGTGGCAACAAGAGCGTGTTGATCGGCGAGATCAACGATCGCGAGCTGGTGCCGGTGGAGCGGCTGCGCGCCGCAGGTCTGCCGCTGGAGGGGGAAGAGCGCGAGCTGCTGACCCGCTATCTGGTCAAGACCGGCAACCGTGAGTTCGTCGACCTCGATTTTCGCTGGGTACTGGAGACGGACATCAAGTCCCAGAGCCAGCCAGCCGAGCTGGCCATGGTTGAGCGTGCCACCAACGGTAACTTCTACGGTTACATCGTCGGGGTAAAAGAGGATGGCCGCGAGCTGACTTCGGATCTGCATCCTGCCCTGCAGCGGGTGCTGGCGCGAGCCAATGCCCTCTCCGAACAGGCCAACGATCTGCAAAAAGGGGACATCGGCAGCATCAACTATCAGCTGGAGCGGCTGCGCCTGAAAGAGCGCAAAGCCGAGCTGGAAGAGAAGCTGACCGATCAGCTGAAAGCTCAGCTGGAGCGTGAACGTCAGGCCCTCAACGATCGTTATCTGGTGCTGGAAAAAGAGCTCTTCTCCCTGCGCAGTCAGGCTGACCGGGACAGCATCACCGTCAAGGATATGCGTGGCGAGCTGGTGACCATGCCCATGTCCAGGGTACTGGATGTGGTATGGCCCAACGACATGAGCCTGCTGGCCAAGGTGGGTCACTGGTTCCACCAGATCGGCAAGTTTGTCTCCGACGATCCCCGTGAGGCCAATACCGAGGGCGGGGTGTTCCCGGCTATCTTCGGCACCGTCTTCATGGTGTTCCTGATGGCGATCATCGTCACCCCGCTGGGGGTGGTGGCAGCGGTCTACCTGCACGAGTATGCGGGCAAAAACAGCTTGACCAAGATCATCCGCATCGCGGTGATCAACCTGGCGGGTGTACCCTCCATCGTCTATGGCGTGTTTGGTTTGGGCTTCTTCGTCTACACACTCGGCGGTTCGTTAGACCAGCTGTTCTACCCGGAAGCGCTGCCGAGCCCGACTTTTGGTTCACCCGGCGTGATCTGGTCGGCGCTGACCCTGGCCATCCTGACCCTGCCGGTGGTGATCGTCTCCACCGAAGAGGGGCTGGCGCGGATCCCGAGCACCATCCGTCAGGGCTCGTTGGCACTGGGCGCCACCCAGGCCGAGACCCTGTGGCGCATCGTGCTGCCGATGGCGAGCCCGGCCATCATGACCGGCCTTATTCTGGCGATTGCCCGTGCAGCCGGTGAAGTGGCGCCACTGATGCTGGTGGGGGTGGTGAAACTGGCACCGACCCTGCCGATGGATGGCAACTTCCCGTATCTGCATGTGGAGCGCAAGTTCATGCACCTGGGCTTCCACATCTATGACGTCGGCTTCCAGAGCCCCAACGTCGAGGCGGCCCGCCCGCTGGTCTATGCCACCTCCTTCCTGCTGGTGACGGTGATCGTGGGTCTGAACCTGACCGCTATCGGTATTCGTAACCACTTGCGCGAGAAATTCCGGTCGCTGGAACATTGATAGGCCAGCCACCACAGAGACGGGCAGGGGACAGGGTTCCCTGCCAGCCAAGCGTTCCGGCCGCGGGCGATGAGATTGCCCGCCGCCACCGACAGATTTTGAGGTAACAGATGATCAACGTAACGACCACGTCTACCCAGCACACCGCGCTGGACCTGCTTAACCTGAGCCCGGAGCAGACCGCGCTGGAGGTGAAGGATCTCAACCTGTACTACGGCAGCAAGCAGGCGTTGTTCAACGTCAACATGAAGATCCCCAAAGGGCAGGTGACCGCCTTTATCGGCCCGTCAGGCTGTGGCAAATCGACCCTGCTGCGCTGCATCAACCGGATGAACGATCTGGTGGAGATCTGCCGCATCGAGGGGGAAATCCAGCTGCACGGCCACAACATCTATGACAAGAACGTCGATGTTTCCGCCCTGCGCCGTCAGGTGGGCATGGTGTTCCAGCGTCCGAACCCGTTCCCCAAGTCCATCTACGAGAACGTGGTCTATGGTCTGCGCCTGCAGGGGATCAACGATCGTCGCACTCTGGATGAGGCCGCCGAGCGCTCCCTGCGCGGTGCGGCCTTGTGGGACGAGGTGAAGGATCGTCTGCATGACAACGCCTTCGGTCTCTCCGGTGGTCAGCAGCAGCGTCTGGTGATCGCCCGTGCCATCGCCATCGAGCCGGAAGTGTTGCTGCTCGATGAACCGACCTCGGCGCTCGACCCCATCTCCACCCTCACCATCGAGGAGCTGATCAACGAGCTCAAGAGCCAGTTCACCGTGGTGATCGTGACCCACAACATGCAACAGGCTGCGCGAGTGTCGGATCAGACCGCCTTCATGTATATGGGCGAGCTTATCGAGTACTCGGATACCAACACCATTTTCACCACCCCGGCCAAGAAAAAGACCGAAGATTACATTACCGGTCGTTACGGCTAAGGAGAGGAGAGGATGAATCTCAGCAAACAGATTGGCAGTCGGTTCAACGGCTAAGGCATAATCGGAGCAATCAAGGATTATTTGTATGGACAATATGAACCTCAATAAACACATCTCCGGTCAGTTCAATGCCGAGCTAGAGAGCGTGCGCAACCAGGTGCTGGTGATGGGCGGTCTGGTAGAGCAGCAGCTCACCGACGCCATTGCGGCGATCCACGATCAGGATCTCGATGCGGCGCGCAAGATCGTGGCCAACGACCACAAGGTCAACGCCATGGAAGTGGCGATCGACGAGGAGTGCACCCGCATCATCGCCAAGCGTCAGCCGACTGCCTCCGACCTGCGACTGGTGATGGCCATTATCAAGACCATCACCGATCTGGAGCGCATTGGCGATGTGGCCGACAAGATCGCCCGCATGCTGACCGACAACGCCAACAAGCCGCAGCCGCCGTTGGTGTCGCTGGAGAACATGGGCCGTCGCACCATCAAGATGCTGCACGATGTGCTCGACGCCTTCGCCCGCATGGATCTGGATGCAGCGCTGGCGGTCTACAAGGAAGATGACAAGGTAGACCGCGAGTATGAGTCCATCATCCGCGAGCTGATGACCTATATGATGGAAGATCCCCGCACCATCCCCCAGGTGCTCAACGTGCTGTGGGCGGCGCGGGCCATCGAGCGGGTCGGCGATCGTTGCCAGCACATCTGCGAGTACATCGTCTACTACGTGAAAGGCAAGGATGTGCGCCACACCAAGGCGGACGATCTGGGCACCTTGCTGGGCAAGGGCTAACCGGAAGTGAATAAAAAGGCGCGTGAAGCGCCTTTTTTGTTGCATAACTGGTCGGAGTAAGATAAAGCCCCCAACTGGCTGTTTTCTGATAGAATACTCCCCCTGTGTGAGTCCCGGATGGGCTCACGGTCCGGTCTCCCGGGCCCAGTTTGCCGTCTTGTGCTAAGGCGGGTGTAGCAATAGGTTAATCATGAGTTTTGCCGATAGTTTGTTCTTTTTAATGCTGCTGGTTGGCGGCAGTGTGTTCTTCTCCCTCTCCGAGATCTCTCTCGCCGCGTCTCGCAAAATCAAATTGCAGGTAATGGCGGATGAAGGTAATCGCCAGGCCGAAAAGGTGCTGGCCCTGCAGGCCCAGCCGGGCAACTTTTTCACTGTGGTGCAGATTGGCCTCAATACCGTCGCCATTCTGGGCGGTATCCTGGGTGAGTCTGCCCTCAACCCCGCCATCAAGGGGATTGTCTCCCAGTTCTACCAAGGGCCCTGGCTTGGCGAGATCAGCTCCGGTGCCTCCTTCGTGTTCGTCACCGGCATGTTTATCCTGATCGCCGATCTGATGCCCAAGCGTCTGGCCATGACCATGCCCGAGCAGATTGCCGTGGTGGTGGTGCGCCCCATGCTCTTCTTCGTCACCGTGTTGATGCCGCTGGTGTGGGTCTTCAACGGATTGGCGAACTCCCTGTTCCGTCTGATGCGCGTCTCCACGGTGCGTAACGACGAGATCACCTCCGACGATATCTATGCGGTGATGGATGCCGGTGCCGAGGCGGGGGTTATCCAGCGCGAGGAGCATCAGCTCATCGAGAACGTGTTCGAGTTGCAGTCCCTTGGTGTCACCTCTGCCATGACGGCCCGCGAGAGCCTGATCTATTTCACCCTGCAAGAGAGTGAAGAGAGCATCAAGGCGAAGATCGCCGAACATCCCCACAACAAGTTTCTGGTCTGTGACCACAACCTCGACAGCATCAAGGGCTTTGTCGATGCCAAAGAGCTGCTGATCCGCGTTATCGGTGGCCAGAGCATCGACCTGATCGGTGGCAACCTGGTACAGAACGTCATCATCATCCCCGATACCCTGAACCTCTATGAGGCGATGGAGTACTTCAAGAATCATCGTGGTGACTTTGCCGTGGTGATGAACGAGTACGCGCTGGTGGTGGGGATTGTCACCATGAACGACCTGATGAGCACAGTCATGGGCGAGTGGGCGACCCACGTGGTGGAAGAGCAGATCGTCCAGCGCGACGAGAACTCCTGGCTGGTAGACGGGGTCACCCCCATCTCCGACGTGATGCGCGCCTTCGATATCGAAGAGTTCCCCGAGAACCAGAACTACGAGACCATCGCCGGCTTTATCATGTATATGCTGCGCAAGATCCCCAAGCGTACTGACTCGGTCAAATATGCCGGTTACAAGTTCGAAGTGGTGGATATCGACAGTTACAAGATTGATCAGCTGCTGGTTACCCGGGTCGAACCGGCTGTGGCCGAGAAGCCAGCTCAGGAATCGTAAAAGGAGCGACATAAGAGTCATGAAGATGCAGTCTCATTCCCGTGCGCTGGCCTGTGTCGCGCTCGCCCTGGCACTGGGTGCCTGTAGCCAGAGTGCGCCGCGCAAAGCCACAGTGGCAGCCAAGCCGGTTGCCCCCAAGCCTGCTGTGGTGGTGCCGCAGCCGGATCCCGATGCGGTGGTACAAAGCGGCATGGCAGAGCCGAGCCCGGTCTTTGATGAGCAGTACCACGGCCCGGATCAGGGGTCGCTGGAGTCGGTGACCGCCCTGTTTGCCCGAGGTTACATCGAGTCCGCCATGCGCGAGACCATGCTGGCGGCGGTGCACAACGACTATCCGCTGCTCGGCATGCGGGATGTGCGGTTGACCGATCCGGTCTCCAAATTCCTCACCTCCGAGCATGCGGCCACCACGGCCCATGACTACCTCTATGCGGGTGTGCAACGTCGCCTCGGTCGTCCGCTCAGCCCTGCCCAGTGGGAGCAGATCTGGCGCGGTTTGCCGCAGCAGGGTCGGGTCTCCGACTGGGTCAAACAGATCAAGCGCGTGCTGGCCGGGCGTTAAGCTGCCAGCGGATCAAGATTGTGATGAGGCCACCTTAGGGTGGCCTCTTGCATTTCTGCGTTTGCCTCGCCGTTTGCACGCTGATTTCTGCTGATACTGATTGCCGCCCGTGGCACTTTGTTTTATCTTGCTTTGGCCATCTAAACATCTATATGTTTTTATGGCTGCATAATAAAAGGGCTTCCCAGGATGAAGCGGGACGATCTGCAGCGATTCGATGCGAAACCGCAGATCAACAAAACAAACAGATAAATACGCAAATAAACAACGCACATAACTAAGAGACACGACAGATGGAAACCAGGGAATTGTGGGTGCTGGATGGGGGTATGGGGCGCGAGCTGGCACGGCGGGGTGCACCGTTTCGTCAGCCGGAGTGGTCGGCGCTGGCCCTGATGGAGGCGCCAGAGACGGTGCGCGACGTGCATCAGGCCTATGTGGCGAGCGGAGCCCGGGTCATTACTACCAATAGCTATGCGCTGGTGCCGTTTCATATCGGCGATGAGCGTTTCTTTGCCGACGGGGAGGGGCTGGCAGCGCTGGCCGGACAACTGGCCCGTGAGGTGGCTGACGCGCAGAAGGGCGCCGTGCAGGTGGCGGGTTCTCTGCCACCGCTGTTTGGCTCCTACCGTGCCGACCTGTTCAAGGCGGACCGGGTGAGCGAGCTGGCGATGCCGCTTATTCGGGCGCTATCCCCTTATGTGGATATCTGGCTGGCCGAGACCATGAGCCTGATTGCCGAGCCACTGGCCCTGAAAGCGCTGCTGCCTGATGACGGCAAGCCGTTCTGGGTCTCCTTCACGCTGGAAGATGAGGCGCCGGGCAACGAACCGCGACTGCGTTCCGGCGAGCAGGTGGCTGATGCGGTGACCACGTTAGTGGCGGCCGAGGTCGATGCCATCCTGTTCAACTGCTGTCAGCCCGAGGTGATCGAGGGTGCCCTCGAGGTTGCTCGCGCCCGATTGCAGGCGCTGGGCCGCGCAGACATTCGCCTCGGTGCTTACGCCAACGCCTTCCCGCCGCAACCCAAAGAGGCCACCGCCAACGATGGGCTGGACGAGATCCGCGCCGATCTGGGGCCGCTGGATTATCTCGGCTGGGCCGAGCGCTGGCGCGCGGCCGGTGCGAACTTGATCGGCGGTTGCTGCGGTATCGGCCCCGAGCATATTCAGGCGCTGAGCAGCCGGTTGCGCTAAGGAGCTTTCATGAAAGAGAACAAGATTGGGCTCTGGTCTCTCACCGCGCTGGTGTTCAGCTCCATGGTGGGGGCGGGGATTTTCAGCCTGCCCCAGAATATGGCCGAGGTGGCAGGCGCCCGCGCCGTGCTGATCGGCTGGGGTGTGACGGGTGTGGGCATCCTGGCGCTCGCCATGAGTTTTCTCTATCTGTCGCGACTCAGACCGGATCTCGACGGCGGCATCTACAGCTACGCCCGCGCCGGTTTTGGCGATCTGGTGGGCTTCTTCTCCGCCTGGGGGTACTGGCTCTGCGCCACCATCGGCGTGGTGGGTTATCTGGTCATTGCCTTTGCGGCGCTGGGCAGCTTCGTCGATACGCCGGAGCAGATCTGGTTTGGTGACGGCAATACCCTGGCGGCGTTTGTCGGCGAGTCCTGCATCCTCTGGGCTGTGCACCTGCTGGTGGCCCGCGGCGTGCAGCAGGCGGCGTTGTTCAATCTGGTGGCGACCCTGGCCAAGAGCCTGCCGCTGCTGCTGTTTATTCTGTTTGCCTGCTACTGGTTCGATCCGGTCACCTTCGTGGCGGATCAGCAGGGCAGCACCCTGGCGGTGCCGGTCTCCGAGCAGGTGCGCAACACCATGCTCATCACCCTCTGGGTCTTCACCGGTATCGAGGGGGCAGCGGTGCTGTCGGCCCGCGCTCGAAACCGGCAGGATGTGGGCACTGCCACCGTGCTTGGGGTGGTGCTGGCGCTGCTGCTCTATGTGCTTATCTCGGTGCTGGCGCTGGGGATATTGAGTCGGCCCGAGCTGGCGGCGCTACCCAACCCCTCCATGGCAGGGCTGATGGCCCAGATGACCGGCTCCTGGGGCAAGCTGCTCATCAGCCTCGGTCTTATCGTCTCGGTGCTCGCCTCCTATGTGAGCTGGACCCTCTTCTCGGCCGAGGTGCCGTTCAGCGCGGCCCGCCACGGTGCGTTTCCCGCCATCTTCCGGCGCCAGAACCGCAACGGGACGCCTATCGCCTCGCTCTGGCTCACCAGCCTGACGGTGCAAACATGCCTGCTGCTGGTGTGGCTGCTCGGCAAGGGCTACACCAGTCTGCTGCTTATATCGACCTCGATGATTTTGGTGCCTTACCTGTTGATCGGGCTGTTTTTGCTCAAGCTTTCGTTCAGCAAGGAGGGGGAGAGTGGGCAGGGCAGCGGTCTGATGCGGGCAGTGGCGCTGGTGTCGAGCGGTTACGGCTTCTGGCTGCTCTATGCTGCCGGGGTGGAGTATCTGCTGCTCTCCTTGCTGCTCTACGGGCCGGGTCTGCTGCTGTTTCTCTACAGCCGCCGCCAGCTGGGCGCAGGTCTTTGCCTGAGTGGTCGCGAACGGCTATTGGCCGGCGTGACCTTGCTGAGCCTGATCCCCGCCGTCTGGTCGTTCGCCCATCTCTGATATCGAAGATATGACTGACCATAAAAGAGAGCGCCACTGTGGCGCTCTCTTATTATCAGGGACTGGTTATCAGTGGCTTGCTATCCGGGGCGAAGGCTCAGCTGCTGGCAGGTCCGGCCGGTTTGCCAAACAGCACCGCGAGTTTTTGTCGCCATGGCAGGCCACGGGCGTCACGCAGCATGTCGCGCCACTCATGGAAGGTGAGAGTGAGGGGGTTAAAGCTGTGGATCGGCTTGGTGATGCCGAAGCGGCATGGCTCGGCAGGATCCTCCTCGACAAAGGTGCCGAACAGTCGATCCCAGATAATCAGCACGCCGGCAAAGTTGCGGTCTATGTACTTGGCGTTGCTGGCGTGGTGCACCCTGTGGTGGGAGGGGGTGTTGAAGATCCACTCAAGCCAGCCGAGCTTGCCCACCACCTGAGTGTGGACGAAGAACTGGAAACCCAGACTCAGCAGCACGGTGGCGACCACCGCCTCGGGCGGGAAGCCGATGACAATCATCGGGATCCAGAACAGCCACATGCCGGAGATTGGATACATCAGGCTCTGGCGAAAAGCGGTGGAGAGATTGAGCCGCTCCGAACTGTGATGTACCACGTGGGAAGCCCACAGCCAGCGCACATGGTGGCTGGTGAAGTGGAACAGCCAGTAGCAGAGATCCTGCAACAGGAACAGCAGTAGCACACTCCAGAGATTCAGCTCGATATCGAACAGTCGCCAGCCCCAGAGGGTGTCATACAGATAAGCAATGGCGATGGCCGCCAGGGCATCGCCCCCTTGGTGCATCAGGGCCAGCGTGGCGTTGGCGAACAGATCCCGCCACTGGTAGGTGGCGGTGGGAAAGGCCGAGCCATGTTTGCGCAGGTAGAGCATCTCCCAGCCGATAAAGGCCAGAAAAATCGGGGAGAGGTAGAGCAAAAGCAGTTGCACATCCATATGCGGCCATCCATTCAGAGCAATTGCTCTCCAGCATAAAGGATGGTTTTAATATTTCATTAACATTTTTCAGCCAACGAAGAGATGGCATGAAATATGGCGCGCCAGCAGAGGAAGGCGCAGTGGATGGCTATGCTTGATGCAGGCTTTTTCAGGAGGTGCTGGCTTATGCGCGTCTGGTGTTGCTTGTTGTTGGGGTTGTGCATGATGGCGCACGCCAAGACCCGGGTCGAGATCCTGGCGGATGCCGCCTATCCCCCCTACTCCTGGCAGGAAGGGGAGGAGGTCAGGGGGATCTATGCTGACATCATCCGCGAGGTGACCTCTGCCATGCCTGACTATGAGGTGGTGCTCAAGCCCATGCCGTGGCGGCGCGGTCTGAGCATGGTGGAACAGGGGGCCGCCTTCGCCATCTTTCCACCCTACTACATGCCCGATACCCGCCCTTATATGTGGCCCTACTCCCAGCCGATGCTGGATGAAGAGCTGGTGGTGATGTGCGGCGCCAGTGTGGCGGCCAATACCCCGCAGGCCAGATTTCCGCTCGACTATCATGGTTTACGCTTTGGCATGAACGCCGGTTTTGCCGTCGGCGGCGATGCCTTTTGGCTGGCGGTAAAAGAGAAGCAGATCGACGTGGAGGAGGTGAAAAGCAATCGGGAGAACCTGCTCAAGATTGTTCGCGGCCGGGTCGATTGCACCATCAATGATCGCCTCTCCCTGCTCTATGAGTTGCTCAACATGATAAAGGCCGATCAGCTGGCGGTGGCCGATATGTCCCTGCTCAAACAGGGGCCGGTGCTCAGCAAGGAGCAGGGGTTTCTCGGCTACAGCCGCAAGGGAGAGTATCCCTACAAACAGGCCTTTATCGACCAGTTTGACAAGGAGCTCTATCAGCTCAAAAAACGTGACGGAGTGAAAGTGATCGTGGAGCGCTATCTGGGAAAGTCCCCGCGCTGAGCCGATGAGAGGGGCACTCGGGTTCAGCTGGGTTAAGCCTGCTCAGCGTGACGCACAAGAAGAGGGACCTTGCGGTCCCTCTTCGTTTATCCAGCAGAGCGTGTTGGCTACAGTACCTGACTCAGGAACTGGCGCAGGCGTGGGGAGGGGGGATTGTCGAAGAAATCGGCCGGTTTTTCATCCACCAGCAGTTCGCCACTCTCCATAAAAAGCACCCGATCCGCTACCTCACGGGCAAAGCCCATCTCGTGGGTCACCACCACCATGGTCATCCCCTCACGAGCCAGCCCCTTCATCACATCCAGCACTTCCCCCACCATCTCGGGGTCGAGCGCACTGGTGGGCTCGTCAAACAGCATGATGCGTGGCTGCATGGCGAGCGCCCGGGCGATGGCCACCCGCTGTTGCTGACCGCCGGAGAGTTGGGAGGGATAGCTGGCCGCTTTCACCGACAGCCCCACTTTCAGCAGCAGCGCCTTGGCTCTGTCTTCGGCCTCACGGCGCGACAGGCCACGCACCTTCTGAGGGGCGAGGCAGATATTATCCAGCACCGTCAGGTGGGGAAAGAGGTTGAAGGACTGGAACACCATACCTACCTCTTCCCGCAGCTTGTTGACATCGCCCGGCTCGGTCAGGCAGATGCCGTCGACCACGATATTGCCGTCGTTGATGGTCTCCAGCTGGTTGAGGGTGCGCAGGAAGGTGGATTTGCCCGAGCCGCTGGGGCCGACGATCACCACCACTTCCCCTTCGGCCACCTCGGTGCTGACATTTTTCAGGGCGTGCACTTCGCTACCGTAGAACTTCTCTACGCCGGTCGCTTTGATGATGGGATCAGTTGCTTTTCGCATATTTCACCTCGAGACGGCGTACCAGGAAGGAGAGGGTGCCGGTCAGCACCAGATAGAGCAGGGCGACGGTAAACCACACCTCGAAGGGACTGAAGGTGGAGCTCACCACCTCGCGACCCGCCTTGGTCAGGTCGGTGATGGAGATGACCGAGACCAGCGAGGAGTCCTTGATCAGGTTGATGAATTGGCCTGCCAGCGGTGGCAGTACCCGCTTGAACGCCTGCGGCAGAATGACATAGCGCATGGTCTGGGCGGAGGTCATACCCAGGCTGCGGCCAGCCTCCATCTGCCCCTTGTGGATGGAGCTGATACCGGCGCGGACGATCTCCGCCACATAGGCCCCGGTAAAGACGGCCAGCGCGGCGACCCCGGCGGTGAAGCGGTCGAGGTTCAGCACGGTGCCGATAAAGAAGTAGACGATGAAGATCTGCACCAGCAGCGGCGTGCCGCGGATGAGCTCAACGTAGGTGACCGCCAGATTGCGCAGGGCCGGATTGGGGGAGAGGCGGGCCAGTCCGGCCAGGGTGCCGAGCAGGATGGCGAAGATGCCTGCTACCAGCGAGAGCTTGACGGTGACCCAGACGCCCCATGCGATGGGGCCTGCGGTCCAGCTTAGTTGGGTGTCGAGGGTATCGCCACGAAAAACGGTATCCCCTTCGGCGACTTGTACGCCGGTGCTGGCGATGGCTTGCCGCACATTGGGGTCGAGATCGTCTTGCAGGAACAGCTTGCCCTTCTCGGCCTCGCTGGTGCCCGCCATCACGGTGCCGTCAAATTCGGCGACATTCTTCTGCTCCGCCTGATAGGCGATGTATTGGGGAATGCGTTCCCAGCGCCAGGTGTAATCCACTGACTGGACAGCCTTGTAGATGCCGAATACGGCAACCAGCAGCATCAGCAGGAAAACCCCATGCCAGAGCAGCTGATTGGGCTGTTTTTCCATCTGTCTTGTCGGTTTGGGTGTGTGCACAGTCACAACCTCTTCTCGTTATTGTGTGGGGAGCTGCGTGGTGCAGGGGCGGCATGTGCCGCCCCCCGGAGGTTATTTGAGCTGATTCAGCCAGGCGTTGGATTCGAACCACTTCTTGTAGAGACGGTCGTAGCTGCCATCGCCCTTGATCTGGCGCAGGTAGTTGTTGAACCAGTTGAGGGTGTCCTGATCCCCTTTGCGGATGGCCCAGGCCAGCGGCTCGAAGGTGAACGGCTTGTCGAGGTGTACTACGGCGCCCTGATTCTGGGAGGCAAAAATAGCGTTGTAGGGCAGGTCATAGACGAACGCATCGACCTTGCCGTTGATCACTTCCAGCTTGGCGTCATCCTGGGTTTCAAACTGCAGCAGGGTAGCTTTGGGGATCAGGCGCTTGACTGCCTGCTCGCCGGTGGTACCGAGCTTGACCGCGATCTTGTATTTCGGGTCGTTGAGGTCGGTGAAGGATTTGATTTCGCCCGCCTTCTCTTTGCGCAGGACTATGGTCTGGCCGACCACGATGTAGGGATCGGCGAAGTTGACCCGCAGGTTGCGCTGGGGAGTGACGGTCATGCCGCCCATGATGACGTCGAACTTGTTGGTCAGCAGCGCCGGAATGATGCCATCCCAGGCGGTGTTGACGAACTCGACCTTCACGCCCATCTCTTTGGCGACCATCTTGGCGAGATCCACGTCAAAGCCGATGTATTGGCCCTGCTTGTTGGTCATCTCGAAGGGTTGATAGCCGGCATCGAAACCGACTCGCAGCACGCCGCGTTCGAGCACGGCATCCAGGGTGGAGGTAGGGGCTGGGGTCGGGGCCGCCGTGGCGATCCCGCAAAACAGCAGGGTAGAAAGAATCAGTTTTTTGATCATAAGTGACGTCTCTGTCGGTGGTGTGTTCGGCCTTGAACCTGATCCCGTGCGACTCCGTGGCACAAGAGACTGCTGCATCCGGCAACAGGCAAGACAGGATGAATGTCTTGAGCGGGACAAAAGCCCCATATGAGATGCTATGAATAGTGGTTGAGTGAAAAATGTACCAAAAACAGATTGTGTCAGAAGACTCAACAGGTTAGAGACATTTATTGCTCATGGCTTCATTCATAAAATCACACGAAAACAACATATCTATCTAATGGGGTGGGTTCAAGCCCAAATTATCCCCAAGACATTTTGTTACAAACTCAGGGCGCCGCTTGCGACTCTTATTGAGTTATTGGGCTCCGTAAGAGGCTTTTTGTGGGGCTGATACGAATACGCATTGGTGGGATATCACACGCATTGCTCTGTTTGTCAGCAAACGAACGGGCTTTATTGTGAAAACCATCAAGTCGCACTGGGTCTTGGCAAACGCTTCTCATATACTCAGTTACCCTCTCTGCATGGCTTTGGTATGGACGCCTCACTACTGCTTAAGCTGGATATTTTTACCTTGATGATCATGGCCTTGTGCGGCTATTGTCTCGGTTTCCTCACTCTCACCATCATTCGCGTTACCCACAACGATATTCCCGGCGTCGGGGTCTGGTGGTGGTCCAGTCTGTTTGCCATGCTGGGTCAGGCGGGATTTGCCAGTCTGCTGCTGACACCCACCCCCTATGGCTCCTGGGTGGGCAATGTCTTCCTGATTTTTCATGTGTCGTTATTGCTGGTCGCCCAACGCTGTTTCTTCCGTCAATCGCCGGGCTGGCCTGCCTGCTGGGGATTCATCCTGCTGTTTGCCGCCGTCATGACCTGGTCGGTCGCCATCGATGGCCGGATTGCGGTACGGGTGATGATAAGCAGCGCCACCTTCATCGTGCTCAGTACGCTCATCATCTGGCAGCTCTGGCGTCATGGTCGACCCGATTATCAGGTGGCGGTATGGGTGCTGATTGGCCTCAATCTGGTGCTGATTGCCATGACCCTGATGCGGATTTTTACCGTGTGGGGCGAGGTGATCGAAAGCCCGTTCCAGCGTCAGCTGTTCAACGTGTTGCCCTATGTCTCCATGCTGGTGGGTAGCTCCATGCTCACCTTCGGGGTGCTGCTGCTCTGCAACCAGCACCGGGCGCTGGAGCTGCGCTATCAGGCCAGTCATGATCCGTTGACCGGCTTGTTCAATCGCCGTGGTTTTATGGAGCGTCTGGCCCGGGGACGCCCTGCACAGCAGGGGGCGCTGGCGGTGCTCGATCTGGATGACTTCAAGCAGATCAACGATCGGCATGGTCATGAGGTGGGGGATCGGGTGCTGGAGCGGGTCGGGTTGGCACTGCGCGAGCTGGAAGGAGTATTGGCCAGTCGCTTTGGGGGCGAGGAGTTTGTGCTGCTATTTCGCCATGCCACCGCAGAAGAGGCGATCGCCCGGTGCCAGTCACTGCGGGTTCAGCTTGCGGCCAGCGAGGTGGAGGGGATCCATATCACCGTCAGCATGGGTGTTGCTCACTGGCAGGGGGAGTGGCACTTTGACAGCCTGTTCAGCCGTGCGGATGACGCTCTCTATCGGGCTAAGCGGGAAGGAAAGAACCGGGTCTGTCAGGCTGCCTGATGCCGGAATAGGTTCAGGAATAACAGCAGGGCGCGGTGATCCGCGCCCTGTTTGTTTCTGCTTGCCGGATATAGCTCGTCAGCTGCCGTCCATTACTCTGACGGAGCTTGAGCTGTTCTCGGTGCCTGCGCCTTGAGGAAGGGGAGCAGCAGCAGGGCCGAGACGCCTGCCGCCACCGAGATCACCACGAAGAAGCCGTTCCAGTGCCAGATCTCCATCACCTTGGCCAGCGGATAGCCTGACAGCGCCGCCCCCATGTAGGCAAAGAGACCAACAAAGCCGGTGGCCGCCCCCGCCGAGTTTTTGTGGGAGCACTCCGCCGCTGCCATGCCGATCAGCATCTGCGGGCCAAACACGAAAAAGCCGATGGTAAAGAAGCAGGCCGCCTGCATCACATAGCTGAAGAAGGGCATCAGCCAGAGCGACCCCACCGCCAGCAGGATCCCCACCGCAAAGATGAGGTTCATCGGGCCACGGTTGCCGTTGAACAGCTTGTCCGATCCCCAGCCCGCCACCAGCGCACCGATAAAGCCCCCCACCTCGAACATGGAGATGGCCGAGTTGGCGCTCATCAGATTGAAGCCGCGCTGCTCGGTCATATAGAGATTGCCCCAGTCATTGATGGCGGTGCGCACCACATAGACCAGTACGTAACAGCAGGCGAGCAGCCAGATATAGGGGTTGCCCAGCACATATTTGCGCAGGATCTGGCGGTGGGAGAGCCCCGCATCCTGGGTCTGCTGGGCCAGCTCCATGGCATCCTTGCGCCACTCGCCCACCGTTGGCAATCCCATGGCGCTCGGGGTATCCCGCAGTCGCCAGCAGAGGAACAATCCCGCGATGATGGCGATAAGGCCGGGCACTATCATGCCGTAGCGCCAGCCATGCTGCAGGGCGATGGTGCTGACGATAAGAGGGATGAGCGCGCCGCCGACGTTGTGGGCGGTGTTCCAGGCCGACCACCAGACCCCGCGTTCGGTGCGCGAATACCAGCTGGTGAGCAGCTTGGAGCAGGGGGGCCAGCCCCAGCCCTGGAAGAAGGCGTTGGCGACCCAGAGGGCGGCAAACATCCAGAGTGCCGACGAGAGGCCGAACAGTATGTTGATAACGCCGGTGGCTATCAGTCCGACACCCATAAAGTAGCGCGGGTTGGCGCGGTCACTGATGATGCCGGAGAAGAACTTGGAGCAGCCGTAGGTGATGTAGAACAGGGTCCAGAGCATGCCGATATCGGACTTGTCCAGCATGCCGCTCGCCAGCATGTCCGGCATGGCGAAGTTGAAGCTCTTGCGGGTGAAGTAGAAGACCGCATAGCCCAGATACATGGTCAGCAGCAGGTGCAGCCGCCAGTGGCGATAGGTGGCATCGATCTCGGCCTGATCCCGGATAAGGGGCCGGGGCGGCGCGCTTCTCATAAAACTCAGCACAGGCAGGCCCTCTGGTGGTGATTAGCCATGACTCTCTTCCCGTCTGCGACTGGGCAGATTGACCGTCAGCTGGGTGCCGTGGATGCAGGAGAGTTGCAGACTGCCCCCTAGGGCCTGTACCCGCTCGCGAATGCCGAGCAGGCCATAGCCCTGCTGCGGGCGGCTTTCCGGCAGACCGCGGCCATCATCTTCCAGCACCAGTTGCAACTGCTCGCCGCTGGCCCGGGCGCGAATGGTGACCGAGTGGGCGTTGGCATGTTTGACCACGTTGTTGAGCCCCTCCTGACAGACCCGAAACAGGGTGACCCGCTGGGCATCGGAGAGATCGCCATCTGCCAGTTGCCATTCCAGACGGGTGACGATGCCGTGACGCTCCAGCTCCAGCTCCCGCAGCAGTGCCCGTACCGCCTGTTCAAGAGTCATGTCGTCGAGCTGGCGCGGGCGCAGCCGCCCGAGCAGACCGCGCACCGCGTCATAGATCCCGAGCGATAGCGTGTCGATCAGGGCACTGCTCTGGCCCACCCCGGCATTATCGGGGGCGAGGCGGCGCACGATCCCTGCCTGGGTTCGAATTGCTGTGATGGTCTGGCCGATGTCGTCGTGCAGCTCGCGCGCCACCTCCTTGCGGATGCTCTCCTCGGTCTCCAGCAGCCGCTCGGTGAGCTGGCGATTGTGGGCGAGCTGGCGGGTCAGCGCCTGATTGAGTTCCCGCTGGCGCTGGATCCCGGCACCCAGCAGCAGGCCGGTGAGGCTCTGGGCCAGCAGGGAGAGCAGCAGATCCAGCGGGTGATCATGCCAGGCCTGACTGGCCAGCAGGGCGATGGTGTTCATCAGGGTGGCGAGCAGCGCCCCTTGCCAGCCGTAGCGCCACGCCATGGCGATGATGGGGATGGCCAGACAAAACGGGGTGAAGCGTACCAGCGAGTTGGGCAATCCCAGTTGCAGCCAGAGGCTCAATACGAACAGCAGCAGATACCAGACCAGATGGCGAAAGCGCCACTCCACCGGTTGATCCACCAGCGCAGGCCCCAGCGGCACCCAGGTGGCGCGGGTGAGGTAGTGCCAGATCAGCATACAGGTGGAGGTCAGCGTCAGCCCGCCGGTCAGGCTGAGCAGCAGGGCCGAGAGGCCATCTTCCCCGGCCAGATGCCAGAGCAGGGCTTGCAGCAGCGCCGCCGCCGTGACGGTGGCGAGCAGCAGCAACAGTTGCTGCCAGTCGTTGCGCACCTGCCGGTGACGGGCAATCAGCAGCGGTAGCAGGGTCAGCAGACTGCCCGCGACCAGCCAAGGCCAGTGGGGCAGCCCCACTTCCAGATTGAGCCAGTAGAGCAGCAGCCCTTCGCACAGCAACAGCGGCGGCCAGTAGTGGCCGGGACTTTGCAGCAGCAACCCGAGGCGCAGGCCGAAGGGGAACAGCAGCACCGCCAGCGCTGGGCCACCCGCCAGATGCAGGCTGATGCTCCAGAGGCAAAACCAGCCGGCGGCAAAGATGAAGCAGGCCGCCAGCGCGATGGCGACATAGCTGGCAAGACGGGAGATCACCAGCTATCCAGCATGCGGTGGGCCAGCTCGACGTTGTTGCTGACCTTGAGCTTGTCCATCAGGTTGGCGCGATGGACGTGAACCGTCTTGGGGGAGAGTCCAAGCTGCTCGGCGATGGCTTTCACCTCCAGCCCCTGTGCCAGCAACTGGGCAATCTCCCGCTCCCGATTGGTGAGGGGATCCCGGCTGCTGCTGGCCAGTTTCTGGGCGATGTCCGGCGTCAGATAACACCCCCCCTGTGCGGCGGTGCGCACGGCGGCGATCAGCTCGTCCGGACTGCAGCGCTTGGAGAGAAATCCCTTGGCACCGGTCTGCAGTGCCTGCTCGATGAGGGCGGGGCTGTCGTGTACCGAGAGCATCACCACCGCGAGACCGGAGGGGAGCTGCTTGAGCAGATCCAGCCCCGATTGGTCGGGCATCGAGATGTCGCAGACGCAGACCCGCGCCCCGCTGCCGGGCAGGCCGGCAAGGGCATCGCTGGCGGAGCCGAATTCGGCGACCACCTGCAGGTCGGGCTCCAGATTGAGCAGTTGGGCAAAACCGGATCGGACGATCTGGTGATCGTCGATAAGGGCAATTTTTATCATGATGTCAGCCTGAAATTCGGTGCGTCATGACCATGACGCGGCCAACAAGATACCTGCCCCCCGAGTCAGGCTCAAGCAGCAGCAGGAAAAGGGGCTAAAAACCGGGGGGCAAGGTGCGCAAAGCTTGATCGGGATCAGCTGGCAAGAGCGAGCAAGCGGGCTGATCAACAGGGAGATGACCAGCCCGGGGGACTCAGCGGTGCAGTTCGCCGGCGCGCTCCGGCTGATAGACCACTTCCAGAATTTCTACCTCGATGGTGCGACCGGCCGGGCCCGGCCAGGCGATGCTGTCGCCCACTTTCAGGCCGAGCAGGGCGCTGCCTACCGGCGCCAGTACAGAGATGTTGCTCTCGTCGCCCTTGGCATCGCGCGGGTAGACCAGGGTGAGGCAGAACTCGTTGCCGCTGCTCTGCATCTTGAAGCGTACCTTGCTGTTCATGGTGACCACGTCCGGCGGCATGTCGGCCGGTTCGCGGATCTCGGCGCGGTCCAGCTCCTCTTGCAGGGCCAGATGCTGCGGATGGTTGCCGAGCAGTTGTTCGATACGGTCCAGATCAAGGCTGGAGATAACCAGATGAGGTTGTTTCATAAGATATTCCTTATCAATAGCGGATAGGCCCATACCGGCGGGTGCAGGTTGGCCATCACGCAAAGTGTTACAAAAATGGATTCAACAGGTTCAATCGATTGAAAATGCCATGCCCCCAAGCGACTCGCGGCCGAAGGAGCGAGGCGGGGGCTCAGCAGGGTGTGAGCAAATGCGAGGAAATAGCGAGTATTTTCATGGGGCTACCATAACCATTCTGGCCGGCCTTGGCAACCGTGATTGAGTGACTACTCAGGAACCTGATAGTTGTACTGACGGATGATCCGCGCCAGTGTGCCATCATGGCGCATCTCGTCAATCACGGCTTGCCAGCGACGCCCTTCGGTGAAGGGAAAATCCTTGCTGGCCGCGATAAATAACTGGGTACGCATCAAGGATTCGCCTTTTACTATCTCATCGATGGAAAATCCGCCCGTCTGCTGGTTGTAGAGGATGACGTTCCAGGCTGCGACCCAGGCATCGATGCGTCCTCGTTGCAGTTTGAGGGCATTGAGGTCTTCGGTGGCGACGGTTTGGCTGGCGAGATTCAGCCTCTGCTTGAGCAGATACTGGCCGAAGGAGTGACGCAAGGTGCCCACCTTGAGTGAAGGAAGCGCGTTTATCATGAGCGGGGTGGTATGCTTGTGGCGATTGCTGACAATGAGGAACTCTTCATCAAGGATGGGGGAAACCCAGTAGTAGAGATGCTCCCGTTGAGAGCTGCGTACTGGCGGTATCAGCAGTACATCCTTGCGATGGGCGGTTTGGGTGAGGGCTCGGGCCAGCGGCATCAACTCGATGGTGAGCGGTTCTTTAAGGCGTCGCGCGGCCTCTTCCATGATCTCGATGGCGACACCGCTTGGTTTGCCGTGAGAGGAGCGAATGACGTAAGGGGGCAGCTCGGCCGCCACCAGCACAATAGCCTGGGCACCGGTGTGTACCAGCAACAACAGCAGTGCAAAAAAGGGCAGGCAGAGAGCGCGCATCAAGGTCGTGAGCCAGAGTCGAATATGCAGAGTGTAACATTCCTGCCTGCGTTGTCGTTGGGCTCGCTGAGGGGTTGGGATCTCAGTCGAAGAAATCGCGCAGATCGCGCACTTCGTAATCAGCGAGTTGCTGCCAGGGGAGCTGAGCAGGCAGCTTGCGCAGGGTCACCTCCATCCGGTAGCTGCGATAGCCGTCGAGACTGGCCGATTCGACCACCAGCGGGAGCTGCCACTGACTCGACCAGAGAATGCGGGTTCGTTGCTGCCCTTCGCGCTTCTCATACCAGCGGGCCTGCTCGGGGGCGGCCTCATCCAGCGGGGTCATCCCCTCGATCAGCGCCGGGTTGACGAGATGGCGGATCCGTGGCCAGTCGGGTTTGAAGGCCACCTGGCCATACTCTTCCACCGGCACCTCAACCAGCTGGTTGTGCCAGCTGTCGGCATAACGCAGTTGCAACTCACCTTCATCACTGCGACTGACCCAGCGGGCTGCCATCTGGTGGGTAAAGTGCTTGTGGCCGGGGGTGGCATCGTGAGTGGCGTGATAGGCACGGGCAAGGGGGAGGGGAATGAGCCGCTGGCTCCACACCTGATTGCCCACCCGCAGCCACTTCTCTTGCCAGACACTCTCTCTGGCGATGCCATCGCTGCCGGTGTTCCGGTCGTGATAGCTGATCCGGGCGGCGAGATCCGGGGGCGTGTCGTCAGCATGCAGGGGGAAGGCGAGGGTGCTGCCAAGCAGCCATAACGAAAGCAAAAGTCGCATCATCATCTGTCGCTCGAAAGAGCCGGGGCCCGGGCCGCTGAGTCCATTGCTCAGATGCACCCGGGCCCCTGCTGCTTACAGGCCGAGCGCCTCCCGCAGTTTGCCAAACACCTTGGTGTTATCCAGCGTGCCTTTGAAGCGGTTGCTGCCGGCGCCATCGGCAAACAGCATCACATCGCCGCCGCCGTGGGTTTCCGATGTCAGTTTGACGCCGGTCTCCTGCAGATAGTCATTGGCCATCACCTGATCGCTGGTGAGGACGGGACGCACATCGGGGCGGTTGGGGCCGTTACCGAACACCAGGGTGGTGAAGGGCTTGCCATCCACGTCGTTCTGGGTCGAGCCATCGCCATTTTTCACCAGATCCAGCACCGGATTGCCCTTGGCGGAGTAGCCGTTAATGGTCATGGTGTGGTCATGGTCGGCGGTGACCACGATCAGGGTATTGTTGAGATCCACTTTACCCAGCGCCGTCTTGACCGCCTCATCCAGAGCCACTGCGTCGGTGAGCGAGCGCTTGGCATTGGTGCCGTGCAGGGCGTGATCGATACGGCCACCCTCTACCATCAGGAAGTAACCCTGACTGTTCTTGCTCAGCAGGTCGATCGCCTTGGCGGTCATTTCGGAGAGGGACGGCTGGGTATTGGCAGCCCCCTTGGCGACCCGATCCAGCTCGTAGTCCAGGTGGGATTTGCTGCTGAACAGACCGAGCACCTTGCCGCTGGTGACCTTGGCCAGTTCACTTTGGGTGGTGACATAGCTGTATCCCTGCGCCTTCATCTCGGCGGTCAGGTCGCGGTTGTCATTGCGACCGCCCTTGTTGCTGGCGCTGTAGGGGGTCCAGTGGTTGGCACCACCGCCCATCAGCACATCGACCCCATCCCCCAGCGCCTGGTTGAAACCAGCGCCCCCCGGGACGGCCTGTGCGGCGATGTCATAGGCAGCATCCCGATGGCAGATGTGGGCGTAGGTGGCCGCCGGGGTGGCGTGGGTCAGCTCGGTGGTGGTGACGGCTCCGACCGATTTGCCTGCCGCCTTGGCCAGCTCCAGGATGGTGGGCACCGGCTTGCCGTTATCGCTGCTGCAATTGTTGACGGTTTTGTTGCCATTGACGTCTTTGCCGGGGGCGACGGCTTTGGTGTCACTGCTCATTGCGATCACCTCGTTGTTCATCTTGACCCCGGTGGTGTAGGCCGCCATGGAGGGGGCCGAGTCGGTGGTCTGGGCATCGTTGGAGAAGGTCTTGATGCGGGCACTGCGCGGCAGTTTCATCATCTCCAGATTGCCCTCTTCTCCCACCTTGAACAGGCGGGTGGCGGTGAGCACGGTGGGCCCCATGCCATCACCGATAAAGAGAATGACGTTTTTGGCATCAGCGGCCTGTGCCTGGGAGGTTGCGCCCAGCGCACTGAACAGGGCTGCGCAGACCAGCGTGTGCTTGATGGATGTGTTCATCTGTTTGCTCATGAAAGTGCTCCTTACAGCTTGGCCGCAGCCTTGATCTTGCCGAACACGGCGGTGTTATCGAGTGAGCCATGGAAGCTGTCAGCCCCCTTGCCGATGGCGCCGAGGAAGACATCGGTGCCGCCGTGGGTCTCGTTGCCGATCTCGCCTACCTTGACCACTACTTCCTGGTGGTAGTCATTGGCGGAGACGGTGGCATCGTCGAGCGGGGCGACGCTGCTGCGCGGGCCATCCACCCGGTTGTAGCCGTTGCCAAAACCTATGATGGTGTAGGGCATGCCCTCGCTATCCTTGCTTGGCTCGCCAGTCTCGTAGTTCTTCACCAGCCCGAGTACGCCGGGGTTGTCGGCAGTGGTCTTGCCGGTGCGCTTGGCATAGCCGTTGAGCACGAGCGTGTGGTCGTGGTCGGCGGTGACCACGATCAGGGTGTTTTTCAGCTCGGGGTCGCTCTTTTTCACCTCGTCGATGGCGGCCTTGATGGCGTTGTCGAAGGCGATGGTGTCTTGCAGCGCACGCTTGGCGTTGGTGTCGTGCAGTGCGTGGTCGATGCGGCCCCCTTCCACCATCAGGAAGTAACCCTTCTCCTTGCCCTTGAGCTGCTTGATGGCGGCCAGGGTCATCTGGGCCAGTGACGGCTCGCTGGCGGGGCGGTCCAGGTCATATTTCATATGGCTGGAACCAAACAGACCCAGCAGCGGCTTGCCCGCATCGGCCTTGTTCAGCTCATCCAGATTGCTGGCAAACTGGTAGCCCTTGGCCTGCATTTCGCTGATGAGGTTGCGGCCATCCTCCCGCTTGCCCTTGTCGGCTTTGGGCAGGAAGAAGCTGCTGCCGCCACCGAGCACCACATCCAGTCCCTCCTTGAGGGCGCTGTTGTAGCCTTTGCCGTCCGGTACCAGCTGGACGGCGATATCCGCTTCCAGATCCCGGTTGCAGATATGGGCATAGGTAGCCGCCGGGGTGGCGTGGGTCACCCGGGTACTGGTTACCACGCCGGTACCGCGGCCATCGGCTTTGGCCAGCTCCAGCAGGGTAGTCACCGGCTTGCCGGCGCTCTTGCTGCAGTCGCTCTCATAGGTGGCGTCGCCGTCCATGCTGATGACGCCGTTGTTGCTCTTGACCCCGGTCATGTAGGCCGCCATGGAGGGGGCCGAGTCAGTGACCTGGGCATCGTGGGAGAAGGTCTTGATAAAGGCCGTCTCTGGCAGGGTATCGATGGTGAGATCA
This sequence comes from Aeromonas sp. 55A, assembly GCF_051919665.1. NCBI lineage: Bacteria > Pseudomonadati > Pseudomonadota > Gammaproteobacteria > Aeromonadales > Aeromonadaceae > Aeromonas > Aeromonas sp. 55A. The sequence goes on along the minus strand of NZ_JBQBEH010000003.1, from coordinate 10,347 downwards.
CCCTCTTCGCCGACACCGTAGATGCGGGCGGCCGTCAGGGTGTTGAGGCCCATGCCGTCACCGAGGAAGAAGATGACGTTGGTGGGTTGGGCTGCGGGCTTGGTCGCCACCGTGTCATTGTCTGATTTGCAGCCAGCAGCCAGGGCGGCGCCGATCATCACTGCAAGTCCTGCCATTTTTCTCATTGGGGTTCGCTCCTTGTAAAACCTGAGCGCAGCCTAGAGGGGGCAGATGACACTTTTACTGACTATCGGTGACGGTTGTGTGAAAAAGTGATAAAAATGTTACACTATATCAATATGTTATCTATCAATTGAGCCAGTTGGTCCGGTCGCTTCCGGCAAGGTTGCTCCGCCTCGGCGGTTTGCTGATTTGATGAGGTGATGGTTAGAATGACCTGTCAAAAGAGGCCCGCAGCAGGTAAAATGCGCCCCCTTCGTTCGATGCCCGCGGCAGAGCGCCTGTTGTTCCATGCGCGCGCCCGCAGCCCCCACAGAGAGTAACGGATATGTCCATCAACTGGTTCCCCGGTCACATGCACAAGGCCCGCAAAGAGATTGCCGAGGTCATGCCCCAGGTCGATGTGATCATCGAGATGCTCGATGCCCGCATCCCCTTCTCCAGCGAAAACCCGCTGGTGCCCGAGCTGCGTGGTGATACCCCGGTGATCAAGGTGCTGAACAAGGCGGACCTGGCCGATCCGGCGATCACCGATCTGTGGGTGGCGCACATGGAAAAAGAGAAGGGGATCAAGGCGCTGCCCCTGACCCAGCAGGAGCCCGAGAAGATCAAGCAACTGCTGACCCTCTGCCACGAGATGCTGCCGGAGCGCAATCTGGAGCTGCGCGGCGTGCGCGCCATGATCATGGGGATCCCCAACGTGGGCAAGTCCACTCTGATCAATACTCTGGCGGGGCGCATCATCGCCCGTACCGGCAACGAGGCGGGGGTGACCAAGTCCCAGCAGCGGATCAAGCTGGATAACAACGTTATCCTGACCGATACCCCGGGTTTTCTCTGGCCCAAGCTCAACCCGCCCTCCTGTGGTTATCGTCTGGCCATCACAGCAGCCATTAAAGACACTGTGTTCGACTATGCCGATATCGCCATGTTTGCCGCTGACTACTTCATCAAGGCCTATCCGGAGCGGATCAAGGCGCGCTACCAGATTGACGAGCTGCCCGAGACCGAGATCGAGCTGCTGGAGATGATCGCCCGCCAGCGAGCGTTTATGCGCAAAGGGGGGCTGGCCGACTTGCACAAGGCGTCCGAGATCCTGATTAACGAGTTCCGCTCCGGTTTGCTTGGCCGCATCTCGCTGGAGACGCCGGAGATGGTGAGCGTCGAGATTGTCGAAGCCGCCGCAGAAGCCGAGCAAAAAGCCAAAGAGAAGGCCGAGCGGGAAGAGGAGCGTCAGGCCCGCGCCCGTCGCAAGTACGCCCGCAAGCGTCAGAAATAGTTATCCTCAGGCGTCCCGAGCTTGCCTGACAACGAGCGAGCTTGTGTGACCCAGATGACGAAACATGAAGAGGCGGCCCCAGGGGTCGCCTCTTCTGTTTTATCTAGAGAAATCTCCTCCCACTCTGATGGCGTGTCCGCGCCATATAAAGCCATGCCATCAGCCAAAACGGTGGCGCGCCGTCTCAAACAGCGACATATGAAGCGGGATCAGCTGTCGCCAGTCGCGGCGATAGCCGCCACCGGGCACCGCCGCGATGGGTAACCCATGCTTGATTGCACAGTCAAATACCATGGCATCGCGCAGGCGAACCCCTTCATCGCTCAGGGAGAGATAGCCAAGCTCGTCGGCATGATGCACATCGACCCCCGCCTGATAGAGGATGAGATCTGGCGAATAGAGCCGCAGCGCCAGCGATAGTGCCTGTTGCAGTGTGGTGAGATAGGCATCGTCCGTCATGCCGCTTGGCAGTGGAAAGTCGAGGTGAGAGGCGGCTTTGTGATGGGGAAAGTTGTGCTCCTCATGGAGGGAGAGGGTGATGATATCGCGCCGTCCGGCGCACAGGGTCGCACTGCCATCTCCCTGATGCACATCGAGATCGATGATCAGCACCTGTTCACAATGCTTTTCGTCGAGGCAAGCCTGCGCCGCAATCACCAGATCGTTGAACAGGCAAAAACCGCTGCCGTGATCGCGATGGGCGTGGTGATAGCCGCCGGAGATCTGCAAGCCGCAGCCCTGCTCAAGTGCATAGCGGCTGGCAGCAATAGTGGCTCCGACTGAGCGCAAGGTGCGCTCCATCAGCATGGGTGACCAGGGAAAACCGATCTTGCGGATGGCGCGCTCTTCAAGCTGGCCGCTCAGGGCCGCCGCGACATAATCGGCATCGTGAATGCGACAGATTTGCTCCCGGGTGGCCGATGGCGCTTCGCCAAGGGGGTAACCCTGCACCTGCAGGCGCTCAAACAGCCCCTGATACTTGGCCAGCGGGAAGCGATGGCGCTCGGGTAGCGTCAGGGAGGAGTAGAGAGGGTGATAGAAAATGCGCAACGACATGGTGCCATTCTCCCTGGCAAGGTGGCGCTTTCTATATATGAAATCAGCAGATGAATCCATATATGTACTCCCTATATAAAGGGGAAGTGGCAGCGCATAAATCAAGACGCGTCGTGAGTAAGACCGCAAGATGTGGAAAAGGGGAGCTTGGCTCCCCTTTCAGTCAATATCCCAGCCCGGCTTATTGCTGCTGGATAACCCAGATCTGGAAGGCTTTGCGGGTTTCCGCATCGGCCTTGTTGTACCAGTTTTGCAACTGGGTCAGCGCTTCCGGATTGCTTTGAGCCTTGCTGGGGGCAACCTGAACCGGTGCGCTGGCGGCAGCCATCACGGCAGCAGAAGAGACGGCCACTGCTTTGGGCTGGTTGAAGGCTTTCCCCATGTTGATCAGCTCTTGCTGATAGTCACGGGTCAGCTGGAAGCCCTCTACTTTCGGCATCACGAACTGTTCGCTGCTCACTTGCTGACCACTGACCTTGTCTTTCAGCGCCACTTTTTGATCTTTGACAAACTGCTTGGCTTCGGCTTCGTTGCGGGGCTTTTTATAGTCCAGCACCAGCTGCTGATTGTCGGCGGCGGTGAAGTTCAGCACCAGCGGCTCGGCGGTCACCAGCTTGATTTCGTTACGGCTGGAGTAGTTGCCTTCAAAGGCGACGACCAACTGGTGTTTGCCGGCAGAGAGGGGGAAGGTGCTGGTTTTGTCGAGCAGCTTGGGGTTGATGGATTGACCATCGATCAGCTGGACGACATAAGGGGTGGTCACTTCCAATTGGGCATCAGCCAGAGCGCTACCGGCCCACAACAGACCAGCCAGCGCCGGTACCAGAACAGTCAGTTTCATTTCATCTCCTTGAACAGTCAGGCGATTGCCCACTGAAAACAGGGGCTCATTTTTACAGGTTTGGCCTACTGCGGCAATGGCTCTTTCTGGTGGTCGATGTTCGCGCTGCTGTCAGTTTGTTTATCAATAGCGACCGACTTATTTATTCGATCCGCCGTGTAAACGGGGGGAGGGCGTCGAGCAACCCCTTGCCATAACGTTTGGTCAGCAGGCGGCGGTCGAGAATGGTGACCCGTCCCCGATCAGCCTCTTTGCGGATGAGGCGGCCACAGGCCTGGATAAGCTTGCGCGATGCCTCCGGGACCGTCAGTTGCAGGAAGGGGTTGCCGCCTCGTTGCTCCACCCACTCGGCAGTAGCCTCCTCGACCGGCGAGTTGGGCACCGCAAAGGGGAGCTTGGTGATGACCAGATTGGTAAGGTAGTGACCCGGCAGATCCAGCCCCTCCGAGAAGCTGCCGGTACCAAACAGGATGCTGGCCTGACCGCCATCGCATTTTTGTTTGTGCAGGGTGAGCAGGGCATTGCGGGAGGCTTCCCCCTGCACCAGCAGTGACAGTCCCTTGGCTCGCAAGCCAACAGCCACCTCATTCATCTGGCGGTAGGAGGAGAAGAGCACCAGACTCGCCTCCTTGCCCGCAAGAATACGTGGTAGCACGCTGATGAGTTCGTTGGTAAAGGCCGGCGAGTTGGGTTCGTGCTCCATCTTGGGCAGATAGAGCTCGGCTTTCTGATAATCAAAGGGGGAGCGCAGGCGCAGATAGCGGGTACCGTCGTGCTCCTTGAGCCCCACCTGATGGCGAAAATAACTAAAGGAAGAGAGGGCGGTGAGGGTCGCAGAGACCAGAACGGCTCCCAGACATTTCGACCAGAGCCACTCCTCCAGCAGATAGCCTACCTCAATCGGTGAGGCGTGCAGCCAGATATCGCCGTCATCGCTCTTGGCCATCCAGCGGGCGAGCGGGGTTTTACCGGTCGGCACATGGCGCCCCAGCATCTCCCAGAGGGCGCAGAAACTCTCCAGCCGTTGCAGATGAAAACCGCTCTCTGCCAGCAGGGGTTCGGCCTCCTTGCGGCGGATCTCGCCATCTTTCAGCGCTTCACCTATGGCCCCTTGCATCCGATCCAGCGCTCGCAGCGCCTTCTTGCTCGACTCCTTGAGATTCTCCGCCAGCATGGGCAGGGGATCAGGCAATACCCCTTCGGCGAAGCGGTAGTGGGGTTCCGCGCCAAACAGCCGATCGTTGGCGCTGAGCCACTGCTCGACCGCCTTCAGGTCGGGCTGGATGGAGGCCAGCGCATCCTGCAGTTTGAGTTGGGGGTCGAGCAGGCTCTCCTTATTAAGAGTCCGCGCCAGCTTGCCTGCACTTTGTACCAGCTTCTCCAGCCAGCGACGTGAGCCTTTGACGCTGGCCGACGCCGCGCCGTGATCCCGGGCGATGGTGGGCAGGTGATGGGCCTCATCCAGCACATAGATGCACTCATCGGGGGGAGGCAGAATGATGCCACCGCCCATGGTGAGATCGGAGAGCAGTAGCGCATGGTTCACCACCAGCACATCGGCGCTTTCCATATCGTTGCGGGCGCGATGAAAGGGGCAGTGCTGGTGATGGCTCAGCGCCTTGTTGCAGGTGTGACGGTCGGCGGCGATGCGATCCCAGCAAGTGTCGGGAATGGGCTCCGGCCAGTTGTCCCGATCCCCGTCCCATTTGCCATTGGTGTAGGCCTGCCACATGGCCTGGTAGCGAGCTTTGTCGCTGTCAGATGGTTTGGTTTTGCTCAGACTGCCAAAGTCGAGCTCGAAGTTGGCCATCTCGGCGCCACTGGCTGCCTGTTCCAGCAGATGTTCGCAGCAGTAACGCTGACGCCCCTTGACCAGCATAAAACGAAACGGCAGCTCGCTGTGGCGATGGTAAAAAGGGAGGTCTTTGTGGATCAGCTGCTCTTGCAGGGCCACGGTGGCGGTGGAGATCACCAGCTTCTTCTGGGTGAGCCGCGCCACCGGGATGGCTCCTTGCGCATAAGAAAGAGATTTGCCGATACCGGTGCCCGCTTCGGCCACCAGAATACGGCGCTGTTTGTCGTACTCGCCGGTCAGGGTTTTTGCTATCTCAGCCACCAGAAAGTTCTGCTCTTTGCGCGGCACAAAACCGGGTAATCCATCCGAAATCTGGCGATAGGTTTGACGAATGGTGGTTTTAAGGCGAGTAGAGAGCATGAAGAGAAGGCCAGTTAGGGGTTAATCGAAAAACAAGGATACCCGCAACCCCTCGGTGAGGTCGAGGCAACAGCCATTATCACGGCAGTTTTACGCTGATCAGACCACTTTGGTTGTTTATCAGGTAGTTAGCGTCATTTGCATGCAAAATAGACTATTTGAGTCCAAATAATCAGCAGGATTCATTGTAAACGTTTTCCTTTTGCCTTGCCGTCAGGTGAGACTTGGCTCACATTTTTGCCTCCGTGACTATGGTTTGCGTAAAAAGTTCCAAGTTTTTTCATTGCGGTTCAAAAAATCCGGTGCTAGTCTCGGCGGCATAGTGATGCAAAGAACATCGCTAACACAGGGAATAACAACAACTTAGTGTTTAATTACAGTAGGCATTGGAAACTATGAAAAAGACAATTCTGGCTATTGCTATTCCGGCTCTGTTTGCATCCGCCGCTAACGCCGCAGTGATCTATGACAAAGACGGTACCACTTTCGACGTGTACGGCCGTGTACAGGCTAACTACTACGGCGAAGCTAACGACAAATCAGCAGAACTGGTTGGTGCAACCCGTCTGGGCTGGTCTGGTAAAGTAGCTCTGAACAACACTTGGTCTGCCATTGCTAAAACCGAGTGGCAAGTAGCTGCTGAAAACTCTGGTAGCAATACCAGCGACATCGATCCGCGTCACATCTATGCCGGTTTTGATGGTTCCCAGTACGGTAAAATCATCTTCGGTCAGACCGACACCGCTTTCTACGACGTACTCGAGCCGACCGATATTTTCAACGAGTGGGGCGATGCCGGTAACTTCTATGACGGTCGTCAAGAAGGTCAAATCATCTACTCCAACACCTTCGGTGGTTTCAAAGGTAAAGTTTCCTACCAAACCAACGATGACGTAGCGGTCAAGATCACTGACGTTGGTCAGAAGGTCAAAGAAGATGCCATCTTTGGTTCCGACGTTAAGCGTAAGAAAGCTTACGGCGTAGCTGCTGGTTATGACTTTGACTTCGGTCTGGGCTTCAATGCCGGTTATGCCTACTCTGACCTGCAAAACAAAGTTAATGGCCATACTGGTAAGAAAGACGAGTGGGCTGTGGGCGCGCACTACGCTATCAATGGTTTCTACTTCGCTGGTGTTTACACTGAAGGCGAAGTGAAGAACAAGAGCTTGGGCATGAAAGATGACGGCCGTGGTTACGAGCTGGCTGCTTCTTACAACGTAGACGCTTGGACCTTCCTGGCTGGCTACAACTTCAAAGAAGGCAAGGCTAACGCTCAAGCTGCCGGTTCTACTTACAAGGATCTGGTTGACGAGACCCTGCTGGGTGTTCAGTATGCCTTCACTCCGAAGCTGAAAGCTTACACCGAGTACAAGATCCAGGGCATCGACAAGCAAGACGACGAGTGGACTGTTGCTCTGCAGTACAACTTCTAATAAGTTGCACATGAGTAATATCCAGGCTTGAGTCTTTGACCAAGCTACGAATGGCCGAGATGATATCTCGGCCATTTTCTTTTTTGGCGACTACGTACTGGCGCCATGATGAATCGCCGGATTGCTGTGTTACGTGATATTTGGCAAACCATCTGTCTCGATTAATCTCTCCTGCTTCCTGCTTCCTGCTTCCTGCTTCCTGCTTCCTGCTTCCTGCTTCCTGCTTCCTGCTTCCTGCTTATCTCTTTGATGGGAGGCACTTGTTTTCTTTTGCCTCGTACAGCCTTGCTCGCAGCAGCTTGGTTTGACCGTGAGTATCTGGCAGCCCTTGCAAGGGTCGGTGCTATTTGCGCGGATTGCGTGGATATTGAGGAGGCATACTTGCTGGATGTGAGGCCGCGCCAGAGTAGGATATTGAGGCCAGTCAGGGGGGGCGACGTAAGGCCGAACGTGACTGACGTCAGTGTTTAAATCGGTAACAAATAAAATGGGAAGATGCCCAGGCATCTTCCCATTCTGGCGATATGAGTTAGCGGCTTTTGCAGGATCAGCCGTGTTGGCGGCGGTCGTTGGCCTGGGCCAGTAGCATGCGGCTTTCACGCAGGAACTGGTCGGCATGTTCGCCGAAGAAACCGGAGACCTGCGAGAAGGCGTCGATAAATCCGGCTCTGTCCCCCCGCTCCAGCAGCCCCAGCGCTTCGCCGAAGTTTTGGTAGTAGCGACGGATCATCGCCAGATTCTGCGGTGACGACAAAATGATGTCGGCATAGAGGTGGGGATCCTGGGCGAACAGCCGCCCCACCATGGCGAGCTCCAGCCGGTAGATGGGGGAGCTCAAACTCAGCAGGCGATCCAGATTGGCCTGCTCCCGGGAGAGGTGCCAGCCATAGGCAAAGGTGGCGAAGTGACGCAGTGCCTGAATGAGGGTCATCGCCTCATCGTGGGCCTTGGCTTCCACCTGTTGCAAGCGGGCGCCCCAGATGGTCATCTGATCCAGCAGCCATTGGCTGGCGGCGGGGTCACGACCCTGGCAGCAGACGATCACCTGCTTGGCGAGACTCGCCACATCAGGCCCGAACATGGGGTGCAGTCCCAGTACCGGCCCTTGGTGCGCCGCCAGCATATGTTCGAGCGGCACCGCTTTCACGCTGGTGACATCGACCAGCAGGCAGTGGGCGGACAGGTTGCCGAGGCGGTCGATGATCTGGCAGGTGATATCGATGGGCACCGCCACCATCACCAGACCGGCTCCGGCGAGGATCTCGTCAGCGCGCGGCCAGTCGGCTTGTTCCAGCGTCTCGACGCGATAGCCTGAGAGGCTGAACATATGGCCGAACAAGCGGCCAAGCTGGCCCTGACCGCCGATGATGACCACCTTGCCAAGATCCGGCTTTATGCATTTGAAGCCGGTATCTTTCTCGCTGGCATAAGATTCACGCATCACCCGGCGCAGCACGTCTTCGATGAGATCGCCGGGCACCCCCAACTGCTCGGCCTCGGCGCGGCGGCGGGCCAGCATGCTCGCTTCCCGATCCGGTGCATAGATGGGCAGGCCGTGGCGGCTCTTTACTTCACCCACTTCTCCCACCAGGGCCAGACGGGCGGCCAGCAGATCGATCAGCTGCTTGTCCACCGCATCTATCTTGTCCCTGAGTACATTCAACTCTTCAGCCATATCCAGTCCCTGCTGGCGCCGCAGCGGCGCCCTGAAAATCAAGATGCAACAAGGTATCACGGCATGAGCGGTTTGATGCCACCACTAGTGATACCTCGATTGTTCAATAGGTTACGACAAGATACCACGGGTTACCGCGCAGTTCTGCCCTTGAGGGGGTCAGCCAGCTGGTTGTGGCAGCGGGCCAGCAGGGTGGCGGTGGTGTCCCAGTCGATGCAGGCATCTGTGATGGAGACCCCGTAGCGCATCTGCTGCTTGGGCTGCTCGCTGGACTGGTTACCCTCAAACAGGTTGGATTCGAGCATCACCCCGATGATGGAGCGGTTGCCCTCCTGGATCTGGTGGATGACGTTGTCGGCCACCTTGGGCTGCAAACGGTGATCCTTGCTGGAGTTGCCGTGGCTGCAATCCACCACCAGGCTCGGCAGCAGGCCCGCTTTCTCCAGCGCCTCTTCCGCCAGCGACACGTTGACCGAGTCATAGTTGGGATGTTTGCCGCCGCGCAGGATCACGTGGCCATCCGGGTTGCCCTGGGTCTGCAGCAGCGCAACCTGGCCCTGCTGGTTGATCCCCATAAAGGCGTGAGGGGAGGAAGCCGCCTGCAACGCATTGATGGCAGTCCCCAGGTTGCCGTCGGTGCCGTTCTCGAAGCCGACCGGCATGGAGAGGCCGGATGCCATCTCCCTGTGGGTCTGGGATTCGGTGGTGCGTGCGCCGATGGCTGACCAGGAGAAGAGCTCGGCCAGGTATTGCGGGCTGATGGGGTCGAGCGCTTCGGTGGCCAGCGGCAACTCCAGCTCCGCCAGCCAGCAGAGCAGCTCGCGGGCACGATGCAGCCCCAGCTCCACATCGAAGGTGCCATCCAGATTGGGGTCGTTGATAAAGCCTTTCCAGCCGACCGTGGTGCGCGGCTTCTCAAAGTAGACCCGCATGACAATGTAGAGAGAGTCCTGATAGGCATCATGCAGCGCTTTGAGTCTGGTTGCGTACTCTTTGGCGGCGTCCATATCGTGGATGGAGCAGGGACCACAGATCACCAGCAGCCGGTGATCGCGGCGGTGAATGATATCGGCGATGGTATTACGGGCCCCTTGCACGAATGCCAGCGCCTTGTCGGAGATGGGTAACTTCTCCTTGAGCTGGGCAGGCGTGATCATCACTTGTTCGGACTGGATATGGATGTTGTTCAGGGGGTCTCTTTGCATGATTTCATTCTCTCTACTGTATTAAGCTAAAAGCGATTGTACCGATATGTTTACGTTGGTACCTGCTTTGTTACGCAACCGCCCTCACCTTACCAAGGAAAAACAAACAATCAAGTGAAACTAGCGGGTTTACCGCTAAAAAGTCAGATAAAGGAGCTGCTATATAGCGCGAACAGGAATAATACAGAGAGGTTTTCGGAGGGTTAATGGTTTTTGTGTAATTTAATGTTTACGAATTTAGGGCTGCGTTGCCCAGCTGTTTACCCACAGTAAATGGTATCTCTGGGAGACTGCAACGCGATGGCAATGATGGTGTGAGGTGGCTATCTGGTCAGCCATAGAAAGAGGGAGCCATAGTGGCTCCCTTTGCGGTAGGAACGGGGATCCCGTCTGGCTGCGGATCAGCGCTTCTGTTTTCCCTGCAGCTCTTTGTTCAGGCGAGCGACACTCCCCGGGCGACCAG
>NZ_JBQBEH010000002.1:0-3663 GCF_051919665.1 Aeromonas sp. 55A | reverse complement strand
ACGTATTGCTAAGGTTAAAGAACGACTTCCATACTCGTGTGACAGCACCTGCCATCAGATTGTGTTTGTTAGTCGCTTTTTTTTTTTGGAATTTTTTTTTTGGAATTTTTTTTTTGCGCTAACAACCTCCTGCCGTTTTGCCCGTGCATATCGGTCACGAACAAATCTGATTACTAAACACAGTAGCCTGGATTTGTTCTATCAGTAATCGACCTTATTCCTAATTAAATAGAGCAAATCCCCTTATTGGGGGTAAGACATGAAGATGCCAGAAAAACATGACCTGTTGGCCGCCATTCTCGCGGCAAAGGAACAAGGCATCGGGGCAATCCTTGCGTTTGCAATGGCGTACCTTCGCGGCAGATATAATGGCGGTGCGTTTACAAAAACAGTAATCGACGCAACGATGTGCGCCATTATCGCCTAGTTCATTCGTGACCTTCTCGACTTCGCCGGACTAAGTAGCAATCTCGCTTATATAACGAGCGTGTTTATCGGCTACATCGGTACTGACTCGATTGGTTCGCTTATCAAACGCTTCGCTGCTAAAAAAGCCGGAGTAGAAGATGGTAGAAATCAATAATCAACGTAAGGCGTTCCTCGATATGCTGGCGTGGTCGGAGGGAACTGATAACGGACGTCAGAAAACCAGAAATCATGGTTATGACGTCATTGTAGGCGGAGAGCTATTTACTGATTACTCCGATCACCCTCGCAAACTTGTCACGCTAAACCCAAAACTCAAATCAACAGGCGCCGGACGCTACCAGCTTCTTTCCCGTTGGTGGGATGCCTACCGCAAGCAGCTTGGCCTGAAAGACTTCTCTCCGAAAAGTCAGGACGCTGTGGCATTGCAGCAGATTAAGGAGCGTGGCGCTTTACCTATGATTGATCGTGGTGATATCCGTCAGGCAATCGACCGTTGCAGCAATATCTGGGCTTCACTGCCGGGCGCTGGTTATGGTCAGTTCGAGCATAAGGCTGACAGCCTGATTGCAAAATTCAAAGAAGCGGGCGGAACGGTCAGAGAGATTGATGTATGAGCAGAGTCACCGCGATTATCTCCGCTCTGGTTATCTGCATCATCGTCTGCCTGTCATGGGCTGTTAATCATTACCGTGATAACGCCATTACCTACAAAGCCCAGCGCGACAAAAATGCCAGAGAACTGAAGCTGGCGAACGCGGCAATTACTGACATGCAGATGCGTCAGCGTGATGTTGCTGCGCTCGATGCAAAATACACGAAGGAGTTAGCTGATGCTAAAGCTGAAAATGATGCTCTGCGTGATGATGTTGCCGCTGGTCGTCGTCGGTTGCACATCAAAGCAGTCTGTCAGTCAGTGCGTGAAGCCACCACCGCCTCCGGCGTGGATAATGCAGCCTCCCCCCGACTGGCAGACACCGCTGAACGGGATTATTTCACCCTCAGAGAGAGGCTGATCACTATGCAAAAACAACTGGAAGGAACCCAGAAGTATATTAATGAGCAGTGCAGATAGAGTTGCCCATATCGATGGGCAACTCATGCAATTATTGTGAGCAATACACACGCGCTTCCAGCGGAGTATAAATGCCTAAAGTAATAAAACCGAGCAATCCATTTACGAATGTTTGCTGGGTTTCTGTTTTAACAACATTTTCTGCGCCGCCACAAATTTTGGCTGCATCGACAGTTTTCTTCTGCCCAATTCCAGAAACGAAGAAATGATGGGTGATGGTTTCCTTTGGTGCTACTGCTGCCGGTTTGTTTTGAACAGTAAACGTCTGTTGAGCACATCCTGTAATAAGCAGGGCCAGCGCAGTAGCGAGTAGCATTTTTTTCATGGTGTTATTCCCGATGCTTTTTGAAGTTCGCAGAATCGTATGTGTAGAAAATTAAACAAACCCTAAACAATGAGTTGAAATTTCATATTGTTAATATTTATTAATGTATGTCAGGTGCGATGAATCGTCATTGTATTCCCGGATTAACTATGTCCACAGCCCTGACGGGGAACTTCTCTGCGGGAGTGTCCGGGAATAATTAAAACGATGCACACAGGGTTTAGCGCGTACACGTATTGCATTATGCCAACGCCCCGGTGCTGACACGGAAGAAACCGGACGTTATGATTTAGCGTGGAAAGATTTGTGTAGTGTTCTGAATGCTCTCAGTAAATAGTAATGAATTATCAAAGGTATAGTAATATCTTTTATGTTCATGGATATTTGTAACCCATCGGAAAACTCCTGCTTTAGCAAGATTTTCCCTGTATTGCTGAAATGTGATTTCTCTTGATTTCAACCTATCATAGGACGTTTCTATAAGATGCGTGTTTCTTGAGAATTTAACATTTACAACCTTTTTAAGTCCTTTTATTAACACGGTGTTATCGTTTTCTAACACGATGTGAATATTATCTGTGGCTAGATAGTAAATATAATGTGAGACGTTGTGACGTTTTAGTTCAGAATAAAACAATTCACAGTCTAAATCTTTTCGCACTTGATCGAATATTTCTTTAAAAATGGCAACCTGAGCCATTGGTAAAACCTTCCATGTGATACGAGGGCGCGTAGTTTGCATTATCGTTTTTATCGTTTCAATCTGGTCTGACCTCCTTGTGTTTTGTTGATGATTTATGTCAAATATTAGGAATGTTTTCACTTAATAGTATTGGTTGCGTAACAAAGTGCGGTCCTGCTGGCATTCTGGAGGGAAATACAACCGACAGATGTATGTAAGGCCAACGTGCTCAAATCTTCATACAGAAAGATTTGAAGTAATATTTTAACCGCTAGATGAAGAGCAAGCGCATGGAGCGACAAAATGAATAAAGAACAATCTGCTGATGATCCCTCCGTGGATCTGATTCGTGTAAAAAATATGCTTAATAGCACCATTTCTATGAGTTACCCTGATGTTGTAATTGCATGTATAGAACATAAGGTGTCTCTGGAAGCATTCAGAGCAATTGAGGCAGCGTTGGTGAAGCACGATAATAATATGAAGGATTATTCCCTGGTGGTTGACTGATCACCATAACTGCTAATCATTCAAACTATTTAGTCTGTGACAGAGCCAACACGCAGTCTGTCACTGTCAGGAAAGTGGTAAAACTGCAACTCAATTACTGCAATGCCCTCGTAATTAAGTGAATTTACAATATCGTCCTGTTCGGAGGGAAGAACGCGGGATGTTCATTCTTCATCACTTTTAATTGATGTATATGCTCTCTTTTCTGACGTTAGTCTCCGACGGCAGGCTTCAATGACCCAGGCTGAGAAATTCCCGGACCCTTTTTGCTCAAGAGCGATGTTAATTTGTTCAATCATTTGGTTAGGAAAGCGGATGTTGCGGGTTGTTGTTCTGCGGGTTCTGTTCTTCGTTGACATGAGGTTGCCCCGTATTCAGTGTCGCTGATTTGTATTGTCTGAAGTTGTTTTTACGTTAAGTTGATGCAGATCAATTAATACGATACCTGCGTCATAATTGATTATTTGACGTGGTTTGATGGCCTCCACGCACGTTGTGATATGTAGATGATAATCATTATCACTTTACGGGTCCTTTCCGGTGAAAAAAAAGGTACCAAAAAAAACATCGTCGTGAGTAGTGAACCGTAAGCAGGTGCTGTCACACGAGTATGGAAGTCGTTCTTTAACCTTAGCAATACGTAAC
>NZ_JBQBEH010000001.1:0-513895 GCF_051919665.1 Aeromonas sp. 55A | reverse complement strand
CCAGCTCTGCCGCTTGTCGCTCAATGCCGTTGAGGCGAGCTGGCTGTCTCTGGCCCCGCCATTACTGGCGGGCCTCTCTTATTTCAAAGACTGGTGTGGTTATCGGGAAAGGTCAGCGTTATGCCACTCGCACCAGAAACTTCTCGCCCTGTCCTTCACGCTTGAAGCGCTCGAGCAGGGTGGGCAGCGCCTCGAAATTGCCGACCATCAGCGGCGGCAGGGTCAGCTCGCCGCTCGCCATCTGCTCCATCATGGCAACACCGGCGGCCACCAGTCGGCTCCACTGCTTGTCGGTGCCAAAGGCGTGCTGGGCGCCCAGCGCAATCTCGTGCAACGAATGGCAATGGGCAAAGGCGGGCAGCGGATTGTGCGGGATGCGCCCGAGCACAGTCACCATATGGCCGTAGTAGCCAAGGGCTGGCAGCAGGCTCTCTGCCTGTTGGCTGGAGACCAGATCAATGATCCCCTCGAACGGCTCGTTGCCGTTGGCGGCCTGCAAGGTGGCCAGCCAGTCGGGATCCCGATAATCGGCTACACCCTGCACACCGATCTGTTTGAGCCAGTGATGGTGGCGTGGACTGACGCTGGCAAAGACCCGCGCTCCCTGTTTAAGGGCGAGCTGCACTGCAAAGCGACCCACACTGCTACCGGCACCGGTAATGAGCAGCGCTTCCCCGTGCAGGCGCGGCAGCTTGGCCAGAGCCTGCCAGGCGGTGAGGCCTGGGCAGGGCAGGGCGGCGGCCGCCTCGTCACTCAGGGCATCGGGTACCGGCAGCAGCGCGCGGGCGGGCACTCTGGTGTGACGGGCAAAGCTGCCGTGGTGGCGCAGGTCGGTGTGATAGGCGACCCGGGCACCGAGGCGCAGATGGCTGACGTTGGTGCCGAGGGCCACGATAGTGCCCATGCCATCGACACCGGGCACCTGACCATCCTGCCAGTTGGAGTGGCCGTATTCGATCAGCTTCCAGTCCACGGGATTGAAGGCGATGACCCGGTTGGCCACCAGCACCTCGTCAGGAGCGAGCGGTGTCAGGGGCAGCGCGGCGAGGGTAAGCTGGGTCGGTTCACCGGGGGCATGCCAGCACCAGGCTTGGGTGTGATCCATGATGACTCCTTGTAAAAGCGAGGGGAGATAGCAACGAGATCTTTGCAACAGCAAGGCCGTGAAACTGCCACTGCTGCGAATGGGCAACAATACGGCAGGCCCCAATCTGTGGGGCCTGCGTTACGTGGCCGGTTGGCCATGGGCAATCAGCGGCTGGCCGCTGCGTCGTCAGCCTGATAGACGGGGTAGTCGGTCAGCCCCTTCTCGCCGCCGCCAAACAGGGTTGCCGGATCGTGGGGGGCCAGCGGATAGCCGTGGCGCAGCCGGTTCGGCAGGTCCGGATTGGCGATGAAGGGGCGGCCAAAACCAATCATGTCGGCCCAGCCCGCGTCGAGGGCGGCACGAGCACGCTCCCCGTCATATTTACCGGCATAGATCAGGGTGTTGGGGAAGGCATCCCGCAGGCCCTGCTTGAAGTTCTCCGGCATCAGGGGAGCATCGTCCCAGTCCGCCTCGGCGATGTGCAGGTAGACCACGTTGAGCTGGCCAAGCAGGCGGGCGGCCGCCAGATAGGTCTCCTGCGGGTTTGCATCCACTGTGCCGTTGAGGGTGGTGAGCGGCGCAAGACGCACCCCGACCCGGTCGGCCCCGATTTCACTACTGACCGCCTCGGTCACCTCTTTGAGGAAGCGCAGCCGGTTTTCCAGCGATCCGCCGTAACTGTCGGTGCGGGCGTTGGATTCGGAGTCGAGGAACTGGTTGATCAGATAACCGTTGGCGGCATGCAGCTCGATGCCGTCAAAACCGGCGCTGATGGCGTTGCGAGCCGCCTGACGGAACTGGCCCACTACCGCATCGATATCGGTCTGGGTCATGGCGCGCGGGGTGACGGTCTCGACAAAGCCCGGCGCATCGCTGCCGTTATCGACGAACACCTTGACGCCCACTGCGGGCAGAGCTGAAGCGGAGATGGGTTGGGCACCGCCGATGTTGTCCGGATGGGTGACCCGGCCCACGTGCCAGAGCTGGGCGAAGATGGTGCCCCCCTTGGCGTGCACGGCATCGGTCACAAGCTTCCAGCCAGCGATCTGCTCGGCGCTGTAAATCCCCGGCGTCCAGGCATAGCCCTTGCCCATGGGGTCGATTGGGGTGCCTTCACTGATGATCAGACCCGCCTCGGCGCGCTGGGCGTAGTAGTTCGCCATCATGGCGTTGGCCACATCACCCGGCTGACTGGCACGGGAACGGGTCATGGGGGGCATGACGATGCGGTTGGCAAGGTGCAACTGACCGAGGCGCAGCGGGCAGAACAGGTGATCGTGGCTCATCTTGAGTTCCTCATGGTGGAAGTGAGGCCACTTTATGCCGCTATCTTGTTGTGAAAAAGAGGGGTAATTGCACAAGAGAATTGCGCGTGATGCAGTAATCAGCGCACACCATCAGGAAATAAGGCGTCGAAGCATAAAAAAGAGGGCCATCTGGCCCTCTTCTGCTCTCTGTTGGTGACGGGGTCAAGCGGTGGCAGGCATCACCTTCACCCGCTCGATACGCCGCTCGCTCACTTCGATCACCTCGAAGTTGAGTTGCTGCAGTTGCAGTTGCTGGCCCGGAGTGGGCAGGGTGCCGAAGTGGGAGAGTAGCATGCCCGCCAGGGTCACATACTCGTCGCTCTCGCTCACCAGCCCCTCGTGTTCCAGCACCTGTTCCACATGGTGGATGTTGGTGCTGCCGTTGATGAGCCAGCCTTCACCATCGCGCACGATATCAGGGGTTTCGTCCTCGTCTGGCAGCTCGCCGACGATGGCCTCCAGCAGATCGTGGGTGGTGACCAGCCCCTGGATCACGCCAAACTCGTCGGAGACCAGAATCAGGCTCCCCTTGGCTTTGCGCAGTTCCGCCAGCAGGCGGATCACGTTGATGGTCTGCGGCACGATAATGGGGTCATTTTGTTTGGCCAGTTCGCTTAAGGATTGTCCTTCGTTCAAGGCAAACAGCAGGTCGCGCGCCTTGACCACCCCGACTACCTCGTCCAGATCCCCGTCACAAATGGGGAACAGGCTGTGGGGCTCGCGCTGCAACAGGGCTCGGATCTCGTTGCTGGAGTCATTGATATCGATCCAGGCCACCTCGGAGCGCGGAGTCATGATGGTGCGGATGGAGCGTTCGGCCAGCGACAGCACCCCCGTCACCATGTAGCGTTCCTCTTCCCCAAAGCTCACCGGCTCGGTGGTCGGTGCATCCATATCGTCATCCGGTTGATCCTGATAGGCCTTGCTGCCCATTAACTTGAAGATGGCGGCAGTGGTCCGCTCCCGTAGTGGCATTCTGGCTTCGTGACGCATGGCACTGCGCTGGGCCAGCTGGTTGAAAAACTCGATCAGCACCGAGAAGCCGATGGCTGCGTAGAGGTAGCCCTTCGGAATATGGAAACCGAACCCTTCCGCCACCAGGCTGAAGCCGATCATCAGCAGGAAGCTCAGGCAGAGCACTACCACAGTCGGGTGGGCGTTGACGAAGCGGGTCAGTGGCTTGGAGGCGAGCACCATGACCACCATGGCGATGGTCACGGCGGCCATCATGACGCCAAGGTGTTCCACCATGCCGACGGCGGTGATGATGGAGTCCAGCGAGAAGACCGCATCGAGCACCAGAATTTGGGCGATCACCACGCCGAAGCTGGCGTAGACACCGACTGGGCCGTCATCCTGGGGTTTGGCTTCCAGCCGCTCGTGCAGCTCGGAGGTAGCCTTGAACAGCAGGAACAGGCCACCTCCCATCAGGATCAGGTCCCGACCTGAGAAGGGGTGATCCCACAGGTGCAAAATCGGAGTGGTGAGGGTGACCAGCCATGACATGACACTCAAGAGGCCAAGGCGCATCAGCAGCGCCAGCGACAAGCCGATGACGCGTGCCTTGTCCCGCTGGGCGGGAGGCAGTTTTTTCACCAGAATGGCGATAAAGACCAGGTTGTCGATCCCCAGCACGATTTCCAGAATGATCAGGGTAAACAGACCGATCCAGATATGGGGATCCAGCAGCAATTCCATTGTATGACCTCAATAAAAACAGACAGAGCAGAGAGTGATCACGGCGCGCGATGGCCGCAGTAACAGCAAGGCAAAGGTGTTATTCAGAGGCGCTGATTAAGCAGAAAAAGATAGGCTTTGACAGAGAGAGACGAAGGGCAACTTCGGGGATTGTCCATGATGGGCAATAAAACCTCGGGTGAAAAATGAGCCCTGATGATAGCGGCTGGCGCCAATTTGGCAAGAGCAGCGTCAGCGAGGCGTGATGGGGTTGTGATGCGACAGGGGGAGGCAGCGGTGCCGCTCTCCCCCGTGCGGTCGTTACAACCAGCGCTTTTCGCGGGTGAAACAGACCGACAGCCAGGCATCGCCCAGGGTGTCGCCAAGGCGAGACCAGAGCTCCTGACGCAGGGCATCCTGACGTTCGACGGGCCACTCCTGACCCGGCGCCACCAGAATGTTCAATTCCAGATCGAAGCGGCGACCGCTTTTGGCCAGATGGCTGTAGCACTCGATGCCGTGGCGCTGGCGCAGCGCCTCGATCTCCTGCTCGACTTGCCGTGGCACATCTCCCTTGGGGGCGATCTTCAACACTTCCCGCAGGTTGCGACCGAGCACCTTGATGGGAATGAGAGTGGCGCAGAGGGCCAGCAGCGAGACCAGCACCGGGTCTATGTAGCGGTTGTATTGGCCGTAGCCGATGGCATCGAGGCCGATGGCGACTACGAAACCGATAAGCAGGGTGGCGCTGAGCAGTGTATCCACCAGCCACTCCTTGGAGTCGACCCGCACCAGCTCGGAGTCTACCTGTTCGGCAACCTGGGCTTCGATGCGATAGATGATGGCGCAGAAAAAGGTGGAGACGGCGGCATAGATAAGGGCGTGGCCGAGATCGATCTCTCGTCCGCCATCTAGCAGGGTGGTGATGCCGCTATAGAGAGCGCCAAGGCAGAGCAGCAGAATAATGGTGCCATTGATGACGTTGGTGATGGGCTCGAAGTGGGCGTAGCCATACTGGAAGCGCGCATCGGAAGGGCGGGTAACGAGATAGGCAGTGACCAGACCGAGGCCTGTCATGCCCATGCTGAACAGGGTGAAGATACCATCGAGCATGATGGCGTTGGAACCGACGAAGAGGCCGTAGCCGATGCCGAAGATGGCAAAGGTGATGCAACCGAACAGCGACAGGGTAAGCGCCTGTTTTTCGGTGGTGACCAGCGTACTGATAACATGGCTGTGGTGAGCCATAAAAGTCCTCCTTTCAAATGGTGAATATTGCCAAGCGCAAGCGGTTTTCTAGCTGATATACTGCCCGCTCACATGTGAGCGGACTGGCCTGATTGCCATTGACAGGCGGCTGGCCAGTCGTAGTCGCCGGGGTGCCGGCATCAAGCAAAATAAGGGAACAAGGATTCATGATCCCGAGACTCGATTACCAGGACAGTTTGTCACCCACAACCCTGTCGTTCCTAGAGTTGCTAGGGCGCAGCGCCTTTCGTGGTGATATCGAAAAGTCTTATGCAAGCCGGTTGGCGATGGCGACGGATAACAGCGTCTATCAGGTAGTACCTCAGGCGGTTCTCTATCCGCGCAGTGCGGACGACATAGCAGCAATGCTCAAGCTGGCCGCAGAGCCGGCGTTCGCCTCCTTGAGTTTTTTCCCTCGCGGTGGCGGTACCGGCACCAATGGCCAGTCATTGGGCGGCGGCATTATCGTCGATCTCTCCCGTTATATGAACCAGATCATGGAAATTAATCTGGAAGAGGGGTGGGTGCGTGCCCAGGCCGGGGTGGTGAAAGACCAGCTCAACGCCTATCTCAAGCCCCATGGCTACTTCTTCTCGCCGGATCTTTCCACCTCCAACCGCGCCACCTTAGGGGGCATGATCAACACCGACGCCTCGGGGCAGGGGTCCCTCGTTTACGGTAAAACCTCGGATCACGTGCTGGGTCTCAAGGCGGTGCTGGAGAACGGTGACATCATGGCCACCGAGCCGCTGACCGGTGAGCGACTGGCCGACAAGCTGGCGCTGGAGAATCGGGAAGGGGAGATCTATCGCACCCTCTATCGCATCGGCAAGGAGCGTCGCGCCGACATCGAGGCGACCTTCCCCAAGCTCAATCGCTTTCTGACCGGTTACGATCTCAAGCACCTCTATCAACCCGATACCGACACGCTGGATGTGAGTCGGGTGCTGTGCGGCTCGGAAGGATCCTTGGGCTTTATCACCGAGGCCAAACTAAATATCACCCCCATCCCGCGCTACCGTACGCTCGTGAACGTCAAGTACGACAGCTTTCCTTCGGCTCTGCGCAACGCCCCCTTTATGGTGCAGGCGCAAGCGCTGTCGGTGGAGACGGTGGACTCCCGGGTGCTTGGGCTGGCCCGTGCCGACATCATCTGGCATTCGGTGAAAGAACTTATTCAGGATGTGCCCGGCAAGGATCTGCAGGGGCTCAACATCGTCGAGTTTGCCGATACCGACGAGGCAGAACACAAGGCCAAGGTGGCGGAGCTCTGCCGCCGTATCGACGACCTGCTGGCCAAGGGCGAGGCGGGGATCATCGGCTATCAGGTGTGTGACCACCTGCCGAGCATCGAGACCATCTACACCATGCGCAAGAAGTCGGTGGGGCTGCTGGGCAACGCTGAAGGACGCAAGAAGCCGGTCGCCTTCACCGAAGATACCGCCGTGCCGCCAGAGTCACTGGCCGATTTCATCATGGAGTTTCGTGCCCTGCTCGACGCCCACGGCCTCGACTACGGCATGTTTGGCCACGTCGATGCCGGTGTGCTGCACGTGCGCCCTGCGCTGGACTTGTGCGATCCCGAGCAGGAGGTGCTGCTGCGCCGCATCTCCGATCAGGTGGTGGCGCTCACCGCCAAATATGGCGGCCTGATGTGGGGCGAGCACGGCAAGGGCTTTCGTTCCGAATACAGCCCCGCCTTCTTTGGCGAGCTGTGGGAAGAGCTGCAGCGGGTCAAGGGGACGTTCGACCCGGCTAACCGCATCAACCCGGGCAAGATCTGTATCCCCTACGGTAGCGGCGCCGAGCTGGTGTCGGTGGATGGCCCCAAGCGCGGCAAGTATGACCGCCAGATCCCGCTCGCGGTGCGCACCAGCTACACCCGCGCCATGGATTGCAACGGCAATGGTCTCTGTTTCACCTTCGAGACCGACTCCCCCATGTGCCCCTCGGTCAAGATCAGCCGCGATCGCCGCCACTCCCCCAAGGGGCGGGCGGGCCTGATGCGTGAATGGTTGCGTCAGCTGGCGGAGCAGGGCTTCGATCCGTTGGCGGAAGAGGTGGCACTGCAATCCGGTGGTGTGCGCTTCAAACAGCTGGTGGACAAGGTGCGCAACAGCTGGGCCAAACAGCGCGGCGAGTATGATTTCTCCCACGAGGTGATGGAGGCGATGGCTGGCTGTCTGGCCTGCAAGGCGTGCACCAGCCAGTGCCCGATCAAGGTGGATGTGCCCGATTTTCGCGCCCGCTTTATGCAGCTTTACCACGGCCGCTACCTGCGTGCGCCGAAGGATTACTTCGTCGGCACGGTGGAGAGCTATGCGCCGTTGCTTGCCAAGGCGCCGAAGCTGGTCAACTTCTTCCTCGAAAAAGAGTGGGCCCAGAAGGCGACCGAGAAGAGTATCGGCATGGTGGATGTGCCGCTGCTCTCGGTGCCGACCCTGGCCGAGAGCCTGCACGATAACCGCGCCCGCTATTTTGATCTGCCGGGACTGGAGCGGATGAGTGCCGAGCAGCGCAAGCAGGTAGTGCTCATCGTGCAGGATCCCTTCACCAGTTATTACGATGCCCCCGTGGTGCGCGACCTGGTGAAACTGGCCAGCAAGCTCGGCTTCCAGCCCTATCTGCTGCCCTTTAAACCCAACGGCAAGCCCCAGCATATCAAGGGGTTCCTGCGCGCCTTTGCCCGCACCGCCGCCAACAGCGCCCAGTTCCTCAACAAGGTGGCGGCGCTTGGCATTCCCATGGTGGGGGTGGATCCGGCCATGGTGCTCTGCTATCGCGACGAGTATGCCAAGGCGCTGGGGTCGGCCCGCGGTGATTTTCAGGTGTTGTTGCCGCAGGAGTGGCTGCTCTCGCTGCCGGCAGATCAACTGCCTGCTAGCGCCAACAAGACCAAGATCGAGGAGGGGAGTGAGCCCTGGTATCTCTTTGCCCACTGCACCGAGAAGACCGCCAAGCCCTCCACTCACGGTGACTGGAGCACCCTGTTTGGCCGCTTCGGGGCCAGCTTGCAGCCGGTCTCTGTGGGTTGCTGCGGTATGGCGGGCACCTATGGTCACGACGTCAAACAGGTGGAGAACTCCAAGGGGATCTATGGACTGAGCTGGGCTGAGCCACTCGCGCACCTGCCCAAAGCGCGCTGTCTGGCGACCGGCTATTCGTGCCGCAGTCAGGTCAAACGGATGGAGGGGGAAAAGCTCAAACATCCATTGCAAGCCCTGCTGGAGCTGCTCTGATGCTGACGTTCCCCAAGCGGTTTCGGGTGCCGAAGGCCTATCGGCATCCACGTTTCTTGCTGTTACCCGCCACTCCCTCTCAGGCGGTGGTGGAGTTTGTCGCCATGTTGCGCGAGCGCGAGCAGCTCCATCAGCTGTTTCGCCCGAACGATCTCTGGCCCTCGGCCAATTTCAGCCTGAGCCAGCACGAAAGGGATCTGGAGTGGCAGCAGTCGGAGTTTCTGGCCAAGCGCTCCTTTGCCTATGGCCTCTGGAGCCCGGATCGGGAGCCGCAATTTTGGGGTGGGGTTTATCTCTACCCCTCGGTGTTGCCAGAGGTAGCGGTGGAGCTCTTCTTCTGGAAGGTGGCCGAGGCGCCCATCGCGGATGAGGAGCTGGAGACGCAGTTGCGCGAGTGGCTCGCCAGTGTGTGGCAGTGGCCAGAACCCCGCCTGCCGGGACGAGATGTGCCCTGGGCTGAGTGGCCCGGCGTTACCTACCCTTGGTGACATCCCGCTTAAGGGCATGATTGTGTAACATGCAGCTCCGGGTCGGGGCTGCGTTGTTACCACGTCACCTGATAACCAACAACTCATATAACAGAACCATGTTGCCGATGGAGGGCGTTTCACTCATATCGGTATGCATTCATCGCTTACATAAGGAGTCTGCTCGCAATGAGTCACGATATTGCGCACATCTGGCGTAAACCCATGAGTCTGGAGGGCCTCAACGCCACCTCTCGCAACACCCTGATGGCCCACCTCGATATCATCTACACCGCTTTTGGCCCCGACTGGTTGGAAGCGACCATGCCGGTGGATCACCGCACCCACCAGCCCCTTGGCATGCTGCATGGTGGTGCGTCCGTGGTGCTGGCGGAGACGCTTGGGTCGCTGGCGGCCAATATGGCGGTGGGGCCAGATAGCTACTGTGTGGGGTTGGAGGTGAATGCCAACCATCTGCGAGCCAAGCGGGAAGGAGTGGTGACCGGGCGTTGCGCGCCGCTCCATCTGGGAGCAACAACCCAGGTGTGGCAGATTGAAATTCGGGACGAACGTGAGCGTTTATTGTGCACCAGCCGACTGACCATGGCGGTGCTCAAACACAAGCGGGGCAAGGACTCCAGCGAGGAGTGATCTGCAATAACGCACTATGAGTGCAAAATAAGCAAGCCATACTCGCCAGATCCCTCTATAATTGCCAACGTCTTGAGAGGCTTATCACATTTTTCAAGACAGCAGAACAAAGTGGCGCTATAATCGCCGCCTTTTTGCTATTCCGCGGTGTTAGCCGCCTGCCTTAATCTGGAAGAATCTATGTCTGATACCGAACAACTGCCCCTTTTTAGTGAGCTTGGACTGGCCGCGCCTGTATTGAAAGCGCTGCAGGACGTGGGCTATGAGCGCCCGTCACCGATCCAGGCCGCAGCAATTCCCCACCTGATGGCGGGACACGATCTGCTGGGGCAGGCGCAAACCGGTACAGGGAAGACCGCTGCTTTTGCCTTGCCTCTGTTGTCTCGTCTGGAAGCTGGTAACCGCAACACCCAGATCCTGGTGCTGGCGCCTACCCGCGAACTGGCGCTGCAGGTGGCTGAAGCGTGCCAACGCTATGCACACCACATGCCTGATTTCCACGTGCTGCCGATCTACGGTGGTGCCTCCTACGAAACCCAGACCCGCGCCCTGCGTCGTGGTGCCCAGGTTGTCGTCGGTACTCCGGGCCGCGTGATGGATCTGATCCGTCGCAAGAACTTGGATCTCTCCGGCCTGAAAGCTCTGGTACTGGACGAAGCTGATGAAATGCTGCGTATGGGCTTCATCGACGACGTGGACTGGATCATGGAGCAGTGCCCGAGCTCTCGTCAGGTTGCTCTGTTCTCTGCCACCATGCCGGAGCAGATCCGTCGCGTGGCCCAGAAGCACCTGAAGCAGCCCAAAGAGATCAAGATCGCCTCCAAGACTGCTACCGCTACCACTATTCGCCAGCGTTACTGGCAGGTAACCGGTCTGCACAAGCTGGACGCCATGACCCGCCTGCTGGAAGTGGAATCCTACGAAGCCCTGCTGGTATTCGTACGTACCAAGAACGCTGCCGAAGAGCTGGCTGGCAAGCTGGCCGCACGTGGCCACGCCTGTGAAGCGCTGCACGGTGACATCCCGCAGAAGCTGCGTGAGCGTACCGTTGACAAGCTGCGTCAGGGCCAGCTGGACATCCTGATCGCCACCGACGTGGTTGCCCGTGGTCTGGACGTTGAGCGTATCACCCACGTAGTGAACTACGACATTCCGTACGACACCGAATCCTACGTTCACCGTATCGGCCGTACCGGTCGTGCCGGTCGCAAGGGCGAGGCCATCCTGTTCGTGGCTCCGCGCGAGCGCCGCATGCTGCGCGCCATCGAGCACGCAACCCGTCAGGCCATCGAGCCGATGAAGATGCCGAGCACCGAGGACATCAACCAGCATCGTCTGGCCAAGTTCAAAGAGCGCATCCGCGAAACCATGATGGGCGAAGAGCTCGAGATCTACCACAACCTGGTAAACGAGCTGATCGAAGAAGATTCTGCCGATCCGCTGGAGCTGGCTGCCGCACTGGCCAAGCTGGTACAGGGCGACCAACCGCTGCTGCTGGATGACTCCATCCCGGATCCGCTGTTCAACAACAGCAACGATCGTGGTGGCTTCGAGCGTCGTGACTTCAACGATCGCGGCGGTCGTGACTTCGGTGACCGTGGCGATCGTCCGGCCCGTCGCATGCCGTCCCTGGAGCCGCGTCCGCTGAAAGACAACCCGGATGTGGAGATGGAGCGTTACCGCGTAGACGTGGGTGCCCATCACGGTGTCAAGCCGGGCCAGATCGTGGGCGCCATCGCCAACGAAGCGAACATCGAGAGCCGCTTCATCGGCAACATCGACATCGCTGACGACTTCTCCACCGTTGACCTGCCCAAAGGCATTAGCGCCGATGTGCTGGAAGTGATCAAGAAAGCCCGTGTTTGCCAGCGTCCGCTGCAGATCACTCGCTACACCGAGGTGCCGGCCGGTGGCAACACCAGCAGCCGTCCGCCGCGCGGTGATCGTCCGTTCCGTGGCGACCGTCCTTTCAACAAGGATCGCCGTCCGCAGGGTGACCGTCCGTTCAACAAGGATCGCCGCGAAGGTGGTTTCAACAAAGATCGCAAATTCGGTGGCAAGCGCCGCGAAAGCTGATTGCTGATCCCGTTATGAAGAAGGCCGCTCATTGAGCGGCCTTTTTTTGTGCCAGCCTCTCGCGAGGCGGTAAGGTGCTGGTGCGCCGAGGATAACAGGAAAACTGTGCTCAGAGCCTTGTGGTGAGCGCTCAGGCTGCCATAAAGCTGTCATGCTGAGGAGATAGATGACGCCGACGTGGCATGCCTCACCATCGCCCTGAGGGTGGTTTGCTGGGTACCCGTCGCTGAGCGTTAGAAAAGGGGGGCATGCCGGCTAATGACACAACGGCGATGAGCAAGCCCATGCCCAACCAGCTGCTCCATGGGAAGTGCCGGGGAGGTGTTGCTCATACAGGCGATGGTCTGGCGAGAGTGCTCACCTGTTTATGTCGTTGTTGCAGTTGTCGGCACCGATGTTTGTGTTTTCCGGAAAGCAAAAAACCGACCATGAGGTCGGTTTTTTAATTTGGCGGTGAGGGAGGGATTCGAACCCTCGATACGTTGCCGTATACACACTTTCCAGGCGTGCTCCTTCAGCCACTCGGACACCTCACCAAATTTTCGTTCGCTGCGCTGTTGCGCTGGAACGGGGCGTAATTTAGGGGAAAGGGCTGTGTGGGTCAACCTCTTTTCCCCTTATTTTTCATAATCTTTTCCGAATGCCTAACCCTTGTGCAGAATGCCGGTTTTTTAAACCGGATCAGGGCTTGTCGAGGATGATCAGACTGTCCGGCAGCTCGTTTTGATCCCGGGTGGCCGGGAAGGCGTCGGTCAGAATGGCGCTAACGCGCTCCACGCACTCCAGAAAACCCTGTTCGATCTCCTTGTTGCGCACGCGCGCCACGAAGTCGTCGATGATCTCCTGCCACTGGCCGTTGTCGATATGCTGGGCGATGCCGTCATCCACCAGTATTTCTACATAGTGCTCGGCGACCGAGACGAAGATCAGCACCCCGAGCCGGTCGCGGGTGCGGTGCAGCCCTTGCTCGACAAATTGCAGGCGAGCCATCAGGGCCGCCCGGTGCTGGCGCACCTTTTTCGGGATGAGCCGCATCTTGATGGGGGTCCAGTGGAACAGCAGGCTCAGCAGCAGCCAGACCGACCACTGCACCAGCAGGATTTCGTACCAGCCGAGCCAGAAGCCGAGCTGGAACACCAGCAGCGGGGTGAGCATCGCCAGCAGCGCCGCCCAGAGGGTGGGAATGTAGCGATAGCCATCGCTGGCCGGGGCCAGCACGGTGACCAGTTCAGCATCAGTCTCTAGCTCCGCTTCGCGCACCTTTGCCTGAAGCGTGTGGAAGAACTGTTTAGAAATCATGATTTGTCTCTTTACTCCTGTTACCAGCCACCGGAGGCTCCGCCGCCGCCAAAACTGCCGCCGCCACCGCTGAATCCGCCGCCGGAGCGACCACCAAAGGAGCCGGCACCCAATCCACCAGCCATATAGGCCGACCGACGTCGTCCTCCCGGCCCACCGCCACCACCCCCGCGCAGGTTGTGGAGCACGATCATCGCAATCACCACCAGAATAAACAGCCAGGGGCCGCCACCGTTGTCACTCTTTGGCTGCTCGACCGGCTGATATTCTCCGGCGAGTGCCTTCATGATGCTCTGGCTGCCCGCCATGATCCCGGCCACCATATCGCCGCGCTTGAAGGCGGGCAGGATGCGGCCATGGATGATGTTGGCGGCGATGGCGTCGGGCAGGGCGCCTTCCAGCCCATATCCCACCTCGATCCGCACCTTGCGCTCATCCTGGGCGATCAGCAACAGCACGCCATTGTTTTTGCCTTTCTGGCCGATCCCCCAGTGGCGACCGAGCTGGTAGCCGTACTCCTCGATAGTCTCCCCATCGAGGCTGTCGACAGAGACCACCACCAGCTGGATGCCGCTGCGTTTTTCAAAGGCCGCCAGTTGCTGGGTCAGTTGATGGGCCTGTTTGCGGGACATCAGACTGGCTTCATCCACAACCCGTCCGCTCAGCGTCGGGAAGTCGGGTGCCGCTTGCAGGGCACTGGCCCAGAGCAGCAGACAGGGAAGAAACCAGCGCAGCATCATCTTCATTGGAAGCTGACCTTGGGCGCCTCATCGGCACCGGGTTTGGCACTGAAACTGGGTTTGGCTTCCAGATCCGAGTAGAGCAGCTTGGACCAGATAACGCCGGGGAAGGTGCGGATCTCGGTATTAAACTGGCGCACCGCCTCGATATAGTCGCGGCGTGCCACCGAGATGCGGTTCTCGGTTCCTTCCAGTTGAGCCTGCAGGGCAAGGAACTGCTGATCCGCTTTCAGCTCGGGGTAGCGTTCTACCACCACCATCAGGCGGGAGAGGGCGCTGGAGAGCTGGTTCTGCGCCGCTTCAAACTCCTTGAGCTGGGCAGGATCGCTCACCTGCACGCTGCCGACCCGGGCACGGGCATCGGTGACCGCCTTGAGGGTCTCCTGCTCATGGCTGGCGTAGCCCTTGACGGTTGCCACCAGATTGGGAATGAGATCGGCACGGCGCTGATACTGGTTTTCCACCTGCCCCCAGCTCGCCTTGACCTGCTCATCCAGGGTCGGAATGTTGTTCATGCCGCAGCCGGTCAGGCCGAGCAGCAGGGTCAGGGTCAACAGGCTCTGCGTGGTTCTGCGCCAGAGTGATGTGGCCATCTTGTTGTTCTCCTTTGATATTTCGAGTCGATACTGCGCCATGGATGGTGTACTACCAAGAGTGCATCACCATACCAGCTTGGGTCAGTTGCCACAACGCGCAGGTAGCTCAGGTCGCTTGTTGATGCCTGAGACCTTGGGCAACTGGGGCTTGTCTTTTAGCCAGGAGGCCAGCTCTTCCCCACAGCCATTGCCGGGCGGAATGGGAGCCTGGGGTTCACAATCGGGGCTGCCCACCGGGCAGCGCAGCCGCACGTGGAAGTGGCTGAAGTGGCCCACCCAGGGGCGTAGCTTGGCGACCCAGGGTTCGTTACCAGCCTGTTGGCAGACCGCGGATTTGATCACCGGATTGACGAAGATGCGGGCCACCTCGGGTTTGCTGGCCGCAAGCCGCAGCAGGGTGAGCTGCTGGGGGCCAAAGCGGCCCGGTAACATCTTGTAGCTGGGTTCGTCGATCAGCGCCCACTCCTTGGGGGCATCCTGCTCCCATTTGCTGATGGGGCGGTTGGCCATGCGAAACCAGATATCGGCATCAAGTCCGGTCTGATGGCTGCGATGGCCGGAGGTAAAGGGGCCGCCACGGGCCATCGCCAGATCGGCGATATAGAGATCCGGCAGCCCGGCCATGCGGGTCTGGTTGGCCAGCGCTTGCAGATAGTGGATGAGGTCGGGGTGGCCGTAGTAGCGTAGCCGCTTGGTGCGGATCACCTGATAACCCGGCCCTTCGAGGGGCAGGGATACGCCGTTTTTCAGGCAACCGGCGGCATAACCGCCAATGGCTTCCGCTTGCAATACGGTCGCCAGCAACAGGGACGTCAGCATGTGCGTGCTCCTTGTCTTGCTTCGAGTCTGCTCAGCAATACGAACAGACTCAAACATATAAATAAATAGGCCGCGGCCACCAGCAGCCAGATCTCGTAGACCAGTCCGCTGGAGTTGGCCATCTCGGTGCCGACGAAGGTGAGCTCCTGCACCGAGATAAGGGAAACGATGGCGGTATCCTTCACTAGCGCAATGAGCTGGCCGGTGAGGGGGGGGAGCATCAGCAGCATGGCCTGCGGCAGGATCACATGGCGCAGCCGCACCCAGGGAGAGAGCCCGAGGCTCTGCGCCGCCTCCCACTGGCCACGGGGGATGGCGGCCAGCCCGGCGCGGACGATCTCGGCGACGAAGGCTGCGCTGATCATGCCAACGCAGAGGGTGCCTGAGATGAGGTTCTCCCAGCGGGCAGGTGGGCCAAACAGCGCCTCTTGCCACGGGGAGAGTGATACGGTGCCGAGCCAGCGGGAGAGGCCGCTCGAAGGCAGCAGCTGGTTGGCGATAAAGAAGTAGAAGATGAAGATAAAGACCAGCGGCGGCAGATTGCGGATCAGCTGGATAAACAGGGTCGCGGGCATCACCAGCCAGGGGCGGCGGCTGAAGGCGGCTACCCCCAGCGCAGTGCCGAGCAGCAGCGCCAGTACCATGCCGAGCAGGGCGATGCGCAAGGTGGTGAGCAGACCGCTGAAAAAGTAGGGCAACTCGCCGTGAGGGCCGGGGGTGAACATCAGGTCGAAGGCTTCATGCCAGCGCCACTGATAGGCCACCCCGATGTGCAAGCGGCTGGCCAGCCAGAGGCCAGCCAGCAGCAGGATCAGGGCGATCGCCCCATCCAGCCAGTTGATGTTCCGACATGGCTTCCGGACGATGCGCCGGATGGTCTGTTTGAGGGCCATCAGCATCAGGGATTGGCGACCTGCGCTTCCCACGCCAGCGACTTGAACCAGTAGTCATGGCGCGCCTTGAGCCAGCCATCGGCCTGACGGGCGGCGATCCACTCGTTGAACTGTTCAGCCAGGGCATCATCCCCCTTGCGCAGGGCAAAGCCTTCATCGCCTTGTGCCAACGGCTCGGCAAACGGCATAAAGAGGGCATCCGGGTGGCGCAGCGCCTCTTGCTCGGGTTTCGGGGAAGAGGAGAGGGCACCGTGGGCGCGGCCGTTCAGCACCTCCTGAAAAACCTGTGACTCGTCATCAAACTGGCGCAGGGTGGCCTTGGGGAAGTGTTCTTTTGCCACCTGTACCGGTGAGGCGCCACGACGTACCGCCAGGATCACCCCGCGCTGGTTGAAGTCCGCCACGGTTTTCTTCTCTTTGGCCATGGTGCTGGAGGCGGCCAGCTGCACCCCCGAATGGGAGTAGGCCTGGGTGAAGCGCACGCTCTTCTCCCGCTCGGGGGTGATGGTGAGGCCGCCGATGATGACGTCATATTTTTTCGCCAACAGGGAGGGGATGATGCCATCCCAGGCGGTAGGCACGAACTCTACCTGCCAGCCGTTATCTGTGGCGAGGCGACGGGCCACGTCAATCTCGAAACCGATCAGGGCCCCCTGCTTGTCGCGCATCGCCCAGGGGGCGAAGGTGGACATGCCGACCCGCAGGGTACCGCTCTGCTCGATCTGTGCCTGGGTGTCGGAGGGGGCAGTTTCTGCCAGTGCCGGAGTGAGCAGGCTTGTCAGCAGCAGGGCAGCGCCCGACAGGGTGGTCTTGAATGACAGATTCATGGTTAGCGTCCTTGTTGATCCGGATTCAGGTGACGGGCCAGCGCCCGCGAACAGGCTGACAGCGTCAGGGTTAACAGCAAATAGAGGGCAGCTACGGTAAACCACACCTCAAAGGTCAGAAACGTATCGGCAACCAGAGTACGCCCTTCGTTGGTCAGATCGAAGATGGCGATCACACTCACCAGCGCCGAATGTTTGATAAGGGAGACCAGCTCGTTGGTGAGCGGCGGCAAGGTGATGCGCACCAGCTGGGGCAGGATCACCTTGCGCAGGGTGATGGCCCGTGACAAGCCAAGCGACTGGGCTGCCTCCCACTGTCCTTTGGGAATGGCATGTACGCCTGCACGCAGCACTTCGGCGGTGAAGGCCCCCTGATAGAGGGAGAGGCTCAACACGGCGCAGGCAAGGGGGGCCAATCCCAGCATGGGGCCCAGCAAGAAATAGAGAATATAGAGCTGCACCAGCTGGGGCGTGGTGCGCACCAGCGCCAGATAGGCGATGGCGAGCCATGGGCCGAGCCTGGAGGGAAGCAGCCGCAGGCTGACCACGCACACCCCGACCGCCAGAGTGCCCAACAGGCTGAGCAGCGCCACCTGCAAAGTGACCAGCAGGCCGTTTAGCAAGGGGCCGGCATAAAAGGTTCCCTCATCCCACTCGCCGAGAAAGGGCAACACCCGCGGCCACTGCCACTCATAGCCCATCTGGCGAGCGCCGCTATAGAGCGCCCAGCCCAGTAGCGCAGAGAGCATCACAGTGCCCGACAGCCAGCCAAGCAGGCGGGGGCGATTGAGCCTAGTCATGATAGCTAAGCACCTGTTCGAGGAAGGCCCGGGTGCGCGGGTGCCGGGGGGCGTTGAACAGTTGGGCGGGCGGGGCCGACTCGATGATTTTCCCCTCATCCATAAAGAGCACCCGATCCGCCACCTGACGGGCAAAGCCCATCTCGTGAGTGACGCAGATCAGGGTCATCCCCTCGTCAGCCAGCTCGCGGATCACATCGAGCACTTCGCGGATCATCTCGGGGTCGAGGGCGGAGGTGGGCTCGTCAAACAGCATCAGCTCGGGTTGCATGCAGAGGGAGCGGGCGATGGCGACCCGCTGCTGCTGGCCGCCGGAGAGCTGGTGGGGGTACTTGTCGGCCTGTGCCTGAATGCGCACCCGCTCGAGCAGCCCGAGCGCCCGGGCTTTGGCCTCCTCAGGGCGCAACCCCAGGGTATGCACCGGCGCCACCATCAGGTTCTCCAGCACCGTCATATGGGGGAAGAGGTTGAACTGCTGAAACACCATGCCGACCCGACCTTGCAGGCGACGCAAGTAGGCGGGGGTTACCGGCTCGCCAAACAGGAACAGCTGGCCGCCGTCGATCCCCTCCAGCCCGTTGATGGTGCGGATCAGGGTCGATTTTCCCGAGCCTGACGGGCCACAGATGACCCACTTCTCTCCCCGTTCAATGGTGAGATCGATGTGATGAAGAGCCTGAAAATCGCCATAGAATTTGTCGACGCCACAAAAGCGCACACAGGGTTGCGAGCTGGTCAAGAAGCGGGTTCCACTGAGAATCATTTACGCCATGGTATTGATTTTATAGGGGGATGACAAAGAAAACCCCCTTGTCAGCATCCTGATGGCTATTCACAATGACGCCATTTCGTGATGACAGGAGCTTTTCATGCGTATTACATCCTTGCTTGCCGGTTCGCAGGTGCAGCTGTTGATGCCGCCAGCGGTGCGCTATCGCTGCGTCATTTTTCTGCTGTTGCTGGTGAGTTGGGGCGTGGTGGCGGCCTCCTTGTGGGATGGCTGGGGCGCCATGGCGCTGCTCAACTGGGTGGGCGTGGTCTTTGGTGGCATCACCGGGATCATGGTTTCGCTGCCCCGCAGCTGGCAGCCCTGGCGCCTGGCGGAGCTGGGGTGGGACGAACAGCATATCTATCTGCTCAATGGCAACAAGGATGAGGCGCTGGCGCTGCCCCGCAACCAGCTGGTGGCGCTTGAACGGGAGCGACGAGTGGGTCACGACGGCCAGTGGCTCGACTTCAGCCTCGATCTGCAACTGAGTGAAGATGAGCTGGCGGCGGCCATGGCCTTGCTGGATCTCAAGGCGGGGGAGCTGCATCTGGTGAGCCCGTCTGTCTATCGCTTCGGCTTTAAACGGGCCTGGCACGGTCGCCGGATGCTGGCGCAACGGTTGTCAGATCTGCAATCGGCCTGAGTCGACTATTTTCTCGACAATTCCCGGCAAAGCTCAGATACTGCCAGTGACTCGAATTGATCTTGTCTGCACTGTTAACCCAAGAGATCAATCACTTGACGACAGTGTGGAGAAGGCCACGGCATGAAGCCATGGCAGGTCCGGCATAGGGGTTGTGCCCTTACCGTTATGCTGGGAATTGCATAGAGAAGGCACCTTGAATCGAGAGTGGATGGAATGAAGATTTACGTAGGAAATCTGTCGTACCGGATGACGGCCGACGAACTGAAAACCCTGTTCAGCCAGTTTGGACAGGTCGACAAGGTTGATATCATCATCGACCGCGATACCGGCCAGTCAAAGGGGTTTGGTTTTATTGAAATGCCGGTCAATGGTGATGCCGAGAAGGCCATCGCTGGTCTGCATGGCACTGAAGTCGGTGGCCGTACCATCACCGTCAACCAGGCCAAACCGAAGACAGATGCTCCCCGTGGTCGCCCGCAACAGCGCCACCGCTAAGGTGCCTCGGCAATAAAAAAACGGCATGGGTTTCCCCCATGCCGTTTTTGTTTCTGTACGTTTTGTTGTGATCAGGGGACGTCGTAACCGAGCGCCGCCTTGCGGATGCGGAACCACTGCTGGCGATTGAGGGCGATGGATTCGGCGGCCACGGCGGCAGCAATCCGCTCCCGTTTGCCGGAGCCAATCAATGGCAGCGGCTGACTTGGCAGCATCATTACCCAGGCGTAGACCACCTGCTCGATAGTCTGGGCGCCCACTTCCTGACGGATCTGCTCCAGTTCGGCACGCAGCGGGGCATAGGCGTCATCGCTGAACAGTCGGCCGCCGCCGAGACATGACCAGGCCATCGGCTTGATGCCAAGCTGCTGGCACTGATCCAGGGTACCATCGAGGGTCCCTTCCTGATGAAGCGGCGAGATCTCCAGCTGGTTGGTGACCAGCGGGAAGGGGAGGCGCGATTGCAGTAGCTCGAACTGACGGGCGGTGAAGTTGGATACCCCGGCGTGCTTGATCTTGCCCGCCTGTTTCAGGGTGATAAAGGCGTCGGCCACTTCATCTGCGTTCATCAGGGGATCTGGGCGGTGGATCAGCAGCAGGTCCAGATGGTCGGTGCCGAGCTTGCGCAGCGAGGCTTCGGCGCTGGCGATGATATGGTCCTTGCCGGTGTTGTAGTGGTTGAGAGCATGCTCCGGCTTGGCGGTGAGGGCGATACCGCACTTGGTGACGATCTCCATCCGGCTGCGCAGGGAAGGCTCGAGGCGCAGGGCGTGACCAAAGGCCTCTTCGCACTGGTAGCCACCATAGATATCGGCGTGATCGATGGTGGTGACCCCCAGATCCAGATGATATTTCATCAGATCGAGCAGAGCGGCCGGAGAGAGCTGCCACTCCATCAGGCGCCAGTAACCCATGATGAGGCGAGAGAAGGTGGGGCCTTGCGGATGCAGGGCGACACGGGATACAGACATGGTTGACTCCTTGAAAAACACGATGCGAAAACGATGTGCAACATAGATGACTGCGGGCATCTTGGCCTCATGTGGCTGGCAAAGCAATAATGGGCAGTGGCATGATTCGAACTTTGGTTCTGATCGCAGAGTAGGAGAGAGAGTTGGATGGAAGGATTTGCCGAGCGCTTGCAGAGCCTGATCGGGGAGATGAGCGTGAGCGCGTTTGCCCGCAAGGTGGGGCTCAGTGAAGCGCTGATCCGCAAATATTTGAAGGGAGCCGAGCCTGGCCTGGCGCGGGCCAACCAGATCGCCATGGGGGCCAACTGCTCGCTGGAGTGGCTGGCAACCGGCTGCGGTTATCTCTACCGTCAGGCGGAAGTGGTGGACAGGGAGGCGCTGGCAGCGGCGCAGCTACTGCTGGGCGAGCAGCAACCCGGGGTGGGGCTGCCCGATGAGGAGGCACTGGTCACCTTGCTCGCCTATTACCAGTTTTTGCGCACCCACAAGAAAGCGGACGGTTTTCTCGACTTGGCGCTGGCGCGGGAGTTTGGTCGCCATCTGGGGGAAGCGTGATGAGGGGCATATTACCCTTTGGTCGTGTCACGGCCGGTTGATTATTCTGATACGCTCTAAGCAAGATAAATCTCCATGGAATGGGCGATGAGCTACTTGATCCTCGGAAGTGGTGCGCTGGGCTCGGCGCTGGCAAGAGAGCTGATGGCAAGGGGGGAGTCCTTCCTTCTTGCCGGGCGCACCTATCCAAAAGGGATCGAGATGGGGGCTTTCTTCCCGCTGCAAGAGGTGGACGCCATCTCGTTCGACGCCCTGTTTACCCTCTACGACACCGATCCTCTTCCCACTGTGGTGATCAACACCATCGGCCTGTTGCACGATGTCAGCTTTATGCCGGAGCGGCGGGTCGAAGAGGTGCACCCCAAGTGGCTGTGCGACAGCCTGCTGGCCAATGCCTGGCCAACGCTGGCGCTGGCTGCCCGTTTCAGTCGGTTGATGGGCAATGACCATCCGCTGTGGCTCTGTGCCATCTCCGATCTGGCGGGCTCCATCACCTCCAATCTGGAGGGGGGGCGTTACAGCTACCGGATGAGCAAGGCGGCCCTCGACATGGGGGTGAAAACCCTGGCCCTCGAGTGGACGCAACGTTTCCCGCAAGCAGGGGTGGTGGCCGTTGCGCCCGGCTTGATGGACTCCCCGATGAATACCCCCTTTCTGAGCGAGTTGCCTGCGGAGCAATTGCAGGAGCCTGCCGAGGTGGCGGTGAAACTGCTCAATCTCATCAAGGGGTTATCGTTGACCCAATCGGGTCAGCTACTGGATCTCAACGGCCAGCCGCTGCCTTGGTAAATCCCGCCTGCGGGTTCTATGGACGTCTATTGGCTTCACATTCTGCTCATGCGCCCCTTGCCAAGCGAGGGGCGCATGGCTAACGTCACTCTCCTGTTTCAGGAGGGATCTCATGCGCTATATCGATTTACGAAGTGACACCGTCACCCAGCCTACTGACGCCATGCGTCAAGCCATGCTCCACGCCGAAGTCGGTGACGATGTCTATGGTGAAGATCCGGGCGTCAACGCGCTGGAGGCCTTTGGGGCCAGATTGCTGGGCAAACAGGCGGCGCTGTTTGTGCCGTCCGGCACCATGTCCAATCTGTTGGCGGTGATGAGCCACTGTCAGCGCGGTGAGGGGGCCATCCTCGGCAACGCAGCTCACATCTATCGCTATGAAGCGCAGGGGAGTGCCGTGCTGGGCTCCGTAGCACTGCAACCCTTGCCGATGCAGCGCGATGGCACGCTGGCATTCGATGATATCAAGGCTGCGCTGGCCCCTGATGATGCCCACTTCGTCCAGACTCGCCTCATCTGTCTTGAGAACACCCACAATGGCAAGGTGCTGCCGCTCCCCTATCTGCAAGAGATGGGGGCATTTGTTGCTGAACGTGGCTTGAAGCTCCATCTCGATGGCGCACGGCTTTTTAACGCCGCCGTGGCCAGCGAGACCCCGGTCGAGGTGATCGCCGCGCCATTTGACAGCATCTCGATTTGTCTCTCCAAGGGGTTGGGCGCACCGGTGGGCTCGCTGCTGGTGGGCAGTCACGACTTCATCGCCCGTGCGCGCCGACTGCGCAAGATGCTGGGGGGCGGCATGCGCCAGGCGGGCATTCTGGCGCAAGCCGGTCTGTTTGCCCTCGAGCAGCACGTGACCCGTCTGGCCGATGATCACCGCCGTGCCAAACGGCTGGCCGAAGGGTTGGCTGCACTGCCGGGCATCGAGCTCGACCTCTCGCTGGTGCAGAGCAACATGGTGTTCCTGCGGCTGCGTGAGGGGGAATCGGCCCCTCTGCTCGCTTTTATGAAGGAGCGGGGGATCCTCTTCTCCGGTTACGGCGAGCTGCGGCTGGTGACTCATCTGCAGATCAACGATGACGATATTGAAGAGGTGATCGACGCTTTCACCGAGTATCTCGGGGCGCGTTGAGACGGCTGGTCAGGTAGAGGTTATACCAAGACCTGTTCATACCGAAATAACAGAGGGCGCCGCGGCGCCCTCTGTTATTTGGTTGTTTGCAGCAAACTTAAGCCTGCCGCTGGCCGCCCATCAGCATGGCCTCATCGGTGGCGTCGTAGATCATCACCGCGATATGGGTCACCTGACCGCCGAAATCGGCCAGTGGCACCAGCGTCAGGTTCTGGAACATGTGGGGGGCCGAGCCGGTAATGGGGCGATAGTTGGAGAAACGCAGCAGGTAGGGCTTCTGCTCCCAGGTGCTGAAGGCTCGGTTGTTGAGCTTGAAGACCATGTTGGCCTTGCGCTCGAACCAGGCTCTGTCCACATCGGGGAAGAGCTCGAACAGCACGCCGTCACGCACGTCACTGGCCAGTCGGCCGCTGTGGCTCTCCATAAAGCCGTTCCACACCTGTACCTTGTACTCCTTGTCGAGCACCACCAAGCCTACGTCCAAGTTCTGGACTATGTTCATCAGCCAATGAAATTCACGGATTTCCATAGTCACTCCTAGAGCATGTGCATGATTTTGTTGTTCATGGTGGCGATGGAATCTTCGGTAAACAGCAGCAGCAGATCACACTGCACCGCGTAGTCCTGGATCCGGTAGTTGATCTCGATGGCGAGCGTGCGGCGCCAGCGACTCTTGTTAGTGTTGATCAGCTCGTTGATGGGTCTGTGCTGGCCGAGCACCACCGGGTGCCCCTGACTGAAGGGAGTATCGAGCTGGTTGGCGTAGCCGCGCAGGAAGGCGCCGATCAGCACGTTGGCGGTATCCATCAGCAGCTCCAGTTCGGCGGTGCGATCCAGCGTTCCCTGATGGTTCATCAGCTTGGCCAAATCTTTGAAGCTGGAGTCATGGAACAGGATCAGCGCTTCGCCGGCGATCCCCGCCCCGATAAACCCCTGACAGACGGCGGAGAGGGTATCCGAATCCGCAGCCGCCGAGAGCGCCATATGCAGCTCGGAGACCTCCAGCACGTTGACGTTGGGGATAGGCAGCACCACGAAGGCGTTGAGCAGACGAGCCAGCAAGTCGGCGGCCTGACCCATGGAGACGTTGGCCAGCTCCTGATAGACATCGCGGATTTCGGGGGTGATCTTGACGCCTGCATCGGCTACCACGCCGCTTGGCAAGGGCTCGGCTGCACTCGGCTGATTACCCGATGAAGCACTCCAGAAGCCATGTTGTTTGAGCAGGGCTAGCAGGGTATCTGGGGCGGCGGGCTTCTTGATGAAATCGAGCGCCCCCAGCCCCATGACCCGCTGATAGGCCTCAGGCTGGATATCTCCGGAGACCACGAAAACCTTGCTGCGTAGTCCTTCCCGTTTCAGGGTCTCCAGCACACCGTAACCGTCCATCTCAGGCATAGTGAGATCGAGAAAGATGAGATCCCCATGGCCCATCAGCACCTGTTCGATCCCTTCAAGGCCATTCGCCGCATAGTGCAAATCGACTTTCCAGTCAGCCGGTAGCGCTCGTGCCAGCTGTTTGCGGGCGAACCCGGAGTCATCACATATCAATACATTCATGGCGTTAGGCAGGCTCTGTTGGCAAGGATTGCTATAAGTGTGGCCCGCTAACAGTCAGATGCAATGTGGGAGGTTGTCACCCTGTGAAAATTGGTTATCCCATTGCCGGTTACGATAGCGTGCGGAGTATTTCTCAACAAATTCAGCGAACATCTTAACACGCAACGGGGCGAACTGGTGCTGGCAACACAACATGTAGAAGGGGCGATTGCCGGTCTGCCAGTCGGTCAGTACCGGTACCAGCTGCTCGTCATGGAGGAAGCTGCTCAGATAGTGCAGCGGGGCGTTGACGATCCCCAGATGACGCCGGGCTGCGCGCACGGCGGCCTGAGTCTGGTTGACGGTCAGTTTGGCGCTGCGTTTGATGCAGACGCTCTGGCCATCCTTGTCGGTCAGTTGCCAGTGCTGGTGTGGCCAGCAGTAGATGAGATCATGTTCTTCCAGCTGGCTGGGGTGGGAGGGGGTTCCCTTCTTGGTCAGATAGAGTGGCGAGGCAAACAGGCCGTACTCGATATGACCGAGACAGATCGCATTGGGCAGCGACTGGGGCAGCTCACCGTTGAAGAACACCAGATCCCGATCATTGTCGAACAGGTGCTGGTGATCATTGGTCTGGGTGATATCGAACTGTACCTCGGGATAGTGCAGCCCGAATTCGGCCAGCATATCGATGAGGATGGTGTTGGAGAGCGCGATCGGCGCGGCTATCCGGATAAGCCCGGTGATGTCTGCTTCTTTACCCCGGATCTCGCTGGTGGCCTGCTCGATTTGTGCAAGCGGTGTGCAGAGACGCTCGT
The DNA here is from genome assembly GCF_051919665.1 of Aeromonas sp. 55A. NCBI lineage: Bacteria > Pseudomonadati > Pseudomonadota > Gammaproteobacteria > Aeromonadales > Aeromonadaceae > Aeromonas > Aeromonas sp. 55A. Next base: position 488,455 of record NZ_JBQBEH010000001.1, on the reverse strand, counting down.
AGTATCTGAGCCCTTCATCGGTAAGGCGGAGTTTACGGGTAGAGCGATGTAGCAGGGAGCAACCCAGTTGCTCTTCCAGCTGGGAAATGCGTCGACTGATGGTGCCTGTTGGCATGCCCAGTGCGGCTGCAGCATGGGAGAATCCTCCCTCTTGCACCACCTTGACGAACAGGTAGAACTCTTCGATGTGCTTCATAAACGCTGTTCTGGGTGTAACAAGGGGGCAACCATAAAAAGAGCCTTATCGCTTGGCAAGGGTAATTCAGCGTTTAATTGATCTGGATTCGATTTCTACTGATACCAGTTTAAATTTTCAATTGTTCTCGAATGAGGATTATTTTCTGCGCCACAGTCATTGTTGCGAGATGTCACCCGTTAGCTCAAGAGAGAGAGGCGACATGGTATGACTACAATACGACCCATCCTCAGGAAAAAGAGGATCGCGCTGGTCAAGAGCAGTTCTTTTTTTCGGCGATGTGAATGTGATGACAGTCGCATATTCATCATGCCGGTCTGGTGAAGGTAGATATTCGGTTTTGAGGTATTTAAGTTCCTTGTTAAGTCGCTATTTGGGGCCGGTTTTGCTCTTTTTTGTCTGTTTATTCAACGCGCTGGTTAATAAATGAAAGTTTTACGAGGGAAATGCCGGCACTTTTTTAGTTGACTTGCTTGTCAGTAAATAAGTGTTTGTTGTGAATCGTAAAAATGTTTTTTGAAGTATCCAGAGTGCAATTCTTAGTGCTTGTTTTTGCTGGGAAAAAAAGTTAAAAACGAACGAGGGATTTGTTCTGATTGACAGGAGTATTGGCTGAGTCCTTTTTTCTGTGGCTGGATTGGCTCTCCTGTTGTTGATTTCTGAAATCAGTTATCTGCTTTTGGCCATCGCGAGAAATAGTGGCCGAGAGGTGTTTTCACCTTGCATTCTGCATACGGCGGTTTGCCCATTTGTTTTCCGGTTCACCAGTGACCATCCAGCATGAATGACTTTGACCAGATGAATACGCTTGACGAACGGTTACTGAAGACAATGGATGTTCTGCATACCCCTATCTGGGTATATGACATCGAACATCACCATATTTTCTGGGCAAACCGCGCAGCACTTCCTCTCTGGGAGGCCACCTCCCTTGACGAGCTCTGTTCCAGGGATTTTTCGGCTGATATGGCCACAGCCATAGCGCTGTTGTTGCAACGCTACCTCGGTGATTTTCAGCAGGGGCGAAGTTACAACGAGTGGTGGACTATCTCCCCAAAGGGGGTCAAGAAGCAGATCTATCTACGCCTCTCCGGCATTCAGCTGGCTGGTCGTCTGATGATGATGACCGAGGCGGTGCTCGACTCCGATACCCTCTATCAGGAGTCCTCGCTGGCAACCGGTGATACCCTGGCCTGCCTGTTCGATAGCAATGGCGCGTTCGAAAGCGGCAACTATCACTTCGAGATGTGTTTCGGTCACCGGATCGCCACGCTCTCCCAGGTTTTTTCCGGTAGTGACGACAGTTTTTACCAGAAGCTCTCCCGACTCGATGAAGTAGTGACCGAAGGGGAGTGCCGAACCCTCAAGGGGATGCGCTGGTTCCAGTATCAGTTCCGCTATATCCAGCAAGGAGCACGGATCCTGCTCACCATGCGCGATATTACCGATCGCAAACTCGAGGAGCTGGAGCATCGCCACCTCGCCTGGCATGACTCCCTGACCGGCCTGCTCAACCGTTATGGCTTGATGAAATCTCTCGAGGCCTATTGCGGGCTGGGGGAGCGTTTCGCGCTGGTATTCATGGATCTGGACAACTTCAAGCTGGTCAACGACAACTACGGCCATAAGGCGGGAGACCGCTTGCTGGAGCGGGTTGCCGGAGGTAACCATCGGCGGCAGTATCGGCATTGCCATCTATCCCGATGATGCGGACGATGGTGATAACCTCATCACCCGCGCCGATATGGCCATGTATCAGGCCAAGCAGATGGGGCGGCTGCGCTGGCAGCGTTTTACCCCCAGCATGCAGCAGACCCTGCAGCGCAAGCTCAATCTTAAGCAGTTTCTGGCCAAGGCTATCGGTCGTCAGGAGCTGAGCCTCTGTTACCAGCCACAGGTCGATGTCGCCAAACGGCGTCTGATCGGTTACGAGGCGCTGCTGCGTTGGTATAACCCGGTGCTTGGCCATGTCTCGCCAGTGGAATTTATCCCATTGGCCGAAGAGATGGGGCTGATCCGCGAGATCGGCAGCTGGGTGCTCTCTACCGCACTTGCCCAGATGGCCAGTTGGAAGAAGCGCCTCCATCACCGGGTGCCAGTCTCCGTCAACCTCTCCGGTTTCCAGCTCTCGTCGGCACTGCCCGGGCAAGTGCGCCAGCAGCTGGCTCTGCACGGAGTGGATGCTTCCCTGTTGACGCTGGAACTGACCGAAACCGTGCTTATGCTGGATATGAAGGGGTGCCTCGATATTCTCGATGACTTGAGTGAACTGGGGATCAAGATTGCCATCGACGATTTTGGTACCGGCTACTCATCCCTTGCCTATCTCAATCGCCTGCCCATCGATACGATCAAGCTGGATCGCTCTTTCGTGGTCGGCCTCAACCTGCCGGTGATCCGGGCGACCGCCGCCATGGCCACCAATCTGGGGTTGGGGATCATGGCGGAAGGGGTGGAGGAGCCTCACGAACTGGCCGCACTGCAGACCCAGGGGTGCCATGTGTTCCAGGGATATCTGTTCAGCAAGCCGCTGACGGTGGCACAAGTCGAGGCAAGCGGTTTCGTGGTGGAGTGTCAGGTTGGGCGTTATCCACTGTTAGATGCCGTGATGGCAGAGTAACAAGTGTGCGTTAGGCCACAACTTGGAATTTTATTCCGCAACATTTAATCAAAATTAATCATTCTTTTGCGATCGGTCATGAGACGGATTGGCTGGAATTGCTAGCATGCGACCTCGTTTCTAGGGAAAGGAGTATCGCAATAATGAGTCATGCTGCTGTCAATGACCGTCCGGCCAGCCCTCCCAAAGGTTGGCTGAACCGTTTCCTCAATGGCGTCGAGAAAGCCGGGAACAAATTACCCGACCCCGCCATGCTGTTCCTCTACGCCTTGCTGATCGTCTGGGTCGGCTCCTGGGTGTTGTCACAATTCCAGTTTGATCTGGTCAACCCCCGTACCGGGGAGGCGGTAGTGGTCAACAACCTGCTGACCGGTGCCGGTCTGGCCGAGTTTCTCTCCACCATGGTGACCACTTTCACCGGCTTTGCCCCGCTGGGCATCGTGCTGGTGGCCATGCTGGGGGTCGGGGTGGCCGAGCAGTCCGGTTTTATCAATACCGGTCTGAAAAAGTTGCTCAAAGTGACGCCTGCCCGTTTTCTCACTCCCATGCTGATCCTGGTAGCGATCGTCAGCCACACCGCCGCAGATGCGGGTTATGTGCTGGTGATCCCCATCGGTGGCATCATCTTCCACGCTGCCGGACGCCATCCGCTGGCGGGGATCGCCGCTGCCTTTGCCGGTGTCTCCGGCGGTTTTGCCGCCAACTTCCTGCCCTCCGGCGGGGATGCGCTGCTGCAGGGCTTTACCCAGTCCGCCGCTCAGTTGCTCGATCCTGACTACATGGTCAACACCCTGTGCAACATCATCTTTACCGGTGCCTCTTCGTTGCTGATCATCTGCGTCGGCTGGTTCATCACCGAAAAGGTGGTGGAGCCGCGCCTCAAGCATGTGGCGCTCAACGAGGATCTGGAGAGTGCCGACGAGATGGGGCGCTACAGCGCGCAAGAGAGCCGGGCCTTCAACTGGGCCGGGTTTGCCATGCTGGCGGCTATCGTGCTGCTGGCGCTGGCGCTCTCCCCGAGCGATTCACCGCTGCGTGCTGCCGATGGCTCCCTGACCACCTTCGCCGCACCGGTGATGAAGTCCATAGTGCCGCTCATTTTCCTGCTCTTTATCCTGCCCGGGATTGTCTACGGCTTTGTCGCAGGCAGCTTCAAGAGTGGCAAGGATGTGATCGACGCTATGTCGGCCACCATGAACAAGATGGGCTCCTACATGGTGATGGCCTTCTTCTGCGCGCTCTTTATCAAGGCGTTTGGCGACTCCAACCTGGGCACCCTGCTGGCCCTCTCCGGTGCCGAAGTGCTTCATGCGCTGGCGCTGCCCGGTGAAGTGACCATCGTCGGGATGATCCTGCTGACCGCCAGCGTCAATCTGGTGGTGGGGTCGGCTTCGGCCAAGTGGGCGCTGATCAGCCCGATCCTGGTACCCATGTTGATGGCGGTGGGGATCTCCCCCGAGCTGACCCAGGCGGCCTATCGGGTCGGGGATTCCGCCTCCAACATCATCACCCCGCTGATGGTCTTCTTCCCGCTGGTGGTGGTCTATTGCCAGCAGTATGTGAAAAGCACCGGGATCGGTACCCTAGTCTCCATGATGCTGCCCTACTCGCTGGCCTTCCTGGTGAGCTGGACGATTTTCCTGCTGCTCTACTGGGCGCTCGGCTTCCCGCTCGGGTTGCAAGCCCCTTACGTCTATCCGGCCCCTTAAGCTGGGTGTGCGAGGGAGCCTTGGGCTCCCTCGTTTTTTTCGCTATGGTGTTACCTCATTTTGGAGGTGCCATGAATCAGACCATCGATCTTATCCTTTCCCATCGCTCCATTCGTCAGTTCACTGCCGAGCCGATCGCCCCGCAGCAGCTGGATGCCATTCTCGCCGCCGCCCAGTCCGCCTCAACCTCGAGCTTTTTGCAGGTGACCAGTATTGTGCGAGTCTGCGAGCCCGATGCGCGTCAGCAGTTGGCCATGCTGGCGGGCAATCAACCCTATGTGGTGCAGGCGGCCGAGTTTCTGGTGTTCTGCGCCGATTACCACCGCCACACCCAGATCGTGCCCGAGGCCCAGACCGGCTATGCGGAGCAGTTGCTGATCGGAGCCATCGACGGCGCCCTGATGGCGCAAAACGCCTTGCTGGCGGCGCAGTCGCTGGGGCTGGGCGGGGTCTATATCGGCGGCATTCGCAACCATCCGGCCGAGGTGAGCGAACTGCTCGGCTTGCCCCATCAGGTGATCCCGCTGTTTGGCCTCTGCCTTGGTCATCCTGCCCAGCAGCCGGAGCAGAAACCCCGTCTGCCCAGGGGATTGGTGGTGCATCAGGAGCGCTACCAGCACGAGCTGGATCGCGGCCTGCTGGCCCGGTACGATCAGCAGATCGCGGACTACTATCAGGCCCGCAGCAGCAACAACAAGCAGCAGACCTGGAGCGGACAGATCCGCGCCATTCTGGGCAAGGAGTCCCGCCCTTTCATGCTGGGATTCCTGCAATCGCGGGGCTTTAACCTCAAGTAATGGCGCTGATGGGCGATACTATGGGGAGGTGACCGTCATGGTCATCATCCCCTGATCCTGCAATCTCTCCCTGAGACCGGGGGCACAGCTTGGTGACAAATCGTGGGCAAGGGGGGATCTGCAGGCTACCTTAAGTGGGTAAGCTGTTGTAGGATCACGCAATTGGATAGGAACAGGGGTTTGGACATCCTATGATTTTAACTTTGGTATTGCTGTCTATTGGCGCACTCCTGTTTTTGGTTATCGCCTATAACGTGGTGCAGCAATATAAGCAGAAGGCAGAGGCGGACAAGCGTCACGCCGTTGCCAGACACAAGACGGTGGCTGACGAGACCGAAGAAGTGTTGCTGAACGTCAATCTGGTGCCTTTCTCCAAGAACATGGTGTTGCTGTTGCAGCACCGGATCCTCGATGCCTATCGCGCCATCGCCCAGGTGATGCCGAACAATCAGATCAAGCAACGCATCGTCGATGTGCAGACCCAGATCAAGAATGTGCAGGAGAACTACAGCGTGCAGGATGAGGGGCAGTTCAAGACCCCGGAGTCCGATCGTCAGGCGATCCAGATGCTGCAGCTGGTCAAGAAGATGCGGGCCGTGCTGCGGGTCGAGCACAACAAGGGCAAGATTGACCCTCAGGGGTTTGCCCAGGAAGAGCGCCGCCTCGAGCTGATGCAGCTCAAGATCAACATCTCCAATCTGGTCAAGCGGGCGATGGATGCCCGCATTCAGGGCCAATATGGTACATGCCGCCAGCTCTATACCAAGGGTCTGTCGGCCATGGCGAGCGTGGGCGACAAGGATCCCTATCTGCTGGCCCGTGAAGAAGATATGCGTCAGGGGCTCAAGGAGCTTGAAGAGCTGCAGCAGCAAAACAGCGCGCAGGATCTGCAAAACATCAAGGACAAGGAAGCTGACGAGCTCGATGTCCTGTTTCAACCCAAGAAGAAATGGTAAGCATGTCCCACCCACTCGATTCCACACTGGGGCCAATGGCCCCATTTGTTTCTCAGCTGTTGGCCGAACTGGCCGCCACTGGCGTCACAATTTCACAGCCAACGGTCGATCACCTCTGTTATCGGGCGGCTACCCTGCAGGAGTACCGCGCGCTATGTGCTGTGCTGGCTGAGGCGGGCTCCTTGCTGGTGGAGGGTATGATTGGCGGACGTCCCATCGCCACTTATCAGTTGCATCAGCCGCTGTTGGCTGGTGAGGTACAGGTACCCTGTATCGAGCTGGCCGCACCGAAACCGGGTCGCGTCCATCAGGCGGGGCTGGAACATATCGAGCTGGTGGTTACTTCACTGCAAGATCTGGTAGCGCGCTATCCCGAGCAGCCATTCAAAACTGGCAACATGCAGGATATCCGCAACCCCGATATTGGCCTGATGTTGCCTTCCGGCCAGATCAAGTTTCATCTGCGCCCGCTGGCTGAGGTGATCGCCGAAGAGGTGGCGACCGGTGCTGTGGTCGCGGTGCCTGCGGATTATTTCGATCAGGAGTGATCCTGCTCTAAATGCGGTGCGAGCCTGACAGGCTCTTGAATAACGCAGCAAAAGGGGTCACCGGTGTGACCCCTTTTGCTATCTGGCGGTGCTGGGTTGCGAGAGCGCTATCTGCTCGTGGGTGACCCTGTTTGCGCTGAGCCCGTTACCCGTGTCGGTGGGGTTGCTGGGTGGGCAGTGGCGATTGGCTTCGCTGCTTGAGACGGCCGAGCCAGAGGCTCAAGCCCGCCGTCAGGATGAGGACCAGTTCAATTCCCATGACCAGACCGCCCAGCTCGCCTTGCTCCCAGAACGGGTGCAGGTAAAGCCCACCCAGACTGGCTCCCAGATAGTAGGCCACCAGATAGAGGGAGGAGGCGAGGGCGCGGTTGTGTTCGACATGATGACCGACCCAGGCACTGGCGCAGGCGTGTGCCAGGAAAAAGCCGAAGCTGGAGATCAGCAAGCCACTCAGGATCCCGAGCAAGCTAGCTTGCAGCAGCCACAGACTGCCGAGGGCCATCAGGGCGATCCCGACCAGCAGCATGCGTTGTGCCCCCCAGCGGTTGGCAAAGCGGCCGCTCAGTGAGGAGGCCACCGTCCCCGAGAGATAGGTGAGAAACAGCATGCCGAGCCATTGGGTGGGCAGCGAGAAGGGGGGCTTGGCCAGCAGGAAGGTGAGGTAGCTGAACTGGTTCAGAAACACCATAAAGTTGAGCCCCCCGATAAGGTAAGCCCCTACCAGCAAGGGGTTGGTCAGATGTTGTTGCAAGGCGCGAGTAAATTGGCCGCGAACGGGGGCGCTCGCCACAAAGCGGGTCTGATGGGGCAGCAGCCAGAAGACCAGCGGCAGCAGTGACAGGCTGATCACACCGATCCCCAGAAAGGTATGCTGCCAGTCGCCAAACCAGCCCGCCAGCAGGCCGCCGACCACCCGACCGGCAATGCCACCGAGGGAGTTGGCGGCAATATAGACCCCCACCGCCGAGAGGAGCGCCCGTTTGCTGAACTCTTCCCCCATATAGGCAATCGCGGTCGCGGGCAGTCCTGCCAGCAGCGCGCCCTGCAGGATGCGCAGCAACAGCAGGGTGCCAAACTGCTCAACCAGCGGGATTAACAGTGAGAGCAGGATCGCCAGGGTGAGGGTACCCAGCATGACCTGCCGACGGCCATGGCGATCCGCCAGTCTGGCGCAGATCAGCAGGGAGGCGGCGAGGCCAGCAGTGCATCCTGCCAGGGTCCAGCTGGCCGAGAGGGAGCTGACCGAGAAGACCTCGGCAATCAGGGGTAACAGGGGATGGGTCTGGTAGAGGTTCAGAAACACCAGAAAAGAGCCCAGGCTGAGGGCCAGGGTTGCACGTATCCACTCGCGACTTCCGACTTCAATCATTGCGTATTGTCCTGACTACTTTTGGTCAGGGTAGAGTCCTTGCAGTTATAAATATAATATATTTAAGTTATCTATCTCATAAGATGAATTGATACATGGATCTGAAACAGCTCACCTATCTGCTGGCGGTCAGGGATGGCGGCTCATTTACCAAGGCAGCCAACAGTCTGCATGTGGCACAGCCGGCCATCAGCATGGCCATCGCCAAGCTGGAGCAGCAGCTCGAATTGCGGCTGTTTGATCGACAGGATCGGGCGGTACGGCTCACCCCGGAGGGAGAGGTGCTCTGTCGCCATGCCGAGCGCTTGTTGCTGCAGATGCATCAGGCCGAGGCCGAGATGGCCGAGCTCAAGGGGTTGGAGCGGGGGGAGGTGCGGATCGGGATCCCCTACATGATGGGCTCCTACTATTTTCCCCCTCGTCTGATGGCCTTCAAGCACCGCTATCCCGGCCTCAAGATCCGGGTCGAAGAGGCCGGCACCCGTGAGCTGCTCAGCCGGATGGTGGATGGCTCCCTCGATCTGGCCATTCTCATCACCAGTGATCTCCCCCCGCCATTGAGGGGGCACATCTGCTGAGTGAAGAGATGTTGATGGTGGTGGGGGACGATCACCCCTTGCGTGGCGCATCGGCCGTCACCCTCTCTCAGTTTTTCGCTCAGGAGCTGGCGCTGTTTCGCCGTGGTTTCTACCACCGGGAGCATATGGAGGCGCTGGCCCAGAGCCTGGGCGTCGAACCCGATATCGCCTTCGAGAGCAATCTTATCCCTCTGCTCAAGGCGGTGGTGCGGCAAGGCTTTGCGGTGACCACCTTCTTGCGGATGGTGCTGGAAGAGGAGCCGGATCTGAGTGGCGTGCCCTTCGACCCGCCTATCTATCTCGATCTCTGCGTGGCGTGGCGGCGTGGCGATCCGCTCTCCATGGCCAACCGTGCCTTGCGCGATTTTCTACTCAAGGATCGCCCGGCCTGATGGCGGCGGGCCATTGCTGAAAGTTTGTTACTATTAACGGTGGGTTCGCTTGAGGGCTACACCATGAAATTGCAGCAATTGCGCTATATCGTCGAGGTGGCCAACCACAGGCTGAATTTGTCGGCCACCGCCGAGAGCCTCTTTACCTCCCAGCCCGGGATCAGCAAACAGGTGCGGATGCTGGAGGATGAGCTGGGGATCCAGATCTTCGAGCGTAGCGGCAAACACCTGACCCAGATCACCCCCATCGGTCGGGATGTGATCAAAGTGGCCGCGGAGGTGCTGGACAAGGTCGCCACCATCAAGGTAATGGCCAGGCAGCATGTGCATCTGGAGCAGGGAACCCTCACCATTGCCGCTACTCATCTGCAAGCTCGCTATATTCTGCCCGCCATCCTCAAGGGTTTTATGGCCCGCTTTCCCAAAGTTGCCGTAACTGTGATGCAAGGGAGTGCGACGCAGTGCCGCGCAGCCGTGCATGATGGCGCTGCCGATCTGCTGCTGGCGGATGAACCGGAGGATGGGAGCGATCTGCTTGTGCTCCCCTCTTTTCAGTGGCAACGGGGCTTGGTGCTACCCAAGGAGCATCCGTTGGCCAAAGCAACATCGCTGACTCCGGCTGAGCTGGTGGAGTTTGCATTGGTGACCGATGGAAGGGCGCTTTCCACAGCTCATGGCACTGATTGCGCTCATGCCGAGAGCCGGATCTCCTGCTGTGCGAGCGACAGCGATGTGCTCAAGACCTATGTCAGACAAGGAATGGGCATCGGGGTGATGGCAACTTTTGCTTGGGAGCCCCAGCGCGATGGCGATCTGGTGCTCAAAACGGCGCCCTGGCTACCAGGCGGTGTAGCCGCTATCGGGTTGCGCAGAGGGGCATTTTTATGCGGCTATCTCTACGATCTGATTGAACGTCTCGCGCCGCAATTGACCCGCGAGCGGGTCGAACAATACTGTGCTGCCCGCACTGGCGAAGAGCTTGAAGCTCTGCTGGCCAATTTGACCGTACCACAGCTATAGCCAGGGTTGATGTGTGGTCGTTCCAAGAAAAACGCCTCCGATTGGGAGGCGTTTGACTATCTGGCATTCGTCAATGCAGGCTCATTTTTTGAGCATGTGATCCAGCTTGTTGGCCTTGGTCGACAGATAGAACTCGTTGTGGGGATTGCGCCCTTCCTGCAACGGTACCCGTTCGGCCACCGGAATACCGAAGGATTCCATGGCTTTCATCTTGCGCGGGTTGTTGGTCATCAGTTTGAGAGACTTGACCTCAAGCTGCTTGAGCATATCGGCGCAGATGGTGTAGTCGCGCATATCGGCGGCGAAACCAAGGGCCACGTTGGCTTCCACGGTATCGGCCCCCTGATCCTGCAGGTGATAGGCGCGGATCTTGTTGAGCAAGCCAATGCCACGGCCCTCTTGACGCACATACAGCAACACGCCACGACCGGCTTTGGCGATATTCTCCATGGCCGCCTGCAACTGGAAACCGCAGTCACAACGCAGGCTGAACAGGGCGTCGCCGGTCAGGCACTCTGAGTGGATCCGGCCCAGCACGGGCTCGTCACCGGTAATGTCGCCCATCACCAGTGCGGCGTGGTCTTTGCCTGTGCCGGTTTCCTGAAAACCTACCAGCGTGAAGGTGCCCCAGGGGGTTGGCAATTTGGATTTAGCCACGAGGGTAACGCTGCTCATAGGTTGCTCCTTACTACTAACGGCTCAAAAAAGGGGGCCAGTTTAGCGCGCCTTGTCAGGAACGACCATAAGAACAAGTCCCTGCATTGCTTAATGAAATCTCCAAATGAGATACAAGCACAGCTGTCCGGCGGGGTTTTGGCCCTTTGTGCGGATTGATGACTGCCAGGCTCACCACATTCGGGTATAATCGGCGCCCATTAACCCACCCCTTCGGGATGGGAGCAACACAGTGCAGGAGAGAAGTTATGCCTCAGATGGCCCCCGTAATGACAATTGATGGCCCCAGTGGTGCAGGTAAAGGCACCTTGTGTCAGCTGCTTGCTGAGAAGCTGGGTTGGCACTTGCTGGACTCGGGCGCCATCTATCGGGTGTTGTCCCTGGCCGCCCTGCATCACGATGTAGAGCTGGACAGTGAAGCCTCACTGGTGCCGCTGGCTGCCAATCTGGATGTGCAATTTCAGGTTGAGGGCGATTTGGTCAAGGTGATCCTGGAAGGGGAAGATGTCTCCCGCACCATCCGCACTGAAGAAGTGGGTAATGCTGCCAGTAAAATCGCCGCCTTCCCCCGTGTGCGCGAAGCCTTGCTGCGCCGTCAGCGGGCATTTCGTCAGGCCCCGGGTCTGATTGCCGATGGTCGTGACATGGGTACAGTTGTTTTCCCCGAGGCCGAGGTGAAGATTTTCCTCGACGCCAGTGCCGAAGAACGGGCCCAGCGTCGCTATAAGCAGTTGCAAGATAAGGGCTTTGATGTTAACTTTGAGCGTCTTTTAACCGAGATTCGGGAACGTGATGATCGCGACAGAAATCGCGCCACTGCACCCCTGAAACCGGCAGAAGATGCTCTGGTGGTAGACTCTACCGCCATGACCATAGATGAAGTGCTGGCAACAGTACTCGCTTATGCAGAGCAACAACTTGGTGATGCCAGCGCAAGCTGACATCCGGTCGTCTGCACCAAGGATGGCGCAGATTATTTAAAACAGCCCCGCTTGTGCCGGATTGCAAGTGGATGTTTCATTTGTGACATAAACAATGATCGAATCTTTTGCTCAACTCTTTGAAGAGTCCCTGAACGCCGTTGAAACCCGTCAAGGTTCCATCGTCAAGGGTACTGTCGTTGCTATCGAGAACGGTTTCGTACTGGTTGACGCCGGTCTGAAATCCGAGTCCGCTATCCCGGCTGAAGAATTCAAGAACGCCATGGGCGAGCTGGAAATCAACGTCGGCGACACCGTTGACGTGGCTCTGGACTCTATCGAAGATGGTTTCGGCGAAACCAAGCTGTCCCGCGAAAAAGCCAAGCGTCACGAAGCCTGGCTGCAGCTTGAGAAGGCTTACGAAGAGCAAGCTACCGTTATCGGTATCATCAACGGCAAGGTCAAGGGTGGTTTCACCGTTGAACTGAACGGCATCCGTGCCTTCCTGCCGGGTTCTCTGGTTGACGTGCGTCCGATCCGTGACACCGCTCACCTGGAAAACAAAGAACTCGAGTTCAAAGTCATCAAGCTGGACCAGAAGCGCAACAACGTTGTTGTTTCCCGTCGTGCCGTGATCGAGACCGAGAACACCTCCGAGCGCGAAAGCCTGCTGGCTAACCTGCAAGAAGGTCAAGAAGTTAAGGGTATCGTCAAGAACCTGACCGACTACGGTGCATTCGTAGATCTGGGCGGTGTTGACGGCCTGCTGCACATCACCGACATGGCGTGGAAGCGCGTTAAGCATCCTTCCGAAATCGTCAACGTTGGCGACGAGATCGCTGTCAAGGTTCTGAAGTTCGACCGCGAGCGTACCCGTGTATCCCTGGGTCTGAAGCAGCTGGGCGAAGATCCCTGGGTTGCTATCGCCAAGCGTTACCCGGAGACCACCCGTCTGTCTGGCCGCGTGACCAACCTGACCGACTACGGCTGCTTCGTTGAAATCGAAGAAGGCGTTGAAGGCTTGGTACACGTATCCGAGATGGATTGGACCAACAAGAACATCCACCCGTCCAAAGTTGTTAACGTTGGCGACGTGGTTGACGTGATGGTTCTGGACATCGACGAAGAGCGTCGTCGTATCTCCCTGGGTCTGAAGCAGTGCAAATCCAACCCGTGGCAGCTGTTTGCCGAAACTCACGCCAAAGGCGACCGTGTTTCCGGCAAGATCAAGTCCATCACTGACTTCGGTATCTTCATCGGTCTGGATGGCGGCATCGACGGTCTGGTTCACCTGTCTGACATCTCCTGGAACAACCAGGGCGAAGAAGCCGTGCGTGAATTCAAGAAAGGCGACGAGATCGAAGCCGTTGTTCTGCAAGTGGATCCGGAGCGTGAGCGCATCTCCTTGGGTGTCAAGCAGATCGAAGAAGACCCGTTCAACAAGTACCTGGCTGACAACAAGAAAGGTGCTATCGTGAAGGGTAAGGTTACCGAGGTTGATGCCAAAGGTGCCGTTATCGAACTGGCTGATGGCGTAGAAGGCTACCTGCGTGCCTCCGACGCTGCTCGTGACCGTGTAGAAGACGCCACTCTGGTGCTGTCTGTTGGTGACGAAGTTGAAGCTAAATTCATGGGCGTTGATCGTAAGAACCGCACCGTAAGCCTGTCTGTCCGTGCTAAGGACGAGGCTGATGAGCGTGTTGCTATCGATAACCTGAACCAGCAAGAAGAAGTTGTGTTCAGCAATGCTATGATGGAAGCGTTCAAAGCCGCCAAGGGTGAGTAATCCTTGATGCAAGAAAAGGGCGGCATTGCGCCGCCCTTTTTTATCCTGGCAAAATGAATATTGCATGTGATCGGGGAAGGAGATTTAACGTTATGACCAAATCAGATCTCATCGAACAACTGGCAGCCAGCCGCATGCATATGCCGGCCAAGGATGTCGAAGCCGCCATCAAGGAGATCCTTGAGCAGATGGCGTCGACCTTGCAAAACGGCGACCGGATTGAAATCCGCGGATTTGGCAGTTTTTCACTGCACTATCGTGCGCCCCGTGTGGGCCGCAACCCCAAGACTGGGGACAAGGTTGAACTGACCGGGAAATATGTCCCGCACTTCAAACCTGGTAAAGAGTTGCGCGAGCGCGTCAACATCGTTGAATAATGCAGAAATGGGCATACCTCGGGTATGCCTTTTTTCTTTTTGGCACCGATTCCTGTGCCAATCGTCTTGTTTCTTAAACTCTTTTCCCATTCACTCTAGAGTCTGCCTGCGATTTTAAGGATAATCAGCTTCTCATTAGATACTGACAGGGAGCTCTTATGAAGCGTATTTTGGCCCTCATTCCGCTGGTGCTGGTGTTTGTTCTGACCCTGGCGCTGGGCTCACAAAATGGCCAGCTGGTTCAGTTCAATTACCTGATCGCTCAGGGTGAGTTTTCGCTTGCCATGCTGTTGGGCTTCTTCTTCGCTGGCGGTTTTTTACTGGGCTGGCTGGTATTCGGCCTGCTGTTCCTGCGCCTGAAAATGCAAAACCGCACCCTCAACCGCACCATGCGTCGTCAATCCCGCGAGTTGGAGCTGGCCCGGTCACCGGGTAAGGAATAATGTTCCTCAATGCTTGAACTGCTTTTCCTGCTGTTACCCATCGCCGCCGGTTATGGCTGGTACATGGGTCGCAGGAGTGTTCGCCAGGACACCCAAAAACAGAGTAACCAGTTTTCCCGCCAGTATGTGGCGGGCCTCAACTATTTGCTGTCCGATGAATCCGACAAGGCGGTGGATCTCTTTATCCAGCTGCTTGAGGTGGACAGTGAAACCATCGAAACACACCTCTCCCTCGGCAACCTGTTTCGCCAGCGTGGGGAGGTCGATCGTGCCATCAAGATCCACCAGAACCTGGTAACCCGCCAACTGACCCGGGAGCAGCGACAGCTTGCCCTGCAGGAGCTTGCGCGCGACTTTTTGGCTGCTGGTCTGCTGGACCGGGCGGAAGCGCTCTGGAATGAGCTGTGTGACGACAGCGATTTTGAAGAGACGGCGCTGGCACAGCTGTTGATCATCCATCAGCAGTTGCGGGATTGGGATAAGGCCATCGATGTGGCGGTGCGTCTGCAAAAATTCCAGGGCAAGAAGCTGGCCGACCCCATCTCCCATTTCTATTGCGAACAAGCCGAGATCGCGCTGCGTGAGGGCAATAAAGGGGAGGGGCTGGCCAAGCTCAAACGGGCGCTCAGTATCAATCCGGCATGTGCCCGGGCCAGTTTGCGCCTCGCTGAGCTTGCCATGGCGGAAGGGGAGTATGAGCAGGCCAGCAAGGAGCTGCTGCGGGTGTTCGAGCAGGATATCGACTTTGCCTCCGAGGCGATGCCCAAATTGCTCGAGTGCTATCAGCAGTTGGGGCGCACGCCTGCGTTGATCCCGCTGCTTGAGAAGGCAGTGGAAGATCACGCCGGTGTCAGCGTGACCCTGGCCCTTGCCAAGCTGGTTGAAGAGCGTGATGGCCTGAGCCAGGCCCGTTCACTGGTGCTGCGTCAGCTGCGTCGTCATCCCTCGATGAAAGGTTTTTACCAGTTGGTGGGTTTTCAACTGGCCAGTGCGGAGGAGGGGCCTGCCAAGGAGAGCCTCGAACTGCTGCAACAGCTGGTCGGCGAGCAGATAAAAATCAAGTCAACCCACAAGTGTCGGCAGTGCGGCTTTGCCACTCACTCGTTGTTCTGGCAGTGCCCGTCTTGTCGCCAGTGGGGTTCCATCAAGCCGATCCGCGGTCTGGACGGTGAATAACAAGCAATAGGATGTGAGATGCAAGATCCCAAAGTACTGGTAGCGCTGGATTATCAGCACGAGGCAGATGCCTTAGCGTTCGTTGAACGTATCTCTCCGGCCCAGTGCCGTCTCAAGGTAGGCAAGGAGATGTTTACCCTGTTTGGCCCGCAGTTTGTACGTCAGCTGGTGGCCAAGGGATTCGATGTCTTTCTGGATCTGAAGTTTCACGATATTCCCAATACCGTTGCCAAAGCGGTGGCAGCCAGTGCCGAGCTCGGTGTCTGGATGGTCAACGTGCATGCCAGTGGTGGTGAGCGGATGATGCGTGCCGCCAAAGAGGCGCTGCTGCCTTATGGCGACAAGGCGCCATTGTTGATCGGGGTGACCGTGCTGACCAGCATGGAGCAGTCCGACATGATCCCTCTTGGTCTGGATGTGAGCCCTGCCGAGCAGGTGATCCGGCTGGCTACCTTGACCAAGGCATCCGGCTTGGATGGGGTTGTCTGCTCTGCCAACGAGGCCCATGAGCTTAAAGCCTTGCTGGGTGATGAGTTCAAGCTGGTGACCCCGGGTATTCGCCCGGCCGGTTCAGCGGCCGGGGATCAGCGCCGGGTGATGACACCGAAAGCGGCGGTCGAGGCGGGGTCCGATTATCTGGTTATCGGTCGCCCCATTACGCAGGCTGCCGATCCGGCCGCCATGCTGGCCAGCATCAATGCCGAGCTGGCTGGTGCGTAACAGGCTCACTCAGTGATACGCGGTGCAGGCCGAGCAACAGGCCTGCACCGGCCCCGATAAGATGAGAGCCGATGTGTACCTTGGCATTGATCAGGGTGGATATCGGGCTCTCTCCTGCGTTGTAGAAGTCCATCGCCAGCTTGAGCCCCATCCCTGCCAACAGTAGCCAGCCCGACGTGCGGCGTCCGTGGCGGATATCCTGCATTGCCCCCCAGACAAACAGACCATGCAGCGAGCCGGATAGCCCCATGTACCACTGGGTCTGCGGGCACCACCACCAGATCCCCAAGCCCACTGCCAACCAGAGCAGCAACATCAGCAGCGGCAGGCGAGCCCCACCCAGATAGTCGCGAAACAGGCTATAGAGGATGGCGAGGCCGCCCAGATTGAGCAGCAGGTGCCACAGATTGGTATGAGCCAGATTGCCTGTTATGATCCGCCACCCTTCGCCCCCGGCGATCAAGGGCCGATCGAAGGAGAGCTGAAGATTGGGAACGGTAAAGAAGAG
The DNA here is from genome assembly GCF_051919665.1 of Aeromonas sp. 55A. Classification (NCBI taxonomy): domain Bacteria; kingdom Pseudomonadati; phylum Pseudomonadota; class Gammaproteobacteria; order Aeromonadales; family Aeromonadaceae; genus Aeromonas; species Aeromonas sp. 55A. The sequence goes on along the minus strand of NZ_JBQBEH010000001.1, from coordinate 471,665 downwards.
TAGCAAGCTGGTGAGAGAGAGCGTGATAACCCAGAGCAATCCAGATTTGTCTGACAACATGAAACAGTCCAACGACAAGAACAGTCGATACTGTACACGTTGCACCCGAGCCCTCAAAGCCTGCCTGTGCGATTATATTGTGCCGGTTGACAATCACACGCCCCTCTACATCTTGCAGCACCCCAACGAGGTGGCACATCCCAAGGGGACCGCGGCACTGCTGGCGGCCTCTTTGCAACAGTGCGAGATCCATGTGGGGGAGGACTTTTCCCGCGATGAGTGGCTCAATGTGCTGCTGGCTGACCAATCCCGTCGTTATTATTTGCTCTGGCCGGATGAGGATGCCATTTCGCTGACCGATCTTCGCCAACAGTGGGAGAGTGAATCCTCTGGCTCCGCATCAGTCGCCTTTATCTTGCTTGACGGCACCTGGCGCAAAGCCTATCGCATGTTGCAGAGCAACCCGGCACTGGCCCGCTTGCCCCGCATCTGCATTGGTGCCATTGCCGGTCAATATGCCATTCGAAAGAAACCCTTTCCCGATGCCCTCTCTACCATAGAGGCGGGCTATCACCTCTTGTCCCGGTGGGAGGGGAGGCCGGAGCGCTATGCGCCCTTGCTGACCCTGTTCAATCGGTTGAATACCCAGTGGCAGGACTTTGCCGAAGGCCGCCGCGCGTGACAATTCAAGGAGTTATCAAGATGAAAAAAGCAGTCGTGGTTTTCAGCGGTGGTCAGGACAGCACTACTTGTCTGGTGCAGGCATTGGCCCGGTATGATGAAGTGCACGCCATCACCTTTGACTATGGCCAGCGCCATCGGGAAGAGATCGACACCGCGCGCCGTCTGGGCAGTGCACTGGGGATCGCCGCCCATAAGGTGATGGATGTGACGCTGCTCAATGAGCTGGCGGTCTCTGCCCTGACCCGTGACGACATCCCGGTCAGCTGCGAGCTGCAGGATAATGGCCTGCCCAACACCTTCGTGCCGGGTCGCAATATCCTGTTCCTGACCCTGGCTTCCATCTATGCCTATCAGGTGGGCGCCGAAGCGGTGATCACCGGTGTCTGCGAGACCGACTTCTCCGGCTATCCCGATTGCCGTGACGAGTTCGTCAAGGCCCTCAATCAGGCGGTGTCGCTGGGGTTGGATCGCGGCATCCGTTTTGAAACTCCCTTGATGTGGCTCGACAAGGCCGAGACCTGGGCACTGGCGGATCACTATGGTCACCTCGACACGGTGCGCCAGCAGACCCTGACCTGCTACAACGGCATTGCCGGTGACGGCTGCGGCACGTGTCCTGCGTGTGAACTGCGCAGTCGCGGCCTGAACAACTATCTGGCCGACAAGGCGGGCATCATGGCCAGACTGTTTGAGAAAACCGGGCTGGGCGAGAAAAGCGCAGAGTGAGCCTGCGTCTTGCCGTGGCTTGGGGTATAATCCGCGACTTTTGCAACAAGCCGTGATCGAGATGCACTACCCAATCAACGAGATTTTCCAGACCATCCAGGGGGAGGGCATCTTTACCGGCCTGCCCGCCATCTTTGTTCGCCTGCAGGGTTGCCCGGTGGGCTGCCCCTGGTGCGATACCCGTCATACCTGGGTTGTTGATCCGGCTCGTGAAGTGGGCAAGGAGGCGGTGCTGGATCGCTCCAACGAATCCGATTGTTGGAGCCAACTTAGCACCGCGCAGATTATCAAGAGCTTTACCGACCTGGGTTATCAGGCGCGCCATGTGGTGATCACCGGTGGCGAGCCCTGCCTCTATGATCTGCACGAACTCTCGTCAGCCCTGCTGGCGGCGGGTTATCAGGTGCAGATTGAAACCAGTGGCACCAGCGAGATCAAGACCCATGAGCAGACCTGGGTGACCGTCTCCCCCAAAATTGGCATGAAAGGGGGGCTGCCTGTGCTGGTCTCGGCGCTGGAGCGGGCCAACGAGATCAAGCATCCGGTGGCCACCGAGCACCATATTGAAGAGCTGGATACGCTGCTCGCTACTGCTACCCTGCGCCCTGATGTGGTCATTGCCTTGCAGCCGATCAGCCAGAAGCCAAGGGCCACCCAATTGGCGATGGATACCTGTATCGCGCGTAACTGGCGACTCTCAATCCAGACTCATAAATATCTGGATATCGATTAATATGGATTGGCTATCCGACGAACAGGTACTGCTGACCCTGACCAACAAGATGCCTTACGGTAAATATCAGGGGCGGCGTATCATCGATATTCCAGAACCCTATCTGGTGTGGATGGCGCGCAGCGGTTTTCCGGTGGGTAAATTGGGCCAGACGCTGGCGTTGGCTTACGAAATCAAACTCAATGGACTCGAATCCATGATTATTCCCATTATTAACAGGATGTCGGTATGAGAATATATACGAGGCAGGGCGACAAGGGCATGACCCGGCTGGCCGATGGTATCCAGTTGCCAAAGGATCATTTGCGGGTCGAGACCTACGGTTATATCGATGAGCTCAACTCCCATATTGGCTTGCTGATTTGTGACGTCCCGCCGCAAGAGCTCTGCTTATTGGCTGATTTACAGCTGTTGCAACAGGAGTTGTTTGATCTGGGGGGGAGTTGGCATTCTCCAGTGACGCCCAGAATGAATCGATTTGGCAGGTTAATGCCGCCTGGACAACTCGCCTTGAACAGCAGATAGATCGTTATAGTGAGCCATTGCCACCGCTGCGCCAATTTATATTGCCGGGTGGTTCCCGTGCCGCGGCGCAAGCGCATGTGGTGCGTACTCTGGTGCGTCATTGCGAGCGCTTGCTGCTGACATTGAGCCGGGAAGAGCGGGTCAATCCCGAGGTGCTGCCCTATCTGAACCGGATGAGTGACTGGTTCTTTACCGTTGCCCGCTATCTCATCTGCGTAGCAGGGGATCGTGAAGTGCTGTGGGTCAAGGCAGCAGATCGCCCGCAATCGGCTATCTGATATTTCACGTTTAAGCGGCAATAAAAAACCTCGCCTTGGCGAGGTTTTTTATTAGCAACGAGATTGAGATCAGATAGCAAAGTCTTCCAGTGATTTGCCTGCTGCCACTGCGCTGGCAATAGCCGAAGGCATACGGCCCTGGCCGGTCCAGGTTTTCTCTACGCCATTATCCTGATAGCGATATTTGGCAGGACGTGGCGCCCGCTTGGCTTTTTCTGATTTGCCGGGGTTGGTAGCGACAGCGCTTACCAATTCTGCCGGGTCAATACCGGCTGCTTTCAGCATTTCGCTATATTCGTTAATTTTCCGCAGATGCTCTTCACGGGCCTGACGCTCGGCAGCTTCATCCTGCTGACGTTCAGCAACGATAGTGGAGAGTTTTTCCAGTGCCTCTTCCAGTTGTTCCAGAGAAAGCTCGCGGCAGGTCGCACGCAGACTGCGGATATTAAGCAGTACCTTTAAAAATTCATTCATAGGAGTTACCACGTCGAGTCAGAGAAAAATATTATGTTCCAGCTGATTCTTGCTTGGTGATTTAAATAAGTCAAGCCGGGTTAAATATAATATCCGTGGGGAACATCAATACAGATATTTAATATGGCCTGCAATAGGCTTGGAGATTGGATGCCAATGAAACCCAGTAGGTGAAAATAGCGTCAAAGCTGGCGTTGTTGCATCATTTGACTACCATTTTTCGACCTTGATATGTTTGTCATGACTATTTAATCAAAAAACTTGCTATAAGCTGCCATCTCGATAAAATGTGCGGCGAATACCTTTAAGTAGAGGCGCGCTGCCTATGAGTATTTGTGCGGAGGGTGATGCCTGTGATGCACAAGGAAAGGAGTCAGCGCCGAAGTGGCCAGGCCATCATACCGGGCTGCTGGTTCTGCATCTAATAGGTGCAGGACTGCCATAGTCATCCACTATGGAGCGCTACCTGAAGGGGCTGAGGAGTATGACCTCCCCATAGGTTTTGTTTCTTTAGATCCTCTCGGTAGATCTCCACCTGTAATCTTTAGGTGCAAAGAGATCATGGACATTAGTCATTTCGCCGACTCCGGTTGGTCCGTTCTTCCCCCCCTGTTGGCTGTCGCGCTGGCGATCATGACCCGCCGCGTGCTGCTGTCCCTTGGTGTGGGCATCGTCACCGGCAGTTTGCTGCTCAATCAGTTTTCACCCCTCGAATCCCTGCATTACATGTTGAATACCGTGCTCAAGATCTTCTGGGTCGATGGCGCGCTCAATCGTGACAACGTCAACATGATCCTGTTTATGCTGCTGCTGGGTGGCCTCATCAGCCTGATGAGCGTCTCCGGGGCGACCCGTGCCTTTGCCGAGTGGGCCGAGCGTCGTGCCAAGACCCGCAAGGGCGCCAAAGCCCTGACTGGCATGATGGTGTTTGCCTTCTTTATCGATGACTTCTTCCACAGCCTGTCGGTGGGGGCCATCTGCCGTCCGGTGACCGACCGCTTCCAGATCTCCCGTGCCAAATTGGCCTATCTGCTGGACTCCACCGCGGCGCCGGTCTGCGTGCTGATGCCCATCTCCTCCTGGGGGGCTTATATCATCGCCCTGGTTGGCGGCATCATGGCGGCCCACGGTCTGACCGAGCAGAGCCCCATCGCTGCGTTTGTCGAGATGATCCCGATGAACCTCTACGCCGTCTTCACCCTGATCATGGTGTTGGTGGTGATCGCCTGTCAGCTGGATATCGGCCCGATGCGTCAACACGAAGCGTGGGCGCTGGAAGGCAAGCTGTGGGATGAGTCCAAGGGCCGCCCCATCGGTCTGGATATGGAGAGCCCGGAAGAGAGCAACGGCGGCATGATCGACATGGTACTGCCGATCCTGACCCTGACCGCCGCCACCATCTATTTCATGATTGATTCCGGTGCTGCGGTGCTGAGCGAGAAAGGGCTGCCCTTCAGCGTGCTTGGCTCGTTCGAAAACACCAACGTCGGCTCTTCGCTGGTTTACGGTGCCCTGTGCAGTCTGGTGGTCTCCATCGGTCTGGCTATGCGCCTGAAGCTGGGTGCCAAGAACTGGATCAAGGCCGCGCCGCAAGGCGTCATGGCCATGCTGCCAGCCATCAACATCCTGCTGTTTGCCTGGACCATAGGTGCCGTGGTACGCGACGTGGAGACCGGCAAGTACCTGGCTTCGCTGGCTAACGGCAACCTGCCGATCGAAGTGCTACCTGCCGTGGTCTTTATCCTCTCCTGTGCCATGGCGTTTGCTACCGGTACCAGCTGGGGTACCTTCGGCATCATGCTGCCGCTGGCCGGTGACATGGCCGCCGCCAGCGACATCAGCCTGATGCTGCCGATGCTGGCCGCGGTACTGGCAGGTTCGGTATTCGGGGATCACAGCTCGCCCATCTCCAGCACCAGCATCCTCTCTGCCACCGGTGCCGGTTGCCATCACATCGATCACGTGATGACCCAGCTGCCCTATGCACTGGCCATCGCCTTCGGCGCGGCCATCGGTTACCTGGCGATGGGCTTGATGCACTCCAGCCTGGCCGGTTTCAGTGTCAGTGCCCTCTGGTTCGTGCTCTTTACCGGCTATCACCTGAAAAAGGCCAAAGCGCGGCCAGTGTTGGCCACCGCGTAACATTTATAGAGCAAGGGGCCCGCGGGCCCCTTGGTTTTGTCAGGGGCTTTGGTTAGCATGCGCCCCATAAATTCAGTTTCGGAACAGTATCATGGCTTCACTGCACTACAAATTTGCCACCATGAATTCAGGCAAATCCACCCAGCTCATTCAGGCGCACTTCAACTATCTGGAGCGGGGCATGCATCCTCTGGCGATGACGCCAGCCATCGATGACCGTTTCGGGGTCGGGGTGATCAGTGCCCGGGTAGGCCTTGAACTGAAGGTGGACGTGTTCAGCGACAGCTGCGATCTGTTTGAAATGGTGAAAGCGCGCCATGCGAAGAAACATATCGATGTTTTCATCGTGGACGAGGCCCAGTTCCTGACCCGTGCGCAGGTCTACCAGCTGGCCCGCATCGTCGATGAGCAGGATATTCCGGTGATGGCCTATGGCCTCAAGACCGATTTTCGCGGCGAGCTGTTCCCGGGCTCCTACCATCTGCTCTGTCTGGCCGACAAGTTTGAAGAGCTGAAGAGCATCTGCTGGTGTGGCAACAAGGCTCACATGAACTCCCGGGTCAACGAAGCGGGGCAGGTGATGCGTGATGGCGAACAGGTGGAGATCGGCGGCAACGATCGCTATGTGTCGCTCTGTCGCAAACACTATCTCGAAGGTCGGGCCTACAAGTAATTCGGCTGCGATATTTGAATCGTCGAGCAGGGCGCCAATCTGGCGCCCTTTTTATTTTCCCCAACTTGTATCGCTGTGGTTCAGTCGATCTCGATATCCACCGGCGCAATGATGGGGTCGGCCACCGGCAGGCGTTGAAACAGCTGGCGAAAATGGTGCTGTACCCGGCTTATATCGACCAGTGACATACCGGAGGCAAAACCGAACCAGACATAGAGGCCGGTGAGATCGCGAAACATCGGCGGCAAATAGCGGGGAGCGGCGATCAGCCCCTCCAGATAGTGCTGATAGAGCACCGGAATGTCATCCAGTGTCACCTTGCCGACAAACAGCATCGGCAGGATCTCGGGCACCCCTTCCAGCACGGCGCTGCGGATAAAGTTGACCGTCTCCACATAGCCACGCACGTAGGAGAGATCCTTGGTAAAGCAGGCGCCGCCGCCCACCATGCCGCCACGAAAGACCCGCTGGGTGATCTTGTAGGCGTCGTGCTCGCTGGTGCCCTGCTGCACGAAGTGTTGAAACACCTCGATAAAATCGGCGCCGCGCTCGGCCATGTCGATGGCCATCACCCGATCGGAGATACGCTTGGCCCGATCCGGAAAGGAGCTGAAGGTGAGGGTCTCTATCAGGACGGCCAGCCCCTCCTGACAGGCGGTGATCCGCGGTGAACCGGCGCTCAGCCAGGTGGCATAAGGCTGCTGGCGACCGTTGAGGGTGGTGCCGACATGGACCCACCCCTCGTGTACCTCCAGCACCTGCAAGTCCAGCTCGGAGAAACGGGCGTGGGAGTTGAGCTTGATGTAGTCGCCACCGGCAGCGGCATCGGAGACGATGCCATCGCTCAGCTTCACCTGCACAGTGCCGTCACTGAAGTAGCTCGACAGCTTGCCCTGCAGTTTGGCGACCGCGGCCTCTCCTTCGAACTCCTTGGGGTAGGGGCGCACCAGATGGCGGGCGCCGGGCAGGGAGAAGATATCGCACAGGCGGGCGCCCAGCTCCTTGAGAGTCTTGCGATCCCCGCGCAGGTGATCGCTGGCAGAACCATAAAGCAGCTGGCTGTAACGCTGAAAATCGGGTTGGCCCCGCTGGCGCAGCATCTCAATCACCACCATGTACTGATCGACCGTCTCTTGCAGGATCCGGCCAAGATCGTCCTGTGGCCCCAACTTTCTGCGGATCCGGTCCCGCAGCTCCTTGAGTTCCAGATACTTGTTGCGCGGATCGAAGCCGAGGGGGAGGGCATCATAGAAGTGCCTGTCGATAGCGGGCAGCTCCCTGCCACCGCTTGTCAGAAAGCGATCCTGCAGATGGCGTGGCCATTTGATGGCATCCAGAATGCGGATGGGTTTTTGCAGGGTGAGCAGCTCATCCGAGAGTGATTTCAGATGAAGGCGATACTTTTCTTGGATAGTCATGGGGCCCCCTGTGGGGCAAGCGTCGTCGTGGATTTGGCTGAGTATATGCATAGCGCTTGCCAAAAAGAAGCGAGCCGCAGGGTTATCGGATTGGCGTGCTTTTTGTTGATAGTAAATTGGTTTAGACTGCGCCCCTTGATCCCAATCTTGTCGTGGAAATGATGAATATCCCCAGCTCCGAAATGATAATGCGTTGGTTGCAACAGGCTCGTATCGAGCACTATGTCTGCGACCAGTGTCACGGTATCCACATTGTCTCTTTGCAGTCGGTCGACGGTATTCAGGAGAGCCGGATCTTCGTGGAAGAGGAAGGCCTGCTGTTCTCCTCCGAGCTGGAAGTGCGCCCCTCCGCAATGCTGCCGCTGGTTGCCGAACTGGGCCGACTCAATATGCAGTACCCCTCCCTCAAGGTGTTCCTCGATATCATTGATGACAACCTGCCGCGACTGGTGGTCGGCCACACCGTCTTTACCAAGGCAGGACTCAGCGTCGAGCAGTTCCTGCTGTTCGTGCAAAGCACCATCGCCGCCACCCACGAACTGGTTGCCGAATGCGAACGTTCCGGCTTCCTCAACCTGCCGGAAATCCAGGTTGCACCGGAATCTGTGCATTAAGTGTTCGAACGGTTCTCTAGGTGAAAAAAGCCGTTGACGCGGGCGGGGCTTTCCCCTAAATTACGCCCCGTTCCAGCGCAACAGCGCAGTGAACACCGTGTTGGCTGAACACGTTAAACCACAGACCAAAATTTGGTGAGGTGTCCGAGTGGCTGAAGGAGCACGCCTGGAAAGTGTGTATACGGCAACGTATCGAGGGTTCGAATCCCTCCCTCACCGCCAAATATAACCCGTTGAATTTCAACGGGTTTTTTCATTTCTAGACTTACGTGATTTTTTTCCTGGATCAACTGGGTGGAACAATCATGTATCTGAGTAAAAATGCCTCCGGCACCTACTACACTCGTCTCCCGCTGCCTAAGTCATTACGTTACCGTGGCTTGCCCTTCGCTATCCGTACTTCCCTTTGCACCAAAGATAGGCAGCTCGCTGTCGACCGAAACCTGGCTGTGGCAGCTCGTACTCGCGCACTTATCGCGGCTACCCCTGCTGATACTTCCCCTCGCAGTTTCTATCGCTGGATCCGCGCCGATCTAGACGCGTTCAAAGCTGCGGGGTTCATCCCTCCTCAAACACCTTCCACACCTCGTGAGCCTTCTGTTGATGGCTCAGCTTGCCCCAGCAGTGGGATCACGCTCACCCACGCACTGGCGAGATTCATCGAGACTAAAACTAGTGAGGGGATCCAGCATAAGTCGGTGGGCCAGCTCCAACTTCGGATCAACGCCTTCGTCACCTGGGCCAAAGGCGTCAAAATTGATGAGGTGACGCCCGCGCTAGCACAGGAGTATCGCAACGACTTGCTTCGCAAGAGCGGCATCAGTTTCAAAACTAAGACCGATTATTTGGCTGCCCTGAAACAGTTCTTCCGTTGGTGCGTGGCACTGGACTATTGCAGTCGTAACCCATTCGATGGGCTGACGGCAGGTAAAAAACCGAACAAACGGGCGGATGAGGAGCGAGTGCGTTGGTATCGCCCTCAACTGGCTCAGCTGTTTGCCAGCCTGCGCAGCAAACAATCCCAGAAAGGTAAAAAATTGAAAATACAGGACTGGTGGGTACCGCTCTTGTGCCTGTACGCAGGGCTGCGTCCCTCTGAGGCCTGTCAACTCAAAACTCACAACATCAAACAGGTTGAGGGGATTTGGTGTTTGATGGTCGATGCGGGAGAGGCTGATCAACAGCTCAAAACCGTCAATGCGTACCGTACCGTGCCACTGCACAGTGCGTTGATCGGACATCAATTCCTGGATTATGTGGAGAGTCGTCGCAGTCAAGGGAAGGTATTTTTGTTCGATGACCAACCATCAGGCAAAGACGACGACTGGGCGCATAACATCACCTGTCGCTTCCAACGCCACCTCAATGAGGCTGGCATCGTAGGTCAGGGCCGTCCCACACTTTACGGGCTGCGGCATAGCTTCATCGATGAGTTACAGCAGGCGGATGTCGCTGAGCATTTTGTGGCCGAACTTGCGGGACACAGTAAAAACGGCCTGACGTTTGGCCGCTATGGCAAACGTGTGAACATTAGGCTGCTGAATGAGAAAATCCAATCCCTTCCTACCGACCTGATACCCCACCACCTGCTGTCAGGGGGAAAATCACCGTAAAGATGACGCATATTTTTTGGGTAACAGGGCTATCTACCCCCCATGAAAAAACCGGCGATGCATCCGATCGGTTGAGTTGATATGATGAACTCTTTTGAGACCGACAGCTTCATGGCATCCATCACCGTTCACTGCCCTCGCTGCAACTCTGACCACGTATATCGCCATGGGAAGACCCCTGCCGGCCATGTTCGCTATCGTTGCCCCGTCTGTCCGCACGTGTTTCAGCTCACCTACACCTATGAAGCCCGCAAGCCTGGCGTCAAAGACAAGATTGTTGATATGGCGTTCAACGGCTCAGGTGTTCGTGATACTGCTCGCGTCCTCAAGATTGGCATCAACACAGTCATACGCACCCTAAAAAACTCACCCCAAGGCAAGTAACCTCCGAAAAGGTGGTGCTCGATGACGTGGCACTTATCTGTGAACTTGATGAGCAATGGGCCTATGTTGGCAACAAACAGCATCGACATTGGCTGTGGTATGCTTTTGATACCAAGAGAAAACGAGTCGTGGCATATACCTTTGGCCCACGCAACGATGAGACATGCCGTCGGTTGCTGAGCCTGCTTTCTCCGTTCCAGATAGGCTTTATCACCAGTGATGATTGGGGAAGCTATGCCAGAGAGGTGCCGAGCGAGATGCATCTGACCGGGAAGATATTCACCCAGCGTATCGAGCGTAACAACCTGACGCTCAGAATGCGCATCAAGCGATTGGCTCGCAAGACCATCTGCTTCTCTCGTTCCGTTGAGCTCCACGAGAAAGTGATTGGTGCCTTTATAGAAAGACACCATTTCAACTGATTGGAGTCATTACCCCAGTTTTTAGTGAGATCTCTCCCACTGACGTATCATCTGGTTCACCCGAAACAGGTTGGCCTGGGTGAATAACATCGCCAGTTGGTTATCATTTTTCAGCAGCCCCTTGTATCTGGCTTTCACGAAGCCAAACTGCTGCATATTCCGGCCGATCATGAACACCGATTCCGGTTCAACGTGAACACCATTTCCGGACCAATGTGAACGCTCATTCCGGCTCAACCTGAACACTTTGCTCCTCCTTTCCGGAAACAGTGTTCAACATCCCGGAATCACTGTTCACATTCACCGGAATCATCCTTAACGCATTGATTTAACAACCTTTGATACGCTCTCCCTTTTGCCAGGGAAGAGCCTATGTCTGCCAAGAGGATTGCAATGCGTAAAATTCGTGAAGTGCTGCGACTGCGGCTGGAAGCTGACCTCTCTGTTCGCCAGATAAGTTGCTGCACCAAGGTCAGCGTTGGCTCCATCCAGAAACTCCTCAAAAGTGCCCAGACGCTCGGCCTGACCTGGCCCTTACCTAGCCAGCTTGATGATGGCCAACTGGCGGCCCTGTTCTATCCGCAGGCCGATACCACCATCTCGGCCCGCCATGTTGTACCGGATTGGCCCTCTGTCCATCAGGAGCTCAAGCGTAAGGGGGTCTCCAAACAACTGCTCTGGGAGGAGTACACCCAGCGCTATCCCAACAGCTGTTACAGCTACTCCCAGTTCTGCGACCGTTACAAATCCTGGTGTCAGTTGCAAAAGCGCTCCATGCGCCAGATCCACAAGGCGGGGGAAAAGCTCTTTATCGACTACTGCGGGCCCACGGTGCCCATCGCCTCGCCCTCCACGGGGGAGGTCCGTCAGGCCCAGATCTTTGTCGCCGTGCTTGGTGCGTCCAACTACACCTTTGCCGAGGCTACCTGGTCACAGTCACTGCCGGACTGGTTGCAAAGCCATGTCCGTGCCTTTGAGTTTTTCGGCGGTACACCTGCACTGCTGATCCCCGACAACCTCAAAAGCGGTGTCAGCAAGGCTTGCCGATACGATCCCGAGCTCAACCCCAGCTACCAGCAGTTGGCCGAGCACTATCAGGTGGCAGTGATGCCAGCTCGCCCTTACAAGCCCAAGGATAAAGCCAAGGCTGAGGTGGGTGTGCAGATCGTCGAGCGCTGGATCCTCGCCCGCTTGCGCCACCAGACCTTTTTCTCGCTGGCCGAGCTCAACCAGTGCATCCGGGCCTTGCTGGACGAACTCAACGAGCGCCCGTTCAAGCAACTGCCCGGTAACCGGCGCGAGGCGTTTGAGCAGTTGGACCGCCCGGCGCTGGGACCACTGCCGGTGCATCCCTATCGCTATGTCGCCATCAAAACGGTCAAGGTCAACATCGACTATCACGTCAGCTATGAGCAGCACCACTACTCGGTGCCACACCAGTATGTGGGCCAGCAACTGGAGCTCCATGCTGGCGACACTTTGCTTCAGGTCTATCACCAGCAACAGCTGGTCGCGAGCCATCCGCGTAAAACCATCCCGGGGATGAGCACGATCCCGGAGCACATGCCGGAACGCCACAGCAAGCAGCAACGCTGGACGCCAGGCCGTCTCAAGCAGTGGGCTGCTGATATCGGACCGGGCACCTTGTGCTGGGTGAGCGAACGGCTGGAAGAGAAAGCCCATGTCGAGCAGGCATACCGACTCTGCCTGGGGCTACTGAGTCTTAGCCGGGAGTATCCGCCATCACGGGTCGAGGCCTGCTGTCAGTTGGCTAATCGGGAAGGACTGGTGCGACTCAAACAGCTCAAGTCGGTGCTGACCAGTGGCCGCGACCAACTGCCCGAAAGCCCGCTGAGCTACCCAGAGTTACCGCAAGAGCACGAGAACATCCGTGGCCCCCAGAGCTTCCACTAAAGAGGATACGCCCCATGACCCAACAAACCCTGACCCGCCTGAGAAACCTGAAACTGACCGGCATGGCGGATGCAGTGCAACAACAACTGGAACAGGCCAGTACCTACGAAGGGCTGCCCTTCATCGAGCGTCTAAGCCTGCTGGTCGAACACGAACAACTGAGCCGGGAGCAACGTAAACAAGCTCGGCTAGTCAAGCAGGCGCGGCTCAAACTCCAAGCCACGGTGCAAGAGGTGGACTACCAGTCTGCACGCAACCTGGAGCGGTCACAGGTTGCAAACCTGGCCCAAGGAGAGTGGCTGCGCCGAGGCCAGAACCTGCTCATTACCGGCCCCTGTGGCTGTGGAAAAACCTACCTGGCTTGTGCGCTGGGCTACCAAGCCTGTCAGCAAGGGCATAGCACTCGTTACTACCGGCTGCCGCGTCTGCTACTTGAGCTGAGCCAGGCCAAGGTAGATGGCAGTTACGCCAGACTGCTGGGTCAACTGGCCAGGATAGAGCTACTGGTCCTCGATGACTGGGGACTGGAAGCGGTGAATGCCGAGCAGCGCAACGCCCTGCTGGAGATCATGGATGATCGGTACGGGAAATACTCGACGGTAGTAGTCAGTCAGCTGCCAACTGAAGAGTGGTACGCGAGCTTGGGTGACAACACCCTGGCAGATGCGATCCTGGACCGGCTGATGCACAACGCTCACCGGCTGTCACTGAAGGGAGAATCGATGAGAAAGAGGAGAAGTGAGTTGACCCAATCTGAACAGTCGAGTTAGAAACGGGATGACGTGAGCGCGTTAAGGATCAGGGTGTTCACGTTGGCCGGAATGGCTGTTCAACTTCGCCGGAATACGCAACTGCCGCTTGATGATGCGAAACGGGTGCTCCACCTTGGCACGGATGCTGGCTTTCATGTATTCGATGTTGATGGCCGTTTTGTTCTTGCGCGGATGTTGCTTCATGGTTTTCATCTTGCCGGGACGCTCGGCGATCAGCCAGTCCACATTCTCCTCGGCCAGCTCTCCGCGCTGGGGTGCCCCTTGGTAGCCAGCATCGGCCGAGACAAATTGCTCCTTACCGTGCAACAGGTTATCCAACTGATTGAGGTCATGCTCGTTGGCCGCAGTGGTGACCAGGCTGTGGGTCAGACCACTCTTGGCATCAACGCCGATATGGGCCTTCATGCCAAAGTGCCACTGATTGCCTTTCTTGGTCTGGTGCATCTCCGGATCGCGTTGCTGCTCTTTGTTCTTGGTAGAGCAGGTGCCTCAATGATGGTGGCATCGACCAAGGTGCCTTGAGTCATCATGACGCCTGCTTCGGCCAGCCAGCGATTGATGGTCTTGAACAATTGGCGGGCCAGTTGATGCTGTTCCAGCAGGTGGCGGAGATTCATGATGGTGGTGCGATCCGGTAAGGTGCGATCCGGTAAGGCACTATCCGTGGATAACCGGGCAAACAGACGCATGGAGGCGATTTCGTACAGAGCGTCTTCCATCGCGCCATCGCTCAGGTTGTACCAATGCTGCATGAAGTGAATGCGTAGCATTGTTTCCAGCGGATAAGGCCACCGGCCATTACCAGCCTTGGGATAAAACGGCTCGATGACTTCAACCATGTTTTGCCATGGCAGAATCTGGTTCATGCGGGACAAGAAAATCTTTTTTCTGGTTTGACGGCGCTTACTACTGAATTCACTGTCGGCGAAGGTGAGCTGATGACTCATGATGAACCCTTTTTCATGGCTCCAGATGATAAACATGATCTCATATCAGGGACTTGTTCGCACTTTCCCTTGCAGAGATGGGGGCTGACAATATGAATGAATCTACTATTATAGAAAATCACAAAATGGCGATAAATGTACTCTCAAGAGTAAAAGTATAGCCATTATTGATGTTGGTTCAGTCGCAAAACTAACTATTGAAAGTTAGGGAAGGTGCGAACAAGTCCCTGATATGAGATCATGTTTGTCATCTGGAGCCATGGAACAGGGTTCATCATGAGTCATCAGCTCACCTTCGCCGACAGTGAATTCAGCAGTAAGCGCCGTCAGACCAGAAAAGAGATTTTCTTGTCCCGCATGGAGCAGATTCTACCATGGCAAAACATGGTGGAAGTCATCGAGCCGTTTTACCCCAAGGCTGGTAATGGCCGGCGACCTTATCCGCTGGAAACCATGCTACGCATTCACTGCATGCAGCATTGGTACAACCTGAGCGATGGCGCGATGGAAGATGCTCTGTACGAAATCGCCTCCATGCGTCTGTTTGCCCGGTTATCCCTGGATAGCGCCTTGCCGGACCGCACCACCATCATGAATTTCCGCCACCTGCTGGAGCAGCATCAACTGGCCCGCCAATTGTTCAAGACCATCAATCGCTGGCTGGCCGAAGCAGGCGTCATGATGACCCAAGGCACCTTGGTCGATGCCACCATCATTGAGGCACCCAGCTCGACCAAGAACAAAGAGCAGCAACGCGATCCGGAGATGCATCAGACCAAGAAAGGCAATCAGTGGCACTTTGGCATGAAGGCCCACATTGGTGTCGATGCCAAGAGTGGCATGACCCACAGCCTAGTCACCACCGCGGCCAACGAGCATGACCTCAATCAGCTGGGTAATCTGCTGCATGGAGAGGAGCAATTTGTCTCAGCCGATGCCGGCTACCAAGGGGCGCCACAGCGCAAGGAGCTGGCCGAGGTGGATGTGGACTGGCTGATCGCCGAGCGCCCCGGCAAGGTAAGAACCTTGAAACAGCATCCACGCAAGAACAAAACGGCCATCAACATCGAATACATGAAAGCCAGCATCCGGGCCAAGGTGGAGCACCCATTTCGCATCATCAAGCGACAGTTCGGCTTCGTGAAAGCCAGATACAAGGGGTTGCTGAAAAACGATAACCAACTGGCGATGTTATTCACGCTGGCCAACCTGTTTCGGGCGGACCAAATGATACGTCAGTGGGAGAGATCTCACTAAAAACTGGGAATAACGCCTTAAATGGCGAAGAAACGGTCTAAATAGGCTGATTCAAGGCATTTACGGGAGAAAAAATCGGCTCAAACATGAAGAAATGAAATGACTGCGTCAGCCGAGAAGAATTTCCCCGCTTATTCGCACCTTCCTTAGTCTGGCTCTGCTCCACCAATCTTATTGATGTGTAAGAAGTTTGAACATGATATGTATGAGGTTCAAACGCCTTCACCAATAACGTGAAATGTACATCTGATGAAAGTAGCAATCTTAAAATAAGCGGGACTGAAAGCGCAGCGCGTTTGCAGTCCCTTTTTATTTGCTAGATTTGGTATAACGCCTCGATTGTTTTTACGAGGCCAAACATTGTCTATCTAGCATCGATTTTCAAGTTAATTTGGCTTGATACATTAGCACCATTATTGTCTGCCATTGCCATCAAGAAAAGGCATTGCCCACCACTGGTTTCTCCCAATGTGCTCCAACTGCTGCTTTCTCCCGACTATCCGCGTTATCTTGCAGGTGTTGACCCTTGTATTCGACAGCCAGCAAACGACCATCAGTCAATTAACACACAAAATCAGGATAGAAATAGCTACCTGTCACAGGAAGTTTGAAAGAGAGTCGAGGTTCTTTCTCTACGTTGCGAACCCAATGTTTTACCTTGGGGTGTTCATCGATTGCACGTGCACACAAGAACTCTTCAGCCCATTTACCAACAGAGGTTTTTCCCGTAGGGGCCGCCTGTAATATGCTATCCGGCATCTTAACCGGTTTAGGGCCAAGAATTTCATCTTTCTCCAGATAAAAGCAATACTCGCACTGGTAGTTGCGGCGGGAACCGATGATCTTCGCTGTAATATGAACGTCTTGTTATTGGATATGCGACGCCTCGGGCTCAATGGTGAGCATATTGCGTGTTGGCAACCCGCTCATTGATATACTCAGTGACCACGCTACCACCAGGACCCAACCGAGTAAATATCAGAGCAAAAATAATGAAAGCGTTTACGGCTGAGGTAACGGATCGTGGTACATGAAGCTCAGTTCTGGCAGGCGGGCCTTTAAGGCGGTGGGATCCAATAACTGGATCTCGCCGCGACTGACGGCAATTTCGCCAGCGTCGGAGAGCAACTTCAGTACCTCATTGACGCGTGGGCGGCTGATGCCCGCAATCTGGCTCAGGATCTGCTGCGTGATGAGGATCACCGGTGTCTGAGGTGCCGTGAGTGGATGCTGATTGGCCAACTCGAGCAGCAGATAGGTGACGCGGGTGGTTAGGCAATACAGCGTATTGCTCCCCAACTGCAGGGTGATACGGCCTATCTGCTGGGCGATGTAGAACAGAAATTTGTAGACTTCCTGATCCTGAGTCAACAGGCGCTCTAGCTCCTGACGCGGGAAAAGCCACAGCTGAGTTGGTAACAAGGCGTCATAGAGTTCGCTCGGTGCATACTCGGGATTGTTGATTGACTGAATGCCAAACCAACTGCCATGGCCCAACACCAACCCCAAGGAATTATCCGTGGTCATGTTGGTCGTATAGCCGACCAGACAGCCAGATGCGACATAAAAAACACCGGGCATAGGGCCGGTCAACCGCTTATAATCGAAAGGCTGGGCGATTGCCAGTAGCCGGTATTTTGTATCATCGGACAGGGGACAGGGCCATCGCATGTCGGCGGCGACTAGGCCAAGGTTAGTATATTCCATAATGTTCCTCCGTCGCCTTTGCAGGGTACGCTGGGCATGACTGCAATGACGGTACTTGCTGAGGCGTACGAGTCCTGTAGCCTGCTCGGTAGTCAGAATGCCATAGAGCTGCGGTTGTGTCATGGGTGGATACATCGGAATCTATGGCTCGTTCCACTTAAACTGCTGTTTGCCGAAGCTGGGATTGCCAGTGGCGAATTTCCTGCTCCAGAGAGTGGGCGGCGGTATAAAAAGAATGGTAATAGATCAACAGTTCATGCGGCTCGGCTTGGTTCGCTGCAGCTTCGATCTCCAGCAACATATCTTCTAGGTCGCGAGTTCCCAAATAGCGCAATGAACCGCGCAGGCGGTGCGCACGAACCACTACATCGCGTCGATCCTCTGTGAGAATTGCCTCCTTTAGGGCTGCAATCTCGACAGAACTCGCCTGCAGATAGGCGGTAAGAAGTAACTGCACCAAGACGATATCATCGGCCAGTAGCTCCAGTACATGAATCTGATCCAAGTAGGGTCTCGTGGCTGATTTTTCGTAACTTGTATCAAAAGGTTGAGTATTCACTCTGCAACTCCCGAGTTGTGAGCTGAATATTGACAATCAATCGCTGTCACGCAAATGGATGATGGCGCTGATGGAGACTTATTCATTATTTTTGACAGATACAGCCAGTTTTAAAAAAAGACTTGCTGCTGATCGTTATCATCTATATAGATGACTGCCCAGCTTTAATAGTAAATTGGTTTTGAGTAATTGTCTGTTCTTTGAAGAACAGACAAGAGCACTATATTTTATTATTATTGAAGCATGAATTAAAACGTGCATAGGATTGCTGGTGGATACTTAAGGCTATACACAATGTATGAATTGGGAACTAATCATGTTTGCTGACAATAACCGTCCAATATTGATCATTGATGATTGCTCCATCATGAGTAATGCCCTTCGGGGTATGTTACAGAAGATGGGATATAGCGCCGATAAAATTGATTTGGCCGATACTGCAAAAATGGCGCTGGCCCTCTGTGCCGTAAAATATTATCAATTGCTGGTGCTGGATTTTAATCTTGGCAATCGTGGTATAAATGGCTATCAGCTGCTAGTAATATTGCGGGAAGAACAGTTGCTACCAGCGGATTGTGTCACTGTAGTGCTGACAGCCGAAGCGTCATTAGAAATGGTGCGTAGTTTTCAGGAGTTGGAGCCGGATAGCTATCTTATCAAACCGATTAGTTACAAGGTGTTGAGCCAGCGCTTGGGCGATTTGATGCAGCGCCAGCGGCGACTCCGCGAATTGATGATCCCGCGCCGAGAACAGGATTTATCGAAAGTGTTAGCCATAGGGCAGCGCTTAATTCGTACGCGAGGGGCCATCAGCCTGCAGGCGCGATTCATCATGGCTGAGGCATGTCTTGAGGCTGGTGATAAGGAACAGGCGCACCATCTGTTGATTGGGCTCAAAAAAACGAGCGTATGGAATAAGGCGCATATTCGGTTGGCGCAGATGGCGTTGCAACAAGCCGATCTTCCATCAGTATTTGCCCTAGTGCGCCCTCTGCAGGAGGATCCGCTGTGGTGTGGCATGGCCTTGACCATCAAGGCGGAAGCCTACGCCCTGCAACAGCAACCCAATCTCGCATTAGATAGCATTCGTCAGGCTATCGCTTTGTCGCCTCGCAGCATTGAACGCTACTGGTTGCAGGCATTTATCGAAATGGCAGTTTTTGACCTCACGTCGGCTAAGGAGACAGCCTTACGTGGCCTTAGATTTGCGCGTTTCCGACAGCACGAAGAGGAGTCACTGCAACAGTTGCTGGCTCTCTTATATCTGGATTTGGCGGCATGTGGTGAACCGCTGGAGCATCAGACGTATCTGGGGCGTTTCCGCCAGCTGAGTCAGAGTTGGCATGGATCGCGCAGCACACCGATGACGCAGTCGATCGAAGCGATGCTGCAGGCTCATGCAGCGATCGCCAGTGGTAACCCGCTGTGTGCAGATTCGATTATCGAGCAACATCGGCAGCTTAGTGGGGGTGTAGAGGTTTATCAGATGGGATTAGTCGAAGAGCTGGAATGGGAGAAATTGATGGTCTTGCCCACCAAACCGGAAATCTTGCACGAGTATTATTTAACGTTAAAAAATGACCAATTAAAAAACAATAAGCCTGCCTTAATGACGACGATGAAAACATATATCAGCCAATGGCAGGCATCAATTCCGCATGACAGGATGTTGACGGTTTTCAGTATCGGGTAGATAAGGCTGAAATATCGAAAAAACCAATCATACTCAGCTATGTCATGAGGTGAACAATGAGTATTCTTGATAATCTGTTAATTATTGAAGATGAGTTGTTTCAACTCAACTGGTTGCACGAATTATGTAAACCGCTGGCAAAAACCATTAACCGGGTTCGTGATGGAGAGGCGGCGCTGAAGATGATTGACCTACAGGGAATGCCAGATGCGCTGATCTGTGATTTGAATATGCCGGGTATGGATGGTGTGACCTTTTTGCGGCATTTAGCCGAATTTGAGATGACTTGTCCCGTATTACTGGTCAGTGCGGCAAGTCAGGACATCATTCATTCCGTTGTACAGATGGCAACCTTATATGGTGTAACGGTCAGCGAAGCATTGCAAAAACCGGTAAGCCGTCAACAGATTAGGGAAGGTGCGAACAAGTCCCTGATATGAGATCATGTTTGTCATCTGGAGCCATGGAACAGGGTTCATCATGAGTCATCAGCTCACCTTCGCCGACAGTGAATTCAGCAGTAAGCGCCGTCAGACCAGAAAAGAGATTTTCTTGTCCCGCATGGAGCAGATTCTACCATGGCAAAACATGGTGGAAGTCATCGAGCCGTTTTACCCCAAGGCTGGTAATGGCCGGCGACCTTATCCGCTGGAAACCATGCTACGCATTCACTGCATGCAGCATTGGTACAACCTGAGCGATGGCGCGATGGAAGATGCTCTGTACGAAATCGCCTCCATGCGTCTGTTTGCCCGGTTATCCCTGGATAGCGCCTTGCCGGACCGCACCACCATCATGAATTTCCGCCACCTGCTGGAGCAGCATCAACTGGCCCGCCAATTGTTCAAGACCATCAATCGCTGGCTGGCCGAAGCAGGCGTCATGATGACCCAAGGCACCTTGGTCGATGCCACCATCATTGAGGCACCCAGCTCGACCAAGAACAAAGAGCAGCAACGCGATCCGGAGATGCATCAGACCAAGAAAGGCAATCAGTGGCACTTTGGCATGAAGGCCCACATTGGTGTCGATGCCAAGAGTGGCATGACCCACAGCCTAGTCACCACCGCGGCCAACGAGCATGACCTCAATCAGCTGGGTAATCTGCTGCATGGAGAGGAGCAATTTGTCTCAGCCGATGCCGGCTACCAAGGGGCGCCACAGCGCAAGGAGCTGGCCGAGGTGGATGTGGACTGGCTGATCGCCGAGCGCCCCGGCAAGGTAAGAACCTTGAAACAGCATCCACGCAAGAACAAAACGGCCATCAACATCGAATACATGAAAGCCAGCATCCGGGCCAAGGTGGAGCACCCATTTCGCATCATCAAGCGACAGTTCGGCTTCGTGAAAGCCAGATACAAGGGGTTGCTGAAAAACGATAACCAACTGGCGATGTTATTCACGCTGGCCAACCTGTTTCGGGCGGACCAAATGATACGTCAGTGGGAGAGATCTCACTAAAAACTGGGAATAACGCCTTAAATGGCGAAGAAACGGTCTAAATAGGCTGATTCAAGGCATTTACGGGAGAAAAAATCGGCTCAAACATGAAGAAATGAAATGACTGCGTCAGCCGAGAAGAATTTCCCCGCTTATTCGCACCTTCCTTAGTGATTGCCTGCGATGCTTACCCGCAGTAGATGAACGCCTTACCACTCGAGCACTGGCTCCTTATCAGCCGAACAGACAGGAGTTGGAGGTGGCATTGGCGCAGCAGCAGATCCGCCCCTATTTTCAACCGCAGATCTGTGCTGTTACTGGGCGCTTGATCGGCGCCGAAGCTTTGGCGCGCTGGGAGCATCCCCAGCGAGGAACTCTGTCGCCTGCCTCGTTCATCGATCCTTTGTATCAACATGCGCTGGTGGGTCAACTTGGGGCCCAGATCCTGGAGCAATCCATCGCGCGCTGCCGTCAGTGGTTGGACCAGGGGGTCGAGGTCTCGGTTTCGGTAAATATTTCGCCATCCGAACTTTTGGATGTTCATTTTGCCGATCGGGTATTTACCCTTCTAGAACAATACGGTTTGCCGGAGCAGCTCTTATGTCTGGAAATCACCGAAACCGAAGAATATGACGATCTTTCTAGCTTGCTGGAGACTGCTTCACGCCTTCGTTTGCATGGGATCAAGCTGGCAATTGATGACTTTGGTACCGGGCATGCGTCCTTATTGCATCTTGTACAGAGCCCGGTCTCTGAGTTGAAGATCGATAGTATTTTCGTGGCCAACATGTTGGAGGATGCACGCTACCGTTCGGCGGTACATGCCTCGCTAGCTATGGCGCATCATCTGCGCCTTCATACTGTGGCTGAAGGGGTAGAGACTTGGGAGCAGGCGCAGATGCTCAAAGAGATGGGATGTGACAGCCTGCAAGGCTTCTATTTTGCACCGGCTATCCGCTCCCATGAACTGGTGGATTGGTGGCAAAGTCGTTCGGCTGTGATGCAATAAATAATTAACTGAACTGGTACGGAATATATGGGTAAAAATTCAATCCTAAACGCATTGAAAAAAGCCGATGCTTTGTTGATATCCTCCCAGATTTTATCGGATGATGTATCACTGCAGCATAAGGATTTTCTAGCCAGACATGTGTCAGACATGTCCCACAAGGGGATGTTGTTTTTTGTCGTAACTAATGCCGCCGTGCTGACGGTGACCCTGTTCAGGATGATCTATCTGTCGGTGTTTGATTATGCTGGATTCGATGTAAAAATATTCGGTGGCCTCGAAAGCAAGATCCATTACCTCTATTTGACGGTCGTTATTACAGGGGTGTTTTTGTTGTTTTTGATATTCCCGGTATTTTGTCTTAATCGAGCAAGAACGGCGCTGTATGTGAATAAGCAGTTCCAGAGGCGATTTATTGTCTACACCTATGTCGTAACTATGGTTTGGTTGGTGATCTTATCGTTCTATCATCATCAAGTTATTTATGAGTTGAGCTATATTCGCTCCATCGAACCAGCATTGGTGGTGTTGATACCATTGACCTATATCGGCGCCATGCTGGTTATCCCCTATTTTAGCATTGCTATGTTGTTATGTCTGGTTGTCAACCAGCTACTGGATAGTCGCTGGGATGGCTGGCTAATGAATGCGGTTATCATCGGTTTCTTGATGACATTTATAGGTGCTGTATTTTATGCTGTGCGCCGGACTATCGGATTTATTGCCGAGGTGGAGTTCAACAACTTCAAATTGACGGAAAAATTGATCCACTCGTTGAATCTGGATTCACTATTGTCAATTCCTAACCGGCAGGCGTTCTTCTCCCGGGTGAGTAATAAATTGCTGCGGAAAAAATCAGAAACAAGCAGTGCTGCCATTTTGATGCTCGATGTCGATCACTTCAAGAAATATAATGATCACTATGGTCATCCGGCTGGGGATCGTTGTCTACAACAAGTCGCTTGTTGCCTGCAATCTTGTGTGCGCGAGGATGTCGATATGGTGGGGCGTTATGGTGGTGAGGAGTTCATTGTCTTTCTGGAAGATGCCGATGCCGACGGAGCCGCCATCGTGGCGCAGCGGATCTGTGAGCAGATGCAGAAACTCCAGTTACCCCATGCGCAATCAACCACGGCTCCCCATGTGACTGTTAGCCTCGGTATTGCACTCTGGCAACCGGGATCCACGTTAGAGGCGCTGTGTGAACGAGCCGACCAAGCTTTGTATCAGGCCAAGAATAGCGGTAGGAATGGCTATAAAATAGTGGACTGCCATTGAGTTAATATATTTAAATTTATGATTTTTTTACTGAAGACTCCATGGAGACATGCCGGAGTCTCGGTACTTTGACTGTTATCTGAGATGGAGTTTCTACTAACGGTTATGCTCCTAATACGAGGCTCACTCTATGACTAATATTCCAAGTGATGAAGAGGAATTGGATTTTTATTGCAATGCAATTCGCGTAATGCGATTGGGCGTGTTCGATAATTCAACTGCTGGCAGTGCAGGAGTGCTGTGCTCCGGTGCCGAGCTGAGCAGTTCGGTACTGTCACTCTGGATCAGGCTAAGGTAGCGCTCATATTGGCGCAACACATCGGCGCTGATCTCGTCTCGGGTCAGATACTGAATGTCATAACTGGCACGGCCATCGGCATAGAAGGTCATGGCTGTAACTGACGATGCCGCGTTCATAAGATACCTCAATAGTTCTTCATCATTCAGATGGGAGCGACAACGCAGTTAAAATTGCCACCATCCATGCGGTTGACAATTCATTATTTATCGCTATAAAGGTATCATGAGTATCATAACAATTACCTGAGACAAACAAGCTGCTTTCACAGCTATTAGATGTTACGTAAGACATTGAAGGTTATATTTGTGCGTTGACATGCGAGAGTGAGGGTTCGAATCCCTCCCTCACCGCCACATTGCAAAGCCCCGATGGAAACATCAGGGCTTTTTGCTTTCTGGCGCAATCCCCGCGTGGTTGCTGGCATAGGAATGCAAATCTTCATTCTTAATAGCGCTGCATCTGGCTAAGCCGCTTGGGCAATCGCAGTGAAATGCCTCGGTGACCTTGACGCCACGGCCAACCCATTGGTCGATCCTTTTAAAGTTTCCGCCCAATTCAGTAAAAGGGCCTCTCGAAAGAGAGGCCCTTTTCATTGCTCGCTGATTTGCTCTGCTCGGCACTTGAAAGGCATACCGTGGTGATACCGGTTAATGCTCCACAGTCAGCGGATCCGGGGGCAGGTTCAGATGCTTGGTGATGGCCTGATAGAGCTGGGGGTAGTTATCGTCAAAATGGTGTCCTCCCGGCAGGGTGACGCTGGTGACGTTGGGTTGGTTGAGACGGGGGCAGAGGCGGTCGCCGTCATCATCATCGGCACCTTGCAGGCAGAGCATCGGCAGATCGCGGATGGTCTTCACCTGCGGTTCGGTCGGGTAGCTGCGGGCCTTGTGGGTCAGCATATCGCTGACGTGGATCTCGAAGTCCGAGCTGGTGGAGGGGGAGAGCATCACGGCCCCGACCAGCCCCTGACGATAGTGCTCCGGCAACCGGTTGATGACGAAGGGGACAATCTCGGCACCAAACGAGAAGCCGACCAGCAGCCAGCGGGGGCGCTGCCAGCGAGTCTGGTAATCATCGAGGATCCGCTCCAGATCGGCGGTCACCTGCTCCGGGGTTTTCTTCTTCCAGTAGTAGGTGAGGGAGCTCCAGCCCACGACCGGCAGGCCGTGCAGCTGAAACTGGGCGCTCAACCCCTTGTCGAGGGCCGCCCAGCCGCCATCGCCGCTGAGAAACACCACCATGGGGGCGTCGGATGGCTGCTTGACCGGCAGCTCAATCAGGCTCAGGTCATCCTTGACCGGGGCGGCGTGCGCCGCAAAAGATGAAACGGGCAGTACGAGACTGAGTAACAGCAATATCAAGGCTCTCATTGGCCATGCTCCTATTTCTTGAGCAGCCCCAGCGGGCCGCGGCTAATCAGGGTGATCAGGTGAGTCAGGGTTCTGGGCAGTACCAGCTTGCTGCTGCAGAGCAGGTAGCGGGGTTCCCAGCGGGGCGAAAATTTCTCCTTGTAGCGTCTGAGCCCCTGAAAGTTGTAAAAACGGCTGCCACGGACGAACAGGGTATTGCCAAGGCGGGCCCAGTAGCTGTTGAGCGGATGATCGTTGAAGCCGGACATGGGGGCCATCCCCAGATTGAAGCTGGCGTACCCCTGCGCCTTACCCCACAGCAGCAGCTCGACAAAGAGAAAATCCATGATGGGGGCGGTGCCGGTATCCAGGCTGTAGCGCATCAGATCGATGGAGAGCATCTCCTTGTTATCGCTCACCCAGAGGTTGGCAAAGCCGACGATCTGCCCCTCATGCCACACCAGCGCAGCCGGACTCAAGGTCAGGTAGTCAGGCTCGAAACGGCCGACCGAGAAGCCCTTCTCCTTGCCCATCTTGCTCTGCAGCCAGGTATCGGAGACGGTCTGCAATCTGGGTAGAAGGGGGGCCACGGCGCTTGCCTCGACCACCTCGAAGGTCAACCCTTCCCGTTTGCCCTTGGCGTGGCTCTGGCGCAGGTTGCGCAGCCGGCTGCCCGCCAGATCGAAGGTAGCCAGATCGACCATCGCCTCTTCACCGAGCTTGAAGGGGATCAACCCCAGCTCCAGATAGAGCGGCAGATAGCGGGCCGAGACCTGATAAAAGACCGGATTGGCGTCGTGCTCGTCGCACCGCTCGCGAAATTGCCAGAGCAGCTCTTCGATCTGCTCGGGGCGACCGACGGGATCCCCCATCACAATCCAGCTGTTGCCCTCGATGCCATACATCAGGAAGGCGTCGCCTGCGGGGTGGAACAGCAGGGACTTGTCCTGCAACTGGGCCAGATAGCCGTGGATCCCCCCTTCGCACACCACCAGCTCGTGAGCGCGCGTCAGCATCTCCTTGTCCGGCTTTTCACCGACTACCCGCAGCGGTGCGAGCAGCTGGGCAACCCCGGCAACGGCCAGTACGGCCACCACGCTCCCCATGGCGCGCAGGCCGCGGGCAGCTCCGCCGTGGGGTGAGAAGTGGAACCAGAGGGCGTGGTCATACTCCACCTGACGGTAGGAGAAGAGCAGTAGCCACAGGGCTCCCAGCAGCACGGCGCCGACTGAAATGAGCCAGCCCGGAGTGTACTGGGGATAGAGCAGCGACCCCTTGCGATAGAAAAGAGAGCGGCAGGGAGTCATGATGAGCAGGAAGCTGCCGAGCAGCAGGGCGGACTCCCAGTCCCCCCCCTTGAGCAGGGAGAAGGCGATCCCCAGAGCCAGCAGCAGCTGGGTGATGCGAAACGCGGCGTCGTGACGGCGGTAGAGACTGCGCGCCAGCAGGATCAGGAGGACACCGCTTACGCTGCCGAGCACGTGGGAGAGCTCGAGCAGGTGGAGCGGCAACACCTGCAGCCACACTTCGATGTGGCTGCGCATGGTCGGGATCATCCCCGAGCAGAGCAGCAGGCTGCCGGCGGCGAAGGTGCCCATGCTGATAAGGGCGGGAAGAAATTCGCGCACTGCGCTCATCAGCCCCTGTAGCCGCTGCCAGCGCGCTTTTTGTTGCAGCATCTCCTGACTGGTAAAGAGCAGCAGGGCACAGAGAAAGGGAAGCAGATAATAGATGCAGCGGTAGAGCAGCAGCGAGGCGAGCAGCTTGTCGGTTGGCAGGTAGTGAGCCAGCAGCAGGCTCATGCTCGCTTCGAACACCCCGATCCCGCCCGGCACGTGGGCCAGTACCCCGAGGAAGCTGGCCAGCACGAAGGCACTGAGCAGCACAGGGTAGGGGACGCTATCGGCAGGCAACAGCACAAACAGCACTGCTGCGGCGGCCATCCAGTCGGCCAGCGCGGCCAACAGTTGCAACAGACGTATCCGAAAGCCCAGCAGGGTCAGGGTGTGTATTCGCCAGGAGAGACGTGGGGCGGGCCAGCAGAGGTAGCAGGCCACCAACAGCAGCGCCATGACGCCCGCTAGCCTGAGCAGGGTATCTGCCCATTGCGGCCAGTCAGGCAGCAACTGTGATACATCGCAGGTCAGTAGGGCGCCACCTCCCCACGCCAACAGGCCGAGGAAAAAGGTGATGGAGCAGAACAGCACCACGCGGGCCACTTCTCCGGTGGCGAGCCCCAGTGCAGAGTAGAGGCGATAGCGTACCGAGGTGCCGGTCAGCAGGGCAAATCCCAGGGTGTTGGAGAAGGTGTAGGCGATAAAGGAGGTGATGCTGACCTGTTGCCAGGGAAGGCGTTTGCCCAGCGCATGGAGCGCCAGCATGTCATAGCTGCAGAGGCAACCATAACTGAGCAGGGTCAGCAACAGGGCGCCCGCCAGTCTCTGCAGGGGTTGGGACCAGATGGCCACACGAATATCGTGCCAGTGCCATGCCTGAGTCAGGTGATACAGCACGGTCAGTGCGGTGCCGAGCAGCAGCAAGCTGCACAAGGGGCCGAGCCATTTAAGCAGATGACGCCACATGCCATGTTCCTGTGGTCATTGACCGTTTCCCGCAAAGGGAGCCGGGTCGTGGATCCGGTTTGGACGAGGGAGGCGCTCGTCAGGAAAATTTCGGGAAGAGATGGAAAGGGAGGCGTCAGCCTCCCTTGGTGCTATCAAGTGACCGCTTGGATCACTTGGTTTTCGGCGCGACTTTGACGGCAGGGGTCTTGGCGTGGGTGGCTTTATGGTGTTTTTTCACCACTTTGGTCTGGGTCGCCTGCGGTGTGGCTGTCTTGGTCGGGGTGGCCGCCATGGTGAAACCGGAAGTGAGGGCGAAGACGGCTGCCAGGGTCAGGGGAATGATCTTTTTCATGTTCAATTTCCTTATTCGGGTTGATGTTATGGAGCGTTCTCCATGACAGTCATCCTATGACGGTTGCAGCGGCCCTTCAGTGATCGGTTGGTGACGGTTTGTATCCAAATGTACAGGCAGGGTGAGGCAGACGCGGGCGCCGTGGTCACTGGCCAGCAACGCCACATCCCCCCCGTGATGACGGGCAATGCTGCGCACGATGGCCAGTCCCAACCCGGTGCCGCCGGTGCGACGATCCCGGCTCTGATCAAGGCGCACGAACGGTTCGAAGATCTGGGGCGCCAGCGCCGGATCGATCCCCGGTCCATCGTCGCTCACCTCCAGCAGATAGTTCTCCTGAAGCCGCGAGATGGAGAGGGTAACCTCGCTCTCGGCGTAGCGCAGAGCATTGCCGATGAGGTTCTCCACCGCGCGCGTCAGCAGACGCTGATCGCCGCACCAGGGCATGTGACGTGGCGGCAGATCGAGGGTGAGCCTCTTCTCGGGGGCCAGCGCTTGCCAGTCGCCAAGATGCGCTTGTGCCCAGTGACTGAGCTCCAGCTCGTCGCGCTGCAACGGTAGCTCCGGCCTGTCCAGCTTGGCGTAGGTGAGCATCTCTTCGATCAGGGCGTCCAGCGCTCCCAGATCTCGCTCCAGCGCCTGCTGCTCCTGTTCGGCAGGGGCAGGATCGAGCATGGCAAGCCGATAGCGCAACCGGACCAGCGGGGTGCGCAACTCGTGGGCGATGGCATCGGTCAGTTGCTTGCGGCTGGCAATCATGGCCTGCAATTGGGTCGCCATTTGATCGAAGGTGCGTCCCACCCGGGCCAGACTGCTGCCCGGTGGCAGATTGGTTCGGCAGGAGAGATCCCCATCGCCTACGCGACGTGCGGTTTGCTCCAACTGCTGCAATCCGTGCCAGTGGGGACGCAACCAGAGCAGAATGGGCAGGCCGAGGGATAGGCCGATCACCAGCAGCAGCCCCACATCGACCCAGTGCAGCTCATGCAGGTAGGAGAGGTAGGGTACAGGGCCGACAATCAGCACCCGGTCAGTATCGGGGATGCGCTGCAGGAAGGTGTCATCCTCCTCGACGATGACAATGTTGCCGGCAGCCAGAAAGGCCTGATCCTCGCTGGCCAAGGGCTGGCGCACCAGCTCGCCGATCTTGAGGGGGAGGGTAAACTGACTGCTCTGCTCGGCCAGTCGATCGGGCCAGCGCTCTGGCGGGGTTCTTGCCAACTCGCCGGTCAACAGGCCAAGAGAGCCCTGCATCATGCGTTCGAGATAGCGATCACCCGCCCGTTCGGCGGTCACCTGATAGACCACGCCAACCAGCAGGATGGCCAGGGTGAAGCAGCCGATCAGCAACAGATAGAATTGGATAAAGAGACGGCGCATGGCGGTGCTCCCGAAAGAGGGTTATTCCCAGGCGTGGGGGACGAAGAGGTAGCCTTTCTGGCGCACCGTCTTGATCCGGGTCGGGTTGTCGGGGTTATCACCCAGTTTGCGGCGCAGGCGGGAGATGGCCACATCCATGCTGCGATCCTGACCGTCGTACTCCCGGCCGCGCAAGCTGCGAAAGAGGGCTTCCCGACTCAAGATTTGGCCCGCGTGGCAGGCGAGCTCCCACAGCAGATCAAAGTCGGCGGTCGAGAGAGCAATGCTCTCGCCATCGAGTCGCACATCTCGCCCCGGGCCATCCACCCGCAGCCGACCAAATTGCAGTTGCTGGGGAACGCTGCTGGTGGCTGCCGGTTGGGTTGATGCTTGCTGGTGCTGGCGAAATTGCACCCTCAGTCTGGCCAGTAGCACCGGTGGTGGTGTCGTTTTGAGGATGTAGTCGTTGGCGCCCAGCTCCAGACTAAGGATCTGGTTCATGTCGCTATCCAGCGAGGTGAGCATTACGATGGGGCCGTCGAAGCGCGGCCGCAGATCCCGACAGAGGGACATGCCATCCTGCCCCGGCAACATGATATCGAGCAGCACCAGATCGGGCTGTTCGGCCTCGACCCGGGCCAGCGCCATATCCCCTCTGGGCTCGAGGATCACGTCCATATCGTGGCGACCGAGCCAACTGCTGATGAGCTGGCCAATCTCGGGATCATCTTCGACAAAAAGAATGCGTTGCATAGAAAAGCTCCAACGGAAAGCAGGAGAAAAGAAGAGCGATCAGCATATCAATGGCGCTTGGGAAATACAGAAAAAGAACCGGGCAGGCTGATGTGTGGGGGAGTGTGGCTGTGTGTATCGATGGGGAGGCGCGAATCGTGACAAATGGGCGGAGCCGCGTTTATCGATCTGGAGGATGATGGCCTTGCAGACAAGGCATGGCACAGTCGAGCGCAAAACAAAAAACCGGCCAAGGCCGGTTTTTCGCGGAGCAGACCAGAAGGTCACTTCACCAAGTCGATGGACATCCCCTTGCGGCGATTATCGACAGAATAATGGGGTGGCTGATGGGGCTCGAACCCACGACAACCGGAATCACAATCCGGGACTCTACCAACTGAGCTACAGCCACCACTGAAATTTTCATCAACGCTCGCCAATCCAGAAGGATTGGGGAACATCAATGGCGCGCCCTGCAGGATTCGAACCTGCGACCCACGGCTTAGAAGGCCGTTGCTCTATCCAACTGAGCTAAGGGCGCTTTGTATCAACACGTCTTAAGGACGAGTCGATGAACATGGTCGGTGATAAAGGATTCGAACCTTTGACCCTCTGGTCCCAAACCAGATGCGCTACCGGACTGCGCTAATCACCGAAAATCCCTGACCAGCATATCGACATGAGTCGTACTGGGCAACGGGCGGGCATGATAGCCAAGCGTAAGGGCCAGCGTCAACGACTTTTTCCCCCAGTAAATTCAAGTGCCTACTTATTGCCCGCTACAGGTATGGCGTGCGTCTGCTGCTAACATCCCGGCTAAAAAAATGCGACAATGCGCGGCAGTTGAACACATGGTGAGTGGAGAACGATGTCTGCCAAAATCATAGATGGAAAACAGGTTGCGCAAACGATTCGCAGCCAGGTCGCGGCGCAAGTCCAACAGCGGTTGGCGGCAGGGAAACGGGCTCCTGGGCTGGCAGTCATTCTGGTGGGGGCAGATCCAGCCTCTCAGGTCTATGTCGGCAGCAAACGTCGGGCGTGCGAGGAGGTGGGGTTTCTCTCCCGCTCCTATGATCTGAGTGCAACCGCCAGTCAGGAAGAGCTGCTGGCGTTGATCGACCAGCTGAATGCGGATAGCCACGTAGATGGCATTCTGGTTCAGTTGCCGTTGCCGGATCACTTTGATACCACTCAGGTGCTGGAGCGGATCCAGCCTGACAAGGATGTAGATGGATTTCACCCGTATAACGTCGGCCGTCTGGCCCAACGTATTCCGGCGCTGCGTCCCTGCACTCCGAAAGGGATCATGACGCTGATCGAGACCACCGGCGTGAAGACGCACGGTCTGCATGCGGTCGTGGTGGGAGCGTCCAACATAGTGGGGCGTCCCATGACCCTCGAATTGTTGCTGGCTGGCTGCACAACCACGACCTGTCACCGCTTTACCCGGGATCTGGAAGAGCAGGTTCGCCGTGCCGATCTGCTGGTTGTTGCGGTCGGCAAGCCCAACTTCATTCCTGGCGAGTGGATCAAACCGGGGGCACTGGTAATCGATGTGGGCATCAATCGCTTGGCTGATGGCTCGCTGGTCGGGGATGTGGAGTTTGAGACGGCGCGCAGCCATGCCTCCTTCATTACTCCGGTACCCGGTGGCGTGGGCCCGATGACGGTCGCCAGCCTGATGGAAAATACCCTGATCGCCTGCAGTGAATATCACGACTGATCATGGCTGGTGATAACCCTGTGATCCCGTGAGGAGGCAGGATTCGCCAGAAATCTGACAATAAAAAACCGGTTGCTCAGAGAGGAACCGGTTTTTTATTTATCCAACGGGTGTTATTTACATATTTTGTGCTTCGTTTGGCACAATCACAGAGGCGTGATTTCCTTTCGGCCCCTGTTGCAGTTCAAAATTGACAGCCTGACCCGCTTTCAGGGTCTTGTAGCCCTCCATTTGAATCGTGGAGTAGTGAGCGAAGATATCCTCACCGCCCCCTTCCGGACAGATAAACCCAAATCCTTTTGCGTTGTTAAACCACTTAACTGTGCCGGTTGCCATACTTCTACATCCTTTTATTGATTACCCAGAAGTCGTTGAGTAACCTGCGCCAGCCCTTTATAACTAAGGACATGGGCCCATAGCAGACGGGCACAGATTAGCAAGTAACCAATCTAGTCTAACTTTTGAGCGAGTCAAGAAGTTGTTAACAGCTGATGTGATCTGGTTAACAAGTCTATTGACAACCTTGTGTTAGACGGTAGTAATCTAGAGGTACCAAAGCGCGATTATGAGCAAGCAGAAAGAACTCTTTGCTAATGAAGAGATTGCAGAAGCAGAGAAAACAAAGCTGCAGCCGCCACCCATGTATAAGGTTGTGTTGAACAACGATGACTACACGCCCATGGAGTTTGTGGTGGAGGTGCTGCAAAAGTTCTTTGGTATGGATTTGGACAAGGCGACTCAGGTCATGCTGAGTGTGCATTATAGTGGTAAGGGTGTCTGCGGCATGTTTACCGCAGAGATCGCCGAAACCAAGGTTGTCCAGGTCAACACCTATGCACGTAACAACGAACATCCACTGCTCTGTACTATGGAAAAGGCTTGAATCTGATGACTTGATGGCGAGTGTGACACCACATTGTAGCTGTACTAGGGGAGGTGCCTATGTTGAATAAAGATCTAGAAAAGACGCTGAACGAGGCTTTCAAACTGGCCCGTGACGAGCGCCACGAATTCATGACCGTCGAGCACCTGTTGTTAGCCCTTCTGGATAACAGTTCAGCCCATGAGGCGCTGAGCTCTTGTGGTGCCGATGTTGAGCAGATGCGCAAGGAGATCCGCGCATTCATCACCCAAACTACTCCGCTCATACCGCGCGATGATGAAGATCGTGAAACCCAGCCGACACTGGGCTTCCAGCGCGTGTTGCAGCGTGCCGTCTTCCATGTGCAATCCTCCGGCAATACCGAAGTCAGCGGCGCCAACGTGCTGGTCGCTATCTTCAGTGAGCAGGAGTCACAAGCTGCCTATTTCCTGAAAAAAGCCGAGATCAGCCGTCTCGACGTCGTCAATTTCCTCTCCCACGGGGTGCGCAAGGACAGCAAGCCGGATCTCGGCAGCAATAACAATCCCGAGTCTGATGATGATGTCTCGGCCGCACAGATCGAGAGCTTTGCCACCAACCTGAACCAGCTGGTGCTGGAAGGGCGCATCGATCCGCTGATTGGCCGTGATCAGGAGCTCAACCGTACCATTCAGGTGCTCTGCCGTCGTCGCAAGAACAACCCGCTGCTGGTGGGTGAAGCGGGCGTGGGTAAAACCGCCATTGCCGAAGGTCTGGCCTATCGCATCGTCAAGGGGGATGTCCCCGAGGTGATTGCGGGCAGTACCATCTATTCGCTGGATATGGGTTCTCTGCTGGCGGGCACTAAATACCGTGGTGATTTCGAGAAGCGCCTCAAGGTACTGCTCAAGCAGATTGAGCGTCAGGAAGGGGCCATCCTCTTTATCGACGAGATCCATACCATCATCGGTGCCGGTGCTGCATCCGGTGGTCAGCTGGATGCGGCTAACCTGATCAAGCCGCTGCTATCCAATGGTTTGCTCCGCTGTGTGGGCTCCACCACTTATCAGGAGTACGCCCAGATCTTCGAGAAAGACCGTGCGCTGGCCCGCCGCTTCCAGAAGATCGATATTGTCGAGCCGACTATCGATGACACCACTCGCATCCTGATGGGGCTCAAGAGTCGCTATGAAGCTCACCACGGCGTACGCTATACCGCCAAGGCGATCCGTGCAGCTGCCGAGCTCTCTGCCAAGTACATCAATGATCGTCACCTACCCGACAAGGCGATCGATGTGATCGACGAGGCGGGCGCCGGTCAACGGTTGCTGCCTGCGAGCAAGCGCAAGAAAGTGATCAATGTGCAGGAAATTGAGTCCATTGTGGCCAAGATCGCCCGCATTCCGGAAAAATCAGTCTCCTCTTCAGATAAAGAAGTACTGAAGAACTTGGAACGCAATCTGAAGATGGTGGTCTTTGGTCAGGATAAAGCCATCGAGGTGCTGACCGATGCGATTCGCCTCTCTCGTTCAGGACTTGGCAACGAGCGTCGTCCGGTTGGTTGCTTCCTGTTTGCCGGTCCTACCGGTGTTGGTAAAACAGAGGTGACCCAGCAGTTGGGCAAGGCATTGGGTGTCGAGATGCTGCGCTTTGATATGTCCGAGTACATGGAACGTCACACCGTCTCACGTCTGATTGGTGCGCCTCCCGGCTATGTTGGTTTTGAGCAGGGTGGTCTGCTGACTGATGCGGTGATCAAGCATCCTCATTCCGTTGTGTTGCTTGACGAAATTGAGAAAGCTCACCCGGACGTATTCAATCTGCTGTTGCAGGTGATGGACAACGGCACCCTGACCGATAACAACGGGCGCAAGGCAGATTTCCGTAATGTGATCCTGGTAATGACCACCAACGCCGGTGTGCAGGAGACCCAGCGCAAATCGATTGGCTTCCAGCAACAGGATTTGAGCCACGATGCCATGGCGGTGATCAACAAGACCTTCAGTCCGGAGTTTCGTAACCGGCTTGATCACACCATCTGGTTCAACCATCTCGATATGACGGTGATCCATCAGGTGGTCGACAAGTTCATTGTCGAATTGCAGGTTCAACTGGATGCGAAGGGAGTTTCTCTCGAGGTGTCCGAGCGTGCCCGCCACTGGTTGGCAGAGAAGGGATATGACAGAGCCATGGGCGCCAGACCGATGGGTCGGGTAATCCAGGAGCACCTCAAGAAACCCTTGGCCAACGAGATCCTGTTCGGCTCACTGGTTGACGGGGGAATTGTGAAGGTTGAGTTGGTAAATGACAGCCTCAGCTTTGATTTTCAGGTCAATGTTGAAGCTGTTTCCCACTAAGCGTCAGTGATCAGAAAACGACAAAAAACCCCAACCGAAAGGTTGGGGTTTTTTGCTGAATTCCTGGCTTAGCGAGAGCGGAAAACAATACGTCCCTTGGAGAGATCGTAGGGAGTCAGTGCTACCGTTACTTTGTCTCCAGTCAGGATACGAATGTAGTTTTTGCGCATCTTGCCTGAAATATGAGCGATAACCACGTGACCATTCTCCAGTTCCACACGGAACATGGTATTGGGCAGGGTTTCGAGAATAGTGCCCTGCATCTCAATACTGTCTTCTTTAGCCATTGAATCCTCTTGATAAGCCACAACAAAAAACCGCTGGATCATGCCGGATTTAAGGCTATGTGTAAAGTTTACTCGGGCTTGGTGTCGATATTTTTCCATTCCCCCTGAATTAACAGCTCGTGAGGGAGATAATTGCGCTTGTAATTCATCTTGCGGCACGCCTCCACCAGATAGCCAAGATAGAGCCAGCTTCGCCCTGTTCGCTTGGCCAGATCGAGCTGGCAGAGGATGGCAAAGGTGCCCAGGGAGCGATCGGCATAATCCGGATCGAAGAAGGTGTACATAGCGCTCAAGGAGTGGGGTTGCAGGTCTGTGGTGGCCACGCCGATAAGACGGCCCTCCTTGCGCATTTCCAGATAGAGTGGCGGCATCCAGTCACAATGGAGAAACCCGCGATACTGGCTGCGGTTGGGGGGATACATGCTGCCATCGTGATGGCGTTCGCGGATATAGCGTTCGTAGAGCAGGTAATACTCGGGTTTGTCATCGTAGCTCAGGACGATCTCGATATCCCTGTTGAGCTGGCGGATCCGCTTCTGGCCGCGGCTGGGACGAAAGTGTTCACTGTGAATACGAAGGGATTGGCAGGCATGGCACGCCGGGCAGTGGGGGCGATAGATGTCGTTGCCACTGCGGCGAAAACCGGCAGTCAACAATCGCTCGTAACCGTTGGCGTTGAGCAGATTGTGATCCATCAGCACCAGCAACTGCTCCTGTTCATGGTCCAGATAACTGCAGGGATGCTTGGGAGTCAGCCCTACTTTAAGGATCACTTCTTCTGTCATAGGCTGATCTCCCCCTCTTGCCAGCAGGAAGCCAATAGTGGTTGATGGCCAAGGCGCGCCAGCTCAGCCAGAAAACGGGCCCGTGGCCACTCCTCGATACCCAGGGTCGCCAGAAACGGGTTTTGCATCTGGCAATCGATGAGGGCGCCGCGATGGCGTGCGAAGTGGCGACAGAGTGCCACCATCGCCAGCTTGGCGCCGTTATCAATCCGGCTGAACATGGATTCACCGCAAAACAGTCGGCCGATAGAGAGGCCATACAGTCCCGCTTGCAGCTCTCCCTCCTGCCAGATCTCGATAGAGTGGGCATGACCCAGCCGGTGCAACTGCTGGTAGGCTTCGATCATGGGTTGGCTGATCCAGGTGCCATCGGCAGTGCGACGAGGGGCGGCGCAGGCGGTAATGACTTCATTAAAGGCGCGATTGACGGAAATATCGAATGGGGTACGGCGGATAATCTTCTGCAGTGTCCGCCCCACATGGAGTTGGTCGGGACGGATCACCCCGCGGGGATCCGGTGACCACCACAGGGTCGGCTGGTGGGGTTCATTCCACGGGAAGATCCCCTTGTGATAAGCTGCCAGCAATCTGGCCGGGGAGAGATCCCCGCCGATCGCCAGCAAGCCGTTGGGCTCTTCCAGCGCATGGCTGGGGTCGGGAAACCAGCAAAGCTCATCATCCAGTTGGGTAAGATAGCGAGACATAAGGCAACGAGGTTCATAGATGAAGGCCATTATCCTGATAGTATCCAGCTTGCTCTGCTTTGTCACGGCGCCCGCCGGGGCGGAGGTCTACCAGCGCAATACCGCGCGGCCGGTCAATCAGGTGGTGTTTGGTCAGGTCGAAACGGTGCGCAATATTACCCAGCGCCAGATCCTGGAGTCCGAGCACTCTGGCTGGAAGACGCTGGGGGGGGCTGTGTTGGGCGGCCTGCTGGGGAACCAGTTTGGCGGCGGTCATGGCCGTGAAATCGCCACCGCCGTCGGCGCGCTCGCGGGGGCTGCAGCTGCGCAGCAATACCAGTCCGGGGGAACCGTGGTGGAAAACAAGTTGGTGGAGCTGCTGATCCGCAACGAGCAAAATGCCCTTATCAACGTGATCCAGGATTATGATCCCGCCATGGTCTTTACCAACGGGGACAAGGTGCGCATTCTCTACTTCGATGATGGGGTGCGGGTCGACAAGACTTACTGACTTTCGATAGTCATGGTGATGGGGAGACTGTGGCGGGAAAGGAACCCGCAGACTCTCCTGCCGGAAAGTCTGTCGGGCGGTAATACACGGGACTGATGCCCTGAGGATTCAGATAGTTATCTCTTGAGAGACTATCTTGTCGCGACCGGTGTTCTTTGCCTGATAGAGCAGCCGATCCGCTACGCTCAGCGCCTCGTCCATGGATATCCGCCCGACGCTGATCACGCCGTAACTGGCGCGAACAAAGAGCGGGGTTTCCGGTGACAAGGGTTGCTGGCGCAGCTGCTGACGCAGCCCTTCAAGACGTTTGATCAACACAGGGACGGTACAGTGAGGCACCATCATGGCAAACTCCTCTCCGCCAAACCGGGCGATCATGGCATCGGGGAAGAACTGGGTCAGTAGCCGGGTCAGATGGCAGAGTAGTTGATCGCCGATGGCATGGCCCCAGTGATCGTTGACCTGCTTGAAATGATCCACATCGAGCACGCAGAGTGCCAGAGGCGTCTGCTGGCGCTGATGCTCTTCAAACCATTTTTGCCCTTCGTTGAACCAGTAACGTCGGTTGTAGAGACCGGTCAGGTAGTCGCGATTGGCTGACTCCTGAATGCTGTTGAACTGCTCGAGCGCTTCCAGATTGTGGCTGACCCGACACTGCAGCTCTTCCGGCTCGAACGGCTGGTTGAGAAAGTCGTTGGCGCCTTGCTTGAGGTAGCGAGCAGAGAGACCGCGTTTGTCCGAGACCGAGATCCCGATAATCGCGAGCTGCTGCTTGCTGTAACGCTCTCTCAGCATCCGCACCAGACTGATGCCATCGATATCCGGCATATAGTAGTCGACCAGTGCCAGCCGGATGTCCGGGTGTTGCTCCAGCATCGCCATCGCTTCACGGGCATGACTGGCCTCATGCACCTGCAACAACTGCTTGCGTAACTGGGCCATGGTGCGGTGACGGGAGGTGCGTGAGTCGTCGACCACCAGCACTTCGATCGACTGGTTGAGATAGAGGCGGTGCACCAGACTGACGGCATATTGCAGCGAGTGGCGCGAATCCTTCATCACATAGTCCAGCACGCCGGTTTCCAGCCAGGCGGCACGTTTATCCTCGCTGATGTCGGCAGTGAGGATCACCACCGGCAAACCTCGAGCCAGCAGCTCGTTGACCGCTTCGCCACGGGGCGCATCCGGCAAGGTCAGGTCCACCAGCGCGACCACATACTCCTCTCCCCGACAGTGACGGGCACCTTCGAGGGTATCGAAGGCGTCAATCTCGAGGCCAGTTTGCTGGGCAATGGCCTGAGTCAGCATACGGCGGATGGTCAGGCTATCTTCGACAATCAATATCTTCTGTTTCATTAGACTCCTTTAAATAAAAAAGGCATACCGACTGGTATGCCTTATATCACAACTGCGCTTGTTTATTGCGCGTCGAGGTAGCGTTCGGCATCGAGGGCTGCCATGCAGCCGGTACCGGCAGAGGTGATCGCCTGACGGTAGTTGTGGTCGGCCACGTCGCCGGCAGCGAAGACACCTTCAATGCTGGTCTGGGTGGCAAAACCGTCGAGGCCGCCACGTACCTTCAGATAGCCGTTTTGCATCTCCAGCTGGCCATCGAAGATCTGGGTATTGGGCTGATGGCCGATGGCGATGAAGACCCCCATCAGCGGAAGCTCGCTGGTGCTGTTGTCCTGAGTGTTGCGCAGGCGCACACCGGTGACCCCCATCTGATCCCCCAGCACTTCGTCCAGAGTCTGGTGGGTGTGCAGCACGATATTGCCGCTCGCGACCTTGTCGTGCAGACGCTTGATCAGGATCTTCTCGGCACGGAATTCGTCGCGGCGGTGGATCAGGTGCACCTTCTTGGCGATGTTGGCCAGATACAAGGCTTCTTCAACTGCGGTGTTGCCGCCGCCGATAACCGCCACTTCCTGATTGCGGTAGAAGAAACCGTCACAGGTGGCACAGGCAGAGACACCGCGCCCCTTGAAGGCTTCTTCGGAGGGCAAACCCAGATACTTGGCGGACGCGCCGGTCGCGATGATCAGGGCATCGCAGGTGTACTCGCCGTTGTCGCCCTTGAGACGGAACGGGCGCTGAGTCAGTTCGACACTGTTGATGTGATCAAACAGGATGCGGGTATCGAACTTCTCTGCATGGGCTTTCATGCGCTCCATCAGGGCAGGGCCGGTCAGCCCTTCCGGATCACCTGGCCAGTTCTCTACTTCGGTGGTGGTGGTCAGCTGACCCCCTTGCTGCATGCCGGTGATGAGCAGGGGATTGAGGTTGGCGCGGGCGGCATAGACGGCCGCGGTGTAACCGGCCGGGCCTGACCCTAAGATCAGCAATTTGCTGTGAGTGACTTGGCTCATGATGTCATTTCCGGGATGTGATGAGTTTGCGCGATTGTAGGTAATTCGTGATCCGGGGTCAAAGGCTGGTGAGTCGATTGCACTAATCGTGTTCACAAGGGGTGACATGCAAAATAAAGGAATAAAAAAACCGCCCATCGCGGGCGGATTTTCACTCATCTCCAACTGGCGCAGGCCAGCGCAGATCAGTTCAGCAAGGTCAGGGGATCCGTGTAGGCAAGGCCATGTGCCACGGCCACTTCCTTGCAAGTGAGCTTGCCCTCCATCACGTTGAGCCCGTGCAACAGGTTGGGGTCGCTCAGCAGTGCCTGACGATACCCTTGCTGGGCCAGCTTGATGATAAAGGGGAGGGTGGCATTGTTGAGCGCCACGGTCGAGGTGCGGGCCACCGCCCCTGGCATGTTGGCGACACAGTAGTGCACCACCTCATCGACGATATAGGTCGGATCCTGGTGGGTGGTGGCGTGGGAGGTTTCCACACAGCCGCCCTGATCGATGGCCACATCGACGATGGCAGAACCCGGCTTCATGCGCGCAATGTGGTCACGGCGGACAAGTTTTGGCGCGGTGGCACCCGGCACCAGCACGCCGCCGATGACCAGATCGGCCGCCAGCAGATGGCGCTCCAGCGTCTCGCTGTTGGAGTAAACCACCTTGGCTGCTCCCTGGAACTCGTTATCGAGACGACGCAGGGTATCGACGTTGTTGTCGAGGATGGTGACATCCGCGCGCAGGCCAATGGCCATGCGGGCTGCATTGGAGCCGACCACGCCGCCGCCGATGATCACCACCTTGGCCGGTTCGACACCGGGTACGCCGCCAAGCAGCACACCGCTCCCACCGCGCGATTTTTCCAGCGCCTGGGCACCCGCCTGAATAGACATGCGTCCGGCAACTTCCGACATGGGGGCCAGCAGGGGCAGGCCGCCACGGCCGTCGGTGACGGTTTCATAGGCGATACAGATGGCGCCGCTTTTCAGCAGGGCTTCGGTCTGGGGCAAGTCTGGCGCCAGATGCAGATAGGTGAACAGGGTCTGACCCGGACGCAGCATGGCACATTCGACAGGCTGAGGTTCCTTGACCTTGACGATCATCTCGGCTTTGGCGAAAACCTCTGCTGCAGAGGCCAAAATTTCGGCTCCAACAGCGATATAATCTGCATCGCTGAAGCCAATGCCGTTTCCGGCACCGCTTTGGACGAAAACAGTATGGTTTCGTGCTGTCAGTTCACGTACACTGGCCGGAACCATGCCTACGCGGTATTCATGGTTTTTTATCTCTTTAGGTACACCGATAATCATGCTATCCCTCGTCTATAGATTGGTGTTTCATGTTGCCAAAATGTTAACCAACATTTGCGCCTAGTATATTCAGGTATTGACAGGATTTGTGACCATAATTATAAAATGACTGGTGATTCTTACCAAAAAATAGCCAAAGGATGGAATAAAATGATGGAAGCTAAGAGTCGGCTAAAGGATTTGGACAGGATTGACCGCAACATTCTTAATGAACTGCAAAAGGATGGCAGGATTTCGAATGTTGAGTTGTCCAAGCGAGTTGGCCTGAGTCCTACACCGTGTCTGGAACGGGTTCGTCGCCTCGAGCGACAAGGTTATATCGAAGGATATGCCGCTATTCTGAACCCTCATTATCTGGACGCATCTCTGCTGGTGTTTGTAGAGATAACCCTCAATCGCGGGGCGCCTGATGTGTTTGAACAGTTCAACAAGGCTGTTCAGGTACTCGAAGAGATCCAGGAGTGTCATCTAGTTTCCGGTGACTTCGACTATCTGCTCAAGACCCGAGTCAGCGACATGTCGGCTTACCGCCGTCTGTTGGGGGAAACCCTGCTGCGTCTGCCCGGTGTCAATGACACCCGCACCTACGTGGTGATGGAAGAGGTCAAGCAGAGCAGTCGTCTGGTGATCAGCACCCGATAAAGCAGGTTATGCCGTGGTATCTTTTCCATATGAGACACCATGACAGTCAGAAACGAGCGGCCGGTCCGCTCGTTTCTTCTTGTAAAGATAATTGCAAATATGGCCCCGTCCCATCAGGCTCTGGCTGACAATCGATGGGCTTTTCGGGGATACTAGGCCCCCTTATTTCCTGCATTACATGTTTTCAGAAAGGAGCCGGAGTTTGGCCGATAAAAAGCTGTTTACTCCTTTATCAGGTACACAACGGATCTTCGAAGCCGTCTTGATCGCCATCACCCTGATGGCTGCTTATCTTCTGCTTGCCCTGTTGTCCTATCATCCCGCTGATCCCGGCTGGTCCCAGACCTCCTGGCAAGGGGAGGTGAAGAACCTCGCCGGTAGTGCCGGTGCCTGGCTCGCCGATATCACCATGTTTACCTTTGGTGCCTTCTCCTATCTGGTGCCGCCGCTGGTGGTGCTGCTGGGCTGGAGTCTGTTCTGGCGTCCGAGCCGTCTGCTCGATGTGGATTACCTCACCCTGGGGGTGCGGATCATCGGCTTTATCCTGACCGTGCTCGGCATGTCGGCCATTGCCAGCATGAACTTCAACGATATGCAAAACTTCTCCGCCGGTGGTCTGGTGGGGGATGTGATCGCTTCTGCCGTGGTGCCGCTGTTTGGCGGCGTCGGGGCCAACCTGATGCTGCTCTGCTTCGTGGCAACCGGCATCACCCTGTTTACCGGCTGGTCCTGGCTCACCATCGTCGAGCAGATCGGCGCGGCCTGTACCGGTTCGGTCAGCGCCGTTTACCACTTCCCGACCACCCTCGGCCGCTGGTTGACCGGTGGCTGGCGTCAACCCCGCAACGAGGGGCCGGATCCCTTGCTGGAAGGCGGGGTAGGGGCCATCGCGTTTGATGACGAAGAAGATGAGCCGCACACCAGCTGGACTCGCAAGCCCAAGGCCAAGAACCAGAAGGCTGCCGCCGAAGAGTGGCTGCCGGAACTCGACGACGATACCTTCGAGTTCGATCCCCAGTTTGATGATGAAGATGATGAGCCGGCTCCGGCTGCCAAGCCTAAACGTGCGGTGGCGGCCGCCAATGGTCGCCGCCAGCCGGTACTGGCTGTGGCCGATGACGATGATGAGGACGATCTGGATCTGCCCTGGGCCGAAGGGGACGACGAGGTTGCCGCGCCGGTAGCCGTCGCACCGACCAAGCCCAAGCGTCGTCCGCAATCTACGCTGCCGCCGTTGCCGAGTATCGAACTGCTCGACCGTCCACCCGCCAAGACCCAGATGATGAGCAAGGATGAGCTGGATCGCATGGGCCGTCTGGTGGAGGCCAAGCTTGCCGACTACAACGTGCAGGCCAAGGTGGTCGGTGTCTATCCGGGCCCGGTTATTACCCGTTTCGAGCTGGATCTGGCGCCGGGTATGAAGGCGAGCAAGATCACCAACCTCTCGCGCGATCTGGCCCGCTCCCTCTCTGCCAGCAGCGTGCGGGTGGTGGAAGTGATCCCGGGTAAAACCTATGTCGGTATCGAGCTGCCCAACCGGGTGCGCCAGACCGTTTACCTGCGCGAAACCCTTGACTGCGATGCCTTCCGCGATAGCCGCAACCCGCTCACCATGGGCCTGGGTCAGGACATCGCCGGCGAGCCGGTGGTGGTGAACTTGGCCAAGATGCCGCACCTGCTGGTGGCTGGTACCACAGGTTCCGGTAAGTCGGTGGGGGTGAACACCATGATCATCTCCATGCTCTACAAATCTTCGCCGGACGATCTGCGCTTCATCATGATCGACCCCAAGATGCTGGAACTCTCGGTCTACGAAGGGATCCCGCATCTGCTGACCGAGGTGGTGACCGACATGAAGGACGCCGCCAACGCCCTGCGCTGGTGTGTGGGCGAGATGGAGCGCCGTTACAAACTGATGTCGGCGGTCGGGGTGCGTAACCTCAAGGGCTACAACGACAAGGTACTGGCTGCCATCGAGGAGGGGGAACCCCTGCTGGATCCGTTGTGGCGCCCGGGTGACTCCATGGATCAGATGCCGCCGGAGCTGGAGAAGCTGCCCCACATCGTGGTGGTGGTGGACGAATTTGCCGACATGATGATGATCGTCGGCAAGAAGGTGGAAGAGCTGATCGCCCGTATCGCCCAGAAGGCGCGGGCCGCCGGTATTCACCTTATTCTGGCGACCCAGCGTCCGTCGGTGGATGTGATTACCGGTCTTATCAAGGCCAACATCCCGACCCGGATTTCGTTCCAGGTGTCGAGCAAGATTGACTCCCGTACCATTATCGATCAGGGCGGCGCCGAATCTCTGCTCGGTATGGGCGACATGCTCTACATGCCGGCTGGGACCTCCAACCCGACCCGGGTACACGGTGCGTTCGTCGATGATCACGAAGTGCACAAGGTGGTGGCGGACTGGAAACTGCGCGGCGAGCCGAACTACATCGAGGAGATCCTCTCCGGTGAGTCGGGTGGCGAAGGTGGCAGCGGCGAATATGGCGGGGGTGGCGACGAAGAGCTGGATCCCCTGTTCGATGAAGCGGTCGCTTTTGTGGTGGAGTCCCGCCGTGGCTCGACCTCCAGCGTCCAGCGCAAGTTCAAGATTGGTTACAACCGGGCAGCCCGTCTCATCGAGCAGATGGAGAATCAGGGCATCGTCAGCTCACCGGGTG
Source organism: Aeromonas sp. 55A (assembly GCF_051919665.1). Classification (NCBI taxonomy): domain Bacteria; kingdom Pseudomonadati; phylum Pseudomonadota; class Gammaproteobacteria; order Aeromonadales; family Aeromonadaceae; genus Aeromonas; species Aeromonas sp. 55A. Next base: position 427,574 of record NZ_JBQBEH010000001.1, on the reverse strand, counting down.
GCAATGGTCAGCGCGACGTGCTGGCACCGCCGCCGGTGCGGGACTAAACCTCACCGTTTCATACTATCCCTGGCCATGCCCTCCGCGGGCGTGGCCTTTTATCGAGAGCGTCTTTATGAAGAGCGTGATGAAAAAACAACTGTTGATGGGTACCGTGCTGCTGATGGCCAGCAGCCAGGTGTGGGCCGATGCGGCCAGCGATCTCAAACAGAAGCTGGCGGGGGTGAGCCTCTTCTCCGCCAAATTTGCCCAGACCGTCTATGACAGCAAGGGCAAGGAGCTGCAAAAGGCCAGCGGCGATCTGCTGGTGCAGCGGCCAAACCGTTTCAACTGGCACACCACCTCGCCGGACGAGAGCCTGATCGTGGCCGATGGTCAGGATGTCTGGGTCTATGATCCCTTCGTCGAGCAGGTGACCGCCCTCAAGCTGAAAGATGCGGTGCTCAACACCCCCTTTATTCTGATCGCTGGCAATGACGACAAGTTCTGGAAGAATTATGACGTGACCCAGCAGGGGGATGTCTACACCGTCACCAGCCGTAATAAGGATGAGCTGATTGCCTCCTTCCGAGTCACCTTCGACAGACAAGACAACATCAGTCGTTTCGATGTGAAAGAGGCGCAAGGGCAGTGGAGTGAATTCACCCTGAGCAGCTTCAACCGCAAGCCGGTGCTCAAGGGCAACGAATTTGTTTTCAAGATCCCGAAGGGGGTCGAACTGGACGACCAGCGCTAATGAGCAGGCGGTCGTTGGATTGCTCGCCACTGCGCCAGTCAAAGGTGAGTGGCGTGACGCTGGGTGGTCAATACAGATGAGCAACTTGTCGCTGGATTTCTCGTCGGACTTTCGTCCGCTGGCGGCCCGGATGCGGCCGCAAAACCTCGATCAGTATATCGGTCAGCAACATATCCTGGGGGCTGACAAGCCCCTGCGCAAAGCGATCCTGGCGGGTCACTGTCACTCGATGATCCTGTGGGGGCCGCCCGGTACCGGCAAGACCACGCTGGCGGAGTTGATGGCTCACTACTGCCAGGCGGAAGTGGAGCGACTCTCTGCGGTCACCTCCGGTATCAAGGAGATCCGCGCCGCCATCGACAAGGCGAAGGAGAACAGCTGGCGCGGGGTGCGTACTATCCTGTTTGTGGATGAGGTGCACCGCTTCAACAAGAGCCAGCAGGATGTGTTCCTGCCCCACATCGAAGATGGCACCATCACCTTTATCGGTGCCACCACCGAAAACCCCTCGTTCGAACTCAACAACGCACTGCTCTCACGAGCCCGGGTCTATCTGCTCAAGCGACTGGAGGAGAGCGATATTCTCGCCATGCTCGATCAGGCGATGACCGATCCCCGTGGTCTCAATGATCCGGCACTCACCTTCGCCCCCGGCGTCAAAGAGGCGCTGGCCAAGGCGGTGGATGGGGACGGGCGTAAATCCCTCAACTATCTGGAGCTGTTGGCCGACATGGCCGAAACCGACAGCACAGGGGCGCGGGTGATCGACAGTGCCCTGCTCGCTGCTGTGGTGGGGGAGCACGTGGCCCGCTTCGACAAGGGGGGCGATCACTTCTACGACCTCATCTCGGCGGTGCACAAATCCATTCGCGGCTCGGCGCCGGATGCGGCGCTCTATTGGTACGCCCGTATGGTGAGCGCCGGTTGCGATCCCCTCTATATTGCCCGCCGCTTGCTGGCGATTGCCTCGGAAGATGTGGGCAATGCTGATCCCCGTGCCATGCAGGTCGCCCTGTCAGCCTGGGATTGTTTCCATCGGATCGGGCCGGCGGAAGGGGAGCGGGCCATCGCCCAGGCGATCGTCTATCTCGCCTGCGCTCCGAAAAGCAATGCGGTCTACACCGCCTGGACGGCGGCGCTTCATGATGCCAAAAACCTCCCTGACTTCGAGGTTCCGGTGCACCTGCGCAATGCGCCGACCAAGCTGATGAGCGATCTGGGCTATGGCGCCGAGTATCGCTATGCCCATGACGAGCCGGGCGCCTATGCCGCTGGCGAGCAGTATTTTCCGCCCGAGCTTGCGGGCAAGCAGTACTACCAGCCCACCGATCGCGGCCTTGAAAAGCAGATTGGTCAGAAGCTCGATTACCTCCATGAACTGGACAGGCAAAGTCCGCAGCATCGGGGCAAATAGCCCCTTTGTTACCTCGCATGGCTGAAAATTGGTCAGGCGTTTGAATATGCAGGACGGTTTGCGTGCCAAAGTCGGTAAAAACGACACAAATAGTCCCTGTTCGGGCGGGGGGGCGGTCTGCTACACTGCCCGTCTGACCCCGCTTGTCTTGGCCTTGCGCCATCTTCTTGATCTCGAAGGCCTGTGATAGTTAAGGCCCGATTCTGAAGACGATTGGGGTGCGCCAACCGATGTTAACTTCCGGATCTGTTTCCCAGCCCGTCATGACGACTCAGGCCCAGATCCCATTTTAAAAAAGTAGGTAAACCATGCTGGATCCCAAATATCTGCGCAGCGATATCGAAGAGGCTGCCGCTCGTCTGGCGACACGTGGCTACGTTCTGGACGTAGCGGCTGTCAATGCTCTGGAAGAGAAGCGCAAGGATCTGCAGTCCCGTACCCAGGAGCTGCAGGCCGAGCGCAACGCCCGCTCCAAATCCATCGGTGAAGCTGCCCGTCGTGGTGAAGATGTTGCCCCGCTCAAGGCCGAAGTGACCAAAATCAACGACGAGCTGGAAACCAGCAAGGTCGAGCTGGATGCCCTGCTGGCTCAGCTGAAAGCCATTGCCGACGCCATCCCCAACCTGCCGAGCGAGACCACGCCGGTGGGCCGTGACGAGAACGACAACGTGGAAGTGCGCCGTTGGGGTACCCCGCGCGAGTTCAGCTTCCCGGTACGCGATCACATCGATCTGGGCGAAGCGGCCAAGGGCGTTGACTTCAAAAACGGCGTCAAACTCTCCGGTACCCGTTTCGTGGTGATGAAGGGGCAGATTGCGCGTCTGCACCGTGCCCTGGCTCAGTTCATGCTGGATTTGCACACCCAGCAGCACGGTTACACCGAGTGCTACGTGCCCTATCTGGTGAACCCGGACAGCCTCTATGGCACCGGTCAGTTGCCAAAATTTGCCCAGGACCTGTTCAATACCGGTATCGAAGGCGAAGGGGAAGAAGAGGGCAAGCTGCGTAAGTTCTCCCTGATCCCGACCTCCGAAGTGCCGCTCACCAACATGGCCCGTGACGAGATCTTTGACGCCCAAGAGCTGCCGATCAAGATGACCGCCCACAGCCCCTGCTTCCGCTCTGAAGCCGGTTCCTACGGTCGTGATACCCGTGGCCTCATCCGTATGCACCAGTTCGACAAAGTCGAAATGGTTCAGCTGGTTCACCCGGAGAAATCCTGGGATGCGCTGGAGGAGATGGTCGGTCACGCCGAGAAGGTGCTGCAACTGCTGGAGCTGCCGTATCGCGTGATGGCGCTCTCTACCGGTGACATGGGCTTCTGCGCCTCCAAGACCTACGATCTGGAAGTGTGGCTGCCGGCCCAGAATACTTACCGTGAGATCTCCTCTGTCTCCAACTGCACCGACTTCCAGGCGCGCCGCATGCAGGCTCGCGTGCGTATCGACGGCAAGCCGCAGCTGCTGCACACCCTGAACGGCTCCGGTCTGGCGGTGGGTCGTACCCTGGTTGCCGTGATGGAGAACTACCAGCAGGAAGATGGCCGCATCGCCATCCCGGCTGCGCTGCAATCCTACATGGGTGGCCTGACCCACATCGGGTAAGCTCACACCGCAGACCACAACGCCATGGCATTGCCATGGCGTTGTGCATTCTGGCGCCGAACAACCGTTTTAGTGCTGAAAAAATGCGGCTTTTCGGCGTCGCTTTGAACAGTTAACACATTTTTATCAAGCAATGCGCAATCGTTTTTGTTAGACTGCGCCGCAATTTCGCAGGACATCTTTTTCTATGGTCTGGATTGATTACGCCATCATCGGCATCGTCGGTTTCTCTGCTCTCATCAGCCTGGTGCGCGGCTTCGTCAAGGAGGCCATGTCTCTTGTCACCTGGTTCGTCGCCTTCTTTATTGCCAGCCATTTCTATCCCGATCTCGCCGTCTATTTCACCTCCTTCTCCGACGCGCTGGTTCGCAACGGTCTGGCCATCGCGGCGCTGTTTGTGGCAACCCTGATCCTCGGCAGCGTGGTCAACTATGTGGTGGGCCTGTTGGTGGACAAGACGGGTCTCTCCGGTACCGATCGGGTGCTGGGGGTCTGCTTCGGTGCAATTCGCGGGGTGCTGATCGTCAGTGCCCTGCTTTTTTTCATGGATACCTTCACCAGCCTCTCCCAGAGCGACTGGTGGGTGGCGTCCAAGCTGGTGCCGGAGTTCAAGCCGGTGATCCAGTGGTTTTTCGGGTTCATGTTGAACTCATCCAGTTTTCTTAAACAGGTATAGTGACTTCGAGGTAGCAAAGACATGTGTGGTATTGTCGGTATAGTTGGCACCACCCCCGTCAATCAGGCCCTCTACGACGCCTTGACGGTGTTGCAGCACAGGGGACAGGATGCCGCCGGGATCGTGACCATTGATAGTGGAAACTTCCGGCAACGCAAGGCCAATGGCCTGGTGAAGGACGTGTTTGAAGTGCGCCACATGCAGCGTCTGCAAGGGAACATCGGCATAGGTCATGTCAGATATCCCACCGCAGGTAGCTCAAGTGCCGCTGAAGCCCAACCTTTTTATGTGAACTCACCCTACGGCATGGTGCTGGCCCATAACGGCAACCTCACCAACGCCAAGGAGCTCAAGGAGCAGCAGTTCAAGGTCGCCCGTCGCCACATCAACACCACCTCCGACTCGGAAGTGTTGCTGAACGTGCTGGCCCACGAGCTGGATTGTTGTGACAAGATGGCGCTGCGCCCCGAAGATATCTTCGCCGCGGTGCGCAGAACCCATCAGCAGATCCGCGGTGCTTATGCGGTGGTCTCGCTGGTGATTGGCCATGGTCTCATCGGTTTTCGCGATCCCAACGGTATTCGCCCGCTGATCCTCGGTCGTCGTCAGGACGAGCAGGGCCAGGTGGAGTACATGCTCGCCTCCGAGAGCGTGGCGCTCGACGCCATCGGTTTCGAGACGGTGCGGGATATTGCGCCGGGTGAAGCCATCTACATCACCGAGCAGGGCCAGCTCTTCTCCGAGCAGTGTGCGGAGAACCCGCAGATGAGCTCCTGCATCTTCGAATACGTCTACTTCGCTCGTCCCGATTCGTGCATCGACAAGGTCTCGGTCTACGCCGCCCGCCTCAACATGGGTCGCAAGCTGGGTCAGAAGATTGCCCGCGAGTGGGAAGATCTCGACGTTGATGTGGTTATCCCCATCCCCGAGACCTCCTGTGACGTGGCGCTGGAGATCGCTCACACCCTGGATCTGCCATACCGTCAGGGCTTCGTGAAGAACCGCTACATCGGCCGTACCTTCATCATGCCGGGCCAGACTCAGCGCAAGAAGTCGGTGCGTCGCAAGCTCAACGCCATCAGCTCTGAATTCAAGGGCAAGAAGGTGTTGCTGGTGGATGACTCCATCGTGCGTGGTACCACGTCCGAGCAGATCATCCAGATGGCCCGTGAAGCGGGGGCAGCCAAGGTCTACTTCGCCTCGGCAGCGCCGGAAATTCGCTTCCCCAACGTCTACGGCATCGACATGCCTACCGCCAACGAGCTGATCGCCCACGGCCGCGAAGTGGAAGAGGTGTGCAAGCTGATTGGTGCTGACGGTCTGATTTTCCAGGATCTGGAAGATCTGGAAGCCGCCGTGCGGGAGATCAACCCGGATCTGCGTCACTTCGAGACCTCGGTGTTCAATGGCCACTACGTCACCTCCGACGTGGACCAGTCCTATCTGGATCACCTCAACGCCCTGCGCAACGATGACACCAAAGCGGTGCGTGAATGGCAGGAAGGCACCAGCAATCTGGAAATTTTTAACGAAGGTAGTTAAACGTTTGCGGTTTTGCCGGATGGGATAGCGAGATGGGGGCCAGAGGCCCCCATTGTCGTTTCTACCTCGCACCGCCAGAAGGGGTAGGGTGTATCTGTTTGAAAAATATCCGCTTATCTTGCCGGATATGGGCATGGCCAGCGGGATCCGCTAGCATAGGCGGCAACATATATGACCGATACGCTTTTAAGAGACGAGAGTTCAGATGGATGATCTGTTAGCCCCAGTGCGCCAGTTTTTGCAGTGCGAGACCCCGGATGAGTGGGTAGAAATGGCGCGGGATCCGGCCCGTTTACCGACCCTGCTCATCGATCACGCCAACTGCGAGACCAAGGCCGCACTCACTGCCCACAGTCTGGTGCGCCGCTACTGCCTGCCCAAGGGCAAGCGCCATCTGCTGCCCAAGCTGGAGTTCTATCGCGAGCTGGATGCCATCCCGGAGAAGGCCGAGATCCTGGGCAAACGCAGCATGGGGGAGTCTGATCGCACCGTCTTTGCCGAGCTGGAGCGCAATCCGCTGCTGTTTCCCATGGTGCGGCTCATTCAGGAGGAGCTGCATCACTTCGAGCAGGTGCTGGAGATCATGCAGGCCCGCGGTATCGAATACGGGCCGGTGACGGCCTCTCGCTATGCCCGCCAGTTGATGCAGCATGTGCGCACCCATGAACCGGCCACCATCGTCGACAAGATGATCATCGGCGCCTATATCGAGGCCCGCTCCTGCGAGCGCTTTGCCAAGCTGGCGCCCCATCTGGACGAAGAGCTGAGCCGCTTCTACGTCTCTTTGCTGCGCTCCGAGGCGCGCCACTATCAGGATTACCTGAGCCTGGCCGAACAGTACGCAGGGGAGGATATCAGCGAGCGGGTGGCCTTCTTTGGCAAGCTGGAAGCCGAGCTAATCTGCTCGCCGGATCCGCAGTTCAGGTTTCATAGCGGCCTGCCTGTCACATCTGACAGTTGTTGACGCACAGGGGGCAAACTACTATTGCCCTGTTCCTACTACGAGCGACAAGTAGTTACTTTTGAGCGCAATTCCCGGCCCTGAGCCGGGATCTTTTTTTCTGTCGTACGTCCTTCCTGCTTTTGGCGCTCTATGCTGAATCCCTGGCTATTTTTGCGTCTTCCCCTTGCGATGAAATCCTGTTCGATCAGCCGGTTATTGTGGTGATAAAGTGCTCATTCAGGTGGCTCACCCTTGTAGAAACGGGCGAAACCGTGTACTTTTTTGCCTTCGCAAGATTTGAATAACCAATCAATAGGAGCGTGTATGCGCATTGTTCTGTTGGGGGCTCCGGGCGCCGGCAAAGGTACCCAGGCTCAGTTCATCATGGAAAAACACGGTATTCCCCAGATCTCCACCGGCGACATGCTGCGTGCGGCGATCAAAGCGGGCACCGAGCTCGGTCTGAAAGCCAAAGCTGTGATGGACGCAGGTCAGCTGGTCTCTGACGACATCATCATCGGTCTGGTCAAAGAGCGCATCGCTCAGCCGGACTGCGCCAAAGGCTTCCTGTTGGACGGTTTCCCGCGCACCATTCCCCAGGCGCAAGCCATGAAGGACGCCGGTGTCGTGGTTGATTTCGTGCTGGAGTTCGATGTGCCGGACGAAGAGATCGTCAAGCGCATGAGCGGCCGTCGCGTTCACTCCGGCTCCGGCCGTACCTACCACGTGGTGTTCAACCCGCCGAAAGTGGAAGGCAAGGATGACGTGACCGGTGAAGATCTGGTGATCCGCGCCGACGACGAAGAGACCACAGTACGCAAGCGTCTGGATGTATATCATCAGCAGACCGCGCCGCTGATCGGTTTCTACGGCAAAGAGGCGGAAGCGGGCCACACCCGTTACGTCAAGATCGACGGCACCCAGCCGGTTGATCTGGTCAGCAAGCAGCTTGCCACCATTCTGGGCTGATCTTTGCTGCCGGCACTGTTTCCCGTGCCATCAGATAAATAAAGAGAAGGGCCCTGTCGGGCCCTTTTTGCATAATGACAGATAGACAGGAAGCCAACGTGACCACGAAAACCGGAATATTGCTGGTCAATCTGGGTACCCCAGCCGCACCGACCACCGCTGCCGTCAAAGCGTTCCTCAGCCAGTTCCTGCACGATCCCCGTGTGGTTGACCTGCCCCGTTACCTCTGGTGTCCGCTGCTCCACTTCATCATCTTGCCGACGCGCTCGCCCAAAGTGGCCAAGCTCTATAAGCAGGTGTGGACCGAGCAGGGCTCGCCGCTGATGGTGATAAGCCAACAGCAGCGCGCTGCGCTGGAGCAGGAGCTCAAGCGGGAGGGGGTCGAAGTGCCGGTGGAGCTGGCGATGACCTATGGTTCCCCGTCAGTGAATGATGGCTGGCAGGCGCTCAAGGCCAAAGGGGTCAACCGGGTGATCCTGTTGCCGCTCTATCCGCAATATTCGGTCAGTACCACCGCCTCGGTCTTCGATGCCTGGGGCAAGGCGATGAAGAGAGAACGCAATCTGCCGGTGGTACGGCTCATTCGTGATTATCACGCCCATCCCGAATACATTCAGGCGCTGGCCATGAGTGTGCGCCGTCACTGGGAGCAGCACGGTCAGGGTGATCACCTGCTGATGTCGTTCCACGGTATTCCAGAGCGCTACGAGAACGAAGGGGACCCCTATGGTCACCAGTGTCGCCATACCGCCAGCTTGCTGGCCGAGGCGCTCGGGCTGGAGGCCGGGCAGTGGACGGCCAGTTTCCAGTCCCGCTTCGGCAAGGAGGAGTGGCTCAAGCCCTACACAGACGTGACCATCGCCGGTATGCCTGCAGCGGGCATCAAGCGGCTCGATGTAATTTGTCCTGCCTTTGCCGCCGACTGCCTCGAAACCCTCGAGGAAATTCAGGTACAGAACCGGGAGATCTTCATGGAGGCCGGTGGCGAGCGGTTTGAATATATTCCGGCCCTCAACAGCGATCAGGCCCATATCAGGATGATGGTCTCGCTCATCTGCCGCGAATTGGCATGAGTGACCGACAGTCAGTCAAACAAGGAGTCGAGTCATGGTACATATCACGCTGATATACGCAGGCCTGCTTGGGCTGCTGTTTCTGGGGCTCTCTTTCTGGGTGGTCAGACGCCGCGCCCAGTTCGGGGTGATGATAGGGCAGGGGGAAGCCCCCGAGCTGCTGGCGGCGATCCGGGCCCACGGTAATTTTGCCGAGTATGTGCCGCTGACCCTGCTGCTGATGGCGCTGTGCGAGCTCTCCGGTGCCGGTGCGCTCTGGCTGCATGCCGGTGGCGCCATGCTACTGGTTGGCCGCATCCTGCATGCCATCGGCATCCAGATCCCCAAAGCCCCCAATGTGCCCCGTTTTCTGGGCACCTTGCTGTTCTGGCTCGCCCTCGGCCTCTTCTCGCTGCTGGCTCTGTTGCAGGGCATGGCGGCCGCCTGAAAACAGGCGCTTTGTATGCTATTGAACCACCTCGGGCGGGGTGGTTTTTTTATGGTGAAAAGGCAAACGTTTTTCCTTGCGGGCCTTGTCTATACTGACTCCATTATTTAAACAGGGCGACTTTTCGGGGCGGCGGATTGTGTTAAAATCCCGCCCCTCTTTCCCCCAGAGCACAGAACATTGCCATGAAATTTCCCGGTCAGCGCAAGTCCAAACACTACTTCCCTGTCGACAGACGCGATCCCCTGGTGCCGCAAAATCCCCTGTTAACCGAGCTGGGCAAAGCCTACGTGGTCGGGATTGATCAGACCCTGGTTGATATCGAAGCCCATGTGGATGAAGACTTTCTGACCCGTTATGGTCTGAGCAAGGGGCACTCCGTCGTCATCAATGACGACGTGGCAGAACGGATTTATGACGAGCTCAAGGCCAACAACATGGTGGTGAGCGAGTTTGCCGGTGGCACCATTGGCAACACGGTACACAACTACTCGGTACTGGCCGATTCCCACTCCATCCTGTTGGGTGTGATGAGTCAAGATATTCGCATCGGCTGCTACGCCTACCGTTATCTGTGCAACACCTCTTCCCGCGTCAATCTGGACTATCTGCAGCCGGTTGATGGCCCCATAGGCCGTTGCTTCACCTTCATTACCGAGTGCGGCGAGCGCAGCTTCGGCATCAACGCCGGCAAGATGAACCAGTTGGATGTGCAGCACATTCCGGAGGATGTGATCAAGGGGGCGTCTGCACTGGTGATCACCGCCTATCTGGTGCGTGGTGACGATGGTGATCCGATGAAAGAGGCGGCCATGACTGCTGTGCGTTATGCCCGTGAGGCCGGTATTCCCGTGGTGCTGACCCTGGGCACCCGTTTCGTCATCGACGAAAACCCCCAGTGGTGGCGCGACTTCATTGCCGAGAACGTGACTGTGCTGGCGATGAACGAAGACGAAGGTGAAGCCCTGACCGGTATCGCAGATCCGCTCGGTGCGGCCGACAAGGCGCTCGACTGGGCCGACATGGTGCTCTGTACTGCTGGCCCCATCGGCCTCTATATGGCGAGCTACACCGACGAGGACTACAAGCGCGAGACCACTCATACCCTGTTGCCGGGCGTTATCCCCGAGTTCAACATGTATGAGTTCAGCCGCCCGATGGCCCGTGCCAAGTGCCGCAAACCGGCCCGTATCTACTCCCACATCTCCCCGTACATGGGTGGCCCGGAGAAGATCAAGAACACCAACGGGGCAGGGGATGGCGCCCTTTCCGCCGTGCTGCACGACATGGTGGCCAACTCCTATCACCGGATGAATGTGCCCAACTCCGCCAAGCACATCTCCGAGTTCCTGACTTACTCCTCACTGGCTCAGGTGTGCAAATACGCCAACCGCGTCAGCTACGAGGTGTTGGCCCAGAGCAGTCCCCGTCTCTCCCGCGGTTTGCCGGAGAAAGAGGACAGCCTTGAAGAGGTTTACTGGGAGCGTTGATCTCCTAATCTGCAAGGCGCCTCCATCGGGAGGCGTTTTTGCAGGCAAATATGAGTTATCCCGGCTTTTTTCCCGGAATAACCCCAATATGCTTGAGTCCATGTCACTTTTGCGACACCATTTGGCCATCGTATTGTCGCCCGACAATACCGCAGCACCCGAAAGAAAGAGAGAATCCCATGAGCATGCTTAACGACAACCTTGACGCCAATTTCCAACTGTTTATCGAACAAGTCCGCGAGTCGGGTCAGGTGTGGGGTCTGCGCTATGGGGAAGACTGGGTCGTCTGCCGCTCCGCCGAATTTGAAGATGCCGACGTGATGCCGCTCTGGTCTGCCGAAGAGGACGCCCGTCTGCACTGTGTTGACGAGTGGGCCGATTACGAGCCGGAAGTGATCGATCTGGAAGAGTTTCTCGATATCTGGATCAACGATCTGGATGAAGACGATGTACTGGTCGGCCCGAACTGGAACGCCGATCTGGAAGGCCAGGAGCTCGAACCGATCGAGCTGGCCAAGGCACTGGTTGAACTGGACGCCTGAAAGCGCCTCCATTGATGGCCTGAACGCACAGACCATCGGGACTAAGACCGACATCCGTGAGGGTGCCGGTCTTTTTTATGGTCGAATGGTCCGATTGATGAGTTAAAAGCCGATTTGCCTTTGCACCTGTCAGGGGGATGGTCCATCATCAACCTTTTGCCAAGGGAGGAGCGCCATGTTTGTATTCGACGTAACGGGAGCTGCGGGTGAGAAGGCCAGCATTCGGGTGCAGGCGCTGGATTGGGCGCAAGCCGGACCTGTGACCTTCCAGTGCGATGATGATCAGCTGGCGGTCGTGCTCCTGAGCGGTTGTCGTTGCGATGCTGTGGGCTTTTTCAATCTGTTGGCGGGGTGCAAACCGCTCTATATCGAGCAGTGGCTCAGCTATCTGCAGGAGAGTGGTCGCATTGGCAAGTGGAGTCACCAGACCGAGAGTCCCGCCGATGGTGACTATCTGGCCAGAGCCGGTCTGGAGCACGATGAGCTCAATACCCTGCTTGGCCAGGTCTATCAGGTGGCGGGGTTCAACCGGTTGCAGATCAACCGTTACCTCAAAAACCGCCACAATCCTACTACACTGGCGACCCGTTACGATCAGAAGGAGTTGGAGCGTTACCGCCAGCTCAATGACATCATTCTGACCCTGTTGAAGCTGAAGCATCCTCAGTAAAGAGCCCCAGCTGGCTGATATCCGGTCGCAGCGGTTGCGGCCGGGCGATCAGATAGCCCTGCAAGCCATCCACGTACATCCCCTGCAGCAGCTGTTTCTGGCCAAGCTGTTCCACCCCCTCAGCAATCACCTGACATCCCATCCGATGTGATACATCGACGATCATCCGCACAAACTGCTGGTTGGTCTGATCCTGCTCCAGTCCGGTAATAAGGGCAGGGTCCAGCTTGATGTAGTCGGGCTTGAGCTCGCGAAACAGGGTAAAGGAGCCGATCCCCTTGCCAAAATTGGCGATGGCCGAGCGACTGCCGTTGCGGCGCAGCAGTTCAAATACCCGTTTGGCACCTGTCAAGTTGCGTTCCAGATGCTCTTCATCCAGCTCGAACACCAGATTGGCGCTGGTATTGGGATCTTTGAGCAACTGGCGGTCAAGCCAGATCAGGAAGGCGCTGTTTTGCAGCAGGTTGGGGGAGAGATTGACTCCCCAGCGACTCTGATTGGCACCAAAAGCCCGGTATTGACGCATTATATGAACAATCACCAGTTGCTCCAGCCGCATCACCATATCGAGCCGCTGGGCCATGGCAAACAGGGTGTCGGTGGGCAGGGCGGTACCATCGCCGCCGCTGAAACGGGTGTAGATTTCGTTGTAGGCCAGCATGCTGCGGTGCAGGGGCTGGATTGGCTGATAGGTGAAGCTGAGGCGCTCCTGTGCCAGCACTTCAGTCAGCACCTCGCGCCAGTGATGCTGTCCCTGCATATCGGAGACGTTGTCATCCTGCTGGATGGCCCAGCCATTGATGGTTTCGGTCTGGGCGCGTGCCAGCGCCAAATCCGCCCTGGCCAGCACGGCCTCGATTTTCTGGCCGCTGCTGAGCTTGGTCAACCCCGAGTAACCGGTGCTCTCCAGCTCGTGTTGAGCCTGATAGTGATCGAAAGCCACTTTCAAATCCTGTCCCAGCAGATGGGGGGGAATATTGGCCACCGGTTGCACCAGTACGGCGAAATCAGCCCCCGAAATGCGATAGACCTGATTGCCCGGGAAGCGGCTCACCACCCGCTTGATAAGGGCCGCCATGTCCTTGATGTAGGCATCACCAGACTGGAAGCCGCGCTGGGCGTTGATCTTGCCAAGCTCGGTGGCGCGGATCAGCACCAGACTTGCTGTCTGGGTGTCCTGATCCCGCTGCAGCAACTCGGTCATGTCGCGGCGAAAGGCGTGGCGGTTGAGTAGTTGAGTCAGCTCGTCGGTGGTGGCCAGATTGCTCAGTTCGGTCAGCTGACGATGGGCACTCTGTTCGGCACTCTCGAACTGCTCCAGCAGCTGTTGCAGCACTTCCCGGGAGGCGGGCTCATCAAGCAGTGAGGGATCCCGGCTCCTGATGGCCTTGACCCAGGTGAGCTCCTGATGCTGGACCATGCCGTCCATGGTGCGCATGGCCAGCATTAACAACAGGATCATGCCGAGCAGTGTGGTGGCCAGAATAACTGTCAGAGTGAGCGGTGTGCTCTGAAGGGCCAACCAAACTGCTTGCAGGAGCAGCAGGGGTATGGTCACTATGGTGGCGATCATGAAGAGGGGGCGTCCAAGCTTGTGAACCATCTTTTTATCCTTGAAGTGGCTGCTTTATGAGGGAATTTTAACCAAGCTTGCGGTGCAAAGCATGCTATTCCTCGCAACTCGGTGAAAAGGGTCAATTGAGATCGGTTAAATGTGAGTGAAACCACTTTCACAGGTGCCGAAACAGGCGAAGATGAGTTGAAAATAGATCAAACAAGGCAGAGGTAAATCATGTTGTTAGAGCCCGAAAATAGTGCCAAAGCACGACAATTATTGAACCAGAGTATGGCACTGGTGCTGGCGGGTGGACGTGGTAGTCGCCTGAAGCAGTTGACTGACAACCGCGCCAAGCCTGCCGTCCATTTCGGTGGCAAATTCCGGATCATTGATTTTGTGCTCTCCAACTGTATCAACTCGGGGATCCGCCGGGTTGGTGTAGTCACCCAATACAAATCTCACAGCCTGCTGCGTCACCTGCAATCGGGCTGGTCCTTCCTGCGTTACCAGATGAACGAATTCATCGACCTGCTCCCTGCCCAGCAACGGGTGGACGAGGTGCACTGGTATCGCGGTACCGCCGATGCCATCTATCAGAACGTCGATATCATCCGTGACTACGGCCCCAAATACCTGGTGGTGCTGGCGGGGGATCACATCTACAAGATGGATTACGCTGCCATGCTGCTCGACCATGTGCGCCTTGGCGCCAAGGTGACTGTGGCTTGTATCGAGGTGCCGCGGGCCGAGGCATCGGCCTTCGGGATCATGGATATCGACGAGCAGCGCAAGATCCGCGCCTTCGTCGAAAAACCGGCCAATCCGCCCGCCATGCCGGGTTGTGAAGATCGCTCGCTGGCCTCCATGGGGATCTATATCTTCGAGGCGGAGTACCTATACCAACTGCTGGAGGAGGATATTCACAATCAGGACTCCAAACACGACTTCGGGATGGACGTGATCCCCCGCATCGTGGAGGAGGGGATGGCATTTGCTCACCCCTTCAACATGTCCTGTGTCGGGGCGCGCGAGGGGCAAAAGCCCTATTGGCGTGACGTGGGTACGCTGGACTCCTTCTGGGAAGCGAACATGGATCTCGCCTCCGTGCTGCCCGAGCTCGATATCTACGATCAGAACTGGCCCATCTGGACCAGCCAGACCCTGACGCCACCGGCCAAGTTTGTGCAGGATCGCAATGGTCAGCATGGCATGACCATCAACTCCATGTTCTCGGGCGGTACCATCGTCAGCGGGTCGTTTGTGCTCAACTCGGTGCTCTTTACCAATGTGCGGGTGCACTCCTTCTGCACTCTGGATCAGGCCATCATCTTCCCCGGGGTCGAGATTGGCGCCGGTTGTCGTCTGCGCCGGGTGGTGGTGGACAAGGGATGTGTGCTGCCCGATGGGCTGGTGGTGGGCGAGAATGCCGATGAGGATAGCCGCCGCTTCTACCGCTCCGAGCAGGGGATTGTGCTGGTGACCAAGGAGATGCTGGACAAGCTGGTTTGAGGAAGGCCCTTGAAATTGTGTCAGACGCTGTAATGCAAAGGGAGCCAATTTGGCTCCCTTTTTCATGCTGGTAAATGGCGAGGATTATTCGCTAACCACCGCTTTGGCGGCCATCACCATGGCGGTGCCGTGCTTGCCACCGGCGGCGGTCACTTGCGGTACGCCATCTTCGTCGGTGTCGCTGCCGGCACCTTCGATGATGTTCTCGCCGGAGTCGCCGATCCACTCGGCCATCTGCATGCCACCGTTGACGGTGCCACGGAACCAGCTGACGTACTGACCGGTCAGCTTGGCCAGCTCCAACTCGGGCGCCTTCTCGGCCCCTTCGTTGCGCAGGTTCAGCATGGCTGAGCGCAGGGCGCCGGAGATGGCAGCCTGGGTCCAGGGAGTGTATTCACCCTGCTTGCCAGCCAGCCAGGTGCCCGCCTTGGCATTGAAGTAGGCCTTGTCGGCAGCGATAAACAGCTCGCGGGCGGCAGTGCGGTAATTGGCATCGGAGGTAGCGAGGAAGGCGGCCGTCAGACCACGGATGGCGGCGAACTGCGCATCGATGGAGTGGCCGGCATCGAGCTTGCCACCTAGCGTGATGCCGTCATGCACCAGACCATTTTTGCCCTTGAGGTTGGCAAGGATGAAATCGGCCTGTTTGCGGATCAAGTCGAGCGCCTGTTGACCCTGCCTGGTCTTGAGGTTCAGCTCGCCATTGTAACCGGCGGCGTAACCGACCGGCAGCGCATCCTGAGCGCGCTGGAAGATCTGCAGGGCGACCAGTGCGTAAGCTGCGTCAAAGGTGGTGACGTGCTTGCCCTGTTTGCCTGCCTGCCAGCTGTCGACCAGGGTGCCAGCCTTGGCATCAAAGTGCAGGGCGGCCAGGTTCTTGAAGGTGAGATTGGAGAGATTGATCGCCAGCGAGAAGGCATCGCTGCCCGCGACCGCTTTGCCCAGGTCATTGGCCTTGTTGGCAGCCGGTGCGGCGGCAAACGGCGCGCCGTCAAACACGGCGTGGAAGGCCGGGTTCTGGTTGGTGTTGGCGCTGCGCTGATCGCTGAAGGCATAGAACTCGGAGAGCGGCCACAGCATCATCCAGGCATCGCGCAGCTGGGCGGAACCATCCACCACCTCCAGCTTGCCGATGGCACCGGCATCGTTGTTGCTGGTTTCGGTCACTTTCACCTGATGGGGGAAGTAAATCACGCCCTTGGCCGGATCGTACTGCGGGGTGATCTTGGCGCCCAGTTGCTTGCCGTCGAAGCCAAGCTGGTTCTGCATGATGGCCAGCTTGTCGATGGATTGTTCGGTCAGCATCATGCCGTTGAAGCCATCGGCGGCAGAGACGCCCAGCTTGTGCTTGCCATCCTGATCCATGGTGGCGGAGGCGGCTTCTACCTCTTCATCGGTCTCGGCCACGTGCATGCCGCCGAGGAAGTCCTGGGACCACATCACCTCTTTGAGCAGGATGCCGCCCACCGCTGCGGGCACCAGTAGGTTGTCGCTGCCGCTCCAGCGCAGGGTGCTGTAGTCGCGGAAGTAGGCGGGCACCTGGGTCTTGACGGTTTTCTCGGTCCCTTTGGCGGTCTTGATGGTGATCTGGTCGCCATTGACCGGGGTGGCGTTGACGGCCTGGGCAAACTCCGGATTGGCGGATGCGTAGGGCAGGGAGAGGGGATACATGCCCTGCGGCACTTCATCAGCCGGGAAGCCAACGGCGTCGGCCATGGCCAGCACCCGTTGCCCCAGAGAGGCCATGGTGCCGCCACGGGCCAGGTTTTGCGGCCCGTTCACCAGATGCGGGCCCATGCCGGATTGGTAGTTGAGGGCGTACATCGCCTCTTCGGAGTATTCGTAGGATTCGATGCCGGCAGCGAAGTCGAACGGGGTCGGCTCATCGGCACGGTTGGCATCCAGCACGTCCAGATCCAGCCCCAGCGCTTCGGCCAGCGGCTCACCGGAGAGCTCGAATTCGGTATAGGCCAGCATGTTGGCGGCGGTATTGAATGTCTTGTCTTCGACTTTGACGGCAGCCTGTGCGGCGCTGCTGAGGAGTGCGCAGGCGATTGCCTGAACCAGTACGGTTTTTCTCATGTCCCTTCTCACCATTGGTTTTATTATTGACGCTTCTCATGACGAATCTAAATGAGAATGGTCTGCATTATGCTGTGTTGAGGGGAACTTGAGAAGTAAAAAACCGCCCCATTCGGCTGCACGTTAAACCGGATGTGCGCTGTCGAATAGGACGGTTATCTGTTGAGCGCGCTGAAAGTGCCGGTGCGGCGGGAATCAGAGCAGCTTGAACGGGATGACCAGACGGCCCGGCTCTACCTTGAGGGCTTCGACCTTCTCCTTGATCCTGGCTTCGTTCTTGCGGCTGCTGTCGAGGCGATAGACCGGCGTCTGCGACAGGAACAGGGAAAGGGACTGATTGAAGGTGGGCAGCAGTGGGGTGAGGGCAGCCCCGATATCGGCCGGCTCGGTCTTGACCGAGATCAGCTCAAGGTCGCGCAGATAGATGGCGCCTTGATCGGCCACATAGTCCGGGCGTGCGCTCAGGGCAAAGCGGATCTTCATCTGCTGGCTGCCAAGGGGGCTGCTCACCTGCAGGTCGCCAGCGGCGTCCAGCTCGATGCGATCTGCTTGTTTGCGGCCGATACGGCTCTGCATCTCATCCAGACGGATCTTGCTCGACATGATGCCGGGGATCCCCAGCTGTTTTTCAAAAGAGACCTGATCTTTGAGGTACTGGTTGATTTCGGCCTCGCTGACGTTGTATTGGGTCAGGGAGCAGGCCCCCAGCAGCAAGGCGAGGGGGAGTAACAACAGCTGTTTCAACATGATGGATTCCGCTTGGGCAACTATGATGGCGCTATCTTACGCGATAACGGGCGTGGAATGAGAGCTTCATACCGTGGGAAATCACGGAGTTGCTGCATTCCCGATTGTTTTTTTGCAACCGCCGGGTTCATCATCGACGAGTGAGCGGAATAGGGCTGAGCTGTTGGCTGCGGGCGCAGGTCTACGCCTGAGCAGAGAGAGAACAGAGAGCGAGAAGAGCACAGAGAACGAGGAGAGCGTAATGGTTCGGATGGGCAAGGTTGGCCGCAGGGCGCTGCTGTGGCTTGGCTGCATGATGGGACTCTGGAGCCCATCGCTGTGGGCCGAGGTGAAAGTGATCCCGGTCTTCGAGGCGCAGGCGGCGGTGCAGACCCTCAAGGAGATCTATCCCCAGCTTGGGGTCAGCGCCATGGGGAATCAGCTGGTGCTGAGCGGGACGCCAGCCCAGCTGCAGGAGGCCGAAGCCACGCTGGCGCAGATCAGCCAGCCACCGCAAAGCCTGCTTATCGAGTGGCGGGTCGATGGTGCCGCCAGCGGTCAGCAACTGGGGGGCTCAATCAGTCGCGACGAGGCCAAGCGGCAGTGGTTGCTCGATGGCAACTCCCAGCAGTACCAGCGCAGCCAAAACGACAGCTGGCAGGTGCGCGGGCTTTCGGGCCGTCCCGTGCTGCTGCAGATGGGCTCCTATCAGCCGGTGACTTTCTACCAATGGAACGGGGGCGCCGTGGTGGGGATGATGCCGTTGGTGAACGGCCTCTATGCCACGGCCACCTTGATTGGCGATCGGGTGCAGATTGCGCTGAGCAGCGAACAGGCGAGGCTGGATCAGGGCACCATCAATCGTGGGCAGAGTGCCACTGAGGTGAGCGGGGCCCCGGGCCAGTGGCTGACGGTGGGAGAGCTTTCGACCAGCTCAGCGGATCAGGGGAGTAGCCTCGGCACCCAGCTACAGGGCGGGCGAGGTAGCCAGAGCGAGCGCCAGACCCTGCAGATCCGGGTCACCCGCCAATAAGCAATGTAGTGGTCTAATCATCCCGGACACCATTTTAGGTGGTACAGTCGCCACCATGACCTGAGGTGTTCAATGACAAGATTACGTCGCTCATTTACTGCCGAATTCAAACTCGAAGCCGCATCCCTGGTGCTCGACCAGGGGTATTCTGTTCCCGAAGCAAGCCGTTCACTGGATGTCGGTGAAACTGTGCTTCGTCGCTGGGTTCAGCAGCTTCAATCCGAACGCAGTGGCACAACCCCAATCAGCAAAGCGCTAACTCCTGAGCAGCAGAAAATCCAGGAGCTGGAAGCCCGTATCAACCGACTCGAACGTGAAAAGGTCATTCTAAAAAAGCTACTGCTCTCTTGATGTCGGACGACTTCACACGTACGCGCTGATAGACCGATTAAGGGAGCAAGCCCCCATCACCCTGGTCTGCTGCGCTTTCGATGTTCCAACATCCTGTTTTTACGACTATCTGGCTCGCAGGCGGACGATTAACCGTGAGCGCATGCAGCATCGCTGTGAGTTGCGCCGTTTGTTCAAAGTGAGCCGGAACTCGGCAGGCAGCCGTGCCTTGATGTCGATGATGCGGGAGTTGGGGTATCAGATTGGTCGATTCAAAGTACGTAACCTGATGAAGGAAGCCGGTCTGGTATCCAAGCAACCGGGCGCTCATCGCTATCAGGTCGCTCGGTCTGAACGACCGGACATTCCCAATCTGCTGGCCCGAGAATTTGATGTCCAGCAACCCAATCAGGTGTGGGGTGGCGATATCACCTACGTCTGGGCAGGTGGTCGTTGGTATTACCTGGCAGCGGTGCTTGACCTGTACACCCGGCGGGTCGTGGGCTGGGCGATGTCTGATAAACCTGATGCAGAATTGGCAATCAAAGCACTGGAGATGGCCTATCAGCAGCGGGGTTGCCCATCCGGTGTGCTGTTTCACTCCGACCAGGGCAGCCGATATGGCAGCAGGGCATTTCGGCAACGACTGTGGCGCTATCGCATGACCCAGAGTATGAGTCGGCGTGGAAACTGCTGGGATAACGCCCCGATGGAACGGTTGTTCAGAAGCCTGAAGTCAGAGTGGCTCCCGGCTATGGGATATATGAGCTTGCGAGAAGCGAAACGAGATATCAGTTATTACTTGATGGATTACTACAACTGGCGGCGTCCACATCAATACAATAACGGGATACCGCCAGCAAAAGCCGAGGTTCGGCCTAACCAAGAGTCTGGATTTAGTTGACCACTACATTATGACCTGAATTGAGGCTATTGGCGGCGACGTGTCGTCAAGTCACCAGGCTTTCACTATCACCTATTGCAGTACCGGCACAGCTGGTGCTGCAAGTCGTGAAGGTCTATCCCGGTAGCATGGGGGGCTACCAGTTTGGTTCATAACTCCAGCTCGATTATGGGGATCTCCCAACGTTCGCTGCGCATCTTGGGTTGATACTCTTCTTTCTCCTGTTCTTTACGTCGTTCCACCAGAGCAATCACTCGGGCTTCACGGATGCTATTCATGTCGAATTTCCAGGTCTCTTCGCCGAACAGGGAGAGGCGAGCTATTTCGTGATTCTGGTGATACACATGAAGCTTGTTGTTTTTATCGGGAGCGATACGCACGGCATCGCCAACCTTTATCTGACTGAGCAGGCGGTGGATACGATGAGTCTCGCTACTGCGTCCGGCATAGCCCAGCACCAGTTGCGACATACCCATCATGGCGAAACGACGTTGTCTGTCCGGTCGGGTTGCGTTAGGTCTCTGCACGTAGCAGTGGGAGGCGATCAGTGGAATATGGGGATTACGTTGATCGTGGCGAGCCATGAGAACCAGTCTGTCGATGGCGCGAGTCATCCCCACATAGAAGAGGCGCCGCTCCTCTTCCTGGTTGCCGGACGATAGTTCGGCAGAGCGTTGCCAACCGCCATCGAGAAGTAGTACATGGCGATACTCCTCTCCCTTTACCCCATGCACCGTGCTTAGCAGCACTCCTTTGCCAAAGCGGATCTGGCGTCTCTGTTCGCTCAGATATTCGTAGAGGAACATCAGGAAGTGGTGGGCAGAAAGAGCGTGCTCTCCCTGGCTGGCTTGCCATTGAGCAATCAGATCGTGCAGTAGCTCCTCCCAACGGTTGGCCAGTGAGAGTGGAGGGAGAGGGGCTGCAAGTTGCTCCGCTGTCAGCAGGGCATGACCTTGCTGTTGTAGCCAATTCTGATAGCGCAAGATTTCACGGCAGCGATGCACAGGAAAACCGTTCTCTTTATCCAGAGTAAAACGACAGGGAATATCAGCATCTGCCAGTGCCGAGCGTACCCATGCCAGTTCCTCCTTCTCCAGCCCATTACGGGCCAGCACGGCGATAGATTCCAGCGGGCAAGTGGGAGTCTTCTCACGGATAAGCGCGATATGTCTCACGACCTCGGCTGCCTGTTGGGCTGCATCCTGGCACTGCTGGATGATGACGAGACCCTGTGCTGTCTCCATCCCCTCCCAGTGCCCCCCAGCCACTTCCATCTTGCGCCTGTCGTCGATCTCGATGGGATGTGTACGCTTCATGCGATCCTGATTGTGCTCAATCAGGCGGTTGGAGGTCTCGATGATGTGGGCGGTGGAACGATAGTTCCAGGTCAGGAAGTGAGTCTGGGCGTTGTAGTCTTGCTCAAAGCGGCGAATAAAGCTGACGTTCGCGTCGCGGAAGGCGTAGATAGACTGGTCGTCATCACCCACCGCCATCAGGTGCAGGCGCGCTTCTTCATCCTCTTCGCTTTTTCCAACCAGTGCAGCGATAAGCTGGTACTGTTGTTCATCAATGTCCTGATACTCGTCGACGAGCAGAAATTGCAGTCCACCGAGCAGCTTTTCCCGCTGCTCTTCCAATTCGAGACCAAGCTGGTTCTGCTCTCCCCGGAGCAGCTTGATTGCGTCATCAATGATGGTGGTAAAGTCGATATCGTCTGATGTCCGATTTTGCACCGCATTGCCCGTCAGACTCATTGCGAGACCGTGAAAGGTGAATACCGAGACCCGTGCTCCGTCACGCCCCAGCAACTCGGTCAGGCGTCGGCGCAGGGACATCGCCGCATTATGGTTGTAACAGAGCAACATGATCCGCGATGGGGAGATCTGCTTGACCCGCATCAGATAGGCGCAGCGGTGGATAATCACCTTGCTCTTGCCTGACCCCGGCCCTGCCAGTACCAGCAAGTTTTGCTCGGGCGGTGCTTGGACGATCTGTTCCTGGGAACGGTTGTGAAGATCTTCGACGATGCGCTTCCAGGAGTGTTCGCTGGTCGCCAGCTCCAGGATTTTGTTGCGCCCTTTGAAGTAGTGACCGAGGAACTTGTCAGCTTCCATGGAGAAGTAGTCTGTCACCAGCTTTTTGGCTTTCTTGAAGTGTTCCAGGCTGATGCGGGCGTATTCATTCATCACATGGATCTGAATCACCTTCTGGCGATAGTGATGCTCAAGCGGCTGATAGTCTGCCTTGTTGTATTGTTGCTGCCGCTCAGCGGTCAGCGTGAGGGTCATAGCGCTTCGGAACACGGCAAGGCCATTTTGCAGCACGATGGCGTGTTGCTCATGCAGGTAGAGCAGTGCCCGCTCTGCCCCTTTGAGCAACCACTCCTGCTGGCTGCTTGCCTCCCGCTTGTTCATGAGCTGAGCCACATCCATGTCTTCTCGCAGGTATTTGACCAGTTGCTCCAGGGCAAATGACAGCATCACCTGGCGCTGGACACTCTCTTCGCTGCTTGCCAACAGGGTGTAGAGAAAATCGAGGGTGGCGCCAGTGACGCGATGGCGTTGATCAATTGTCTGCTCAATCTGGGACCAGGTTCGGTTGAAGGTGAGTTGGTAAAGATCCCGAGAGAGATATTTGACATCAATGGAGCCTTTCTCGCCCCCCGAGCGACCATCCTGGGCCCAGCTGGTCAGCAAATTGCGCAGCAAGCCAGGGTTACACCGCTCATGCCCCAGATCTTTGATGGCCTGATTGACCAGTCGAATGTTAAAGATCAGCCCTTGCCCTGTATCAGGTTCGGGTTCTTTTTCACGCAAGGTGTCCAGCATCGCCTTTTCAATGCTGTGTACTTGCCCGTAGAGCACGCGGGCATTGTCTCTTCCTTTGGGGCGAAGCCAGGTAGTCAGTAACATCCCCTGAGAGAGAAGGCCGACATCTGCCATCTGGGTGAGTACCCGCATCACTTCGCTGGCCTGAACACCACTACCCTTGTCTGCCATGTATTGGCCTGCCTCTTCGGCGATGGTATCGGCACTGAGGCCATCATCGTCGGCAGCACTCATCAGCGCCTGGATAACCGCTTGCCATATGGCTTTGGCCTTGGGGGCCAGTTTCAGACTCTCTACCCTTTTCATCGCCTCCTCGGTGGAGGCAAACAGGGGACGACCCTGAAATACCTGAGTGATGTTGTCGCTACGTTCCAGATAGCCCGCTCGTTCGAGCCAGGCAATAGCTGTCTTGACTTTGGTATCCGCATTGCTGTCATCGGCAGCGAAGCTGGTTTCTACCTCTGGCTGGTTGATGAGCTCTGCACTGGTGGCGACCAGTGGCGAGTTGTTATCCTGCTTGCCTCCTTTGCTGGCCCTGAGCCTTATTCCGCGCAGAATCTGTTTGATATCGCGCAGGCTGACTTCACTCATGGCCTCGAGCTGAAACTGTTTCTCGATATCTTGTTCATCAAACAGCAATACGCAGTGGGCTTGTGCTGTATCGCGGCCAGCTCGTCCCGCTTCCTGTAGATAGTTTTCGAGGGAGCCGGGGATATCGGCATGGATCACCAAACGCACATCATCCTTGTCGATCCCCATCCCGAAGGCGTTGGTCGCGCAGATGACCCGGATCTCGCCATTGATAAATTGTTCGAGAGTCGCTTTTTTCTGTGCACTGTCCATTCGGGCGTAAAAGCGCGAGACAGGGAGGGATTGTTGCTGACCGAGGAAATCGGCCAGCTCGTCCACGCTGCGCTTGGTTGCGCAGTAGATAACGCAGGAACCGGGCTTTTCCTCACCGAAGAACTGCTCGAGCAGGTTAAGGATATGGCCCTGTTTATTGAGACCGGGACACTCAACGACGGCATATTCTAGGTTGGTACGTTCAACCCCGCCTTCCAGTCTGAGAAGAGGTCTGGGTTGTTTATCGAGAAACTGGGCGCAAATATCCTCAATCACATCCGGTTTGGCGGTCGCGGTATAGCAGAAGACAGGAGGCATGGGGACCTGCTGTTCCTTGGCAATTGTGGCGATGGCCTTGGCGCAGTAGAGATAGTCAGGGCGAAAATCATGTCCCCATTTCGACAGGCAGTGCGCTTCGTCAAATACCCAGCCACCGATTTGACGTTGTCGTATTGCTTGTTTGACTGTGCGGTTGCGCAACTGCTCGGGGGAGATATAGAGCAAGGCGATATCCCCCATGCGGATCTGTTCAAGAATCGCGCCTCGCTCTGGTAGCGTCAGCAGCCCCGAGATAGCGGCAACACCTTCAATACCGGCCTTGTGTTTAAGGTTATCCACTTGATCTTTCATCAGAGCCTGCAGAGGGGATATCACGACCGTGAGAGCACCGCTTCGCTGGTTACGCACCAGTGCCGGGAGTTGGTAGCAAAGCGACTTGCCGCCGCTGGTTGGGAGTATGCCGAGCAATGCGACGCCAGCCATGGCTTCCTCGATCAAGGCCTTCTGCAATGGTGTCCCATCAGGCAAGTTGCGGAAGTTGTCGAGCTCGAAAATTCGCTGCAGATGGCGGCGTGCGTCGTGGTTCTCCTGACAATAGCTGCAGTCAGCATGACCGCAGTGACGTTCACGAACTGTGTGAATGATCTCTGCAGTCTGGGGGAAGCTGCGCCAAATCCAGGGGGGCAATACGGAGTTCCCGCCGGACACGGGCAACCAGGCGCAGGCATAAGCCAATGGTAACAACAGCATGGGTTGACGCAGGGCATCACCAATCACTCGGTTGAGCTGATTGGGGCACGCTTTCTCATGGGCAATGCTCTTGATGAGAGTGGGTAGCTCCGAGACCCGCACTGGCGGGCGGCCTGTCAGTCTGGCAAACACCAGTGACAGACCCTGAGTGTTAAATTGCGCCATGACTCCCTGGTCGAACAGATATTGATAAAGCTGCAATTGGGACAGGGGTAAGGCTTGTAGTGCTATCAGCTGTTCCGAGAAAATCTGCAATGCGAGCCTTGCATCCGCGACCGGATCATTGAGGGTATCTCGAACCAGTTTGTAATCCTTGACCAAGCGGTGATAGGGGTTTTTGGGAAAGGCAAGGGGAGATAGATAGAGGGTATCTATTACCGGCTTTTCGAGAAGTAACTGAGGGCGTACAGCCTGTTTGGCCAACCAGGGGAGATCAAAATCGAGAATATTGTGACCAAGGATCACATCCGCCCCTTGTGCCAGCGCATTTAACTCCTTGAGTGCGAGATCCTGCGGGCCTTTGAGATTGAGTTCACGACCAGCCAGGAGCGCCCCCAGATGACGGAGTTTTTCGTCCCGGGTCAGTTCAAGGTCAAAGGAAAGAATCTTGTCATCCCCAAACAGGGTCACGACATCAGTCGAGTTCATTAATAGCCATCTCCATCTGGCGTTGACCTCTCATGGCGATAATAAGTGCCAAGAGATCAGTGAGTTGGCCGAATATTACCCGAAATGTTGAATGGTGGCATCATTCAGAGCCCTCTGGCCGCGGTTCTTTTGGCGGACACCCGGTTTTGTAAATGCCGCTGCCCGATTAATCGTTCATGTTGGGAAAGTGTCGTTCTGGCCATGGCCAACTAACTGATCTTGTGAGATTATTTTACTTCCTTTTCCGTTTGGAACGCATTGTGTCCCTCGACTACTACCAGTGCCATGCCACCGAATTGGCGACTCGTTACCAACAGGTATCTGCGCGCGCCGTTCACGGCGACTGGCTCACTCTGCTGGAGCCTTGGCTTTTGGCTGCACCGCGCAGGGTGCTTGATGTGGGGGCTGGCAGTGGTCGGGATGCTGCGTTTTTAGCCGAGCTCCATCAGGGCAACACTGTGGTTGCTGCCGAGCCCTGTCAGGCACTTGCTCTACAGGGGCAATGTCATACCCGTGAGGCAGCGGTGGCGTGGGTCAATGACGCTATGCCTGCTCTCTCTCGCGTGACCGGTACTTTTAATCTGATTTTGCTCAGTGCTGTCTGGATGCATCTACCCCCGGAGTCTCGACCCTTGGCTCTGGCACGTCTTCATGAGCTGCTCTCACCAGACGGCTATCTGGTACTGAGTCTTCGCCTGACTGTGTCGGAGCTGGAGATGCGGGAGCGAGCCATGTATCCGGTAGCTGTCGATGAAGTGGAGCGGCTTGCATTGGAGGGGGGGATGACACTGCTCCATGTGTCAGAACCACAGGGGGATGCCTTGGCGCGTAGCGGCTTGAGTTGGCAGAGTCTGATCCTTGGGGGCGAACATGCACGCTTCCCCTGAGCAGCAACTCTCTTTTATTGCCTATCTGCAGCGCATCTTTACCGAAGGCGACTTTGTTGCCACTTACAAGTGCGCCTTGCTTCACGGGATTGCAGATATCGCAATTGAGCGCAGTACCGAGACCCATGAGCTGATGGCGGCGCGCACTATTACGCTGGACGAACTGGCCACCAAGTTTGTGGATCTCTATTGGCAGCACAGTCTGCCCTACTCGGCGACGGAAGAAACGGCCACCTTGCTCAAACAGAGCAGCGGTCGTCAGGCCATCATGCTGACGGAGTTGTCCCGGCTGCGTGAAGAGGGGGTCCGCTCGGTAACTGCACTGCGTCGTCACGACGCCTGGCTGCCTCTTCTTGCCCGAGTTCGGCGCATCCTTGTTGAGGGACCCTTGTGGCGTCTGCAGATCCTGGGTGGGCGAGAGGAGTGCCACCTCTATCCGCACCAAAGGGGCGCGGATCATATCTGCCTTAACCCCGGCATTCTCTACTGTCTCCACCGCTTTTACGATCTGGTGGTCTCCCTCTCCCGACAGCATTGGTTACAGCTTATCTGCGACATCAAGGGTAATCAGCCACTGATTGGCCCCAGTGTGGGGTTGGAGAATTTTCTATTTGGTTCAAGCCGTCAGGCGCTGGGGCGAGTAGGAGAGGTATTGAGGGACTTGCAGGGGGGAACCTGTTTTTACTGTAACAAGGCGATACAAGGGAGTGGTGAGGTAGACCATTTCATCCCCTGGCGTCGTTATCCAATCGATTTGGGCCACAACTTCGTACTGGCACACGCCAACTGTAATCGGAGCAAACGGGATTTTCTTGCCGCGCCCGAGCATAGGGATGCCTGGTACGAGCAGAATATCCTGACCCATGGGGCGTACCTCACGGACGAGCTGGCCCCTCTGGTGAGCGTCGATGCCGAGCGTTCTACTGCCATCGCTACTTGGGCCTATCAGCAAGCACTCCGTGAACATGCTCGGTTGTGGCGTGGTCTTGACCTGTTTGTGGACGTGACAGCCCCCAGTGTGGGGATGAGTAATCCAGGCTTCTCTAGACTCTTCTGAGGCAGATACGAAAAAGCCCAGCCAAAAGGCTGGGCTTTAGAATTTGGCTCCCTCGACAGGACTTGAACCTGTGACATACGGATTAACAGTCCGCCGTTCTACCGACTGAACTACGAGGGAATTGGCTCCTCCTACTGGACTTGAACCAGTGACATACGGATTAACAGTCCGCCGTTCTACCGACTGAACTAAGGAGGAATTGCCTGTCTCGTTAAGACGGGGCGAATATTAATGACCAGGGCGGCGGGTGTCAACCCGCGAATTTCTCGAAAACCGGATTTTCGGATTGTTTGCCCAAAAGTTGCGCTTTGCGGTTTATTTTCAGCACAATCAGTCCCTTGCCATCGCTCCCCCCAACCGGCGCAGGGGGCATTGGTTCGGTTCGCATCAACCTGATGATGACAGCATGATGTCGCGAACGTGCTGGTAACCAGGTGAGGCTCAAATGGTAATCTTTGTGGCTAAAAGGGGGAGAGCTGGAGTCAAGATCGGCGATTTGGCGGTAAATGGGCCAAATCATGGGGCAGAGTGCTTTTCATTGATCCTGCCCATCGAAAAAATGGCCCGTCTGGAGTAAGGTTACGCAGGATACCATCGCCGCGTCGACAGCCCTGCCGGCCCTTGATGATGATCGGGCGCCGGATCTCTCCGGCCTTTATCTCCCTCTTCTGGTATTACGATATACATGCACAAGCAAGCCTCTTTAAATAGCGTGAAGCTCGCCATAGCCTTACGCCAGTCCTGTATTGATGAACCCTACAGCATGGCCCGCTTCGGCCGTGACCTTATCGCCGGTGTGACGGTGGGCATCATCGCCATCCCGCTCGCCATGGCACTGGCCATCGCCAGCGGTGTACCGCCGCAACACGGTCTCTATACCGCCATCATCGCCGGTATCGTGATCGCCGTGACCGGTGGCTCCCGTTACTCCATCTCCGGCCCGACCGCTGCCTTTGTAGTGATCCTCTATCCGGTTGCCCAGCAGTTCGGGGTTGGCGGTCTGTTGATGGCGACGCTCATCTCAGGCCTCTTTCTGGTGGCGATGGGGATGGCCCGTCTTGGCCGCCTTATCGAGTACATTCCTCCGTCAGTGACGCTGGGCTTTACCGGTGGTATCGCCATCGTGATCGCCACCTTGCAGATCAAGGACTTCTTTGGACTGAGCGTGCCCGAGATGCCGGAAACCTATCTGGGCAAGGTCGAAGCGCTGGCCGCCGCCCTGCCAAGCTGGCAGTGGGGCGATACCCTGGTGGGGGTCGCAACACTGGCCGTGCTGCTGCTCTGGCCACGCCTGCGTCTGCCGGTGCCCGGCCACTTGCCCGCGGTGCTGGTCGGGGTAGGTCTGGGTTTTGGCCTCCATTACTTTGGGGTGGATGTGGCCACTATCGGCAGCAAGTTCAGCTATACCCTGGCCGATGGCACCCAGGGGATGGGGATCCCGCCCATCGCGCCGACCCTGGTGATGCCCTGGGCCTTGCCCGGACCTGATGGCTTGCCAGTTGAATGGAACCTGGCGGCTGTTGAGCGGCTGCTGCCTGCCGCCTTCTCCATGGCGATGCTGGGGGCGATCGAATCGCTGCTCTGCGCCGTGGTGCTTGATGGGATGACAGGTCGCAAGCACAGCTCCAACGCCGAGCTGGTGGGGCAGGGGCTTGGCAACATCTTCGCCCCCTTCTTTGGCGGCATTACCGCTACCGCCGCCATCGCTCGCTCTGCCGCCAACGTGCGTGCAGGCGCTACGTCCCCCGTCTCGGGGATCGTCCATGCGCTGGTGGTGCTGGCCGCCATTCTGGTGCTGGCCCCCTGGCTTTCCTGGTTGCCGCTCTCGGCCATGGCTGCCTTGCTGCTCATCGTGGCCTGGAACATGAGTGAAGCGCACAAGGTGGTGGAGCTGATCCGTCGCGCGCCCAAATCCGATGTGCTGGTGCTGCTGGTCTGCCTGTCGCTCACCGTCATTTTCGACATGGTCATCGCCATCACTTTCGGGGTGATCCTGGCGTCCCTGCTCTTTATGCGCGAAATCGCCAAGATGACCAAACTGCACGATTTGGCCGAGCACAAGCGCTATGCCCATGAGGTGCCGAACAATGGCCTGCTCTACAAGATCAACGGCCCGCTCTTCTTCGCAGCGGCCGAACGGGTCTTTGCCGAGCTGGAATCACAAGTGAAAGGGCACAAGGTGCTGGTGTTGCAGATGGAGGCGGTTTCCATCCTCGATGCGGGCGGCCTGTCTGCCTTCCTCCACTTTGGCAAGCAGATGGCTAAAGCCGGTGTCGAGTTGCGGGTGGCCGAGTTGCAGTTCCAACCGCTCAAGACCCTGGCCCGTGCCAAGGTGCGGCCGCAGCCCGGCAAGCTGGAATTCTACGGCTCGCTGGAAGAGGCGCTCAAAGGTGAACATTTGCACGAAGCGGCAGTAAATTGATTGAAAGGGATACGAAACGACATATTTTTGGTCACTTGGTTCGGATATTGAGCAAACGAACGCAAAAAGTAAAAAATTGCATTGACCAAAAGCCATCGTATCCCTTACATTACGTCCCGTCACCGCGGCATGGTCCGCCAGCGAATGTGCAGCTCAAGAACATAAAGCAGTGAGCAAAAATTTGGTGAGGTGTCCGAGTGGCTGAAGGAGCACGCCTGGAAAGTGTGTATACGGCAACGTATCGAGGGTTCGAATCCCTCCCTCACCGCCAAATGATAAGCCCAAGCAATTACATTGCTTGGGCTTTTTCTTTATGTGCGATTTTTGATATGCCATCCACTATGTCATCTGATGTTGGCTGGCATGCTCTCTGATTGAATCATTCTGGAGATGGTGGGTTCTCCCGGTACTCCCCGTTGTAAGAGAGGAGTATTGAGAGCACTCAGGCTAATGGCGTTTTCCCCATTTGCATCGAGACCTGTCCCATCTAGCCAAGCGCGTATCTATAAAAACAAGCAATATCTGCAGCATTTGCCTCTTCTGGATTGCCCGGCATGGTTGAATGCCATGCCAGCCAGATATTGCTCAAACCTCATCATTTCAAGCAGACAGCCTTGGGACAGAGCCCTAGTTCAGAGTAAGCCCTGCATCAACAATGAAATCTTGGCCGGTACAGCCATTGGATTCGTCAGAACCCAGGAAGAGGGCCATGCGAGCACAATGTGAGCCATCGAGACGGAATTTGAGAGCTTGCAGTTCGACAAACTGGTTCACCGCGGCAGGGTCGAGTTGCGCCCACATCGCATCCTGTTTGGGGGTGCGGATTGCGCCTGGTACCAGGCTGTTAACCCGAATGCCTCTCGCGCCCAACTCCTGCGCCAGGGTACGGGTAAAACCATGGATGGCGGCTTTTGACAGGGAGTAGCAGACTCTCCCGGGGCGGCCCCGCATCCAGTTGATGGAGCCCATATTGATGATGCTGCCGCTCCCTTTTTGCTCCATGCCTGGCAGCACGGCTTGGATCGCAAACAACTGGTGACGCAGATTGATATTGATGCGGTTTTCGAAATACTCCTCGGTCAGATCCTCAATTTTATGGTGATCATCGCTGCCCGCGTTGTTGATCAGGATATCGACACTGCCCAGCTGTTGTTCAATGGTCGTAAAACACGCTTTGAGCAGAGTCAGGTCGGTGACATCGCAAAACAGAAACAGGCAGCCGAGCTCATGCGCGAGTGCTTCGCCTGCTGATTTATCAAAATCGAGGAAGGCGACTTTGGCTCCTTGGCTGACAAATGCGCGCACCAACTCTTCGCCAATGCCACTGGCGCCACCTGTAATAACGGCGACCTTGCCGGCAATAGAGTGATATTGTACTTGCTGGGAATAGTTCATAACTGCTCTCCGTGAGTCATAGATTGAATTCATCTGGCAACATTAGAAAAAGTATTTAACACCAATACGGATCCGGTATGCCTCTGCATCATAGGCAATATTTCTATCGTACCACTGTAATTCCAGATAAGGCATCCATTGTGGATTGATTCGATAGCGGGTTTGACTGGTTAGCTCCCAGTGATGATCTTTCCCATTAGCACTGTTGAAATTATTAACGCGAGAAAAATAGTGCGATTCAAAAGTATGGGTCAAAGCTGGCGTTATTTTATTGACAATATACAGTGCGTATTCATTGGTATCGTTATTATCGCCATAACCATCAAGATCCGTAGTTAGATAATTTTGATGATTGTAACGGTATCGTGCAATAACGGAAAAGTTATCGGTAAAGTTGTACTTTCCATCCAGATACGCAGAGCCACCAGAGCCAGAGCTAGAGGAGTTAACCAAACCACCGGCATTGACCGAGAGTTTGGTGGTTAAATTTAATAGCGGATACCACCCTTCAATTTCGTTATAACTGTGCTTTAGCTTGTCTAGTTTATCGGTATTATACGCATTGCTGGCCATAATACCCGCACCAGATTCCCAGTTATAGCCGAGTCGCAACAATAACTCATGTTGGTCGGTAGCAAAGTTAAATGCCTCACGGCTTTCAAAATAACCGCCCGCGAAAGCTGCGTTGCAGCATATAAGAGGGATTAAGCATATTTTGGGGTGGATACGCATAGTGATTGACTCGCCAATGGTAAGTTGATATTAAATCGTACAGCGATTGGCATGAGGTAAATTAATTACCTCATGCGATGGTTTTTATCAGCCAGCTATTGAATGTTTTGCTTTACCAACTTATAAGTGGCACAGAAATCCTCACGGCCCAAACCGTTATTCAGGCCTTGCTGGTAAATGTTATTCACCAATTCGACTCCGGGCAGGGTCAGCGCTTCTTCTCCCATGAGGTTCTTCATAATGCCGATATCTTTGGCCATGTTCTCCAGCGAGAAGACAGTGTTGTAGTTCTCGGCGATCAGGGCACCTATCTTGCTGGTCAGATAGAAGTTGCTGCCGCCACCGTAAGAGACGGCGGTGTTGAAGCTCTCTTTATCGATGCCGAAATGATCGGCGGTGGCCAGCATTTCGTTGACACTGTTCTGAATTTGGGCGACCAAGGTGTTGTGCAGCACCTTCATGATCAAACCACGGCCGTTGCCCCCCAGGTGGATCTGGTTGCTGCCCATCATGGCTAGCAATGGCTTGACCTTTTTGTAGGCGGACAGGTCGCCACCTATGTAGATCCCGAGCTCGGCAGCCACGGCGGCAGGGACGGATTTGACCACGGGCGCATCGAGCATCACGGCACCGGTTTCTGCTACCTGGCGGGATAAGGCGATTGACACTGCCGGGTCAATGGTGGACATGTCGATGGTGATCTTGCCGGGGCCAAGGTGTGGCAGCAGTTCGGTATAGACCGCTTTGACGTGTTCGGAGCGCGGTACCATGGAGATGATCACATCCGCATCGGCTGCCAACCTGGCAATGGAAGGGGAGGCGATGGCGCCTGCATCGACCACCCGGGCGACAGCCTCCTGATTGATATCGAATACCAACACATTGCCATCAAATTTTTTGACGATGTTCTTTGACATCGCTTCGCCCATCAGACCAAGACCGATAAAGCCAATAGTTTTCATCTGTTGTTTTCCTTAAATGTGGGTTTAGCAAGACCGGCGATGTCAACACGCATGCTGAACAGCGCACCTGAGAGCGGACGTGCTGCCAGTTCGGCGGCGTCCATATTTTCGCGAGTGGTGGTGATGAAGAGGGTCTTCATGTCTTCACCACCAAAACAGACCATGGTGGGGCAACGTACCGGCAAGGGATATTCGGCCAGCAATACCCCCTCTGCAGAGAAGCGGGCGATACGATGGCCATCAAACAGGGCGCTCCAGTAGCATCCTTCGACATCGATTGCAGCCCCATCCGGGCGCCCTTCGTCGGCGCGGGCTGCAAACTCGCGCAGCAGTTGCCGTTGACCGAGTGAACCGTCGCGGGTCAACGGAGTGCGATAAAGGCGGCGGTTGGGGGTATCAGTGGTGTACATCCAGCGCATGTCTGGGCTGAATGCCAAGCCATTGGCTCCCAGAATGTCGCACTGGATCACCGACATCTGCAGCTCGGCATCAACCCGGCATAGCAGGGCGCCGTTGTAATCTCGTGGGCTCCAGTAAGTGCCCGCATAGAAACGACCCGCCTGATCGGTACCGCCATCATTAAAACGGGCCAGCGCTGGGTTATTGGGGTTATCGGCGACTTTACGCTCAATTTGCCCGTGTTGATCACACAGATAGATCCCGGTGCGCATCGCTGCGATAAAGCCACCCTGTTCGCGCAGGGCAAAACAGCCCACTTCTTCGGGGAAGGGGATTGTCGTCATGGCGCCGCTTTCGGGGTGATAGCGGTGCAGGCAACGCTCGAGAATATCGGTCCAGTAGAGCGCCTGTTCATCAGTGCTCCAGGTCGGGCACTCGGGCAGATGGCCGCGGTAGTCGGCAAGTAGCAGAGCAGGATTAGGCATAGTGAGAAACCTCAAGCAGCATGGAGATCTGCAACTGCCCATTGGCTGGCACAGTGGCCATGGCCAGCGCAGGGTCACCAAAGCCACCGTTGTTGATGGCATCATTGATATGAGAAACCGGCTCGATGGCGATGAAGTCACGATCGGCGGGCGGCAGAAACAGGATGGCGTGAGGCGCATCGGGTGAGCTCAGGGTCACCATCAGCTTCTCATCTGGCCAGCGCACCCGTGCACAGCCACTCCAGTGATGGAAGCAGTTATCGACACTGGCGGGTTCAGGTTTGCGCCAAGTGCGATAGTTCCATTGGGTCGGTAGTGGCGCGAGACCAGTGGGCAGGGACTTGTGGTCGTTGAGTACCACACCGCCTGCGTCGAACTGGATCTCGGCGTGCGCCGCACGGGGAAAATAGGGGTGAAAGCCCAGCCCAGCCGGGACAGCGTGATCGGCCAGATTGTGGTAAGTGAGTATGATATGCAGCGCATTCTCTTGCAGGGTGAAGCGCTGAGTTGCCCGATAAGGCCAGGGCCATTGCGCCGCGGATGCTCCCTGTGCGTCATGGTGCAGGGTCAGCACGACAGAGTAATCATCTGCATCCCCTTCTTGCCATGGCTGCTGCCAGCCGTTGCCATGAATTGAGTGGGGATGATCGCCAAAGTTACGCAGCAGGGCGTAATCATATCCGGCGAAGTGAAACCGTCCATGAGCAATACGGTTGGAGTAAGGTACCAGGGGAAAACAGCCCCCCTGGTTGACTGTGACGTTCTGACCATCGGGCAGGGAGCGCAAGATCTCCCTGCCATGCCAGGTCAGTTTGCCGATAGCGCCACCAAGCTCGGGGATGAGCTCCAGATCAAGCGGGCCGCTTTGGCGGTGAAGCCTCTTCATCAGTAAACCTCGCCACCGGATATGCTCAGACGTTCCCCCCGGATCGCGGCGAGCTGTTCACGGGCGCGAGCCAGCAGGTAACTCATGTCGGAGCCGAGCGCCACGAAGCTAAAACCCATCTCTTGATATTTGTTCACCAGCTCGGGGTTGCCACCGACGATCCCGCAAGGCAATCCCAAGCGCTGGCACTTCTCCAGCCCTTCACGGATCTTGGCTTGCACCTCGGGGTGAGAGGGATTGCCAATATGGCCCATGGCTGCGCTCATATCGCCGGGGCCGATAAAGAAGCCGGTCACTCCTTCAATGGCCATCTCTTCCATGGCATCAATGGCGTCAGGGGTCTCAATTTGCAGGATAAGGCAGAGCTCTTCCCGGGCTTTACGCACGAATTCGGGTTCGGCACCGTAACCGGACGCACGATGCACCGCGGCAAAGCCGCGTTTGCCTAGGGGAGGGTAGTAGGCCGCCTCTACCGCTTTGCGGGCTTCTGCTGCACTGTTGACAAACGGCACCATCAGCGACGTTGCACCGCCATCAAGCGCCCGTTTGATCAACACAGTGTCGTTCCAGGCCAGGCGGTAGAGTGGGGTGGTGGCCGGGTTGCTGGCACGAATGGCGCGATCGATACGGATCGCATCCAGGCTATCGACCGGCACATGTTCCTGGTCCAGCACCAAGAAATCGAAACCGACAGTCGCCATGGCTTCCGCCACCGTATCGCTGCCAGTCATCATCCAGGTGCCCAGTGGGCGTGGACCTTGAGTAATCGCAAGTTTGAACGGATTCATTGTTTGCTCCTTTAGAAAATCGGGGGCTCGGGCACTTTGCTGCCAGCCTGGAGGAAATCGAAGTCACAGCCCTGATCGGCCTGGGTCACATGTTGTTGATAGAGTGCGGCATAAGAGCGTTCATAAACTTTGTGTACCGGTTTGAGCGTGCGGCGGCGCTCGGCCAGCTCTTCATCACTGACCAGCATGTTGAGGCGGCCATTGGCGATATCGAGCTCGATGAGGTCACCGGTACGTACCAGTGCCAGTGGGCCACCAATGGCCGCTTCAGGGGCAACGTGCAGGATACAGGTGCCATAGTGAGTACCGGACATGCGGGCATCGCTAATCCGCACCATGTCGGTGACGCCTTGTTGCAGCAGCTTTTTCGGGATCGGCAGGTTGCCCCACTCCGGCATGCCCGGCGCGCCGACCGGGCCGGCATTGCGCAGGATAATCACTGATTCCTTGGTTACCTCCAGGGCGGGGTCATCGATGCGATCCGAGAGCTCTTGATGGCTGTCGAAGACGATGGCAGGGCCCTTGTGGTGGCGCAGTTCGGGTTTGGCGGCAGATGATTTCATCACAGCCCCGTTGGGGCACAGATTGCCGCGCAATACTGTCAATGCACATCCACGGGAGAGCGGTACCACAGGGTTATCTAGCGAGCGGATCACGTTGTCGTCATAACAGGTCGCGTTGGCAATCCACTGTGCAACGGGACGATTGGTGACCCCGATCGCATCGAGGTGGAGGAATGACTCCACCTTTTTCAGCTGGGCCATCAGACCGCCGGCGAAGAAGAACTCCTCCATCAACTGATCACCAGAGGGAAACAGATTGGCCAGCACAGGGACTTCCCGTGCCACCGACTCCATGTCTTCCAGAGTGAGGTTGATGCCCGCCCGGTTGGCCATCGCAATCATGTGGATCGCGGCATTGGTGGAGCCGCCGAGCGCCATGTAGGCCACTACGCCATTGAGGAAGTTGGCTCGGGTCAGCCAGCGGGAAGGTTTGTGATCATGCCACACCATGTCGACGATGATTTGGCCGCATTGGGCTGCCATCTGGACGTGTCGTGAGTCAGCGGCGGGGATGGAGCTGGCCCCCGGCAACATAAAGCCCATGGCATCGGCGATGGAGGTCATGGTGGATGCTGTGCCCATGGTATTGCAGGTGCCGATGGAGCGAGTCATCGCCCCCTCCAGCTCGATCCAGTCATGCTGGGTAATGGCCCCCAAGCGCAATTGATCCCAGAACTTCTTGGTATGGGTACCGGCACCGGTGACATGACCGCGCCATTTGCCGCTCGACATGGGGCCGGCGGGGCAGAAGATCACTGGCAAGTCCATCGAAATGGCGCCCATCAGCAGGGCTGGCGTGGATTTGTCGCAACCGCCGAGCAGCACAGCCCCATCGATCGGATGCTGGCGCAGCAGCTCTTCTGCCTCCATCGCCAGAAAGTTGCGATAGAGCATGGTGGTCGGCTTGACCAATACTTCCCCGACCGACAGCGCGGGCAATTCAACGGGGTAGCCTCCCGCGGCCCAGACGGCTCGCTTGACGGCCTCGGCGCGCTCACGCAGGTGGCTATGGCAGGGGCTCATTTCACTCCAGGTATTGATGATCCCGATCACGGGCTTGCCCATGAATTCGTCGCGGTTCAAGCCACTTTGCTGACTGCGTTGACGATGGGCGAAGGCTCGGATGGTGTCGGGGGCATACCAGCGTTGGCTACGCAGCGCCGAGATATCGAGCTTGGCCAGGTTTTCACTGTTGAATGACATAGGAATAGCGCTCTCTTTGTCTGATTTGGTTAAGGATTAATTCAATAAAAACAGCATGTTAAATTCAGCCATTCTGACCCGCACGAAGAGGGGGGGGGTCAGGCGATGGAGTAGATTGTTCACTCATTCGGTGATGGGGTTTCCGGGGAGAAGCAAGGGCATGGCGTTGTGCCAGCTCCCGGACGATCTGTTGATAGCGAGCATCAGTGAGCGGGTAGAACAGCAACATCAAGGCAGCAGCGCAAATCAGGGCACAGATCGGGTAGAGAAACATCAGATTGGCGATGCTGCTTTGGGTCTCGGTGCTTTGCGTCGCGTTGGGAACATAGTCTGACCATGCCAGCACCAGCCCGGGAATGAGGCCCGCAAGCGCGGCCGAACATTTGCGGCAGAAGGTCAGACTGCAGTAGACCAGCCCTTCTGTGCGGATGCCGGTTTTCCATTCCCCATACTCGACGGTGTCAGAGATGAACGCCCAGTTGAGACTGTTGACGAAAGCGGATCCCCACAGGGCCAGGGAGGTGAAGAGGATGTAATCGAGAGCACTCTCGCTGTAGAGGTAGTTGAGCAGGTCACCGCATATCCACACGCCAATGCCGGCCAGATAGACAGGCAGTTTGCCAAAACGGTGCACGGCAAAGGGGACCAGCAATACACCCAGGTAGATACACCCTATGCTGATGAAGCTCATGTAGGCGATCATCGATACGTCGCCAATCACATATTGGGCGTAAAAAACCTGAACAATCAGCTTGGTGTTGAACGCTGCTAGCGTCAGCAGATTGGCCAGCGCCAGGATGCCCAGCGGACGGTTTGCCAGCACGGCCCGTGCGTTGGTTTGTACTGCCGAAAACCCCGATTCGTTGACAACCGATGGCAGCACATGGCGTTCACGAACTCTGCTGTAGCAAAAGAGTACTGCTGCAGCCCCCATGACCGAATAAATCAGTACCGCAACGCTATAGCCGACCTGTGGTTTGTCAAACAGCAATACCAGCGGCATGAACCCCACCGAGCAGAGCAGTAATCCGGTATTGGCTCCGCCCTGGCGCCAGGCGGCGAGCTCGGCTCGGTCCTGGAGTCGCTTGGTGAGGGCCGGGACCATGGCGCCATAGGAGGCATTGCCAAAACTGTAAAAGGCACCAAACATCATGAACAGCAGGGTAAACAGTACTGTTTTAGCGATGACCGGGAGCTCAACGCTGGTAAACAGGGCGGTGTTGATAAGAGCCAGTGGCACTATGGTCCAGAGCAGGAAGGGGCGAAATTTACCTCTGGGGCCGAGCTCGGAACGATTATCCAGCACGCTGCCGGTCACCAGATCGGTGCAGGCGGTAAAGAACTTCGAAACCAGAAAGATTGCTCCGGCCCATGCTGCCGGAATGGCTGCCACATCGGTCAGGAAGATCAGCAAATAGAGAGTTGTGCAGTTGAGCAGGAAGTTATAGCCGAGATCACCCACTCCGTAGGCCATCTTTTCCTGCCATGCCAGACGGTCACTTGCCACATTGCGATATGTCATGGGATCACATCCTTGAAGAGAGCAACAGCGTGGCCAGCACGCCGTTGCCAGTTGCATGAGAGTCAGCTTTGGGTGGTCGCCACACGGCGGGCACCAAGGCTGGCGATGATCTCTTGATAGCGCTGCTCGTTGAGGGTGTAGAAGAGGGCCATCACCAGTGCCGTTACGATGGCCAGGCTTGCCGGGTAGATGAAAATCAGTCCGGTGATCCCGGCTTTGGCGGCATCGGTTTGCTCCACATTGGGCATGTAGCCAACCAGTGCCAGAGCAAACCCGGGGACGAACCCTGCGATAGCTTGCGAACACTTTCTAAAGAAGGTCATGCCGCAGTAGACCAAGCCTTCGGTACGGGTACCGGTTTTCCACTCACCGTACTCAACGGTATCTGAGACAAACGCCCAGTTAAGGCTGTTGACGAAAGAGGTGCCAAAGAACGCCAGCGAGGTGAACAGCACGTAACTCATGACGGTGCCACCGAACAGGTAATTGGCAATGTCGCCGGAGATCCACAGGCACAATCCGGCCAGATAGACAGGTTTTTTGCCAAAGCGGCGTACCAGCGCAGGCACAGACAACACCCCGAGGTAGATGCACCCCATGCTGACAAAGCTCATGTAAGAGACCATGGAGACATCACCCAGAATGTACTGGGCGTAGAAGACCTGCACGGTGAGTTTGACGTTGAATGCGGAGAGGGTCAGCAGGTTGGCTACTGCCAGCACCAGCAACTGGTTGTTCTTGAGTACCGCCTTGAGCCCCTCCTTGATGGTGGGCTTCTCGACTATCTGGTCAGGGTCATTACCTATGATGGTGTGGTGTTCTTTGACGTTGAGGTAGCAAAAGAGCACCGCCGCCAAGCCGACCGAGGTGTAGGCCAGGGCTGCCACCATGTAGCCGGTCTCCTGGGATTCAAACAACATGGCGATGGGCATGAAACCGACGGTGGCTAACAACAGGCCGGTGTTGGCTCCGCCCTGACGCCATGCTGCCAGCTCTGCGCGATCCTGAACATTTTTGGTCATAGAGGGCACCATGGCGCCATAGCTGGCATTGCCCAAGCTAAAGAACAGGCCAAAGGCCATAAAGCAGACGATGAACAGGGTGGTCTTGGTCTCGCTGTCGAGCTCAAAATTGCAAAACAGCAACATGTTGCAGACAAACAGGGGCACTATGGTCCAGAGCAGCATCGGACGAAACTTGCCGCGAGGTCCGAAGCTCTTGCGGGTGTCGAGGAAAATGCCGGTGCCCAGGTCGGTGAAGCCGGTGAACACTTTCGCCACCAAAAAGATGACGCCTGCCCACGCCGCATTGATACCTGCTACATCGGTCAGAAATTTAAGCAGGTAGAGGGTGGTGATATTCAATACAAAGTTGTAACCAAAATCGCCGACGCCATAGGCAAGTTTTTCCCTAAAAGGCAGTCTGCTTTCGATATGCGCCTGAACAACCATTTTATTCTCCATAGTGTGGAACCCATCCGGCACGACAATAATCGTAGCGATGCGATTGCGGGCGCAAGGGTGATTGTTAAAAAGTGGGATCCAGATCGAGAGATTGCGCTGGTGGTTAAGGATTCTCTTACAAATGGTGTTTGCAAACGAGCCAAACGTTTTCGTGTGGCGAGTGTTGATTGGTGATCGAGATCGCTGTTTGGGTTTTACGCGATTGAAATGAAATCGTAGCGCTATTATTGTGTTTGCGAGCAAGCGGGGATGGCCCGACTAAACAGGAGCTTATGCAATGCAACTCGAATTTTCGTCACAGGCGTTAACGATTCAGCACCAGCAGCAGTTGTTATTTTCTCATCAAGCGGATGTCCCGGCGTTTTATATAGGTAAGGGCCGGGAAAAAATGGAAATTTATCGCGGCAACTTTGACATCGAAGACTACATCGAGTCTCGCGTCGCATTGACTCATATCGAACAGGTTGACAACAACCTGTTCGTTTTTGCCCCGAATGCCTTGACCCCGGCTTTGCTACAGGTGGCTGTGGTGTGTGATGGCGATGATGTGATGCTTTATCCGACCATACTGGACGAGGCATATAACCGCTTTTGGGTCAGATTGCCGGCCGAACGTAAAGAGCATGTCTGGGGTTGTGGCGAGCAGATGTCCTATTTTGATTTGCGTGGCCGTCACTTTCCGTTGTGGACCTCAGAGCCCGGTGTTGGTCGCCATCCCCACAGCGAGATCAAATGGAAAGCCGATGTGATGGGCAAAGCCGGTGGGGATTACTACCACACCAACTATCCGCAACCCACGTTTGTCTCCTCTCGCAAATACAGCTGCCATATCGACACCACCGCTTATGCCGATTTCGATTTTCGTCACGAAGGGTTTCATGAGCTGCAAGTGTGGGCGATCCCGCAGGCCATCGAGTTGCGCACCGCAGAGAGCTATCTGGGCATTATCGAAAAACTGTCTGCCCGGTTTGGCCGCCAGCCCAGGTTGCCGGAGTGGGTTTACAAGGGGGCGATCCTTGGTCTGAAGGGGGGGGAGGTCAATACCTTCAGTCGTCTGGAAAACGCCCTTGACCATGGTATCAAGGTTTCGGGTCTGTGGAGTGAAGACTGGTGCGGCTTGCGGGTCACCTCGTTTGGCAAGCGCCTGTTCTGGGACTGGGATTGGCAGCACCATCAGGATCGCTACCCCAATCTGCCCGCCAGGATCAAGGCGCTCAATGACCAGGGCATCGAGTTCATGGCCTACGTCAACCCCTACCTGTGTGAAGATGGCAAGCTGTTTCCAATCGCCAAAGAGTTCGGCTATATGGCGCTGGACAAGGATGGTCAAGTTGCGCTGGTCGACTTTGGCGAATTCTATTGCGGCTGTGTCGACTTTACCAATCCAGACGCTATGGCCTGGTTCCGTGATACCGTGCTGCGTAAAAACATGCTGGACATGGGGATCAAGGGGTGGATGGCTGACTTTGGCGAGTACCTGCCGACCGATAACATCTACCTGCACAACGGTGTCGATGCCAAGCTGATGCACAATGCCTGGCCGACTCTGTGGGCCCAGTGCAACGCTGACGCGATCGCGATGAACGGCCAAACCGGTGATGCCCTGTTCTTTATGCGAGCCGGTTACACCGGGGTGCAGCAATACTGCCCGCTACTGTGGGCAGGCGATCAATGTGTCGATTTCAGCCGTCACGACGGTCTGGTCACGGTGATCTCGGGGGCGCTCTCCTCCGGTATGTTGGGGAACGCTTATCACCACTCGGATATCGGTGGCTACA
Organism: Aeromonas sp. 55A; assembly: GCF_051919665.1. Classification (NCBI taxonomy): domain Bacteria; kingdom Pseudomonadati; phylum Pseudomonadota; class Gammaproteobacteria; order Aeromonadales; family Aeromonadaceae; genus Aeromonas; species Aeromonas sp. 55A. The sequence continues at coordinate 385,456 of NZ_JBQBEH010000001.1, read as the reverse complement.
CCTCACTGTTTGGCAACCGTCGAACCAAGGAGCTGTTTGACCGCTGGGTTGAAATGGCTGCCTTTACCCCAGTCATGCGTACCCACGAAGGTAACCGCCCTGATGAGAACTTCCAGTTTGACCAGGATGGCAGCACGTTGGCGCATTTTGCCCGGATGACCCGAGTTTATTGCCACCTGACTCCTTACTTGCGTAGCATGGTGGACGAAGCGGCCGAGAAAGGGTATCCGGTTCAACGTGCCATGATGCTGCATTTTGAACATGATCCCGAGACCTACGTCATACAGGATCAATACCTCTATGGGTCAGAGTTGCTGGTGGCACCGGTTCACCAAGGGGATGCGTGTGAGTGGACAACTTACCTGCCTGCAGGTGAGCAGTGGACGCATGTCTGGAGCGGCCAGAGCTTTACAGGGGGCCAGCGGGTCACTCTGCCTGCACCGATTGGCCAGCCGCCTGTGTTCTATCGTGCCAAAAGCCCCTGGGCTTCGCTGTTTGCCGAGCTAAAGGATCTGGCGTAAATCGCACCGGCGTTCGCCATAGAGGATGCGACCCGGATAACCCATGGCCGTGACAATGTTCACGGCCATTATGTTTCACCAGAGGAGCAGAGCAGCATGATTGACACTCTTTACGTTGTGCAAAACCCCAGCCAGGACGACATCGATTTTTTACGAGACAATCTGATCACCACCAATCGTGAGTTTGTCGGTGAACAGATACGTCGCCCACTTGCCATCTTCTATCAGGATGAGCAGCAACGTCGTGCCGGAGGATGCAGTGGCCATACCTACGGCAACTGGCTCTATATCGAGTATCTGTGGGTGGCCCGCAGTCTGCGGGGGCGCGGTGTAGGAGGCCGGTTATTGGCGGCAATGGAGCAGGCTGCCCGAGAGCGCGGCTGCCGTTTTTCACAGCTCGATACTTTTAGTTTTCAAGCAAAGCCTTTTTACCAAGCGAGGGGTTATTCCGTCGTCATGACGTTGGAAAAGTGCCCGGTGTTTCATCAGCGATATTACTTAACCAAAACCTTGTAGCGCTGGCAGTGACTGGTGCCCTGCTTAAAAATATCTGACGCAATGGATAGTGTTCTGGTAGATACATGGGGGGCATTTATATTCATGGGCTATTTATCAAGGCCATGGTTTTGTGATGGTTCATGGTGTGACTATATTGGCTTGGTCACAAAACAAACCGGGTACTCTGTCTGGGGATCAAGTCAAATCCGGCATCAATGATCTCGCCCTTATAATCGGGATCGCGAGCCATCCGCAACATCATGGATGCAGCCTGGCTGGCAACAGAGTGAATATTGATATTGATACTGGACAAGGTCACGGGGGCCAGATAACCGCTGCTAGGAAAATCGCCAAACCCGATGATAGATAGTTGCTCTGGTACCGGGATATTGCGTGCAATCGCCTCCATCAGCAATGCAGTACCAATGGTATCGTTTGATGCAAAAATGCCGTCGAGTTTGCGCTCTTTGAGCAGTGTCTTGATGAGTAGTTCGCGTGCGGCGGGGTAAATATTGTCGCTGTAAGGGATTTCGACCAACAAGGGATCCATACCCGCCGTCTCAAGTGCCTGGCAAAAGCCGCTGTAGCGGCTCTGCGCACGCACGTCATCGTTAAAACGGGTCGTGAAATAGGCAATTTTATGGCAGCCGGAGCGTATCAGGTAAGATGCGGCATCGTAACCCACCTGAAAATGATCTATACCGACCTGCGCGACAAACGGACTGGCTTCACCGATTTGCCATGCTTGAACCACAGGCACCGCACTGTGCTCCAGCATACGAATCGTAGTATCACTGTGCTTCGCGCCAGTGAGGGTTATGGCAGCAGGAGACCATTGTAAAATGGAGCGGATCTGCTGCTCCTCTTTTTCCATTGAGTGATCATGAGATGCGATATAGAGCTGAAAACCTGCATCACTCACGATATGTTCAATCTGCTGGACAAAGGTACTAAAGGTAATATTGGAAATGGAAGGAACGATAATTGCCATTGCCGAGCTTCGCCCGGCAGTAAACTGACTGGCAATTTTGTTGTGCACATAACCCAATTCATCAATGGCACGCTGAATTTTATGGCCGGTATTGGCTTTTACCTTGTCTGGATGACGTACATAAAGTGAGACTGTCGAGGGGGACACCTTGGCCAGGGCCGCGACATCATCAAGCTTGACGGTTTGTTTGCTTCTCGAGGACACGTGTTCTGCTTCCTGATTGGTTTTACTCGGCTCGACATCCTTCGTTATCTGAGGGAAAAGCCATCCAATAATCTCCCGACATGTATTTAAGTGTATAAAAAATAAGGCTTAAATAAAAGTGATGATTCGCTGTAGGAGGTGCGTCGGCAATTCGGGTTACTTGTATGGTAATTAGATTTTGGTTAGCCATTACAAATAAAAACGTGTTGCCAAGAGCGCTTGAGCGTTTTGGCATCCAATGTCGAAAAATGAGCCTCTTTAACTGCCATGACCCATGGCAGTTAACTGTTCAAATAAACACCGCACCACATGGTGAAGGGTGGTTACTTCAGGGTATGAGTATTTAGTGTTATGGGAATCGGTAGTTCTCATCAGCACTCTCTGCAATCGTCTAATGGGTGTTACAACCGCGTTGGATAGCTCACCGTTTAGTGCCTGGGACGTAGCGACAACCACTTGGCAGGGGGGTTATTGAGCGTGTGGCTCTGATGAAGGTAGTGGAGAGACGATCGCCTCCTGCCTGTATTGGCGCAGCAGTTTGAGGAAATCATCCGGTTCCCGATCCAGGCTGCCTACCGGGATCAACAGGTCATAACCGAGCAAGTGGCGCATGCGAATCATCCGTTGAGCCAGCATGGCCAATGCGCCATCGTAGTGCAGCCCTTGCGGGGAGCAAAAGTGACTCTCCTCCAGCCAGTCGATGCCTTGTAAGGGGTCATTTGTATGCACTGGCTGCCCATGGAGCTGCTCATTATGTAGGGCATGCAGCAACACAGGGCGCTGCTCTGTCAACAGATGCACGGCCAGTCTGGGAGTGATCAGTGTCAGAAACTCGTCATACTGTTTTATCTTGAAACCGATATAGGGCAGGGGCTGGAGATCCCAACCAACATGGATTCTGGGTTGATCGATACGCTGGATGTTGTGCCACTTCAGTGCCCAGCCGCCATATTTGTGGTGATAGTGGAGGGAGTGCTGGCATAGGGATAGGCTGATCGGGGGCTCATTGAGCTTGAACCAGCCTATCAAGGTTATCATCATGCCACTCAGTAGCAACAATATATAGGCCGGGAGCACCGGGCCTTCCACAAGCAACCAGAGCAGTAATAGCATCAGGCTGGTGATGAGCCCCCCGGCCCAGATCAGGGTCAGCCCGTTTCGGCGGACCAGAGGCTTTATATGTTGTGTCTCCATTTAACCTCCTTGTCCTGATGAGGGGGGCGATCTTTTATGACACCACCTGATTGTCTTTGAGCAAGTATAAGCGCCGCGTTTTTGCGCTGGCCAGCAAAGCAAATGACAGTCATGGGCCGGCTCGGGTATAGTCCTGCGCCAATGGCGTTATCCTGTTTTGCTGACCCGTCGTGGCCCAGGTGGTGGCGAGGGCCAGGCCTGTGTAAGGAGTGTTATGAAGTTCAGTCCCCTGCTCGATGAGATGATGAAAGCCCTGCAGGTATTGCCGGGGGTGGGGCCCAAGTCTGCCCAGCGGATGGCCTTTACCCTGCTCGAGCGCGAGCGCAGCGGCGGTTTGCGGCTGGCCCAGCTGCTTTCTCGCGCCCTGACCGAGATTGGTCATTGCAGCCACTGCCGCACCTTTACCGAGAACGATCGCTGCGATATCTGCGCCAATCCCAAGCGGGAAGAGAATGGCCTGCTCTGCGTGGTGGAGAGCCCGGCGGACGTGGCGGCCATCGAGCAGACCGGCCAGTTCTCCGGTCGCTACTTTGTGCTGATGGGTCATCTGTCGCCGCTGGACGGCATCGGCCCGGAGGAGCTGGGGCTCGATATTCTCGAGCGCCGGTTGAAGGAAGATCACATCAGCGAACTGATCCTCGCCACCAATCCCACCATTGAAGGGGATGCCACCGCCTGGTATATCGCCGATATGGCCCGTACCGCCGGGGTAGAGGTGAGCCGCATCGCCCACGGGGTGCCGGTAGGGGGCGAGCTGGAGCTGGTGGATGGCACTACGCTCTCCCACTCCCTGATGGGGCGCCAGCGCTTGAAATAGCAAGGTGCCAGCCAATTGCCCCGCATTAATAGCGGTAGCGCTGGGCAATAAATAGCCGTTTGAGCGGCTTTGAAGGGGCGAATGAGCAGGATTGCACATTCGCCCCCTTGATATTTGGATCGCTGTCCCCATCTAGGTTGGGCATATGTTCAACCCGATGTTTCTGAGGATTGGTCCATGACCCAAAGTGTTCATGCCGAAACCCACGGCTTTCAGACTGAAGTCAAACAACTGCTGAGCCTGATGGCTCACAGCCTCTACTCCAACAAAGAAGTATTCCTGCGCGAGCTGATCTCCAACGCCTCCGATGCGGCGGACAAGCTGCGCTTCAAGGCGCTTTCCGATGCCTCTTTGTTCGAAAACGACGGCCAGTTGCGTGTGCGTCTGGTGGTGGACAAAGAGAAGCGTACCCTGACCATCTCCGATAACGGGATCGGTATGACCCGTGATCAGGTGATTGAGCACCTGGGTACCATCGCCAAGTCCGGCACCGCAGAATTCTTCAAAAACCTCTCCGGCGATCAGGGTAAGGATTCCCAACTGATCGGTCAGTTCGGGGTCGGTTTCTACTCCGCCTTTATCGTGGCCGACAAGGTGACCGTGGTCTCCCGCGCCGCCGGTACTGCTCCGGAGCAGGGCGTACAGTGGGAATCGGAAGGGGAAGGCTCCTTCACCGTGGCTGATGTGACCAAAGAAGGTCGCGGTACCGATGTCATCCTGCACCTGCGTGCCGAAGAGGACGAGTTCCTCGACGACTGGCGTCTGCGCTCCGTGGTGGGCAAATATTCCGATCACATCAGCGTACCGGTCGAGATGTTCAAAGAGGGTACCCCGGATCGCGAAGAGGATGGTGAGACCATCGTCGGCACCCCGGGCGAGTGGGAGCAGGTCAACCGCGCCACGGCACTGTGGACCCGCAACCCGAAAGATATCAAGGACGAGGAGTATCAGGAGTTCTACAAGCACGTCGCCCACGACTTTGAAGATCCGCTGCTGTGGGGTCACAACCGGGTGGAAGGGGCGCAGGAGTACACCAGCCTGCTCTACGTACCGGCCCGCGCACCGTTCGACCTCTACAACCGCGAGCAGAAGCACGGTCTGAAGCTCTACGTACAGCGCGTCTTCATCATGGATGACGCCGAGCAGTTTATGCCGACCTACCTGCGCTTCGTCAAAGGGGTGCTGGACTCCAACGATCTGCCGCTCAACGTCAGCCGCGAGATCCTGCAGGACAACAAGGTGACTGCCTCCCTGCGCAAGGCTTGCTCCAAGCGGGTGCTGACCATGCTCTCCAAGCTGGCGAAAGACGATGCCGAGAAGTACGCCAAGTTCTGGAAAGAGTTCGGTAACGTGCTTAAAGAGGGTCCTGCCGAGGATTACGCCAACCGCGAAGAGATCGCCAAGCTCCTGCGCTTTGCCAGCACCGCTGGCGAGGGCGAAGCCCAGACCGTCTCTCTCGAGGATTATGTTGGCCGCATGAAGGAAGGTCAGCAGAAGATTTACTACATCACTGCCGACTCCTATGCCGCTGCCAAGAACAGCCCGCACCTCGAGATCTTCCGCAAAAAGGGTGTCGAAGTGCTGCTGATGTGGGAACGCGTGGACGAGTGGCTGATGAGCCACCTGACCGAGTTCGACGGCAAGCAGCTTATCTCCGTCACCCGTGGCGAACTGGATCTCGGCGATCTGGAAGACGAAGCCTCCAAGCAGGCCCAGGAAGAGGCCGAGAAGGCCAACGCCGGTCTGGTTGAGCGGGTCAAGAAGAGCTTGGGTGATGCAGTGAAAGAGGTGCGTATTACTCACCGTCTGACCGACTCCCCCTCCTGCATCGTCACCGACGCTTACGGTATGAGCACCCAGATGATCAAGCTGATGCGTGCGGCCGGCCAGCCGGTACCGGAGCAGAAGTACATTCTGGAGCTCAACCCTGACCATGCGCTGGTGAAGAAACTCGACACCATTGAAGACGAGGCACTGTTCGGTGAGTGGGTCACCCTGCTGCACGAACAGGCCCAGCTGGCCGAGCAGGGCGGGCTGAACGATCCGGCGAGCTTCGTCTCCCGCATCAACCGTCTGCTGCTGCAAGCCTAAGCAGCAACGCCGGTAACAGAAAGCCCACTGCATGCAGTGGGCTTTTTTGATCCCGCCGAGTGAGCTCGGCGAAACACAGCGGCAAGGGAGGCGGCCAGCGCCTCTCTATTTGCGGTATTCGTTGTTGTAGTTCTGGATGAGACGCCGGGTAACCTCATGCTGGGGATCGGCAAATACCTTGAGGGTTTTACCGCGCTCCACCACCCGACCTTCGTGCATCACCAGCACCTCGTCGCTGATATGGCTGACGATGCCCAAATCGTTGGCTACCAGCACATAGCTCAGCCCCATGGTCTCCTGCATCTCCAGCAGCAGGTTGATGATCTGGGAGCGTACCGAGATATCCAGGGTGGAGAGCGCCTCATCGGCCACCACTATCTTGGGGTTGAGGATCAGCGCCCGCGCCAGCGCCACCCGCTGCTGCTGACCGGAGGAGAGCATCTGCGGATAGAACAGGGCGTGATCCGGCAGCATCCCCACCATACGCAGGGTCTGCACCACCTTCTCGCGGCGCTCCTCCTCGGTCATCTCGGTGTTGAGACGCAGCGGGGTTTCCAGGATCTGGCCGACCCGGATCTTGCGGTTCAGCGAGGTGTTGGGATCCTGAAAAATCATCCGCAGCAGTTTGCAGCGAGTCTGGTAATCGCCATGCACCATCAGTTGGCCGTCGATGGCGATGTCGCCGCTGGTGGGTTCGATCATGCCGGCCAGAATGCGGGCGAGGGTACTCTTGCCGGAGCCAGCTTCGCCGACGATGGCGAGGGTCTGGCCCACTTCGAGATCGAACGAGAGGGGCTTGATCGCCTCTACTGCCTGACGACGAAACAGACCGGTACGGTTCTGGTAGGTTTTGCTAAGGCCTCTGACCTGCAACAGGGATGGCTCGATCACAAGCGGGGCTCCTTCATGGGGGCATTAACGGTCATCATTTTTTGGGCTCCTCCATGTTCAGCGGGAAGTGACAGCTGAACTGATGGCCCTTGATCTTGTTCATCAAAGGAGTCTGCACGCACTGCTTCTGGGCGTAGGGGCAGCGCGGCCCCAGACGGCAGCCGATGGGCAGGTGTTGCAGTGGCGGGATGACGCCGGGCAGGGTCTCGAGGCGCGACTTGTGGCGCACCAGCTTGTCAAAGTCGGGGATCGATTTGAGCAGGGCATCGGTATAGGGGTGATGCGGGGTCTCAAGGATCTGCTCCCGGGTGCCCACTTCCACCATCTGACCGCAGTACATCACGTTGATGGTATCGGTCAGGTTGGCGATGGCGGCGATGTCGTTACTGATGATCAGGATGGTGGTATTGCCCAGCTTGTTCATCTTGTCCAGGAGTCGCAGGATCTGGGAGTGGGTGGTGGACTCCATGGCGCTGGTGGGCTCGTCGGCTACCAGCAGACGCGGCTGGTTGGCAATGGCCATGGCGATCATCACCTTCTGGCACATGCCATCCGACAGCTCATGGGGATAGGCGCGCATCACCTTGCGGTGATCCTTGACGCCGACCCGGTGCAGCAGGGCGATGGCCTTCTTCTTGCGCCACTGGAAGCGTTGCCAGAATTGCCCCTCGAACGAATCGGTCGGGATTGCCTCTTCCAGCTGGGTGCCGATCTCCTCGGAGGGGTCGAGACAGCTGATGGGGTCCTGGAAGATCATGGCGATCTCGCGACCCATGATGCGACGGCGCTCCTTGGGAGGCATGCTCAGCAGATCCATGTCGTTGAAGCGCATCCGGTCGGCACGTACCGTCCAGTTGTCCTTCTCGATGCCGACGATCACCTTGGCGATCAGACTTTTACCTGAGCCGGATTCACCCACCAGACCGCGGATCTCCCCCTCGGTCAGGGTCAGGCTCACCTTGTCCACCGCCTTGACCTTGCCTTGCGGTGTGTCGATCTCGATGGTGAGATTGCGAATATCGAGCAGCGGCATCAGTCATTCCCCTCTTTGAGTGCTTCGCGGATGCCTTCACCAACCAGGTTGGTGGCCAGCACGCTGAACAGGATAGCCATGCCCGGCAAAGTGACGGTCCAGGGTGCGAGATAGATGAGGTCACTCGAATCGGCCAGCATGGTGCCCCACTCCGGTTGAGGGGATTGTGCGCCGAGGCCGAGAAAACCGACTGCCGAGATATCGAGAATGGCCGCAGACAAGGTGCGGGTAGTCTGGGCCACCAGGGTCTCGACGATATTGGGCAAAATAGCCAGCCGCATGATCCTGAAGGGGGGCGAGCCATCGAGCCGACTGGCAATGATGTACTCCTTCTGCATCTCGGCATGCACCGCGTTGTAAGTGGCCCGGATAAAGGGGGGGATCAATGCCAGGGTAATGGCGATCAGGGTATTGCCAAGGCCCGGCCCCAGAATGGCAACCATGATGATGGCCATCAGCAGGGAGGGGATGGAGAGCAGGGTATCGAGCAGGTGGTGCAGCACGCTCGATTTCAGCCCCTTGCTCATGCCGCCGAGTATGCCGATGGCGGAGCCCACCACCATGGCGATCACCACCACGACAAGGGCACAGCCGAAGGTGAGACGAGCCCCCACCACCAGCCGGGAGAGCATGTCGCGCCCCAGATCGTCGGTGCCGAGGAAGTAGTCGATGTTGCCGGTCGCAGCCCATGAGGGGGCGAGCAGCAGCTTGTCGGTGTGCTGTTCATCGATGCCGTAGGGGACGACCAGCGGCCCCACCAGCGTGATGAGCAGCAACAGCAAAAAGCACCATAGCCCCGCCATTGCCAACGGATTGCGGCTGTAGGAGGCCCACGTCTGCTCAAGGGGCGAGAGGATCTTGAGCTCGGGATAGATGTTCGATTTATCTTGCATAGGATACCTAGCTCCTGGTCACGCCATGAGCGCGTTCAATCTTGTTTGGCATACAACTCTTTGCGCCGTGCCGGATAGATAAGGGTGGTCAGCAACTCGGTGCTGACGCTGGTCAGGATCACGAAACTGGCCACCACCAGGGTCGCGCCGCGAATGGCGGCGTAATCCTGCAGGGCGATGCTGCTGATGAGCCAGCGGCCGATCCCGTGCCACTCGAACACCACCTCGGTGATCATGGCGGAGGTGAGCACGCTACCCAGTTGCAGACCCAGCAGCGGCAGTACCGGCGGCAAGGCGTTCTTCAGACCATGGCGCCAGACGATCTGCGCCTTGGAAAGGCCCCGGCTCGCCGCCGCCTTGATGTAGTTCTGCTTCATCACGTCGATGAGGGAGCTGCGTACATGGCGGATCACCTCGGTGGTAGGCACTACCGCCAGCACCAGTGACGGAAGGATCAGGTGGCGCAGGGCATCATGCAGCGCCGCTTGTCGCCAGGGCTCGTTGCTGAGCAGCACATCGATCACCGCGATGCCGGTAATGGGGGGCACGTCGTAGAGCAGGCTGATCTGGCCCGATGCCGGCAGCCAGCCGAGATCCAGCGAAAAGAGCATCACCACCAGCAGCGCCAGCCAGAACACCGGCACCGCATAGCCGATAAGACCGGCAGTCATGATGGAGAGATCCAGCGTCTTTCCCTGTGACAGGGCCGCTAGGGTGCCGAGAGGGATCCCCACCAGCAGCGAGATGGCGAACGCCGCCAGACAGAGGATCAGGGTCGCCGGGAAGTAGTGGCGGATCTCGTCCAGCACCGGCAGCCCGGAGACGCTGGAGAGCCCCAGGTCGCCTGCAAAAATGCGGCGCAGGAAGTCGGGATAGCCGCTCCAGAAGCTGAGCTGATTGCCGATCAGCCGATAGTCCAGCAGGTAGGCGACAAAGGTCAGCGCCAGTAGAGTGATAAGCAGCAGGTTGATGCGGCGCAAGGTGTATAGAAGCATGCTTACTCCCTGTGAGCCTGGTTGAAGGAGGTGCCGCCAAAGGGCATCAGCGTCAGCCCCTCGATGTCGCTGCGGCTGACCTGGGTACGCAAGGCGTGCGCCAGCGGGATCAGCGGCAGCTGTTCGTTAAGCAGGGTCTGGGCATAGTAGTAGTTACGCAGCCGGAACGAGAGCTGGGGCGTGGTGACCGCATCATCCAGCAACTGATCGAAGGCCGGGCTACACCAGCGGCTGTAGTTGTTGCCGCGCTCCACTGCCGAGCAGCTCAGCAGCTGGCGGAAGAAGTTGTCCGGATCGGCGTTATCGGCAATCCAGCCGGAGAGCAGACTGTCGTACTGCCCCTTGGTGAGACGGCCTTCGATCACCGGCCACTCCCGTTGCACGATCTTGAGCTTGATCCCGACCTTGGCCAGATCGCTGCGGATCAGCTGGGCGGTCTTGACCGCATCCGGGTTGTAGGGGCGGGCGTCTGGCTGTACCAGCACCTGCATCTCGAACCCTTTCTCCAGTCCCGCCTCCTTGAGCAGCTGGCGCGCCCGTTTCAGGTCGGGTTTGCGCTCGGGCAGGCTGGGGTTGTACCCCCACGAGAGGGTCGGCAACAGGCTGTTGGCGGGCAGGCCGGTATCGAAATAGACCGCCTGCAACAGGTTGTCGATGTTGATGGCGCTGGCAATGGCCTGACGCACCTTGACGTTGTTGAACGGCGGCTTGCGGGTATTGAGGGCCAAAAAGGCGACGTTCATCCCCGACTGGACCGAGAGGCTCAGCGCCGGATTTTGCTTGATCACCGAGAGCTGGCTGGCGGAAGGGGTGCTCATCACGTCGCACTCGCCGGTCAGCAGCTTGGCCAGCCGTTTGGCGGATTTGGGGGTGATGTCGTAGACCAGCTGTTCAATCTTGGCATCGCCGCCCCAATAGCCGGGATGGCGCAGATAGCGAATGAACTCGTTGTGGCGATACTCCTTGAAGCTGAACGGCCCGGTGCCGATGGGGCGGCTATCCAGCAGGGCTGGTGTGCCCGCCTGCAACATCTGCTCGGCGTATTCGGCGGAGAGGATCACCGCATAGTCGCTCGCCAGAGTGGCGAGGAAGGAGGCGTTCGGCTGGTTCAGCTCGAATACTACCGTCTGTGGCCCCTTCTTGCTCACCCGCTTGATCAGCAGATCTTGCCCCAGGCTGTAGAAGTAGGGGTAATCGCCGCCGGAGACATTGTGATAGGGGTGCTGCTCGTCAAGCTGGCGGGCATAGGTAAAGACCACATCATCGGCATTGAAAGTGCGGGTGGGCTTGAACCAGGGAGTATGGTGAAACGTCACCCCCTTGCGCAGGGTCAGGGTATAGGTGAGGCCATCCTCGCTGACATGCCAGTTGGTGGCGAGCGCCGGCTCCAACGCCAGGGTGTTGGGGTTCACCTCCAGCAGGCGGTCGTAGAGCGGACGGGCACTGGCATCCAGTGTCACCCCGGAGTTGGAAACATGGGGATTGAAGGAGAGGGGGGATCCCTCAGCACAATAGATGAGTCCGGTTTTGGAGGCCTCGGGTTGCTTCTGGCAGCCGGTGACCAGCACCAGCAGACCCAGCAGCAAGGGTGTGAGCATTCTCATTGTTGAACCATGTTCTTATAGGGGTTTTGTACGCACGTTTTGATACAAATGTGCCAGCGCGAAGGCTGGCGTGTTGCTGGAGTCGGCATCAACCGCGCTCCTTCACTCTTGTTCTGCATCGTTATCGCCATCCAGCAGCTGATATTTGCGTAGCATGCCACGGAACTGGTGATAGCTTAAGGCCAGCAGTTGAGCGGCTTTGCGCTGATTATACTGGGATTGCTGCATCGCTTGCTTGAGTAAATTAATCTCGTACTCCGCCACAGCCTGCTTGAGATCGAGCGGCAAGGCGAGGGGGGATGCAGATTGTACCTCGCTTCGGGCCTCTTGCGCAGGTTGCGTGACCTGTGGTCGCCAGGGGGAATCAAACGGGTTGAGCACCAGGGTCGAGAGCGGCAACTGGGGATTGCCCTGACGATAGATACTGCGCTCCACCACGTTCTTCAGCTCCCGTACGTTGCCCGGCCAGTGGTAATCCAGCAGCAGCTGGGTTGCCTTGCGCGAGAAACCGGCAAACAGCGGATAGCCCAGCTCCCCGGTCATGCTGTGGGCGAAGTGCTCCGCCAGCATCAGGATATCTTCCCGCCGCTCCCGCAAGGGGGGTAGGGTGATCACATCAAACGCGAGCCGATCGAGCAGATCGTGGCGAAACTGCCCCTTGTCGGCCAGCGCAGGGAGATCCTCGTTGGTGGCGCAGACCAGCCGCACATCCACCTTGAGGGGCTTGGCCCCACCCACCCGCTCGAACTCGCCATACTCGATGACCCGCAGCAACTTCTCCTGCACCCGGGCGCTGGTGGTGGCCAGCTCGTCGAGGAATAGGGTGCCGCCATCGGCCCGCTCGAAGCGGCCCTGATGGCGCTTGGCCGCGCCGGTAAACGATCCCGCTTCGTGACCGAACAGCTCGGTCTCCAGCAGGCTCTCGCTCAGGGTGGCGCAGTTGATGGTGACAAAGCTTTGATCCCAGCGCGCCGAGAGATAATGTAGGCGGTGGGCGATCAGCTCCTTGCCCGTCCCCCGCTCACCGATGATCAGCACGGGTTTGCGCAGCGGGGCGAGCCGTGAGGCCTGCTCAATGATCTCGAGAAATGCGTTGGATTCCCCCAGCAGGCTTTCCGTGGCCGTGGTCATAGTGATCCCTGTCAGTTGTAAAAGCTGGTCAATCTTACCAAAAGTTGGTGATTTTAATCATCACTTGCGCGAGACATCTTGCAATTCGGCTATTCTGCCCCATATAAATCAACAAGTTAAATTTTGTTCCAGATTGGCACACAAGTTGCCATTGTCAATGGAGAAACAACGCCATGCCAATAACAGGAGTGCAATCATGAGTATTTTTTCCCGTCTGGCCGACATCATCAATTCCAACCTGACGGCCCTGCTCGACAAGGCAGAAGATCCCCAGAAGATGGTGCGCCTGATCATCCAGGAGATGGAGGACGAGCTGGTCAAGGAGCGTTCCAATCTGGCCCGCTTCCTCGCCAGCCAGAAAGAGATTGGCCGTCAGGTCGCCCGCCATCAGGAGCGGGTCGACGAGTGGCAAGCCAAGGCCGAGCTGGCCCTGACCAAGGGGCGTGAAGATCTGGCCCGCGCAGCCCTTATCGAGAAGAAGAAACAGACCGAGTTGTCAGAGACCCTCTATCGCGAGCAGCAGGCGGTCGACAGCGGCATCGAGAAGCTGGGTGAGGAGATCCGCCAGCTCGAAGCCAAGCTGGAAGATGCCCGCGCCCGTCAAAAGGCGATGGCCATTCGCACCGAAGCGGCCAGCAGCCGTCTCAATGTGCAGAGCCAGGTAGCCCGTGGCGAGAGCCAGGCGGTGGTGAGCAAGTTTGAGCGGATGGAGCGTCGCATCGACGAAATGGAAGCGCGCGCCGATCTGGGACAGTCCGACAAGGCGCTGGCGCAGCAGTTTGCCGAGCTGGAAGTGGACGATCAGATAAGTCGTGAGCTGGAAGCCATGCGCCAGAAGCTGGGCCAGGGCGACAGCAAAAGCGAAGGCAAACAGGGGGAGTAACAGATGGAAGATCTGCTGGGCGTATTGATGGTTCCCATGGTGGTCTTCATGGTGGTGGTAGCCCCCATCTGGCTGGTGCTGCACTATCGTGCCAAGGGGCGGATTGGCGCCGGTCTTGCCGATAGCGAGCGGGAACAGCTGCAAGGGCTGCTGGCTCGCACCGAGAAGATGCAGGAGCGAGTGGGCGCGCTGGAATCGATTCTGGATGCGGAAGTACCCGGTTGGAGGAACAAGGTATGAGCAGTGTCAGTCGTGAAGGGCGTAACCTCTATCGCGATCCCCAGCGTGGCAAGATAGCCGGGATCTGTGCCGGTTTGGCTGAGTATTTCGGGGTGGAGACCTGGATCGTGCGGCTGCTCGCCATCAGTGGCCTTATCTTCGCCGGTTTCATCACCTTCACCGCCTATATCGCTGCCTGGTTCTTGCTCGATAAAAAGCCGGTCACCCTCTATTCGCAAGAGGATGCCGACTTTGCCGAGGTGCGGATGAAAGCGCGCAGCTGGCAGGCGGGGATCACCCCTCATCAGGCGCTGGGCCGCATCGCGCAGGAACTTGACGCGTTGGAGCCCAGAGTTCAGCGGATCGAGAAGCTGGTGACCTCCAGGGAGTTCACCCTGCAGCGGGAGTTTCGCAAGCTGTAGTTCTTGCTGAAGCACCCATGTCGATGGCGGCGCCTCCCGTGATGCGCCACCATCGACACCAGCTATCCAGATGCAACCACCAAGGGAGAACGGATCAAGCCTTGATACTCAATAAACTGGAACAGAAGTTGACTCGCCTGCAACACAAGGCGAACGACGTGGTGAACCGGGTGCGGGATCGCCATATCCGGCTGGCGGTGACCGGCCTCTCTCGCAGCGGCAAAACCGCCTTTATCACGGCGCTGGTCAACCAGCTGGAACACGCGGCCATCGACGGCCGTTTGCCGTTGTGGGATGCCCTGCGTCAGGGGCGCATCCTCGGTGCCCGCCGGGTGCCGCAGCTCAATGCCCACATCCCCACCTTTGCCTACGAGCGTGGCCTCGACTCCCTGTTTGGCGATCCACCTGCCTGGCCCGAGCCGACCCGCGGCGTGGCCGAAGTGCGCCTCGAAATCCGTTATCGCACCCGTCATCCCCTGCGCAAGCATCTGGGGGAGATCTCGACCCTCTACGTGGATCTGGTGGATTACCCCGGGGAGTGGCTGCTCGACTTGCCGCTCCTTGAGATGAACTACGAGCAGTGGAGCGAACAGGTGCGCGAGCAACTTCGTCGCCCAGAGCTGCAGGCGCTCGCCGCCAGCTGGCTGACACCCGGGTGGCAGGCTGAGCAGCGCTTCGAAGAGCGACCGGTGGCTGAGCTGGCCGAGCGCTACAACGCCTATCTACACGCTTGCAAACAGGAGCTGGGGCTGCACCTGATCCAGCCCGGCCGCTTCGTCTTGCCGGGGGAGTATGCCGGTGCCCCCATGCTGCAATTTGTCCCCTGGGTGTGGGAGATGCCTGACAGCGAGCCCGCCGATGGCACTCTTTACGCCACTCTCAAGCAGCGCTTCGAGCAGTACAAGCAGCATCTGGTGCAGGGTTTTTATGAGCAGCACTTTGCAGGCTTTGATCGCCAGATCGTGCTGGTGGATTGCCTGCAGCCCCTCAACGCCGGGGCGGCCAGCTTTGGCGACATGCAGCAGGCCATCGCCCGCATCATGGAGAGCTTTGCCTACGGCAAGAGCAACTGGTGGCGGCGACTCTTCTCGCCCCGTATCGACAAGCTGCTGTTTGTGGCGAGCAAGGCCGATCACGTTACCCCCGAACAGCATGCGCCCATGGTTTCCCTGCTCCAGCATCTGGTGCGCAGTGGCCGCGGCCAGGCCCGTTTTGAGGGGATCACCACCGAGTGTCTGGCGCTCGCCGCCATCAAGGCGACCGAAGTTGGCAAGGGGGTGGCCAATGGCCGCGAGTTCCCCGCCATCCGTGGCACCAGCCTGAGCGGTGAGCCGCTGCTGCTGTTCCCCGGGGAGGTGCCGCCCCATATTCCGCCTGCGCAGTGGTGGAACAATCAGGGCTTTGATTTTCAGGCGTTTCGCCCCATGCCCATGAGCCACCATCAGGCGCTGCCCCATATCCGGCTCGATGCGGCGCTGGAGTTTCTGCTCGGGGATCACCTCGAATAACGGTGTGCGGTCTTGGCACCTGAGCCGAAGGCTGCGCACAGGAGACTGTTTTCAGGAGAATAAGGCGATGAACGATCAGATAAAAGAGCGGCCACCGCTGCAGGGCAAGGTGATCCTTGAGCCAGTCTTGACGGTGGCCAGTGACGAGCGACCGCCCGCACCGGCCCAGCGGCTGGAGGAGGCGAGCTTCGAGCGCCTCGACGAGCTGGACGATTTCACCGAGGTGGAGAGCGCCCTCGTCAGCAAACCGCGTCGCCGTCATCGGCTGCTGGCGTGGGGGCTGGGGGCGGTCGGTCTGCTCTCGTTGGGCCAGTATGGCGCCTTTCTTTACGATCAGTTCCTCACCACCCCGCTCTGGGGCAGCGCTTGGCTGGCGGCCTCGGCGCTGGTGGCGGCGGGGACCGCCAGCGTGGTGGGGCGCGAGTGGCTGCGGCTGCGCACCCTCAAGCGGCGTCAGGATGTGCGCTCGCGAGCAGAAGATCTGCTTGCTCATCAGGGAGTCGGGCAGGGGCAGGCCTTTTGCGAAGGGTTGGCGGTCAAAAGTGGCGACAAGGGGCGCGAGGGGTATCAAACCTGGCTGGCCCAGCTCGACGAGAGCCACAGCGATCGGGAAGTGCTGACCCTTTACAGTCAGCTGGTATTGAGCGAACGCGACAAGCTTGCCCAGGCGCGGGTGGCCAAATGGTCGGGGGAGGCCGCTGTTCTGGTGGCGCTCAGCCCGCTCGCCACCGTCGACATGATGCTGATGTTGTGGCGCAACTTGCGGATGATCGAGGATATCGCCGATGTCTATGCCATCGAACTTGGCTACTGGAGCCGCATACGCCTCATCCGTCAGGTGTTTCGCAACATGCTCTACGCCGGTGCCACCGAGCTGGTGACCGAGGTGGGGATGGACTTGCTGGGCGCCGAGTTTGCCGCCAAGCTCTCTGCCCGCGCGGCGCAAGGGGTGGGGGCCGGGCTGCTCACCGCCCGTCTTGGCCTGCGCACCATCGAAACGTGCCGTCCGCTGCCCTGGTGTGCGGACGAAAAACCCAAACTCGGCGAGCTGCGCAAGCGGCTGATCGGCCAGCTGGCGGGGTATCTCAACAAATCCTGATAGCCCTGTCTGCACCTTGCTGCGATGACCCATGCCCCTGTCGTGCTCGCCAAGCCGCAGGGGCATGGTTTTAATCGGCAGATCATTGAGTTGGCAGCAGTGCCCGGTTTTGGCGAGACGCCCGTTTACGGTTAAGCTGGCAGTCAATCTTACCAATCACACCAATAGTACCAATCGGCAAGGATGCCCGATGAACTTTACCTTTCGCCAGATCCGTTATTTTGTGGCCGTGGCCGACAGCTTTTCAGTGAGCCGTGCCGCCGCCGAGCTGCATATCTCCCAGTCGGCGGTCACCAGCGCCATTCGCGAGCTGGAGACCGAGCTCGGCGCCCCGCTATTCGAGCGCAATCCGCGCGGCGTCACCCTCACCACTCAGGGGCACCAGTTTTTGCTCCACGCCCGCCGCATTCTCGGCGCCATGACCGAGGCGAGCCACTCCCTCAAAGCGGTGGCCCAGCAGGATCAGGGGCGACTCACCATCGGCGTGACCACCTTGGTGGCGGGTTACTACCTCTCAGAGGCGCTCGGCCGCTTTCGCCGCGCCTTTCCGGCGGTACAGATCGAGGTGAAGGAGGATGAACAGCTTTTTCTGGAGCACCAGATCGTCAACGGCGAGGTGGATGTGGGGATCCTGATGACCAACCGCACCATCCGCCAAGAGGCGTTTGATACCGAGTTGCTGACCCGCTCGCCACTACGGCTCTGGCTGGCCGCCAACCACCCGCTCTGTGCCGAGTCGACCCTCTCGCTCACCGCACTGGGGGAGGAGCCGATGATCTCGCTGACCGCCGATCAGCTGGATCAGATCATCGGTGGCGGCCTGCGTCGCTACGGCATCTCCCCCCGTATCGTGCTGCGCACCGCGTCGGTGGAGGCGGTGCGCAGTCTGGTGGCAAGCCAGCTCGGGGTCGCCCTGTTGCCCGACTTTGCCTATCGCCCCTGGTCGCTGGAGCAGGAGCGGGTCGAGGCGCGCCCCATCAAGGAGCCCATTCCCGCCATCGATATCGGGCTGGTGTGGCGCCGTGGTTCTCGGCTGGATTGGACGGCGCGGGAATTTATCGATATTGCGCGGGATCAGAGCCGGTTGCGGGCCCGTCAGGCGCTCCCTCGCTAGCCATCTCTTGCGGGGTAGCCACCAAAAATCAGATTCATCTGCACTCGATATCGATTTAGCTGATACCTGAGCCACCAAAAATTGAAATATTCATCGTATTGCCACTCCCCTAAGCTCATTGCTGGTTAACAGGATGTTAACGCCCATGGTGGCGTTCCTTCACCTGATGCAAGTCAACACAATGCAAGGAGTGCATGATGAAATTGACCCCTCTGATGCTGGCTCTTGTTCCGGCGCTGCTGGCAGGCCAGACCCAGGCTGCCCCGACCGAGCTCGGCAAGGGTGAAGGCCAGCTCAATATCGTGGCCTGGGCTGGCTACGTTGAGCGTGGCGAGACCGACAAGAACTACGACTGGGTGACCGGATTCGAGAAAGAGACCGGCTGCAAGGTGAGCGTCAAGACGGCGGCCACCTCGGACGAGATGGTGGCCTTGATGAACGAGGGGGGCTTCGATCTGGTGACCGCCTCCGGCGATGCCAGTCTGCGTCTGATTGCCGGTGGCAAGGTGCAGGCGCTCAATCTGGCGCTCATCCCGAGCTACAGCAAGATTGATCCCCGGCTGCAAAATGCCCCCTGGCACACTGTGGATGGCAAGCACTACGGCGTGCCCTACCAGTGGGGCGGCAATATCCTGATGTACAACACCAAGGTGTTCCCCAAGGCACCGGACTCCTGGAACGTGGTGTTCGAGGAGCAGACTCTGGCGGATGGCAAATCCAACAAGGGGCGGGTGCAGGCCTTTGACGGCCCGATCCACATCGCCGATGCCGCCCTCTATCTGATGACCCATCAGCCTGCCCTGGGCATCAAGGATCCTTACGAGCTGAACGAGGATCAGTACAAGGCCTCCCTCGATCTGCTGCGCAAGCAGCGCCAGCTGGTGGGACGCTACTGGCATGATGCTTTCGTTCAAATCGATGACTTCAAGAACGAAGGGGTGGTCGCGTCAGGCTCCTGGCCGTTCCAGGCCAACGCCCTGATCGCCGACAAGCAACCTATCGCCACCACTGTGCCCAAAGAGGGCGTCACCGGTTGGGCCGATACCAGCATGGTGCACAGCGATGCCAAGAACCTCACCTGCGCTTACAAGTGGCTGGAGCACTCCCTGAGCAACAAGTTGCAGGGAGATCTCGCCGCCTGGTTTGGTTCGGTGCCTGTGGTACCTGCCGCCTGTGAGGGCAATGCCCTGCTGGGCCCTACCGGGTGCAAAACCAACGGTATCGACAACTTCGATCGGGTTCGTTTCTGGCGCACTCCGGTCTCCCAGTGCAAGAGCCAGGGAACTTGCGTGCCCTATTACCGCTGGGTTTCCGACTATATCGCCATTCTGGGCGGCCGCTAAGGCGGGGTGATCAAGGTGGTCGGAACCGCTGCCACCTTGCCAACGGCAGGGGAGCTGCGCCTCCTCTGCACGACTGCCGAGAGCGGATAATCAAGCGGGCCGGACAGGAGTCCGGCCCATCCCAGCACAGACAAGGATGCCCCATGAACGCCGTACAATTTGACCGGGTCAGCCGCCACTATGGCGAGGTGAAGGCGGTCGATGACATCTCTTTCCAGATCCCCTCCGGGGAATTCTTTACCCTGCTGGGGCCGAGCGGTTCCGGCAAGACCACTTGCCTGCGGATGATCGCGGGCTTCGAGTACCCGAGCGACGGGGAGATCCGCCTGTTTGGCGAACCCTGCTCCACCGTGCCGCCCTATGATCGCAACCTCAACACCGTGTTTCAGGACTATGCCCTGTTTCCCAACATGGATGTGCGCGACAACATCGGCTATGGCCTGATGCTCAAGGGGGTCGCCAAGGCGGAGCGTTACCGCAAGGTGGATGAGATGCTGGAGCTGGTGCGACTGCCCGGGGTCGGCAAGCGCCGCCCAAGCCAGCTCTCCGGCGGCCAGCGCCAGCGCATCGCCATCGCCCGAGCCCTCATCAACCAGCCACGCATCCTGCTGCTGGACGAGCCGTTGGGGGCCCTCGATCTCAAGCTGCGCGAGCAGATGCAGCTTGAGCTCAAGGCGCTGCAACGCCAGCTTGGCATCACCTTTATCTTCGTTACCCACGATCAGCAGGAGGCGCTCTCCATGAGCGACCGGATCTGCATCTTCAGTCAGGGCAAGATCGAGCAGATCGCTGCGCCCGATACCATCTACGACGCTCCGGCGACGCCGTTTGTGGCCCGCTTCGTCGGTACCGTCAATCTGTTCGAAGGGGAGCAGGCCAGACGGCTGTGCGGTGACGGCAGCCAGATGATGGTGCGCCCGGAGCGGATCCGGCTCGCTGAGGCGGGCACGCCGGGCTGGTCGGGGGAGATCCGCGAGGTGGAGTATCTGGGTCCCTTCGTCCGTTATCGGGTTGATCTCGGGGAGCAGCTCGAGATCATCGTCAACCACCCCAATGAGGGGCAGGCCCGTCTGGCCCGTGGCAGCAGGGTCAGCCTCAGCTGGCCGGAGCAGGCCATCCATCGCCTGAGCGGCGCCCATCAGGGGGCGCAGCCATGAGTGCCCCTCACAGTGCGAGTCTTGCCATGAACCATCAGCCCGAACCTGCCCGTTTCAGGCCGCTGCGGCGCCTCTCGACCCTGCTCTATGGTCGGCCCGGCCTGCTGCTGGCGATCCTGCTGGGGCCGCCGCTGCTGTGGCTCGGCATCATCTATGTCGGCTCCTTGCTGATGCTGCTCTCCAACTCCTTGTTCGGGCTGGACGAGTTCAGCGGTCAGGTGCGCCACGAGCTGGGGCTGCAAAACTTCGTCGCCCTGCTACGGCCGGAGAATCTGGATGTGATCGGCCGCACCGTCGGCATGTCGCTGCTGGTGACCCTGGCCTGCGCCCTGCTCGGTTTTCCGGTTGCCTACTACATGGCGCGCTACACCAGTGGCAAGACCCGGGCGCTGTTCTATGTGGGGATCATGCTGCCGCTCTGGTCCAGCTATCTGGTGCGGGTCTACGCCTGGAAGCTGATCTTGGCCAAGGAGGGGGTAGTGAGCTGGCTGGCCGACAGCATGGGGTTGGAGTGGCTGCTCGATGCCATCCTCTCCCTGCCGGTGATCGGTGGCCCGTCGCTCTCCTTCTCGCGGCTCGGCACCTTTATCGTGTTCGTCTATGTCTGGCTGCCCTTCATGATCCTGCCCATTCAGGCGGCGGTGGAGCGTATTCCGCGATCCCTCTTGGAGGCGAGCAGCGATCTGGGGGCGACACCCGCCCAGACCTTTCGCAACCTGATCCTGCCGCTGGCGTTGCCCGGTGTGGTGGCGGGCTCCATTTTCACCTTCTCGCTGACCCTCGGTGATTACATCATCCCCGGCATCATCGGCAACTCGACCATGTATATCGGTCAGGTGGTCTACATGCAGCAGGGGACGGCGGGCAACTTGCCCTTTGCCGCCGCCTTCTCGCTGGTGCCGATCCTTATCATCGCCATCTATCTGGCGATTGCGAAACGGTTAGGAGCCTTTGATGCGCTTTGACCCTATCGCTTTGAACCGGCAGCAAGGAGGCCTTCATGTCAGCTAGCTCAGTGAGCAGTCAGGGAGAGCGCCCTTCGGGCCTGCTCAAGTACGCCGCCATCGGCGGGCTCTTGTTCCTGCACTTTCCCATTCTGTTTATCTTCCTCTACGCCTTCACCAGCGAGAGCAAGAGTTACCAGTTTCCGCCCCCCGGACTCACCCTCAAGTGGTTCGAGGTGACCCTCAATCGCCCCGATGTGTGGCGTGCCATCCAGCTGTCACTGGAGGTCGCGGGGCTGGCGACACTGGCGGCCATGATCCTCGGCACCTTGGCAGCAGGGGCCATTGCTCGCAGCCGCTTTTTCGGTCAGGAGGTGGTGTCACTGCTGCTGGTGCTGCCCATCGCGCTGCCCGGTATCGTCACCGGTATCGCGCTGCGCTCGGCCTACGGCTTGATGGAGATCCCGTTCAGCTTCTGGACCATCGTTATCGGCCACGCCACCTTCTGTGTGGTGGTGGTCTACAACAATGCGCTGGCCCGTTTTCGCCGCACCAACCAGAGCCTCATCGAGGCGTCGATGGATCTCGGGGCAGACGGCTTCCAGACCCTGCGCTACGTGATCCTGCCCAATCTGGCCACGGCGCTGCTGGCGGGGGGCATGCTGGCCTTTGCCCTGAGTTTTGACGAAGTGATCGTCACCACCTTTACGGCGGGCCAGCAGACCACCCTGCCCATCTGGATGTATCAGGAGCTGATCCGTCCCCGTGACAGGCCGGTCACCAACGTGGTGGCCCTCATCATAGTGGCCTTCACCACTATCCCTATTTTGCTTGCCTACTACCTCACTCGCGACACCCACGATGTCGCTGGCAGTGGCAAATGATGACTCAACGCGTGCGCAAGGATGCAACCATGAAACTCTCTACCCAACTCTTGATTGATGGCCAGTTTGTGACCGGCGAGGGGCAGGCCGAACCCATTCTCAACCCGGCCAACGGCGAACAGATCGCCGCCGTGCCCGAAGCCTCGTTCGAACAGGTGAACCGGGCGGTGAACGGTGCCCAGCGCGCCTTCGCCCAGTGGAGCCGCACTACCCCTGCCCTGCGCAGCAACCTGCTGCTGCGTCTGGCGGATCTCGTCGAGCGCCACGCCGAGGAGTTTGCGGCGCTCGAATCCCTCAACTGCGGCAAGCCCTATCTGGCAGTGCTCAACGACGAGCTGCCCGCAGTGGTGGACTGCTTCCGCTTCTTTGCCGGGGCGGCCCGCTGCCTGCAAGGGCCGCTGGCGGGGGAGTATCTCGAGGGGCACACCAGCATGATCCGCCGTGATCCTATAGGTGTTGTGGGCAGTATCGCCCCCTGGAACTACCCGCTGATGATGGCGGCCTGGAAGATGGCGCCGGTGCTGGCGGCGGGCAATACGGTGGTGCTCAAACCCTCCGAGCAGACCCCGCTTACCGCCCTGCGTCTTGCCGAACTGGCCAGCGAGATCTTTCCCCGCGGCGTTATCAACGTCATCTGCGGGCGGGGCGAGAGTGTGGGGGCGCCGCTGGTGGAGCACCCGCTGGTGCGGATGGTGTCGCTCACCGGCGATATCGCCACCGGTCAGAAGATCCTGCAGAGCGCTGCCCGCACCATGAAGCGTACCCACCTTGAGTTGGGGGGCAAGGCACCGGTGATCATCTTCGACGATGCGGATCTGGAGGCGGTGGTGGCGGGCATTCGCACCTTCGGTTTCTACAATGCCGGGCAAGATTGCACCGCCGCCTGCCGTATCTATGCCCAGGGCAAGATCTACGACAAGTTCGTCGCCGCCATGACCGAGGCGGTGGCCTCCATCAAGGTAGGTAGCCAGTACGAGGAGGGGGTCGAGATGGGGCCGCTTATTTCGGACAGACAGCGCAACCGGGTTGCCAGCTTTGTCGAGCGGGCCCAGAGCAGCGGTCATGTGGAGGTGACGGCGGGGGGCAAGATCCGCCCAGGCAACGGCTTCTTCTTCGAGCCGACCCTGATTGTCGGGGCCCGGCAGGAGGATGAGATCGTGCGGCGCGAGGTGTTTGGCCCCGTGGTGTCGGTTACCCGTTTCAACGATGCCGAGCAGGTGGTGCAGTGGGCCAACGACTCGGACTATGGCCTCGCCTCGTCGGTCTGGACCAAGGATCTGAGCCTCGCCAGCAAGGTGGCCAGCCACCTGCAATATGGCTGCACCTGGATCAACACCCACTTCATGCTCACCTCCGAGATGCCCCACGGCGGCATGAAGATGTCGGGCTACGGCAAGGATCTCTCCCTCTATGCGCTGGAGGATTACACGGTGCCGCGCCACATCATGGTCAAGCTGTAGTGGGGACTGGCTAGCGAG
Source organism: Aeromonas sp. 55A (assembly GCF_051919665.1). Taxonomy (NCBI): domain Bacteria; kingdom Pseudomonadati; phylum Pseudomonadota; class Gammaproteobacteria; order Aeromonadales; family Aeromonadaceae; genus Aeromonas; species Aeromonas sp. 55A. The sequence continues at coordinate 361,542 of NZ_JBQBEH010000001.1, read as the reverse complement.
TTGTCACAATTTATTTACAACTGTTTCAGGCAGCCGACTCATGGGTCGGCTGCTTTTTTTGTTGCCATTTCGTTACAGTGAAACCGTGATGAAACGGCAAGGCGCCTTGATATGGCGCCAGAGGATGGAACCGCTATGGCAACCTTCTACACCGCCCACCAGCCGGATGCTGACGGGGTGATCCATTACAGCAACGAAGAGCACGGCACCTGGCAGATCCTGATCGAACGTCAGTTCGCCGCTCTCGATGGCAAGGGGTGTGACGAGTATCTGGCCGGTCTCGACAGGCTGGGGCTGCCCCGTGATCGCATCCCCCAGCTGGCCGAGATCAACGCCGTCTTGCAGCCTGCGACCGGCTGGTCGGTGGCAGCGGTGCCTGCGCTTATCTCGTTCGATCGCTTCTTCGCCCTGCTGGCCAATCGCCAGTTTCCGGTGGCGACCTTTATCCGGCGCCGGGACGAGCTCGACTACCTGCAAGAGCCCGATATCTTTCACGAGATCTTCGGCCACTGCGCCATGCTGACCAATCCGGCCTTTGCCCACTTCACCCACCTCTACGGTCAGTTGGGGCAGCAGGCGAGCAAGGATCAGCGGGTTTTTCTGGCGCGGCTCTACTGGTTCACCGTGGAGTTTGGCCTCTTGGTAACGCCGGACGGGCTGCGTATCTACGGTGGCGGCATTCTATCCTCCATCGGCGAGACAGCTTATGCCCTCTGTGGCCAGCCGCTGCTGCAACCTTTCGATCTGTTGACCGTGCTGCGCACTCCCTATCGCATCGACATCATGCAGCCCACCTATTTTGTGCTGCCGAGTCTCGATCATCTCTACCAGCTGACAGGGGAGGAGATCATGGCTGCTCTGGCGGAGGCCAGTCGGCTTGGCCTCTATCCGCCACGTTTTGAGGTTCCCGCTGGCAAACAGGCGAGCTGACCAAAAGCAAACAACCCTATTTCATTTTCATTAATTTTTCATTAATTCAAGCAGGAGTAACCCATGTCCGAACTGGCCAGCCAGCAGTGTGAAGCGTGCCGCGCCGATGCCCCCAAGGTGAGCGATGAGGAGCTGCGCGAGCTGATGCAGCTTATTCCCGACTGGCAGCCGCTGGTGGTGGAGGGGGCGCTGCAACTGCGGCGGGAATTTACGTTTCGCAACTTCAAGGAGGCGCTGGCCTTTACCAACCGCCTGGGGGAGCTGGCGGAAGCGGAGTTCCATCATCCGGCCATCCTGACCGAGTGGGGGAAGGTGACCGTCAGCTGGTGGACCCACAAGATCGGCGGATTACACCGCAACGACTTCATCATGGCTGCGCGTACAGACCAATTGCCCAGATAATCTGAGAACAGGTTGAGGCGGAGTATCCCCCTTCCTGCATTTCTGACTGAATGGGGGAAGGTGACCGTCAGCTGGTGGATGCATAAGATCGGCGGTTTGCATCGCAACGACTTCATCATGGCGGCGCGCACCGATCAGTTGCTTCGGTAATCGCACCCCACACCAGCGTCATCGGTTGACCCGGGCCTGCCTGCGAAAGCGGGGCAGGCCCGCATTTTTATGGGCTGACGCTCGCACTGGGGGGATCGAGACTGTATTATCCGCTCATTCATAGAGTTAGCTAGGAAGTGTGTCCCGAATGCGTCTTGAAGTCAGCTGTGAAGACCGCCTGGGCCTGACCCGGGAACTGCTCGACCGCCTGGTGGAGCACAATATCGATCTGCGCGGCATCGAAATCGATACCTCAGGCATCATCTATCTCAACTTTCCCGAGCTGGAGTTCAGTGATTTTCAGCACCTGATGCCGGAGATCCGCCGCATTCCCGGCGTCTACGACGTCAAGACCATCCCCTACATGCCTTCCGAGCGAGAGCATCACGAGATCGAGGCGTTGCTCAAGGCGCTGCCGGATCTGGTCTTCTCCCTCGACAGCAAGGGCAAGGTGACCCAGGCCAACCAGTCTGCCCTCACCACCCTCGGCTTGCCGGTGGAGGAGGTGCGCGGCGTGGCGCTCGGTTCGCTGGTCAAGGGTTTCTCCTTCACCCGCTGGCTGGAGGCGAGCGAGATCAAGCCGCAGACCTGCAAGCTCAGTTTCAATGGCGAAGAGTATCTGGCAGATCTGATGCCGCTGTTCGTGGCAGAAGCCCGCGGCAAGCAGGCGCTGGCCGGTGCCGTGGTGGTGCTCAAATCTGCCCGTCGGGTCGGCCTGCACTTCAGCGCGCTTCATGCGGTGGAAGTGGGGGGCTTCGAGCATCTGCAGGCCGAGAGCCCCAAGATGAAAGAGGTGCTGTCGCAAGCGCGCAAACTGGCGATGCAGGATGCGCCGCTGCTGATCGTCGGTGAAACCGGTACCGGCAAGGAGCTGCTGGCCCGTGCCTGTCACGGGGCCAGCCTGCGCTCCAGCCACCCCTTTATGGCCCTCAACTGCGCCGCCATGCCCGATAACGTGGCCGAGAGCGAGCTGTTTGGTTATGCCCCCGGCGCCTTTGGCAACAACACCGAGGGCAAGCGCGGCGTGCTGGAGCTGGCAAGCGGCGGCACCCTGATGCTGGACGAGATCGGTGACATGTCTCCCCATCTGCAGACCAAGTTTTTGCGGGTGCTGCAGGATGGGGTGTTCCGCCGGGTCGGTGACGAGCAGGAGGTGAAGGTCAACGTGCGTTTCATCTGCACCACCCAGAAGCAGTTGCTGGATCTGGTGCACGAAGGAACCTTCCGCGAGGATCTCTACTATCGCCTCAACGTGCTCAGTCTGGCGCTGCCACCCCTGCGCGAGCGTAAGGCAGACATCATGGTGCTGGCCCAGCAGTTTGTCTCCCGCTTTGCCAGCGAGTTGCAGCGACCCCGTCCGCGCTTTACCCGCAACATGGCCGACTACCTGACCGCCTACCGCTGGCCGGGCAACGTGCGTCAGCTGCGCAACTGTCTCTACCGTGCCATGACCCTGCTGGAAGGGGATGAACTGGGGCCCGAGCAGATCGACCTGCCGGTGGCGGCCGATACCATGCCGCTGATCGATGAGTGGTTTGAGGGGAATCTCGACGATGCGGTGAAGCGCTTCGAGAGCCAGCTGCTGGCCCGGCTCTATCCCGCCTTCCCGTCGACGCGCCAGCTGGCCAAACGCCTGGGTGTGTCGCATACCGCCATCGCCAACAAGCTGCGGGAATACGGCATCAGCAAGAAGTGATTTCCACCTTGCAGCCTGCCACCAGAGAGCCCGTTACCAGACGGGCTCTCCGTTTTCTTTACACGAACTCTGTAGTTGATGGCGGGGTGAGGCTTGTCAGGCCAGAGTCAGCCAACTTACTATCTGGGTTCATCTACCCGAACCGCAATGCCATAGCAGCGGTATTGTCAAGGCGACCACCTCCCGATCATGCTGTTACTCTTTTCCCCCGTTTAACTGCCCGTCTGGCGCTCCTGTTGGTTGCGTTTGGCCTGCTGTTGCCCCGCGCGCTGGCGGAAACGGCCGCAGAGAGCCGGGCGACGGCGGTCAGGGAGCTGGTGCTCGATATCATGAGTTATACCCGCTGGCCCACCGAGCCTGCGGTGCTGCGCATGTGTGTGGCGGCGCCGACCGAATATGCCGGCGCCCTCTTTACCATCGATCGTCAGGCCAATGGCCGTACCGTGCAGGTCCATCGTTACGAGGCGAGCGATCCGGCCATCAGCGATCACTGCGATGTGCTCTATCTGGGGGTGCTCGACGAGCCGACCCGGATTGCGCTGTTTGCCCGCCTGCAGGGGCACCCTGTGCTTAGCATCAGCGAATACAACCACGACTGTTCCACCAGCTCGGTGTTCTGCCTGCAGACCTCGCCGGACAGCGTGCGGGTGCGGTTTAAAGTGAACCTCGATGCCCTGGCCCTGAGCGGCGTGCGGGTGCATCCCGCCGTGCTCAAGCTGGCCCATGCCGACAAGGGGGTTCCATGAGACGACAGGTGAGCGCGGCTCCCCGCCGTCTGACCCTGCGTCAGAGCCTGGGGCGAACCCATCTGGTGGCCGCCATCACAGCCGTCAGCGTGGCGGGACTCTTTTTTACTCTGGTGGCCCTGCTGGTAGTGCGTTTTTACGCCGACCACAATCTGGAGCTGGTAGCCCGCGCCATCAGCTACAGCGCCGAGGCGGCGGTGGTGTTCCACGATGAGGAGGCGGCGAGCGAGGCGCTCAGCGGCATCGTTGCCAAGGAAGAGGTGGCCGAAGCCACTATCGTGCTGACCAATGGTCAGCTGCTTGCCAGTTGGGAGCGCCCCAGAAGCAATCCGCTGGTGACGCTCGAAGACTATCTGGCCCAACTGCTGATGCCGGGGCCTGTCAAACTCCCCATGCTGCGGGGTGGTGAGCAGATCGCCACCATCGAGCTGCGCGGCCACGGTGAATATCTGTTGCTGTTTTTGCTCTCGGCGCTGCTGGTGATGGTTGTTTGCCTGATGCTGAGCGCCATGGTGGCACTCTATGTGGCTGACCGGATGCAGGTCTCCATCACCGCACCGCTGCGCAAACTGGCACTTGTCGCCCACTCGGTACGCCGACAACGCACCCTGGGGATGCGGGCGCCACCGGCCGATATCGTCGAGATTAACGAGCTGGGGGATGACTTCAACTCCCTGCTGGACGAGCTGCAAGCCTGGCAGGCCCAGCAGGCCCGCGAAAATGCCAGCCTGCTCCATCAGGCGACTCACGATGCCCTCACCGGACTGCCCAATCGTGCCCTGTTTGAAGCGCGGCTCGCGCAGGCCATCTCCCTCGGCGAGCAAGAGGGGTTTGCGCTGCTCTATCTCGACTGCGATCGCTTTAAGCAAATTAATGACACGCTGGGGCACAACGCCGGTGACGATGTACTGATCGCGCTCTCAAGACGGGTGCAGCATCAGCTGCGTCCGGATGATCTGGTGTTTCGCCTCGGTGGTGACGAGTTTGCGGTGCTGGTTGGCCCACTCCAGCGACAGCATGAGGTGGAAGAGGTGATTGGCCGCATCCAGCAGGCGATGAGCGAACCGGTGGCGCTGCGTGACGGTCGTCAGCTGGTGGCAGAGGTGAGTGTCGGCTTCGCCGTCTATCAGGCGGGCATGAGTGCCAGCGTGCTGTGTGATCAGGCCGATGCAGCCATGTATCTGGCGAAACGGGCGCGCCGCAGCGAACAGCAAACCATCGCCTGACTGGCAAGAATAACAACATAAACAAGGAGCAAACCATGAAGATCACCCACCTGTTGAAAGTGACCCTGCTGGGGTTGATGTTGTCACTGCTGGCCGGTTGCCAGAGTGCCCCCAAAGGGTTGACCCTGGAGCAAATCGCCGTGCTCAAGGAGCAGGGCTTTTATCTGACCGATGAGGGGTGGACGCTGGATCTGGCCAACCGGGTGCTGTTTGCCAACAACGTGGGGGCGCTTAATCCCCAGACTCGCCAATCCGTTGAAAAGCTGGGTAAAACACTGCTTGGCGTAGGGCTGGACAAGGCGCGGGTTGATGGCCACACCGATAATACCGGCGAGAGCAGCTACAACCAGCAGCTCTCCCTGAAGCGGGCCCAGTCGGTAGCCGATGTGCTGGTCTCGGTCGGCATGAAGCCAGCCAATCTGGAGATCCATGGCCGTGGCGAGACCATGCCGCTGGCGGATAACAAGACCAGAGAGGGCCGGGCCGCCAACCGCCGGGTTGCCATCGTCATCAGCGATCAATAACCCTTTCATCGTTTCGTTACCCATAAAAAAAGAGCGCCCGACCGGCGCTCTTTTTGATCGCGACAGCTGGGGTCGCGAGGGCATGTGGGGCAGGGTTACTGCGCGCTATTTTGCCCGTTATTGTCGTGATGGCTGCGCAGGCGGATGTTGATCATCTCTACCACCAGCGAGAAGGCCATGGCGAAGTAGATGTAGCCCTTCGGAATATGCAGGTCCATCCCCTCGGCCATCAGGGCGAAGCCCACCAGGGTGAGGAAGGAGAGGGCCAGCATCTTGATGGTGGGGTGGTTATCGACGAAATCACCGATGGATTTGGCGGCAAACATCATGATGAAGACGGCAATCATGATGGCCAGCACCATCACCGGCACGTGATCGGCCATGCCGACCGCGGTGATCACCGAGTCGAGGCTGAACACAATGTCCAGAATGGCGATCTGGATCAGGGTGCTGATGAAGCCCGAGGCCGCTTTGCTGACGCTTTCCGGCTCGGCCGCCCCTTCCAGGGTGACGTGGATCTCGTGGGCACTCTTGCCGATGAGGAACAGGCCCCCCAGCAGCAGGATCAGATCGCGGCCGGAGATGGCTTCACCCAGCACGGTGAAGAGCGGATCGGTGAGGCGCATCACCCAGGCCAGCGAGAGCAGCAGCAGGATCCGGGTACCCATGGCGAGCCCCAGACCCAGAATACGCGCTTTTTGACGCTGCGCCTCCGGCAGGCGACCTACCAGGATGGAGATAAAGATGATGTTGTCGATGCCCAGCACGATCTCGAGCAGGGTAAGGGTGGCGAGTGCGACCCAGGCAGAGGGATCAAGAACCCATTCCAGCATGATTGAACCTTGGTTGAAAATTGGTTGGAAAATTGAAGCAGCGCATTCTAGCAGGGGCGCCACTGCTTGTCCCAGAGGGGGGAAAAGATAAAAATGGTGGCCATCGCAAGGGAGGCAGGCATGTTTCGATTAGGGTTCATTATTAATCCGGTCGCCGGGATTGGCGGTGCAGTGGGGCTCAAGGGCAGTGACGGTGTAGTTGCCGAGGCGCTGGCCCGAGGCGCTGTGCCCAAAGCGCAGGAGCGGGCGCTGCAAGCTCTGTTGCCACTGTGCGAGCTGAATGTCCCGTTCGAACTGCTGACGGTGGCGGGAGAGATGGGGGAGGCGGTGGCCCGCGAGCTGGGGTTGCTCTGTCGGGTCATCTATCAACCGGCCGGGGAGAACACCTCAGCCGATGATACCCGCCACGCCGCCGAGTTGATGCGCGAAGCCGGGGTCGATCTGCTGCTGTTTGCCGGTGGCGATGGCACGGCGCGGGATATCTGCGCCGCGGTGGGGGAGTCCTGCCATGTGCTCGGCATTCCCGCGGGGTGCAAGATCCACTCCGGCGTCTACGGGGTGACGCCCGCAGCCAGCGGGCGGGTGGTGGCGCGGATGATCGCAGGGGAACTGCTCAGCCTGATCGATACCGAGGTGCGCGACATCGACGAGGAGGCGTTTCGCGCGGGCAAGGTGCGGGCCCGCCACTACGGCCAGCTGAAGGTGCCCGATGATCTGCGTTATGTGCAGGCGGTCAAGCAGGGGGGCAAGGAGTCCGAAGAGCTGGTGCTGGCGGATCTCGCCGCCGGTGTGGTGGAGCAGATGGAGCCCGATACCCTCTATCTGATGGGCTCCGGCAGCACGGTGGCAGCCTGTATGGCAGAGCTCGGTCTGGAAAATACTTTGCTCGGTGTGGATCTGGTGGAAAATGGCCGACTTATCGGGCAGGATCTCAGCGCCGCCGAGATCCTGACCCGGATCCGCGGTCGTCGCTGCCGACTGATCATTACCCTGATAGGCGGACAGGGACATCTGTTCGGGCGCGGAAATCAGCAATTGAGTCCTGAGGTGATTCGGTGTGTCGGGCTGGACAATATCCAGGTGCTGGCAACCAAAGCCAAGCTTGCCGCCCTTGCGGGCAGGCCGCTGCTGGTGGACACCGATGATCCCGAATTAAACCGGGCGTTGCGTGGTTATCTGCGAATAACCACAGGATACAAGGATCAGGTCATCTACCCGGTGGCCAACCCGGAATAGGACGCCAAGGACGCTGCTGGCCTGGCGCCAGAGAGCTGCAATCAACCGGATTGCGGTTCCATACCCCCGAATTTTTTGCCGCAAATGAGGCTGCGTTACATGACGATTCACGATTTTGAGCACAAGTTGTTGGGACTGATCGACAGCATGGTTGCCACCGCGACCGACGATGAGCTGTTTGCGGGGGGTTACCTGCGAGGTCATATCTCATTGGCCGTTGCCCGGGCCGAGCTGGAAGGCAAGACCCTGGTGCGGGACGTCAAGAGCTATGTGCTGCGCAGCCTCAACGAGGCGATCTTGCAAGGTGAGCTTTCTGAAGAGGATGAAAAACTGGTGCAGGCGATGTGGAGTCGTTTGCAACAAGACGCAGAAGCTTGATCGGATACACAATTCAAACTGAAGTTTGAGTTTATCCTTCCTCTGAAGTTAGTGAAAGGTTAATAATAAGTTTCGCCTTTTGTTTCAGGGATTAAACTATGGCCTCCTCCTCACGCATTGCCAATAAACTGCCGCTCGAGATGCTCTATCACTGGGAGCGGCAGTGTCCTGATCGAACCTACCTGCGTCAAACCATCAACCGCGAATATGTCGATTTCACCTGGGGTGAAGTGGCCGATGAAGCGCGGCGGATGGTGACGGCCTTGCGTCACCTCGGTCTGGTGGCCGGTGACAAGGTGGCGCTGCTCTCCAAGAACTGCGCCCAGTGGTTTATCGCCGATCTGGCGATGCAGATGGGGCAGTATGTGAGCGTGCCCATCTACCCGACTGCCAACGTCGACACCATCGAATATGTGCTGCGCCACAGCGAGGCCAAGGCGATCTTCGTCGGCAAGCTGGATGACTGGAAGAGTCAGGAGGCGGGCGTACCCGCCGATCTGCTGCGCATCGCCTTCCCCTATGACACCATGCCGGCCAGCCACCAGTGGGACGATCTGCTGGAGGCGCATGAGCCGATCCCTGACAGCCCGGTGCAGGCCCCTGATTCCCTGCTGAGTCTGGTCTACACCTCCGGCAGTACCGGCAAGCCGAAAGGGGCCATGCTGAGCGTCGAGCGTTACGCCTGGTCGTGCGAGAAGCTGGTTGAGACGGTGAGCCTGAGCCAGGCCGATCGGGGCTTCTCCTACCTGCCGCTGGCCCATATTACCGAGCGGGTCTACATCTACGGCGGTAGTCTCTATGGCGGCGCTACCATCGCCTTTCCCGAATCTCTCGACACCTTTATCGAAGATGTCAAACGCTGCCGTCCCACCGTCTTTATCTCGGTGCCGCGGCTGTGGGCCATGTTCCGCATCAAGATCCACGAGAAGCTGCCCCAGAAGAAACTCGAACTGCTGCTCAAGATCCCGCTTATCTCCGGCCTTATCAAACGCAAGCTGCAAAAGGGGTTGGGACTGGATCAGGCCCGGGTACTCGGCTGCGGCTCCGCGCCTGTCTCCCCTGCGCTGCTTGAGTGGTATCTGAGCATCGGTCTCAAGGTGACGGAAGCCTGGGGCATGACCGAGAACCATGCCTACTCCACCATCAACTACCCGTTCCGCGCCGACAAGATCGGCACCGTCGGCAAGGCGGGGATCGGAGTGACCATCAAGATCTCCGACGAGGGGGAGATCCTCTGCCGCTGCGAAGGGATGATGCTGGGTTACTACAAGGATCCCGAGCACAGCGCCGAGGCCATCGATGCCGAGGGGTGGCTCCACACCGGCGATATGGGCAAGCTGGACAAGGAGGGTTATCTCACCATCACCGGCCGGATGAAGGATGTGTTCAAGACCGCCAAGGGCAAGTATGTGGCGCCGGTGCCCATCGAGGGACTGCTGGGGCAGGAGCCCATTATCGAACAGCTCTGCGTGATTGGTTACGGCATGCCCCAGCCCATTGCGCTGGTGCAACTGGCCGAGAGCTCCATGAAGGGCAATCGGGAGGAGGTCAACACCAGACTGGAAGCGGCGCGGGTTCGGGTCAACGATCAGCTGGAATCCCATGCCAAAATTCGCGGTATTCTGGTGGTGAAAACCCCTTGGAATATCGAAAACGGCGTGCTGACCCCCACCATGAAGATCAAGCGCCACCTGCTGGAGCAAAAATATGCCCATGTCGGGGAGCGCTGGCCCTCATCGCAAGTGGTGGTGTGGGAGGAGTAAATCCCCCATTTTCCACATCGCGACAAACAACAACGGCCCTTGATGGGCCGTTGTTGTTTTTGGGGGTTATCACTCGCAGCTATGTTGCGGGCAAGTGAGAAACGAGCTCCCGGTTAGATCTGCGCCAGCGCGGCGGTCAGATCGGCGATCAGATCGTCCGCATCTTCCACCCCGATGCTGAAGCGGATGAGGTCGTCGTTGACCCCGGCGGCGAGGCGGCTCGCCTCGTCCATGGCGGCGTGGGTGGTACTGGCCGGATGGCAAGCGAGACTCTCGAGATCCCCCAGACTCACCGCCTGCACGAATAGCTGCAGGTTGTCGAGCAGGGTGGCGCAGCGCTCAAACCCGCCTTCAAGTTCAATACTCACCATGCCGCCAAAGCCGCTGGCGAAGGCGCTGAGAGCATCGTGGCCCGGATGGTTGGCAAGCCCCGGGTAGATCACCTTCTTCACCGCCGGATGTGCCGCCAGAAACTCGGCCACTTTCTGGGCATTGTGCAGGTGGGCATCCATCCGCAGCGGCAGGGTCTTGACCCCGCGTTGCAGCAGGTAGGCCTCCTGCGGGCCGATGGGGGAGCCGATATGCTTGAGGGCCACGGTGCGGATCGACTTCATCAGGGCGTGAGAGCCCGCCACCACCCCGGCGATGATGTCGCCGTGGCCGCCCAGATATTTGGTGCCGCTGTGCATCACTACATCGACCCCGAGTTCCAGCGGACGCAGCAGGTAGGGGGTGAGGAAGGTGTTGTCACACACTGTGATGGCGCCCACCTTGCGGGCCGCTTCCACCACCAGCCGCGGATCCACCACCTTGAGGGTGGGGTTGGTCAGGGTTTCGAACAGTACCACCTTGGTGGCGGGACGGATGTTGGCCAGCAGATCCCGATCGCTCTCGTAAGCGGTGATCTTGATACCGGCGCGGCTGAAGGTCTGCTTGAGGAAGGCATCGGTGCCGCCGTAGAGCGGGCCGATATAGGCCACCTCATCGCCGCTGTCGGCCAGGGCATACATGATGGCGCTCACCGCCGCCATGCCGCTCGCCACCACCAGCGCTTCGTCGGCCCCTTCCAGCGCCGCCAGTTTCTGCTCCAGCTCGGCAGTGGTGGGGTTGCCAAAGCGGCTGTAGATAAAGCCGGGGGCTTGACCTGCAAAGCGCTCCTTGCCCGCCTGGGCGTTGAAGTAGCTGAAGGTGCTGCTCTGGTAGAGCGGGGTGGTGAGGGCACCGGTCTGTGGGTCGATCCGCTGGCCGCTGTGTACGCTCATGGTCTTGAATTTCATCGTGTTGCTCCGTGATGGCCAGGCTCTGGCCATGACTTGTTTTGTTGTTCGTTGCTTGTTGATTTTGTCAGCGCGGGTATGTGCATGCGGCTTGTGGCTTATGCATATACCCGCCTGCGGATCTCTGCGTTGCTTAGGCCGGTACCGCTTCGCTCTCTGTGCGTGGGAGGCGAGCGGGTTCCACCGGCCCATAGTGACGGGCCGCCACATCCGGGTGGGAGCGCAGCCGCCCTTTCAGCACGTTCTCCCCCACCTGATAGAAGAGCGGATTGGTCGGGTCACTCTCCGGCCCTTGCGCCTGCGCTGCCAGCGCGGGGGAGAGGCTGAGCAGGGGCACGGTGGAATCGAGCCGCGCCGCCATAAAGAAGGCGCAGGAGAGGCGCGAGACGCCGGGCGGCGGGCTCACCACACGATGCAGGGTCGCCTTGAGATAGCCGTTGGAGGCTAGCTCCAGCAGCTCGCCGATATTGACCACCAGCGCTCCCGGCAGGGGGGCGCGGAGATCCAGCCGTCGGCCGTCTCGACCTCAAGCCCCGAGTGATTGTCCTGCATCACCAGCGTCAGGTAGCCAGGATCCTTGTGGGCGCCGACCCCCTGACTGCTGCCACCCGCTTCTTGCCCTGGGTAGTGAATCAGCTTCATGTGTTGGTAGGGGGCGCCGCGAATACTGTCGTCAAACACGTTGGCCGGTTGCTCCAGCACCTCGGCAAAAGCGGCCAGCAGGGTGAGGGTGATATCGCTCAGCCGCTCCTGCCACGCCAGCAGATGGCCTTTCATCTCGGGCAGGGCGGTCGGCCACTGGTTGGGGCCGATCAGCCGCTGCCAGGGTTCACGGATCTGCGCCGCAGGCAGGGCTTGCGCTTCGTTCATGATATCGAACTGCTCTCGCAGATCCGGCCGCTGACGGGTCTGCTCGGCACCGACCCGGTTGTAGCCGCGAAAGTGGGGGCTGTTGACCATCTGCACCGCCAACTTCTCCTGCTCCGGCAGAGCAAAGAAGCGCTCTGCCAGCGCCAGGGTCTCTAGCATCTCAACCTTGCTCAAGCCGTGGCCGACCAGATAGAAAAAGCCGACGTCGCGGGCGGCTGCGGCCAGCCTGGCCAGCATAGGGCGACGTACCTCGGGCGCCCCCTTGAGGGCAGCCAGATCGATGATCGGCAGTGGTGAATGTTCCATGTGCACCTCCTCACTCTTTCGTTATCTCTGGCGCCATCTCTTGCACTGCCTCCGCTGTTGGCAGACCTGATAAGCGGCAAACGGGATGGCGCGACAGTGTGGCGCCATCTGGAATAAAGGGGATGCTACTGTTCGGCGTTATAAGACGGAAACAACAAATTATTCTTAGTTATATGCAAAATTCGAAATGGAATTCGGTGTGTAATGGGCTGGCTGCTTTTTGCGCAGCCATTAAGGGCGGAGTGGTAAATGATGCGAAGGAGAGTGATAACCAGAGGCAAGCTGCCAGCAGCAACATAACCAAAACAGAAAATGCCGAAAACAGAAGGGAGGCGGATGCCTCCCTTCTGTCTGCGCGGGTTATTACCTGACCGAGAGGTATGCGAGTGACCGCGCATTCTGGCCTTAACCGACTGTGGGCTCTCAGTAACCCAGGGTAAAGCGCTGGCGCTGGTGAGCCGGTTTTTCCACTTCGTTCAGCACGCCGTCGGCCAGATCTCCGGCGGTGATCCCGGCAGGCTGTTCGCCGCTGAACAGCACCTGATCGCCACCAATCCGATAGCCGCCGCGCTTCTCGCCCGGTTCGAGGAACACCGGGGGAGAGACAAAGCGCCAGTCGAGGGTGGTTTCACGACGCAGGGCGGTGAGACCGTCGCGGGCCGCCAGCGCCCCCTGTTTCCACTCGGCCGGAAACTCAGGGGTATCCACCAGTTGCACGCCGGGGGCAACCTCCAGACTGCCGGCGCCACCTACTACCAGCAGCCAGCTGTTGGCCGCTTTGGCTGCTGCGACTATCGCGTTGGCGCCCTTGAGGTACTGGTCGTAGATATCCGGTGTGGTCCAGCCCGGGTTGTAGGCGCTGATCACCCGATCGTGCCCCTTGAGCACCTCGGCCAATGCCTGCGGGTTTTGGGCATCCACCGCCACGGCGGTGACCTGCGGATGGGCGGCCACCTTGCTGACATCGCGGACGATGGCGGTGACGTGATGGCCGCGGCTGATGGCCTCGTTCAGGATGGCTGAACCGACAAAACCGCTGGCACCGATCAGGGCAATCTTCATGGGGAACTCTCCTTCACTGTTGGAATGGGGCTATCCTACGCCGCCATTTATGATTTAATAATCACCTCAAAAATGCATTCACTTATAAGCTGGATTTAATAATGGAACAGCTCAGACGTTACGCCATCTTCGCCGCCGTGGTGGAAGCGGGCAGCATGACAGGGGCGGCCAAATCCCTTGGCATGACCCCCTCCGCCGTCAGTCAGCATATCAGCCAGCTGGAGAGCCTGCTCGGGCTGCCCCTGCTCCATCGCTCCACCCGTCGCCTCAGTCTGACCGAGGCGGGAGAGGTGGTATGGCAAGGATGCCGGGCATTGCAGCAGACCCTGAGCGAGACCGAACTGCGCCTCTCGGAGGTGCGCGACGCCCTGCTAGGGGAAGTGCGGATCACCGCCCCGGTGGGGATGGCGGGCCAGCCGCTGGCGCTGGCCCTCTCGCCGCTGCTGCAGGCCCACCCCGGCCTCACCATCCAGATCATCGCCGACGACGAGAAGCGGGATCTGATTGCCGAGCGGATCGATGTGGCACTGCGGGTCGGCACCTTGCCCGACTCAACCTTGGTGGCCCGCAAGCTGGGGCAAACCCGGATGCTGCTCTGCGCCGCCCCCGCCTATCTGGCGCGCAAGGGAGCGCCGCGCACGCCCGACGATCTGGCCACCCACGACTGGCTTTGCGGCGATATGCTGGGCAACGGTTTGCTGCTGCAGGATGAGAAGGGGGGCGAGCACAGGGTGAGGTTCAAGGCCAAGGTGCTCTGCAATAACGTGTTGCCCTTGCGCCAGTTTGCGCTGACGGGGCAGGGGATCTCGCTACAACCGGAGGGAGAAATTGGCGAGGATCTGGCACAGGGGCGTCTGCTCGAACTGTTGCCCGGTTTTCGGGTGGCGGCGATGGAGATCCACGCCATCACGCCGCAGCGGGAGATCCCGGAGAAGGTGCGGCGGGTGGTGGAGGCGCTGCGCAGCTACTTCGCAGGCACCTCCTGACACATATCAATGCGGCTTGGCCTAGTTGCGGTCAGTTGGGCTCTTGCCCGCCAACGGGCTGGCGGCGCCACAGATAGAGTTCGATTGCCAGCAGCAAGCCGCCCAGAAAGAGCCAGCGAGCGCTCCCCCAATGGCCGCTGTCCGTCATCAGGGCCGCCAGCAGCAAGGGCCCCAGCAGCTGACCGAGGTTGGCGAGCTGGACAAAAAAGCCCTGCACGATGGCCAGTTGCACCGGCCCCTGACTCACTCCCTGCGCAGACGAGAGGATCGCTGGCGGCGCCATACCGCCCGACAGGGAGAGGACGAGGCACAATCCATAGGCCCACCACGGCGACAGGCCGGGCCAGAAGGCGAGCATGCCGCACAGCGCCATCAGGCTCAGTGCCCAGCTGATGAGCCGATCTCGCGCTACGCCCCGGCGCAGCAGCCATACCCCCATCAGGTTGCCGGGAATATTGGCGACTACCGCCAGCGCCGAGAGCAGGGCGATTTGGCTTTGGCCAATCCCGGGAGTGCCTTGCAACATGGTCGGCAGCCAGACAAAGAGCGCCCATAGCATCAGGCTGTAGAGCGTGAACGCCAACCCGTAGCGCCAGAGTGCCTTCTGCCGGAGCACCGTGAGCTGGCGCAGTGGATGGCCCACATTGATCGCTCTTTGGGGCGTCCCGAGCCGCAGCCCATCTGCCGAAAGACTGGCCAGCAGAAGCAGCAGGGCCGAGAGTTGCAGAGCCATCAGGATCAGCCAGGCTAGGCGCCAGCCACCTTGCGCAGTGAGCCAGGGGGTGAGCAGCATACCCGCCGCCGCCCCGAGAGGCAGGTTGACCGCCCACAGGCTCAAGGCCAGTCGCTTATCCTCCTCCCGGGTCACCGCCACAATAAAGGCGGGCATGGCCACCGAGACCAGCAAAAAGCCAATCCCCTCGACAATGCGCGACAGCAGCATCATGGCCAGCCCGGTGGCGGGCAGCGCCAACGCCCCGCCTGCCACGATAACCAGCAGCCCGACAACCCCGGTTTGCCGTCCACTCCAGCGCGTCAGCAGTAGGCCGAGAAAGAGGCTGAAGAGGATCGCCAGCGTATTGAAAGCCGAGGCGAGATAGCTGGCTTCAACCAGTGTCAGCTCCAGCTCGCTGCGCAGTATGCCGAGCACGGCGGGCACTTTGCCCAAGCAGAGAGCGCCGCTGGCACCGGCAAAAATGGCGAGGAAGACCAGAGGCCAGCGCGTGCTTTGTGGCTGGTGGCAAGTGAGCGTGCTCATGGCTGAGATTGGCCGTTGTGCAGCCACTCATCGTTGAGCTGGCCAAATTCGCCGCGCTGATAGGCATGCAGCCGATCTGCAATGGCGTCGTGGCTGTTCATCACGAAGGGGCCATGTTTGACCAGGGGGTCATTGAGTGCCTGGCCTGAGAGCAGCACAAAGTGGCAGGGCTCAGTGGCCTCCAGTTGCAGAGCCACCGCCTCGCCGCCATCGGTAGGGAGGCTGACACCCATCCCGTGACCTGCCGGGATGAGGTGCCGCTCTCCCTCCGCCTGCAGGGTCAGCGATCCGGTCAGGGGATAGATCATCCCATTCCAGCCTGCCGCCAGCAGATGGGTGAAGCGGCTGCCGAGCGCGCAATGGCCATCGAGCAAGGTAAAGGGTTGGGGCAGCTCTGCCGAGTGTGGCGCCGTTATCCCGTTGCTGTGGCCTGCGACCACCCGTACTCGCACCCCTTCGCCATGAAACTCGGGGATGGTGGCAGCGGCTGCGTGGACGGCAAAAGGCGACATCATTTTTTGACGGGCAGGCAGGTTGACGAAGATCTGCAGGGCGTGGACATAGGGCGATTCCCCCTCCGGCTGCTCGGTATGCACGGCCCTGCGCCCGGCCGCCAGCCAGTGGAGCGCTCCCGGTTCGATGGGGCCCTGATTGCCGAGGGAGTCGTAGTTCACGTGGGGGCTCGTCGAATCCTCGAACAGATAGGTGACGGCAGAGATCCCGGCATGGGGATGGGGCTCGAAGGTGGGGGCGGTCATCTGGAAGTGATCCACCATCACCACGGGGTCTATCAGACCGTTGAAAAAATGTTCGCCAAAATGGCGGGCTGCAAAGCCGCTGCCAATGCGCAGCGGTTGGCTCTTGACGGGGTCGGAGAGAGTCAGGCGTCTGGTCATCGATATAACCTCTTGAAGACAAAAGAAGCCTTCGGTTATCTGACCGAAGGCGGGGCGAGTTACGACTTCTTGGCACCCTCTTGCATCTGCCACACCAGGGTGGCGAAAGGCATGTCGAGGGCGCTGTAGACATCGTGCGCCTTGGGGTCGACGTTGCTGCGCAGCATCTCGACCGCGGCGGAGGCGTAGTCGGTGACCGGGATACCGGCCCCCAGCAAGCGTTGCAGCCCAGTGGTGCGCTTGGCTTCGTTGAAGGTGCCGGAGGCATCGAGCACCACCCGGGCATCATAGCCGGCAGCCTTGGCAGAGAGGGCCGGGAAGCTGGCGCAGATCTCGAGGGATACCCCGGCGATGATCAGTTGTTTGCGGCCGGTCTTCTCAATGGCGGCGCGCACGGCGGGATCGTCCCAAGCGTTGATGACGGTGCGGTTGATCACCTTCACATCCGGCAGGGCACTGGTCAGTTCAGGCATGGTGGGGCCCCACATGCCATCGGGCATGGTAGCGGTTACGATCACCGGCACGCCGAGGGCGCGGGCGGCGTTGGCCAGCGCCACCACGTTGTGCTTGAGCTCGCCCACCGTGGTGTCGCGCACGCCGCTCAACAAGCCGACTTGATGGTCGACCAGCAGTAGTACCGCATTGTCTCGGGAGAGCATCTCCAGATAGCGGTTGGGTGATACGGTCGGATGGCTGGCAGCCTCGGCGGCCATGGCCGGTGTCGCTGTTGTGGCCAGCGTGGCGGTCAGGGTCGCCAGACCGAGCAGGGTGGCAGAGCAGATTTGTCGCAGTTTCATGGTGAACTCCTTGTGATATCGGAACAGTCAAACGGCCCTTGCTGGTGGGGCGGATTGCCCGCGCAGCAACCGTCTGATGGGGACAGGGCCATTATGATGGCTGCAAAAATGGCGACAATCTGGTGAAATAGGTTCTTATCGTTCCATTGATGGAACGATGTGAATGCACCTCACCCTGACCAAGGCTGCCCGATGACACCACTGGAACTTGATTTGAATGATCTCTATCTCTTCACCCATGTGGTGCAGCGACAGGGATTCACTGCCGCCGCGCGGGCGCTTGGCGTGCCCAAGTCGCGGATCTCGCGCCGGATCCGGCTGCTGGAGGAGCGGCTGGATACCCGGCTGCTGCAACGTACCTCACGCCAGCTCAGCCTGACCGATGCCGGTGAGGTGCTCTATCGCCACTGTCAGGCGATGCTGGCCGAAGCGCAGGCCGGAGAGGCGGCTGTGCGGCAACGGCAGCAGGAGCCGAGCGGTCTGGTGCGCATCAGCGTGCCCATTACCATTGCCGATGCGCTGCTTGCCCGCTTGCTGCCCGCTTTTATGGCCCAATACCCCAAGGTGAGGCTCGCCGTGCAAGCCAACAATCGGCAGGTGGATCTGCTGGAGGAGGGGTTGGATGTGGTGATCCGCGGGGTGGCCTTCGAGCAGCCCCCCTCCAGTCTGGTGCAGGTGCCGCTCTGTATGGTGCAGTGGGGCGTGCTGGCGACCCCGGCGTGGCTCTCGCGCCACAATGCGCTGGCGCATCCACGCCAGCTGGAGGGAGAGGATGCCCTGCTCTTCAGCTCGCTGGAGCGTCAGGCCGATCTGTTGCGGCTGCGGCACGATAGCGGGGAGAGTGAGGAGGTGGCGGTCAATGTGCTGCTGCGCAGCGACAATGTGCAAACCCTCAAACAGGCGGCGCTGGCGGGGCTCGGGATGGTGGGCTTGCCACTTTACGCCTGCGTGAATGAGCTGGCGGATGGGCGGCTGCAACAACTGTTGCCCGAGTGGCGTCCCAAAGATGGCAAGCTGGTGATGCTCTATCCCGCGCGGCGTGGTCTGTCACCGGCGGTCAGGGCCCTCATCGACTTTATCAAGGCGCAGTTGCCTGCACTGCTGGCAGAGGTCGGTCAGCCACGCTGAGGAGGGCTATCCCTCCATCTTGCGGCGAATGCGCTCGAACAGGCTCTGCAGGCAGGCTTGATCCCGATCGGCGGCCCGCACCGCGCCGTACATATGGCGACGGATACCGCTGCCGAGGGAGCGGGCGCAGAGCATCCCCTGTCTGACAAACTCCTCGCTGGCCCAGCGTGGCAAGGCGGCGACGCCGAGGCCGGCGGCGGCCATCTGCAGCATCACCGAGGTGTTGTCCACCGGCTTGCAGCGGGCGGGCTCCACCCCGGCGGGTTGCAAAAAGCGGCTGAAGATATCCATGCGGCTGCGCTCCACCGGATAGACCAGCAGCACCTCCGGCCCCAGATCGCCCGGCTCGATGTGGCTCCGGTGGCAGAGGGGATGAGCCGGTGCCATCACCAGAGTCAGATCAAAAGCAAACAGCGGCTCGAAGTGGAGATCGCCGCGGGCCTGCACGTCCGAGGTGAGCAGCAGGTCGAGCTGGCCGCCTAGCAGGGCATTGATGGCATCAAAGCCCGGCACCGACTCCACCTCCAGATCCACCCCAGGCCACTGGCGGCGAAAATCGGGCAACAGCGGCAGCAGCCACTGGATGCAGCTGTGGCAATCGAGCGCCAGATGCAGCCTGCCCGCATCGCCGCTCTGCAGGGCTTGCAACTGTTTCTCGGTCTGGGCCAGAGCGGGCAGTACCTGACGGGCGAGGGCGAGCAGCTGGCCGCCTGCCGCGGTCAGCACCAGCGGGCGGCTTTTGCGCAGGTAGAGCTCCAGATTGAGGCGGGTCTCCAGCTCTTTGAGCTGGTGGGAGAGGGCGGACTGGGTGAGGTTGAGGGTCAGCGCCGCACCGGCCAGCGAGCCCTGCTCGGCCAGCGCGGTCAATGTTTTCAAGTGTTTGATCTCTATCCCTGCATTGCTTGGCACTGCCATAAGATGGCTCCTTGTGAGATTGCGTATGGCGCTGAGGTTGCGGCCGGCGGTGGCCTGCTGCGCTTCTTGACTCCGGCACCTCTTGCACCTGTAAACATCGGCCTCTGCATCCTCGCGGTGAACCTGACTGGCGGTCAGTTGAGGATTATTTGAGAGCCACTTGAAGAGGATTCAATAGCCAGCGTCACCTTATCTTGTCATTTTGGATGTGTAAACATCTGGATGGCTAAACCATCCAATTTCCCATCAGATGAATGAGCATAAGGAAATGAACCTATGACACGAGCACACACCCTGGGCTTCCCCCGTATCGGCGCCAAGCGCGAGCTGAAATTTGCCCTCGAATCCTACTGGCGTGGCGAGACCACTCAGGCCGAACTCGTTGCCGTGGGCAAGACGCTGCGTGAGCGCCACTGGCAGGCCCAGCACGGCGCCGGGGTCAATCTGCTGCCGGTGGGCGACTTTGCCTGGTACGATCAGGTGCTCGGTACCAGCCTGCTGGTGGATGCGGTGCCTGCCCGTCACCGTCATGGCGAGACCGATCTCGACACCCTGTTCCGGGTGGCCCGTGGCCGTGCGCCGACCGGCCCGGCGGCGGCCGCCGCCGAGATGACCAAATGGTTCAACACCAACTATCACTATCTGGTGCCGGAATTCAGCCGTGATCAGCGCTTCAAGTTGGGCTGGAGCCAGCTGTTTGACGAGGTCGAAGAGGCCAAGGCGCTGGGGCTGCCGGTCAAGGCGGTGCTGCTGGGGCCCGTATCCTACCTGTGGCTTGGCAAGGAGAAAGAGAGCGGCTTCTCCCGTCTCGAGCTGCTCGATCGCCTGCTCATCGTCTATCAGGAGATCCTGGCCAAGTTGGCCGTCCAAGGAGTGGAGTGGGTGCAGATCGACGAACCGGCGCTGACGCTGGACTTGCCGGACGAGTGGCGGCTGGCCTATCTCAACGCCTACGAGCGCCTGAGCGGCCCCTGCAAGCTGTTGCTCACCACCTATTTCGGTTCGGTGGCCCATCAGCGCGACATCATCACCAGCCTCAAGGTAGATGGCCTGCATCTGGATCTGGTGGCCGCCCCCGAACAGCTGGAGACCCTGGTGCCGCATCTGCCCGCCCAGTGGGTCATCTCTGCCGGGGTGATCAACGGCCGCAACGTCTGGCGTGCCAATCTGGCCAAGCTGGCGCCGACTCTGAAGGCACTGAAAGCCAAACTCGGTGAGCGGCTCTGGGTGGCCTCATCCTGCTCATTGCTGCATAGCCCGGTGGATTTGACCCTGGAGCAGGAGCTGGATCCCCAGACCCGCAGCTGGTTCGCATTCGCCTTGCAAAAATGTTTCGAGCTGGGACTGCTCAGAGAGTATCTGGATGGGGGCGAGCTCGACAAAATCACCGCCTACAGCCAGCCCATCGTCGATCGGGAGTCCGACAGCAGGGTGCACAAAAAAGCGGTGCAGTCACGGCTCGCCAGCCTCACCAACAGCGATTTTGATCGCCACAGCCCCTATCCGGTCAGGGCCGAGCTGCAGCGCTCGGATCTCAAGCTGCCGCTGCTGCCCACCACCACCATCGGCTCCTTCCCGCAGACCTCGCAGATCCGGGTGTTGCGGCAGGATTGGCGCGCTGGTCGCATCGATGACAGCGCCTACGAGGCGGGCATTAAGGCCGAGATCCGCGATGCCATCGCGCGTCAGGAGGCGATCGGGCTGGACGTGCTGGTTCATGGTGAGGCCGAGCGCAACGACATGGTTGAGTATTTCGGTGAGCTGCTGGATGGCTTTGCTATCACCCGCTTCGGCTGGGTACAGAGCTATGGCTCCCGCTGCGTCAAGCCGCCGGTGATCACCCGTGATATCGACCGCCCGACCCCCATGACCCTGGCGTGGACAAAGTTTGCCCAGAGCCTGACCGAAAAGCCGGTGAAGGGGATGCTGACTGGCCCTGTGACCATCCTCTGCTGGTCTTTCCCGCGCGAAGACGTGAGCCGCGAGCAGTCCGCCCTGCAAATAGGGCTGGCTATTCGCGACGAGGTGGCAGATCTGGAAGCCGCCGGCATCAAGATCATCCAGATCGACGAACCGGCGATCCGCGAAGGCTTGCCCCTGCGCAAGCAGGATCATCAGGCCTATCTCGACTGGGCGGTGCGGGCCTTCCGTCTTAGCGCAAGCCCGGTGGCGGACAGCACCCAGATCCACACTCACATGTGCTACAGCGACTTCAACCTCATCATCGAGGCGGTGGCGGCGCTGGATGCGGACGTGATCACCATCGAGACCAGCCGCAGCCAGATGCAGCTGCTCGAAGCGTTCGAACGCTTCAACTACCCCAACGAGATTGGCCCGGGCGTCTACGACATCCACTCGCCGAACGTGCCGAGCCAGAGCTGGATTGAGGGGTTGCTGCGCAAGGCCGCCAAACAGATCCCGGCCGAGCGGCTCTGGGTCAACCCGGATTGCGGCCTCAAGACCCGCGGCTGGGAAGAGACAGAAGCCGCCCTCAAGGTGATGGTTGATGCCACCAAGGCGCTGCGGGCCGAGCTGGCGTAACCGGCAAGCCGTGACAGCCATCGGTAAGGTGGCGTGCTGACAAACGAACAAGAGAGGGGAAGCCACTGCTTCCTCTCTCTTTTTTCGTTGGCCACTTTTTCCACTGGATCCTGAACCTTGCCGCAGCCCGCTTTGCACTAGGCTCAGAGTTGGCAGAAGTGGATGGAGTCGCGGCCATGAGAGTCAGTCTGGGGAGCGCAATCCTGTGGGGATTGCTGATGTGGCAGAGTGCATGGGCGGCGCCAGCGGCCGAGTTGAAGATGGTCTACTTTGACGACTTTGCCCCATATTCGTGGCGTGACGAACAGGGCAGGATGCGCGGGCTGATGATCGACGTGATGGATCGGGTGGCCGCGCAGATGGGGCTGCGGGTTCGCCATGAAGGTTATCCGTGGCAACGGGCGCAAAAACTGGTGCGGATGGCGCAGGCCGATGGCTTCGTGACCATCGCCACTCAGGAGCGGCGCAGCTATACCCTGATTGTGGAAGAGCCGGTTACCACCACAGTGCTAACCATTTTTACCCAGCGTGCCCATCCCCGCATGGCGGAGTTTCAGCGTGCCAGCCGCTTGAGCGACTTCAAATCGCTTACCTTTCTCGACTATTTCGGTAACGGCTGGGGCAAGGAGAACCTGGCGGGCTTCACCGTTCATCACACCATCAATGTCGATAATGTCTTCAAAATGCTGGCGGCGGGGCGGGGGGATCTGATGGTGACCGACCCACTGGTGGCTCGTTTCAAACTCAACCAGCTGGGATTGTCCGGGCAGGTGGTCGAGGTGCCGCTGCAGCTTGCCTCTACCCCGTTCAATCTCTGCATCGGCAAGCACTCCCGCTTCAATACCCGGATAACCGAGTTCAACCGTGCCCTGCAACAGCTGCGACAAAGCGGCGAGTTGGCGCGTATCGTCGAACGCTATCGTTGATGCGCGGCCGCCATCTGCTGTTTGCCAACGGCGTGTCTATCTTGGCGTCATATCGGCGATGGTTGCCCAGAAGGCATCGATCAAGGGCCCCTTGCTGTGGGGCGGACGGATAAGGCCAATGGTCCAGCAGGCTTCCCCGTCTCTCAAGGGGAGGGTGAGCACATCCGGGTGCTCTATGGTGGTGGAGGAGGGAACCAGAGTCCAGGCGATCTCGGCTGCGGCGGTGGCTACGCCCGCTGCAAAGTCGTTGACATACTGGATATCGCGAAAACGCAGCCCGCTCTGGGCCAGATAGTTCATCAGGTGATCGTAAAAGGACGGGGCCTTGTCCCGACGCAGGATCGCCAGCGGCTTGTCCACCAGATCCGCCAATGCCCTCACATCGCGGTAGCTGGCGGGCAGTACGGCGACAAAGTGGGCTTCGACCACTGGCAGGGCGTGCCACCCCTTGGGGGCGGGCAGGCGGCAAAAACCGAGATCCAGCTTGCCTTCACTGAGCGCCAGCAGCTGGTGGTGGGTAGAGAGATCGTTGAGCTCGATGGTCACCTGCGGCCGCTCGGCGCGAAAGCGGGCGATGGCGGCGGGCACCAGGATCTTGGTGGCCACGCCAAAGCCGATGCGCAGGGTGCCGACATTGCCCGCTAGCACGTCGCGGGCGGTGCGCGAGAGCTGCTCGCTCTGGATGACCACAGCGCGGGCATCCTCATACAGCGCCCTGCCCAGTCCGGTGAGGCGAGTGGTACTGGCGTTGCGCTCGAACAGCTCGCCGCCCAGCTCCTCCTCCAGCCGCCTTATCTGTTTGCTCAGGGCCGACTGGGTAACGTGCTGGCGTACCGCCGCCTGGCCGAAGTGCAGCACCTCCCCCAGAGTGACGAAGGCTTTCAGATCCCGTAGCTCCATCAGGGCTCCTTTCATTCCTGTTGGGAATGTTGAGTGGTCAAATTTGTCATTGGACGGAATTTTAGAAGTGATGGATGCTTATGCCAATTCATTTCGGGTACCCCGGCACGGGGGCGCCGAGTTATCAGAGATGGCTGACACCATCAGCGCAGAAGGAGCAACACCAGATGCATCACCACAAGTTCAACGACTTCCCGAGCGATTTTCTGTGGGGCGCCGCCTCCGCTGCCTATCAGGTGGAGGGGGGCTGGAATGCCGATGGCAAGGGGCCCTCGGTGTGGGATCTCTTCACCAAGCTGCCGGGCAAGACCTTTGAGGGAAGCAACGGCGATGTGGCGGTGGATCACTACCACCGCATGGAAGAGGACGTGGCGCTGATGGCCGAGATGGGGCTCAAGGCTTACCGCTTCTCGGTGAGCTGGCCGCGCATCTATCCCACCGGTCGGGGGGAGGTGAACGAGGCGGGGCTGGCCTTCTACGAGAAGCTGATCGACACCCTCTTGGCACACAAGATCGAACCGGTGCTGACCCTTTATCACTGGGATCTGCCGCAGGCGCTGCAGGATGAGTACGGCGGTTGGGAAGACCGACGCATTATCGAGGATTTCGAGCGCTACTGCGTGACCCTCTATCAGCGTTTTGCCGGCAAGGTGAAGTACTGGGTGTCGCTTAACGAGCAGAACTACAACCTGACCAACGCCTATCAGCTCGGCACCCATCCGCCTGCCGTGCAGGATCGCAAGCGCTTTTTTGCCGCCAACCACATCGCGTTTCTGGCCAATGCCCGAGTGATCAAGGCGTTTCGCCAGCATGTGCCAAATGGCCTCATCGGCCCGAGCTTTGCCTACTCCCCTGCCTATCCGGCGTCGTGCGATCCGAAAGATATGCTGGCCTATGAGAACGCCGAGGAGTTCAACAACCTCTGGTGGCTGGATGCCTACTGCTTTGGCCGCTATCCGCAGGCGGCGCTCGCTTACTTGCGAGAAAACGGCGAGGCGCCGGAGATCCTGCCGGGCGATATGGAGTTGCTGCGCGAGGGGACGCCCGACTATATCGGCGTCAACTACTACTACACCCTGACCTACACAGATAACCCCTTGGGCGGTCAGACCCTGCAGCGGATCAACACCACCGGCAAGAAGGGCACTACACCGTCCAGCGGCATCCCGGGCCTCTACAAGACGGCGCCCAATCCGCACCTTGAAACCAGCAACTGGGACTGGGCCATCGATCCGACCGGGATGCGTATCGCCCTGCGTCGCCTCTCTTCTCGCTATGGTCTGCCGCTGATGATCACCGAGAACGGCCTTGGCGAGTTCGACAAGCTGGAGGCGGGCGACAAGGTGAACGATGAGTACCGCATCGATTACCTGCGCAGCCACGTCAAGGCGTGCCAGGAGGCGATGCAGGATGGGGTGGAATTGCTCGGCTACTGCGCCTGGTCGTTCACCGACATCCTGAGCTGGCTCAACGGCTACCAGAAACGCTACGGCTTCGTCTATGTGGATCGTGACGAGCAGGGGGGCTCCCTTCGTCGGATCAAGAAAGCGAGTTTCCACTGGTACAGCCAGGTGATTGCGAGCCAGGGCAAGCAGCTCTGACGATGTGTCGCGTCGCGTAACCAGCGGGCCCGGGCAATCCCCGGGCCCGCGTTGTTTGTGGCGGGGGAGAGGGGGCAAGCCGGTTTCTCACCGTGCGACTCATCCCTGTTTGCTGATTTTTGTCCTGCCAAAGCCGCCGACCCCTGCTATTATCTGCGGCCGAACATGAGCCAATAAAAATCAGGATATCGTGATGACTGACCACACTTTTATTCCCGGCAAGGACGCGGCGCTGGAAGACTCCATCGAACGCTTCCAGACCAAGCTGCAAGCCTTGGGCTTTGATATTGAAGAGGCCTCCTGGCTCAACCCCGTGCCGAACGTCTGGTCGGTGCATATTCGCGACAAAGAGTGCGCCCTCTGCTTCACCAACGGCAAGGGTGCCAGCAAGAAGGCGGCCCTCGCGTCTGCCCTTGGCGAATATTTCGAGCGTCTCTCCACCAACTACTTCTTCGCCGACTTCTATCTGGGCGAGCAGGTCGCCAACGGCGATTTCGTTCACTACCCGAACGAGAAGTGGTTCCCCATCGAGGGTGACCAGTTCCCGGCCGGTCTGCTCGACAGCTTCACCCGCAAGTTCTACAACCCGGACGGTGAAGTGACCGCCGACATGCTGGTGGATCTGCAGTCAAACAACGAAGAGCGCGGTATCGTCGCGCTGCCGTTCGAACGTCAGTCCGATCACGAGACCGTCTACATCCCGATGAACATCATCGGCAACCTCTATGTCTCCAACGGCATGAGCGCTGGCAACACCAAGACCGAAGCGCGCACCCAGGCGCTCTCCGAAGTGTTCGAGCGCCACGTGAAGAACAAGATCATCGCCGAGGCCATCAGCTTGCCGCTGATCCCGGACGAGGTGATTGCCCGTTATCCGGGGATTGCCGCCTCCATCGCCGCCCTCGAAGCGGAAGGCTTCCCCATTTACAGCTTCGATGCTTCCCTGGGTGGCCGCTATCCGGTCATCTGTGTGGTGCTGCTCAACCCGAGCAACGGTACCTGCTTTGCCTCCTTCGGCGCCCACCCGCGCTTCGAAGTGGCCTTCGAGCGGACCGTCACCGAGCTGCTGCAGGGCCGTGGTCTCAAGGATCTCGACGTATTCGTGCCACCGTCATTCGACAACGAGCAGGTAGCGGATCACCACAACCTCGAGACCCACTTCATCGACTCCTCGGGCCTTATCAGCTGGGACCTGTTCAAGCAGGATGCGGACTTCGAGTTTGCCGACTGGGATTTTCGTGGCACCTCGCAGGAGGAGTTCGATCACCTGATCGGCATCTTCCATGAGCTGGAGCAGCCGGTCTATATCGCCGACTACGAGCATCTGGGTGTCTACGCCTGCCGCATTCTGGTGCCCGGCATGTCCGACATCTATCCGGCCGAAGATCTGCTGCTGGCCAACAACAACATGGGCGCCAACCTGCGCGAAGTGATCCTGGCGCTGCCATCACTGGATTGGGATGCCGAGCAGTACATGGCGTTGTTTGATCAACTGGATGAAGAGGGGCACGACGAGCGTACCCGTGTACGCGAGCTGCTGGGCATCGCCGCTGCCAAGGGGACCGCGCTGCACACCCTGCGCGTTGGCGAGTTGAAAGCCATGCTGGCGCTGGCCGCGGGTGAGCTGGAGACCGCACTGGATCTCATCGACTGGACCATGGAGTTCAACCAGTCGGTGTTCACTGCCGAGCGTGCCAGCTACTACCGCGCCCTGCGTGCCTGCGTCGAGTTGTTCCTCGACGAGGAGCGGGATCCGGAGCAGTATCGCGCCGTCTTCACTCGCATGTATGGCGAAGAGACGCTGGCACAGGCATGGGCCAACGCCACTGGCGAAGCACGCTTCCACGGTCTGGAGGCGGCCGACCTGTCGCTCTCCCAGTTCCCGCT
Source organism: Aeromonas sp. 55A (assembly GCF_051919665.1). NCBI lineage: Bacteria > Pseudomonadati > Pseudomonadota > Gammaproteobacteria > Aeromonadales > Aeromonadaceae > Aeromonas > Aeromonas sp. 55A. The sequence continues at coordinate 334,308 of NZ_JBQBEH010000001.1, read as the reverse complement.
GCACCAGAAGCTGCTGGCGGCCTACGAGAAGCTGCAGAAGGCCAAGCGAGCCCATCACTGGGCGTGATTGTTGCTGTAAAGGAAGGGGCCGTGTGGCCCCTTCTGTTTATCGTGCGGCAAAGCACGGGATTGTTATTCAAAGATGAAATAAAAAACAAAAAATACCCCTAAGGGGGTTGATGGCAGGGCAGGGGATGTGCTGTCGAACTGCAAAGATATCTTGCCAATGCTACATTTCCATGCTCTGGAATAAATTCTTTAAAATCATTGCATTAAAAATGTGATATTTCTGTTTCAGCTGATACCTGGTGTAAAGTGGCGTAGCCATCGCACTAAAATATTTGTAGTAAAATTACATTCGCACTCTGATAAACTTGATCAATGTCAATTTTGGCTATTAGGCCCTTTGTTATGATTTCAACAGGCAAAACATTCAGGTAGAAAATAATTGAAAGCTGAATCTCCATTCGATTGTCTCAAGCCCGAAGCCATCGCTGCACTGGCTGAAGACATCACCTATGCCAAGGCTACCAAGCCGGCATACAAGGTCATTCCACTGGCCATCACCGCAGGCGCTTTCATCGCCATCGCATTTATCTTCTACATCACAGTGACTACCGGAACCGGCTCCATGCCTTGGGGTATGGCCAAGCTGGTGGGCGGTCTCTGCTTCTCTCTCGGACTTATTCTGTGTGTGCTGCTCGGTGCCGAGCTGTTCACCTCCACCACCCTGACGCTGGTGGCCAAGGCTGCCAATCGCATCAGCTGGGCTCAGCTGCTCAAGAACTGGGGGCTGGTCTACTTCGGTAACCTGATTGGCGGTCTGCTGATGGTGGCGCTGATCATCGTTTCTGCAGAGTACACGGCAGCAGATGGTCAGTGGGGCCTTAACGCCCTCAAAGTGGCCCAACACAAAATTCACCACACCTTCTTCGAAGCGGTGGCGCTGGGTATCCTCTGTAACCTGATGGTATGTCTTGCTGCCTGGATGGCTTTTGGTGCCCGCAGCGCGACTGACAAGGTAGTGGTTATGCTGCTGCCGGTTGCCATGTTCGTTGCCTCAGGTTTCGAGCACAGCATCGCAAACATGTTTATGATTCCGGTTGGTATCGCTATCCACAGCGTGGCTAGTCCGGAATTTTGGCAGGCCATCGGCCAGGATCCGGCAACCTTTGCTGACCTGACCGTATCCAACTTCGTCCTACACAACCTCATCCCCGTGACCATCGGCAATATCATCGGTGGTGGCGTGATGGTTGGTCTGACTTACTGGTTTATCTTCCGTCGTCATCATTAAGGATGATTGCGGGATACTACATCAATACCGTGTGAGGTAATGAAAAATGGCAGAACTTAACGAACAGTTCCAAAAAGCATGGGAAGGCTTCGCGGCCGGTGAATGGCAGACCTCTGTCAACACCCGTGACTTCATCCAGAAGAACTACACCCCGTATGAAGGTGACGAGTCCTTCCTGGCTGGCGCGACCGAAGCGACCACCAAGCTGTGGGACAAGGTCATGGAAGGGATCAAAATCGAAAACCGCACTCATGCGCCGGTTGATTTTGATACTGACCTGCCCTCCACCATTACCGCACACGATGCCGGTTATATCGATCAGAGCCTGGAGCAGATCGTTGGTCTGCAGACTGACAAGCCGCTGAAGCGCGCCATCATCGCCAACGGCGGTATCAAGATGGTTAAAACTTCTTGCGAAGTGTACGGTCGTCAACTGGACCCGATGGTCGAGAAGATCTTCACTGAATACCGCAAGACTCACAACCAGGGCGTGTTTGACGTTTACACCAAAGACATCCTGAACTGCCGCAAGTCTGGTGTTATCACTGGTCTGCCGGATGCCTACGGCCGTGGCCGTATCATCGGTGACTACCGTCGTGTTGCTCTGTACGGTGTTGACTTCCTGATGGCCGACAAACTGGCCCAGTTCAAGTCCCTGCAAGCTGACCTGGAAAACGGCGTCAACCTGGAAGCCACCATCCGTCTGCGCGAAGAGATCTCCGAGCAGCACCGTGCCCTGGCACAGATGAAGGTGATGGCTGCCAAGTACGGTTGCGATATCTCCGTACCGGCCAAGAACGCTAAAGAAGCCGTACAGTGGACCTACTTCGCCTACCTGGCGGCAGTCAAGTCCCAGAACGGTGCAGCCATGTCCTTCGGTCGTACCTCCAGCTTCCTGGATATCTACATCGAGCGTGACCTGCAGAAAGGCCTGATCACCGAGCAAGAAGCCCAGGAGCTGATGGACCACATGGTCATGAAGCTGCGTATGGTTCGCTTCCTGCGTACTCCGGAATACGATTCACTGTTCTCCGGCGACCCGATGTGGGCGACCGAGACCTTGGCTGGTATGGGCGTTGATGGCCGTACTCTGGTCACCAAGAACAGCTTCCGTATGCTGAACACCCTGTACACCATGGGCCCGTCCCCTGAGCCGAACCTGACCATCCTGTGGTCCGAGAAGCTGCCGGTCGGTTTCAAGAAGTACTGTGCCAAGGTATCCATCGAGACCTCTTCCGTTCAGTACGAGAACGACGATCTGATGCGTCCGGATTTCAACAACGATGACTACGCCATCGCTTGCTGTGTATCCCCGATGATCGTTGGTAAGCAGATGCAGTTCTTCGGTGCTCGTGCCAACCTGGCCAAGACCATGCTGTATGCAATCAACGGTGGTATGGACGAGAAACTCAAGATCCAGGTCGGTCCGAAAACCGAGATGGTCAAGTCCGAGTACCTCGACTACAACGACGTAATGGATCGTCTGGACCACTTCATGGATTGGCTGGCCAAGCAATACGTTGCTGCGCTGAACATCATCCACTACATGCACGACAAGTACAGCTACGAAGCCTCTCTGATGGCGCTGCACGACCGTGACGTATATCGCACCATGGCGTGTGGTATCGCTGGTCTGTCTGTAGCCGCTGACTCCCTGTCTGCCATCAAGTACGCCAAGGTCAAGCCGATTCGTGACGAAGATGGCGTTGCCATCGACTTCGAAATCGAAGGCGAATACCCGCAGTTCGGTAACAACGACGCTCGCGTCGATGATATCGCCTGTGACCTGGTTGAGCGCTTCATGAAGAAGATTCAGAAGCTGAACACCTACCGTGGTGCTGTTGCTACCCAGTCTGTTCTGACCATCACCTCCAACGTGGTATATGGCAAGAAGACCGGTAACACCCCGGATGGCCGTCGTGCCGGTGCTCCGTTCGGCCCGGGTGCAAACCCGATGCACGGTCGTGACCAGAAAGGTGCTGTTGCTTCCCTGACTTCCGTAGCCAAGCTGCCGTTCGCTTACGCTAAAGATGGTATCTCCTATACCTTCTCCATCGTTCCGAACGCACTGGGTAAAGATATGGAAGCCCAGAAAGCCAACCTGGCTGGCCTGATGGACGGTTACTTCCACCACGAATCCAACGTAGAGGGTGGTCAGCACCTGAACGTTAACGTGATGAACCGTGAAATGCTGCTGGACGCCATGGAAAACCCGGAGAAATATCCGCAGTTGACCATCCGCGTATCCGGTTATGCCGTTCGCTTCAACTCTTTGACCAAAGAGCAACAGCAAGACGTCATCACCCGTACCTTCACTGCTTCTCTGTAATCGAGACATAGTGAGCAAAAACCGGCGCCAAGGCGCCGGTTTTTTTATGCGTGCGATTCAGGGGGAGTAATCATCCCCTGTGAATCGCCTCCAGTTCCATCGCAACCACAACAGTTGTTACTGGGTATTCGAAGAGGATTAAGGGGAGGGGCTCACCAGGATTGACCTAGGCCCCGTCTGTAATGCGATTATGCTTTATTAGCGCTCTAAGGGGATAGGCGGTTGCTTTGCCTGCCATTTCATCAGTGTTGCTATGGCTCGTGGAACAGCTGATCAGGTTTAAGGGGTGAACAGAGGCGCCATCGCGGGTATCAAGCAATACCCATAAGCCTGTGACTATGGAATCATTCTCTGCCTCTGCCTCTGCCTCTGCCTCTGCCTCTGCCTCTGCCTCTGCCTCTGCCTCTGCCTCTGCCTCTGCCTCTGCCTCTGCCTCTGCCTCTGCCTCTGCCTCTGCCTCTGCCTCTGCCTCTGCCTCTGCCTCTGCCTCTGCCTCTGCCTCTGCCTCTGCCTCTGCCTCTGCCTCTGCCTCTGCCTCTGCCTCTGCCTCTGCCTCTGTCTCTGCCTCTGTCTCTGCCTCTCTCAATGCGCAGCTGGGAGGGTGTCTGGTTTAGCCAGCCAGATATGTGTGAAGCTACAAACCCTGCTTGCAGAAACAACAAGGGCTGCACATTGTGCAGCCCTTGTCTCTGGAAAATAGCGGGTTGAGCGCGTTAGCTGGCCCAGGTGATGATGTGATCGATCCATTCACCCGCCTGATCCTCGTGAATGACCTTGCCACGGACGGATTGACCAGCCTGATGCATCGCGGAACGACTGCCGGTCAGCAGAGGATGCCACTCTGGAAGAGCGTCACCTTCAGACAGCAGGCGATATGCGCAAGTTGAGGGGAGCCAGTCATATTCGGCGATCTTGTCATGGGTGATCTGCAGACAGTCAGGCTCTTTTTTGAAACGATTGGCGTAATCAGAGCACTGACAGGTCTTGGTGTTAAGCAAATTGCAGGCGACATTGGTGAAAACCAGTTCGTCGGTATCTTCATCGATCAGCTTGTTGAGGCAGCATTTTCCGCAACCATCGCAGAGGGATTCCCATTCGGATTCAGTCATCTGCGGCAGACTCTTGGTCTGCCAAAAGGGGGCTTGCATCATACCGCTCACTTATTACACCTGATAAAACGCGTGGTTATACCCCTTGTTACCCGGTATTTCAAGGAGAGGGTGACTCCGGTGGGCAAATTGTCGTGATCAGCTCAAATGAATGCAATGACTTTCAGCCTCATCATATTGCTCAAACGGGTTCGCTGGTGGGCAGGAAGTCCCGCAGGTTTGAATACTTGGGCAGCATGATTGTCCAGTTCAGGTTTTATTTTCTGCTTCTTTATCCGTTACATCTTTTGATGCTTGTCTGCTTGCAGCAAGCAGGGTCAAATGATCTCCGATGCCTACCGTCAGGCTGTTGCAAGCTTGTCTTTCAAATAAAGCCGCTGGTCACATATTGTTTGCGCCCTTCTGTCACTGCGACCCGCGGGAGAGCCTGCGTAGGCGTTCGTTTTTTGTCTTAATGATTGAGATAGATATCTTGCTCTGAATAGGCCAGCAGAGGTGTGCCGAGGTTAGTGCATATTCCGGCCGATCATGAACACCGATTCCGGTTCAACGTGAACACCATTTCCGGACCAATGTGAACGCTCATTCCGGCTCAACCTGAACACTTTGCTCCTCCTTTCCGGAAACAGTGTTCAACATCCCGGAATCACTGTTCACATTCACCGGAATCATCCTTAACGCATTGATTTAACAACCTTTGATACGCTCTCCCTTTTGCCAGGGAAGAGCCTATGTCTGCCAAGAGGATTGCAATGCGTAAAATTCGTGAAGTGCTGCGACTGCGGCTGGAAGCTGACCTCTCTGTTCGCCAGATAAGTTGCTGCACCAAGGTCAGCGTTGGCTCCATCCAGAAACTCCTCAAAAGTGCCCAGACGCTCGGCCTGACCTGGCCCTTACCTAGCCAGCTTGATGATGGCCAACTGGCGGCCCTGTTCTATCCGCAGGCCGATACCACCATCTCGGCCCGCCATGTTGTACCGGATTGGCCCTCTGTCCATCAGGAGCTCAAGCGTAAGGGGGTCTCCAAACAACTGCTCTGGGAGGAGTACACCCAGCGCTATCCCAACAGCTGTTACAGCTACTCCCAGTTCTGCGACCGTTACAAATCCTGGTGTCAGTTGCAAAAGCGCTCCATGCGCCAGATCCACAAGGCGGGGGAAAAGCTCTTTATCGACTACTGCGGGCCCACGGTGCCCATCGCCTCGCCCTCCACGGGGGAGGTCCGTCAGGCCCAGATCTTTGTCGCCGTGCTTGGTGCGTCCAACTACACCTTTGCCGAGGCTACCTGGTCACAGTCACTGCCGGACTGGTTGCAAAGCCATGTCCGTGCCTTTGAGTTTTTCGGCGGTACACCTGCACTGCTGATCCCCGACAACCTCAAAAGCGGTGTCAGCAAGGCTTGCCGATACGATCCCGAGCTCAACCCCAGCTACCAGCAGTTGGCCGAGCACTATCAGGTGGCAGTGATGCCAGCTCGCCCTTACAAGCCCAAGGATAAAGCCAAGGCTGAGGTGGGTGTGCAGATCGTCGAGCGCTGGATCCTCGCCCGCTTGCGCCACCAGACCTTTTTCTCGCTGGCCGAGCTCAACCAGTGCATCCGGGCCTTGCTGGACGAACTCAACGAGCGCCCGTTCAAGCAACTGCCCGGTAACCGGCGCGAGGCGTTTGAGCAGTTGGACCGCCCGGCGCTGGGACCACTGCCGGTGCATCCCTATCGCTATGTCGCCATCAAAACGGTCAAGGTCAACATCGACTATCACGTCAGCTATGAGCAGCACCACTACTCGGTGCCACACCAGTATGTGGGCCAGCAACTGGAGCTCCATGCTGGCGACACTTTGCTTCAGGTCTATCACCAGCAACAGCTGGTCGCGAGCCATCCGCGTAAAACCATCCCGGGGATGAGCACGATCCCGGAGCACATGCCGGAACGCCACAGCAAGCAGCAACGCTGGACGCCAGGCCGTCTCAAGCAGTGGGCTGCTGATATCGGACCGGGCACCTTGTGCTGGGTGAGCGAACGGCTGGAAGAGAAAGCCCATGTCGAGCAGGCATACCGACTCTGCCTGGGGCTACTGAGTCTTAGCCGGGAGTATCCGCCATCACGGGTCGAGGCCTGCTGTCAGTTGGCTAATCGGGAAGGACTGGTGCGACTCAAACAGCTCAAGTCGGTGCTGACCAGTGGCCGCGACCAACTGCCCGAAAGCCCGCTGAGCTACCCAGAGTTACCGCAAGAGCACGAGAACATCCGTGGCCCCCAGAGCTTCCACTAAAGAGGATACGCCCCATGACCCAACAAACCCTGACCCGCCTGAGAAACCTGAAACTGACCGGCATGGCGGATGCAGTGCAACAACAACTGGAACAGGCCAGTACCTACGAAGGGCTGCCCTTCATCGAGCGTCTAAGCCTGCTGGTCGAACACGAACAACTGAGCCGGGAGCAACGTAAACAAGCTCGGCTAGTCAAGCAGGCGCGGCTCAAACTCCAAGCCACGGTGCAAGAGGTGGACTACCAGTCTGCACGCAACCTGGAGCGGTCACAGGTTGCAAACCTGGCCCAAGGAGAGTGGCTGCGCCGAGGCCAGAACCTGCTCATTACCGGCCCCTGTGGCTGTGGAAAAACCTACCTGGCTTGTGCGCTGGGCTACCAAGCCTGTCAGCAAGGGCATAGCACTCGTTACTACCGGCTGCCGCGTCTGCTACTTGAGCTGAGCCAGGCCAAGGTAGATGGCAGTTACGCCAGACTGCTGGGTCAACTGGCCAGGATAGAGCTACTGGTCCTCGATGACTGGGGACTGGAAGCGGTGAATGCCGAGCAGCGCAACGCCCTGCTGGAGATCATGGATGATCGGTACGGGAAATACTCGACGGTAGTAGTCAGTCAGCTGCCAACTGAAGAGTGGTACGCGAGCTTGGGTGACAACACCCTGGCAGATGCGATCCTGGACCGGCTGATGCACAACGCTCACCGGCTGTCACTGAAGGGAGAATCGATGAGAAAGAGGAGAAGTGAGTTGACCCAATCTGAACAGTCGAGTTAGAAACGGGATGACGTGAGCGCGTTAAGGATCAGGGTGTTCACGTTGGCCGGAATGGCTGTTCAACTTCGCCGGAATACGCAGTTAGTCCGTTTCGCGCCAAAGAAGCGGGTGAGTACGCCAGATTGCTGTCCCAGTCGCTGCAGCTTGACGTGATCCAGCTCGATCTGCTCGGGTAGCCAGGTAAATACGGCGGCGCAGTGACCATTGCCCAGACTGCGCTCCAGGGTTTGCTGCCAGTTCTTGATTTTGGGGCTATGTACCACCAGCACTCTCTTGGGATCGATACCTCGCTCTTCCAGACGGCTGACTGTGGGGCGTCCCGGCGGGGCGATCAACAAGATCCAGCCGGTATGAGCCTCCCCAAGCTTTGTCAGCTCGCTCAGAAACTGATCATCAGACTGAATAGTCACACCATAATGAGCCAACTCCGCTTTGCAGGCGGTTCTGGTTGGCCAGGGCTTGCTCATGACACGATTCATCGCAAAGGGCAGTGAGTGCAGGGGCTGGTTCATATACGGGGTTCCTGTATGAATATCCAAGCTGTATGCGCATACAGTAGTTCTATCCTGTGGCAGTGACAAGGTGTTTTTGCTGAAAAATGTGATGGTGTTGGCATGTGTCGTTAGTAAGGTTATGTTTTTAAACACTATTTAATATAAAGCTGGTTGGGTGTTTTTCGTACTATGGACAAACCTTGCGTAACCGCCCATGGTTATACAGGTCATTTACAGGAGGTGCCGCCATGGATATCAGTACCTTGCAACGTCTTGATGCCAACATCTTGCTGGGCATCATCAATGAGAAGCTAAGGCTTGAGTGTGACGGGTTGGAGGAGCTGCTGGCCTATTACGATATGAGTGAAGAGCAGTTGGCAGGACGTCTGGATCAGATTGGGTACCATTACGATCCATTGAGTAATCAGTTCAAGGCACATCTTTAAGGGTGCAATGATTGCTTCATATTTATACGGTAATTTTTCAGGCACATTGAAACCGGTTTCAATGTGCCGTCTTGCTGCCTATTTTCAGGGATTTTCAAGGCTTGGCAATCTCTGAAAACCTATTCATGCCAGAATATTTTTATTGTTTCATTAAGCTTATGATAATAAAGGGAATGTTTGTTTTTGTGCGATCAATTAAAGGAAAGGGTTTTCAAGCTTTTCAGGCTGTTTTTATCGGTTAAAGTGTGACTTGCGTTAACTTTTAATTCTGCCGCTTTAGTTAGTATTCTCACGCCGGTACATATTTTGAGATAACAACAGCGCCGGTCCCGCAAGCGGGATAACAATTTTATTTGTAACGAAGGAATATGGTTTATGGCTACCAAGAAGAAGACAGACCAGGATCTCCAACTGGATAAAGATCAGCTCAAGGCGAGTATCGTGCGTCACCTGCGTTCTACCTTGGGAACAAGCGAACAGAAAGCCTCTCCCGAAGCGTGGTGGAAAGCCACAGCTGCGGCCGTCAATGAACAGGTGTACGAGCGCCTGACCCGCACTCAGCAGACTCATTTCAAGAAAGATACTCGTGCGATTCACTATCTCTCTGCTGAATTCCTGATGGGACGATTGACTTCCAACAACCTGCACAACCTCTCCCTCTACAAGACTTGCGAAGAGGCGCTGGGCGAACTCGGTCTGGAACTGACCGACCTGTGCGAACAAGAGCCGGACATGGCACTTGGCAACGGCGGCCTGGGTCGTTTGGCTGCCTGCTTTATCGACTCGCTGGCCACTCTGAACTATCCGGCGGTTGGTTACGGTATCCACTACGAACACGGTCTGTTCCGTCAGGAAATCCAGGATGGCCGCCAGATCGAGCGTCCGGACTCCTGGCGTGAATATGGCAACCCCTGGGAGATCTGCCGTCCCGAGTCGGTGCAAGAAGTGCCGCTCTATGGCTACGTCGAGACCGTGTTTGGTGACAATGGCGGCCTGAAGAAGGTGTGGCACGCCGGTCGCAAGATTAAAGGGGTGCCTTGGGATATTCCGGTGGTCGGTTTTGGCGGTCATACCGTCAACATCCTGCGTCTGTGGGAATCCCGCGCCTCCGAGTTTTTCGACTGGGACGTGTTCAACGCCGGTGGTTACATCGACTCCCAGGCTGAGAAAGCCCAGGCCGAGACCATCTCCAAGGTGCTGTATCCGAACGATGAGACCGATGCAGGTAAAGAGCTGCGTCTGATCCAGCAGTACTTCTTCTGTGCTTGCTCCATCAAGGACATCATGCGCCGCTACAAGCGGGTCCATGGCAGTGACTTCAGCAACTTTGCCGCGCAAATTGCCATTCAGCTCAACGATACTCACCCGACTGTCGCCATCCCGGAACTGATGCGGGTGCTGGTTGACGAGGAAGATCTGAACTGGGATGCCGCTTGGGCTATCTGCTATCAGGTTTTCTCTTATACCAACCACACTCTGCTGCCGGAAGCGCTGGAGAAGTGGTCGGTCAGCCTGTTCGAGAAAGTACTGCCTCGCCATCTGGAGGTGATTTACGAGATCAACGCCCGCTTCCTGAACGAGTTGGTGGAGCCCAAGTGGCCGGGCAACGATGCCATCAAGGCCAAGCTCTCCATCATCGAAGAGGGTGATGTACGCAAGGTTCGCATGGGCAACCTGTGCGTGATCGGTTCGTCCAAAGTGAATGGTGTGGCCGAGATCCACTCCAAGCTGGTGAAGGAAGATCTCTTCCCCGAGTATGCCGAGCTGTGGCCGGAAAAAATGTGCAACGTGACCAACGGGGTGACACCGCGTCGCTGGCTGCTGGCGTGCAACCCGGAACTGGCTGGTCTCTACAACGAAGTAGTAGGCAAGGAGTGGCCGCTGCAACTGGACAAACTGCGTGGCGTGGTGAAGTTTGCCGACGACAAGGCGTTCCAGCAGCAGTTCATGACCATCAAGCGTCACAACAAAGAGAAGCTGGTCAAGGTCATCAAGGACGAAACAGGTATCGATGTCAGTGCCGAGGCGATCTTTGACGTTCAGATCAAGCGTCTGCACGAGTACAAGCGCCAGCAGCTGAACCTCATTCACATCATGGCGCTCTATCGTCGCCTGCTGGCCAACCCGGACTATGACATGCACCCACGCGTGTTTATCTTCGGCTCCAAAGCTGCGCCCGGTTACAAGCTGGCCAAAGACATCATCTATGCCATCAACAAGCTGGCGGATCGGGTCAATAACGATGCTCGTATCCAGGGCAAGCTGAAAGTGGTGTTCATGCCGAACTACCGCGTGAGTCTGGCCGAGAAGCTGATTCCGGCGGCAGATGTCTCCGAGCAGATCTCTACTGCAGGTTATGAAGCATCCGGTACCGGCAACATGAAGATGGCACTCAACGGTGCAATCACCATCGGGACGCTGGATGGAGCCAACATCGAGATCGCTGAAGAGGCGGGTGCCGAAAACTGTGCCATCTTCGGTCTGAACGTGGACGAAGTGAAGTCGCTGAAGGCGCGCGGTTACAACCCGTACGACTTCTACTATGCCAACTCCGAGCTCAAAGCCGTGCTGGACTGGTTTGATACCGACTACTTCACGCCTGGTCGTCCGGGTGAGCTGGCTTCCATCAAGCGCTCCTTGCTGGAAGGGGGAGACCCTTACCTGACCCTGGCGGACTTCCAGTCCTACTCGGATGCACACAAGCTGATCGATACCTGGTATCGGGATCCGGCACTGTGGGCGAAGAAGGCCATCATCAACTCGGCCACCATGGGCAAGTTCAACTCCGACCGCTCCATTCAGGACTATGTGGATCGGATCTGGGATCTGAAGGCCTGCAACATCAGCTAATCGGATTCATAAATGAGAAAACCCCCGCAATGCGGGGGTTTTTGTTTATTGGGGGAAGCTGGATCAAAGGATATCGCCAACAAAGTAGGCCAGCAGGGCGAGCAACACGGTAAAGACAACGTTCAGAGCCATACCGGCTTTCATCATCTCCCTTTGGCGGATGTGGCCACTGGCAAAGACGATGGCATTGGGCGGCGTGGCGACTGGCAGCATAAAGGCACAGGAGGCACCGATAGCGATCAACACCGACATCACCACAGGTGATACACCCAGCGCCTCGGCGACACCGGCAAACAGGGGAACCAACAGTGCGGCGGTGGCGGTGTTGGAGACCAGCTCGGTCAGGAACACCACGAAGGCGGCCAGCATAAGCAACACGACAAAAATGTTGGCGTTGGAGAGTACGGCCGACAGATGGCTGGCCAAGAATGCGCTGGTACCAGTGGCCTTGAGAATGGCGCTCAGGGTCAGACCGCCGCCAAACAGCATCAGCACGCCCCAGTCGGTGTTCTGGTTGACGTCATCCCAGCTGGCGACACGGCTGACCACGATGGCCACGATGGCGCCCATGGCAATCAGGGTGTCGAGTTGCGGAATACCGCCAAAGGCGTTGGAGATGGGTTGTGATCCGATCCAGAGCACAACGGTGGTCAGGAAGATTGCCAGCGTCACTTTACGCTCGCGGGTCCAGTTGATGGTGACATCCTGGATCTCGACGCGGTGGCTGAGACGCGGGCGGGTCACCAGATAGAGCAGGGCAATGCCGCAGGGCATCAGGATCAGCACAACTGGAACACCGAATTTCATCCAGTCAGTGAAGCCAATCCCCATCTGGGCGGCTGCGATGGCGTTGGGTGGGCTACCCACCAGGGTGCCGATGCCGCCGATACTGGCGCTGTAGGCGATCCCCAGCAATACGAAGACGAAGGTGGCGCGCTCTTTTTTGCTATCGAGGCGTGCCAGCATACCGATCGCCAGTGGCAGCATCATGGCGGTGGTAGCGGTGTTGCTGATCCACATCGACATGGCGGCTGTGATGGTAAAGAGCAGGATGACGCCCCAACCCAGATGACCATTGGCCAGGTGCATCACCTTGCCTGCCATCAGGGTATCCAGTCCCTGTTTGGAGAGGGCTGCCGCGAGGGCGAAACCGCCAAAAAAGAGGAACAGGATCGGGTTGGCAAAATCGGTGAGGGATTTGCTCATGTCAAACACCCCGAGCACGGTAGCCAGCAGGGGTACCAGCAGCGCGGTGATGGTGACGTGCAGTGCTTCGGTCAGCCAGAGGATGGCGATAAAGACCAGAATGCCCAGCCCCTTGTTGACCATGGGGTCAAACGGGAGCCAGGCGAGCATGGCACAAAGTAGCAAAACATCCAGGATGACGATCCCTGATTTGATGTCCAGCCAGCGAGATGGAGCAGAGGGTACAGCTGATGTGTGCATAATGTTCTCTCGGTTAATTTATGGTTGTTTTTGTGTTGCCGAGATTACATCCATTCACTTGTTTGAAACAGACTCACATGTTGAAAATCAGCCTCTACTCACATACTCATTGATAAAAATGAGGAAATGAACACATAAATAAAACATGTGCGAAATATAAATCAAACATCCATGAACTGTTCCAGCCATTGCTTGAACATGCTCTTGGGCAAGGATCCATTTATCTGGTTCACCAGTTTACCCTGTTTGAAGACCATCAGGGTGGGGATGCTGCGAATGGCGTAACGGGCGGCAATGGTGCTCTGCTGCTCGGTATCGACTTTGACAAAGCGCATCCGTGGTTCGAGTTCATGGGCAACCTCATGAAATACCGGAGCAAACTGCTGGCAGGGGCCGCACCAGCTGGCCCAGAAATCGACCACGACCGGGATGTCTGAGTTGATCAGGGTATCGAAGTTATCCGCATTCCCGAGGCAAGGGGTCTGGCTGAACAGGAGGGCTTTGCAGCGCCCGCATTTGGCAGATGTATCGATATGGGTAACGGGCAGGCGGTTCCTGGTAAAGCAGTGGCTACAATAAGTAGTGATAAATGACATAATTGGTTCCTTCTAAATCAGCTCTGGCCGGGGATATGATGAAAAGCCAGAATGAAGCAATCGCGAAACAATAGCGAAATATCAGAGCAATAACGGTAACACAGTGCCCAGCGGGAGTGGATAATTCCCCCTGGGTTCATTGCCTGACCGGATAATTCAGCGACCACCAGATGAGAGTCGAGACGGGATGAATAAAGGATCACGGAAAAACCGTGCTGTGCCAGGGCTGATTGTTGCCCTGCTGCTTGCCTTTTCGGGCTACTGCTGGCAGTCGCTCAGTCAGCAGCAGCAGGCCCACAACCTGAACGAAGCGGCCGAGGTGGTGCTGAACAGGATCAACGCCGATACCCTCTATCTGCTTGGGCGGGAGCAGGCCAATGACAGCAATGTCCAGCAGCGCCTGAACCAGTTATCCATCACCCTTGACGGTTTTGTACGGGAAGTCAGAAGCGATCCCGAGCTGGTGCAAGACGACCTTTCCCAGGCTCTGCTTGATGACATGGACAACTATCTGATGGCGCTGGCCAGGCTTCATGCCATTGAGATGGCTATCGAGTACCTCAATGCGCCCCTGCAGGCCCAGATTAAAAAGGTGCGGGGGATAAGCCCGTCAGACAGTGCTCTCCATCGCGACCTGGAGGAGTTGGCGCAACTGAGCAACTATCTGCAGCGCAGTTGGGACAAACGTGAACAGACTACGCTTGACCAGCTGCAACAGCAGTTGCAATCCCGTTATGGCAACTTGCCGGAGATCGCCACCCTGATCCGCCTGAGCAAGGAGATGAGCCAGCAGGTGATTGCTTATCACACCTTGCGTTACCAGCTCATCGACATGCATGTGATCGAGAGTCTGGTGCGCTGGAAACTCGACAAGCTGGAGCGCGCCTCCTCTTTGATGAACCGCTTCTATCTGATGGTGCTGTGCGGGGCTTTGATCTGCTTTGCGCTGGTGGCCTTCACCCTGTGGCGCCGCAACCAGAAGCTGAGCGAGTTGTCGCGCCAGACCGGCTTGCTGGCCCAGGCGAAAAGCGATTTTCTGGCCAACATGAGCCACGAGATCCGCACCCCCATGAATGCCATCATAGGTTTTAGCTCGCTGGCACTGCAGACTGAACTGGATCAGCAACAGCGGGACTATCTGGGCAAGATCAAATCCTCATCCGATACCCTGCTGCTGCTGATCAACGACATCCTTGATTTGACCAAGGTGGAGTCTGGCAAGCTGACACTGGAGGAGATCGACTTCGATCTCAGCGAGCAGCTCGATTCGCTGGCGGGCATGTTTGCCGATCTGGCGGAGCGCAAGCATGTGGAAGTGGTTATTCGCAAATCACCGGAAGTGCCGGTCTTCTTGCGTGGGGATCCCTTGCGATTGGGACAAGTGCTGGTCAATCTGGTGAACAACGCCATCAAGTTTACCGAACGGGGTGAAGTCGAAGTCTGCATCGAGCTGGCCAATCCTCACCCAATGCGGATCCGCTTCAGTGTGCGCGATACCGGCATCGGCATTGCCGAAGAGAAGCAGACCCAACTGTTTCAGGCGTTTACCCAGCTGGAGGCGGGCAATACCCGAAAATATGGCGGCTCGGGTCTTGGGCTCAACATCTCCCAGCGGCTGGTGGAGCTGATGGGGGGGCGGATCACCGTAGAGAGCAAGCCTGGCGTCGGCTCTCTGTTCAAGTTCGATATTCCGATGGCGCAGGCGGTCTACGGCGTGGCTGGACGGAAAGTCTTCTTCGAAAACCAGCCGCTGGTGATGGTGATGGATGACAACGAACTGGTGCTGGATCTGGCCCGGGACATTCTGACTCGCGCGGGAGTGCGGGTGCTGCCGGTTAACTCCCTTTCCCGTGCCCGTCAGCTGCTCCGTGAAGAGGGACCGAATCTGCGGTTGGCGATCCTCGACTGGCGCATGGGTCAGGAGGATGGGCTCGATCTGGCGCTGGAGATGTATCAGCACAGCCAGTGGCGGCGGATCCCCATCCTGATGATCAGTGCCTGGGCCAGAGAGGGGCTGCACGCCAGGATGGACAGCATGGGGCTGACCCATTTTCTGCCCAAACCGATGACCGAAAATGCCCTGCTGGCCAAGGTGGACGAACTGCTCAACGGCAGCTCCTACGAGCTCAACCTGCGCAAGGCCGAGGCACAGGGGGATCAGCAACATTTCAAATCCCTGTTGCAGGGTTCCCGAGTGCTGTTGGCGGAAGACAACCGGGTCAATCAGCAGCTCATCATCGAATATCTGCGGCGCGTCGATGCGGTAGTGTGTGTGGTCAGCAATGGTCGGGAGGCGGTGGAGCGGGTCGCCGAGCAGCCTTTTGACGTGATCCTGATGGATTTGCAGATGCCGGTGCTGGACGGACTCGATGCTACCCGCCAGATCCGCAAGATGGTCGACAAACACGATGTGCCCATCATTGCCCTCACCGCCAGTGCCATGCCCGGTGACAAGGAGCGTTGTCTGGGGGTGGGGATGAATGGTTATGTCACCAAGCCGGTGAGCAAGCTGGATCTTTACAACAACCTGCTGCAGTGGGTGAAGCCGCAAGGGGTGGAGCAGGCGGGGATCATGGAGGTGAAACCGCCGGATATGATGGGGATCCTCGATCTGCAGGATGCCCTCAAGCGGCTGGAGCAGGACAAGGAGGCATTGCAGATCCTGTTCAAGCTGTTTATGTCGGAGCACAAGGACGATCTGTGGGAGATCCGCTCCGCCCTGCGCCGTCAGCAGCCCGAGGTGGCCAGCAAGTTGCTGCACACCCTCAAGGGGGTGTCGGCCAATATCTCGGCGGCCCGTCTGCAATTGGTGGCTGGCGAGCTGGAGTGGCGCCTGCGGCAAAACGAGGTGCTGAGCGAGACGGATCTCGAACAGTTGCAACAGGTCTTCAGCCAGACCCGGGAAGAGGTGTCACACTTCCTGTTGACCGGTGAGCAGCATGAAAATTCGTATAATCCCTATTCATCAGGGGATGATCGCATGTCACAGTGAATTAAATAGTAATTATTCTCAACCATCCCGGTTCGGGATATGATGAGCTTTCGTTCAAATCGCCTCCAGCCGGAGGCGATTGTTTTCATTGTTCTATTTCTGCGTGGCTTCTCTGATGGCCGCTCCTTGGAGCGGTCACGGGCAGAGAGCGCTAAAGGTTGGTGGTGTGAGCGTATTTCTACGATTGAGCTGGTTTTTCAAGGAGCAGTGGCCCCGTTATCTGGCTGCCATCTCCCTGCTGCTGATGGTGGCCCTGTTGACCGTTATTCCACCCAAAGTGGTGGGCTGGGTGGTTGATGGCATCACCAAGGGCGGTCTCGACAATGGTACCCTGATGCGCTATCTGGCGGGGCTGTTTGGTCTGGGTGTGCTGATTTATCTGCTGCGCTACGTCTGGCGGGTGATGCTGTTTGGTGCCTCTTACCGTCTGGCCTATGTGTTGCGCAATCGCCTGTTCAGTCATTTCACCCGGATGAGCCCCGATTTTTATCAGCGCCACCGTACTGGCGATTTGATGGCCCATGCCACCAATGACATTCAGGCTGTGGAGATGACCGCTGGCGAAGGGGTGCTAACCCTGGTGGACTCCATCATGGTCGGGGTATTGGTGCTCTCCATCATGTGCAGCCAGTACTCCTGGCAGTTGACGCTGGTCTCCTTGCTGCCGCTGCCGGTGATGGCCTATTTCATGAACCGCTTCGGCACCCAGATCTACACCCAGTTCAAGGCGGCGCAAGGGGCCTTCTCCAGGCTCAACAACAAGACCCAGGAGGCCCTTTCCGGCGTGCGGGTGTTGAAATCCTATGCGGTTGAATCGCTGGAAGATGAGGGCTTTGCCGAGCTGACTCGGCAGGCGGGGGAGCGCAATATGGCGGTGGCCCGCATCGATGCCAAGTTCGATCCGGTCATCTACCTCTGTATCGGTTGCTCCTACTTCCTCGCGGTGGCGGGGGGCAGTGTGCTGGTGCTGCGCGATGAGTTGACTCTGGGTGAGCTTACCAGCTTCACCATGTACCTCGGCCAGCTGATCTGGCCGATGTTTGCCATCGCCTGGCTGTTCAACATCATCGAGCGGGGCAGCGCCGCCTACTCCCGTATCGAAAGCCTGCTGGGGGAGCGCAGCGATATCGAAGAGCCCGCCCAGCCGGCCGCGTTTACCTCTGCCTTTCCTTTGCAGATCAAAGGGGTGAGCTATCAACTCGAGCAGCGCACCCTGCTTGCGGATATCGACGTGACCCTCAAGCAAGGGGGGATGCTCGGGGTGGTGGGGCGCACCGGGGCAGGCAAGAGCTCCCTTCTCAAGCTGTTGATGCGCCTTGCCAATCCGACTCACGGTTCGATTGTCATGGGTGGCGTTCCGATTGACCAGCTGCCGCTCGCCACACTGCGCAGCCAGTTTGCCTATGTGCCGCAGGAGCCATTCCTGTTTTCCACCACCATCGCCGCCAATATTGCCCTGGGCAAACCCGATGCGAGCCGCGAGGAGGTCGAACGGGTGGCGCGCATTGCCTGTGTCCACGATGATATCGTGCGTTTCCCCAAGGGCTATGAGACCGAGGTGGGGGAGAAGGGGGTGACCCTCTCCGGCGGCCAGAAACAGCGGCTGGCCATTGCCCGCGCTCTGCTGCTGGAGGCGCCCATTCTGGTGCTCGATGATGCGCTCTCGGCGGTGGATGCCCACACCGAGCAGCAAATTCTGCACGCACTTAAGGCCCATCGTCGCACCCTGATCCTGGTCAGTCATCGCATGACGGCGGTGGAGCAGGCCGACGAGATCCTGGTGCTGGAGCAGGGGGCTGTCAGCGAGCGGGGTCATCACGGTGCCCTGATGGCGCACAATGGCTGGTACGCAGATATGGTGCGTTACCAGCGTCTCGAAGAAGCGGTGGAGGAGTGCCTGTGAATCCGACCATTAAACGACTGCTCGCCTACTGCGCCCGCTATCCGCGCTGGCTTATTCAGGCGGGGATTTGCCTGCTGCTGGCCACCGGCGCCGAAGTGGCCGGGCCGCTGCTGATCAAGCTCTTTATCGATGACTATCTGGCGCCTCGCAATATCGTGCTGCCCACCATAGCCCTGATTGCGGCGGGCTATCTGGGTTTGCAAGTGCTGTCGGCGGCGGGTTTTTATTTGCAATCCCTGCGCTTCAATCGCATTGCTCAGGCGGTGGTGCAAACCCTGCGCGAGCAGGTATTTGCTACCGCCATCCGTTTGCCGGCCCGCTACTTTGACCAGCATCGCTCCGGCTCGCTGATTTCCCGCATCACCAACGACACCGAGGCGATCATGAACCTCTATGTGCAGGTGATCGGGATGTTGGTGCAAAAAATGGTGTTGTTATGCGGCATTCTTATCTCGATGGCGCTGCTGGATCTGCGGCTGATGCTGGTTTGCTCCCTGCTGTTGCCCGCGGTGGGCGGGGTGATGTGGCTCTACCAGAAACTGAGTGTGCCGGTGGTGCGAGCGACCCGCAGCCTGCTCTCCGACATCAACAGCCGCCTCAACGAGTCGCTGCAGGGGATGCCGGTCATTCAGGCGATGGTGCAGGAGCGCCATTTCGCCAATGCCTTTGCCGAGGTGAATCAGCAGCACTGGTCAGCACGGATCAAGAGCCTCAAGATCAACGGCATTTTGCTGCGCCCGCTCATCGATCTCTTCTACATGATGGTGCTGATCGGTCTGTTGGCGCTGTTCGCCCACGAGGGGGTGAGCCACGCCGCTGCCATTCAGGTGGGGGTGCTCTACGCCTTTATCAGCTATCTGGGGCGGATGATAGAGCCGCTCATCGAGATGACCAACCAGCTTAACCAGTTGCAGCAGGCGATGGTGGCGGGGGAGCGGGTCTTTGCCCTGCTCGATGAAACCCGCGAGAGCACCGATGGCGAGATGATCCCGCTGGAAGGGCGGGTCAGTTTCGAGCGGGTGAGCTTTTCCTACGATGGTGAGCAGCAGGTGCTGCGAGAGGTGAGCTTTGCCGCAAAACCGGGCCAGATGCTGGCGCTGGTGGGCCATACCGGCAGCGGCAAGTCCACCATCATCAGCTTGCTGATGGGCTTCTATCCGCTGGATCAGGGGCAGATCCGCTTCGATGATCACGGATTGGATACCTTGTCATTAGCGGCGGTGCGCCGCAGCATCGGGCTGGTGCAGCAAGATCCCTTTATCTTCGTCGGCACGTTGGCGGAGAACCTGCGTCTCGGCCGCGCCGGAATAGATGAGGAGCGGCTCTGGCAGGCGCTGAGCGAGGTGCAGCTGGCCGAGTTTGTGCGCAGCCTGCCACAGGGGATCAATACCCTGATGGAGGAGGGGGGCAAGAACCTCTCTGCCGGTCAGCGGCAACTGCTCTCCTTTGCCCGTGCGCTGGTGGGGGATCCGCGCATCCTCATTCTGGATGAAGCGACGGCGAGCGTGGACTCCCAGACCGAGCTGGCGTTGTCGCAGGCGATCTCTGCCGCCCGTCGTGGCCGCACCACCATCGCCATCGCCCACCGCCTCTCGACCATCGTCGATGCGGACGAGATCCTGCTGCTCTCCCGCGGTCAGGTGAGCGAGCGGGGTAGCCACAGCGAGCTGATGGCCCTCGGCGGTCACTATGCCCAGCTGTTCGAGATGCAGAGTCAGGGGGCCTGGCTCGAAGAGAAGCGCGCCTGATCGGCACATTTGCTGTAACAGCGACATGAACGAAAAGAGGGAACCGGTGCGGTTTCCTCTGTTTTTTTGGGTTGGGCAAAAGGTCGTAAGCGTGATCCCTGTACTTGTCGAATGGCGCAGATGCAGGCAACATGTTGTTTACATTAACTCATCGGATCAGTTCGCATATGGATTTGCAACGCTTCAAAGCCAATCTGGCGCTTCGGCTGTTTGCTTGGCGCTACATTCCCGTCATCGGGTTTTGTGCCCCGATCATCGAAGAGATGAACGCCAAGGCGCTGCGCATTCGCATTCCCCTTGGCTGGCGTACCCGCAACCACCTGGGCAGCATGTATTTTGGCGCGCTGGCGACCGGCGCCGATCTGGTAGGTGGTCTACTGGTGATGGAGAAGGGGCGGCAGCGGCGCAAGAAGGTGCACTTCGCCTTCAAGGATGTGCAGGGGGAGTTTTTGAAACGACCGGAGGGGGATGTGCAGTTCGACTGCGCAGCGGGGGAGGAGATTGACGCCATGATCGACGAATCGCTGGCAAGCGGTCAGCGCATCAATCGCCCCATCCAGGTGGTAGCCACCTGTCCGTCATTGAACGGGGATGAGGCGATGGCGCGTTTTGTGCTGACCCTGTCGATCAAGGCCAGCTAGCGGGTTGCCGGAGAGTGGCTCCCCGAAACGGGTTTAGCCAATCTCCGGGCTGACGCCCTCTTTCACCACGACCTTCATGCCGTTGAAGTTGACCACCTGTTCGGCCACGATCTTGCAGCGCTTGCGGGTCTCGACCTGACCGTCCACCTCGACCAGCCCTTCGGCAACGAGGGCTTTGGCGGCGCCGCCACAATCGGCCCACCCCTGATGTTTGATAAGGTCACACAAGGCAACGAAGGGGTGACCTTCGAGCAGAAACGTCTCCATGGGAAATCCTCTAGATGGATGAATGCCGGATACAGCAGGGCGACTATTTTAGGCAGTTCGCTCAGGCAAAGAAAGGAAGAGGGGCCACTCGCTGCGAAAAAGTGGCCGATTGTCCTTGAGGTGGCGCTTTCGCAAGACCTGATGGAGAGGTGAGAGGGCCACCCGTGACGTATCGTGACGCACCTCGTCCCTGCTGGTGTGCCCACACTAGCCCCTTACTGTTAGGATCGGGTCACTCTCAATGGCCCAAGGAACTTCCCATGACACTCTCCCGCCTGCTGCTGGCATGCAGCGCCCTGACCCTGTGCGGTGCCGCGCAGGCCAGTACTCCGGTGCAGGTCTCGCTGCCCGGGGTCAATTTGCCCGCGTCCCATCAGGTGGAAGGGGCGCGCGCCTCGCTGCTCTACGGTCGGACCGGTCAGGTGAAGGGTATTGATCTGCCGATCTTCGCCCTCTCCGATGTGGATCAGTTCAGCGGCCTGCAGCTCGGGATCTTTCTCGGTGCCGGTAGGGTGCGCCACCAGTTTGGCGGAGTTGCCATCAACGCCATCAACTGGCACGAAGGGCAGGATACCGGCGTCAATCTGGGGCTGGTCAACCTGACCAACAATGTGCAGGGGCTTAACTGGGGGGCGGTCAATATCGCCAAGGGCAATGCGCTG
This sequence comes from Aeromonas sp. 55A, assembly GCF_051919665.1. Classification (NCBI taxonomy): domain Bacteria; kingdom Pseudomonadati; phylum Pseudomonadota; class Gammaproteobacteria; order Aeromonadales; family Aeromonadaceae; genus Aeromonas; species Aeromonas sp. 55A. The sequence goes on along the minus strand of NZ_JBQBEH010000001.1, from coordinate 312,485 downwards.
GCCAACGTTGGCTTCGTCAACTATGCCGAGCGTACCACCTTCCAGATTGGCTTTATCAATGCGACCAAGCACCTCGACGGCTTGCAGATCGGGCTGGCCAACTATGCCGCCAACGGTGTGTTCCCCATTCTGCCGCTGGTGAACTTCCAGAAATCGTTCTGAGTGGGCGGTTCGCTTTGCGTTAAGGGCCTCTGCTGATTACCCTGTGCCTCTTGCAACTTGTGACAGGCGAACAGAGGTAATTGATGACGGCAGGGCAGATGAGTGCAATCGGGATCGGCTGGGATGTGCGTGGCTGGCAGGGCAGTGCCCAGGCGGTGGCCGTGGTGGGCTGGCAGGCCGACTCCAACCGCCTGCACTGGCTCGGGGTGTCGCCTCTGTTTCGTCTAAGCTCGCGGGTGGCGCCGGATCTGGCCGCTCTGCTGCGTCCCGCCCTGCAAAACGAGCTGACCCTGATGCAGGTAGAAGCCTGCCCGCAACTGGCGCTCGGTATCGATGCGCCACTCGCTTTTCCCCGTGCCTTGCGGGATCTGCTAAATGGCCAGCCACATAGCTGCGCAGCTCCCGAGCGTGAGATAGACAACCCCTACGCCTATCGCGACTGCGAGCGCTGGCTGTATCAGCAGTACGGCAAGAAGCCGCTGTCGGCCACCTTCGACCGGCTTGGCAACAATGCCACCCTGGCGCTCTCCATGCTGCCGCGACTCTCGGATCTGCAACTGGTGCCGACCGTTGCCCCGAAGGCCAGTCGCGCCGTGCTGGAGGTCTATCCGGCATTGGCCAAAGTGGGCGGCAAGGCCTCCCCGGCACGGCCCGAGCTGGCGGCCTTACTGCCTGCGGACGTGCTGGTCGGCACCGATCGCTACGATGCGGTGCTCTGCGCCCTGATGGCGCTGCAATATGCCGCTGGTGGCAAGGTGACGGTATTGCCTGAGCTGATTTCGCCACCCAGTGACATGCCTTGTGATGAGGGATGGGTCTATCACTTTGCCCGTCATGCTGTAGAGCACAACGGCATGTGACGACGGGGACGCGGCACATCATGGCGCCGCTCACCCTGTGGAGGCGGGCCAAATGGCGCAAAAAACCTGTCTTTAGTCAGGAAATTGCCTGTTCATCCCGCGCCAAGGTGGCGCATCGTTATCTTCATCCGATATATTGCCCACCTTGCTGATCCTTTGCTGTGGTATTCCCGATGAAATCCGTTCTCTCTATTCAGTCCCACGTGGTCTTTGGTTGTGCCGGCAACAGCGCGGCCGTCTTCCCCATGCGCCGCCTTGGTATGGATGTATGGCCCATCAACACGGTGCAGTTTTCCAACCACACCCAATATGCCCAGGGGTGGCAGGGGATGGCGATGCCGGCAGGCCATATCAGTACGCTGGTGAAAGGATTGGGCAATATCGAGGTGTTGAGCCAGTGTGACGCCGTGCTGAGCGGCTACCTTGGCTCCGCCGAGCAGGGGGACGAGATCCTGACCGTGGTCAACGCCGTCAAGGCGGCCAACCCCGATGCCATCTACTTCTGCGACCCTGTGATGGGTCATCCGGAGAAGGGTGTATCGTCGCTCCCGGCGTTACCCGTTTCCTGACCGAGCAGGCGTTGCCGGTGGCCGACATGATGGCCCCCAACCTGCTGGAGCTGGAGACCCTCTGTGATACCCATCTGGCTGATCTGGATCAGACCCGCGCGGCTGCCCATCAGCTGCTGGCCCGCGGCGTCAAGCTGGTGCTGGTCAAGCATCTCGGTCGTGCGGCGCAGGACTCCAGCCGCTTCGAGATGCTGCTGGCGACCCCGCAAGGGGATTACCTGATTGCCCGTCCGCTCTATGACTTTGCCCGCCAGCCGGTGGGGGTTGGCGATCTTATCAGCGCCCTGATGCTGGCCAATTTGCTGGCCGGTCACGATGCGGTCAGCGCGTTCGAGCGCACCAACGCCTCGGTGGATGCGGTGCTGCAGGAGACCTGGCGCCAGCAGGCTTACGAGCTGCAACTCATCGCCGCGCAAGATGCGTTTGATTCGCCGAAGGTGGAGGTGCGAGCGGTGATACTACCCTGATTGCTGCCATGTCTGAAGCAAAAGAGGTGAGCCATTGGTTCACCTCTTTTTTGTTTGTATCGCTCCCGGCTATGGGGTCAGCGGATCAGCCTCTGCTCAACCAGCCAGACAAACAGCAGGCGGGAGACGGGGGAGAGCTCATCGAGGTGAGAGCTGTCGAGCCAGCGCAGCTCGGCAATTTCGGCCGAGGCGATCGGGGTGCCGCTCGCTTCGCCGGTGTAGCAGCGCAGTCTCACCTCGACACCTGCCGGTTTGCCATCGGCCTGGGCGTTGAATTCGCAGGCAAAGCGCAGGGTGTCGGGTTGCAGGGTGACAGCCAGCTCCTCCTCAATCTCGCGGATCAGCGCCGCCTCGTCGCTCTCGCCCGGTTCCCGCTTGCCGCCCGGGATGTAATAGATGCCCTTGCCGTGGGAGCGGGCGCAGAGCAGTTGCTGATCTTTAAAGGTGAGCCAAGCGAGTTTGTCGATCATCTGTTTTCTCTCCAATGGGGTTGCCGTGATGAGCAGTGGCGCACTCAAGCGCACCGTTGTTTTGCATGCCGGCAGCCTAACAAAGATGAAGTTGAGTCCCAAGTAGAAAGAGGGGATAGGCCGGAAACGCACTGTTTCCAGCGCGGTGACTGCGTAGCTGAATGAGTGCGCAATGGCTGGTTCGCCACAGCTTTCTCGTCTCTAAAAAAGCGGACTGGCGCACATCACGACAGGACCGGACTGGGCGAAGGCGGGGCCCTTGTGGTTTAATCTTGCCACTTTAGCGGTAGTGGGCGACGGGCCTGCTACCTTGCGTGGGCAAGATGCAGGTGAGCAAGATGCAGATAGCAGCAGAGAGCAAATTTATCGGACTCGGGGTCGCGGGCAATTTCGCCGGTCATCTGGAGCAGGCGGGTGAAGCGTCGGATTTCGTAGCGGTAGTCGTGCGCGATACCACGGCGCCCAAGGCGCTCTTTCCCTTCTTTGTGCCGGGCCATCCGGGTCAGCTCGGGGTATTCCCGTTGAGCGACAAGGCGATCTTCCTGCCGGAAGCGGCGGTCAGCGGTGACTCGAAGGTGCAGATCGAGCCGGAAGTGGCCCTCTGGTGCGAGCTGGAGTATGCCGGCAAGCAGGTGGTGGCGATCCATCCCCGCGCCTTTGGCGCCTATAACGACTGCTCCATCCGTCGTCCCAACGCCAAGAAGATCAGCGAGAAAAAGAACTGGGGCGAAGAGAGCAAGGGGTTGGCGGCCAAGCTGCTGCCGCTTTCCGGTTTTGCCGCCGGTTGCGAGCTCGATGACTATCGCATCGCTTGCTATCTGGAGCGCGATGGCGAGCTGCACGCCTACGGGGTAGACAGCGCAGCCATCGACTACAGCTACTTCCACGGCAAGCTGCTCGACTGGGCCATCGACAAGTTCAATCATCAGCAGGATGAAGGGCCGGCGGAGCACATTCAGGGACTGCTGGCGCAGGCGGGACATCCTCCCCATGCGCTCATCAGTATCGGTGCCACCCGCTATACCCCGTTTGGCGAGACCCACTTCCTCAAACCGGGCGACACCTCCTGCGTAGTGGTCTACCCGGGCAGCCGTTATAGCGAAGCGGATATTCGCGAAGCGATCCGCAGCCGCAACTTTGGCGCTGATATGTCGGTGCTGCTGCAGGCGGTGCAGGCGCGCTAATCACCGTTGCCAGTGGGAAGATGTCTCTTCCCGCTGGTTATCATATCGAGTCATTTCATGACGATTGTTCCGGTATCCCGGGCCGATTATCCGGCCCTGATCGATCTGTGGGAGGCCTCTGTGCGGGCGACCCACCACTTCCTGCCCGAGGCCGAGATCCTCGCGCTTAAACCGCTTATTCTGGAGCACTACTTCGATGCGGTGACACTGCACAGTGCCCGCACAAAAGATGGGCAGATTACGGGTTTTAGCGGAGTGTACGAGGGCAAGCTGGAGATGCTGTTTGTGGCTCCCGAGGCGCGCGGTAGTGGCGTGGGGCGTTTGCTGGTGGCCCATGCCATCACGCAGGGCGGCGCGACGCTGGTTGACGTTAACGAGCAGAACGAACAGGCGGTGGGCTTCTATCTGAAGATGGGATTCACCGTGACGGGTCGCTCGCCACTGGATGGTCAGGGCAAGCCCTATCCGTTGCTGCATATGGCGTTGGCGCCGACCTGATCGTGCCTGATGAGGCGCAGTACCCATAAACCAACGGGGGATGGCATCAGCCATCCCCCGTTTTTTTGATCGTGTTTGTTACTTGCTGGCGACCTTGTTCACCACCTTGATCAGCTGATAGCGCACGGAGGGGGCATCGGCCGGCACATCGGTGAGCTGCTCCTTGCTGACTGTGAGCTGATAGCGATAGCCCGGCTCGAACTGGAAACCTTCAATATTCTGGTAGAACAGCGTCCAGGGCTGCTGCTCGTCACTGCGAACCTGCATGCACTGCATTGGGCCAACTCCGACGCAATCGACCAACTGGCTGTTGATATAGAGGGTCTCCCCCTGTGACGGGGCGGGGGCGCTCTGGCAGGCGGTCAGCAGCAAGGCTGCGCTGATAAACAGTGGTTTCATAATGGACTCCTTAACGCGAAAGGAGGCATTAGAGCGGCAAACAAAAAGGCGGTCAATGACCGCCTTTGTAACAAACCATATCAGCGCAGTGGTTAGCGCTGCTCTAGCGGAGTGAACTCGCGCAGCGGGTGACCCACGTAGAGCTGGCGTGGGCGACCAATCTTGCTGTCCGGGTCTGAGTGGAACTCGTTCCAGTGGGCAATCCAGCCGATGGTGCGGGAGATGGCGAAGATCACGGTGAACATGCTCATCGGGATGCCGATCGCCTTCATGATGATGCCGGAGTAGAAGTCCACGTTCGGGTAGAGTTTCTTCTCGACGAAGTAGGGGTCGGAGAGCGCAATACGCTCCAGCTCCATGGCCACGTCCAGCAGTGGATCCTTGATCTGCAGCTCGGTCAGTACTTCGTGGCAGGTTTCGCGCATCACTGTGGCACGAGGGTCGTGGTTCTTGTAGACACGGTGACCAAAGCCCATCAGACGGAACGGATCATTCTTGTCCTTGGCCTTGGCGATGTACTCGGGGATGCGATCCACCGAGCCGATCTCTTCCAGCATGCGCAGGCAGGCTTCGTTGGCACCACCGTGGGCCGGTCCCCACAGGGAGGCGATCCCCGCGGCGATACAGGCGAACGGGTTGGCACCGGAGGATCCAGCCAGACGAACGGTGGAAGTGGAGGCGTTCTGCTCGTGATCCGCATGGAGGGTAAAGATACGATCCATGGCGCGTTCAACGATGGGGTTGACCTTGTACTCTTCGGTCGGCACGCCAAACATCATGTGCAGGAAGTTACCGGCATAGGAGAGGGCGTTACGCGGCTGCATGAACGGCTGGCCGATGGAGTACTTGTAACACATGGCTGCCAGAGTCGGCATCTTGGAGAGCAGACGGAAGGCACAGATCTCGCGATGCTGCTCGTTGTTGATGTCGAGGGCATCGTGATAGAAGGCGGAGAGGGCGCTGACTACACCGCACATGATGGCCATGGGGTGGGAGTCACGACGGAAGCCGCGGAAGAAGAAGGCGATCTGCTCGTGCACCATGGTGTGGCGGGTGACCAGGCGTTCGAATTCGGCATATTGGGCCTTGGTCGGCGCTTCGCCGTACAGCAGGATATAGCAGACTTCCAGATAGGTGGCCTGGGTGGCCAACTGGGCGATGGGGTAACCACGGTGCAGCAAGACACCCTGATCCCCGTCAATGTAGGTAATGGCAGATTTGCAAGAACCGGTGGCCATAAAACCGGGGTCAAAGGTGAAATACCCCTGTGATCCCAATTTTCTGACATCGATGACATCCGGGCCGATGGTGCCGGAGAGGATCGGCAGGTCGACCGGATCTTTTCCGGGCAGGTGTAGGGTGGCTATCTTATCAGCCATAGCACGTCTCCTTTGCTCTTTATAATTTGGTTCCAGTCCTACTCTATTACGACTTTTATGACGCTGGCAAAGGTTGTTACCCATACCGAAGTGGCTGGAGCGCCTTATTTGAAACAGAGTTCCTTATCAATGTCAATTTTGCTGGAACCCCATTAATGAAATGTTAAATTAAATATGCGATCGAGTTTGCGGTTTTGTGTTTTCTTTGTAGCTAATTGATTGTCTTCGGTTAAGGCCGCCGATATACTGCGCCACGTGGGTCATGGCTGCGGGTGTTTGAAACGCTTTGGCAAAGCCTGATGTGAAACCGAAAACTCGCGTTTTGGCTTTTTCAGAGTGTTTTGGTAACAAAAAACCAACAATCACCATTCCGTGCCCTCAAGTGTGAGTTAAAACAATAACTAACGTGCTCAATGGAGCTGAGTGGGCAAGCGTGAAAAACAAACAGAGACCGGTCAACCTCGACCTACAGACGATCAGCTTTCCTGTCACTGCCATTGCATCCATCCTGCACCGTGTTTCAGGGGTCATTACCTTTGTTGCACTGGGCATCTTGCTGTGGATGCTTGGTACTTCACTCGCCTCTCCTGAAGGGTTTGAAACCGTGGTTGCCATCATGGACAACTTCCTGGTCAAACTCGTGCTGTGGGGGATCCTGACTGCGCTGGCATACCACATTGTGGGCGGCTTGCGTCATCTGGTCATGGATATGGGCTATTGGGAAGAGCTGGAATCCGGCAATCAGAGCGCCCGCGTGGCCTTCGTGATCACCGCGATCCTGGCTGTATTGGCGGGAGTGCTTGTATGGTAACCAATTCTGCAACCTTCGGGCGCAGCGGCGTTCACGATTACATCCTGATCCGTGCCACCGCCCTCATCATGACCTGTTATGTCCTCTATCTGGTGGGCTTTGTCGCGTTCAACGACATTACCTACGAGGTGTGGGCAGGCTTCTTCGCCAAAACATTCACCAAGGTATTCACCCTGTTGACCCTGCTCTGCGTACTGATCCACGCCTGGATTGGTCTGTGGCAGGTGCTGACTGACTATATCAAGCCGGTAGGGCTGCGCGGGGCGCTGCAATTTGCCCTGGTCGTGGTGCTGTTTGTCTATCTGATGACGGGTTTCGTCGTGCTGTGGGGTGTGTAAGGTGACTATTCCAACTCGTGAATTTGATGCGGTGGTGATTGGTGCCGGTGGTGCCGGTATGCGCGCCGCGCTGCAGATTGCCCAGTCCGGCAAGAGCTGCGCTCTGTTGTCCAAGGTTTTTCCAACCCGTTCTCACACTGTCTCCGCCCAGGGCGGGATCACGGTTGCGCTGGGCAATGCCCACGATGACAACTGGCAGTGGCATATGTATGACACGGTAAAAGGTTCCGATTACATCGGTGATCAGGAAGCCATCGAGTACATGTGCAAAACCGGTCCCGAGGCTATCTATGAGCTGGAGAACATGGGGCTGCCCTTCTCCCGTTTCGATAACGGGTCTGTCTACCAGCGTCCGTTTGGTGGTCAGTCCAAGAATTTCGGTGGCGAGCAGGCTGCCCGTACTGCCGCTGCGGCCGACCGTACCGGTCACGCCTTGCTGCACACCCTCTATCAGCAGAACGTCAAGAACAAGACCACCGTCTTCTCCGAGTGGTATGCGCTGGATCTGGTGAAAAACCAGGATGGCCATGTGGTGGGTTGTACCGCCATCGATATGGAGAGCGGTGAAGTGGTCTACTTCAAGGCCAAGGCTACCGTGCTGGCGACTGGCGGTGCCGGTCGTATCTACCAGTCCACCACCAATGCCCACATCAACACAGGTGACGGTGTCGGCATGGCGCTGCGTGCCGGCGTCGGCGTGCAGGACATGGAGATGTGGCAGTTCCACCCGACCGGCATCGCCGGGGCTGGAGTGCTGGTAACCGAAGGCTGCCGTGGTGAAGGTGGCTATCTGCTCAATAAAGATGGCGAGCGCTTCATGGAGCGTTACGCCCCGAACGCCAAGGACTTGGCCGGTCGCGACGTGGTGGCTCGCTCCATCATGATCGAGATCCGTGAAGGCCGTGGCTGCGACGGTCCCTGGGGCCCGCACATCAAGCTGAAGCTGGATCACCTCGGCAAAGAGGTGCTGGAATCCCGTCTGCCGGGCATCTGCGAGCTCTCTCGCACCTTCGCCCACGTGGATCCGGTCAAAGAGCCGATCCCGATCATCCCGACCTGCCACTACATGATGGGCGGCGTGCCGACCAACGTGAATGGCCAGTGCCTGACCCAGGACAAGAACGGCAACGATGTACCGGTGGTCGGTCTGTTTGCGGTGGGCGAGATTGCCTGCGTCTCCGTGCACGGCGCCAACCGTCTGGGTGGCAACTCCCTGCTGGATCTGGTGGTCTTCGGCCGCGCTGCTGGCATGCATCTGGTCAACACTCTGGGCGAGATGGCGCACGGCCGCGATGCTTCCGAGTCGGATCTGGATGCCGCACTGGCCCGCTTCAACCGCTGGGAAAATTGCCGTGACGGGGAAGACCCGGTGCAGATCCGCAAAGACCTACAGCGCTGCATGCAGAACAACTTCTCCGTATTCCGCGAAGGTGCGGCGATGGCAGAAGGGTTGGCCGAGCTCAAGGTTATCCGCGAACGCCTCAAGTCAGCCCGTCTGGATGACACCTCCAAAGAGTTCAACACCCAGCGCATCGAGTGCCTGGAGCTGGACAACCTGATGGAGACGGCCTTTGCCACGGCGGTTGCCGCCAACTTCCGTACCGAGAGTCGCGGTGCTCACTGCCGCTTCGACTTCCCGGATCGCGACGATGAGAACTGGCTGTGCCACAGCCTCTATCATCCGGACACTGAGTCCATGACCCGTCGCGCTGTCAACATGTCACCCAAGACCCGTGAGGCGTTCCCGCCCAAGGTCCGGACTTACTGATTGCGGAGCCAGCCCTATGAACGTCACATTCTCTGTCTACAGATACAATCCGGATGTTGATAACGTCCCCCATATGAAGGAATATCGTCTTGATATTCCTGAAGGTTCCGACATGATGGTGCTCGACGCACTGATCCAGTTGAAAGAGCTGGATCCCACGCTCGCCTTCCGCCGCTCTTGCCGCGAAGGGGTCTGTGGATCAGACGGTCTCAACATGAATGGCAAGAACGGTCTTGCCTGTATCACCCCGCTCTCCGACCTGCTGAAGAAGGGCAATAACGTCGTTATCCGCCCCTTGCCCGGCCTGCCGGTGATCCGTGATCTGGTGATCGACATGACCCAGTTCTACACCCAGTGGGAGAAGGTCAAACCCTTCCTCATCAATGATGACAAGTTGCCGCCGGTGCGTGAGCACCTGCAATCCCCCGAAGAGCGCGCCAAGCTTGACGGCCTGTACGAGTGCATTCTCTGTGCCTGCTGCTCCACTTCGTGCCCCTCCTTCTGGTGGAATCCCGACAAGTTCATCGGTCCGGCCGGGCTGCTCGCCGCCTACCGCTGGCTGGCTGACAGCCGCGACACCGCGACCACCGAACGACTGGGGAATCTGGACGACGCATTCAGCGTGTTCCGCTGCCATGGCATCATGAACTGCGTGAACGTCTGTCCGAAAGGCTTGAACCCGACCAAGGCGATTGGCCAGATCAAGTCGATGTTGCTCAATCGGGCTGTTTAGTATCAGGGCCGGCCAGGTGCTGGCCCGACCTCTGGATAGCCATCCCACCCGTGGCAGGATGGCTATTTGACCCCTACAAGCTGCGCAGCAGTAACAAGAAGTACAAGGGATAGAAATGCATAACGGCGTGATGAAGGCCTGGTTGGAGTCATCTCACCTGGCTGGTGCGAATGCAAGCTATATCGAGGATTTGTACGAATCCTTCCTGGAAAATCCTGACTCCGTGTCCGACGAGTGGCGCAGCCTGTTTAGCGAGCTGCCCCAGGTCAATGGCCATGCGGTTGAACAACCCCACTCCCAGGTCCGCGATTATTTCCGTCGTCTGGCCAAGGATCCCTCTCGCTACAGTGCCCCCGTCTCCGATCCGCAAGTGGATGCCAAGCAGGTGCGGGTATTGCAGCTGATCAACGCCTTCCGTTTCCGTGGTCACCAGAATGCCAATCTGGACCCGCTGGGCCTGTGGCAGCGTGAAACCGTTGCCGAACTGGATCCTGCGTTCCACAACCTGCAGGGCGCAGATATGGAGGCCACCTTCAATGTGGGCTCCTACGCCATCGGTCGCGAGACCATGGTGCTCTCCGACCTCTACGCCTCGCTGAAGAAGACCTATTGCGGCTCTATCGGCGCCGACTACATGCACCTCACCTCCACGGAAGAGAAGCGCTGGCTGCAACAGCGTCTCGAATCCATTGAAGGGAAGGGGAGTTACACCCTCGAAGAGAAGACCCGTTTCCTCGAGAGCCTGACCGCCGCCGAAGGGCTGGAGAAATATCTGGGTGCCAAGTTCCCGGGTGCCAAGCGCTTCTCGTTGGAAGGTGGCGACGCCATGATCCCCATGCTCAAGGAGCTGATCCGTCGCGCCGGTGAGCAGGGCTGCAAAGAGGCCGTTATCGGTATGGCCCACCGCGGTCGTCTCAACGTGCTGATCAACGTGCTCGGTAAACGGGCGCAGGACCTGTTCGACGAGTTTGCCGGCAAGCATGGCGAATCCTGGGGTACCGGTGATGTGAAGTACCACATGGGCTTCTCCTCCGACTTCGCCACCCCGGGTGGCAACGTCCACCTGGCGTTGGCGTTCAACCCCTCTCACCTCGAGATCGTCAACCCTGTGGTCATCGGCTCGGTCCGTGCCCGCATGGATCGTCGCGGTGACAAGGATGGTTCCAGCGTGTTGCCCATTACCATTCACGGTGACTCGGCCATGGCCGGTCAGGGCGTGGTGGCCGAGACCTTCAACATGTCCCAGACCCGTGCCTATGGTGTCGGCGGGACGGTGCGCATCGTCATCAACAACCAGGTTGGTTTCACCACCTCCTATATCCGTGACCTGCGCTCCACCGAATATTGCACCGACATCGCCAAGGCGGTGCAGGCGCCGGTGCTGCACGTCAACGGGGATGATCCGGAGGCTGTGGTGCTGGTGACCCAGATTGCACTGGATTACCGCAACACCTTCAAACGCGACGTGGTGATCGAGCTGGTCTGCTACCGTCGTCACGGTCACAACGAAGCTGACGAGCCGAGCGCCACCCAGCCATTGATGTACCAGAAGATCAAGCAGCACCCTACCCCGCGCAAGATCTACGCCGATCAGCTGGTGGCCGAGGGGAGCCTCGCTCAGGAGCGGGCGACCGAACTGGTCAACGAGTATCGCGAAGCGCTGGATCGCGGCGAGCGGGTGAGCAAGGAGTGGCGGCCGATGGAGCTGCACTCCGTCGACTGGACGCCGTATCTGGGCCACGACTGGAACATGGCCTATGAGAGTGCCGTGCCGATGGATCACCTCAAGAGCCTCGGCGAACGGGTGAGCCAGTATCCGGCGACCCACGTGCTGCAGCGTCAGGTCGAGAAGATTTACGAAGACCGCCGTCTGATGGCCGCTGGCGAGAAGCTGGTGGATTGGGGCTTTGCCGAGACCCTGGCCTACGCCACCCTGGTGGACAAGGGGTCCCGCATCCGCTTTACCGGTGAAGACTCCGGTCGTGGCACCTTCTTCCACCGCCACGCCGTACTCCACAGCCAGACCGATGCCAGCACCTATACCCCGCTGTGCAACCTGCACGACGAGCAAGGCCCGTTCGAGGTGTATGACTCTGTGCTGACCGAGAACGCGGTTCTGGCCTTTGAATATGGCTACGCCAGCGCCGAGCCGGCTGGCCTCACCATCTGGGAAGCCCAGTTCGGCGATTTCGCCAACTGTGCCCAGGTGGTGGTGGATCAGTTCCTCTCCTCCGGTGAGCAGAAGTGGGGCCGGATGTGCGGCCTGACCATGTTGCTGCCGCACGGTTACGAGGGGCAGGGGCCGGAGCACTCCTCCGCCCGTCTGGAGCGTTATCTGCAGATGTGCGCCCAGCACAACATGCAGGTGTGCGTGCCCTCTACCCCGGCGCAGGTGTTCCATATGCTGCGTCGTCAGGTGGTACGTCCGATGCGCCGTCCGCTCATCGTGATGACCCCCAAATCCCTGTTGCGCCACCCGTTGGCGGTGAGCAAGCTTGAAGAGCTGGCGGAAGGTACCTTCCAGAACGCCATCGGCGAGATCGATGCGCTGGATCCGAAAGCGGTCAAGCGGGTGGTCTTCTGCTCCGGCAAGGTCTACTACGACCTGCTCGATGCCCGTCGCAAGGCCGAGCAGCAAGATGTGGCTCTGGTGCGAATTGAGCAGCTCTACCCCTTCCCGGAAGAGGAAGTGCGCGCCATTCTGGCCGATTACAGCCATGTCACCGACTTTGTCTGGTGTCAGGAAGAGCCGCAGAACCAGGGCGCCTGGTACTGCACCCGTCACCACTACGATGGCGTGCTGCCAGCCGGAGCCACCCTGCGTTATGCCGGTCGCCCCGCGTCAGCCTCACCGGCCGTCGGTTACATGTCTGTCCACGCCAAGCAGCAAAAAGCCTTGGTGGAAGATGCCCTTACCCTGTAAAGCCTCTGGCATAGAAGTAAAAAGGAACTGATTGGATGACTATCGAAATCAAGGTACCGGATCTGCCGGAATCAGTGGCCGATGCCACTATCGCCACCTGGCACAAAAAACCTGGCGATCTGGTCGCCCGTGACGAAGTGTTGGTCGACATCGAGACCGACAAGGTGGTGCTGGAAGTGCCGGCACCGCAAGCCGGTGTGCTGGGGGATATTCTGCAAGGGGAAGGGGCGACAGTGTTGTCCCGTCAACTGATTGCCATCCTCACCGCCGCCCCGGTGGCCGGTGAAGAGACCAAAGAGAAACCCGCCGAAGCGGTTGCCGATGATGGTGCCGATGGCTTGAGCCCCTCGGTGCGCCGCCTGATTGGCGAGCACGACATCGACGTGACCAAGCTGACCGGTACCGGCAAGGGCGGTCGTATCACCAAGGATGATGTGGAAGCCTTCATCAAGGCCAAGAGCCAGCCTGCGGCAGCCGCACCGGTCGCAACTGCAGCCCCGGCAGCCAAGGTTGCCCCGCTGGGTGGTCGCACCGACAAGCGGGTACCGATGACCCGTCTGCGTAAGCGCATCGCCGAGCGTCTGCTGGAAGCGAAAAATACCACCGCCATGCTGACCACCTTCAACGAGGTCAACATGAAGCCCATCATGGATCTGCGCAAGCAGTACGGCGAGATCTTCGAGAAGAAGCACGGCATCAAGCTCGGCTTTATGTCCTTCTACGTGAAGGCGGTGGTGGAGTCCCTCAAGCGCTATCCGGAAGTGAACGCGGCGCTCGATGGTGATGACGTGGTTTACCACAACTACTTCGACGTCAGCATCGCCGTCTCGACCCCCCGTGGTCTGGTGACGCCGGTGCTGCGCGACTGCGACAACATGAGCCTGGCGGACATCGAGAAGGCCATCAAGGATCTGGCGGGCAAGGGCCGTGACGGCAAGCTGACCGTGGATGAACTGACTGGCGGCAACTTCACCATCACCAACGGTGGCGTGTTCGGCTCCCTGATGTCCACCCCGATCATCAACCCGCCCCAGAGCGCCATTCTGGGCATGCACAAGATCCAGGATCGCCCGATGGCCGTTGACGGCAAGGTCGAGATCCTGCCGATGATGTATCTGGCGCTCTCCTACGATCACCGTCTCATCGACGGGCGCGAATCGGTAGGCTTCCTGGTCTCCGTCAAGGAGCTCTTGGAAGACCCGACCCGTCTGTTGCTGGACGTCTAAGCCTGTGGCACCCGGGCAAGGGGTTTGCGCCCCGAGCCGAACGTGCTGCTGGACGTTTGAGTAATACCCGAGCGATTGAAAGATAACGAGGGGCCGCCCAGGCCCCCACTCACAGGGGATTGAGAAACACGAGCCCCGGACGGAAATACCTACAACACGGATAGAGCATCTATGAATCTGCATGAATATCAGGCAAAACAGCTGTTTGCCGAGTATGGCCTGCCGGTCTCCGAAGGTTATGCCTGTGCTACCCCGCAGGAAGCGGCCGAAGCAGCCGACAAGATTGGCGGCAATACCTGGGTGGTGAAATGCCAGGTACACGCCGGTGGCCGCGGTAAAGCGGGCGGCGTGAAAGTGGCCAAGAGCAAGGATGAGATCCGTGCCTTCGCCCAGAACTGGCTGGGCAAGAATCTGGTGACCTACCAGACTGACGCCAACGGCCAGCCGGTCACCAAGATCCTGGTTGAATCCTGCACCGACATCGCCAAAGAGCTCTACCTGGGCGCCGTGGTTGACCGTGGCTCCCGTCGCGTGGTCTTCATGGCCTCGACCGAAGGTGGTGTGGACATCGAGAAGATCGCCCACGAAACCCCTCATCTGATCCACAAGGCCACCCTGGATCCGCTGGTTGGCCCGCAGCCCTATCAGGCCCGCGAGCTGGCCTTCAAACTGGGTCTGGTCGGCGATCAGATCAAACAGTTCACCAAGATCTTCATGGGTCTGGGCCAGATGTTCCTCGACTGCGACTTCGCGCTGCTGGAGATCAACCCGCTGGTGATCACCGCGCAGGGCAACCTGCACTGCCTGGATGGCAAGATCAACATCGACGCCAACGCCCTCTATCGCCAGCCCAAGCTGCGCGAGATGCACGACCCGTCGCAGGATGACCCCCGCGAAGCGCACGCTGCCCAGTGGGAGCTCAACTATGTGGCCCTCGATGGCAACATCGGCTGCATGGTCAACGGCGCGGGTCTGGCCATGGGCACCATGGATATCGTCAACCTGCACGGCGGCAAGCCGGCCAACTTCCTTGACGTCGGCGGCGGCGCCACCAAGGAGCGCGTAACCGAGGCGTTCAAGATCATCCTCTCCGACAGCAACGTCAAAGCGGTGCTGGTCAACATCTTTGGCGGCATCGTGCGCTGCGACATGATCGCGGAAGGCATCATAGGTGCGGTCAAGGAAGTGGGGGTCAAGGTGCCCGTCGTGGTCCGTCTGGAAGGCAACAACGCCGAGCTGGGTGGTATCAAGCTGGCCGAGAGCGGCCTCAACATCATTGCGGCCAAGAGTCTGACCGATGCCGCGCAGCAAGTCGTCAAAGCAGCGGAGGCCAACTGATGAGCGTACTGATCAACAAGGACACCCGAGTCATCTGCCAGGGTTTCACCGGCGGTCAGGGTACTTTCCACTCCGAGCAGGCGCTCTCTTACGGCACCCAGCTGGTCGGCGGCGTCTCCCCGGGCAAGGGCGGCACCACCCATCTGGGCCTGCCGGTGTTCAACACCGTCCGTGACGCAGTCGAAGCGACCGGCGCCACCGCCACCGTCATCTATGTTCCGGCACCGTTCTGCAAGGACGCGATCCTGGAAGCGATCGATGCGGGCATCAAGCTGATTGTCACCATCACCGAAGGCATCCCGACGCTGGATATGCTGGACGTCAAAGTGAAGCTGCAAGAGACCGGCGTGCGGATGATCGGCCCCAACTGCCCGGGCGTTATTACTCCGGGTGAGTGCAAGATCGGTATCATGCCGGGCCACATTCACAAACCGGGCAAGGTGGGCATCGTCTCCCGCTCCGGCACCCTGACCTACGAAGCGGTCAAGCAGACCACTGACGAGGGCTTTGGCCAGTCCACCTGCGTCGGTATCGGTGGCGACCCCATCCCGGGTTCCAACTTTATCGACATTCTGGAAATGTTCCAGAACGACCCGCAGACCGAAGCGATCGTGATGATCGGCGAGATCGGCGGCAACGCCGAGGAGGACGCGGCTGCCTATATCAAGGCCCACGTCACCAAGCCGGTGGTCTCCTATATCGCCGGTGTTACTGCCCCTCCCGGCAAGCGGATGGGCCACGCTGGCGCCATCATCTCCGGTGGCAAGGGTACTGCCGCCGAGAAGTTTGCCGCGCTGGAAGATGCTGGCGTGAAAACCGTCCGCTCCTTGGCCGATATCGGCAAGGCCCTGCGCGAAGTGACCGGCTGGTAAGTTAGCCTGTTATCTCAGATAGCAAAATGCCGCCCTTTGGGGCGGCATTTTTATTTCTAATGATTTGACATCATAATTCATTATCGAGAATCTAATAATATTTTGTATCTTGTCACAGAGGATATATGGAAATTTCATTGCTTGCGGATCATCCGCATGATGTATCGACGATAGTTGGCTGGTATTTCGATGAGTGGGCCTCTCAGGTGCCCGGCGTTACGAAAGAGATGGTACGTAAAAGGGTTGAAGTCAAAGCCTTGAATAGAAATATCCCTTTTAGCCTGGTCGCGCATGACGATAGCGAACTGGTTGGAACATTGGAACTGAAAATCCAGGAAAATAAAAACTACCCTGAATATGAATTCTGGGTTGGTGGTATCTATGTTCCAGCGCCGCACCGCAGAAAAGGCATCGCCAAAAAAATGATTAATGTCGCCAAGGATATGGCCGTTTCCCGTGGTGTTGCGACACTCTACTTACAGTGCGAAACACATAACGTTGACTTCTATCGTCAGCAAGGCTTCAACGCAATACATAAATCAACCCACGGTCACTGGGAAACGACCATCATGGTATGGCACGCGGTTGTATAAACATGGTTGAAAAGGTAGGTCGCTGGATGGGTGACATTTGGCCTACCTGATTGAGAGAGTTTGCCGTGATTGGTTATTCGTATTGAATGGTTATTAGGCTACAAGAAGCCTGCGCTTGATAGCGTATTGTTCGAGTCGATATTGTGATTCACCACGGAAGTTTCCCTGTTTCCAAGCAAATAAAATCCCGTAAATTAACATCATCACGTTCGATCATGTCAACCATCTCGTATGTTGGGCTAAAAAGGTAGGTTGGTGCTGAACGAAGTGAAGCCCAACGTTTGTACCGTGAAATATGCTTGTCAATCTGTTTACTGCTCTGCCACATCCTCGTTTATCCCGCTCTGGTTGACGTAATCATGCTCGCCTGTTGGGCTTCGCTACGCTCTGCGCCAACCTACAAATCACGCTATCTCAACCCTGCCGCCGCTGGGGCCCATCAGCGGATCACGCTTGGCGATAATGCTCCCTCAGATTTCACCTGTAAAAATGCCGACCCTCGGGTCGGCATTTTCAAGAAATAGGGTGTGGGGCGAAACAGTATGAGAAATGGTTGCCCTCTATCGCCGGGCTATTTATCCGCCTTGCCCGCTGCATCGGCAAGTTTGGCCAGCTGTTTGTCATACCAGGCCACCGGGCGGTTTTCATCTTCCGCCCGCTCCTTGCGCCGGATGGCGTTGCGCACCGCCATGGCGCCCAGCCAGCGGAATGGCTCTGGCGGAAAGTAGCCGCGCGGGCCGCTTACCAGCGAGCATTCACGCCACGGTTTGTCCTCCTCCCGCACCTCGTCTCTTACTAGGGCCGCCAGTACTTGACCGCCCATCCAGCTCTGCGCCACCCCGTTGCCGGAGTAGCCGAGGCCATAGACAATATTGGGCTGCCCTCGCCAGTGGCCGAAGAAGGGGAGGCCATCCACCGAGCGGTCGGAGGCGCCGCACCAGCTGGCGGCGATGGGCACCTCTTTAAGCGCCGGAAAGAAGCGGTGCATGGTGCGGGTGAGGGGGGCAAGATAACGGCTCGGCGCATTGAACTCGGCCAGATGGCGGTTGGCAAAGGCGAAGGTGTTGCCCCCCTTGCCCAGCATCAGCCGCCCTTGCGGGGTGGAGCGGTAGTAGTGGACAAAGGTGCGGCCATCCACCACGGAGCGGCCGTGCTCAAGCTGCTGGGCAGCCAGTGCATCCGGCGCGGGGTCGGTGATCACCATATCGGAGGAGACCAGCACTATGCTGCGGCTAAACTCGCGAAAGTGCTGCACCATAGCGCTGTTGAGGGCCAGCACCACCTTGCGGGCACGCACCTCGCCCTGTGGCGTTTGCACCCGCGCAGGCTGGCCCGCCTCAAGGCGCTGCATGGGGGAGTGCTCATAGACCTCGACCCCCAGTTCCCGCGCTACCCGCAGCAGGCCGCGCACCAAGAGCGCCGGTTGCACCGAACCGGCGTGGGGGCTGTAGAGCCCCTCCAGATGAACGTGGGAACCGCTCTGGCTCGCCAGTTTATCCTCTTCAATCACTTGCCACTGGTTAAGGTCTGCGCGTTTGAGTTCCTGCAATACCGGCTCCATCAGGCCGCGCTGGGCCTCGCTGGTGGCGGTGTAGCAGGTGCCCTCGACCCGCAACTCTGCCTCTATGTTGTGCTGCTCGCAGAAGCGGGCGATCTCGTGCACCGCCTGCTCGGATCTTTGCACCAGCCAGGCGGCCTGCTGCTCGCCAAAGAGGCGCCTTAACGTCAAATACTTCGCCGACCAGGTGAGCAGGCAGCCGCCGTTGCGCCCGGAGGCGCCGCTGCCGCAGCGATCTTTTTCCAGCACTATGACGTGCAGGTGGGGCTCGGCCTGTTTAAGGGCGATGGCGCTCCACAGCCCGGTAAAGCCGCCACCGACGATGCAGACATCGGCCTCGTGGTGGCCGACTAGGGGCGTGGGCGGTGTGGGCTGTTCGGCGGCGAGCGCTTCGGCCAGCCAGAAGGGGAGAGTGGACATGATGACTCCTCGATAAGGTTATTGGTGGCGCCAGCGCTGGGTGCGATCCAGCAGGGCGCGACTTAAAAAGAGCTGGAGCAGCTTGACGGTGGCGGCGGCCAGCAGGATCAGGGTGGCCATGGCGGCGGCTGCGGCGGTATCGCCGGAATCCTCCATATTGAGCACGGCGATGGAGGCGAGCACGCTGTCGCTCGAATAGAGGAAGATCACCGCCGAGGTGGTGGTCATGGCGTTGACGAACAGATAGATAAAGATTTCCAAGAGCGCTGGCAGGGAGGCGGGCAGGGTGACTCGCCAAAACGCCTTCCAGAGCGGAATGCGCAATGAGATGGCCACCAGCTCCAGCTCCTTGGGCAACTGCTTGAGGCTGGTCAGCGCCGTCATATGGCCCACGGTGTAGTAGTGGATGACGCAGGAGAGCACCATCAGCGGCAGAGTGCCATAGAGGCTGCCAAAGAGCGGATTGCCGTTGAAAAAGAAGATGTAACCCAGCCCCAGCACCATGCCGGGTACTGCCAGCGACAGCATGGCGAGCAGATGCAGCAGTTGGCGCAGCGGCGCGAAGTGGCGCCCCTTCTCCTGTGCCCAGGCTAGCACCATCACCAGCACGGTACCGATAAGCGCGGTATAGAGGCCCAGCTGCAAGGTGTTGGTAAAGGGCTGCCAGCCATAGACGCTGTTGCTGTCAAAGGCGTAGTGATCCAGCGTCAGCCCGAGGTTGTAGGGCCAGAACTGCACCAGCGAACCGTAAACGGCCATCCCCACCAGCGCCAGAAACAGCAGGGCCCAGAGGGTACACCAGCCGAGCGCCAGCAGATCCCGCAGCCGATGGGGTTTGGGTTGATAGGGCACCGCCTTGGTGCTGCTCTGCTCCTGCATCTTGCTGCGCACTCTGTGCTCCAGCGCAAAGCTCAACAGTGCCGGCAGCAGCAGAGTGACGCTGGCAACGGCGCCGAGGGAGAAGTTCTGCATCCCGATCACCTGCCGGTAGATATCGGTAGCCAGCACGCTGTACTGGCCACCAATCACCTTGGCTACCCCGAAGTCGCAGATGGTGAGGGTGAAGACCGCGATGGCGGCGCTGAGCAGGCCATAACGGGCGGTAGGCAGGGTGACGGTGACAAAGGTGCGCCAGCCGCTGCTGCCGAGCACCCGGGAGGCTTCATAGAGGCGGGCATCGCTCTGACCGAGCGCCGTGATAAGGATCATCAGGGCGTGGGGGAAGCACCAGAAGCCCAGACCGATGACGATGCCTATGGGGCCGTAGATGCTCTCGCCGCCGAGCAGCCCCTTGGCGATCCCCTGATTGCCAAACCAGTAGACCAGACTGATGGCGGGCAACAGGGAGGGCATCAACAGCGGGATCAAACCGATGAGGCGAAACAGGCTCTTGCCCGGCATACAGGTGCGGGTGAGGGCGTAGGCGTAGCCAAAGGCGATGGTCACCACCAGCGCGGTGATCAGCACCCCGAGCCAGAGGGTGTTGCCGATGGTGCGCCCCAGATGAGGGGAGTCAAAGTAGGCGCTGAAGTTGGCAAGGCCCACCCAGATGCCGTTCTCATCTTGCAGGCTCTTTTGCAGCATGGTGAGCAACGGCAGCAGCAGACCGCCGGTGAGCAGGGCAATGCCGAGCACCAGCAGGATCAGTTGCAGCAGCTGATCCCGGCTCCAGCCGCGACAAAGCCGCTGCCAGCGGGCGTCTTGCCGGGTTGTCGCTGGTGGCAGCAGGGAAGAGGTCGCAAAGGGGGCAGTCATGGGCGATCTCCTTCAAACAGCTGCATCGCTCCGGCGGGCCAGTGCAGCGAGCAGCGCATGCCGCTGCGCCAGCCACCCTGTTCGTGGCGGGGCAGCTCGTGGGTCGGGCGCTCCACCAGGATCTGCTGCGGGCCCAGATAGGTGTCGGCGGTGCAGATAAGACGCTGGGCGGCGCCGAGAAACTCCACCTGATCGATGGTTGCTTCAACGCCATGTTGACCAAGATACGGCTCGCTCGGCGCGCTTAGCGTGATAGCCTCGGGGCGGATCGCCACCTGCAATTTGCTGCCGGCCGCGGCCTGATTGGCGAGTTGCAACGGTTGTTCGTTGAGGCGCACCTGATTGGGGCTCAGCACCAGGGTGTCGAGGAAGTTCATGGTGCCGACAAAGCTTGCCACGAAACGGCTGGCAGGCTGGTGGTAGATCTCCTGCGGGGTGCCCACCTGTACGATGCGGCCGCCCTCCATCACCACGATGCGATCGGCCATGGTCAGCGCCTCTTCCTGATCGTGGGTCACCATGATGGTGGTGATGCCAAGGCGCTGCTGCAGGGCGCGGATCTCGCTGCGAAGATGGGTGCGCACCAGCGCATCCAGCGCGCTGAGCGGTTCGTCCAGCAGCAGCAGGCCGGGGGAGAGGGCCAAGGCCCGGGCCAGCGCCACTCGCTGCTGCTGGCCGCCGGAGATCTGGCTCGGGTATTTGTGGGACTGGGCAGTGAGATCCACCAGCCCCAGCCAGTGATCGACCCGTTCCTTGATGAGATCCCGCGCCAGCCCCTGATTCTCAAGGCCGAAGGCGATGTTCTGGGCCACCGTCAGGTTGGGGAAGAGAGCATAGGACTGAAACACGATGCCAAAATCGCGCTCCTGGGGCGGTAGGCGGGAGATATTGCGCCCCCCTTGCCAGATCTCGCCGCTGTCCGGCAGATCCAGTCCGGCGATGGCTCTGAGCAGAGTGGTCTTGCCGCAGCCGGAGGGGCCGAGAAAGCAGATAAACTCCCCCGGCTCAATGGTCAGAGAGATCCCTTTAAGGGCCTGAAAAGCACCGAACTGCTTGTTGAGATGTTGAATGTCCAGATAGGGCTGGGTCATGGTTCGACTCGCTACTGATTTGGTATATACCAGTTTGCGGGTGAAGTGTGACGGTCAGGTGATCGGGGGATGACAGCTTGATGACAGTCAAATGACATCTGGTCGCCAGCAAGTGGCTGGGCACTGTGCGAATGGACTAAGCATCGCTAATTGAAGGCAATACACACTCGGGAAGTTAAAACCAAAAAGCGAAGGCCAACAGCTGTTGGCCTTCGACTGGCAGTTTATTGGCGGCGGTGTGTCTGGCGTGAACAAACCGCCGCCCTTCACGCTTACTGCTTGGCTTCGGTCTTACCGTCGAAGCTGGCGCTCCACTGGGCCAGGATAGCGTTACGCTCGCGGGCTGCCCAGCTAAAGTCGTTGTCGATCATCTGGCCTTTGATATCCGCCGGATAGCCCGCTCTCGGTTGGGCTACATCGGGGATGGCGACCACGGCGAACGACTTGTTGTAGAGGGCGTTGGCCTGTTCGGTGGCGGCAAAGTCGAGCAGCTGTTTGGCGGCTTCCAGCTTGGGGGTGTCCTTGATGATAGCGGCAGCTTCCATATCCCAGCCCGACCCCTCTTTCGGGAACACCACTTCGATGGGGGCACCCTTGGCCTTGAGGCTGGTGGCCGGGAAGTCGAAGGAGATACCGATCACCGTCTCGCCGCTGGCGGCCAGCTTGCAGGGGGCGGAGCCCGAGTGGGTGTAACGGTCGATGTTCTGGTGCAGGCCGTTCATGAATTGCCAGCCCTGCTGCTCGCCCATGGTCTGCAGCCAGCCCGCAACGCTCAGGTAACCGGTGCCGGAGGAGCTGGGGTTGGGCATGATCACCTTGCCCTTGTAGATGGGCTTGGTGAGGTCGGCCCAGCTGGTGGGGGCCGGGATCCCCTGTTTTTCTGCCTCTACCTTGTTGAAGCAGATGGCACTGAAGAAGGCGTCCAGACCGATCCAGTGCGGCTCGGCCTTACTGTCGCGAAAGCGGCTGTCGAGCTTATCCAGCCCTTTCGGTGCATAGGCATTGAGCATCTGCTGCTGATCGAGCTGCATCAGGCTGGTCGCCGCCAGTCCCCATACCACATCCGCTTTGGGCTGGGCTTTTTCTGCCAGCAAGCGGGCGGTGACCACGCCGGTGGAGTCACGCACCCACTTGATGTTGATGTCCGGATGCTGGCGTTCGAACGCGGTTTTCAGCTCGTTGAGCTGCTCCGGTTCGAAGGCGGTGTAGACGGTGAGATCGGTTGCGGCCAGTGCCGGGGCTGTCATGGCAGCCAGCACGGCGGTGGCCAGCAGATGGGTTCCCTGTTTCATCCTCTTCTCCAGTTAAATTGGTTTGGTATAAACCAGATTGGTCGAGAGAGAGGCTAGGGGATCTTTATGACGTGACCGTGACAGCCCCGTGACGTTTTGCCGTTCCTGATTTGTTCGTGACTAATCCTGGGTATCCACCTCGATCTCCAGACTGTCGTGACGCCAGTACTCCAGATCGAAGTCGAGCACCCGGCCGTGCTGATCGAAGTTGAGTCGCTCAAGGCGCAGGGCGGGCAGACCGGCAGTGGCTCCCAGCGCCTTGGCCACCTCGTCCGGCAGGGCGGTGGGGAAGAAGCGCACCTGCATGCGGGCGTAGTGAAGATCGTAATGGGCCTGGTAGATCTCGGTCAGACTGCCGTTGAGATCCAGCTCCAGCAGGCCGGGCACTCGCTCTGGCAGGCAGTGGTTCTCGCAGTAGCAGATGGCGCGCTCGTTGGCATAGCGCAGCCGTTTGAGCAGAAACAGGCTGTCGAACGGCTTGAGCTGCAACTGCGCCATCAACGCAGGCGGCACTGCTTGGCGGCTTTTCTCCAGCAGCTCGGTGCGCGGCTCGCCCCCTTGCTCCCGCACTATCTGGTGAAAGTTGGAGGTGCGTCTGGGGTTCAAGCGAAAGCGCGGCGGAGTGACGAACCAGCCGCGGCGATCCTCCCGATAGATAAGGCCGTTTGCCTCCAGCTGCACCAGTGCCTCGCGAATGGTAACCCGGGTGGTGCCATAGAGTTCCCCCAGCAGCCGCTCGGAGGGGAGCTTGTCGTTGGGGGCCAGACCCCCCGCCAGGATCTGGTTGGCGAGGGCATCCTTGATCTGCAGATATTGCGGTTTGCTCATGAAAATCCCTGGTTTTGCAATGAGTTGGGCAATGGGCTGGGCACAGGGCAGGTCATCTGCCCGGTCGTTACACGGCAACATCAACATGCGTTGGTAGATACCAGTAGCGCCCCTGCTGTTCAGGCTTCCTAGATTATCGCGATCCCGGCGCTGAAAATGAATTTTTTGTTGCACGTAGCCACACCCCTTTGACCTTGGCGGGGCAGTTACCCACAATGCGCTCATTCTGGTATATACCAAAAGGAGCGAAGTCATGACCCATATTCCTGCGGCCCCCGCCGCCGTCGATTACCTGCTGCTGACCCCGGGCCCCCTCTCGACCACCGCCACGGTGCGCGCCGCCATGCTGCAAGACAGCTGTACCTGGGATGCGGACTACAACCAGGGCGTGGTGGAGCCCATCCGCCGCGAGCTGGTGCGCCTCGCCACCGGTCCGGAATATGAAAGTGACTACAGCGCTGTGCTGCTGCAGGGGAGTGGCAGCTATGTGGTGGAGAGCGTGCTGGGCTCGGCGATCGGCGTTGATGAGTGTCTGCTGATCATCAACAACGGCGCCTACGGTGCCCGCATGGGGGAGATGGCCCGCTGCCTTGGCCTGCGCCACCATGAGTTGGACTGCGGCGAGACCACCCGCCCCGAACCCGCCGCCATCGAGGCGATGCTGGCGCGCCACCCCGAGATCACCCATCTGGCTATGGTGCACTGCGAGACCACCACCGGTATGCTCAACCCCCTTGAGGAGGTGGCTGAGCTCTGCCAGCGCCGCGGCATCCGCCTGATTGTCGATGCCATGAGCAGCTTTGGTGGTATCCCAATCGACATGGGGCGCCTTGGCATCGAGTTTCTTATCAGCTCTGCCAACAAGTGCATTCAGGGGGTACCGGGCTTTGGCTTCGTCATCGCTCGCCGCGCCGCGCTGGCGGCCTGCGCCGGTCGCGCCCGCTCGGTCTCCCTCGACCTGCATGCCCAGTGGCAGACCATGGAGCAGCAGGGAGGCAAGTGGCGCTTTACCTCGCCCACCCATACCGTGCTCGCCTTTGCCCAGGCCCTGCGCGAGCTGGACGAGGAGGGGGGCATCGCCGCCCGCCATCAGCGTTACAGTGAAAATCAGCGCACGCTGGTGGTGGGGATGGCTGCGTTTGGCTTTGCGCCGCTGCTGCCAGAGCAGTGGCAATCCCCCATCATCACCGCCTTTTACTCTCCGGCCCACCCTGACTATCGCTTCGCCGATTTCTACCAGCGGCTCAAGGCGCAGGGCTTTGTCATCTATCCGGGCAAGGTCTCCCAAGCCGATTGCTTCCGTATCGGCAATATCGGTGATGTGACCCCGGGGCGGGTGCGCGATCTGCTCGCCGCCATGGCCAGCGCCTGCTACTGGCAAGGGGACGCGCGATGACCAGCATGCTGGCTCAGGGTCGTGATCTGCGTGGCCGCGATTTGCATGACCATAAGCTGCACGGCAGCGGCCGCGCCGACAGCGAAGGGGATATCAACCTTGGCGAGGGGCGGGCGCGCTGGTGGGCGGGCCAGAGCAAAGATGTGCAGGCCGGATTGGCGGAGGATAGCCGCTACTTTTTCCATCAGGCGCTCTCCACCCCCTGTCTCGATCTGCTTGAGCGCGCGCAGGGGAGCTGGCTGACCAGCGTATCGGGCAAGCGTTACCTCGATTTTCACGGCAACAGCGTTCATCAGCTGGGCCACGGTCACCCCAGGGTGGTGGCCGCGGTGCAGCAGCAACTCGCCGATCTGCCGTTTGCGCCCCGCCGCTACACCCATCAGGTCGCCATCGATTGTGCCCGCACCTTGGCCGAGCTGGCCCCCGGCAATCTTAACCGGGTGCTGTTCGCCCCCGGTGGCAGCGAGGTGGTGGGGATTGCCCTGAAGCTTGCCCGCTTTATCACCGGCAACAGCAAGGTGGTGTCCCTGTGGGATGCCTTTCACGGCGCCTCCCTCGATGCCATCTCGGTCGGTGGCGAGGCCTGTTTTCGCGCCGGTATGGGCCCGCTGATGGCCGGAGTGGAGCGCATTCCGCCTCCCACCCGTTATCGCGGCGTCTGGTATCGCGGGGAAGGGGATGACCTGCACTACGCCGATTATCTGGAGTACGTCATCGAGAAGGAGGGAGGAATAGGCGCCTTTATCGCCGAACCTATCCGCAATACCGATGTACAGGTGCCCTCGAAGGCCTACTGGCAGCGGGTGCGGGAGATCTGCGATCGCCACAAGGTGCTGTTGATCGTCGACGAGATCCCCAATGCCCTGGGTCGCACCGGCCACTGGTTCAGCTTTGAAGAGTTCGGCATTGAGCCCGACATCATCTGTCTGGGCAAGGGGCTGGGGGGCGGGGTGGTGCCGTTTGCAGCGCTCATCACCCGCGACCGTTTCAATCAGGCTGCAGCTATTTCGCTCGGTCACTACACCCACGAGAAGAGCCCTATCGGCTGCGCGGCGGCCCTCGCTACCATCGCGACCATCCGTGAAGAGGGATTGCTGGCAAAAGCGCAGGAGGATGGCCGCTTTATGGCGGCCGAGCTCGGCAAGTTGGCTGAGCGTCACCCGCTGATCGGGCAGGTGCGCGGTATCGGTTTGCTCTGGGCGCTCGATCTGGTGGTCGATCATCAGAGTCGCACCCGCAATAGCCAGGCCGCCGAGCGGCTGCTCTACTGCTGTCTGGAGCTGGGGCTCAGCTTCAAGGTCTCCCAGGGCAACGTTATCCAGCTCTCGCCGCCGCTCAATATCGCCCGCGCCGATCTGGTGCGCGCCATCACCATTCTCGATCGCGCCCTCGGCGAGATCGCACTTTCACCGAAATAGGAACACCACCATGACTGACTTGCAGATTGCTGTAGACCCGACCACCGACGTAGAGGCGCTGATCCTCGACTGGGCTGGCACCGTCGTTGATTTCGGCTCCTTCGCCCCCACCTCCATCTTCGTCGAGGCCTTCGCCCGCGCCTATGACTTCCCCGTGACTCTGGACGAAGCACGCCAGCCCATGGGCCTTGGCAAGTGGGATCATATCGCCGCGCTGGGCCGTTTGCCCTCGGTGGATGCGCGCTGGCAGGCCCGCTTTGGCCACCCCATGAGCCACGCCGAGGTGGACCACATTTATCACACCTTTATGCCGCTGCAGATTGCCGCCGTGACCCGCTTTGCCGCCCCCATCCCCGGTGTGCTGCCGGTGCTGGATGCTCTGCGGGGGCAGGGGATGAAAATCGGCTCCTGCTCCGGTTACCCCCGTCCGGTGATGGAGGCGCTGGTACCTGCTGCGGCCGATCACGGCTACCGCCCGGATCACTGGGTCGCCACCGACGATCTCAAGGCAGGTGGTCGCCCCGGCCCCTGGATGGCGCTGGCCAACGTGATTGAGCTCGGAGTAAGCGCGGTGCATCGCTGCATCAAGGTGGATGACGCCGTACCGGGTATCAGCGAAGGGCTTAGCGCGGGCATGTGGACGGTGGGATTGTCGGTTTCCGGCAACGAATTTGGTGCCACCTGGGACGAGTTTGCCGCCATGAGCGAGGCGGAGATCGCCGCCCGGCGCGCACCGGCCGAGGCCAAACTGCGGGCGGCGGGGGCACACTATGTGATTGATACCCTGGCCGACATTGCCCCGGTTATCGGCGATATCAACCGCCGTCTGGCCGCTGGCGAGCGGCCGTAGGCCATCTGCTTGGGCTAACAAAAGCGCTTGGCTGGCTTTAGATGCAACACGCCCCCATCCGGGGGCGTGTTGCATTTACAGGGGAAGCCGTGCGCGGTCAGCGGATATCGACCCGCATCAGGGGAGAGGGGGCGTTGTCGACAAAGTGGTGCCAGATATGGTCGTAGAGCGCCTTCTGGCCGGGGAAACTCACCAGCGCCTTGGCCTCGGCCAGAGAACACCAGCGATATTCGGTGTGCTCGTCGTTGAGGGTCACCGCCTGATTGGCCGGGCAATAGACCACAAAGACCGGCACCACCTCCACCGTATTCAAGCTCGCCTCGTAAAACTGCTCCAGATACTGGCCGTTGTAGAGCTCGGTGACCTTGATCCCCGTCTCTTCGCCAAACTCCCGAATAATGGTCTGCCAGCCGGTTTCACCCGCCTCCACCGTGCCCGCCACATGGCACCAGAAGCCCCCCTTGACCCGTTTCATCACCAGCAATCTGGTTTCGCCATCGACAGTGGTAAGGGCAACGCCGGAGACGGCCTTGCAGCGAATGGGGAGCATGATCTTCTCTCCGGATTTGGGCTCTGTGATAGCCACGAACAGTATGAAGGCGTGTTAATTGAAATACGCTTCGGCGGGTAGACCCATGACCTCTATTTCATTCAGTCCATTTTTGGCCAGATAGTTGGTCACCAGATTGAACCCCACCCAGTAACCGGCATATTTGGGAAATGGCCGGTTATCACGGCAGTAAAAAAAGTCTAAATAGTTGAACTGCTTGCTGGATAGATGGGGCGTCATCTCTGCCAGGAGCGATTGCCAGTCATGGTGATGAGACTCCTTGAACAGCGAGGGGAGGGTGCCACCATTGAACCTCTGCTCAAAGTAGCAGGCCAGTCCTTCAAAAATCAGGTTTTCGGCCAGTGTTTCTGCTTCCACCTTATTCTTCTTTTGCACGATATGGTGGACTTCGTGGGCCAGCACGGCAGGCAATTCGGTGATGATCAGCTCTTTGATATCAGGCCGTTCCAGATCAAGCTGGAGTTCTATTCGATACATGTTGATGGCCCAGCCACCGATACCCGAGTCGGGAGCATCCCCCTCGGCAAAAGGGCTGAAGGTGACATCCAGTTGGGAGAGATCGAACAAGGCATTCAATTTGTGCGCCGTCTCGGCAAAAACGTGCCTAATGGTGTCATCGAGCCCATCGAATTTACCCGAGTCGTTTAACAGGGTGAGTTGCATCCAGACATCCTTGTCTATTGAAAGAGAGTGCTGAGCCACTTGCGTGGTCGCGGCGCCATATCACCACGATTACCCTCCTTCAATCAAGGGGTTACCCGCCCATTATGCTTGCCGTCTGGATCGCCTCAATCAGCGCGGCCCGGTTGATGCGAGGGCGCTCGCCATCGAGCAGTTGCTGCCACAGGGCAATGGCCTGACTGTAGCGACCATGCAGGAAGTGATCGGAGGCGAGCAGCATCAGGGCGCTCACTTCCCCCGCGTCCTGCTTGAGGGCACTCTCCAGCAGGCGGGTTGCCTCGGGAGTCAGCTGCTGGCCCGCCTGATAGTAGAGCACGGTGGCTTGGGCGGCTTGAGTCGCCGCGCTGGCGCCCCCCTCCAGCAGAGCGAGACGTTGGTAGGCGAGCAGGGCGTTGTCATATTCACCCCGATAGAGATAGAGTTGGCCGAGCGCCGCCCAGCTGTCGAGATCGGCAGGATTGCGCTGAAGTTTCTGATGCAGACTCCCCAGCTCCTTGTCTTGCAGATCCCGCGGGCTCAACCCCGCCAGCGGATCGGGGCGCGACTGATAAGCCTGCCATGCCTGATAGCGGCCGGTGCTGAGATAGACAGCGGCCACGGCTACGAATGCCATGATACCAAGCAGCAACAAGGCCCACCCGTGCCGGTTATTGCGGCCGCGATTGTCATGCTGGTTGGCCAGTCGCTCGCGCAGGGCCAGCTCAGCCGCCGGGATGGCGTTGGCCAAGCGGGCGGCGCTCAGCTCCCTGTAGAGTGGCTGGTCGGGGGAGAGGCCTGCCTGCTCCCCGTGCATGATCAGCAAATTCAATTCGCTGCGCGGATCGGCGGCGGGTTGAGGGGGGGCCTCAACGATGGCCTTAACGACAGGGATGGGTTGCGCCTTTGTGCGCGTCAGGCGACGAAACAGGGTCAACAGTGCCAGCCCCAACAGCAGCAGGGGGCCGCCCCACAGCAGCGCCGTGCTGGCCTTGAAGGGGGGATCGTAGCGGACGAAATCGCCGAAGCGCTCCGTCATGCGGGCGATCACCAGCTCATCGCTCTGTCCCTCGTCCACCCAGCGGTAGACCTCTAGCCGCAGATCCCGGGCGATGGGGGAGTTGGACTCCACCAGGTTCTGGTTCTGGCACTGGGGGCAGCGCAGGGCGCGGGCCAGCTCTTGCGCCCGATTTTGCAGCTCGGGATGGCGAAACTGATAGGTATCGACCCCGCTGGAATATGCAGTGGCACTCAGTAGCATGCCGAGGGCCAGCAGGGCGCAGGCAAGAGAACGGCACATCATGGCTGTGTCTCCCGAGCTGATGTTGCAATAGATGGCGCAATTGCGTGTGCCGTTGTAGCGGCCTTTATCTGCGCATCAGTTCGCGCCTGGTCGAGCAGGGGGGCAAACTGACGTTGCCAGATCTCCTGGGTGAGCAGGCCGGTATGACGGGTCAGCAGGGCGCCATCGGCATCAAAGAGATAGGTTTCCGGCGTGCCGTAGACGCCGAGCTCAAGGGCCAGTTTGCCGTCAGGGTCGGCCAGCACAGCGCGATAGGGGTTGCCCGCCTGGATAAGCCAGGCGCGGGCGGCCTCTCTCTTGTCCCGGTAGTTGAGACCATAGAGGGGCACGGTGCCCGCGAGCTCGCTGAGCAACGGATGTTCGGCGCGGCAGTTGACGCACCAGCTGGCCCAGACGTTAAGGACAAAGGGCTCGCCCTTGAGGCTTGTGGTCTGGATCTGACTCCCACCCAGCAGATTGTCGCTCTGCCACGCAGGCAGGGTACGTCCGAGCGTCGCCTCATCCTGGCTATATGGATTGTTGCCAAGGCCGAGCCAGAGCAGGGCGCCGAGGCCCAGGGTCAGCAGCAAGGGAAGAAAGAGACGCAGGCGGGATCTCATAACGCCTCCTGTCCGAGCCGGGGACGGGAGGTGCCAACCGTAACGGAACGGGAGGCGAGCAAGGGGCGACGGGCGAGCAGACGCAGGGCGCCACCTGCCATCATCAACAGGCCACCGAGCCAGATCCAGCGCACCAGCGGCTTGTAGTGCAGCCGCATGGCATAGGCATCTGGCCCCATCTTCTCACCCAGCACCACGTAGAGATCGCCGAGCATTCCCCACGCGATGCCCGGCTCGTTCATGTTCATGGTGCGAACGCTGTAGTGGCGCCGCTCCGGCGTCAGCCGCGCCACCTCTTTACCGTTCTTGTGCACGCTAAGCGTGATCCGCTCGGCGGTATAGTTGGGGCCGATCACCGGCTCGCGCCCCTCATAGCGAAATTCGAAGGCACCGAGCTGGTAGGGCTGGTTGGCACTTAGCACAGTGCCCCCCTCCTGACTGTGGTGACTCACCTGCGCGATGCCAAGGGCGCACACCGCCACCCCGAGGTGGGCCAGCAAGCTGCCGAGCCGATTGAGGGTGAGCTCGCGCAGCGACGTCGGTTGCAAGAGCGGGAGCAGCAGGCTGGCCATCAGCCAGAGGCTCACCATATTGGCGAGGATGCCAATCCAGCTACCGACAAACGATCCCTGTTCCAGATAGGCAAGGCTAAGCAGCCCGCCACCAAGCAGGCCAAACAGTGGCGGCAACAAAGTGTTGAGTCGGGAACCTGCGACAAGCAGCTGCCAGCGCAGGCGCGGCAGTTGGGTCATCAGCACCATCAGGCAAAGGGCCAGCGGCACGAAGATGGTATTGAAATAGGGGGCGCCCACCGACAGCGAGCCCAGATGGAGCGACTGGAACACCATGGGGTAGAAGGTGCCGAGTAGCACGCTGGCGCAGGCCACGCAGAGCAGCAGGATGGCGGCGCCGAGCAGCCCCTCCTTTGACAGCAAACCAAAGCGGGCATAGGGGGCGTGAATGTCTGCGCGCAGGGCAAACAGGGTGAGGGCGCAGGTCAATAGCAAACCGAGCAGCAACAAGAGGGTGAGGCCGCGGCTGGGGTCCACCGCAAAGGCGTGCACCGAGGTGAGTACCCCGGAGCGCACCACAAAGGTGCCGAGCAGGCTCAGGGCAAAGGTAAAGATGGAGAGCAGCAGCACGGCATGGCCGTAAGCACCGCGCTTCTCGCAGACAATCAGGGCGTGCAGCAGGGCGGTGCCGAGCAGCCAGGGCAAGAGGGAGGCATTTTCTACCGGATCCCAGAACCACCAGCCACCCCAGCCGAGCTCGTAATAAGCCCACCAGGAACCCAGCACGATGCCGGCGGTGAGAAAGACCCAGGAGCCGAGCGCCCAGGGGCGGCTCCAGTGAGCCACGGCGCCATCGAGCCGCCCCGAGAGCAGCGCCGCCATGGCGAAGGCGAAGTTGACCGCAAAGCCGACGTAACCGAGATAGAGCAGGGGCGGGTGGATGATGAGGCCGATATCCTGCAGCATGGGGTTGAGATCGCGCCCCTCCAGCGGCCCCGGGAACTGGCGGTCAAACGGGCTGGAGAAGATCAGGGTATAGAGGCCGAACAGCCCGACGATCAGCCCCATGATGGCCAATACCCGGGTTGTAATAAGCGGATCGACCCGCTTGGAGCAAAGGGCCACCAGAGCGCCCCACAGCCCCAGCGCAAAGACGAAAAAGAGCATGGAGCCTTCATGGCCGCCCCACACCGCCGCCAGCTTGAAGCCCAGCGGCAGGGCACTGTTGGCGTGCTGGGCCACATAGCTGACGGTGAAATCATCCTGGCCAAAGCAGCTGGCGAGCAGCAGCAGGGCGGTCAACAGCAGGATGGCATTGATCAGCGCCAGCGGCGTGGCGCAGCGCAGCAGGGTCGGGGAGGCGAGCCGTAATCCCAGCCAGGGCAGGGTGCCCTGCAGCAAGGAGAGCGCCGCCGCCAGCAACAGTGAGAGATAGCCGAGCTCCGCCAGCACACAACCTCCAGTCAATCTTTGATGTCATTCATGTCATGGCACACACGTAGCGTCGTCTCGCTTTGGCGGGGAATATTGCCAAGCAACGGGTGTGGCATCACCAGAAATTCATTGGGCCAGCAACAAACTAGCGCCAGTCACCCGAGGGTGGCTGGCGCTGGTGATCATACCGTTATACGACTGTCATTTGACCGGCGTAGAGCACGAAGTAGCGCAGCAGCAGGATCCCCACCAGGGTCAGGCTGCAGACCAGCACCAGATGGCCGCTTCGCTCCCGCAGGGGCGCCGGGGTCAGAAGAGCCAGCAGCTGGGGCAGCAGCATGCCGATGCCCACCACCCCGATCCAGAACACCTGAGCCCAGAAGCCGCTGCCGATGGCCGCCCACATGGCCACCTCTTTCTGACCGCCACCGAAGTAGAGGCCGGTAAAGAAGCAGACCAGCAGCAGCACCTCCACCGCCAGCACCGGCCGCTCGAAGCGGTGAACAAAGCTCACCCCCTGGCTGTGATGGTTCTCCTTGAACAGGGTGACCGCCAGCAAGATGGTGGAGGCGATGCCAGAGCTGACGCCGGAGATGAGGAACAGCACCGGCAACACCGGATTGTTCAAGAGCGGATAGGTCTTGAGCGCCGACAGCAGAAAGCCGGTGTAGGCCCCCAATAGCACGGCAAGCAGCAGCAACAGCGGCGCCAGCAGCCGCTCGATGCGGGCAAGCCAAGCGATGAGATCATCCACAAAGGCGAACTTCTCTTGCAGCAGGTGACTGCGCAAGGTTTCGATCTCGGAGCGAAACACCACCGCCAGCCAGGCGAACAGCACCGCCATGTAGACCTGGAACAGCATGACCCCCATGGACATCACGGAGTCGAACTGATAGTGGAACATCAGCTTCCAGAAGGTCCAGGGGCGGGCCAAGTGGAAGATGAGGATCAGTAACCCCAGCACCACGCTCACCGGCGCCAGAATGGCAGTCGCTTTGATGATGCCGCTCTCGCTGCCGGCCCCCTTGCGGCGCAGCAGCACCGAGAGGGTGGTGGCTCCGGCGGAGATGCCGAGCAGAAAGAGATAGATGGCGATCGGCCAGTCCCAGACGAGTGAAGAGAAGTGAAATGCGTCATGCAACATGATCCATTCCTCCCTCTTTCACAGCAGTAGATGGCGATCGGGCAAATCCCCAGACAAGAGAGGGGAAGTGAAATGCCGCTTGCATGGTCATGACGTTATCTCCCCTTTGGGCACGCGGTACATCTTGGGTGAGGTGCCGAGCGCCTGCTTGTAGCGATAGGTGGTCTCCTTCACCAGCCGTTGGGCGATGGGGCTGTCCGGATCATCCAGATTGCCGAACACCAGCGCCTTGGTGGGGCAGGATTCCACGCACGCCGGCTCCTTGCCCGCCGCCAGGTTGGTCTTGCGGCAAAAGTCGCACTTGTCTGCCACTCGGGTGACCGGGTTGATAAAGCGCACCTGATAGGGGCAGGCGGCGAGGCAATACATGCAGCCGACGCAGAGATCCGCGTCGACATCGACGATGCCATCCTCCTTGCGGATATGGGAGGCGCCGGTGGGGCAGACGTGGACGCAGGGGGCGTTGTCGCAGTGCTGGCACGATTTGCGAAAAAAGTGGTACTCGGCGTCGGGAAATTCCCCGATGGGGCCTGAGCGGATGATCTCGAGGCGCGAGACCCCTTCCGGCACTTTGTTCACTTCCCGGCAGGCATCCATGCAAGCGGTGCAACCGATGCAGGCCGTCTCATCGTGGATCATGCCATAGCGGATCCCGTCGATGGTCTGGCTGTGGGCGAGGGGGGTGGCAAGGGAGCGATTCGACCCCGTCATCATGATGAGGGCCCCCGCGCCCATGCCCGCCATAAAATCACGGCGAGAGCAGCTCATGATGCCTCCTTGCCGGTAGCCGATTTGGACTGCTCCTGCCGGACCTTGCTGGCCTCATGTTGCTTGCTGTGGCAGTCGACGCAGAGCTTGATGCGGGATTTTTCCGGGATCCCCACCATGGGCTCCTTGGCCGGATGCAACTGGTGGCAGCTGGTGCAGGTGAGCTTGGTGGCGTGCACGTCGTGGGCCCAGAGCGCCTCGCGAAGCTCTTTGGGCTCGTGGCAGCTCATGCAGACCCCGTTCTGCTCGCTGATGGGATAAAGCTTGATGCTCTCTTTATCCTTCAGGCTGTGGCTGAAGCGCATCACATCTTTGACCCCTTCCCTGTGCTGGGGGGAGGGCTGGCCGTGGCAGTTGGTGCAGGTGACAGGTGCCAGGTTGTTGGGATTGGTCGCCTGACCATGCTTGCCGTGCATTCCCTCGCTCTGCTCTTTGTGACAGTCGGTACAGGCCTTGTCGGGATTGCGTAAAAATTCCACCTCATGTGTAGCTGGAACAGGGGCTGCTGCCGGCTCGGCCGCCTGACCCTGCAGGCTGGTGAGCAGCATGGCTGCCATCAGCATCAGTCGTAAAAAATCCATCGTTAAATCACCCATAGGAAGCCTCCATCCGCTGCGGGCCCGACTTGGCGCCGGACCCGCAGGCGCCGTTACTGTGCCAGCCGTCCGGCTGCTTTGGCCTCGGCATCCCAGGCGGGGACCGTGGTCTTGAGGAATTGGGCCTTGTCGCTGTTGAACTGCTTCATATCCATGCCAAGGGCGGCTTGCGCTTTCTCCTTGGTGGAGATGTCGGGGATGGCGATCTCGTGGCTGATCCCCTTGCTGGCCAACAGGCGCGCCAGCTTGGTGCGGGCGTCAGCGGCTTTATCCAGCGCGCTGCCAAGTACCTTGAGGGCCACTTCGGGGGCGTGCATCTGCACCCCGTGGGATGCGATGGCGTAGTCCCAGCGCCACTGGGCGTGACGGATGTCCTGCAGAATATCCTTCATCTCAGCCTCGGTGGCGCCGGCATCCCAGGCCGCCTTGGCTTCAAAGTGGGCGTGTACCAGCTGCTTCTCGACCTTCAGCTTGGTTTCGATTACCGCCTCTTTGCGCTGCTTGACGATCCCCTGCAGCATCTCCTTGCTCTGGGTATGACAGTTGCGGCAGGTCTGCTCGAAACGATCGAAGGGGTTCCCCACTTTGTGATCCGTGTAGACCTTGCCCTGCTCGTTCTGCACCTTGGGCATGTGGCAATCGACACAGGCGACGTTGTTCTGGCCGTGAATGCCGGCGCGCCAGGTTTCGTACTCGGGGTGCTGGGCTTTCAGCATGGGGGTTTTGGAGAGGGCATGAGTCCAGTCGGCAAAGCCGATTTCATCGTAATAGGCCTCCATCTGCTCCACCGTGGTGCCCTTGTCCCAGGGAAATTTGACCGCCTTGGTGGGGCCGCTGAAGTAGTACTCCACGTGGCACTGGCCGCACACCTGGGACTGCTGATCAAAGCGCCCCTGCTCCTTGAACGGCTTGCCGATGGCTGTCATGGCCCGATCGGCATAGGGACGGGAGAGGTGCAGGGCCGGTTTACCCTCCTTGAACTCCTTCGAGGCGGTGTCGTGGCAGTCGGCGCAGCCGATGGTGTTGACTACTTCCGGCCCACCTTTGGCCCACATCCCTTTGAAGTAGCCATCTTCACCCTTCTCGTCGATGACGCGGGCCACATCCGGGCCTTTGCAGCTCCAGCAGGCCATGGGTAGGGGGCCATCTTCGGCGGTTTTCGGGGCGCCGGTACGCAGGGTTTCCCGTACATCGGTCAGCGCATAGAAGTGGCCGCGCGGCTTGTTGTAATCCTTGGCGAAGGGGTAACCGCCCCACAGCACCACCATGTTGGGATCTTCCGCCAGCGCATCGGTGCGCTCCTTGCTCTCGCTGGTGGCTTGCCAGCTGGTGAACTGATCGGCGTGATCCTTGGCGAACAGCTCACTGCGCGCCTCGATCTTGCCTTTGGGTTGCGTGTCATCGGCTGCCTGTGCCCAGCCGCTGGTGCCAAGGCTGGTAGTCAGCAGCAGGGCGGCGAGGCCCAGCTTGATCTGTCTGTTGCGTGAACTCACGATCATCACTCCCTAATCGATCTCATTGCCAGACCTGACAGTTCCATCCTGGATGTGGGCATTGGTTCGCCCCCGCCAAGCAGGAGCAGGCAGGCCGCTTCATTGTTATTAGTGAATAAAACCCATGTTTTTATGCGATTGCTCGAGTTGGATATTACCAAATGGGTAAAAAGAATGATGATTTATCAGAGGGGGGCTTGCGCTAGATCAATTACCGAGAGCACCAACAGACAGAAATGAGATCCCGGTTAAATTATTAAGAAAGTCAGAATATTGGAAGTGTAATGAGTCTCTGTGGCGGGACGGAGCGACACCTGAGGTATGCCTGTGTTATTTGGCAAGGCATGCAGGATTATCTGTCATATCAATTATCTATTTATGGGTATAAAAATAATAAATGAATAAATATTCTTTTTTTGAGAGGGCTGTCGGTTACAGTCTGTACGGGCCGGGCGTTCCGCCGATGGGCGAGATGGTCGGCAACATCAATGAGAGAAGCCGGCAATGCCGGCTCCTCTCAGGTCTTATCGTGATCAGATACTGTTTGGGTTGCAGCCCCAAAGGCATGGTGGTGAACCAACGAATACCCCGGCTTCGGGGTTTACACCAGCGGATATGGTCACGCTCATCTTATGCCAGAGCCTGGGCCAGCAGATGAATGGGATGCTCGCAGCGGAAGCTGGTGCTCATCTCGATCTGCCATTTGCAGGTCTCGCAATCGGTGATCACCAGATCGGGGGAGAGGCGGTTGATCTGATCAAACAGCCCCTCGCCGATGGTCTGGCTGGTCTGGTAGTTCTCCGACTTGAAGCCGTAGGTGCCGGCGATACCGCAGCACTGGGACTCCAGTACCGTCACCTTGACCCCGGGAATGGCGCGCAGCAATTCGAGGGTGTAGATGACGCCCCCCATTTTTTCCATGTGGCAGGGGGTGTGGTAGGCGATGTGCAGATTGAGCGGCTTCATCGCCGGTTTGTTGCCCTTGTAGAACTCGTTCCACAGGAAGCGGGTCACCAGTGAGATGCGATCCCTCACCTTGTGGTTGTCCTGCTCCAGCAGGTGGGGATATTCATCGCGCAGGGTAAAGCCGCAGGTGGAGGAGGTGGCCAGCAGCGGCATCTCGTTGCCCAGCAGGGAGTTCTCCATCTGCTTGATATTGAAGGCCGCCTGCTGCTTGGCCTTGTCCATGAAGCCGTTGGCAATCAGTGGCACGCCGCAGCACTTCTCCCGCTCCAGCAGTTGGACACCAATGTTCATGGCGTTGAGCACCTGTACCAGCTCTTTGCCGAGTTGCGGGTGGTTGTAGTTGACGTAGCAGCCGTGGAAATAGGCTATTTGGCGCTCATAACGGGCCTGAGATGCTTTTTGCTTCTTGTACCAACCGCGGAAGGTGCCCTGGGAGTATTTGGGCAGGTCGCGGTGGGAGGAGACCCCCAGCGCCTTGTCCAGCACCAGCTTCATCGGCTTGAGGCCGGTGGTGAAGTTGACCACAGGCGCCATCAGGGTAGACATGCTGCCCATCAGATCGGTGTGGGAGAGCACGAACTCGCGGATCCCCGGTTTGAAGCCGCTGTACTTGTCTTTGGCCTTGGCGATTATGTCGCCGATGCGTACTCCACTCGGGCAGGCGACTTCGCAGCGCTTGCAGTTGGTGCAGTGCTTGAGGGCGCTGTCAAACAGCTCCGGGCTCTTGATGCGCAGCCGCTCCCCATCCGGGCCCGCCTGTTTCGGGCCGGGGTAGGCGGGGTTGGCCTTGGCCACCGGACAGTAGGCGGTACAGACGGTGCATTTGATGCACTGATCGAAAGTTTGATTGGCATGATCCAGTAGCATGTCAGTTCTCCTCCCGTAGGGTGTGAAGGCACGGGATATGGGACAAATAAATCATTGGGCGGCGCCCAGAATATGGCCGGCGGCCTGCCAGCCGGTGGCAACCGCGACACCGGAACCTGACCCCTCCTTGATGGGGTCATAGTGCGCCAGCACGCTGCCGGCGCCGTAGAGGTTGGTGAGCGGCTTGCCACCGCGCAGCACTCTGAGCTTGTCGTCGGTCTTGACCCCGAACCCCATAAAGGGGTGGTGGTCGAACAGGCGGCGACCGGCCCAGGCGTCGCGCTCCTCCAGACTCAGCACATCGGCATCGAAGATGGGTTCGCGAATGCCGCGCAGACGGGACTCCAGCCCGCGGCTGAAGAAGCTGCCGGAGGCGAGCACGAAGTTGTCGGCTTCAAACAGCTGGTCATCGCCATTCTGGGTGTGTACGCCGACCACCCGATCCCCCTCGTAACGGGCGCCCAGCACCCGCTCGCTGGTGAGGAAGGTGCCGCCAAGGGCCATGAAGCGGCGCTTGAGCGCCTCCTGCATTCTCATTCCGATCAGAGACGGCGGCATGGTGGCCACCTCCTTGATGGTGCAGCCGGTACGCTGTTCCAGCTCCGCCAGACGCGGGCCAACCAGCCCCAGCGACAGGCAGGCGGGTAGCACGATATGGCGGCAGTCGGGCACGCCGCTCTCCTGCACCATTCGACTGATCTCGCTGGCCAGATCGGCCACCAGATGGTGCTTGTCACACAGGCGCGCGATGTCGGCAGAGCGAAACTCATGGGGATTGCGGCTGAATTCCGCCAGCTGGGGCAGGCGGATGTCACCAGTCAGAATGCGGC
The DNA here is from genome assembly GCF_051919665.1 of Aeromonas sp. 55A. Lineage (NCBI taxonomy): Bacteria > Pseudomonadati > Pseudomonadota > Gammaproteobacteria > Aeromonadales > Aeromonadaceae > Aeromonas > Aeromonas sp. 55A. Next base: position 273,547 of record NZ_JBQBEH010000001.1, on the reverse strand, counting down.
AGTGGGCAAAACGCGGATGGGTCGCCAGATTGGCCGCCGCCAGTGCCGGATGAAAGTCGCGAAAGCCCTCGAGGGTGGCCAGCAGTAGCACGTCCGGGATCGGTGCATCGGTGACGCAGGCGCAAGTATCGGGGGAGAGCCAGGTACGTTTGAGAGTGCCGATAGGGGTCAGGCGCTCATGGTTGGTCTCGTGGTGCACCAGCGGCAGCCCCTGCTCGGCGCAGTGGCGCTGCAGATTGGCCAGGCTCGCTTCGATATTTTGCATCCCTACTTTGCTGTAGGGGTGATCCGGATGGGCTGCCATAAATGCAGGTAGCGCAGCGCGGGGATCTCCCTCGCTGTCGAGCAGATCGACCGAGCCGGAGGAGAAGTGCAGGGCGCTCTGGCCGGAGGCCATCAGCAGGGTCTTCTGGCCCGCCTCTACCAGCCGCAGGGCGGCCGAGAGTCCCGCCATACCACCACCGATAACGATATTGTCAAACTTCATGACGGCTCTCCTTGTGAGTGGTCTCGCTGGTTGGGCCGCGTGGGGTATCGGCAACCAGCTGCGGCGCCGTCCATTCTCCCAGGCCAAACAGCCCTTCGTAGATCCAGTAGGTGAACTCGGCCTCGCGCAGGGCATCGCCCCACAGGACGGGGCGGGTGCCCTTGTAACGCTCCTCCAGGAACTGGCGCAGCATGACGCAGGCCTGACGACCGTCAGCCTTGCCATACTCCTGCATCAGACCGGCGGCGCGGTAGGCGCAGAGCTCGCCCTGACAGGGCCCCATCCCCAGACGGGTGCGGCGGCGCAGATCGATGAGGTTGTCCACATCCAGCTCGCGCAGGGCGTATTCGATTTCGCCTGCGGTGACCATTTCGCACTCGCAGATGAGGGCGTTGGCCTTGGGATTGTCACGGAAGAAGGCGATGACCCGCTCGCCGTGGCGGTATTGGGCTGAGCCTTCGACCGGCACCGAGAGACCGGGGGCGGAGACCTTTTCCGGATCCCGCGAGCCGGGCAGGCTCAGTTCGGCGGTCTGGCAGGGCTTGCTGTTGCCGAGTTTCTTGGCCAGCAGATCGGTGGCCCACTCAGCCATCAGGCGGTAGGTCATCAGCTTGCCGCCGGTGATAGTGTTGAAGCCCTTGAGACCATCCCGCTCGGCGTGATCGAGCAGCACGATACCGCGGCTGATGTTGCGGCCGGTGTCGTCACCGTCCACCGCCACCAGCGGGCGCACCCCGGCGTAGGCGCGCAACAGGCGGGTGCGCGCCATGATGGGAGCAAGCTTGATACCTTCGCGCAGCAGCACTTCCACCTCTTCCGGTTCGACGGTGAGCTGGTCAATCTTGTTGTAATCAATGCGACTGGAGGTGGTGCCGATGAGGGAGATGGTATCGCCTGGCACCAGAATGTCCGCATCCGCCGGTTTGCGGGCGCGGTTGAGCACCAACTGGTTGATGCGGTAATCCATGATGAGCAGGGAGCCCTTGGCCGGGAACATGCGGATGCCGAGATCGGCGTATTCGCAAATTTGCTGGCCCCAGATGCCGGCGGCGTTGATCACCTCCTGACACTCTACCTCGAACGCTTCGCCGGTGCGGGTGTTGATGGCCTTGACCCCGTACACCCGATCTTGCGTGCGCAGCAGTCCCAGCACCTTGCTGTGGGTGAAGATACGGGCGCCATGCTCTTTGGCGTCCAGCACGTTGGCGGCGGCGAGGCGGAACGGGTCGACCGTGCCGTCCGGCACATGGATGGCGCCGATCATCGCCGGGTTGGCGTTGGGCTCCATGCGCAGGGCTTCACCGGGATCGAGCTGGCGGGTTTCGATACCGGCCAGGGCGCAGGCATCCATAAAGGTGGTTTGGAAATTGATGTCATCTTCCGGCAGGGTGAGGAAGAGGCCGCCCGTGTCTTCGACACAGTGGCTGGCAATCCGCTTGAGGATGCGGTTTTCCTGGATGCATTCGCGGGCGGACTCCTGATCCGTCACCGCGTAGCGGGCACCGGAATGGAGCAGGCCGTGGTTGCGGCCGGTGGTGCCGGCGGCGATATCATCGCGCTCGAGCAGGATGCAGTCGATGCCGCGCAGTGCGCAATCGCGCATGATGCCGGCCCCTGTGGCACCGCCGCCTATGATGACGACTTGTGTAGTTATTCTTTTCATTGTTGCCCGTCTCATCTCTTCCAGATGAGGCCAGTGTGGCCTACTTCTGAGTGGAAATGTTTGATATGGGCCAAATTTGCGCTCGCAAACGCTCATTTGCTCGCGCGTTAATGAGCATTGTGTGACATTTGTCACGCTTGTTATCGCATCGGTTTGTGGGCTGGTGGCGAATAACAGGCACAAAAAAGGGGCATCGGATGCCCCTTGTCACTGTTTGACGAGTCTGGTGGGTGTGTTAGGGGTCAGCCGCAGCACTTTTTGTGTTTTTTGCCGCTGCCACAGGGGCAGGGATCGTTGCGCCCCGCCTTGAGGGGCGCCGGATCCTGCTCTCCCTCGGTGTAGACCCAGCGCCCCTGATAACGCACGAAGCGGGAGCGCTCATGGAGGCAGTGGCGCTCATCCCCCTCCAGAAACCAGGCTTTGAACTCCACCATCCCGGTTTCATCCTCCGAGCCGCCCTGGCTGGCGATGATCTCTAGACCATCCCAGCGGGTGTCGATGCGTGAAAGCTCTTCGGCGGTGAGGCTGCCAAGGTGGGCCGGGTGCCAGCTATAGACCAGATACTCCCCCAGACCAAGCACAAAAGCACTGTAGCGCGAGCGCATCAGCTGCTCCGGGGTGTCAGCCACCGCGCCACTGTGACGTAAGCCACAGCACAATTCGAGAGAAAGGGTTGAGCCGCAAGGACAAAGATTCATGATTTTCACGTTCTGGCCGATTTGTTTAAGGGAATTGTAACGAAAGCTGGGCTCGCCCTGCCAGCACCTATACTGATGGGTAAGCAAGGAATTCCAATAAAAACAGCTGCAAGGATGTGAAAGATGACGCTAAAACAGAAAATCCTGTTATTGGGTGCAGTACCCGTGCTGCTGATGGCCCTGGTGGTCAATCTCAGTAACTACATGGTCTCCAAGAGCGACCTGGAGTCTGAGCTGGTGGTGGCGAGGGAGAATGCCATCAAGGAGGTAAAGCGCTGCTCAGCAGTTACATCATGATGGCCAAAACCGCCGTCGATGCCGTTTATGCACAGCCGGATTCTCCGGAAAATCGTCAGAAGGTCAAAGAGCTGCTCAGGCCGTTGCGTTACGGCAGCGATGGCTATTTCTTTGTCTATGACTTCGAGGGCAACACTATATTGCTGCCTACCCGTGCCGAGCTGGAGGGAAAAAATCGCTGGAACGACAAGGATGCCAAGGGCAAGTTGCTGATCCAGGACATTATCAAGGTGGCCCGTCAGGGGGATGGCTTTGCCGAGTACTGGACGGCCAAACCTTCCATTGGTCGTGATGCTCCCAAGCTCGCCTACAACATTGCGCTCGACAAATACCAGTGGGTTATCGGTACCGGTTTCTATATCGATGACATCGACAACGAGCTGGCGGCCCTGCGCGCCGAGCGCGAAAGCAATATGCACGAGTCGCTGCAGAGCAGTGTGCTGGTGATCTTGCTGATCCTGGGTGTCACCCTGGCGGCGACCGTGATCGTGGGGAATCGGGTTACCAAGCCGCTGGCTGATGCCGTGCTGGCATTGAACGATATTGCCAATGGTGACGGGGATCTCACCCAGCGCCTCAAGGTGCAGAGCGACGATGAAATTGGCCAGCTGGCCAGCGCCTTCAACCGCTTTGTCGAGCGGATCCAGTCGGTGGTGAGTCAGGTTGGCGAGACCAGTAACCATCTCTTCACCGCTGTTGACAAGCTGCACCATCTGAGCGAGCACTATGACCAGCAGATGCATGGCCATAGCCGGGAAACCGATCAGGTGGTGACTGCGGTGACCGAGATGAGCTCCACTGCCCAGGAGGTGGCGGCCAGTGCTTCCAATGCCGCGACAGCAACCAGTGATGCCGCCCGTGAGTCCGACGCAGCTCGTGGTGTGGTCAGTACGGCTATCAACAGCATCAACCGACTGGTGGGGGAGGTGCATACTGCTGCTGGCGTCATCGCACAGTTGGCCCAAGAGACCGCCAAGATTGGCTCGGTGGTGGAGGTCATTCGCGGCATTGCCGAGCAGACCAACCTGTTGGCGCTGAATGCCGCTATCGAGGCGGCCCGTGCCGGTGAGCAGGGGCGCGGCTTTGCGGTGGTGGCGGATGAAGTGCGTTCGCTGGCCGGTCGTACCCAACAGAGCACCAAAGAGATCAATGAGATGCTCCAGCGCTTGCAAGGGGGGGTGAAGCAGGCGGTGGATGTGATGCAGGCGAGCGAGGATCGCAGTCAGGAGACGGTGCAGGAGGCAAGCCATATTGCCAGCTCCCTCGACAGCATGGTGATGGCGGTCAGTACCATCAACGATATGAATATCCAGATCGCTACCGCCGCCGAAGAGCAGCATGCGGTGTCGGAGGAGATTAACAAGAACCTGGTAGCGATCCAGCAGATCGTCAGCGAGCTGACCGACGCAGCCATGGAGTCCAACAGCACCACCCGCGATCTGGCCAATACCGGCGACAAATTGCGCAAACTGGTATCGCAATTCCGTTATTGATCTTGTAATGGTCCGTGACGGCAACCACAAGATGCGGCCTGACCCCCGGTTCAGGCCGCACTTTATTTGGGGATTGACCAATAATGTGTGAAAATTGCCAGCCTCTTTTTTTCAGCCTTTGCCCCATACCCTATGAATGAGATCGTGAAAGGTAGTATCGATTTGATCCGGCAGCTCAACTACGGCCTGGTCTATGCCAGCCTGGAAGAGCACAAGGAGCTGTCGCGCACCGATCTCTCCCGCCTGACCGGCCTCTCGCCTGCCAGTATCACCAAGATCACCAGGGAACTGCTCGATGGGGGTCTGGTGGTCACCTGTGGTGAAAGTTCGGTGGGGCGTGGCCGTCGTCAGACCTTGCTGCGCATCAACGAGCGCCGCTTTCAGTTTCTCTCCATGCGTCTTGGCCGTGGCTACGTGGATATGGCGCTGTTTGATTTCTCCGGTCGCTCGCTGGCCCGCCAGCGCCACCTCTTTACCGAGGAGGAGCGCGCCGATCTGCTGGGCAGTCTGGTGCACGCCATCAAGGTGTTTTTGCCAAGAAAGTCCCTCAATCTGGCCTGTATCGCCCTCTGTCTGCCGGGTCAGGTAGAGCGCCACTCCGGCATGGTCAAGCACTTCCCCTTCTACGATCTGCGCAACTGGCCCCTTGGCCCGACACTGCAACAGGCGTTCTCGGTACCTGTGCTGGTAAGCGGTGACGTGCGCACCTGGATCCAGGCTGAGCGGGAGTGGGGGGCTGCCAAAAATTGCGCCGATGCGGTACTGGTGTTCGTGCACAACGACATCGGGGTCGGCATGGTGGTCAATGGCCAGCTTATCGAGAGCGAGAATGCGCTGCTCGGAGATCTCAGCCACCTGCAGCTCGAGCCCTATGGCCAGCGCTGCTACTGCGGCGGTTTTGGTTGTGCCTGCACCCTGGTGACCAATCAGGCGCTGGAGGCGCAATACCGGGATCTGCGCGAGCGGATGCAGGAGCACGACTTGCCCGAGAGCGTCACCATCCGCGAGCTGTGCGAGCTGGCGCTGGCAGGCAACAGCCTCTGTCAGGATATTCTCCATCAGGCGGCGGGTCGTCTCTCCAAGGTACTCTCCAATCTCATCTGCCTGCTCAATCCGGGCAAGCTGCTGCTCGGGGGCGAGATCACCCGTGCCGATCGGCTGCTGTTCCCCATGCTGCACCAGTCGCTGGCCAGCCAGTTGCCCGCCGAATATCTGGTGCGGCTGCAGATTGAATCCACCCACTTCTACGAAGATCCCACCAAGCCCACTTCGGTGCAGGTGCACAAGGCACTGCGCGATGGCAGCCTGTTGCTGGAGCTGCTGCGCAGCTGTCAGGAGTCGTAAGGCAAGAGGAGTGGGCACTGCATCTGGCGAAAGGGGCAGGGATTGCTGTTCCGCCAGCGCGTAACTCGGTACAATCTTGCGCTTTTCCGGCAGCCCCCTGTTATCGCGCCCTATGGCGCCGTGACATGTTGGCACCGCTGCCGTTCCTGTTTTGACTCCAGTTGTGAACCTAGATGAAGCCTGTTCCTGATCACGCCGTCAACCGCCTGCGGGCCTGGCGCAAGAGTATCTCTACCCGACCGTTTCTTGCCCGTGGCGGCACCCTGGCCCGCTGTCCGGCCTGTCAGCTGCGCGAGGATTGGTGTGCCTGCGAGTGGCGCCCCGAGCTCAAAGCGGAGGCCGGTTTCTGCCTGCTGATGTATGACAGCGAGCCGATGAAGCCCTCCAACACCGGTCGCCTGATCGCCGATGTGTTGCCGGATTCCACCTGGGCGTTTCTCTGGTCGCGCACCCAGCCCCATCCCGAGCTGCTGGCCCTGCTGGCCGATCCCGCCTGGCAGCCCTATGTAGTCTTTCCCGCTTGCGAGAAGGCGCCTGCCCGCCTGACCGGCGAGGTGACGTTGGCACCGGGTAAAAAACCGCTCTTTATCCTGCTTGATGGCACCTGGCCGGAGGCGCGCAAGATGTTCAACAAGAGCCCCTATCTGGACGGTTATCCGGTGCTCGCCATCAAACCCGATACGCTCTCCACCTACGGTATGCGGGTCGCCAACTGCGATGAGCACCTCTGCACCGCCGAAGTGGCGGCCTGCGTGCTGGAAGTGGCGGGGGAGCTCAAGGCGGGGCAGGCACTGCAGCACTGGTTCAACTTGTTCAGCAGCCGCTACATGGCCGGTCGGGTCAGCCGTTTCCCCAGTGCCGATGAGGATCATCTCTGTGAGGCGCTGGCGGCCATCAAGGAAGCGAACGTCGCTTCACCGGCTTGCTAACGGGCCCTCTGAGCTCAAATAAATGAAAATCAGGAATCAATTGGCTGCCACTGTTTCGTTAGATTCATGGGCAGTGGCCCGTTAGGATAGCGGACAGCCTGTGCAGCCCCCCGCACAACGTCGTTTTGGTTATCTCCGGTTGCTCGACCCTTCGGGCAACCCACTCTCGTGAGGTCTATGGATGGAATTGGAACTGGTTACTCTGTTTGCCCTGTTCGGTGTAGCGCTTGTCGCCGGCTTTATCGATGCCATCGCCGGTGGCGGCGGCCTGTTGACGGTGCCTGCACTGCTGGCCACCGGCATGCCCCCCGCGCTGGTGCTTGGCACCAACAAGCTGCAGAGCAGTTTTGGCTCCTTCTCCGCCACCTGGTTCTATGCCCGCAAGGGGCTGCTGGAGTGGGCCATGATCTGGCCTGCGGTGATCTGCACCTTTATCGGTGCGGCCATCGGCACGCTGGCGGTGCAGACCATAGATGCCGCCATTCTCGAGCGCCTGCTCCCTTTCCTGCTGATGGCCTTTGCCTGCTACTTCTACTTCTCACCGCGGGTAAGCGATGCCGAGAGCTCCCGCCGTCTGACTCCCATGCTGTTTGCGCTGCTGGTGGGGGGCGGGGTCGGCTTCTATGACGGCTTCTTCGGGCCGGGGACCGGTTCATTCTTTGCCATCGGTTTCGTGGCGCTGGCAGGCTTTGGCATGGCGCGCGCCACCGCCCACACCAAGCTGCTCAACTTCACCTCGAATATCGCTTCCCTGCTGTTCTTTGCTCTTGGTGGCAAGGTGGTGTGGAGTGTCGGTTTTTGCATGGCGTTGGGGCAGTTTATCGGCGCCCGCTTTGGCTCCAAGATGGTGCTGAAAAAAGGGGTGAAGCTGATCAAGCCGCTACTGGTGACCGTCTCCTTGCTGATGTCCGCCAAGCTGGTGTGGAGCCAGTATCCGGAGCTGTTTGCCTGGATCTGATGTGCGCCTTGCTTGCCGCATCGCAATTGTTAATGGGGCCCTCGGGCCCCGTTGTCATATCTGGTGTTTTACAGCGCTAGCGCGGTGTGTCGCTGCAGTGGCGAAAGTGTTGGTGCAGGGCGCTCACCAGCCTGGCGATCCGCTCGCGCTTTAGGCTGTTTGGTCGGTAGACCAGATGCAGGGGACGGCCCAGTCCGGGCAGTGGGCGGGCCATCTCCCCCTGTTCGCCCACCAGCCCCAGCAGGCCAGCGGGGAGCAGTACAGGGCCAATGCCTGCCTTGGCCAGTTCGATGAGCGCCAGATAGGAGTCGAGCTCCATGGTGGGCTCCAATCCCATATCTGCCAGCGGTTCGCGCAGGTAGCGGTTGGAGGGGTTCTCCAGATCCATGGTAAGGATCTTGCGCCTGCTTTCTGCGCTGGCTGGTGGCAGGCTCTGCTGCGTTTCGCCCACCAGATAAAAGGGCTCCTCAAGCAGCAGATCGGCGCCGAGGCCATGGCCGGGTGGGAGCCGACCGGCGCAGATGCCGAGCAGGGCATCACCGCTGCGCACCCGCGCCAGAATGACCGGGGTGTGGTGGGTAGAGAGGGCAAGGTGGGGATCGCGCTCCAGATAGTCACGCATAAAGTGGGCGAGATAACCCGCCAGCAGGGTTTCGGAGCAGGCGATGGGGAGGGGGCTCTGATCCGCCAGATCCTGACTATCGGCAAGCACCCCCTTCATTTCGGCCAGACTCGGGGCCACTCGTTCCAGCAGCTCCTTGGCCTGCGGGGTGAGGCGGATCTGGCGCCCCTCCGGCTCGATCAGCTTCTTGCCGAGGCGCTGCTCCAGCTGGGCAATCCGCTTGCTCACCGCCGACTGGCTGATGTAGAGGCGACTGGCCACCTTGGCCATGGTTCCTTCACTTGCCAGCAGGCTCAGCGTCTCCAGCCCTTCCAGTAACATCTCGCCCCCTTGTTTATCGCCATCAGGATCGTCACAGATTGATCAGCGCTACCTTAGGGGCTGACTGGCTCAGGAGCAAGGGGCGTTTGCTGCCTTGGCCGGTCGAATGCGCCACTCGCTCAAGGGTGGCGCGAAGATCACCAGATTGCCGATGAGGCTGATCACCACTCCGGCCACCGAGACCGGCTGCCAGACAAAACCTTCGTAGAAGGTGGAGAGGGTAAGCGCCACCAGCGGAAAGAGCACGGTCGCGTAGGAGGCCTTGCTGGCACCGATGCGCCCAACCAGGGTCAGGTAGGCGGTAAAAGCGATTACCGATCCAAACAGGGCGAGATAGACCATGGCCGCCAGATAGTGGCCATCGGTCGGCACCACCAGTTGCTGCCCGAGCAATATGACCCAGCCCAGCAACAGCACCACGCCGTAAACCATGCCCCAGGGCACCAGTTGCAGTACGTGGTAGCCGTGGCGTTGGCCCCGGGCCGAGACCAGATTGCCCAGCGAAAAGCAGAGGGTGCCGCCGCAGGCGAGCAGCAGCCCCTTCCAGCCGTTTGCACCCAGTTGCGCATCCGCCAGCACCGGCCAGAACAGTAACAGGGTGCCAAAGAGCCCCAGCAAGGAGCCTTGCAACCAGCGCAGGGTGGGGCGCTTGCGCTCGAACAGCCAGAGGTTGAGGCCGTTGAAGATGCTGGCACTGGCAAAGATCACTGCCGACATGCCGCTCGGGATATAGCGGGTGGCGTGGTAAAAGCAGAGAAAGTTGGTGGAAAAGAGCAGGGCACCGAGCAGTGCGGCATAGCGCTGGCCGTGCCACGGCAGGCGTGGAAAGCGGCCGCTGGCGGTAAGCAGGGCAAACAGTGCCACCGCTGCCAGCAGGAAGCGATAGAGCACCGACACCTCGATGGGGATGGGGCCAAGTTGCCAGGCGATGGCAATCCAGGTGCTGCCCCAGATAAGCACGGTGGCAAGATAGAGCATCAGATTCATCACAGTTCCGGTGAGTCAGGGAGAGATGACCCACTATGGGGCGAGCCCTGATGGCTGGATTGCACCATCTTGCGGTTTTTCATCGCCCTGCGCTGTCATCTGCGGGCGCGGTCGGTAAGATGGATGGCAGCGGGATAACCCGTACACATAACCGGAACAGGTGGCAGGGGCGAATGAAAACAGCAGGGGTATTTGATGCACTGGTCAGCACCGGCGCCCGGCTGGAGGACGCTTGCTGGCTCGAACCCGGGCTCGGGGTGGCCAGTTGGCGCAATTGCTATGACCAGACCCGCTATCACAAGCCGGGCCACCACACCCTGAGCGTCTATCTGCAAGGAGGCGAGCAGACCGAGCGACTCGACGGGCCGGGTGGCCACGGCGGCACCGGCAAGGTGTGCATCATGCCGGATCACCACAGATCCGAGTGGCTGGTGCGCGAAGAGTTCCGATTCTTTCATCTCTACTTCACCCCGGCTCACCTCACCCGTATCGCCGAGGAGGTGTGTGACAAGGAGGGGCGCCACCTGCAACTGGTGGACAAGACCTTTATCGACGATCCGCAGGCGGCTTCGCTGGTGCAGCGCCAGTTGATGCAGCTGGAGTGGCAGCACGGGGTCGATCGGTTGGCGCTCTCCCACGGCGCCTGGATGTTGATCCTCCACGCCTATCGCCACCACACCGAGGAGGCTCCCGGTCTGCCGCCTCTGCGCGGCGGGCTGGCGCCGGTGGTGATCAAGCGGGTGCAGGAGTATCTGCAGGCCCATCTGGCCGATTCGGTCACGCTGACAGAGCTGGCCCAGCAGGCGGGGCTGAGCGAGTATCACTTTGCCCGCATGTTCGGCCAGAGTCTCGGCTGCCCGCCCCACCGCTATCTGCTGGGGCTGCGGCTCAAACGGGCCAAGCAGCTGTTGGCCGGCCCCGAGCCGCTGGCCAGTATCGCCAGTCAGTGTGGCTTCTCTTCCCAGGCCCATTTCGGCAATCGTTTTCGCGAGGCGTTTGGTTTGACGCCGGGGCAGTGGCGGGCGCAATTGTCATCTTCTCGTCACAGATAACCCTGAGACTTTGGACAAAAGAGGTGTACTCTCTACCACTTATCCATTGAAAGGAATGCCCATTGAATTATCGCAAACGTCAAATCCGTACCCGTCATCTCTGGTTCAGCCACTGGAATGCCCCGCAAGATCGCACCGCTGTTGTTACCCCTCCCGAACCTGCAGTGCCTCACAGTTCACGTTGAAAAAGCCCCGCCTGCGATAGGATTTTTCCGGTAACTTTGCCACTATTGCCCCATCACAATGATGTGGACATGGCTGGATGTTTCTGGAACGTATTGAAGTCAAAGGTTTTCGCGGTATAAATCGCCTGTCGCTCGGGCTGGATCACACCACAGTGCTGATCGGCGAGAATACCTGGGGTAAATCGAGCCTGCTGCGCGCCCTCTGGTGTCTGCTGGGGCAGGATGCCGAGCCCTATCAGTTCACCGCCGAGGATTTTCACCAACCGGAAGATCCCGAATTGGCCCCGGCGCGCCACTTGCAACTGGTGCTCACCTTCAGTGAGCACAGACCCCAGATGTGTCAGCACTCCCGTCGGCTGGCCCGTCTTTGCCCCTCCTGGGTGCTGCACAAGGACAAATTCCACCGCATTCACTATCGCGCCAGCGCCGAGCTGCAGGCGGATGGCTCTGTGCTCACCATTCACGACTTTCTCGACGGGGTAGGCAAGAGCCTGCCCATCGCCAACACCCACGAGCTGGTCTGCATGCTGATCACCATGAACCCGGTGTTCCGGCTGCGGGACGCCCGTACCGCTCGCAACGGGGTGGAGACATTGCAGTGGGGAGATCTCTCCGAGCATCGCCTGAGCGAGCTGGCGGACAAGCTGATCGACGAACCCCAGCGGATCGGCGAACCGGAGCTCAAAGAGGCGTTGCAGGCGGTGCGCCAGCTGATGGATCACTACTTCAACGCTCTGGCCCCCATCAAGAACAAGCCGCGCAGTCAGCGCGACATCATCAATCGCCCCATGACATTGCGCAATCCTGGCAACCTGCATACCCTGCTGCGCCGCGCCGATAACCGCGCGCTGCAGCTGGCGATGGCGGGGATGGCGGCTACCTTGTTGCAGGCGCGGGGCAACCGCGAGCTGGAGGAGGGGGCCCGTCCCATCATGATCCTGGAGGACCCGGAGAGCCGGCTGCACCCGACCATGCTGGCGCTGGCGTGGGGGCTGCTGGAACAACTGCCGGGCCAGAAGCTGCTCACCACCAACTCGGGGGACTTGCTCTCCTCCCTGCCGCTCAATCAGGTGCGGCGGCTGGTGCGCCGTCAGCAGGATATCCTCTGTCACCAGCTGGGGGGCGAGCGCTACAGCAGCGACGATCTGCGCAAGATCGCCTTCCATGTGCGGATCAACCGCCCCATGTCGCTGTTTGCCCGTTGCTGGCTGCTGGTGGAGGGGGAGACCGAGATCTGGCTGCTCTCCGAGCTGGCGCAGATCTGCGGTTACAGTCTGCGGGCCGAGGGGGTGCGGATCATCGAGTTTGCCCAGTGCGGCCAGTCGCCGCTCATCAAGGTGGCGCGGGATTTTGGCATCGAGTGGCACCTGCTGACCGATGGTGACGAGGCGGGGCTCAAGTATGCCACCTCGGCCCGTGGCCAGCTCAAGGGAGAGCGGGAGCGGGACCGACTGACCCAGCTCCCTGCCGCCGACATCGAGCACTACCTCTATCACAACGGTTTCGAAGCTGTGTTTCGCCGCGAGGCCGGGGTGGGCGGGCGCGCCATGTGGAGTGCCAGTCACATCATCAACAAGGCTATCCATCACCGCAGCAAGCCGGGAATGGCGCTGGCGGTGGTGGAAGAGGCGGAGCGGCTCGGCGCCGAACATATTCCGCCGGTGATCCGCCAGATGTTTGCCCGGGTGGTGGCGCTGGCCCGCGGTCAGGGCTAACGCCAGCGCTGCATCCCGTCAATATGGATATGGCTGCCAGCAGGGCACTCTTCAAGGTGGGCCCTGCTGGCGGCAAATTGCCCCTGATTGTTTGCCCACGATTGTTTGTCGCGATTGGGGATAGCCCTCGGTTTGGGTATACTCGCCCCTCTCTGGCGCCCCGGTGGCGCACCTCGAATCTTTACTGCTGGAGGCGTCGTGTTCGTCCAACTCCCTTTTTGGCTCTTTCCTCTCACCGGATTGATGGCGCTTGGCGCCCTGATCGCCCTCGGCATCGTGCTGTGGCGCGGTGATATCTGCCCTGGCCAGCGCTCGCGCATCAGTCAGCAGCTCTTCTCCATCTGGGTCATTACCGCGCTTTCCGATGCTGGCGGTCGAGGCCAAGGCGGCCAGCTGGCTCATCTGGAGTGGTGGGGCTGCACTGGTGCTCGGGGTTGGCTTGTCGCTGGCACAGTCACGGCTGGAGGGCAAGCGTTCAGTCCCCTCGACACTGCTTTGGCTACCGGCGTTGCCGCTCGCTCTCTATGGCATCGGGCTGCTGCAACTGCAGGGCTGGGTGAGCGGTCTGCTGCAGATGGCGATGCTGGGGGCGGCCTTTGCCCATCTGATGCTGCTGCGGGCCCGTCATCGTCTCAAGGCATTCAACACCCTGTTGCCGCTGGCCGGTCTGGTGGGGGCGATGGCCAGCCTTGTCTGGCTGGCAGTGCTGGTGGGCTGGCAAGGGGGTGAGGCCAATCTCGATGCCCTGATCCCGGCGGTGGTGACCCAGGCAGCGTTGCTGGTGGCCTCTCTGCTGCTCTGGTTCAGCCCGCTCTACTTGCAGCGTGATACCGCGCCTGTGGTGGTCTCCACCTCCCTGTGTGGCCTGCTGATTGCCCAGATTGCCGCTACCAGCGTGTTGCACCAGCTGATCTGACACTGGCGCTGAAAAGAGAAAGCCCCGAGCCTTGGCTCGGGGCTTTTGCATATCTGGTTTGCAGGTATCGCTGCTATTAATTCACAGCAATCGATCAATAGAAATCGTCGGCCCCGCAGATAAAGAGGCAACTGCTGCGCGGCTGGGCGAGATACTCCCGGGTCAGTCCCTCCAGCGGCATGCCGAAGGTGCAGATATCCTGCGGCGAGGGGAGGGCGGTATCGAGGATCCGTCGCCAGTAGCCGCCGACCCCCTTTGGCGGGCTCGGCAGGTTGAAGGTGAGGGGCTCCCAGTAGGCGTTGAACAGCACATAGAGCGCCAGCTTGGTTTCGCTCGACAGCGCCGACATGGCGATGGCGTGGGAGTGGGGGCTGAAATCCGGTTGTCCGGCGTTGACCCCGTGCCAGCAGATCTCGCTGTGGCGCAGGATCTCGGTGAGCGATAGCGGCATGCTCTCCTGCTCCGGGCGCTGGAACAGGTGTTTGCGGTATTGGATCAGCTCCTTCATAAAGCGGAACATCTCCTGACTGCGGGCGTTGGGTTGCCAATCCATCCAGCAGGTGGGGTTGTCCTGACAGTAGCCATTGTTGTTGCCATGCTGGGTGCGCAGCAGTTCATCGCCCATCAGCAGCATGGGGGAGCCCACCGAGAGCAGGGTGGCCACCATCATGTTCTTGGCCTGACGCATCCGCAGGGCGTTGATCTGGGGGTCTTCCGTTACCCCTTCGTGGCCGTGGTTCCAGCTGAAGTTGTGATCACAGCCATCGCGGTTCTGCTCGCCGTTGGCTTCGTTGTGCTTGTGGTTGTAGCTGGCCCAGTCCCACAGGGTAAAGCCGTCATGGCAGGTGACGAAGTTGATGCTCTTCTCGGGGTCGGCATGGTGATAGTGGTAGATATCGGGGCTGCCGCAGAGTCGCTCGACAAAGGCGGTCACGCTGTTATCGTCCCCCCTCAGAAAACGGCGCACATCGTCGCGGAACTGACCGTTCCATTCACGCCAGCGTGCGCCGGCGAGTGACCCCACCTGATAGAGCCCCCCCGCATCCCAGGCTTCGGCAATCAGCTTGATGTCGGCGATGTTGGGGTCGGTGTCTATGGTACGCAGGGTGGGGGCGTTGGCCTGCGGCTGGCCCGATTCATCCCGCGACAAAATGGCCGCCAGATCAAACCGGAAGCCATCGACGTGCATCTCCTGACGCCAGAAGTGGAGGCTGTCCATGATCATCCGCAGCACCACCGGATGGGCGCCGTTGAAGGTGTTGCCGCAGCCCGAATAGTTGGTGTCCTTCTGGTTGTTGTCGAGGATGTAGTAGGCCTCGTTGTCGATGCCGCGAAACGAGAAGGTGGGGCCATCATCACCCCCTTCGGCGGTGTGGTTGTAAACCACGTCCAGGATCACCTCGATATTGGCCTTGTGCAGCGCCTTGACCATGTCGCGAAATTCGGTCAGCGGATCATCGCCGCAGGCGTATTGGGCGTGGGGGGCGAAAAAGGACATGGGGCTGTAACCCCAGTAGTTGGAGAGTCCTTTGGGCGCATCCTGAGGATCGAACTGGAACACCGGCAGCAGCTCGACGGCGGTGACGCCGAGAGATTGCAGATAGGGGATCTTCTCAATCAGCCCGAGATAGGTGCCACGTAGCGCCGGATCGACCCCGGAGCTCGGGGACTTGGTAAAGCCCCCCAGATGCAGTTCGTAGATCACCGAGCGGGAGAGAGAGTGAGCAGGCAGTTTGTCTCCTTCCCAGTCGTAGTGGCGAGTATCGACCACCTTGTTCTTGGCGCAACAAGCCAGATTGCTGCCTGGACGGGCCGCCGCCCATCGATCGTAATTGGCGCCAAGCTCGATGCTGCGGCCGTAAGGGTCGAGCAACACCTTCTCGGCATCGAAGCGGGTGCCGCCATATGGGCGCCATGGGCCCTGAATGCGATAGGCGTAACGCTGCCCGACCGAGATCCCCTCCACATGGATATGCCAGTAGTAGGCGGTGCGGTTAAGGCGCGGGGAGAGGGGGATCACCTCGGGGGTCGCATCGTCTGCGCTTGCGAAGAGCAGCAGTTCGACCCGGCTGGCGAGGCGTGCCCAGATCGCAAAGTTGACGCCGTTACTGTCGGGTGTGGCCCCCAACTGACGGCAGTGACCGGCGGAGATGCGCATATTCTACCTACCCAAAATGAGGAGTGTTCACCTTATTGAGTGTAGTGCCGGATGCCTGGCAAGGACTCGATTGCCTGAAAAAACAGCATGATGCTGCTAATGACCGCACTATTTGTCCGATTAATCTACGAATAAACTTTTTTTGAGATATTTACTTGCAATCTGTGCGCTGGCGCCTATTATTGGCGACCTCAGACGCGGGGTGGAGCAGCCCGGTAGCTCGTCGGGCTCATAACCCGAAGGTCGTCAGTTCAAATCTGGCCCCCGCAACCATCTGAGATCCTGACCAGTCAAGCCGGTGTAACCGGTTGGTGGGAAAGGAGAAATCGAACTGGCTACTGCTCGGCCACTTCGAGAAAAAATTCGGACGCGGGGTGGAGCAGCTCGGTAGCTCGTCGGGCTCATAACCCGAAGGTCGTCGGTTCAAATCCGGCCCCCGCAACCAACTCTTTCGTCAGCTTGTGATTGTGTAAACAGTCGAAAGCAGACAAACGCCACCAAGCTACTGCTCGGCTTGAGGGTGACAATTCGGACGCGGGGTGGAGCAGCTCGGTAGCTCGTCGGGCTCATAACCCGAAGGTCGTCGGTTCAAATCCGGCCCCCGCAACCAACTCTTTCGTCAGCTTGTGATTGTGTAAACAGTCGAAAGCAGACAAACGCCACCAAGCTACTGCTCGGCTTGAGGGTGACAATTCGGACGCGGGGTGGAGCAGCTCGGTAGCTCGTCGGGCTCATAACCCGAAGGTCGTCGGTTCAAATCCGGCCCCCGCAACCAACTCTTTCGTCAGCTTGTGATTGTGTAAACAGTCGAAAGCAGACAAACGCCACCAAGCTACTGCTCGGCTTGAGGGTGACAATTCGGACGCGGGGTGGAGCAGCTCGGTAGCTCGTCGGGCTCATAACCCGAAGGTCGTCGGTTCAAATCCGGCCCCCGCAACCAACTCTTTCGTCAGCCTGCGATTGCGTAAACAATCGAAGGCAGACAAACGCCACCAAGCTACTGCTCGGCTTGGGGGTGACAATTCGGACGCGGGGTGGAGCAGCTCGGTAGCTCGTCGGGCTCATAACCCGAAGGTCGTCGGTTCAAATCCGGCCCCCGCAACCAACTCTTTCGTCAGCCTGCGATTGCGTAAACAATCGAAGGCAGACAAACGCCACCAAGCTACTGCTCGGCTTGGGGGTGACAATTCGGACGCGGGGTGGAGCAGCTCGGTAGCTCGTCGGGCTCATAACCCGAAGGTCGTCGGTTCAAATCCGGCCCCCGCAACCAACTTTCTGTACGTTCCCTTCCTGCATTGCCAATCATTGAACAATCCTTCTTGATGCTCGTCACCATCTGGTGATTGCTGCTATTTCTGACGCTTTTTCAAGACCAAAACTGGTCGTATCAACCATTTGTTGGGTATCATCAGGTATCTCTTCATGGATGAGGCACGCGCCTGTGATCACTCCCTTCACCTATCTTCCTCCTGCTATTGAAAGCCGGGATGCCATGCTGGCCGAAGCCCTTGCCCAAGGGCTGCCGTTGCAACTGCTGCTGATCGCCGAAGAGCAGAAGGAGTCCTTGCTTTCGCTGCCCGCCCTTGCGGATCTCCAGACCCAGCTGGCGCTGGGGAAAAAAGCGCCCTTTACCCTGATGCATGGCAATACCCTGTTGCAGGTGGTGTTTGTGGCCGGCAGTGTGACGCGGGATCACCGCCTCTATAAACAGATCAGAGGCTGGATTGCTCCTCTTTCTG
This sequence comes from Aeromonas sp. 55A, assembly GCF_051919665.1. Classification (NCBI taxonomy): domain Bacteria; kingdom Pseudomonadati; phylum Pseudomonadota; class Gammaproteobacteria; order Aeromonadales; family Aeromonadaceae; genus Aeromonas; species Aeromonas sp. 55A. Next base: position 255,983 of record NZ_JBQBEH010000001.1, on the reverse strand, counting down.
GGCTCAATGTGGAGCGGCTCGGGCTGCATCTGGAAGGTTTTTCTCCCTCCGAGCGAGTGATGCTGGCCGAAGTGATGTTGTCAGCCCTGCTTGCCGCCAATATTTCGTTGCCCACCAGCAAGCGCCGCAGTGAAAGCAGCTGGAGCTATCAGCAGATCAAGGTTTCACCCGCGGTGGTGCTGGACTTGGCGCGCCTTTACAGCGAAGCGGGGGGCAACGGGCTGGCTCGCCATCTGGCGGTGTTGCCTGCCTCCGAGCTGACGGCCGCCAGCTATCGCGAGTTTGTCAGCAAGCTGGCGCAAGATGAGGGGTGGCAGTGCCATCACTATGATCAGGCGCAGCTGGCCGAGCTGGGGGCGGGGGCGTTTCTGGCTGTTGCTCGTGGTTCGGAAGACAATCAGGGGGCCATGGTCAAGCTCAGCTACTATCCACCCAAGCCGGTGCGCCGCATTGCGTTGGTGGGCAAGGGGATCTGCCACGACTCTGGCGGTTACAACCTCAAGGTCTCCGGCAGCATGTATGGCATGCATCTGGACATGGGGGGCAGCGCGGTGGCGCTGGGGGCCCTCTACGCTATCAGCCGAGCCCAGTTGCCTTACGAGGTGCACTGCTGGCTGGCCATTGCCGAGAACCATATCGGCCCTCACGCCTATCGCCCCGGCGAGGTGGTGACTGCCATCAATGGCACCTCCATCGAGGTGGTCGATACCGATGCCGAAGGGCGAATGGTATTGGCCGACACCCTGGCGATGGCGGTTCAGGATACCCCGGATCTGCTGCTCGATTACGCGACCCTGACCGGGGCCTGCAAACGGGCGCTGGGTAGCCGCTACAGCGGGGTCTTTACCAATCGCAGCGAATGGATGACATCGCTGGTCAATCTGGGTCAGCGCAGCGGTGAGCGGATCTGGCCCTTCCCGCTTGATGACGATTATGACGACAACATCGAAAGCGAGTGGGCCGATCTGTTGCAGTGTGCGCCGGGCAGTTCGCCGGATCACATTGATGCGGCTCGTTTCCTCGCCCACTTCGTGCCCGAGCAGACCCCCTGGCTGCACTTCGACCTGAGCGGTTTTCGCAACAAGGGGGGCAATGGGGTGGTCTCCAGCGAAGTGACCGGCTTCGGCGTGCGTCTCACGCTCGATCTGCTGGCCAGCCCGCTTGGCAGAGTTGGTCGCCAAGCCTCTGAATAATCTGAATGATAACAAGGAGTTCTGTGAAAAAACCAAGTTATGACTGGGTGCTGTTCGATTTGGATGAAACCCTGCTCGATTTTCCGGTCGCCTCTGCGCTGACGCATACCTTGCAGACCTATGGCGTACAGGCTGATGACGCCAGCATGGCGCAGTACCACGCCCTCAACCATGGGCTCTGGCAGCAGTACAACGACGGCGAGATCGATGCAACGGCGTTGCAGCAGACCCGCTTCTCCCTCTTTGCCCAGCAGGTTGCCGCCGATCCCATGGCGATGAACAACACCTTTCTGGAGCAAATTATTGCCCTTAGCATGCCTCTTGAAGGGGTGGTCGAGACCCTGCAGCAGCTGCGCAGCAAGGTGCGGATGGGGATCATCACCAATGGTTTCAGCGTGCCCCAGCGTGGGCGGCTCGGCAAACTGGGCTGGAGCGAGTGGTTCGAGCCGCTGGTGATCTCCGACGAGATCCGGGTGACCAAGCCGGCGCCAGCTATTTTCCAGCACACCCTCTCCCTGATGGGGCAGCCGGATCCTGCGCGGGTGCTGATGGTGGGGGATAATCCGAAAACCGATATTGCCGGGGCGGCGGCGCAGGGGCTGGCAACCTGCTGGTACAACCCGGCGCGGCAAGCGGGCGAGTGCGATGCCACACACGAAATCCACCACTTCGCCCACCTTGCCGACATTGTGCTGGGACGCTGATAGCCAGGTTTAACCATCACGTTATCGGTGACCAAAACGTCCTGGCAAGTTGCAACCAGGGCTGTTTGAGACAGGATTGGGTTTGTTTGAGACTGCAAGGGGAGCAGATGCTCCCCTTACTTATGAGTGTTTTCCTGTGAATGCAGGGATCTGAACTGATAGCGATCGAGGATCTGCTGATAGTCGGGACTCTGTTTCAATTGATCGATAGCCTGATTGATCCGCAGCAGTTGCGCCTCTGTGGTGCTCTCTTTGCTCAGCATCAGGTGAACTGGTGTCAGTTCGATATGCAGCAGAATATACAGCTTGTCCTGCACGCCATCCTTACCCTGCCACTCCTGCAGTCCGTGGGGATCCAGAATAAACCCCTGGATCCGTCCCCCTTGCAACATCTTTAGTAACTGCTCCAGCCGCAGGCGCATCTGCAAACGGGGCTGCAGCTCGGGCCTTGCCATCAACTGGCGGAAGGTATTGCCATAATCAAAGCCCTTGAGCACCCCGATATGGAAGTCAGGGGTGTTGATCAACTGCTCCAGGGTGGTGATCCCGCGCCAGCGCTCGGCATCTTGCCGACGGATGACGATGGCCGTCTCCTCTTCCCGATAGGGGTGGCTGAAGCGGGCATATTGCTGCCGCTCGGCGGTGATATTGGCTGACATGGCCAGTTGAACCGTGCCGAATTTCAGCTCGTGCAACACGCGAGCCCAGGGCATTTCACTGAATCTGGCCTGATAACCGGCACGCAGGAAGATGGCGTTGAGCAGCTCCACATCCAGTCCGCGGAGCTGTTGCTGTTCATTGCGATAACTGAAGGGCTGCCAGTCGACCCAGCCCACGACCAATGACTCTTGTGCCGTAGCCTGGCAACACAAACACCATAACAACAAGAGTCTGTACACAACGCATACCCTCGAACAGGCTGATACGGTGAGTATTGGACAGGAACGACGGAGTAACCAGTGCTGAGGGTTGAGCGGATGCACAGATGTGCATCCCTCACAGTTCGTGGGCGTGGAATCCCTTGCTTTGGCGCTTGAAAGCACACGGCTGTTTTCTGTAGTCAAACAGCACCGCAGTGGTAAAATCCTGTTTATCAATTGATAGATTAGGGACAGATTGATGGCTATTCATGAAACATATGCAAAGCGACAAAAGCGACTTCGCGGTGAATTCAATGATGTTTACCAATATGAAGATATTCCAAGAAGATTAAGATTTCAGATATTAAAAATATACGAGAATCTCTTTACTCTTAGGGATAGAGTAATGAATCCTGTATACGCAAATGTGAAAGAACTTATAGAAAATGAAATCGGAGATAATCTTCCTCATGATGTATTTGCAATTAGCCAATACAGTGAAAAGAACTATGAAACTCAGGTGCTATTTTCATATGTTGAGAATTACTGTGATACCGATGGCTTTCTATCCGTACTGGAAGTTGTAATAGACCGAGTGGATAAATATAGTAAACGAGGCACGTTATCAGTTGATATCGACAGCCTGATTGACGAAATTAATACTAGATTTCGTGAGTCAGCGGTAGGATATCAGATTGATAAAAACAGCCTGCATATCATTAAAATTGAAAGTGAATTTATACAGTCAGAAGTCATGCTACCTATTCTTACGGCATTAAACTCCGAACCTATGTATGCCGGTTCTCAGAACGAGTTCATGACCGCGCATGATCATTACAGGCATGGCCGTTATCGTGACGCTATATCCAGTTGTGGGAATTCTTTCGAAAGCATGTTAAAGGCTATTCATGAAAAGCGCGGATGGGATTATGAGAAAGGCAAAGCTACTGCCAGCCCACTGATTGATTCGTGTTCGGCTAATGGATTATTCCCTGAATGGCAAAAAATGCAGCATAAAGAAATAAATAATATTTTCAAGTCTATTATTAAAACAGGTGTGCCAAAAGTTAGAAATGAAAAAGGGAGTCATGGTCAGGGCCCAGAAGTAATCGAAATCCCAGAGCACCTTGCTAGTTATATGATTCATCTAACTGCTACCAATTTATTATTCCTCGCTAATGCTGAGAAAGCTTTGGGTTAATATAATGCAAAATGATTGGATTGCAATTTGGGGTGCTGTTATATCTACTATTTTAGCACTCATTAAAATAGCTGAAATGTGGATAAACCATTACCGAGTTTCGGTGACAGGCGAATTTAACATACATGGCAGGGAAGAAAACAAGATATTCATTACAAATCTTAGTAGCAAATCAATGATTGTTAATCATTGGGAATTAGAATGGCGAAGAGGTTTTTGGCCTTTTAGAAATTTTATAATGAAAAGTAAGGATGGACTTCCAAGTTGGGAATCACTGTCGAGAAGAAGAATCGATAGCTTTGAACATTGGTCGTTACCGTTATCAGGTGAATACTACTTCAAAATCCACGACGATAAAAAGTTGTATATTAAATTATATATCGCGGGTAAGCTTTTACCGAAGGTTGTGAGAGTTAAAAAATAAAGGCCCCTTCGGGGCCTTTAATCGATCAATTCTGAAACCTGTTTAGCAAGTACATCGGCATAAATTTCTCGGCATTTTGATTTCAAATTTTCAACAGTGCGAGCGGGCAGGCAATCATACCTGCTTATATTGAAACAAAAACCATCTTCATAATCTTCAATCACTGGTATAACAGTGAACCAATCGTCGTCGATTTCTAGCTGGACGCTGATATGATCATCGACCTTCACGAAAATAACATCACGATCAACTTTATGCTCAGTACCGAACATCCAAGCTACGTTATGTAAATCGGTCAGAGGAATTGATTCATGTTTACAAGATTCAATGCTCGGCGTGTGGTCACGATTAAGAGTTCCGGCGATTTCTGCGACCAATGCTTGTTGATAGCTGTCAGTACGGACGTGGTATTCATTGTTAGCAAATCGAACAAGTGACGCTCTAATCTGATCTTCATCTTGAAGAATAAATTCCCCTATGCCAGTAGTTGGACCTTCTAGTTCAAGAATCAGTTTGCCGAATGGAGTATCAACTGAACAAATGTTTGTGCCGATAGTAACATCGCTGATTAGATAGCCTAGGTCTTCTAGGCTATCGATAACGGGATTCATGTAATATTCAAGGGCGTAATCATTCATTTCTTTTTCGGACATTTTTTTCATTTCCATTTAAACGCCCTCCACACTGTTATAAGCATCACGGAACCGTTTCATAGTGAGTCGCACAGCTTTTGCGGGCAGGGCACAATGACGGCTGATAATCTCGAACACCGGTTTATTGTCGATTTCGAATTCAGCGTGAACAGAAATCAGGTGGCCGTCAGCTTCAATGATTACATGGAAATCTTTGTCTGCGTCATCGATATATACCGCATCTGGTGTAGCCCAGCGGTGTTTCTCACCGAACATCCAAGCGATGTTACTCAGATCGGTCATACTCACTTTGTCGTAGAGTTCTTGGCCTTTAACGTGATCGAATTCATCAAGCAGAACATCAACGATTTCACTCACGATAGAGGGGCTGTGGTAATTAGTGCCGATGATTCGGAATCGGTCGCCTTCAAATGTGATTACTTTGCTTTTACTCAGTTCACCTTCAATAAGGTCTTCAATAAAAACGTGGCCATTCTCGATGAGAATACCAGTGGTAATACCGAGTTTTAGATCAAATCGGAATCCGGTACGAGTTTCGTATACAGAGCTGCACGGAATTTCGAGTTTATGAAAACGTGTGTGAATGTTTTCAATGATTGATTCTTGGATAATATTATAGATTTCAGAATGGGTGAGTTTTTTATCTGTTTTGATTTCAATAACAGGCATTTTTCAGTCTCCTTTAAATTAATAGGTCATAATATATTCCTCAGTCATAATGTTTTACTCACAAGGCAATGTTGTTCATCAACAAAACAATATTATCATGCGTTATGCTGACAATAAACATTACCACTTGAAATTATCAGCGGTGATAGGATTCATGATAATATCTAAAGCGGCATAAAGTCCAGGTTCCATCAAAGTGCATTCTTTCTTCCAAAAGAATGAACGATCAGTATTATTTGCTTCATAAACGGCACTGAAAGCAAGTTTACCCCAGTAATCGAAATCCAGTTGGAAGTAATTGGTTCCGACGATTAATGTGATCATGCTTGTTGAACCGTCGGTGAAGAATACTCTATTACCGTCTTTTTTCAGTGAGTAGCGATGTTCGGTATCTCTCGCTTGAAATTCATGAATGAAATAATCAATCAGTTGATTGTTCTGGAAGTAATAGAGAGTGACACCGTTCGGGATAAACTTTCTCCGGTGTTCTGACATTTCAACGAGAAAATCATATTCACGCTCATATTCCATCAAACACGCTCCCAATGATTTGACTTGCCACGAATGAACATCAGATCGTTGATCATAAGAGAGTGAAGTTTGTTGTCTTTCAGTTCATATTCAATGCTGGTGGGTTTGATACCGTGACGCTTGCAGAGAGTGGAAATTGATTTGAAAATATTCGGGATGTGTTGTCCGGTGGTATTTGCGATTGATTTCGCTGTTTTATAGATCATATTGTCTCCTTGTTTCGATAGAGTGATCATAACATTGATTATGACGACTATAAACAAAGGTTGACAACAGTGTGAAATGTGAACTAAGAAATTATTTTTGAACGGAAATGTTTACCGTTTTTCGAGGTGTGATTATAATGCAGTTATCACGAAGTGATTTCGCGAAACGTAGTGTAGCGATAGATATTGATCATTAATAATTATTAATAATCAGTATTAAAAATAATCATTAATAAGATTGTCGCGTTAGCGACTTCGGCGCAGCCGATAATTATTACTATAATTAAGTAGTATTGATTATAATACTATTAATGATAATCGCTTACGCGAAGTGCTACCGCACAGTATCAATCAGTTCACTATCTAATCAGTTCAATAATCGATCAAGTCGCTCATAATCCTGTCCAGTTCATCAGTCTCGACTATCTTCCAGTAGCTATAACAATCCACCAGCTCCAATGCTACGCCAAACAGCTCAGGAACACTTTCCATCACCTCGCTAGTGTCATCATAGCTACCTACTACAAGATCGCGATAAACCACTGGCAGCGAGCTACCAGCGATTTCTTCGATTTCATTAGACATACAGCTTACCGATCCGTTCTTCTTCGAGTTCCCGTTCGCGTTGAGCTACTTCCGCAAGTTCTTTCATCTCGTTACGAATCAGATTCACTAGCACATCACGCGGGATACCTGTCATGCCAGCAAATGAGGGATTAGGCTTATCCTTCTCAAGGCTATTAATCCAATCATCTTTCAGTCCGTACCAGTAACAAGTACGAATGAAGCGGCGAATCTCTGACTCGAATTCTGGGTCAATTGTGCTGACTACTTCATCAAACTGTTCATCTTGTTGATCATTTTGCTGTTCGATTTCTTCGACCTGGAATCCCTTGGTGTTCATGTTAAACATTCTTCTTCCCCTTCATAGTTTTAAAGTGATTGATACGATCATCTGCCAGACGTTGCTGGTGGCTCTTTGCACCCGTTTTCAGTGCATCGACAAGCATTGTTATCAGTTCGCTGGTGGGCTCGTGGTAGTGCGTTACAGTTTGTTTTTCGTGTGTTGAAATACTGATAGCAATCTTGTGATAGTGATCCAGAACTCTAATGCCGGATGATTCGATGAATCGAAAGTCCTTTGATTGGGTAATTGGGATATTGGCTTTTTTTGCCAGTATGTTCAGAAATTCATGTGGTGTCATATTAGCTCCTTGTATATGAGCTATTTATTGAACCTCGCGTGGAGGATTTAATCAGCTGCCTTTATAGCTGGTCACTGAGCTATGTAATCAGCTCAGTCCACTGCACAGGATTTTGCAGTGAATCCACTATTTCCTTAGTAGATTAATCCGCACAGGAATTTGCAGATTGGAGATATGAAAAAGCCGCCCGAAGGCGGCTGCGGAGCTGATATCGTGGGCACCCAACCCACCTGTTATTTAGAAAGGGGGCCGTTTTATTGAGATTTAATCGAAATCACCACAGTCCCAGCCATCTAGAAATTTCACTAAGACCAATTTCAAAATGTAAAAAACACACATCAGATATCAAACATCGCTCGGATTTCTTCATCTGGCAGCTTGTGCATGTCACATGAATCCACTGGGCTGCATAAAGCTATATTGATCCAAGACTTCTGAAACTCTTCGTCGGTATCAGGATAGTTTCCTTCGCCCAGGGTCAGATACTTATAGAACTTTGTGGCGCTGAACCACTCTTTAATCTCGTTGTTCCTTTCATCGTCAAAATGTGGGTGTAGGAACCAATATGCCAGAACATATTTGAGGTGTGTCATGCTCTCTGTGTGTCGAGTGACGTATGCCAGTTCTCGCATCAAGTTCTTTGATCCGACCTTCCAGTCACGTCCAAAAGTAACGTAATACAGTTCCCGTTCATCGGCATGTGGATAATGACTACGGATTTCAAGGTTGCTAATGTCTTTGATAAATTTTCTCAAGGTAAATCTCCTTAGTTGTGTTTAATATTGATAGTTGAAAGCTGGTGGACTTCACCAGCGTTTTGATTTGTTTTATTTGATAAAGCCGCGATCACGTTTGATTTGACGTAATCACACAATTTTCCCTTTACCAAGATTTTTCAGTGGTAGTATCCGAGTTCGTCGAATAACGTTTTAATTCTACCCATGATTGATTCACGTTCTGCAAGAATGGAAACTATCGGTGAGTATTCGACAATTTTAAAAAGATCGTTATTTCTCATGTTCGGATACATCATGTAATCGTGTTGGTGCCGAAGCCATAGAGCATAGACAAGATGAAAATACTCTATCCCTTTCTTTTGTTGTTCCCTAAGCAATTTGAAGGCAGGCTTAAAGTCATTGTACGTCTCTGTCAAATTCTTCCGCTGTTGGAAGTTTCTAAGGAAGGTGCGAATAAGCGGGGAAATTCTTCTCGGCTGACGCAGTCATTTCATTTCTTCATGTTTGAGCCGATTTTTTCTCCCGTAAATGCCTTGAATCAGCCTATTTAGACCGTTTCTTCGCCATTTAAGGCGTTATTCCCAGTTTTTAGTGAGATCTCTCCCACTGACGTATCATTTGGTCCGCCCGAAACAGGTTGGCCAGCGTGAATAACATCGCCAGTTGGTTATCGTTTTTCAGCAACCCCTTGTATCTGGCTTTCACGAAGCCGAACTGTCGCTTGATGATGCGAAATGGGTGCTCCACCTTGGCCCGGATGCTGGCTTTCATGTATTCGATGTTGATGGCCGTTTTGTTCTTGCGTGGATGCTGTTTCAAGGTTCTTACCTTGCCGGGGCGCTCGGCGATCAGCCAGTCCACATCCACCTCGGCCAGCTCCTTGCGCTGTGGCGCCCCTTGGTAGCCGGCATCGGCTGAGACAAATTGCTCCTCTCCATGCAGCAGATTACCCAGCTGATTGAGGTCATGCTCGTTGGCCGCGGTGGTGACTAGGCTGTGGGTCATGCCACTCTTGGCATCGACACCAATGTGGGCCTTCATGCCAAAGTGCCACTGATTGCCTTTCTTGGTCTGATGCATCTCCGGATCGCGTTGCTGCTCTTTGTTCTTGGTCGAGCTGGGTGCCTCAATGATGGTGGCATCGACCAAGGTGCCTTGGGTCATCATGACGCCTGCTTCGGCCAGCCAGCGATTGATGGTCTTGAACAATTGGCGGGCCAGTTGATGCTGCTCCAGCAGGTGGCGGAAATTCATGATGGTGGTGCGGTCCGGCAAGGCGCTATCCAGGGATAACCGGGCAAACAGACGCATGGAGGCGATTTCGTACAGAGCATCTTCCATCGCGCCATCGCTCAGGTTGTACCAATGCTGCATGCAGTGAATGCGTAGCATGGTTTCCAGCGGATAAGGTCGCCGGCCATTACCAGCCTTGGGGTAAAACGGCTCGATGACTTCCACCATGTTTTGCCATGGTAGAATCTGCTCCATGCGGGACAAGAAAATCTCTTTTCTGGTCTGACGGCGCTTACTGCTGAATTCACTGTCGGCGAAGGTGAGCTGATGACTCATGATGAACCCTGTTCCATGGCTCCAGATGACAAACATGATCTCATATCAGGGACTTGTTCGCACCTTCCCTAAGTGATCTTTATCGGATTTCTGCATACCCAATAGATTTTCATAGTCTTCACCGTGCAATGCTCTTGGACAGCGGTTATTCATGCTTTCCCAGTAAGTCTTCTCGATCCACTTTATCGTCTGTGCAACTGCTTTCCTGTCTTTGCAAGCTTTCATAACACGCTGTTCAATCTCTCTTGCTTCCGCCTCTGTGCTAACTCCGAATTCTCGGGTTATTACTTTCCACAGCGCATCATTCCCCTTGCAAATACTGAATCGTCTGTTCTCGCTGGCGTCTTGACTCAAAGCAACAGCACCGAATTCGTCGTTGGTACAGAACACATACCATGCGAGGTTGTCGATATAATATTTGTCTTGTCCTTTCTTCTCGATTGGAATACTAACGTTACCGATAGTCTTTTTCAGTTCTTCGTTGAAACGCTTGTCCAGTTTAGCTTCATCGAAATACACAAGATGCGCACCTTCCATATAACTGTTAAAACGGCTTAAATCGTCGATCTTACCTGATACGCAAGAACTAGAACCATGAAAAACAGTCGGCATCAGTACGCTTGTGAAAGTTGATTTACCGGAACCCTGACCACCGAATAGCACTAATGAAGGCAATGTATGCATAACACCACCTTTTAGTTTCCAGAGAATGCATTTGCATATATGGTCAAAGTTTTCTTGCTTCTCGCCTGAAATTGACCATAGCAATGCTTTAACATATGGATCTGGCTTACTAGGATCTGCAATGTGGTACTCGTCAGAGTTAATAATCCACTTTTCTTTCTCGGCTTCGCACATATTCAGAGTTTCGTCTTCCATGCGACGCGATGAAGACGTTCTAAAATTGAAGCGGCGTGTTGTCTTGCGCCCACCGAGATAACATAGTGCGTTTTTCATAATCGCGCCTATGCCAGAATCAACCCTACTATCTAATAGAATATCATCGAGTGTTTTAATCCTAGGAGTAGGATGTTCTCCGTTATCATAACGCTCTTTTATCTGTTTGAATGTCAGAGTTGTCCAACGATAATTGTGTGGTTCGTCTTCATAACCAACTGGCTCAAGCATTACGAATTCTTCTGTATCGCCCAAATAATATATGTTCTTGCGATTCAGATAGTCATATAAATGGAGCAATGATTCATCTGTTGTCATGTTCTTCTGAATCTGTTTCTTTACTTCTTCCTTCTCCTTGAGCAGGCTAACGAGTCGAGTTAATGCCAGCTTTGGCCGAAACTCTTCCTCTAGTTCAAGCATGTGTTTAATCTCATGCTCATCTAGGCCGAAATTATCCAGATAATCGTAGATCTTTATCTGTTCTGCATCCGCATATAATTCTTTTACTTCTTGAATAGAAAATTTTGATTTATGGTTTTTTTCCACGATATGTCTCCTTTAAATTGATGGAATATTAGTTTGTTCATTATGTTTTCCTCAGATGGTTATTAAACTTTGTTAGCTTCGTGCTGCTTGATTATAGCGTTCACACGTTCATTTACTTCCGCCAGTTCTGGCACTTTGATATCATATTTCTTGATCCAGTTATAAATCTTAGATCTCGTATGACCAGTTAGTGCAAATGTATACGTGGTAAACCCATAGGTCTCGATAATTCTTCTTTCTTGTGCGGTGATGGTGTTGGCAGCTGCCATATATTTCTCCTTAATAAATTATTAAACAGTTTTGCGTGACTATTTCACAGATCAAAATAAAACCAGTCCAATGAACTGGTTTCAACATGAGGAAAATGAAAAAATAATATTCAAAATCAGGAGATTACTGTGAAAAACACCTGTTTATTATAACGAATAAAAACAGGGTGATAAACATTGCCAAATATTCAAATCAAATAAACAACTTTAACTTTGGATGCAGTTATAATAGCACTGCCTACCAATGTAATAAACATCATGAAATATTCACATCGAGGAAATCAACTTACTAACTTTAACTTCGGATGTAGTTATAATAACACGACCACCCACGGTAATAAACATTCTGCTTATAGGGGGGCGGGCTATATAAACACACTGCTTCCTAACACAACCCCACGTTAGTCAGGTTTACAGGAAGTCTATGGCCGAAACTTTTTTCTCTAGGGCTCCACCAGCGTGATAGTAAATAAAAATAAAAGGAGCCAACATGCTAAAACTATGCACCCACCCGACTTGTACTAATGCCTTTGAAGGGAAAGGCTGGTATTGCCCAGAACACAAGAAAATTCACCGCTCACGCAAATACTCAAAAACAACTGCTAAGGGCTTAGACACTAACATGGATTTCTATAATTCATCTGGATGGCGTTCGTTATCTAAGAGCCATAGAATCAATTACCCGATGTGTGAACACTGTGGCCGCCGTCTTGCTGTTGCGGTCGATCATCATCTGGAGCTGTCACTTGATCCGAGTCGTAATTTTGCGCGTTGTCGTGCTAACTTTGTTAGTGTCTGTAATCCATGCCATATGTCTAAGACCCGTGAAATTCAAGGGCTTATTGCCAAGGGGGATATCAATAAAATCAGAGAATACTTGTTGATAGAACATCCTCGCCGTGAAGATACCGAGTATCTAAAGGACTGCGAAATCGTTATTCCAGTTTAAATCAGCGAAAAAAGTTTTTGGAATTTTCGATTTCCTACACACGACAGAGACATGTGGCTGTGTTGTGGTCATACATTCTCAATAAAACACCCCCCTATTACCAAGGAGCTATATGTTCAAGTTTAAATACCGATTTCAAAATCCATTTCACATCATGAAAGAGTGGTGCAAATCCACTATTCAAAAGTTTAAGAAGTCTAGGGCCGACAATCGATTCAATAATACCACGATTGTTATACCGTTTATGGGATATGATATTAACATGGTATTATTCCATAAAGGGTATATGTACCGCGCTGAAATAACACCGTCGAATTGTTTAGTCGTTGATTTCAAAAATGAGCCGGTGATGGATCTTCGATTGCTTGCTGAAATATTCACGTTGGTGAAAAAGAACATGAAAGGATATCCGAAAATACCAGTGCAAAAGCAGCGGTAAAATCATTGTTTTATGACCCAAAAATCACTGTTTATTGAATGATTTTCAGTGGTAATCACACGCGATCTTATAGGTAATACGGACGTTATCTCTCACCTATGACTGAAATCCACTAAACAGGACTTCCGTTGCCTGTCAACTCTTACACATTTCATACGTCATACACATCAACAACGAGTGTTGTAATCTGTTTACTGGCACTGGCCTCCTGTTACCATGTTCTTATTGAGTAAGAAACAGAACGGATTAACTTGACAATGAAATTTGTTATCTATCACCGAGTGAGTACAAAAAAGCAGGGCGAATCTGGACTCGGATTAGAAGCACAACAACGAGACACCGATTTGTTTCTGTCTCACTATGCAAATGATCCCGAGGTGCTTGAAACATTCGTTGATGTTCGTTCTGGTAAGGGCAGTCTTAATGATCGCCCGACATTGAAAGCAGCCGTCGAACTCTGCAAAGCCACAGGTGCAACTCTACTTGTTGCCAAAGTGGATCGTCTAAGTCGTGACGTCGAAACAGTCGCTCATATCATCAAGCATGTGGACGTTCGCATCGCTTGTATGCCGTTTGCTGATAAGTTCCAGATCCACTTGTATGCAGCACTTGCACAACAGGAGCGAGAGTTCATATCTCAACGTACAAAAGCAGCGTTACAAGCAGCCAAAGCGCGTGGCGTTAAGCTGGGTGGCTATAAAGGGGATCGTGAGACTCGCAACCTGGCAGTTAAAGAAGCCGCAGACGATAGAGCAGAGAGTTTAAGAGCAGAGTTTCAAGAAATGAGACGCAACGGATACACACTCAAGCGCATGGCCGAGAGTCTGAATGCTCGTGGTATCAAGACGGCTAGAGGATCAAAGTTCAGCATCACAACATGTCAACGAGTCGTTCAGCGTCTCGGATTATAACCCCGTTCGATCCCGTTAATTCAACATTTAACGGGCATGAAAAAGGCCGCTTCGCGGCCTATTGATTGATTTGACGAACCTCGTCCAAGAATTGCTTGGTATCAGTGGTAAATGCACCGTTTGTATGAAAAACAATCTTGTGTCCATCGTGTCGTTTCACGCTGACGATATGACCATTTCCGCTTTGACGTACTCTTATTTCGCTAACAATCTTCTTTAGCTGAATGTTGAACTGCTTGGGATCATCCACCAGCGTCAGCAGTGTTTTAACAGCGTCAGCAGCGATTGGCACGGACTGTCTTTGCTCTGCTAATAGAGCCTTCTTCTGTTCTTCGAGAGAGGATAGGGCACTGATAATAGCTGTTGTGGCTATTGTGCTAGTCATGCTTGCCAGTGATTCAGACAGCTCTCGGACTCTATTGTCGATCTGGCTCAACTCGATCAAAATTTCGTTAGCGCGTTTGTCGTCTTTTAGCGTCTGTTTGATTTCCAATCGATTGGCATGTTCAATCACATGGCTATGTAGATCGCGAACGTGGGCTTTGTGCTCACAGCTCTCCAATAAAGAGTACCGACAGTAGTAATAAGTGACCTTTCCAGTTTTATTCTTGCGGCTCTTTGCCGCCATCTTCTTGCCGCAGTGTTCGCAGTAAACCAAGCCACTAATGTGATTCGTTTCGCTTCTGCCAGCGGGGCGTTGAACTGCTCGGCTGTTAAGCTCTTGATACTCTGAAAAGCTGATTACCGCAGGGTAATAATCATTGATCAACTCGCTCGGCTGATACTTGCCCTGGACTTTTACTCTGACTTGATGCGCACCATACAGACAGGGATTAGCTATCACGTCGCGGAGAGTGCTTGGGTTCCAGATGCCGTTATGATTAGCAGTGGGGATACTGGAGCTATTCAAATGAGCCGCAATTTTAGCGAGTGACGCACCATTACGTTTCATGTCGATGATAGTTTTCAGCACAGGGAGGCGATCATTGAAATCATACTTTCCGTCAATCAACGATAGCCAAAATGGCAGCTTGCGAGGTATTGCAACGCCCTGTTTTGCTTTCTCTCTGGCTGCGTCTTTGTTCGCTTGTATGCGTTGAGACTTAGCCAGAGATTCTTTATAGGCAATATCACTAGCAACCGCTATTCGGATCACTAATGTCAAATCGTTTAGTGAATCGCGATCAAGCACAAGCCCATCCATCAGACTTACGACAACAACACCTCTGGACAATATCTCTTGAAGCATTGCCTGCGTCTTGGCAATGCCCTGCCGACTCAGACGATCTAGCTTTTCAAGAATAACGACATCACCAGCTTGGATCATGCCGTTAGCGATGCACTGGTGAAGGTCAGAAAGGGAAGGGCGATCCACTTCCTTGTAAGCAGATATGCCTAAATCGCGGAATGTCTTGGGTGAGAGGACTAGATTGTTTTGCTTGCAATACAGCTCGGCAGCTTGGATCTGCCGTCTTGCTCCATCACCTTTGATTTGTTGTTTAGAACTCAGCCTGATGTATGAGTAAGCTATTGATTTATCTTTGGTTCGTTCTTCTCGGCCCACAATCTGTAGATCTCTTCGGATGTGTGTGCTTTTGATTGTAACACTTTGCGGTAACGGGTTTCACAGCGCGGGCAGCGTTGCAGAGTCGGATCCTGTTCCAGCTGTTCGATGGAAAGCGGCTCTTCACAATCGGAGCAGAGGCCATAGAGGCCAAGATCCATCTGGCAGAGTGCCGCATCGATCCGCTTGAGGCGGGCCACACTCTGCTCTACCTTCGGCAGATCCAGCCGGCTGGTCAGTTCCACCAGTTGATCCTGCTCGCAGTGACCTACCTGCTCGGCCCACTCGTCACGGCGGCAGGCTTTGAGCTGACCGATCAGCGTTTCTCGTACTTGGGCCCAGTCTGACAGCAGGCGATTACGCCAGACAGTCAACTGTGCTTGCGTCATTTCACACACATTATCCCCCACAGGACAGACGACAGATTCGGGGCAGTATAGGGATCCGATAACTCTATCAAGATGATATGCGTCAAGTTAAACGTGGTTAGCCGTGGCTTTTGGCTGCTTGCAGCAGGGAATCGCGGATGGGATCTGTCTCTTTGAGCACCCGGATCTCCTGAAACAGCTGGTCCGCTTCGGGATATTCCCGCTTGAGATAGCTGAACCACTGTTTGATGCGGCTGGGATAGTAGTCGGCTTTTTCGCTGGCCAGATCCTGCTCGGTATAGCTCACCATCAACTGCAGCACTTCGGCCCAGCTCATGTGCGGGCAGCCGGTTTTCATCACGTTGGCCAGATTGGGCAGGGAGATGGCGCCGCGCCCGACCATCAGGGCATCGCAACCCGAGACCCTGGCGCAGGCGAGGGCATCTTTGTGATCCCAAATCTCGCCGTTGGCGGTGACCGGGATGGGCAGGGCACGGCGAATGGCGTCCACGTACTCCCAGTGGGCAGGGGCCTTGTACCCTTCGCGCTTGGTGCGGGCATGAACGGCCAGCTCGTTGGCGCCCCCCTGAAAGACCGCCTGAGCGTTCTCCAGATAGAGCTCCTTGTCATCGTAACCGAGACGAATTTTGGCGCTCACCGGCAGATGGGCGGGCACTGCCTCACGCACCGCCTTGACGATGCGGTAGATGGTTTCGGGTTCTTTGAGCAGCACCGCACCGCCCTTGCTCTTGTTGACCGTAGGGGCGGGACAGCCGAAGTTGAGATCGACGCCGGGGGAGCCCAGCTCGATAGCGCGTACGGCGTTCTCGGCCAGCCACTCGGGGTGTTGCCCCAGCAGTTGTACCCGCACCGGGGTGCCTGCGCGGGTTTTGCCATCTTGCAGCAGTTCAGGGCAGAGGCGGTAGAACACCTTGGCGGGCAGCAGCTGATCGACGACCCGGATAAACTCGCTCACGCAGAGATCGTAATCATTGACGGAGGTGAGTACCTCCCGCATCAGGTGATCCAGTACCCCCTGCATGGGGGCCAAAATAACGCGCATAACGGCTTTCCGACGAGAGTGGCAAGAAAAAAGAGCGCAGATTGTAGTGGGGTTGCGGCCCGCTGTCAGCACCCGCTCAAACTCTGTTAGGCTAGAGGGAGATAAATCACGCAAGGAGAAGGAATGAAGCGTTGGTGTCTGATGGCGCTCGGGTGGCTGGCATTTGCCACCGGTATTGTGGGCATTGTGCTGCCGCTATTGCCGACAACCCCCTTCATGTTGCTGGCTGCCGCTCTGTTTGCCCGCTCATCGCCCCGTTTTCATCGCTGGCTGCTGACCCATCCCTGGTTTGGCCCGCCCATCGTGGATTGGCAACAGTATCGCGGCATTCGTCGTCAGGCCAGACGGCGCGCCATTATCTTCATTTTGCTCACCTTTTCGGTGTCGCTGGCGGTGGTGCCACTGCTGTGGGTCAAGGGGTTGCTGGTTATCATAATGGTGATCCTGCTCACCTGGTTAATGCGTCTGCCGGTGCTGGAGCCAGTTGCAATGGTGAAGTGAAGTCCCTAAGCTATTGCAGCAATAATGCTATGGAGTCGGCCTGTCATTTTTGCGTGACAGGCTTTTTTATTTCCCGCAGAAGGGAATTGAGAAAAAATGGCCACCCCTGGGTCAAAAAAATAAGCGGTCAACACATGAATCCGGAAACCCTGAAATTTATCGAAGCAAGCATCAAGACCATTCCCGACTATCCGAAGCCGGGCATTCTGTTTCGTGACATCACCAGCCTGATCGAGAACGCCGAGGCCTTCAAGGCCACCATCGATCTGCTGGCCAATCATTATCGTGATCAAGGGATCACCAAGATTGTTGGCACCGAAGCTCGCGGCTTCATCTTTGGCGCGCCGGTTGCCTATGCCATGGGGCTGGGCTTCGTGCCGGTCCGCAAGCCGGGCAAGCTGCCGCGCGAAGTGATCGAGGAGTCCTATGCCCTCGAGTACGGCACCGACACCCTGCAACTGCACACCGATGCCATCGTGCCCGGTGACAAGGTGCTGGTCGTGGACGATCTGCTGGCGACCGGCGGTACCGTCGATGCGACCGTCAAGCTGATCCGCCGTGCTGGTGGTGAAGTGGCCGATGCGGCCTTCATCATCTCCCTGCCGTCTCTGGGTGGCGATGCCCGCCTGACTGCCGCTGGCATCAAGGTAGTCTCACTGGTCGAGCTGGCCGGCGAGTAATGCCTCTTCGGCCCGATCCTCTGCATCGGGCCTGCATTGAACCGGTGCCCGTGCGGGCATCGGTTTGAGAGCCCGTATGGAGATAAAATAGAACACGGTTCGGTTGTAGACTGACGGCTAAGTCTGTAAAAATGCCACTAACACAGACTTTTTTCGATAATTTCATGACAAACATTAAGACTGAATGTAATTTAATTGGCTATTTTTGCGCAATAATAGCTATTTTCTTACATTTTCAGGTGATGCCTTCGAACGATTGAAAATTCGGTATCTTGACCGCTTTCTAGACTGAACATTCCTCAAGACCACCATCAACACTTGTTGTTAGCATTATCATTAAAATTGTATATATCGCCCAGACACACACTGGCCATGTTTCTAGGGCGCCACCTAGGTTGCGTTCTCAAAGTGTTAAAATGACAGGCGCCTCAATTTTTGAGCCATGAGCAGGGTCTCTTGAGAGGAAAATTTAGGTAGTTTTAAGTGAATGAATGCGGTCTTTCTGGAAGGATGGAGCCGCATAGATTGGTAGGCCCATTTTTCAACTACTTTAGAAACCATTGCCTAGTTGTGGGTAGTGAGAAGACAGAGAATACCGACGCATTTTTGCATAGTTTTCACGATGGCAGAGGAAAAACGACCGATCCTCGATGAACAGCTTGCTGAATTGGATGGTTTCTTGATTGGAAGTGGACTGGCGCGCGGGTGATTCGCAGAATGGGCAGCCAGAGCCGTTGGCCGAGGCCAATAAGGAATAACGGCTCCATGGGAGTGGCGGTGTGTGATACCCATACGCTGCTGTAGTTCGCTCCACACCCCATACGAGTGGATATGTACGACTGACGCATCTGGCGGGTGGCTATCTGTACCAGACCCGACTTTTAGTTCGCCATTTTAGACTCAATTGACACCTTTCGTTGCAGGGTGTTGAAGGTCAAAATGTAGATGTTGAAGGTGAATTTTAACAAAAAGAAACGCCGATAAATGGGATTGCGGACATCTGCATTTAATGAAGGTAAGCTCATTAAGCTATTTGCAGTCACGGTTACATGTTTGAGTCACTTAATGAGTTACAAGAGTTTGTAACGAACTAGTTGTGCTATGTAACCATGGGTGGCCCAATATAGCACTTGGTGGTTATACACCAAAACAGCTCCTGATGCGGGCCGCATGATCTCTGCTTTACAGAGGGGACAGCCAAAAAACTACGCATCGCCTGTCGTTATGCCAGAGACTACTCAAATGAATAAATGCACCGGAGTGAAGCACAAATTGAATGTGGTTACGGCGGCTCAACTGTGTGAACAGGTCCTTAGCCTGTCAACGTGGCTGACGGCACAACAGGTCTCCGACAATGCAGGATATAAGGGGGCAAACGCTTCAGAACTGCCAAATAAGTGGAAAAAGGCGGGGCAGATTTTCACAATATCTGTAGGGGGAAAAGATCTTTTCCCTGCCTATGGCTTTGGGATCAATGGTAAGCCTCTACCCAAAATGAAGGAGATACTGGCTATTCTAGCTGCTCACAGAACGGCACTTGTGATCGCTTCCTGGTTTGTCAGTGCAAATAGTTGGCTTGGTGGCAAGACACCTATGGATGAGTTAGCTGAACGACCCTTGAATGTGCTTAAGGCGGCTCGAATGGAAGTGACCCCCATTGAACATGGATAAGTTACGCTGGAGTTAGCGGGCTGTCAGCACGGGGGCAAACGAGCAGACAACCAGCTTCTTCGAGCCACGTGTAAATGCGACGTAGAGATGTCTGGCATCCATTTCCTCAGGTTCAGTTATAACGGCCACTTCCGCCTCCAGGCCCTTCAGCAACAGGGTACTTCCAATAGCACGACGCGCAAGAGGCCGGCTCTCATGCCGATTTCGTTCGCGTTCCCGCACCGTGGCATCGGCAAAACTGCAACTGCCTCCAGCAGCCATTTGCATCGCGCGCAGACAGCAATACAAGACATCGGGGCGATAGACACGAGCATTATTCTGTCGGGTCAATGCGCGCAGTGCTTCGATAGCAAGAGGGAAGCTCGGAGCTTGCGCGAAGGCGACCAGAGCGGCTTCAGCCTCTGTGGCAGGATTGCGTGCAGTCCCTTGAAGTAAGCTCCCCAGTCTGGGTAGCAAAGCAGCAGGACCTACCTGTGTCATCACCTCTGCGGCAAATGTCACCAGACGAGTCAGGGCGTCGGCAGAGTGCAGGTTAAACGTCACTCCAAACAGTGTGAGGTCGGTTAGGTCTACGGGCTCCACTGCGGACGCCCCTGGTGTTTGACTCGCCATTCGCCGACGACCACGAGGATTACGGCTGTCTCCAATCACTAACACGTCACCATCTCGCGTAACAGCAGGTGTTAACGCCGCTGTCAGCCGTTGCTGAACAGCTGTCGCTTGCTGCAACGCTACCCAGACGACTTCAGGTGGGGCTTGGCGCAAATCAATGCCACCTCCCGCTAGGAGTATTTGCCGGCACTCAAGAAGCCATTGGCCGAACTCGGGTGTACCTGCATTCGTCCAGCGCCAGGGCTGATTCAGTTCACCAATAGCAGGAAAATGTGGAAGTACGTCGGTATTCCAGTCCACCAGTTGGTTGCCGCGAAAGCCGAAGATAGCTTGCATCGGGTCGCCAAGGACGCAGGTGGGTAGCACCATGGAAAGTTCTGTCACCAGAGCATGTTGTACTAAATTGCAGTCTTGATACTCATCGACAATCAGGTGGGCATAACTTGCCACGAGGACATCACTGATGTGTCCGCTTTGCAGTAAATTCCTAGCGGCAACGCGTATTGCCGGGTAGTCGACGCTGGGATTCTGGAGCAGGAGGACCGCAGCATCGACAGCACTTCGCTGCGGGAACATCGCCACCAAGCGCATGGAAAAACCATCGATCGTGGCGATATGGTAAGCAGAAGTAGGTACACCAGCCTTCTGCATGCGCAGACGTAGTGTCGTGACCCCCGCGTTGGTATGTGTGAGGATGAGAACCGGCGATGTGCCGGTATGCCTAGATAGCGAATCGGCAATGAGTTGCGTCTTGCCACACCCCGCAGGGGCGGTGATCACTCCGCGGTGAAATGCAAATAAATTGAACTCAGGCGGCATGGGCCCACCAATATAGACGGTTGATCAAGGCGACAAATCCTGGTTCTGAAATTTGGCTATTGGGACCCAGAATGTCGCGTGCCACATCTTCAAATTTGGTGACTGATTTAAACCATCCGTTTCGACGGTTACGTGCAGCCTGCCCCAGTAGTTGTCGCGTCGCGAGAGGATATGGCTCCCCCACTAGTTGACGCTGTTGCCGGATGTGGGCGAGAGTCAATTGTCCGTTTGACTGAGTCTGGATGTGTGCAGCCACTAGATCTTCTTCCACAAGGTCTATGGCTCGCTGAAGCAGAGCATCCACCCCCACATCTGGCAGGCTCAGAAATAACTCGTCTTCTAGAGCACGTTCTTCTCGCCAAGTGATGTACTCCCCACCGGCATCCACGTATGCATGTACGATCGCTGCAGAGGGCGGCTTATCCGCATCAACCATGACCAGCACCCGGTAACCAAGTCGGCGCAATGCGAGCCCGCGTACAAAACACCGGTGTCACCGCCGATGTAAAAATGACCCACTAACGCCGGAGTAAAGTTGACCCACCTGGGCCAAGATCGTGGCTTTTGAGCCACGCCCATGTTGACCCAGGAGTTATCAGTGGAAATCAGAGTGTTGGCCCGTCAGGGCATGAGCATCCGGGCTATCGCCCAGCAATTGCGGGTGTCCCGTAACACGGTTCGTAAGTATCTGCGCAACCCGGGCCTGCCAATCTATCCCAGCCGAGCTGCCCGACCAACCAAGCTCGATCCTTTTAAACCCTATCTGCAAGCGCGTATCCAGGCAGCGAAGCCACACTGGATCCCGGCGACGGTTCTGCTCAGGGAACTGCGAGAGCATGGTTACACTGGCGGGCTCTCCCAGCTCAAGGCCTGGTTATCTCCTCTGCGCCATGACGCCTCTGGCACTGTCGTCCGTTTTGAAACGGCCCCCGGTAAACAGATGCAGGTCGATTTCACCATTATCCGCCGCGGCAATCGGCCTCTGAAGGCCTTTGTTGCTACCCTGGGATTTAGTCGCGCCAGCTATGTCCGTTTCTTCGATCACGAACGTAATGATGCCTGGTTGACCGGACTGCGTGAGGCTTGTCATTTCTTCGGTGGGGTCCCGCAGGAGGTGCTATTTGATAATGCCAGTACCATCATCCGCGAACGGGATGCCTATGGTGAAGGTGACCATCGTTGGCATCCGGCCCTGCTCGCCTTGGCCGAAGAGTTCGGTTTTCGCCCCCGCGTCTGCCGTCCCTACCGGGCCCAGACCAAAGGCAAGGTCGAGCGCTTCAATGGCTACCTCAAGCGCAGTTTTGTCACACCACTGGCAGCCACCCTCAAGCAGGCAGGACTGGCGCTAGATGTGTCAACCGCCAATGCCCATATAGGCCCCTGGTTGCAAGACATCGCCAACCAGCGTAGCCATGGCACTACCGGTGAAGTCCCGGCTATCCGATTGCAACAAGAGCTGCCTCATTTTCTACCCCTGCCACAGGCGCTACCCGTTAGTCCCGGCACCACGGCCACTGCGCGCCCCATGCCGCTGGAGAGCTTGCAGCATCCGCTATCGGTATACCAAGACCTGCTGGAGGTGAACGTATGAACTTGCAGCATGAACGCCTGATGGCCCTGAGTCAGGCGCTGCGCCTGGAAGGGATTGCTGCCCAGTGGTCAGCACTAGCTCAGAAGGCTGCCAACGAGGAGGCGAGCTTCGCCGATTATCTGGAGTGGTTGCTGCACGCAGAGCAGACCTTGAGGACCGAGCGCACCCGCCAGACCTTGCTCAAACTGGCCACTTTACCCGTGGTCAAAACGCTGGAGCAGTACGACTTCGGCTTTGCCAGTGGCGCACCTCGCAGCCAGTTGCAGGAGTTAGCCAGTCTGGCCTTTATCGAGCGTAGGGAAAACATAGTGCTGCTGGGCCCAAGCGGAGTGGGCAAGACGCATCTTGCCATCGCACTGGCCTATCGGGCTCTGATGGCTGGCATCAAGACCAGATTTATCAGCGCAGCAGACCTGATGTTGCAGCTTCAAGCAGCTCAACGACAGGAGCGGCTTAATGCCTACTTCAGCCGTGTCGTGATGGGGCCGCGTTTACTGGTGATCGATGAGATAGGCTACTTGCCGTTTGGGCGTGAGGAAGCAAACCTGTTTTTCAATGTGATCGCCAAACGTTATGAGAAAGGGAGCCTGATCTTGACGAGCAATCTGCCCTTTAGCCAGTGGGCCAGCACCTTTGCCGATGATCAGACACTGACGGCAGCTATGCTCGATAGGCTGTTACATCATGCACACATCGTTCAGATCAGCGGTGAAAGCTATCGTTTGAAAGAGAAACGCAAAGCGGGGGCCACACCCAAAACCAATTAACCCCATGTCCGGGTGGATCACTTTTCAATCGGCGAAATTAGCCAGAGTGGATCAGTTTTCGGTCGGCGTTGACACACCGGTCAGGCTCTCCGCCACCGACATTCACATATGCAGTCCCTGCGGCCAGCATTGACTGTCCGTTTATGTTCGTCCAGAAATGGTCAAGGCCACGGATCAGGCCGACTTCACTGGCGCCTTCGCAGACAATAACGCTACGGGCGAGAAACGCTTCCGGATCCGCCCTGACGGTGCTTTGAATATCATCAGCGACACCTACTTGGAGAATCTGATGTTCCCCATCAGGAGACTTACGTACCACGAAGAGTTGATTGCCGTTGAGCTCGCGGACTGCGACCGGAGAATGGGTAGTCAGAAATACCTGAAGGGGTGGGGTATTTTCCTTAGCGCCAAGAGAGTTAAGGAGTCGGGTAAGTCGATGTGGCTCTAGGCCATACTCCACTTCATCGACTAGCGCGACGGACGCGTTTTGTGCTGCCGCACGCTGCAGACCTGCGACCAATAGACGAGACGAACCAGTCCCCAGTGAGCGCAAGGGCACACCTGCTGCATCGTGGAGTGCAATGGCACCGTCTCCGATGGATACCGCGTGCGCGTCCAGCAACGCTTGGGTATTGCCTCCAACTGGCACGCCGAGCTCACTGGCTTTTTGTGTCACGATTTGAAGTGTTTCTGCGAGCTGTACGCCGGCCTGTCCACCGAAACTGGTCCGAGCCTGGCGTGCTGCATTGGCAAGTTCAGCGCCCAGATCCGGACGTTCTTCCGTCAGTCGATTAAGCACCGAACCACGTGTCCATGATAGGTTGGAGCTGGCATAGGTACCGAGTCTGGCGGGAGCCAGAAGCAACCGATCTTTCCAGGCAATATTGCGCTCCTGACCCTGGGCCTGAGCACGTTGGGATACCAACGTCCAGACAGGTTCCAGCTCACTATCCACCATCAAACGCAGGCAAAGCACGGTTTCCAGACCCTGTTCAGGCTCCTCGGTGACTACCCCGTTCGCACGGTTGAATGCCTGTAAATAATTACCATAGGAATCCAGGCGCATCAGGGCATCGGGCAACGAACCAAGCGTCAGCGTAATGGTGATAGGCTGAGTGACATCCAGTCCATAAAAATCGGTGTCGGAGAAACTAATATTGCGACGGGCACCGAGGCAAAGGTCAATCGCATCAAGAACCGTAGTCTTGCCGCTGTCACCAGGGCCGATCAAGCTGTTGAGGCCTGGTGAGGGTTGCCAGCTCAGTAAACGGATGCTTCGGAAATTCTGGATCTCGATTTTGCAAATTCTGACCACGGTTCAGCCCCTTTATTATTTCCCCCGTCTGCGGACTGATGTAACAGGCCGGCACCAAGGGTATATAGATTAAGCCTTCAATTGGCACAGGTCTAAACATGTAAACCTATTTTACAGTTTTATTGGTGCATTTTCTGATCCACATCTCAAAACGATGGCTCGTGTGGGGATCTCACTTTTAGTCTTTTGTCCATTATTGGTCGCTAATTATGCAGGGATTGTCCGCCGAACATTCTTTCATTCAGACAAGCTGGCTTTCTCCCCATTGATTGACGCTGTGGTTTTGGTCATGTCTGCTTCTGGCAGGTCCAAAGATTATGGCATCAGCTATGAGCGAAAACTCAACGTTAATGCTTATCTACTAGATAAAATATGGATGCCGAAGATGTGGCTAATTTAACTGCTATATAGTAGGATCCATAATTAGATAGATACACTTAATTTTAAATTTTTAAGTGGGGTTTTTATAACTGATGGTAGAGGAGATAGTGTTTGCTAAATTTCATTGTTCTAGATAAAAAATCACTCAATTCAATGAACAGTAAAAACACTGTTTATTTAACATTTTCCATTTGGAATGATTATTCTTACCGAACTCTTTTTAACATGCATTATATGGACCTTGATGGTAAGTTGCATTCAGTTGGACAGATTAAAATAGGCTTTCAAAAACAAAATGTAGATGTTGCTACATTAGATAAAATTCAAAAAGAATTCAAGCAACTGAACCAAGAGTTTTTTAGTTTGGCAGAGAGCCCTGAGTTTTACGAAAATCTTTATTCCATTGATGAAAGGTTGTGCAAAGTAATATTGGAAAGGTTGAATTGTGTCGTCCTAAGTAAAAAATCTATGGATATTGCAAAAAATGAGGACGTATTCAAGAAATCTCTATTGAGAGACGTGAATATCAATACTATTCATGGTCAGTTTTTAAGGATTATAAATGGAGACAGTCCGCTTACTGAGTTTGACTTCCAATTTGTTAGGGCCAATCATTCTTTCTCTGATTTAAATATAGAGTTTAATGTTGACCCATATTCATTGCCGCCAAGTAACATACATGCAATTATTGGCAGAAATGGTCTTGGTAAAACAACCCTTCTAAATGAGATGGTTAATTCAATTGTAGGTAAGGAAAAACCAGAAAATGCATATTTCGAAGAGGCATTTTCTGGAAGGATAACAGATGGCTATTTTAGTACTGTTATCTCTGTCTCTTTCAGTGCCTTTGATCCCTTTACACCTATCAGTGAGCAAAGTGATCCATTCCTCGGAACCTGTTATTATTACATTGGACTTAAAAAAAATGATTGTAAAGAAGACAGTTATGAGCTAGAAAATATTCGCAACCTCCGAGAAAAATGTGCGATTTCAGTTTATAACAGCTGTGCTGATGATTCTAAAAGAGATGCCTGGTTAAAAGCTATAAACAACTTAGAGTCTGATACAAATTTCCGAGATTTAAACTTAACGGAAATAGTTAACTTATCCGGTGACAAGCTAGTAAATGAATGTATAAATCGGATGGAGAAAATGAGTTCTGGTCATGCTATTGTTTTCATGATCATTAGTAGCTTGGTCGAAAAAGTTCAAGATAAAACATTAGTTTTATTTGATGAGCCGGAAAGTCATTTACACCCGCCGCTTCTGGCTGCATTTATACGCGCATTAAGTAATCTGCTATCTAGAAGAAATGGTATTGCAATCATTGCAACCCATTCGCCTGTTGTGGTACAGGAGATTCCCAAGAGCTGCTGTTGGGTCTTGACTCGGTTCGGCGACGAAATGATATATGCTAGGCCTTCGATAGAAACATTTGCTGAAAACGTTGGGACTTTAACTAAAGAGGTATTTAAGTTAGAGATGGAGCAATCTGGCTTTCACAAACTCCTTAAAGAACAGGTTGACGAAGGGGTGTCATTTAAGGAGGTTATGAGGAAATTCAATAAACAGATAGGTTTTGAAGGACAGGCAATATTGATGAGCATGATTATGCTCAGGGATAAAAACGTCGACATTAAAGACCTCGATGGATACGAACATGAATAAAGTTACATATCCAAATATTAAGTGTGCTGATGTTTTTGGTACATGTTTGCTATCAGTAAGTGATAATAATCAAGATTATAGAAATAGATTGCAGAATATTGCGGAAACTGTCAATCGAGAATGGCTACATTTTGACACTCGCTGTGCACCTAAAAGTTTTCATTTATTTATACCTTGTGCTGCCAGAAGACCTGGGCAAGTGATTGAACATCATGTTACAAAAAAAGATCTAAAGGATCTTTATTCTATTCACATGCTGAAGCCAGGTAGTGAGTCGAGGAAGGTTTACGATAAGTTAAGAGCATGTTCAAAGGGCATTTGCCCATTATGCGGAATATATGGTGTGGATACGTTAGACCATTATCTACCTAAAGCTCGCTATCCACTTTTATCTGTTAATCCAAAAAATCTTATACCAGCTTGTACGCACTGTAATGGAGTTAAGTCTGATAGTATATGTGAAGTTGCATCAGACCAGACACTTTATCCTTATAATGAAGACCAAAAATTTTATCAAACCGATTGGATTTCAGCTACCATAACAGCAAAACATGGCATTCTAACTTTCGATTTCTATTCAAACCCGCCTCAACAATGGCTGAAAGTTGAACGTGAACGAGTCAATAATCATTTTAAAACATTTGAATTACGAAGAAAATATGTTATCAATGCCGCGCAATTTATTACCACAATAACTTCGGATATTAGAAGGTTGTTGTTGAGTGGTAACCATTTGACAGTAAAAAAACATTATATGGACTTGGCTAAACAGCAAAAAAACAATTCAACATTAAGGGTTGTCTATAATGCCATCGCTAATGACCAACATATATGTAGTGGGGAGTTTTAGTGTTTTATGGCTGCGATTTTAAATAGCTTGTAAATCCAATTGTGTAACTGTACACGGATAAGTAATTTTTTCAGGTGATGCCTCCAATCAGTTGAAATGGTGCCTTTCGATAAAGGCACCAATCACTTTCTCGTGGAGTTAAATAGAGCGAGAGAAGCAGATGGTTTTGCGAGCCAATCGCTTGATGCGCGTGCTGAGCGTCAGGTTGTTACGCTCGATATGTAGTAGAGGAATAAAGGATAATATCAAGTGCATATTGGGATAGACTATAAAATGACAGCGAAGAATCAGGACTCCGCCATTTCTAAATCGAAAATGCCCCTTTATGAGTTACGACCAAAAGTTCAAACAATTGTGCTCAAGTAACTTTGATATACAAAAAGTAATGAATAGCAAAAGACAAGAGCAGGACATATTTTTTCACACTATTCAGTTAACATTATTTTCGCTTTAAGAAAAGTAAGTTTGATGTCATCAGTTTTGGAAAATTTGAACTTACCGTCAGTCAAAGCGTTAAATCTATTAAAATAATACTCGAGTAGTGGATCGTATCTACCACCGTGAACCCAAGTATAGAACTTGGCAAGTTCATAACGTAACTCTTTATCAAAGTCAGATCTTATTCTCAGTTCACTATCGTTTTCTAGATCAACGATGTTCATTTCTTGAAGATTTTTCTTAATTTCTTCAATCAGTGGTAGGAGGGATTCTTTATACTTATCAGCCAATGGTACAAGGTCTGCATCGGTTACTTTCGCTTCAAAAATCATAATCAGGTCGTTAATCTCCCCGTTATAGTAATCGTTATCCAATCGTTTCTCTGACTCAGTGCGAAGAACAAAAAGTTGCTCTAAAGGATCTGATTTAGTCTCAATTTTTTCTATTGAACGTTTGTGTTTATACTCAACAAACAGCGTTTCAATCCTATCAGAAATAACATCAAGATACTCATATCGAATTTTGAGAAACTCCAACAGTTCATTGATATTGAGGTTTAACGTTAAGTCTTCTTTACCCACATCTCGACTGTACAAATGAACACTCAAATCGCCAGTATTGAAAATACTTTGAAATGGCCAACTTGCGAAACGCTTTGAATTTTCTTGATTCAAATTTACGGGGTGAGCACCGAAACACGCCCTGATAGTTTTAAAATAATTATTATCATCTTCATCAGCGAACAGGCGATCTTTAAAACATTTCCTTTCACCATAAAACGGATCTTTCTTATCAGTCATAAACACTCGATGGAGTTGTTTGATTGACTCAAAAATGAGGTCTATTGAAGAGATCAGAGAGTAGACCTGCATACATTTACTATCTATGTTCTTGTCAAACTCAGGTGCATTTTCTAAGTGCCGAACACATACAGAGATCCAATCCATAGCAGAGCAAATGAGGTTAAAAAGATTCTTGCCACCTTTATCTTTGTAGATTTGATATACAAATCTAGAGTTTGAGTTAACTAAGTCTCGAAAGTCTTTTATTTTATCGCCACTAATAATGCTTCTCATTCGAAAACTCCCTTTCTAATTCACTGAAAATATTATAAAGAATGGCAAAGATGATAATGATAGCTCTCCAGTAATTCAACTTATTCATTGATTTAAAGTGTCGTGATACGCTGAATTTAGTCACTTAGTTATAGTTGAGTGATGACGACCTCTAGCCATTTGTATTACTAGACATTATCCGAAGAAAAATAGAAGAACTGATATGGGATGAAAATAAAGTCTCACCCTAACTTTCTGTGAACTGCTGGACATAATTGAGATAGGGGCCTTGATGGCTCCCTTTTTTTGCCTTACTCTCCATGTCTAGCTGTTTAAATCGGAATAAAACATAGATGCCAAAGGCAATTGTTGTTGAAGATGCCCAGCTTGCCCACACAGTGGCGGTCGCTCGGGCATCGAGCAAGGAGAACGGATCCCGCGATGCTGCCCTGCTCCTTTGCTTCTTTGGTACTGGCATGAAACCGACCGAGCTGTCGCAACTGTTGGTCAGCGATTACCTCTCCCCTGGCGGTGAGCCGCTGGCTGAGACAGTGGTGAGGGCCGAGATTGCTTTCAATGGCCGCCCCCGTCCGTTGTGCTGGGTGAATAAGAAGTTGATCAAAGCGGTGGATGAGCATTTGGCAGACCGGGTCAGGCGTGGTCATGGCATCACCGGCAAGGTGACAGCATACCGTGGGCTAGACCCCCGCAGTGCTTTGTTTGTTTCGGGCCGTAACGGCCAGCCGTTGAAGCTGACGAGGGTAGAGCGAGGTGGGCGGGTAAGCTATCGGGCTGACCAATTGACGGCACTGATAAGCCGCCTGTTTGCTCAGGCTGGTATTGAGGGGGCAACCTCTCAATCTGGCCGCCGCACCCTGGCTGTGAAGTTGAAGCGCCAAGGCATTGATGAGCGGCATATCGGAGAGATTTTGGGGATGACCAGCATCAAGGCAATCAAGATGCTTTGTGATACCGATCCGGTGCGACTGGGTGATCTGATCAGGCGAATTGTTTAACTAGATAGGGGAAAGTCTATGGCACGCAAAACACAAAGGAATACATTAACCGAAGATGAAATACGAATAATCAACGTGTTAAAAAATGATTTTGTCTCTAAAGGCAGGAGCTCAATAGACCTTAAAAATGGGTACGATGGTGTTCCAATAACTGATCTTTGTTCAGGCTCCTCTTTAGGTAATGTAGAATTTGATCTCGCCTTGGATAGCTTAGATAGAGATGGATTTATAAAATCAGGTCCTTTATGCGCCTTTGATAATGAGCCTGGTTCATCGGTTATTATTATTGGAATGTATTCAAAGAAAGAATATTATTATCTGACGGCTTATGGCTACCAAGCTAAAACACAACGTTCAAAGGAAAGATTGGTGCCTAAATCAACTCATCAGACAAATATTTTCAATGCGCCTTTACATGGGGTGCAAATTGCTTCCGGTACTTATTCTGAACAGAACATGACCGTTAATCAGGCAGAGTCTAGCCCAGCTATTGAGGCAATCATTCGTGCTTTGGAGTCGCAAGGGATCGTGATAAATGATGAGGTCCATGCGAACGTGAGTGAGGCGGTTGCTGCTGCTGAACGTGGAGATTCTTCTTCTATTAAAAAGGTATTGAATTGGTTTTCTAGTGTTGTATCTGAGTCAGCAAAATCATCTGTGGCTGATCTGATAAAACCAATATTGCTTGCTAGCTTAGACCTGTAAATTTGGCATGTAATATTGAGGGAAAGACGGACGATGGCTCAATCTAGTGGCGCTGAAATGTTGTTGATTCTCGGCGGAAGCGTTTTGATTACATTTATTGGGTGGGCGTTATCATCTACCAAGTCTACTTCAAAATCTGTTGATGCCGATGAAGCTTGGGCAAAGATGCCTGCCAGTGGCAAGTACACTCTGAATTTTTACCGGCAATCTGGGAATCATCATAGAACTGTCGAGGTTTATGGCAGCCGCAGTGACGTAGAATCAGAAATATTTAAGGTTTTCAAACGAGCTGGAATTGATGATCAGTATATGGTTTTCAGTCCAAGCAATGGCATTGATTACAGAAGGGCATACCACAACCACAGAGGGTCAAACGAAGGCAAGAAAGTGGGTGGTTGTCTGGTGACTCCGAGTTAGAGGAAAAAAACGGCTAGCAGGATGAAACTATATTTTCATCTTGAGGTGTCGATAGATACCCTCACACCAATACAAGGATGATGCTTTACCCCTGAATGGGAACTAAATGCCGCCGATTATGGCGGCGTTTTCCTATCTATAAGATGACGCTTTATTTTCATCCCACACGTGGGACAACGATAGCGAGTATGGCCGGTAGGGGGGGGGGCATGGCGGTATGCACGATTTGATTGACTGTGAGGGCTGTGAACGGTGATGGATGCCATGAAGCCATGAGCCTCAAAGGAGATCACCATACCAGCTCAACCGATCGGAGGCATCACCGCAAATCAAAAGAACAGTGCCGGTGACACTGCAAAGCGCTTGCTTAGCGTCTCAATATGTTTGCGTGTCAGTTTTTTACCCTCGGTTGCATTGAGTAGTTTGCGGACATTGGACTTGGATCCCAGCTCAGGCAGGTCAGCTACACCCAGTCGGTGTTGGCTCATCAAAGTCTTTAAGACAGCAATACCCGGCTCCACATATGCTAAAGCTTTGTTGAAGTCGGCGAACTCGTCAGCCCCGACTTCCCAGCGCTCGATACTGGTTGCAAGCAAATCGATCAATTGCTTATTAGTGTCATAGTCATCTACCAGCTCGCCCATCAGCTCAAGAGCTCTCTCATAATCGTCCGGATTATTGATGTGGGCGATGTAGGGCACTTGGGCCAATGCTTCTCTAATCTGAACCAGTGCAAGATTTAACATGGGAGTTATTCCTTGTTTCTCCGGTGCTCGCTATGAATGGCTACTATTTGGAGCTGGTGATTCTGTCAGGAATTAGAGTGTTGAACAAATAGTGAATAATCATGAGCCCCCCTACAATAGGAACTCTCAACACCCAATTTACAGTTGAGGGTTACGCAGTGCCAAATGGGGTCAGCAGTCCGCACCAGAGACTTGTTCGCACCTTCCCTAGGGAAGGTGCGAACAAGTCCCTGATATGAGATCATGTTTGTCATCTGGAGCCATGGAACAGGGTTCATCATGAGTCATCAGCTCACCTTCGCCGACAGTGAATTCAGCAGTAAGCGCCGTCAGACCAGAAAAGAGATTTTCTTGTCCCGCATGGAGCAGATTCTACCATGGCAAAACATGGTGGAAGTCATCGAGCCGTTTTACCCCAAGGCTGGTAATGGCCGGCGACCTTATCCGCTGGAAACCATGCTACGCATTCACTGCATGCAGCATTGGTACAACCTGAGCGATGGCGCGATGGAAGATGCTCTGTACGAAATCGCCTCCATGCGTCTGTTTGCCCGGTTATCCCTGGATAGCGCCTTGCCGGACCGCACCACCATCATGAATTTCCGCCACCTGCTGGAGCAGCATCAACTGGCCCGCCAATTGTTCAAGACCATCAATCGCTGGCTGGCCGAAGCAGGCGTCATGATGACCCAAGGCACCTTGGTCGATGCCACCATCATTGAGGCACCCAGCTCGACCAAGAACAAAGAGCAGCAACGCGATCCGGAGATGCATCAGACCAAGAAAGGCAATCAGTGGCACTTTGGCATGAAGGCCCACATTGGTGTCGATGCCAAGAGTGGCATGACCCACAGCCTAGTCACCACCGCGGCCAACGAGCATGACCTCAATCAGCTGGGTAATCTGCTGCATGGAGAGGAGCAATTTGTCTCAGCCGATGCCGGCTACCAAGGGGCGCCACAGCGCAAGGAGCTGGCCGAGGTGGATGTGGACTGGCTGATCGCCGAGCGCCCCGGCAAGGTAAGAACCTTGAAACAGCATCCACGCAAGAACAAAACGGCCATCAACATCGAATACATGAAAGCCAGCATCCGGGCCAAGGTGGAGCACCCATTTCGCATCATCAAGCGACAGTTCGGCTTCGTGAAAGCCAGATACAAGGGGTTGCTGAAAAACGATAACCAACTGGCGATGTTATTCACGCTGGCCAACCTGTTTCGGGCGGACCAAATGATACGTCAGTGGGAGAGATCTCACTAAAAACTGGGAATAACGCCTTAAATGGCGAAGAAACGGTCTAAATAGGCTGATTCAAGGCATTTACGGGAGAAAAAATCGGCTCAAACATGAAGAAATGAAATGACTGCGTCAGCCGAGAAGAATTTCCCCGCTTATTCGCACCTTCCCTAGGGTATTGGGTCACTACGGTCAGTCGCGGTATAAACGGTTTTTCTTCCACGGCATAAAACTGCCGTGGGCCATCCCATATATAACATGCGACATTTGACGCCCGCTTGCTCATTTCTGCGTCTCATAAAATGCATCAAGCAGCTTACGCAGGTCGATTTCCCTGCTTGTGGAATTCAGGAAGACATCCAATTTATCGACCTGCTGTGCTCTGACCATTTCCAGTTCTTCCCGAAGCGCCAGATTTTTTGCTTCCAATTCACCGATCTTCTTCTGAAGGACAGAACGCGCCGCCGTTTTGTATTTCGGTGCGGTGTCGTTGTGCATCCGGCGTTGAATGTTCTTGGCTTCACTAAACGCTTCGGCAATGAGCTTGCGTCCGTTCCATTCCTTCTGGCTGAGCATCTGCCGGTTGAATGCATGACCAAATTTTTTCTTCGAGTGAGTCATGATGTTTTCCCAGTTGACCGGTATCTGGGAATCCGGGAACAGTGAGACCATCCTGGCGATCTTTCGCGCCAGCTCCTCGGTCAGGATCTCCTTGCGCCCCAGCTTGCAGGCAGGTTCACTCATCTGTAGCGTCCTTGCTATCATCACATTCGTCGTTATCGTCATCGGGCACGCTCAGGGAGCGTTCATCTTTCAGACCCTGTGTTGTTGGGGCAAACTGCGGGTACTTCTCGATCATGGCAAGTCGTTCCTGCTCGATCTGCTCATGGCCCCCATAGGCATCCAGCGCCCGCTCCACACCGGGAGCGGCATGATGTGTCGGGTTGTGGTACTTCATCAAGGCACCATTGGTGTATGTCGAATTGTCCAGCTTCTCTACAAAGCCCGTTGCCACAAAAGCTTCATGGAGCATGTTCCTGAGAGCTGCGTCCTTGATCTCGTGCTTGATCTCGTGGAAACGCGTGATCAGCTCGTCCGTCATTTGCGTAGGGGTAAGTCCGCGTTCGACCAAGTGACAGACGTGCCAGGCCAGGGTTTCCTGGTCGTCAGCAATCTCGCGGTTATAAATGATCGCGGTCTGTTCCACGATGTTCAGAATGGCAGCATGCAACTCGTCTGCACGTGCCCTTGTCCGGTCATTGGTTGGTATGTGACCCTTGACCAGATGATTATTGTTGCAAGGCAGACAAGAGGTATAGGCCCGACAGGGTTTTTCGTGGTGTTGATGCGTGCAGAAGCCGTACCACGTAGGGTAAATAATGATGATCTGTTCGCCCGTTCTAGCGATGGGGCGGTCTTCGGTTGACGCCGATATGGCATCCATGGTCGTCCCGCTAATCCCGGCGTCGTGGACGGTCACAATATCGATCTTGGGCTTATGTTCGTCTTCCAGCTTACGGCAGGACGTCAACCCGCTCGAGAGTTCGGTCAGCTCTGCGGGTTCGGGCATGGTGCTCGCCGCAGCCTTGGTTTCCGCTGAACGAAAGTCGTAGTGCCAGAGCTGAGAAATGCTGAGCCGGTTGGCCCACTTGTTAACTAGCACGTTGGAGAGCTTTTCACCGTATTTCAGGGCCATTGTCGTCAGCCAGCGGCGTGGGTCATGGGTGTGGATTTCCGCGATCTGCGTGACTCCATTGACGGGCATCGTGATCTTGAGTTTCTCGAATAGGGTGGGCGTCAGATTCTTTCCCTGTTTGTCTCCTGTTGTTTGCTTCAATCGGAGTTTGAGGAGTTTGTATTTGGCCGCACCGGGAAGGTAGGGAGATGCATCATTATCGAAAAGGAACAGCATCTTCGCCAGATCTCCTTTGTAGTGATTTGAAGTCGTTACGGAGCGGCAACTCTCCAACTTCCAGCGAACCTTGGCCAGTAGAAGTGGCTCTATGTCGTCCCAGCGGACTGCGTCGACTTCTGCGTATGGGGTCGATATGCTGTTTCTAGTGATGGGATTCGGATTTGGTATTTTGAAGCGCCTGCTGCTTATTACTCTCATCAATTGCTCAGCCGAGCCCAATTTTTCATACTGATCCGAGAGGGTCATGATGTTTGAGAGTGTGCGAACCGTGAGGTTACTGCCGCGCAGATGCTCCAGCTCGGGAGGCAAGTAGAGTCGGCCGGGGTGCTGCTGGTACCACTGAACGAGCATTCGGGAACGCTCGCTATGCGCCAGGATTACCTTCTGGCAATAGTGGAAGAAATCGATCATGAAGTTGAGCACGGGCTTGGCGCTCCACTGCGCCCCCTTACTGCCCTTCATGGAAATGAGCAGCATCTGGTGCACTGCGTGTACCATATCTACGTCCTTGTTCGGCGCACGCCGAGCGTAGTCGTCTATGCTCACATAATCGTCAATGCTCAGGCACAAAATTTCATTGATGCGGGAGGGGGCGCACATTGTCAATCCCATCATTGCGAGAGCGACCTTATCACCGGCAGACAGGCGCTCGTCGTTGGCGAAAAGAGCGTTGAACGCCTCATTGAGCGCCTCGATCATCCGGTCGAGCGCTATAGCCTTGGCCTGTCTTGATCGCTTTTGGTTGGAATATTGCAGTGCCAATAACTCGGAGCGGGTTTCCGATTTCATCCTGTATCGTAGGTGCGGACAAATACCTTTATCTGCGAACGAGTCTAATATTCGACTAAGATAACAAAGCGATATCAGTATACTTTGGGCCGCAGTCGGATTGCTGCGGGCGCGCTGGAGTTCGGTTTCTTCGATGGATCGAAGAGCGGCGTAATCGAGGTCAAACAAACTGTTCTGAGGGGCCAACCGAAGCAGGCGACAACTAATAGCATGTGCTTGGAGGTGCCTAACCTTCTCCCCAAGTACAGTTTCAGCAAGATAGCAACGCAAAGCCACAACAAAGTCTGGGTGCTTGTCGGAAAAATCGACCAGAGACGCAGTGAAGGTAAAGTCGGACGCATCGTTGACAGTTATGCCTCTCAGTGGCCAGTGGTCGGCATCAAACAGGAGCGTGGGATACCGCTGTGCCATATGCTGACGGCAATCGGCTTGCCATTTCTTGAGTGCCAGCTCGCACTTGGAACGGTCAAGGTCAACGGGGTGGTTCATTGCTGGGCTCCTGCTGAGGGAGTGTATTTTGATACTGGTTGGCTGCCGCTACGACAAGCATTATGTAGCGGCGGGCCTGCTTGGACTGATTGGCAAGCTCCCGAAAGGGCAGGCCGCCGCCTTCATATTTGCGTATCTCTGACTCTATAAAACGGAGATTGATGCTGTGGTCTGCATCGAAGCAGGGGATGAAGCGGGGGCAGGAGTAACAGGCAAGTGGAGCGTACTGGCAGGCGTTTGTCTTGCCACATTCGCCTGTGAGTTCACGGCGTCCAGTTGCCAGTTCAATACTGTTGATGGCTTTTTCCGGAACCATCGGGTCGCCCTTCGAGCGAAATGCCGGGAAGTGAATGTCAAAGGCTGGTTCCATCGCGCCACTCAATGCGTCAGCCAGACCCTGAAAGGCAATATCGACGTAAATCTGGCTAGTGGAGCTGTTGGAGTGCTTGAGGACCGCCGCAATGGTCGTGGCCGAGCAGCCGGCTACGGCGAGCTGTGTACCGACCGTATGTCGCAGGCCATTGAGGTTGAAGCTGGTCGAGCCCTGTAATTTTCTGATCGGGTCTAAATAGCCGCTAATGAAACTGCTGTATTCTGTTTCGCCGAAGTGCGCTTGGGCGTGTCTTGCTAACCTGCGACCACATGAGTCAACTTGGCGTGCCGGAAAGAGGGCCAGCTTGCCGATGTCATCGTGGGCAAGGTGCCCCCAAGTCTTGATGACTTGGATGCGTTGTGCTTCGAGCAGTTCCCCTACGATGCTATCGAGCGAGTAGCTGATCTTTGTTAGTGTCTTAGTGCTGACGCGGGTTTTCATGGGGATGACCCACAGAAAGTATGTCTTTATCTGTGTTTCGGGATCAACGTCGATTTGTAGATCGGCCAGCTTAAGACGCCGATAGCTGGCCGGTCTGCAATACGCATAAAAGGCCAGATGGAGGAAGGCGAAACACCCGATGTCGATGGTGCCGTTCTCGTAGGCCTCTTCGCTTCGTCGTAGAATTTCGACTTGTGCTGCGCGCGAAAGCGCCTTAGCTAGAATGGTTGCTATTTTTTTACCGTGTAGGCCTTTGATATGTTTTTTCACCGGGAAATCCTCGGGGACGAGGTCATGGGCAAACAGTGGTGATTCGCGGTTTTCGGTGAACAGTTGCCGGATCGTTGAGAGATAATTAATGGGGACATCCTGTAGCATCGTTCGCAGGGTATGCAAAAAGGTACTGTCGATATGAGTGACTCGGGGAGTGCCCATCTGTCGTAACTGAACTTTATGCAATAGGCATTTGATGTTTATAATTTCAGATTTTACCGACACAAGCGTGATGCGCTTTCGGCGTGCCATCAGTGTGTTCTTTAATATCAGGAGGAAGTCGTCCTCGTAGCCCGCGCGTAGTTCGCTCAGGTCGAACGATACAGTCTGCGTTCGCTGATCGTTTTTCGGACCGCTGGTCTCGCTCATTGTCCATGCCAGTGGAACTGCATCATCCCATTCTGCAACCGTGTTGCCGATCACTTGGTGCATTATGGCCATGTATTAGTCCCTTCCTTTTGTTTGTGCATCAGCGATCAATTGACCGTAAAGCGCTTTCAGGTCCATGTCGGCTTGCTCGCTCAAGGCGCGTGCGGCATATCGCTGAGGTTGCGAGCTATGCAATGTCCAGCCGAATCGACTTTTCATCTTGTCCAGCGACCCAGAGTCAGTGCCTTTCAGTTCAATGAAGAGACTGGCAGCTGAATGACGTAAGATGTAAGCGTAAAAGCAGTAATGCTTCTCGTTCTTAAAATAGGGGTCGTTGCCAACATTCAGCATTCCTAGCCTAGCGATCCGCTTTCCGACCCGATTGAACATAGCGGTTAGCGTGGAGCGGTGTTTGATTGGTTCGCCCTTTTCATTCAAAAAGAGAAATGTGATGCTCCGATTTTTGAGATGCTTGCCAAGGACTGATTCGCGTTCTTTAAGAAGGTAGTCGGTGATTGCGGTGACGGTAAATGGCCATAGGGTGATCATAGTCTCGGAGGCGTAAGTCACCTTTTTGCTACTGGCCCCTTTCAGAGTAGGTGTACCAGTTGTCGGCCGACCAGGCCGTTTCTTTGTGTTGTCTTTGAGGACAAGATGACCACTGTTAGGGCAGAAGTCTTCACGCGTGAGGTTGCCAATGGCTCCGGGGCGTAAGCCTTCGCAGGCAAGCAGAAACATAGCCCTGTCCCGATAAAGGGTTGCCGAAGGTTTCCCCCCCTCCGTCAGAAACAGTGTCTCTGGCTCCAAGACGACGGCTCGGATAATTTGCAGGAAACGATGAGACGGAAGGCTCTGGATTGTCAGGTAATGGTTCTGTTTGGTACAAGCAACCTCACGCTTCAACTTTTCCTGCGTCTGGTCATAGGCAGTTATCAACTCACCACGTAAGGTGTTGGACTGGATGTGCGGGTCCAAAAACACTTCCCGATAAAACTTAAGGTAACAGGCGATATGATTAAGTCGCTTTGCGGCTGTGTTTGCTTCAAGTGCGCCACGCATGTCCTCAGGTGATGCGCTTGCTTTGGCGCTGGTTATTAACACGACCTGGTTATCGGATAGCCGCTCTATTTCGCTCAGAGGTCGGTAGCAAAGCCCGGCGAGTTGTTTGATCTCGTCGTAAGTCAGGCAGCGTTTCTCCAGCATGCGGACGGCCAACTCGATCCTGTGAGCCACAAAAAATCGTTGCAGAATGCGCAGTGATTGACTCACCAGCTCTCGAGTGTTTGGGTTGTCGAATTCATCGGTGAGAAACTTGCTGAACGGGTAATGAATCGTTCCATCGTTGTGTAGCAGAAGATAGTTCCTCTTGGCACTAAATTGGCGCATATATATAAGCAACGATTTATATCCAACGTGAAACCAAATCTTAGCTCAAATAAAAAAAGACAAGCGATTTCCACTTATCTTTTTGGGCTGCGTCAGCAGCTAAGGTTGTGGCATTTTGTTACACCAACCCTATAGTTTCACCATCTAAATCAAGCGATCCCTCCCGCTCTCACCGATAGCCGATACAGCCAGCCCGCCATTTGTGTTAGCATCCGGCCTCAATGCCCTGTCTTCCCTGCATGATGGATTTATGAGCTATCAGGTTCTGGCGCGTAAATGGCGCCCCCATACGTTTGAACAAGTGGTAGGCCAGCAACATGTGCTGACCGCCTTGACCAACGCCCTGGATCAGGGACGGCTGCATCACGCCTATCTGCTGAGCGGTACCCGTGGGGTCGGCAAGACCACCATCGCCCGTATTCTGGCCAAGAGCCTCAACTGCGAGCAGGGGATCAGCAGCCATCCGTGTGGCGTCTGTGATACCTGCCGCGAGATCGATCAGGGCAACTTTGTCGACCTGTTGGAGATTGACGCGGCGTCCCGCACCAAGGTGGAAGATACCCGCGAGCTGCTCGACAACGTGCAGTACCGCCCGGCCCGTGGTCGCTTCAAGGTCTATCTC
Source organism: Aeromonas sp. 55A (assembly GCF_051919665.1). NCBI lineage: Bacteria > Pseudomonadati > Pseudomonadota > Gammaproteobacteria > Aeromonadales > Aeromonadaceae > Aeromonas > Aeromonas sp. 55A. The sequence goes on along the minus strand of NZ_JBQBEH010000001.1, from coordinate 215,900 downwards.
ATCGATGAAGTGCACATGTTGTCGCGTCACAGCTTCAACGCGCTGCTGAAAACCCTGGAAGAGCCGCCCCCCTATGTGAAGTTTCTGCTGGCCACCACGGATCCGCAGAAGCTGCCCATTACCATTCTCTCGCGCTGCCTGCAGTTTCATCTGAAGAGTCTGGATCAGACCCAGATCGCCAAGCAGCTCGAATGGGTGCTGGATCAGGAGGGGCAGCCCTTCGAGCCGCGCGCCCTGCTGGCCCTGGCCAAAGCCGCTGACGGCAGTATGCGCGATGCCCTGAGCCTCACCGATCAGGCGCTGGCCCACGGCAATGGTAGCGTGCGCCTCGACAGCGTGCTGGCGATGCTGGGCACGCTCGATCACCGCCATCTGCACCAGCTGCTGGAAGCCATTTTGCGGCAAGATGCCCCCGCGACCATGGCCAAAATCACCGAGATCGCCACCCTGGGCCCCGATTTTGATCAGCTCCACGCCGAGCTGGAAGGCTTGCTCCATCGCATTGCCATGGCGCAGCTGCTGCCTGCCAGCGTACAGGAGCAGGGGGCGGATGCCGATGCCCTGCTGCAACTGGCCAAGGCGATGAGCCCGGAAGAGGTGCAGCTCTGCTACCAGATCGTGCTGGGTGGCCGTAAAGATCTGCCCTGGGCCCCCGATGGCCGCACTGCGCTGGAGATGACCTGCCTGCGGATGCTCGCCTTCTCCCCAAGGCGCGATGCCCTGCATCCGGCCAGCCTCACCGCGCTGCCCCCGTCAATGACGAGCAGTGCCACGCCGGTAGCCTCCTTGCCGGGAAAGCGCCCGGCCGCTGAATCGGCCGCAGTGGCACCGATCAGCGGCGCCGTGCCTGCACCGCTAGCCAGCCCTGTTGCCACCAGTGCCGTGCCCGCGGTTGATGTCTCCCTGCCTGCGATGGTGGATGACACTGCTAATGCTGTTGACCGCGAAGAAGAGGCGCAAGCCGCCGAGCTGTTCAGCCAGCAGGATGAGCTGCTGCGTGAAGCCGCAGGCATGGGGTATCAACCAGAGCCCGCGTTGACCCTTGCGCAGCCCGATGTGTCTGCGCACTCAGCTGCACAGCCCGCAGATGCTGATGAACAAGCTTCTGCCGCAGCCTACGCGGACCATTCCCGTAGCGAGCCGCTGACTGCCCCCTTCGAGCCCGCGCTCGCAGCGACAGCAACGCCTGTTGCCGCTGCTGAACCGGTATCAGCGGTATCGAGCATGCAGAGTCTGCTTGGCAAGCGAAACATGCTGCGCAGTCGCCAGCGTGGTCAGGAAGCCCCAGCAGCGCGCGCGCCGCGCGCAGTACCGATTGCGCCAGATCGTCCTGTCGCGCCCGCTGTTGCTCCAGTCGTCACCCAGCAACCTGCTCCGGTCAGCCAACCGGCCGGGCAGGGGATGGCGACGATGGGTCACTATGATGATCTGCCGCCAGTGGATCTCTATGGCGACAGTTACGAGCCGCAGGTTGATAACGGCGATTACGAAGAGTACCTCAATCAGGGATTTGCCGAGCAGACTCAGGTGATGAGCCACGCTCCCGTCACGGCACCGGCCCAGCCAACCGATCTGCCACCTTGGGATCTCGACGGGCAGCCGAGCTATCGACCCGGCGAGCGTAGCGCCACGTCGCCTGCGGTGACGCCCGCCCCAGCGACCCTGCCGCTCGTTGCCCCCACGGCGGTGGCCGCTACCCCTGTGACGCAGGATGAGCCCGCTCAGCCGGTGATGGAGACCATCGACTGGGATGAGCTCGAAAGCGACAGCGAGCCGCAAGAGGGGGAGGCGACCCGCCTTATTCCCTCCTCGCTGCTCAATGGTTGCGGCGATGCTTGGGCCGAGTTGATCGCCCACACTCAGGTGGGTGGGCGGCTGCGTCAGCTCGCCATCAACTCGGTGATGACGCGAGAAGGGGACAAGGTACTGCTAACCCTCAAGCCCGAGCAGCGCCATCTGGTGAGCGACAAGGCGCGCGCCGATCTGGCCGAGATCATCGGGCCAGCGCTGGGTCAACCGGTGCAGGTCGAGGTGACGCTCGGTGTGGTGCCTGACCAGGAGACCCCCCTCGAGATCGAACACCGCCTCTATCTCGGGGTGCGCGATCAGGTGACCCGGGATCTGGAGCAGGATCCCAACGTGCAGTTTTTAGTTCAGCGGTTTGGTGCCGTGCTTCATCACGAGAGCATCGAGCCCCTCAACCGCTAAATTCCGTGGCCGGGAGCTTGCTTCCGGTTGAAAAGCAGTTTGGCTGTCCCCATCTAGGACAGACAAGCCCACAGCCCGGCGCTGGATGCCGGATTTCAAGACGAGAGACGACATATGTTTGGTAAAGGTGGAATGGGGAACCTGATGAAACAGGCCCAACAGATGCAAGAGCGTATGCAGAAGGCGCAGGAGCAGCTGGCTCAGATGGAAGTGACCGGTGAAGCCGGTGCTGGCATGGTCAAGGTCACCATGACCGGTAGCCACAGCGTCCGTCGCATCGAGATCGACCCCTCCCTGATGGAAGATGACAAGGAGCTGCTGGAAGATCTGGTCGCCGCCGCTTGCAACGATGCCGTGCGTCGTGTGGAAGAGCAGAACAAGGCCAAGATGGGCGAACTGACCGGTGGCATGCAACTGCCGCCAGGTTTTAAAATGCCCTTCTAAGGCGACTCTCCCCGCGCATTCTTGCTCCCTTGTCGCTGGCCATTCGGGTCACGGCAAGGGGGACGGCCGAGAGAACCAAAGACGCAGCGTTATTGCTCAGGCGATACGCTGCGTTTTTTATGGGCGCCATGCTGGCGCGGACGGGCTCTAACTATCCCTTCTGGGGAGAGGTTGCCACAGCGAAGGCCGATTACGCCATGAAACGCAGCGCCTTGTATAGGCGGCACTATTTGTCGATACCCGCTATCGGATATCCCGGTTTGGCGTGGCCGGGCGGGAGCGGCATAATAGCCGCTTGCCGTATTGAGGAGATTGTATGAAATATATCGGAGCCCACGTCAGTGCGGCCGGCGGGGTGGAAAATACCATCGCCCGCGCCCAGGCCATCGGGGCCAACGCGTTTGCCCTCTTTACCAAGAATCAACGTCAGTGGCAGGCGGCCCCCTTGTCGGATGCCACCATCCGCGCCTTCAAGGCGGCCTGTGACAAGGCCGGTTTTCTGCCGGAGCAGATCCTGCCCCACGACAGCTATCTCATCAATCTGGGTCACCCGGATCCCGATGGTCTGGCCAAATCCCGCGATGCGTTTCTCGACGAGATGAAGCGCTGCGAGCAGCTGGGGCTTTGCTATCTGAACTTCCACCCCGGTAGCCATCTCAAGCAGATCCCAGAGGCGGCCAGCCTCAAGCTGGTGAGCGAGTCCATCAACTGGGCGTTGGAGCGCAGTGAAGGGGTGACGGCGGTGATCGAGAACACCGCCGGGCAGGGGACCAACCTCGGCTGGTCGTTCGAGCACCTCGCCACCATCATCGAGGGGGTGGAGGACAAGAGCCGGGTCGGGATCTGTTTCGATACCTGCCACGCCTTTGCCGCCGGCTACGATCTGCGCACTGCAGAGAGCTGCGCAGCTGTCTTTGCCGAGTTCGATCGCACGGTGGGTTTTCATTATCTCAAGGGGATGCATATCAACGGCGCCAAGTGCACCTTCGGTAGCCGGGTCGATCGCCACCACAGCTTGCGGGAGGGCAATCTGGGAGAGGCGGTATTCCACCACATCATGAATGATGATCGCTTCGATCGCATTCCGCTGATCCTCGAGACCATAGACGAGTCCATCTGGGGCGAGGAGATCAGCTGGTTGCGCAGTCTGGCGAAGTGATACCGAGCAAGCGAATCAAAGAGAGGGAGCCGCGGCTCCCTCTCTGCTTTTTCCGTTATTGGCGGGCGGGCCTGCCAGCGGCGCTCCGAGCGTGCGTTACTCTGCGCGGCTCACCTCGGCATCCTTCACCTGAGCCCGGCAGAAGTGGATAAAGTGGCGCAGGGAGGTGGAGTGGTACTTCTGCTTGTGCCAGATAAGGGAGAGCTGGCGCGGGAAGCGACGGGAGAGGGGCAGGGCGATCAGCCGCCCATCTGCCAGGCGATCCGAGGCTGCCAGCCGGGAGATAAAGGAGATGCCAAGCCCCTTCTCCACCGCCAGCATCACCGCCTCCAGGGTGTTGAGTTCAAGCCCTGGTTGCCAGCGGGGCAGCTCGGGCTGGATCTGCTGGATAAACTGCTCGCGGCTGCCCGATTGCGCTTCACGCAATACCCAGGTCTCGCCCCCAAGTCGGGAGAGGGAGAGCTCCTTCTTGTTGGCAAGCGGGTGACCGGGTGTGGCCACCACCAGCATCTCGTCCTGCAGCCAGGGTTCGGCGAGCAGGTCGGGGTGGTGGTTCTCCCCCTCGATCAGTGCCATATCCAGCTCGAAATTGGCCAGCGCATGGCAGAGCAGGTGTGTGTTGTTGATGGTCACCTTGGGGGGGAGCCCCAGCTCCTGTTTGCTGCTGGCGAGCAGGGTAGGGAGCAGGTAGTTGCCGATGGTCTGGCTGGCACCAAGGCGCAGCTGGCCGCTCGGTTCGGCATCGGGACTGAACAGGTTCTCGATATCCTGCATCCGGGTCAGCAGCTCTTCGGCGGCCGGTTGCAGCAGGCGCCCTTCGTTATTGAGCTGCAATCTGGGGTGAATGCGGTCAAACAACGGGGTGGAGAGCTGGCGCTCCAGCTCCTGCAGCGACTGGGAGACGGCCCCCTTGCTCAGGCAGAGCTCGTTGGCGGCAAGGCCAAGGTTTCCATAGCGGGCAATGGTGGCGAACACTTTCAGCTGCTGCAGGGTCAGTTTCATCGTGTTTGGTTTTCCTGAATGATTGATTTAATTCATTTAGATATCGTAAACGATAAGGGGGCATTATCCTATCGCCATAGTCATCAATAGAAAGGTGTCATCATGATCGCAAGAACCCGTAAATCACTGGCTGCCGCCCCAACCCCCATGGCGGGTCTGGCGCTGGGCATCGCCAGCCTTGGTTGGTGTTGGGAAAATGCCGGTCACTTCGATGGCCGGATGCAACTGCTGGGCGCTGCCATTGCGGCCGTGCTGCTGGTGATCCTGACCTTCAAGTTTCTGCTTCACCCCCGCCTGCTGTTGCAGGATCTCGCTCACCCCGTAGTCGGCAGTGTGGTACCGACCTATGCCATGGGCACCATGGTGGTCTCCAAAGCGCTGGGTATGATTGCGCCGCAAGCGGGTGAGGCCCTCTGGCTGTTTGCCGTGGCGGTTCACCTGCTGTTCCTGGCAACCTTTATCTGGCATCGCGCCAAAGAGTTTGAAATCCACCACATGGTGCCGAGCTGGTTCGTGCCGCCGGTGGGGATCATCGTGGCTGACGTCGCCTTCCCGGGTGGTCAATTTGCCCCGCTGGCCAACGGTCTGCTCTGGTTCGGGATCATCTGCTACGGCCTGATGCTGCCGCTGATGCTCTATCGCCTGATCTTCAGCCATGAAGTGCCGGATGCCGCCAAACCGACCATCGCCATTCTGGCTGCCCCTGCCAGCCTCTCTCTGGCCGGTTACCTGACCGTCAGCCAAGAGCCGTCACTGCTGCTGGTGGCCGTGCTGTTGGGGATTGCCATCCTGATGACCGGTATCATCTATCTGGCCTTCATCAAACTGCTGCGTCTGCCCTTCTCGCCGGGTTATGCCGCCTTCACCTTCCCGCTGGTGATCGGTGCCACCGCCCTGTTCAAAGTGGCTCATCTGGTTGAAGGGTTTGCGCAAGGGAGTCACTACGTCGAGCAGATCAGACTGCTGGCCCACTTCGAGCTGGGGGTGGCTACCGTGATCGTCGGGTATGTGGCACTGCGTTACCTGATGTTTTTTCTGCCGCAGCGTAATACCGAAATGAATAACGGCATGGCCCGCCAGGGTGCTCACCGTTAAATCTTGAAGAAGATGTGACATCGGGAAATGGATAAGCAGTGCGCTCCGAGAGCGACGGGATAAACGACCAGTCATACGATGGATGGACAAAGAGCCTCCACCCTGGTTGTGTAACGAGCAAAATGCCCCGCAGTGCGGGGCATTTTTTTATGGTTTTTTGATGTGGCGCCCGTGGCGGGCTATTTGCCATGGATTTAACTGGTATTACCTGTCAGGACGACTACAATGCAGCACCACTTTTTCGCTCGACCCCAATACATGTCGTCCCAAGATCCCGTATTTGACTCCTCTTTTGAAGCCCGTTTTCTGCATCCCCGCTACTGGTTCAGCTGGCTGGCGCTCGGTGTGCTGATGCTGCTGGCCTTTGTGCCGGTGCGATTGCGCGACCGTTTGGCCGAAGCCTTGGCACCGCTGGTGTTTCGTATCTCGAAAAAACAGATCTATATCGCCAGAACCAATCTGGAGATCTGCTTCCCGGACAAGAGCCCGGAAGAACGGGATGCCATTGCACTGACCTCGATCCGGGTCGGCCTCAAGAGTCTGTTGGGATTTGGCGAGTTCACTATGCGCAGTCAGCGTTATCTGATGAGCAGGATGCAGGTGATCGGTTGGGAGCATATCGAGGCGGAGCGGGCGGCCGACCGCCCGGTGATCCTGGTAGTGCCCCATACCTGGCCGGTGGATGCCGCCGGTTACTGCTTCACCCAGCGCGGGGTGCCCATGTGCACCATGATGAAACGGGCGCGCAATCCGGTGTTTGATTGGCACCTCAACCGTGCACGAGCCAAGAACGGTTGCCGCGTCTATGAGCGCAGCGCCGGGATCAAGGCGGTGATCAGGACCATCAAGAGCGGTCGCAGCTTCTTCTATCTGCCGGATCAGGATCATGGCCGCGAGAAGAGCATCTTCGCCCCCTTCTTTGGCTATCCCAAGGCGACCCTGCCTGCCTTGCCCCGTCTGGTGCAGGTCAGCGGTGCCAAGGCGGTGCCGCTGCTCGCCTGCTATGACGAAGCGAATCACTGCTACCGGCTGGAGATTGAGGCACCGTTCGACAACTATCCCACCGAGGATGTGATGGCCGATACCTGTCGCATGAACGACATGGTGCAACAGCAGCTGATGCGCCATCCGGGTCAATACATGTGGTTCCTCAAGATCTTCGATACCCGTCAGGATCAGGAGGGGCTGGATGGCCTCTACGAAGAGGGGATACGCCGGATCCGCAAGGGATTGTCGCCCCACGGCTGACCCAGAATTTGGATTGATTGAAATGGCCCCATGTGGGCCATTTTTTATGATAACTAGTCTGATCAGTGCCTTGCAGGCTGATGGCCAGCCTCCCCAGGGTAGAAAAAAATGTCAGGATAACTACAATAACCGTTTGTTTTTGATGACTTGATGGCCGCCATGTCTGCGTTAGATCCGGTATTTGATACCTCATTTCATAGCCGCCTGCTGCATCCCAAATGGTGGGGCAGCTGGTGTGCGCTGGGCCTGCTCTCCCTGCTGGCATTTACTCCTGCGAGATTGAGGGATCGCTTTGCCGATCTGGTTTCGCCGACCCTGCTGCGTTTTTCGAAAAAGCAGGCCTATATCGCCGATACCAACCTCAAGATCTGCTTTCCCGAGCTGGATGCCGCTGCACGGCAGGCGCTGCTGCTCAAATCGATCCGGGTCGGGCTCAAGACCTTTATGGGCTTTGGCGAACTCAGCTGGCGCAGCAAGGCGCGGCTGACCCGCCGCATCAAGGTCACCGGCTGGGAGCATGTGCAAGCGGAGCTGGCTGCGGGCCGTCCGGTGATCCTGGTGGTGCCTCACACCTGGGCGGTCGATATGATTGGCCGCTACTTCTCCATGATGGGCATTGAGATGTGCACCATGATGAAGAGTCCGAAAGATCAGGTGTTTGACTGGTACATCAACCGCGAGCGGGCCAAAGGGGGCAAGGTCTATGAGCGCAGCGCCGGGATCAAGCCGGCGATCAAGTCGATCCGCGCCGGCGCCAGTTTCTTCTACCTGCCAGATCAGGATCACGGCCGCGAGGCGAGCGTGTTTGTTCCCTTCTTTGGCCGCCCCAAGGCAACCCTGCCTGCGTTGCCCAAGCTGGTGAAGCTGACCGGTGCCAGAGCGGTGCCCATCTTCGCCAGCTATGACGAGGATGAGGGGCGCTATCTGCTGGAGATCGAGCCGCCGTTTGACCCTTATCCCACCGCCGATCTGCTGGCAGACGTCAATACCATGAACCGGGTGGTAGAGATGCAGGTGGCGCGCCATCCCGAGCAGTACATGTGGTTTCTCAAGATCTTCGAAACCCTGGAGCATCAGGAGGGGGATGACGGCCTCTATGAAGCGGGGATCCAGCGCATTCGTCAGGGCTTGCCGCCCGAACCTTGAAAATTGGCCCGCTTGCGGGCCATTTTTGTTGGCACAGGCGCCTTTCGTATTTGGTCTGCTGCTGGTGGTTTTTAAGGCGAACGGGTGGACAAAAACAGCGCAAACAGGGGATAACAGGGTGTCTTATGAAAGGGAGAGGCAGGTGAGCGTGCGCGGAGCTATCTTCGAGAGCGGAAATAGGGTAAAAGGGCGGCCATGAAAATTCCAAATCGAATCCAACCTCTGGTTGATGACGGCCTGGTCGATGAGGTCGTCAGCCGGTTGATGAGCGGCAAAGAGGCCGACGTCTATGTGGTGCGCTGCGGCGACGAGATCCGCTGCGCCAAAGTCTATAAAGAGGCGTCCAAGCGCAGCTTCAAGCAGGCCGTGGTCTATCAGGAGGGGCGCAAGGTGCGTAACAGCCGCAGCGCTCGCGCCATGGAGAAGGGCTCCAAGTACGGCCGCAAACAGCATGAAGAGGTGTGGCAGAACACCGAGGTCGACGCCCTGTTCAAGCTGGCGGCGGCCGGTGTGCGGGTGCCGCAGCCTTATGTCTGCCTCGATGGCGTCCTCTTGATGGAACTTATCACCGATGAGGATGGCAATGTCGCGCCGCGCCTCAACGATGTGGCGCTTACCCCCGAGCAGGCGGTCATCGACCATGCCAAGGTGATCCGTTACGTGGTGCGGATGCTCTGCGCCGGTCTTATCCACGGTGATCTCTCGGAGTTCAATGTGCTGGTGGATGAACAGGGCCCCGTCATTATCGACCTGCCCCAGGTGGTGGATGCCGCCGCCAACAACCAGGCCAAGGCGATGCTGGAGCGGGACGTCAACAATATGCGCAACTACTACGGCATGTATGCCCCCGAGCTGCTCAAGACCCGTTATGCCCAGGAGATGTGGGCGCTGTTTGAAGATGGCAAACTCACCCCCGATAGCGAGCTGACCGGTCACTTTGAAGAGAGCCGCGCCGCCATCGATCTCGATTCGGTGCTGCAGGAGATCGAGAGCGCCGAAGAGGAGGCCTATGCCCGTCAGGCCCGGATGAAGGCGGAGCAGGAAGACAGCTACTAACGGTCTTGCCACGTTCGCAAAAAGAGCGCCTTCGGGGCGCTCTTTTTATTGCTGCTGCGGCTATGGTCGGCTGGGGCAGGGGGCTAGCTGATACATCTCCAGCCAGTTGCGATCCCCCGGATGGAAGCGCCTCCCCAGCAACACGCCCCCGGCGGCCGTAATGACCTTGCGGGAAGCCAGATTATCTTCGCCGCAGCTGATCAGCACCGGCGCTGCCAGCACCTGTTGTTGCACCCAGCGCAGCAGCACGGTCGCGGCCCCTTCGCCACGGCGAGAGGGGCGGGTTTCGTAACCGATATGACCCAGCCACTGGCGGGTTGCCTCATTGTCACCGTGACGCAGACGCAGGGTGGCGATGATTTCCTCGCCATCGAGGGCAAAATAGGTGGTGGTCGGCAGGTATCCACTGGGCAAGTTGCGCCCTTTGGCGTGATTCAGCAGGCTCTGTAGCCAGCCGTCCGAGTCAAATTGCGCCACCTGATAGAGCGGCTGTCCGTCCTCGGCGCATTCGGTGACATAGCGCCGGTAAGCCGGGGCATCTGCCAGCCTGGCCGGTCGGCACTGCAGAGTGAGCACTGCGCTCATGACAGGAGCGCGCAGGGCGGCAGCGGCTGCGGCTCGTTGTGGTGGAGCTCCTGCACGCAGGCCCGTTGCCTCCCAGCCTGTTTGGCGGCGTAAAGGGCCTGATCCGCGCGCAGGTAGGCCGCTTCAAACCCCTCGTCAGGGTGCAGCGAGGTGAGGCCGATGCTGAGGCTGATGGGGCCACCGGCCAGCGCCCGGGTCGCCTCGGCGATCTGCTGTTGCAGGCTGTGACAGTAGTCGGGCAGGGTCTGCGGGTCCGCCATCAGCAGCAGGGCCAGCTCATCGCCGCCAAGCCGACCGGCCATGCCCTCAGAAGGCAGGGTATTGGTGATCACCCGACCCACGGCCCGCAGCATGGCATCACCGGCGGGGTGGCCGTGGCGGTCGTTGATCTGCTTGAAGTTGTCCAGATCGATCAGCAGCAGCTGGCTAGAGCTTGTCACCTCGCGGGCACGCAGGGACACCTGGCGTTCGAAATAGTGGCGGCTGAACAGGCCGGTCAGCTCATCCTGATTGGCACGCCGCTCCAGCTTGCGCTGGGTGGCCAGCAGGGCTTGCTGTTGGCGGGTGTGGACCAGGCTCAGCAGCAGATAACTGCGGGCGATGGTAAATAGCAGGCTGAGCAGGATCACAGGCCCGAGCAGCGGGTCGGTGAAGGAGTTGGCCGCCAGCTCCGGCTGCCAGAGGTGTTTGGCGATCCGCAGTAGTTGCAACAGCAGTTGCAGGCCAAGCAGCAGAATGGCAAAGCGCAGCACCCGATAGACAGGGGCCAGCCGCTGGTAGCGCCAGAGCTGCCAGATAAGCAGTGCAATCTGCAGCGAGAGCACGCCGGAGAGCACGATGATCCGGCTGTGCACATCAAAGAGGGGTTGCTGCAGGGCGGTCAGGGCAAACAGGACGAAACCGCCGAGGGTAACGGTGGGCAGCAGCCAGCCCAGTTGGTCGGCTTCACGGCGAAAGAAGTGGCGCATCCCCCGTTCATAGAGCAGGGCGGTCGACATCAACAGCAGGTTGGTGCAGAGAATATTGGCAAGGGATGCATTTCCCTCAAGGGGGCGCAGCAGCAGGCAGCAAAAAGCCCCTGCGATCACCAGTTCCCCCGCTGACCAGTAGATCAATGCCCTGATCTGGCGATGGGTGTGCCACATAGCGGCGAAAATGGTGGCGACCCCCACATGTGACAGCGTGACGAACAGTACCAGACTCAACAACTGGGCTGAGGAAAACAGACTTGGCATCAAGGGGCTCTCTGGGAAGTCACCTGTGAACGAACAGGCGATGGGGTATCGCCCGCTGGCAGTGGCCGATCACAACATGAATCCAACCTATTATCAATTGGTTAAATGGCTGAATATACTTACCTCCGACTTCTTGCACGATGGCAACTGCTGACTCGATTTATCAGAGCTCAAGGGGGTATTTTATTGTCTTTTCAGTCAATTGTGCTGCGTGAACGGTGGTTGTGTTGGCGGCAGGGTGAACCCAACCGCCAGACGTTGTGTTAATCGCAGGTTGTAGCAGGCAAGCGCATGACGGTGGCTTCCCGGCCCAGATGGGTCAGCAGACGGCGCACGTCGTCGAGGCGGATGATCAGGGTAGCGGTGTTGACCAGCGGATGGCACTGCATCTGCTCGGCTTGCCAGATGGCCTCGTCCACCACCAGCTCTACCGCATTTTCCCTGTCGCGCACCATGGCGAGCAGGGTCACCGAGCCCGGGGTAAGGCCGAGCACCGCATCGAGCCGCTCGGGGGAACCAAAACTCAGCCGCTTGACGCCAAGGGCGGTTGCCAGCGCCTTGAGATCGACCCGCCTCTCCTCCGGTGTTACCACCAGAAACAGCCGCTCTCATTTCGGGTCGCGCAAAAAGAGGTTCTTGGTCTTGGCGGCGGGCAGGTCGGGCAGCAGCCTGCTCGCTTTCTCACAGGTAAACACCGGAGGATGGTCAAAGCGCTGGTAGGGGATAGCCAGCTGATCCAGCAGGGAATAGATTGCCACAAAGACTCCTTTCGTCGGCGAAGAGTGGTAAGAACGGGATGGGCGGGAATAACGACCGGATCGAGCTTACCAGTTTGACTCCCGCCTCGCAGCCAGCGTGACGATTGCGAGCAGGCACTGTATGAACGTACAATAGTCCCATTCTCGGACAGCCCCTTTACGCTTCATGACTGCAACCCAGCCCACCGTACCCGCCACTCCGCCGCTCGACGGTTTTATCCTGACCCGCCACGGTCGGGACGTGCGCGGCCGCAACGGGCTGCCTGCAACCACCGAAATCGTGATGTGGCTCTGGAGCGCGCAGGGGCCGGTGCGGGTGGTGGTGCAGGGGCAAGAGCCGGTGTTCTTTTTGCCGCAGAGCCATATGGCAGAAGCTGCCGAGCTGTTCAAGGGGGCCGGGGTGAGCGGGCGGTTTCGCCGCCTGCCGATGCACACTTTCGATGGCCGCCCTGTGGTGGGCTGCTATTTCGCTACCCTGAGTGCCTTTCACCGCGCCATCGAGCTGCTGCTTATTCGAGGGCTGGAGCACTTCGAGGCGGATATCCGGCTGCCGGAACGTTTTCTGATGGAGCGTTTCATCACCGCTGGCGTACGCTTCGATGGCCGTGCGGTGAAGAAGGGGGGCAAGCAGGGCTACTGGGAGGTGAACGAGGCGCGCTGCGCGCCGCAGGCGGTGACGCCGACCCTCTCCTGGGTGTCGCTGGATGTGGAGTGCGCCATGGACGGGGCCCTCTTCTCGGTCGGTCTTTACAGCGAACAGGATGCGCGGGTCATCATGATCGGTACCTCGGAAGCGGATGCCGAGAGCTGGGGCACCCAGGTCCAGTGGGTAGAGGACGAGAGCTCCCTGCTGAGTGCGCTGGAGAGCTGGTTCAGCCTGCATGACCCCGATCTGGTCATCGGCTGGAACGTGGTTAATTTTGATTTTCGCCTGCTGCTACGTCGCGCCGAGCTTAACAAGCGGCGGCTGCGGCTCGGGCGGGGTCGTGAGCTCTGCTTCTGGCGCTCGTCACGGGGCGATCCCCAGACTGGCAACGTCATCATTCCCGGGCGCATGGTGCTCGATGGCATCGATACCCTCAAAAGCGCCACCTGGCAGTTTGCCAGCTACAGCCTGGATGCGGTGGCGAGCGAACTGCTCGGCCGTGGCAAGGATATCGAGGATGTGGCCAATCGGGGGGAGAAGATCACCGAGCTGTTCCACTCCGACAAGGAGGCGCTGGCCCGCTACAACCTGGAAGATTGCAAGCTGGTGTGGGAGATCTTCGACTACTGCCACCTTATCCCCTTTGCCATCGAGCGTGCTTCCCTCACCGGCCTGGAGCTGGACAGGGTGGGGGGCTCGGTGGCGGCCTTTACCAACCTCTATCTGCCGCGGCTCCATCGTGGCGGTTACGTGGCCCCCAATCTGCCGGCCGACGGGGGGCTCGCAAGCCCCGGCGGTTATGTGATGGACTCCAAACCCGGTCTCTATCGCCATGTGCTGGTGCTCGATTTCAAGAGCCTCTATCCCAGCATCATCCGAACCTTCTGCATCGACCCCATGGGGCTCATCGAAGGGCTGCAGCATCCCGAGCACGCTATTCCGGGCTTTCGCGGCGCCATGTTCTCCCGCGAACGGCACTTCTTGCCGGATCTCATCGCTACCTTGTGGGCGGCGCGGGACAGAGCCAAGGCGGCCAGCAACAAGGCGCTCTCCCAGGCCATCAAAATCATCATGAACTCTTTCTACGGCGTGCTGGGTTCAGGGGGCTGCCGTTTCTATGATCCGCGCCTAGCCTCGTCCATTACCCTGCGTGGCCACAGCATCATGCAGCAGACCCGCGAGTGGATTGAGGCGAAGGGGTTCGAGGTGATCTATGGCGATACTGACTCCACCTTTGTCCATCTGGGGCGCGAGACCAGCCCCGATGAGGCGGACGAGATCGGCCAGCGACTGGCTCAAATGATCAACGATAACTGGGCTGCACTGATCAGGCGCGAGTTCGACCTGCCGAGTTATCTCGAGATCCAGTACGAGACCCACTACCGCCGCTTTCTGATGCCCACCATTCGCGGGCTGGAGAAGGGCAGCAAGAAGCGCTATGCCGGTCTGGTTGGCAAGGCCAGTGAGGGGTGTGAACAGCTGGTATTCAAGGGGCTCGAATCGGTGCGTACCGACTGGACCATGCTGGCCAAGCAGTTCCAGACCCGCCTCTATGAGCTGGTGTTTCACGACCAAGATCCCAGCGGCTATGTGCGCACCATGGTCGATGAGACCCGCGCCGGTCGTCACGACGATCTGCTTATCTACCGCAAACGGCTACGCCAGAAGCTCGAGGAGTATCAGAAGAATGTACCGCCCCATGTGCGGGCAGCGCGGCTGGCCGATGAGGAGAACCTGCGCCGCGGTCTGCCCCAGCGCTATCAGCATCGGGGCTCCATCGCCTATCTGATGACCCTCAATGGCCCCGAGCCGCTGGAGTACCGGCGCAGCGCCATCGATTACGAGCACTATATCGACAAGCAGTTGCGGCCCATTGCCGATGCCATCCTGCCCTTTATCGGCGAATCGTTCGATCGGATCTGTGGTCAGCAGCTGGATCTTTTCTGATTGGTGCAAGTTGGCACTTTACTTCCCATGAATACTGGATAAAAATACAGTTATAAATCATGGAGAAGTTTCCTATGCGTCTTGAAATCATCATCGACAGAAAACATCAGATCCCGACCTCGACCATGGAGGCGCTGCGTCAGGAGCTGCTCAAGCAGCTTGGCGAAAAATTCCCCGACATCCATGTGCGGGTCGCGCCGGGCAGCGCCATGGCCCTGACCGTCAGCCGTGCCAGCAAGGAAGACAAAGAGCTGGCCGAAGCCATGGTGCAGGAGGTGTGGGAGAACGCCGAGAGCTGGATGCAGGAAGAGAACGTCGCCTCCTGATCCCGCACGGTCAGTGGATAACTCGGGCGTTGGATAAATGGGTTGCTGATAAACGGGCATGCCCGCGAATGATCCGCTGATCCCCGGACAACAAAAAACGCAGCCAGGTGGCTGCGTTTTTTGTGGGTGGTGAGAGGCTCGCGATGGTTTTTCTGGCTCTGGGTTGAGCCAGGCCCGTTACAACCCCGCCCAGCTTTTCAGGCTCTGCTGCTGCACCCGGCGATTGGCTTCGCGGATCTCCCCTTTGGCGCGCAGGTCGGCCAGCGCAATGGGCAGTGCGGCGCGGATCTCGTCACTGCTCATTCCGGCTTTGAGGGCCGGGTGATAGGCCATCTTGAGCAGCACATAGTCCAGCCCGGTCAAAAAGCTGTCGATGCTGTTGTCATTGAAGATGGAGGGAAACACCTTGTCCGAATCGTTGGGCAGCCCCATCACCTGGGTGAACTCCTCCACCACGCAGTCGAGAAAACGCCCCTTGGCTCTGCTGTAGTCTACCGGAATGATGATGGTGGCACGGCTGATCTCGTGTTTCGCATTGGTTGCGAAGTTGGCAAGGCAGAGCCCTTCCTTGAGTGCCATCTTGACTGATGGATCCCCCCCCATGGTGCGGTTGGCCCAGCTCTTCATCTTGCTGTAGTCGGTCATGATCAGGGTGAGGTTGGGCTTTGCGGTCACCATGCTGATGGAGTGGCCGGTGATGCGGGCCAGATGGGCTGCCTGTACCTTCACCACGTCGGCCTGCAGCGGCTTGTCACCCGATTCGTTGATAAGTTGCAGCCGGATCGGCTGCTGCCAGCGGGCAAAACGGGTCTGCCTGGCTTCGCCATATTCCCGCTCCATGGCGATGGCAATAAAGCTCTCGGTGAGATAGCTGTCGCTCTGCCAGCGCTCATCGGCCCGGGCGCTGTGGCCCGCGAGCAGAAGCAGCAGGGCCAGCAGCCCACGTGACGCGCTGCGGGGATAGTCAGCGCGGCCCAAGCTGGCCATTACCAAAGTGGCAATAAGGCGGGTGGCACCAAAGGGGGTGGCGGCAAATGACATGTTTCCTCCCTGAAACGGTTGTCTACCTAGCGGTTGGCCTTGTCGATATCGCGCCAGGTGAGCCAGAGCCTGAGATCAAACTCCAGTTGATGATAGTCGGGCTCCATGTGCTGGCAGAGCTGGTAGAAGCTCTTGTTGTGATCCTTCACTTTGATATGGGCCAGCTCGTGCACCACGATCATTTTCAGGAATGGGGGCGGTGCCTCCTTGAACAGGGCGGCGATGCGGATCTCGTTCTTGGCCTTGAGCTTGCTGCCCTGCACTCGGCTGACGTAGGTGTGCAGACCGAGGGCATCCTTGATCACGTTGATCTTGCCATCGAACACCACCTTTGACAGGGGCGCCGAGCTCTTGAGGTAGCGGTTCTTCAGCTCCATGGTGTAGGCGAGCAGCGCCTTGTCGCTCTGGATCTGGTGGCTCTCCGGATAGCGTTTGGCCAGCATCTCCCCAAGCTTGCCCGCCGCAATCAGCTGTTGTACCTGTGCCTTGAGGGGGTCGGGATAGCCGCCCAGATAAGTCAGTTCCGCCATGGTGTCACTCGTTACATCAAAAAGAGCGTCATTGTAGTTATCTCGGGCGGGCTTGCCTACTGCGGGCCGCTGCTGCAAGGGGGCTCTGGCGCAAGAAAAAGGGCGGCCATTGCAACAATGGCCGCCCTGCGGGGCGTATTGACGATCAGCGTCGGCGATAGAGACCCGGATCCACCTCTTCATAGTGGCTGGTCAGGTATTGATAGAAGGCGAGATGGGAAGGGGAGCTCGGCTTTTTCAGCTCCTCGCTCACCCGATCCGGCTTGGCGATGATGAACTTCGGGCTCTGGCGCTGGATATCGGCCAGCACCCGCTCGCGCACGTCATAGGGCGGATTGACGTTGGCAAAGAAGAGGTAGGCGGAAGCCGGCTGGCGATCGGTCCAGAGATAATATTGCGGCTGGATGCCATCGACCCAGATCTTGTCGCTCGGGACTGTCTCGGCCTTGATGCGATCAACCCGTACCTGAGCTGCCGGATTGAAAGGGCGGCCTTTGAGGGTGCCTTCCCAGGCGTTGTTGATCATCAGCAGCAGCATGGCCAGCGTTGCCAGCCAGGGGGTGGCACTGCGCACATCCCAGGCGCGCCAGAGAGGGATGAGGATCAGCACCGGCAGCGCCCACAGCAGGCTGGTGCCGAGCACCTCGTTGACCCGTTCGAGGGACCACTCCTTGGTGCTCCAGCCAAAGGCGAGTTGCTGGGCCAGCAGCCAGCTGGCGGTGAGCACCACCAGCGAGATGCAGAGCAGGCCGATGGCATCTGCCTGCTGTTCGCTGCGATCCAGCAATACCGCCAGCGGTAGCACCGCCAGTTGCAGATAGAGCACGTCGTAGTGATCGAACACATGGCCGGAGACCGAGTTGGCGATCAGGGTGAACAGCACCCCAAACAGGGTCGCCAGCAAGGCGGGCAGATACCACTCCTGACGGCGGCTCAGCATCAGAATGATGAAGGCGGGCAGCAGCATGATAAGGCCGGTGCGTAGCAGGCCGACGGCGCCCACCATGGGAGAGAAGCCATTGCCGTAGCTCCCTTCGAAAAAGATGTCGAAGGCGTAGTATTTGAAGGCCGCCAGCAGATCATGCTGCTGGAAGTAGGCGTAAAGCGGGCCGCCAATCAGCGCCAGTCCCAGCAGGCTGGAGATGAGCAGCAAGATGGCGTCACGCCACTTCTCATGCAGACACCAGTGGCAGAACAGTACCAGATACCAGGCGCCCCAGAAGGCGCCGTTGTTGGTGCGCATCCAGGCGACGATGGCGAAGGTAAGGGCCGCCACCAGCGCCGGCCACCAGCGAAATCCCTTGTCCAGCAGCAGGGTAATGAAGGCCCACTGGGCGATGAGGGCGAGGTGGAAGGTCCAGTCCTCGGTCATGTTGCCGTAGTAGTAACGGGTGCCGTAGAGAGCCAGCACCGCCAGCATGGCGCCGAGACGCGCCTTGAACGAGAGGCCAAGTTGGGCAAAGGCCTGCCAGCTGGCCAGCAGTCCAAGCCAGCATAGCACCCACTCCAGCGCCCAGATCCCGACAAAACCACCCATTCGATAGCCCAGCGCGTCGAGGGCGAAAATCATCGGCCCCTTGATGTCAATCATGTCGCGATAGAGCACGCCCCCTTCGCTCCACATCTTGCCCATCACCGCGAACAGCGAGGCATCAAAGCCCGGCGCCATGGCGTGGAAGAGCGGGTTGCGCAGACAGAAGAGCAGCGCCAGCAAGGCGGTCAGCAGCACAATGGCTGGCTTGATACCCGGGTTGACGCGAGGGGGAGTGAAACGGATGGAGTGATTCATGAAGTCGCCTGTTCCTGCAGCTGGTCTTGAAAGCGGGCCTATCTTGCCGAGCTAGTGAGTGCGATGCAATGGGGCGGGCCCGTGTGGGGCAAATATTCTCGAAAAAGCCCGGTTCTTGCAGGGAACCGGGCGCTGGCTGCGGCAATTTTGGCCGTCAGTGGGACTTCAGCGGCGAGTGAATCGCTGCGAGCCACTGGCGCTTGGCAACCCTGACTGATTTACGACAAATGTATTTATGTGCACTCAACTTATGTACTCAATCAGGGGCGGCTGCGCTTCCAGCGCGGGCAGATGGCGGGCCCAGCGGATAAAAGCATCGGCCAGGGTGATGCCGAGCTCCTGGTTGTGCTGGGTCAGGGTACGCGCCAGTGCGGTGTAACCCTCCTTGCCGGAGGCGGTATAGGCGCTTGACACCCCCCGATAGACCTGTTCGGCATTGACCGTTTGCCACTGGCAGGGGGCGGCTTCCCACTCCAGTCGGGTGATGCGCTGGCCCTTGGGCCGATCGGCCTGATAGGTGAATCGTATTCCCGCAGTGTAGGGGAAGCTGCCGTTACCATTGCCGACCACGCCTTTATTGGTGGCGTTGTCGATGGCATTCTCCAGCGCTTCCGCCAACTCGTGACCGTGCACCCGATAGAGGGTGAGGGGAATGGCAAACGGCAGCAGGCGACCGGCGATATCCGCTTCGCTCAGGGGGCCAGGCTCCAGCGAGCAGCGCACGCCGCCAGCATTGTGCAGGGCAAAGTCTACCTCACCCACTTGTTCACGGGCGGCGGTCAGCATGGCGCGGGCCACCAGCGGGGCGAGTTGGCTGCCATGGGGCAAGGTGGCATCCGGCAGCCGCTGATGGTGCAGTGGAGCTGCCAGTCGGGTGACGATGCGCTGGCTCATGGTCTCGATCTCTGGCCGATAGCGTTTGGCCAGATGTTGTTCAAGCTGTGGATCCGGCTCGCAGAAGGTGAGCCCGGCGGGTGGCGTGGAGGCGAACGGCCAGGGTTGCCAGGGGAGCCACTCCAGCTGCCCCTCACTTTGTACGACACGGCCCGCCTTATCGAAGGTGAGCTCGCAGACGCCGAGGCAGAGGGCGCTGTGGCCTGCGTGCAAAATGGCCACCCCGTTGTTCATCAGCGGATAGCTGCCTTCGCTTGGCAGACCCAGCGGCGCGAGATCCCCCAGCAGGCTGTGGGTGTGGCCACCGATGATCAGGCTGAGCTCGGGGAAACGCTCGGCCAGCAGCTTGTCCTGATCCAGCCCGAGGTGGCTCAGCAGCACGATATGCTGGATCCCTTCGCTCTTTATCTCCCGCAGCACTTTGCTGAGGGTGTCAGCCACTGCGTGGAAACGGGTGTGGGGATCCGGGTTGGCGATGGCGGCCATCTGGGCGAGGGTGATGCCGAGCAGCGCAAAGGGAACCCCATCGATCACCCGGCGATGCCAGGGCTGATGGGCATCGTAGAGGTGGGGGATATCCCACAGCCCAAGGGTTGTGTCGGCAGGCTCCTGGCTGTTGTCCAGATTGGCGGCCAGTACCGGAAAATCGAGCTGGCGCAAGAACTCCACCAGTGGGCCGTTGCCCAGATCGAATTCGTGGTTGCCAAGTACCATGGCATCGGGGGCCAGCATGGCGAGCAGGTCGGCGTTGGCGCGCCCTTTGAAGCGGTTGAAATAGAGAGAGCCCTGAAAGGAGTCGCCACCGTGCAGAAACAGAAAACGCTGGCCGGCTGCTGCGGCTTTGGCACGCAGTTGGGTCAGTCGGGTCAGGATCCGGGCATAACCGCCGCACTGGGTGCGCCACTGACTTTCACCGACAGGGGAGAAGCTCATGGGCGCGCCATCGAAGTGGGAGTGGCAATCACTGAAATGGGCAAGTTGAACCGTAATACTCATCTCGGTCCTCCTTAGGGGGGAAAATGAGCACCGAGTCTACTGCAAAGGGGGGGGGATACCAGCCCGGCAGGGTGCCGGGCTGGTCTGCGATCAGGCGGGTACCATGATCTGGGTGGCGATGATCACCACCAGCAGGCCGACGGCGACCGGCATACTGGTGCGCTTGACCACCTCGAACGGCGAGAGTTTGCCCATACCCGCACAGGCGACCACCACCCCGGAGACCGGAGAAATGGTGCGACCCAGGTTGGAGGCTTGCAGCATCGGGATCACCAGATAGGCCGGGTTGATGCCAAGGCTGCTGGCCAGGTTGGGGATCAGCTCCACGAAAGCGTAGAAGGGGGCATTACCCGAGCCGGTGGTAAAGGCTGCCAGGGTGGTGATCACCACCAGCGACAGCATCATGATCAGGCCGCCGGAACCGAGATCCTGAGCGTGAGCCAGCAGGGTGTCGATAAAGCCGATGGTCATCAGACCCTGGGCAAATACGCCGGCACCGACCAGCAGCATGACCACACCGGCAAAGGCGTCAGCCATGTTGCGCCAGCAGACCTGCAGACCATCCAGCAGCTCCTTGCCATTGCGGATGCGGACAAGTTCCAGCAGGCTGGCCAGCACCATGCACATGACGATGATGGTGACGATGTCCAGCTGTGGACCCCATTTACCGTCAAACACCAGTACCCCGATGATGGGGGTGAACGGCAGGATGGCGTAGAAAGCGGGCGCAGTCGTCACCAGATCACCCGGGGCGACCGGCTCGTTGTGCTCACCGGATTTTTGATCAAGGTAGCGCTGCCAGAAGAAGTGGGTCACCGCCATGCAGGCGATCGCCACCAGCGAGATGGGCAGGGTCAGCTTGAAGGCAAAATCCAGCAGCGGCATGTTGGCGGCCTGAGCAGCCATCACCACGTCCCCTGAGGTCGGTGCCAGAATGATGGCGGCTGGCGAGGCGCACACGGCCGCAGCCGCGCCACGGGAGATCCCCATGTTGACCATCAGCGGGAACAGGGTGGCCATCAGCAGCACGCCGAGGCCGGTAGCGGAGCTCACCGCCAGCGACATGGCGCAGGCCACCAGATAGGCAGCCACCAGCAGGATATAGGGGGATTTGATGATGCCGAGCGGTTTGCTGGCCAGCTTGACCAGAATGGTGTTGGCGCCGATATGGCTCATGTAGCCGGCGAAGCCACAGAGCACCATGATCAGCATCCCCAGTCCACCGCCACGATCATTGAGCAGGAAGCGGACGTATTCGAAGATATCGGTTGCGAGATAACCGGTGCTGACCACCTTGCTCGGCAATACCGGCTTGCCCATCATGGCGGTGATGACCAGCAGCAGCAAGCCGCCGCTCAGCAGCACCCCGGTTGCGGAGTATCCTTTGAAAATGGCACGGCCCACCACCAGGGTGACCAGGGTGCCAACAATGAGTTCCAGCATATGTTGCCTTCTGATTGGATGAGAGTGGAAGGAGTCTATTCCGATAGGGGTAGAGTGGCGACTGGAAACAGGATGTTGTGTGAGCTAAATCAACGTTTAACCCCATGAACAGAATTAAAGAAAGGTAAAGGTACTTTACCCAGCGGGTTTGGCTACCTACCCTTGCCAGCCTTGGTTGTCTTTTGAGGCTTTTATATGGTGATTGGTGATTTTTCAGGCATTAAACGCTCTATTTTCCTGCTCGCGATGCTATTTTCACCTACTTGCGTGTTTGCGGTAACCAATGACGGTTTTCATCAAACCGGTCCTCATCAGGCGGTCGCCATGCGGCGTCTCATGGCTCCTCACTCTTACGGCGTACTGGTGGTTGCCGAGGGGAACAGACCCCGTTTTGCCGCGCTGGCATCCAAAACCACCGAAGCAAACTGCCTGGCCCGTCATGCCATCCGGGTAGATGGGGTCGCGTTGCTGGTCACCCCGAGATTTTATGCCAAAGAGGGAAAACGGGGACTTTGCGAGCTGTGGCTCAATGAGGGGGCAGATCAGGACTTTTTTGCCAACCGTCTTAAAAATGATCATTTCATTCAGATAGATGGTCATGACATCAATGTGAAAAACTATCACCTCGACTGGCAGCGCATCAGTCGTCCTGCTCAATAAAAATACAGTTTCATCCTTGTGCCATACTTTGCTCACGCAACCTGTGAGCTTGCTCTGATTTCTGGGAGCATCATTGTATTGCGCCGCCTCTTGGTCACACATAGGCTATACCCGTCATCTGTGTGGCGGTGGGTTTCACCAAGGTTGGTACTCCGCCCGTGCAATCAAGGAAGGTAGTCTGGCATGGTCAGCAAGGTTTATGGAGTAGTGGGGAGCGTGCTATTGCTGTTGCCCCTGATGAGTCAGGCTCAGCCGAGCCGGCCGCAAGTGGTGCCAGAGTCCCGCATCAATGTCCGTTTTTATGAGGTAAGTGCTGCCCAGCCAGATCAACTGGCACGCGCCATTGCTCAGAGTGCCCCCAAGGTGAATGGCAAGCCTGTGCTCGGCAAGGCGAGTTATCAGGTGGACTGGCAGCTGGAAACCGACCAGTTGCCGGGGCGTTGCCAGCTCAAACGGGTAACGGTAACGACTCATGCCACTGTATTGTTGCCCCGCTGGCGTCAGAGTTCGGAGGGCAGTGACCCTGCTCGCCAGCGCTGGGGTCGGCTGCTCTCCAGCATGTTTGACTATGAATCCCGTTTCAAAGAGATGGTGCTGCAAGGCGGAAATCAGGTGGGCGGGGCGATTGCGGCACTACCAGGCCATGCAGATTGCCAGGCGTTGCGCTATGCCGCCTGGGCTGCGGGCAGTGGCGAATTGAACAAGGTGAAGGCACGGGTAGACGATTTCCAGCGTCAGACGGGTTATGGCGAACAGCTCGGGGTGCATTGGCCCAAGTGAGCGCTATAGAGGGTCCGATATCCTGCCAACACGCCTCTTTATCGAATGATTTGATAAATAGAATGGCCGCCCGATGAGCGGCCATTCTATTTGTTTGCAGAGTCCGGTTTAGACCAGCGCTTTGCCCTTGAGCAGCTTGCGTACCCAATAACGGGCTGGGTGGAGCGCTTCCAGCAGATCGGCGGCCAGCGGCAAGGGATCGCCGCAGATCTCGCTGGCGAGCAGCTCGCCACAGAGCGGCGCCGAGCAGAGACCCCGCGAACCGAGCGCCCCCAGCACATAGAGGCCGGGGTGAAGGGGGAGCGGCTGGGCGTTGTGCTGTTCATGCTGCAGCTGCATATAATGATCCGCCAGACCTTGCAATCTGGCCACTGGCCCCACCACCGGCAGGTGATCCCGGCTGGCACAACGCACCCCCACGCGCGCCTCGTTGCCGCTCACATCCACCTCGGCGGGCCAGGTTTGCTCCGGCAGGCAGGCTTGCAACCGCACCTGATTCTGGATTTGCTCCTCGGCACGAAACTCAAGGCTGCTCTGGTTACGGCCATAGCTGGCACCAATACAGTGTTGATCGTTGTGCATTGGCGTGAGGTAGCCATCGTAGCAGAGCACGGTATTAAGCCGGCTCAGGCTGGTTGAGGTCGGCACATGGCTTACCTGACCGCGTACCGGATAGAGCGGCAGCTCGGCAAAGGGTAGCAGTGATGGCAACTGGTGACCGGCGGCGACCACCAGATTGGGGGCCTGCCAGTGGCGGCCATCCTGGCTTTTTATTTGCCAGCCATCGGCCAGTTCAGTAATAGCGACCACCTCGGTATTGAACGCCACCTCAAGCAGCCCGCTGGCTTGCGCTTCTTTGATAGCTGCGTGGGTGAGATCGGCCGGACAGAGCCAGCCTCCCAGCGGGTAACTGACGCCGCTGTGGCCACAGGGCAGGCCAACCACCTGCTCTACCTCTGCTGTAGAGAGGGGATACATCAGCTCGGGGGGGAAGGGGCCATGGCTCATTTTCGCCAGCTTGGCTGCCGATTTGTCGTCATAACCGAGCTGGGTTACCCCGCACAGTGCAAAAGCGATGGGATGTTGCGCGGCCAACGCCAGTAGCCGTTGGCGGGCATAGCCAAAAGCGAGCGAATAGAAGCGTGACAGGGCATCGTGCTCGCCGTTGAGCAGCGGATAGAGCGCGCCCTGGCGGTTGCCGGAGGCGCCGGTGGCCGGTTCGCCATCTGCACACAACAACGTCACCTTGCGGCCCCGCTCCACCAGAGAGAGCGCCGTCATGGCCGAGGCAATGCCGCCGCCGATGATCACTACCTCGCCAGCGCGTCCGGAAGGACGGGCATACCAGGGGACTATGGTTTGCTGCGGCTGCTTGTCGGTGCGATCCCCCACCAGCATCTCCCGCTTGCTACCGTGGCCCTTCACCTTCTTCATAGCAAAACCGGCGGCAATCAGGCCACGACGGACAAAACCGGCACAGGTAAAGGTGGCGATGGAGCAATCGGGACGGGCGAGGCGCGCGAGACCGTCAAACAGCTCCTGTGTCCACATTTCCGGGTTTTTGGCCGGGGAGAAACCATCCAGATACCAGGCATCCACCAGCCCCTCTGCCCGGTGCGGTACCAGCGGCAGCATATCCTTGATGTCGCCAAACCAGAGATCGAGGCGAATGCGGCCGCCCGCAAAATGCAGGCGGTGGCAACCGGAAAGCGGCAGCGGCCATTGGGCGATAAGATCCTGACTCAAGTGGCCAAGTTCAGGCCAGGCAGCCAGCGCTTTGCGCAGATCGTCCCGGGTCAGGGGGTATTTCTCGAAACTGATGAAGTGCAGACGGGAGCCGTTGCCGGATTGAGGCGCCTGTTCCAGGAAGGCTTGCATTGTCGCCAGAAAGTTAAGGCCTGTGCCGAAACCTGTTTCACCTATCACGAAAATGTCACTATCGTGGTGCGAAAATCGCGCATGCAGCCGGTTTTGCTGCAAAAAGACGTAGCGGGTTTCACCTAGACCGTTATCATTGGAAAAGTACACATCCCCGAAGTCACTGGAGACAGGAGTTCCCGCTTCATTCCAGTCCAATCGGGCATGATGTAAGGATGTTTGACTCACGTTTTCCTCGGCTCGCGTCACAAAATCGCGGGCATTCTACGTGAAAGCAGACCAGTTTGGCAGCCGAAAGCGGGTAGACTTGGCGCCAGTTTTTCCAGACGAGATGAATTAATGAGAAGAGCAGTGATCACCGGTATCGGCGTCATCTCCAGTATCGGCAACAACAAGGAAGAAGTGCTGGCCTCCCTGAAAGCAGGTAAATCCGGCATCACCTATTCCGAGCAGTTCGAGCAGCACAATCTGCGCAGCCGTGTCTGGGGTAACATCAAACTCGATCCGTCTGAACTGATCGACCGTAAAGTCATGCGTTTCATGGGCGACGCTGCGGCCTACGCCTATCTCTCCATGCAGCAGGCCATTGAAGATGCCGGTCTGGCGGAAGATCAGGTCTCCAACGAGCGTACCGGCCTGGTTGTCGGTTCAGGTGGTGCCTCCGGCAAGAACACCTCGGAATCTGTGGACATCGCCCGCGAGAAAGGGGTCAAGCGTGTGGGCCCTTACATGGTGCCGCGCACTATGTCCTCCACAACCTCTGCTTGCCTGGCGACCCCGTTCCAGATCAAGGGTGTCAATTACTCCATCAGTTCAGCTTGCGCCACCTCTGCTCACTGCATCGGTCACGCGCTTGAGCTGATCCAGCTTGGCAAACAGGATGTGGTCTTCGCCGGTGGCGGTGAAGAGCTGGACTGGTCCTCTACCATCCAGTTTGACGCCATGGGCGCCCTCTCCACCAAGTACAACGACATGCCGGAAAAAGCCTCCCGTACCTATGATGCGAATCGCGATGGTTTCGTTATCTCCGGTGGCGGCGGCATCCTAGTGATCGAAGAGCTGGAACATGCGCTGGCACGTGGTGCTCACATCTATGCCGAGCTGACCGGTTACGGTGCTACCTCCGATGGCTATGACATGGTCGCGCCGAGCGGCGAAGGCGCGGTGCGTTGCATGAAGATGGCAATGCAGGGGGTTGGCAAGGTTGATTACATCAACACCCACGGTACCTCCACCCCGGTTGGCGATACCAAGGAGCTGGAAGCCATCCAGACTCTGTTTGGTGCCAACGGTCCCAAGATCTCTGCCACCAAGGCGATGACCGGCCATGCGCTCGGCGCTGCCGGCGTGCACGAGGCTGTCTACTCACTGCTGATGATGGAGCACGGCTTTATCGCTCCCAGCATCAACATCGAGACTCTGGACGAGAAGGCCGAAGGTCTGCCCATCGTGCGCGAGTACGAAGAGGCCGAGCTTAATACTGTCATGTCCAACAGCTTCGGCTTTGGCGGTACCAACGCCTCCCTGGTGTTCAGCAAGTTCAAAGCATGATTATCCGGTTGATATGAAAAAAGCGCCTCAGGGCGCTTTTTTTGTTTCCGTGATCTGCCATCACTCATTGCAGAGCAGAGCAGAGCAGAGCAGAGCAGAGCAGAGCAGAGCAGAGCAGAGCAGAGCAGAGCAGAGCAGAGCAGAGCAGAGCAGAGCAGAGCAGAGCAGAGCAGAGCAGAGCGTCAACCATTGTAGGATAGGGGGCAGAGTTCAGCGCTGATGGTTGGTGTCAGGTGAGATCACACCAATAAGCCTGATCCGCATCTCGGGAGAAAGGCAGATAGCAAGAAGGGAGCCTGAGGCTCCCTTCTTTGTTAGCGGTAATTTGATGGTTACTGGTTAGAACCAGAAGCCGATAATAAAGGAGCCTGCCAGCGTCAGCATCACGTTGGCCACCGCATAGGTACCTGCGTAGCCAAGCGCCGGAATGGAGCTGTTGGCGGCCTCGTTGACCACATCCATGGCGGGGGCGCAGGTACGGGCACCAGTGATGGCGCCGAGCAGCAGCGCCGGGTTCATTTTCAATACCCAGACCCCGAACAGATAACCGACAAGCACCGGCAGGGTAGTGACCAACATGCCGGAGAAGAGCACTACGGCACCCACTTCGCTCAGGTGATCCAGAATGCCGCCACCCGCCTTGAGGCCGGTGCTCACCATAAAGACCGCAAGACCGAGATCCTTGGCCAGTCGCAGGGCTCCGGGCGGTACGTAACCCACGGTGGGGTGGTTGGCCCGCAGATACCCCATCAGAATACCAGCCAACAGCAGACCGACGGCGTTGCCGAGGCCAAATTCAATCTGGCCGAACACCAGCGAGACGGAGCCGATCAGCAAGCCGAGCACGAAGAAGGTGGTGAAAGCCACTAGATCTGTGGTCTGGCTGTGGATACTGATAAAGCCGATCTTGTTGGCCAGCAGTTTGACCCGCTGTTTCTCGCCGCTGATCTGCAGCACATCGCCTTTTTGCAACATGATGTTGCGATCGAACGGCATCTCGATTTGGGAGCGTACCACCCGGTTGAGGAAGCACCCTTTCTCGGTGAGGTTGAGCTCCACCAGATGGCGGCCGACCACGGCGTCGTTTTTCACCACTATCTCTTCGGTGACGATCTGCAGGTCGAGCAGGTTGCGATCAAATACCTCTTTACCGTTGCGGTAGTTGACGTCCAGTTTCTCGTGGCTCTCGGGATAGCCCACCAGGGCGATCTCGTCCCCTTCCTGAATGACGGCATCGCCATCGGGACTGGCGAGAATGCCGTTGCGGCGGATCCGCTCAACATAGCAGCCGGTATGGGGGTAGATGCCGGTCTCCCGCAGGGTACGGCCGCCGATCCAGGCTGCCAGTTCGGGGCCAACCCGATAGGCGCGGATGATGGGTAGATAGGTCTTGCGACTATCGCTGTCGGAGAGACCCCGCTCACGGGCGATTTTTTGCGCTTCGGTATTGAGATCGAGTCGTGCCAGTGACGGGAGATAGCGCACCACCAGCATCAGACCAACCAGACCCACCAGATAGGTCAGGGCGTAGCCGATGCCCATGTTATCGAGTACCGCCTGCATATCGGTTTGATGGGGCAGGTTGAGCAGACCACTGCGCAGGGCATCCTGTGCACCCACCAGCGCCGGGGTCGATGTGAGGGAACCCGCCAGGATCCCCGCCGCCATGCCCGGCCCCAGATTGAAGAACTTGGCCAGCCCCACTGTCAGCAGCAGAGCTGTCAGCAAGATCACCAGAGTCAGGGTGATGTAGTGGATGCCATCGCGCAGGAAGACGCTGAAGAAGTGGGGGCCAGCCTCAATCCCCACACAGAAGATGAAGAGCATAAAGCCGACGTTTTCTGTGGTGGCAGTAAACTCGAAGCCCATCTGGCCAAACAGCAGGGCGGTAAACAGCACACCTATGGTGTTGCCAATCTGGAAGTTGCCAATCCGCACTTTGCCAAGCAGCAGGCCGAAGGCCAATACCACGAACAGCAGCAGGGAGTCGCTTTGATGCAGCAGTGTCACAAAATCTATAGTCATGCCCGGAAAAACCGAGGAAAAAAGTGGGGCCGATATTGTGCCGTATCTATCACTAATAAAGAAGCATAAGGGGGGATTAATCGGAAGTTATCGGACGCTATTTAATGAGCAGGCGGCGGGATAAGGGGAGCATCGGAAAAAAGCAGGTGATTTTTGCTCTCCTTCCCGTTGTCAATTAGTGAAACATGCTGGTTGCAGCCGGGCTTGCACTCTCATGGGTGAGATTTTAGATTCTGCTGTCTAGCGCTTCGCCACAGATCGGTTTCAGCAGATTCAACCTGGGGCTCTCTTGGTCGTAAAAGAGTCAAATGACGAGATACTAGCGTCATTCCCATATGGGGAAAGGGCTGGCAAAAAGATATCTCCGGAAAGTGCCAATAGAGCCTGTTAATCAACAATTACAGAGGGTGGGACAAAACAGAATAAAATCAGGTTAGCCTGTAAAATGGTCTCCTGTTGCAGGGGATAACAGGCAATCCCGCGTCCTGACAGGGCTTGCTGCACTTACCCACAGAATCTGTGGATAACCCTGTTTATGAAACTTGTTCATCGCCCTGAAAGCCGCGCCAGTACTGGGATGCAAGGGCTGTTCAAAAAATACCGAAAGAAAAATGTTTGTATAAAAATCAAATGGTTAGATGCGGCAGGAGAAAACTCTGTCGAGCCGGAACGGGTCACAAAAGGGAGCGTAGCAGCAAGAAGTATCTTGTGCATTAAAATTGGCAGGAGAGGGCACTAAAGTGGATAACTTGCACCGAGATGGTGAGGAATTTGGCTCCCCCGACTGGACTTGAACCAGTGACATACGGATTAACAGTCCGCCGTTCTACCGACTGAACTACGGGGGAACATCAGGCAAGGAGGAGCATCATACAGAAGGTGTCCGGGGTGGTCAAGCCATTCGCGGGATGATGGCACGGGTGTACCGCTGCCAAGCCCTCGGTTACACTGCTCCTCTGCTGTTTTGTGTCGGGAGTGTTCATGAGCAAATTGTTCAAGTTAGCCAGCCAGTTTCAACCCGCCGGGGATCAGCCCACGGCGATTGCCCAACTGCTGGATGGCATCGAGTCGGGGCTGGCCCACCAGACCCTGCTCGGGGTGACCGGTTCGGGCAAGACCTTCACCATGGCCAACGTCATCGCCACCCTGAACCGCCCGACCATGATCCTGGCTCCCAACAAGACCCTGGCCGCCCAGCTCTATGGCGAGATGAAGGAGTTTTTCCCCGACAATGCGGTGGAGTATTTCGTCTCCTACTACGACTATTACCAGCCCGAAGCCTATGTGCCGACCACCGACACCTTTATAGAGAAGGATGCCTCCATCAACGATCACATCGAGCAGATGCGATTGTCCGCCACCAAGGCGCTGCTGGAGCGGCGCGACGTGGTGATCGTCGCCTCGGTGTCGGCCATCTATGGTCTGGGGGATCCCCAAGCTTATCTGAGCATGATGCTGCATCTCAAAGTGGGGGATGTGATCAACCAGCGGGATATCCTGCGCCGCCTCGCCGAGCTGCAGTACACCCGCAACGACATGGCGTTTCAACGCGGTACTTTCCGGGTGCGCGGTGAAGTCATCGATATTTACCCTGCCGAATCGGACAAGCTGGCGCTGCGGGTAGAGCTCTTCGATGAAGAGGTGGAGCGGCTCTCCCAGTTCGATCCCCTGACCGGTGCCATAGAGCAGACGGTGGTGCGCTATACCATCTACCCCAAGACCCACTACGCCACCCCGCGCGAAACCATTCTGGGTGCTATCGAGCATATCAAGGAGGAGCTGCGCAGTCGCCGCGAGCAGCTGTTGTCCCTCAACAAGCTGGTTGAAGAGCAGCGCATCAGCCAGCGCACCCAGTTCGACATGGAGATGATGCAGGAGCTGGGTTACTGCTCCGGCATCGAGAACTACAGCCGCTACCTTTCCGGCCGGGCGCCGGGGGAGCCGCCGCCCACCCTGTTTGACTACCTGCCGGGGGATGGCCTGCTCATCATCGACGAGTCCCACGTCACGGTGCCGCAGATTGGCGCCATGTTCAAAGGGGACCGCTCCCGCAAGGAGACCCTGGTGGAGTACGGTTTCCGGCTCCCCTCTGCGCTGGACAACCGGCCGCTCAAGTTTGACGAATTTGAAGCGCTGATGCCGCAGACGGTGTTTGTCTCGGCGACCCCCGGCCCCTACGAGCTGGAGAAATCTGGCGGCGATGTGGTGCAGCAGGTGGTGCGCCCAACCGGCCTGCTCGATCCACAGATCGAGGTGCGTCCTGTGACCACTCAGGTGGACGATCTGCTCTCCGAGATCCGCAAGCGGGTCGCGGTGGAGGAGCGGGTGCTGGTCACGACTCTGACCAAGCGGATGGCGGAAGACTTGACCGAGTATCTGGCGGAGCACGACGTCAAGGTGCGCTACCTGCACTCCGATATCGATACGGTCGAACGGGTGGAGATCATCCGCGATCTGCGCCTTGGCAAGTTCGATGTGCTGGTGGGGATCAACCTGCTGCGGGAAGGTCTCGACATGCCGGAGGTGTCGCTGGTGGCGATTCTGGATGCAGATAAAGAGGGCTTCCTGCGCTCCACTCGCTCGCTGATCCAGACCATCGGCCGGGCGGCGCGTAACCTCAACGGCAAGGTCATTCTCTACGGCGATACCATCACCAACTCGATGAAGGTGGCCATTGAGGAGACCGAGCGGCGCCGCGCCGTGCAGCATGCCCATAACCTCAAGCATGGGATCACCCCCAAAGGGCTCAACAAATCCATTGGCGATGTGATGGACATGGGGGGCAGCCGAACGGCAGGCAAACCAGGCAAGGGGATGCGCAAGGCAGCCGAGCCGCAAGGGGAATACCATGTCCGCTCAGCCAGCGAGATTGCCAAAGAGATCAAGCGGATGGAGGAACAGATGTTCCAACATGCCCGGGATCTGGAGTTCGAGCAGGCGGCGGCACTGCGGGATCAGATCCAGCGGCTGCGCAGCGAGTTGATCGAATCATGAGCCGCAAACGCTGGCTTGTCTGGCAACGACTTCGTCGTCTCTATCAGGGCTTTCGCCATCCCGGTACCCCCTGGTGGGCGAGAGCCCTGGTTATCCTTATCCTGCTCTATGGCATCAGTCCGGTGGATCTTATCCCCGACGTGGTGCCCATGCTGGGCTGGTTCGATGATGTGACCCTGCTGCTGGTGTTGCTATGGGGCTGGGAGCGTTGTCTGCCCCCCGCAGTGCGCAGCGATCTGGAACAGGCCTCCTAGTTCACCTTTTCAAGACCATGCTCGGTATCTCTCTTTGTGCCTTCACCCTCGAAGGAAGCGGAAAAACGGTTTCATTTGAAGGTGGGCGCTGCGTGAGGAAAAAGAGGCTGCCCCGATGATTGTCGCCCGGATGGCATTGGCGTAGACTCCACGCCGTTCACTTTATGGGTATGGAAAAATGGATCTGATCCTCTTTGCAATCGACTTTATCCTGCACGTTGACGTGCATTTGAAAGAGCTGTTCGAGAACTATGGTGTCTGGGTTTACGCCATCCTGTTTCTCATCATCTTCTGTGAAACCGGGTTGGTAGTGACGCCGTTCCTGCCGGGTGACTCCCTGCTGTTTGCCGCCGGTGCGCTTACCGTGGGCAGCGTGCTGGATGTCCATACCCTGGCGGCCGTGCTGATCATCGCTGCCGTGCTGGGCAACGTGGTCAACTACACCATTGGTCACTTCTTCGGCGAGCAGCTGTTCCGCAACCCGGACTCCAAAATCTTCCGCCGCGACTATCTGGAGAAGACCCATGTTTTCTACGCCAAGCATGGCGGCAAGACCATCATCATCACCCGCTTCCTGCCCATCGTGCGTACCTTTGCGCCGTTTGTGGCAGGGATGGGGGCCATGACCTATCCGCGCTTCTTGGCGTTCAACCTGGTTGGCGGTCTGCTGTGGGTACTCTCCTTCGTCTATGCCGGCCACTTCTTTGGCAATCTGCCGGTGGTGCGTCACAACTTTACCCTGCTGATCTTCGGCATCATCGGTATCTCCCTGTTGCCCATGGTAATTGGCGCGGTCAAGGCCAAGATGAGCACTGCCAGGGCGTAACCAGAAATACGGTCAGCCAGAACGAGAAGGGGGAGCCATCATGGCTCCCCCTTTTTATCTTCACGCGGGCATGACACTCAGTTGCAGCAGCGCCCTTTCACCAGATTGCCGATGGCCACTACGGTGAAGACCAACAGGTAAGCGGCGAAGATGACGACCAGCCACTGGGGCATGGAGTAACCGAAGAACTGCCAGGTGATCTGGGCACAATCCCCTTCCGGCATAAAGAGCCAGGGGAGCCACTGATCTAGCGGAGCCCAGCTCGGGAAGTCGGCAAACGGGCTGCAGACGTTGAACGGGGAGGGGTTAACCTGATAGTCCACATGCTTGAGGGCCAGCTGGAAGCCGCGGAAGGCACTGTAGCCCCACAGCAACATGGCACTCCAGCGAACATACCACTTATCCGGCGCCACCATGCCGAGCAGACCAGCGGCCAGCACACCCAGGGTCGCCAACCGTTCGTAAACGCACATCACGCACGGGGAGAGGCCCAGCACATGCTGGAAGAAGAGGGCGCACAACTCGAGGAACAGGGCTGATGCTGCCAACAGGCCCCAGGCCAGCCGATGGGCGGCAATACGGCGGAGAAACTCGATCATCTAATTGATCTCTCAGAAAAAACAGTGGCTGAATTAGAGCAGAGCGGAACCGAAAAGAAAAGGGCCCTGAAAGGGCCCTCGGAAACCGTCGTAACGGATTAATGCAGTGCCGGCTGTACCGCTGGCAGCGCACTCTCCATCACCAGCCATCCATGCTGATAGAACCACTCGGTGGCAGGACCAAGCAGCAATTCGACAGAGAAAAAGCCGATCAGCCCCAGCACCAGGGTGTAGGGCAGCGCCATCCAGACCATGCGGCCATAGGAGAGACGCAGCAGCGGCGCCAATGCCGAGGTGAGCATAAACAGGAAGGCGGCCTGACCATTGGGGGTGGCGACTGACGGCAGATTGGTACCTGTATTGATGGCTACCGCCAGCAGATCGAACTGGGCGCGGTCGATGGCACCATTGAGCATGGCCGTCTTCACCTCATTGATGTAGACGGTGCCGACAAAGACGTTGTCACTGACCATGGAGAGCACCCCGTTGGCCAGATAGAAGAGGGCCAGCTGGTTCTCCGGTTTGGCTGCCAGTACCAGCTGGATCACCGGTTTGAACAGCTGCTGATCGATGATGACGGCAACCACGCTGAAGAAGACCGCCAGCAGGGCGGTGAAGGGGAGTGCCTCCTGGAAGGCTTTACCCAGCGAGTGCTCCTCGGTGATCCCGGTCAGAGAGGTGGCCAGCACGATGACCGAGAGGCCAATCAGACCAACGGCTGCCAGGTGCATGGCCAGACCGACGATTAGCCAGACCGCAATCAATGCCTGAACGATCAGCTTGGCCTTGTCTTGCGGGCTGCGTTTTGCCTCTTCGTAGCGGTTGTACTCCTCCATGATGGCGCGCACCGTGTCCGGCAGGCGGGCGCCATAGCCAAACCAGCGGAACTGTTCCACCAACACGCAGGTCAGCAGACCGCAGATAAAGACGGGGACGGTGACGGGAGACATGCGAATGGCAAATTCGGCGAAGTTCCAGCTGGCCTGCTCGCCGATGATGAGGTTTTGCGGTTCGCCCACCAGGGTGCAGACACCACCCAGCGCGGTACCGATGGCGGCATGCATCATCAGACTGCGCAGGAAGGCGCGAAAATCATCGAGGTCCTGGCGATTGAGCTCGGCGACTTCCTTATCATCGGTATGGTCATGGCTGTGACCAAACTCCTTGCCGGACGAGACCTTGTGATAGATAGCGTAAAAGCCGGTGGCGACGCTGATCACCACGGCAATCACGGTCAGGGCATCGAGAAAAGCCGACAGGAAGGCGGAGACCAGACAGAAGGAGAGGGAGAGCAGGATCTTGGAGCGTACGCCGATCAGCAGCTTGGTGAAGACATAGAGCAGCAGCTGCTTCATGAAATAGATGCCGGCCACCATGAACACCAGCAACAACAGCACTTCGATATTGGCGACCAGCTCGTGTTTGACCTGATCGGCGGAGGTCATGCCGATCAACACGGCTTCGATCGCGAGCAGACCACCCGGTTGCAGGGGGTAGCACTTGAGGGCCATGGCCAGGGTGAAGATAAACTCAACGACCAGTAACCAGCCCGCAATGAAAGGATCAAGGTGGAAGGCAATCGGATTGATCACCAGAAATAGCAAGATGGCGCTTTTATACCACTGTGGTGCATTGCCCAAGAAGTTCTTGGCGAATGCCTGCCCTAGGCTTATTGGCATGATAATGGGTCTCAACTTTGTTGTTAGGATCTGCTTCTATGCAGTCAAGGATGATTCGACCTGTGCCTCCCGATGTTGGCCTTTATCTGTCTGATTCCTCGTGATTTTAATCAAAAAGCGTGACGATTATAAATGATAGCCGATGGATCTCTGCCCATGTGTCTGTTTTATAACCACCTAGTCGGGGTTGGCTGGCTCCCTCGTGGCGATTAGATACATATTCCCAACACTATATTTGCCATATGTGAGCAGAGGACTGACCTTATGCTTGCCAGCCATCATCGCTTTGATATCATTCGTCAGCCTTTTTACGCATTACAACAGAGTCAATTCATGGTTATAAAAGCGCAGAGCCCAGCTGGGTTTGCCGAGGAATACATCATCGAGTCCATCTGGAACAATCGCTTTCCTCCCGGATCTATTCTGCCCGCCGAGCGTGAATTATCCGAGTTGATCGGGGTGACGCGGACTACCTTGCGGGAAGTGCTGCAGCGACTGGCCCGTGATGGCTGGTTGACCATACAGCATGGCAAGCCGACCAAGGTGAACAATTTCTGGGAAACCTCCGGCCTCAATATTCTGGAGACGTTGGCTCGTCTGGATCAGGACAAGGTACCTGATCTGATAGCTCAGCTGCTCTCCGCCCGTACCCACATCTGCACCATCTTTATCCGCGGGGCGATCCGTCACAATCCGGAACAGGCCGCCGAGATCCTGCGTGGCGCCGATGGGGTCGAGAACAACGCCCAGGCTTATGCCGAGTTCGATTATCGCCTGCACCACCAGCTGGCGTTTGCTTCCGGCAATCCGATCTACGCCCTGATCCTGAATGGTTTCAAAGGGTTGTACAGCCGGGTTGGCAGCTACTACTTCTCCGACAAGCAGGCCCGCGAGACCGCAGATGCCTACTACAAGACCCTGCTCAATCTGGCGGAGACCAAGAACCACGAAGCCGTGTTCATGACGGTGCGTCAGTACGGTATCGAGTCCGGCAAGCTGTGGACTCGCCTGCGTCAGGACATGCCAAGCGATCTGTGCGACAACTGATCCCTTGCCTGTGCTGTCCAAGAAACGCGCCATCCGGCGCGTTTTTTTATTCTGCCGTGTTTGTGTCTATCCTTGATTGGCGGTAGTAATTGCTTGAACTGCATGGATATTTGGCCAAAAAGCTTGATCCAGCGCAAATGAACCCTGCATTTATCACTTTGGTGGCATAGGACCCAACCGCTGATTGAGGTCAAATGGAGGCATCAAGAGCGGAACCAATATCCGCCAGAAGGAACACACCTTTCACCGGATGAAGGACACAACAATGAGTCTTCTTGAACACACCATCTGGACAGTACTGGGATACGGGGCCATGCCCTTTATCTTTCTGAGCGGATTCGTGGCGGTGGCAGTGACCTGTTGCATGCTGCTGAATGCGTTCGGGGTACAGTCCGCCGAGAAGTGAGTCGCTTCTCCATGCCGCCAAATGCCAGTCTTCGGACTGGCATTTGTTTTTTGTGTTTTTTAAAGCACTTATCCCGGCAGGGAAGGGGAAATCTTTGGTCAGGATGGTCGAACCTGCCGCCGATTTTGATTACACTGGCGCCCGTATTTCCCACTCACCCTTCTCTTATCAGGTGTTCAAGGTTTTCTATGGCTCTCAAGGCAACCGTATTCAAGGCCCAGATCAGTTTGTCTGATATGGATCGCAATCTGTATCAGGACTTCTCCCTCACGCTGGCGCGCCACCCCTCCGAAACCGATGAGCGGATGATGATCCGGCTGGCGGCTTTTGCCTGGCATGCCGCTGAGCGACTGGAGTTCACCAAGGGATTGAGCGCCGATGACGAACCCGAGCTCTGGTGCAAGAACTACTCGGACGAAATAGAGCTCTGGATCGAGCTGGGCCAACCCGATGAAAAACGGCTGAAAAAGGCCTGTAACCGTGCCCGTCAGGTGGTGCTCTACCTCTACGGCGGTCGTGGCACCAGCGTCTGGTGGAAGCAGAACCAGGGCAAGCTGAGCCAGCATGACAACCTCAGCATCATCGAACTCTCCGACAGCCAGACTCTGCCGCTGACCGCCATGGTCGAGCGAACCATGCAGCTCACCTGCACCATTTCCGATGGTCAGCTCTGGGTCAGTAACGGCGCACTGGAAGTAACGCTGGATCCGGTGGTGCTGATGGGCAAACCGGCCCGCGAACTGTAACGGACGCCGCCCATGTTCAGCGCCCTGCTCAATATCGTCATCCCGGTGTTCGGTGTGGTCGGGCTCGGCGCTCTCTACGGGCGATTGCAACCGGGGGCCGCCCTCGGTTACGTCAATCGGGCCAATATCGAGCTGTTTACCCCGGCGCTGGTCTTCTCCGCGC
Organism: Aeromonas sp. 55A; assembly: GCF_051919665.1. Taxonomy (NCBI): domain Bacteria; kingdom Pseudomonadati; phylum Pseudomonadota; class Gammaproteobacteria; order Aeromonadales; family Aeromonadaceae; genus Aeromonas; species Aeromonas sp. 55A. Next base: position 178,744 of record NZ_JBQBEH010000001.1, on the reverse strand, counting down.
TGGTCAAGTATCCGCTGGCGCTGGCGGAGCATCTGCCGCTGATTGCGGCGGGGGCGCTGGTTATTCTGTTACCCGGTCTGCTGCTCGCGCTGCTCAAACTCAAAGGAATTGAGCGGGCAGCGCTGATCTTGCCCGCCATGTTCCGAAATACCGGCAATCTCGGTATCCCCTTGATGGTGCTGGCGTTTGGCGAGCAGCAACTGGGGGCCATCGTGATCCTCTTTGTGCTCTCCAATCTGCTGCACTTCTCGGTCGGCATGTTTATCCTCTCGGCCAATACCTCCCGCTGGCTGTGGCTGCGAAGCCCTGTGCTGTGGGCCGCGCTGGCCGGTTTGCTGGTGGCCAACCTGCATATCACGTTGCCGGAATATGTGGTGACCACGGCCTCGCTGCTCGGCCAGATCTCGGTGCCCCTGATGCTCTTTGCGCTGGGCATTCGCCTGATGGAGGGAGAACTCGATCATCTTGGCCTCGCGCTCAAGTGCAACCTGCTCTATCTGCTGGCGGGGGGATTGTCGCTACTGCTGGCGATCTGGCTGTTGCCCCTCAAGACGGAGTGGATCCCGCTGTTGATGTTGTCGGTTTCCTTGCCCCCTGCGGTCTTGAATTACATGCTCTGCGAGCAGTATCACTGTCAGCCGGACAAGGTGGCCAGTATCGTGCTCGGCGGCAATGCCCTCTCTGTGCTAGTGATCCCGCTGGCGGTCTGGCTGGCACTTCATCTGCCCGGCTAAGTCAGATTGCATTGGTGCGGCGGTGCGACTCACTGGTCAATTGCTTGATCAAACCGAGTCACAGTAGTTCGCATCTCATCTATGTCATCTCTATTCATCATTAGCTTCCGTGATATATCTGTCTTCCCCCTATCCGACCCCTTAGCCCCGGGCCTGACGGCGACAGCTATAGTATGAAAAAGAGCTGACTGACACTGTTTAACCAATGCCAGTGAGGGAAACCGGATGAGCACAAGTGAGCAATCTGAGCCTGTGGGGCAGGAAAAATCGCGCTATGACCCGGCATTGCCTACCGGTTATGACTGGCGCAGACACCGCCGTTTTATCCTCAGTGGCGGTGGTTACAAGGCACAATGCAGCCGTCGCAACTGGTTTTTGGAGTTGCTCAACCCGGTGCCCTATGTGGTAGTGCGCGACATAGCCATCGGTGGCATCGGTATTCTGGGGGCCATACGGTTGAAAGAGGGGGATGAGCTGGTGATTGCCATTCCCTCTGGCGAGAAGCTGCGCGGTCTGGTCGTGAGATCCCAGCCAGACCCGCTCTTTCCCAAACTCTATCGCACCGGTATTCGTCTGCATCGATATCCGACGGCCGAGCTGTTTGCCCGCTGGCAAAGTTACATTCAGCCGCAAGATAAAGCGGATTTCGACCATGAGTGCCAAGTCTTGAAACAGGTACGCGGCGCGTGAACCAAATGTCATTTCAGAGGTTGTTTTCCCCACATTCAGCATGATCTGTCGATAGACTTTGCGGATCAGCAGGCTTGGCTGACACGAGTGGTTTATCTCGCTGCATGTGTTTTCATCTTTATGTTTTTATTGAATTTTATCTGTGCCTCTGAAGTCGCGGAGGATGCGGATCTTTTTCCCTTTTCGTGATCCCCCCCGAAGTAGTTCCCCCTGATATCCCTTAGTATCTGGCCAGCATGACTCCCTTTCGGGGGAGGATAACAAGAACAAAAAGGAATGATGGATGAGATCCGTGAGCAACCAGTGTCTGTTGATGCAGATCCAGCCGACCATCTTGCGCTTTGCCAAGATGCTGGCCAGTGTGCTGCAGCTTGAGGTCGAGATTGTGGATGCCGATATGGTTCGGGTGGCTGGCACCGGGCCCTATGGCAAGTTCTTCGGACGTCAGCTGGAGGGGGATTCTCGCCTGCTGCGCTATGTGATTGATAACCAGCGGGAGAAGATCGTTACCCACACCAGCGATGATCCCGTGTGTGACGGCTGTACCTGCAAGGAGAGCTGCCGTGAGCGCGCCTTCCTTGGGGTGCCCATCATGGTGGACGAGCGCTGCATCGGCGTGATCAGTCTGGTGGCCTTCAGCGACGAGCAGCAGGCGCGCCTCAACAACAATCTGCAGGATGTGTGTGACTATGTGCGCCACATCTCCACCATCTTTGTAGCCAAGTTGCTCGATTCACGCGGGCTGTCGGACGGGGTCAACAAGGTGTTCCTCAATCTGATGACCAACATGGATCAAGGTTGCCTGCTGCTCGATGACAAGAGTCAACTGCTCTACGCCAACGAGGTGGCACTCCATCATCTGGGTTGCCAGCAGGAACAGCTGCAGGGGCGCGAAGTGGGGATCCGCCCGCTCACCTTCTCCCAACAGGGGCTCAGTGGTCATCTTCAGCACATCATCACCTTTGAAGGTCGTCAGGAGCTGATCATCGGCCAGCTACATCATGTGCAGGGCCAGCAGCTCTTTCTGATGGCGTTTCACCAGTCCCACTCCGGTCAGGTTCAGGAGCCGGATCCGGATGTGCGGATCGATCAGCTGATCGGCGAGAGCAAGCCGATGCGCACCCTCAAACGACTGCTGCACCGCATCGCCCAGAGTCCTTCCAGCGTGCTGATTTGTGGCGAGAGCGGCACCGGTAAAGAGGTGGTGGCCCGCGCTGTCCATCGCCTGAGTCCGCGGCAGGACAAGCCTTTTATTGCCATCAACTGTGCCGCCATTCCCGAACAACTGCTGGAGAGCGAGCTGTTTGGCTATGTGAAGGGCTCCTTTACCGGTGCCTCCAGCGGTGGCAAGCAGGGCCTGATCCAGGCAGCCCATCAGGGCACCCTGTTCCTTGACGAGATTGGCGACATGCCGCTCACCATGCAGGCCAAGCTGCTGCGGGTGCTGGAGCTGCGGGAGGTGACCCCCATCGGGGCCAGCCGACCGGTGCCGGTGGATATTCGCATCATCGCCGCCACCCACCAGCATCTCGATCAATACATAGCCGAGGGGAAGTTTCGCGAGGATCTCTACTACCGCATCAACGTCATCCCCCTCAACCTGCCGCCACTGCGGGAGCGGGAAGGGGACGTGGAGCTGCTGACCCACTACTTCCTCAACCTGCACACCAGCCGCATTGGCATTGTCTATCCCGGTCTGGCGCCCGAGGTGATGGCGCTGCTCAAGGGGTATCGCTGGCCTGGAAACGTGCGCGAGCTCAGCAACCTCATCGAATATCTGGTCAACGTCAGCCAGGCGGGCGAGGTGATTGACGCCAGCCTGCTGCCCCCCAACATCATCCGCAATCAGGAGCCCCATCGCGTCACCGCCCAGTCGATCCCGGTGACCAATCTGGATGCGGCGTTCAATGTGCCTGCCACCGCTCCGCTCGCCGCAATGCCGGAGAAACTGCCTGAACCCGCTCCGGGTGAGAGCGGCCTTGAGAGCATGGAGAAACAGATGATTGAAGAGACCCTGCAGCGGCTCGGCAACAAGAAACTGGCCGCACAGGCGCTGGGGATTGGGATTGCCACCCTCTATCGCAAGATAAAGAAGTACGAGATTGCCGTGCAGAGCTGAGGCGCTGGCGGCATCTATCCGGCCCGTGTCGTTCATCGGATGACACGGGTTTTTTATGGGAACAAGGCTTTGCGCCATTGCCGAACAGTGCTGAACGGATTGGCGGGGCAGGGGAGTGGCTGCATTGCAGAATGCAAAAAGCCCGCTCGATGAGCGGGCTTTTTATAATCTGGTGCGTCCTAGTGGATTCGAACCACCGACCCCCACCATGTCAAGGTGATGCTCTAACCAGCTGAGCTAAGGACGCAGGGTGCGCAATGCGACTTTTATTTCTTTATGCAGAAGTGGTGGGTTTAATTGGATTCGAACCAACGACCCCTACCATGTCAAGGTAGTGCTCTAACCAACTGAGCTATAAACCCACATCTGCATTTCTTTCAATGCTGAATGGTGCGTCCTAGTGGATTCGAACCACCGACCCCCACCATGTCAAGGTGATGCTCTAACCAGCTGAGCTAAGGACGCATAATCAGTATTCTGTAATGGTGCGTCCTAGTGGATTCGAACCACCGACCCCCACCATGTCAAGGTGGTGCTCTAACCAGCTGAGCTAAGGACGCATCACAGAAAAGTGGTGGGTTTAATTGGATTCGAACCAACGACCCCTACCATGTCAAGGTAGTGCTCTAACCAACTGAGCTATAAACCCACGTTCTCTTGCTTCACTACGCCAGCGCTGCTGACGTGGTCGGCATACTACCCATGCCCCCCAAGGCTGTCAACAGGCCATATGCACAAAGGAGACTGTTTGCCCAGTTCTTGCGCAGCCTGTTGATTTTGCAGGCGAGTTGTCGCTTGCCAAGCCCTGTTACTGGGCTCGCGACAGGGTAGTGCAGGCCTCCGGAGTGGCAAAACGGCCATAGATGTAGCGCAATCTCGCCCCCAGCATCAGGGCCGCACTGGTGAGGCCGACGATAAAGCCGATCCAGAAGCCCTGCGGCCCCATCCGCGGCACCAGCCAGTCGGTCAGACCCAGGATCATGCCGGTGGGCAGCCCCAGTCCCCAGTAGGCGACGATGGTGACGTAGAAGATCGCCTGGGTATCCTTGTAACCGCGTAGTGCGGCGGCCGCGACCACCTGCACCGAGTCGGAGATTTGATAGATGGCGGCGAAGAATAGCAAAATGGCCGCCAGGACGATCACCTGCTGATCATCGGTATAGATGGAGGCGATCTGCTCGCGCAGCAGCACCGTCATGGCGGCAGTGGCAGCAGCGATGGCCATCCCCAGCATCAAGCCGGTGCGAGCCGCTACCTGGGCGTGATGGGGTTGCCCTTCACCGATGCTGTGGCCGACCCGGATGGTGACACCCACCCCGATGGAGAGGGGCAGCATAAAGACCAGGCTGGAGAAGTTGAGGGCAATCTGGTGGCTCGCCACCGTCTCGGCACCGAAGGGGGCCAGCATCAGGGCCACCACGGTAAACAGGGTCACCTCGCAGAAGATCGCCATGGCGATGGGGAACCCTAAGCGGAACAAGCGCCAGATCCGGCTGCCGTTGGGGCGAGCCAGCTGGGAGAAAAGCCGGATCTCGGTGAAGTGACGGGAGAGCTTCACATAGACGATCATCGCCAGCAGCATGGCCCACAGCACGATGGCAGTAGCCACGCCACAGCCGACACCGCCCAGTTTCGGCATGCCGAAGTGGCCGTGAATGAAGATGTAGTTGGCGGGAATATTGACCGCCAGCCCGACAAAGCCGATCACCATGGTGGGCATAGTGTGGGAGAGCCCCTCACTGAAGTTGCGCAGCACCTGGAACAGCACGAAGGCAGGCAGGCCCCACAGGATGGCGTGCAGATAACCAGTGGTCTTGGCCGCCATCACCGGTTCCACATCCATGAACTGCAACGCCAGCGGGCTGTAATAGAGGGCTATCATCGCCAGCGGGGTGACGATCAGTGCCAGCCAGAAGCCCTGATGAACGGCCGGGCGAATTGCCTCCCGTTTACGGGCGCCATTGAGCTGTGAGACGATTGGGGTGAGCGCCATGATGATCCCCTGCACCAGCAGGATCACCGGTAGCCAGAAGCTGGACGCCACCGACACGGCAGCCAGATCGACCGCACTCACCTGACCCGCCATCACGGTATCGACGAAATTCATGGCGACCTGGGCCACCTGGGCGACCAGAATGGGGCTGGCTAGACGGACGAGCTGCTTCGCCTCGGACCAATAACGTTGCACTGACACCTCCGAGTGGATCAGATAAGAGTAAAAAAGAGCGGAAATCGGGAAGAGCCTTTGCACTTTCGGACGAAAGTGCAAAGGGTGGGGGAGGCATTCTAGCCTGAAATTCAGCCAGGACGAAATAGTTGCCGCCCCGGGGGCAGGATCAGGCGTCTTCGTGATCGCTGATCAGCAGGTTGGCAGCGGCATAGGCTGCCTGTTCGCGCAGCTCGGCGGGTACCCGCTCATCGGCGGCGACCGCGTTGAGGGCGCGAATAGTGGCGGCGATGGCGTTTGGCACATAGCCCTGCTCGCCGGAGCCAATCTGGTTATAGGCGATACGGATCGCTTCACAACATTGATATACCTGCATTTCTTTTTTCCTTGTTTACCCGGATGTGAACGGCGTCACTATAGCGATCGGGCGCAAGCTTGTCAGCCTGTACCCTTGTCTCACCTTCTGCCCGAGGTTAACCTGCCCTTTTTGCCGTAGCAGGAGACGAGAGATGTTCACTGGCATAGTGCAGGGGACCGCCGAACTGGTGGCCATCGAGGAGCAACCCAACTTCCGTACCCATGTTATCCGCATGCCAAGCCCGGCGTGGGGGGAAGGGCTGGTCCTCGGCGCTTCGGTCGCCCACAACGGCTGCTGTTTGACCGTCACCCGGGTCGAGGGTGAGCTGGTCAGCTTTGATCTGATGCAGGAGACCCTGCGTCTCACCAATCTCGGCTTGTTGCAGGTGGGGGACAAGGTCAATGTGGAGCGGGCCGCCCGCTTTGGTGACGAGATCGGCGGTCATGCCATGTCTGGCCACATCATTGGCATGGCAGAGGTTACCTCGGTGATCGACACACCCAACAACCGTCAGGTGTGGTATCGCCTTGCTCCCGAGCTGATGAAATATGTGCTGACCAAGGGATACATCGGCATCGACGGCATCAGCCTGACCATAGGTGAGGTGCGCGAGCGGGAGCGGGAGTTTTGCGTTCACTTGATCCCCGAGACCCTGGCCCGCACCAACCTGGGTTGGGTCAAGGCTGGCTGGCAGACCAATATCGAGATCGATCCCCAGACTCAGGCCATCGTCGATACGGTGGAGCGGGTACTGGCGGCGCGCGCGGGTAACTGAAGGCACTGTCCCAGTTATATGTTGAAAGGGAGCATTGTTGCCCAAATTGATGCAGCTTGAATGAAACTAACTGAGGACTCGGTGATCTGATCACCACTACCCTCTATCAAGTCTGCATCATGGGAGCGTCCCTGCCCCCCCATCACCAACGAGTTTGTAGTGGTCTAATCATCTTGGCCACCATCGTAGGGGGAGCAGTTATCACCATGGTCTGCTTAATGACCTGATGAGATCAGGTCGCTATCTCTATAACCTCCATCTACATAATTTCGATTCTATTAATGAAGCTGCTTTAATTTTCCATATTTTATTATTTTTATAATCAGAAATTTATTATTTGATTGTGCTAGTGGGGTCTCTTTTTTATATACTTCCATATGGTGCTGGTGTAATCGTTTACATTGGTGTGTGTTACGTCACAATATGCATCGTAATTAGTTCGTAATCTTGTCATGAGGCGAGGGCAGTCTGAGGACATTCTCTCAAGTCAATGGTTTATTATGGACAATGGATGGATATTTGATGAGTATAGAAAGATTGTTTGGATTGAATAGAAATATGGTAATGTTCGGTGCCATATTTTTTCTTTACTTTTTTGTAATGGGAGCTTATTTTCCATTTTTCCCGATTTGGCTGCATGATGTCAATGGTATCAGCAAGGCTGAAGCTGGAATTGTCTTCGGCACTATTTCTTTATTTGCACTTCTATTTCAGCCAGTATTTGGGCTGATTTCTGACAAGTTAGGGCTGAAAAAGAATTTGCTCTGGATAATCATTGGATTACTGGTATTCTTCGCGCACTTCTTTCTTTATGTATTGGCACCATTGCTGAAATTGAACATCTATCTCGGTTCTATCGTAGGGGGCATGTACATCGGTTTTGTATTTGCAGGCGGGGCTCCTGCCATAGAGGCTTATGTTGAGAAGGTGAGTCGCTCCAGTCAGTTCGAGTTTGGCCGAGCAAGGATGTTTGGCGCAATAGGCTGGGCCCTTTGTGCCTCTATTGTAGGGATCATGTTTACCATCAACAATGAGTTCGTGTTCTGGATGGGGTCTGCTTTTGCTGTTGTAATGGCGGTTTTATTCTATTTTATCAACCCTGGTCGTGGTAGCACCAGTGAAGTGCTAGATAGTATTGGCGCCAATCAGAAAGGGTTTAGCGTAAAACTGGCAATGGGATTGTTAAAACAACCAAAATTCTGGTTCTTCACCCTCTATGTCGTCGGGGTGGCATGTACCTATGACGTATTTGATCAGCAATTCGCGAATTTTTTTACCGCATTCTTTGATACAAAAGAAGAAGGTACTCGTTACTTTGGTTATGTCACTACGATGGGGGAGTTACTGAACGCCAGCATCATGTTTTTTGCCCCACTGATTGTGAATCGAATTGGCGGAAAAAATGCCCTGCTAATCGCTGGGACCATCATGTCTATTCGAATCATCGGCTCCTCATTCGCCGAGACAGTTAGCCATGTCATTTTGCTGAAAACTCTACATATGTTGGAAGTTCCATTCCTGTTGGTCGGTACATTCAAGTACATCACTAGTGAATTTGATGTTCGCTTTAGGGCGACTATCTGGTTGATTGGTTATCAGTTCTTCAAGCAGCTAGCAACCATGTTTATGTCTGTGTGGGCTGGATCTATGTATGAGGTGATGGGCTTTCGTGAAACCTACTTGGTATTGGGCATTATTGCCGCAACTTTCACCTTTATTTCTGTCTTTACCCTCTCGGGAATGGGACCACTTGGGCTGTTAAAGGGTAGAACGATGGTTTCAAAAAAAGCCGCTAGTTACTAACCGACCATTTTGTAATCAGAGATTTGAAAAAGGTTATAAAAGATGAATAACAGTATGGCGTTACACCAAATCATTTGTCGTGCCGATTGGCAAACACAGGCTGTGACCAGTGTTAATCGTTTACCCACCCATACCCCCATGTTCAGCTGGCGCAGCGAAGCGGATGCCAGGGGTGATCTGGCCTCTTCCTCCCGTCTCTTGCTCGATGGCGAGTGGCGCTTCTCCTTCTTTGCCGCCCCCGAGCGGGTGCCCGGGAGCTGGCTGGCGCAGGATCTGGCGGATGCCTGCCCCATTACAGTGCCGGGTAACTGGCAGCTGGATGCCGCCTATCCGGCTACGCGGCCGCTCACCGATGGCCCCATCTACACCAATATCAAGTACCCCTTTCCCTGCGATCCGCCCCGGGTGCCAGCAGAGAACCCCACCGGTTGCTACTCCCGCGAGTTCGAATTGCCCGCCGACTGGCTGGCAAGCGGCCAGAGCCGGATCATCTTCGACGGGGTTAGCAGTGCCTTCCACCTCTTCTGCAACGGCCGCTGGGTAGGTTACTCCCAGGACAGCCGCCTGCCCGCCGAATTCGATCTGACCCCATATCTGCAGAGCGGTCGCAACCGGTTGGCGGTGCTGGTACTGCGCTGGTCTGACGGCTCCTATCTGGAAGATCAGGATATGTGGTGGCTGTCGGGGATCTTCCGCTCCGTCAGCCTGTTGCACAAACCGTCCCGCCATCTGATGGATATGCGGGTGACGCCTGAGCTGGATGCCTGCTATCGGGATGGCCGTCTCAAGATTGCACTGCAGGTGGCTAATGGGGCCGGTCTGTCGGTGGAGGCCAATCTCTATGACGGTGGCGAGCGGGTCGTGACCTTGCGCCAGCTGATAGGCACCCAAGCCATTGATGAGAAAGGGGCTTACGACGATCGCTCCGAGTTCTGGCTTGACGTGGCTGCGCCGCGCAAGTGGAGCGCCGAGACGCCCCATCTCTATCGTCTGACCCTGACCCTGCTCGACGAGCAGGGCCAGGCCATCGAGAGCGAAGCGTGCGATGTGGGCTTTAGGGTGGTGGAGATCTGTGGCGGCCTGCTGCGGGTCAACGGGCAGCCGCTGCTTATTCGCGGTGCCAACCGTCATGAACACCATCCCGCCAAGGGTTATGCCGTTGATCGCGCCACCATGGAGCGGGATCTGCTGCTGATGAAGCGGCACAACTTCAATGCGGTGCGTTGCTCCCACTATCCCAACCACCCCGATTTCTATCGCCTCTGCGATCGGCTCGGTCTTTATGTGGTGGACGAGGCGAATCTGGAGACCCACGGCATGACCCCGATGGGGCGGCTGGCGCGGGATCCCGCCTGGAGCAATGCCTTTCTGGAGCGGGCCACCCGCATGGTGGCACGGGATTTCAACCACCCCTCCATCATCATCTGGTCGCTCGGCAACGAGTCGGGTTACGGCCCGGCCCATGATGCCATGTATGGCTGGATCAAGCGCAGCGACCCGAGCCGTCCGGTGCAGTACGAGGGGGGCGGGGCCGATACCCCGGCGACCGACATCATCTGCCCCATGTATGCCAGAACCCATCAGGATCAGCCCTTCCCGGCGGTGCCCAAGTGGGCGCTGGCCAAGTGGATCGGTCTGCCCGACGAGCACCGGCCGCTGATCCTCTGCGAATATGCCCACGCCATGGGCAACAGTCTCGGGGGCTACGCCCACTATTGGCAGGCGTTTCGCGATCATCCACGTCTGCAAGGCGGGTTTGTCTGGGATTGGGTCGATCAGGGGCTCGACAAATACACCGCCAATGCTCGCCACTACTGGGGCTATGGCGGCGATTTTGGTGATGTGCAAAACGATCGCCAGTTCTGTTGCAACGGTCTGCTGTTCCCGGATCGCACCCCCCATCCCGCGCTGTTTGAGGCAAAGCGCGCCCAGCAGCCGTTCCGCTTCACTCTGCTTGAGCACACCCCGCTGCGGGTGCGGATCGAGAGCGAATATCTGTTTCGGGAAACCGACAACGAGCGGCTTTGCTGGCAGTTGTGCGAGAACGGCCATGTGCAGCAGCAGGGGGAGATCTCCCTTGAGCTGGCGCCACAGGGAGTGGTCGAGTTGACCCTGAGCGGGACGCTGCCTCCCTTTGCGGCAGGCTCACTGGCCTGGCTCGATCTGGCCATCGTTCAGCCCCAGGCCACCCTGTGGTCGCAGGCGGATCACAAGGTCGCCCGTCAGCAGTTCACCCTGCCGACCCCCCTTGCCCTGCCAGCGCCGGTCGCTGCCGCTACCCTGAGCGAGCAGCCGGATGGCTGGTTGGTCACTGCCGCAAACAGCCAGTGGTGGCTCGACAAGCTGAGCGGTCGTATCACCAGTTGGCAAAAATCGGGGCAGGAGCAGTTGCTGGCGCCGATCATGGATCACTTCTATCGCGCACCGCTCGACAACGACATTGGCACCAGCGAAGCGGATCACGCCGACCCCAACTCCTGGATTGCCCGCTGGCAGGCGTGTGGTCTCGGTCAGTGGCAGCACCGCTGTCTGGGGATTGCGGTCGCCGGAGGGGATATCCGGGTCAGCCATGGCTACTTCCATCACGATGAGCTGCTGCTGGTGAGTCACTGGCATCACCGCTTTACCGACGATGGCGCCATGAGCCTAGAGATAGAAACCGAGCTGGCACAGGTGCTGCCGTCGCTGCCGCGGATCGGTCTGCTGCTCCATCTGGCCGAGGTACCGGCGCGAGCCGAATGGCTGGGGCGTGGCCCTCACGAGAACTATCCGGATCGTTTGCTGGGCGCTGATCTTGGTCGCTGGAGTTTGCCGCTGGAGGCGATGCATACCCCTTACATCTTCCCGAGCGACAACGGCTTGCGCTGCGATACCCGCCAGTTGCAGCTGGGCAGCACGACGGTGAACGGCAGCTTCCATTTCAGTGCCAGCCGCTTCAGTCAGCAACAGCTGGCCGCCGCCCGTCACCAGAGCGATCTGGTGGCCGAAGAGGGGCTGTGGGTCTGCCTCGATGGCGCCCACATGGGGGTGGGCGGGGATGACTCCTGGAGCCAGAGCGTGCGTCCCGAGTATCAACTGCTCGAGAGTCGTTACCGTTGGGGCTGCACCCTTTATTAAGTGAAGCCTGCCAGACCATCATGATGAAGCGCCGGGTATCATCCGGCGCTTCTATTTTATGGCGTGTTATAAACATACTTTCTACACCAGGTTAGATTCATGGAGAAGATTCGAGTTCACCAAGCTGGATATCTCATCTGATGGAGATAACAAACTCGTTATTTTCTGGTGTAGAAGCTATCTCATAAAAATCAAGTTTGTAAAAAGTGAGCCATGATGTTTCCCTTAGGGAAGTGTTGATTACTTAACCTCATCAGAACGGTTTTGCTATATTTTTATCGGAGGTTACCAAAAAATATTGGGTGATGCATCCGATCGGTTGAGTTGATATGATGAACTCTTTTGAGACCGACAGCTTCATGGCATCCATCACCGTTCACTGCCCTCGCTGCAACTCTGACCACGTATATCGCCATGGGAAGACCCCTGCCGGCCATGTTCGCTATCGTTGCCCCGTCTGTCCGCACGTGTTTCAGCTCACCTACACCTATGAAGCCCGCAAGCCTGGCGTCAAAGACAAGATTGTTGATATGGCGTTCAACGGCTCAGGTGTTCGTGATACTGCTCGCGTCCTCAAGATTGGCATCAACACAGTCATACGCACCCTAAAAAACTCACCCCAAGGCAAGTAACCTCCGAAAAGGTGGTGCTCGATGACGTGGCACTTATCTGTGAACTTGATGAGCAATGGGCCTATGTTGGCAACAAACAGCATCGACATTGGCTTTGGTATGCTTTTGATACCAAGAGAAAACGAGTCGTGGCATATACCTTTGGCCCACGCAACGATGAGACATGCCGTCGGTTGCTGAGCCTGCTTTCTCCGTTCCAGATAGGCTTTATCACCAGTGATGATTGGGGAAGCTATGCCAGAGAGGTGCCGAGCGAGATGCATCTGACCGGGAAGATATTCACCCAGCGTATCGAGCGTAACAACCTGACGCTCAGAATGCGCATCAAGCGATTGGCTCGCAAGACCATCTGCTTCTCTCGTTCCGTTGAGCTCCACGAGAAAGTGATTGGTGCCTTTATAGAAAGACACCATTTCAACTGATTGGAGTCATTACCTCGTGTCATATACAACCAACTAATAACAATGCCAGTCATATATAACTGACTGGCATTGTGCATAGATAACTTAATACTGATATTTAGTATAGCGACATTTTCCAGTCAATATATTTACCACCATACTTCGATATTAAAGCCGAAAGTCGCTTCGTTTTGACTACCGGCTTTATCGCCAGTCAACTTAACAGGTTTGCCATACACATCGCCTTGACGACTCCACTCATTATCCAGTTCGGCGTAGGTGGCAAATAAACGCAGGGTTGGTCGAGCCCAGACAGAGCGGCCAGCTTGGAACATTTGTGCCAACGTTACCTTGGAGAAGTTGTTCACACCTGAACCATTTTGAGCCTTGACGCGCTCGTAACCAATTTCAAGAGCCGTTGCTGTAAAGTCATTCCAACTATATTGCGGACGCATACCAGCACTGAACCAGTCACTGCCGTACTCATTATCAAGCTCCAGGCTTTGATAAGCTATTGAATAAAGAGCACTCCACTTGTCATTAAAAAAGAGATCGCCATGGTTTATAACGCGGAAACTACTGCCATCATGGTCGACTCCAATCGCATATTTTACTGCTGAGGCTCCCTCGGCACTCATCAAACCGCCAGCCAATCCATCGATACCATACTGCATAGCGAGCGTATTACTACCTAGAGCCCACTTCTGCTGGTATAGCATGCTCAGCATTGCACCGCTATCCGTGATCTCCTGATTTGGATAACCTTTGTTATCAAACTGTTCGAAATGATCATTCTGGGCGAATACATAGTTCAAACCGAGCGTTATATGAGCACCACTGCTTATATTTATATCGGATAGTCGAACATCAAAGTGGTGTAACGAACGGATCTCGTCATGGTAGGCCCCATTTTCACCAAGGGCATTATAACTGCTCTCCGGGGTGAAATAGGCGAGATGAAGCTTGGTGCCGCTAACGTCAATATTTTCAATACCAAAGCCCTTGTTAGAGACATCCCAATACTTGACATCGATCATGTGAACTTCATGGCGCTGATAGAATCGCTCCCCGGCCCAGACTACCGCGCCAGGCAAACTTGGCAATATATTATGAGCAGAAGACCAGACCTGTAATGTACCGACATCGCTCCACTTGTCGCCACTGCCAATATAATATGTGAAATCGAAGTAAGCCTCCTCTTGCCGCCACAAGTCAGCCTTGAAACCCAACTCCCACCAGTTCATCTCATTACCAAGACGATAGTTGCCATACCCCTCCTGGGCTCGTAGTACAGCATCCAGTTCTCCTTTACCCCCATTACGTTCATCGTTATTCGTGTTTATATTGCCCCACTTGGCATATCCCATTGTTGTGAAATTTTCAAATGCAGCCTGAGAAGACAAAGGCTGCATCGCTAATAAAAGCAGACTGAAGCAGTTTGATTTTTTTAGTTTCATGTATTTTCCTTACTTGTCAATATTAAATGGGTTTTCTTTGCATCGTTAAGATAATAAAAGGCACGACCTATTTCACCAGGTAACCTAGGGAAGGTGCGAACAAGTCCCTGATATGAGATCATGTTTGTCATCTGGAGCCATGGAACAGGGTTCATCATGAGTCATCAGCTCACCTTCGCCGACAGTGAATTCAGCAGTAAGCGCCGTCAGACCAGAAAAGAGATTTTCTTGTCCCGCATGGAGCAGATTCTACCATGGCAAAACATGGTGGAAGTCATCGAGCCGTTTTACCCCAAGGCTGGTAATGGCCGGCGACCTTATCCGCTGGAAACCATGCTACGCATTCACTGCATGCAGCATTGGTACAACCTGAGCGATGGCGCGATGGAAGATGCTCTGTACGAAATCGCCTCCATGCGTCTGTTTGCCCGGTTATCCCTGGATAGCGCCTTGCCGGACCGCACCACCATCATGAATTTCCGCCACCTGCTGGAGCAGCATCAACTGGCCCGCCAATTGTTCAAGACCATCAATCGCTGGCTGGCCGAAGCAGGCGTCATGATGACCCAAGGCACCTTGGTCGATGCCACCATCATTGAGGCACCCAGCTCGACCAAGAACAAAGAGCAGCAACGCGATCCGGAGATGCATCAGACCAAGAAAGGCAATCAGTGGCACTTTGGCATGAAGGCCCACATTGGTGTCGATGCCAAGAGTGGCATGACCCACAGCCTAGTCACCACCGCGGCCAACGAGCATGACCTCAATCAGCTGGGTAATCTGCTGCATGGAGAGGAGCAATTTGTCTCAGCCGATGCCGGCTACCAAGGGGCGCCACAGCGCAAGGAGCTGGCCGAGGTGGATGTGGACTGGCTGATCGCCGAGCGCCCCGGCAAGGTAAGAACCTTGAAACAGCATCCACGCAAGAACAAAACGGCCATCAACATCGAATACATGAAAGCCAGCATCCGGGCCAAGGTGGAGCACCCATTTCGCATCATCAAGCGACAGTTCGGCTTCGTGAAAGCCAGATACAAGGGGTTGCTGAAAAACGATAACCAACTGGCGATGTTATTCACGCTGGCCAACCTGTTTCGGGCGGACCAAATGATACGTCAGTGGGAGAGATCTCACTAAAAACTGGGAATAACGCCTTAAATGGCGAAGAAACGGTCTAAATAGGCTGATTCAAGGCATTTACGGGAGAAAAAATCGGCTCAAACATGAAGAAATGAAATGACTGCGTCAGCCGAGAAGAATTTCCCCGCTTATTCGCACCTTCCCTAGAGCTATTAATGTGAAAATGATGCGACTATCAGTGAGAACCTAAATGACGAACTCACTTATTTCTTGCAAGTTGTTTTTCTCTATATTCAAACTCGACCCAGTGCGGCCAGTATCTCATCGTGAAATTTACCATTGAGCTTATAACTTGATTTATAAATCAGATAGCTCAGACAAATTAGCAGACTCGGAATGCCTAACATCAAGACCTGCATTCCCAGCACAGTACCTTCGCTTTGCAAAGTATTTGGGACATAGCCAACTATTGTTAGCCCAATACCAGTCAGGAAGCCGGCAAATGCACTGGCAGCTTTCACCAGCATGGTTTGCACCGAGAAGACGACACTTTCACTGCGCATGCCCATCTTGTATTCACCGTAATCAACCACATCTGCCAGCATAAGAGTTGACATCGCCAAGGCAAAGCCTGAGCCCAACTTCATTGCGGCTCCTGCCATTCCGATCAGTAGTGTATTCTCTGGCATAAAATGACCGGTAAGCAGCAAGATGACATAACTCATCAGTGGGAAAACACAAGCAAGGCGCCAAATCATGGGGCGAGATAGTTTGCTGACGATCAGTGGGAATAACACCAGTCCGATGATCTCGGCAGAGCCCGCAAATCCCATGAAGACGGCGAACATATCTTTATCGCCCATCGCATAAGTGAAGTAGTAGATAGCAAAACTACCGGCTAACTGCATTGCCAAGTTAAAGCACAACACAATACCTATCAAAGCCTTTAGTTGATCATTTTGGAAGATAATCGCTTTTACATCTTTAAAGTGGATCTTCTCAGACACCTTGGTCGCAATAGCGCTATCTTCTTTTACTTTCCATACGGTCAGCAAAGCACTCAAAATGAATATTAGCGCAATAATCATCGATACCTTGGCGAAGCCGGCACCACTATCGCCATCACCCAAAATATCGATAGCTTTCATGCCAAAGGCTCCCATAACAAACCAGGCAAAGCTTGCAAACAGGCGAGGGATCACCACAATCTGCTCTCGCTCTTTCTTATTGCTGGTTAGCGCGGGAATGAACGACCAGTAGGGAATATCCATGATTGTATATGTCATTCCCCAGAGGATATAACTGATAGCTGTATAAATGTATAGTGCGGTTCCTTCAAACTCATGGGTGAAGAAAACAGCTACCATCACGACTGAATTTATCAGGGTACCAATAACGATCCATGGTCTGAACTTACCATAGCGACTGCGAGTATTATCAACAATCATACCCATGATGGGGTCGTTGAACGTATCCCAAATTCTGGCGACTAAAAATAAAGTGCCTACGAATGCAGCTTCAAGGCCAACGACATCGGTATAGTAATACATTAAATAAATGTAAATTATCGAACATGCCAAATCTTTACCAAGGGCTCCTATACCATAGGAAAGTTTGGCGACATTGCTTATACTCATAAAGTTTCATCCTTATTGTGAGTGTCATGTGTGATTTTTCTTGATTAATACAATAACGTGAAATAATGAAGATTTAGTCTAAATATAATGAAAAGCCAAAGGGTTATCTTGGCCTGTTTTTAATCATATCGATGACATCGAGGACGGCCATAATTCAATGGCCGTTTCGCTCTGATTATTTGTGAATCGAGATAATTAAACTGTCAATTTATAACGCTGATATATCGATCAAGATGGCCGTAGTTGGATCAAGAATTGGCATTGCCAGACCTACTTGGCGCAGCCATTCGCCGCTTGATACGATACCAGCAAGGCTCCAGACGGGTTGCTTGTTAACCAGGCCATTATGAAAGTTATTCGGATGCGCGATGACGTTGACGCGATATTGTGTTTGCGCGATTAATCCCGGTATCCGTAAAGTGCCGCTGTGGGCATATGTAGGCATATCTAGCTGTGCAACCATCACTAATGCATGCTTGGCATCAGGAGTTATGACAGCATGGATTTTTTGAGCTTGTTGATCGTCGCTTTCAATACGGTAGGTGATTCCGCTATGAAGCAGGTTTCTATACTGCTTATGCAATGCGATGTATTTTGCAAAGCCAGCTTTCTCTTCGTCCGACTCTTTGACCGGATCGAGCTCTATTCCCATATGTCCAAACAAGGCTGTGATCCCGCGGAAGTCGATGTCGGATACTCTGCGAGTGGCATGGCAATGTCGAGCGCCAATATGAGAGCCCATCACTTCAGGCGGGAAAAAATAGCTAAACCCGCTCTGGATCTCCTGACGTTTGAGTGCGTCATTGTTATCAGATGGCCAGAAACGTTGCACTCGCTTTAGGATCTCATAATCGATACGGCCACCACCGGCAGCACATGATTCAATCTCGATATGTGGATGCCTTGTTTTAAGCTCGTCCATCAGTCGATAGACATTTTGTACCTGGCGTGTTTGGCAAGCTTGTCCGTGGTGAGCAGGCTGGACCGTTTCACGGTTCATGTCCCACTTGAAATAGGCAATATCATAGCGGCTCAGCAGGTCATCAAGACGTTCCAACAAGTAGGCAAAGGCATCAGGATTCTGCAGGTCGATCAGATATTGGTTGCGACCTGTTGGTTGCTCATAGCCATCGAGTTCCATCAGCCAGTCGGGGTGTTGGCGATATAGATCAGAATCTTTGCTGATCATTTCTGGTTCAACCCAGATGCCAAATTCCATGCCCATGGCTTTGACATGTTCGATAACCGGCTGCAAACCATCAGGATATTTCTGCTTATCCAGGTACCAGTCACCCAGTGCCGCTCTATCATTGCAGCGGCCCTTGAACCAGCCATCATCAATGATGAAGCGCTCCACACCCATCTTGGCTGCCTCAGTGGCCATACACATGATGTAATCAGGATCATGCTCAAAGTAGATACCTTCCCATGTGTTGAGATGTACCGGTCGGCATGTCTGATAGTTGCGTCGCTGCGGAAAGGTCAGGATGTGCTTACGTACAAACTGGTGAAATTGATGGCTCATGCCATTCAGGCCATCAGCACAATAGGTTGCATAGAGCCAGGGGGTCGTGATGCGTTCATCTTTTTGCAGGCAAATTTCCCCCGGGTAGTAGAGTGCTTCGGCCTGCAAGAAACGACGACCATCAGCCTTTACATCAACTCGCATTCGATGATTACCGCTCCAGGCCAGATGAGCTCCCCATACTTCTCCGTGCTGTTCATCAAATCCTTTGGTGCCGATGATGAGCGCCGGGTAGTGTTCGTGAGACGTACGACCACGGCGGTTCTCTTGCTGGAATCCACCGTGCATCAGGATATGTCGATGCTGTTGGAACTCATTAACCCAACGCCCGTAGAATGACAAACACTCAATGGCGCGCATGGGTAATGGCAATGTTGTCGCGAGCCTGTTTACCGTGAAGGGCTCCTCGCTTTCATTGTTCAGGGTATGGCGCACGGCGACAATGTCAGAAAGAGGATCTATGGTGAGTTCAGTCAAGAGACACAGGCGAGCGACAGGATCATGACTGACAAGGTGTAGGGAATGTTCGTCGTACTCGACAGACTGAATAGTGAAGACCGGAGACCAATCCTGACCATTTCTATGCCCTTCCAATGCAGGGGAGCTAAAGACGCCCGAACCGGAGTCCGGAAACAAAGTTAACGGGACATCGCAATCCAGTCGGCCAAAAGGCACTGGCCGATCAAGGGATAGGCAGCGCTCCGGGGGCGTCACTGTTAACTTGTTGCCCCAATAGATAATTTGGTAATGACTCCAATCAGTTGAAATGGTGTCTTTCTATAAAGGCACCAATCACTTTCTCGTGGAGCTCAACGGAACGAGAGAAGCAGATGGTCTTGCGAGCCAATCGCTTGATGCGCATTCTGAGCGTCAGGTTGTTACGCTCGATACGCTGGGTGAATATCTTCCCGGTCAGATGCATCTCGCTCGGCACCTCTCTGGCATAGCTTCCCCAATCATCACTGGTGATAAAGCCTATCTGGAACGGAGAAAGCAGGCTCAGCAACCGACGGCATGTCTCATCGTTGCGTGGGCCAAAGGTATATGCCACGACTCGTTTTCTCTTGGTATCAAAAGCATACCAAAGCCAATGTCGATGCTGTTTGTTGCCAACATAGGCCCATTGCTCATCAAGTTCACAGATAAGTGCCACGTCATCGAGCACCACCTTTTCGGAGGTTACTTGCCTTGGGGTGAGTTTTTTAGGGTGCGTATGACTGTGTTGATGCCAATCTTGAGGACGCGAGCAGTATCACGAACACCTGAGCCGTTGAACGCCATATCAACAATCTTGTCTTTGACGCCAGGCTTGCGGGCTTCATAGGTGTAGGTGAGCTGAAACACGTGCGGACAGACGGGGCAACGATAGCGAACATGGCCGGCAGGGATCTTCCCATGGCGATATACGTGGTCAGAGTTGCAGCGAGGGCAGTGAACGGTGATGGATGCCATGAAGCTGTCGGTCTCAAAAGAGTTCATCATATCAACTCAACCGATCGGATGCATCACCGACAGCATAACCTCTCGCCTGCTTTTCATATCTGAAACCTCTTCAGCCATCCGAAGCACCGCGCGACTGCATTTAGCTGCAAGACGAGCTTTGTTTAACACCAGTGTGCGGAACCTTATGGTGTCGCGACTGCTCGCACATGCTGTGCGATGACCGCTTTTATCCTTCTACGCCGGTTGGGTGTATCCCGGCAATGCCATCGAGCAGCAGGTCTTGTTCGCGTGAAAGAGGCCCGGTTGAGCGGTAGTAGGGATACAAGGGCTCTATAAGCCTCTTTGCACTGCTTTTTGCAAAACCGTGATGAGGTAAACCATGGGATTAATGACTAGATTTATCAGTAGCAAGGAGTAAAACGACACCCTTGCATCATCACAAAACAGCATGGGACAGGGATCATGAACAGAGCGCAGGAAGCCGGTTCGTGCTCGCTTCAGGTGGATCTCAGACAGGTCGTTTATGCCTTGTCTGCGTCACTGGATCTGGTAGGAATTGGCGATGTGGCCCATGGTAAACGGGTCGGGATCATGGCGGCCGAGTGTGGTCGGGTATTGGGGCTGGATACAGCTGAATGTTGTTTGTTGTTTGAGCTCGGCGTGCTGCACGATATTGGTGTCTCCTCGACCATCACCCATCACCATCTGGTTAGTGAGTTCGATTGGGAGTCCTCCCAGCGTCACTGCGAGGTAGGATATCAGCTGCTCAAGGATTTCCGCTTGCTGGCCCCGTTGGCACTGCCTATCCGTTATCATCATACCCACTGGCATCTCTTGCGCGAGATGGCCGATGTGGACCCCCAGGTTGCTCGTCAGGCCAACCTTATCTTTCTGGTGGATCGTTGCGATGCGCTGGCTGCCCCATTCTATGGCGATGGCTCATTGTTAATGCATACACACGAGATCCGTGCTCGCCTGCAGGATTGCCGTGACGAATTCTTTGCCACCGATCTGTTGGATGGTTTTCTCCAAGCCTCCCGCTCGGAGGCGTTCTGGTTGCAACTGGAGGCGCGAGCCATCAATGATTACATGCACGAGATGCTGAGGCAGCGGGAGTCCTGCATCACCGATAATGGTGAGCTAAAAGCGTTGGCCAGGATCTTCTCGGGTATCGTTGATGCCAAAAGTCCATTCACTATGACGCACTCCCTCGGAGTGAGCCGTCTTTCGCGTGCCCTGGCCGAGCGGCTGGGGGTTAGTAGTGTCCATTGTGACATGCTCGAAATTGCAGGGCTGTTGCATGATCTCGGCAAGTTGAGGGTTCCTGATGAAATATTGGACAAACCTGCCGGCTTGACGCCGGAGGAGCGGGCAATCATCAATACCCACAGTTTCGAAACCTACCAGATCCTGCGTCATATCGAAGGGTTTGAGGAGATTGCCTGCTGGGCTGCCTATCACCATGAGGAGCCTGACGGGGAGGGCTATCCGTTCCATCTGCCGGCATCGGCGATGGCGCTCGAAGCGCGCATCCTGCGGGTAACCGATATTTTCCAGGCCATGGTGCAGGACAGACCTTATCGACGTGGGCTGCCTGCTCGTGATGCTCTGGCCTTTATGCAACAACTGGCGGCTCAGGGTCGGGTAGATCCTGTCGTGGTGGCGACGTTAGCGGATCATCTGCCACAGATGATGGCTGCGGCCATGCCGGCCAATGAAAACAGATATGCAATCGGTTGATGGGGGAGGAGAGGCTGACCCATCCGGCAGTGAGCCAGCTATGCTTGGAGCAAGCCGTGCGTGGTGCCGGTACTGACGCGCAAGACGCCAGCCTGATTGGACTATGGATAGGGGAATTGATATGGAATCGCTAAAAGCCAGGGATTATATGCAGAGCAGACCCATTACCTTCACTGCAGACATGATGGTGCAGGCTGCGGTCGAGAAATTTTTGAACAGTCATCAGTTGGGAGGGCCAGTGGTGGATGGGCAGGGACACTTGATCGGCTGGATCTCCGAGCAGGATTGCATTGCAGTGATGCTCAAGGAAGCTTATCACTGTGAGCAGGTCGCTCAGGTCAAGGATGTGATGCGCAAGGAGGTACTGACGGTTGAGCCAGATACCAGCATCCTCACCCTGGCGGAGATGATGATGGGACAGAAACCCAAGATCTATCCGGTGGTGGAGGAGGGCAGGCTGCTCGGGGTAATCAATCGCCATAATGTGATGCAGGCTATCCATGCCCAGTTGACCACCTGTTTTGTACACAATCACGGCTAAGGGCTGACCGGATGCAACATGCAACAGAAGCAGGCAAATGGCCTGCTTCATTGTTTTGGGAGATGGTGCGTTCACCCATCCGTAGCCTGGTATGGAGGCTAATTTGCCTCTCCAGTGTCTCATGTTAAGGCTTGCACCTGCTGTCTGTGCTCTTTAGGATCGCTCGCAGCTAATCGATATGGCCCCTCTGGGCACCTATTTAAGGAATTCGTACCTTGTCTCTCTCTATCGAGGCGCTGCGCCGCCGTCTCTCTGCCTGCATGAACCTCGACGCCCGCCGCCTTTCCAGCCGTCTGCACGGGGTCAAAAAGCTGCCTGAAGGCAAACAGGCCGCCGTGCTGGAGACCATCGCTGCTGATTTGGCCGCCGCCGAAGTGCGCTATCAAACCCGTCTGGCCGGAGTGCCCAAGGTCACCTATCCGGACAACCTGCCGGTGAGCCAGAAGCAGGCGGAGATCGCCAAGGCCATTCAAGAGCATCAAGTGGTGATCATCGCCGGGGAAACCGGCTCGGGCAAAACCACCCAGATCCCCAAGATCTGTCTGGCGCTCGGGCTCGGGGTCAAGGGCTTTATCGGCCACACCCAGCCACGCCGTTTGGCAGCCCGCACCGTCGCGGCCCGTATTGCCGAGGAGATGGAGTCCGAGCTTGGCCACTACGTGGGTTACAAGGTGCGCTTTACCGATCAGGTGAGCGAGCAGACCCACATCAAGCTGATGACCGACGGTATCCTGCTGGCGGAGATCCAGAATGACCGGATGCTCACCCAGTACGACACCATCATCATCGATGAGGCCCACGAGCGCAGCCTCAACATCGACTTCATCCTGGGCTATCTCAAGCAACTGCTGCCCAAGCGCCCGGATCTCAAGGTGATCATCACCTCGGCCACTATCGACCCGCAACGTTTCTCCCGCCATTTCAACAAGGCGCCGGTGATCGAGGTCTCCGGCCGCACTTATCCGGTGGAGGTACGTTACCGTCCGCTATTTGTTGATAAAAAAAGCAGTGACAAGAGCGAAGGGCTGGAAGAGCGCGACGAACTGCAGGGGATCTTCGACGCGGTGGAAGAGCTGGCTAGAGAAGGTTTAGGAGACATCCTTATCTTCATGAACGGCGAGCGGGAGATCCGCGATACTGCCGATGCCCTGCGCAAACTCAACCTGCGCGATACCGAGGTGCTGCCGCTCTACGCCCGTCTTTCCAACGCCGAGCAGAACAAGGTGTTCCAGCCCCATGCTGGGCGACGCATCGTGCTCGCCACCAACGTGGCGGAGACCTCGCTGACGGTGCCGGGCATTCGTTACGTCATTGACCCGGGCACCGCCCGCATCAGTCGTTACTCCTGGCGTACCAAGGTGCAGCGCCTGCCCATCGAGCCGGTCTCCCAGGCCAGTGCCAACCAGCGCAAAGGGCGCTGCGGTCGGGTGGCGGACGGCATTTGTATCCGCCTCTACTCGGAGGAGGATTTCAACGGCCGCCCTGCCTTCACCGACCCCGAGATCCTGCGCACCAATCTGGCCTCCGTCATCCTGCAGATGCTGGCGCTCGGCCTTGGCAATATGGAGGCGTTCCCCTTCGTCGAGCCGCCAGAATCCCGCCATATCAAGGATGGCCTGACTCTCTTGAAAGAGCTGGAGGCGGTGCGCGAGCTTCCCGCCACCGGCGATCGTGAGGCCAAACTGCAGCTGACCGAAACCGGTCGCCAGCTCTCGCGCATCCCCCTTGATCCGCGTTTGGCGAAGATGGTGATCAGCGCGGCGCAGACCGGCTGCCTGAGCGAGGTGATGGTGATCACCGCCGCCCTTAGCATTCAGGATCCCCGCGAGCGGCCCATGGAGAAGAAGCAGGCTGCCGACGAGCAGCACAGGCGCTTCGAGGACAAGGATTCCGACTTCCTCGCCTTCGTCAATCTGTGGAACTACCTGAAAGAGCAGCAGGATCTCCTTGGCAGTAACCCGTTCCGCCGCATGTGCCAGAAGGAGTTCCTCTCCTACCTGCGGGTGCGCGAATGGCAGGATATTCACTTCCAGCTGCGCCAGACGGTCAAAGAGCTTGGTTTTAAAGCCAACCATGAACCGGCGGATTTCAAGACAGTACACTGCGCGCTGCTGACCGGTCTCTTGAGCCATATCGGCAACAAGGATCTGGAAAAGCCCGAGTTCCTTGGCGCTCGCAACGGCCGCTTCCACCTCTTCCCAGCCTCTGATCTGTTCAAGAAGCCGCCCAAGTGGGTGATGGCCGCAGAATTGGTGGAGACCTCGCGCCTCTACGCTCGCATCAATGCCAAGATTGAGCCCGAGTGGGTGGAGCCGCTGGCGGGTCATCTCATCAAGCTGCACCATAGCGACCCTCACTGGTCGAAGAAAAACGGCGCCGTAATGGCCAAGGAGAAGGTGACGCTGTATGGCCTGACACTGGTCAATGAGCGCACCATCAACTTCAGCCGTATCGATCCGGCGCTGTGCCGCGAGCTGTTTATCCGCCGCGCCTTGGTGGAGGGGGATTTCGAGACCCGTCACCGTTTCTTCAGCGACAATCGCAAGCTCCTGGCCGAGGTGGAGGCGCTGGAGCACAAGTCCCGTCGGCGCGACATCCTGGTGGATGATGAGGACTTGTTCCGCTTCTACGATGCTCGTTTGCCGGAGGAGGTGATCTCGTCCCGCCACTTCGACAAGTGGTGGAAAGAGGCGCAAAAGCGGGATCCCGAGCTGCTCAACTTCGAAAAAGAGATGCTGATGAAGGGGGATGCGGCCCACATCAGCGATCTTGACTACCCCAACTTCTGGCAGCAGGGGCGCCTCAAACTCAAGCTGACCTATCAGTTCGAGCCGGGGGAGGCCGCCGATGGCGTGACCCTGCATATCCCGCTGCCGCTCCTGAATCAGGTGGAGGTGAAGGGGTTCGAGTGGCTGATCCCCGGGCTGCGTCACGAGCTGTTGGTGGCCCTCATCAAGTCGATGCCAAAACCGATGCGCAAGAACTTCGTACCGGCCCCCAACTATGCCGATGCGCTGCTAGCCAGCATCAACCCCGAACAGGGGCCGCTACTGGACGAGATGGAGCGTCAGCTGCGCCGCATGACCGGCGTCACCGTACCTCGTGAATCCTGGGACTGGACTGCTGTGCCCGATCACCTGAAACTCACCTTCCGGGTGGTGGATGACAAGCACAAGAAGGTGGCGGAAGGGAAAGATTTGGAGGCATTGAAAGAGTCGCTGCGTGGCAAGGTACAGGAGACCCTGTCACAAGTGGCGGACGATGATATCGAGCAGTCCGGCCTCACTCTGTGGAGCTTTGGCGAGTTGCCCCAGGAGTACAGCCAAAAGCGTGGCGGCTTCGAAGTGAAGGCCTATCCGGCCCTAGTGGATCAGAAGGATTCGGTCGCCATCCAGCTGGTGGAGAGCCCGGTGGTGCAGCAGCAGCTGATGTGGGCCGGTCAGCGCCGGTTGGTGCTGCTCAACGTACCATCTCCCATCAAGTATCTGCAGGAGAAGCTGCCCAACAAGGCCAAGCTGGGGCTCTATTTCAACCCGTTTGGCAAGGTGGCTGAGCTGATTGACGACTGCATTGCCTGCGGTTGTGACAAGCTCATCGAGCAGCACGGGGGCATGGCTTGGGACGAGGCCGGTTTCGAGGCGCTCAAGGAGTATGTCCGCGCCGAGCTCAACGATGCGGTGGTGGAGGTGGCCAAGCAGGTGGAAGCCGTGCTGACGCTGTCCCATGAGATCAAGAAACGGCTCAAGGGCAAGATGCAGCTCGACACCGCCTTTGCCATGTCGGACATTCAGCAGCAGCTCGGCAACCTCATCCACAAAGGCTTTGTCACCGAGACCGGCTGGCAGCGGCTGCCTGACTTGCTGCGCTACCTGAGGGCCATCGAGCGTCGTCTCGAGAAGCTTGCCATCGATCCCAACCGTGATCGGGTCTACATGCTCAAGGTGCATAGCGTAGAGTCGGAGTACAAGGCGCTGCTGTCCAAGATCCCCAAATCCCAGCTTATTCCCACCGAGGTGGCCAATATCCGCTGGATGATCGAGGAGCTGCGGGTGTCGTTCTTCGCTCAGAATCTTGGCACCCCTTATCCGGTCTCCGATAAACGGGTGCTTAACGCCATCGCTCAGTGCTAAGCTGCTATCTAACTGTTTTAACAGCATGATAGCGGGTGATGAGAAGGGATTGCCGGTCAGGTAGCCCCTTCAAACCGTAAGTCAGGGAGGCAAGGATGCTGGGGGTCTGGTTGAGTGTGGCGCAGGTGGTGATCAGCGGTTATCAACCCATCGCGGAACAAACCTGGGTGCAGTTGAACCCGGAATATTACCCGCTGGCGCGCACGCCGCCTGCGATGTTTGTGGCCTGGCGTGGCAATCAGTTTCCGCCGCTGGCCCAAAAGCAAAAGCACGGTCGCTGGCAGATCCTCTTTCCAGCCAGGTTGGTGCCCCCCTTCGATCTGTTCGAGGGGGAGGCGCAGCTCTCCAAAACCTATCTGGCAAGGCTGCGGCGCATCGACGAGATGGCTTACGGGGTTGTCCCCGGGCAGGCTGTTGCGGCTGGTGCAATCGTGCAGCAGGGGAGTGGGTCCCCTGATTATCACGCGCAACCTGTCGCGCCCTTTATCGCCGAGTTCCGTACACCCCAAGACGCGTTCGGTGGTGTTGATATACCCAGCGACCCCGACGAGAGCGAACCTCTGCTCGCTCAGCTGGGGGTGACCTTTCGCACAGCGGGGATGAGTGGTGCCCAAGGATATGAGGGAGTAGCAAGCGCCGATATGGCGCTCGCCAGCCACACGGCTAGCTTATCCGCAGGCAGTGACGCCATGCTTACCCTCTCGGCTCCTGCGGCCGGCGGTCCACAAACAGTGTGTCATCAGGTCGCCGCAGGGGAGACCCTGTGGCGCATTGCCAACCAGTTATCCAGCGCTCAGGGAGCAGATACCTACAGCTATTTGCTGGCGCTGGTGGCAGAGAACCAGCAGCGGCTTGGCAAGAGCATTCGAGTCAGAACGGGGGAGGGCCTCTACTGCCCGCGCGCCGAGACCCTGGCGCGGTTTGATGCCCTGAGCCCGGCCCAGCGTCAGCAGCAATTCGCCCGGTTGGAGCAAGGGCGCTAAATGCAGAGTCGGTACCTTGTATCCGAATTTGGCCCGTGGTAGTATTCGCGCTCGTTTTGCGAGGTGCTGACCGGTCGCAGTTAGCACCATAAATTCATCCAAAAGAGATACATACTATGTCTTTCGTATTCCAAGCTGAAGTCCGTTCTGACCTGGGGAAAGGTGCGAGCCGCCGCCTGCGTCAAGCTGACCAAGTTCCTGCCATCGTTTACGGTGCAGGCAAAGAAGCCCTGTCCATCACTGTTGACCACAAGAAAATGATCCTGGCTCAAGAAAAGCCGGAATTCTATGAGTCTGTACTGACTCTGGTTATCAACGGTGAAGAAGTTAACGTAAAAGTGAAAGCTATCCAGCGTCACCCGGTACGTTACAAGCTGATCCACCTGGACTTCGTTCGCGTTTAATAGCGAACCGTCAGGTCGAAGAAAAGCCACTCTCAGGAGTGGCTTTTTGCTATCTGGCATCTTGTGAGCGGGCTGAAAGAGCTACCTGGTCAGCCCAGCAAGCCGGTTACCCCAGCTGGCTAAGGGCCTGTTGGCAACGCTGCTCGGCGGCATCAAGCTCCAGCAGTACCATCCTGATATCTTCCATCTGCTGTTGCAGTGTCTCCCGTTTTTCCTCAACCAGTCCCAGCATGGTCTGTAACTGGGTGCGGCTGCTCTTGTCGGCATCATAGAGATCAAACAGCTCGCGGATCTCGGCGAGGCTGAATCCGAGCCGCTTGCCGCGCAGGGTAAGCTTGAGGCGAACCCGATCCTGCTTGCTGTAGATGCGGGTCTGCCCTTCCCTGGCTGGATTGAGTAATCCCTGATCCTCATAGAAGCGGATGCTGCGCGTCGTAATATCAAATTCCCGAGCCAGCTCACTGATGCTGAAGCGCCGTCCTTCATCCTTGTTGTTCATACAGACTTCTTGGTGAACTAAATCCTGTCTGCACCTTACCTAAACGTAAACTGCACTGCAACTCTTGTTCCATCGCGTCAGAACCCCTATGTTATGGCCATGTAACAAACAGAGGTAGGCAAATGGATATTGCAATTGTGGCGGCAAAACGGACTCCGATGGGGGCGTTTCAGGGGGCATTGGCAGAGGTGACTGCGCCTGAGTTGGGAGCCTGTGCCATTGAGGCTGCACTACAGCAAAGTGGGCTTCGTAAGGAGCTTGTTAATGAAGTGTTTATGGGCAATGTGCTGGCGGCGGGCGTGGGGCAGGCGCCCGCCAGGCAGGCATTGTTGAAAGCAGGGCTGCCACATGGAGTGCCCGCTACCACGATCAACAAGGTGTGCGGCTCTGGCATGAAAGCAGTGATGATGGCGGCTGATACCATCCGTCTTGGCGACAACAGAGTGGTGGTGGCGGGAGGGATGGAGAGCATGAGTCGTGCTCCCTATCTACTGGATAATGCGCGCAGTGGCTTTCGGATGGGGCATCAACAGGTGCTGGATCACCTCTTCCTCGATGGTTTGCAAGATGCCTATGATGGCCAGTTGATGGGGATACATGCCCAGCGCAGTGCCGATCAGGCCGGTTTGACTCGCCGTGCTATGGATGAGTTCGCCCTGGCATCGCTGCAGCGTGCGCGCAACGCACAGCAATCAGGTGCGTTTGTGTCCGAATTGACAAGTGTCTATCGCGGTGATCGTCTGTTGCTGGCCGAGGACGAACAACCGGGCAAGGGCAGACCGGAGAAGATCCCGACCCTGAAGCCAGCGTTTGGCAAGGAGGGCACCATCACGGCGGCTAATTCGAGCTCCATCTCGGACGGCGCGGCGGCGCTGATATTGATGGATGGTGCCACGGCTAAAGCCTGGCAGGTACCAGTGCTGGCACGGATTGTCGCTTATCAGAGCCACGCGGCATTGCCCGCAGAATTTACCTCCGCGCCCATTGGCGCCATTTCACGGCTGCTGGCGCGTTTGGCATGGTCGGTGGAAGAGGTCGATCTGTTCGAGATCAACGAGGCTTTTGCCATGGTCACCATGCTGGCCATGAACGGGGTCGGTATTCCTCATCACAAGGTCAATGTGCATGGGGGGGCTTGTGCCCTCGGTCATCCCCTGGGGGCGAGTGGCGCGCGCATTCTGGTGACGCTCATTGCCGCGCTGCAGCAACGGGGTTTACGGCGGGGAGTGGCCGCCCTCTGTATCGGTGGTGGTGAGGCGACCGCTATCGCTGTCGAGGTGAATGACGAGACGAATTAATTGGTGGCTTCCATCGCCAGCAGCTGTTCGTTGACCCAGGTGGTGGCGGCCAGATAGAGGTGACTCACCTTATCCTCGTTGAGCCCTAACTTTGCGGTTCTGGCCGTGACTCTTGACCAGTTGGCATTTTCGTAATCTTCACAAAACGCGAGGTAGAAACCGAGATTGCCTTTGCGTTCCAGTAGCGCCAGCCGAATATCGTCGATAAGGGGAATAGTGCCGAGCAGCTTGTCCATCGGCTGCTCCATCAGCACGTCCAGCAGGGAAAAGAGGCCGGTAATAAATGCCTGTTGTGCCTGCTGGCTCGGGGCATGGGCATGAGCCAGCAGCTCACAGAAGCGGGCACGGATCATCGACATCTGGTAAAGCTCGGCGCTCTTGCCTTTGCCAGCGCTGGTCGCCGCCACCAGCGAGACAAAGCGCTTTAGCTGGGTGTTGCCCAGATAGATGGCAGCCTGGCGAAATGACGAAATAGGGTTGGTGTGACCTTTGAGATGGTTAACGTAGCGCAGCAGCTTGAGTGATAAAGAGATATCCTGACCGAGTAGTTGCTCAATCTTGTTGATATCAGGCTCTGCCTCGTTGACCACGTTGAGCAACTGCATCACTACGACCTGAGCCGGCTCCATGGTAGCTTGCTTGACCATCTCGGGTCGACTGAAGAAAAAGCCTTGGAACAGCTGGATCCCCAGCTGTTTGACCCGTTCGAACTCAGCCTTGTCCTCTACTTTTTCCGCCAGATAGGTGAGCCCCAGCGTTTGATGACGTTGGATAAACACCTTGATCTGCAGCAGGGGGGTAGCGCGAAGATCAAACTTAATGATGTGAATAAAGGGGAGGAAGCGCTCCCAATCCGGCGACATGGTGAAGTCATCGAGGGCCAGCTGATAACCCAGCTTGTGCAGCTGTTTCACCTTTTCCAGCAGGGCATCATCCGGTGGAGAATCTTCCAGGATCTCAATCACCACTTTTTCGGGCGGCAGGCACTCTGCCAATCCCTCCAGCAGCAGTGAGTGGGGAAAATTGATAAAGCAGGGGCGGCCCCCCAACAGCTGATCGATATTTTGTTGCAGAAACTGTTCAACCACCAGGCGTGACGTCGCCTGCTGGGAGGAGATACTCGGGAAGACATTATTCAGACTATCGCGAAAGAGCAGCTCATAGGCATGGGTATTGAGGTCTCTGTCGAGGATCGGCTGTCTTGCTACGTAGGAATACATGCCTTGCTCCAGTAAAGGTACTGGGTTGATTTTATGGTGTTGCGGAACACTATGCCAGTTTTGACCCTGTTCGGTAAGGCAATAATTGGCATAGCGTTTTTCTGCAGGGAAGGAACTTAGAAGAGATAACTCAATTGGGCGCCAGCCAGCCAGGCATCTCCCTCGGATGTCCCTTGGAAGGTGGAAATACTCTGCGGGTTGCCAGGTTGCAAAGCCATTTTTTCAGTAACATCAACCTTCTTGCCATCGATCAGGGTCAGCCCCAGATCCATGGTCAGGTTGGGGGTGAATTGATAACCCATCCCCAGGCTGTACCAAATTCGGTCTGCATCCGGAATGGAGATGGTACGGCGATCTGCTGGTACAGGGCTCGCATCGTAAGCTACTCCTGATCGCAGTTGCCACTGTGGAGTGAGTTGATAGGTCATCCCGATCGCATAGCGCCAGCTATCTTCCCAGTGTTCATCCTTGATATGCATGTTGGGCAGTGTATCCAGATCTGCTTCCAGCTGGACAAATTTGCTCCAGTTGGTCCAGTTCAGGCTGCCATGAATAGCCAGTTTTTCAGTCAGCTGATGAAATGCTGCAAGCTCTGCCGTTGCCGGTAGCGGAAGATCCAGAGAACCTGTGTCTCTGAGTTCTTTGCCGCTGGGCAGGCCAATGATGGCGTCACCCGAGAGTGTCAAGTTGACATCGTGCCGGTATGAGAGGCCAATCCGGGTCTGTTTGGATAGTTCCAGCAACGCGCCGACATTCCAGCCCCATGCCCAGCCATCTCCTTGCAGATGCTTTGCTATCAGGTTGCGCGAGGGGAAGGTGCCGCCGACTTCGCCCTCACCCTGAATAGCTGAAATACCGGCTCCCACCGACAACATCTCATTGATGCGATAGGCAAGTGAGGTACCCAGATCCATGGTCTTGATATCGGAAACATTACCAAAGTGCCCAGCGCTGTAGTTGTCTGGCATCTTGATGCCAAGGCCGTAGTAAGAGGTGGCCGAGAAGCCGAGGCGCCACTGTTCATTGAGCGGGATGATCAAATAGGCGTTGGGTACCCAGGCTGCGGCCGCGATATCGTGCGCACTCGCATCCGAGGTGACGATACCAGCTTGGGTCGGCAAGCGGGTGTTACCTTCAATATTGACGTCAGGACTGACATAGATGACACCGCCAGACAGCGCCATCTGATCGAAGCGGGTCATGGCTGCTGCATTGCGGGAGAGCACACTGGCGTTATCCGCGATGGCTGCCTCACCGGCAAAGGCGCGTCCAAGGCCTGTGGCGGATTGTTCAGCTAGCTGGAATCCGGCTGCGTGGGTCTGACCCGCGATCACCAGTAGGGCGATCGCGGACGGTTTGAGGATGGAATGCATGGAAAAGTCCTTGCTGTTACCCGAAGGTTTAATCGGTCATATCAATGAGGGCAGGATTTTATATGGTATGACCAGTAAGGCAACGGCAATGGCATCTATCTGGAGAAAACAAGATTAAATGCTGGAATGATGTGCTCTAATAGATTGATTGAAAAGGAAAAATAAACACATGTGTGCTACATGTGTGCGCTGAAATGGGTTTTCGGATAAAAAAAGAGCGCCTGTTGGCGCTCTCTCCATTCTATCAATAATCAGAACTTCATGTTGAACTGGGCAGAAGCTAGGAAGGCGTTGCCGTGGGAAGTACCTTGCCAGCGGTTCAAACTGTCGTGGTTTGGCAGGCCTTCATTGACATCGACTTCTTTGCCGTCCAGATAGGCCATACCAAAGTCAACGCTCATATCGGTATTGATATGGTAGGTAGCACCGGCGCTGTACCAAATACGGTCTGAGTCCGGAATACTCAAACTACGGTATTCAGCTTCAATCGGGGTGTTGTCATAGGCAAAGCCCAGACGAGCTTCCCAAGCTGGATTGATATACCAGGTACCGCCGATGGAGTAGCGAGTGGAGTCTTTAAATTTCTCGGGTTTATTGAGACATACGCCTGGTTGGCCTGGGGTATTACAGCCTGAGCTGGTCGCCTTTAATTCTTGGAACGCACTCCAGTCAGTCCAGTTAACAGAGTAGTGAACGGCGAATTGCTGATTCAAACGGTGATAACCGGCAAACTCGGCCTGAGCAGGGAGATCCAGTTTCAGATTGCCATCAACAGTGCGGTTCCCTGAAGTGAGCCCCTGGAAGTCACCATCAAAGCTCATATCGACCTGTGAACGGTAGGTCAGAGCAAAGCGATGGTTCTCATTGACTTCGTACAGAGTGCCAACGTTCCAGCCAAAGCCCCAAGTGTCCCCCTTAAGATGAGCGACATTGGTATCTTTGGGCAAAGCTGTGCCAGTGTAACCCGCAAAACGGTTAAGCTCTGCGGCACCGTAAACAGCGTTGATACCGGCACCCACACTGAAGTGCTCATTGATGCGATAGGCGATGTTCGGGTTGATATTGAGAGTCATCAACTCGGTATTACCTGCGCCAGCACCGGCTGGGAAGGTTTCTGAGTACTCGGTGGATAGGCCGTAGTTGGAGAAGAGGCCAATACCCCAAGCCCACTGGCCATTCAGCGGCTGAATAAAGTAAGCAGCAGGAACGAAGGCTGCCGGAGCAATGCCTGACTCGCTTGCATCGGTTAATTTGGCAAGTTTGTTACCGTTTGCATCAACCCGATTTATTGCACCATCTACATCCACATCCGGTTTGATGTAGGTGCCGGAGACAGAAACTGCCATCTTGTCGAAGGTGGTCATGGCGGCCGGGTTACGGGCCAGAACGGAGGCGTTGTCGGCAATAGCTGCTTCACCGGCATAGGCGCGACCCAGACCGGAGGCCGAGTGCTCGTTCAACTGGAATGCCGCAGCATGGACTTGACCGGTGGCCAGCGCGATGGTGGCGGCAATCAGGCTCTTTTTGAAAATAGTTGTCGTCATGGTGTTCTCTCTTGTAGGCAGATTTTTTTGCCGATATTGGCTGCACGTTCAATGCAAACCTCGACAAAATCCGTTTTTATTTCAGCTTCTTCCCAATCAATTCTGGCGTGATTCTATGGATCTGGTAGGAGGTAAGAAATCAGACCAGTGACAGCAGAATACATAAAAGTGATCGATGTGTTAATCATTTGTTTTAGCTTGCTGTTTAATTCATCATTTTGAGGGTCTAAAGGTGGATTATTGACCTGGATTGCCGATCTCCGTCACAAAAATAATTTTGTCAATTTTTCGAAATATTGAGGCAAATAAGTGACAAAGAGGAGTAATCAGGGGGAGAACAGGCAGCGGCTGGTGACCGCCGCCTGCTATTGAGGATGGCTCTGAGGTTGTTAACCAGCGATGTTAAATGTCCCAATGCAGACGTGACTGCAGGGCGTTGGCAACGGGGGCAAGTGGCTCTCTCATCTCGCCAATCAGTACCATATTGGCGCCTTTGAGCTGGACAATCTCCCCTTTGAGGGTGCCATCTTCAAAGGTGGCCTGTTGCAGGGTTAATGGCACATGTTTGGGCACTAAAAAGAGAGTGACTGGCCCCATCTTTCCCTGGATCACCATGTGCAAGGCTGGTCCCTGATAAAACGAGCAGTGATTGACATAGGTCACCTTGAGCCCATCCATTCCGCTCAAGGTGGCGCCATACTTCTCCATCTTGGCATTGATGTTATGCAGATTGACCTGCTCATCGACACCTTCAATAAAGGGTTCTTCGCCATAGACATGAGCCATCGCTACCTGTGCGAGGGAGAGGGCCGCAGGAGCCGTTTCTGGCAGCGTGATCCAGCGGGTGCTCATTCCCAGCAGGAAGGCGACCGATGCAGCCAGGGCGATCTGGCGCCAGGATGTCGATGTCCGGAGCTTGACTGGCGCCGTGCCAAGGGGTCGGGATGGCGGCATATCATCTGGCGCATCACTGTCTTGCAGCATGGCTTGCCTGAGCAGGATCCGCTCGGCCAGTCCGGCGGGAACCTCAACCTGCATGGCGTGCTTGAGAGTTCTGTCGAACTGCTTCATCTCGTCGAGATAGTTCCGATTGGCCTGGCTTGCTTCTGCGGCTTTGAGAAAATCCGGCAGTTTATCGTTGGGCTGGATCATGGCGTTGCGGCGAAATTCGAGTTCATCCATGTCCGTGTCCTCTTGCTTGGTTCTTCTGCTCCATCGCCTCCTTGATCTGGTTGCGGGCGCGAAACAGTCGGGTCATGACGGTGTTTTTGTTGAGGCCGAGCATCTCGGCAATCTCCTCACCACTGAATCCTCCCACGACTTGCAGCAGCAGTGGCTCCTGGTACTCCTCGGGCAATCGGGCGATGTGACGGTGCAACCACTCGTTCTCCATCTCCTGTTCGCTGTGCAGCGCATCGTGCTGGGGCTGAGGGTGATCGTCGAGATCCACCAGCTCCAGCTGTTTGCGTTCAAAGCGGCGTGCGTTCTCCCGTCTGAGGATGGTGATCAGCCACCCTTTGGCCGCCTTGTCATCCTGCAGGGTGTCGATGGCCTTCCAGGCACGCAGGAAGGTCTCTTGCACCAGATCTTCAGCCGCGTTGGGATCCCGGGTCAGCCAGTAGGCATACCGGTAGAGATCGCCGTGCAGCGCATGAACCAGTGCTTCAAATTTGGTTTGTTTGTCAGCCATGGGATCAGAGACCGGCGAAGTGGCCGGATCATTTCCACCAATATGCTGCTGAGCACGTTTTTTTCTAAAAAACAGCAGTGCCATAGGGCAATCCTTGTCAGGGGGCGTGGCGGCGGGAGCGGGAAATCCCGTGCGCCAGCAGGTAAATCAGGTACGCAATACCGGCCGTTTCATCAGCCCTGAGGATACGCGCCAGAGCGCGCCACTCGATGGGCGGGCCAGAATAGGGCAGTGCAAAACAGGCTCGCTCGAGTGCGGCGAGCGCGTTGCCGAGCCGATTATGCCCAGCGTCAGGCAACTGGCCTAATTGATAATAGGAGACCTGCCAGCGCATGGTCGCCCACTTGATCAGCGCCTTGCGACTGGCATCCGGCTGGTGTTGGGCAAGGGCACGTTGCAGTTGATAGAAGGCGCGCCAGCGGGGCCCGTTGCGCCATAGCGTACGCAGCGTTATGGCAAGCACGACCCACCAAAGGCTCTCTCGCAGTGCCACCTGCGATGTCTGCTGATCAGGTTGCCGATTTGTCGTTGCCTGAAACGTCAGCGTAATGGCGGGCAGGCTGGCCTGTTCAATCCGGCCGCTTTGGGTATTAAACCAGGGCAGATCAATGGGGGGGAGCTGATAGTCGCCGCTCTGATCCGCAACCAGAGTCTGGCGCCACTGTCGCTCAAACAGCAGCTTGCCATCTCGGTAACGCTCCTGCTGTTGCTCGCCATCGGGATGTGCCTGTATGCCGTTTGGCAGTTGATGGGCCATCAGGGGGGCAAGCTGTATCTGGCCGTTGTCACCATTCTCCATGGTCAGGGTGAGGATCCGGATCAGCGGTTCACCCACTTCCCCCGTGCTGGCCGGTTCAAGCCGCTGGCTCAGGGTCAGCCGGGTGGCCACCGGTGTAGCGGGGGCTTTGTCGACCCCCACCTCGAGTGGTGCCGCACGGGCCGAGAGTTTTTGCGGCTTGCCCCCTTGCGGCGTGAGCTGCCCCTGCAAGCGGGGTGAGTCGAGGTACCAGAGTCCCGGCGCTTTTGCCTGAATAAGCCAGCTGCGGGTGAGCCGGCCAGGCAGACCTGCCTGAGCGGGGGCGATCCACTCGTCGCTACCGAGGCGACGGATGGTGAAGTGGGCAGAGCTGAGTTCGCTCAGGGCCGGGTTTTGCATGCTGGTAGGCAGCCAAAGAGTCAGGCGGTAGATCACCGGCTGGCCGGGATAGAGTGGGCCCTGATGATCAAGGCTGGCCTGCATCTCGAGGGGCGAGGGGGCTGCGGGTTGTGGCAGCGCCGCTGTTTTCACCTCTCTCAATGGCAGGGTGAGCGAGGGGGTAAACTCATTTCCCAGCTTGAGCGGGGCAATCACCACCTCGGTATTTGCAGGTGAGTCGCTCTGGTGCAGCGGGATCTGCCAGCGAGTCAGTTGTTGTACCGGGGTGGTGACCCGGCTCATGGTCACTCTGCCCACTGCAAACTGGCGCAGTAAGGGGGTGATCTCCAGTTCGCTGCTCTGGCGCTCACCATCCGCTTCGATGATCAGCAGCCAATCGCTGGGGGCGGCCCCCGGCAGCAGCTCTGCCCGAGGGGGCAAAGCCCAGCAAAGTGGACTCGCGAGTGCGAGCAACAGCCCCCATCCTGCCCGTGTCACCAGGGCTCCTCCACCTTGATAAGATCCCGGCGCAGTGCCTCTTTGCGCAGTCGCTGCTCCAGCAGCAACACTGGGGGGGAGGGTGGCAGGGGCATTGCCGTCGCCTGCTGAGCTGCCGATGGTTCGGGTTGCTTGCTGGTGCTGGTATCGGGAGCGGCCGCCGCTGCGCCCTGTAACAGAGAGAGGTTATATAGCGCATCTTCATGGCCGGGTTCAAGCGCCAGAGCGGCCAGATAGGCCTCCTTGGCGGCCGCAAACTCCCCCAGTTGCAGCAGGGCATTGCCGCGGTTGTAGTGGGCGGTGGCGCTCGTCGCTTCCTGATAGGCTGCGATGGCTTGCCGGTAGGCGCCAGCCCGATACCAGGCGTTGCCGCGCCAGACTGGATCGTTGAAGGTGCGGGCCGCCCGCTGAAAATCCCCCTCTTGATAAGCCTGCATCGCTTGCAGGTCTCCCCGCTCTGCTGCTTGCAGGTCTTGTGGCGCCAGCAGCTGAGATCCCATCATCAGCGCCACCATCAACCGTGCGCCGACTCTGGCCAGCAAGGCCAGTGGTAACAATGGGATCAGCAGCCAGGGGCCAAGATCCAGTGGCGCCGGGGTGAGGGCTGAGGTCGTGGCGGGGAGAGGGGCAAATCGGGGGACATCGCTACCAAGCCACTGCAGCTCACCGCCGAGGCGATTGGCCAGTGCGGCAATGGCCTGACTATCGGGGGCGGGCAACTGCGCGGGCATGCGGGTGGCAAACCCCAACTCATTGGCCGGAATGGCGGGCATCGGGGCCGGTTGACCGCTGCTGGCAAGCAGAATATCGAGGCGTGCCGACTGGGTGTCGCGGCAAAGAAGGCGTTGCTGGCAGGGCCACAGGTCGGCGATTTTGGTCATCTGATTCTGGGTGAGGTCGTCGGTGATCAGCAGCAGACGCGCTTGTTCTCCAGGGGCCAGCTGCTTCATGGCAAGTTCCACCGCCCGTGCCGGATTGCTGCCCTGCAGCGGCATGATATCGGGGCGCAAGTCGGGCAGTAGCAGCGAAAGGGCCTGATGATCCCGGGTTGGCGGCATGGCGAGGTAGGCGTCGCCTGCGTAGAGGATCAGCGCAATGCGCTCGCCCTTGGTGCGACTCAGCAGCTGCTGTAATTGCCATCTGACCCGGGTTGCCCGATCCGGTTTGAGATCGGTGGCGGTCATCGAGCGTGACAAGTCCAGTAGCCAGATATCTAGCGGTGCTGCAGGCTGCTGTTGCAGCTCACCGCGCAGTGCCGGTCCACTCAGGGCCAAAATGACGGGCAGGGTTGCCAGCCAGAGCCAGGGGCGCTGAGGACGGGATGCTGGCAGCAGATAAGCCTGCATCGCAGGTGCGAGCAGCGGGGGCTGGCGACGACGGTGCCATCCTTGCCAGAGCCAGGGGATGAGTGCGATCAGCCACAGGGGGCGAAGCAAGATCAGCTCCATCTGCGTGCACCTCGTGTCAGCCAGCTACGCACCATGCAAAACTCCAGCCTGCCGTGCCCTGATGGTAGAAGCAGCAGGCCACAAAGCAGTGCCAACGGCCAGGGGTAGAGCTCGATCACCGGCTGGTAGTGGGCAATCGGCATAGGGGCAGGTTCAAGGGCATTGAGAGTCGCGTTGATGGCATCGAGATCGCTTTGGGTGCGTGCCCGAAAGTAACGCCCCTGGCCTGTCTGGGACAGCGCTTGAAGAAGCGGCTCGTCCAGTTCGCTGCTGGGATCGGCCTGACCGCTGCCCGCCTCATCGTAGGGTTGGATAAAGGTATCGGGATCGGCCCCGACCCCCAGCGTGTAGATCCGTATTCCCTGCTCTGCGGCGAGTTTGGCCTCCTGCAGCGGGTCGGCATTGCCTGCGGTATTTCTGCCATCAGTGACCAGCAGCAGGGCGGTGGGGCGACCCGGATCCCCATGCTGACGTGCCAGCTGGATCGCCTCGCCAAGGGCGGTGGTGCGGCCGACCAGATCAAAATCGAGCTCGTCGCTCAAGGTCAACAGTGCCGGGATCTCCTGAGTGAGGGGAGAGAGCAGGTAGGCGTGATCGGCAAAGACGATGAGGCCCACCCTGTCTCCGGCCCGTTTGGCGATCAGCGCCTTGATCTGCTGGCGCACCGCAGTCAGCCGCGCTTGTTGTTCGCCGTTATCGAGCATATCAGGGGTGCGCATGCTGTCTGACAGATCCACCGCCAGCAGCAGATCCCGACTCCCTTCATATTGAATAACCGGTTCTCCCCACCACTGGGGGCGGCAGAGGGCGAGGATAAGGGCGCACCAGAGCAGCATGGCGCGCCAGAGCGGCAATCCGGCCTGAGGACGCAGCAGGGCAAACCCGGGGTGAGCCAGATAGCCGCGGCGCAGGGGCGGCAAGCCGAAGCGCACCAGCAAGGGCAGCACCAGCGCCAGCGCAAACCAGGGCCAGGCCAGGATCATGAATGCCTCCGTACGGCTTTACGCCCCGAGTGGGGGGAGCGTTGCAAGAATAGGGTCTGACCCCAGCGGCGATAATGTTGCCGAAGCTGTTCGCACTGCTCGCGAGTCGGGTTCTGGCTGCCATAGAGCCAACTGCTCCAGTGAGACGAGAACTGGCTGAAATCGCTGCCGCCGTGACGATCAACGAAGGCGAGCCACGCCTCTCCCTGTAGCTGGCGCGCCTCGGGCCAGCGTTGCAGTGCTTCATGACGCAGGGCCTCCTGTATGCGTGCCGCCAGCAGCGCCGGATCTCCTTCCAGCTGGCGACACCAGTGGCGGTAACGTATCACCCTGCGGGCAATCAGGACGATCATCAGTAGCAATAACCCTGTGATCAATAGCCACAGTAGCGCCTGCACTCTGGGGTCAAGACTCTGTTCAATCAGATCCGGCCCCGGGTGGATGTCGCGCATCAGGGCGGCCAGCGGCGGAGTGATGGCGTCGGAGGCGGGACTGGCGCTGTCGAGTTCGGCGGGGGAGATCATCCCTGATGACATAACCCCTCCTGCCACTGCTGTTGCAGCGTCTGGCTGTTATCGAGCAGATAGAGACGTTGCACCAATGGCAACAGCAACTGCTTGCCGTGGGCCAGTTGCTGTTCGGCAGCTTGCCGGTAGCGGCGGGAGAAACCGGCATGGCCCCCATCCAGCCAGCCCTGATAGTGCTGCCCTGGCCGATCGATAGCCACTGGCAGCTGGCCGTCAGGGGGAAGGGCAGCCTCGAGGGGGTCACGGATCTGCCAATAGTGAATATCATGGCGCCGCGAGAGCAGTTGCAATTGCTGACAGAGCACCGACTCGCAGGGTCTGTGATCGGTGATGATCGTCAGCTTGGCACCGTGAGGCAGCTTCACGCCGGACAAGGTGTCGGCCAGAGAGTGAGAAAGCGCCCGGCGGGCCAGCCCTTGCTGATAGTGATGGCAGAGGGATTCGAGCAGGGGCAGCACGCTGCCGCGCTGGCTCTGGTGATGGGGGATAAGCCCGTGGCAGATCAGGGTGTTGTGCCGCTGCTCCCCTTGCCAGATCAAGGCTGCTGCCAGCTCGCACCCCAGACGCGCCTTGAGCTGCAGCGTGGAGCCGAAATACATGGCAGGAGAGAGATCGAGCAGCAGCCAGTGCGCCTGATCGAGCTCCTCGCTGTAGAGGCGGGTATAGGGACGACCGAGGCGTGCGGTCACTCGCCAGTCGATATGGCGTACCTCGTCACCAGCCTGATAGGCGCGCAGCTCCCGAAACGTGAGCCCGGGAGATCGGCCCGGTTTGCCGCGTTCGCTGCTGCTTCTGCCTGCGTGAGGTGGCTTCCTGGCCTTGGCCCATAGCCTGATATTGAGCAGCCGTGGCAGCGACAGGGCGATATCGGGATGGAGCTCCGGCGCTAGGGACATGGCACCTGATCCAGCAGTTGGGCGATCAGGATATCGTTATCCAGATTGTCGGCCAGTGCCTGATAGCTGGGAATAAGGCGGTGGCGCAGCACCGGATAGGCTTGCAGCTGGATATCTTCCGGCAGCACATAATCTCGTCCGGCAAGCCAGGCTCGGGCGCGGGCGGAGCGAGCCAGCCCAAGTGTGGCGCGGGGGCTTGCCCCCACGACAATCAATGGCTCAAGGGCAGGGCAAAGACCGCTGCCCGGGCGAGTGGCGCAGACCAGCTCCACCAGATAGTGCTCCAGTCTGCTTTGCATGGTCACCGCCAGCACTTCGCTGCGGGCACGTTGCAAGGTGGTCTGGCTCAGGGTCACCGGCGCCTCACCAAGCTGTTCACCACCGGCATTGAGCTGCAAGATGGCGAGCTCCATGGCCGGGCTCGGATAATCGACTATCAGCTTGAGCAAGAAACGGTCGAGCTGTGCTTCCGGCAAGGGATAGGTTCCCTCCTGCTCGATGGGGTTCTGGGTGGCGGCGACCATAAAGAGAGGTGGCAGCCGCCAGCTCTTTTTGCCCACGGTGATCTGGTGTTCGGCCATGGCTTCCAGCAGCGCTGATTGTACCTTGGCTGGCGCCCGGTTGATCTCGTCTGCCAGCACCAGATGGTTGAAGAGGGGGCCGGGCTGGAAAACAAAACTGGCATCCTGCGGGTGAAACACCTCGCTGCCGGTGAGATCGGCAGGAAGCAGGTCGGGGGTAAACTGGATACGGGCAAAGCGCCCTTCGACGGCGCCAGCGAGCGCCTTGACGGCGCGGGTTTTGGCAAGGCCGGGGGCCCCTTCGATTAACACATGTCCTTCACATAACAGGGCAATCAGGAGCCCTTCTATTAGCTCCTCCTGCCCCAGGATCTGACTGCCAAGATAGTCCCTAAGTGCTCTGAACTCGGCCGCTGCCATGCGATAAACCCGTTGTTTTTATGGAAGTTGATCTTTTTATACTCCAGTTGCTCCCCAAGGGCGAGCAAAGGGGCCTTGCCGTGCTTAATTTAGTTTCAATCAGCTGTATGAAACTTGTGATTGGATTGTTAAGATGTGGCGCAATGAGGTCAGACCTCTGCCTTTTAAACCAAGGAGCCAGGATGAAACAGCCATTGAAACTGACGACTCGCCAGGGCGAACGGATTGCCGTCGTGGCGGGGCTGCGTACCCCCTTTGCCAAGCAGGCCACCGCCTTTCATGGCGTGCCTGCAGTCGATCTCGGCAAACTGGTGGTGAGCGAGATGCTTACCCGTACCGATCTCGATCCCAAGCTTATCGACCAGCTGGTGTTTGGCCAGGTGGTACAGATGCCGGAAGCCCCCAATATTGCCCGCGAGATCGTGCTCGGTACCGGCATGAGCGTCAATACCGATGCCTATAGCGTCTCCCGCGCCTGCGCCACCAGCTTTCAGGCGGTGGCCAACGTCACCGAATCCATCATGGCCGGTACCGTAGACATCGCCATCGCTGGCGGTGCTGACTCCTCCTCCGTACTGCCTATCGGAGTGAGCAAGAAGCTGGCCCGCGCCCTGGTGGATCTCAACAAGGCGCGCAATCTGCAGCAGCGCTTCAATATTCTGAGGACATTGAGGGTCAAGGATCTGCTGCCGGTGCCGCCCGCTGTGGCGGAATATTCGACCGGCCTCTCCATGGGGCAGACCGCTGAGCAGATGGCCAAGAGCCACCAGATCAGCCGCGAGGCGCAAGATGCGCTGGCTCATCGCTCCCACACCCTGGCCGCGCAGGCTTGGGCCGATGGCAAGCTCAGCGGTGAGGTGTTTACCGCTCATGTACCGCCTTACAAATCACCGCTCGAGCGGGACAACAATATTCGTGAAAGCTCGGATCTCGCGAGCTACGCCAAGCTCAAGCCGGTGTTTGACCGAGTCCATGGCACAGTCACTGCTGCAAATGCCACCCCGCTCACTGACGGCGCCGCTGCCGTGCTGTTGATGCGCGAAGGGCGGGCGAAAGAGCTGGGCCTCGAACCGCTTGGCTATATCCGCAGCTTCGCCTTCTCGGCCATCGATGTCTGGCAAGACATGCTGATGGGGCCCTCCTATGCCACGCCGCTGGCGCTGGACAGAGCCGGCATCACGCTCAGCGATTTGACTCTGATCGACATGCACGAAGCCTTTGCCGCCCAGACGCTGGCCAACCTCAAGATGTTCTCAAGCCACGAGTTTGCCCGTGACAAGCTGGGCCGCGATCAGGCCATCGGCGAGGTGGACATGGAGAAGTTCAACGTCCTCGGCGGTTCGCTGGCCTATGGCCACCCCTTTGCCGCGACCGGTGCGCGGATGATCACCCAGACCTTGCATGAGCTGCGTCGTCGCGGCGGGGGACTGGGGCTTAACACCGCCTGTGCGGCGGGTGGATTGGGCGTGGCTATGGTGTTGGAGGTTGAATGATGAGCGCTAAGACTTTTTCCCTGGATGTTCGCAAAGATGGCATCGGTATCCT
The DNA here is from genome assembly GCF_051919665.1 of Aeromonas sp. 55A. Classification (NCBI taxonomy): domain Bacteria; kingdom Pseudomonadati; phylum Pseudomonadota; class Gammaproteobacteria; order Aeromonadales; family Aeromonadaceae; genus Aeromonas; species Aeromonas sp. 55A. The sequence continues at coordinate 135,411 of NZ_JBQBEH010000001.1, read as the reverse complement.
CACCATGGATGTGCCGGGCGAGAGCATGAATACCCTGAAAGCCGCCTTTGTCGAGGAGATCCGCTCCGTACTGGACGAGGTAAAACGCAACAAGGATTTGATCGGGCTGGTGATCACCTCCGGCAAAAAGGACTCCTTCATCGCCGGCGCTGACATCACCATGCTGGCCGCCTGTACCAGTGCCAAGGATGCCGAGACCCTGTCGCGAGAAGGGCAGGAGATCTTTGCCGAGATCGAGGGGCTGACCATTCCGGTGATCGCCGCCATTCATGGCCCCTGCCTCGGTGGCGGGCTGGAGCTGGCTCTTGCCTGTCATGGCCGGGTGGTGACCGATCACGGCAAAACCGTGCTGGGATTGCCGGAAGTTCAGCTCGGTCTGCTGCCGGGCTCTGGCGGTACCCAGCGTCTGCCGCGCCTCATCGGGGTGGCCAAGGCGCTGGATATGATGCTGACCGGCAAGCAGGTGCGGGCCAAACAAGCCAAGAAATTGGGGCTGGTGGACGATGTGGTGCCGCCTTCCATCCTGCTGGATGCAGCCATCAAGCTGGCCAAGAAGGGTAAGCCCCGTCATCAATTGAAGCGGGATCTGCAGGGCAAGGTGCTGGAGACCAACAAGCTGGGTCGCAAGGTGCTGTTCGATCAGGCCAGCAAAGGGGTGAAAGCCAAGACCCGTGGCAACTATCCTGCGCCGGAGCGGATCCTCGAGGTGGTGCGGATCGGTGTGGAAGAGGGGATGAAGGCAGGTCTGGCCGCCGAATCCCGTCACTTTGGCGAGTTGGTGATGACTGCTGAGTCTGCCGCCCTGCGTTCCATCTTCTTTGCCACCACCGAGATGAAGAAAGAGGTCACCTATCAGGGGGCCGAGCCGCGCAAGGTGGCCCATGCCGCCGTGCTGGGCGGTGGTCTGATGGGGGGCGGCATTGCGTTCGTCACCGCTACCAAGGCGGGCGTACCTGTGCGGATCAAGGATGTGGCAAGTAGTGGCATCGGCAATGCCATGCGCTACAGCTACGACATTCTGGCCAAGAAGCTCAAGCGCCGTCACATTTTGCGCAGCGAGCTGGAAAAGCAGATGAGCCTGTTGACCGGTGCCCTCGACTACTCCGGTTTCCACCGGGTCGACATGGTGGTGGAGGCGGTGTTTGAAGATCTCGCGCTCAAACACCAGATGGTGAAAGACGTGGAGCGTGAGTGCGGTGAGCACACAGTGTTTGCCTCCAACACCTCTTCCCTGCCCATCAACCAGATTGCGGCGGAGGCGGCGCACCCAGAGCGAGTCGTGGGGCTGCACTACTTCAGCCCGGTGGACAAGATGCCGCTGGCGGAGATCATCCCCCACGCTGGCACCAGTGCCGAGACGGTCGCCACCACCCTGGCTTTTGCCCGCGCCCAGGGCAAAACGCCTATCGTGGTGAAGGACGAAGCCGGTTTCTACGTCAACCGCATCCTGGCGCCCTACATGAATGAGGCGGCAAGACTGGTGCTGGAAGGGGAGCCGGTAGAGGTGCTCGATAGCGCGCTGCTGGACTTTGGCTTCCCGGTTGGCCCCATCACCTTGCTCGACGAGGTGGGGATCGATGTGGGCGCCAAGATCTCCCCCATTCTCGAGAAAGAGCTGGGCGGCGAGCAGTTCCAGGCGCCCAAGGCGTTCGACAAGCTGCTGCAAAATGATCGCAAGGGACGCAAGAACGGCAAGGGCTTCTACCTCTATGGCAAGGCGGCACCGCGCAACAAGCTGACTGGCAAAGAGGGCAAGAAGACGGTGGACGAGAGCGTCTATGGCGTGCTCGGCATCAAGCCGTCTGCCAAGCTGGCTCGTCAGGAGATCGCCGAGCGCTGCGTGTTGCTGATGCTCAACGAAGCGGCGATGGCGTTGGATAGCGGTGTGGTGGCGTCGGCCCGTGATGGCGATATCGGTGCCATCTTCGGTATCGGCTTCCCGCCATTCCTTGGCGGCCCGTTCCGCTACATGGACACTTTGGGAATTGATCATCTGGTTGGCCGTCTGGAGTATTACCAGAAGCGACACGGCGACCGGTTCGCCCCCTGTGCCCGTCTCAAGGCGATGGCCGCAGAGCAGCAGACCTTCTACTGATAATCGCTGCAAAGTGACCGCAAGGCAAAGAGGCCCGCACCCCATGCGGGCCTCTTTCTATGTTGTGGTTTGTTCCGGTTGTGCTGCGATGATGCAGGCAGAGGCAAATGCTGATAAAAAACGGCCCACTGAAGTGGGCCGTCGAGATATAGGGGCATGGGTCAGATCCCAGGTTTGCGCTCCGGGCAGCGGCCGATGATATCGGGTGGCAGCTCGCCGTTATCCTGCTCCAGCACCACGTCGAATCCCCACAGTTGATGCAGGTGTTTGAGCACCTCATGGCGAGAGTCGCCAAGGGGGATGCGGTTGTGGGGCACATAGCGCAGGGTGAGGGAGCGATCCCCCTTCACGGCGACGTTGTAGACCTGAATATTAGGCTCCAGATTGCTTAGGTTGTACTGGGCCGACAGAGTATTGCGCACCTGACGGTACCCCTCGTCATTGTGGATAGCGGAGACCTTCAGATAGTTCTTCAGATCGTCGTCATCAATGGCGAACAACTTCATATCCCGCATCACTTTCGGGCTTAAGAACTGGCTGATAAAGCTCTCGTCCTTGAAGTTCTGCATGGCAAAGTGGAGGGTGTCGACCCAGTTGCTGCCGGCATAGTCGGGGAACCAGTATCTGTCCTCCTCGGTCGGGTTCTCGCAGATGCGGCGCAGGTCGGTAAACATGGCAAACCCCAGCGCATAGGGGTTGATCCCCGAGTAGTAGCGGCTGTTGTAAGCCGGTTGATAGACCACGTTGGTGTGGCTGTGCAGCACCTCCATCATGAAGCGATCGCTCAGCTTGCCCTCGTCATAGAGGTGATTGAGGATGGTGTAGTGCCAGAAGGTGGCCCACCCCTCGTTCATCACCTGAGTCTGCTTTTGCGGATAGAAATACTGGCTGATCTTGCGCACGATGCGCACCACTTCCCGCTGCCAGGGCTCCAGCAAGGGGGCATTCTTCTCGATGAAGTAGAGAATGTTCTCCTGGGGCTCTGCGGGGTAGCGCCTGTCCTCTACCCCCGCGGCTTTATGCTGCTTGGGCAGGGTTCGCCACAGCTCGTTGACCTGAGTCTGCAGATAATCTTCCCGCGCCTTCTGACGCCGCTTCTCCTCAGCCATCGAGATCTTCTGGGGACGCTTGTAGCGATCCACCCCAAAGTTCATCAGGGCATGGCAGGAGTCGAGCAACTGCTCCACCGCCTCGATACCGTGCTTCTCTTCACACTGAGTGATGTAGTTCTTGGCAAACAGCAGGTAGTCGATGATGGAGGAGGCATCGGTCCAGGCCTTGAACAGGTAGTTGTTCTTGAAGAAGGAGTTGTGACCGTAGCAGGCGTGGGCCATCACCAGCGCCTGCATCGGCATGGTGTTCTCCTCCATCAGGTAGGCGATGCAGGGATCGGAGTTGATGACGATCTCGTAGGCCAGCCCCATCTGGCCGCGCTTGTAGTTGCGCTCGGTATGGATAAAGCGCTTGCCGAACGACCAGTGCTGATAGCCGATGGGCATGCCGACGCTGGAGTAGGCATCCATCATCTGTTCGGCGGTGATCACCTCGATCTGGTTGGGGTAGGTATCCAGCTTGTAGAAACGGGCGACCCGGGCGATCTCCTGGTGATAGGTCTCCAGCAGATCGAAGTTCCAGTCTGGTCCGTCATCCAGTGGCGCTACACGTTTTTCTGTTTCGATCATGTGACCTCCTCACGCCGCTTGTTTCTTGAACAGCTCGCGGAACACCGGATAGATATCCTCGACCTTGCGAATGTGCTCCATCGCAAAGTGGGGGAACTGGCTGGCTACCGACTCATATTCGTGCCACAGAGTCTGGTGGGCACGGGTGGTGATCTCGATGTAGGAGTAGTACCGCACCCTTGGCATGATGTCCCGCGCCAGAATTTCACGGCACTGCGGTGAGTCATCAGCCCAGTTGTCACCATCCGATGCTTGCGCCGCATAGATGTTCCACTGGTTGGCCGGGTAACGCTCGTTGATGATGTCGTTCATCATCTTGAGGGCGCTGGAGACGATGGTGCCGCCTGTCTCCTGGGAGTAGAAGAACTCGTGCTCGTCCACCTCCTTGGCCTGGGTGTGGTGGCGGATATAGACCACCTCGACGTTCTTGTAGGTCCGGCTCAGGAACAGATAGAGCAGGATATAGAAACGCTTGGCCATCTCCTTGGTGGCCTGATCCATGGAGCCCGAGACGTCCATCAGACAGAACATCACCGCCTGGCTGGAGGGGACGGGCCGTTTGACGAAGTTGTTGAATTTGAGATCGAAGGTGTCGATAAATGGCACCGCATCGATCCGTCGTTTTAGCTCCCTGATCTCCTTCTCGAGCAGGGCGATCTCGGCAAAGTGTTCGTTGGGATCGGTGGCCAGCAGAGCCAGCCGCTCTTCCAGTTCGTGCAGTTGGCGTTTCTTGCCCGCTTGCAGCGCCATGCGCCGCGCCAGCGAATTTTGCAGGGAACGCACCACGTTGATGTTGGCGGGCACCCCGTTGGAGGTGTAGCCCGTCCGATAGGTTTTCACCTCCATCAGCTGGTTGAGCTGGGTTTTCTGCAGCCTGGGCAGCTCCAGATCTTCAAACAGCAGATCGAGATACTCATCCTTGGAGATCTGGAACACGAAATCATCGGCCCCTTCTCCCTGATTGGATGCTTGTCCCTCACCGGAACCCTGTCCGCCCCCTCCTTTGGGGCGGTCAATCTTGTCGCCGGAGACGAACTGGTCATTGCCGGGATGCACCATCTCCCGTTTACCACCGTGCCCCTGATGAAAATGGGGCTCGCCGATATCCTTGGTCGGGATGCTGATGCTCTCGCCCTTGTCTACGTCCTGAATGCTGCGCTTGGAGACAGCATCCGAGACCGCTTGTTTTATCTGCTTCTTGTAGCGGCGGATGAAGCGCTGCCGATTGACAGCGCTTTTGTTTTTGCCGTTGAGCCTGCGGTCGATAAAATGCGCCATAACTCCCCCTTGAACAGTCAGGGTCAGGATGACTTGCGTACCCTGAGATACCATTCGGAGAGCAGTCGCACCTGTTTGCGGGTGTAGCCTTTCTCCATCATCCGTTCGACAAAGTTATCGTGCTTCTTCTGCTCCTCGGCCGAGGTTTTGCTGTTGAAGGAGATAACCGGCAGCAGCTCTTCCGTGTTGGAGAACATCTTCTTCTCGATCACAGTGCGCAGCTTCTCGTAACTGGTCCAGTTGGGGTTACGGCCTGCATTGTTGGCCCGGGCACGCAGCACGAAGTTGACGATTTCGTTACGGAAATCTTTCGGGTTGCTGATCCCGGCGGGTTTTTCAATTTTCTCCAGCTCGCTGTTGAGCGAAGCCCGATCAAACAGCTGGCCGGTTTCGGGGTCACGGTACTCCTGATCCTGGATCCAGAAGTCGGCGTAGGTGACGTAGCGATCGAAGATGTTCTGACCGTACTCGGAGTAGGACTCGAGATAGGCGGTCTGGATCTCCTTGCCGATGAACTCCACATAGCGCGGGGTCAGATAGCCCTTGATGAACTCAAGGTAGCGATCGTGCAGCTCTTGCGGGAACTGCTCGCGCTCGATCTGCTGCTCCAGCACATAGAAGAGGTGCACCGGGTTGGCTGCCACTTCCGCGTGGTCGAAGTTGAAGACGCGGGAGAGGATCTTGAACGCAAAGCGAGTAGAGAGACCATTCATCCCCTCGTCCACACCGGCGTAGTCGCGATACTCCTGATAGCTCTTCGCCTTGGGATCGGTGTCTTTCAGGCTCTCGCCATCATAGACCCGCATCTTGGAGTAGATGCTGGAGTTTTCCGGCTCTTTCAACCGTGACAGTACCGAGAACTGGCCCAGCAGCTCTAGGGTGCCCGGAGCGCATTTGGCCTCGGTCAATTCGCTGTTGATCAGCAGTTTCTCGTAGATCTTCACCTCTTCGGAGACGCGCAGGCAGTAAGGCACCTTGACGATGTAGACCCGGTCGAGGAAGGCCTCGTTGTTCTTGTTGTTGCGGAACTGCTGCCACTCGGATTCGTTGGAGTGAGCCAGCAAAATGCCGTCAAAGGGGAGGGCTGAGAGCCCTTCGGTACCGTTGTAGTTCCCCTCCTGAGTTGCAGTCAGCAGCGGGTGCAGCACCTTGATGGGGGCCTTGAACATCTCCACAAACTCCATCACCCCCTGGTTCGCTTTACACAGCGCACCTGAGTAGGAGTAGGCATCTGCGTCATCCTGGGCGAAGTGCTCCAGCATGCGGATGTCGACCTTGCCGACCAGTGAGGAGATGTCCTGGTTGTTGTCATCGCCCGGCTCGGTTTTGGCAATGGCAATCTGATCGAGGATGGAAGGATTGACCTTCTCCACCTTGAACTTGGTGATGTCGCCGCCAAACTCGTGCAGGCGTTTGGCAACCCAAGGGGACATGATGGGGCGCAGATAACGGCGCGGGATGCCGTACTCTTTTTCCAGGATCTCCCCATCCTCTTCGATGTCGAACAGGCAGAAGGGGTGATCGTTGACCGGTGAGCCCTTGATGCGATAGATGGGCACCTTCTGCATCAGGGATTTGAGTTTCTCTGCCAGCGAGGATTTACCGCCGCCAACGGGGCCCAGCAGATAGAGGATCTGTTTCTTCTCCTCCAGCCCCTGGGCGGAGTGTTTGAGGTAGGAGACGATCTGTTCGATGGCCTCTTCCATCCCGTAGAAATCCTTGAAGGCGGGATAGCGTGCCACGACGCGGTTGGAGAAGAGTCGGCTCAGTCTGGGGTTGGCTGAGGTGTCTACCATCTCCGGCTCACCGATGGCGGTCAGCAGACGTTCGGCCGCAGAGGCGTAGCAGGCTTTATCCTGCTTACACATATCCAGGAACTCCTGGATGGTATATTCCTCTTCTCTCGCTTTTTCATATCGCTGTTGGTAATGCTCGAATATGCCCATAACTTTGCCCTCGTTATAGTCGCTTACCCTGAAAAAAGTGGATGACTGCTTTTGTGTTGTGCGCTTTTAAAGCCTAGTCAACAGACTCCAGTAATCCATCACGGTTGATAGGTTAAATTCTGAAGAAACCTGCCCGATCCTTGTGCGGGGAGGGTCAGTCAACAACACCGCTATGTTACTGACTGTTAAATTATTTTTGCCACGATAGTGAGGTAAATGTCAAAGACATAAAAAATAAATGTTTATGGGAAAGAGGGAACTTATTGCGAAAAGATTAAGGGGTTTGACGAAAGTCAATGGGGCTGCGGGTTGGCGGGGTTATGAATAGAAATACCATTACGTGAACGTTAACGTAAATTGCCTTGTTTGGATTTTTTGCTCTAATTTTTACATTGACGCTACATTTTGAGTGCCATAGATTGGCGATGTGTGAGCAGCAAGACGCTTTAGCAAGAGAGTTGACTGTTGCCTCACCAAGCTCTGTTTAAGCACGTTTCCGTTGGCTTGACCCTCGCAACCGCGAGGGTCTTCTTTTTCTGCGTCTGTAAACGCTTGTTTCTGCTGGTGGCTATTGACGCCGCCAGCACTCATCTAGCAAGGGTAGGCTTGTTGCACTGCCGCCAGGACGCGGGCAAACGGGTACGCGGCCAACTGGCCTGCGCCCGCCAGCGATTTGGCCTTGACCCGGCTGGTCAGCGGTGTGGCGATACCGCACAAAAAACGGGCCAGGACACGCGCATCCACCGAACCTGTCTTGGCAATCAGCGGATCGCACCAGGCGCGGATCCCCGCCTCGTTTGGCATGGCCAGTTGGGGTAGGGGAGGGAGATGTGCTACCTCGCCGCGACAAACCGAACAGTGGCCACAATGAACCGGCGCCACCTCATCGGCAAAATAGCGGGCGAGGCGGTGGCTCAGGCACTCACTTGAGGTGAAAAAGTCGAGCATGGCTTGCAGTCTTGCCAGCTCGCTCTGCTTTTTGCAGGAACAGGGCGTGCAGGGCTTTTGCTTCCTGCTCGTTGTCCCACCCCTGACTGTTGATCCGGTAGACCTCGGTCATCTGTTTGCTTTCAAGCTCGATCCAGCCTTGCTGCTGCAGGTAGTCGAGCGCCGCAACCGCCCGCTGTCGCTCCCCCTGATAGCCCTGCCAGAGGGCGTCAAAGTCCATGGTGCACCAACTGCGCGCTTGCGGGGCGCAGGCGAACAGTTGCTCCAGAAACTGGCGACGATCCGGATTGAAGCGGCTCACTATCTCGCCTTTATCCAGCACAAACTTGAAGCGGTAATCGGCGTAGTAGCTGTAGGCCGGGGTGATGATGCCTGCCATCTCCAGATAGACCAGCAGGGTTTTAAGGGGCAACTGGCGGATATTGGTGTCGTTGGAGAGGCGCAGCAGGGTGAATTCCCACTCGCTTCCACTCTGCTTGATGATGGCAAGAAGTTGGAGAATGGCACTCAAATCCGGCGTATCGCCGTAGACGAAGTTCTCCAGCACCGGCAGCTGGCTCTGGTTGGCCAGCACGATACAGCGCGATGGTTGGCCATCCCGTCCGGCGCGGCCAATCTCCTGGCTGTAGTTCTCGATGGATTTGGGCAGATCGTAGTGAATGACCCGCCGGATATCCGCTTTGTCGATCCCCATGCCAAAGGCGATGGTGGCGACGATGCAGTCCACCTTGCCCGCCATGAAGTCGTGCTGGATTTGACTGCGCAGCGCCGAGTCGAGTCCGGCATGATAGGCGCGGGCGTTGATCCCTTCTCTAATGAGTTGCTCGGCACAGGCTTCTGCGGTGTGTTGCAAGGTGACGTAGACGATGGTGGGGGCCGCCGGAGCGTTGGCCAGCTCCTGTGCGAGCCAGCTATCCCGCGCGTCGGGCGACAGGGGAATGACCGCAAGATCAAGATTGGGGCGATAGAAACCGGTGACCACGACCCCCTCCGGCGCGATGCCGAATTTGGTCTGCATATCCTGAATAACCGCCGGTGTGGCGGTAGCGGTCAGCAGCAATACCTGCGGGATCTTCAGGTCATGGCGATAGCTCGGCAGCTTGAGGTAGTCGGGGCGAAAGTTGTGGCCCCACTCAGAAATACAGTGAGCTTCGTCAACCACCAGCAGTGAGAGCGGCACTTGCTGGATAAAGCGGCGAAAGCGCTCGTTCTTGAGTCGCTCCACCGAGATCATCAGGATCTTGAGCTGGCCATCCAGCGCCTGCTGCATCACTCGTCGGCTCTCCTCCGGGCTCTGGCTCGAATCGAGGGTGGCGGCGCTTATTCTCTTGCTTTTGAGGAAGGCGAGTTGATCGTGCATCAGCGCTAGTAGCGGCGAGATAACCAGGGTCAGGTGAGGCAGGGCGAGGGCAGGCAGTTGATAACAGAGGGACTTGCCGGAGCCGGTGGGAAAGATGGCGGCGGCACTCTGACCTGCCAGCACTCGGCTGATCACCGCTTCCTGACCTGGCCTGAGTGCGGAGAAACCAAAATATTGGTTGAGCAGGGATGGGATCATGGCAAGGCTCCGCGGCAAATGGGGGATGATAGCACAGCGATGCCGGTCACGGGTGACGCAGGAATGGTCGTGAGGGTGAGGGCAGAGAGTGTCGATAAAACGTACAAAAATGGGTGGTTGCGCTGTAGTTAAGGTTTTGTTGCGGTTTTTTGTGATGGAAACGGGATATTTTTTGGTGAGTCTCTGGAAAAAAAAGATGGCGAATGGGATATTCCGTCATGCAATCCGGTGACTGGCGGATCGGCCCGACAGAAGGCTGGCCACAGACACCACATTCGGGCGACAGGGGTCTCCCGATGAGTGGTTGCAGACAGGACTCATGATTCATGCACTACGGTGCTTAGGGACTTTTTTGATGACACAACAACACCCCCTCCTTCGGCTGGTCAATAGCACCAGTCTGGTCAGCCAGATCCTGGTTGGTCTGGTATTCGGTATCTTGCTGGCTCTGTTTGCCCCCGAGTGGGCGAAAACGGCAGGTCTGCTTGGCAATCTGTTTGTTGGTGCACTGAAAGCGGTAGCCCCGCTGCTGGTATTCGTACTGGTAATGGCGGCCATCATTGGTCACAAGCAGGGTCAGAAGACCAATATTCGCCCGCTGCTGGCGCTCTACCTGTTTGGTACCTTCTCTGCGGCCGTGGTCGCGGTGATTGCCAGCTTCCTGTTCCCCTCCAACCTCCATCTGGTGGCCAATACTGCCGAGATCACCCCGCCGGGCGGGATCACCGAGGTGCTGCAGACCCTGTTGTTCAACGTGGTGACCAACCCGGTCAAGGCGCTGATGGATGCCAACTATATCGGGATCCTGGCGTGGGCTATCGGTCTGGGTATCGCCATGCGCCATGCCAACGAGAGCACCAAGGCGCTGATCACTGACCTGTCTCACGGTGTCTCCGCCATCGTGAAAGCGGTGATCCGCTGTGCCCCGCTCGGGATCCTGGGTCTGGTTGCCTCCACGCTGGCAGAGACCGGCTTTGACGCCCTGTTTGGCTATGCCCAACTGCTGGTGGTGCTGATCGGCTGCATGCTGTTTATCGCCTTTGTGGTCAACCCGTTGATCGTCTTCTGGAAGATCAAGCGCAACCCCTATCCGCTGGTGCTGACTTGCCTCAAAGAGAGCGGCGTGACCGCCTTCTTTACCCGCAGCTCTGCCGCCAACATTCCGGTCAACATGGCGCTGTGTGAAAAACTGCGCCTGCCCAAAGATACCTACGCGGTCTCCATCCCGCTGGGTGCCACCATCAACATGGCAGGTGCGGCCATCACCATCACTGTGCTCGCCATGGCGGCGGTACATACCCTGGGGATGGAAGTGGACATGGCAACGGCCGTGCTGCTCTCTGTGGTAGCCACCATCAGTGCCTGTGGCGCGTCCGGTGTCGCCGGTGGCTCTTTGCTGCTGATCCCGCTGGCGTGCAGCCTGTTTGGTATCAGCAACGACATCGCCATGCAGGTAGTAGCCGTTGGCTTTATCATCGGCGTGCTGCAGGATTCTGCCGAGACAGCGCTGAACAGCTCCACCGACGTGCTGTTCACCGCCGCTGCTTGCATGGCCGAAGATGAAACCTTGCTGGATGTGGCTCCGGTACCGAGCCGCGAAGCCTGATCTCGCAACGGTCAGTTTTGCAACACACTTGCGCCCTCTTCGGAGGGCGCTTTTTATTGTCGGCTTTGCTCTCTTTTCCTCTTTGATCAATCTCATTGGCTGATGTGCCGGACATTCTGTCGCCCTTGCCCAGGGCGTTCCCTTATCTTTATCCCTTCGAGTTGTGCTTACTCCCTCTGTTGTGCGTCACACACCTTTGTCTGCTGTCTGCTCTGCTAACAGCCGGTTGCTATGGCTTACCCTAGCTCTTCAAGACAATCACAGCATCAAAGAAGAATGGAGGTGGCTGGCTGCGGCAGATGAACCCGTCCTATCAGACACGCCATCATGGTTTGGTGAGGGGGAGTAAACGTGTTGGCGATATTGAGCTGCGGGCATGGGGGTCATGTTGATACCCGACGTGCTCAGTCATGGCGCTGGTGAGCATGCAGACAGCCAACAGAGTGAGAGGAGTAATAAGGAGAGAGAAGGGGAATCGCGGAGGCACAGATTGCAGAGATAAAAAAGCCAGCCGACTATTCGGCTGGCTTTTTGCTATCAGCGGCAGGTAGGGGATTAACCGACCAGCTGATAGAGGATGGCGGAGATGGCGATCATCCCCATCACAGCGACAAATACGTTGCTGATATGGCCCTGATATTTCGCCATGGCCGGTACGCGCTTGATGGCGTACATCGGCATGATGAACAGGATGGTGGCGATGATCGGGCCGCCTAAGGATTCAATCATGCCCAGGATGGAGGGGTTTGCAATGGCAGTGCCCCACAGGGTCAGGATGAAGAAGGCGATGATGAACATCTCGACTTTCTTGGCGTTCGGCTCTTTGCCGGACTTGCGCATGTTCTGCACGATCATCCCTTTCAGACCTTCACGGGCACCCAGATAGTGGCCGAAGAAGGAGGAGACGATGGCTACGAACGCAACCAGCGGACCGAAGTAGGAGATGATGGGGCTGGCATGCTGGTTGGCCAGATAGGAGAGCACGGCGATGTTCTGAGCCTTGGCTTCCGCCAGCTGGGCCGGAGTCAGGCTCATGACGCAGGAGAAGACGAAGAACATCACGAAGCCCAGCAGCACCATGGCGGTACGCTTGAGGATGGCATCGGCTTTCTCGACAGCCTTATCACCGTGGTCGCGGCGCTGAGCCAGGGAGAAGCTGGAGATGGCCGGGCTGTGGTTGAAGGAGAAGACCAGTACCGGGATGGTCAGCCACAGGGTAGTGGCGAAATCCTTGGCAGAGGGCACTTGCTCCAGCGCGGCACCGGTCCAGTCCGGAATGAGGTACAAAGAGATACCGGCCAGAATGGCGATCAGCGGATAAACCAGCAGCTCGGTCACTTTCAGCATCAACTTTTCACCGGCCAGCATCACTGACATCATGCCCATGATCAGCACGATGGAGAGGATCCAGCGCGGCGGGGCACTCATCTGCAGCTGGTTGACCATGAAGCTTTCGACGGTGTTGGTGATACCCACGCCGTAGATCAGCACGATGGGGTAGATGGCGAAGAAGTAGAGCAGGGTGATTAATTTACCGGCACCCACGCCAAAGTGCTCTTCCACCACTTCGGTGATGTCTGCATTTGGCTTTTTGGAGGAGAGCACGAAGCGGGCCAGACCACGGTGGGCAAGATAGGTCATGGGACCTACCAGCAGCGCCATGACGACCAGCGGCCAGAAACCGCCCATACCCGCGTTGATCGGCAGGAACAGGATCCCCGCGCCAACCGCGGTCCCGAACAGACTGATGACCCAGGTAGAGTCGCGTTTTTCCCAACGAGTGGTTTGAGTAGAGCTGATCCCTTGCTCTGTTGACGCCGCAACTCCCTGCGTGCCAGTGACTGTGTTTGACATCTATCTCACCCCGAATGTGTGGTTCTTATTAAGTCGGCGCAAGGATACGGTTTTTCTAATCAAAAATGTTGATCAAATTCATCTTTATGGCACGAAAAACCGCACTTTCTTATGGAAATGTGATCAAAACAAGAAAAATTCAATTATTGTTTATCAATTGGCACGTTATTTTAGTGTTAATGATTAAATCTCGCTCAGCCAAATGTAGGTAAATTGTTATTTTGCGAGATGCTGGGCTAGCTGGTTGATCATGCTGGCGGTAGCCCCCCAGATAAAGTGCTGTTGCCAGGGGATCCAGTAGATGGTATGCGCTTTCCCCCCTCTGGAAAGGGTCAGGGGGATGTGGTTGCGCCGATCCAGCAGATGGGTCAGCGGCACTTCGAAGGCGTGATCCACCTCATCCGGACTCAGGATGAGGGGATAGTTGCCATCGAGCAGCCCCAGCACCGGCAGTACCTCGAATCGTGACACCGTATTGAGCGGGTTGAGGGTGCCGATCACTTCAATCAGCCGTGCCGGAATGCCGAGCTCCTCTTCGGTCTCCCGCAGCGCCGTGGCAATCAGGTTCTCGTCGCCGGGATCCTGTCGCCCGCCGGGGAAGCTGATCTGCCCTCCATGATGACGCAGCCGGGGGCTGCGCCGGGTCAATAACACGCTGAGCCCCTCATCGCGCATCACCACCGGGATCAACACCGCGGCCGGACTGAGCCCGCCAATGGCGAGGCGATGGGCCGGGGCGGGTCGCTGCAACTGGAAGCGGGTCAGCAGTTCGTGGCGATCCATGGCGGGGAGCTCTCCTGTGCGTTGACCTGACAGTGGGGAGGGTTACAGCGCCGACAGCGGCGGCAGGATGCGGGCGACCTTGTCATAGGTCTCCTGATATTCGCTGTCGGCGTCGGAGTCGGCGATGATGCCACCACCGGCCCAGCAGTGCAGGCGACCCGCTTCGGCGATCAAAGTGCGAATGCAGATGCTGGTATCCATCCGGCCATGCTGGCTGAGGTAGCCGATGCTGCCGCAATAGGCATTGCGGCGTTGGGGCTCCAGCTCTTCGATGATCTCCATGGCGCGGATCTTGGGGGCGCCTGTGATGGAGCCACCAGGGAAACAGGCGCGCAGCAGATCGACCCCTTGCCAGCGTGCATCCAACTCACCATGGATGGTGGAGACCAGATGATGTACCGCTGGAAACGACTCCACCGCAAACAGATGAGGCACGCTGACCGAGCCCGGCCGGCTGACCCGACCGATGTCGTTGCGCAGCAGATCAACGATCATCAGATTCTCTGATCTGTCCTTGTCCGCCTGCGCCAATTCCTGCGCGACTTGTCGATCGGTCGCCGGATCGGGGTGGCGAGGGCGAGTGCCCTTGATGGGTTTGGTTTCGATATGACGGCCATCGAGCAGCAGGAACCGCTCGGGAGAGAGGCTCAGCAGCGCGCTCTCCGGCAGGCGGATAAAGGCAGAGAAGGGGGCCTTGTTGGCGGTTGCCAGCAGGCAATAGGCCTGCCACTCATCCCCCTGATAGGGGGCGCTGAAACGCTGGGTCAGGTTGATCTGGTAGCAATCCCCCGCGGCAAGGTATGCCTGAATGCGGGCAAACTTCTCGCCATAATCGGCGCGGCTCATATTGCTCTGCCACGCCCCCAGCAAGGCAAAAGCGGGGGCCGGTTTGGCCTGCTGCTGTTCAAGCCAGGCCAGCCGGTTGGCAAGGCCTGCTTTATCCCCCCAGTGCACCAGCTGCCAGTCGCCGGTCGCCACATTGCGCAGCAGCGCCCAGTCGTAGATGCCCACCGCCATGTCTGGCACCGCGATATCGGCGGCGGTCTGCACTGGCAGTCGTTCGAAGCGACGGCCGAGATCATAGCCAAACAGACCGAGGGCGCCGCCAATAAAGGGCAGGTGAGTGGCGCACAGTTCCAGCTCCCCCAGCAGCTGTTGCTGGGTATGAGCCAGCAGGGCGAGGGGATCTTCGTGGTGTTTGCTGATATTCGCCCCGACACGCAGAGTGGTCACTTCGCCGCGGGTTTCGAGGGTCGCCAGTGGATCGGCAGTGATGATATCAAAGCCGTTATCGGCGCCGAGTGGCCCCGCCGATTCCAGCAACATGGCCCACGGCTGATGTTGCAGGCGGGCAAAAAGCTGATGGAGTTCAGCACTATGGTCTAGATGATGGATATGAAGTGTTGGCGTCATTTTATGTTACACAGGCAACAGTTTGGTTCCCGAACCCTAGTCGGTGCTGGTGGGCAAGCGTATCATAGGTGTCGGTGACTTAAGAAAAAACTGCCGTGTCGTTCGTTTTTTGCTGGTTGATAGTTTTTAGCCAGCACGTCAGCACGGCCCATCATATGGAAGCCCTTGCCCTGCTCCGTGGCAGAGACAAGGACCAGTGAGGATGATATGAGCATTATAAAAAAACAGGATTTCATCGATTCTATCGCAGATGCCCTCCAGTACATCTCCTATTACCACCCGTTGGATTTTGTTCAGGCTGCCAAAGCGGCGTATGACCGTGAGGCCAACCCGGCCGCCAAAGATGCGCTGGCCCAGATCCTGATCAACTCCCGCATGTCCGCCGAAGGTCATCGCCCGCTCTGCCAGGACACCGGCATCGTGACCTGTTTCGTCAAGATTGGCATGCAAGTCCAGTGGGACAGCGACATGACGGTGCAGGAGATGGTGGACGAAGGGACCCGTCGTGCCTACACCAATCCTGACAACCCGCTGCGCGCCTCCGTGCTGGCCGATCCGGCCGGCAGTCGCAAAAACACCAAAGACAACGCCCCTGCCGTGGTGCATATCGACATGATCCCCGGCAACAAGGTGGAAGTGAGCATCGCGGCCAAAGGTGGCGGCTCCGAGAACAAATCCAAGATGGTGATGCTCAACCCCTCTGACGATATCGTCGAGTGGGTGCTGAAAACCGTGCCGACCATGGGCGCAGGCTGGTGCCCGCCCGGCATGCTGGGCATCGGCATCGGCGGTACCGCCGAGAAAGCGGCGGTGCTGGCCAAAGAGGCCCTGATGGAGCACATCGACATTCAGGAGCTGATCGCCCGTGGCCCGCAAACCACTGAAGAGAAGCTGCGGGTCGAGCTCTACGACAAGGTCAACAAGCTGGGGATCGGTGCCCAGGGTCTGGGCGGCCTCACTACCGTGCTGGATGTGAAGGTGAAATCTGCGCCGACGCATGCCGCTTCCAAGCCGGTGGTGATGATCCCCAACTGCGCCGCCACCCGCCACGTTCACTTCGAGCTGGATGGTTCAGGCCCTGCCGAACTGACTCCGCCGAAACTGAGTGACTGGCCGGAGATCACCCGTGAAGCGGGTGGTAATGTGCGCCGCGTCAACGTCGATGGCATCACCAAGGCCGAGCTGGCCAGCTGGAAGAGCGGTGATACCGTGCTGCTGTCGGGCAAGATCCTCACCGGTCGCGACGCTGCCCACAAGCGTATCGCCGACATGCTGAAAAATGGCGAAGGGCTGCCTGAAGGGGTCGATTTCACCAACCGCTTCATCTATTACGTTGGCCCGGTCGATGCGGTGCGTGACGAAGTAGTTGGCCCGGCAGGCCCCACCACCTCCACCCGGATGGACAAGTTCACCGACATGATGCTGGGTGAGACTGGCCTTATCGGCATGATCGGCAAATCCGAGCGCGGCCCGAAAACCGTCGAGAGCATCAAGCAGCACAAGGCTGTTTATCTGATGGCCGTTGGTGGCGCCGCCTATCTGGTGGCCAAGGCCATCAAGAAGGCCCGCGTGGTGGCCTTTGCCGATCTCGGCATGGAAGCGATCTACGAGTTTGAAGTGGAAGATATGCCGGTGACCGTTGCGGTCGACTCCGAAGGCAACAATATCCACGAAACCGGTCCGGCCTACTGGTCTGCGAAAATTGCAGAGCTCGATGGCAAACTCTCCTCCTGAGTGACCGTTTCCGCTGCCGGTTAACGGCATCGGCCATGTAAACAAGGCGCGTCCATTCGGATGCGCCTTTTTGCTTTGGCTGGCTTGTTATGGACTCAGGTTGGCCGTTTGCGGCAAGCGGGTATAAAAAAGGATGGCGTGACGCCATCCTTTTTCGTTGTGCTTGTGCTCTGGCAGCAGACAGTAGAGCAATCGCCCTAGGCTTAGGCCTTTTTCAGGTAGGCAGCAACCAGTACGATCTGCACGCCATTGACCTTGCCTTCGATATGAAGCGGGTTGTTGGTCAGACGGATGCCCTTGACCAGGGTGCCGCGCTTGGCGGTGAAACCGGCGCCTTTCACGTCCAGATCCTTGATCAGGGTAACGGAGTCGCCCTCTTGCAGCACGGCGCCGTTGGAGTCAACGGTCGGTACGCTGTCGTCATCTTCGTCAGCAATACCAGCTTCAGCCCAAGCCTTGGCTTCGTCTTCCATGTACATCATGTCCAGCAGATCCTGAGCCCACACTTCACCCTTGCCGGAGAGAGCTTTCAGCTGGCGCCATGCCATCACCTGCACCGCAGGCACCTGGCTCCACATGCTGTCACTCAGGCAACGCCAGTGGTTGACCACTAGGGTATCCGGTTGTTCCAGCTGACCACGGCAGGTGTCACAGATAGCAACGCTGTGATCATCGTCGCTGGCGGGGGAGTGAGGCACCACGAAGGCGGTCAGCGCCTGCTCGGCGCTGCACAGTTCACACTTGGCGCCCGCGCGCGCTTGCAGAATGGCGTTGATGGTCATGTTGTTGGTCCCATAGCTAGTGTAAAGCGACCCGCGTTGGGCGGGGCGCGTGAAAGAGGGGGCGGAATATAGCATAAAACCCCGCACTTTGTCAGGTCTGTCCTGGCTCACAAGGTTGGCTGTGCTGTTGCGCGGCGCTGATCGTTTGGTATTGAGAGTGCAATTTGAAGCGGGATCGCTAGAATGAGCCTCCTTTTTGACTGCAAGGCAGGGGCATTCGTGCTGGCTCAACGTTTTCAACAACTGGATCGACTGCTCACCCGCTACCGACGCTGGTGGCAATATCAGCCATATCATCATTTGACCATGGCCTTTGCCGATGAGGTGCCCGAACTGGCGACGTTGCTCAATGGGCTGACGCTGACCCAGTTGGCGGAGTTCGATGCGGATATGGATGCCCTCAGCAGTCTGCTTGCCCCCTGGATTGCCGAGGGAGCCGAGCTGCAGCAACTCAGCCAGCTTGCCCCGTTTACCCCTGAGCCCATCACTTGCAGCAAGGAGATGGCGCTGCATATGCCGGGGCGCAAGCAGGCCCAGATCGAGTCGTTCACCGCCTGTCTGCCTGCCCATCAGGGCCCCTATCTGGAGTGGTGTGCTGGCAAGGGGCATCTTGGGCGGCTGGTGTCACTTCATCGACAGGCTCCTATCCTCAGTCTGGAGTTGCAAGGGCAGCTTTGTGACGAAGGTCGGCTGCTGGCCGAGCGGGATGGCGCGAATATGACCTTTACCTGCGCCGATGCTTTTGCCCCCGAGTCGGCGGCGCTGATCGCCCCCGAACATCACGCTATGGCACTCCATGCCTGCGGCGAGCTGCACACCCATCTGCTGGAGCGGGTGGCCGAACGCAGTGCCCGCGGCGTGACTATCTCTCCCTGTTGTTACCACCTGATCCGTACCAGCCACTATCGCCCGCTGTCGGCCGCGGCCAACTCCAGCGAGCTGGTGTTGAGCAAGGCGGATCTCAAGTTGCCGCTACAGGAGACGGTCACCGGCGGTGCGCGGATAGCCCGCTTGCGTGAGCAGGAAGTGGTGTGGCGTCTCGGGTTTGACTGCCTGCAGCGTCAGGTGCGTGGCATAGATGAGTATCTGCCGGTGCCCAATATGCAAAAGAGCCTGCTGACCGGCACCTTCGAGGCATTCTGCGTTTGGGCTGCTGAACGCAAAGGGATTGTGCTGCCCGCCGGGCTCGACTATCCCGCCTGGTTGGAGCACGGGGAGCGTCGCTTTGGTGATGTCGCCCGCATGGAGCTGGTGCGTCATCTGTTTCGCCGTCCTCTCGAGATCTGGCTGGCGCTGGATCGCGCGCTCTTTTTGCAAGAGCAGGGTTATCGGGTCGAAGTGGGGGAGTTCTGTGCCAAACCCATGACCCCGCGCAATATCCTGATCCGTGCCGTGCGCGCCTGACAGCGAGCTCTTTGTGAGCGTGATTTGAACATTGTTGATGGCTGACTGGTGAAGCGGGTCAGCCATTTTTTGGTAATGACTCCAATCAGTTGAAATGGTGTCTTTCTATAAAGGCACCAATCACTTTCTCGTGGAGCTCAACGGAACGAGAGAAGCAGATGGTCTTGCGAGCCAATCGCTTGATGCGCATTCTGAGCGTCAGGTTGTTACGCTCGATACGCTGGGTGAATATCTTCCCGGTCAGATGCATCTCGCTCGGCACCTCTCTGGCATAGCTTCCCCAATCATCACTGGTGATAAAGCCTATCTGGAACGGAGAAAGCAGGCTCAGCAACCGACGGCATGTCTCATCGTTGCGTGGGCCAAAGGTATATGCCACGACTCGTTTTCTCTTGGTATCAAAAGCATACCAAAGCCAATGTCGATGCTGTTTGTTGCCAACATAGGCCCATTGCTCATCAAGTTCACAGATAAGTGCCACGTCATCGAGCACCACCTTTTCGGAGGTTACTTGCCTTGGGGTGAGTTTTTTAGGGTGCGTATGACTGTGTTGATGCCAATCTTGAGGACGCGAGCAGTATCACGAACACCTGAGCCGTTGAACGCCATATCAACAATCTTGTCTTTGACGCCAGGCTTGCGGGCTTCATAGGTGTAGGTGAGCTGAAACACGTGCGGACAGACGGGGCAACGATAGCGAACATGGCCGGCAGGGGTCTTCCCATGGCGATATACGTGGTCAGAGTTGCAGCGAGGGCAGTGAACGGTGATGGATGCCATGAAGCTGTCGGTCTCAAAAGAGTTCATCATATCAACTCAACCGATCGGATGCATCACCCAATTAAATAGCGTGGAATATGGCTGCGACGAACAGATTTATATGGGCTCGGGTGAGCTTGTCTTATATTCGCAGGCCAGTAGTGAGTGGCAATATCTCATATTGTCAGGGGGATGAATAATCAGAGCCCCCATAACCGTTATGATGGGAGGTGAGAGTGGTTATCTTCTGTCTGAACAATGGTGAACTGTGTCAATACTATCTGAAACGGGCGCTGATAAATCGCAAATTTCATTGGTTTTCTGCACTAATCAACTTAGTGTAACGGGATGTTAGGCTGGCAATATATGCCTTCAAACGTGGACTGGATGGTAAACAAGATGGTGATTTCTCGTGACGGTATATTAGAGGGGGGTTGCCATTGTGGTGCAATCCGCTACAAGGTGCTAGCTGCTCCCTTTGCTACCGATTTTTGCCACTGCCGGGATTGTCAGCGCACGACCGGCGCCTGGATGGATTTTCGGGTGAAACAGGTGCAATGGCTATGCGGCGTATTGACTGAGTACGCCTCGTCGGAGGCGATTCGACGCGGCTTTTGTGCAACCTGTGGCGCCACCCTCAGCTATCGCAGCATTCAATACCCCGAGTACCTGACGCTGGCTATTGTCTCACTTGATAACCCCGAAACGGTCGCACCAACCTATCACATCCATACCGTCAGCCAGCTCTCCTGGTTGCCGATCCAGGACGATCATCCCCGTTATCCGAAAGGGAAGTAGTTTTGCGATATTCCACGTAGAAAGAGGAGTACACCATGGAGCTGATAGTGATCCGCCATGGAGAGACCCAAGCCAACGCCGAGGGGCGTTATCAAGGGGCGTTGGATATCGGGCTCAACCAAGATGGCGCGTGGCATATATGCTGACTGGCCGATGAGATGGTGACCACACTGGCCCCGTTCGATCGGTTGCTGGCGTCGCCCCTGCTGCGAACAAGAGAGAGCGCCGCGATCTTCTCACGTCAGTTGGGCTTGCCTGTGGAACTTGCTCCGGCCTTTCGTGAACGGCATGTCGGCCTGTTCGAGGGGCTGACGCAGGCAGAGGCGAGAACACGCTATCCCGAACTGCGGGCACGCAACATCACCCGGCGCTGGGCTGAAGCTCCTCCTGGTGGTGAAACCATTGATGAGGTGATAGCCCGGATCTCGCAGGGACTCACGGAACTTGCTTCGACCATGAAAGGAGAGCGGATACTGCTGGTGGCGCACGGTGTGGTCGCCAAGGTGATCCGAGCCCTAACGACCGCCGGATTTGATGACTTCTTCGCGTGGCAGTTGCCCAACGGCGGCATGCTGGTGGTCAATATTGACTCCTTTATATCACCATTGCGATTCAAGCGACCGGTTGGGCAGAGTTAGTTTGTGCGCTGCTTTTTCTACTCTTCGATATCCAGCAACACCAGAATGGCGCTGTCGCCGCCCCATTCGCGGGGGGCCTGATGGAAGGCGCGCACATTGGGGTGCTGGGCCAGCCAGCTGGGAATGCGCTGCTTGAGAATATGTTTGCCGATGCCGTGCATCACCGAGGCGACGTGAATGTTCTCTTTTTGGCAGAGGGTGAGCAGGGCGGCCAGCTCCTGTTTTGCCTGCTGCTGGTTCATGCCGTGCAGATCGAGATAGATCTCCGGCGGATAAATGCCCCGTTTGAGCTTTTTCAGCTCAAATTTTGACACATCTTCCCGCACGTAACGGGTCGGCCCATCATCGTCGAGATGGGGCTGATACTCATCGCTGAAATAGTGGTCAACCCCAAGCTTTTCGCGGGTTTCGCGCAATTCGCGTTTCTGCTTGACCGGGCGTAACTCGGCCCTTATGGTATCTTGCTTGATTTTCCGGGTACCTTTTATCGCATCGCGGAACAGCAGGGTTTCCTCGTCTGTCGGTGAGGGCGTTTTTTTCATCAGATGCTCATGTATTAGGTATGCGTCTTGCCCGCAACGTAAACGGGGCTCGGGCCGGATATTACTCGACTTGGAGGTGGATTTGGACAAGATATTTATCGATGAGGTGGTTGCCGAGATGCACACCATCCAGGACATGTTGCGTTGGGCCATGAGTCGTTTCAACGACGCCGGGATTTTTTACGGTCATGGAACCGACAACGCCTGGGATGAAGCTGTGCAGCTGGTACTGCCCGCGTTACATCTGCCACCGGATGTAGACCCGGCCATGCGCCACTCCCGTCTGACTAGCAGCGAGCGTCACCGTATCGCCGAGCTGATTATCCGCCGCGTACAGGAGCGGGTACCGGCCGCCTATCTTACCAACAAGGCCTGGTATGCCGGTTGGGAGTTCTACGTGGACGAGCGGGTGCTCATTCCCCGTTCCCCCATTGCCGAGATGGTGGCCAACCGTTTCGCGTCCTTCCTCAAACATGAACCGACCCGGATCATGGACCTGTGCACCGGCTCCGGCTGTATCGCCATCATCATGGCCCACGAGTTCCCGGAAGCGGAAGTGGATGCCATCGACATCAGCATCGATGCGCTGAACGTGGCCGAGCGCAATATCAACGATCACGGGCTGGAGCAGCAGGTCATTCCGATCCGCTCCGATCTGTTCCGCGATCTGCCGGCGGGCGACAAGTACGATCTCATCGTCTCCAATCCGCCCTATGTGGACTCCGAAGATATGTCGGATCTGCCGGACGAGTTCCGTCACGAGCCCGAGCTGGCGCTGGCGTCCGGCTCCGATGGTCTCAAGCTGACCAAGCGTTTGCTGGCCCATGCAGCAGATTTCCTCAAGGATAACGGCGTGCTGGTGGTCGAAGTGGGCAACAGCATGATCCATCTGGAAGCCCAGTTCCCCGAGATCCCCTTTACCTGGGTTGAATTCGAAAACGGCGGCCACGGCGTCTTTGTAATGACCCGTGACGAGCTGGTGCAGTATCAGGATCATTTCGCCATCTACAAGAACTAAGCAGGAGCGCGCATGGCAGGGAACAGTTTTGGTCAACTCTTTCGGGTCACCACCTTTGGCGAGAGCCACGGCCTGGCGCTGGGCGCCGTGGTCGATGGCTGCCCGCCGGGGCTGGAGATCAGCGAAGCGGATCTGCAGGGGGATCTGGATCGGCGCAAGCCGGGCACTTCCCGCTACACCACGCCGCGCCGCGAGCCGGACGAGGTGAAGATCCTCTCTGGAGTGTTTGAAGGCAAGACCACCGGCACTTCCATCGGGCTGCTCATCGAGAATACCGATCAGCGCTCCAAGGATTACTCCGACATCAAGGATCTGTTCCGGCCGGGTCATGCTGACTACACCTACCACCAGAAGTATGGTCAGCGGGACTATCGTGGCGGTGGTCGCTCCTCGGCACGCGAGACCGCGATGCGAGTGGCGGCGGGGGCGATTGCCAAGAAGTACCTGAAACAGGTACATGGCATCGAGATCACCGGTTTTCTCTCCCAGCTCGGCCCCATCAAGGCTGAGGCGTTTGACGCGGCGCAGATTGAGCAGAATCCCTTCTTCTTCCCCGATGCGGGCAAGCTGGAAGAACTGGATCAATACATGCGTGACCTGAAAAAAGAGGGCAACAGTATCGGTGCCAAGGTGCAGGTCATTGCGCGCAATGTGCCGGTGGGCCTGGGTGAGCCGGTGTTTGATCGTCTCGACGCCGACATTGCCCATGCCATGATGGGCATCAATGCGGTGAAAGGGGTGGAGATCGGTGATGGCTTTGCGGTGGTGGAGCAAAAAGGCTCCGAGCATCGCGACGAGATGACCCCGGCGGGCTTTGCCAGCAACCATGCGGGTGGCATTCTGGGCGGCATCTCGTCGGGTCAGGATATTGTGGTGAGCATGGCGCTCAAACCGACTTCCAGCATCACTGTGCCGGGCAAGACCATCAATACCGAAGGTGAGGCAATCGAGATGATCACCAAGGGGCGTCACGATCCCTGTGTCGGCATTCGCGCCGTGCCCATCGCCGAAGCCATGCTGGCGCTGGTGTTGATGGATCACCTGCTGCGCCATCGTGCCCAGAATCAGGGGGTGTTGACCCATACCCCACAGCTGCGTTGATCGCTCTTGCTGCACATCGACTGATCGCACCCTGTTCAGGGTGCTGGTTCGTCAACCAAATCAAAGGCGACCTTCGGGTCGCCTTTGTTCTTATGCTCTGCGGTACTTCTATCACTCGTCGGTTATCAAGAGTGATCAGCGTCCTGCGGATCGGCATCGAGACGGCAGTTGGGGGAGAGAACTTCCCATGGTGTTTGGGCATAGCGTGAATGGCCTCGTTGACCTTGAGGAGCTGCTCTTCGCTCATGCTGTTTTTGGCAAACATCAGGCTGACCGGCTGGTGGTGCAGCAACAGCTGACAACTGATAAACCCCTCGGCGCCCAATTGGGAGAGCCGATAGCGTGCATATTGCCACTCCATAATGATGCCATCGAGACGGCGGGCCAGCAGCAGTTCGATTAGTCGATCATCGGCATTGTACTCGGTCGCCCCCTTGAGGGCAGGACACTCGTCCATTTGATGAATGGGGCGAGTACCGCGCAGTTTGCCAATTTTGAGATCCTTGTTGTGGCACAGTTTGGACAAGGTATCGAGCTTTCCCCAGCGATCCTGATGGCCTGGAATCGGGTTATTACTCAACAGCACATAGGCGCTCTGGCGATAGGGTGCAGAGAAGCGGGCATACTTCTGCCGCTCCGGTAGTGGTAGTGCGGCCATCGCCACATCCAGCTGATCGTGCTCCACCAGATGGAGTGCCCGCGCCCAGGGGATCTCACGAAATTTGGGGGCAAAGCCCGCCTGGGTGAGGATCTGGCGAGTCAGGCTGACATCCAGCCCGTCCAGCTCACCCCGGTTGTTGATTTGACTGAAGGGGGGCCAGTGGCTCCAGGCCACGGTCAGGGTCTGACTGGCCTGCAGGGAAGGGGTCAGCAAAAGCAGCAGCAGGCAGAGCTTGGCCTGCCAGTTGCCGTGGGGACGATATTGCGTGCTCATAGCTTAACCTCGTTATTCTGCTTTTTGTTCTCTGCTATCCCGTGCGCCTGCGACCCGCGCATCACGATGGCGGGACAGGTAATAAGTTGTCAGTTAATAGTGTGGTGCGTGCTTCACTGGTCAACGGGATTATTCGGTGGAGAGCAGAGGGCTTTTCTGTGCGTGCTGGGAGGAGCATCACATTTTTCTCGTTTATCCGGCACAACTCCGTTAGACTGCGCCCCTATTCTTTCCCCTTTGCTCTGCTCCCCGGGGAAATCGTTGTGTTCTCAACAGGCCCGAGTCTGGCGAGATGGCATCGGCTCAGCAGAGGAGCCCCATCCCGGATTGTCGGCGCCCCTATCCCTAGCAGGTAACTATGAGTTTTACTTCCCTCGGTCTGGCCGAACCCTTGTTGCGTGCCGTTGCCGAACAAGGCTACGACACCCCGTCTCCCATTCAGCAACAAGCGATCCCCGCCGTTCTGGCTGGCCGCGATCTGATGGCGGCGGCCCAAACAGGGACCGGCAAGACCGCAGGCTTTACCCTGCCGATGCTGCAACGTCTGATGGAGAGCAAGCGCAAGGTCTCTCCGAACCGCGTCCGTGCGCTGGTACTGACCCCGACGCGCGAGCTGGCCGCCCAGGTGGGCGAGAGCGTGCGCAACTATGGCAAGCATCTGCCCCTGCGCAGCCACGTGGTATTCGGTGGCGTGAGCATCAACCCGCAGATGATGGCGACTCGCCGTGGTCTGGACGTGCTGGTGGCCTGTCCGGGCCGTCTGATCGATCTCTACAACCAGAATGCCGTCAAGTTTGACGAGGTGGAGATCCTGGTACTGGACGAAGCGGATCGCATGCTCGACATGGGCTTTATCCGCGACATCCGCCGCATCCTGACCCTGCTGCCGAAGAAGCGCCAGAACCTGCTCTTCTCCGCCACCTTCGCCGATGAAATTCGCGAGCTGGCCACTGGCCTGCTGGACAACCCGGCTGTCATTGAAGTTGCCCCGCGCAACAGTACCGCCGAGCGTATCGAGCAGCTGGTGCACCCGTGCGACAAGGCCAACAAGATTGCCCTGCTGAGCCACCTGATCTCCAGCAACAACTGGCAGCAGGTGCTGGTCTTTACCCGTACCAAGCACATCGCCAACCGCGTTGCCGAGAAGCTTGAAAAAGACGGCATCAGTGCTGCCGCCATTCACGGCAACAAGAGCCAGGGCGCCCGTACCCGCGCGCTGGCCGGTTTCAAGGATGGTAGTGTGCGCGTGATGGTGGCGACCGACATCGCGGCCCGTGGCCTCGATATCGACAAGCTGCCGCAGGTAGTGAACTTCGAGCTGCCGAACGTGGCGGAAGATTATGTGCACCGTATCGGTCGTACCGGTCGTGCCGGCGCGGCCGGTCACGCCATCTCCCTGGTTGCGGCCGATGAAGGCAAACTGATCAAAGCCATCGAGCGTCTGACCAAGCAGAACATCCCCTGCGAGCAGGTGGCTGGTTTTGAAGCCTCCCGCGAGACCCTCGACAACATCGCCCGTGGTATCGGCGCGCCGCTGCGCAAAGAGCCTCGCGATCCGAGTGAGCAGCGCCGTGCGCCGCGTCAGCAAGGTCAAGGCCAGCGTCAAGGCGCCGGTCGCTCCGGCAATGGCGCCGGTGCTAACGGTGGTGGCAATCGCACTGGCAACGGTGGCAAGCCCAAGCCGCAAGGTGGTCAGCGTCCGGCTGAGGGCGCTGGCAAACCGGCTCAGGCCCGTCGTCCCCGTCGCGCCAGCCATAACCAGTAAGGGCAAGGAGAGCCACTCTCCCACCCTGATCGGTTAAACGAAAAGCCCTGCCATATCGGCAGGGCTTTTCTATTTCTGCTTCTGCAGATCCGCGTTTGGCTGACCTGCTCTGGTCAGGAGAGCAGGGCGGTGATCAGGAGACAGGCCGCACTCAGCAAAATGACGGTGAAAGTCAGCCCCATTCCCACCACCCGATAGCGGAAATGCTCCGGTGTGCGGCTCATGCCGAAGGCGTGACAGAGGCGACCAAGCAGCAGGGCACTCCCTAGCAGATGAACCAGCCAGGGGGCATGGCTGCCGGTTTCGACGAAATAGATGAGCAGCAGGGCGAGGGGGACATACTCGGCAAAGTTGGCGTGCACCCGCATGACCCGCAGCATGGCGCCCAAAGCACCCTTGCCGGATAAAAAAGCCCCGCCAGTCTGGCAGGGCTTGTTGTCTGGTTTTAGGTGGCGTGCTCTGTCAGCTGCACTTCGCCAGTCAGGCGCCGTAGGGGAGAGAGGAGTGGTGCAGCACGATGCGCACCTTGCCATCATCCCCCTTCTTGAAACCCCAGCTCTTGTCGACCGTGGTCTCCTAGTTGTCGCGATCCACCAGATGTACCTTGCCCATGGTCAGCGCCATGTTGCCGTTGATATAGACGGCGGCATTGTCATAGCGGTAGCTCTGCCAGTTTTTCAGGGCAAAGCCGCTATCTGCCGGATAGGCGCTGTTGTTGCCGACAAAATAGGCCAGCGCCCCCTCGCGGGTGGTGCGAAAGGTCTGCTCGCCACCGGCGAGGGTGGGTTTGAACAGTACCGGCCCCTGCTGGTAGCCATAAGCGCTGTCGAGTACCGCCTCGGCGGTGGCTTTGGCGCGCTCAATGCCGCCGGCCCGATAGTCATCGCTGATCTTGATGAGCGCCGCGCCCCAGGCATCCTGCGCCGCCTTGATGTCGGCCTCGGTGATATTGTTGTTGGTGATTTCGGCCGCGCTGAGGGCGCCGCTGGCTGCCAGCAGAGCAAGGGCAAGGGAACTCTTCGTGAGATGCAACATCATTGTTTTCAGGCTCCTGAAAGCGATAAACGAGGGGGCAGTGTAGCGAGCGGGCATGAACGGGTTTTGAACTGTCCGTTCTGGCTTCGGTGGCAAAAAAGATTGTATAAAACACGGTTCTTGGCGGTTTGTTCGGTGGTGCCCTGATCAGCGGATGGGGGTCAGCAGGGCCGAGAAGTAGCGCTCCTGCATCTGCTGCCAGCGGCCGCTCGCTATCAGCTGCTGCTGGGATTGGACAAGGGCGGCGATATCGGCCTGGCGGCTCTTGTTGAGGTAGAGATAAACCTCGATATCGGAGACCCGTTTCCATGGTGCGGCAAGGGGGGATTGATTGGTGGGCAGTAGCCGGATCACCCAGTCGGTTCTGCCGCGCTGGAGCAGGGCGAGACCCTGCTTCTCATCGTTGAACCAGACGATGCGTCGACTGTCGAGATAGCGGCTGCACCACTGAATGCCGCGCAGGCAGCCAACCCGCTCCTGACTGGCGGGTGGCCAGCTGGCGTCCTGCTTGCTCTGGGCATAGATGGTCACTTCGCCAATCGCCGTGCCGACCGGGATCATATGCGGATGGGTCTGCTCAAAGCCCTTGATCCGGGCGATATCGCCAGCGATGGTGCTATCGGAATCAAGCAGCTTTTTGCAGCGGGCGCTGGTACAGGGGATAAAGGTAAAATCGACCCTGGCCTTGCCAAACCACTCCTCATAGAAGGGGCGCAGCAGGGGGATATATTCCACGGGCGCCGCCAGCGTCAGGGGCGCGCCCTGGGCAATCGAGTTCAGGCAAAACAGCAGCCACCAGCCAGCCCACTTCATACCTTGCTCCCCACTCCATTGCATATGGAAAAAGCGTAGCTGAAACGTCCTTTATCCCTCTTGTGCGAGGAGGGAATGGACAGAATCATGGCAGCGTTGATAGCACAAAGCCCCGCCAAGTTAATTGGCGGGGCTTTGCTTTCAGTATCGGGGATTACAGCGCGGGCAGCAGCCCCATGCTGACGCTGATCTGGACGCCAACAATCAGCACGCCCATGGCGGCGGCCACTCCCAGCGCCACTACGCCACCCGGGGCGCGGTAGTGGTGGGCAGGCGCCTGCTTGCGGCTCTGCCATACCAGCGCCACCGGCAGCAGTACCGCGAGGATCGCCAGCGCAATGGCAGCGTAGCCGAGGGCCATGATAAAGCCCTGCGGGAAGTAGAGGGCAAACAGCAATGGCGGCACAAAGGTGATAAGGCCAGTCTGGGTGCGGCCCTGCCAGTTGTCCTTGCGGCGGGTCACCTTGGCCATAAAGTCGAACAGCCCCAGCGTCACCCCGAGGAAGGAGGTGGCGAGCGCCAGATCGGCAAACAGGTGCATCGCCTGATTAAACGCAGGCCAGCTCACCAGCTTACCGACGTTGGCCAGCAGGCTGTCCAGCGCACCACCGGTTTGCAGCAGGGCTTGTTGGCCGAGCAAACCGAGGATCGCTACCTGCCACAGCACGTAGAGGATCAGTGGCAGGGCTGAGCCCCAGACAAAGACCCGACGCAGCTGTTTTGGGCAGTCACCGAGGTAGAGCATCACGCTCGGAATGGAGCCGTGAAAGCCAAACGAGGTGAAGATGACCGGCAGGCCCGCCAGCAACAGGCCCTGACCCAGCGGCATCGAGAGCAGATGCTGCCCTTCGGTGCGGGGCAGCAGCAACGCCAGCACCACTACCATGATCACCAGTTTGATGGTGAACATCAGCCGGTTGAGGTAATCCACCGAGCGGGTGCCGACACAGACCATGCCGCCAAACAGCAGAGTAAAGGCCCAGGCGGCCTGCTCCTGGCTGAGGGTCATGCCGGCATCGACCAGCGCCTGTGCCAGCAGGCTGCTGCCACCGCTGATGTAGGCGGAGGCCAGCGAGTAGAACAGCATCAGGATACAGAAGGAGGCGATGCGTTTGCCCCAGGGGCCGAGCAGATGATCCGCCAGCTGGTGCAGGTACCACTTGCCGGTGTTGAGGCTGGCCTCCACTTGCAGCATGGCGGTGAAGGCCATCAGGGCCCAGAGGCCGACCATCAACATCAGGGTGGCGGGGCCGCCGAGGGAGGAGGAGGCCAGCGGCAGGGCCAGCATGCCGGCACCTATGGTGGTGCCGGCAATCAACAGGGTACAACCCAGAGTTTTGGTATTCATGTTATCCATCCGAACGTAGCGGTGTCAGTGCAAACAGACGATGTCAGCAGTGACGTCAACAAAAGGGGGGCCGATTGGCGTTATCAGAAGGTGCCTCCGGTGATAGGGCCGGAGGCTAGCAATATCGGAACGGGAACATCTGTACCTAAAACCTGTCAGTTGTAAAATGTGGTTGCCACGTTAGCGGATCAAAATAGCGGAAACAACCCCTTTTATACGGATCTTGTGCCGGCTTGTGGCAACAAGTGGAAATAAATGATGACAGTCATGGCTAATTGCAGAAAAAAGCACCGAAAAAGTGACTAGCAGGGGCTCATTGATACAGGTCAGCCAAGTGGCAACAGTACGGATAAGGGAGCGAGGAGGGGGGCGTTGAGTTGTGCGGCGAACAGGGTGTGGAGGCCGGTTGTTTAGTCGGCCAGACGGTAGAGAAAGCAAAGCGGGCGGGTAGGGTTGTGGGGAAAAACAATAAGGCTGCCGATGCTGGCAGCCTTATTGTCATCTGTTCGCTTTACCCACCCATTGACAGCAAATCGGGTCTGCTGCGGTCAGGTTAGCGACGGCGCTTGAGGGTGCGGCTCACATAGTGCAGGCCGGTCTGGTATTCGCCGTTCACCGCCTTGAGCGCCAGATCCAGCGCCTGGTTGGCCAGCGCGTCGTGCTGCTGGGGCAGGGAGTTGATGCCAAAGGGGAGGAAGTCGAGCAGGCGATCGTCCCCGAATGTGGCCATGGCGAGCTGGCTCATGTCGATCTCTTGCTCCAACAGGTAGTCGAGTACCCCCTCCATCAGGATATAGGAGGTAGTGATCAGCGCTTCGGGCAACTGGCCCAGCTGCTGGTGCAGATCTTTGATCAGGCGATACCCCTCAAGACGGGAGAAGTGATTCCCCTCACACAGGTGGCGAGCCGCGCTATGACTGGCGACCGCCTGCTCGAAACCGGCTTTTCGCTCCTGACTGATCGTGAGTGCTGGCAGCGCGTTGATCAAGGCGATATGGCGTAAGGTCGGGGTAAGCAGGGAGCTGGTGAGATCAAAGCTCGCTTTCTCGTTTTCGCTGGCGACGGTGACGAACTTGTCGGCGGCCATCGCCCGGTCGATGGCGAGGATCTGGCTGCCTTGCGCCTGCAATTTACCGTAGAAGGGGTCGTCCGGCGGCAGGCAGCTGGCCACCAGCAGGGCATCCACATGGCGGCTCACCAGCATCTGGGCCAGCTCTTTTTCGGTGGCGGGATCATCTTCCGAGCAGACGATCAGCAGCTGATAGCCCTGCGCCCGGGCCCCCTGTTCCAGCCGTTTGGCCAGCTTGGCGTAACTGGCGTTCTCAAGGTCGGGCAGGATAAAGCCGAGGGTCTTGGTCTGGCCGCCACGCAGGGAGGCGGCGCGGCTGTCCGGCTGATAGTTATGGGCGGTGACAACGGCCATCACCTTGTCGCGGGTGGCCTGACTGATGCGGTATTGATCGGCCTTGCCATTGATCACATAGCTTGCCGTGGTGCGCGAGACACCGGCGAGGGCGGCGATTTCATCCAGTTTCATCATATTGGCTCTGTTTGAGTTGCAAGGCCCACGGTCACTGCCGGGTGAGGGCACCGAAAAGTGTGCGCGGGATCATATCATTGAAAAGCACTCTTTGTGGGTACTTGATCAATTCGCTGAAACGATTCAGTCTGAGTGTAAGTGAAACGATTCAGCCTGTCAGCAACGAAGAGACCCAGTGGCCTGAAAATCGGGCCCCGATCACAGTGAACCGCGATCGGGTCTATTGTCAGCTGGCGAGTTACCCGAATGTTCAATTGTGACGTACCGGCGCGGCCGGAACCTGATGGAGAGTCTCTATGTTGAAGTTGGCGCGAGAGCAGATCTTGCTGGGGCAGTCGGTGGCGACCAAGGCCGAGGCGATTGCCCTGTTGGCAGGCAAACTGACCGAGGCCGGTCTGGTGGAGGCGGGCTATGTCGATGGCATGCTGGCCCGTGAAGCGCAGCATGCCACCTACCTTGGCAGCGGCATCGCCATTCCCCACGGCACTACCGACACCCGTCATCTGGTGAAGAGCACCGGTGTCATGGTGGCCCAGTTCCCCCGCGGCATCGAGTGGGACGAGGGGCAGATCGCCTATGTCGCCATCGGTATCGCCGCCAAGTCGGACGAGCATCTGGGCATCTTGCGTCAGCTCACCCATGTGCTGGGTGACGAGCAGGCGGCAGCCCAGCTCAAAGAGGCCACCGACGCCGACACCATCATCAATGTCCTGACCGGCGCCACTGCCGCCAAAGAGGTGCAATACCTGACCCTGGCCGACTTCCCGGCCGATGATCGTGACCAGCTGCTGCTAGGGGCCGCCGCCCGCACCAAATCGGCGGGCTGGGGGGATGCCGCCATGGTAAACGCCCTGCTGGCAAGCGAACCGGCCTATCTGGGTGAGGGCATCTGGCTGGCCCGCGCGCAAGCGGCCCAGACTGGCTGGGTGCTGGCCACCCCGAGCAGCGAACTTCGCGCAGGGGAGCTGCCGGTCAGTGCCATGCTGCTGCTGTGTGCCGCAGATAGCGGCCATCTGCCGCAACTGGAGAATCTGGCCAAACTGGCGGCCGCCGGTCAGCTGGCGACGCTGGCGGGCAGCGAGGGGCTGGCCATGTTGCAAGCGGGCCCCGCGAGCGGTCTTAGTGAAACCTTCACCATCATCAACCCCCACGGCCTGCACGCCCGTCCCGGTGCCATGCTGGTCAAGGTGGCCAAAGAGTTTGAATCAGATATCCGGGTTGCCAATCTGGATGGCAGCGGCGAGGCGGTCTCCGCCAAGAGCCTGATGAAGGTGATCGGCCTTGGCGTCAAATGCGGGCACCGTCTGGCATTTCGCGCCGAAGGGGCAGATGCCGAAGCGGCCCTCAAGGGGATCGGTGAGGCCATCGCCGCTGGTCTTGGCGAGGGGGCGCATTGATGAAGATTGTCACCATTACCCTCAACCCCGCCCTTGATCTCACCACCCGTCTCGAGGCGATGAGCCTTGGCGAGGTGAATCTGGTGAGTGAGGCCAACCTGCGCGCGGCGGGCAAGGGGATCAACGTCGCCATGGTGCTCAAGGACTTGGGCCGTGAGGTGGGCGTGACCGGCTGGCTGGGCGCAGACAATGAGCAGAGCTTTGTCTCCCTGTTTGCAGAGCGGGCGCTGGATGATCACTTTGTCCGTGTCGCGGGCAGCACCCGCATCAACGTCAAGATCTCCGAGCAATCCGGTCGGGTCACCGATCTCAACCTGCCGGGGCTCACCATCCAGCAAGGGGAGGTGAGCGCGCTGGAGCAGGCCATCGACCAATTGGCTCCGGATGCTGAGTGGTTCGTGCTGGCGGGCAGCCTGCCCAAAGGGGTGGCTCCCGATTACTGCGCCCATCTGATTCGTCTGCTGAAGGCCAAGGGCAAGCAGGTGATCTTCGATTGCAGCGGCGCGGCCTTAAGCGAAGGGATCAAGGCGGCGCCGACCCTGGTTAAACCCAATCTGGAGGAGCTGAGCCAGTGGGCGGGCCGCCCCGTCAAGACCCTGAGCGAGCAGGCCGAGTGTGCCCGCGCGCTGCAGGCAAGCGGGATCCCCAACGTGGTGATCTCCAACGGCGCCGATGGCCTCATCTGGTTTGCCCCGGATGCCGTCTGGCAAGCCATTCCGCCGCGGATGCAGGTGGTCAGCACCGTGGGTGCCGGCGATTCCCTGGTCGCCGGTCTTGCACATGGTCTCAGCCTTGGCTGGGCGCCGGAGCAGACCCTGCGGCTGGCCACCGCCGTCTCGGCTTTGGCGGTCAGTCAGGTGGCGGTCGGCTTTGACGATATCAATGTGCTCAACCCTTTACTTGAACAGGTGCGCGTAGAGCGTCTGGATGCGCTGGCACCGGTTCAGTGCAATACCCCCTCAATGGAAAACTCAGGAGATGCCCAATGAAAGCAATCTTGGTTACGGCTTGCCCGGCGGGCATTGCCACCAGCTTTCTCGTTGCAAAACGGATAGAACAGCAGGCCAAACAGGCTGGCTGGGAACTCACCCTCGACGTCGGCTCCAGCGTGCAACCGCGCCAGATCCCCTCAAAAGAGCAGATTGCCGCCGCCGATCTGGTGCTGGTTGTCGCCAGTGCCCCGGTGGATCTCGCTGCCTATGATGGCAAGCGGGTCTATCAGGGCAGCATGGATCTCGCCCTGCAGGATCCGGCTGCCTTGCTGGAAGCAGCCGCCAGCGGCGCCAGCCTCTATCGCCATCAAGTCGCGCCTGCTGCCGCCAAATCGGCCGCCGCTGGCAAGCGCATCGTGGCGGTGACCGCCTGCCCGACTGGCGTTGCACACACCTTTATGTCGGCAGAAGCGCTGGAGACCATGGCCAAACAGCTGGGTTATCAGATCCGCGTCGAGACTCAAGGCTCGGTCGGTGCCCAAAATGCCCTGACCGCCGAGGAGATTGCTGCTGCCGATCTGGTGTTCCTCGCCACCGATATCGAAGTGGACATGGCGCGTTTTGACGGTAAGCCGGTCTATCGCACCAGCACCGGCGCTGCGCTCAAGAAAACCCGCGCCGAGCTGGATAAGGCTTGGAGTGAGGCGAAAACCTATCGCCACAGCGGTGCTAGCCAGCCCAAGAAAGAGGAGAAGGCAGGCCCCTACAAGCACCTGTTGACCGGGGTCTCCTTCATGCTGCCGATGGTGGTGGCGGGCGGCCTTATCATCGCGCTCTCGTTCGTGTTCGGTATCGAGGCGTTCAAGGTGGAAGGCACTCTGGCCGCCGCCCTGATGAAGATCGGTGGTGGCTCCGCCTTCGCCCTGATGATCCCGGTGCTGGCCGGTTACATTGCCTACTCCATCGCTGACCGCCCGGGTCTCGCTCCCGGCATGATCGGCGGTATGCTGGCAAGCTCGCTGGGCGCCGGTTTCCTCGGCGGCATCGTGGCCGGTTTCCTGGCCGGTTACAGCGCCAAATACCTGAGCGACAAGGTGCGCCTGCCGGTGACCCTGGAAGCGCTCAAGCCCATCCTGATCATTCCGCTCTTTGCCAGCCTCTTTACCGGTCTGGTGATGATCTACGTAGTGGGTGGCCCGGTGGCCGGCATCATGAATGCCATGACCACCTTCCTCAACAACATGGGCTCTGCCAACGCGGTGCTGCTGGGTGTCATCATCGGTGCCATGATGTGCTTTGACATGGGCGGTCCGGTCAACAAGGCAGCTTATGCCTTCGGTGTCGGCCTGCTGGCCTCCAAAACCTACGCCCCGATGGCTGCGGTAATGGCCGCCGGCATGGTGCCGGCACTGGGCATGGGGATCGCCACCTTCCTGGCTCGCACCAAGTTCATCAAGGCGGAGCAGGAAGCGGGCAAGGCCTCCTTCGTGCTGGGTCTGTGCTTTATCTCCGAGGGGGCCATTCCGTTTGCCGCCAAGGATCCGATGCGCGTCATCCCGGCCTGTATGGTTGGCGGCGCCCTGACCGGTGCACTTTCCATGCTGTTCGGCTGCGAACTGATGGCACCCCACGGCGGTCTGTTTGTGCTGTTCATCCCGCACGCCATCAGCAATGTCATGATGTATATCGTGGCCATTGCAGCAGGCTCGCTGCTGACCGGGGTCTCCTACGCCATGCTCAAGCGCGGCGAAGAGCAGGCCAAGCTGGCCACGGCATAAGCCTCGCCACCCGGCAAGACGTCATAACCAAGAGCGGCCTGTGGGCCGCTTTTTGTTTTGTCGGGAGGATAGGTAACCTGTGAGGGGAAGATAGGGAGTGGTTAAAACTCCCAGCCTTGTTGTTCTGGCAACTGGGGTTGCGCTCCTTCCAGCGCTTTTCGCCGCGCAGCCTCAACCCGCGCCTTGCGGGCGCGACACAGACGCATTACATCCTGTTGCTGGGCCGGGCTCATTTTCTGCCAGTTGAAACGCTCCTCGCGATTGCGCAGGCATCCTTTGCAATAGCCCTTGTTGTTCACCTCGCAGACCCCGATACAGGGGCTCTGCAACGGGAATATTTCGAGCTGTTCCATCCATTACCTCGCATATCCTGTCACCTTGTTATAACCCAGCATCCTCCCTTTGGAAAAATCTCTCTTCAAGTGATTGATGTCGTTTGCTTTCCCCCTGCAAATTTGGCATCTTGCCGCCGAGCAGGACTCTTGGTGTTAAATGAGGACATATGAACAAACACGGATTCTGGCTGACCGCGATAGTGCTGGGGTTGGCCGGGTGTGCGGGTAACTCTGACAAAGCAGAGGTGCCCAAAAAACAGACTGATGACAGATGTTTTCTCAACTGCGAGGTGCCGGAAAATCTGGGCAAGCAGTATCTGGACGGTACCTTGCCGGGGGATCTGGTGCGGGTCGAGCGGGTCAACAGTCGTGCCAGTGCCGATTACAGCAAATTTGGCCCCCAGAGTCGCATTGTCATGCAGCGTTCAGGGCGGATGGCGAGCCGTTATGGTGAACTATATCGTCTGCTCTCCCGCTGGGTAGCGAACGGCGGCAATCCTGCCGACATCACCCGTTACGGTATCAGCCTGGCTCAGCTGGGCGGCGCTGATCGCATGGGTAACGTGCTCTTTACCGGTTACTACTCGCCGGTGCTGGAGGTGCGCCACCGCCCGGATGCCAAGTACAAATATCCCATCTATGCCATGCCCAAATGTGGCGGTCGCTGTCCGACCCGGGCCGAGATCCATCAGGGAGCACTGGCCAACCGCGGGCTGGAGCTGGGTTACAGCAAATCCCTTATCGACAACTTCCTGATGGATGTGCAGGGCTCGGGCTTTGTCCACTACGGGGATGACGATCGGCTGCAATATCTGGGCTACAGCGGCAAGAACGGCCACGGTTACGTCAGTATCGGCCGGGTACTGATCGACCGCGGTGAAGTGCCCAAAGAGCAGATGTCGATGAAGGCCATCAAGGAGTGGGCCAACCGACAGCCGGAGGAGAGCGTCAAGGAGCTGGTGGAGCAGAACCCCTCCTATGTCTTCTTCGAGCGTCGACCCACCAATGATGTGATCGGCGCGGCCGGTATCCCGCTGCTGCCGCTGGCGGCTGTTGCCGCCGACAAGACCCTGTTGCCGATGGGGACGCCGATCCTCGCCGAAGTTCCCTTGCTCGATAAAGAGGGCAACTGGACCGGCAAGCACCAGCTGCGGCTGTTGATTGCGCTGGATGTGGGCGGGGCGGTGAAGAAGGGCCACCTCGACCTTTACCACGGCATGGGCGAGAAGGCCGGTGTCGCAGCCGGTCACTACAAGCACTTTGGCCGGGTCTGGAAGTTGGGCCTGCACCACGGGCCGACCGCTGCCCCCTGGTTGTAATCCTCTGAGGGGTTGGGCGTCTGTCATCAGGCGCCCGAGCAATGTGAAGAGACAAAAAAGCCGCCGGATTGCTCCGGCGGCTTTCTATTTTGTGCTAGTTGCCAGTCTGTGGCTGCGTCAGCTCTTCTGGATATCCAGCCGGATGGCGCCGACCGGTTTGCAGCAGCAGGGGAGGCACTCCCCTTGGGCGACAAATGCCAGCGGCACCGAAGGATAGTGCACCTTGCCAGCCATCAGCGGAGTGCGGCAGGCGCCGCAATAGCCGCTGCGACACTGGAACTCCACATGATGACCATGGCGCTCCAGGGTCTCCAACACGCTTTCGCCGGGATGGGCGTGCAGCACGGCACCATCCCGGGTATGTACCCGTGGTGCCACGACCGCATGCTGTTCGTCAGGTGCGTGCGGGGCAGGGGGCCGCGTGTTGGTGGCGTCACTCACAGCTCGAAATCACCCAGGTCGTCGGCATTGACTTCGCTGTCGATCTGACCAACCAGATAGGAGCTGACCTCTACCTCTTGCGGGGCGACCTGCACGTTGTCGGATGACAGCCAGGTGTTGATCCAGGGGATCGGGTTTTGCTTGGTGCCGGCAAAGGCTGGCTGCAGGCCGACCGCGCTCATGCGCAGGTTGGTGATGTACTCCACATACTGGCAGAGGATGTCCTTGTTCAGGCCGATCATGGAGCCGTCCTGGAACAGGTACTCGGCCCACTCTTTCTCCTGAATGGCCGCTTCTTTGAAGATCTCGAAGCATGCCAGTTCGCACTCGGCAGCGATCTCGGCCATCTCCGGGTCATCCTGGCCGGTACGCATCAGGTTCAGCATGTGCTGGGTGCCTGTGAGGTGCAGCGCTTCGTCGCGGGCGATCATCTTGATGATCTTGGCGTTGCCTTCCATCAGTTCACGCTCGGCGAAGGCAAAGGAGCAGGCGAAGCTGACGTAGAAGCGGATTGCTTCCAGCGCGTTGACGCTCATCAGGCACAGATAGAGCTTCTTCTTGAGCTCGCGCAAGGTGATGGTCACCTCGCGGCCAGCGACGGTGTGGGTCCCTTCACCATGCAGGTTGTAGAGGGCGGTTGCTTCGATTAGATCGTCGTAGAAGTGGCTGATGGAGCCGGCGCGCTTCAAGATCTGCTCGTTGGTCACGATGTCGTCGAACACCTGGGCGGGGGTGTTGACGATATTGCGGATGATATGGGTGTAGGAGCGAGAGTGGATGGTCTCGGAGAAGGCCCAGGTCTCAATCCAGGTTTCCAGCTCCGGAATGGAGACCAGCGGCAGCAGCGCCACGTTGGGGCTGCGGCCCTGAATGGAGTCCAGCAGGGTCTGGTACTTCAGGTTGGAGATGAAGATGTGCTGCTCGTGCGGCGGCAGGGCCTGATAGTCGATGCGATCACGGGAGACATCCACCTCTTCCGGGCGCCAGAAGAAGGAGAGCTGCTTCTCGATCAGACGCTCGAACACTTCGTGCTTTTGTTGATCATAACGGGCTACGTTGACCGATTGGCCAAAAAACATCGGCTCTTTGAGCTGGTCGTTTTGGGTTTGGCAGAAAGTTGAATAGGCCATGGTTACCAGAATATGTGAATAGAGAAAACAGGAGAGCGGGAGCTTCATGCTCCCGCCCGGTTATCAGTTCTTGCCGTGACTTAGATTTTGCAAGCCCCGCCAGCGCAATCGTCATCTTGCAGATCGGTCTGGGCATCGTCTGCACCATCACGGGTGTTGTGATAGTACAGGGTCTTGAGGCCGTATTTGTAGGCGGTCAGCAAGTCCTTCAGCAGCTGTTTCATCGGGACCTTGTTGCCTTCGAAACGGGCAGGGTCGTAGTTGGTGTTGGCGGAGATCGCCTGATCCACAAACTTCTGCATGATACCGACCAGCTGCAGGTAGCCGTCAACGCTCGGTTGCTTCCAGAGCAATTCGTATTGATCTTTCAGGCGATCATACTCGGGCACCACCTGTTTGAGAATGCCGTCTTTGGAGGCCTTGACCGACACCAGACCGCGTGGCGGCTCGATGCCGTTGGTGGCGTTGGAGATCTGGCTGGAGGTCTCGCTCGGCATCAGGGCGGTCAGGGTGGAGTTGCGCAAGCCCACGGACTTGATCTCTTCACGCAGACTTTCCCAATCCAGATGCAGCGGCTCGTTGCACAGCGCATCCAGATCCTTCTTGTAGGTGTCGATCGGCAGGATGCCCTGGGCATAGGTGGTCTCGCCAAACAGCGGGCAGGGGCCGAACTCGCGGGCCAGCTGCACGGAGGCTTTCAGCAGGTAGTACTGAATGGCCTCGAAGGTGCGGTGAGTCAGCGCCAAACCAGAGCCGTCAGAGTAGCGGGCACCGTTTTTGGCCAGGTAGTAGGCGTAGTTGATGACGCCGATACCCAGGGTGCGACGACCCATGCTGCCCTTCTTAGCGGCGGCAATCGGGTAGTCCTGATAGTCGAGCAGGGCATCGAGGGCACGCACGGCCAGATCGGCCATCTCTTCCAGATCTTCCAGCTTCTCGATGGCACCGAGGTTGAAGGCGGAGAGGGTGCACAGGGCGATTTCGCCACTCTCGTCGTCGATGTTGTTGAGCGGCTTGGTCGGCAGCGCAATCTCGAGGCAGAGGTTGGACTGGCGTACCGGCGCCACGCTCGGGTCGAACGGGCTGTGGGTGTTGCAGTGATCCACGTTCTGGATGTAGATGCGACCTGTACCGGCACGCTCCTGCATCATCAGGGAGAAGAGGTCTACCGCTTTCAGGGTCTTCTTGCGAATGGCCGGATCCTGCTCGTACTTGACGTAGAGCTCTTCGAACTTGTCCTGATCGGCGAAGAAGGCATCGTACAGACCCGGCGCATCGGACGGGGAGAACAGAGTGATGTCACCGCCCTTGATGAGGCGCTGGTACATCAGCTTGTTGATCTGCACGCCGTAGTCCATGTGACGAACACGGTTCTCTTCCACGCCGCGGTTGTTCTTCAGTACCAGCAGGCTTTCCACTTCGGTGTGCCACAGCGGGTAGAACAGGGTGGCCGCACCGCCGCGCACGCCGCCCTGGGAGCAGCACTTCACGGCAGTCTGGAAGTATTTGTAGAAGGGGATGCAACCGGTGTGGAACGCTTCGCCGCCACGGATAGGGCTGCCCAGACCGCGGATGCGCCCAGCGTTGATGCCGATACCGGCGCGCTGGGAAACGTAACGCACGATGGAGCTGGCGGTGGCGTTGATGGAGTCCAGGCTGTCATCGCACTCGATCAGTACGCAGGAGCTGAACTGACGGGTCGGGGTGCGCACGCCGCTCATGATCGGGGTCGGCAGGGAGATCTTGAAGGTCGAGACCGCATCATAGAAGCGCTTGATGTAGTCCAGACGGGTATCTTTCGGATACTTGGAGAAGAGGCAGGCCGCAACCAGCATATAGAGGAACTGCGGGCTCTCGTAGATCTCGCCGGTAACGCGGTTCTGGACCAGATATTTGCCTTCCAGCTGTTTGACTGCCGCGTAGGAGAAATCCATGTCGCGCCAGTGATCCAGATGGGTGTTCAGCTCTTCGAATTCGGCCTGGCTATAGTCTTCCAGCAGGTGCTTGTCGTATTTGCCCATGTCCACCAGACGAGCCACGTGCTGGTAGAGGTGGGGCGGTTCGAACTGGCCGTAGGCCTTCTTGCGCAGGTGGAAGATGGCCAGACGGGCTGCCATGTACTGGTAGTCCGGGGTCTGCTCGGAGATGAGGTCAGCCGTCGCCTTGATGATGGTTTCGTGAATGTCGGCGGTACGGATACCGTCATAGAACTGGATGTGGGATTTGAGCTCTACCTGGGAGACCGACACGTTGTCGAGCCCTTCGGCGGCCCAGTCCAGCACGCGGTGAATTTTATCCAGATCGATGGGTTCTTTGTGTCCGTTACGCTTCGTCACAAACAAGTTCATTGGCTGATGACCTTCAGTTGATTCCCGAAAAACCATCGCACAATGGCGCTACCCTGGCCCCGGCAATATGCGGGAGGTGGGTAGAGATTGTGCGATGAATCACAAGATGTAGTGTTATTTTAAGTTCGAGCTACAAGATAGTGAGGTCAGCCCGCCATTGCAATGTGTGGATAAGTGACGAGCTGTGGATAAATTGTGAGTCTTGCCCCATCAGTTAGTGACTGCTCACAGTGAGCGGGTTTTCATTCGTCCGCTCCGCTAAAAGCAAGTCTCCCGATCGAAGATGGAAAATTTAAATAACTTTTTTTGCTTGCGAAACGGGGGGCTTTTTACTAGCAAACGGCGGCTGATTATCCCTTATGCAACAAGGGTCAAAAGCTGTCCAGTTGTCGCAGCCGCGGGCTCAGCATGGCAAGGGCTTTGCATCAGAAGATGGTGGTTTGTGGCCGTTTTGTGACGGCTGTGAGCTTGTCAAATGGGTATCCAACAGGCAGAAAGCTGCCTTTATTGTCCATGAATAGATGAGTGATGGTGGCGCAGGTCACGGGAGCGTAAAGGAAGAGATGCAAGGG
This sequence comes from Aeromonas sp. 55A, assembly GCF_051919665.1. Lineage (NCBI taxonomy): Bacteria > Pseudomonadati > Pseudomonadota > Gammaproteobacteria > Aeromonadales > Aeromonadaceae > Aeromonas > Aeromonas sp. 55A. The sequence continues at coordinate 93,785 of NZ_JBQBEH010000001.1, read as the reverse complement.
GCGAAGAGTCTCTTCGCCCCGTTATCGCTTATCAGCCGGTAAGGCTGCGCGTTACGCTTTGGCCGTCAACTCATAGCGCAGCCAGTGGTGCAGGGCCTGCACGGTATCAAACTGCAGATCGGCGCCCCATTGGGCGGGATCTTCCTCATCATTGAGATAGCCCCAGCCAGCGACCGCGGTGCGCATGCCGGCGTTGCGGCCCGCTTCGATATCCCGCACATGATCCCCCACATAGAGGCAGTGAGCTGCTTCGACCCCCAGCTTCTCACAAGCAAAGAACATGGGGGCGGGGTCGGGCTTGCGCACCGGCAGGGTATCGGCACTGACGGTGACGCCGCAGCTGGCAAGCTGTGGCAGGGCTGCCAGCAGCGGCTCGGTGAGAAAGCCCGGCTTGTTGGTGACGATGCCCCATGGGAGCTGTTTCTCGTCGAGCCACTCGATAAGATCCACCATTCCCTCATAGGGACGGGTACCGACGCAGAGATTGGCCGCGTAGTAGTCGAGCAGGGCATTGCGCAGGCGCGTGGCCCCCAGCTCTTCAAGCAGTTCGTCGCCGAGGCCCGCATTCAGCAGCCCGAGCGCTCCGTGGGAGGTGGTCTGACGAATGATGTCGTCAGAGAGCGGCGCAAAGCCTTCGCTGATCAGCACATGGTTGACGGCGGCCCCCAGATCCGGGGCTGTGTCGAGCAGGGTGCCATCCAGATCGAACAGCACACCGCGCAGAGGAAGAGGGCGAGAGGCGCTCATCAGCCGTGCTCCGGGCGGACAAACTCCACCATATAGTTGACGTCGACATTTTTGCCGAGCTTGAACTGGTTGGTGAGCGGGGCGTAGTGGACACCGCTCATATCCCGCACCAGCAGGCCAGCTGCTTCCCCCATGCGACACAGTTCGGCCGGGGTGATGAATTTTTTGTGATCGTGGGTACCCTTGGGCACCATCTTCATCAGGTATTCGGCCCCGATGATCATCATCAGATAGGATTTGGGGTTGCGGTTGATGGTGGAGACGAACACCCGGCCGCCCGGGCGCACCAGGGTAGCGATGGCGCGCAGCACGGAGGCGGGGTCCGGCACATGCTCCAGCATCTCCATGCAGGTGACCACGTCATACTGGCCCGGTACTTCGGCGGCATGGGCTTCGGCAGTGATCTGGCGGTACTCGAGCTCGACACCCTGCTCCAGGGCGTGCAGGCGGGCGACGCCGAGGGGCTCCTTGCCCATGTCGATGCCGGTGACCCTTGCGCCACGGCGGGCCATGCTCTCGGAGAGGATGCCGCCACCACAGCCGATATCGAGCATGCGCTTGCCAAACAGACCGCCACTTTTGTCGGTGATCCAGTCAAGGCGTACCGGATTGATTTGATGCAGGGGTTTGAATTCACCTTCCATGTCCCACCAGCGGGAGGCGATGGCTTCAAACTTGGCGATTTCTGTCAGATCGACATTGGCATCACTGTTCATTTTTCGAAGATCCTGTGGCAGGGCGCCCGCTTCTGAGTCATGGGCGCAATCTATTGTCCTGGCGGGCATTATAACGGACGGACTTTGTCACACCAGCCCGATCTGATACCCGATTTGTGGCTTAAGGTATTTGGCTCAGTGTGTTACCATGTCGCGCTGTTTAAGCCAAAGAACAACTAATTAGGGATAAGGCTTTCTATGAGCGATCTGGCCAGAGAGATCACGCCGGTCAACATCGAAGAAGAGCTCAAGAGTTCCTATCTTGATTACGCCATGAGCGTGATCGTAGGACGAGCTCTGCCGGATGTGCGTGATGGCTTGAAACCGGTTCACCGCCGCGTTCTGTTTGCTATGAACGAGTTGGGGAACGACTGGAACAAGCCCTATAAAAAATCGGCCCGTGTGGTCGGTGACGTAATCGGTAAATATCACCCGCACGGCGATATCGCTGTGTATGACACCATTGTCCGGATGGCGCAGGATTTCTCCATGCGTTACATGCTGGTCGATGGTCAGGGCAACTTCGGTTCAGTCGACGGCGACAGCGCCGCGGCGATGCGTTATACCGAAGTGCGGATGGCCCGCATCTCCCACGAGCTGCTGGCCGATCTGGACAAAGAGACCGTGGACTGGGTGCCGAACTATGACGGCACTGAGATGATCCCGGCGGTCATGCCTACCAAGGTTCCCAACCTGCTGGTCAACGGCTCCTCCGGTATCGCGGTGGGCATGGCGACCAACATTCCGCCTCACAACCTCACCGAGATTGTCAATGGCTGTCTGGCGCTGATCGAAAACGGCGACCTCACCATTGACGAGCTGATGACCTACATCACCGGCCCGGATTTCCCCACCGGCGGCATTATCAACGGTCGTTCCGGCATCGTGCAGGCGTACCGTACCGGTCGTGGCTCCATCTATGTGCGGGCCAAGGCTGAAGTGGAAGTGGACGAGAAGACCAGTCGCGAGACCATCATCGTTCACGAGATCCCCTATCAGGTGAACAAGGCTCGACTGATCGAGAAGATCGCCGAGCTGGTCAAAGAGAAGAAGATCGAGGGCATCAGTGCCCTGCGCGATGAGTCTGACAAAGACGGCATGCGCATCGTTATCGAAATCAAGCGCGGCGAGTCCGGCGAGATTGTGCTGAACAATCTCTACAAGCACACCCAGATGCAGACCACGTTCGGCATCAACATGGTGGCGCTCGATAACAACCAGCCCAAGGTGATGAACCTTAAAGAGATCCTGGATGCGTTCCTGCTGCACCGCCGTGAAGTGGTGACTCGCCGGACCGTGTTCGAACTGCGCAAAGCGCGGGATCGGGCGCACATTTTGGAAGGTCTGGCGGTTGCGCTGGCCAACATTGATCCCATCATCGAGCTGATCCGCCACAGCGCGACCCCGGCCGACGCGAAAGCGGGCCTGGTTGCCAAGGGCTGGGAACTCGGCAACGTGGCCGCCATGCTGGAAAAAGCGGGCGACGACGCGGCACGGCCAGAGTGGCTGGAGCCCGAGTTCGGTATCCGTGAAGGTCAATACTTCCTGACCGAACAGCAAGCCCAGGCCATCCTTGACCTGCGTCTGCACAAGCTGACCGGCCTCGAGCACGAGAAGATCCTGGAAGAGTACCAATCTCTGCTGGATCTGATCGCCGAGCTGCTGCACATCCTGGCGAGCCCGGCTCGTCTGATGGAAGTGATCCGCGATGAACTGCTGGCCGTGCGCGAGCAGTATGGTGACGAGCGTCGCACCGAGATCAGCATGTCCAGTGCCGAGATCAACATCGAGGATCTGATCACCCCGGAAGATGTGGTGGTTACCCTGTCTCACCAGGGCTATGTGAAGTATCAGCCGCTCTCCGACTACGAGGCCCAGCGCCGCGGTGGTCGTGGCAAGTCGGCCACCCGGATCAAGGAAGAGGACTTTGTGGAGCGTCTGCTGGTGGCCAACACCCACGACACCATTCTGTGTTTCTCCACCCGTGGCAAGGTCTACTGGCTCAAGGTTTACCAGCTGCCGGAAGCGTCCCGTGGCGCCCGTGGTCGTCCGATCATCAACCTGCTGCCGCTGGAAGAGGGTGAGCGTATCACCGCTATCCTGCCGGTGAAGGAGTATGACGCCGAGAAGTATGTGTTCTTCGCCACCGCCAACGGTACCGTGAAGAAGACCAGCCTCTCTGACTTCAGCCGTCCGCTCTCCTCCGGTATCCGCGCCATCAACCTCAAAGAGGGTGATGAGCTGATCGGGGTGGATATCACCGATGGCAGCAACGAGATCATGCTCTTCTCCGACGCGGGCAAAGTTGTTCGCTTCGCGGAAGGCAGCGGTCGCGCTGATGCCGATGTCAGCGATGACGTTGAAACCGACGACGATGCCGGTAATGACGATGATGGCAGCGACAACGGCGAAGGCACCGAAAGCAAGGGTACCTTCAAGGGCGTGCGTCCCATGGGTCGTACCGCCGCCGGTGTCCGTGGCATCAAGCTGGGCGCCGGTGACAAGGTGGTTTCCCTCATCGTTCCGCGCGGCGAAGGTGCCATCCTCACCGCCACCGAGAACGGTTACGGTAAACGGACTGCGTTGGCCGAATACCCGACCAAGAGCCGTGGTACCCAGGGCGTTATCTCCATCAAGGTGGATGAGCGCAATGGCAAGGTGATCGATGCGATCCAGGTCGAAGATACCGATCAGATCATGCTGATCACCAACGGCGGTACTCTGGTGCGTACCCGTGTTGCCGAGGTGAGCGTCATTGGCCGTAACACCGGCGGTGTCCGTCTGATCCGTACCGGTGAAGACGAGACCGTGGTTGGCCTGCAGCGTATCGCCGAGAGCGATGAAGACGAGAACGACGCTCTGGCCGTTGACGGTGAGGTATCTGAAGGTACCGATATCACGACCGGCACTGATGCAGTCGATGCAGGGGAAGCGGGAGACGAGTAATAGCCTGTTGCCCGAGCTACGTCTCTGAGCAAAAAGAGCGACCCTGGTGGTCGCTCTTTTTATTTGTCTGCTTTTTATGACAGGCAGCTGAAAGTCGGGAAGGGGGCTGGCCTGATCACTCCTGCAGCCACATTCTGGCGCTGCGGGCGGGAATGGCGACCCGTACCCACTGGCTCTGCACGTTGACCACGGCGCCTTGGTCGAGCACGTCACGATAGTTGCGATACCAGTTCATCTCGAATTTGGCGGTATCGAGCCAATACTCCTGCTCATAGTCGCACTTGTTGATGCCGACCAGCCCCTGTTTGCCCCGTTTGAATAGCACGAAGCAGTCACCGCTGCCGATCAACTGCATGGGTTGACCCTGCACCGCATTGTGGAAGCGGATCATCCCCTTGAGATCGGCGCGCTGGTAGTAATCCTGCCAGCGCAGTCCATCCTTGGCCTGGGTCTCGCCGTGATCGGAGTAGACCAGCGGCGAGCCACCATCGCGCCCAAGCAGGTAGGCATAGGCCAGCTTCTCGTCAGTCTGGCTTAAGATCTGATAGCGGAAGCCGTCGTTGGTGGGGATGTCGTGGGTCACGGCAAAGGTGACGGCGCGACTGCCCGGTAGCGCCTGACCGTAGGCGCCCGGATCCGCCAGCAGGTTCATGCTGCCGCCATACCCCAGCGCGCCACGCAGGGAGGCAAACAGCGGAAAGTCATAGGCTCCCTGGCCGCTGCTGTCGAGGTAGGGTTTGAGGAAGCGCTCGTAATCGGTACTGCCAGCACCCCCTGTGGTGATCACCTCGCCAAACACGTGCATCCCCTGTTTGATCTCGGGGGTGAACACGGCATTGATCTGGTAATCACTCATGTGCTTGACCGCATCGACCCGAAAACCCTTGATCCCCATCCCCTTGAGCGCCTTGAGATAGGCCTGTTGTTGGCTCACTACCCAGTTGTTGGGATCCAGATCCGGCAACCCCTTGTCACCGGCACCGCCACAGAGACGCCAATACTGGATATGACCCGGATCGCTCCAGTCGCTGATGCACCCTTCGGGATGAAAATCCTGACCGGAGAGGAAGTTTTGCCCCAGATCGCCAAACAGTTTCTGGCGCTCGAAATAGGCCGGGTTGCTGGCGTAGCTCTGCAGCAGCTCGTTGCCGGGATAGTTGAGGTCCTGGCGTTTCCAGCTTTCGTTGGCCATGTGGTTGAGCACCACATCGGCATAGACGGCGATGCCCCGCGCCTTCATGGCGGCGATCAGCTGCTCGAGATCCTGTTTGTTGCCAAGAGGGGAGTCGACAAGGCGCAGATCCTGCGGCTGGTAACGAGCCCACCACTCGTTGCCTGATGACTTGAGAGGTGGTGAGATGAGTACCTGTTTGTAACCAGCTGATTTGATAAGGTCGGCTTTGGCGGTCACTTCACTGTACTTCCAGTTGAAGGCGTGCAATATGACGTCGGCGTGCGCCAAGGGGGCGATCAGCATGCCTGCGATCGCCCATATTCCCGCTGTGTGTTTCATTATTGTGTCCCTGTTTTTATAGATGCCTGAATGGGCAAGCCAGCTTTGGCGGGAACAGGATGTGCTGCAATCCACAACCTGCAGATTTGTGACCGCTTTCAGGATGATTTCGCCGAATATGTGAACTGTTTCGGCTTTTCCTCGCCACCGCCAGTTGCCTTTTTACAAGTGATTTTTTGTCATTTCCCTGTCATTCCCAGCCGCTATCCTGCCGGGCGAGTGGTGCGTTGTTGCCATCACCTTCACCGTCAGGAGCTGCATATGACCAGTTGGATCACATGGGAAATTTGGTGGAGCCGGGTATGGGGCGAGTCAGAGGTGCCGCTGTATGAAGAGGATGAGCACGAAGTGGCCCATGAACCCTCGCGACTACCGGTTGAAATGGTGCAGCAGGGTCGGGATCAGCGCGCAGGCTAAGGCGTTAGCCCTCTCTTTACCGGGTAGCGCTTTCTTGTCGCGACATGGCTACTTCGTTGGAAAATTCTGAAAAGCGGGGTTTCCACAGGATGTGTTGCGGCAGGCTTTCCTCTCAACCTCTTGGCAGGCAAGGGTTGTGCATCTGATGTATGCAGGGCGTAAAAGGGGGGATTAGAAGAGCGACAGCTGCTCCCCGGGGCGGATAAACCCATCAAGCCTGAGCTGAATATGGCGTTTGCCCAGATCAAGGCGCTTGCAGATAAGGCGAAAGCGCTGGGCCAGCAGATCGGCAAAGTGCCCCTCACCGCGCATGCGGGTACCGAAGGCGGTACTGTTGAGCCCGCCACCGCGGCTGGCTCGCAACTGATTTAAAATAGCCTCCTTCTGGCCCGGGTAGTGGGTATCGAGCCAGTCCCCAAATAGCGGCGCCAGTTCGTGGGGTAACCGCAGCAGGATGTAATCGGCGCAGCTGGCGCCTGCCTCGGCAGCCGATTTGATGATCTGCTCCAGCTCCGGCTCATTGAGCCGCGGGATCATGGGGGCGGCCAGTACTCCCACCTGCACGCCAGCGCTGGCCAGCTTCTCGATCACTTTCAAGCGGCCGGCGCCCGTGCTGGCGCGGGGCTCCAGCTGTCGCCGCAAGGCTTCATTCAAGGTCGTCACCGATACCATCACCTGACACAGTCCCTCTCTGGCCAGCTCGGTCAACAGATCAAGGTCGCGCAAGATCATGGCGCTCTTGGTAATGAGCCCGACCGGGTGGCGGTGGGCCAGCATCACTTCCAGCAACTGCCGGGTGAGGCGATAGCGCTGCTCGATGGGTTGATAGGGGTCGGTATTGGCGCCAATGAAGATAGTCTGTGGCTGATAGGCCGGTTTGGCAAACTCCCGGCGCAGCAGGTCGGCTGCATTGCGTTTGGCAAACAGCTTGCTCTCGAAATCGAGGCCAGGGGAGAGCTCCAGATAGGCGTGACTGGGTCTGGCATAGCAGTAGATGCAACCGTGTTCGCACCCCTGATAGGGGTTGATGGAGCGACCAAAGGGGACATCCGGCGAGCTGTTGTAGCTGATGATGCTGCGTGCATCGATCTCCCGCACCTCGGTGCCAGGCACAGAAGGAGTGAAAGCGGCATCCCAATCGGACGATTGCCAGCCGTCATCGATCGCTTCGACAAGGGGGCCGCTAAAACGGTGATCGATATTGTAGGGGCTGCCTCGTCCTGCCATGGTGTGCACCGACACTGTTTATACATACAGTTATTTTGCAGGTGCCCCGGATAAATGACAACAACTGCTGATCGACCGGGTGCAAAAAGGGTTGCCGCAGGGATCTCTAGCTTGATCGCGGCGCTACATTTCGTTTACATAGACGAAATGAGAACTGGATCACGGAAATCATCATGAGACCCACCACTTCCCGCTGGCTGTTTATCGGTCTGCTTGCCCTTGTTATCTGGCGTCTGCTTCCGCTCTCCACCGAGCAGGAGATGGCTGCTGCCAACCGTGCCTGGCGTACCGGTCATTTCGATGAGGCGACCCGGATCTGGTCGCCACTGGCCGATCAAGGCCAACCTCGGGCGCAAGCCTTGATGGGCTGGAGCCATGAAGTGGGGCAGGGGAGCGAGCAGGATATCCATCAGGCCATCAGCCTCTATCGCCAGTCGGCGCTGGCAGGGGATCCTTTCGGCCAATACCGGCTGGCAGAGCTCTATCTGCGCGGTGTCGGGGTCAAGCGAGATCTGCGCCAAGCCTTTCACTGGATGGATCAGGCTGCCCGCAATGGTGATGTCCCGGCCATGCTGAAAGTCGGCGTCCTTCATCTGATGGGGGTCAGCGGCAGGGTCGATTTGCCTCAGGCGAAACAGTGGCTCTATCAGGCGGCACAAAAGGGCAACAAGCTGGCGCTTCAGGTGCTGCAAGAGCTGGCGCTGGCCGAGGAGGGGAGCAGTGACTTTGACTTCAACTGGCAATCCCTGCTTGGTGAATAGTCGGCAGGCGACTCATTTGACTGTAGAAAATATCTGCAAATCCGATACAGCACGCCCGACTTCTGGTAGCATGGGGCCGTTTTGGCTTGGTTTGTCACGTTAGACATGTGGTTTACGTGTCAGGCCGTCTTCGCAAAGTGCTGTGGAGAACCAGAACATCACCTTTTTGAATCTCTTTTCCATCCCGCATGTGACCTTTGGTAGGGGTCACCACTGTATAAGGAAACACATAATGCCAATCATTACTCTGCCTGACGGCAGCCAACGTCAATTTGCCCACTCAGTTTCCGTCATGGATGTGGCTGCGGACATCGGTCCCGGTCTCGCCAAGGCGTGCATTGCCGGTCGGGTAAACGGTGAACTGGTGGATGCGTGCGAGCTGATCGAAGCCGATGCTGCGCTGGCCATCATCACCGCCAAAGACGAAGAAGGTCTGGACATCCTGCGCCACTCCTGCGCCCACTTGCTGGGTCATGCTATCAAGCAACTCTGGCCCCAGACCAAGATGGCCATCGGTCCTGTCATCGACAACGGCTTCTACTATGACGTTGATCTTGACCGTACCCTGACCGATGAAGATCTGGCTGCCCTGGAAGAGCGCATGCTGGCGCTGGTAGCCAAGGATTACGACGTCATCAAGAAGAAAGTCTCCTGGCAAGAAGCGCGCGATGTATTCGAGGCGCGCGGCGAGTCTTACAAAGTCGAAATCCTGGATCAGAACATTGCCCGTGATGACCAGCCAGGTCTCTATCATCACGAAGAGTACATCGACATGTGTCGCGGCCCGCACGTGCCCAACATGCGTCACTGCCACCACTTCAAGTTGCTGAAGATGTCCGGCGCCTACTGGCGCGGCGACTCCAACAACAAGATGCTGCAGCGTATCTACGGTACCGCCTGGGCTGACAAGAAGCAGCTCAAGGCCTATCTGCAGCGTCTGGAAGAGGCCGCCAAGCGCGATCACCGCAAGATCGGCAAGCAGCTTGACCTGTATCACATGCAGGAAGAAGCACCCGGTATGGTGTTCTGGCACAACGATGGCTGGACCATCTTCCGTGAGCTGGAAACCTTTATCCGCGGCAAGCTCAAAGAGTACGACTATCAGGAAGTGAAAGGTCCGTTCATGATGGACCGCGTCCTGTGGGAGCGTTCAGGTCACTGGGAGAAATACGCCCAGGCCATGTTCACTACCCAGTCCGAAAACCGCGAGTACGCCATCAAGCCGATGAACTGCCCGGGTCACGTCCAGATCTTCAACCAGGGTCTGAAGTCCTACCGCGATCTGCCGCTGCGTATGGCCGAGTTTGGTTCCTGCCACCGCAACGAGCCGTCCGGTTCCCTGCACGGGCTGATGCGGGTGCGCGGCTTCACTCAGGATGACGCTCACATCTTCTGTACCGAAGAGCAGATCATGGAAGAGGTCTCCGGCTGTATTCGTATGGTCTATGACGTCTACGGTACCTTTGGCTTCGAGAATATCGTGGTCAAGCTCTCCACTCGTCCCGAGCAGCGTATCGGCTCCGACGAGATGTGGGATCGTGCCGAGAAAGCCCTGGCCGAAGCGCTGGAACTCAACGGTCTGAAGTACGATCTGCAGCCGGGTGAAGGGGCGTTCTACGGTCCCAAAATTGAATTTACCCTGCACGATTGCCTTGATCGTGCGTGGCAATGTGGTACCGTGCAGCTCGACTTTGCCCTGCCTGGTCGTCTGGGTGCCACTTATGTGGGCGAAAACAACGATCGCCATGTACCTGTGATGATCCACCGGGCCATCCTGGGTTCTATCGAGCGCTTCATCGGTATTCTGACTGAAGAGTACGCCGGTCTGTTCCCGACCTGGTTGGCACCGACTCAGGCTGTGGTCATGAATATCACGGACAATCAGGCCGATTATGCGGTGAAAGTAGCCAAAGCATTGAATGATGCGGGCCTTCGCGCAAAAGCGGACTTGAGAAATGAGAAGATTGGCTTTAAAATCCGCGAGCATACTTTGAAGCGAGTACCTTTCATGCTGGTCTGCGGCGATAAAGAAGTTGAAGCCGGTAAGATTGCAGTACGGACTCGTAAAGGGGCTGACCTGGGCACTTATCCTGTTGAAGAGTTCATCGCTCTGTTGACCCAGGAAGTTCAGACCCGCGGACAAAAGAAAGTGGAGGAATAAGCTATAAAAGGCGGAAAAAAACTGGGCAAGCAACCGCAAGCCCGCGCTCACCGGATCAATGAAGAGATCCGTCTGAAAGAAGTTCGTCTGACTGGTCTGGATGGTGAAGCCATTGGCATTACCTCCATTCAGGATGCTCTGAACTTGGCCGCAGAGGCCGGAGTTGATCTGGTCGAGATCAGTCCAAATGCTGAGCCGCCCGTTTGCCGGATCATGGATTACGGCAAATTCCTCTACGAAAAGAGCAAAACAACCAAAGAACAGAAGAAAAAGCAGAAAGTCGTCCAGGTCAAGGAAATCAAATTCCGTCCTGGCACTGACGAAGGCGACTATCAGGTAAAACTACGCAACCTGGTTCGCTTTCTGGAAGACGGGGACAAGGCTAAGGTCACCCTGCGCTTCCGTGGTCGTGAAATGGCCCACCAGGATCTTGGTATCAAGGTTCTGGAGCGCGTCAAGAACGATCTGGAAGAGTTGGCCGTAGTCGAGTCGTTCCCGAAAGTCGAAGGCCGTCAAGCTGTGATGGTCCTCGCACCTAAGAAGAAATCTTAAGGCCCACAAGAAATTGACTCATGGGGCAAGCCCCATGAGTCGGTTCGCCTTGCGATTTTGTTGTCACTCACAATGCGGAGTATGAAATGCCGAAGATGAAAACCAACCGGGGTGCTGCAAAGCGCTTCAAAAAGACTGGCTCGGGTCGCTTCAAGTGCAAGCACAACCACCTGCGTCACATCCTGACCAAGAAGAGCAGCAAGCGTAAGCGTCAGCTGGGACCGAAATTCATGGTTTCTGCTGCCGACCACAAACGTGTTGTCGCTTGTCTGCCGTACGCATAAGGGGGGATGTGAAAAATGCCAAGAGTTAAACGTGGTGTGACTGCTCGAGCTCGTCACAAGAAAGTAATGAAAGCCGCCAAAGGTTACTACGGCGCCCGTTCCCGTGTTTACCGCGTAGCGGTACAAGCGGTAACCAAAGCTGGTCAGTATGCCTACCGTGACCGTCGCCAGAAAAAGCGTCAGTTCCGTCAGCTGTGGATTGCGCGTATCAACGCTGCAGCCCGTCAGAACGGTCTGTCCTACAGCCGTCTGATCAACGGTCTGAAGAAGGCTTCTATCGAGATCGATCGCAAGATCCTGTCCGATATCGCCGTTCACGACAAAATGGCTTTCACCGCCCTGGTTGAAAAAGCTAAAGCAGCTCTGGTTTAATCCAGTTCTGTTATAAACGCTAAAAGGAGGCTCAGGCCTCCTTTTTTGGGTAATGACTCCAATCAGTTGAAATGGTGTCTTTCTATAAAGGCACCAATCACTTTCTCGTGGAGCTCAACGGAACGAGAGAAGCAGATGGTCTTGCGAGCCAATCGCTTGATGCGCATTCTGAGCGTCAGGTTGTTACGCTCGATACGCTGGGTGAATATCTTCCCGGTCAGATGCATCTCGCTCGGCACCTCTCTGGCATAGCTTCCCCAATCATCACTGGTGATAAAGCCTATCTGGAACGGAGAAAGCAGGCTCAGCAACCGACGGCATGTCTCATCGTTGCGTGGGCCAAAGGTATATGCCACGACTCGTTTTCTCTTGGTATCAAAAGCATACCAAAGCCAATGTCGATGCTGTTTGTTGCCAACATAGGCCCATTGCTCATCAAGTTCACAGATAAGTGCCACGTCATCGAGCACCACCTTTTCGGAGGTTACTTGCCTTGGGGTGAGTTTTTTAGGGTGCGTATGACTGTGTTGATGCCAATCTTGAGGACGCGAGCAGTATCACGAACACCTGAGCCGTTGAACGCCATATCAACAATCTTGTCTTTGACGCCAGGCTTGCGGGCTTCATAGGTGTAGGTGAGCTGAAACACGTGCGGACAGACGGGGCAACGATAGCGAACATGGCCGGCAGGGGTCTTCCCATGGCGATATACGTGGTCAGAGTTGCAGCGAGGGCAGTGAACGGTGATGGATGCCATGAAGCTGTCGGTCTCAAAAGAGTTCATCATATCAACTCAACCGATCGGATGCATCACCCTTTTTTGTATCTATAACCATCTGTTTTGCATCACTATTTCCTTTCTCTCATCCTCGTTTTGTTCGCTTTTTGCACGAGTTATAGATTTCTCTACATACAAAGCGATATGTGCGAGATGACCTTTTCTACAAATGGTTTATATGCCAACAAACTAGATGTTTATTCTAATATTTCAGGAGTGGCGGTGAGTCAATGAGACTCGCTTGATATAACAAAATGATTTGTAGGGAGAAAAGCCCACCTTAACTATGGTCAGCGAAGGGGCTTTTTTTGTATTATTCCCCTCTTGACCTTATTTAGCCTAAAGGCTCCTGTACCGGGAGTGGTGACGAGGAAGACATGCAACAGCTTGAAGAAGTAGTCGGCCAAGCCAGAGCCGAAATTGAGGGCGTGAGCGATATCGCTACCCTCGACGAAATCCGGGTCAAATATCTGGGTAAAAAGGGCTTTTTTACCGAGCAGATGAAGGGCCTGGGTGCCTTGTCTGCCGAAGAGCGTCCCGCCGCGGGCGCCGTGATCAACCAGGCCAAACAGCAGGTTCAGGATGCGCTGAACGAGCGTCGTGAAGCGCTCGAAGTCGCCGTGCTGAACCAGAAGCTGGCTGCCGAGACCATCGACGTCAGCCTGCCGGGCCGTCGCATCGAGAATGGCGGTCTGCATCCTGTAACCCGCACCATCGAGCGCATTGAGCGCCTGTTTGGCGAGATGGGCTTCAAGGTTGCCCGTGGTCCCGAGATTGAAGATGGCTTCCACAACTTCGATGCGCTGAATATTCCGGCTCATCACCCGGCGCGTACCGATCACGATACCTTCTACTTCAATCCTGATCTGATGCTGCGTACCCACACCTCGGGCGTGCAGATCCGCACCATGGAACATCAGCAGCCGCCGATCCGCATCATTGCACCGGGCCGCGTCTATCGTAACGACTACGACATGACCCACACCCCGATGTTCCATCAGGTTGAAGGTCTGCTGGTTGACGAGCATGCCAGCTTTACCGAGCTGAAGGGCATCCTGCACGACTTCCTGCGCAACTACTTCGAGGAAGACCTGACCATTCGCTTCCGTCCTTCCTATTTCCCGTTCACCGAGCCGAGCGCCGAAGTCGACGTGATGGGCAAGAATGGCAAGTGGCTGGAAGTGCTGGGCTGCGGCATGGTGCACCCGAACGTACTGCGTTCGGTCGGCATCGATCCGGAAAAATACTCCGGCTTTGCCTTCGGCATGGGCGTTGAGCGCCTGACCATGCTGCGTTACGGGGTCAACGACCTGCGTGCCTTCTTCGAAAACGACCTGCGCTTCCTCAAGCAGTTCAAGTAAGGGCGAGAGAACATGAAATTCAGTAAATCCTGGGTGATGGAGTGGGTCCACACCGAGTTGAGTGACAATGCACTGGCCGAGCAGATCACCATGGCCGGTCTGGAAGTGGACGCCGTGGAAGCGGTTGCCGGCCAGTTCAACAATGTGGTGGTGGGTGAAGTGGTCGAGTGCGCCCAGCACCCGGACGCCGACAAGCTGCGGGTGACCAAGGTCAACGTGGGTGAAGCCGAGCTGCTGGACATCGTCTGTGGCGCGCCGAACTGCCGTCAGGGCTTGAAAGTGTGCGTGGCCAAAGTAGGGGCGACCCTGCCGGGTGATTTCACCATCAAGAAAGCCAAACTGCGTGGCCAGCCGTCCCACGGCATGCTCTGCTCTTTCAGCGAGCTGGGTATCGACGTTGAAGCCGATGGCATCATCGAGCTGCCGGCCGATGCCCCCATCGGTACCGATATTCGTGACTACCTCAATCTGAACGACGTCTCCATCGACGTGGATCTGACTCCGAACCGTGCCGATTGCCTCGGTATCGCGGGTCTGGCCCGTGAAATCGGCGTGCTCAACAGCGTCGACGTGGTCGAGCCGACTTGGGCACCAGCTGTTGCCACCATTGATGCAACTTTCCCGATCCGGGTTGAAGCACCAGCTGATTGCCCCCGTTATCTGGGCCGCGTCATCAAGGGGCTGAACTTGCAGGCCCAGAGCCCGCTCTGGATGCAAGAGAAGCTGCGCCGTGGCGGCATTCGCTCCATCGACGCCATCGTCGACATCACCAACTATCTGCTGCTGGAATACGGTCAGCCGATGCACGCCTTCGATCTGGCTACCCTGGAAGGGGAACTGGTGGTGCGTCGCGCCCACGCTGACGAGCCGATGACCCTGCTCGACGGCAACGAAGTGAAGCTCAAAGAGACCACCCTGGTGATTGCCGATGCCAAAGGTCCTGCCTGCATGGCCGGTATCTTCGGTGGCAACCGCACCGGTGTATCCGAGACCACTACCGATATCCTGCTGGAGTGCGCCTTCTTCGCGCCGCTCTCCATCACCGGCCGTGCCCGTGCTTACGGTCTGCACACCGACTCTTCCCATCGCTTCGAGCGAGGGGTTGATCCGGAGCTGCAAGCCAAGGTGATGGACCGTGCAACTCGCCTGCTGCTGGATATCTGCGGCGGCGAAGCGGGTCCGGTCATCGAGGTCAAATCCGATGCCCATCTGCCGAAAGCGGCACCCATCAAGCTGCGTCGCAGCAAGCTCGACAAGGTGATCGGTATCAGCGTGGCTGACGCTCAGGTGGTCGAGATCCTGACTCGCCTCGGCGTGCAGGTTACTGTGGATGCTGACGGTTGGACTGCGCTGGCACCATCCTGGCGTTTCGATATCGCCATCGAGGAAGACCTCATCGAGGAAGTGGCTCGCATCTACGGCTACAACAACATCCCGAACCTGAAACCCGCTGCCTCCTTGGCGATGGTGGAGCAGGCAGAAGGGCAGGTGACCCTGAAGCGTGTGCGCGACCTGCTGGTTGACCGCGGTTTCCAGGAAGCGATCACCTACAGCTTCGTCGATCCCAAGACCCAGCAAACCCTGTTCCCGCAGAGCGATGCCATCGTGCTGCCGAACCCGATCTCGGTCGAGATGTCCGCCATGCGTGTGTCTCTGTTCCCGGGTCTGGTGCAGGCCGTGGTTTACAACCAGAACCGTCAGCAGCCGCGTGTGCGTCTGTTTGAACAGGGTCTGCGTTTCATCAAGGATGAAAGCGCCGAAAACGGCATCCGTCAGGAGCCGATGCTGGCCGGTATCATCACTGGCAACCAGAGCGACGAGCACTGGGACATCAAAACCCGCGCAGCCGACTTCTTTGATTTGAAAGGGGATCTGGAAGCGGTGCTGGACTTGACCGCCGAAGGGGCCACCTTTACCTTCGAGCGCACCGAGCACAGCGCCCTGCACCCGGGCCAGAGCGCAGCCATCCTGCGCAATGGCGAGATCATCGGCCACATCGGCGTGATCCACCCGAGCCTCGAGAAGAAGCTGGGCCTCAAGAGCCGTGCGGTGATGTTTGAGCTGGAGCTGGACAAGCTGACCCCGGCCAAGGTGCCGGTTGCAGCCGAGGTTTCCAAGTTCCCGGCGAACCGTCGCGACATCGCCGTCGTGGTCGATCGTCAGGTTCTGGCAGGTGATGTGCTTGCGGTAATTAAAAAAGTTGGCGGAAATCAGGTAGTTGGAATAAACTTGTTTGACGTATACCAGGGTGCTGGTATGGCAGAGGACAAGAAGAGCCTGGCCATCAGTCTTGTATTGCAAGATACCCAGCGCACCCTGGAGGAGAAAGAGATTGCCGAGACCGTAGACAATGTCGTGCGGGCCCTTGGTGAAGAGTTGAATGCATCCTTGAGGGATTGATCTATGGCGCTTACCAAAGCCGACATTGCAGAGCACCTGTTCACCCAGCTCGGGATGAGCAAGCGTGAAGCCAAAGATATGGTGGAAGCCTTCTTTGAGGAAATCCGACAGGCGCTTGAGCGTGGTGAACAAGTCAAGATTTCAGGCTTCGGTAACTTTGACCTTCGTGAGAAGAATCAGCGTCCCGGACGCAACCCCAAGACGGGCGAGGATATTCCTATCAGCGCCCGCCGCGTGGTGACCTTCCGGCCTGGCCAGAAGCTCAAGGCCAGGGTAGAAAATGTTGAACCCAACGAGTGATAAAAAGCCAGGCAGATGCCTGGCTTTTGTTTTCAGATGACCAAATTCCCCGTTTTTCTTCTGGGTGCCGTGCTGGCACTGCCATTGCATGCCAAGTCTTTGCAGACCACAGTGCTGCCGTTGGCGCCGGCGACCCAAGCTTATGTAAATTCACTGAGTCAGCTTTCGCTCTGCTATCCTGCGACGCTTCCTCCACCATACCTGATGGCCGAGGGGGGACTGCTCAAGGATCGCCTCGCCCGGTTGCAGGAGCTGTTCCCGATTCCGCTTGTGCTCAAAGAGCTGCCCGATTGGCAGACATTGCGCAACGGGCTCGCAGAGGGGGAATGCGACATCATTCCCTATGTCGGAACCCGCAAGAAGGCCGTGGAGGGCATGCGGTTAAGTCGTCCGATGATGGAGACCGATGCCGCCATCCTCTACAAGGGTGAAAATCTCAAACAGGCCCGCTTTCTGGTCTACTCGGTGGCAGACTCTGCCCGCCTGTTGCACGAGCTCTATCCTCAGGCACGCATTATTTCCCTAAAAAGCGGAGAGAAGGTCTACGACGCGCTGCAGAGTGGCAAGGGTGATGCCTATCTGGGGGACTATCTGCAACTGCGCTATCTGATGCGCGAGTTTCCTGCCGATGGTTTGCGCCTGCGCCGCCTGTTTGGTGAGGATCGGATCATCAGCTATCGCCTGATGATGCGTGATCAGCCGGAGTTGGCCAATCTGGTGGACACCCTGATCCGTCATATGCCGGCCGGTACTATCTATACCGATCTGGCCCGTTATCTCGATCAGGGGTCGCTATATGTCAACCAGCCCCACTTCAGCGATACCGAGCAGGCCTGGTTATCCGGCCGCGGTCGCACCATTCGCCTGGTGGTCAATCCCGAGTTGATGCCCTATAGCGGCGTCAATGATCTGGGGGAGGCGAAAGGGTGGAGCGCGGATGTGCTGCGCTGGGTCACCCAGGAGACCGGCCTGAAATACAAGCTGGTGCCTGCCGCCAGCAAGGCGGAGGCCGTAGAAAAGCTGCGCCGTGGTGAGGCGGATATGATGGCCGGCTTGCCGGAATCCCCGGCATTGACGGATCAGTTCATTTTCAGTCGGACGATCTCAACCAACCGCTTTGCCTTGATCAGCAAGCGCAAGCTGGCTGCCGATCGCATCACCCAACTCAAGCGCCAACGTATTCTGGTGCCGGAATCCCTCTACGATCCCTCCTTGCTCGCCCTGCTCGGTGATCAGGAGTGGCTTCGCACCGACGGCCTCGAGCAGGGGCTTGCAGGGATCAAACAGGGCAAGGCTGACGCCATGCTGAGCGAGCTATATCAGCTGCAATATCCCCAGCGTACCAACTTGCTGGAAGGGCTCGATATCGAGGAGCTGGAAGATCGCTTCAGTCTTGGCTTTGCCATCAACAAGAGTCAGACCGAACTGGCCGGGGTGATGGATCGCAACCTGATGGCGCTGACCAGCACCCAGATTGACGAACTTAACCAGCGTTGGCGCCGCTTGCTCGTCGTGCAGCAGCCCGGCGTGAGCTACGCCGCCTGGTTTGGCTCCATTGCCATGGCACTGCTGATCAGCGGCATTGTCATCGGCGGGATCTGGCGCTCTCGCCAGCAACTGGCACGGGAAGTGGCCCAGCGTCACGCCGCCGAGAAGGCGCTGGCCATCGAGAGCGAGCTGCGGGAAACCATGTTTCAGGCGTTGCCGGTGCCCGTCTATCTGCGCAATAGCCAGGGCAAGGTGATCAAATCCAATAAACAGGGGCGACGTCTGGCCCTGCGCTATTCGCAGCAGTTGATGCTGCCGCCGGTACAGCCGCAAAAGAGCGAAGGGGAGCTGGTGCTGGGGGATCAGGTCTTCGCCTATGCCCAGCATCCGCTGCGGCTGGACAAGCAAGCACCCGCCACCGATCTTATCGCCCTGTCGGATATCAGTGTGCTGCGTGAGCAGGCCCGTTTTCTGCGTCAGGCAGAGCGCCGCCTGCGCGCCCTGACCAATACCGTTCCCGGCGTGGTGCTGCAGTTTATGTTCGAGCGGGGACGGGTAGGGGGGATCGAGTTTATCAGCCGGGGCTGTTACGAGCTGCTGGGGCTGGCGAGTCAGCAGATCCGTCGTGAGCCCAAACGGGTGCTCACTATGCTGGAGCGCGAGGATCGCCGCCGGGTAAGCCGTGAGATGTTCGCCATGTTGCAGGCTGGCAAACCCTTCGCATTCACCATGCGCTACCACCATCCGACCAAGGGTCTGCGCTGGTTGCAGCTCTATGGCCGTGGCCGCAGTCAAACACAGGGTTGGCGAATTTATGCGGTGATGCAGGATGCCACTGCCCGGGTCGAGCAGGATCAGGCACTGCAGCACTCCCATGAGCAGGCGCAACAGGCAGTTCTGGCCAAGGGGCGCTTTCTGGCCGCCATCAGCCACGAGATCCGCACGCCGATGAACGCCATGCTCGGCTTGCTGGAGTGGCTGGCCAGCACTCCTTTGTCGAAAGAGCAAGACTCTGCGCTGGCGCGGGTGCGTCAGGCGGGGGATGAGCTGCTCGGCCTGCTCAACGATGTGCTCGACTTTAGCCGCAACGAAAACAGCAAACTCTCCCTCTCGCCGCAACCCACCGATTTTGCCGAGCTGTGCGAGCACGTGGCGGCAGTGCACTGGACCAAGGCGCGGGCCAAGGGATTGCAACTGCGCCTTAAGTTGGATCCAGCTCTGCCAGCCCTGCAGACCCTCGACCCTCACCGGGTACGGCAAGTGCTCCACAACCTGCTCTCCAATGCCATCAAGTTCAGCCTGCGTGGGGAAGTGGTGCTCTGGGCCGAGGTGGTCGCATCGACCTTGCGCTTCGGTGTGGATGATCAGGGGCCGGGGATCACCGCCAAGATGCGCACCACGCTCTTTATGCCGTTCGAGCAGTTTGCCGTTGAAGGGCAACTGCGGGCGCCGGGCACCGGTCTTGGTCTGGCGATCTGCAAGCAGTTGATCGAGCAGATGGGGGGGCTTATCGATGTCGAGGGACGCGTCGGAGGCGGTAGCCGCTTCTATTGCGAGTTGCCCCTGAAGCGGGTGCAGCAGGCGCCGGACTGGCAGCCCAATGTGCGGCAGCTGGCACTCTCTTTACCTCACGATGAGGCGCAAGCACTGTCGCCCTGGCTCAGTCGCTTGGGGATCGCCACCGTCAGCAACGCCGTTGATACGCTGCAAGCGGAGGTGGATGAGAAGGGGCTCTACTATTGGGCCTGGCAAGGGGAGTCCTGGGTGCCCGGGACCATCATCACCCTGCTGCAGCCACGGCTGACCCCGGATCAACCGGTCGCAGGCACCCAGCCCGGGCTCGGCATGCGGGTACTGCTGGTTGAAGATCACGATGTCAATCGCGAGCTGATCAGCCTGCAACTGGGGCAACTTGGTGCCAGCGTTATCACTGCCGCCAACGGGCAGCTGGCGCTGGAGATGCTGGCGCAGCAGGAGGTGGATTTTGTGCTGACCGATCTGCAGATGCCGGTGATGAACGGAGCCGAGCTGTGCAGGCAATTGCGCCAATCCGCCCGTTGGGCCCGTCTGCCGGTCTATGTGATCACCGCAGATCTCAGTGATCAGGCGGCAAGGGAACTGCAATCCTGCGGTTGCGATGGCCATCTGGACAAGCCGGTCGCCCTCAAGGAGCTGGCGACCTTGCTGCGCCATATTGCCAAAGAGGGGAGCAATGTTGTCGCCCCGACACCGGTTGCCTCGCTGCTGACCGATGAACTGGCCGCCCTTTATCTGAAGGCTACCCGTGATGATTTGGCCGAACTTGAGCGCTGCAGCACAGAAGAAGATGAAGTTGGCGTGAATGCTGCTTTACACAAGTTGAAGGGGGCCGCCAGAATGGTGGGGGCGACTGCGTTGGTTGCGGTCATTGAAGAGTGGCAACAGGCGCCCCATCCGATGCTGCAAGCCAGATTGAACCGGGCACTGGATGAGTTCAGCCAGCAGTTTTCAAAGAGGGCTCAAGATGATCATCACTGATGAAGAATTACTGGCGTTGCTCGATTCGGAAGAGCATGAGGCGGCAGGATTTTGCCCCATTGTGCTTTATGCCCTCGACAGCACCGCCCATGAGTTGGCCAGCACCATGACATTGCCCTCCTATGTCACGCTGCACCGTACCCGACCGGATGCCTGCTGGCAGTGGGAAGGGTTGTTTGCGGCCGGCGCCATTGCCCTTTACGACCCCGCCGCTCATCAGCAGGCGGACTACTTCCCCCAGTTGCAGCAGCATGAGGGAATTTACGCTATTAGCGAGGATTGGCTGGGGGGGCTTGCCGCCAGTTACCGTAACTGGTGCAACTGGCTGGCCGCTAACAAGGTGCTGCTGCTCGAGGATCACCCGTTTCAGGGGATGCAACTGCAACAGACCATCGCCGGGTTGGGGCTCTCCTGTCAGTGGGTACAGGATGAATCGGCCTGTCTTGCGGCATTGTCGGCGGGCGACATCAGCCTGCTGGTGTGCGATCTCAGTCTGGTGGAGCAAGATGCCATCAGTCTGCTGATGAACCAGCCCCAGTTGCAGGAGGCCGGGCTGCCCATCGTGCTGCTCTCGGCCCATGAGCAGACGCTGATCGACGGTGCCCGCCGCCTGCTGCACGATGCCGGTTTCAACATTCTGGCTGCACTGGCCAAGCCGCTTGATTGCGACGAGCTGCTCAGGTTGCTGCGTCGACTCTATCTGGGCCCGCTGCGTCAGCAGCGCTTGAGCGGCCAGCGCCGCTCCATCCGCCGGTGGCAGGGGGAGGTGCAGGGTCAGCTTGGGCTGCTCTCCAGTCCCGCGACCCCTCATCCGGTCTGGCTGGCGGTGACGGGTTTGCCCAGCCGCTGGGAGGCGCTCAAGGATTGGCTGACGGAGCAGTCGCGTACCCCAGCCGAACTGACCCTGCTTATCCACCGTCGAGACCACCTGCTCGGCAATGCCGATCGCTTCGCACTGGTGCTGCAAGCCAGTCTGGCGGGGAGCAAGCTGGCGCTGCTGCTCGATAACAGCCAGCATCTGCCATTCGATCTGCTGGAGCGTTTGCCGCTGCAAGCCTTGCTGCTGGGGCAGGGGATCTTGCCGGAGATGGAGTCCTTGACCGGTGACTCCCTGCTTGGACGCTTTATGGCCCGGGTTCGAGAGCTGGGGATCGCCGTCTATCTGGATGATCCTTACAATCTGCTCGACGTCGAGGTGTGGCGAGAGCGCGGTATGACGGGGCGCTGGTAAGCCATGCCGCGCTACCTCTGCTGGCCCATGCACCGGGAGCGCCTTGGCAAAGGGCTGGATGGCTGGCCCCATCCGGTTTCCCGGGCCGCGCTGCCACTGGCGATGCAGGTCTCCGGGGTGCCTTGCCTGCTGCGCGAGCTGCATGGGGTGGCGCCTGCCCGCATGCTGGCTGCTTACGATGCATTGAGTGAAGAGAGCATCTATCTGCGTTTTATGCGTCCGAAACGGACACCGCCACCGGAACAGGTGGCCCAATTTCTCAATTACCATTCCGAACAACAGATCTCGCTGTTGCTGACCGATCTGGCCGGTGAGCCGCTGGCTCAGGCGCAATCAATCCGCCGCCGCCTTCATCCCGATCGGGCGGAGTTTTCTTGCATCGTGGCGGATCACTTTCAGCACAAGGGGGCGGGGCGGCGCATTCTGCTGGCGCTGGCACTGCTGGCCAGGGCGGACGGGATCCGGGAATGGACGGCGGAAGTGTTGGCCCAGAACCGGCCCATGCTGACCCTGCTCAAGCGCCTTGGTTTGCCGCTGACCCTGGTGACCGGGCGGGAGATGGTCTTTGTCAGGCTGGATCTGTCGGTACTGGATGCCTGGTTACCCGCACCGCCAGCGGCGCCGCTTAAGACCAAGGGCGAATAGTGACACTATTTTCCCTGTGCTAAGGTCACATTTATTGTGCGGGGATAGACGGAGCAGCTTATGGCGCAGTCATATAAACATATCGTGATCCTGACCGGCGCGGGGATCTCTGCCGAATCCGGCATCAAGACTTTTCGTGCCTGCGACGGTTTGTGGGAAGAGCACAAGGTCGAGGACGTGGCGACCCCCGAGGGGTATGCCCGGGATCCCGAACTGGTGCTGCGCTTTTACAACTCCCGCCGCAAACAGCTGCAACAGCCCCAGGTTCATCCCAATCCGGCCCACTATGCGTTGGCCCGCCTCGAGCGACTGCTGCCCGGTACGGTCACC
The DNA here is from genome assembly GCF_051919665.1 of Aeromonas sp. 55A. NCBI lineage: Bacteria > Pseudomonadati > Pseudomonadota > Gammaproteobacteria > Aeromonadales > Aeromonadaceae > Aeromonas > Aeromonas sp. 55A. The sequence continues at coordinate 71,039 of NZ_JBQBEH010000001.1, read as the reverse complement.
CTGGTCACCCAGAACATCGACAATCTGCACGAGAGCGCAGGCAGCAAGAACCTTATCCATATGCACGGGGAGCTGCTCAAGGCTCGCTGCCCAGAGTCCGGTCAGGTGATCGAGTGGCGCGGCGATCTCCATCAGGACGAGCTCTGCTCCTGCTGCCAGTTCCCTCAGCCGATGCGTCCCCATGTGGTCTGGTTTGGCGAAATGCCGCTCGGGCTGGATCGCATCTATAGTGCGCTGGCCCAGTGCGATCTCTTTATCTCCATCGGCACCTCTGGCGCCGTCTATCCAGCCGCCGGGTTTGTCCATGAAGCGGGATTGAACGGGGCGCACACCATCGAGCTCAATCTCGAGCCGAGCGAGGTGGGCAGCCAGTTTGACGAGAAACGCTATGGCCCAGCCTCCCTGCTGGTGCCCGCCTATGTCGATGAGTTGCTGGAGGCGTGCGGCATTCATCAACCGAGGCAAGTCGAGGGGCACAACTGGATGGAGATGCGTGGTCCCTGAGCTACTGTGCGACGGGACAGTTGCAATGGTTCGGTGAAATCGCCACACTGGCAACCATTTAAAAAATGGGACGCAGTTGGCGCAAATTACCATGACCGCAGTAAAGCAATGGATCGCTTTTTTTCTCCTGATGCTGGCCAGTGCCAGCGCATCGGCCTCCATCCCCCTGATGACTCTGGTACTGCCAGATGGCCAGCAGGTGACCCTCGATGATGCGGCCCTCTCCGCCTTGCCACAGACCGAATTCACTACGACTACCCCCTGGACTCAGGGCACCCACCACTATCGCGGGCCGACCTTGTCAGCCGTGCTGGCGGCGCAAGGGATCCCGGATGCTCGCAAGATCGCCATTTCGGCCCTCAACGGCTATCAGCAGGTGGTGGATCTGGCCCTGTTCGACGGCGTGCCGCTGACATTGGTGCGTCAGGAGGACGGCAAACCGCTGACCCGGCGCAACAAGGGGCCGCTCTGGCTGCTCATCCCGTTCACCACCTATCCCAAGCTGGACGTCCCTGCCATTCACAACTGCATGGTGTGGCAGGTGACCCGCATCGAGATCGTCGATTGATGGGGCTATCCCGCCAAAATCTGCTGTTGGTTGCGGTGTCGCTGCTGTTTCTGCTCTCGTCCGGCAGCAGCCTCTATCTGCAGTATCGGCAGGAGCAGCTGGTCGATACTTTCTACCGCAATGTTCACTGGAACATCAGCCAGGTAATGCTCGAATCCCAGCGTTTCCTCTACGACCTGCAGCTCTACCGGGCTGGCAGACTGTCGATGGAGACCCTGAGCCTTGATTACGATCTGCTGTGGAACCGGCTCGACATCTTCCTTATCAGCAGTGAGACCGCCGAGATGCGCCAGCGGCACGGGCTCGGTAAGGTGCTGGCCACCCTGTTCAAGCAGATCAAGCAGCTCGAACCCCAGATGGAGGCCGGTGCGCTGCGCGAGGGGGCTGAGCTTGCCCGCTTGCAGAAGGCGATCGCCAGCCAGACCCGTCTCGTCGAACAGATAGGGGATCAGATCCTCTCCGGCCAGGAGCGAGAGCATTCGGTCAGCCAAATCCGCAACAGCCTGTTCTGGCTGCAGATCTGGCAACTGATCCTGTTGCTGACTGGCGGCGCTCTGGTCGCTGCCCTTATTCGCGCCAATCTGGCGAACCGTCGGCTTGCCCTGCTCGATCCCCTGACCCAGCTTGGCAACCGCCGTGCCCTGCAGGAGCAGCTCTCTCGCGCTCTGCATGCCGATGATGTGAGCGCCCTGGTGGTGCTCGATCTCAAGCGCTTCAAGCAGGTCAATGATCTGCTGGGTTATCAGGTCGGTGATCGGTTGTTGCAGATGGTGGCCAACAAGCTGCAGCAGGCCCATGGCAGTCACGCTTACCGCCTCGGTGGTGACGAATTTGCCGTGGTGCTGACCAAGGCAGATGATGCGCTGGAAACCGCCATTCATGAGCTGGTGGATCTGCTCCATTTCGAGTTCGTGACCCGGGAGTGCAGCTTCGATCTGGCCTGTCGGCTCGGGGTCGCCAAGGCGCAGCAACAGGATGCCGCCCGGTTGCTGGATCAGGCCATCCTGGCCCTTAACCAGGCCAAACGTAGCCAGGAGGGGGCGATCAGCTGGTTTGAGCCTGCCATGCTGCAGCAGTTGCAGTTGAGTCAGCAGCAGCTTCATCAGCTGCGAGAGTGGTTGGCGGGGCGCGAGCCAGCCCCGCTGCGAGTGGCATTGCAGGCGCTGACGGACGGGCAGGGCAACGAGCTGTGGCAATTGGCGCTTGAGTGGCGTGAGCAGGGAGTCCCATGCCATATGCGCTGGCTGCAGGAGTGCGGTGTGCTGGGGCCCGTGTTGGCCCGGGTGCTGCAAACGCACGAGACGCAGTATGCCGATGGTCGAGCACTACTGGTCCCGCTCGACAACCAGGCCCAACTGACCCATTTACTGGCCTATCTGCCGGGGGCTTCCTGCACGCCGCTAGTGTTGCTGATACCGACGCTGCAGCCGGATGGTGTCTTGCTGGCGGGATTGCGGCAGCAGGGTTGCACTCTGGCGCTCAGAGAGATTGGCAGCACCACCGCGGCGCAGCTGGCAGCCGGCTGGCCTGTCCGCTACTGGTTGCCGCAGGGTGATGAAGATGGCGAGTTGTTGCAACCTCTGGCCAGACGATTGGGGCTGGTGCCACTGCAAGTGCTTGCAGCCAGGGAGACCCGGTCGCTGGCCTGAGGGCAAAAAGCGGTATTGTACGGCAGAGATAAAACGAAACAAGGCGACCTCGGGGTCGCCTTGTTTCGTTTATTGCCCCTGAACGTCAGGGGCGAGGGGCGCAGGATTGCCTGATCACCAGGTCCGGATCGACGGTGATCAGGTGGTTCTCCACCACTTCGCCGTTGATCCGCGCCAACAGGCGGGTGACGGCGAGGCGCCCCAGCTCCTCTTTGGGCTGGTTGACGGTGGTGAGCGGCGGCGACATAAATTCTGCCAGTGCCACATTGTCATAGCCAACGATGGAGATATCCCGCGGGATCACCAGCCCCGCCTGATGGGCGGCACTGATGGCTCCCATCGCCATCATGTCGTTACAGACAAAGAGGGCTGTGGGGCGTTCGGGCAGCGCCAGCAGACGAGTCATCGCCTGATGGCCGCTGGCGCAGTCAAAATCACCCTCCTGGATCCACTCTTGATTGAGCGTGAGACCTGCCTCCTGCAACGCCTGCTCAAAGCCAGCTTGGCGCTGGTTGGCGGGGGCGCGGCTGTGGGGGCCTGTGATGCAGCCGATGGCGGTATGGCCCAGCTCAATCAGATGGCGGGTTGCGAGATAACCGCCGTGGAAGGAGTTGTCGGCGATAAGATCCACATCTTCGCTGACCAGCCCCCAATCCATCACCACCACCGGCAGGCTCTTGAGCCAGTCGAGCTGGTTGAACACCTCTTGTTGGCCTTCGCTACACATGATCAGCAGGCCATCGACCCGCTTGCGCAGCATCATCTTGAGGTAGGAGAGAGCCGTCTCGGCTTGCCCCTCGGTGTTGCCCAGCATCAGGTTGTAGCCCTGCTCGAAGCAGTAACGCTCCACCCCGCGCACCACCTCGGCAAAGAAGGGGTTGCTGGAGGTGGTGACCAGCATGCCGATACTGTTGGTCTCCTTCACCTTGAGGCTGCGGGCCACCAGACTCGGGGCATAGTTGAGATCGCGCATGGCCGTAAAGACCCGCTCGCGGGTCTCCTTGGCGACGAAGCGGGTCTCGTTGATGACGTGGGAGACGGTGGTGGTCGACACCCCCGCCAGCGCCGCCACCTCCTTGATATTGGCCATCAGTGCCCCTGCGCAGTCTGCTCAAGCAGGAAGGTGTCGACCTCCTGCTTGCTCGGGATGGAACTCTGGGCACCGAACCGGGTGACGGAGAGCGCCGCCGCCCCGTGGGCAAAGCGCACCGCGCTGTGGAAATCGGCACCCGCCAGTTCCGCCGCCAGCAGGGCACCGTTGAAAGTATCGCCCGCGGCAGTGGTATCCACCGCCTTGACCCGAAAGCCCGGGATCAGCTGTTGCTGCTGGGCGTTGCTGCAATAGACCCCTTGTGCGCCCAGGGTGATCATCACATCCGCAATGCCCATCTGGTGGAAGCGGGCGGCCGCCTCGCGGGCACTCGTTTCGTCGGTGACTTTGACGCCGGTCAACAGCTCCGCTTCGGTCTGGTTGGGGGTGATAAGGTCGACCAGTGCCAGCAGTTCGCTTGAGAGCGGGCGGGCAGGGGCGGGGTTGAGCACCACCCGGGTGCCATGGGCACGAGCCAGCCGTGCAGCCTCATGGACGCTCTCGAGCGGCACTTCCAGCTGCAACAGCAGGGTGTGGGCGTCGGCGATCATCGCTTCGTGGTTTTTCACCACAGCAGGGGTGATGGCACCGTTCGCTTCGGCGGAGATGCCGATGCTGTTCTCCCCCTCATCGCTCACATAGATGATGGCGATACCGGTCGGGAGCTTGGGATCGAGCTCGACGGCGCTGACGTCAATACCGTCTTTGGCAAAGCCGCTCTTCATCTGGTGGCCGATGGCGTCATCACCGATGCGGGCGATAAAGGAGACGGCGGCGCCAAGGCGGGTGGCGGCAACTGCCTGATTAGCCCCCTTGCCACCGGGCACCACCTGATAGCTGTGACCGGTCAGGGTTTCACCCGGGCGAGGAAAGTGGGGAACGCGCAGCACGTGGTCTGCATTGACACTGCCCAGAACGACGAGACGATTCATGTTGACTACTCCTGATGCATCTTGGCTTGAACACGATGACTGAGTGAGTTCAAGCCGGGAGGCACCTGAACGAGAGGGAAAGGGGAGGCGAACCTCCCCTCGAGAACTTACTTGCTGACCACTTGCAGCGGTACCGGAATGGATTTCTCGACCGGCTGGCCTTTGAGCACCTTGTCGGCAGTCTCGACGCCGATGGCACCAATCAGGGCAGGTTGCTGGGCCACGGTGGCGGCCAGTTTACCCTTGGCAACGGCGGCTTTGCCATCGTCAGTGCCGTCGAAGCCGACGATCATTACCTCTTTACCGGCAGCTTGTACCGCGCGGATGGCACCCAGCGCCATCTCGTCGTTCTGGGCAAAGACTGCTTGAACGGTCGGGTGGGCCGCCAGCAGGTTTTCCATGACGTTCAGACCCTTGGTGCGGTCAAAGTCGGCAGGCTGGGAAGCCAGCGCCTGCAGCTTGTTGGCCGCCACGGCCAGGGCAAAACCTTCGCCACGGTCGCGGGCGGCGGAGGTACCGGCAATCCCTTCCAGCTGGATCACCTTGGCACCTGTGCCCAGTTTCTCGGTGATAAAGTCACCGGCCAGCTTGCCGCCCGCCACGTTGTCGGAGGCAATGTGAGCCTTGACCTCACCCTGCGCGGCGCCGCGGTCCAGAGTCAGTACCGGGATGCTGGCACGGTTGGCCAGACGAATGGCGTTGCCGACCGCTTCGGAGTCGGTGGGGTTGATCAGGATGGCGCCGACCTTGCGTACGGTGAGATCTTCCATGTTGGAGAGCTCTTTGGCCGGGTCATTCTGGGAATCCAGTACCACCAACTCGTAGCCAAGCTCTTTGGCTTTTGCTTCGGCCCCCTCTTTCATGGTGACGAAGAAGGGGTTGTTGAGGGTGGAGACCACCATGGCCAGGGTTTGATCGGCGGCCTGGGCGGTGCCCAGCACGGACATGATGGCGGCAGCGAGCAGGGTATTGAGCTTTTTCATCATTTCATTCCTTGTGTGTGGCTTGTCTTATCAACGATTGCTTTTGTTATCGATCATCACGGCAAGCAAGATCACGCTGGCCTTGGCGATCATCTGGTAATAGGAGGATACGTCGAGCAGGTTGAGGGCGTTATTCAGGAAGCCGATGATCAAGGCACCGATCAGGGTACCCATGATGCGGCCCTTGCCGCCCATCAGGCTGGTACCACCCAGCACCACGGCGGCGATGGCATCCAGCTCGTAACCCATGCCCGCCGTCGGCTGGGCAGAGGAGAGGCGAGAGGTAACGATAAGCCCTGCCAGTGCCGAGAGCGCGCCGCACAGACCATACACCGCCAGCTTCACCCGATCCACATTGATACCGGAGAGGCGGGTAGCCGATTCGTTGCCACCCAGCGCGTAGATGTAGCGACCGAGACGGGTATGGTTGAGCATGAACCAGGCGAGCAGGAAGACGATAGCCATCAGCCAGATGGGCACCGGCAGACCGAACAGGTAACCGGTACCAAGCCAGGCGAAATGATCGGCGCCGTCACTGAAACCGGTGGAGATGGGACGACCCTCGGTATAGACCATGGTGATGCCGCGCAGGGCTGTCATGGTGACCAGGGTGGCGATAAATGCCTGCACCTTGCCCTTGGCAATGATGAGGCCGCTGACGCCGCCCAGCAGGGCACCGGCACCCAGAGTGAGGGGCACCACCAGCCAGATAGGCAGCTCCATGGCGACCATGGTCGCCGCCAGCGCACCGCACAGGGCCAGTACCGAGCCGACCGACAGATCGATACCGGCGGTGAGGATAACCAGCGTCATGCCGACCGCCATGATGGCGTTGACCGAGGTTTGGCGCAGGATGTTGAGCAGGTTGTCGGCGGTGAAGAAGTTGGGGCTCAGGAAGGAGACCACACCAATCAGGACCAGCAGCGCGACCAGGGATTTGTTCTCGATCCACCACGCCTTGCTCATGACGCCACGGCGGGAAAGGGTTTGGGTTGTCATTGGGATGCCTCTTGCTCTGCTTGCCACTGTTTACCGACTGCCGCCGCCATCAGCTTCTCCTGATTGGCATCGCGGGTGTTGAACTCTGCGCTGATGCGCCCTTCGTGCATCACCATGATGCGATCACTCATGCCGAGCACTTCCGGCATCTCGGAGGAGACCAGAATGATGCTCATCCCCTCCTTCTTGAACTGGTTGATCAGCTGATAAATTTCCTTTTTCGCCCCCACGTCGACGCCGCGGGTCGGCTCGTCGAGGATCAGCACCTTGGGCCGGGTCAACAGCCCCTTGGCGATGGCCACCTTCTGCTGGTTGCCGCCGGAGAGCAGCTTGATCAGCTGATCCTGACTCGGGGTCTTGATGTTGAACAGACGCACATAGTCGCTCACCGCCTGCCGCTCGGCCTTGCCGTCGATCTTGCAGTTGCTGATGAACTCGTCGAGGGCGCACAGACTCATGTTTTCGCGCACCGACAGCTCCAGCACCAGCCCATCCCCCTTGCGATCTTCGGAGATATAGGCGATGCCTGCGGCCAGCCCATCGGCCGGGCTTTTGGGCACCAGAGCATGACCGTCCACTGCCACTTCACCGGCGCTGATGGGGCTGGCGCCGTAGATCAGTTTCATCAGCTCGGTGCGGCCGGAGCCCATCAGGCCGCTAAAGCCCAGAATTTCTCCCTGACGCAGGGAGAAGCTCACCCCGCGCACGCCGGGACCGGCCAGATCTTTCACCTGCAGGCTGACGGGGCCGAGCTCGCGCTCAAGGCGCGGGTACTGCTCTTCCAGCCGGCGGCCCACCATCATCTCGATGATCTTGTCTTCATCCAGATCGCTCACCGCCTTCTCGCCGATCCACTTGCCGTCCCGCAGCACAGTGACCCGATCGCAGATCTCGAAGATCTCCTTGAGGCGGTGGGAGATATAGACGATGCCGCAACCTTGCTCACGCAGCTCGCGGATAACCTTGAACAGCTGTTCGGTTTCGGTATCGGTCAACGCATCGGTCGGCTCGTCCATGATGATGACGCTGGCATCGAACGACAGCGCCTTGGCGATCTCCACCATCTGCTGTTCGCCGATGGAGAGATCCCCGAGTCGGGTATCCGGCCCGTGTTTGACGCCAAGTCGTGCCAGCAGGCCGCTTGCCCGTTCGCGCAGCTGTTGTTGGTCGATGCTGCCAAAACGGGTACGGGGCTCGCGACCGAGGAAGATGTTGGCGGCAATCGACAACTCCGGCAGCAGGTTCAGCTCCTGATGGATGATGCTGATCCCCTGATCCTGAGAGTCGCGGGGGCCCTTGAAGTGAACCGGTTGACCGCGGTAGCTGACACTGCCCGCATCGGCCTGATAGATGCCGGTCAGCACCTTCATCAGGGTGGATTTGCCGGCGCCATTTTCACCGAGCAGGGCCATCACCTGGCCCGGATAGACCCGCAGACCCGCTTCGTCGAGGGCGCGCACACCGGGGAAGGTCTTGACGATCCCGGTCAGCTCCAGAATGGGTGAGAAGGGGGAGGTTGTGCTCATTTGCAGCTTCCTTGAAGAGGCCTTCTTTGAAGAATGTCAGAACGCCACACCGGCGCAGAGGATCAGGTTGGCGTAGGGAGTCACCTCGCCGCTGCGCACGATCGCCTTGCTCTGGCGGGAGCGGGTTTTGAACTCCTCATGCAGGCAGTATTCGATGGCGATGGGCTTGCCCTGGGCGGCTGCGTGCGCTTCAAGCTGATCGACCAGCGCCTGATGGGCGGCGGGGCTGATCTGCTTGATCTCGGTTGCCATGATCACCTTCTCCACCACCAGATCGGTAAGCAGGGCGGTCAGCACGGTTTCAAGGCTGGGTGTCCCCGCCATCAGCGCCAGATCGATCCGCTCCGGACCTGCCGGAATGGGCAAGCCTGCATCGCAGACGGTGATCTCGTCGGTGTGGCCCATCTGTGCCACCAGAGCACTCAGGGGAGCATTGAGCAGTACGCCTCGTTTCATACAGCACCTCATCAGGCTTTGGCCCGTCAATCTGTGAACCGCTAGGCAACCGGTTACGCAACCGGTTGCGTCATGGCGCAAAGATAGGCTTTTTACTAAGGAAGGGCCACGGCAAAACCACGGAAATGTGAAAACGATCTCAAAGGCGGGAGAAGAAGTGCAGGGGAGGAGGCAGGAAGGGTGTCAGCAGAGCCCTGACACCCTTGTTATTCATCGAGCTATTGATTTTATGGTTAGTTGGCCAGTGCCTTGGCTACCGCCGGACGGCTCAGCATGCGCTGATAATGCTCGGCAACCTTGGGGAATTCACTGATCTCGACCCCATCGCTTTTCAGCCAGCCCGCGACCACGAACAGATAGATATCCGCCACGCTGAACTGCTCGCCCAGCACCCAGGGGCCTGCCAGATAGTGCTGCTCAATCTGGGCAAAGCCATCGCGCATATTGCTGGCGACTTTCTGCTGCATGGCGGCAATGGCCTGCTCGTCATCGGCCCAACGGCTGCCACGGCGAGCGTGGGCGTGGGAGACATGCACGGTGGAGGCGAGGAAGCTGTTGACCTCCTGTATGCGGGCCAGCTGGAACGGATTGTCCAGCGGCGCCAGCTTGGCATCGGGGAAGCGCTGCGCCACATAAAGCAGCAGGGCAGGGGTCTCGGTCAGGGTGCCCTGAGCGGTGACAAGGGCAGGCACCCGCCCTTTGGGGTTGATGGCAAGATACGCAGGGTCACGCTGCTCCCCTGCGGCGAGGTTGACGAGACGGGGTTGGAACGGGGCATTCGCTTCCAGCAGGGCAATCTGCACGGCCATGGCACAGGTGCCGGGAGCGAAATAGAGGGTCAGATCGGACATGAATACTCCTGATTGGCTCAGGCCACCCGCGATATCGGCGAAAAACGTGTTTTCCGTGATACCTCGAGGGGTCATGAAAAAAGAGAGGGGGCAACGTTTGCCCCCCAACCAATCTACACCCCTGAGGGGTGATGAAAAAGTGCAGAATTAATCGGTTTGTTTGACCATTTCATAAATTCCTCGGCTAAGGGCGCAAATCAGATGGTGTTGAACTTGATGGGATAGTTGATACCTGAGGATGGGCGGTTGGTACTGAAAGGACTGGGGCACAATAGCGTCCTTGGTTGTTTTCCCGCTCTTGCACGATATGATCGTCATCAGATATTCTAATTTTTGGGTCGTTACAATGAATCCTATCTAACAAGACTGATCTTCATTTAGATCATCAAACAGAAAACGGCCTTTTTAGATAACTTTTTGATGACTGCAATCGTTTGTGTTTGATACCATGTTCTTCTACAAACTTTCCACGGCTTTCATGGTGGCTGTAATGTTTTATCATGCTTTAATCCGGTTATAAAACAGCATGTAGGTAGTTGGAAATATATATGCAGTAGCCATGTTGTTTACTAAGAGAAGGGGAGTGAAACTCAGCGAAATTGAGAGTCTTAAGGAAAGGTAGGAAGTAGGTTAAGGAAAATAAAGAGGTGATCAATGGATGATGAAAAGGGAAACTCAAGAAATATCAAAAATAAAACCAAACTGATATCGGGTTTTGTAGCTTTGGCCGTGATAGGCGGAGGGTGGTACTGGTGGCTTAAAGAGCCCTATATTGAGCCAGAGATTAATCCCACCCCAACAGAATTGTTTACTATTCAGGGTGAGTTTCCTTTTGATAAGGGCTATCAATTAGCTGTTCATAGTACTTTCATTGCATCTAATAAAACTGACTCTACTTGCAGCAAAACTTTTTATGCGTTCGGTGTTATACCTGCAAATACTAGACTCAGGGGATGGCAAATAGATAACCCCATTAAGAAATATCAATCAAACAGATTCAGTGTAAAAGTGTCAAAAGACTATTTATTGCCTGGCCGATGTAATTGGGTGTTAGATTCTGTTGGCTATTTTATAGTGAAGGCAGGTTCCGAGTTGGAGGCTAATTTGAAAGCTAACCCTTCAGATCAACATAATCGTCAAGGGTATTTTTTATCTTCAGCATACAGTAATTGGAGTGAGTTAAAACTGGGGAGTGTAAATATTTCATGCCGACCAGATGTTGGTCTTAACAAATTAAAAGGTGGTGTTGTTTGTAAGCGACTGAATCAAAGAGAAGTAAATACATATAGACGTAAATATAAAGTTCATAATAAACCGCTACCATCGATAGTTAATTTTAAATTCGTTATGGAGGACAAAATGTCAAGCGCTAAACAAAATACTGTTTTAGAGAGTGCATATGGCGATCCACTAAATAATAATTTGTCCTATGAAAATGGGGTATAAAGACTGTTAGTTAGATTAGCGAATCGTAATCGGACGTTAGCTGTTTCGATAAAATTGCACAGTTATTCCCCATAAACACATCCGTTTTGCCTATATCTCCACAGTGGGGTCGCTATGAGTTCCTCCCTTCTAAATGGAGAAATACATCGCCCCCCCTCATATTTCCCTACAAATTTGCTCTGAAGCCGGCTGCAGTGGAGCACTTACAAAAATTGTGGTCTGTCTGGCTTAAAGATGACTATCTATATATTTTGCTGTTAATCGATGCGCGCCTGTGCCTCTCAGTGTCTATGACTGTTGTGCTTAAAAATTGCGCTGGTGGTTAAAAAGAGAAGGGGGCAAATATTGCCCCCTTTATCCATTAAGCCCGTCAGAGGGTCGATTAACCGCCGACTTAACCGGCCTTGGCCACCATGGCTTTAAGCTGCAGGAAGTACTGCTCGTAGAGGCGGGAGGCATCACCCACATCGGACTGGAATTCGCCCTTGCGCTTGATCTCGTCGCTCGGGAAGACCATGGGGTTGTTGCGAAGCGCTGGGGTGAGCAGGGGAATGGCATCCTTGACTGGGGTGGGGTAGCCAATTGCCTCGGCCACCTTGGCGGCCACATCGGGGCGCATCAGGAAGTTGATCAGGGCGTGGGCCTCTTTCACATGCTTGGCCTTGGCCGGGATGGCGAGGTTGTCCATCCAGAGTACCGCCCCTTCTTCGGGGTAGGTCATCTGGATGGAGGGGTATTCGCGCTGGGCGCCGTAGGCCGAGCCGTTCCACAGCATGCCGATATTGACCTCACCGGCGATAAAGGGGTCGGCCGGGTTGTCGGAGTTGAACGCCTTGACGTTGGGCATCAACTTTTTCAGGTATTCGAACGCTTCGGCGATCTGCGCCTTGTCCTGGGTGTTGGGGCTGTAGCCCAGCTGCACCAGCGCGATATGGAACACCTCGCGGGCATCGTCCATCAGCAGCAGGCTCTCTTTCCACTCCGGTGCCCAGAGCTGCTTCCAGCTGGTCACCGGCTGCTCGATGATGTCGGTGTTGGTGCCGATCCCGGTTGCGCCCCAGATATAGGGGATGGAGTAGCGGTTGTCCGGGTCGTACTCGTGGTTGAGCAGGGTAGGGTCGAGGTGCTTGAAGTTGGGCAGCTGGGCGCGATCCAGCGGCTGCAGCATTCCCTCTTTGGCCATTTTCGAGATGAAGTAGGTGCTGGGCACCACCACGTCATAGCCGTCGCCATGGGTTTTCAGTTTGGCGTAGAGGGTCTCGTTGGATTCGTAGGTGGAGTAGATCACCTTGATGCCGGTTTCTTGCTGGAACTGCTCCAGCAGGCCGTCCGGCACATATTCCGACCAGTTGTAGAAGTAGACCACCTTGTCATCGGCCGCGTGAGCGCTCTGGCTCAGCAGCGGGGTGGTGAGGGTGAGGGCGGCTGCCAGCAGGGCGCCGGCCTTGTGTTGGATTGTCATCAACAACTCCTTGGGGTTATGGGGCCTTGCGGCCCACCGTGACAGAGTTCGCCAAAGATGGCGGGGACGAAACGGGCAGGGTCAACCCTGCCGTTTACGCAGTAACAGTTGCGCCAGCAGCACCATCCCGAGGGAGGCGACCAGCATCAGGGTGGCCAGGGCGTTGACCTCGGGGGAGACCCCCACCTTGACCATGGAGTAGATCTTGAGCGGCAGGATCTCGTAGGCCGGGCCGGTCACAAAGGAGCTCACCACCACGTCATCCAGAGACAGGGTAAAGGAGAGCAGCCAGCCCGCCATCACCGCCGGCAGGGCCAGCGGCAGTATGATGCGGCGAAGGATGATCCACTCGCCAGCCCCCAGATCCCGTGCCGCCTCCAGCATCCGCACATCAAAACCGCACAGCCGCGAGTAGACGGTGATCACCACAAACGGCAGGCAGAAGGTGATGTGGGCGATCAGCAGCGACCAGAAGCCCAGCGCAATGCCGGTCACCACAAACAGAGTCAGCAGGGAGATGGCCATGACGATATCGGGGGACATCATCACCACAAACAGCATGCCGCTCACGTACTGCTTGCCGCGAAAGCGGTAGCGAAACAGCGCCACGGCGGTGAGGGTGCCGATCAGGGTGGCTGCGGTGGCGGTGAGGGCGGCGATAGTAAGTGAGTGCTGGGCCGCCTGCATCAGGCTGGCGCTGGCAAACAGCTTCTCATACCAGCCCAGAGTAAAGCCGCGCCAGTCGATGCCATATTTCGACAGGTTGAAGGAGTTGGCGATCAGCACCCCGATGGGCACATAGAGATAGCCAAACACCAGCAGCAGGAACAGAGCTTTCAGTGCGCGCATCATGCCAGCTCCCCCTTCTTGCTGAGTAGTTTGCCCGCCCGCCAGTAGCAGTAGACCAACAGCGCCATCAGCACCGTCAGCATCACGCTGATGGCGGCGCCAAAGGGCCAGTCACGGCTGTTGAGGAACTGGGTCTTGATGAGGTTGCCGATCAGCAGGTGCTTGGCGCCCCCCAGCAAGTCGGAGACGTAGAACATCCCCATGGCGGGCAGGAACACCAGCAGACAACCGGCGATGATGCCGGGCAGGGTGAGGGGCAAGATGATCCGCACCAGCCGCTGCCAGCCGTTGGCGCCAAGATCTCGCGCCGCCTCCAGCAAACGGCCATCCAGCTTCTCGATGCTGGAGTAGAGCGGCAGCACCATAAAGGGGAGCAGCACATAGACCAGCCCGATGATGACGGCCACCTCGGTATACATCATCTGCAGAGGTCGCTCGATAAGCCCCAGATCCAGCAGCCAGCCATTGATCAGCCCCCGGGTGCCGAGCAGCACTTTCAGCGCATAGGTGCGGATCAGGGAGTTGGTCCAGAACGGCACCACCACCAGAAACAGCAGCAGCGGGCGGATACGCGTTGGCAGATGAGCCAGCAGCCAGGCAAAGGGGTAGCCCACCAGCAAGCAGATGGCGGTGGCGAGCAACGCCAGCCAGAGGGAGTGGAGCAGCACCTCGAAATAGAGGGGGTCCAGCAGGCGGCCATAGTTGCTCAGGGTAAAGAGCGGCGCGATAAGCTCGGACTCGTCACGGGTCAGGAAGCTGACGCCGATGATCATCAGGTTGGGCAGGAAGACAAACAGCGTCAGCCAGCCGAGGATCAGCGCGATGGCCCCGTTGCGAAAGCCATTGTGGGCAAAGCTGTGCGCTACCCGCAGATTAGTGAGGCTCATAGGGCAGCACCACCTCCCAGCTGTCGACCCAGTGGATCGCCACCTCCTGACCCAGACGGTAGTCAAAGTCGGGGTCATCCTCGTCGAAGAACTCGGAGATAAGCAGCTGTTTTCCGCTCTCTAACGCGATCACCGAATCCAGCGTCGCCCCCTTGTAGTTGCGCTCGCGGATATTGCCCCGCAGCGCGCCGCTCTGATCGTCATCCTGATCGAGAATGCGCAGATCTTCCGGGCGCAGCAGCACCAGCACCTTGTCGTCTGGTTGGAACGGCAGTGTGGTATGAAGCAGGCATTCGCGCCCCTCCACCTCAGCCTGCCAGATACCGGGATCGCGCTGATTGATCAGCTTGCCATCCATCACATTGATCTCTCCGATAAAGCGGGCCACGAACAGGTTGGCTGGCGATTCGTAGATATCGCGCGGGGTGCCGCGCTGGATGATCTTGCCGCCCTCCATCACCAGGATGCGATCAGACATGGTGAGCGCCTCTTCCTGATCATGGGTAACGAAGACAAAGGTGATGCCAAGGCGACGCTGCAGCGCCTTGAGCTCGCTCTGCATCTGCTTGCGCAGCTTGTAGTCGAGCGCCGAGAGGGATTCATCGAGCAGCAGCAGGCGCGGCTTGTTGACCACGGCGCGGGCGATGGCGACCCGTTGCTGCTGACCGCCGGAGAGCTGATCCGGGCGGCGGTTGGCCAGCTCGGTGAGCTGCACCATGGCGAGTGTCTCCTCGACCCGCTGGCGGATCTCGCTGGCCGGTACTTTCTGCATCTCGAGGCCAAAGGCGACGTTTTCAAACACCGTCATATGGGGGAAGAGCGCATAGCTCTGGAACACGGTGTTGATATGCCTGTGTTCGGCGGGGATATGGGTGATCTCGTCACCGGCCAGATGGATGGAGCCACCATCGACCGATTCGAGTCCGGCCAGCAGGCGCAGCAGGGTGGTCTTGCCACAGCCGGAGGGGCCTAGCAGGGTAAGAAATTCACCATCGTAGATTTCAAGGTCAAGGTCACTCAGAATCACCTTGCCATCGTATTTTTTGCTGATCTTGTTCAGCGCGACAATTACCTGTGGATTGTTCATCATCCGCCAGTCTCACCCCAGCCAGTGGCCATCGTGTTGAAAGAGGGCCGCATTCTATGCAGCCGACACATGAAATTAAAGGCTTTTTGGCCCGAATTAGCCGCAAGTGCGCAGGAAAAACGGCTACGAATAGCAGACCAAATCGCTATAATGTGCCACCTGATTTGGTCGTTTTCGATATTGGATAGTCAATTGAGTAATAAAATGCGTATTGGCGGCTCCCTTGAGCAGTCTCTGAACCAGGGCTACCGCCTTGATCTGAAAGGGGTCATCCAGGAGGGATGGCAACAGACCCGCCGTACCGGATTTGGCCTGCTGCTGGCGATTGTCGGGGTGACGGCGATCTGGATCCTGCTCAGCAATGTGCTGCTGTTGCCCTATCTGGGGGATGACAGCCAGATGAATGTGGCCATGGTGCTGAGCCTGCTGATGACGGTGGTGATGGCTCCCATGACCAGCTCCCTCGATATGCTGGGGTTGCAGCAGTCGGTCGGGGTACGCGCCCGGGCCAACCAGGTGTTCGACTTCTTCCGCCACTTTGTACGCCTCGGCATGCTGAGCCTGCTTGGCAGTCTGCTCACCAGCCTGTTTGGCCCGCTGTTCGATCTGCTGGGCTTGCCCGCCGTGCTCTCATTCATTCCCTCGGCCCTGATCGGCATGGGGCTGCTCTTTACCGTGCCGCTGGTGCTGGAGCGCGGCCTGACGCCGCCCCAGGCCATTCTGGTCTCTCTCAAGCTCTTTGCGCGCGGCTGGCCCAGCATTGTGTTGTTCCACGGCGTGATGACCGCGCTCTTCTTCCTGGCTCTGATCCCCATGGGGTTGGGGCTTATCTGGGTGGCACCGCTCTATTTCAACTGCAAGGGGATCCTCTATCGGGATCTCTGCGGGGTGGGGGTAGAGGTTAACGAGGTGACAGAAGGCCCCAACCATTTCAATGCATGATGCAAAAGGACGTTGAATGACCCGTCGATATGGAGTGACCAAGGCTGTGCGCCAGAGTCTGCTAGCCACGCTCTTGCTGCCTGGGCTGGCGCTGGCTGAGCCGGTGCTGGATCTGCAATACAGCACCTTCTACAGCCAGATGAAGACCTTTGCCAAAGGGGAGTTTGGTCACGCCAGACTGGGGTTTTATCTGACCGATCCGCAAAATGGTCAGCGCTGTGGCCTAACCTTTGCCCGGGTTGCAACCGACAGCAAGGAAGTGGCGGGCGAGGTAACGGTCGATAGCGAACTGCGCCTGCCTTTTGATGAGGATCTCAACCTCGACAAGGGGATCGTGACCGTCGGCCTGAAAGAAGAGCACGCCACATGCGATATGACGGTACAGGTGATGGCCGACGTACCAAATGGCCCCGAGCTGCCGCTGGCGGAGTTGGCGGCCCGTCAGCAGCAAATGCAGTCGCTGCTCGACAAGATGGCGGGCATGGTCGGCAAGCACTTCCTGCCGAAGATGGAAGGGGTACGCATTACCCTGGTGCAACAGAGCGGCACCGCCTATCTGATTGATGGCGCCCGTCAGGAGGCGCTGCCCTGGCAGGAAGGCCACCTGCTGCTGAGCAATGAGCAATTGGCCGCGTTCGCGACCGGGCAACTGCGCCTGCAGGGTGACGTGCTGCGACTGACCCCCTGGTTGCACAAGGGTTGATATAGATGGTGCTGTCACGTTGGTAACAGGCAGATCAAGAAAGCAAAAAGGAGCGATGATCGCTCCTTTTTTTATTGTGTGGCGTTTGCCTTGTGAGCGCGGCTTAGCGCACTTCAATCACATCCAGCATGTCCATCTCGTCGATGTCCAGCAGCGGCGCCTTTGGCATCTCGGGCGGATCAAACGCCTTGTCGCCGCCATCTATGATGCCGGAGTCGCGGTTGATGCTCTTGAAGTCAAACAGCTTGTGATCGAGCAGGTGGCTCGGGATCACGTCCTGAATTGCTGTGAACATGGTTTCGATACGACCGGGGAAGCGGCGATCCCAATCCTGCATCATCTGTTTGATGGCCTGACGCTGCAGGTTCTCCTGCGAGCCGCACAGGTTGCACGGAATGATGGGGAAGGCTTTGACGTCGGCGTAGCGGATCAGATCCTTCTCTTTGCAGTAGGCCAGCGGGCGGATCACCACGTTCTTGCCATCGTCGCTCACCAGCTTGGGCGGCATGGACTTGAGCTTGCCACCGTAGAACATGTTGAGGAACAGGGTCTCGAGGATGTCGTCGCGGTGGTGGCCAAGGGCAATCTTGGTGCAACCCAGCTCCTGGGCGGTGCGGTAGAGAATACCGCGGCGCAGCCGTGAGCAGAGGGAGCAGGTGGTTTTGCCTTCCGGTACCTTCTCCTTGACGATGGAGTAGGTATCCTCTTCGACAATCTTGTACTCGATGCCGAGGGAATCCAGGTACTCGGGCAGCACATGCTCGGGGAAACCGGGCTGCTTCTGATCCAGGTTGACGGCAACCAGATCGAAATGGATGGGGGCGCTGGCTTTGAGGCTCATCAGTATGTCGAGCATACCGAAGCTGTCCTTGCCGCCGGAGAGGCAGACCATGACCTTGTCGCCCTCTTCAATCATGTTGAAGTCGGCAATGGCCTGACCCACGTTGCGCCGCAGGCGCTTCTGCAGTTTGTTAAAACTGTATTTTTCTTTGGCGTTCAGCTCTTCTAGCATGCTCGTAAAACCCGGGACACAAATAAGCGCGTTATTATAGCCATGTCCCGGGGGAGGGCAAGGTGCCAGGCACCTTATGATTGATTGCGACGGCTGTCGACCGGGCAGCTGTAGTCCGCCGGTTTGAGGATCAGGATGTCGCAGGAGAGGCGGTCAATCACATGTTCGGCGGTATTGCCGAGCAAAGCTGCAGAAAGCCCGGTACGGCCGACGCAGCCCATGATCATCAAGGTTGCCTTGAGCTCTTCGGCCATATCCGGCAACACCTCTTCCGGTAGTCCTTCAGCTACCCGGGTCCAGAGATGACCAATCCCGAACTTGTCGGCATGGCTGAGCAGCAGGCTTTCATGGTGTTTGCGGATCGCCTCGTTATAGGCGTTGGGGTCAAACTCCGGCAGCTCGATGGCCACGTTGACCGGGGTGCCCGGGTAGGTGTTGACCAGATAGAGGTTGGAGCCCAGCAGTTCGGCGATATCGCTCCCCTCTTGGGTGATCCGCTCGTTGAGCAGTTTCTGATCCGGGTCGTCACTTGAGCAGTTGATGGCGGCGATGATGTTGCCACCCCGTTGCCAGTGCCCCTCCTTGACCAGCAGCACCGGACAGGGGCATTTGCGCAGCAGATGCCAGTCGGTGGGGGTAAAGATGAAGGTTTGCAGGAAGCTGTGATGGTGAGTGGCTTTGACCACCAGATCGTGGCGCTGCTCCAGCACCTCCTGGATCACGCACTCGAAGGGACGATTGTGCCAGACCACTTTCACTTCGCATTCGATCCCCTGTGCCCGATAGGGGGTCAGGATCTCGTCCAGCCACTCACGTCGCTGTGAAATGACGCCGTCGCGCATCTCTTGCCGCTCGTCCACCGAGAGCATGGCGGTCATTTCATACGAGAAGTCATAGATGGTGAGCAGCAGGGTCAGATGGGCGTTTTCGTCCAGCTCGGCGACTTTGACTGCCCGTTCGAGGGCGATTTGACGCTCCTCTTCTGGATTGATAACCACCAGAATATTCTGATATTTGACCATCTTCTCCTCCTTGGAAAAGTCCAATGACAGCAGAATCTTAGCCATTACAGCTTAGCGCAGGAGGAGGGTATGGGGAACGTACCGGATCACATTCCAGAGGAAAGGATCCGGCAGGGAACACAGGAAAATAGCGGGAGAGTAAGCGGAAAAATCAGCCGCAGGGCGGGCGAGTAGCACCGGCCATCATGCCCAGCGCGACCTGATCCAGCACGGTAATGTATTTGCCTTTGACGCTGATGAGACCGGACTTCTGGAAGCGGCCGAGCAGACGACTGATGGTCTCGACGGTCAGACCCAGATAGTTGCCAATGTCACCACGGGTCATGGAGAGACGGAACTCCTTGGCGGAGAAACCGCGCTCGGAGAAGCGTACCGAGAGATTGTGCAGGAAGGCGGCGAGGCGCTCTTCGGCATTCTTCTTGGAGAGCAGCAGGATCATCTCCTGATCGCCCATGATTTCGTTGCTCATCAGACGCATGATCTGCTGGCGCAGCTTGGGCATCTTGCCGGAGAGATCGTCGAGCACTTCAAAGGGGATCTCGCATACCATGGCGGTTTCCAGCGCCTGGGCGAAGGAGGGGTGTGCCTGTTTGTGGATGGCATCGAAACCGACCAGATCTCCCGCGAGGTGGAACGCGGTGATCTGCTCATCCCCTTGCTCGGTGATGGTGTAAGACTTGATGGTCCCGGAACGGATGGCATAGAGCGATTTGAACTCGTCGCCAGCCTTGAACAGCTCTTCACCCTTCTGGATCGGCTTCTTGCGCTCGATGATGCTGTCCAGCTGATCAAGCTCGTTGTCGTTCAGAGTGAAGGGAATACAGAGCTGACTGATGCTGCAATCCTGGCAATGAATTGCACAGCCACCGCTCTGGATACGTCTGCCAGGTTTCTTTTCCGGGATCATAGGCTCATACGAATAATTGATTTATATCAAACAAGTTTACCATCAACTCATCCGTTTTGGATAGGGTTTCAAAAGGAAGCAATGCCAATCCAGAAGGTATGCACCCCGAACAAAATGAGCAGCAGGGCACCGCCAAGGCGCAAACTGCGCAGGGTGAGCCAGTATCTCAGGCGATCGGCAAGCCCCCCCAACGCGAACAAGGTGGGCAGGGTGCCGAGGCCAAAAAAGAGCATGATGAGCGCCCCACCACTGGCTGAACCCGCCGCCGCGCTCCAGGTGAGCATGGAATAGACCAGCCCGCAGGGCAGCCAGCCCCACACCATGCCAAAGGGCAATGCCTGCAGCGGTGAGGTGAAGGGGAGAAACTTGCCCGCCAGCGGTTTGATACGGGGCCAAAGTCTGGCGCCGAGCCGCTCCAGCAGCAAGATCCCTTGCCACCAGCCCGCCAGATAGAGACCAAGCGCAATCATCAATAGCGCTGCCACGAGACGCAAGCCGGCAATAGCGTGTTTGCCTGTGCCCAGCTCGCTGGTGGTGGCGAGCAGGCCGCCCACCAGTGCACCTGCAATGACATAGCTCAGGATCCGGCCGAGGTTGTAGTTGAGCAGATAGGCGAGTCGCCCCCAGAAGTGCTGCTTGTTGGCGGGGATCGCCATGGAGAGCGCGGCGGAGACACCCCCACACATGCCGATGCAGTGGGCGGAGCCTGCCAGTCCGACCAGCAGGGCGCCGGCCAGATCAAGGTTGTGGGTCATGGTCAGCAGGCTTTACGGGTTTGTGGGCAGGTTGCTCTTCGTCAAACAGGATGTTGGAGCCCTGCCGGTCGAGATCTTCAAACTGTTCGGAGCGAATGGCCCAGAAGAAGACGACCCCGGCGATGATCACAAACAGGATGGCGATGGGGATCAGGACAAAAATTATATTCATGAGAGGTACCTTGGCTTTCATCCTTGGCAAGCGTCCCCTATGGTAACCCTGTTCGGGCAGGGGGCCAGCCGCTATCAATTAGAAATGTGGCCTGCATCGGAGGCAGGCCACATTTTCAGCTATTTTCCGCCCCCAGCCTCATCGGTTGAGGCGCATGGAGTTGGTTACCACGATGAGTGAGCTGAGCGACATGCCCGCCGCCGCCAGATAGGGGGGCAGCCAGCCGCAGGCCGCCAACGGCAGCACCAGCAGGTTGTAACCGATGGACCAGGCGAAGTTCTCGATGATGATCTTGCGGGTACGCATTGCCAGCACTCTGGCCTCGAGCAGTCGGCTCAGGTCATCGGCCAGCAGGATGGCATCGGCGCTGTTTTTCGCCAGATCGGTGCCACCAGCCATGGCGAACGAGGCGTGAGCTCCGGCCAGTACCGGGGCGTCGTTGATGCCATCGCCCACCATGATGCTGATATCCCCCTGGGCTTCCCGGGCCTTGAGGTAGGTCAGCTTGCCATCGGGTGAGACCCCCTTGACCAGCTCATCCACGCCCAGCTCGCGGGCAATCTCGTCTGCCTGAAAAGAGCTGTCGCCAGTCAGCACGGTAGTTTGCAGACCTGCCGTCTTGAATGCCGCGATCAGCGCCCTGGCATCGGGGCGCAGGGTATCTTCCAGATTGAAGCGGGCCAAGACCTGCTGCTCGTCGGCCAGATAGATAGCCAGACCGCGGCCGCGTTCTTGCGCCGGATCCAGCCCAAGCCAGCGGGCACTGCCGATGCGGTAGCGTACGCCATCAACCAGCGCCGTGATGCCGTGACCGATGACCGGGGTGATCTCGCGAACGGATGGCAACACGGCGATGCTGTCGGCGGGCAGTCGGAAGGCGCGGGCAATGGGGTGTTCGGATTGCGCCTCCATGGCCCGGGCGATGGCGAGGCAGTGCGCCTCGTCCATCTCTGCCAAGGTGGTGGTGCCTGTCAGACTGATCTCACCTGTGGTCAGGGTGCCAGTCTTGTCCATCACGATCCGGTTGGCCTTGGTCAGCACGTCCAGCACATGACCACGGCGCAGCAGAATGCCGTTGCGGGTCAGATTGGCGGTGGCCGAGGTTAGCGCCGTCGGAGTGGCCAGCGACAGGGCACAGGGGCAGGTGGCAACCAGCACGGCGAGGGTGACCCAGAACGCCTGATCCGGTTGATGGAAGTGCCAGAAGGTCCAGACCGCAGCGGCAATGATCAGCAGCACCAGAATAAAGTGGCGCGACAGCTGATCCGCCATCTGTGCGATGGCTGGTTTGTCATCAAGAGCGTGATCCTGCAGCCGCATGATCTGGGCGATCCGCGACTCTTCGATGCGGTGGGTCACCCGGATCTGTAGCGGCGCATCCGTGTTGATGGTGCCGGCATAGACCTGCTCACCGCGCTGTTTAAGCAGGGGCAGCTGTTCACCGGTCAGCATGGATTCGTTGAGGCTGGCTTGCCCTTCGACAATGATGCCGTCCGCTGGCAAGGTGGCGCCGGCCAGTACCCGCACCCGATCGCCGACCTGCAAGGTCTTGGCCGCTACCTCATGCTCTCCTTCATCATCGATGCGGGTCGCCATGATGGGCACCAGTCTGGCCAGGTTGGAGCTCGACTCCGACGCCTTGCGCCGGGCCCGCAACTCGAGAAAGCGCCCCAGCAGCAGGAAGAAGACGAACATGGTGATGGAGTCGTAATAGACCTCACCGGTATTGAACACAGTGGCCCATATGGAGGCGATAAAAGCCCCGATCAGCGCCAGCGACACCGACACATCCATCGACAGGTGACCCTGTTTCAGGCTGCGCCAGGCACCCACGTAAAAGGGCTGGGCCGAGTAGATCATGATGGGGGTGGAGAGCAGCAGGCTTATCCACTTGAAGTAGACCATGAACTCATCTTCAACGCTGATGAAGAGATCCATATAGAGGGCCACGGCGCACATCATCACCTGCATCGAGCCAAGCCCTGCCAGTGCCAGCCGGAACATATAGCTGCGCACCTCTTTGGCGTAGAGCGCTTCCTGTTGATGGGTCTGGAACGGGTAGGCACGATAGCCGATTTGGGCGAATCCCTTGAGGATGTCACTCAGGGAGAGCAGCTCCGGATCCCACTTGATGCGGGCCCGGTGGGTGGTGGTGTTGACGTTGATGTAGCGCAAGCCGCCAAGGGTCATCAGGTGGCGTTCGATAAGCCAGGCACAGGCGGCGCAGGTGAGCCCTTCTACTGTCAGCTGGATTTCGCGAAGGGTACCGCTGTCGGTGACAAACTCCTGTTGCACTTCTGCCAGATCGTAGTGGGTGAGGGCGGCCAGCTCCTCGGGTACCAGATCCCCCTTGGTACCGGGGGCGGTGCGGTGATCGTAGTAACTGGCGAGGCCGCACTCCATGATGGTTTCTGCCACCGCCTGACAACCGGGGCAGCACATGGGGCGAACAATCCCCTTTATCTCGAGGGCATAGCCACTATTGGCGGGTACCGGCTCGCCGCAGTGAAAGCAGGGGGTCATGCGTTATGTCCCCCTGAATGCAGAATACAAGCAGCAGGGGCGGTGGCGAGCACCGGCTCGCCACAGTGAGAACAGCCGGTCATGGCTTAGCGTCCTTTCGGGTCGAGTTCGACAGGGGCCAGGGTGGGCAGCTGGACGGTCTCTTGCAATCGCCACTCGTGATCAAAGGCATCGACTCGAATGTGCCACTTGCCGACCAGCGGCTTGTCGAAATGGAGGCGATAGGTGCCGCTCGCATCGGCGGTGATCATGTGTTCGCTGTCCTGACCGGCCAAGGTCGGGTGGAACAATGAGAGATAGAGAGCTTGCCCGGCAGGAATGTCACCGCTGATGGGTTTGAGGGTCAGCTCGTTGCCGTCAACCTCCAGCCCAAAGCGGATATTGAGCGCTTCGGAGCGGTCAAACTTGCTCAAGTCCTGATTGATCTCTTTCCCTTGTTTGTAATAGTCCTCGGCCACCAGATTGACCCCATCCTTACTGGCGATGATGGCGGTGGCGATGCTGCCGACCACGGCGGCAGTGGGGAGGGCGATGATAAACCAGGGCCAGAATTGGCGATACCACGGTTTGGATAGAGGTTGGGTCATGATTGCTACTGCCATGAAACGAATGATTAACGTGGAAGATGGTTTTTACGCAACACAAGATAACAAAAAGCCTCGAGGAGTCGAGGCTTTTTGCTGTGTAATCACGTGTTTATCACATGTTACAACGTTACGGGCGAACCTTATTTGGCAGACTGTTGATGAGACAGGCTGTAAACGTAGGAGGCCAGCAGGTGAACCTTGTCCTCACCCAGAATATCTTTCCAGGCTGGCATCACGCCGTGACGACCGTGGGTGATGGTTTGTACCACCACTTCGCGGGAGCCACCGTAGAGCCAGGTGTTGTTGGTCAGATCTGGCGCACCGACGGCAATACCGCCCTTGGCATCGGCCCCGTGGCAAGCTGCGCAGATGGCAAAGCGTGCTTCACCTTTCTTCGCTTCCACCAGGTCAACCTTGCGACCGGAGAGGCTCAGCACATAGGAGGCCACTTCCTGAACGCCATCTTTGCCGAGGATTTCACCCCAGGCCGCCATGATCCCCTGACGACCGCCCATGATGGTGGTCTTGATTTGATCAGGCTGGCCGCCCCATTGCCATTCGCTGTCGGTCAGGTTCGGGAAGCCGCGGCCACCACGGGCATCGGAGCCGTGGCACTGGGAGCAGTTCTGCAGGAACAGACGCTGACCCACTTTCAGGGCTTCCGGATCCTTGGCGATCTCGGTGATGGCACGATAGGTTTTGCCATCCGCTTCGTAGGTGAGTTCACGGAACTTGGCGCCGTAGATCTCGTCAGCCTTGGCGACCTCGCGGTCGTACTCCACCGCGCGACCTTCGGCCTTGGCCGATTCGGTTGCAGCCTTGGACTCGGCCAGCGAGCGCACGTCTTGGTTGGAACTTTGCCAGCCCAGCAGGCCTTTGAAGTTGCCAAGCCCCGGGAAGGCGATCAGATAGACCAGACCGGTGACGATGAAGAAGAGGAACATGTAAGTCCACCACTTCGGCAGCGGGTTGTTGATCTCCTCGATGCCATCGAAGGAGTGTCCCATCGATTTGCCTTCTTCAACACCCATCTTGTCCTTGCGGCACCACATCAGCAGCAAGAAGCAGCCGAGGATGGTTCCCAGACTGATGACAGTCACAAAAATGCTAAACAGAGTGCTCATTATTGTTTCGCTCCTGCGTTCTTTTTATCAGCACCGGGTTGCTCATCATCGGCAAAAACCAGATTGGCAGCCTCGTCGAAAGAGGTCTTGCGGCGTTTGCTGTAGGCCCAGACGATGATGCCAATCATGATGGCCATCAACAGCAGGGTATACAGACCGCGAAATGTGCCGTAGTCCATTTTCGCCTCCTTATTTCAGGGCATGACCCAGTGATTGCAGATAGGCCACCAGCGCATCCAGCTCGGTCTTGCCCTTGACGGCTTCGCCAGCACCCTGAATATCGGCGTCGGTATAGGGCACACCGAAGTGATCGCGGAACAGCGCCAGTTTTTTGCCGGTCATCTCGCCAGTCAGCACATTGGTATCAAGCCAGGGGTAGGCGGGCATGTTGGATTCCGGTACCACATCGCGCGGGTTGATCAGGTGAACCTTGTGCCACTCGTCGGAGTAGCGGCCACCAACACGGGCCAGATCCGGACCAGTACGCTTGGAGCCCCACAGGAAGGGGTGCTCCCAGACGCTCTCACCGGCGACCGAGTAGTGACCGTAACGCTCGGTTTCGGCACGGAACGGACGGATCATCTGGCTGTGGCAGTTGGTGCAGCCTTCGCGAATGAAGATGTCGCGTCCTTCCATCTGCAGAGCGGTGTAGGGCTTGAGGCCCTCCACCGGCTCGGTGGTTTGCTTTTGGAAGAACAGCGGAGTGATTTCAACCAGGCCCCCCAGACTGATGGCGAAGATGATGCCGACCACCAGCATGGGAACGCTTTTTTCAAATATTTCGTGACGGTTATTGTTGCTCATGGGTTGACCTCTTCAATCATGCTGGCTGGGCGACAGGTTCCAGAGAACCTTTGGGCGCAGTGATGGTGCGATAGGCGTTGTAAGCCATCAGCAACATGCCGGTGACGAAGAAGCAGCCACCCAGGAAGCGCACGAAATAGAAGGGATAGGATGCCTGCAGCGCTTCAACGAAGCTGTAGGTCAGGGTGCCGTCTTCGTTGACTGCACGCCACATCAGGCCCTGCATCACGCCGGAAATCCACATGGCAACGATGTAGAGCACGGTGCCCACGGTCGCCAGCCAGAAGTGAACGTTGATCAGCTTGACGCTGTACATCCGGCCCTGGCCGAACAGGTTCGGGATCAGGTGATAGACCGCACCGATGGAGACCATGGCAACCCAACCCAGCGCACCGGAGTGAACGTGACCAACGGTCCAGTCGGTGTAGTGGGAGAGGGCGTTGACGGTTTTGATCGCCATCATCGGGCCTTCGAAGGTCGACATGCCGTAGAAAGAGAGGGAGACGATCAGGAAGCGCAGGATGGGGTCATAACGCAGTTTGTGCCAGGCACCGGAGAGGGTCATGATGCCGTTGATCATGCCGCCCCAGGAAGGTACGAACAGGATCAGGGACATCACCATGCCGAGGGACTGTGCCCAGTCAGGCAGTGCGGTGTAGTGCAGGTGGTGCGGACCGGCCCAGATATAGAGGGAGATCAGCGCCCAGAAGTGCACGATGGAGAGGCGATAGGAGTAAACCGGACGACCGGCCTGCTTGGGCACGAAGTAGTACATCATCCCCAGAAAACCGGCGGTCAGCAGGAAGCCTACCGCGTTGTGGCCATACCACCACTGCACCATGGCGTCCATGGCGCCGGAGTACATGGAGTAGGACTTCATGCCGGAGAGCGGCACTTCCATGTTGTTGACAATGTGCAGCACCGCAACGGTGATGATGAAGGCGCCGAAGAACCAGTTCGCCACATAGATGTGGGAGGTGGTGCGCTTCATCAGGGTGCCGAAGAAGACGATGGCATAGGCGACCCATACCACAGTGATGGCGATATCAATCGGCCACTCCAGCTCGGCATACTCTTTGGCGGAGGTGTAACCCAGCGGCAGAGAGATGGCGGCAGAGAGAATGATTGCTTGCCAGCCCCAGAAGACGAAAGTAGCCAGCGGGCCACCAAACAGTCTGGTTTGACAGGTGCGCTGCACCACGTAAAACGAGGTGGCCATCAGTGCACTGACGCCGAAGGCGAAGATCACTGCGTTGGTATGGAGGGGCCGCAGACGACTGTAAGTCAGCCACGGGGTCTCGAAGTTGAGGGCAGGCCAGATCAACTGGGCTGCGATCAGTACGCCAACCGACATGCCGACAATTCCCCAGACAATCGTCATGACGGTAAACTGGCGAACAACGGTGTAGTTGTACTCAGGATGGTTAGTTGTATGGCTCATCGTTATATTCCGCTTCCGATGCTGCTGTTGTTTGGTTTTGTATCCGGAGGACCGGACTGGCTTCATCAGCCACCGCCGACCAGTTGTTAACATCTGTTAACGAAAGGAAAAGCAAAAGATGGCTAAATGAAAACTGCATGGGAATGATACTGAAGTGACAGGTAAAATAACAGTATAAACAGTGATATATTTGGCTCCGTCCGGTCTCGATATGGCAGTTTTTTACCTTGTTCGAGATCACAAAAAACTATTTTAATTGCATCTTAATCGGGCTGTTTTTGATGAAAGAGAGACTTACCGCACGTAAAGTTTTGCACCTCGTACTGGTATTGGCGCTGTTATTGGCGCTGATGGCTTATCGCACCTGGTTTTCGGCCGATAACAGCGTCTCTGCTGACCAGAAAAAAGATCAGATTTGTGATCTTTCCCACACCCCTTGCAGCGCGCTGATTGGTGACAAGTCGCTGACGGTCGCCATCAAGGAATTACCGCTGCGCGCCGAACATGACTTTGCCATCGCTATTACCGGCGGCGATCCGGCCATCAAACCGGTGAAAGCGACACTCGAAGGCAAAGATATGTTTATGGGCACCATTCCGGTGAGCTTTGAACAAATAGACGGACAGTGGCAGGGGGTGACCCAAGTGGGGAGCTGTACATCACCCGTCATGATCTGGTTGTTAAATATCGAGTGGAGTAATGGTCAACGCCAGCAATTGGCGCTTTCCGTTGCCCGGGAATAACGGCGCAAGAGGTGGGGAGTGGAAAAAATATTTGAAATTTCCCGGCCAGGCGTTACCTTCCCCAAACCATCAGGGAGTGAAGTTCATTTAATCATGATTGAAAAACAACCGTTTTATCGCATCCTCAACCAGCAGGCCAAGGCGCTGCTGGAGGGGGAAACCGATCTGATTGCCAATCTGGCCAACCTCTCCGCACTGCTGAATCAGGAGCTGGCGGAGATCAACTGGGTCGGTTTTTATCTGTTGCAGGGTGAGACCCTGGTATTGGGGCCATTTCAGGGCAAACCGGCTTGCGTACGGATCCCGGTCGGCCGTGGGGTGTGTGGTACCGCAGTGGCAGAGGGGAGAACCCAGCTCATTGACGATGTCCACCAGTTCGACGGTCACATCGCTTGCGATGGCGCGAGCAACTCGGAAATCGTGATCCCGGTGCGCCGTGGTGGCGAGATCATCGGGGTACTCGATATCGACAGTCCGATTTTTAACCGTTTCGACCAGCAAGACCGGATTGGCCTCGAAGAAACGGTGCAAATTTTGGAAAGCATGCTCTAAGTCATTGCTAGATGGTTCGCAAAAGGCCCCAAGCTCTCTATAATGGGGCCTTTGTTGTGCTCGGGACGTGCCCGTGCGTTTATATGAAAGCCAAGGTTATACATGGAAAACACTGAGAAGCTGAAGAACAGTAAAGAGATCGTTGCCTACCTGGTCGAGAAATTCCCGGCCTGCTTCGTTGCTGAAGGAGAGGCCAAGCCGCTCAAGATTGGCATCTTCCAGGATTTGGCCGAGCGTCTTGCTGACGATGCCAGAGTCTCCAAGACCATGCTGCGTTCCGCACTGCGTCAATACACCTCCAGCTGGCGCTACCTGCACGGTCTCAAAGCTGGCCAGGCTCGCGTTGATCTGGATGGCAACCCGGGCGAGCTGCTGACCGAAGAGCACATCGAGCACGCCAAGCAAGCTCTTAAAGAGAGCAAAGAGCGCGTATTCGCCAGCCGTCGTACCAATACCAAAGAGAAGGATGAGAAGGCCAAGAAGCCCCGTCGTCCTGCTGTGCGCAAAACCGAGAAAGCTGATGTAGCTGCCAAGCCGAAAGCTGCCGCCAAGGCACCGGTCGCTGACGCTCCGCTGGTTAAAGTGGATGCCGCTACGCTGAAAGTGGGCCAGGATGTGCGCGTCGTTATGGGTAAATTCCCGGTTCCGGCAACCATCAAGGAAGTAACCAAGGACGATGTACAGGTCCAACTGCAGACCGGCATGATGGTGCGGGTCAAATCAGAGCACTTGGTTCTCTAAGGAGACAAATGTTGAAGCATGGCGTAATTCGTTTTTCCCTCGTTGCCTGTAGCCTGGCGCTTGCCGGGCTTGCACAGGCCATCGAGCCGGTGCTCAAGGAGAGTGATTTGCCTGTGTTGGCTCAAGAGAGCCAACATGCTACGGCCAGCAAGCGAATTACCAATCTGTTTACCCGCTCGCACTACAAACAGTTCAAGCTGGACGATGCCTTTTCCTCCGTGATTTTTGATAAATATCTGGAGAATCTGGACTACAGCCGCAACCTGTTTTTGGCCTCTGATATCAGCCGTTTTGAAAAGTACCGTAACGGTTTTGACACCGACCTCGAAAGAGGCCGTCTGGCTCCCGCCTACGAGATGTTCAACCTGAGTCAGCAGCGGCGTTATGAGCGGTTCGAATACGCCCTCAAACTGCTTGATACTCCTTTCGATTTTACCCAGACCGACAACTATGTGTTTGATCGGGAAGGGGCGGCTTGGCCCAAAGATGAAGCAGAGCTCAACGAGCTGTGGCGTCAGCGGGTCAAGTTCGATGCCCTGAGCCTCAAGCTCAGTGGCAAGGAGTGGCCCGAGATCAAGGAGCTGCTTGGCAAGCGTTACAACAATGCCATCAAGCGGATGTCCCAGACCGAGAGTGAGGATGTCTTCCAGCTCTTCATGAACTCCTTCGCTCGCGCCATCGAACCGCACACCAGTTACCTCTCACCGCGCAGTGCCGATCGTTTCAACACCGAGATGAACCTTTCGCTGGAGGGGATCGGTGCCGTGTTGCAGGCGGAAGATGACTTTACCGTCATCCGTTCTTTGGTGCCCGGTGGCCCGGCTGCCAAATCCAACCACCTCAAACCCGATGACAAGATCACCGGGGTAGGGCAGGAAGATGGCAAGATTGTCGATGTGATCGGCTGGCGTCTTGATGACGTGGTCGAGCTCATCAAGGGGCCCAAAGGGAGCAAGGTCAAGCTGGAGATCCAGCGCGGCAAGGGCGCAACCGCCAAGACCGAGCAGATCGAGCTGACCCGCGACAAGGTGCGCCTTGAAGACCGGGCTGCCAAGTCCAAGGTGATTAACGCCGAAGGCAAGAAGATTGGCGTCATCGAGATCCCGAGTTTCTACGTCAATCTGCACGATGACGTGATCAAGGAGCTCTCCAGCCTGAACAAGAAGAAGATCGATGGCTTGATCATTGATCTGCGCGGTAACGGCGGCGGCGCCCTGACTGAAGCTTCCGCCCTCAGCGGTCTCTTCTTTGCCAGCGGTCCCGTGGTGCAAATTCGTGATCACATGGGCCGTATCACGGTCAATGGCGATGACGATGGCAACGTCTACTACGGCGGCCCGATGTCGGTGATGATAGACCGCTACAGTGCCTCGGCCTCCGAGATCTTCGCTGCCGCCATGCAGGATTATGGCCGCGCGTTGATTCTGGGTGAAAACTCGTTCGGCAAGGGGACGGTGCAGCAGCATCGCAGTCTCGCCAAGGTCTATGACTTCTACGAGCAGCCGCTCGGTCACGTGCAGTACACCATCGCCAAGTTCTACCGGATCGACGGTGGCAGCACCCAGAACAAGGGCGTTGCGCCGGATATCAGCTTCCCGACACCGGTTGCTCCGGAAGAGACGGGCGAAAGCCGTGAGTTCAATGCGTTGCCGTGGGACAAGATTGCCTCCGCCAACTACGAGAAACTCGGCAACTTCGCCAGTGTACTGCCCAAGTTGCAGGCGGCGCACGATGCCCGGATCGCCAAGGATCCCGAGTTTGCCTATGTGATGCAGGACATCGCCGACTACAAGGAGGAGAAAGACAAGAAGTCGGTCTCCCTCAACGAGGCGGAGCGTGTTGCAGAGCAGGCGAAACAGGATGAGAAAGCGCTCAAACGTACCAACGAGCGTCTGGCACGTCTTGGCAAGCCTGCGGTGAAGAGTCTGGATGAACTGCCCGCTGATTTTGAAGCGCCCGATGAGTATCTCATCGAAGCGGCCAATATCACGGCAGATCTGGCCAAGGTCAGCAAACGCAGCTGACAAGGCACCTCCAATGCACAAGGGCGACTGCGGTCGCCCTTTCTTTTTGTCTGGCGTATCTGGCGTAATGCAAATTGTTTGACCCCGCCAGTTGGTTGTGACAGCCTCTTTCTCGCCTTTAACAAGCGTGGAAGCAGACAATAATGACCGATCACTCCCAGGCCATGACGGCCAAATATCGCCAGGATTATCAGGCGCCGCTCTACTGGATCGACACCATCGACCTCGATTTCCAACTGCAGGAGCCGCTGACCCAGGTCACCGCCATCACCCGCATTCGTCGCAACGGCGAGCACAATGCGCCGCTCGTCCTCGATGGTGAGCAGCTGACCCTCAAGAGCGTTGCCATTGATGGCATTCCCTGTGACCACTACGAGCAAGGCGAGAGCAGTCTGACCCTGTTCAACCTGCCGGCCGAATGTGTGCTCACCATTGTCACCCTGCTGGATCCGGCCGCCAACACCGCGCTGGAAGGGCTCTACAAATCGGGTGATGCCTACTGTACCCAGTGTGAAGCGGAGGGCTTTCGCCGCATTACCTACTATCTGGACCGCCCCGACATTCTGGCGCGTTACAGCACCCGCATTACCGCCGACAAAGCTCAGTTCCCCTTCCTGCTCTCCAACGGCAACAAGGTAGATAGCGGCGATCTGGGCGACGGCCGCCATTTCGTGCAGTGGCAGGATCCTTTCCCCAAACCGAGCTACCTGTTTGCGCTGGTGGCCGGCGATTTCGATGTGGAGCGCAACCACTACACCACCAAGAGCGGCCGCAAGGTGGCCCTCGAGATCTTCGTCGACAAGGGCAACCTCGATCGCGCCGGTTTTGCCATGGAGAGCCTCATCAACTCCATGCGCTGGGACGAACAGCGTTTCGGCCTTGAGTATGATCTTGACATCTACATGATCGTTGCGGTGGACTTCTTCAACATGGGCGCCATGGAGAACAAGGGGCTCAACATCTTCAACTCCAAGTTCGTGCTGGCCAATCCGGACACCGCCACTGACAGCGACTACCACGGTATCGAACGGGTGATCGGCCACGAATATTTCCACAACTGGACCGGCAACCGCGTCACCTGTCGTGACTGGTTCCAGCTCAGCCTGAAAGAGGGGCTGACGGTATTTCGGGATCAGGAGTTCTCCTCCGACCTGGGCTCCCGTGGCGTCAACCGCATCAACAACGTGCGTACCGTCCGCGGCCCGCAGTTTGCCGAAGATGCCGGCCCCATGGCGCACCCGATCCGCCCGGATGTGGTGATCGAGATGAACAACTTCTACACCCTCACCGTCTACGAGAAGGGCTCGGAAGTGATCCGCATGATGCACACCCTGCTGGGGGAAGATGCCTTCCAGGCCGGTATGCGTCTCTACTTCGAGCGTCACGACGGCTCGGCCGCTACTTGCGATGATTTCGTGCAGGCAATGGAGGATGCGTCCGGTGTCGATCTTGGCCGTTTCCGCCGCTGGTACAGTCAGTCCGGCACCCCCGAGCTGACCGTGACCGACGAGTATGATGCCGCCAGCGGTATCTATCGCCTTCATGTGAGCCAGCATACCCCGCCGACTCAGGATCAACCGCAAAAGCTGCCGCTGCATATCCCCCTCGATATCGAGCTTTATGACGAGCAGGGTGCCGTCATTGCTCTGCAGTATCAGGGCAAGGCCATCGGCAACGTGCTTGACGTGCTGGAAGCGGAGCAGACTTTCGAATTCGATCGGGTGCCGGTCAAGCCGGTTCCTTCTCTGCTTCGGAACTTCTCTGCGCCGGTCAAGCTGCACTATGACTACAGCGACGAAGCGCTCGCCTTCCTGATGCGCTTTGCCCGCAACGAGTTTGCCCGCTGGGATGCGGCCCAGATGCTGATCAACAAAGCGGTCATCGACGGGGTGGCGCGGGTCCAGCACGGGCAGGGGGTTGAGCTCTCCCAAACCCTGCTGGCCGCCTTCGTCGCCATTCTGGACGACAGTGAACTGGATTTGGCCCTCAAGGCGGAGATCCTGGCGCTGCCCAGTGAGGCGACCCTGGCCGAGCTGTTCGAGGTGGCCGATATCGATGCCATTCATCAGGTGCGCAACGCGATCCACACCCGTCTTGCCGAGGCCTTTGGCGCACGCTTGGCGGCGACCTATCAGAGCCTGCGTCTGAATGGTTATCAGGTGGTGCATGCCGACATGGCCAAACGGGCCCTCAAAGGGGTGGTGCTCGGCTATCTGGCTGCGCTGGATGCGGAGCATGCTGATGCGCTGGTGCGCGAGCAGTATGCAACTGCCGACAACATGACCGACACCCTGGCGGCACTGCAGGTGGCCAACGGCTATCTGTTGCCATGCCGCGCTGCGCTGCTGGCCGATTTTGAAGGCAAGTGGGCCAAGGATGGACTGGTGCTGGACAACTGGCTGCGGCTGATTGGTAGCAAACCGGCTGCCGATGTGCTTAGCGAAGTGAAACAGGCGATGAATCACCCCACTTTCAGCATTCGCAATCCGAACCGGCTGCGGGCGCTGATCGGCAGCTTCGCCATGAGCAATCAGGTGCAGTTCCATGCGGTGGATGGCAGCGGTTACCGCTTCCTGACCGATTTGCTGATCGAGCTCAACGAGGTCAATCCGCAGGTGGCCTCCCGCCTTATCACTCCGCTTATCCAGTTCAAGCGACTGGATGAGGCGCGCAAGGCCCTGATCCGCGCCGAGCTGACCCGTCTTGCCAACCTTGAGGGGCTGGCACGGGATCTGTTCGAGAAGGTAAGCAAGGCGCTGCAGCAGTAAGTATCGACGGGGCAGGGGCGTTAACGCTCTTGCCCCACATTGATGTGCCGTGTGATCAGGAGCAAGTGTGAAGCAGTTTACTTTTCGGCTCTCATTGAGCAGTGATGAGGTGATGCTGATGTATCAGGGCCATGCCAGACGGCTGGTGGTGCGCAGCGAACAGGGATTGACCCTGGAGCTTGGCATAGAAAAAATACGGCCCTTTGTCGCCATCAATGGTGTGCATGGCTATTTTCGGCTGAAAACCCAGGACGATTACCGCTTTATCAGCCTCGAACGCATAAATTAACAAAAATAGAACAGATTACCGACTGTTTATCTGCTTTGTGTCACTATCTATCCGGTAAACTGGCACAAAGGTAGTGGGAATTTCTGTATTTTTGGTTATTTACAAAATTTCTCACAGTTTAAGCCGTGATCTGCACCTTGTTTTTAACATCTCGTTAGCACCTTTCCTCGCCTTCCCTTATCCAAGCCATTACACTTCGCAACAACTCTGCACCAGCGGGTAACCAGGGTGGTTGCCTCTGCGTCGGTGGTTAATGTCGTCCGATAAGGAATATAAAAATGGCATTGAAAGACGCCCCTACCTCAGTTCTGCTCGAAAACGTTCTCAGCCTGATCCATCAGAAGTTGCCCAAAAACAGTGCCTCTCTGGTCGAGCGCTTCGTTGCCAAGTTCTACGGCAACATGGCGAGCTCCGACCTGCACGATCGCAATGACAGCGATCTCTATGGCGCGGCCCTGAGCCTGTGGAATGCTCTCAATCAGCGCAGCGGTACCGATCCCTACATCCGGGTCTACAACCCCGAGCTGACCCGTCACGGCTGGCAATCGCCACATACCATCGTCGAGGTGATCCTGCAGGACTCGCCCTTCCTAGTGGACTCCATCCGGATGGCGCTTAAACGGCTCAATATCACCGCCCACATGATGCTGCACCAACCGCTGCACCTGATTCGTGGAGCGGATGGCAAGATTGACGCCATTCTGGAACTCGACAACACCGACGGGCAGACCTCGGTTGAAACAGCATTCCTTATCGAGATCGATCACCTCACCAGCGAGGAGCAGATGGCCGCGCTGGCTACCGAGCTCAACTCCGTGGCCGGTGAAGTGGCGCTGGCAGTCGGCGACTGGCAGCCCATGCTGGCCAAGCTCAATGAGATCATCGACGAATTGCCCAAGCGCAAGCACCCGGTCAGCAAGGAGGAAGTGGCTTCCTGCGTTGCCTTCCTCAAATGGGTGGCTGCCCACAACTTCACCCTGATGGGCTATCGCCGTTACGACGTCAAGGCAGTGGAGGGGGATCACGAGATCCTGCCGCAGGCTAGCTCCAGCCTGGGGCTGATGAAAAACTCCATCAAGGAGGTGGGCCAGCGCCTTGGCAACATGCCGGCCAGCGCCCGTCACGCCGCCCTGAGTTCTGACCTGCTGATCCTCACCAAATCCAACAGCAAGTCCCGGGTGCACCGTCCGGCCTATGTGGATTACATTGGCATCAAGCGCTTCGACGAGCACGGCAAGGTGATCGGGGAAGATCGCTTCATCGGCCTCTACGCCTCTTCCATTTACAACACCAGCGCGACCCAGATCCCGCTCATCAGCCATCGTCTCGAGCGCATCATGGCCGCCTCCGGCCATGAGAAGGGCTCCCACGCCTACAAGGCGCTGCTCAACGTGCTGGAAACCTATCCCCGTGACGAACTGATCCAGGCTCGTGAAGAGGAGCTGCTGGCCACCGGTCTTGGGGTGCTGGAGATGCAGGAGCGGGACATGCTGCGGCTGTTCGTGCGCCGGGATGTGTACGGCCGTTTCTTCTCCTGCATGGTCTATGTCACCAAGGAGCGCTACAACACGGCGCTGCGGATCAAGACCCAGCAAATATTGCAGAAGTATTTTGGCAGCAACGAAGAGGTGGAGTTCAACGTCTACTTCACCGAAGGCGTGCTGGCGCGGACCCACTACATAGTGCGGGTCAATAACAACAACGTGGATGTGGATGTGAACGAAGTGCAGAACAACCTGATTGAAGCGGCCCGCAGCTGGGACGACAGACTCGACTCCGTGCTGCTTTCCCATTATGGCGAGGCCCGTGGCAACGAGCTGCGCCGCCGTTTCAGCACCGCCTTCCCCCGTGCTTACAAGGAAGATGTGCTGCCGGGCTCTGCTGTGGCCGACATCATGGCGCTCGATAACCTGAGTGAAGCCGAGCCGCTGGGCATGCTGTTCTACCGCGCGCAGGAGGAGGAGAACGATCGTCGGGTACGGCTCAAACTGTTCCATCGCACCGAACCCATTCACCTCTCCGATGTGCTGCCGATGCTGGAGAACATGGGACTGAGGGTGATCGGCGAGACCCCGTATCAGGTACGCACTCCGGCTGGCGATCTGTTCTGGATCCTCGACTTCTCCATGTTGCTGCATGGCGAGCAGCCCTTTGATCTGGCCCAGAGCCAGCAGCGCTTCCAGCAGGCGTTTGCCGCCATCTGGAACAAGCAGCTGGAAGATGATGGCTTCAACCGGCTGGTATTGGGGGCGGGTCTCACTGGCCGTCAGGTCTCTGTGCTGCGCGCTTACGCCAAATACATGCGCCAGACTGGCGTCTCCTTCAGCCAGTCCTATATCGAAGAGACCCTGACCCGTTATCCCGATATCGCCCAATTGCTGTTTACCCTGTTCGAACAGCGCCTGGATCCTGCCAGCAAGCAGGACGTCAAGGTACAGGCCAAGCTGCACGAGGAGCTTGCCGCCAAGCTGGATCAGGTGGCCAACCTGGACGACGATCGCATCATTCGCCGCTATGTGGAGATGATCGACGCTACCCTGCGCACCAACTACTACCAGCTGGACAAGGCGGGCAGCATCAAGCCCTACATCTCCTTCAAACTGGCTCCCTCCAGCATTACCGACATGCCGCTGCCGCTGCCGAAATTCGAGATCTTCGTCTACTCACCGCGGGTGGAAGGGGTGCATCTGCGCTGGGGCAAGGTCGCCCGTGGTGGCCTGCGCTGGTCCGATCGCAAAGAGGACTTCCGCACCGAGGTATTGGGCTTGGTGAAAGCCCAACAGGTGAAGAACACCGTCATCGTACCAGTGGGGGCCAAGGGCGGCTTCTACTGCAAACAGATGCCGGTGGGGGCAACCCGCGCCGTCATTCAGGAGGAGGGAAAGGCCTGTTATCGCCTGTTTATTCGCGGTCTGCTCGATGTGACTGACAACATCATTAGCGGCGAGGTGATCCCGCCGACATCCGTGGTGCGTCACGACGAGGATGACTACTACCTGGTGGTCGCCGCCGACAAGGGCACGGCGACCTTCTCCGACATCGCCAACGAAATAAGCCTCGAATACGGCCACTGGCTCGGCGATGCGTTCGCCTCCGGCGGCTCGGTCGGTTACGACCACAAGAAGATGGGTATCACCGCCCGTGGTGCCTGGGAGTCGGTCAAGCGGCATTTTCGTGAAATTGGCGTCAACTGCCAGACCAGCGACTTCACTTGCGTGGGGATTGGGGACATGGCCGGCGACGTGTTCGGCAACGGCATGCTGCTCTCCGAACACACCCGGCTGGTGGGCGCGTTCAACCACATGCACATCTTCGTCGACCCCACTCCGGATGCGGCCAAGAGTTTTGTCGAGCGCCAGCGCCTGTTCGATCTGCCGGGCTCCAGCTGGGATGACTACAACCGCGAGCTGATATCACAAGGGGGCGGCATCTTCCTGCGCTCGGCCAAGTCCATCAAGCTGAGCCCCGAGATCCAGATCCTGCTCGGCACCGACAAGGCCAGCATGGCCCCGAACGAGCTTATCAAGGCGCTGCTTTGCCTCAATGTCGACCTGCTGTGGAATGGCGGCATTGGCACCTATGTGAAGAGCGCTCGCGAGAGCGATGGGGAAGTGGGCGATCGCAGCAACGACGCACTGCGAGTCAATGGTCGCGATCTGCGGGCCCGTATCGTGGGTGAGGGGGGCAACCTCGGCTTTACCCAGCTTGGTCGGGTGGAGTACGCCAGTCAGGGCGGTCGCATCAATACCGATTTTACCGACAACGTGGGTGGGGTGGATTGCTCTGATAACGAGGTGAACATCAAGATCCTGCTGAACCAATTGGTGGCGGCCGGTGACCTGACCCTCAAGCAGCGCAACCAGATGCTCTACGAGATGACCGACGACGTGGCGCAGATTGTCATCACCAACGCCTATCGCCAGTCCCAGTCCATCTCGGTCACCAGCTTCCGAGGTTCTGAACAACTCAAAGAGCAGCAGCGCTTTATTCAGGGGCTGGAGCGGGAAGGCAAGCTCGATCGTGCACTGGAGTTCCTGCCATCCGATGAGGAGCTCTCCGAGCGGATGGCGGCAGGGCAGGGGCTGACCCGCCCCGAACTGGCGGTGTTGGTAGCGTACGGCAAGATGGTACTGAAAGAGCAGCTCAACTGCCCGGAAGTGACCGACGAGCCCTTCCTCGCCAACATGCTGCTCACCAGCTTCCCGGCCAAGGTGCAGCAGCAGTTTGGTGCCCAGCTGGCCGATCACCCGTTACGCGGCGAGATCATCGCTACCCGGGTGGCCAACATGCTGGTTAACGACATGGGGCTCAACTTCGCCAGTCGGATGAAGGACGAGACCGGTGCCTCGGTCGCCGAAGTGGCCTGCTGCTTTGCCATGGCCCGCGAAGTGTTTGGTATGAACCAGCTGTGGCGCGATATCGAAGGGTGCGACAACCTGGTGGATGCCCAGACTCAGCTCGAGCTGATGTTCTACAGCCGCCGCATCGTGCGCCGTGCCACCCGCTGGTTCCTGCGCGCCCGTAATCGTAGCTGGAGTATCAGCGAGAACATCGACTTCTTCCGTCCGGCGTTCGAGACCTTAGGGAAGCACCTCTACGAGGTGATGGATGAGAGCGAAGTGGCCGAGCATCGTCAGGCTGTTGCCAAGTGGATGGAGAAACAGGTGCCTGAGGCCATTGCCCGTCAGGTCGCCCATATGAGCAGCCTCTTCTCCAGCCTGGATCTGGCGCAGATTGCCGCGGAGCACAAGACCGATATCCTGCGCGCCGCCAATGTCTACTATCGCCTCGGAGCCAAACTGGATCTGCACTGGTTCCTCGACCAGATCAACCATCAGCCGGTCGGCAACCACTGGCAGGCGATGGCGCGAGCCTCCTTCCGCGAAGATCTGGACTGGCAGCAGCGCAGTCTCACTTCTGTGGTACTGGAAGGGTGCAAAGATCAGGGAGAATGCGCTACCATACTGGCCGACTGGATTTCGGAGCATGAGCAACTCTTGTCCCGTTGGACCCACATGTTGGCCGACTTCAAGACCACCAGCACCCACGAGTTCGCCAAGTTCTCGGTGGCCTTGCGAGAGTTGAACCTGCTCCAGTTGAATTGTCGGGCACTTTAATTGCCAGATTAAGGCATGACACCGACATTACACCCAAAGCCCCGGCCAGTTGCCGGGGCTTTCTTTAAGGAGCAAAGA
Source organism: Aeromonas sp. 55A (assembly GCF_051919665.1). Classification (NCBI taxonomy): domain Bacteria; kingdom Pseudomonadati; phylum Pseudomonadota; class Gammaproteobacteria; order Aeromonadales; family Aeromonadaceae; genus Aeromonas; species Aeromonas sp. 55A. Next base: position 31,446 of record NZ_JBQBEH010000001.1, on the reverse strand, counting down.
TGTTGTACCCCATCGCTAGGCATTTCCTGTTCAAACTCAATCCGGAACAGGCTCACGATCTCTCCATGAAATATTTGCCCCGCCTTCTCGGTACGCCACTCGATTGTTTCTTCCGCCAGAATTTGCCGAAACGCCCCGTCACTGTCATGGGGCTTTCTTTTGCCAATCCGGTGGGGTTGGCGGCCGGTCTGGATAAAGATGGTGAGTGCATTGACGCGCTGGGCGCCATGGGATTTGGCTTTATCGAGGTCGGTACCGTCACCCCCAGACCCCAAAGCGGCAATGACAAGCCCCGCCTGTTCCGGGTTATTCCGGCAGAGGGGATCATCAACCGGATGGGATTCAACAACAAGGGGGTGGAGCATCTGGTGGCCAAGGTAAAAGAGACCAAATATCAGGGGGTCATCGGCATTAATATCGGTAAAAACAAAGATACTCCCATCGAACAGGGCAAGGATGATTACCTGATCTGCATGGACAAGGTTTATGATCATGCCGGTTATATTGCCGTCATCTCTTCCCCCAACACCCCGGGTTTGCGTTCGCTGCAATATGGCGAGGCGCTGGATGAATTGCTGGCTGCTCTCAAGGTGCGCCAGCAAGAGCTGGCCGCCCAATATAAAAAGTATGTGCCACTGGCGGTTAAAATTGCCCCGGATTTAAGCCTTGAAGAAATAGATCAGGTGGCCGCTTCGCTGGTACGGAATGGTATTGATGGGGTTATCGCCACCAATACCACCCTCGAGCGCGAGATGATTTATGACATGCCCCACGCCGGTGAAGCGGGTGGCCTGAGTGGTCGTCCGCTGCAGCACAAGAGTACCGAGGTGATCCGTCATCTGGCCAAGGCGCTCAATGGTGCTCTGCCAATTATCGGTGTGGGTGGTATTGATAGTGCCATGGCCGCCCGTGAAAAATTGGCCGCCGGTGCCAGTCTGGTACAAATTTATAGCGGCTTTATTTATAAAGGGCCGGGGTTGGTCAAAGAGATTGTGACCAATATTTAAGAAATAGATGGCGGGGCCCTTTATTTGACGTTGCTGATTTCCTGCATATGGAATAAAGTCAACTGGTAATTATCAAGTAAGGGCTCCAACATGTTTATCCAACCGACCGATAGCTGGCAATGGCACTATGATGCCCAGAGTGACCGTCTGATGTTGGACCTGTCTGATAACATGTTATTTGCGACCGAGTATAAAGGGCGACAATTGGTGCCCAGCTCATTTGCAACCCAGCCTTTTTGTGTTGATGATGCCGCCCTCTATTATCAGTTGATGGATAAAGCAGCCGAACTTGAGTGGAGTATTCCGCATCAGGTTCAGTTGGTGCTTAATGCCATCGCGGTCAGTCGTTTTTATAAACCCCTGATGCCGCAAAGCTGGTTTTTTAGTGAACAGCATCCGCAAGTGATCCCGCAAAACGGTGATCTGGTCCTGATGAATACACCTCATGGCAACGGCGAATTTATGGTCATTGAGGCAGGGGATCAGGCTAGCGTCTGTTTGAACCTCACTGCCGATCTGGTATTGACCACCAGTAAAACCTTGCCGCGTTTCGGGGTGATCAAGGTGATGAATAACCGGATGAAGCCGCGTATTACCGTGACCGAGCAATATCGTCAGGTCAGTTGATATATTTTCACCAATCTTTTTATCTCTGTGATTATACCGCTGCCTGTTTTTACTGTGATCACCTCAATAGCGCCTCGTTTCTGATACTTCATTGATCCGCGATCATCTTGCCCATTCTCATTGATCTTCATGGTTGTGATCCTGCCTCTCTTGAGGCTTGTTACATCCACTTGCACCTCGTGTTCTGACCCACGCAGTGTCTTGGTCTTTCGTGCTGCAAGCATGGTACCTTCCTCTTGTTTCGTTCTGCTTGCGTGGTGCCTTCACCTCGCTATCAACACATCACTCACTGCTGCGATTTTCTACATACGACATTTTATGCTTGAAACGAGAGCTATTCTCACTTACATTTTGTTATAATATAACAAAATGGAGTTGCTATGAAGCCTCATATTCATCCTGATTATCGTTTGGTGCTGTTCCATGACACGGCGGCAGATGCCTTTTTCCTGGTCGGTTCAACCATCAAGAGCGATCGCCGCTACACGTGGCAAGATGGGAAGGAGTATCCCTACGTATCGCTCGATGTTTCCAGCCAGTCGCACTCGTTCTATACCGGCAAGCAGAAGCAGGTATCGAGCGAGGGGAGTGTAGCCCGTTTCAACAAGCGCTTTGGCGCATTTTCAAGCAAGAAGGAGTCCTGAATGCTGGTCGTCTGTTCACTCAAATCCGCACGGGCGCGTCATCCCGATTGTCAGTTGGTGCGCCGCCGCGGCAAATTGTTCGTGATTTGCAAAAGCAATCCCCGTTTCAAGGCTCGCATGAAGTGATCCGCTAAATGATGTCTGGCCCCATGATCTCGCCATCGGGTTGTCATGGGGCCTTTTACCTTTTCACCACCTATCAATCTGTTTCCATCCTGCTGTTTGCGCCGACTTTTGCATGCTCCAGCCCGCCTGATGAGGTATAATGCGGCACTATTTTTATGGGTTCCCCGTGAGCGTGATGAAAGAATTTTTTGCAACCTGCCCCAAGGGGCTGGAAAACCTGTTGGCCGACGAGCTGACCAATCTTGGCGCAGAGCAGGTCCGTGAGACCGTGGCTGGCGTCCATTTCAAAGGCGAACTGGCGATTGGCTACAAGGCCTGCCTGTGGAGCCGTTTTGCCTCCCGTATCGTGCTGGTGCTCTCCGAATTCCAGATGAACGATGATCTGGATCTCTATCTGGGCGCCCACACAATCCCCTGGGAAGAGCACTTCTCCGGTACCTCTACCATCGCGGTGGACTTTACCGGTACCAACCCTGCCATTCGCAATACCCAATATGGCGCGCTGAAAATCAAGGATGCCATCGTCGACCGCTTCACCAAGCGCGGTCACGTGCGTCCGGACGTGGACAAGAAGTCGCCGGATATTCGCATCATGGCGCACCTGGGCAAAGGCAAGGCCAATATCACGCTGGACTTGTCAGGCCCGGCGTTGCATCAGCGTTTCTATCGTCAGGGCACCGGTGAAGCTCCGCTCAAAGAAAACCTAGCCTGCGCCATGATTGCCCGTAGTGGCTGGGCCGGTGAGCCCATGATGGACCCGATGTGCGGTTCCGGTACGCTGCTGATCGAAGCGGCCTTTATCGCGGCCGACATGGCGCCGGCGCTGCGCCGCGAGCGCTTCGGTTTCGATCGCTGGCTGCAGCACGATAGTGAGCTGTGGCAGAGCCTGATGATGGAAGCGCAAGTGCGCGCCAAACGCGGTATGCAGCGTTGTGAAGTGAAGCTGTTTGGCTGTGATGCCGACCAGCGCGTGCTGCTCAAAGCTCGCGACAACGCCAAAGCGGCCGGTGTGGCCCACCTCATCACCTTCAAGCAGGCCGATGTCACCAAGCTGGAAAACCCACTGCCGATGCCGACTGTGGAAGGGGAGGCTCGCCAAGTCGGTATGCTGATCTCCAACCCGCCTTACGGCGAGCGTCTTGGCGAGTTCCCGGCGCTGCTGGAAGTGCATCAGGCCCTTGGCGATGCTCTGCGTCGCAGCTTCCAGGGTTGGAAAGTCTCTATTCTTTCCGCATCCCCCGAGCTGCTCAGCTGTCTGCGCCTGCGCGCCGACAAGCAATATCGCCTGTTCAACGGCGCCCTCGAGTGTCAGCTGCGCAATTATCAAATCGCACTGGACTCCGTGGCCTCCCAAAAAGAGGTGGCGCAGGACTTTGCCAACCGTCTGCGCAAGAATCTGAAAACCCTCGAGAAGTGGGCCAACAAAGAGGGCATCGATTGCTATCGCCTCTACGATGCCGATTTGCCGGAATACAACGCCGCCATCGACCGTTATCAGGACTATCTGGTGGTGCAAGAGTATGCCGCGCCCAAAGACATCCCCGCCCAGAAAACCCGTCAACGTCTGCTCGACATGGTTCAGGCCGCCATCAAGGTGACCGGCATGGACGGCGAGAAAGTGATCCTGAAGGTGCGTGAGCGTCAGGAAGGGAAACAACAGTATCAGAAGCTCTCCGAAGAGCAGCACCGGATGGAAGTGCAGGAGTACGGTGCCCGTCTGTGGGTCAACCTCTACGACTATCTGGATACCGGCCTGTTCCTCGACCACCGTCAGACTCGCCGCATGCTGGGTCAGATGGCCAAGGGCAAGCGCTTCCTGAACCTGTTTGCCTACACCGGCAGTGCCACCGTGCACGCAGGTCTTGGCGGTGCCAGCGAGACCACCACAGTGGACATGTCCCACACCTACCTGAACTGGGCGCAGGACAACATGCGTCTCAACTCGCTGGTGGGCCGTCAGCACAAGTTTGTGCAGGCAGATTGCCTGAAGTGGCTGTCGGAAGCGGACGAGCAGTACGACCTCATCTTCATCGATCCGCCCACCTTCTCCAACTCCAAGCGGATGGACGAGAGCTTCGACGTACAGCGCGATCACCTGTTGCTGATGCAGCACCTGAAGCGCCTGCTGGCGGCGGACGGCACTCTGGTCTTCTCCAACAACAAGCGTCACTTCAAGATGGATCTGGCCGGTCTCGAGGCCACTGGTCTCAAGGCCCAGAACATCACCCAGAAGACGCGACCGAAGGATTTCGAGCGCAACCAGCACATCCACAACTGCTGGATCATCACCCATGCACCGGAGCAAGGCGAGGCGTGATGCTGACCCTGTTTCATACCGACGGTTGCCACCTGTGCGAGCTGGCCTGGGCGCTGGTGGAGGAGGCAGGTCTTGCCGCCGCCACCCGCCAGTGCGACATCATGGATGATGAGCAGTGGCTTGCCGCCTATCGGGTGCGCATTCCGGTGCTGCGTGACGAAGCAGGCCGCGAGCTCGGTTGGCCCTTCACACTGGCCGAGCTCAAAGGCTGGCTCGCTCGTCAGGGTTGATTTGTGATTTGACGATGAAACGGGAGCAGACCCAGTCTGTTGCCCGTTTTTTCATATGAGATAAGGAACGAACATGGCTCTTTTAACATTGCACGGCGCGTGTCTGTCGTTCAGTGATTTTCCGTTGCTCGACAAGGCCGAGCTGACCATAGAGCGAGGCGAGCGCCTCTGTCTGGTGGGCCGCAACGGGGCGGGCAAGTCCACCCTGATGAAGGTCATTGCCGGTGAATTGCCCCTCGATGATGGCCGTCTGGTGTTGCAGCAGGACTTGAAAGTGACTCGTCTTGAGCAGGATCCGCCCACCTCGAGCGAGCTCACCGTGTTTGATTACGCCGCCGAAGGGCTGGCCGGAGTCGGTGAGCTGCTCAAGCAGTATCACCACGTCTCCATGGCGCTGGCGAGTGACCCGTCCGATGCCAACATTCGCAAGATGAGCCAGCTGCAGGAGCAGCTCGATTATCAGAATGGCTGGCAGTACGAGACCCGCATCAATCAGGTGCTGACCCTGCTTGGTCTTGATCCTGACGTGACCCTCGACAGTCTCTCCGGTGGCTGGCTGCGCAAGGTGGCGCTGGCCCGTGCACTGGCATGCGATCCCGATCTGCTGCTGCTCGATGAGCCGACCAACCACCTGGATATCGAGGCCATCAACTGGCTGGAAGAGTTCCTCAAGGATTTCCGTGGCGCCATCGTTTTCATCTCCCACGACCGTGAGTTCATCCACAAGCTGGCGACCCGGATCATCGATCTGGATCGCGGCGTGATCACCTCCTGGCCCGGCAACTATGACGAGTACCAGCAGGGCAAAGAGGAGTGGCTGCGGGTCGAAGAGCTGAAAAATGCCGAGTTCGATCGCAAGCTGGCGCAGGAGGAGGTGTGGGTACGCCAGGGGATCAAGGCGCGCCGTACCCGTAACGAGGGGCGAGTGCGCGCCCTCAAGGCGATGCGCATGGAGCGTACCCAGCGTCGCGAACTGCAGGGCAAAGCCAAGCTGCAACTCGACGAGGCGAGCCGCTCCGGCAAGCTGGTATTTGAAGCTGAAGGGTTGGGACTCGACTTTGGTGATCGCACCCTGTTCGAGGGGCTAGATCTGCAGGTGCTGCGTGGCGACAAGATTGCGCTGGTCGGCCCCAACGGTTGCGGCAAGTCGACCCTGATCAAGCTGCTGCTGGGTCAGCTAGATGCCACTCGTGGTTCGGTGCGTCAGGGTACCAATCTGGAAGTGGCCTACTTCGATCAGTACCGCGAACAGCTCGATCCCGAGAAAACGGTGGTGGACAACGTCGGGGAGGGCAAGCAGGAGGTGATGGTGCGTGGCCGCTCCCGTCACATCCTTGGTTACTTGCAGGACTTCCTGTTTGAACCCAAGCGGGCTCGAACGCCGGTCAAGGTACTCTCCGGCGGTGAGAAAAACCGTCTGCTGCTGGCCAAGCTGTTCCTTAAACCCAGCAACCTGCTGATCCTCGATGAACCGACCAACGATCTCGACGTCGAAACGCTTGAATTGCTGGAAGAGCTGCTGGCGGACTATCCAGGCACTCTGCTGCTGGTGAGTCACGATCGTCGTTTCATTGACAATACCGTGACCGGTTGCTGGCTGTTTGAGGGGGATGGCCGCATCAGCGACTACGTGGGCGGCTATGCCGACATGATGGCGACCCGCGAACAGCAGAATGCCCAGCAACAGGTCAAGTGCACACCGGTGAAGGCTCCCGAGCCGCTAGCCACAGTGAGCGAAGCGCCGAAGAAAGGCAAAAAACTCTCCTACAAGCTGCAGCTTGAACTGGATGGTCTGCCGGCGCGTCTTGAGCAGCTGGAAGCCGAACTCGATGCGCTGCAAAGCGAGATCAACCAGCCAGGGTTCTTCTCGCTGCCGGCAGATAAAACCCAGCCGAAACTCGATGCGCTCAATGCCGCTGAAGCCGCGCTGGAACAGGCATTTGCTCGCTGGGAAGAGCTGGAAGGACTCAAAAATCAGGAGTAAGTTCCCTGTAATTAAAACTTAATCCAGTTCAGTGCCTTGTGTCACATAGCCCGGTTAGGGTGGAAGTTTTTGTTTGACCGAGTGCGCTCGCAGGAGTAAAGATGAAAGCGACCGATGCAGAATTGGTCGCTTTTTTTGTTCCACGAAGAGGGTCGTAGATGATGAAGAGACAGAAGCGGGACCGTCTGGAAAGAGCTCGTGCTCGTGGTTATCAGGCTGGCGTGGTCGGCAAACAGAAAGAAGCGTGTCCGTATCAATGCCTGGATGCCCGAGGGCATTGGCTTGGTGGTTGGCGTGACGCCATGGAAGGGCGGGGCTCAGGCCTCTTCATGAAGTAGCAGGTACTTCATCACTCATTACAAAAGGAAAGGGGCCGTTGTGGCCCCTTTGCGTTAATGCTGTTTTACCACCAATCAGAGAGATCAGAATGCGGTGGTATCTTTGAACAGGCCCACTTTCAGGTCGGTGGCGCTGTAGATAGGACGGCCGTCGACTTCGACCACACCATCAGCAATCCCCATCACCAGCTTGCGGTTGATGACGCGCTTGAAGGTGATCTTGTAGGTCACTTTCTTGGCAGTCGGCAGGATCTGGCCGGTAAATTTCACTTCACCGACACCCAGCGCACGGCCTTTGCCCGGGCCACCTTTCCAGCCAAGGAAGAAGCCAACCAACTGCCACATGGCATCCAGACCGAGACAGCCAGGCATCACGGGATCACCCGGGAAGTGGCAATCGAAGAACCAGAGATCCGGAGTAATGTCGAGCTCAGCCAGGATCTCGCCCTTGCCGTGTTCGCCGCCGTTGTCATTGATCTTGACGATGCGGTCCATCATCAACATGTTGGGGGCAGGCAGCTGACTGTTACCCTCACCAAACAGTTCGCCACGGCTGCAAGCCAGCAGCTCTTCACGGGTAAAAGAGTTCTTGCCCTGTTCGCACAGGGAAAGGCGGGCTTCCATGGTGGTATTGTCTACGGTCACGCGGTATTTCCTTCAAATGGGTCAAAGCCTGGCCAATTTAGCTTACAGTTGTTAGCTAAACAACTCCGATCACTTCATCAGCGGCCAAACAGGCGCCCCAACAGGGATTGCAGCAGTCCGACTTTGGCAGTGGAGCCGTTCAACTCGTCCAACCGCTCCTGAATACGGCCAAACAGGGTATCGGGCATATCAGGCTCACCGGCGACACAGCCAGTCAGCAACTCGATGGCCTCTTCCACATGATCCACCGGGTGGATGTGGAACTGGCCTGCTTCAACCGCTGCAATCACCTCGTCAGAGAGGTTCAGCTGCTGGATGTTGGTGCCCGGCAAAATGATCCCTTGCTTGCCGGTGATGCCGTGGATTTTGCACACCCGGAAGAAGCCTTCAATCTTCTCGTTCACGCCACCAACGGCCTGCACATTGCCAAACTGATCGACCGCACCGGTCACGGCGAAGTGCTGATAGATAGGCTGGCGGGCGAGGGCAGAGAGCAGGGCACACAAGCCGGTCAGGGAGGCGCTGTCGCCATCAATTTCGTGGTAAGACTGCTCGAACACCAGATTGGCCGACAGGGGGGAGGGGTTCTCTGCACCAAATTTGTTGGAGAGATAGCCGTGGATAATCATCATCGCCTTGGCGTGGATATGACCGGCCAGCTCCGCTTTGCGCTCGATATCCGCCACATCGCCATCACCAAGGTGTACGGTCGCGGTGAGGCGCACCGGTTCACCGAAGTCATAGGGGTGACCGGAGACCTGAATGACAGACAGGCCGTTGATCTGGCCAATCTCTTCGCCATCGGTTTGCAGCAGGATCTGGCCGTCGATAACCCCCTGATCGGACTGCTCAACCAGATAGTTGAGGCGGTAATCCTGCTCTTCCAGTGCGCCGCTAATATGCTCGTCGGTGACCACATCAGATTCCAGCTCCCGGGCCAGACTGTCAGCCATCCGCATGATGGCGGAGAGTTGCACTTCGGAGAGCGACAGCCACTCCTGATGGTCACAGAGGCGGCTGGCATGACGACAAAGGGCGGCGAGGGCGGCTGGCGTGAAGTCCAGCAGACTCCAACGCTGGCGCAGCCAGGCCAGGTACTGCAGAAATTCCTGCAGATCCTCTTCAATATTCACCTCTGACACCAGATCCGCGCGCAGGAAGATGCGTTCGGACATATCGCGATCCAGCATCTGGAACTCGGCCACGTCGAGTCGGTCACCGACCAGGATCAGCTTGAGCTTGATGGGGGTCGCTTCAGGCGCGAAGAAGGGGGTCAGGGTTTTCCCTTCCTGATAGGCGTTCCAGTCCAGCTCGCCTTTTTGCATGGCATTTTTTAGTTTGAACCAGAGGTGCGGCTGATCCAGCAGCTCGTCCAGTTGCAAAATGAGGTAGCCGCCGTTGGCTTCGCGCAGCAAGCCAGGCTCCAACAGGTGCTGGTTAGCATAGACAGAGCCTTGCTCTGTCTGGTAGTTGATGGAGCCAAACAGGGTATCCCAGTTGAGATCACGGCCATAAATCACCGGCGCTTCCTGCGCTTCGTGATGGATCAACAGGTTGATCAGAATGGGGTGCTGAAACTCCAGACCCAATGCCACGTGAGCCGCCAGATCGGAGAGGAAATCATCGATTTTCGGATCATTGTTCTGCTTGCGCATGATGCGGGTCACGATGCGTTCGGCATCGAGATGGTGGCTCAACAGCTTGAGCAGTTCGCCAACCATTTCGCAAAACTCGACGCCAGTGCCCGGTTGCAGGCGCAGCCAGATAGGCTTGTATGGGTTGTTCAGATTCTCGGTGTAGCAAAGGTCAAACAGGTCACCATCCTTGCCATTTGAGTCGGCAATCAACGTTTGGCAAACGCCTTCGTAATCTGCGCCGGGGAACCCGTTGAGCAGCATGACCGGACAGTCACCATCAAAACTGGCAAGACGTTTGATGCCGGAAATGGCTCTGGGTTGCAGCGCAGCAAAGGGGATAGGTTCAAGCTCGCTGAGCTTGGTGAACTGTTCAATCGCAAAAGCGGGTTTTAATTGTTCTGATGTTAATTCAGCCACTTAAGACATCCGGTCGAAGATAGGATCAATTGTTGCCATTATACACAGTTCAATAAGTGGTGACAGGAAACAAGATAGTTGATTTAACATAATATGCATTATGCGCAGTGATGGGTTTCTACGTTTTGGAGTTATTTCCGATGAAACACAGCCGTCGCCCACAGGATCGACTCTTGCTGGATGCATTAACCGCCGGTGTCGATCTGTTGACACCACTGCGGCGCCATCGGTTTCGGCAGCTAGATATCAGTGTGCCCGATGACCACCAGTTGCTGTGGTTCGACGTGTTCCCGTTGGCCGGTGCGTTGGTGTTGATTCATAAGGACACCCCGTTGTGGATCTGCCGCTGGCAGTTGGTCAACCGTGTGGCGGTTATCCACGACTGGCGGGCCTTTTGGTACACCCATCAACAGGATTTTGCCCATCTGCCGCTGGAGGCGATTTGTTGGCTATCCAGTCGTTACCAGGTTAAATGGGATTCGCCCAGTGGCAGGTACTTTTGGCAGCGCTGCCTGCGGGAGGCCCGCGCCCGTGGCCTGTCGGTGAACGCTAGTGCTATAGGCCAGCCCTAAACATTGCTCACCGGGTTGGATGGCTCAGGCATGATCGATTGGCGCGACCTCGCGGCGTGCAGCATGGAGCTCGTCGGACATTTCCCCTGGGCTGATGCGCCGCACCACATCCACAGGCCAGGCGCTGCCGGTTTGCAGGACGCTGATGATCTCGGTCATTTCTGGGTGAGACATGTTGAAGGTCAAGAATAACAGAGTCTTTACAAATTATGCCGATAACCCCATTTATCGGCATCTCTGTGAGAGATAACATTGAGTGAATTTAACCACTACGGCGACACAACTCCGGTCAATGCGATCCATGATGAAGAACCATCTTGATATCTTGCAGCCAAATGCAGAAGAACCTCACCTAAAGCAGGCAATGCATCGTGCTTGGTGCCATAGCGTTGGCAATAGAATTGGCTAGTTCACCAACTGCTCATTTAGCTGTACCCGAACATGTCTTGGGACCATGTCCCCTCCCCTTAGTCGATATTCTGAAACCACAAATGTCCCATCTTGAGACAAGAGTCCACTATTAGAGGCTGTCTTGACCTGGTTAAAGTAGTCGCCTTAATGGGTGGACAGATCCCCTGCCCTTACTCAAAATGCTAAAAATGCAAATTTCCCGTATTGAATAGTTCACACTTACAACAGTGCCGGATCATTAATGCCCTTGATGCAATAAGCGCTCCCTCCCCTCTTGGTTTTCGTGACTTTTATAATGGTGCATTTAACGTAACCATTTATATATTTTCGTTATGTTGTGTTTGGCTCCTGAGTGTTTTCGGTAGCCCACGATGATGACCATTCGTATAAGTCATCAAATCACCTTTTTAGACCTCAATGCACTCTACAGAGAGAATGAAAAAGACCCGCCTTTTGCGAGACGAGTCTTGTTCTTTCAATCCGGCTGATCAGGCTATTAGCCAATGTTTGCGTTTGGGCATGGGCGTTCGCGGATGGGATATGTGGGCATTGCTGCACATATCCATGATTAGCCTCTTCAGTTCATTCATATCGACAGCGTGAAGTGTTAACGACCAGAATGCTCTCGCCTGGCTGTAGTGCATGCCGTTGGTATAGAGCAGGGTGTCATTTGCAAAATGAAGTTGGCTACAGGGTGCCTCCATCTGCAATCCTGTTTCGGGAAACCAGATATTCAACGTGCCTGAGGGGATAAGGGTAAATTGCGCCATCAGATCGCCTTGTCCGACAATCTTGTAGGTCTTCTTGATGATGTCTATCGGCATAGGGGGTTGTCTCGATGTTTGAGCAAGCGATTTGGTTATTTTTCTCTCTGATACGGAATAAATATTGATCCCGCGGATGGCTACCTGCTCGTTCTTAACAGCCCTGCTGTTCCCTGAACCGGTTGCCATCCAGAGAAGTACAAAATAACGGCACCAGCTTGAATGAGACCTTAATGAATCACTTTTTTTGGTCACGATGCTCACCCGCCCTTTGAACGATTATCTCTCGTTTGTTGGCTCAATCTGTCTAGCGGTTTTTGTTGCGCGCTCTCATGTCGTTCGCTGTTGCTGGTGTGCAGGTATTTCGAAGTGGTGTCGATGCTGTCATGTCCTGCATCGGCTTGTACGTGGGAAAGCGGTCTCCCATGCAGGTTGATGTCATGGGTGATCCCGGTGTGGCGGATCGCATGGGGAGAGAGTTGCCGCATTTCGGCCGCATCCTGGACAAATCCATCCTGCTCTGCCAATTCTGCGCCTTTACCGATGATCACCATGATCAAATCCCGTAACTGGCGAATACCGAGATTGGCGTTGAGTTCCCCTTGCTCGCGGCCGTGGGCTGCCGCTTTATGGCGAACGAACAGCGGTGTCTGTTCATCCGGTGTTGGCAAGGGAGAAAGACCGAGGAAACGGCGGTAGCGTTCGAGTGCCGCCAACAGCGCTTGGGATACCGCTACGGTACGCCGTTTGCCCCCTTTGCTTTGCGGAATAAAGTAGCCCCAGACGCCGGTTTTACGATCCCGCCTGAACTGCCCCATCACAGGGGTAAAGCCCGGCCGGGCTGCAACCTCAGAGATCCGCAGATAGCAGGCGTACATCAGAATGGTGAGAAAACGGCTGCGTTCGTGTTGCTCCGGATGGTCGTTGGCAAGGGTGTCGGCGGCCTGCATAACGTATGACCACTGCAACTCGCTGAAGACCTGCACCTGATCATTGGCCTCCAGCTGTTGCGGCCGTTTGACCCGCTGCAGTAGCAGAGCGGGATTCCTGTCCATGTACTCCTCCTGGATCAGGAACTGGAAGAAGGCGGACAAGATGGCGAGCTTGGTCTTCATCGCCTGCTCGCTTAGGCGATAGGGCAAGGTGCGGCCCAGCTCCCGCTTGCCGAGAAACGGTCGCCATTGCGGGTTGGGCAACCGCTCTCCCCACTCCTTGTCGAGGACAAACTGCGCCACGTTGCGATAGGCGATCAACTCTTCAGGGGGCGACTGACAGTAGTCGAGATAGCGGATCATGATGCGGCGAGTGAGATCTTTCGGGCTGATGGCCGCCTCGCGAAAGCACCAGTGCAAAAAAGTGGTCAGTTCGCTGCGATAGGTTTTGTAGTTGTTTTCGCTGTTGCGCTGCTCCAGCAGCCAATCGACCGCCAGTTCGTAAACCAGCCCGGCATCGGGCACATCGTTGAGGCTGAGGTTGGCAAGGTACTGATTGACCTGTGGGTTACCGGCCTCCAGATAGATAAGGCTGTCAAACAGCGGCATGGCTGGCGGCAAGGATAAAGGTTGTTGAGTCATGGTGTTGCTTGTTGATGCTGAGATGAGTCGGTATGAGCCTGTGAGCCGAGTTGCTAGAAAAGGGCTCGTGATACATGAATGCGGCTTCTATTGGGATTGGTACTGCCTCTTGTTGTTGCTGATTAAGGTCACCAGGAGCGATCTGGATAACGTTCTCTCCACTGTTTGCTCATTATTTCCTCATAGATCTGGCTGGTGTCGCTCAGTGGTGCACGCTATTCAGTTATGCATGGGATATGCAGAATGGTTAAAAAATTCTCGGGGTAAATAGCCGTGAAAGTGGTTTTAAATGCAAATAAAGTGAATGCCGCGAGCTGTTTATCCCGAGAAATAGCAGGTCTGTGCAATCAGGCCACCTGCTTTAGTGGCTTCTCCTTGCGCTTGGCTGCTGGGGCCTCTTCCTATTTCGTGCCTGACTGAACCTTGCCGCCGCGCAGCAGGGTTTGCAGCACATCGCGCTGCTCTGCCAAGTAGAATGCCAGACTCTCTTGCTGCTCTGGCGCCAACTCGATCGGGGCACCAGCCAACAGGGTCATCAACTCGTCGGCCGTATCCAGCAGCTTGTCATAGGCATCGGCCTCTTTTTTGCTGGCAAAGGTCATTTTTTCCACTCCCCCACGAACAACCACATATTTGATCTCGACAGCCATGATGGCCTCCTCTTGGTGATGATGGATAGAGTATATGTATGGATATACAGTATTGCAAATAACCTCATCGGAAAAGAGTTCGCCGGGGGTTAGCGACAAAAGCCGCGCTGGATCAAGCTGTCTCAAAGTGCCGTTTGACTTCCACGCCTGACTGGTCGGATCATGGCCTTATGACGATCGTACGACACCTGTTTATCCTGCTGATGGTAGAGGTGCTGCTCCTTGGGAGTATCGCCCACTTGGTCGTGGGATTCCCCTGGTTGCTGACCCTGCTGTTTGTTGTGTTTGCCCTGCTTGGGTTGCGTTGTCTGGTGGTGCTCGGCAGCTGGCTGTTTACCCGTTTCTACCCCTCCCCGGCTATCGGCCCCTGGCGCAGGGTGAAGATGATGGCGCAGGAGATGCTGGCCTACCTCTACACCTTCACCTTGCTGTTGCCGTTCGAGCCTTTGCTGATGGCACCCGATCGGCTGCGTCCATGCCAGCGCCCCGTATTGCTGGTGCATGGTTACGGTTGCAGTCGCGGGATCTGGCGTACCCAGCGCACCCGACTGGAGACAGCAGGCCATGTGGTCGCCACCATTACCCTGATGCCACCATTTGGTCATATCGATGACATGGTGCCGCTATTGGCCAAGCGAATTGACGATGTGCTGGCGCAAACCGGGGCTGACAAGCTGGTACTGGTCGGCCACAGTATGGGCGGGCTGGTCTGCCGCGACTATCTGGCTATCCATGGTGGTGACAAGGTCGCACGGCTGATCACGCTGGCCACCCCTCATCAGGGCAGTCAGCTTGCCGCCCTTGGGCTTGGGGCCAATGCCCGTGAGATGGAGCCCGGTTCCGGTTGGTTACAGCGTTTTGCCTCGGTGCCGCTTTGCGTGCCCGGTATCTCGGTGCGCACCAGTCACGACAATGTGGTGATGCCGCAGGAGCGGCAACGATTGGCGGGAATGGAAGATATCGAGTTGCCTGCCATTGGCCATCTCTCTCTGCTCTACTCGCGCCGCACGACTGATCTGCTGCTTTATCTGCTGTCCCGAGTCTGACCCTCCTTAACCGTTCTTCAACTGCTATTCCAAATAAAACAGGGGCCTGATTGCTCAGGCCCCTGTTGATCTCTTTATCCCATCACCCGGTTAGAAGTGTATCCCCTTGATCAGGGTCGAGACGGCAACCTGATCGGCGGTGGCCTTGGATTTGTCGCCATCCTTGGGATCGGCAAAGGTGCGGAAGCTGGTGTTCATGATGACCTGAGCGACACGCGGAGCCAGAGCGTGAACCACCTGACCAAATACCCCGAGGCGAGTGGCCAGACGAACATGCTTGTTGATGATGGTATCGCACACCAGATCGGCCGCCTCTTCCGGCGTCATCATCGGTACCTGCTCATAGACCTTGGTCGGTGCGACCATCGGCGTTTTCACCAGCGGCATATTGATGATGGAGAAGCTCACCCCTTTATCGGCAAACTCGGAGGCGGCGGTACGCACCCAGGCATCAAGGGCCGACTTGGAGGCAACATAGGCGGAGAAGCGTGGTGCATTGGTCAACACCCCGATGGAGGAGATGTTGATGATGTGCCCTTTTTTCTTCTCGATCATGGTGGGCAGCACCCCCATGATCACCTTGAGCGCGCCAAAGTAGTTGAGCTGCATGGTGCGCTCCAGATCGTGGAAGCGATCGAAGGAGTCCTCGATGGAGCGGCGGATGGAGCGGCCGGCATTGTTGACCAGAATATCGACGCCACCGTGATCGGCCACGATGCGAGCGGTGATCTCCTCGGCCTGCGCCAGATTGGAGAGATCCCCCTGATAGATTTCGATGGTCAGCCCCAGCTCGGCAAACTCCGCTTTAGTCTCGGCAATCTTCTGCTCGTCGCGAGCGATGGTAACGACGTTGGCCCCCGCACCCGCCAGCTTGCGCGCGGTTGCACGGCCGATACCAGAGGTGGCTCCGGTCACCAGTACCACCTTGCCCTCGACCCGCCCACGCAGGGAGCGATCGATGAAGAGCTCCGGGTCGAGGTGGCGCTCCCAGTAATCCCATAACCGCCAGGCGTAGCTGTGCAGCGGTGGCACTTCGATGCCTGTCCCTTTCAGTACCCGCTGGGTTTCGCGACTGTCGAAACGGGTGGGATAGCTGATAAGGCGGAACACATCCTTGGGCAGACCCAGATCGGCGATGGCGGCATCGCGGATGCGGCGCACCGGCGCCATGGTCATCAGCATGGCGGTCAGGTGGCGGGGAATGAAGTTAAAGAGAGAGGCGTTGATGCGGATCGCAGGCTCCGGCGCATGGGCGGCGCGGGAGAAGGTGCTCAGCATGTCGCCAACCCGCATCGGGTTGGGGTCGGTCAGGTGGAAGGTCTTGTTCTCCTCGCCCTCCTGATGGGCGATATGCACCATGGCATCGACCACAAAGTTGACAGGCACTATGTTGATGCGCCCGCCCTCAACCCCGATGGCGGGCATCCAGGGCGGCAGCAGACGGCGCAGCTTCTGGATGGTCTTGAAGAAGTAGTAAGGACCGTCGATCTTGTCCATCTCGCCGGTGTTGGAGTCACCGACAACGATCCCCGGTCGATAGACTCGCCACGGAACTGTGCACTCGTTTCGCACAATCCCTTCCGCTTCGTGCTTGGTCTGGAAGTAAGGCATGTCGAGGTGCTCGGCTTCATCAAACATATCCTCGCGAAACAGACCATCGAACAGGCCCGCGGCAGCGATGGAGCTGCAGTGATGGAACTGCCCCGTCCCCAGCCGCTCGGCAAGTTGAACGGCTTGACGGGTCCCTTCGGTGTTGACCTGCTGCTGGATCCCGGCCTTGGCGTTCAGATCATAGATAGCAGCCAGATGGAAGAAGTGGTCGATCTTGCCGATCAACTGCTCCTGCATCTCGACCGACACCCCCAGCAGCGGTTGCGTCATGTCACCAAAAACCGGGACTGCGCGCGATTCATCCACATTCCAGAATGCAAATAACTCCGGCAATTTATCCTGATGAGAGGCGCGCATCAGAAAATAGACGATACAGTCGGGATGCTGTTGGAATAACTTTTTGATCAATCGACGCCCGATAAAACCACTACCGCCAGTAATGAAATAGTTCATAAAGAGAATCCTGCTACTGATTAGGGTGTTACTAGGTTGTTAGATATATCACGATTCATATGGGAATCCGCAATTTGATTGTCGGTTCGTGAGCAAACCCTAATTTCGGTGGTGTGCCTGTTCCGTTATTAGGTAGAACCCTCTATTTTTTGTCCCTAGACTGAAGTTGAAAAATCAGTAATGCCACAACCCGATTGCAGTTTCGTTGTCGCCATTACATTTATCTGTCGTTATTCAAGGAGAAGATCATGGCTAAGAAATTGAAAGCGCTGGCAGGGTCAGTGACCGACAACCAACTCACCTCCACCATCAAGGAGTCCACCCAGCAGATCTGGTTGGCGGGTCTGGGTGCCTATGCCAAAGCACAGGAAGAGGGTGGCAAGATCTTTGAAGCCCTGGTGCAAGAAGGTGAAGCGCTGCAAGCAAAAACCCGTCAGAGCGCAGATGAGAAGATTGCCGCTGTGACCGATAAGACCGCCAATACCTGGGGCCGTCTGGAGCAGGTGTTTGAAGATCGCGTGGCACGCGCTGTGGCCAGCCTCGGCATCCCGACACGCAAGGATATCGACAAGCTCTCCAAGCGCATGGCCGAGCTGACCGATGTGGTCCAGCAACTGCTGGATGCACAGGAAGAAGAAGCCCCGGCCGCAGAAGCCAAACCGGCTGCCGCCAAAAAGCCCGCTGCCCGCAAGCCTCCGGTAAAGAAGGCACCGGTAGCCAAGGCTAAAGAGGCCGTGGTTGAGCAGGCCGCCGATCTCCTCTCCGCCGCCGAAGACGCGGTGAAAGAGGTGAAGGCCAAAGCAGAGAGCGTCCTGCCCTGATCCCTCGTGGTGACGGAAGGTAATTGATACCGGCCCATGCCCTGCGCTGGGCCGGTCTTGTCATGGTGAATGTCATGGATAGAGAGGCGACGCTATGAGTACCATCGCAATTGCCCTTGCTGGCGGCGGGCCGCTCGGCGGCATCTACGAGATCGGTGCCTGCGCAGCCCTCTCTGACAGCATCAACGGCCTGCGCCTTGACCATGCTGATATCTATGTTGGCGTCAGTTCGGGGGCCGTGGTGGCCTCGGCGCTGGCCAACGGTATCTCGCCGGCTAAGCTGGTGCGGATCCTGCTCAGCGATGATTCGGGGGAGATGTTTGACCCGGCCACCTTGCTGCGCCCCGCCTTTCGTGAATATGCCGACCGCCTGACCTCGCTCCCGCCGCTGGCGTGGCAGAGCCTGACCTACTATTTGGCGGCGCCCTGGAAGCGCAGCCTGTTTGAATCGCTGCAGGGGCTCTCCAAGGCCATTCCGACCGGACTGTTTGACAACCGCGGGGTAGATCGCACCCTGACCCAGTTTTTCTCTCGTCCCGGTCGCAGCAACGATTTTCGCCAGCTGCGCAGCCGACTGTTTGTGGTCGCAACCGAACTCGACACCGGTCATCCGGTTGCCTTTGGTAGCCCGGGGCTCGATGACGTGCCCATCTCGGCGGCGGTACAGGCGTCGGCCGCTCTGCCCGGTCTCTTCCCCCCTTCATTGATTAACGGGCGTTACTATGTGGACGGGGCGCTGATCAAGACCCTGCACGCTTCGGTAGCGCTGGAAGAGGGTGCGGATCTTGTGTTCTGCATCAATCCGCTGGTGCCCTATGATGCGGACATGGCCGCCGGCGCGCCGACCAATCTGGTGGACAGCGGTCTGCCGGTGGTGCTGGCCCAGACTTTTCGCGCCATCATCCACTCCCGCATGCATGTGGGGATGGATCGCTACAAACACCAATATCCCGACGCCGACGCCCTGCTGTTTGAGCCCTCTTCAGCCGATGGCGAGATGTTCTTCACCAATGTGTTCAGTTACCGGGATCGTCGCCGCCTATGCGAGCACGCTTACCAGCATACCCGCCGCGATCTCTGGCTGCGTCGTAACGAGCTGGCGCCGGTGCTGGCCAAGCATGGCCTCGAGCTCAATCTGGCCGCGCTGGCCGATGAAGATCGCACCCTGCTGGCCCCCGGCATTGGCTCGGTTGCCGCCCTCGACAAGTCGCTGGAGCAGTTGCAGCACTGGCTTGCCAAACGCTATCGCCACGGCGTGCGCCGTTCATCACCAAAGGAGTAGCATGGATCGCAAACTCAAACGTCGTACCCGGGAGCGGATCCTGACCACTGCCCTCACCTGCTTCAATCGACAAGGGGAACCCAGCGTCACCACCTCGGCCATTGCGGCCGAGATGGAGATCAGCCAGGGCAATCTCTACTACCACTTCCACAACAAGGAGGAGATCGTCAACGCCCTGTTCTGCGAATTTGAACAGCAGATGGATCGCCTGCTGGAGGCGGTCAGCACCCCGTCCGATGAGCCAGAAGATATCTGGCTCTTTCTCCACCTGATGTTTGAAGCCATCTGGCAGTACCGTTTCCTCTACTATGATATCGCGACCCTGATGAGTGGTTATCATCAGGTGGAACAGCGCTTTTCCGCCCTGCTGCGCCGCAAGGAGCAGACCGCCATCGCCATTTGCAACCATCTGCAAACGGTCGGGCTGATGGAGGGCACGGCGCAACAGATGCGCACGCTGGCGGCCAATGTGGCGCTTGTTGGCACATTCTGGATCTCTTATCAGCGGGCACTGCACCCCAAGGCGGACGCCGATATCGCCCTCGGCGTCTTTCAGGTGATGCAGCTGGTCGCACCCTATTTGCGGGCCGATGCCCGCGCTCATCTGGGCGCCCTCGCCCATCACTACACCGACAAGGTTTGATTCACATGCTACAGGGAGAACAAGCATGACCACTTCACAACTCGAATTTGTCCCCTTCCCCTACGAGGATGCGGCCTATGAGTATGCTGGCCAGAAGCTGGCGGACAACTGGGAGCGTCTCCATCAGGGGGATGCCGAACCCTGGCCCGAGGATGAGCAGGTACAGGATGCCTGGCGGGCCTATCATGCCGGGGATTTTGCCCGGGCCGTCGCCCTTGGCGAAGCGGTCGGTGAGGCGGGCCTCAATGTGGCAAACAAGGCGCTGGTTATCCACGCCAGCTATCTGCTGGAAGACAAGTATGCCAAGCGCGCCGCCTTCGAGCGGGCAGCCAGCCATGCCGAGAAGCTGCAAAAACGCCAGCCCAAGAACGCCAACGCCTGGTATTTCCACGCGCTGGCCCTCGGTCGCTACAGTCAGGTCATTTCCATCTCCAAGGCCCTCTCGCAAGGAATTGGCGACAAGATCAAGGCAAGCCTTGAGAAGGCGCTGGAGCTGGCGCCAGATCACGCCGAGGCCCATATTGCCTTTGGCGCCTGGCACGCGGAGATCGTCGACAAGCTGGGGGCCATGATCGGCGGCCTCACCTATGGCGCCAAGAAGGAGGAGTCCGAGCGTCACTTCAAGGAAGCGCTGGCGCTGATCCCCGACTCGGCTATCGCCCGCATGGAGTACGCCAACGCACAGGTGATGCTGCACGGCAAGAGCCGCCTGAAAGCCGCCGAAGCCCTCTATGCCGAAGCGGCCGAGTGCGAACCCATGGATGCCATGGAGCGTCTCGATGTGGAGGCGGCGCGGGAAGAGCTGGAGGATTAACCGCCACTCCTGCCACTAAGAGGTAGCAAAACAAGAGGCCAACCCGCGGGTTGGCCTCTTTTATGATGGGTGCTGATCGGTTGGCTACGCCGCCATCGGTCTTTCAAATGCTCGCTTAACCGAGCAGCGCATCCAGCCCGTTGGGGTCAAACAACAGCTCCGGCTCCATCAGCACCAGCAACAGCAGTTGCTCGAATTCCACTGCAAACCGCTCGACCACCCGATCCGGATCCGGAACCAGCTTCTTGTCGGTGATAAGGCCAAGCTGCACCTTGTGATCGTAAGAGAGGATGGAGACGCCGACGCCGATATCCCCCGATTGCGGCACCCAGAACAGCGGCTGACGCAATTTTGCTCCAGCCAGATAGAGGGTCTGCTGCGGGCCAGGCACATTGGTGATCACCGCGCTGGCCTTGGCCGTGAGCAGCTCGACTGCCTGCTGCTGCACCGCATTGGGTGCCATGCCAAGGGCATGTAACAAGTTGAGCACTACCACGGGTTGCAGCGAGGTGCGCAGCGCCTGCATCCGGTCACGTACGGTATAGAGCCGCTGCAACGGGTGTTCAACATCCAGTGGCAAGTCCAGGGCCACCAGCCCGAAGCGGTTGCCAAGTGCCCCCTCATCGTCCGGTGCACGCATATTGACCGGCACCAGGGCGCGGATCTTGACCTTGTTGGCATCATCCCCCTTCTCCTGCAGGTAGTGGCGAAACGCCCCTGCGGTGGCGGCGATCAGCAGATCGTTGACCGAGCAGCCCAGAACCTTGCCCACTGCCTTGATATCCGGTAGATCAATTTGCTCCGACCAGGCCACCCGCTTGGTGCTGGTGGTCTTGCCACGCAGGCGGCAGGGTGAATCATCACCGAGGGTGGCGATATTGCACAGCTCGCTCGCCACATCCCGCCCGGTCTTGAGGTAATCCACCGCCTTGGTGGGATGGGTGACCACTTCGACATATTTGGACCAGAGGCTACCGGTCAGCTTGAGGCCGGCCCGCACCAGACGGCTGCCCTGGTGGCAATCCTCCTCATCCTCGTCATCGCTGTCATCCAGTGGCTCCGGTGACGGTGGTAGCGGCGCCCCTTCCGGGGTGTTATCCATCATGGTCAGCATGGCCCGCACCAGCGAGAAGCCGTCGCCCATGGCGTGGTGAATGCGCACCACCAGCGCTTGCCCACCCAGCGACGTGTCGGTCAGGTGCATATCCCACAGGGGGCGCTGGTGGTTGAGCGGCGTCGAGGCGAGATCGGCCACCAGCTTCTCCAGCTCCAGCTTGCCTGCTTCACCCGGCAGGATCACTCGCTTGAGGTGCTGATCGAGATCGAAATCGGGATCATGACGCCAGTAGTAGGAGCCCCCTTCCAGCACGGCCCGCTGGTGAAAGCGGGGTTGCACCGAAATGGTATGGCGCAATCCGGCCCGCAGACGCGCTTCATCAAGCTCTCCTTCAAACATCAGGACACCGATGATCTGCATCAGGTTGTTGGGTCTGTCCATGCGTAACCAGGCGGTATCGACGCAGGAGATAAATTCACTCAGTGGCATGGTTGTTTCCCTACAAAATGAATTTATCGAGGCGGCAAATTGCTTCTGCCCTCATATCCGGATGAAGACTTGATGCAATCAGAATGACATTAATGAGTGCCGACTCGAAATATGAAATAAAGATGAAAGATTACTTACAAAATAGAATCGAGACCTCGCCGAATAATAAATCTGACAAACCATATGGCTTGCCAACTTATTTCAAACAGCCATCGTTTACAGCTGGTTTATTTAAAGCCAGTGCAACGAAAAGTTTCAAACACGTTTGGGGCAAGGTAAGCGATTGTCGACATAATCGAGGATCTCTTGCTCCAGTACGCTGCGTACCGGCAACAGCATCAAGCCAAGATGCACTTCCAGTTCCAGGGTATCTTCGTCCAGGGTGAGAGTGCCATGTACCCCTGAGCCGCGAAAGTGTAGCTCGGTCTCCTCTTCATCTGCCCATTCGCAATCGAGTTGATAGCTCTCGCTCATGTCCGCAGCGATGGCTTCGGCCGCGAGCCGGGCGGCGGCCAATCCCAGCGGATGCTGACGGCTGATCTGAATGATAGAGAGTGCGCTGCTGCCAGCGAGCGAGTTGAAGAACATGGTCGTTACTCTGGGTCATAAGTTAGTTATTGATATTAAACACATGTTCACAACAAATGAAAGGATGGTTCACATAAATGGGACTCACTTAACAGAGTCGAGAGGGATGCAGGCCATCAGCGGGGCATGGCATTTATTCCCTCCCCCGTGCGCGCTACACTTGTCACGGAACGGTCAGCAAAAGCTGCTTGTTTTTCATTCACTTGTATCTTCGTATCACCCAATCCCTATCAATGGGCCCAAGGCCAGAGAGCTGTAGATGACGCATCAAGAACATGCCCACGACGACGATAGCACCCTGGGTCGGCTCTACCGCCTGCTCAAGCGGGTTGCAGCCTTGCGCGAGCAGATGCGTGCCCACCCGGAAGATCAGCAGGATCGGGATCGGCTACGCCAGTGGCAGGCCGACCGGTTGGGGCGAACCCATCGAGATCTACTGGAGAGTGACCGCTATGGCCCTGCCGCCGAGTTTTTCCTGACCGATCTCTATGGCCCCGGGGATTGCGCCCGCCGCGATGCGGACGTGATGCGGGTGATGCCGACCGCCGAGCGACTGTTGCCGGAGTCCGGCCTCAAGGTGCTGGCGCAGGCGATCGAGCTTGATGCCCTCTCCGAAGAGCTGGATTATCTGATGGTGGTGGCACTGCGGCGCATTGATGGCATTGATCCCATCACGCCGGACCACTACACCATCGCCTATCGTGCCGTGGGTGAACAGGCGCGTCGGGAGCATCAGATTACGCTGGTGAGCGAGCTTGGCATGACGCTGGACAGACTGGCGAGAAAGCCGCTGGTGGGGGCAACCCTCAAGCTGGTGTCAGGGCCCGCCCATCTGGCGGGGCTGGGCGAGCTCTTCTCCTTTGTCGAGCGCGGCTATCAGGTGTGTCATCAGATGGGGCGTGCCAACGAGTTTCTCGAGACCATCGCCAGTCGCGAGACGGCCATCATGACGGAGCTCTTTAACGGCGACAGCAGTGCGCTTGGGTAAGGCTTATCGAGGGATAAGCCGCCAGAATAACAAAGCGGGCCGATGAGCCCGCTTTTCGTTTATCACTGTTTGCCGATATGTTGGCCAATGCAAGAGCGATCAGATCACCAGCAGATCCATAAAGGCGTGCACCGGGGTGGCGGCCAGCTGCTTGCCATCCTGGCAGAGGGCGAGAATATCGCGGACCCGTTTGGCCGGGAAGCGGGTGGCCAGATTGTGCTGGAATTTCTCCACCAGCAGCGGGATCCCCTCTTCCCGGCGACGGCGATGGCCGACCGGATACTCCACCTCCACCTTGGCGGTGTGAGTACCGTCCTTGAAGAAGATCTGGATGGCGTTGGCAATGGAACGCTTGTCTGCCTCCAGATATTCGCGGCTGTAGCGCTTGTCCTCCTGCACCACCATCTTGCTGCGCAGCCCATCGATGCGGGGATCGGCGGCGATATCGTCCTCGTAATCCTCGGCGATGAGGCGACCGAAGATCAGAGGCACCGCCACCATGTACTGCAGGCAGTGATCCCGATCGGCCGGGTTATTGAGGGCGCCGACCTTGCTGATGATGCGAATGGCCGACTCATGGGTGGTGAGCTCGATACGGTCGATCTCGTCGAGCCGCCCCTTCACCTGACCGTGCAGCTTCATGGCGCACTCCACCGCCGTCTGGGCGTGGAACTCGGCGGGATAGGAGATCTTGAACAGCACGTTCTCCATCACATAGCTGCCGTACCCCTGATGCAGGGCGAACTGATTGCCCTTGAACAGCACGTCGTAGAAGCCCCACTTGGGCGCGCTCAGTACGCCGGGATAGCCCATCTCGCCGCTCATGGTGATCAGGGCGAGGCGCACCGCGCGAGAGGTGGCATCCCCCGCCGCCCAGCTCTTGCGCGACCCCGCATTGGGGGCATGACGGTAAGTTCGCAGGCTCTGGCCATCGACCCAGGCTTGGGAGACCGCATCGATTACCTGATCGCGGTTGCCCCCCAGCATATGAGTCACCACGGCGGTGCTGGCAACCTTCACCAACACCACGTGATCGAGACCGACTCGATTGAAGGAGTTCTCCAGCGCCAGTACTCCCTGAATTTCGTGGGCTTTGACCATGGCCACCAGCACATCGCTCATGGTGAGCGGCGCCTTGCCCTCGGCGACGCGGGTGCGGGAGAGCCAGTCGGCAGTGGCGAGAATGCCGCCCAGATTGTCGGATGGATGACCCCACTCGGCGGCCAGCCAGGTGTCGTTGTAATCGAGCCAGCGGATGATGACGCCGATATCCCATGCTGCTTTAACCGGATCGAGGCAGAGCTGGGTACCGGGCACCCGGGCACCATGGGGGACTAGGGTGCCGGGTACGATAGGGCCAAGGTGCTTGGTGCACTCGGGGAAGCGCAGGGCCAAGAGGCCACAGCCAAGCGTATCCATCAGGCAGTAACGGGCGGTGTCGAGAGCCGCCTTGCTGGTAATGGGGTGGTTGCAGACATAATCGGCAATATCGACCAGCACCTGATCGGGCTCGGGTCTGTGGTTGACGTCGACGTTGGCGGACATCGTGATTTCCTTATCGTTGTTGTAGGGAGACAAAGTGACGGGGCGCCGGGCCGACATAATCGGCGCTCGGACGGATGATCCGGTTGTGCTCGCGCTGCTCCATCACGTGGGCGCACCAGCCGGTGACCCGCGAGCAGACGAAGATAGGCGTGAACAGCTTGGTCGGGATCCCCATGTAGTGATAGGCGCTGGCATGGAAGAAGTCGGCGTTGGGAAAGAGCTCTTTCTCCTCCCACATCACCTTCTCCGCCTCGCAGGAGACGCGATAGAGGCGATCATCCCCCACTGCCTCGGCGAGCTTGGCCGACCACTCCTTGATGATGACGTTGCGCGGATCAGAAGTGCGGTAGATGGCGTGGCCAAACCCCATGATCTTCTCCTTGGCCGCCAGCTTGGCCAGCAGTTCGCGCCTTGCCTGCGTCTCATCTTGCCAATGTTCGATCATCGCCATGGCCGCCTCGTTGGCCCCGCCATGGAGCGGGCCGCGCAGGGTACCGATGGCGGCGGTGATGCAGGAGAACATGTCGGAAAGAGTTGAGGCGCAGACTCGCGCCGCAAAGGTGGAGGCGTTGAACTCATGCTCGGCGTAGAGGATGAGGGAGACATGCATCACCCGCCGCTCCAGCTCGCTCGGTGCCTTCTGGTGCAGCAGCGCCAGAAAGTGGCCACCGATACACTCCTCGTCGGTATCGAGGACGATACGAATACCTTCATGGCTGAACTTGTACCAGTAGATCAGAATGCCCGGAAAGGCGGCCAGCAGCCGATCCGCCACTTCATGCTCATGCTCGAAACCATCTTCCGGCTCCAGATCGCCGAGCATGGAGCAGCCAGTGCGCAGCACATCCATGGGGTGGGCATCGGCGGGAATGCGCTCCAGTACCTCCAGCAGCGGCTGGGGCAAGGTGCGCAGACGACGCAGCTCGCGCTTGTAGGCGTCAAGCTGCTGCTCACCGGGCAATTCCCCCTTGAGCAGCAGATAGGCGACCTCCTCGAACTGGGCGCTATCGGCCAGCTCCTTGATGTCATAGCCGCGATAGGTAAGACCGGTGCCGCTCTTGCCTACTGTGCAGATACTGGTCTCACCTGCGCTTTGGCCGCGCAGACCTGCCCCACCCAACGGTTTTTGCTGTCCCATAAGCTGCCTCCTATTCCTTGGCTGTAAACAGACGATCCAGTGTCTGCTCGTAGTGGTGATATCCGAGGAAGTCGTAGAGCGACTCCCGGGTCTGCATGGTCTCCACGACGGCCCTTTGATGACCATCCTGGCGAATATGGTGATAGACGTTGAGGGCGGCCTGATTGGCGGCACGGTTGGCACTCAATGGATAGAGCACCATGTCGACCCCGTGGGCGGCGAGCTGCTCCTTGTCAAACAACTCTGTTTTGCCGAACTCGGTCATGTTGGCAAGGATGGGCACCCCGGCCACCTGCTTGAACAGGTCGTACTGGGCCAGTTCGGTCACCGCCTCGGCGAAGATCATGTCGGCCCCGGCGGCCACATAGGCGGCGGTGCGCTCAAGAGCCGACTCCATCCCCTCTACCGCCAGCGCATCGGTGCGGGCCATGATGACGAACTCGCCATTCTCGCGGGCATCCACCGCTGCCTTGATGCGATCGCACATCTCCTCCAGCGTGACCACCGCCTTGTTGGGGCGATGACCACAACGCTTCTGAGCCACCTGATCTTCCATGTGCACGGCTGCCACTCCGGCGCGCTCGAACGCGCGAATGGTGCGGGCGATATTAAACGCCCCCCCCCAGCCGGTATCGATATCGACCAACAGCGGCACACGGGTTGCGGCGGTGATCCGCTCGGCATCGATCAGCACGTCGTTGAGGGAGGTCATGCCGAGATCCGGCAATCCGTAGGAGGCGTTGGCGACTCCGGCGCCTGAGAGATAGAGGGCTTGAAAACCGCTGCGCTCGGCCATCAGCGCCATATAGGCGTTGATGGTGCCGACGATCTGCAGGGGATGTTCATTGGCAAGGGCGGTGCGAAAGCGCAAGCCTGCCGAGGGGGACAAACTGGACATCATGACTCCTTTCACCTGTCTAGTCTGGCTATCTAATATCACGTTTACGTTAACGTCAATTATACTTTCGTAACATTCCGACCGCAGGCAAGACAGGAAACCGGTTTTAGGGTAAATTTCACCAATTCCTTCAACAGGTTGAATTGTATGATGGAGCCCGGTTCCGTAATTGTCTGTCCGGCGTGCGACTTGCTGATCCAGCGCAAAGCACTGCCGCTGCGTCGTCATGCCCACTGCCCGCGTTGTCATCAGCATCTCTATGGTCGTTATGCCTTTCGTCCCTCTCAGTTGATGGCCCTGACCATCACCGGTTTTTTGCTGCTGCCCTCCGCCTTTTTTGAACCGCTGATCTATCTGCGGCTGGCTGGGGTCAACACCGACGCCGACCTGTTGCGCGGTATTCTGGTGCTGTTTGGCGAGGGCGAATGGTGGGTGGCCAGCCTGGTGCTCTGGTGCGCGGTGTTGGCGCCGGTGGGATTATTGGCGGGGATCTTTGTGCTGGCTTCGGGTCTGGCCAAACGTTGGCACATTCTTCCCGTCACCTTGAAGCTGGTCGAGGTGTTTCGCCACTGGGCCATGCTGGAGGTCTATATCGTCAGCCTGCTGGTTGCCCTGTTCAAACTGATCGACATCGCCGATGTGCGCCTCGGTGGCGGCTTGCTCAGCCTCGGTATTCTGATGCTGCTCAATATGACCCTGCTGATCCTGTTTGACCCCGCCCCCTACTGGGCGAGGATCCCGTTAAAGGAGCCGGAACATGACCAGCGCCCGTGAGATGGGGCTCTGCCGCTGCCATACCTGTGGTTTGCTGGTGCGCTATCAAACCGGGGCAGTCTGCCCCCGTTGCAGTAGCAAATTGCAGGTGCGCATTCCCCGCTCCCTCGCCTGGTCGTGGGGCTTGCTGGCGCTCGCCACCTTCATGTTATTGCCAGCCAATCTGTTGCCCATAACCCATTTCTATAACAAGGGGTTACTGCAGTCAGATACCATCTTCAGCGGTATCATGATGCTCTATCGCAGCAAAATGAGCGGGATTGCCACCATAGTTCTCACCGCCAGCATACTGGTGCCTGTGGGCAAAATATTGGGGCTGGGTTGGATCTGCTGGCAGTTGCAGCGGGCCAAACCGGTGCGGCGCAAGCGCCAGCTGGTGATGTATCGAGTGATCGATTTTATTGGTCGCTGGTCGATGCTGGACTTGTTCGTGATTTCGCTGATGGTGGCACTGGTCGATCGGGGGGTGCTGCTGAGTGTCCGCGCAGGCCCGGGGGCCACCGCCTTTGCCGGTGTGGTAGTGCTGACCATGATGTCGGCCCGCATGCTCGATACCCGTTTACTGTGGGACAAGGCGGCCCGTTGATGATTTCTCTGTTTTTGTCTGATGTGCTGTTTAATCCAGCCAATAAGGAGTCACTATGATCGGGGCTGAACCCGTCATCGAAAAGCGCCGCTGGTTATCGCCGGTCTGGCTGTTACCCCTGATAGCCCTGCTGCTGGCGGGTGGCTTTCTCTATCAGCAGGTATTGAGCCGTGGCCAGCTTATCCAGATCAACTTCGCGCAGGGCAACGGCATCTTGCCGGGTAAAACCCAGGTGCGTTATCAGGGGGTGGCCATCGGTGTAGTGCAAGAGCTGGAGCTGGCTGAAGATGGCCGCAAGATTGCGGTGATGGCCAAGATTGACAGCCGTGCCAGACCGCTGATCCGCAAGGGATCCGACTTCTGGCTGGTGAGCCCCAAGGCGTCGCTCACCGAGATCTCCGGCCTCGATACCCTGGTCTCCGGCAACTACATCAACCTGCAACCGGGGCGTGAAAGCAATCCGCTGGAGGAGACCTTTGATGCCCTAGAGGGCCCTCCCCCCGGCTATCAGGCTCAGGGGCGGATGCTGCACCTGACCGCCGATTCGCTGGGTTCGGTGGGGATTGGCGCCAAGCTCTATTTCCGCGGTATCGAGGTGGGCAGCGTCATCAATACCCGCCTGGGTCAGGACAACCAGAACGTCATTCTGGATCTGGTGATCGAGCCGCGTTTCGAGCATCTGGTCAAAGCTGATACCCGCTTCTGGAATATCAGCGGTATCAAGGGCTCCTTCAGTCTGGCCGGGGTGAGCGTGGAGGCTGGCAGCCTCACCTCCATCCTGAGCGGGGGCATTGCCTTTGACTCGCCCAAAGATTCACCGGAACCGGAGAAGGGACAGACTTTCGTCCTCTATAAAGGGCTGGCGGAAGCAGCGCGTGGCGAGCGTATCGACATTGCGGCTGGCGATCTTCCGGTCAAGGAAGGGATGCCCATCCTCTATGAGGGGATCGAGATCGGTCGTATCGACCCCATTCGGCTTACCGATAAAGGCCGGGTGGTCACAGCGCTGATCAATCCGGAGCAGGCTTACCGCATTACCGACAAGAGTCAACTGGTGTGGGAGAGCGTCTCCCTCTCCGCGACCGGCGTGCAGCATGCAGATCGCCTGCTCTCCGGCCCGGCCATTCGCCTCGACTATGTAGCGGGCAAACCGGTACAGAAGATGACCCTGACCGATCGCGCCCCCCAGAGCGGCACCAAGGTGACGCTGCAGGCTAACGATCTGGCGGGGCTCAATCAGGATGCCCCTGTCTGGTACAAGGGATTGCAGGTGGGCCGCATCAGCCAGCTCACCCTGGATGCGCGCGGCAATGCCAGCGTCGAGCTGGTGATGGCGCCGAACTATGGCCATCTGCTCAACCGTGCCCGCTTCTATCGCGCCGCCCCGTTGCAGATCGATGCCGATCTGAGCGGCATCAAAGTAGAAACCAGTCCGGCCAGTGCCTGGTTGGGGGGCGGGATCAAGCTGGTACAAGCCAGCAGTGGCGAGCGGATTAATCGTCTCTACCCCAGTCAGGAGCTGGCTCTGCTCGGCACCCGTGATGCCAAGCCCCAGCGCTGGTTGCTCAAGGCAGATCAGGCCGATGGCATTGGCATTGGCTCGCCTGTGCTCTATCTGGGGCTGGAAGCGGGCAAGGTCAAACAGCTGCGCGCCGCCAAAGAGGGGGTCGAGATCGAACTCGAGATTGATGGGGTCTATGCTCCCCTCCTCGCCCAGCAACCCCAGTTCTGGAAAAAACCGGCCATCGACACCAAGGTGCGGGTCGATGGGGTGCAGGTCAAGGTGGGCAACCTCGGTACCTTGCTGCGCGGTGCCATCGAGTTCGATCGGTTGGCCAATGGCCGCAGCTGTCATCAACTGTTCGATTCCAGGGAGCAAGCCAAGGCCAAGGTGCGCCAGCTGTCACTGGTGGCAGAGAGCAATCCGGGGCTCGGGATTGGCAGCCCGATCCGCTATCGCGGTGTCGATATCGGCAAAATTGAAGAGATCGAGCTGGAGCCGTCACTGGGTCAGGTGATCTTCAAGGCAGAGCTCGATGGCCACTACGCCGAGCGTTTCCTGCAGTCCGGCGCCCGCTTTACTCTGGTGCAAGCCAAGCTGGGATTAGGCGGGGTTGCGCACCTCGACACCCTGATCAAGGGGGCGTTTGTAGAGGCACAACCCGGTAAAGGCGCTGGCAAAGATCGCTTCCCCTTGAGTCAGGTCGGCCCGGTGGGTCTGGCCCTGACCCTCAAGAGCCCCTCCGTCAATGGCCTGAGCGTCGGCAGCGAGGTGGTGATCGATGTCAACGTGGATCAGGAGTATGCCCATCTGGTGCGAGCCAACTCCCGTTTCTGGAATGTCTCCGGGGTCAAGGCGGATATCGGGCTGACCGGCGGCACTATCGAAGTGGAGACGGTGCAGAGCCTGCTGGCCGGCGGCATTGCTTTCAATACGCCGGAGAAAGAGATGGGTCCCACCGTCAAGGCGGGACACAGCTATCCGCTCTACGGCAAGGCCGAGAAAGAGTGGCTGGAGTGGAGCCCTCGTATCCAGCCCCTGATCCCAACCCTTTTCATATATCATCCAAGCCCGGCCCAGTGCCGGGCTTTTTTATATTCCGGTGCCTGTTGATAGGGTTCAGATTCAGAATATTCTTAGCCTTGTGGTAGGATATCGCCCCTCTTTTTCGGTCAACGAAGACGGCACAGTGCACGACAACACCTTCCTTCCCGATTACTTTTTACGCCACATTGCGGCCATCATGCCGGCCCATCTCTCGATGGATGA